>NZ_AP027918.1:0-3487478 GCF_055398145.1 Microbacterium sp. T3-8
CCCCGACTTCCTCGAGGCGACGCTGCGCTCGGTCGCTCGCACCGACGACCTGTGGGGCGTGACGTGGTGGTGCTCGCACGACGTGAGCCGAGACCTCGCCGACTTCCCCGACCTCGAGTACACGCTCGGCCTCGTCGACCAGACGGGCACCGCCAAGCCGATCGGCCGCCGCTTCGCCGAGCTCATCCCCGAGCTTCGCGAACGCCGCCCGGCGCCGGCGCGCACGCTCGGCATCGTGGTCGAGGTCGACGAGGACGAGACGCCGATCAGCCGCGGGGCAATGAGCCCGGGCGGCTCCATCTTTCAGGCCTGGGTCGATGCCTGCGAGTCCGGCGCCGACCCCGCTTTCGTGACGTCGAAGGATGCCGACGACGCGGCGCTTCTGGAACGGCGCGGCATCACCGAGCTGGTGCGGCCGGTGGTCGAGCGCACGGCGTACGTGTCGCGCAACACGGAGGTCTGAGCGCCCGTCGGGTGCATCGATCGGTGCGAAACGTCGGTCATCCGCTCCGATAACCGGCATTGTGCACCGATCGATGCACACACGAAAGGGGCGGATGCCGAAGCATCCGCCCCTCGCCCCTCCGGGGATCAGACCGCGACGTCTCCGACGAGGTTGACCTTGATGCCCATGCCGGCGAACATCGCGGCCTTGGCGACGAGCGCCTTGTCGGCGGTCTCGGCGTCGGGCGCGTAGACCGTCTGGGCGTGGTTGGCCTTGTGGCGGGCCATGAACTGGTCGCGCGAGACGCCGTGCAGCACGACGTGGGCGATCGGCCACTCCGGGTTCGTGGCGTCCTTGCGGCGCTGCGTCTCTTCGGCGGGCAGCTCGACGACGGATGCCCGGAAGATGTCGGCCTGCAGGATGCCGTCGGCGATGAACACGCGCGAGAGAACGAGCTCACCGGGCTTCGAGACGCCGTTGATCGTGGCGCCGCCGGCCGGGAAGAACACGTGGCCCTGGCGCCAGCCCTCGGCGTTCTGCCATCCGCCGAGGTGCGAGGCGGGGACCGAGCCCGAGATCTCGTAGACCCACACGAACTGGCCGTCGTAGTCCTCGCCCCAGCGCACGTCGTGCAGGGTGTTGTCGGGCACGAGGCCCATCGCGCGCCACACCCGGTCGGTGACGAGCGCGTCGACCGCGACGCCCTCGTCGGCCTCGTTGAAGTGCGGGAACGCGCGGCCCTCGTGCAGCACGCGCGAGCCATCGCGCGAGGTGACCGGCGGGCGCTCGGTGGAGTTCAGGATGCCTTCGGCGAGGTCGGACGCCGGAACCAGGTCCTTCAGTCCTTGCTGGTACTGGATGCCGACCGCGTCGAGCCCGAAATCGTCGGCGATGCGCAGCGCGGCGATGTACATCTTGAGCTGCCACTGCACCTGCTCGCGGGTGAGCTCGGTGGCGGCATCCTCGCCGTAGACGAAGGTCATGCCCGCATCGATCAGCCAGTCGTAGGCGGCGTTCGCCTCGTCGTCGGTGACCTCGAGCATCTCGGCGTAGAGCGCCGACTGCGACAGGCGCTCCTTGTAGATGCCGGTCTGGTTGAGCAGCTCGTCGTCGAAGATGGCGTTGTACATGCCCATGCAGCCCTCGTCGAAGACGCCGATGATGGCCTTCTCGGCGAGCAGCTCTGCGGCGAGCGCCTCGCCCAGCTGCTTCTCGGGACTGTCGGGCAGCTCGGGCAGCGGGCGCACGTGCGAGGCGTCGTGGGTGATGGCGCCAGTCTCGGTCCACTCCTTGATGCCGTTCTTGAACCACTCGTCGGTGAAGTCGACCGACCAGATCGAGGCGTAGGGCTTGTCCATCTTGGTGAGTCCGGCGTTCAGCCCGAGCAGACCGACCAGTCCGGGCCAGTCGCCCGCGAAGTTCGCGACCGTGAGGATCGGCCCCTGGTGCGTGCGGAGCCCGGCGAGCACGTGGTGCGAGTACTGCCAGACGGCCTCGGCGACGATGAGCGGAGCATCCGTCGGGATGTTCTTGAAGACCTCGAGGCCCATGCGCTGGCTCGAGATGAAACCGTGGCCGGTGGCGGGGTCGACGTCGTTGGCGCGGATGACGGTCCAGCCGAGGTCGTTGAAGACGCCGGTGACGCCCGCCTCGAGCTCGATCTGCACGGGCCAGCCGCCGGTGTTGGCGGCTTCGCGCAGGTCGCCCGAGGCGATCAGGTACGCGGTCTTCGGGGCGGATGCCGGGCGGGATGCCGGGGTCGGCAGGGTGTAGGTCATGATTCCTCCGATGCGGGGGTGGATGCGGTGGTCGTGGAGCGGGTGGCGCCGCGCTGGTCGGCGGCGAGTTCGTGGACGACGTCGGCCGTCGCCGAATACAGGCGCACGTACCGGTCGAAGAGGGTGTCGTAGGTCGTGCGCAGATCGTCGTTCGGGGCGATCGTGTCGGTCACCGGGTTCCAGTCGGTGATGAGCGGCGGCTCGTCGGCCGTGGCCACCGCGGCGAGGAAGGCCGCGCCGTAGCTCGCGCCGATCGTGGTCGCCGGAACCTCCTGCACGAGCCCGGTGACGTCGGAGACGACCTGCAGCCAGAGCCGCCCCTGCGTGCCGCCGCCGACCGCGACGATGCGGCGGATGTCGGCGCCGGCCGCGCGCATGGTCTCGACGTTGTGGCGCACGCCGAGCGCGGTCGCCTCGAGGGCGGCGCGGTACAGGTCGCCGCGGGTGTGCTCGAGGGTGAGGCCGGCGATCACGCCGCGGGCGTCGGGGTCCTGGATCGGGGTGCGCTCCCCCGCGAAGTACGGGAGCACGAGCAGGCCGCGGGCGCCGGCGCCGGATGCCTCGGCCTCGGCGAGGAGCTGCGGGTAGTCGGCATCCGTCAGGTCTGCGAGCCACGCGGTCAGCGCGCCCGAGGTCGAGAGGCCGCCGGCGAGATTGCGGGTGCCGGGGAAGGCACCGGCGGTGGTCCACATCGACGGGGTGCGGAGGGTCTCCTCACCCGTCGCGACGAGGAACATCGTCGTGCCGTACATGAGCATGAGGTCGCCGACCTCGTGCGCGCCGACGCTGACGGCCTCGGTCCAGGCGTCGATCGTGCCGGTGATGACGGGGGTGCCGGCCGGGATGCCGGTGATCTCGGATGCCTGCGCCGTCACCGTTCCCGCGATGTCGCCCGCCCAGGCGAGGCGCGGCTGCACGATCGCGGTCGCGTAGCGGCCCCAGAACGGAGCGTGCCAGCGCTCGTTCTCGATGTCGTAGAGCGGCGAGACCTGGCTGGCCGACTGGTGGTCGAGCACGTAGGCGCCCGTGAGCTTGCGGGCGAGCCACGACGCCGGCATGAAGAGGCGACGGGCGCGCGCCCAGGCATCCGGCTCCTCCTCGGCGATCCACGCGATCTTCGGGCCGCCCGCCTGCGAGGTGAGCACCGAGCCGCCGACGCGGGTGATCTCGTCGATCCCGAGGTCGGAGGTGATGCGCTCGATCTGCGCGGTCGCGCGGGTGTCGACGCCGTAGAGGATCGCGGGGCGCACGGGCTCGTCGTTCTCGTCGGCGAGCAGGATGCACGGTCCCATGCCGCTGACGCCGACGGCGGAGATCTCGGCATCCGGGTGGGCGGCGATCAGTTCGCGGGCGATCGAGGCGAACTCGTCCCACCAGATCGCGGCATCCATCTCGACCCAGCCGGTGCGCGGACGCGAGACGTCGTGCGCGCGGGTGGCGGTGGCGAGGATCGTGCCGTCGGATGCCGTGAGCACGCCCTTGGTGCTGGATGTGCCGACGTCGACCCCGAGGGTGCATCGCATGGTGGTCCTCCTTGATCACGCTCGGTTTCAGGATATGTGAAATCGATTTCAGATCGCAAGTGGAATCTGTGGTTGCGTAGTCAGGCTCAGCCGAGACACCCAGCCCTGGGGTGCTGAGCCTGTCGAAGCGTCGCGGGGTGGGACCCTTCGACAAGCTCAGGGGCCCAGTTGCAGCGCCGGCGACTAGCGGGTCGAGCTCGCGCGCTGGGTCTCGCCGCGCAGCACGACCGTGCGGGCAGGCTGCGCGTCGCCGGCGATGCGCTCGAGCAGCATGCGGGCGGCCGTCACGCCCATGTGCCGCGCCGGCAGACGCACGAGGCTCACCGCCGTCGGCGACAGCGTCGTGAACGGGAGCGATCCGACGACGGCAACACCGACAGTCGGCGGGGTCAGCCCGCGTTCGGTGAGCACCTGGATCGCACCCACGCCGATGAGGTTGTTACCGGCGACGACGGCATCCGGTGATTCGGGGAGCGCCAACAGCTCCTCCATCGCCGCCCGCGCCCCGTCGACCCGGAACGTCGCGAACCGCTGCAGTGCCGCGATGTCGGCTTCGCGCCCGGCATCCGTCAGCGCCTGCCGCCACCCGGCGGCACGATCGGCGGCGGTGTCGATGTCTTCCGGCCCGCCGATGTAGGCGATGCGGCGGTAGCCGGCGGCGATCAGCGACTCGGTCGCCGCGATGCCCGCCTCACGGTTCGCCATCACGACGCCGTCGAGGTCGTAGCGCGTGGCGCGGTCGACCGCGACAACGGGGCGACCGGTCGCGAGGATGCTGTCGAGGTTCGTCGCGTCGGATGCCGCGGCGATGATGACGCCCGACATGTGCTCGGCGATGGCGATCTGCAGATAGGTCGACTCCTTGTCGGGCTGCGAATCGGAGTTGCAGAGCACGACCGAGTACCCCGCCTCGCTCGCGACGTCTTCGACACCGCGGGCCATCTCGGTGAAGTACGGGTTCTCGATGTCGGGGATGACGAGCGCGATCACCTCTGACGTCTGCGTGCGCAGGCTGCGGGCGGCACGGTTGGGCGTGAAGTCGAGATCGGCGGCCGCACGGCGCACGGCCTCGACCTTCTCGGGCGAGACCTTGGTGCCGTTGAACACGCGCGAGACGGTCGCCGGTGACACTCCGGCGCGCGACGCGACGTCGTAGATCGTGGTCATGTCCCGCCCTCTGCTGCCCGGATGCTTCACCCTATCCGCCCCGCCGGTGCATCGATCGATGTGAAACGTCGACTATGGCCCGCGAGAACCGTCATTTCGCACCGGTCGATGCACGCGCGCGGGGTCAGGCGGCGTCCTCGGCGGCGGTCGTCGCGATGTGGTGCTGCAGGCGGGCGTGCACCTCGTCGAGTCGGGCGCGCGCGGCGTCGTCGAGGGGCGGCAGCGGCGAACGGCAGTCACCGAGCGACAGAGCGGATGCCTTGCCGCCGAGGTACTTCGCGGCGCCGAAGACGCCGACCTCGACCATCGCCTCGACCGTGTCGTTGATGCGCACCTGCACGGCGCGCGCCCCGGCGAGGTCGCCCGCCTCGAACCGGCGGCGCAGCGACAGGAAGAGCTCGATCTGCAGCGCGACGGTGGTGCCGATCGCTCCTCGCGCACCGATCGACAGCGCCGGCAGGTAGAACTCGTCGAACCCGTTGATGAGCGTCTGGTGCGGGTAGCGGTGCAGGATGCGCTCGGCGCCGTAGAGGTTGCGCGAGGTGTGCTTGACGCCGATCACCTGCGGCAGGGCGAGCAGTTCGTCGAAGCCGCCCTCCGAGATGTCGCGGCCGGTGAACTGCGGGATGTTGTAGAGCACGAACGGCAGGTCGACGGCGTCGATCACGGTGCGGAAGTGCCTCACGACGTCGTCGGTGGAGTAGCCGTAGTAGAGCGGCGGGATCATCGAGATCGCGCCGACCCCGGCATCCTTCGCGGCCTGCGCGATGCGCACCGCCTCACCGGTCGACATCGCACCCACGTGCGAGACGACGGGCACGCGACCCGCGGCGGCGGCGACGGCGGCCTCGGCCACCGCGATGCGCTCGGCCTCCGAGAGCAGCACGCCCTCCCCCGACGAGCCGCACACGTAGACGCCCTCGACGCCCCGGCGGATGTCGCCGTCGAGCATCGCGGCGAGCGCCTGATGGTCGACGCTCTCGTCGGAGCGCATCGGGGTGACGGCGGCCATGAAGAGCCGCGTGCCCAGCAGGTCGTTCACCACGCCGTCCACCCTCCGTCGACGACGACGTTCGAGCCGGTCATGTAGGTCGAAGCGTCGGAGGCGAGGAAGACCAGGGCGCCGTTGAACTCGTTCGCCTCGGCCATCCGTCCGATCGGCATGCGGGCGGTGTAGTTGGCCTGGAAGGTCGCGTCCTGCGTGTCACGGCGCACGCCCGAGGGCGTGAGCGTGTTGACGCGGATGCCGGCGCGCCCCCAGTAGGTCGCGCAATAGCGGGTGAGGTTGTAGAGGCCCGACTTCGCGGCCGAGTACGCGACCGGCTTGATGAACGGGATGCCGGTCTGCTCGGCCTTGTACGCATAGATGTCCTGCACCGGCGAGACCATGCCGTAGATCGATCCGACGTTGACGATCGAGCCGCCGAGTCCGGCGTCGCGCATCCGACGACCGGCCGCCTGGGTGACGAGGAAGGTGCCGACGAGGTTCGTGTCGACCACCTCGCGGAACACCTCGGCGGGGAACTGCTCGAACGGGCCCGAGACCTCGGGCGGCGCGCTGGGCTGGGTGTCGAGGCCCGCGTTGTTGACCACGACGGTCGGCACGCCCCAGGTCTCCAGCACCCGGTCGAATCCGGCATCCACGCTCTGCTGGTCGGTGATGTCCATCGCGACCGCGAGCAGCCGTCCGCCGGGGTCGGCGATGCCGAGCTCCGCCGACGGGTCGGCCACCTCGCGGCGGGAGGTGACGGCGACGCGTGCACCGCGCCCGTGCAGTTCGCGCACGAACTCGGCGCCGATCTGGCCGAAGCCGCCGGTGACGACCACCACCTTGTCGCGCACGGAGAACAGCGGGTCGAATCCTTCAGACATGTCTTTCGATACTCCAGGTTGCAGGGCGCTCAGCCCTTGACGGATCCGGCGGTCAGCCCCGACACGATGCCGCGCTGCGCCCACAGGAAGAAGATGATGGCGGGCAGGGCGAACAGCAGGGCGCAGAACATCACGACGTTCATCGGCGTGTAGAACTGGCCGAGGAACGACGACAGACCCACGGATGCCGGCCACAGATCGCTCGACGAGATGAACGTGTTCGCGAACATGAACTCGTTCCAGCCGTCGAAGAACGCGATGACCGAGGCGGCCGCGATGCTCGGCATGACCAGTGGCAGCACGATGGTGGTGAGGATGCGCAGGCGGGAGCATCCGTCGATGCGCGCCGACTCCTCGATCTCGTAGGGGATCTTGTCGATGCCGCTCTTGATGATGAACATCGCCACCGGCATCACGAACGCGGTGTCGGCGAGCACGAGGCCCCAATGGCTGTTGAGCAGCCCGGCCCCGGCGAAGATCGCGTACAGCGGCACGATGATCAGCGCTTCGGGCAGCATCTGGGTGCTGAAGAAGATGAACCCGGCGACACCGCGGCCGTGGAACTTGTAGCGGCTGAGCGCGTAGGCGGCCATGGTCGCCAGCACGAGGCTGAGGATCGTGGTGCCCGCGGCGATCACGAAGGAGTTGCCGAGCCAGCGGAAGATCGGGATGTCGGCGAGGAACCCGCCCCACTGCCCGATGTTCTGCACCTCGGGCACGAGCGGCTGAGATCCGCCGTAAAGTGAGGCCTCCGTGCCGAGCGAGGTCGATAGCATCCAGTAGACGGGGAAGCCGGCGAACACGACGAGCAGGGTGATCAGCGCGGCCTTGCCGAGGCTGCCGAACTTGGCGGCGACGCCACGGCGGCGCGGGAGGTCGGTGGGAATGCGCACGGTGGTCATCGCTGGCTCTCCTGACGTTCCTGGATCTGCTCGACGATGAAGTAGACGACCGTGACCAGCAGCGAGAGCACGAGGCCGAGGGCGCCGATCGCGGCGGCCCGCCCGAGGTTCTGGTCCTGGAATGCGGTGCGGTAGACGTTCACCACGAGCGTGTTGGTGACGTCGAGCGGTCCGCCGCCGGTGATGAGGAAGATGATCTCGAAGCGCCGGATCGACCAGATCGTCATGAGCAGCGTGATGACGCGGATGGTCGGCATGATGTGCGGGAGGGTGACGGCGCGGAACGACTGGAAGCGCGTCGCGCCGTCGACCCAGGTCGCCTCGCGCAGCTCGTGCGGCACGCTCTGCAGGGCGCTGAGCATCACGAGCATGACGAGCGGGGTGAGCTTCCAGACCGTCGCGAGCGTGACGGCGAAGAGCCCGTACTGCGGATCGACGAGCCAGCCGTGCTCTCCGAGCCCCAGTGCGCTGGTGGTGCGGTTCAGGATGCCCTGCTCGTTGTTGTAGATCCACACGAAGATGAGGGCGGCGGCGACGGTGGGCACGGCCCACGGGATCGTCGCGATCGCGCGGATGATGCCCCGGCCCTTGAACGCGGTGTTGAGCAGCAGGGCGCCGGCGGTGCCGATAGCCACCGAGAACACGACGGTGAAGAGCGTGTAGAGGAGGGTCGTGGCGACCGAGGTCCAGAACTTGTCGCTCGAGAGCAGGTAGTCGTAGTTCTCGAGACCGACCGGGCGCCCACCCGAGGGGTTCACGAGCTTGGTGGCCGTGAACGACAGCAGCACGCCGCGGATCAGGGGGAAGACCGTGAAGATCGCCAGGTAGGCGATCGCCGGGAAGAGGAAGAGGTAGGCGCCGTTGCGCTCGATGAAGCGCGAGATCGCACCGCTGTCGCGGCGACGCCTCGGCGGCGAGGCAGGGGGCGCGGTCTGCGGCGCCTCGAGCGTGGGGGTGGCCATGGCCGGGTGTCCTTTCGCGTGTCGCGGGAGTGGCCGAGGGGCGGGCAGCCGGGGGAAGAACCGCCCGCCCCTCGGAGTGCTCAGCCGAGTTCGGCTTCGAGGGTCTCCTGCACCTCGGCGAGCTTGGCCTTCACGTCGCCGCCGTTGACCCGCAGGTCCTCGACCGCCGTGAGCACCTCGCGCCAGATGACCTTGCTCTCGGTCTCGAAGCCCTCGACGAGCGTCGACTTCGAGGTCTTGGCGGCCTCGAGGAACTGCGTCGCCCAGGGGTTCGCCTCGAGGAACGCGGCATCCGGCTCGACGTCGGTCGCCATGGCGGAGGCGCCGAGGCCCGCACGGATCGCGGTCTGCCCCTCCTCGCCGAGCACCCAGCGCACGAAGTCCTTCGCGGCCTCCTTGTTGTCGCTGTTCGCGTTGACGGCGATGATCAGCTGCGAGTTCGAGCCCGGGTTCGCCAGCGGCAGCGGGGCCGCGCCCATGTTCTGACCGTTCACGGCGTTGTCGGGGTTGCTCGTGATGGTGGTCGCGACGCCCGAGTTCTCGAACAGCATGCCGACCTGGCCCTGGCCGAACTTCGCGCGGAACGTCGACGCGTCATCGCCGATGGGCGCGACGCCCGAGGCGAAGGTCTCGAGGAACGCCTCGACGGCCTCGACGTTCTCGGCGCGGTCGATCGTGAGCGCATCGCCGTCGCTCAGCTCGCCGCCGAACCCGTAGATCCAGTTGGCCATCTCGAGCGTCCAGCCGTCGATCTCGGCGGTCTGGTGACGACCCGCCCAGCCGGCGATGCCCAGCTCGTCCTTGATGGTCTGCGCGGTGGTGAGGAACTCGTCGAACGTGGTCGGCACCTCGAGTCCGAGCTGCGCGAAGATGTCCTTGTTGTAGATGACGGTGCTGTAGGTCGGGCGCTCCCAGTTGAAGCCGTACTGCCCGCCGTCGAAGACGCCCGCCTCGTTGGTGTTGTTGAGGTCGTCGCCGAGCTCGTCGGCGATGTCGTCGAGTGGCTCGAGCACGCCGGCATCCACCAGTGAGGCGAACTGGCTGTCCTGCAGCACCATGACGTCGGGGCCTCCACCGGCACCGAGCTCGGTGCTGAGCTTGTCGGCGTAGTTCGCGAACGGGATCTCGACCTTGGTGAGCTCGATGTCGTCGTTCGGTCCGGTGTATCCCTTGACGGCGTCCCAGATGATGGGACCCTTGCCGTCTTCGAGGAACTGCCAGTTCGAGAACGTCAGTTCTTCTCCGGCGCTTCCGGCATCGCTCTCTCCGCCCGATGCGCAGCCCGCGAGGGCGATGGCGGCGACGGCGGCGAGGCCGGTGATCCGCAGCGCGCGTGCGTTGCGGGACGGGTGTAGGGGGTTCGACTTCACTGTTCACTCCTTTGGCCAGCAAGTTCTCTGCGACGGTGCAGCCGACTCCTCGCTCGGGATGCGTGAAATCGGTTTCATAAAGATAACTTCGTAGTCTTCTGCCTGTCAAGCACCAAATGGTTACGCAACCTCGCGAGGACGAAGATCTCCAGAAAACGACGGATGCCGCGGGGGCTGAGCCCCGCGGCATCCGTTGTTCGGTCTTCTGCGGTCAGGCGAGCCAGGCCGGGGCGCGCCCGCGGAGCACGCCACGGTCGACCGAGAAGCGTCCGGCACCCGTGAAGGCGATCGCCAGCGCGGAGGCGCCGAGCAGGGCGACGAACTCGTAGCCGCCCTCGCCGACCCAGAAGCCCGCGGGCAGGTGCACCAGCACGAGCGCCACCACCATGTCGACCGCCAGAAGGATGCCGGCGAGGCGCGAGAAGAGGCCGAGCACGAGCATCGCCCCACCGATCAGCTCGAGGAAGGCGACGAAGGGGGCAGCGATCTCGGGCAGCGGCACGCCCATCCCGGCGAAGCTCTGCGTGGTTCCGGCGAGCGTGTACTCGAAGATCTTCTGCGCGCCGTGGGCGAAGAAGATGCCGCCGACGACGACGCGGAGGACGAGGAGCCCCCACGCGGTCGCGGCGGAGGTGTGGGCGGTGGTGTTCGTCATGAGGAGGCCTTCCTTCGTGGCAGGACACCGCGCGCCAGGCGCGGAGCGGGCGGGGGAACCCGTCTTCGACGCTAGGAAGGCCACCTTTCGGTTTCCTGTGGGCCGGGCCCGCAGGAAAGGCTCAGGGACCCATACGGCCGGGTCGCTGAGCCTGTCGAAGCGCCCCCACACGAGACACTCAGCGGTGCGCGGCGACCACCTCGGCGACGGCGGTGCGCTCGGCCTCGGTCGGCTCCGCGATCGCCATGCGGCAGTACGCGTCGACCACGTCGAGCACGCGGTACGCCTCCTTCATGCGCGCCATGTCGCCGCCGATCAGAGACACGACGTCGTCGACGGCGGTCTGGGCGGCGGCGATCGCTCCCACATCACCCGAGCGCCCGGCATCCGCGAGCGCCCGGAACGGCTTCGGCGTGACCGACGAGACGCCCGAGACGACGCCCTGCGCGCCGGCGCCGACGGCGGCGATCAGGTCGCGGTCGGCTCCCGTGTACAGGTCGAAATCGGCGGGCACGACCGCGCGGTACGCGGCGATCTCGTCGAGCGACAGCTCGCTGAGCTTCGCGCCGACGATGTTCGGCAGCCCCGCGAGGCGCACGAGCAGCTCGGGCGAGACAGTGTTGCCGCTGCGCGCCGGGTAGATGTAGACGTAGAGGCGCCCGTCGCCCACGGCATCCGACACCGCCTGGAAGTAGTCGAAGATCGCGTCGTCGGTCGACTTCAGGTAGTAGGGGGTGAGGGCGGCGAACTCGGTCGCGCCGAGTCCGCGGGCGATCTCGACCAGGCGCACGGCCTCGAAGGTGCTGGGCTGGCCGACGTGCACGATCACGCGCATGCGGTCGGCGAGTTCGGCGATCGCGGCGCCGACGAGGGAGCGGAACTCCTCGACGTCGACCGCGGGGAACTCCCCCGTCGTGCCCAGGATGAACGCGCCCTCGTTGCCCGACTGCCCGACGAAGCGGAAGATCGCGCGCGACCCCTCCAGGTCGAGGCTGCCGTCGCGGTGGAACGCGGTGGGGACGGCGGTCAGGATGTCGTAGCGGGTCACTTCTCGTTCTCCTTGGAGTTCTTGCGCGCCTTGCGGAGCGCGCGGGGGGATGTGTCGACGTTGCGCACGGTCGACGTGAGCAGGTCGGGGTTCGCGGCGAGTTCGTCGTGCGCCTTCTCGATCTGCTCGCGGCTCTCGTCGTCGAGGATCGAGTCCTCGAGCGACTTGCGCTCGGCGCGCGGCTTGCGGGCCGCACGGATCGCCGGCATCACGATCGAGAGCACGGCGAGGGCGAGCAGCACGATCGCGATCGGGCTGACGACCTCGAAGAACGGGCGCGTCGGGAGGATCGCGAGGGTGCGGGCGAGGTTCTCCTCGGCGAGCGGGCCGAGCAGCAGACCGAGCACGACGGGGCCGGCCGGCACCTGCATGCGCTTGAGCAGCACGCCCACGACGCCGAAGACGAGCATCGTGACGACGGTCGACAGGCTGTTCGAGGTCGCATAGGTGCCGATGATGCAGAAGATCAGGATGCCGCTCCACAGGTACGGCTGCGGCACGTCGAGCAGCTTCACCATTCCCTTCATGCGGATGAGGCTGAGCACGAGCGACAGGATGGTCGCGACGAGCATGATGCCGACGATCGAGACGACGAGGTCGGGGCGGTTGGTGAACAGCGTGGGCCCGGGGGTGATGCCCCAGATGATCATCGAGCCGATCATGACGGCCATCACGGAGTCGCCGGGGATGCCGAGGGCCATCGTGGTGGTGAGCGATCCGCCGAGCGTGGCACTGGAGGCGGTGTCGGATGCCGCGACGCCCTCGATCGACCCCTTGCCGAACATCTCGGGGTGCTTCGACGCCTTGCGCGCCCGCTCCCATCCGATGAGGCCGGCGATGTCGCCGCCCGCGGCCGGGATGAGTCCGACCCCGAGGCCGACGGCGCCGCCGACCGCGGTGGCGCGGCCCGACTGCTTGAGCTCGGACCTGTTCGGCCACCAGCGGCCGAGGCTCGAGATCGGCCGCACGTGCGACTTCTTGTGCGTGAGCAGCTGGTCGAACAGCTCGGCGATGCCGAACAGGCCGATGATCACGGCGATGAAGTTGACGCCCTCGACGAGTTCGAGCACCCCGAAGGTGAAGCGCTGGTCGGCGGTCGCGGCGTACGTGCCGACGCTGCCGAGCATGAGACCGAAGAGCCCGGCGAGGATGCCCTTGAGCATCGACTTCGACGAGATGCCGATCATGATCGAGATGCCGAAGACGACGAGCGCGAACAGCTCGGGCGACTTGAAGTAGTCACGGGCGAAGCTCGCGATCGGCACGGCGGCCACCGAGAACAGCACGAGCGAGGCGAGGATGCCGACGGCCGAGACGATCGCCGAGATCGTGAGCGCGAGTCCGGCCCTGCCCTGCTTCGCCATCGGGTACCCATCGAGGGTGGTGGCGATGGATGCCGGGGTGCCGGGGGTGTTGATGAGGATCGACGGCACGCGGTCGCCGAAGTTGGCGGCGACGTAGATGGTGAGCAGCACCGCGAGGCCCTGCACGGGCTCGAGGGTCATCGTGAAGCCGGCGGCGAGGGCGACGGCCATGGTCGCGGTGATGCCGGGGAAGGCGCCGACCATGAAGCCGAGCACGAGGCCGACCAGCATGTACAGCAGAATCGAGATGTCGAGGAGCGAGTTCAGCCCCTCCATGAGCGCGTTCACAGGGGAATCCTCAGGAGCATCCCGAACACGACGTAGACGAACGCCGTGACGGAGGCGGAGTAGATGACGAGGCTCAGCCAGCGGCGGTGGCCGTAGAGGAGCATGAGGGCGGCCATGAGCAGGGCGGCCGCGACCGGGAACACCTCGATGCGGTAGCCGAACAGGATGACCGTGCCGAGCGACCAGAGCGCGATGAAGGCGCCGGTGATCACGAGCGTGGCGATGACGCGCAGGTAGCCGCCGGGCTGGATGCGCTCGAGGTCTTCACGGGTGGGTGCCGGCCGGGTGAGGGCGACGGCGAGGATCGCGATCGCGATGACCACGCCGGTGACGCCGATGACGAGGGGCCAGAATCGGGCGTCGATCTGCCCGGGAGCGGCCTCGCGGCGCAGCGGGATCTGCGTGGAGAGGAAGAGGTAGCCCGCGGTGAAGGCGAGGGCGACCACCCCGAACGCGATCTCGAGGCCCCGCGAGGCGGGTGCGCCCTCGTACTCGTCCTCGGATGCCGCGTCGGCGGCGATGTCGGGGGTCGACATGGGTTCTCCTTCGTTGGAGGGGTGCGCTGCGGGGCCGACGGACGCCGGCCCCGCAGGAGTGCTCTCAGCCCAGGAGGTCCTGGAACAGCGTGAACTGGTCGTCGACGAAGGTCGTCCACTCGGCCGAGTCGCGGTAGACGACGAGGTTGCCGGCATCCGCCTGGAACTGCTGGTAGGTGTCGGACTCGACGGCCTCCTTGACCGCGGCCTCGAGCGTCTCCTTCACGTCGTCGGGCAGACCCTTCGGCGCGTAGATTCCGCCCCACCCACCGAACACGACGTCGTCGCCGATGGCCTCTTCGACCGTCTCGACGTCTTCGGCGTCGGGGTGGCGCTCGTCGTTCATCACGGCGAGGATGCGCACGGCGTCGCCCTGCGCGAGCGCTTCGCCGAGTCCGGAGACGGCGGCGACGGTCTCACCGGATGCCGCAGCGGCGACGGCGGTCGCGCCACCGTCGTACGGGACCAGGGTGAAGTCGGCATCGGTCGCGGTGCCGAGGCCGACGGTCGCGGCCTCCCAGATCGAGCCGGCGCCGGAGTTGGCGACGGTCACGGGGCCGGACTTCGCCTGCGCGACGAGGTCTTCGAGGGTCTCGATGCCGCTGTTCGCGCCGACCGTGATGACGCCGGGAGCGAGCATGATCTGGCCGAGGAGGTCGAAGTCCTCCGGCAGCACGTTGGCGCCCTGCGTGGTGTTGAGCATGGCGATCTCGACCGGGGCGAAGCCGATGACGTAGCCGTCGGCGTCCTGCGAGCCGACGTACTCCATGGCCAGGGCTCCGGCCGCACCGGGCATGTTCTCGGGGATGACGCTGACGCCGAGGATCTTCTCGAGCTCGGTCGCGAGGGCGCGCGACGACAGGTCGGATCCGCCGCCGGGGTTGGCCTGGATGATCAGGCGGATGTCCTTCTCGGGGAATGCCGACGCGGCATCTTCGCCCTCTTCGACCTTGGTGCAGGCCGAGACGACGAGAGCGGTGGCTGCGAGGGCGGCGAGTGCGGCGGCCGCCCGGGTGATGCGCTTGCGGGGCATCTTTGCTCCTCTACGTGGGTCGACCGTGTTGTCGACGCCGTGAGGCTAACAGTGTTGACTGTTAACAGTCAACACTGGCCGCGAGGAACGGGCTCCGGCGCCCGTCGGGAACAGCGGATGCCGCGGGTCAGACTCGGTCGGAGATCTCGGCGAGCATCCGGTCGCGGGCGCCGTCGAGATGGGCGGCCAGAACAGCGGATGCCTCGGCGGGGGTGCCGGTGCGCATGACGTCCATGAGCGTGAAGTGGTCGCCCGAGGACTCGTGGAGGTCTTCGTCGTGGTTGATCGTGACCTCGAGCAGCGCGGCGAAGGTCGGGAGGTACTGGCTCCACGCCCCCTCGAGCCGCGGGTGGTCGGCGAGCGCATAGATCTGCGAGTGGAAGTCGAGGTCGGCGGTCACGAAAGCCGCGTGATCACCGGCATCCGCAGCGGCACCCATGCGCCCGACGGCCGCCGCCATCGGCGCCCATCGCGAGGCGTCGTCGACGCGCATCGCCCGCGACAGGGCGAGCTGCTCGAGGGCACCGCGCAGGCTGTAGAGCTGGTCGACGTCGTCTTTCGTGAGTCCGGTGATGTACACGCCGCGCGGGCGCTGCACCTCGACGAGGTTCTCGAAGCTGAGCTGCGTGAGGGCGTCGCGGATCGGACCGCGACTCACGTCGAACTCCTCGGCGAGCGCCTCCTCGGTGATGCGGGTGCCGGGCGCGAGGTCCCCGCGCACGATGCGCTGACGCAGCACGCGTGCCACCTGGGCTCCGAGCGACTCTGCCCGCTTGACGATCTGTGTCACGCCGACCTCCTGTTAACAGTTGACAGGATACACACCGGTCGGTGGGGAGAGGTCAGTTGCGCCCGTCGCGCGGGCTCCAGAGCACCACTTCGGTCGAACGACGCAGACGTCGTCCCGACGGCATCGGCACCACACCGGATGAACCCGCCGCGAACACGCGCACTCCGGGTCGATTCTCGCGCTCGGAACGCAGAGAGGCCTCGAGGTCGGCGATGCGGCGGCGGAGCATCCGATTCTCGTCCTCGAGGTCGAGCAGTCGGGCGATCGCCGGCAGGCTCATCCCCTCGGACGACAGCTGGGCGACCTCACGGAGCTGCTCGATGTCGCGATGCGAGTACCGGCGAGAACCGCCGCGCGTGCGGCCGGGGGTGACCAGGCCGATGCGGTCGTACTGGCGCAGCGTCTGCGGGTGCATGCCCGCGAGCTCGGCCGCGACGGCGATCGCGAAGACCGGGGTGTCAGCGTCCATCCGACACCCCCGTCCTCGCGCACGAAGAGCGGATGCTCGTCATCGCCGCGCCTTCGCCATGAGCTCGGCGCGGGGGTTCTCGGTCGGCTCCAGAGCCTGGAACTTCTCGAGCGCCTCGCGCGCCGCCTCGTCGAGGTGCGTCGGCACGGCCACCTGCAGCTCGGCGAGCAGATCGCCGGTGCCCTTGCCGGTCGTCACGCCGCGACCCTTGACCCGCAGCACCCGCCCGGAGGGGGTGCCGGGAGCGACCCGGAGCTTGACGACGTCTCCGCTCAGCGTGGGGACCTCGATGGTCGCGCCGAGCGTCGCCTCGGTGAAGGTCACCGGCACGACGACGCGCAGGTTGAGGCCGTCACGGGTGAAGACGGGATGCGGGCGCACCGTGATCTGCACCACGATGTCACCGCTCTCGCCCCCGTCCGGCGAAGGCCGACCGCGGCCGCGCAGACGGATCTTCTGCCCGTCGGCGACCCCGGCCGGGATCTTCACCTTGAACGGCTTGCCGTCGTCACCCTGCAGCGAGATCGTCTCCCCCTGCACGGCGGTGACGAAGTCGAGGGTGGTGCGGGCCGTGACATCGGCACCGCGCTGCGGGCCGCCGAAGCCGCGGAATCCGCCGCTCGTCTGCCCGAAGCGTCCGTTGCCGAAGCCTCCTCCGCCCTGACCCTGGTTGAACATCGCGAAGATGTCCTCGAAGTCGGCGGACTGCCCGCGCCCTCCCTGGCCGAAGCGACTGAAGACGTCTTCGAACCCGCCGGCACCCGAGCCGCCCGCCGTGAAGCGGGCGCCCGAGCCCATGGCGCGGATCTCGTCGTACTCCTTGCGCTGCTCGGCGTCGGAGAGCACCGAGTACGCCTCGCTGATCTCCTTGAAGGTCGCCTCTGCCTTGGCATCACCCTGGTTTGAATCCGGGTGGTACTTCCGTGCGAGCTTGCGGTAGGCCTTCTTGAGGTCGGCCTCGCTCACGTCCTTCGAGACCCCGAGGGTCTTGTAGAAGTCCTTGTCGAACCAATCCTGGCTAGCCATGCATCACCTACTCCGCGGGGACGGCGACGACGACCTTCGCAGGACGCAGCTCGACGTCTCCGAGGCGGTATCCCACCTCGACGACCTCGAGGATCGTGGTCTTGTCGACGCCGGGCGTCGGCTGCTGGAAGATGGCCTCGTGGCGCTGCGGGTCGAACTCCTCGCCCTTCTCGCCGTACGAGACGACGCCGAGGCGCTCCACGACCGCGCGAACCTTCTCGGCGATCACGGCGAAGGGAGTGCCGTCGACGAGGTCGCCGTGCTGGCTGGCGCGGTCGAGATCGTCGAGCACCGGGATCAGACCCTTGACGGCCTCGCCCTTCGCGCGCTCGATCTCAACCTGGCGCGACTCCTCCGTGCGGCGACGGTAGTTCGCGTACTCGGCCTGCAGGCGCTTGAGGTCGTTGAGCAGCGTCGACTCGAGGTCGGCGAGCACGGCGTCCTCCGCCGCGGCCTCACCGGTCTGCGTCGCGCCGAGGATGTCGTCGACCGTGAGCCCTTCGACAGGCTCAGGAACCGAATCCATCGCGTCGACCGGCGTCTCGTCCGAGCCCTCGGCCGCTGCGGCCTCGGTGGAGTCCGGATTCTGCGGCGCGGGGCCGGATGCCTGAGCATCCGACCCCTCGCCTGCGACTCCGTTGTTCTCTTCGAAGTCCTTGTCAGCCATGATTACTTCTTCTCGTCCTCGTCGTCGACGACCTCGGCGTCGATGACATCCTCGTCGGAGGAGGATGCATCACCCTCGGGAGCGTCGCCCTCGGGAGCGGCACCGGCCGCGGCATCCGCCTGCGACTGCGCGTAGATCGCCTCGCCCAGCTTCGTCTGCGACTCGTTGAGCTTGTCGAACGCGGTCTTCACGGCGTCGTCGTCCTCGCCGGCGAGAGCCGTCTTGAGGGCGTCGACATCGGCCTGGACCGACTCCTTGACGTCGGCGGGGAGCTTGTCCTCGTTGTCCTTGATCAGCTTGTCGATCGAGTACGCGAGGGTCTCGGCCTGGTTGCGGACCTCGGCGGCCTCACGGCGCTTCTTGTCCTCGGCAGCGTTCTCCTCGGCCTCGCGCACCATGCGCTCGATGTCGTCCTTCGACAGCGACGAGCCGCCGGTGATCGTCATCGACTGCTCCTTGCCCGTGCCCTTGTCCTTGGCGGACACGTGCACGATGCCGTTGGCGTCGATGTCGAAGGTCACCTCGACCTGCGGGATGCCGCGGGGGGCCGGGGCGATTCCGGTGAGCTCGAAGGTTCCGAGCGGCTTGTTGTCGCGGGTGAACTCGCGCTCGCCCTGGAAGACCTGGATCGCGACGGACGGCTGGTTGTCGTCGGCCGTGGTGAAGGTCTCGCTGCGCTTGGTCGGGATCGCGGTGTTGCGGTCGATGAGCTTCGTCATCATGCCGCCCTTGGTCTCGATGCCGAGGCTCAGCGGGGTGACGTCGATGAGGAGGACGTCCTTGCGCTCGCCCTTCAGCACACCGGCCTGCAGAGCGGCGCCGACGGCGACGACCTCGTCCGGGTTGACGCCCTTGTTGGCTTCCTTGCCGGTCTCGCGCTTGACGAGCTCGGCGACGGCGGGCATACGCGTCGATCCACCGACGAGCACGATGTGGTCGATGTCGGCGACCTTGATGCCGGCTTCGCGGATGACGTCCTCGAAGGGCTTCTTGGTGCGGTCGAGCAGGTCCTTCGTGAGGTCCTCGAACTTCGCGCGGGTGATGGTCTCGCTGAGCGAGACGGGGCCCGAGTCGGTGAGCGAGAGGTACGGGAGGTTGATCGAGGTGCTCGTCGAGGACGACAGCTCCTTCTTCGCCTGCTCCGCGGCCTCCTTGAGGCGCTGCAGGGCGATCTTGTCACCCGAGACGTCGACACCGGTCGTGGACTTGAACTGCGAGATCAGGTAGTCGACGAGGCGCTGGTCCCAGTCGTCTCCACCGAGACGGTTGTCACCGGCGGTCGAGCGCACCTGGATGGTCGAGAAGTCGTCGTCCTTGCCCACTTCGAGCAGGGAGACGTCGAACGTTCCACCACCGAGGTCGAAGACCAGGATGAGCTCGTCTTCCTTGCCCTTGTCGAGACCGTACGCGAGGGCCGCGGCGGTGGGCTCGTTGATGATGCGCAGGACGTTGAGGCCCGCGATCTCGCCGGCCTCCTTGGTGGCCTGGCGCTCGGCGTCGTTGAAGTACGCGGGGACGGTGATGACCGCGTCGGTCACCGTGTCGCCCAGGTACGACTCGGCGTCGCGCTTGAGCTTCATGAGGATGCGCGCGGAGATCTCCTGCGGCGTCCACTTCTTGCCGTCGACGTCGAAGGTCCAGTCGGTTCCGATGTGACGCTTGACCGACGCGATGGTGCGGTCGACGTTCGTGACGGCCTGGCGCTTGGCGGTCTCACCGACGAGCACCTCGCCGTCCTTGGTGAAGGCGACCACCGACGGGGTGGTGCGGAAGCCCTCGGCGTTGGCGATGACCTTCGGCTCGCCGCCCTCGAGGACGCTGACGACGGAGTTCGTCGTACCGAGGTCGATTCCCACAGCACGTGCCATGTTGTTCTCCTTTGTGTTGCTGACGATGGTTGGTCTGAAAATCTGCGGCGATCAGGAAACCTGAGTCGCGATGGCTCAACTGTACATCGACGCGAGATGACTGTCAAACAAACTTGATATGAACTGGCTCAACTTTGATTGACGGTTGCGCCCGCGCGAGTTCGACGAGCCGACAACATCGACGCCCTCCTCGCCTTGGCGCACGAACGCCACCCCGGCACGCACCCATCACCGCCCCCCCACCCCTCCGTCACAGGCCCCCAACTCTTGGCGGCACTGACGTGGTGGCGCCGCTTCACTCGAAGTTCCTTGGCAGCTGTGGATAACTTTCCGGCCATCCGCACGCATCCCCCTACGATGTGCGGAATGAACCGCACCGCCATGCCCACTCGAACCGTCGCGGCATCCGTCGCTGCCCTGTCGCTGCTCGCCCTGGCCGGATGCGCACCGGGTCCCTCCACCTTCACCTTCGTCGACGGGCAGACGCTCGACGAAGACACGAAGGTGGACTGGAACGACGGTCTTCAGGGCGACACCGAGTGGGAGGAGCAGGAGACGGGCCAGGGCGAAAGCGGTCGGAGTTACCGTCGGATCGCCGACGACTGCATCGCCGGATACTCCGTGACCGACGACATGAACTACGGCACGCCTTTCGCCGAGGATGACGATCTCGACGCCTCGAACGGCGTGATGAACCTCGTCATCGACTTTCAGACCGCTCCGCCGACGACCGGGAAGTTCCCCCTCGAGGGCGACCTCGGGAACTCGGTCGCGATGCGCCAGGTCACGTTCGCGCAGGACGGCGAGTCCGGCGTCTTTGCCGGCCGCTCCTTCGACGTCCCGGGGATCACGGTGATCGCCTTCGCGAGCTGCCCGGACGAGGACGACATCACCGACGCGTTCGGCGCACTCCTCGCGAAGAGCTCGGTCGTCATCACTCCGTGACGCCGTCGGGTCGCCGTCGTCGCCCTGTTCACAACTCCTCCGATATGGCCCGGATGACGCGAATGCGGCACGCAACGGCCCGGAATCACGAGTTTCTGAGGAGTTGCGGACGGCAGGGTCGGCACTGTTTCAGGACGGATGCCGCCCGCACCCCCGGTTTCCACGTGGCAATGTCCTCCGCGCCCTCGGTTTTCCTGAGTTAGGACACCGCCGCGCCCGCGCCGCTCATGGCAGGATGGAAGTAAGGCGAGCCTTACCCGATGCGGCTCGCGGCGGCGTCGCCCGGGCGGCGCAGCCGCATCCCATCCGAGACCGCGTGCGCGACGAACGCAGGTCAGGAGGATGCTGTGGACCACACCGAGTACGACGTGATCATCATCGGCGGCGGCCCCGCCGGGCTCTCGGCCGCCCTCAACCTCGGCCGTTCCCTCGCCCGGGTGCTCGTCGTCGACGCCGACCGGCCGCGCAACGCCGCCACACTCGCCTCGCACGGATTTCTGACGCGCGACGGCATCCCGCCGCACGAGCTGCGTCGGCTCGCCCGCGCGGAGCTCGCGGCATATCCGAACGTCGAGATCCGCTCGCGGGTGCGGGTGGTCTCGCTGCGACGGACGGATGCCGGGTTCACCGCCGAGATCGGCCGCCGCGAGCCCGCGGGAACGGCATCCGCCCCGGCGGTGCTGATCGCGACCGGCCTGCGCGAGACGCTCCCCGCGGTGCCGGATCTGCGCGGCTTCTACGGCATGAGCCTGTTCAGCTGCGCCGCCTGCGATGCATGGGAGCTGCAGGGGCGCACACTCGCCCTCATCGGCGAGACGACGGACCTCGCCGACCGTGCCCGCCTGATCTCGCGCTGGACCGAGAGCCTCACGGTGTTCACGAACGGAGCCTCGGTCGTGAGCGCGCAGGAGGAGGCCGAACTCGCCGCCGCCGGAGCGGTGGTGCAGCGGCATCCGATCGTCGAGCTCGTCGGCGACCGCGGGCAGCTCGAGGCCGTGCGGCTCGCCGACGGCACCTCCGTCGCGATCGAGGGCGGGTTCGTCCGCCCGGAGTGGGATGCCTCTCTGCCCTTCCTCGACGGCATCGACCCGGCGCGCGACGCCGCGGGCCACCTGCTCACCGATCGCTCCGGGCGCACCGACGTCGCGGGGTTGTACGCGGCGGGCGATGCGGCGGCGCCCGGCCCCCAGCAGTTGATCGTGGCGGCGGGAGCGGGCGCGCGGGTCGCGGCGGTCATCGTGCACGACGGGCTCGGGATCGCGACCTCGCACTGACGCCGCATGGGCAGTCCTGCCCCTGTGCGAGGTGAACGCGAGTGATTAGGCTCCCCGTATGCCCTCGATGCCCCTCCCCCGTCTCGCCGCCGCCCTCGTCGTGACCGCGGCCCTCCTTCCGCTGAGCGGCTGCATCTACGCCCAGATCCCCGCCGACGCGCCCGCAGCGGAGGACACGACCACCCCCGCGCCGGAGGAGACGTCGACCGCCGACGGCATCCCGACGACGCTGTCGTTCGACGACGGTCTCTCCCTCCCGTCGACCGCCTACATCCAGTGGGGCGACGGACTGCTCGTCGACGAGGGGTGGGAGATGGCCTCGCCCGACGACGGGCAGGGCAACTGGAGCTACGCCACGGTCGACGGATCCTGCACGGCGCACTTCTGGCAGGGCACGATCGGTGCCGACATGCAGGTCGCCGGCGACGACAGCGCCACGTCGGATGCCGTCATCGCCGCCGTCCTCGGAGGATCTCCCGAAGACATCACCCCGAACGCGACGACGGGCGCGTTCAGCTACCAGGTCGGCGGCAACGAGGCGGTCGAGAACCGCCAGGTCGTCGGCCAGGACACCGGCCGCACCTGGATCGTGGCGGCTCGCGCGTTCAGCGAGGTCGGCGTCGGGCTGTACGTCATCGTCGACTGCACGACCGGCGACCCCGCCGCGGTGCTCGCCGAGATCGCCGACACCAACTCGGTCGTCGTCACGCCCTGAGGGCTGCGGACGCGCTCACTTGCCGCCGGGAGGACCCGCGATCAGCAGGATCACGTAGAGGGCGATGATCGCCACGGCCAGCAGGAGCACGAGCACGACCGGCCGGCGCAGGAACCAGCGCATGAGGCGGTCGTACCAGCGGCGGTCGCGCGGGTCGTCGGTGGCCTCGAGGCGCCAGACTCCCGCGAGGCGCCGGGTGCGGTGCAGCCAGATCTCCATCGGAATCGTCGCGTACGGCACCACGGCGCTCGCGACCGCGAGGATCGCGACCCCGACGTGCCAGCGCTGATTGACGGCGACGAGCAGCGCGGTCGCCCCGTAGGCGAGGAACACGAACCCGTGGATGCCTCCGCCGATCGTCACCACGATGCCCGGGGCGCCGAGGGCGCGGGCGATGATCGCGCCGATCAGGAGGGTCCAGGTGATCGCCTCCGCGATCGCGAGAACTCGGTACAGGCGGTCGGGCGTTCGAAACACGGGACTCCTCGGGTGGGGGTTGTTCCAGGGTATCGGCGGCTCCTATGAGCGGAATAAGGCCGGGCACGACCGCGTTTCCGAAAGCATGACTGTGGATGCGGATGCTCTGGCGCGCGTGCTCGCGACCGTCGACCTCCGCGTGGGCTTCGCCCGCCGCGTCCCCATCTCCTCGGGCGAGCTGCTGCCGATGATGCCCGACGCCATGACGCTCGTCTACGTCGCCGAGGGCGGGGTGGCGGGGCATCCGCCGCTCCAGGCCGGATGCCGCCTCGACGTCGATCGCTCCTCGCAGGAGGTGTCGGTCGATGCCGGCGCACCGCGCGATCTCCTGGTCTCCGGCGACGCCTTCCTCACACGGGGCGGCTCCCCCTTCGCTCTCGAGGCCGACGGCGACACCACTCTCATCGTGCTCGACATCGAACTCGCCGACGCGGCATCCCCGCTGCTCGCCCTGCTGCCCGATCTCGTGACCGTCACCGGCTTCGACGCTCTCGAACCCGCCGCCGCCACGCTCGCCGCCGGCATGGGACTCGTCGACCCGACGCAGTTCCCGCTCCGGCGCACCGACCCGGTGATCTGCAAGCTCATGGCGACCACCGTGTTCCTGTCGGTGATCCGTGCGTGGGCCGAGAACGGCTGCGCGCCCGCCGGATGGCTGCAGACGTCGAGCGACCCGTTCCTCGACCGCGTGATCGACGCGATCCACGACGAGCCCGGCCGCGACTGGACCGTCGAGCGCCTCGCGAGCGTCGGCGCGATGTCGCGCTCGGCCTTCGCGGAGCGGTTCCGCAGCGCGATCGGACGCTCCCCCGCCGAGTACGTCACCGAGGTGCGCGTCGATCAGGCCAAGCGGATGCTCGATGCCGGGCGGTCCGTGTCCGACATCTCGCGCGCGCTCGGCTACGCCTCCGACGAGGGGTTCAGCCGCGCCTTCCGCCGACGCACCGGCATGACGCCGTCGTCCTGGCGCCTGGCCCACCGCACGCCGGTCTCGGCGTAGCCTCTCGCGCGCGAAAACGGAGACGTCACGGCCGAGGCTCGGCGTGTCCCCCTCGGACACGCCGAGGGAGACTCGACCGGTCTGGGTTTTCGTCCGGGGCTCAGCCGCGCACGCGGTTCGAGAGCCCGAAGAGCACGGCGCCGATGACCAGGAGTGACGCCCCCAGCACGTAGGCGACCTCGACCCCGGCTCCATCGACGAGGAATCCGCCGAGTCCGGCCGCGAGCATGATGGCTCCCTGGAATCCGACGACCACCAGGCTTCCGCCGGCCTCCAGTCGCGACGGCATCCGATGCCCGACCCACGTGTTCACCACGATCAGCCACGAGGCGAAGAAGAAGCCCCACACGAACACGACGACCGCGATGCCGACGACCGAGCCCGAGAGCAGCAACATCGAGGCGACCGACACGGCGATCACCAGGGGCGCGAGCACGGCGAAGAACGCGAAGGTCTTGTCGATCACGAAACCGATGACGAGATTGCCGATCAGACCTCCGGCGCCGAACAGCGCGAGCAGCACGACGATGGTCGTGGCATCCGCATCGGGAATGCGCTCGAGCGCGAGCCGCACGTACGTGTAGGCGAGGAAGTGCCCGAGAACGACGAAGACGTGACCGATCAGACCGAGTCCGATACCGGGCTGACGGACCGTATCGACCAGCAGACGGATGCTCGACGCCTGCGCCGCGGGCACCGAGGGCAGCAGTGCGCGCAGGGCGATCGCGAGGAGTCCGGTGGCGACGCCCGCGATCGCGAACACCGTGCGCCAGTCGACGATCTCGGCGAGCATCACGCCGAGCGGCACACCCGCGACGGTCGCGAGCGAGGTGCCGGCGGCAGTGAACATCACGGCGCGGCCGAGGCGCTCGGGGCCCGCGATGCGCGCCGCGACGGTGATCGACATCGACCAGAAGGCGCTGATCGCCGCCCCCAGCAGGAACCGGGCGAGCAGCACGATGATCAGGTTGGGGGCGATCGCCACGATGAGGTTCGAGACGGCGGCGGCGAGCGCCATCCACACCAGCAGCGACCGGCGGTCGAGGCGCGGGAAGATGAGCCCGATGGTCGGCGCGACGATGAATCCGACGAGCGCGGTGACCGTCACGGTCTGACCGGCCTGCCCGGGCGTCACGCCGAGCGCGGTGGCCATCTCGGTGAGCACGCCGTTGGGCAGGAACTCCGCCGTCACGAGCAGGAAGCTCATGAGCATGACGACGATGAGCCCGCCGTAGCGCATCCGTCCGGCCGGGGCGGATGCGGTGGTGGGCACGGGGGAGGTGATCGTCATGCCTTCAGCCTGGTGCACACGGATGCAGCGCGCCCGACCGCGCGTCCACGGCATCCGACCGATCGTCCGGGGCCTGCGGCACGGCGCGCCGTCACCGCCCGTTCACCGGGTGCGGCCAGACTTCGACTCATGAGCGCACCCGAATCCCAGCCCGGCGCCCCCGAGCCGGTCGCCACGGCGAACAGCGGCGCCGTCGCCGTCATCGGCCTCGAGTTGCGCGGCGAGACACCGGCCCCTAAGAAGCAGGTCTTCTCATGGGCGCTGTGGGATTGGGCGACGCAGCCCTTCAACACCGTCATCCTGACCTTCGTCTTCACCGCCCTCTATCTCGTGGGCGAGGGGTTCCTGCCCGCCGACATCGCGGCGCTCGACGAGAACGACCCGGTGCGGCTGGCGGCCGAGGCCGACCTGACCTCGGGCCTCGGCCTGGGATCGACGATCGCGGCGTTCGGCATCCTGCTGCTCGCTCCCGTGCTGGGCCAGCGAGCGGACGCCGCGGGGCGACAGAAGCTCTGGTTGGGCATCGGCACCGGTGCCCTGATCCTGTGCATGCTGGGGCTGTGGTTCGTCGAGCCGACGCCGAGCCTGTTCTGGCTGGGCGTCGCGCTGATCTCGGCGGCGACGGTGTTCCAGGAGATCGCGGCGGTCAACTCCAACGCGATGCTCATCGGCATCGCGAACCCGAAGAACGTCGGACGCATCTCGGGTCTCGGCTGGGGCTTCGGCTATCTCGGCGGCATCATCGCCCTCGCGATCGTGGTGGCGTTGAACGCGGTCGACTGGTTCGGGATGCCGACCGACAACGGTCTCGTCTACCGCCTGATCGCGGTCGGCTGCGCGGCGTGGGCGATCGTGTTCAGCATCCCGATCTTCCTCAATGTGCCCGAGCCCTCGCTCGGCCGCCCCGAGCGCAGGGTCGGATTCTTCCGCTCCTACGTGCTGCTCGTGAAGGACGTCGCCGGTCTCTACCGCGACCCCGAGACGCGCCCGACGTTCTGGTATCTGCTCTCGAGCGCCGTCTTCCGCGACGGCCTCGGCGGAGTGTTCGCGTTCGGGGCGATCATTGGCACCGCGGTCTTCCGCTTCGAGACCGACGACATCATCATCTTCGGCATCGCCGCGAACCTCATCGCCGGGGTCTCGACGATCCTCGCCGGGCGCCTCGACGACCGCGTCGGCCCGAAGCGCATCATCCTCGTGTCGATCGGCTCGATGATCGTCGCCGGACTCGCGGTCTTCCTGCTGCGCGACGGCGGGGCGATGGTGTTCTGGATCGGCGGACTCATCCTCTGCGCGTTCGTCGGACCGGCGCAGGCCGCCGCGCGTTCGTTCCTCGCCCGGGTCACCCCGGCCGGACGCGAGGGCGAGATCTTCGGCCTCTACGCGACGACCGGCCGCGCGGCGAGCTGGATGGCCTCGGGGGCCTGGACGCTGCTCATCGTGCTGACGGCGCAGACCGCCTTCGGCATCCTGGGCATCATGATCGTGCTGATCCTCGGCTTCCTGCTGCTGCTCCCGGTCAAGGCGCCGCGCTGATCGGAGCCCCGCGGTCTAGCGCTGCCAGTTGTCGGCGAGCTTGTTGAGAAGACGGGCCAGCTCGGTACGCTCCTCGTCGGTGAACGCGGCGAGCGCGCCACTGAGCATCTGACGCCGCTCGCCCCGCACGCCGCGGGCGAGGCTGCGTCCCTCGTCGGTGAGTGCGATGCGCGTGCGACGGGCGTCATCGGGATCGGCTTCGCGCCGCAGGAATCCGTGGTCGACACCCTGCTGCACGAGCCGCGAGGCGCGCGGCTGGTCGACGCCGATCGCCGCGCCGAGCTCGCTCACGCTGAGCGGTGCGGATGCCGCGGCGAGGGCTTCGAGCATCCGCATGCGCGCGGGGCCGCCGAGGCGGCCGGAGGGATCACCCATCCACGGGGGCATGCCGGGGTGCCCGTGGCCGAAGGGTCCCCCGCGCTCTCCCCCGCGCGGTCCGCCGTGCCAGCCGTGCGGACCGCCGTGACCGTGATCGTGGGGCCCGCGGTCAGCGCGGTCGCCGCGGTCGCCAGGTCGACGTCCGCGCAGACGGGACAGGGCCTGGGCGATCGCTTCGGCGGGGTCGATCTCTTCGGTGCTCACACATCGATTTTACATGCTACTTGACATGCATTCACATCGCATGTCACACTACATGTACATGCACAGTGACATACACGTGCACCCTGACATGCAAAAGGACGCAACCCATGAACACCTCTGAACAGAACCCCGAGAACACCGCCCGCCCCTTCGGCTACTGGCTGAAGGCCGTCGACCGCCTCATGGCGGCCGAGTTCGCCGCCGCCTTCGACCGCGAGGGCGATGAGGTCGGTCGCCGAGACTGGCGCCTCCTCAACGTCGTCGACGGCACGATGCCGGCGCGACGCCCCCTGAACGATCACAAGCTGCACCCCCTCATCGAGCGCGGCTGGGTCATCGCCGACGGCGACGGCTGGACGCTCACCGACGACGGACGCGCAGCGAAGGACCGCCTCGGCGCGATCGTCGACGGCATCCGCGCGAAGGTCACGGGAGCCGTCTCCGAAGACGAGCTCGCCACCACCCTCGCCTCGCTCGAGAAGATCGCCCGCGCCTTCGGGTGGGACGAGGAGACTCCTCTCCCCCGGTCGCGCCGCCACAGCTTCGGCCCCCACGGACGCTTCGGAAAGCACGCCGGCCCGCGGCACGGCTTCGGCCGCCGTCACGGTTTCGGCCCCGGCTTCGGTCCGGGTCGCGGCTTCGGCCCCGGTCGCGGTTTCGGACCGGAGCACGGCTTCGGACCGGAGCACGGCTTCGGACCGGATGCCGACCGCGAGCGCGACTTCGGCCCCCGTCACGGCTTCGACCCCCGACACGGCTCCGGCCGCGACGCGGACTGCGGCCACGGCTCCCTCGGCGAGCACGGCCACGGATCCCACGCCCACGGTGACCACCGCGGGCGCGGTCCGCACCGCGCCGCGCGCCTGGCGCAGCACGCCTATGAGCGCGGCTTCGACGCCGGCTTCAGCCGCGGGCGCGACGCCTGACCCGAGTCACCCCATCAGAGGGGCGGATGCTTCGGCATCCGCCCCTCTTCGCGTCGTGCCCCTGTACCCAACTCAGGAAAAACGGCGCTCACACCCGTCGAATCGGCCGAGACGGCGCCGGTTCTCGGCATTCGTCCTAAGTTAGTGCCACGCTCCCCGTTCACACCGCTCAGATCGGCAGAGCGTCGGAGCCGGACACCGGCGCCGCGGCCACGAGGGTGCTCGATCCGTGGGCGGACGAGGCATCGTCGAAGCCCGGGATGTTCAGGGTCGTGCTCGTCGCGAGGTAGATGACGAGGGCGATCGCGCCGGCGAGCAGCAGCACGAGAATGCTGAAGATCGCGACGGTCCAGGCCCGGTAACCGCCGGATGCCGGAACCTCGGGTGCCACGAATGCCGGGTCGGGCTCGGGCGCGGTCGACGCGGCCTCGGGAACGACGGCGGGCACCGACGCGGGCGGGGTACGACGACGCAGCGATGCGGATGCCGGAGCACCCGCGGCATCTCCGTCGAACGCCGGCGGCGGAGGGACCACAGCGTCACCGGTCGTTCCCTCGAAAGCGGGAGGCGGCGGCACGATGTCGTCGGTGGACGCCGACAACGGTGGAACCGAACCGGTCAGCGGACCGTCGAACGCAGGCGGCGGGGGCACGACGAGGTCGGCCCGATTGTCGTCGAAGACCGGGGGCGGCGGCACGACAGCGGCGGCCGCGGCATCGTCGAAGACGGGAGGCGGCGGGACGACGGCATCCGCCTCGCCGTTCTCGCGCTTGTCGGGGTCGGGCGGGGTGGTGCTGTCGCTGGTCATGTCAGCCTCCGAGGGCTCCGACGTCTGTGACGCCGACGTCTGTGCGATGGAAATTCTGGAAGGAACGGGATGCCGTCGGCCCCCGCTGTCCCTGGTACCGATTGCCGTAGGGGCCGGAGCCGTAGGGGTTCTCGGCGGGCGAGGTCAGGCGGAAGAAGCAGAGCTGCCCGATCTTCATGCCCGGCCACAGCTTGATCGGCAGCGTCGCGACGTTGGCGAGTTCGAGCGTGACGTGTCCGGTGAAGCCCGGGTCGATGAACCCGGCGGTGGAGTGGGTGATGAGGCCGAGGCGTCCGAGCGACGACTTGCCCTCGAGGCGGGCGGCGACGTCGTCGTCCAGGCTGACCTGCTCGAACGTCGCTCCGAGCGCGAACTCGCCCGGGTGCAGGATGAACGGCTCGTCGGGGTCGACCTCGATCAGCCGGGTGAGCTCGGGCTGATCGACCGAGGGATCGATGAAGGGGTACTTGTGGTTGTCGAACAGCCGGAAGTACCGGTCGAGCCGCACGTCGACGCTCGACGGCTGCACCATCGCCGGGTCGTGCGGCGAGAGCCCGATCTTGCCGGAAGCGAGTTCTGCCCTGATGTCGCGATCGCTGAGAAGCACGGGTTCAGCCTAGTTGCCGCATGGTTCGTGCTCACGAAGTATGCCCGTATTCGACGACCGAAACGGGAATCTCGACCGTCTGGACTTATGACGCGCTCCCCCGGGTGCGTCGAGGCCACCCCGAGAGGTGCACCTCCGGCGTCAGCCGGGGGGGTGCGCCTCTCGTCATGAAACGACGACGTCCAGCATCCGCTACGGCCAGAGGATGCCGATGCCGCTGCCGACCGCCGAGAAGCCGAGCACCAGGAACAGCACGCACATGATGGTGTTGTTCTCTCGGCTGAGCCAGACGTGCAGCGCCGCGAGCGGCGCACGCAGGCGGTCGGCGGCGATCGCGTAGGCGACGACGGGGACGAGCACGGTGGATGCCGCGATCACCGCGAACACCACGATCGGCACGAGCAGCTCGGTGCCCTCGAGGTCGGAGACGCCGAGGTCGATGGCGACGCTGAGGCTGAAGATGTAGGTCTTGGGGTTCACGGCCGAGAGGAAGAGGCCGAACCGCAGCGCCGCGGCGCAGTCGAAGGCGTCGACCTTCTGCATCCATCCCGGCAACTTCGGCTCTTCGCCGGGCTTCGGGCGCTTGCGCCACTGGCCGACCGCGAGCACCACGAGCAGCACGCCGACCACCAGCTTGGCGAGGCCCGCCGGAACACCGGGTTCGGAGTCGTCGCGGTCGGGCAGGAAGGTCGACAGCGCCGTGAGCACCCCGATCACCACCAGGATGCCGACGATCCACCCGATCAGGAACCCGAGGCTGCTCGTGCGCGCCTTCGGGCTCAGCAGGGTGAGGATGACGACGATGATCGGCAGCGGACTGATCGCGATGCCGAGCGCGAACGGAAGAAGCTCCCCGATGACACTGCCCATACCGACATCATGGCGCGGATCCGACGAGCCGCGTGAGCGCTTTGGTCGCGGGCCGGGCGGCAGGTAGGCTGGCGTCACCCCGTTCCGCAAGGATGCGGGGTTCGGGGCTGTAGTTCAATGGTAGAACTTCTGCTTCCCAAGCAGACAGCGCGGGTTCGATTCCCGTCAGCCCCTCCACTCGAACCCCCGGGACACACCCGGGGGTTTTCTCATCCCATCCGAATCCCCACCGGCTCCGAACAGCACCCAATGGGCGGCTCTGGCGCGCCCGCAGACCGAGAGGAGCCCCGATGATCGAGTCGTCGACCCCACCCCTCGCCGCCCTCGACGGCTACCGCAACGTCACCGACCTACTGGTCCGGCGCGAAGCGGATGCCCCCGATCACGTCGCGTTCGAGGTCGACCGCGACGGCGGCTGGCAGCCGGTCACCACCCGGGAGTTCGCGAACGAGGTGCGGGCCCTCGCGAAGGGGTTCATCGCCCGCGGCATCCGCACCGGTGATCCGATCGCGATCATGGCGCCGACGCGCTACGAGTGGGCCGTCGCCGATCTCGCCGCCTGGTTCGCCGGCGCCGTCGTCGTGCCGATCTACGAGACGTCGTCGCCCTCGCAGGTGAACGCGATCGTCGCCGACGCCGGCGTGCGCCTGGCGATCGGCGGCACCACGGCGCACGCCGAGCTCCTTCAGGCGGCTCTCGCGCACGCCGACGCTCCGACGCTCGGCGCGTGGACGATGGATGCTGACGACAACCCCGGAGCCGCGGCATCCGGAACCCTCAACGACCTCGTCGCGCGGGGCTCCGACATCGCCGACGACGCAGTCGAGGCACGCCGAACGCACGCCACGCAGGACGACCCCGCGACCATCGTCTACACCTCGGGAACCACGGGCGAGCCCAAGGGCGTCGTGCTCACGCATCGGAACTTCCTCGGCCAGGTGCTCAACATCGCCGCCGCGTACCGCGAGATCGTGAACGAGAACGGCAACACCGTCATCTTCCTGCCGCTCGCCCACGTGCTGGCCCGCGGACTCCAGCTGATCTGCCTGGCCAGCGGCATGCGCATCGCGCACCTCTCCGACCCGTCCACGGTGGTGTCGACCCTCGACACGCTGCGCCCGACGTTCCTGGTCGTCGTGCCGCGCGTGCTGGAGAAGATCCAGGCGGCCGCGGCCACGAAGGCTGCGGACAAGGGCCTGAGTCGTGTCTGGGCGAAGGCTCACGAGACGGCCGTCGCCTGGGGCCGCCGCGCCGAGCGGATCGACGCGCGTCGGAGAATCCCGAACCGCCGCGGGCTCCGCCTGCGCCACCGCTTCTTCGACGCCCTCTTCTACCGCCGCCTCCGCACCGTGATGGGCGGGCGCGTCGGCTACATCCTCTCGGGCGGAGCCGCGCTCGACCCCGAGCTCTCGCTCTTCTTCCGCGGCCTCGGCGTGCCCGTCATCGAGGGGTACGGGCTGACCGAGACGACGGCGCCGCTCACCGGCAACCTGCCGGGTCTCATCGCCTCGGGCAGCGTCGGCACGCCGCTCCCCGGACTCACCGTGCGCATCAGCGACGAGGGCGAAGTCCTCGCCCGCGGGGTCGGCGTCTTCGACGGCTACCGGAATCCGGCACACAACGAGGATGCCTTCATCGACGGCTTCTTCCGCACCGGCGACCTCGGGCGACTCGACGACCAGGGCCGGTTGTTCCTGGAGGGCCGGCTCAAAGACGTGATCGTCACCTCGAACGGCAAGACCGTCGTGCCGACCCGCTGGGAGAGCACGGTCGAAGCCGATCCGCTGGTCTCGCACGCGGTGATGGTCGGCGAGGGAAAGCCCTACCTGTCGGCGCTGCTGCTCCTCGATCCCGAGCAGACGCGGGCCTGGGCCTCCGCCGAAGGCATCGCGCTCCCCTCGGGTCCGATCGACGACATCCGCACGGTCGCCGATCCGGCCCTGCGCGCCCACCTGCAGCGCGCCGTCGACGCCGCCAACGCACTCGTGGCGCACAGCGAGCAGGTGCGCCGCTTCAGCGTCGTGCTCGCCGACCTCGACGACCGCGAACTCGTCACCCCCACCATGAAGCTCAAGCGGAACGTCGTGCTCGATCGCGCCGCCGTCACCGTCAACGACCTCTACCTCTGACCCCCCTGAGAAACGGAAAGAACGCCATGTCGTCGCCGACGCCCACGAACACCCGCTCCTCGCGCACCTCGCTGATCGCGATCGTCGCCGCCCTCGTCATCGGCGCGCTCGTCGCACTCGCCGGCAGTCAGAACGGCGCATCCGTCGGCGGCATCCCGCTGTTCGCGGTCGCGGTCGCGGCGGCGTTCGTCATCCAGATCCTCGCTTTCATCCCCGCATTCCTCCTGCGCACCGAGCGCTTCTTCGACCTCACCGGCAGCGCCACCTTCTTCGTGATCTCCGTGGTTCTCGTGCTGCTGACGCCGATGCCCGACGCGCGCAGCTGGATCCTCGCGGGCATGGTGATGCTGTGGGCCGCGCGCCTCGGCTCGTTCCTCGCCATGCGCGTGCACAAGGCGGGATCGGACGGCCGATTCGACGAGATCAAGGGCTCGCCACTGCGCTTCCTGCAGGTATGGGTGATCCAGGGCGCATGGGTGTCGTTGACGGCGGCGGCCGCGTGGATCGCGATCAGCACGGATGCCGCGGCCCGGCCGCCCCTCGGATGGCTGAGCATCGTCGGGGTCGTCGTGTGGGCTCTCGGCATGGTGGTCGAGATCGTCGCCGACGCCCAGAAGTCGGCGTTCCGGAAGGACCCGAGCAATCGGGACGAGTTCATCCGCACCGGCCTGTGGTCGCGGTCGCGCCACCCCAACTACTTCGGCGAGATCGTGATCTGGGTGGGAGTCTTCATCACCGCGGCGCCCGTGCTCACCGGGTGGCAGTGGGTCGCCGTGCTCTCGCCGCTGTTCGTGATCCTGCTGCTCACGCGGGTGAGCGGCATCCCGCTGCTCGAGGCGAGCGCCGAGAAGAAGTGGGGCGATCGCGCCGACTACGTCGCCTATCGCGACAGCACGCCGGTGCTGGTGCCGCGTCTCACGCGGCCCCGGGTGAGCGAGACGGCGCGGTAACGAGTCCCTCGTCGGCCGGTCGGTCGGTCCGTCCGGCAGACCGTCAGCTGGCGAGGTCGGCGATGCGCTCGGGCCCGGACTCGCCCCGAATGTTCGTGAGCGCGGCGCGCGTCAGCGCGCGAACGATCGCGAGGGTCGTGCCGGTCACCGATGCGATCTCGACCTGGGAGAGACCGAAGTAGTGTGCGAGCGCGAGGCATCGGCGCTGCTCATCCGGCAACGGGCGCCAGGCCCCCGGAGCGCGCCGGCCCACCGACTCGGCGTAAGCGATCTCCGAGATCCACCCGATCACGGACCCCCGCGTCGAAGCGCCCTCCTGCGCGCGACGCCATATCTGGAGGTATGTCGCCTGAAGGGCTTCATCGCTGACCGTCGGGTCGTCGACGACGTCGCGGATGAGACGCAGAACCGGAACGCAGGTGAGGTCGTACACCTGGGCGATGGCCTCCTGATCCCCGCCTGCCGCAGCCTCTACGAGCTTCCGCAGCAGCGCCTCGTCATGCCCCGCGGGGACCTCGACCACGACTGCGGCATCCATGCTCCGATGGTTCCACCCCGGCGCACAACGCCGACGGGCCGTCATCGGAAGCTCGGTCGGAACCATCATCGAGTGGTACGACTTCACCCTCTACGGGCTCGCATCGGCTCTGGTCTTCGCGCCGCTGTTCTTCCCGGGCGGTGGCGACTTCGCCGGGCTGCTGGGCGCATTCGCGACGTTCGCCGTCGGCTTCGGCGCCCGCCCGATCGGCGGCCTCGTGTTCGCGCACTTCGGAGACCGGATCGGCCGCAAGGGCACCCTCCTGGCCACGCTCCTCATGATGGGCATCGCCACGACCCTCATCGGCCTGCTGCCGACCGCCGAGACCATCGGCATCTGGGCGCCCATCCTGCTGATCGTCCTGCGCCTCTTCCAGGGCGCCGGCGCGGGTGCGGAGTTCGCCGGCGCGATGACGATGGCGAGCGAGTCGTCCGACACGCGCAACCGCGCCTTCATCGCGGGTTTCCCCGGAGCATCCGTCTACGTGGGCATGGCACTCGCCACCGCTACCTTCGCCCTCATCAGCCTGCTGCCGGTCGAGCAGTTCCAGGCGTGGGGATGGCGCATCCCGTTCATCGCGAGCATCGTGATCGTGGCGTTCGCACTGTACTTCCGCCTGCGCGTCAAGGAGACCGCGGCGTTCGAGGCCGCCGAGCGCGATGGCGAGGTGACGCGTGCGCCGCTGGTCACGGCGGTGCGCTCGCACTGGCGCACCCTGCTCGCCGGCATGGCGCTGTTCGTGTTCGCCCTGCCCTGGGTCTACGTCGTGCAGACGTTCTCGATCTCGTACACGACCGGCACGCTCTCGGTAAACCCCACGCACGCTCTCATCGGCCTCATCGTCGCGGAGTTGCTCACCATCCCCGCCACCCTCGGGTTCGGGCGTCTCGCCGACCGTATCGGCCGCAAGCCCGTGCTGATCGGCGCGGCGATCTTCGCGATCGCCTTCGCGTTCCCGATGTTCATGCTCTTCCAGACGGAGAACTCGGTACTGGTCGCCCTCGGCCTGATCCTCGGTCTGGCGATCGTGCAGGGGGCGACGATCGGCGTGTCCGCGGCGATGCTGGCGGAGCTCTTCCCTACCCGCATGCGCTGGAGCGGCATCGCGATCTCGCGCGAGATCCCGGCCGCCCTCGTCGGCGGCACCGCCCCGCTGGTCGCCACCGCGCTCGTCGGCCTCTCCGAGGGTGCCCCCTGGCTGGTCGCCGGCTACCTCGTCGGCCTGAGCGTCATCGGACTGATCGGCATCTCCGTGCTGCCCGAGACGCTGCACCGGGCGGATGCCGCTGCTCCGGTCGACACGGCCGACGAGTCGGTCTCCACGAGATGAGGTCTGCGAGGAGAGCTCAGCCCGCGTACATCTCCCCCACCGGCACCGCGACGGGGAGCACGTTGCCGGGCTGGGCGAGTGGGCAGGCCCACGCCGGGTCGTAGGCGCACGACGGGTTGTACGCGAAGTTGAAGTCGAGCACGAGCGTTCCGCCCGCGGCATCCGATCCGAGGTCGGCGCCCTTGATCGTGTCGACGAGGTAGCGTCCGCCGCCGTAGGTGCCGCCAGGCTTGCCGGCGAGCGCATCGCGCACCGGGATGAAGAGCCCGCCGCCGTACGTCGTCAACCGCCACACGTCGAGCGAACCGGCATCCGGCACCTCGACCCGACCGATGCGCTCGAAGGGCACGACGCCGTCGGTGCCGGTCGCGAAGTCGAATCCGCCGGGCTCGGCCTCGAGGATCGGCAGCTCGAACCGCCACTGCGCGTCGTACGAGGCGATCGGCAGCCCCTCGAACATCACGCGGTCCTCGGGCAGCAACGCCGTGGCGGGATGGTGCAGCATGAGGTCGTCTCGTTCGATGCGCCACAGCTCGTGGGCGTCTTCGGGCGAATCGGCCTCGCGCACGGCGGCGTAGAGGGCGAAGACACGGCGTCGCCAGTCGGCGACGTCGAGGGCGGTGCGCGATGCGGGGGTCGACATGCGTCCAGGCTACGGGGGTTCGCCCGCGCCGGGGCGGGCGAACCGGAAGGCCTGGTGCGGATGCCGTGCGCCGGACTACCGTGACCCCATGGCGACCTTCGCGCTCATCCACGGCGGCGGATCGACGGGCTGGGACTGGCACCTGGTCGCGCCGCACCTCGAGCGCGCCGGGCACGAGGCGGTGGCGGTCGACCTCCCGACCGAACGATCGGATGCCGAGCTCTCCGACTACGTGCGCACGGTCGTCGAGGCCGTGGGCACCCGCGATCACGTGATCGTCGTCGGCCATTCGCTCGGCGGCTTCACGGCGCCCCTCGCGGCGGAGGCGCTCGAGGCGGACGGACTCGTGTTCTTCTCGGCGATGATCCCGCAGCCGGGCGAGACGTTCATGGACTGGTGGACGAACACCGGCCACGACCGCGAGAGCATCGACGACGACCCCGAGGTCTCGTTCTACAACGGTGTGCCGCGGGAACTGGCCGACGAAGCGCGTCGACGCGAACGGGACCAGCAGGGCGCGTGGCTGTCGAAGCCGTGGCCCGGCGATCGTCTGCCGGCGATCCCGACGATCGGGATCGTGTGCGCCGACGACAACTTCTTCCCCGCGCCGTTCATGCGCCGGGTCGTGCGCGAACGCGTGGGGCGCGACCCCGTCGAGGTGCCCGGCGGGCACTATGCGGCTCTCACCCACCCCGCCGAGGTCGCCGCCGCGCTCGACCGGTTCGCCCGCGGGATCGACGACGCCCGGGCGAACCGGTGAGCACGAGCATCCGATTTCATGGATCGCGCGTCAGCGAATTTCGGTCCAGCCGGGGAGGATGAGGGGGTGCCCGAGCTGCTCCCTCCCCCGCCCGACCGCGAGCCCGACATTGCCGACGACTTCGCCGACGGCCCCGACCCCGACCTGTGGGTGACGAGTTACCTCGCGCACTGGACCACGCCGGAGCGCGCCGAGGCGCGATACGAGACCGGGCCGGAGGGGCTGGTGCTGCGGATCGACGCCGACCAACCCGACTGGCGGCCGGAGGACGCCCCGATGCGGGTGTCGAACGTGCAGACCGGATCGTTCAGCGGACCCGTCGGATCGACCCGCGGCACGCACCGGCACCGCCCCGACGGGCTCACCGTGCGCACCGCCGTTCCGACGCGGCTGTCGTGGGCGCCCCGCCGCGGGCGCGTCGACATCACGGTGAGCGCGAGCGACGATCCCGGATGCATGCTCGCGGCCTGGCTCGTGGGCACCGAGCACGAGTCGGAGCACGACCGCGGAGAGGTCTGCATCTTCGAGATCGACGCGCGGCCGGGCGCGACGAAGTGGACGGCGCGCTGCGGCATCAAGGCGCACGGCGACGACCGGCTCGTGACCGACATGGTCGAGGTCGCGCTCGATCACGACGCCCGCACCCCGCACACCTGGACCGCGATCTGGGGAGACGGCGAGACGGTCATCGGCTGCGACGGCGTCGTGGTGTTCCGCGCGGCCCGGACGCCGCGGCATCCGATGTTCCTCATGATCGATCTGTTCGAGCTCGGGGAGCCGGGCGGCGAGTACCCGAAGACCGCGGTGATCCACGCGGTGCGCGGCTGGAATGCGTGACGTAACGCACTGATCGGTGCGAAACGCCGGCAAAGGAGCCCCGGAAGCGGCATTCTGCACCGATCGGTGCAGGAGAACGGGCATGGGGAACGAGGGAGTCAACCCCCTGCGCGGACGCGTCGGAGCGGACGTACGGTGCAGGTCCACTCACACCGAAGGAGGACGACATGAGCGATCCCGTGAGCAACGACCTGCACGACGCCGATCATCAGAACACGCAGGGCACGCCCGGCGCCGACGAGGAGGCCGACACGGCCTCGGGCGGCGCGCCGGAAGAGCCCGACGAGGACTGACCGTCCCCTGAGGGGTCATGACAGGGGCGGGGTCGCACCCACGACCCCGCCCCTCTTTCATCCCCTCCGGTCAGGAGGCATCCGCCTCCGACGCGTCGGCCAGGACGGACCGACGACGCCACACCATCAGCACACCGAGCGCGAGGAGAAGCGCTGCGGCGATGCCGACGGGCACCACGGGGAAATCGGAGCCGGTCGACGCCAGGCCATCGGGGCCGGCCGCAGCCGCTCCACCGGCGGGGCCACCGTTCGACCCACCGCCCGGCCCACCTTCGGTCGGTGCTGCCGTCACGGTGACCGCGAGCGACGCAAGCCCCGAGGGGCCGGTGGCGGTGAGCGTGTGCTCTCCGACATCGACCGAGTCCGGAATGGTGACGATCGCGGCGGCCGTGCCGTCGGCGCCGATCGTGAGGGTGGCGAGGAGGACGGGCTCGGAGTGCAGCACCAGCTCGACCTCCTCACCCGCGACGAATCCGGCGATGTCGATCGTCGTCGGCACGCCGATCCGCAGCGCACCCCCCTCCACCGAGATGCTCCGCGCGGGGGTCTCGCCCTCGCCCGGATCCACCTCGGCGATCGCGGTCGAGAGCACTCCCGCGACCTCTTCCACCGCCACTTGGGTGACCTCGGCATTGCCGGAGCCGGGGGTGGTGCGGTTCACCTTCGCGACGAGCGCCCGAGCGTCGTCGAGGGCGGCATCGAGCGCGGCATCCGACACCGACGCGGCGAGCGCATCGCCCTCGGCGATCAACGCCTCGATCTCGCTCGTATCGACGATCTCCACCGTGACCCGCACGGGGTTGCCTGCGCTGAACTCGAAGATCAGCCCCGACGTCCCGAGCATCTTGTCGGCGTAGAAGGACTGGGTCAGCCGGTAGACGCTGACGCCCTCCGCACCGGCGGTGACGGTGTAGTCGTCGGCGTCGAGCGATCCGACGACCGCTCCCGACGTCGTGACGTAGCGGATCGCGTCGAGCGTGGCACCGTCGGCGTCCGCGGTGAACTCCACCACGTTGTTCGGATTGTCGGCCTGCGCGGGGTTGCGGTCGAACACGCCGATCGCGGGCGTGACGACCGGCTGGGCGTTGTCGGCGTTGCGGTAGACCGAGATGCGCGTGAGCGTGGGCTTGTAGACCTCGCCGGGCAGCATGCTCGTGATCGAGAGGCGCAGCTTCGACGAGGTGACCGTGCCGAAGCCGTCGATCACGGCGTCGCGACCGATGCCCGAGTCGCGGGTGACGAACGCCTCCCACTGCTCGGTCTCGGCGTTCCAGCTCTGCAGCGTGAAGTCCTTCACGCGCAGCCCCGTTCCGGAGTCCGTGAATTCGTCGAGCACGACCTCGTCGAACGCGGTCTCGGCGCCGAAGTCGATGTCGATCGTCAGCGGGAACGTGGCGTCGTCCGCGGCCGCCCAGCGGGTGGTCGGGTCGCCGTCGACGAGCTTGTCGGCCGAGAGCACGAAGTTCTGGTGCGGATGCGTCGAGCTCGCCGTCGCGGTCTTGCCGAGGGCCAGGTCGACGCGGGTGTCGACGCCCTCCTCCTCGATCGGGTCGTCGTCGACGGGGTTCGTCACCACCGGGCCGTTCGCCGTCTCGTGCAGACCGATGTCGGGGGCGTCGCCGCGGTACGAGGGGTCTCCGAAGAAGTCGAACTCGCCGATGCGCTCGTTGTAGCGGCCGGCGTCGACCAGCGGCGATGCGTCGTCGAGGCGGAAGATGCTCGCCGACTGCCGGATGTTCTCGACACCGGCGCCCTGCGCATAGTCGGCGGGGTCACCGACGAAGAGAGGGTCGCCGATGACGGCCCGGTCGTCCTTCGGCTGCTGCGTCGAGTACTCCCCGCTCGCCTCGTAGTAGGCGTTGTTCGAGAACACCGCGCGGTCGAGGCCGCCCGGCTTCGCCGCCCACGTGGTCGTGTCGGTCGTGGAGGTGTTGTAGAAGATGTTGTTCGCGAAGTAGACGCGGTCCTTCAGCACCTCGTCGTGCACCGACTCGAGGATCGACCCGTCGTAGACGAACACGTTGTTGAGCACGTACGTCGGCGAGTAGTTGCTCGACAGCATGTTCTTCCAGATCACGCCGTTGTCGTTGACGCTGAGGTTGTACCGGGCGACGGAGTTTCCGCTGTTGCCCATGTACGCCATCCAGCCGCCCTTGTTGTCGTGCGAGTAGTTGTACTCGTAGGTCACGTCGAAGTTGGTGAACTCGAGGTCCCACGGGGTGGCGTCGTACTGGTTGGCCGGCCCGTCGTAGATCTCGTTGAACCGCATGACCGACTCGGCGCCGGCCCAGAGGTAGAGCCCGGCCGAGACCTGCTCGTAGCGCTGCAGCCAGCCGTTGGCCTCGTTGTACTCGGCGAGCAGGTTCTTCGTGTTCGCGAACTGGTACGGCCCCTGGCCGATGCTCTCGGCGTAGTTGTGGGCGATGTGCACGTTGCGGCTGTAGAGGTCGCGGTCACGCACCCAGAGCTGCTCCCACCCCTCGTGGAACTTGCCGGTCTCGTCGTTGTACCCGACCTGGTCTCCGAACCAGTTGAAGCCGAACTGGATGGCGTGCAGCTCGACGCGCTCGAACGTGTTGTTCACGATCTCGATGTCGCGGAAGTAGTGGCCGCCGGTCGCGTACGCGCCGTACTGCTGCGAGCCGAACACCTGGAAATTCACGCCGCCGTAGTGGATGCGCTGCCAGATGCTCGGGCCGTCGATGTCGTGCACGTGGAGGTCGCGGATGACGATGCCGTCCATGATCGTGTCGGCACCGGCGGGGAGCAGATCGGCGTTGATCGAGACCGAGACCCCGTCGCGCACGTAGGAGCCGCGCGTGATGTCGGTGGCGAAGTCGTCGTCGTTGCTGAGCTCCAGGTTCGCGATGTGCACGTACTCCTGGTTGCGCAGGTTCACCGCTCCCGTGAGGCCGACGGTCTGGACGTTCTTGGTCGTGCCCGAGGTGAAGGGGCTGGGCACGTTGCCGTTGGTGGCGATGTAGGGCAGGCCGTCCTCCGGGTCGCCGTAGGCGTCGATGACGATGGGCTTGCCCGCCTCGCCCGATCCCTTGGGCCAGAGCTGCTGGTCGCTCCACGTCTCGCCGCCCTTGAGCAGGATGCGGTCGCCGGGGAGGAAGGTGGTGTCGTTGGCCTTGGCGAGCGACTTCCAGGCGGTCGCCTCGGAGGTTCCGGATGCCGCATCGTCGCCGCCCGTGGCGTCGAGGAAGTAGTCGGTGCCGCCGTAGGGGTTGGCCGTGGCGCCCGCCCAGCCGGCGTCGGTGACGTCGGCGACGGCGGGGGCCGCGGCGACGCCGGCGAGAGCGGTCGTCGCGAGGATGCTCGTGAGGGCGAAGGCGCCGAAGCGTCGACCTCGATGTCTCGGGGGGCGGTGTCGTGTCATTGCGGGTCCCTTCTTCGGAGGTTGCTGCGGGGGCAGGACGGCGGGGGCCGTCAGTCGGAGACGTTCTGGTGGGCCCGGGCCTCGGCGATCGCCGCGGTGAGCTTCTCGTCGAGCAGGACGCTGCGGATGCGTTCGCGGTAGCGCTCGTAGGCGGCGTCGGCATCGACCTCGCGGGCCTCGACGCGGTAGGCCGCCCAGCCGGATCGCGAGGGTTCGGGACCCGCCGTTCCGCCGATGTCGGCGGCGCGGATCGCGGCGGCGGTCTCGGGGTTCCACAGGCCGTCGACGAGCTCGGCATCCGCGACGGTGATCGTCTCGACCTGCACGTCTGCGGTGTCGCCCGTGGCCAGTGCGCGTTCGAGGATCGCCTGCGCCGCGGCCGGGTCGGCCGCATCGGTGCGGAGGCGGGTGAGGGTGTGGGTCGTCGCGGCGGATGCCCACTCCGACGACTCTGCATCGAAGCGCGAGCGCACCTCATCGTCGCCGACGGCGAAGCGGGGATCATCGGAGGAGAGGAGCGCGCGGGCGGTCGCCTCGCGGATGTCGGTGAGGCTCTTGGAGTAGAACGTGCGGGCGCTGTAGGAGATCGGGCCGTAGACGACCTCGCCCGCGCGCTGCGCCTCGGCGCGTGCGGCGTTGACCTCGTCGAGCGCATCGAGGATGTCGGCCGGGCGCTCGAGGTCGGTCGCCCCGACCGCGCGGGCGATTTCGAGGAGCGCCAGGTCGTCGCGGAGGGAGTCGATCGCCGCCGCGCGCACATCGGCGTCATCGCCGCCGGCCTGCTCGGCCGCGCGGCCGGCACGATCGATGCCGATCGCGAGCTCGTCATCGGTGAGCACGATCCCGTCGATCTCGGCGCGGGCCGGCGATGACACGGCCAACGGAATCGCCACCGCGGCGACCGCCGCGAGAGCGAGCACACCCGCACCCCAGGCGGCGAGTCGCCGCCGATGCTGCCGTCTGTCCACGCTGTCTCCCTCGTCGGATCCGTGTTCAGGAGGATGGCACAGATTGTGATGGATCACAACCGTTGCAGACGACTCTCCTCAGAATCCGTGATTCCTCGGAATATCAAGAGTGATATCGATGCCAATTTGCCCCCATAATGGATCTCATGCCTTCTGCACTCGTCACTCCCGCGTCTGACGCGACCGTTCCGGCGCCCGCCGCGCCGACGCTCTCCTGGGCCGGGAACCGCCTCCTGCGCGAGGGCACGCGCACCCGCATCCTCGCCGGGTCGCTGCACTACTTCCGCGTGCATCCCGACCAGTGGCGCGACCGCCTCCAGCGGCTGCGCGACCTCGGCCTGAACACGGTCGACACCTACGTGCCCTGGAACTTCCACCAGCCGGGCCCCGACGACGCACCCGACTTCACCGGATGGCGTGACATCGCCGCGTTCCTGCGGATCGCGGCCGAGGTCGGGCTCGACGCGATCGTGCGCCCCGGACCCTACATCTGCGCGGAGTGGACCAACGGCGGCCTGCCCACGTGGCTCACGGCATCCGGCATCCCCCTGCGCACCGCCGACCCGCGCTTCCTCGACGCGGTCGACGCCTGGTTCGCCGCTCTGCTCCCCCGCCTCACCGACCTGCAGGCCAACGTCGGCGGCCCGGTGATCGCCGTGCAGGTCGAGAACGAGTTCGGCAGCTACGGCGACGACCCGTCGTACGTGGCCGAGGTCGCGCGGCTCCTGCGCGCGCACGGCATCACCGAGATGCTCTACACGGCCGACGGTCCGACCGACCTCATGCTCGACGCCGGCATGCTGCCCGACACGCTCGCCGCTCTCACGCTCGGCTCGCAGCCCGGCGCCGCGCGCGAGCTCATCCGCCGTCGCCGCCCCGACGAGCCCTTCTTCGTCGCGGAGTTCTGGAACGGATGGTTCGACCACTGGGGCACAGCCCACCACGTGCGCGGCACCGCGAGTGCGGCCGGCACGCTCGCCGGCATCATCGAGGACGGCGGCAGCGTCAGCATCTACATGGCCCACGGCGGCACCAACTTCGGCCTCTGGTCGGGCGCGAACCGGGTCGACGGGCGGTTGATGGCGACGACGACGAGCTACGACTCCGACGCGCCCATCGCCGAGGACGGCACGCTGACGCCGAAGTTCTTCGCGATGCGCGAGGTGCTCGGGGCCACTGAGGCGGTGCGCAGCGCCCAGCCCGAGTTCCTCGCGCCCCAGCGGATCGACGTCGCGCGCGGTGCCGACCTGCTGTCGGTCCTGGATGCCGCCGCCACGGGGCCCCGCCGAGTCGCGGCCACGAGCAGCTTCGAGGAGCTCGGCACCGACGACGGCTTCGTCCGTTACACGGCCGACACGCTCCTGCCCGATCGCGAGCTGCGCCTGGTCTTCGAGCGCATCGCCGACCGCGCCTTCGTCTTCGTCGACGGAGAGCCCGTCGGCGAGATCGAGGAGCGCGGCGAGATCGTCGTACGCGGTCGCGGCGCCCGCGCCCGCATCGTCGTGCTGGTCGAGAACCGCGGACGCGTGAACTACGGATCGTCGATCGGCGAGCGCAAGGGGATGCTCGGCCCCGTCCTGGTCGATCGCCGGATCGTGCAGCACTGGGAGGCATCCGCCGTCGACCCCACGACCTTCGACCTCGAAGCCCTGCGTGCACCCGCACAGCCCGACACTCAACGACCCGGTCTCGCCACGGCATCCTTCGAGATCATCGGCGCCGTGCGCGACACCCACCTCGCCCTCCCGGGCTGGGGCACGGGACTCGTCTGGGTCAACGGGTTCCTGCTGGGCCGCTACTCCGAGGTCGGACCGCAGCAGACGCAGTACGTGCCCGCACCCCTGCTGCGCGCCGGCACGAACGAGATCGTGCTCCTCGAGCTGCGCCGCCGCGGCGGGGCGCTCGAGTTGCGGGCGACGGCCGAGCTCGGCCCCGAAGAGGAGTACGTCGAGGAGTTCTGAGCGTCAGCGCGCAGGCGGCGCCGTGCTGCCGCGCACGATCAACTCGGGCGCGATGTGGGCGTTGCGCTGCTCGTCGGCGTCGCCGTCGAGTTCGGCGATCACCCGCTCGACGGCGAGTTCGCCCATGCGCTCGAACGGTTGGCGCACCGTCGTGAGCGGCGGCGACAGGTACTGGGCGACCGGGATGTCGTCCATGGCGACCACCGAGATGTCGCCGGGCACGTCGCGCCCCAGCTCGCGCAGCGCGTGGATCACGCCGATCGCCATCTCGTCGGACGACACGAACACGGCCGTCGCGTCGGCCACCCGGCCGAGCACGAGACCGAGCTGATAACCGGACGCCGGGGTCCAGTCCCCGTTGAGCACGGGGGGCGCGGTCTTGCCGGCCTCCGCGAGCGCCGCGGCCCACCCCTGGGTGCGACCCGAGGCGTCCTTCCAGTTCGCCGGACCGGCGATGTGCCACACGGTCTCGTGCCCCAGATCGATGAGGTGCTGCGTGGCCAGTCGCCCGGCGGCCTCCTGATCGAGGTCGACCACGACGTCGGCCGCGGAGGTGTCGGCGTCGATGACCGCCGTCGGGATGCCGTGGACGGCCTTCGCGAGTGCGGGCTCGTCCCAGATCGGGACGGCGATCACGAGGGCGTCGACGCCCTGGTCGCGCAACCGCCCGATCCCGCCGGCGATCGCCGCGGCCGAGACCGAGGTCGTGCCGGCAGAGGAGACGAAGTAGCCCCGGGCGCGCGCGGCGCGATGGATGCCGAGCATGATCGAGCTCGCCGCGTACTGATCGGATTCGTGGGTGAGCACGCCGATGGTCATGCTGCGACCCGTGACGAGGGCGCGCGCAAGACCCGTGCGGCGGTACCCCGTGCTTTCCACGGCGTTCTCGACCTGCAGTCGGGTCACCTCCGAGACGTTGGGGTGATCGCGGAGCACGCGCGAGACGGTCTGCGGAGACACTCCCGCCAGGGCGGCGACATCCGCCATGGTCGGAGGGCGGACGCGGCCCGCGCTGGTGGTCTTCGGCATATCCGTTCCGGTGGGATCGACAGCGCCCCTGGTGGCGTGTTGCCTCATGTTAGCGGATGTGATCGGTGCCGCCGCGGAGGTCACCAGGCACCCGTCCGACGGAACACCCGCACCTGCGAAAGGGCCAGGGGACCGCGGCATCCGACGATCTCGACCTCGACCGCGCGCACTCCGTCGACCGCGGCATCGACGATGCGCTGAGCACCCACCGACGCGCCGCTTCGCTCCGCGAGCACGGCGCCGTCGGCGTCCTGGAAGCGCGCGACGAAGCCGTCGATGCGCTGACCCTGCACGATGTCCTCCCGCAGAGCGACGCCGGCGATGTCGGCATCCGTCTCGAAGCGCAGCACCACGGATGCCGGCACGTCGTCGGCCTCGACCCGCCACACCCCGCCGGGGCCGGGCGCCGCCGACAGCGGCGACGCCGAGAACTCGGCCGCGGCCGTCGCGGCGATGTCGCTCTCATCGAGCGAGCGGATGAGCTCGCCGAGTCGCGCGAGCATCACGCGGTCGGACTCGGCGATGTGGCCGGTGGCCGCGGGCGGCACGTTGAGCAGGAACGTCGCGTTGCCGCCGACGCTGCGACGGTAGATCTCGAAGAGCTCCTCGGGCGAACGCACCGCGTCGTCCTCGGCGGGGTGGTGGAACCATCCCGGTCGCGTCGACGTGTTCACCTCCGCCGGGTACCAGACCAGCGGATCCGTCGACGCGAGGAGCGCGTCGCGGCCACCGAGGTCCTCCTCATCGCTGCGCACCAGGCGCGAGAAGAGACCGTCGTCGACCTGCTGCGAACGCGACGCGGTCGACTCCGCCTCGCGGAGCGACGCCGGGACGACGCTCCATTCCTCGGGGCGCGTGTCGCCGGCCTCGTTCCCGCACCACCGCACGTCCGGACCGCACACGCTGATGACGGCGTCGGGCTGCAGGCGACGGACGAGTGCATAGTAGCGATCCCAGTCGTAGTATTGGCGTCGCCCGTCCGCACCCTCGCCGTTCGCACCGTCGAGCCACACCGAGAAGATCGGCCCGTAGCCGGTGAGCAGCTCGGTGAGCTGGGCGACGAAGAAGTCGTCGTACGGCGTGCCGGTGCCGTAGGTCGCCTCGGTGCGGTCCCACGGAGAGAGGTACACCCCGAACGCGAGCCCCTCGGCGGCGCAGGCATCGGCGACCTCGCGCACGAGATCGCCCGAGCCGCCGCGCCAGGGGCTCGCCGCGACCGTGTGCGCGGAGTGCACGCTCGGCCACAGGGCGAAGCCGTCGTGGTGCTTGCAGGTGAGGATCACCGCGGTCATCCCGGCGGCGGCGAGGTCGCGCACCCAGGCGCGCGCATCCACATCGGCCGGGTCGAACAGCGCGGGGTCCTCGTGCCCGAGTCCCCACTCGCGATCGGTCATCGTGTTCATCCCGAAGTGCAGGAATCCGTAGAACTCCCGACGCTGCCAGGCGAGCTGGCGTTCGGTGGGCACGACGGCGGCGGCCTCGGCCAGACGGGCGGCCTCGGTCGGACGGGCGGATGCCGAGGTCAACGGTGCCTCCTGTTGAAGATCGCGAGCTGCGCGATGAGCACGGCGAGGGCGCCGAGCATCGTCAGCAGTTGCGGCCAGCCGGTCGTCTGCTGGGCCACGATGATGGTCGTGATCGCGGCGACGAAGACGACGGCGTGGAGGATGCCGACGACGAGCGCCTGCACGTCGATCACACGACGGGGAGTAGGACGACCGGTCATTTGATGCCTCCCCCGCCGACGGACTGCAGCAGTCGGCGCTGGACGATGAGATAGAAGACGATGACGGGCACCATGACGATGACCATGCCCGCGTAGAGCTGGCCGTAGTCCGCCGCCGCGCGCTGCGCCTGGAACAGGTTGAGGAGCCCGACCTGGACCGTCTTGTTCTCGCCCGGCATGAGGGTGAGCGAGATGATGAAGTCGTTCCAGTACGCCAGGAAGTTGAACAGCAGCGCGGTGTTGATCACGGGTGAGGCGAGCGGGAGCATCACCGACACCATCGTGCGCAGCCGGGAGCTGCCGTCGAGCGTCGCCGCCTCTTCGTACTCGACCGGGATGGTGCGGAAGAACGACGTCAGCAGGTAGATCGTGAACGGCAGCGAGGTGGCCGCGTAGACGAGCGCCAGCACCGCGAGGTTGTCGATGAAGAAACCGCCGCGGAGGACGTCCTTCAGGGCGCGATCCCAACCGAGCAGCATGAGGAAGATCGGGATGACGATGTAGTTGACGTTGATGAACAGACCGGCGAGCATCAGCACCTCGACGACCGACTTGCCGCGGAAGTCGAAGCGGGCCATCACATAGGCGGCGGGCACCGCCACGACCAGGCAGATCGCGAGGGCGAGCGCCGTCACGAGCACCGAGTTGACGAAGTACTCGCCGATGCGCGCGTTGACGAACGCCTGCACGAAGTTCTCCCAGTGCACGCCGAGCGGGATGGCCCAGGGGCTCTCGTAGAACTCGGGCTTGGTCTTGATCGAGGCCATGAAGACCCAGGCGACCGGGATGAGGATGGCGAGGGAGATCGCGCCGAGCAGGATGTTGACCAGCACGCGGTAGGTGCGATCGCTCGCCGCGCGGCCTCGGGTCGGGGTGAGGAAGGCCATCAGAACTGCTGCACCTCTCGCTTGGTTGACCGGTTGATGATGAGCGCCAGGGCGAACGAGAAGAGGAAGATCACGACGCCGATCGCCATGCCGTACCCGTAGCTGGAGTTCGTGTACGCCTGCTTGTACATGTAGTTGAGCAGCACGTCGGAGGAGCCGTTGGGGCCGCCGTCGGTCATCGCCCGCACGAGCACGAACGCGAGGTTGACCGACGAGATGATGAAGAACGTGAGCGTGGTGCGCAGGGTGCCCCACACCAGCGGCAGCGTCACATCGAAGAAACGGCGGAAGGCACCGGCACCGTCGAGCGCGGCCGCCTCGTAGACGTCGGCGGGGATCGAGCTCATCCCGCCCATGTAGAGCAGCACGTAGTAGCCGAGCGACTGCCACAGCATCGCGAGCGCGATGCTGTACATGATGATCTTCTCGTCACCCAGCCACACCTGGGCGAGGTTCTCGAGGCCCACGGTGCTGAGCGAGCCGTTGATCAGACCGTTCTTCTGGTCGTAGACGGCGGAGAAGATCGCCGCGACGACGACGATCGAGAGCACGCTGGGCAGGTACAGCACGAAGCGGTAGAAGTTGCGGGCGCGGATGCGCGGGTTCACCATGATCGCCGCGATGCCCAGCGCCCCGGCCATCGTCACGATCGTCACGATCACGAGCAGCAGGATCGTGTTCTGGAACGAACGCACGAACTGCATGTCGCCGAGGAGGGCTGTGAAGTTGTCGAAGCCGATGAACGTCTGCGAGCCTCCGAAGCCGGTCCACTGGAACAGCGACATGCGGAAGACGTCGATGGTCGGCACGACCATGAAGACGACGTAGAGGACGAACGCCGGGAGCAGCGAGAACAGGATGAAACGACCGCGACCTCGGTGCATCGCGGAGCGGGTGTGGGCCACGGGGGTGTCCTTCGGGCGTGGGGATGGAAGCGGGGCCGCCGACGGATCGGCGGCCCCGCGGGGTGTCACTGTGCGGCGGCGCCGAGCTTGTTGCTGGCGTCGTTCACCGCGGCCTGCCACTCGTCCAGGCTCATGGTGCCCGAGATCACGCTGTTGGCCGAATCGAAGAGCGTCGCCTTGAGGTCGACGCCCGGCACCGGGGTGGTCGCGGCGAAGCTGCCGACGAGCGCCTTGACACCATCGCCGGAGTACCCGGCGTAGAACTCCGCCGAGTCGCCCGTGAGTCCGTCGGCGAGTCCGACGATCGGCTGGATGGCACCGGTCGCGGCGAAGATCTCAGCCGCCTCATCGGAGTAGAGGAACGCGAGGAAGGTCTTCGCCTCCTCCTTGTGCGTCGCCTCGGCCGGCACCCACGCCGACTCGACGAAGGTCGTGAGGTAGCGCTCGCCGCCGGCTTCGGGGGCCGGCACCGCGGTGAGACCCCAGGTGAACCCGTCGCTGCGCGGAGCGTCCGCCATCTCGTTCGCGATCCAGGTGCCGTTGGGCATGAAGATCGCGGTGCCGTCGAGGATCGTCTGCTGGTTCTTGGTGAAGTCCTGGCCGTTGGCGTAGCCGACGGTCGTGGGCGCGGTGTACTCGGTGAGCAGCTCGGTCGTGAGCTCGAGCACCTCGCGAGCCTCCGGCTGCATCCAGACGTCTTCTTCGTAGGTCATGACGTCGGAGTAGAAGTCCTCGCCGCCCGCTGCAGCGAGGAGCGAGAAGAAGTAGGAGTCGAGGTATCCGGCGGTCGGGTAGGTGAAGAGCGAGATGCCCTCGGCCTTCGCGGCCTCGCCGAGCGCGAAGAACTCGTCGAAGTCCGTCGGCACGTCCCAGCCGTGCGCGTCGAGGAGGCCCTGGTCGTAGACCAGCCCCGTCGGGGAGGCGAACATCGGCAGGAGGTAGACGCTGTCGTCGCCGTAGGGGTTGGTGTTGAGGTTGCCGACGATGCCCTCGGTGAGCTTCTCGCCGACCGTGACGTCTTCACCCGGGACGGTGAGGTCGAGCACGTCGGAGAGGTCCTCGAGACCGCGGTCGCGGATGAAGCCCTCGGTGAAGCCCTCCTTGGCGCCCTGTCCGAGCACGACGACGTCGGGATAGTCGCCCGCGGCCACCTGAGGGGTGAGCTCCTGAGCGAGGGTCTTGCTGGTGACGAGCTCGACGTCGATGTCGGGGTTCGCCTTCTCGAACGCGGCGACGACGTCGGCGTACATCTCGGCACCGTAGCCGCCTTCGAACGCGGCGACCTTGAGCGTGTCGCCGGAATCGGCGTCCTGCCCTCCGGCACCGCTGCAACCGGCGATGAGCGAGACGCTGGCGATCATGGCGACCGCGCCTGCGATGGTCTTCTTCTTCACGGGGGTCCTCTCGGGTTTCTGCATGATCATCGACCGGGCGAGCGTGCAGCCCGGTGCTGTCGTGATCGGGTGTGAGACTTCGTCGTTCCGCGGCTCAGAGAGGAGCCGTGGAGATAGTGTGTCACACTTTGGCATCGATGCCAACATAAACATCCGATGTATATATTCGATGCGCGAATGGAGCGCCCGCACGCACTGAGGGGTCGAGACACGCCGCGCGCGCGAGCGCGGTTGCGGCGGGTCTCGACCCCTCAGGTGTCGGAGCGTCAGTCCTCGGACGACACAGCGAGCCCGCGGCGTCGTGCGACGAGCAGTCCGCCGGCGGCCAGCAGCAGCAGTGCGGCCGCGAGCGACCACCCCAGCACCAGACCGGTCGCGGCGAGATCGCCGTCGGATCCCGAGCCGCCTCCGCCGGCGCCCCCGTCCGAGCCACCGCCGGGAGTGCCGGGCTCCCCGGGCTCCCCAGGTTCTCCGGGCTCACCCGGATCCACCGGCACCGCGGTGACCTCCCCGGCGAAGGCACGGGTCGATGCCTCGCCGATCCCGTTGTCGGCGGCGACCGTGAAGGCGTACGCACCGACCGTCGTCGGCGCGCCCGCGAGCGCACCGGTGGCGGGATCGAGGGTCACGCCGTCGGGCAGGGCCCCGGCCACGACCGCATACGTCGGGGCCGGAACACCGGATGCCTGCAGGGCGCCGCTCACGGTCGCACCGACCACGAGCGCGGGGACCTCGCCCCGGATCGCGCCCGGGGCGGCGTCGTCGACGGCACCCGGAGCGAGCACGCGGAGTGCCGTGAGGCCCGGGTCCCCGGTCTTCCACGCGGTGCTCAAGGCCACGTAGCGCGCGGTCGTATCGACGGGCACGGCACCGTGGGTCGTTCCCGCCTCGATCGTGCCGACATCGCGGAACGTGACGCCGTCGTCGCTCACCGACACGGCGGCGGCGGGGGCATCCGATCCGTCCCACAGCGTCGTGACGGTGCCGATCGGCTGCGCGGACCCGAGATCGGTCACCATGCGGCCGTCGACGCCCGGCGTCCACGACGTCGTCTCGTCGCCGTCGACCGCACCCTGCGGCGAGGTCATGCCCTCGGGCAGGACGGATGCCGGGAACGTCAGCGTGCTCAGCGCCCGGTCGGGCACGGGGAACGGCGTCGCACCGGGGAAGCTCGCGGCGGCGGCCACGACGGGCTCGCCCACCGGCAGCGCCCGCGTCTCGCCCGTCTCGGCGTTCGTCACCTCGAGGGTCGGTGCCGCGGCGGATGCTTCCGCTCGCGCATCGGCGGCGGCATCCGCGATTCGGATCGTGCGTCCGTCGACCACCGAGACTCCGACGCCCGCGGATCGCGCGACGTCGGTGGGGACCGTGGCGCGCGGAGCGAGCACGACCGCCTGCCCGGCCGGGACCGTGACCCGGAGGGTCGAGGCATCCTCGCCGAGCGTCTGCTCCCCCGCGAACAGCGACACCGTGTCGCCGACGTACGGGATCGTGACGTCGGTCGTCACCTCGGTGCCGGACAGGTTGAACGCGCTGAGGTAGCCGCCCAGCGAGCTGACCAGCAACCCCTCGGCCGACGGCTGCGGCGCGGCGTCCTGAGCCGCCGTCGCCGCAGCGTCGCCCGGCACCATCTCGACGAGCAGCGGGCGATCGCCGCCGCCGAGCCGGAGCGCGTTGATGCCGGGCTTCTCGGCCGACACCGTGATCGGAGCCTGGCCGCCGCGCACGACGAACCCGGCCCGATCCTCGACGTTGATCCACGACCCCTCCGTCGAGGTCACCTCGTCGCCGGTGTACCGGAAGCTCGCGGCGTCCGTCCACGTCACGCCATCGGCGGAGGTCTGGATGCGGTACTCGCGACCGGCCGAGGCCTCCCACCCCAGCTGCACCTGGGCGATCGCCGTCGGGGCGCCGAGGTCGACCTGGATCCAGGAATCGGTGCGCGTGCGGTCGGCGCGCGACACCGCCCAACGCGAGGCCGCGTCGTTGTCGGTGACGCTCGAGGGCGCACGGCCCGTGTCGGCGCTGGATGCCGTGGCCGGCTTGCCCGCCGCCGCATCGACGCCAGCCGCGGTCAGCGCGCGCATCGTGTACAGCGAGTAGCCGTAGGCGGGGTCGCCCTGCACGCCCTGCATGCGCACGAAGCGGGTCTCGACGGGTGCGGGCGCGGTCGCGCCGGCGGGCGTCAGGTCGACCGTGTCGAGGCGGGCGACGTTCGCGTCGACGCCGCCGGTGCGAGCGGTCTGAGTGGTCCAGGTCTGGCCGTCGACCGAGGTCTGCACGAGGTAGCGCTCACCCGCGCTCGCCTCCCAGGCCAGACGGACCGCGGAGACGGTGCGCTCGCTGCCGAGATCGACCTGGATCCACGAGTCGGCACGCGTGCGATCCGCGCGCACCACCGCCCACCGGGTCGTCGGGTTCGCGTCGGTGACGGTCGCGGCCAGGCGCGCCGGGTCCTCGCTCGATGCGGTCGCGGGGCGGCCGGCGGCGAGGTCGGTCGTGGCCTCGGCATCCGCACCGTAGGCGTGGAACGAGTACAGCGAATAGCCGAACTGCGCGTTGCCCTGCTGGCCCTGCATGCGCACGTAGCGCGCCGGCACCGGATCGAACGACAGGTCGTCGACGCGCGCGGCGTTCGCATCTGCGGGATCCGGCGGCGTCACGACGGGGAGGGTGTCGGTCGCCGAGCCCTCGGCCGTGACGTATGTGCGCGAGCCGTCGAGGCCGTTGTACCCGCCCATGTCGAGGTTGCGCACCGACACCGAGCCGTCCTGCCAGCCCGCCCCCGTCGACGCGTAGAGCGCTGCGCCGTTCGGCAGGGTGACCTGCCCGGCGTAGCCGTCGCCGATGCGGAACACCGAGGAGGTGCCCTCGAAGCCGTCGCGCGGGGTCGTGAAGGTGCTCGTGCGCCGGTCGTCGACTGTGGCGGCCGAGTTCGGGTAGAGGTACGGAGTCGCGCCGGAGAGGGCGAACAGCCACGAGTCGTGGCTCGGCACCCACGGGAACTTCAGGAACCCCTTCTTGCTGGATGCCGCGGCCCAGGCATCCGCCGTCTGCTGAACCGATAGCCCGGGACCGGCGCCGAAGTCGCGCACGCCCGCGAGCCGGGCGAAGAACTCGTCCTGCGGGGTCGGGGCGACCGGCCCCTCCTCGGACTCGGCGGCCGCGACGTGCAGGAGGTACGAGATCGCGATCTCGGCCCGCGCCTCGGGCTCGTACTTCGGCTCGCCCGAGAACTTCGCCAGGCGATCGACCGGGGCGTAGGCCTGATACGCCTCGAGCGAGGCGGCCATGTTCGCCTCGGCCCGCACGGCGTCGGGGTCGCGCAGCACCTGACCGAGGAACGCCATCGGGATCACATCGCGCCCGTACAGGTACTCGCGGTCGTTGACCATGGGCATGAACGGCTCGCCCTGGTTCGACATCACCATCTTGATCGACTCCCAGAGCTCCGCCGAGTTGGGCTGGTGCTTCAGGTATTCGGGGATCGGCTGGCCGTTGAGCACGAACTGGATCGCGTTGCGACCGCCCGAGCGCCAGATGTCGGACTGGTAGTGCGGCCCGAAGGACCCGTGGTTCTCGACCAGGTACGTGTCGTAGATCGTCTGCATCGTGTTCGTCGACACGGGCTTGCCGGCGACGATCGCCGGGTTGTTGAGGTCGGCGGTCGGCTGGCCGGCGGCGTTGCGCGCCCAGTCACCGAGCTGCTCGTCCCAGCGCGCGGCATCCGCGTGATCGGGCGCCCAGGCCAGCCCCGGAGCGAGGGCCTGCGTGTAGACGCCGGCCTCCTCCTGCGCGGTGTCGCCCTCGTGCTTGCCGGTCGGCCAATCGGCGGTCCACGAGCCCGAGAGCGGGTCGTTCCCGTAGTGCAGATCCGACGTGTACGCGGACTGCCCGACCGCGATGGTCTCGAGGTTCTTCTGCGTCGTGGCGTCGAGCTGGTCCCAGAGCACGCGCCCGGCGTCGAGGAAGTACGACTGGAACGTCGAGTCCCAGAAGAGCTTCTTGCCCCAGGTGCCGTTCGGATCGACGAAGCGGTTCTTCGCGGCGTAGTAACGGATCGTGTCGACCGTGCGCTGCTGCAGCTGCTCCTTCGAGATGCCCGTGACGGAGGCGTCGTACTCGCCGTGCGTGAGGATCACGGCGTTGCCGAGCACGACGGCGAAGTTGAAGTCCTTGAACTGATAGGCGCCGATGGCCGGATCCCAGACCGTGTTCACCCAGCGCGTGTGGCGCAGCAGGGCCGCGTAGTAGTCGGCGGCGATGTCGTCGGGGGCGCCGAAGGCCGCGGTCTTCACGACCGGAGCGGCGGATGCCTGCGCCGCGGGCGCGAGGGCGGCGATCGGGGCGGCGAGGGTCGCGGCGAGGGCGAGGGTGACGGTGCGCTTCAGGATGCCTAGGCGACGGGGGCGGGCGGTCGCGCGGGCGGCGCGGGCGGTCGCGCGGTGGGGGCGGTCTGTCGCGCGGTGGGGGCGGTCGGGGCCGGAGCGGGCCATGGGGTGTCTCCTGGATTCAGCGGGCTTCGGGGGCGCCGAGTGCGGATCGACAGGAGTCACATCGGGAGATTCGGAATGACAACGCTGTCAGAACGGGGTGGAGCAACAGTAACCCGCACGTCGCGGGCGCGTCAAGAACCGGTTTACCCCGGTGGATGCCGCGACGACGCTCGGTTTCGCGAGGCGCGCTTCGGGAGGAGATCTCCGTCTCAGGAGGAGAAACAGGAGGGATTTCTCCTCCCCACGCCGAGATCTCCTCCCGAAGCGGTGGGTCAGACTGCGGGCAGGCTGCGCGTCAGACTGCGCCTCAGACGGCGGGGAGCGAAGGAACCGCGTCGATCAGCAGGCGCGTGTACGCGTCGGCCGGGGCACGCAGCACCTGCGAGGTGAGACCCTGCTCGCGCACCACGCCGCCCTGCAGCACCACGACCTCGTCGCAGACCTTCTGGATCACACCGAGATCGTGCGAGATGAAGAGGTATCCGACACCGGTCTCGGCCTGCAGACGCGCGATGAGCTCGAGGATCTGCTTCTGCACCGCCACGTCGAGCGCCGACACCGGCTCGTCGAGCACGACCACCGCGGGCTCCACGGCGAGCGCCCGGGCGATGCCGAGCCGCTGACGCTGACCGCCCGACAGCGACGAGGGCCGCCGGTCGGCGAAGTCCGCCGGGAGTCCGACACGCTCGAGCCAGTCCCGCACGCGCGCACCGCGCTCCGTGCGCGACAGCGACGGATGCCGCAGCCCGATCGCCTCGTCGAGAAGGCGTCCCGCGGTCCAGCGCGGGTCGAAGGACGACCCCGGATCCTGGTAGACGAACTGCACGTCGCGCGGGTCGTCGCTCGCACGGCGCACGGTGCCGGCATCCGCGGTCTCGAACCCGGCGAGGATGCGCGCGACGGTCGTCTTGCCCGACCCGGATTCGCCCACGACGCCGAGCGACCGCCCGCGGCGCACGGCGATCGAGACGTCCTTCACCGCGGGGCGCGTCGCGCCACCCGGCAGGCGGAAGGTCTTGCTCACGTGCTCGGCGGCGAGGACGACGTCGGATGCCCCGGACGCCTCCACTGCCTGCACATCTTCGGAGATCTGGGGCGACACCCCGGTGGTCGGATGCTGGGCTCCGGCGTGTCCGGTCGAATCTCCGAAGTCGTGCGGGGCGGGGCCGCTGTCGAACCGCGGGGCCGCGTCGATGAGGGAGCGGGTGTACGGATGCTCGGGATTCGAGAGCACGTCGGCGGTCTCGCCCTTCTCGACCACGGCGCCGCCCTGCAGCACCAGTACGCGGTCGGCGAGCTGCGACACCACGGCGAGGTCGTGACTGATGAGCAGCAGCGCGATGCCCTGCTGCTTGAGCTCGCTGAACAGGGCGAGGATCTGCTTCTGCACCGACACGTCGAGCGCGGTCGTCGGCTCGTCGGCGATGAGCACGGCGGGGTCTCCGGCGAGCGCGGTGGCGATGAGCGCGCGCTGGCGCTGACCGCCGGAGAGCTGCGCCGGACGCTCGTCGATGCGCGTCTCGGGATCGGGCACGTGAGTGCGGCGCAGCAGTTCGAGCGCACGTTCGCGGCCGGCCCGTCCACGCGGCCCGCCGGTCGCGGCGATCGCCTCGCGCACCTCCTTGCCCGCCGTGCGCAGCGGGTCGAGCGACGACAGGGCATCCTGCAGGATGTACCCGATGCGGCGGCCACGGATGCGGCGCCAGCGGCGTTCGGAGAACCGCCGCGCGTCGACGCCGTCGATCTCGAGCACCGCGGCATCCACCCGGGATCCCGCGCCGACGAGTCCGAGCAGGCTGCGCGCGCTGACGGACTTGCCCGATCCCGACTCGCCGACCAGCGCGACGCACTCGCCCGGGCCGATCTCGAAACCGACGCCCTCGACGGCCGTGCGACCTCCGAACGACACGGTCAGGCCCTCGACCCGGATCAGCGCGTTCATCCGCGACCCTCCAGACGTGCCTGCAGGCGACGACCGAGCACGGTCGTGCTGATGACGAAGAGGGTGATCGCGAGACCGGGGAACACCGCGGCCCACCACCCCAGCGTGAGGAAGTTGCGCGCGTTCGAGAGCATCGAACCCCATTCGGGAGTGGGCGGCGGGCTGCCGAGACCGAGGAACGACAGGGCGGCGCCGGCGAGCGTCGCACCGCCGAGGCCGATCGTGGCGATCACGACGACCGGGCGCACGGCGTTCGGCAGCAGGTGTCGCCCGAGCACGCGGGCGCGCGACAGCCCCATGCCTCGGGAGGCCTCGATGAAGGTCGAGGTGCGCACGCGCAGCGTCTCCCCGCGCACGACGCGCACGTAGTAAGGGATGCCGGCGATGCCGATCGCGATGGTGGCGGTGGCGAGCCCTCCGCCGAAGAGCGCCAGGATGAGGATCGCGAGCACGAGCTCGGGGAACGCCGCTCCGATGTCGGTGAGCCGCAGCGTCACGGTCGAGATCACCCGGTTCGACAGCCCGGCGACGAGGCCGAGGATCGTTCCGAAGAAGAGCGAGATGACGACGGCACCGAACCCGAGCACGAGCGAGCTGCGCGCACCGAAGACGATGCGGGCGTAGACGTCGCGTCCGATCTCGTCGGTGCCGAGCGGATGCCCCGGCCCCGGAGGCGCGAGGATCAACGCCCGGTCGGCGGCGAGCGGGTCCTGCCCGGTGAGCAGCTGCGGCCACAGCGCGGCGAGCACGAACAGCACCAGCACCAGCGCGCACAGCAGTGTGCCGATGTCTGCGGCCAGGCGCACCCAGCCGCGCCAGCGCACGTGCTGCCGGGCGGTGACGGCCTCGGCGACGACTCCCCCGCTCATGCGGTGGCCTCCGTTCGGTCGGCGTCCGTAGGTTCGGATGCCGCAGCGGCGTCGTCGTCCTTCGACGGGGCGATCACGCGGTCGGCGTCGCGCACCCGCGGATCGACGAGCGCGTACGACAGGTCGACGAGCGTGTTCACGAGGATGAACACGGCGGTGCCGACGAGCACGACGCCGATCACGACCGGGATGTCCTGCGAGGCCACCGAGTCGACGAGCAGCCGCCCGAGCCCCGGACGGCTGAACAGGGTCTCGGTGATCGCGGCGCCACCGAGCAGGGCCCCGAACGAGAACCCGAGCATGGTCAGGTACGGCACCGCGGCGTGACGGAGCGCGTGCCGCACGGTCACGGCGAGCGACCCGAGACCGCGCGCACGGGCCGAGAGGATGAAGGGCTGCTCGAGCGCATCGTCGAGCGACTGCCGCAGCACCTGCAGCAGCAGGGCGGCCGTCGGCAGCGCGAGGGTGAGGGCGGGGAGGACGAGCGAGCGCAGATCACCGCTGTCGAGGATGGGGAGCGCGCGCAGCCACACGGCGAACACGAGCATCAGCACGAAGCCGAGCCAGAACACCGGGGTCGACGCGAGCACGAGTTCGACGCCCGAGGAGATCCAGCTGGGCAGGCGGCGACCGGCGGTCAGCACACCGCCGGTGAGCGAGATCACGACGGCGAGCACGATCGCGACGAGCGCCAGGGCGATCGTCGGACCCGCCTGCGCGGCGAGCAGCGGGGCGACCGGTTGCTCCTGCACGTACGACATGCCGAGGTCTCCGCGCAGCAGACGACCGAGGTAGAGGAAGTACTGCACGATCAGCGGCTCGTCGAGGTGGTACTCCTGCCGCACGACGGCGAGAACCTCGGGGCTGATGTCGACCTGCTGCTGACCGGCGCCGAGGATCGCGAACGCCGGGTCGACCGGCACGAGCCGCAGCGCGAAGAACGTGAGGGTCGCCGCACCCCACAGCGTGATCAGGCTCACGCCGAGACGGCGCAGTACTCGCCAGACCGTGCTCATGTCGTTCCTCCTCCGTGTGCGTCTCGGGGCGGGACCCTTCGACAAGCTCAGGGACCCAGTACCGGGGCGGGACCCTTCGACAGGCTCAGGGAGAGCGACCGCCCTGGGTTGCTGAGCCTGTCGAAGCATCCCAGGGCGGTCACCCCGCGAGACTCAGTTCTTCCAGGCGTCGAACAGGTACGGCTGCGGCCACGCGTAGTCCCACGCGACGCCGTGCACGTTCGGCTGCCAGGCCACCACGCGGGCCCGCGAGTACAGCGGGATCGACGGGGCGAGTGAGGGCAGCAGCTCCTGCGCCTGGCCGTAGAAGTCGGCGCGGGCGGCCGGGTCGGCGCTGGCGCGCGCCTGGGCCAGGATGCCGTCGAGCTCGGCATCCGCCAGGAACGACGCGTTCGAGCCGATCGACGAACCGTCCGACACGTTGTCGCCGCCGTACAGGCGCCACAGCTGCATGCCGGTCGCCTCCGACTGGAACGACGGCATGATGCCGTACTCGCCGGTGTACAGGCGCTGCGAGAAGTCCGCCGCCGGAACCGGCTGCAGCACGAGCTCGAAGCCGAGCTCCTTCGCGTCGATCTGCACCTGCTCCAGCGTGCGCTGGGCGAGCTGGTCGTTGTCGGCGTAGGGCACCGTGGTGCTCAGGCGCTCGCCGTCCTTGGTGCGGTAGCCGTCGGCATCCGTTCCCGTCCAGCCGGCCTCGTCGAGCAATGCGCCCGCGGCATCCGCGTCGAACTCGATGACGTTCTCGAGGTCGGTCTTGTAGTCGGGCGTCGTGGTCGCCAGGTACTCCTGCACGGGGTACGCGCCGAACGTCGCGCTCTTGACGATCGCCTCGCGGTCGATGCCGGTGAGCAGCGCACGGCGCACGTTCACGTCGTCGAACGGCGCGGTGCGCGTGTTCAGGTGCAGCGTGAACCCGACGCCCGGCAGCAGGAACTCGTCGGACTCGTAGCGGTCGTCGGCCGTGACCTCTTCGGCGTACTCGGGAGCGATGTAGTCGACGATGTCGGCTTCGCCCGTGAGCAGCGCGTTGTAGCGCGTCTGGTCCTCGGGCAGGAAGCGGTAGGTGATCTTGTCGAGGTACGCGGCGCCCTCGTGGGTGCCCTCGGGGCCCCAGTCGTAGTCGTCGTTGCGCACGTAACTGATGCTCTGGCCCTTGACCCACTCGTCGAAGACGAACGGACCGGTACCGACCACGGTCGACGCGAGCGAGTCCGGGTCGTCGAGCAGCTGTGTCGGCGACACGATGCCGAAGTACGGGGCGGCGATCAGCGTGAGGAAGCTCGACTCCGGCTGCTCGAGCGTGATGCGCACGGTGTACTCGTCGAGCACCTCGGCCGTCGGGCCCAGCTTCGCGACCGAACCCGTGGACTTGTTGGCCGGGTCGGCGACGTAGTCGAAGTTGACCTTCACGGCCTCGGCGTCGAACGGGGTGCCGTCGTGGAAGGTCACGTCGTCGCGCAGCGTGAACGTGTACACGCGGGCGTCGTCGGACACCTCCCAGTCGGTCGCGAGCCACGTGCCGTAGGTGCCGTCGCCGTTGTCCCACACGAGGGAGTCGACGACCGGGGTCAGCACGTGCGCGCCGCCCATCTGGTCGACGAGCGGGTTGAGCTGCGGCGGTTCGGAGCGAGCCGCGACGACGAGGTCGCCGCCGGTGACGGGCTCGCCGTTCTCACCCGAGGACTCGGGGGCGGCCGAGGCGCAGGCGGTCAGGGTCAGAGCGGTGACGACGGCTGCTGCGACGGCAGCGCCGAGGCGACGGGGGATTCCGGATGCCACGATGGGTCCTCTCGGGTCGGCACGGGCTTCCGACGCTATCCAGGCCCGCGGATGCCGGTCGCCCCGGGCTACACAGGGCGACACCGTGCGTCAGATTGCGTCACACGGGTGAGTTGCGAGGGCGAGTGGGCTAGGGTCGGCGCCCTTCTTGCGACAGGCCAACGTGTTGGGCGGAGAACTCCGTGTTGGGCGGACGAATCTTCGACATTCGTCCGCCCAACGGCGAGAACTCCGCCTCAGCGATCATCCCGAGCCGAAAGGAAGACGCTAGCGGCGAGAGTTGAGCCAGGTCCGATCGTCGGAGTCTGCGTAGCTGATAACGACGATCTGCTCGGAGATCGCGTCGCGCTCCGCTCTCTTGAGACCCGCAGCTTTCAGGAACTTCCTTCTCACGTCATCCTCAGCAAGCTTGGAACTACTATCTGCGTTCCACCAGTAGAGGAGCAACGCCCGCTTCTCATCCTTGAGCAGCGCATCCGCGATGTTCTTCCACCACCACTCGTCGGTCTTGCCCAGCGAGCATCCGAAGACGATGAACAAGCTCGTGTCATCGAAGAGGTGCGCATAACGCTGCTCCACTCGTGCCCAGTACGTCTTCGCCAACTTAGCGCCAGGGCTCCGAGGATCACCGTCGCCGTTCGTTCCGAAGAGAAGCGAGCGAGGAATGTCCTGATAGCCATGAGGGTGCGCGACCTGCATCTCGACGTAGCTCGATGACGCGTAGTCCCACTTGTCGAGCGCTAGCCCGCGAGGGTCCGCCTCGAAAGTGAAGTTCGTATCCACCGTCGAGTACGGCACGGGGTCGAACTGCTCCGAATCCATATAGAGGTAGTTGTCCAGGAGCGAGGTGTAGTTGAAATTCACGAAGTAGAAGTTGTAGAGGTCGTAGTTCGCCTTCTTCAGGCCGAACGGAATCCTCTCCAAGTCCTCTCTGCTCTCGATGTCCTTCAAGAACTTGGAGAGGGACGCTCGGCCCCAGCGATTCGATTGCGCGTCCGAACTCACTTCGGCGAGAAGCGATGTACTCACCACCATGTTGAGGAACTCGGAGAAGTGTTCGCGAACCTCATCGAGAGACCGCCGAATCTCTGCAATCGGCTCACGAGCGGCTTCGAGGCTGGCGATGCATTCCTCGATGTCGCTCCAGTTCTCACGCCCCTTCTTCAGAGCCGATTCCATCTCGCCGACGATCAAATTTCCATCATCGACGTTCTTCATCTTCATGAAGTGATAAAAATCCGCATAGCGCGTCGTCGTCGTCTGCTCGTACTCGCGCAGGATCTGGATGTCGAACCCGTTTCCGACGAGCGCCATGATGTTGATCTGATCGTTGAGGTGATTCAGTCCCGATACTTGCGCGTAGCCCAACGGATCGTCTCCCTCGATTTTGCGAAGCCTTGTGGCACCGCTCCCATATGATGGTGGATTCCGCCCAACCGGGACAACTCACAACGAGGGTCAGCCCCCGAGCAACTCCCGCCGGAGGCGCTCGAGTCGCACGGCGGCCTGCAGGCGGAACCGGTACTCGGCATCCGCGGGGTCGCCGTCGAGCAGCGTCCAGATCCGGTCGAGCCGCTGCTGCACCGTGTTCGTGTGCACGCGCAGCGCGGTCGCGGCACCCTGGCGGCTCTCCCCCGCGTCGAAGTACGCGACGAGGGTGTCGACGAGAGCCGTGCCCCGCCGTTCGTCCCACGCGCGCACCGGCCCGAGCACCCCGTCGACGAACCGGGCCGCAGCCTCCGGCTCCCCCGACGAGAGCACGTGATACGGCGCGAAGTCGTCCGACCGCACGGTCGCCCCCGACACCCCGAGCGGTCCCAGGAACCGCAGATCGCGCACCGCACGCTCGACCGACGCGCGCAGCGCCGGCACCCCGTCGACCGTCGCGCCGACGACCGCGGTGACCGACGGATCGTCGAGCCGCTCGGCGAGGATCCGCCGCACCTGCTCGGTCGCGGCCACGAGACCGGCCCCGCCAGCCCCGGCCCCAGCCCCGGCCCCAGCCCCGACGGATGCCGTCCACGCGACCACGAGCCCGTGTTCGCGCACCGTGACGAGGCCGTGGTCGCCGACGGCATCCGCGGCCACCGTCAGCGCACCCTCGCGTCCGCGCACATCGATCGCCGCCGCGCCCACGAGCGGGTGCACGACCTCGGCGGAGAGAACGGATGCCTCGGCCGAACCGTCGAGCACCGCACCGAGCACGCGTGCACGGCGTTCGGCGCGGATCGCCGAGACGGCATCGCGTTTGAAGGAGACGAGGGCGGCGACCTGCGCGGCGCGCTCGAGCGTGGGGCGGGCGACGTCGTCGGGCACGGCGTCCTCGTCATCGGCGACCATCGCACCGAGCACCCGGTCGGCACCGAGGATCGCGACCACCAGCCACCGGCGCTCCCCGTCGACCACCGCGACCGCATGCCCGCTCGCCCGGCTCTCCCGGATCGCATCGGCGAGGGGCCTGCGGCGCGGCAGGCCCGCACGGGCATCCGCTCCCGCATCGAGGGGAAGCCCCGTCTCGTCGACCGCGCGCACGCGCCGCCCGAGGCGATCCGACACCGTCGCGACGAGATCGATCAGGGTCGCGCCCGAGACGACGGCGGCGGTGAGCTCTTCATGGATGCCGCCGACGATCTGCGTCGCGGCGAGGTGGCGCTCGAGCTCGGCGTACGCCTCTTCGGCGCGGGCGCGGGCAGCCGCGCTCTCGGCCAGCACGCGCGCGCTGTGCAGCACGGCGGCGGCATGATCGGCGAACGCCGAGAGCAGCAGCACCTGGTCAGGCGTGAAGTCGTGGGCGAACCGGTTGCAGGCGAACAGCGCTCCGAGCACCTCGTCGCCGACGGCCAGCGGCACGCCGAGGAACGAGACGAGTCCCTCGCGCGCGACCGCATCGTCGATGGAGGGGTCGTGCGGAGCATCCGCCATGCGCGTGTACTCGCGCACCCAGACCGGTTCGCGGGAGTCGGCGACCAGGCTCGCGAGGCCGTACCCGGCGGGCACGAGCAGGTCGCGGAACTCCGGGGTCACCGTGCCCGCCGAATACCGCACGCGCAGATCGCCCTGCGCGTTGTCGACCTCCGAGAGGTACGTGACGTCGGTACCCATGAGTTCGTGCGCGCGCTGAACGAGGCGGCGCAGCACGTCGGTCACGTCCTGCAGTCGCACGAGTTCGCGCGCGGTCGAGAAGAGCGCCTCGAGTTCGACGGTGCGCCTCCGCAGCCGCGCGGTCTGCTGCTGCGACTCCTGCACCGCGGCGAGGATCTCCTCGACATCGGATGCCGCGGCATCCGCCTCGGTGAGCAACTGCGTGAGCGCGAGCATCCGCTCCCCCGGCTCGGCACGCGCGGCCGCGACGACCTCGCGCACGAGCGCGGACGCGGTGTTCTCGGCCATGAGGCTCCTCTCACCCCCACCTTCCCACGGGCCCGGTTTCCGCCGGGTATCTGCGCGATGCCGCCGGAGGATCGCGGATCCCGTCGAGACCCACCGATCGCGTCGAGACCCACCCTCCGCGACGTCGGGCGTGAGGGGTTTCGACGCCGTGGGACCCTTCGACAGGCTCAGGGACCCAGTCACGCGAAAGGACCCTTCGACGGGCTCAGGGACCAGTCATGCGCCCCGCGACGGGAACCGCGGGGGGCGGCGCTCGGCGAAGGCGGCGAGGCCCTCGCGGGCGTCGTCGCTCGCGAACGCCTGCTGCCCCAGCACCGCCTCGAGGCGGAACGCCTCCGACTCGGGCAGGTCGGCGAGCGCACGCACGGCCCGCTTCACGGTCGCGAGCGCTGTGGCGCTCTTCGTGAGCAGCTGCTCGGCGACGGCGATCGCTTCGTCGTGCAGAGCGGATGCCTCGACCACCCGGTTCACGAGCCCGTACCGCAGCGCGGTCTCGGCGTCGATGCGGTCGCCGCGCAGCATGAGGTCCATCGCGAACGCGTAGGGGATCTGCCGGATGAGCCGCACGAGCGTGCCCCCGGCCGGCACGACGCCGACACCGGTCTCGGGCAGCGCGAACTGCGCATCGGCGGAGGCGAGACGGATGTCGGTCGACAGCATGATCTCGAACCCGCCGCCGAGGCAGAGACCGTTGATCGCGGCGACCACCGGCTTCTCGAGCGTCGAGTGCTTCTGGTGCGCGGCATCCCACTCGCTGATGTCGAAGCGCTCCTCGGTGAGCGCCGGGATCGATTCGCCCAGATCGGCGCCGACGCAGAACGCGCGCTCCCCCGCCCCCGTCAGCACCGCGACGCCGATGCGCGGGTCGCCCTGCACCTCCGCGAACGCGGCGCCGAGTTCGTCGTACATCGCGAGCGTCAGTGCGTTGAGCTTCTCGGGGCGGTCGATCGTGATGACGCCGATGCCATCCGTGCGGTCGAGACGGATGCCCATCAGATCGTGCCTCCCGTGCGCAGCGCGGCGACCTCGTCGGCCGAGTAGCCGAGGAACTCTCCCAGCACCCGATCGGTGTGCTCACCCATGTCGGGCGCGAGCCCCGCGGTCTGCGCGGGAGTGCGATCGAGCTTCACCGGCGACCCGAAGGTGCGCAGCGACCCGTGGCCCGGGTAGTCGTTGTCGACGATCATTCCGCGCGCGGCGATCTGCGGATCCTCGACGACCTCGCCGATGTCCTTCACCGCGCTCAGCGGCACGAGGTCTCCGGCGAGCGCCTCGAGCTCGGCCTTGGTGCGGTCGGCGAACCAGCGCACCACCATCGGCTTGACCCTCTCCTGGTAGACCTCGGCATCGAAGCGGGCGGCCATGCTGTGCAGGTCGGGGTTGTCGTCCCAGTCGGCCGGACTGCCGAACGTCTCGCACGAGATGCGCCAGAACTTGTCGGTGTACCCGCCGAAGAACACGAAGCCGTCGGCGCACGGGAACAGCTCGTAGGGGCGCACGAACGGATGCTGGTTGCCGAGGGGCTTCGGCACGACACCGTCGACCGTGTAGGACACGACGGCGTTCTCGGTGAGAGTGAGGACGGAGTCCTGCTGCGAGATGTCGACGAGCTGCCCCTCGCCCGTCTGCTCGGCGTGCCGGAGCGCCGCGAGCACCCCGATCACGCCGTAGAGGCTGGCGGCGAGGTCGCCGATGATCGTGCCCACACGGGTGGGCGGGCCACCGGCCTCACCGTTCATCGACCACAATCCGCCGGTGGCCTGCGCGCTGTTGTCGTAGGCGGGGCGCAGCCGGTACGGACCCGACTGGCCGTAGCCGCTGAGCGCCGCGTACACGAGCTTCGGGTTCACCCGACGCAGACGCTCGTAGCCGTGCCCGAGACGGTCCATCGTGCCGGGGCGGAAGTTCTCGACGAGCACGTCGGCGCGCTCGACGAGCCGGTCGAGCACCTCGGCGGCACCCGGGCTCTTCAGGTTCAGCGTGACGCCCAGCTTGTTGCGGTTGTACTGCGCGAAGAATCCGCTCAGCGGCTCCGCATCCTCGCGCGGCAGCATCGGCGGGAAGGTGCGCGTGTAGTCGGGGTCGCCGGGGTTCTCGACCTTGATGACCGTCGCGCCCAGGTCGGCCAGGATCATCGAGCAGTAGGGCCCGGCGACGACGCGTGTGACGTCGACCACCACCACCCCCGCGAGTGAGCCGGGAGCGGCATCCACTCCTCCGAGTCCGGCGAGCAGGGCGCGGGTGGCGTCATCGATCATCGAGAGGATCCTTCCGGGGCGGGAGCGGCGGCACGGCGCGAGAGGCGGTGGAGCAGGGTGACCGAGACGAGGGTGACGATGCCCGCGACGACCATGTAGAGGGCGATCGCCCACGAGCCGCCGAACACGTCGAGCAGCTCGAGGTAGATGATCGGCACGAACGCCGAGCCCACGATCGTGCCGATGCCGAGCGCGAGCGACATGCCCGTGTAGCGGATGCGCACGTCGAACGCCTGTGCGTAGAGCACGCCGAGGGTGCCGTAGGTCGCGCAGAAGCCGATCGTCGTCGCGATGTAGGCGACGTATGCGGCGGCGAGGCTGCCGGTGTCGATCAGCCAGAACGCCGGGAACGCGAGGAGCACCGAGAGGATCGTGCCGGAGGCGAAGACCTTCGCGACGCCGAAGCGGTCGGCGAGCCACCCGGCGAGCGGGAGTCCGACCAGCGCCAGCAGCGAGCAGATCGTCGCGATCGTGAGCATCTCGGGCTGCGTGTGCCCGACGAACTGGGTGCCGTAGGTGAGGCTGAACGTGAACAGCATGTAGAAGACCGCACCGATGACGGCGAAGCTGAGGGCCGCGAAGACGACCTGGCCCGGGTGGGTCTTGAGGGTCTCCCAGAGCGGCACGCGGGCGGCCTTACCGGCATCGCGCATCTTCTCGAACTCGGGGGTCTCACTGATCTTCAGACGGATGAACAGGCCCACCAGCACCAGCACCGCGCTGATGAGGAACGGCACCCGCCAGCCCCACGCCTGGAAGGCGTCGCCGGGGAGCGCGACCAGCGGCAGGAACACCAAGGTCGACAGCGTCAGCCCCAGCGCGAGTCCCACCTGCGGGAAGCTGCCGAGGAACGCGCGACGACGCGGCTCGGCGTGCTCGACGACGAGCAGGACCGCACCGCCCCACTCGCCGCCGAGAGCGAAGCCCTGCACGAAACGCAGCACCATCAACAGGATCGGGGCGGCGACCCCGATCGCGGTGTAGGTCGGCAGGAGACCGATGAGGAAGGTGGCGACACCCATGAGGACGAGCGAGATGACGAGCATCCGCTTGCGTCCGATGCGATCGCCGAAGTGCCCGAACACGATCGACCCGAGCGGGCGGCCGAAGTACCCGACAGCGATACCGCCGAACGCCAGGATCGTGCCGACGAGCGGGTCGTAGTCGGGGAAGAAGAGGCTGTTGAGGATCAGCGCCGCCGCCGTCGAGTAGGCGAAGAAGTCGAACCACTCGACGGTCGTGCCGACGACGCTCGATGCGACGATCGTGCGGATCTGCGAGCGCTCCGCGGGAGGCGCGTCGCGCCGGGCGGTGGATGCCGAGGTCATGGGGTTCCCTTTCCGCGGCGTCTCCGCTGACGCCGGCCAGGGATCAGCCTGTCAGGGCGGGAGGCACGGGCCTATGTCTCGGACGCATACACCTGTGGTCTCCATGTGGCGCTTTGAGCCACGGGCATCCGCGGGGTGGCGCCCTTCGTCTCGTCGCTGCGCTCCTCGCTCAGGAACCGGTTCGTCAGTCTCGCTGCGCTCCTCGCTCAGGAACCGGGAGGTACAGCCGGTCCCTGAGCGAGCGGAGCGAGACGAAGGGCCGCACACAGCGGAGGAGATCTCGCGTTCCGCAGGAGCATCCGCTGGATTCGATCCTGCGTTGCGCGAGATCTCCTCCGCTGCGGGGCGCGGCACCGCAGGGCTTGTGTGCCTCGGGATGGCCTGGGAGGCTTCGAGGCAGGAGAGGATGCCGATGAGCCAGCGAACGCGACGAATGCGACACGGGGTCGGGATGACGCTGGGACTCGTCGCCCTCACCACCCTGGTCGCATGCACGGCCACCGACCCGGCTCCCACGACATCGAGCGCCCCGGCCTCGCCGACACCGTCGTCCGCCGCGGCATCCGAACACTTCCTGGGCGAGTGGGTGTCGCCCGACGACGCGGCGGTCACGTTGACGCTCAGCGCTGACGGCACGCTGGTCGCCTTCGACGGATGCAACTCGCACTCCGGAACGTGGGTCGGGCCGAACGGGGGAACGATCGGCCTGGAGTTCACGTCGAGCACGGAGGCGAGCTGCCCCGAGGGCGTCGTCCCGTGGCTCACGACGTCGGATGGCGCGATCGTCGACGGGCCCGAGGTCGCCCTCACACTCTTCGGCCCGACGGATGCCGAGACGGGAAGCCTGGTGCGGGCCGACGGCTAAACGTTCGTCGGGGCCCTTCGACAGGCTCAGGGACCCAGTTGCGGGTGCGGCGAAAGCGGGGTCGCTGAGCCTGTCGAAGCGTCCCTCACGAGATACGGCCTCAGCCGCGCAGCAACCGGCGCCAGGTGAGCTCGGCGAGGACGGATGCCTGCAGCGGAAGCACCTCGTCGTCGAAGATGGCCTGCTCGGAGTGCAGCGGCATCGGACCCGAGTCGGGGGCGGCACCGACGAACACGAGGGCGCCGGGCACTTCCTGCAGCACGTAAGAGAAGTCCTCGGATGCCATCGACGGCGCCGCGAGCCGGATCACGCGCTCCTCCCCGACGAGCTCGTCGAGCACCTCCAGCACCTCGCGAGTCTCGGCCGGGTCGTTGTAGGTCACGGGGTACGAGGCGATGAACTCCGACTCCAACCGGCATCCGTTGGACTCGGCGATCCCCGCCAGCATCACCGGCAGCTGCTCGCGCACCGTGTCGAGGGTCTGCATCGACAGGGTGCGGATGTTGGCCTCGAGCGACACGGTCGCGGCCAGCACGTTGCTCGCCTCGGAGTCGCTGCTCAGGCGCGTGATCGAGATCACGGCCTGGTCGGTGGCGGGCAGGCGGCGTGCGGCGAAGGTCTGCACCGCGAGGATGAGCTGCGCCGCCACCGGCACCGGGTCGATGCCGAGCTGCGGGAAGGCGGCGTGGCCGCCGGTGCCGTGCAGGGTCAGGCGCAGCGCGCTGGCGCTCGCCATCATCGCGCCCTCGCGGGTGACGAGCTGTCCGCGCGGGGTGGCGCTGTCGACGTGGATCGCGTACGCCGCGACCGGCCGCGCCCCGGCGGCGTCGAGCACGCCCTCCTCGATCATGATGCGACCGCCGGCCTGCCCCTCCTCACCGGGCTGGAACATGAACACGACCGTGCCGGGGAGTTCGTCGCGGCGGGCGGCCAGCAGCCGCACGGCACCGAGCACTCCGGCCATGTGCAGGTCGTGGCCGCAGGCGTGCATCGCGCCCGAGGTCGCGGCGAACGGCAGACCGGATGCCTCGGTGATGGGCAGTCCGTCCATGTCGCCGCGCAGCAGCACCACCGGGCCCGGACGCCCGCCGCGCAGCACAGCGGTGATCGACGACAGCGACTGCCCGACGGTGATCTCGAGTCCGAGACCCTCGAGCTCACGCAGCAAAATCGCCTGCGTGTTCGGCAGGTCGAGTCCGATCTCGACCGCTCCGTGCAGCTCGCGCCGCACGGCCGTGAGGTGCGCGCGCAGTTCTTCCGCCGCACCCCCGAACCCGCCGTCGAAACCAGAACCCGCGTCCGAACCGGAACCCATCAGAACTGCATCCTCTCGCCGAGAACGGGGACCGCGTCGAGCAGGTCCACCGTGTAGGGGTCGGCGGGGTTCGCGAGCAGTGCTTCGGTCGGCCCGGCCTCGACCAGCTTGCCATGTCGCATCACGCACACCTCGTCGCTGATGTACCGCACGACCGCGAGGTTGTGCGAGATGAACAGCATCGACAGCCCCAGTTCCTGCTGAACCTCGCGCAGCAGGTTGAGGATCGCGCCCTGCACCGAGACGTCGAGGGCGCTGGTGACCTCGTCGGCGATGAGCACCGAGGGCTCGCCCGCGAGGGCGCGCGCGATCGTGATGCGCTGACGCTGGCCGCCCGAGAAGGCGCCGGGCCGCTCGCCCGCGCGGTCGGGGTCGAGGTGCACCTGGGCGAGCAGTTCGCGCACGCGGGCGATGCGCTCGGCGCGGGTCCAGCGGCGGCCGGTGGCGCGCAGGGCCTCGGCGATCGAGTCGCCGATGGGCATGAGCGGGTCGAGGGCCGAGAACGGGTCCTGGAAGACGAGCTGCATGCGGCGGCGTGCGCGGCGTGCGGCCGCCCCATCGGTCGCCGTCTCGACGCCGTCGACGCGGATCGATCCGGATTCGGGGCGCACGAGCCCGACGGCGGCGGCCGCGATCGTGCTCTTGCCCGACCCGGATTCGCCGACGAGTCCGACCGTGCGGCCCTTCGGCACCGACAGGCTCACCCGTTCGACCACGCGGGTACGGCCGTAGCGGACACTCAGGTCCGTGATCTCGAGCGCGTTCACACCGGCACCTCCTTCTCGTGGGCACCGTCGTGGGAGCCCTCGCGGGCATCCGCCGGGTCCTCGGTCGGCGCGGAGTCGTCCAACGCCTCGGGCATCAGTTCCGGCGGGATCACCGGCAGCGGCTGCGTTCGGTCGCTCGTCATGTCGGGGAGGCACGCGATGAGCGCCTGCGTGTACGGATGCTGCGCGTCCTGCCGGATGCGGCCGGCCGAGAGCGCCTCGACGACCCGCCCGTCCTTCATCACGATGACCCGGTCGCAGAACGCCGAGACGAGGGCGATGTCGTGCGAGATGAACACGATCGCCGCTCCCGTCTCCTCCTGCGCCCGGTGCAGCACGCCCATCACCTGACGCTGCACGGTCACATCGAGCGCGGTGGTGGGCTCGTCGGCGATGATCAGCCGCGGCTTGCCGGTGAGCGCCATGCCGATCATGGCCCGCTGACGCATGCCACCCGAGAACTCGTGCGGGTACTGCTTCAGCCGGTTCGCGGCATCCGGGATCCCGACGGCGGTCAGCGCGTCGGCGGCGCGCACGCGCGCCTCCTTCGGGCGCATGCCCATGTGCACTTCGGGCACCTCGGTGAGCTGGCGTCCGATGGTGAGCGCGGGGTTCAGCGAGGTGAGCGGGTCCTGGAAGATCATGCCGAGCTCGACGCCCAGGCGGGCACGATCGGATGCCGTCAGCTGCCCGGTCATGTCGAGGTCGTCGAAGCGGTGCGCGGAGGTCGTGATGATCGCGTCGTCACCGAGGAGCCCGGCGAGCGCCATCGCGGTGAGCGATTTGCCCGACCCGGATTCGCCGACGATGCCGACGATCTCGCCCCGGGCGACCCGCAGGTCGACGCCGCGCACGCGCTCGACCACGCCGCCGTCGGCGGTGGGGAAGGCGATGTGCAGGTCGGTGATCTCGGCGACCACGTCGCTCTCGGGCGCCGCGGCGGCCGGGGCCGGGTTGCGTCGGCGCGAGGTGATCGTCACCCCGCCGACGGCCCGGGCGGCGACGGCGCGGAAGCCCGAGCCGCGGGTGCCGGCGACGGCTTCGCTGAGCAGCGTGAAGACGAGACCGGCGAGCACGATGGCGATGCCGGGGCCGATCGCCGCGAGCGGGTTCACGTAGATGCGCAGGATGCCCTCCTGCAGCATCCGCCCCCAGTCGTACGCGGGCGCCTGCACCCCGAGGCCGAGGAACGAGAGACCGGCGAACGACAGCAGCGTGACGCTCGCGGTCGCGGCGGCGTTCACGAAGAACGGGTTGGCGATGTTCGGCAGCACGTGCCGCAGCAGGATGCCGACCGGCCCGACGCCCACCACGCGGGCGGCCCGCACGTAGTCGCGGCCCGACACGGAGGAGGCGAGGTTGTACACGAGACGGGCGAACGACGGGATGCCCGCGAAGCCGATCGCGAGCATCGCCCCGGTCGCCGTCGCGCCCCAGATGACGGTGAAGAACAGCACCATCAGCAGCCAGGGGAACGCGAGCAGGATGTCGAGGAGGCCCGTGAACCAGCGCCGCGGGTACTTGGGCAGGATGCTCGCGACGAGACCGAACACGATGCCGCCGGTGAGCGCGATCGCCGTGGCGCCGAGCGTGAGCAGCAGCGTGAGGCGCGTCGCGGTGAGCACGCGGGCGAGGATGTCGCGGCCCAGCTCGTCGGTGCCGAACGGGTGCGCCGCGCTCGCGCCGAGCAGACGCGAGGAGACGTCGGTGGTGTCGGCGGCCGGGCCCCAGATCGTGGGACCGGCGACGGCGAGGAACACCAGGAGCGCACTGCCGGCGAGGGCGGAGATCGCGGTGGCGTTGAGGAGTTTCTTGCGCACGGACATGTCTCAGCCCTCCGTGATCGACGAGCGCGGATCGATGGTGGCGAGGATGACGTCGACGACGAGGTTCACGCCCAGCACGATGAGCGCGTAGACGATGACGACGCCCTGCACCATCGGGTAGTCCTTGGCCCCGACCGACGAGACCATGATGGTTCCGAGTCCGGGGATCGCGAACACGGTCTCGATGAGCACGGTCGCGGCGGTGAGGCCGGCGAGGATGAGCCCGCCGACGGTGAGCGACGCGGTGACGATGTTCGGCAGCGCGTGCCGCAGGTGGATCAGGTGCCGCGGCAGGCGCTTGGCCCGGGCGGTGGTCATGTAGGTGGTGTCGAGCACCGCCAGCATCTCGACCTGCACGATGCGCACGAGGTACGCCATCGGGCCGATCGCGAGGGCGATGACCGGCAGCACGGCATCCGCCGGTTTTCCCCATCCGGCCGCCGGCAGCCAGCCGAGCTGCACCGCGAACAGCGAGATGAGACCGACCGCCACGAGGAAGCTCGGGACGGCGATCAGGATGCCGAGCACGGCCGAGAGCGTCATCGACAGGCCGCGGCGACGGCCGGAGCGCGCGAGCACCGCCGCGCCGATGCCGGCGGGCAGCGCCCCGATCACGGCGATGATGAAGGCGAGCACCGCGAGCAGCAGCGTGGTCGGGAAGCGCTGCGCGAGCACGTCCGCCACCGGTCGCTGCAACCGCACCGAGGTGCCGAGGTCGCCCGTGAAGAGACCGCCGATGAAGCGGAAGAACTGCTCCCACATCGGCCGGTCGAGGCCGAGCTGGGTGCGGGTCGCCTCGACGAGCTGCGGCGTCGCGCTCTGACCCAGCGCCGCGCGCACGGGGTCGCCGGGCACGAGGTACATGAGCAGGAACGACGCGACGATCACCACGGCCAGGGAGATCACGAGCCGGCCGAGGCGGCGGAGCAGGAACGCGGTGCGCGGGGAGAGCCCCCGACGCAGGCGGCGCTCCTCCACCCGCGCCGCCAGGGCGGCCGTGGTGGTGTCGACCACCTCGGCGGTCGCGGGAGGAGGAGTCGTCGTCATGTCAGCCCAGCATCCGGATCGAGGTCGGCTGGATGAAGTTCGGCTGCTCGAACACCGCGCCCGACTGGTAGGTCGGCAGGATGTTGTCGGTCACCGGGAACACGTCGAAGCGGTTGATGAGCTCGGCCTCGGCGTCCTGCCAGATGCCGCAGGTCTCCTCGGGGCTCGCGCTCGAGGCCTCGGCGGCGAGAGCGGAGTACTCGGGGTTGTCGACCCACATGAAGTTCAGACCGCCCTGGTCGGGGGTGGCGCCGTCGAAGAACGTCGACAGCACGACCGGGCCGCCCGGTGCCACCTGCACCCAGCCGGTGTCCCAGTCGAAGGTCGACCAGAGCTGCTCCGACCAGGCCGCCGCGTCGTTCGCGAACAGCTCGGTCGTCACGCCCAGCTCGTCCCACGTCTCCTTGACGAGCTCGGCCGCGGCCGCGTGCGTCGAGGTGGGGGCGTTGTAGACGAACTTGATGGTCAGCGGCTGGCCGTCCTTGGTGCGCGTGCCGTCGGAGCCGACCGTCCAGCCGGCCTCGTCGAGCAGCTCGGCCGCCCGGTCGAGGTCGGTGTCGGGCAGCTCCCACTTCGGACCGTCGGCGACGCAGAGCAGCGGGTTCTTGGTCACCAGCGAGACGGACTCCAGTGCCTCGCCGTCGGCGATCACCGTGCCGACCTCGTCGCGGTCGATCGCGATCGACAGCGCCTCGCGCACGAGCGGGTCGGAGAACGGACGACCCTCCTTCTCGTTGAAGAGGATCATTCCGACGGGGTTGCGCACACCCGAGTGGGTGAGTCCGGCGCCGTCGAGACGGGCACGGTCCGCGCCCGAGATCGTCGCCGCGTTGATCTCGCCGGAGACGAGCAGGTTGGCGGCCGTGCTCTCATCGGTGACGACGCGCGCCTGGATCGTGTCGGGCAGACCGACGGTCTCGCTCGTGACGTCGTCGGGGCCCCACGTGTAGTCGTCGCGCTTGGTGAACGTGTAGGTGTCGCCCGGCTTGACGTCGCTCAGGCCGAAGAGTCCGGTGCCGTCGGTCGCGTCCGACAGCGTGGTCGGGTCGGCGAGGCCGGCGTCGCAGACGAGCATGATCGTGCCGACGTTGACGGCCAGGAACGGGTTGTTCTCGGTGCTCGTCACCGTCACGACGTTACCGTCGGCGGTGGCCGAGATCGTCTCGTCGATGACCGAGCCGTACGAGAAGGTCGCGTTGGCGGGGTCGGCGTTGTAGTTGAGGTTGTCGGCGACGGTCTGCGCTGTGAACTCCGACCCGTCGGTGCAGGTGATGCCGTCCTTGAGGGTGAAGACGACCTCGGTGCCCGTCTCCTCCCAGCTTTCGGCGAGCCAGGGCACGAGGTCTCCCTCGTCGGTGACGGCGATCAGCGATTCGTAGGCGAGGCTGACGACCGCGAACGTGTCGGGCGAGACGGCCTTGAGCGGGTTCAGGTCGCCCGGGTCGTCGCCGACGGCGGTCACGAAGGTGCCGCCGGAGACGTAGTCGCCCTCGGCGGGCGCGGACTGATCGTTCGAGCCCGCGCAGGACGTCAGTGTCAGCGCAAGCGCAGAGAGAACGGCGGCCACGGGTACTGCGGTACTGCGTTTCATAGCGATCTCCTGATTTCGGGTGAGGGGGTGGAGCTGCGGATGCTGTGGTCTTCTTCTTCCGGTCAGCGGACCGGAACCTCGGCCGAGAGCCGCGCGAGCGGGCCTGCGGCCTTGACCGTCACGTTGACGGTGGGCTGGGCGGTGTAGGGAACGTGCGTCTCGAGGACCTCGACGATCGACACCTGCAGCGGGTCGGCGCCGGCCTGGATCGCCTTCGCGATGGCGGCTTCGGATGCCTGCTCGATCGCCTGGTTGCGATCGCCCATCGGGGCCATCTGATCGGCTCGGCCGCCGGCGAGCGAGATCGCCGCGCCGACCGCGTTGGCGACGCCGCCGTGGTCGGGACGCAGGATGCTGCCGGCGCTCGCGAGGCTGTCGGGAACGAGGAATCCGCCGCCGCCGACGACGACGAGAGGGATGTCCATGCGTCCGAGGGAGAGGCGTTCGACGGCCTCGTCGAGGCGATCGGCGACCTTCGCGAGCGCCTGCTCGAGCGCTTCGGTCACCTGCGACGACAGCGCGGGCAGCGTGCGACCGGCGACGGGGCTGCCGGCGAGGGCCGCGGCATCCGTCAGCGTCGGGGTGGAGCCGCCGAACAGCAGGCCCTCCCGGTCGATGCGGTAGCCGACCGAGTCCGGGCCGACGCGGCCCGAGGCGACGTCGACGATCGTGCCGCCGCCGATGCCGACGCTGAGGATGTCGGGCATCCGGAAGTTCGTGCGCACCCCGCCGATCTCGCGCGGCAGCGTCGACTCGCGGGGGAATCCGCCCACGACCACGCCGAGGTCGGAGGTCGTGCCGCCCACGTCGATCACGATCGCGTCGTCATGGCCCGAGAGGTACGCGGCGCCGCGGATGGAGTTCGCGGGGCCCGATCCGATCGTGAGCACGGGGTACTGCGCGGCGTAGTCGAGCGACATCAGTGTGCCGTCGTTCTGGGCGAAGAAGGTGGTCGCGTCGAGACCCTCCTCGGCGACGACCGTCACCAGCGCTTCGGTCACCGACCGGGCGACGCTGTAGAGCGCGGCGTTGAGGAGCGTTGCGTTCTCACGCTCGAGCAGACCCGTCGGGCCGATGTCCTGGCTGAGGAACACCCGGGTGTCCTGCCCCAGGTGGCCGCGCAGCAGGTCGGCGACCTCGAGCTCCTGCTCGGGCGACGAGGGGCTGAAGATGCCCGCCACGGCGATCGCATCGAAGTCGTCGAGGCCGTCGACGAAGCGCAGGATGCCGTCGCGGTCGAGCGGGGCGATCGGGGTGCCGTCGACCATGTGGCCGCCGCCGAGCATCGTGGCGCCGGCGAGCACCATGCGCACGAGGTCGTCGGGCCAGCCGGTCAGCGGCGGGTACTCGGTCGCGGCCGGCGCACCGAGGCGGATCATCGCGACCCGGTCGAGCTGGCGGCGCTGCACGATCGCGTTGGTCGCGTGGGTCGTGCCGAGCATGACGCGCGAGACACGGGAGCGGTCGTCGCCGATCGCGGCGAGCACGTCGCGGATGCCGGCGCGGATGCCGCCGGTGATGTCATCGGTCGTGGCGCGCTTGGTCCACGCGAGCACCCGGCCGTCGCCGTCGAGCACGACCGCGTCGGTGTTCGTGCCGCCGACGTCGACGCCGATGGAGAGGTCGCGGGCGGTCATCGGGTCGCTCCTTCGAACGGGACGTACGGCAAGTCGTAGCCGAAGGCCAGGGGCCCGGCGAGTTCGAGGCCGCGGGGCGTGCGCCAGATCGGGTCGCAGGCCCACGCGAGAACCGAGACGCGCTGGCCGAAGCGCAGCATCTCGGTGGTGATCGCGTGGCCGGTCTCGGCGTCGATGATCGTGATGAGGTCGGGCACGCTCACCAGCACCTCACCGTCTTCGAGCACGAGCAGGTTCTCGTTCTGCAGCTCGAGGCGCTGCAGGCGGCCCCGGTCGGCGCCGGTGCCGGTGATCGTCACCGAGCCGCGCACGAAACCGCCGACGGTGCGGCGGTCGAGGTCGGTGATCTTGCCGGTCATGAGCACGCGGGCGTCGAGCTCGGCGGCAACGGCGGCCACCGGGTCGGACGACGACATCAGGGCGTGGCCGACGCGGATGGCGGCGCTCACCGTGCCCTCGATGACCGAGCCCTTCACCTGGTCGGCGGTCATCGGGTAGTGCGCGCCGATGCAGATCGAGCCGCTCGCGACGGTGAGGGCGCGGGCGTGACGCTCGAGCCAGTGCAGGTCGACCGTCTTCATGACCGAGATGTTGCCGACGACGTCGCTCTGCACGGCCCATGCGCAGGGGACGCCGGCGACGTTCATCGCCACCATCGCGGCATCCGGGAACGCCCGGCCCATGCCGTCGGCGTCGAGGATCTGCAGGCCGAGGCGGGCGGCCCAGCCGATCGGCTGCACGCCGTTGCTTCCCCCGATCTCGGCCGCCATGAGCGTCGTGACCTTGCGGCCGAGCAGCCTCTCGGCCTCGGCGAGCAGCGCGTGGATCTGGTCCTTCGCGGCCAGCATCTCGATGCCGACCGTCGGGGCGCCGATGCCCGACATCAGGATGACGACGTCGTCGGCGCCGAGGTCGTCGACCTGCACCAGGCGCACGGGGCCGTGCTCGCGCAGCGCGGTCTCGACCATGATCTGCGAGGTGTAGACGGCGCCACCGCCGCCGGTGCCGAAGATCGCAGTGCCGACGCCGAGCGCGGCGATATCGTCTGCCGTGATCTCGGTGATCGGAGCCGCGGTGCGTGCGACGGAGGAAGTCTGGGCCATGTGTTCACGGTACGGAGCCGTTCACCTCCCGGCAATGTTTCCTGCATCCAGTGATTCCGGGCATACTGTGCGCATGGCACAGTACACACTGCGGGATCTGCGTGATGACGCCGACAGACTCGGGCTGCGCTCGCACGCCGGCCCCGTCGACGACCGGCAGATCGTGCGCGTCGACCTCGCCGCCGTCGACCGCCTCGACGCCCTCGCCACCGGCACCCTCGCGATCATCGACGGCGAGGAGCAGCCACCGCCCTTCCGCATCGACGTCGCCCTGCGGCAGGCCAGCGCCCGCGGCCTCGCCGGCCTCGTCTTCACCGCCCCGCTCACACTCGCCGAGACCGCGCGCGTACTCGCCGAGCGCGCCGGCGTCCCCGTGTTCTCGGCCGTGGGCGTCGGCGCCGCCGACCTCGCGAAGACCATCGACCGGGCCATCTCGGGCGGGGCGTCGGAGGCGATGATGCGCGGAGCGCACGCCATCGCCCTCGCGACCGAGGCCGCGGCATCCGCAGACAGCACGACCGAGAGCATCCTGTCGGTCGCCGGCGGCGCACTCGGGGTCGCGCTGTCGATCGCCCCCGACCAGGCCGCCGCGTGGACCGATGCGGATGCCGTGTTCATCGGCGAGGTGCTCATCGGGCGCCTCGTGGCCGATCGCACCGACGGCGCGACCGAGGTGTCGCTGCCCGTGATCGCCTCGCTGCTCTCGCGCGTCGCGCAACGGCAGAGCCGCGACCGGTTCGCCCCCACGCAGTCGCGCGCCGACCTGCTCGTCGAGCTCGTGCTCGCCGAGCCCTCGCGCGCCGAGGGCTTCGTCGCCCAGGCCGCGCGTCTCGGGCTGCCCCTCCCCCAGTCGCACGCGGTCGCCTGGCTCGCCCCGACCGGCACCGCCGACCCCGACGCCCGGGCGCCGCGCAGCGTGCAACCCGCGCTCGAACTGTTCGCGCTGCAGCTCGTCGAGGCGCGCGAGGAGATGTGGCACGTCGCCTTCCTGCAGGACGACCTGCTGCTCGTGTGCACCGAGGAGCACGGGGCCGGCGACCATCAGCGCCGCGTGCGCGAGGTCGCGATGCTCATCCAGGAGCGGGCGCAGGAGATCGCCGGCTCCGACTGGGCCTACACGCTCGGGCTCGGCACCCCGCAGGTCGGCGCGCTGGGACTGCGGCAGTCGGCGGCCGAGGCGCGCATCGCGGCTGAGTCGGCGATCGCCGCCGGGCGCCTCGGCGGGGTCGAGCTCACCGATGTCACGGGCCTGCGGCGGGTGCTGCTCGACGTCTACGCCTCGCCGATCAGCCGCGAACTGCTGCACGACATCCTGCGTCCGCTCGACGACCTCGGCCCCGAGCGCGCGCTGCAGTCGGTGCGCACCCTGCTCGTGTACCTCGCGCACGAGGGGTCGCTCGTGCACGCCGGCCGCGAGCTCATGCTGCACCCGAACGGCGTGGGGTACCGGATGCGGCGCATCCGCGAGCTGCTCGGCATCGATCTCGCCGATCCCGACGCCCGCTTCGCCGTCGAGCTCGCCTGCCGCGTGAGGTTGCTCGGCGCCGGGTAGCCCCGTCTCCCGGTCAGCGACCGAGCTCCGCGCGGAGCGCCGGGCCGTCGGCGTCGAGACCGGGCGCGCGTGCCAGCCGCACCGTGCCGTTGGTGCCGAGCGCCGACCGGGCTATCGACACCCCGTCGTCGTGCTCGATCAAGCCGAGAGCATCCGCCTGCGGGCCGCGGGCCGCCGCCTCGGGGGTGCGCACGCGCGCCACGAGCACACGCGCCGCCTGCAGGCATCCGACCACCGTCTCGAGCGGCAACGATCCCACCCGCGCGGCCAGGATGCGCTCGAGCTCGTCGCGCCCCTCCACCCGGGCCCGGTTGCCCGCCCACTCCGGCCCACCGAGCACGGCGCCGAGGTCGAGCGCCGCCACGAGACGCGCGAACATCGCGTCGTTGGTCGCGCCGAGCACGACATGACCGTCGGATGCCGCGAACGCGCGGTACGGCACGATCGACGGGTGCGAACTGCCCCACGGCTTCGACGGGGGTCCGCCGGCCGACGTCGCGGCGATCACCGTGCCCAGCGAACTGAGCGCGGTCGCGAACAGCGAGAACTCCAGACGGCGGCCGACACCGGTGCGCCCGCGTTCGAGGAGGGCGGCGAGCACGCCGTTGATCATCGACATCCCGGTCGCGATATCGACCATCGCCACCCCGGAGCGCACGGGATCGGCTCCCTCGTACCCGGTCACGTGCATGAGCCCGGACTCGGCCTCCACCGTCACGGCGGTGCCCGGTTCGGCCGCGAGCGGGCCCTCCTGCGAGAACCCGCTGATCGAGGCGTAGACCAGCCGCGGGAACCGTTCGCGCATCGCGTCGGCGCCGATCCCCAGTCGGTCGGCGACCCCCGGACGGAAACTCTCGACCACGACATCCGCCGTGCCGATCAGCGCGTGCGCGGTCTCGCGATCGGCGGGGTCGGCCAGGTCCAGCGCGATGCTGCGCTTGCCGCGGTTGATCGCGTGGAAGTACGCGCTCGCCCCGTGCACGAACGGCGGACCCCAGTGCCGGGTCTCGTCGCCGATGCCCGGCTGCTCGACCTTGATCACGTCGGCGCCGAGCTCGGCGAGGGTCATGGTCGCGTACGGCCCGGCGAGCAGCCGGGTGAAGTCGATCACGCGCACGCCCTCGAGCGGCCGGAAATCTCCGTCAGTCATCGTCGCCCCTTCGCTCCCGAGCGAGGTTATCGACGAGCGGATGCCGTCGGCGATGGGTGCTGCGCACACCGAACGGGGCGCGGGGTGGGCCCTTCGACAGGCTCAGGGACCCGGTTTCCGGGCAGGAACCGATTCCTGGGTCGCTGAGCCTGTCGAAGCGTCGCAGGAATCCCCACCAGCCTCAGCGCACGAACACCCGCTCGCCGCGGATCCAGGTCTCGGCCACGCGCACGGCGGCGATCTCGTCGTCGGGCACCGTGAAGACGTCGCGGTCGAGCACGGCGAAACTGCCATCGAGCCCCGGTGCGAGGCGCCCGACACCCTCCAGCGGCGACAGCGAGGCCGCCCGCGAGGTGTACAGCAGCAGCGCCTGCGGCACGGTGATCGCCGCCTCGGCGCCGAACTCGATGCCGTTGTAGGTGCGGCGTCGCACGGCGGCCTCGACCGAGAGCATCACGTCGTCGGCGCCGCTCCACGCGGTGGCCGGCCGGTCCGACGACAGTGCCAACGGCTCGAGCCCCGCGTACAGGCGCGCGATCGGGTAGGCATCCGGCACCTGCTCGACGCGCAGCGCCTTCTCGTACCCGTCGTACTCGGCGTAGAAGAACACCGTGTGCGTGGCGATGCCGAACGACATCCGCCCCGATCCCAGTCGCGCGAGATACGCGTCGCTCACGATCGTCGCGTGCTCGATGCGCACCGAGGGGATGCCGTCGAGCCACGGCTCCTGATCCTCGAACAGCTCCACGACGCGGTCGAGCGCCCGGTCGCCCATCGCATGCACGGCGAGCTGCACGCCGTTGCGGCGGGCCCAGTCGCCGGCCGCGAGCACGTCGGCGTCGTCGACGAGACGCAGGCCGTGGTCGCAGGAGTCGGGGTACGCCTCGTGCACCCAGGCGGTGCGGTTGGAGTACGCGCCGTCGAGCACGACCTTCACGCCCGCGATGCGGATCGGCCCGGTGCGGTCGTCGTCGGTCAGCTCCCCGAGGGGCGCCTCCGGGTCCCACCCCGGGTACAGAGCGACGCGGGTGCGCAGGCCGCGCTCGGCGGCGGCGCGGAAGGTCTCGAGCGGGCGGTCGATGCGCGACGACAGCAGGTCGCAGACCGCCACGATGCCGCGTGAGGCGAGCTCGTCGCCGATCGCCACGATCGCATCGATCTGCTCGTCGCGGCTCGGCGCCGGGATGAAGGCTGCCACCACGTTGACCGCCGCGATCTCGGTGAGCACCCCGTTCGGGTTGCCGTCGGCGTCGCGTTCGAACCGCGCCCCCTCGGGGTCGACCGTCGTGGCGGTGATGCCGGCGATCTCGAGCGCGCGGGTGTTGCAGACGGCCGAGTGCGCGTCGCAGCGCCAGACCAGCACCGGGCGATCGGTGGCGATGCGGTCGAGGTCGGCGGCCGTCGGCATCCGCCCCTCCGGGAACTTGGTGTCGTCGAATCCGCGCCCCAGCACCCAGGCATCCGCCCCGCTGATCGTCGCGGCGTGCGCGTCGAGCACGCGCACGAGGTCGTCGGCGCTGAGCACGGCCGGCGGGAAGCACTCCGCCGCCGCCGCGGTTCCGGCAAGCAGCGCGGGGTGCGTGTGGCTGTCGAGCAGTCCGGGCAGCACGGTGCGGCCGCCGAGGTCGACGGCATCCGCATCGGTCACGTCCGCCGCGTCGCCGACCCAGTCGACGATCCCGTCGACGACGCGGAACGCCGAGGCGAACGCGGTCTCGCTCTCGCCCGTGAACACACGGCCGTTGGTGAAAGTGGTCATCACAGCTCCCGGTGGGTGAAGCGGCCGCCGAGCAGGGTGGCGGCGACGGGCATGGACCGCAGTTCGTCGCGGTCGCTCGCGTAGGGGTCGCGGTCGCCGATCACGAGGTCGGCGGGCTGCCCGACGGCGAACGAGGTACGAACGGATGCCGCGAGCGCCACGTCGAGCGGAAGACGCTGCTCGGGGTGCCAGGCGTCGCGGTCGCCGCGGCTGCGCGCGGTGGCCGCGCTGAGCGAGATCCACGGGTCGAGCGGGGCGACCGGGGCATCCGATCCCAGGCGCAGGGTCGCGCCCGAGCGGTGCAGCGAACCGAACGCGAAAGCGCGACCGGTGCGGCCCGCCCAGTGGTGGTCGGCGACGTCGCGGTCGTCCATGGCGTGCTCGGGCTGCACGCTGGCGATCAGGCCGAGCGCGGCGAAGCGGGCGAAGTCGTCGTCGCGCACGAGCTGGGCGTGCTCGATCACGCCCTTCATGTCGAGGGCCTGGAACGTGTCGAGCACCTCGGTGTTCGCGCGGTCGCCGATCGCGTGCACGGCGGCCTCGATACCGGCGCCGCGGGCGCGTTCGAGCAGGCGGCGCAGCTCGGGGATCGGCACGCTCTCCATGCCGCAGGCGTGCGGGTGGCCGGGGTCCATGCCGGGGTACGGGTCCCAGCACCAGGCGGTGCGGGTGTTCAGCGAGCCGTCGACGACGACCTTGAGCCGGCCGAAGGTGACCAGACCCGCCTCGTCGACGATGTCGCCGGTGCGGACGCCCGTGGCGATCACCTGCTCGAGCAGGTCGGGCCACACCGCGATGTCGGTGCGGAGGCTCGTGAGCCCGCCCGCCGTGCGCGCCGACCATTCGGCGATATTGTCGGTCTTCTCGTACTCGACGATGCCCACGACGCCACGCGCGGCGGCGGCCGACGCGGCATCCGCATAGGCATCCGCCGGCAGCTGCGCGGCCTCGTCGAAATCGTGCAGGATGCCGATCCACGGCCCCTCGCGCAGCAGCCCCGTCTCGTCGAGCTCGACACCCAGGCGCGCGGCCGCCGCACGGTTCATCCAGCCGCAGTGCAGATCGCCGCTCACGAGCACGACCGGGATGTCGCTGACCGTGGCCTCGAGGGCCTCGAGCGAGGCGGGCACGGGCCACAGCCCGTCGCGGAACCCGTAGCCCATCAGCATCCCGTCGCTCGGGGGGGCGCCCTCGGCGCGCGCCCGCCGCACGATGTCGAGCACGTCGTCGGCGGTGCGGGTCTCGGTGAGGTCGAGGCGCCGGCGACGGATCACGTGCTGCGTGAAGTGCACGTGCGCGTCCCAGAACCCCGGGCCGATCCAGCGACCGCCCGCCTCGACGACCTCGCCCGCGGGTGCGACCGTTCCGGCGGGGCCGATCTCGGCGATCACTCCGTCGCGAACGAACACGTCGACCGGCTCACCGCCGTCGTACGGGCGCACGTCCCGCAGGGTGAGGGACTCGGTCATGCTGCTCCTCTCAGCGCGCGGCGCGCGCGGGGATGGTCGGGGTCGGCGGGCGGGGCCGCCGGTCAGGCGACGGGGACGGGCGAGGTCGCGAAGCCGAAGAGGTCCTTCGGGTCCTCGGGGGCGGCGACGAGGTCGATCTCGGTGTCGAGCCCCGTGCCCGCGAGATCGGCGCGCAGGTGACGCAGGGCCGAGAAGTCCTCGATCGCGAAACCCACCGAGTCGAAGATCGTCACCTGCTCGGGCGAGGTGCGTCCCGCAGCCGTCCCGTTCAGCACCTGCCAGAACTCCGTGACCGGGAAGTCGGCGGCGACGTTCTGGATCTCGCCCTCGACGCGCGTCTGGGGCGTGTACTCCACGAACACCGGACCGCGATCGAGGATCCGCGGGTCGAGCTCGGTCTTGCCCGGGCAGTCGCCGCCGATCGTGTTGATGTGCATGCCCGGGGCGACATCGGCATCCGTCAGCACCTGCGCGACCGCCTTGTCGGCCGTGCACGTCGTGACGATGTCGGCGCCGGCGGCGGCCTCCGACGCCGAGGCGCACACCGTGATGTCGAAGCCGCGCGGTGCGAGGTTGCGCACGAACTTGGCGGATGCCGCGGGGTCGACGTCGTAGATCCGCAGCCGCGAGACACCCAGCACCCCGCGGAACGCGAGGGCCTGGAACTCGGCCTGGCTGCCCGCCCCGATCATCGCCATCGTCGACGAATCCGGGCGCGCGAGGCGCCGGGCCACCATCGCCGAGGTCGCCGCCGTGCGCAGCGCCGTGAGCATGGTCATCTCGGCGAGGAACACCGGGTAACCGTTGTGCACATCGGCGAGCACACCGAACGCGGTCACCGTCTGGTACCCGCGACCCGGGTTGAACGGGTGACCGTTGACGTACTTGAACGCGTAGATGTCGGGGTCGCTGATCGGCATGAGCTCGATCACGCCGAACGGCGTGTGATTGGCGACGCGCTCGCTCTTGTCGAACGACTCCCACCGGCGGAAGTCCGCCTCGATCGTGTCGGCCATCTCGGTCATGATCGTCTCGGCTCCGCGGCGCGAGATCCACTCGACCATGTCACCCACTCCGACGAACGCGGTCATGCGGTCACTTCCTTTCCATCGAGCACGTCGCGGTTCACATCCGCGATGCGATCGGCGAGCTTCGGGTTCTCATAGGGGCCGGGGTTGCGCAGCGCCTCGACGACGCGCGCGATCACCTCGGGGGACTTGTCCTGGTGCATCTTCTCCTTGGCCTCGATGCGGGTGGCCCGCAGGCGGAACCCCACGGTGCCGTGCACGATGCGCTCGGCGTAGGCGGTGTTCTCGAGAGTGCGATGCATCAGGTACGGGTCGGGCAGCGGGCTCTCGAACCAGCTCACGAGGCGGTCGAGCACCGCGAGGTTCTCGTCGTCGGAGAGGATCTCGGGGGTGCCGAACAGGTGCGCGACGGCGAAGTCCCACGTGGGCACGGCCGGCGACGTGCCGTACCAGCTCGGCGAGACGTAGCCCTGGGGGCCGTAGACGATCACCATCGTCTCGTGCCGGCCGAGCTGGTGCAGGCGCTCGTCGGGGCGACCGACGTGGCTCACGATCGAGATGCCCTCGGCATCCTCTTCGAGCAGCACCGGGTAGTGCGAGGCGACGAGTCCCTCGCCGGGCACGTGGCTGACGATCGTCGCCCACGGGTTCTCGCGCACGAGGGCGCGCACGGTCTCGACGTCATCGAGGGCGTAATCGGGGTTGTGCCTCACGGTGTCTCCAGGTGGGGGGTGGGATGGCCGTCAGGCCCAGGTGATGTCGGCGGTGGCCAGCACGACATCGTCGGCGTCGACGGCGGTGACGCGGATGCCGTCGGGCGCGGTGTGTCCGACCAGACGCAGCGGCCGGTCGACGAGCACCGGTGCGATCGCCCGCACGTCGAGACGCGCGGGGACGCGCTCGGGCGTGTGCCGTCGGGCGGCGTCCATCAGCAGGATGCGCGTCAACGGCCCGTGCACGAGCAGGTCGGGCAGGCCCTCAACGTCGCGCGCCCAGGCCCGGTCGTAGTGGATGAGGTGCGTGTTGAACGTGAGCGCCGAGAACCGGAACAGTTGGCGGGCGTCGGGCGTGAGCTCCTCGACCCACTCCCCCTCCGCCGCGATCGACGGGTCGGGGCGCGGGGCGCGGGCAGGGGCATCCGGATCCGCCGCCTCGAGGAAGACGTCGTGCCACACGCTGCGCACCGCCACCTCGCCAGCGACCGCATACTCGCGCACGATGTCCACGAAGGTCAGACGCCCGCGCGAACCGGTCTTGTCGACCACCGAGCCCGGGGACGTGGTCTGCACCACCTCGTCGCCGAGGCGGATCGGTCGCAGGAACTCGGTCGTCTCGCCCGCGTACATGCGGCGGGGCAGGTCGATCTCGGGCACGACGCCGTCACGCGCCGGGGTGCCGTCGGGGCGCAGGTCGGCCAGTGGCACCGCGAACGGGAAGAACACGCCCTCCCAGGCGGCGGGCAGCAGGTCGCCCGCGGCGAGCGCCGGATCGGCTGCCGCGAACGTGCCGCGGTACGCCTCGACGGTGTCGGCGGTGATGGGCGCGGTGCGCACGACGGGCGCGGGGGTGCTCACGGCAGTGCCCCGGCGGCGCGCAGCTCGGCGATGCGGGCGGCGTCGTACCCGGCGAACCGCGCCAGCACCTCGTCGGCGTGCTCGGCGAAGCGGTTGGCGGTGCGGGCGGGGGTCGCGGGGGTCTCCGACAGTTTGATCGGCTGACCGAACATGCGCAGCACGCCCAGGTCGCCGTAGTCGGCCTCGACGATCATGTCGCGCTCGGCAGTGCCGGGGTCATCGACCACCTCGCCGATCGTCTTCACCGCGGTGAGGGGCACGACGTCGCCCGCGAGGTCCTCGAGCTCCTGCTTGGTGCGGGTCGCGAGCCACCCCGCCACGATCGGCTTGACGCGGCGCTCGTACACATCGGTCTCGAACCGCTTGCGCATCGTGTCGATCTCGGGGTCGTCCTTGAGCTCGGGGGTGCCGAACAGGTCGCAGCTCGCGTTCCACAGCTTGTCGGTGTACGCGCCGAAGAAGACCTGACCGTCGGCGCAGTCGAACAGCTCGTAGGGCCGCACCCAGGCGTGCGCGTTGCCCTGCGGCGACGCGACGTTGCCCGTGACCGTGTAGTCGACGACCGCGGTCTCGGTGAGGGCGACGATGCTGTCGACCTGCGCGACGTCGACGACCTGGCCGACGCCGGTGGCCTCGGCGTGACGCAGCGCGGCGAGCGTGCCGATCACGGCGAACAGGGTCGCCGAGAGGTCGCCGATCGTGACGCCGACGCGCACCGGCGGATGCTCGGCGTAGCCGTTCATCGACCAGATGCCGCCCGCGGCCTGGGCCGTGTTGTCGAAGGCGGGGCGCTTGCTGCGCGACCCCGTGCGGCCGTAGCCGGAGATGGCGGTGTAGACCAGGCGCGGGTTGATCTCGCGCAGCACCTCGTAGCCCACACCGAGCTTCTCCATGGTGCCGGGGCGGAAGTTCTCGACGAGCACGTCGGCGCCGCGCACGAGGTCCTTCAACACCTCCTTGCCCTCGGGGGTCGCGAGGTCGAGACCGACGCCGAGCTTTCCGCGGTTGTACTGGGCGTAGTACGCGCTGAACTCCTCCTCGCCGTCGGTGAGGTACGGCGGGAAGCCGCGCGACACGTCGGGGTCGCGCGGGTTCTCGACCTTGATGACCGTCGCGCCGAGGTCGGCGAGGGTCTGCGAGGCGTAGGGGCCGGCGAGCACGCGCGACAGGTCGATCACGGTGACTCCGGCGAGCGCGCCGGGGGCGGGGAGGGTGGTGTCGATCATGCGGGAGTGACCTCCTGTGCGGGTTCGGGGGTGTCGAGTCCGGCGGCCGCGAACGCGCGGGCCACGTTCGACGCGGGCCGCACGGTGCGGATGCGGGAGAGCCAGAGCGTGGTGGCGGCCAGGGCTTCGAGATCGAGTCCGGTCTCGATGCCGAGGCCGTGCAGCATCCACACGAGGTCCTCCGTCGCGAGATTACCGGTCGCGCCCTTGGCGTAGGGGCAACGGCCGAGCCCGCCGACCGACGCGTCGAACTCGGCAACGCCCAGTCGCAGGGCGGCGTGCACGTTCGCGAGCGACTGCCCGTAGGTGTCGTGCAGGTGCAGGGCGATCGCCTCGACGGGGATGCCGGCGTCGAGGGCCTCCTCGATGACCGCGATCGTGTGACCGGGCGTGGCGACGCCGATCGTGTCGCTGATCGCGATCTTCCGGGCTCCGGCCTCGTGCAGGGCGCGGGCGGCTTCGGTGACGGCATCCGTGTCGACGCTCCCCTCCCAGGGGTCGCCGAAGGCCATCGAGACGTAGCCGCGCACGGGGATGCCCTGCGCGGTCGCCGCGGCGATCACCTCGACCGCGCGGTCGATGGCGCCTGCGCGAGTGGTGTTGAGGTTGGCCTTCGCGAACGACTCGGTGGCGCTGACGACCACCGACACCTCGCGGATGCCGGCGTCGATCGCGCGCTGCAGACCGCGGAGGTTCGGCACGAGGCCGACGGCGCGGGCGCCCGCGGGCACCTCGAGGCCGGAGACGACCTGCTCGGCGTCGGCGAGCTGGGGGATCCAGGTCGGCGGCACGAAGCTCGTGACCTCGAGGTCACGGCTACCGGCGGCGTACAGCCGACGGCAGAGCTGGATCTTGACGGCGGCGGGGATGATGTCGGTCTCGGCCTGCAGGCCGTCGCGCGGACCCACCTCGAACACGGTGACGCGCGCGGGGAGCCCGTCCTCGCGGATCACCCGGGGCGCCGGGACCGTGGCGGTCATGCGCCGGCCCCGCCCCCGCGCAGTTCGGCGAGCACCTCGCGGGCGTACTCCACGCGGATGCGGCGGTCGGCGACGATCCGGGCGGCGACCGCGCCGATCTCGTCGACGTCGGCACCCGCGGATGCCGCGATCGTGCGCGCGTGCAGGGTCATGTGTCCGCGCTGGATGCCCTCGGCGGCGAGCGCCCGGCAGGCGGCGAGGTTCTGGGCGAGTCCGACGGCGGCGATGACGCTCGCCAGCTCGCGGGCGGTCTCGACGCCGAGCAGCTTCACGGACGCCTGCGCGGTGGGGTGCGCGCGGGTGGCACCGCCGACGAGCCCGACGGCGAGGGGCACCTCGAGCGTGCCGACGAGGTTGCCGTCGGCATCCTTCTCGAACTGCGACAGCGCCGTGTATCCGCCGGCTCGGGCGGCGTGCGAGTGGCAGCCCGACTCGACCGCGCGGGTGTCGTTGCCGGTGGCGAGCACGACCGCGGTGATGCCGTTCATGATGCCCTTGTTGTGCGTGGCGGCACGGTAGGGGTCGGCCTCGGCGAACGCGCTCGCGGCGACGATGTCGTCGACGACCTGGGGACCGCCCAGCAGTTCGGCGTCGAACACGGCGCGGGCGCGGGTGAGGCGCAGCTCGGCCTTGTTGGTGAGGATGCGCAGCAGCGTGCGGGTGCCGGCGAGCTCGGCGATGCGCGGGGCGATCGCCTCGGCCATCGTGTTGACCGCGTTCGCGCCCATCGCATCGCGCACGTCGACGTGCAGGTGCACGATGACCTGCACTCCGGCGCGGGTGGGGAGCACGCGCACCGAGATGTCGAACGCCCCGCCGCCGAGCGAGACCAGCATCGGGTCCTGCTGGTTGGCGAGCTCGAGCAGCTCGTCCTTCGCCTCTAGCAGAGCGAAGCGCGCGCCGTGCGGGTCGATCGCGTCGAGCACCTGGATCTGGGCGATCATCACATCGCCCGTGTACGAGGTCGTGAAGCCGCCGTGACCGCGGGCCATGCGGGCGGCGTTCGAGGCGGCGGCGACGACGCTCGGCTCTTCGGTGGCCATCGGGATCAGGCGGTCGCGTCCGTCGATCGTGAAGTTCGTGGCGACGCCGACCGGCACCGCGATGAGACCCACGACGTTCTCGACCATGTGGTCGGCCTGAGCGAGCGAGAGACCGCTGTCGGGGCGCAGCGCCCCCAGAGCATCCGCATCCAGCTCCGCACCCTGCGCGACGAGCGCGAGGCGCTCATCCGGGGTGTGATCGCGGAGTCCGGAGATTCGGCTGTTGATCGACATCGGCCACCTTCCTTCGGGACAGCGACCGGGTCATCGGCGCTGTGGTCAAGGAAGACACTAGGAGCGGGCGGCAGGGGCGACGATGGGTGGAACACTCATCCTCGGGGCCCCGCTGTATGCGGTCGACACATCACCCCGCCTGATCGCGGAACCTAGACTCGCACCATCACCCGGAGCGCGGACCGCGGGTCCCCCGAGCGCGAGGAGTACGCATGCCCTACACCGATTCCGCCGATGTGCGCCTGTACTACGAGGTGTTCGCCGGGGCCGATTCCCCCGCCGACGCCCCCGTGCTCGTGCTCGTCTCGGGCGGCGGCGCCCAGCTACTCAGCTGGGACGAGGAGTTCATCGGCATCCTCACCGCCGGCGGCCTGCGGGTGGTGCGCTTCGACAACCGCGACACCGGTCTCTCGCAGCTCTTCGGCGGACCCGACGACGTCGACGGCGGCTACGACCTCATCGATCTGGCCGAGGACGTGCTGCGCGTGCTCGACGATCTGGGAGTCGCGAAGGCGCACGTCGCCGGGCATTCGATGGGCGGGATGATGGCGCAGATGCTCGCGATCCACCACCCCGAGCGCATCCTCAGCCTCGGGCTGCTGTCGACCATCCCCGGCCAGTCGCGCCGCTGGGTCGCGCACGGCGAGCGCCCCGAGCTCGCCGAAGCGCCCGTGCGCGTCACGCGCGAGCAGGCCGTGGCGTTCACGCGCACAGCCCTCGAGGCCGCACCGGTCGGACGCTTCGACCACCAGGTCGAGTGGCACGTGCGCGCGACCGGCGAGGCCTACGACCGCGGCTACCACCCGGAGGGCTTCTCCCGGCAGTGGGCGGCGCTCACGCGCGCGCCCGAGCGCCTCGACGCCCTGCGGTCGGTGACCGCTCCCGCGTTCGTCTTCCACGGCCGCGACGACGACGTGCTGCACTGGGCATCCGCCGTCGACATCGCCGAGGCGATCCCCGGCGCCGAACTGCAGGTGCACCCCGACATGGGGCACCTCATCCCCCACGAGCTGTGGCCCGAACTCGCGGCCGGACTCCTGCGCACCGCCGCACGCGCCGAGGGTCGCGGCTGAGGGACCTGATTTGAGGGCGACAGCGCTCATGCTCGACACTGAAGTCACGCGCCTGTCGGCGCCGCCCTCCCCCGAAGGGACGAAGATGCCCGAGCACGACGACGCCATCGCCTCGCTCCTCGATGCGGCCCACGACCCCGAACTCGTCGGCCCCACCGGTGTCAGCGACGCCCTCCGCGCGCTCGGGGCCAGCGAAGCGGATGCCGCGCTGCTCGCCGAGCGCGTCGCCCGCATCCAGCGCGAGCTGTCGCGTCTGCGCCGCCGCGAGCACGAGCTCACCGCCCTCTTCTCCAGCGCTCGCGAGCTCGCCGAGCTGCGCGACAGCGACGCCGTGCTCGCCCGCCTCGTGCAGCGCGCCCGCGAGATGATGGGCGTCGACCTGGCCTACCTGTCGGAGTTCGACCCCGACACCTCCGAGCTGCGGGTGCGCGAGACCAGCGGTTCGGTGAGCGCCTCGTTCCAGCAGTTGCGCGTGCCCCCGGGTCGCGGCCTCGCGAGCGTCGTGGTCGAGTCGCGCACCGCGCAGTGGGTCGCCGACTACACCGCCTACACCGAGGACCGCCACGACACCGGCATCGACGACGCCGTCTCGGCCGAGGGCCTGGTGTCGATGCTCGGCGTGCCGATGCTCAGCAGCGACGACGTGCTCGGTGTGCTGTTCGTCGGCAACCGCGAGACGAAGGAGTTCTCCCCCGACGAGGTCGCGCTGCTGTCGGCGCTCGCCGACCACGCCTCGGTCATCCTGCAGACGACGCAGACGCTGCGCGAGCTGCAGCTGTCGGAGGATGCCAGCCGTCGCACCCTCGAGAGCCTCACCGCGCACCTCGTCGAGCGCGACCGCGCCAACACCGTGCACCAGGAGCTCGTGCAGGCGGTGCTCGCCGGCGGCGGATTCGGCCCGGTGGCCGAGACCCTCGCCTCGGCCCTCGGCCGGGCGGTCGCGATCATCGATGCGCAGGAGAACGTGATCGCCGCCGCGGGGCTGCCGCTCGCCCCCGGGATGCTGTCGCTCGACGAGCCCGTGCGCGACGCCCTCGCCGAGAGCCGCCGCAACGGACACTGCGTACCGGTCGCGGGCGCGGGCGTGCGCGCCGTTTCGGCTCTCACCGCCGGGAACCGCCACTTCGGGGCGCTCCTGCTCGGCGACGGCGCCTTCGAGCTCGGCGCCGTCGACTTCCGCACCGTCGAGCGTGCGGCCCAGGTCGGGGCGCTGCTCGAGCTGCAGCAGGAGGCGGCATCCGGAGCCGACCACCGCGTGCGCAGCGAACTGATCGCCGACCTGCTCGACGACGTGCCCGAGCGGCGCTCCGACGTCGAGCGGCGTGCGCGCCGCCTCGGCGTCGACCTCGCGACCCTCGACTCCCTGCTGCTGCTGGCGGTGCCGGGCGATCAGCAGACCGCCGCGGCGCGCGCCGTCGTGCGCTCGCTCGACGACCGTGCGCTGGTCGGCGAGTACCGCGGATTCGTGGTCGCCGCCCTCGCGAGCGACCGCGGCCCCGTCGATCCCGAGCGCCTGCGGAGGGAGGTCGCCTCCGCGATCCAGGAGGCGGTGACCGTCGTCGTACCGCCGCCCGCGAAGGGTCCGCTGCCCTCGGCGTTCCTCGCCGCCCGGCGCACCGCGCGCCTGCTCGCCGCGCTCGAGCTCGCCGATCTCACCGCGCGCGTCGAGGACTTCCTGCCCTACTCGGCCGTGCTCGACACCGATGCGCAGGGGCTGTCGGCGTTCCTGCGCGACACGATCGGGGCGGTGCGCCAGTACGACGCCGAACGCAACGCCGATCTGCTCGGCACCCTGCGGGCGTTCGTGCGCAACAACGCCAGCCCCACCCGCACGGCGCGCGCCCTCAACTTCCACACGAACACGATCCTGCAGCGCCTCGACCGCCTCGACCACGTGCTCGGTGCCGGATGGCGCGACGACGAGCGGATGTTCCGCATCGGCATCGCCGTGCGCCTCGACGAACTGCGCGAGCGCCTGCGGGGCCCGGCCTCGTAGCGTTGCGCCCCTGTGTGCACCGATCGGTCATGAATGCCGGTTCTGAGGCATGAAAAGCGGCATTCATGACCGATCGGTGCATCCATAGCGCGGATGCCGCGGGGCGGGGCCCTTCACGCGCGACTCGGGAGGAGAACACAGCCTCCGCAGGAAGCATCCGCCGTTCCGATCCTGCTCAGGCCGCGAACTCCTCCCGAACGGATGCCGCGAGGTGCCCCCACGCGCGACTCCGGCGGAGAGCTCCCCGTCGGGCGGAAGCATCCGCGCGAGAACTCCGCCCAACGACGAGAACTCCGCCCATCACGGATGCCACCGAGCGACCCGTCGTCGACCGGTTCCTGAGCGAGCGAAGCGAGACGAAGGGCCCCCGCCCTCACCAACGGAGGAGAACACAGCCTCCGCAGGAAGCATCCGCCGTTCCGATCCTGCCGAGGCCGCGAACTCCTCCCGAACGGATGCCGCGGGGTGGGCCCTTCGACAAGCTCAGGGACCCAGCTCCTCCTACCGCTCACCCTCCGCGTCGAACGCCTCGACCCCGGTCTGCGGGAACGGATGCGGGCCGCGAGGCCCGAACACGAGCACGAGCTCGGCGACGGCATCCGACTCGTTGCGCACCCCGTGCCGCATGCCCTCGGGGGCGTAGAAGGCGTCACCCACCCGCAGAACCCGGCGATCGGAACCCGCCGTGATCACGACCTCTCCGCGCGTGACGATGTACATCTCGTCGGAGCTGTTCGGCGAGCAGCTCGTGGGGTCGTCGTCGAGGTGATGGTGCTGCCCCTCCTCGGCGCCCGGCTCGAGCCGGTACATCATGACCGACGTGGGCAGCGACGTCGATTGCTGGAAGTACCACTCGATGCCGATCCGGCCCTCGCCGTGGTACAGCTCCCAGTCGTGCTCGTTGTCGCCGCGTCTCTGCACGCGCATGTGCGACCCCTTTCGAAGAGACCCTCAGCTCCGGTACAGCACCGGCATCGATTCGAGGAGCTTCTGGGTGTACGGATGCTGCGGAGCGTTCATGACCTGCTCGCCGGTGCCCTCCTCGACGACCCGCCCCTGGTGCATCACGGCCACCCGATGGGCGATGTGGTGCACGACCGAGAGGTTGTGGGTGATGAAGAGGTAGGTGACGCCGGTGTCCTTCTGCAGCTGCACGAGCAGGTTGAGCACCTGCGCCTGCACCGACACGTCGAGCGCCGAGGTGGGCTCGTCGAGCACCACGAACTCGGGTTCGGCGGCCATGGCCCGTGCGATCGCGATGCGCTGGCGCTGTCCACCCGAGAACTCGTGCGGGTAGCGTCCGGCGGAATCCATCGGCAGTCCCACGCGGTCGAGCGAGTCGGCGATCCGGCGGCGGCGCTCCTTCTGGCCGATGCCCGCCGCCACGAGCGGCTCGGCGATCGACCGGGCGACCGTGAAACGCGGGTCGAGGGAGTCGTTGGGGTCCTGGAAGACCATCTGGATGCGGCGGCGGTGCGTGCGCAGGGCGCGACCGCGGATACCGGTGACGTCGGCGCCGTCGAACTCGATCGTGCCGAGCGTGGGCTTGCGCATGAGCAGGATGGCGCGGGCGAGCGTGCTCTTGCCCGACCCGGATTCGCCGACGAGACCGAGCGTCTCGCCGCGGGGCACGTTGAGGCTCACGTCGTCGAGGGCGGTCATGACGTTGTCGCCGTGTCCGAATCGCTGGGTGATGTTCTTCACCTGCAGCACGTCGTCGGGAAGGGCTGCGGGGGTCTGCAGGGCGTCGGTCACGATGCCTCCTCGAGCACGGCGGGAACGCTGTCGAAGTCGTTCACGGCGGGGATGACGGCGAGCGGCGAGCGCACGGGCACCGAGGGCCGCGGGATGCTCTCGAGCAGCGCCCGGGTGTACGGATGCCGCGGGTCCTCGAGCACGCGTCGGGCCGAACCGGTCTCGACCACGCGTCCGCGGTACATCACGGCGACCCGCTCGCAGAGCTGGCCGATGACGCCGAGATCATGGCTGATGAACAGCACGCCCATGCCGGTCTCGTCGCGGAGGCTCTTGATGAGGTCGAGGATCTGCGCCTGCACGGTCACGTCGAGGGCGGTGGTGGGTTCGTCGGCGACCAGCAGGTCGGGGCCGGCGGCGACGGCGATCGCGATGACGACGCGCTGGCGCTGACCGCCGGAGAGCTGGTGGGGGTAGTAGTTCAGGCGCTTCTCGGCATCCGGCATCTGCACGAGCCGGAGGATCTCGAGGGCCCGGGCGCGCGCCTGCTTCTTGTCGGCCTTGCCGTGGATCTGCAGCACCTCGGCGATCTGGGCGCCGATGCGCATGCAGGGGTTGAGCGCCGACATCGGCTCCTGGAAGACCATGGATGCCTTCACTCCGCGCACCTGGGCCCAGTCGCGCTCGGTGGCGTCGTTCATGTCGGAGCCGGCGACGTCGATGCTCGCGGCGGTGACGCGGGCCGAATCGGGCAGCAGCCCCATCATGGCGAGCGCGATGCTCGACTTGCCGCTGCCGGACTCGCCGATCACGCCGACGATCTCGCCCTTGCGCACGCGCAGCGAGACGCCGGAGACCGACGGCGGGGCGCTGCCGTAGGCGATGCTGAGGTCTTCGACGCGGAGGGCGTCGGTGGCGTCGGTCATGCGCGACTCGCTTCTGTGATCGATACGGGAGAGAAAGCGGGGAGGGGTGCCCCGGCGCCTCCGGGGGGGGGAGAGGCGCCGGGGCGGGGTGTCACTGCGTCAACCAGGCGTGGTCGAGAGCCGAGCGCGCGTAGAACGCGTCGTTCTCGTAGTCGTGCAGCTTGTTGCTGTCCCAGACCTCGAAGTACACCGGCACCGCGGCGGGCACGAACTCGAGCGCCTTGTCGGCCGCCTCGGTCGCGAGTTCCGCCACGAGCTCGTTGTACTCCTCGGGGGTGGCCGCCGACTTCGCCTGCACGAGCAGTTCGCGGGCCTTCTCGGCGTCGGGGTTGCCGTCCCAGTGGTTGTAATAGCCGCCCTCGAGCAGCACCGGCTCGAGGTAGTAGGCCGCCGAGGCGCGCGGGCTGCCCGGGATCGCGACGAGGTCGGTCCAGGACTCGCCGGTGGTGAAGATCGGCGAGATCTCGGCGAGCGGCGTGGCCTTGAGGTTGAGGGTGATCCCCGCCTCGGCCAGCTGCTGCTGCATCATCTCGTAGACCGGGTGGTGCGCCGCGGCGACGTCACCCATGTAGCTGAGGGTGATCTCGGGGTTGGGCTGACCGGCCTCTTCGAGCAGACGCTTCGCCTCGTCGACGTCGCGCTCGTGGTACGGGAGCTTCGTGGCGTCGGTGGCGCCGGGGTCTCCGGCGGGCGGCACGAACGAGATGCCGGCGTTGCCGAGCATGGCGGTGTCGACGATCGCCTGTCGGTCGAGCGCGAGCGAGAAGGCGCGGCGCACGTCGACGTCGGCCAGCGGACCCGACTCCGGGTTCACGTAGACGGCGAGGTTCTGACGGAACGCGGCCTCACCGAGCGTGAAGCCCGACGAGGCGGCCTGCTGCGCGAGGCTGCCGTCGATGAACGACGCGGCCTGCACGCTGCCCTGCTGCACGGCGGCGAGCAGGGTGTTCTCGTCGGGGTACAGCTCGAACACGATCGTGTCGATGTAGGGCTCCTCGCCCCAGTAGTTCTCGTTCTTCTCCATCGTCACCGAGACGCCCTGGTTCCACTCGGTCACCTGGTAGGCGCCCGTGCCGACGCTCGTGGTCTGACGCTCTTCCTCGGTGGCGTTGCCGTAGGCCTCTTCGCTGACGATGAGGAAGGTCTGCCGCGCGGAGACCGCGTCGAGGAACGTGCCGTCCGGGGCGCTGAAGTGGAACGTCACCTCGTAGTCGCCGGTGGCCTCGACGCTGTCCATCAGGCTGAGGTAGGTGGCGTTCGTGCCGCCGTCCTTGCGGGTCTCGAACGAGTAGACGACGTCACCCGCGTCGAACGGGGTGCCGTCGGCGAACGTGACGTCGTCGCGCAGCTGGAACACCCAGGTGGTCTCGTCGGTCTGCTCCCACTCGGTGGCGAGGGCCGGCTCGATGGTGCCGTCGTCGTCTCGGGTGAGGAGGGTGTCGTAGGCCATCGAGTAGATGACCTCGGCGGCGATGGCCGAGGCCACCATCGGGTCGATGCCGCCGGCCGAGGGCTCGGCGGGCACGCCCCACGTGAGGGTTCCGCCGGCGACCGGGTCACCGGCATCCTCTCCGCCGGTGCCGGTACCGCCGCCGGACGTGCATCCGGCGATCGCCAGGGTCGCGACGGCGAGTGCCGCCACCCCTGCCCAGTGTCGTCTGTTCATACCTCTACTCCGTTCGGGTGTGCTGCGTGGATGTGGTGGTGCGGTCGGGGTTCGCCGGGCCGCGGCGCTTCGTGCGGCGCCCGAGCGAGAAGGCGGGCTCGCGCCGCGGGGCGAGGTAGTCCTGCATTCCGTCGGCGAGGAGGTTCCACGCGGCGGACAGCAGGATGATCACCAGCGAGGGCAGGATGATCAGCAACGGCTGCAGCTGCATGAAGCGGGTGAACTCGCTGATCATGCGGCCGGCCGAGGGCTCGGGCGCCTGCACGCCCTGGCCGAGGTAGCTCAGCGCCGCCTCGATCAGCACGACCTGCGAGGCCACCGAGGCGAACTGCACGAACAGCGGGGTGAGCACGTTGGGCAGCAGGTGCTCGACGATCACGCGCGCCGGGCGCACGCCGCTGAGGGTCGCCGCGAGCACGAAGTCCCGCTCGCGGAGGGCGATCACCGGAGCCCGCATCACCCGGGCGAAACCGGGGGCGAACACGAGCCCGAGAGCGAGGATCAGCGGCCACGGCCCGTTGCCGATCACGACGCCGACGACGAGGGCGACGAGGATCGCCGGCAGGGCGAGCACCGCGTCGACGACGCGCATGATGACGGCATCCACCCATCCGCCGACGTACCCGGCCACCAGACCGAAGAAGGTGCCGATCACCGCGCCGAGCAGCGCGGCCGCCCCCGAGATGATGAGGCTGGTGCGGGCGGCGAGCGCGAGGCGGGTGAACGTGTCGCGGCCGAGGTTGTCGGTGCCGAGGATGTGGTCGAGGCTCGGCGCGGCGAGCGCAGGGCCCGAGGCGACGAACGGATCGTAGAGCGGCGCGACCGTCATCCAGCCGGCGAGGATCAGGATGACGCCGAGGATGCCGGCGCCGCTCCAGAAAGCGGGGCCGAACTTGCGGCGGGCCGGGCGCTTGCCGGCGACCTCGGCGAGGGCGAGTTCTCTTGTGACGGTCATCGCGTGTGCACCCTCACTCGGGGATCGATCAACGGATACAGCAGGTCGACCACGAAGTTGATCACCACGTAGACGACACCGATCAGCAGCACGGTGGCCTGGATGATCGGATAGTCGGAGGAGCGGATGCCGGTCAGCAGCAGTGAGCCCATCCCCGGCAGCGAGAACACCGCCTCGATGACGACGGTGCCGCCGACGAGCGCCGCGAGCTCGATGCCGATGACGGTCGTCACCGGGATGAGCGCGTTGCGCAGCGCATGCCGGCCGACCAGTCGTCCGGGCGAAGCGCCCTTGGCGCGGGCGGTGCGCACGAAGTCCTGACCGAGGGTGTCGAGCAGGGTGCCGCGCGTGTACCGGGCGACGATCGCGGCGAGCACGATGCCGATCAGCAGAGCGGGCAGGATCAGCACCCCGATCGCCCGCAGGGGATCGTTCGCCGCCCCCGCGTATCCCACGAGCGGGAGGCGGAGGGTGAGCGAGTTCACCAGGATGAGAACGGTGCCGAGCACGAACGGCGGCGTGGCCAGCAGCACGAACGACAGACCGCGCACGACGTGGTCGGGCAGCCGGCGCCAGCGGGTCGCTGCCAGCACACCGGCCGGGATGCCGAGCACGGTGCCGAACACGGTCGCCATCACCGCGAGGGTGAGGCTGAGCGGCAGGCGCGTCGCGATGAGGGTCGACACCTCGCCCGGCACGGTGATCGCACGGCCGAAGTCTCCCTGCACGACGCCCAGCAGCCACGAGAAGTACTGCGTGATCCACGGCTGGTCGAGACCGAGCTCGGCGCGCAGGGCCTCGAGCTTCGCGGGGTCCGGGTTCGCCGGGTCGACGAACGCGGCGAGCGGGTCGCCCGGGATGATCCTCACCATCGAGAACACGATGATCGAGAGGATGAAGAGCACGAACAGCGACGAGAGGATGCGCTGGATGATGTAGCGGGTCACCGTCGTGTCACTCCCCCGTGCTCATCACGCGGTCGCGTGCGCCCGCTGTCGCGTGCGTGCGGGGTCCGAGAACGGAGGGTGTCGTCGATGACATGGCGGTCACGCTACCCAGCGCGCGAGGGCGTCTGTACGGTGCGGCGGCCCAGGGGAACGGTCGCATGATGGGCGAAACCTCCATAGCAGGGGCGGAAGAAGGGCGCGGCGATCGGGATGCCGCGGGCAGGCGGGTCAGACGACCATCGAGTCCGCCGCGGCGAACTCGCTCAGGTCGTCGGTCGACTCGCCGTCCAGGGCGAGCTCGGCGAGCACCCGACCCAGGGCCGGCGTGAACTTGAAGCCGTGACCCGCAGCGAGGCCGACGATGATGTCGGGGTGCTGCGGCAGCGCGCTGAGCACGAACCGGCGGTCCTTGGTGAGGGCGTACTGGCAGGTGACCGTGCGCAGTTCGGGGCCGGATCCGGGGATCACGTCGTGCATGAATCCGGTGAGCTGCTCGATGAGCTCGGGCGAGGGGACGAACGACCGGTTCTCGGGCGTCATCCGGTTCTCCGACACGTCGCGGGCGGCCTTGATGGTCGGCTCGCCGTAGGTCGGGAACCCGTAGTAGCACTCGTCGTCCTCCCAGATCCACACGGGGAAGACCGAGCGATCGTAGTTCTCGGGCTCGGCGGGGCGGAAGTAGCTGACCTGCTCCTGCATGATGTCGAGGGGGATCGTCGCACCGAGCGGGTCGAGGAGCGTGTTCGTCCAGGCATCCGTCGCGAGGATCACCTTGCCGGCGCGGATGTCGCCGTTCGACGTGTGCACGATCACGCCGTCGCCGTCGGGCGTGAGGCTCTCGACGGCGGTGCGGTCGCGGATGTCGGCGCCATGCACGCGGGCGCGCATCTGCAGCGTTGCGACCGTGCGGGAGGCATGGGCGATGCCAGTGTCGGCGGTGTAGACCGTCTCGACGTTCTCGGGCACGCGGAACTGCGGCCAGCGCGCCTGCACCTCGGCGGGCGAGAGCAGTTCGTGCGCGACGTCGCACTCGGTGAGAGCGGTGGTGAAATCGGATGCCGAGTAGGGGCCGTCGGAGGGGATGAGGATCACCCCGCCGGTGATGGTGAGCAGGCGCTCGCCCGACTCGGCCTCGAGGTCGGCCCAGTCGCGGTACGCGGACTGGGCGAGGCGCACATAGGCGGTGGATCCGTACGAGGTCCGCACGATGCGCGAGGTGTCGTGCGAGGCTCCCCGCACGTGACCGAGCTCGTACTGCTCGAGCGCGACCACCTTCGCTCCACGACGGGCCAGGTGGTAGGTGGCGGCGCTGCCGAGCGCTCCCATCCCGACGACTGCGACCTCGAACGACTCCATGATGCTCCGTCTCTTCCGCGGACGGTGCACACCACCGGCCTGTTGTCGTTCAGTGTGGATGCCGCCGCGGGGCCGTTGCTATGGGGCGATGTCCCATGTTGTTCGCACAGGAATGTGCCTTCGATACGCGTCCGACCCCGCAGATGACAGGCGTGGGCAGAAGGTGTTTCCGGCGCGTTTCGGGTGCAGCGGCGGGCCCCTTCGACAAGCTCAGGGACCCAGTTGCAGAGGCTGGGTCGCTGAGCCGCACTACTGGGTCGCTGAGCCTGTCGAAGCGTCCCTCCCCGAGGAACGGGACAGCCTCGGCAGATCTTCGCCCCGCTGCTCGATGAGCGCGATCTTCTTCGCCCGGCTCCAGCCCTGGATCTGCTTCTCCCTGAAGAACGCGGCGTCCACGGTGTCGAACTTCTCCGCGTAGACGACCACGACGGGTCGGCGGACACGAGTGAAGTGCGCCGCGAGCTCGTCATCGTGGTTGTGCTGCCACACGCGTGCGTCGAGATCGCCGTTCGTGCTTCCGGTGTAGAAGCATCCGTCGTTGCAGCGGAGGATGTACGTCCAGGCCATGGGCAATTGTCGGATGCCGTGAACGGCGCGTTTGCCCGCCTGGGGATAAGTCTCGTCGGGCAGGGCCCTTCGACAGGCTCAGGGACCCAGTCCCCGACCGGGTCACCGAGCCGCGCCACCGAGTCGCTGAGCCGAACCGCTGGGTCGCTGAGCCGCACCGCTGGGTCGCTGAGCCTGTCGAAGCGTCCCCCACGAGACGCAGCTCCGCGGGGAGGGGCCCTTCGACAAGCTCAGGGACCCACTCCTCGAAACCGGGCCGCCGCTCACGACGAAGCCCCCGCAGACACGCTGTCTGCGGGGGCTCGGCCGGTCTCGGTAGCGGGGGGTCTACTTCGAGACGAGCTCCGACGGGAGGTCCTTCGCCGTGGCGACGGCGCGATGCTGCCGCACGGTCATCGTGAGGATCGCGCCGACGATCATGATGCCGCCCGTGATGTACAGGGCGACGGTCGCGACGCCGGTCGTGTCCTTCACGAAGCCGATCAGGTACGGTGCGGCGAAGCCCGCGAGGTTACCGGTCGAGTTGATGAGCGCGATACCGCCGGCGAGGGCGGTGCCGGCGAGCATCGAGGTCTGGAAGCTCCAGAAGATCGCCGGGATCGACAGGGCACCCGCGTTGGCGAGGCACAGGCCGATGATTCCCCAGACCGGGTCGGTGCCCGCGATGATGCAGATCGCGAAGCCGGTGGCGCTGAGCAGGAAGGCTGCGGCGATGAACTTGCGGCGCTCGCCGGCGCGGTCCGACAGGTAGCCGAACGTGACCATCGAGATGATCGCCGCGAGGCTGGGCAGCGCGCTGAGGAAGCCGATCTGCACGGTGTCGGTGATGCCCAGGTCTCCGATGAGGGTCGGCAGCCAGAAGCTGATGCCGTACAGGGCGAAGTTGTACGAGAAGTACACGGCGGTGAGCAGCCAGATCAGCTTGCTGGTGAAGACCTTGCGCAGAGGGGTCTCGGCCTCGTCGACGCGTTCGGCGGCGAGGAGGGAGCCGAGGCGATCGCGCTCGGGTTCGGTGAGCCAGGTGACCTTGCGGTAGTCCTCCTGCAGGCAGAAGAGGATGACGATACCGAGGAGCACGGTGGGGATCGCCTCGATCACGAACAGCCACTGCCAGCCGGTGTGGCCCCAGACGCCGTCCATGCCGCTGAGGATGAAGCCCGAGACGGGGCCGCCGATGAGGCCCGACGAGGCGAGCGCGATGTAGAAGATGCCCCAGGCGCGTCCGCGGCGGCTGGCGGGGAACCAGTGCGCCATGTAGAAGAGGATGCCGGGGATGAAGCCGGCCTCGGCGACACCGAGCAGGAAGCGCAGCAGGTAGAACATCCACTCGCTGTCGACGATGAACATGAGGCCCGAGATCAGGCCCCAGGTGATCATGATGCGGGCGATCCACTTGCGCGCGCCGACCTTGGCGAGGATGAGGTTCGAGGGGATCTCGAAGATGAAGTAACCGATGAAGAACAGTCCGGCACCGAGACCGTAGACCACGTTCGAGAATCCGAGGTCGGCGCTCATGGTGGCCTGCGCGTAGCCGATGTTCACACGGTCGAGGTACGAGAGGAAGAAGCCGAGCATCGCGAGCGGGAGCACGCGCAGCATCACCTTCCGGAAGAGCTTGTCGTCGTTGACGGTCGTCATGAGGGTCCTTCGTCGGTTCAGGGGGGTGTCAGAGGGTTTCGGGTGAGCGGTAACGGGTCAGACGGCGGGTACGTCGAGTCGGTAGACCCGCGCGGCGGTGCCGTGGAAGAGGGCGTCGAGTCCCGCGGCGTCGAGGCCGGCGGCGCCGGTGAGGATCGTGTCCATCACCTCGTCGAAGTCGGGGGCGGTCAGGGTCGCGACCGGCATGTTGGAGGCGAACAGCGCGCGGTCGGCGCCGAAGATCGCGAGGGTGTCGCGCACGACCTCCTCGTTGGAGGAGCGGTCCCAGCGGTTGCGGTACAGGCCGAGCTCCGACACCTTGACGGCGGTGCCGGGCAGCGCGGCGAGGCGTTCCATGCCGTCGCGCCAGACGCGCAGGGCGTCGGCGTCGCGGTCGAGCGGCAGGCCGCAGTGGTTGATCACGACGGTCAGCTCGGGGAAGTCCGCGAGTACGTCGGCTGCTTCGGCGAGGTGGTAGTACGGCACGCGCAGGTCCCACGAGAACCCGTGCGCCGCCAGCGCCGCGATGCCCTCGACCCACGCGGGGTCGTGGAGGGTGCCGGGGCCGGTCGCGGTCTCGTCGGCTCGTGCGGCGATGACGGGCTTCGAGCGGATGCCGCGCACGATGGAGCGCTGCGCGTGCCCGGCGAGCACCTCATCGCGGTCCGGCTGCAGGAATCCGACGTGAGCAACGGCGGCGATCGGGAAGCGTCCGCCGGTGGCGTCGCTGAGCCCCTGCAGGAAGTCGTCCTCCGCGACCTGTTCGCTCCGGCTGCGCTCGGCCTCGCAGTGCACGGTGCCGAGGATGGTCCAGCCAGCGGTCTCGGCGAGGTACTCGCGCGGCAGGAAGGTGCGGCGCATGGCGTTGTAGTCGCCGAGGAAGAACTGCTCGTTGTACTCGTCCTGGATCCAGGGCCAATGGCCGTCGCCGTCGAGGTCCCAGAAGTGGTGGTGGGCGTCGATGATGCGCAGATCGTGCCCCTCGGGGAGGCGCGTGTCCTGGATCCGGCGAGCTGTCTCGATGCTCACAGCCGCACGCCCTCCACGAAGGCGGTGCGCACGTCATCGGCCACGCCCGCGAGGTCGGCGAGGCGGATGAGCTCGCCCTCGGCGATGTCGCGCACGAGGCGTGCGCCGGAGAGCAGGTAGTACGCGGCCGCGAGGGTGTCATCGGCGTCGGTGACGGCATCCGCCCGATCGATGATGACGGGTGCGACGCCGTCGATCTCGTGGTGGTGACCACGCACCTCGAACGTCTCTCCCGCGGCGAGCGCGCGGGCGGCGCGGGCGGCGAGCACCGTGTGGTGCCGGGGCTCGGCGAAAGTCGAGGTGCCCTCGACCAGAGCGTCGATCGTGAGCGGGGTCTCGACGCCCATGAAGTGGTACGGCCAGTAGATGCAGGCGTAACGACCCGAGCGCGAGACGATGTGACCCTTGCCGGCGAGCAGGTCCCAGGTCTCGGGGTCACCGGTGGTGACGATCGCGAACACGCCGCCGGCGAAGCTCGTCTCGCCGGGCAGGCGCAATGCCGAGAACACGTCGACCGTGCGGTCGGTGCCGATGATGCCGCCGTCCGCGCGGCGGGCGTAGATGTCGGCCAGCTCGCTGGGGCGGGCGACGGGGTAGTGCATGCGCTCGGTGTCGGCGGTGGCGCCGGCGTAGAGCGAGACGACGGCCATCTCGCAGGAGTCGGCGGCGGCGGCGCGCTTGAGCGGTGCGACGACGGATGCCCGGGCGGCGAGCGTCTTGTCGATGTCGTCGCCGAGGAACAGGTGGTCGGTGAGGGCGGATGCCTCGATCCGCTCGCCCTGCTGCTCGAGCACTCCGGTGGCGGGGTCGAAGACGAGATCGTACTCGCCGGACTTGCCGAGGGCGACGACCTCGAGGCCGACGCGCTCGACCCAGTCGAGCAGGCGCAGCAGGTTGGCGGGCTGGTCGCCGTCGCCGGGCAGGTAGCCGACGCCCTGGGCGCGGGCGGCGCGCGAGAGCGAGACACCGGCGACGCTCTCGATCTCCTTGCTGACCATGACGACGTGGATGCCGCGCTCGATGGCCTCGGCGGCGTAGCGGTAGCCCGCCTCGACGCGACCGGAAGCTTCGACGAGCACGTCGATCTCGTCCCAACGGACGTCGTCGTGGCCGGGGATCGGCTCGGCGTCGGGGAGTCCGCCGAGGTCGGCGATGAGGGTGCGCACGCCGTCGACATCGGGGTCGATGAGCTGCGTGGCCGTCATACGGTCGATCGAGCGCAGCTGGGAGAGGAACGTGCGGCCGAAACCTCCGCGTGCGCCGGTGAGAGCGACGCGGATAGGAGCGCGGGTCATCGGTGGTCCCCTCTGCACGGGACGTTCCGTGCGGTCGTACGAGTGCAGCGGGAGCGGGTTCTCCCTGCGGCCTCGAACACTGTTTCACAGACGTAAACATTTCTCAAATTTGTTCACAACAGTTCACACGTGATGGAATGGGGGCACCCACTCCCGAGGAGGAACCGTGATCGACATCGGCGCCGTCGCAGACGACTTCACCGGCGCGACCGACCTCGCCATCGCGCTGCGCCAGCGCGGGTTCCGCGCGATCGTCTCGATCGAGGACGCCCCGCTCGACCCGGCCGAGCTCGGCGATGCGGATGCCGTCGTCGTCGCCCTCAAGACCCGCACCGCCCCGGTCGGAGACGCGGTCGCCCAGTCCCTCCGCGCCGTGCGCGCCCTCGAGGCCCTCGGCTCCCGCCGCTACTACGTGAAGTACTGCTCGACCTTCGACTCCACACCCGAGGGCAACATCGGCCCGATCCTCGACGCCGTGCTCGACGAACTCGGCGAGACCCGCACGATCGTCGTGCCCTCGTTCCCCGACAACGGCCGCACCGTCTACCGCGGACACCTGTTCGTGCACGACGAGCTCCTCGAGCACTCCCCCATGCGACAGCATCCGCTCACACCGATGACGCAGTCGCGCCTGCGCGACATCCTCACCCCTCAGACCGCGCGCCCGATCCACGAGGTGGGGGCGGATGCCGTGTGGGCGGGCCCCGCGGCCCTGCGCAGCACCCTCGGCTCCGAGCCGGCCGGCTACACCGTCGTCGACGCGATGACCGACGCCGATCTCGAGACCATCGCGACCGCCGTCTCGGACTGGCGCGTCGTCACCGGCGGGGCGGGTCTCGCCCTCGGGATGACCGGACCGCGCCCCGGCACCCTCTCCCAGATCGAGGTCACCCCCGGCCGCCGCTTGATCGTGTGCGGCAGCGCCTCGGCGAAGACCCGCGCGCAGATCGCGCACGCCGCTCACACGCTCCCCAGCCGCAAGCTCGACATCGAGGCGATCGCAGACGATCCCGAGCAGGTCGTGGCCGACACGGTCTCGTGGCTCGAGACGCTCGACGCCGACAGCATCCCGCTGGTCTACACCGTCGGGTCGCTCGACGACATCCGTCGCGGCCCCGAGGGCAACACCGTCTCCGGCCGGATCGAAGAAGTGCTTTCGGCGATCGTCGACCGCGCCACCGCCGAACTCGGCGTCACCCAGGTGATCGTCGCCGGCGGCGAGACCTCGGGCGCGGTCGTGCAGCGCCTCGGCATCCAGCGCCTGCTGATCGGACCGCGCATCGCCCCCGGCGTGTGCTGGAGCGGCGCCGAAACCGCGCACGGCCCCGTCACCATCGCTCTCAAGTCGGGCAACTTCGGCGCCGACGACATGTTCACCACCGCCTGGAGGGCGCTCGATGACCACTCCCACTGACGCACTCATCGCGGCCGGCGCACGCGTCGCCGCCGCCGGCATCAGCCCCGGCAGCAGCGGCAACGTCAGCATCCGCGTCGACGACGTCGTGTACATGACCGGCACCGGCACCGACCTCGGCCGCCTCACCGACGCCGACATCGCGGTCGTCACCCGTGGCGGTGAGCACCTGCGCGGCGCGAAGCCGTCGAAAGAGCTGAGCCTGCACCTCGGGTTCTACGCCAAGAACGTCGAGCACACCGCCGTCGTGCACCTGCACTCGCCGTTCGCGGTCGCCGCGAGCTGCCTCGAGCCATGGTCCGAGTACAGCGCCATCCCGCCCCTCACCCCCTACTTCGTGATGCGCGTCGGCCAGACGCCGCTGGTGCCGTTCCGCGTGCCGGGCGACCCCGACCTCGCCGCGCAGATGCTCGCGCTGCCCGGCCCGTTCCGCGCCGCACTGCTCGCGAACCACGGTCAGATCGTCTCGGCACCCGGCCTCGATGCCGCCGTCGAAGCGGCGATCGAGCTGGAGGAGGCGTGCCGCATCGCGCTGCTCACCGACGGCAAGCCCCGCCGCCTGTTGCCGCCGGAAGACGTGCGCGCCCTCGCCGATCGCTGGGGCACTCCCTGGACCGAGGAATCCACCCTCGTTCGCTAGGCTGACGACGACATGACCCCCTCCGACGACGCCACCGCCACGCCGCTCATCCCCGAGCAGCGGCGCGAGCTGATCGTCAAGCACCTGCGCCGCGAGGGCGTGCTCAGCTACCGCCAGCTCACCGGCATCCTCGGCGTCAGCCACATGACGATCCGGCGCGACATCGCCGTACTCGAAGAGGCTGGCCGCGTGCTCGCGACCCCCGGCGGGGCGAAGATCGCCTCGCGCCTGGTCACCGAGCCGTCGCGGTTCGAGAAAGCTCGGCAGGACGTCGCCGAGAAGGACGCGATGGCCCGCCACGCGGCATCCCTCGTCACCGAGTCGATGACCATCTACCTCGACGCCGGCACGACCATCCAGGCGATGCGCCCGCACCTCGAGACGGTGCAGGACCTCACGGTCGTGACCAACGACCTCGCCATCATCGCCGCGTTCCTCGACCACCCCACCGCCGACATCATCGCCATCGGCGGACGCGTCGAGAAGGCCAACCAGTCGACCACCGGGCGTCTCGCCGCTCTCACGCTGCACGAGCTGTCGATCGACATCGCGTTCCTCTCGTCGTCGTCGTGGGATCTGCGCCGCGGCGTCACGACCCCGACCGAGTCGAAGATCGCCCCGAAGACCGCGGCGATCGAGAGCGCGAGCGAGACGGTGCTCGTCGCCGGCAGCTCGAAGTACGGCTCGTTCGGCCGCTACCGGGTGTTCGACCTCGAAGACCTCGACGTGATCGTCACCGATGCGGGCCTGAGCGACGCCACCGCCGCCGGCATCGAAGAACGCGGCGTCACGGTCGTCCGCACCGGCGCGTAGACCCGTCCCGAACCGGGTCGCTGAGCCACCTACCGGGTCGCTGAGCCTGTCGAAGCGCCCCACGACGCACCCGGTTCCTGAGCGAGCGCAGCGAGACGAAGGGCCCCGCTCCGCAGGAGATCACACGCAACGCAGGATCGGATGCCGCAAACGCTCCTCCGTTACGCGAGAACTCCTCCGCAACACGGGGCGGGACTCCTACGCCACCAACTCCCCCGCATGCACCGCCCGCAGCAGCGCGCCGAACTGCGTCGCAGCGGTGAGCGGATGCTCAGGATGCCACTGCACCCCCAGCAGGGGCAGGGTCTCGTGGGCGATGGCCTCGATCACGCCGTCGTCGGATCGCGTGAGCGCCATCAACCCCTCGCCGAGTTCGTCGATGGCCTGATGGTGTGTGCACAGCGCGGGCGGCGCGAGCCCCGGCGCGACGGCCGCGAAGTCGAGCGTCGTGGCGATGAACGGCTCCGCCCCCGGCCCCCGGTGCCCGGGAACGTGCTGCAACAGGCTCCCGCCGAGGGCGACGTTGAGCAACTGATGTCCCCGGCACAGTCCGAGCAGCGGGCGCCCGGCGCCCACGGCATCCATGATCACGGCGATCTGCAGCCGGTCTGCCCGGCGTTCGTACGGCGACCTTCGCGGCCGACGGTCCTCCTGACCGTAGAGTCCGGGTTCGATGTCGTCGCCGCCGAGGATCACGACCACATCGGCCTCGCGCGAGGCCTGCCGCAGCTCGGGCTCGGGGTCTTCGGCCGCGGCGTGCAGCGAGGCGGTCCATCCGAGCCCCTCGACGGCGGCGACGGCCGCCTCGTTGAGCGAGTCGAGGAGGGCCTGGTACCCGGCGGCGGCGCGGGGCCGGTGGGTGCGCACATGGAAGAGAGCGACGTGCGGGGCGGTCATGCGGATGCCTCGGTCATGGGTACTCCTCCAGCACCAGGAAACCGTGCGAATAACCCCAGGTCAAATGCGTTATTGATACCTTTTCGCTCGCAATCTTCCCGTAACGGAGCGGTAATACGAGACACGTATCGTGCCCTCATGGAGCTCCGTCAACTGCGCTATTTCATGGCCGTCGCCGACGAGCTCCACTTCGGCCGCGCGGCCCAGCGGCTGCACATGTCGCAGCCCCCGCTGAGCGTGCAGGTGGGCAGGCTCGAGCAGGAGGTCGGCACCGCGCTGTTCGAGCGCAGCACCCGTCGCGTCTCGCTCACCCCGGCCGGCCGGCATCTGCAGGAGCGCGCCCGCCGCATCCTCGACGAGGTCGAATCGGTGCGCTCCGACATGCGCGACTACGTCGATGGCCTCGCCGGTCACCTCACCGCGGGCTTCGTCAGCTCGGCGAACTACACCCTGCTCCCCGGCGTCGTGCAGCTCTTCCGCGCCCGCCGCGAGAAGGTCACGCTCAGCCTCGTTCCGCTCACCTCGGGCGAGCAGTTCGCCCGGCTGCGCGAGGGCACGCTCGATGTCGGCATCGTGCGTGACGAGGTGCCGCCGCAGGGGCCGGCATCCGTTCCCCTGACCTGCGAGGTCGTCTTCGAGGAGCGCCTCGTCGCCTGCCTGCCCGTCGACCATCCGTTGGCCGGCCTCTCCGAGGTCACGGCCGAGCAGATCACCGGTGTACCGATGATCACCTACCCCCGCGCGCTCATGCCGGGCTTCGTCGATCGCGTCGCCGAGGTGCTCGGGGCGAGCGGCCGCACGCCCCGAGTGATCGAAGAGGTCGCCCACCAGGAGACCGCGCTCGGCTTCGTCGCCGCGGGCATGGGTGCGAGCATCCTGCCCGAGTCGGTGCGCCAGCTCGTGCCGCCGTCGATCGCCGTCGTGCCGCTCGCCGGCTCACCGACGACCCAGCTGCTCGCCGTTCGCCAGGCCCGGGCCGGGAGCCCCGTTCTCACCGCGTTCATCGACTGCCTGCACGACGCCGCCCGGTCGCTGCCCGTCTCGGCGTAGTCCCCGGCATCGGCTTCTCACCCCGGACCCGCCGAAAACTCACCCCGGTGGTCGCGTCACGAAAACCGATATACGGCGTCTTAACCAGTGAAGGGCTTCTTGCCTTCGCCGGCCTCCCCGCCGGCAGCCGGCCTCCCCGCCGGCATCCGATCCAGGTCCCCACGACCGGATCCCGAGGGAGGGCGCCCCAACGCCCTCCCTCTTCTCTGTGCCGCCGACGCTCGCACGCGTCTCGATGAGCGGATGCCGCCACTCAGGCGCCGTCCAGAATCAGTCCGTATCGTCGCCGACTCGCTGTCCATCCTGGGGAGGGTCGACGAGCGAAAGGGGATCCCCATGTGGGAGACCGTTGTTCCTGCGCTCTACGCGATCGTGCTGGCTTTCTGGATGTTCATCGCCGGGACGCTCATCGCGTCACGACGCCGCGGCAGGCTCGACCGCAACAGGCGAACCATCGCGATGCTGGTTCCGATGTGGGTGATGATCGGCGCTCTCTGGTTGTGGAAGTACCCGGCGATCGAGCCCCTCTGGCTGCAATACCTGCTCCTGATCGCGCTGCCCGCGGTCGTGGGGGCCGGCGTCGCGGGGATCATCGGCCATGTGCGGGCCAGCCGCTCGACCGCTCCTCACGAGGATCGCTCGATCTCGGAGGGAGAGCGATGACCGACCAGCTCGCCACGACCATCAGCATCGCCGTCGCGATCGCACTGGCACTCGTTTCACTGGCGTACGGCCTCACCCTCGGCCACCTCCGCCGCCACAAGCGGGAAGCGCGCGGCCCGGCGCGACCCCGCAACCTCGGGGCGATGATCTTCTTCTCCGCCGCGATGCCCGGGGGCATCGTCTTCCTGTGGAGCCGACCGATCTTCGAACCCGTGCTGCAGATCGCGCTGCTCTGCATCCTCCCGGCGCTGATCGGCTACGGCATCCACGCGGTGGTCCGTCGACACCGGGAGCCCTGAGCCGTCGCCGCCCTGATCTCCCTGTTCCGCGAGAGGATGGTCTCGGCCCACCCTCGAGGAGACCCATGTCCGCAGCATCCGCTCCCCTGTCCCAGCCGCTGTACCGCGCGACGTTCGCGCAGGCGGTGAGCCGGTTCTTCCGTCAGTTCGCGACGTTCACCGGGCGGGCCTCGAAGAGCGAGTTCTGGTGGGTGGCGCTGTTCGTTTTCCTCGTGACGCTCGTGCCGAACGCCCTCCTGACCGTGGGCCTCACCTCCGGCATCACGCACTCGATCACCAGCCAGCTCACGGTCTCGGCCGGCACCGACCTCGACTCCGCGATGCCGGTCGGCACGACGGGCGCGGCGATCCTCGACGACCCGACGGCCGCACTGCTCATCCCGCTCGGGGCCGCGATCGGCGGCGTCATCGCCCTCGCGCTCGTGGTGCCGTGGCTCGGCCTGACCTGGCGCCGCCTGCACGACGCGGGCCTCGCCGGGGCGTGGTTCTTCCTGTCGTTCCTCCCGGCCGTCGGCGGTCTCTTCCTGCTCGTGCTCATGCTGCAGCCCGCCAAGCGAGAGGGCCGCCGGTTCGACCCGGCTACCTGACGCGGCCGCCCGGCCCCTCACGCCCGGCGTCGTCGCCGTGACCGCGCCTCCTCGTCGAGCATCCGCCGCCGCTCCCGCCACCCCAGGAACAGGGCGACCGAGGCGATCACGAGACTGACGAGCGCGGCGACCCCCACCCATACCCCCGCGGATCCGACCACGAGCGCGAGCCCGAACAGCACCCCAGCGGCGAGGAACAGCACGCCCTGCACCAAGAACCAGCGCCAGCGCGGCATCCGCCCGCCCCTCAGCCCTCGCCCCGCACGGAATCGGATGCCGCGGCCACCGCCCCATACCGGCGACTGCTCGGTCGGCGCGGCGTCGCGCGTTCGCGCGCCCGCTCGCGCAGCGCGAGCGAGAACCCCAGCGCCGAGATCGAGAACACCAGGATCAGCGTGAGGATCGCCTCGATGACGTGCCGATCGTCGCAGGCGAGCAGGAGCATGCCGCCGACGACCAGGAACACGAGCCCCTGCAGCAGATACGCCAACGTCGTCATCACGGGCGCCGTTCCGTGTGGGTCACCCGACGCTCACGACGGCGCTCGCGCAGCGCCCGGGTGAGCATGATCCCCGATGACAGGAACGCCGCGGGCACGACGAGTGCCACCCACCAACTGGCGCCGACCGCCGCGATGACGAGCGAGAACACCATCGCGCCGAGGAACAGGATCCCCGCCTGCCCGAGATTCCACTTCCACTGATCCATGACCGTTCCCCCTCGCATCGCGCCGGCGTCGCCTCACACGCACGCCCCCTCATCCACATGACGAGATCGGCCTCGCGATCGGTCGCACTCCGTCCCATCCGGCTCGATTTCGAGCACCCGCGTAAGAAATCGCCCCCTCGCTCGTCTCCTAAGGGGGCATCGCGCCCGCATCGTTCGAACCGGGGAAAGGAACGACGACATGAGCGAGGGAATCCCTCTCTGGTCACCGGGTTCGCTGACCGCGCCCGACTCCGCCGCGCACGCGCGCTTCCACGTGCACGCCGACGCGGATGCCGTGGCCGCCGCCGTCGAACAGATCGTGATCGGCGGCGAGCACACCGATCTGCAGGTCGACGATTCGCGACAGCATCTGCGATTCCGCACGAAGCGCACGATCTGGAACTGGGAGATGGAGGTCGGCGTGACCTCGACCCCGATGCGCCGCGGGTGCGAGGTGCAGATCTCGCTCGACGTCGCGCCCGACCGCCCGTTCAGCCCGCACGACGCCGAGAAGAACGCCGCCGCGCTCGAGCAGATCCGCTGGCAGCTCGAATCCGCCGTCGGTTGATTTCCGGAATCTGCGACAGATTCCTGCACTCCATCCGTCAATAGATGTGGAAGCGGAGTCTCGGTCTTCGCTTCCGCCCTCGATCCGGGAATATCGAGGCCACAGGTGGGCGGCATGGGGGTGTCGTCCACCGCAGGTGGCCGGCATCTCTTGCATGCGGATGCCGGCCACCCCGGTGGGGATTACTCCCCATGTCCCCTGCCATAGCGGCCGCACAGGTTTCGCTATGCTCGGGCGCATGACCCTGGCTACCGTCCAACACCAACTGTCCACGCCCGAAGGTTTCGCGAAGGCGGTCGACGGCAAACGCACCGTCTCGAGCCTCGGCTGGACGAGCCTCGGGCTCGGCGCCGCGGCGTTCGCGTTCAACCTCTTCTCGACCGGTCAGGCCGTGGACTGGGCGTGGGAGTACATCCCGCAGCTGCTCTTCCGCCCCGACCTCTTCGAGTACTCGAGCGGACGCAGCGAGGTGTGGTCGTACGTCTACTCCTTCGCCCCGCTCATCCTCGTGCCGCTCGGCATCATCCTGCTGATCGTGCACTTCGCGACGCGCAAGAACGCGGGCGCGAACCTCTTCACCGACTTCCAGTCGCGCGGCTGGGTCGGCAAGCAGCGCTACACCGGGCTGCAGGTCAAGAACGGCAACCAGACGGTCGACACCGTGCTGATCTCGCACCCGAGCATCCCCGACGAGAGCTTCGACGCGATCGCCCTGCAGTTCCAGACCTACGTCACGAGCCTCGATAAGAAGGCGCTCAAGGCGTTCACCACCAGCGCGACGAAGGCGGGCGTGCTCACCGGCATCCCCGCCGCGGTGATCGCACCGGGCATCCCCGCCGAGGTCGTCATCGCCCCGACGCAGGGCAAGAGCGAGTTCGCCGTCGTCATTCCGCCCGCTCCGGGCACGACCGGCAAGTTCAAGGTGCTGCCGATCAAGAGCTGATTTCCTGCACTCAGTCGCCGATTCGACGAGCGAGCGTCAGATTCCTGACGCTCGCTCGTCAATCTTTTGAGGGGTAGTCGGTTCCCTCATCTACGCGGCGGCTCCAGGGGAGTGTCGCGTGAAGGGGGCGGAGTGTGGTGCGCCGCTCCCTTCACCCTCCACAGTGAGTCGATTGGTGAGAGATGAGCGTCATCCTGGACGAAGTCCGCGTACGGCCCCGCAAGGCATCGAAGAGGGCGCGGATGCCGAAGGACTTGGCTCTCACCGACCCCCTCCCGGGAACGCTGGGGGTACCCCGCGCAGAGGCGTACCTGGGTGGCGAGCCGCGGCGTGAGCGTCGCTATCTCGGCGACGAGGCGTTCCTCGAGATCGGAACGGCCATCGCGTCAGGCGTGCTCGAAGACGGCGAGCTGCTGCGCGACCGCGAACTGGCCGAGCAGATGGGCATCTCCCGAACGCCGGTGCGCGAAGCGATCTTGCGCCTGCAGCAGATCGGCATGATCGATGTGCTCCCGTCTCGAGCTACGCGCGTGACGCCGCTGACCCGCCAGATCGCCGAGGACTGCCGGCGCTGGGCGGGCTACTGCGGGGGCATCGCCGCCCGCCAGGCGGTCGCGTCGCTGTCGACGACGGATGCCGAGACCGCCGTCTCCCGCATCGATGGGCTGCTCGAGGCCATCGGCTCGCCCGCCGAGGCGGCGACGGCCGCGCTCGACCTCCTGCTCTTCCTGTCGGCTCGCGCCGGCAGCCCGATCCTCCACGCCGAGCTCACCGAGCGCCAGTTCTCGCTGTTGCGGGCACTGCGCCGGCTCTCGTACTCGTCGCGCGAGGTCGACTCCGCGCGCAGGGCCAGCCGCGAACTCGCCACCGCGATCGCACGCCGCGACGGCGACGGCGCCGAGACGGCGATGCGGCGCATCTTCGGCATCCGCTGATCTCGTTCCGGTGGCGTCACTGAAGCACCGTGAGAATCAGCGCGGTGACTCGTCTTCTCTCCTGACACCCTTTCCCGGAACCAGAGGAGCCCACGGTGGAAGCCATCGGGTTGTACGCCCTGCTCGCCTTCGTCATCGTCGTGCCGATCGTGTGGGCGGTGATCGGCCGACGGGTCCGCGCTCGGGCCGCTGAGGCCGGGACGACGGCGGGCGTCAGCCTCGAGAAGCGCGTGCGCGCGTCGTCCGCTACCCGCCTGCACGGCGACGCGGTCGCGATGGGTGCACGACTCGTCTTCGCCGATGCACCACGAGGGAGGGCCACGGTCGACGCCGCCCTCGCGGGAATCAAGGCCGTCACCCGTATCAACGGCGACACGTGGCACATCGCCCACGGTTCACCGCGCGCGGTCACCGCCGCGTGGGCCGTCGACGAGCACGACCGAGGCATCTTCTACGCGGCCCGGGCCACCGAGACCCTCGGCTCGCTGATCGCGACGCACACGTGGAAGAAGGCGCTCACGAAGATCCAGGAGCTCGCCGCGGCGCAGGGAGTCGAGGTGGAGGCATCGGTCTCGGCGCTGGTGCGCACCGACGAGAAGGATGCCGGCGACGCCGTGTGGGTCGCCGCCCTCTGAGCACTGGGGGGCGGGCCCTTCGTCTCCCTCACCCGGCCCCTGAGCGAGGAGCGCAGCGACGAGACGAAGGGCGCCGCCCCGAGGCTCAGCGCTCCTCGGCCTCGGCATCCGTCGGGTGCGACTCGCGCCGCGCGTACCCGACCCATGCGTCGCGCTTGGCCGCTTCCTCTGCGGCGCGACGACGGCGCTGCAGCACGATGAACACGACCGCGAGCGCGATCAGCACCACGACCAAGCCGATTCCCACCGCGAGCAGGATGCCGGGCAGCGGACCGACCTCGGTCTGCACGTCGTCGACGCCGTCGATCGGATCCGCCGAGGCGGTGCGCACGAGCGGACTCGTCCCATCGCCGACGTAGAGGCTGAGCAACGCGGTCGCCCGCAGCTCGGCCTCGGGGATGTCGCCGATCCGCGCGGGGATCTCGATCGTCTTGGTCTCGGCCGCTCCGAGGGTGAGCGACCAGGTCGCCTCGTTTCCGTCGACCTCGGCCCCGTCGAGCGAGCCGAGTGCGACGTAGGTGGGCGGGGTGAGCACCACGCGGGCCTGAACGGCCTCGCCCCTGTTCACGATCTCGGCGGTGTAGGTGATCCGCTCCCCAGCGGCGAGAGCCTCGGCGTCGCTCGTGAGCGTGACCGCGATGTTCGGCGCCGACTGCTCGGCGGCGGCCGCCGGAGCCCCATCGAAGCCGAGCAGGCCCAGCACCGGCAGTGCGATTGCGAGCACGGCCGCAAAACGGGTGACAGTTAAGAGATGTATGCGTGACATGTCGTGGATGCGGTGAACGGGCGAGGCCTGATGGCCCCGCCCGTTCACCTCTGCCTTACTTCTCGATTACTCCGTGATGTTCTGACGACGGCGCACCAGGAGCAGTGCGAGTCCGGCGAGGATCGCCAGCGTCGCGACTCCGAGGCCCCCGCCCACGATCCACGGGTTCAGACCCGTGGTCGCCAGCGGCGGGGCCGGCGGCGTGACCGTCGTGGTGACCGAGCACGCGTCGCCGCACGCTCCGCCGTCACCGGGGAGCACCGCGTTCACGAGCTCACGGTCGCCCGTGAGGGGATCGTTGACCGTGACGCTGTAGGTGACCGAGACGACCTGGCCGACCTCGAGCGCACCCGCCCAGCTCAGCACCGGAGCGGTGTAGGTCGCGCCGTTCGTCGCGTCGCCGTTGTAGGTCGCGTCGTCGAGCACCTCCGACAGGTCGTCGGTGAACGATGCCGGCGTCTCGTCGGTGTACGCGACCGCACCGGTGTTGCCGATGGCGATCGTGTAGGTCACCTTCTGACCCGCGGCCGTGGTCTCCGTGTCGACCGACTTGGAGACCTCGTACGCGGAGATCGGCGTGTTCGTGACGCACGAGCCCTCCTCGAGGCACTCGCCGCCATCACCCGGGGTGACGGTATTGGCGAGGTCGAGGTCACCGGTCGCGGGGGCGTTCACGGTCACCGAGTAGGTCAGCGTGACGCTGTCCTCGACGGGGATCGCGAGCGACCACGACAGGATCGGGGCGGTGTAGGTCGCACCGTTCGAGGCGTCGCCGTTGTAGGTCGCATCGTCGAGCACACCCGAGAGATCATCCGAGACCGTGGCCGGGGCATCCGTCGTGAAGGCAGCGGCACCGGTGTTGGTCACTGGGGAGGGTCGAATGGGGAGAAGGCTCCCCACACTCAGTTGACGGGTCCAGCGACGGAATCTGTCGGTGGCACACGAAATCAGTCGTCGATCGTGCCCGTGGAGGCGCCGGTGAGCATCGCCCCACCCTCTGTGCGGCCATCGAAACGGAACTCGTACTCGATCTGCGCGCCCGGGACATGCCCGATGTCGAAGCGCCCACCACCCGGAGAATCGAGACTGGTCGTGCACGTCACGTCACCGCCCTCGACGAGACAGTCCCATCCGGAGGGAGCCGACACCGACTCGACGTCGACGGACAGGTCGATCCGGAGGAACCCGACCGTCCACGATTCGTCCTCGATGGCGAGCGACATGTCGAACTCGCTGGTCGCATCGTCTACCTGCACGGCCGTCACCGTCAACGAACCCGGCGGGGTCTCGGCGAAGAACCACGTCTTCGTGACGAAGGTCACGACGACCACCGTCATGAGCACGAGCGCCGTCGCGGCGGCCGCGAGCATCGCCGTCGTGCGCGCCCACTCCTGCCAGAACGACCCGGAACCAGCATCGGAAGGAACGTCGGCCGGGACATCGGCGGGAGCATCCGCCGGCATCTCCGGCGCCGAGGCATCCGTCCCGTCGACCGGTTGCTCGCTGGCCTCGGCCGAGCCCGACGGGCCGGCCAGTGCCACCGCTCCCGCGAGCGGCAGTGCGCCGAGCGTCGCGAGCCCGGCGAATCGTTTCCACGACCGACGGCAATACGGGCAGGTGCGGTAGTGGTCGGTCGCCCGGCCGCCTTTCGTGCCCTCGGGGGTGTCGCCCACCGCATCGGGCAGCAGCTGCGCCGCCGCCACGCACTCAGGCCGGGCGTTCTCCTCGAGCAGCAGCCGCAGGGTCGTGCGACGCAGATTCCCCTTCGCCCGGCGCGACAGCGAATAGATCGCGGATGCCGGACGCGCCATGTGCTCTTCGAGGTCGCGCGGCTTGCGCCCCTCGAGCACGGTTGCGACGAGCACACGCTGCTGGTCAGACGGCAACTCGGCGAGCGCCTTGCGCACGATCGCCAGCTCCGACTCGATCTCGAGTTCGCGGATGCGCGGATCGGCGCTCGACACCGGCTCCTCGACGTTGTCGAGCGGGGCGACCTTCGACCGCGGCGAGCGGAAGTCGTCACGGATGCGATTGCGCATGGTCTGGGCGATGTACGCCGGCACGTTCTCGGTCGGGCCCGTGCCCTGCGACCACTTCGCCAGCACCATCAGCAGCGCATCGCCGAGCAGATCGTCGGCGTCGTGCGTAATGCCGGCGATCCGTTTGGACGTGTGAGTCAACGACGGGAGCACCTGCGCGAAGTACTCGCCCGCGGCATCACGATCTCCCTCCGCCGCCCGAAGCACGAGAGCGTTCAAGTCAGCGGGATCGAGCGAAGGCGCGTCATCGGAATCATTACCGGCGCCGGAACGGGCAGTCGCCGCGTCGGGGGGAAACGCGTCGGTCATCACAATCCTCATCGAGTCGCAGGCGATCGCGGAGCACGTTCGGGTGTGCTGCCGCCGAGCCGCTACGATACACCGGCCGACCGACGAAGAGTGTGAGATTGGGTTTTCACGGGGACGAAATGATCCCGGGTGAGGTCAAGATCGACGGACCGATCGTCCCTGTCCGCCGCCTTTTCAGCGCGGAGCAGATGCTTCCGTCAAGCCTCGCTTGAGCGCGGCTTCAAGCGCGTCGTAGTCCGCGCCCTCGAAGACGACGGGTTCGGAGAACGTGCGTTCCTTGTTGTTCTTCCCTTCGTAGAGCACGAGCGTCGCCAGGCCGAGCCGGTCTTCCTTCGACGTCCAGAACTCGATCTCCACGTTCGTGTGGGATGGCTGCGGGGGGAGAGGAGTGAAGAAGGCGGGATCATGTGTCTGGAATGCGCGCAACAGCGAGTCGTAGACAGCACGCCCTCCCGCGGCCGAACTGTAGTGACGCCTACGAAGAGGATTGCCGGACCGGACGAGCTTCCACACCCGCCCCCAGCGGGCCGCTGCGATGAGAAGCGCGATGACGACCAAAGCGAGGAAGAGCGGTGCCACCAGCGTTCCCAACCGGCGACCGACGGTGCGTCTGGTAGAGCCCGTCTGCTGCGCGGCATCCTCGCGCAGGTCGGCGAAGTTCACGAGCACGTACACGAGAATCGCTGCCGCCAGGATCGCGAGGACGAGGAAGATCACCGTCCGCGGCCAGGATCGCTGCCGCACATAGGTTTCGGGCCGACGATTGAACTCCGGATCGAACGCTGCCACGACTTTGCTCCCTCGTCTGCTACCGGGCGCCAGCCCGAGGCTCCCAGATCGGTCGCCATCATCAAGACGAGATCGGCATCGGAATCAATCGCCGACATCGGACACGAGATCAGATGGCGGAGATGCGCCAGGCCGCGGCGTGCGACTGCCCGGGCTCGAGCACCACCAGGTCGACGCCCGAGTTGAAGGCATCGGGAGGGCACGTCATCGGCTCGACGGCGAGGCCGATCCGGTTCGTCTCGGGCAGCGGGGTGTCGGCCGTGTGCACCTGCACCCACGGGCAGCGCTCGTCGAACGTGATCGCGACGCCGTGGCCGTCGGTCGCGAGCACCGTCACCGCGGCGACGCCCGACGGATGCCGCTCGAGAGACGTGAACGCGTGGTCGATGAATGTCTCACCGATCAGCCGCTCCTCACGGAAGTCGAACTCGGGCACCAGCTCGACGGCTTCGACGCGCACCGGGCTCAGGCGATCCTCGGTCACGAGCAGCACCTCGGATGCCGGCAGGCTCAGCGTCCAGGCATCCACCCCGCCGTCGCCCGCCCACAGGTACGGGTGCGGTCCCGTGCCCCACGGCGCGGGCACGTCGTCGACGTTCGTCGCGGTCACCGTCTGGGTGAGTCCGTCGATGCCGACCGCGTACTCGGTCTGTACGGTCACGCGGAACGGGTACCCGTCCTGCGCGGGGATCGTCGCCTCGAGCGTCACCCGATCGGATGCCGTCGCCACCGCGTCCCACTCGGCCCAGGCGAGCAGCCCGTGCAGGGCGTGCCCGCGCGCGGGCTCGGTGAGCGCGAGCTGGTGGTCGACACCGCCGAACGAGTATGTGCCGTCGACGACGCGGTTCGGCCACGGGGCGAGGGTCGCTCCGCGGTAGGCGGGGCGCACGGCATCCGCGTCGAAGGGAACGACCAGATCGCGACCCTGGAACGTCAACGCGCGCAGAGAGGCGCCGACGCTCGCGATCGTCGCCTCGTAGCCGTCGGAGAAGATCGTGAACTGGCGGCCGGAACGCGGGGTGGTGGTCATTGGATCCACGTTACTTGTGCGGGCGGGTCACAGGCCCTGGGCGAGGCGGTGGTAGGCCTGGTTCCAGCGCACCTGCTGCTGGAACTCGGACAGGCGGGTCGTGTCGTCGATCACGAGCAGTTCGACCTCCGCCATCTCGGCGAAGTCGCGGAACGCCTCGATGCCCACGGCCGTCGACATCACGGTGTGGTGCGCGGCTCCGGCGGTGAGCCAGGCGGCGGCGCTGGTCGGGAAGTCGGGCTGCGGCTTCCACACGGCGCGGCCCACGGGGAGTTTCGGCAGCGCCGCGGTCGGCTCGACGTTCTCGACGACGTTGGCCGTGAGGCGGAACCGGTCGCGCATGTCGGACAGCGCCACCACGACCGCCGGGCCCGGGTCGGCCGTGAACACGAGGCGCACCGGGTCGCCCTTGCCGCCGATCCCCAGCGGATGCACCTCGAGCGTCGGCTGCTGCGACGACAGCGACGGTGAGACCTCGAGCATGTGCGCCCCGAGGATCACCTCGTCGCCCGGGGACATGTCGTAGGTGTAGTCCTCCATCAGGCTCGCGCCACCGGGCAGACCCGCACCCATCACGTTCGCGACGCGCACGAGCAGCGCGGTCTTCCAGTCGCCCTCGGCGCCGAAGCCGTAGCCCTCGGCCATCAGGCGCTGCACCGCGAGACCCGGCAGCTGCGTCAGCGCGCCGAGGTCTTCGAACGATGTCGTGAACGCGCCGAATCCCCCCTCCTCGAGGAACGAGCGCAGTCCGATCTCGATCGCCGCCCCGTCGCGCAAGGACTGGTGGCGCTCGCCCCCGCGACGCAGTTCGGGAGACACGGCGTAGAGCTCTTCGTACTCGGCGACGAGGGCGTCGATCTCGGCATCCGAGGCGGCGGCGACGGCATCCGCCAGGTCGTTCACGCCCCAGGTGTTGACCTGCACGCCGAAGCGCAGCTCGGCCTCGGTCTTGTCGCCCTCGGTGACCGCGACGAAACGCATGTTGTCGCCGAACCGGGCCAGCTTCAGCGACCGCGCCGCCGCGAGGCCCGCCGCCGCGCGCTGCCAGGTCGCGAGCTCGGCGCGTACGCGCGGGTCGCTCGCGTGACCGACGATCGTCTTGCGCGGGATGCCGAGGCGCGTCTGGATGTACCCGAACTCGCGGTCGCCGTGCGCGGCCTGGTTGAGGTTCATGAAGTCGAAGTCGATCTCGCTCCACGGCAGCGCCACGTTGTGCTGCGTGTGCAGGTGCGCGAGCGGCTTGCGCAGGCTGTCGAGGCCGGTGATCCACATCTTCGCCGGGCTGAACGTGTGCATCCAGGCGACGACGCCGATCACGCGGTCGTCGGCGTTCGCCTCGAGGGCGATGCGGCGGATCGCGTCGGAGTCGGTGAGCACGGGCTTCCAGACGATGCGCACCGGCACGTCGTCGGCCGCGTCGAGGATGCCGGCGATCTCCTGCGACTGGGCGGCGACCTGGGCGAGGGTCTTCGGGCCGTAGAGGTGCTGGCTGCCGGTGAGGAACCAGACCTCGTAGCCGTCGAGCGACGTGGTCAGCGGGGTGCGGGTCATGAGGCGTCCTTCTTGAGGTCCGGGCGGGGGGCCTGGCTGGTTTCCTGCGTGGGCAGAGCGGTGATGGCGGCGGCCTCGATGGCGAGGCCCGCGCGGTAGCGGTCGAGGTAGGCGGCGAACCCGGCGACGTCGGTCGGGTCGGGTTCGGCGGTGGTGACGGATGCCCCGGCGAAGACGGCCTCGTCGAGATAGGCGGCGAGCGGTCGGTCGGCCTGATCGAGGTACGCGGCGAGCACCGCGATGCCCCACGCTCCGCCCTCGGCGGCGAGATCGCCGACGTCGACCGGGGTGTCGAGGGCCGCGGCGAGGAAGCGCTGGGCCACACCCGCCGTGCGGAACAGGCCGCCGTGGGCGAACATCCGCTCGATCCGCACGCCGTCGTCGGCGAGCATCCGCATGCCCAGGGCGAGTGTGCCGAAGACGCCGTAGATCTGCGCGCGCATCACGTTCGCGAGGGTGAAGGAGGCATCCGGGGTGCGCACGAAGAGCGGGCGGCCCTGGTCGAGTCCGACCACCGGCTCGCCGGCGAGATGGTTGTAGGCGAGCAGGCCACCGGCATCCGGATCGCCCTGCAGCGCCTCGGCGAACAGGGTGGCGAAGACCTGATCCTCGTCGACGAACTGCCCGCTCGCGACCGTGAACCGGTGGAACAGCGCCGCCCAGGCGCCGAGCTCGCTCGCGCCGTTGTTGCAGTGCACCATCGCGACCGTCGCGCCGGCGGGCGTCGTGACCAGATCGAGCTCTTCGTGCACGGTGGGCAGCGGCTTCTCGAGCACCACCATCGCGAAGATGCTCGTGCCCGCGCTGACGTTGCCGGTGAGCGGGGCGACCGAGTTCGTCGCCACCATGCCGGTGCCCGCGTCGCCCTCCGGCGGGCAGAGCGGAATACCGGGCTGGAGCACGCCGGTCGGGTCGAGGAGCGCGGCCCCCTCGGGGGTGAGGGCGCCGGCATCCGCCCCCGCCGGGAGCACGGCCGGGAGCAGCGGGCGCAGGTCGCGACCGGTGTGGTCGCGGTAGGCCTGGAGCAGGCGCTCGTCGTAGTCGATCGTGGCGGAATCGATCGGGAACATGCCCGAGGCGTCCCCCACTCCGAGCACGGTGCGACCGGTCAGGCGCTCGTGCACGTAGCCCGCGAGGGTGGTGATCGACGCGACGTCGGCGACGTGGGATTCGCCGTCGAGCGCTGCCTGGTGCAGGTGCGCGACCGACCATCGCTGGGGGATGTTCACGCCCAGAACCTCGGTGAGCTCGGCCGAGGCCTCGCCCGTGCTCGTGTTGCGCCAGGTGCGGAAGGGCACGAGCAGAGTGCCGTCGGCGTCGAAGGCGAGGTAGCCGTGCATCATCGCCGATATACCGATCGCCCCGAACGAGGAGGGGCGGATGCCGTGGCGCTCCTGCGCGTCGTCGACCAGTGCGGCGTGCGCCGCCTGCAGCCCCAACCACACCTCGTCGAGCGGATAGGTCCAGCGGCCGTCGACGAACCTGTTCTCCCACGTGTGCGATCCGGTCGCCAGCACCTCGGCGGTGTCGGCGTCGATCAGGCAGGCCTTGATACGGGTCGATCCGAGCTCGATGCCGAGGGCGGTGCGGTTGCGCGCGATGGCGTTCGCGGCGCTCGAAGCGGTCATCGGCGGGCGTCCGCACTCTGCCCGTACACGTTCTGGTACCGGTCGAACAGGCGGTCGATCGCCTCCTGCGGGAGGGGGATCACCGGGCCGGCCTCGCGGGCGTAGTGCACGGTGCGGGCGACGTCTTCGACCATGACCGCGGCCTTCACGGCATCCTTCGCGTCGACGCCGATCGTGAACGGCCCGTGGTTCTGCATCAGCACCGCACGGCTGCGGTGACCGCTGAGCGTCTCGACGATGCCGCGACCGATCGAGTCGTCGCCGATGATCGCGAACGGGCCGACCGGGATCGGGCCGCCGAACTCATCGGCCATCGCCGTGATGACGCAGGGGATCTCCTCACCGCGCGCCGCCCAGGCGACCGCGAACGTGGAGTGCGTGTGCACGACCCCGCCGACCTCGGGCATGTGGCGGTAGACGTACGCGTGCGCCGCGGTGTCGCTCGACGGGCTCCGCTCGCTGCCGGGGGCGCCGGGGATCGCGGTGCCGTCGAGATCGCAGAGGATCATGTTCTCGGGCGCGAGATCGTCGTAGCTCACGCCCGAGGGCTTGATCACGAACAGGTCGGCTCCGGGCACACGGCCCGAGACGTTGCCACCGGTCCAGACGACCAGGCCGTTGCGCACGAGTTCGCCGTGCAGGCGGGCGACATCGGCGCGGGTGCGGTCGATCGCCGCCTGGATGTCGGGGGCGTATCGGGGGGCGTCGTCGCTCATGGCACCTCGTCGTGTGTTTGACTGTGACCGGTCACAGTTCGTGTCACGGAAAGCCTACGGCCGGGTCGGTGGCGGGGTCAAGCGGCCGGGCGGCCGCACCTTCGGGAGGAGATCTCACGCAACGGAGGACCGCTTGCGGCATCCGCTCCTGCATTGCGCGTGATCTCCTCCCGCCACGCGCGCCGGGTCCCCGAGAAACGCCTCAGACCGACGGGGCCGCGATCGAGTCACGCACCACGAGTTCGGGCACGATCGACTCCGCGGATGCCGCGGCATCCCCGGCGATCACCGCCGCGACCGCCCGCCGTGCGAGCTCGTCGAAGTCCTGCCGCACCGTCGTCAACCGCGGCCAGGCGTACGCCGCCTCCGGCAGATCGTCGAAGCCGACGACGCTGATCTCCCCCGGCACCGCGACACCTGCCGCGTGCAGCGCGCCGATCAGCCCGAGCGCCATCTGGTCGTTCGCGGCGAACACCGCCGTGGCTCCGCCGTCGCGCAGCGCCTGCGCCGCCTCGAATCCGGCGCGCGCGGTCCAGTCACCGACCACGGTGAGCACGGGCTTCAGCCCCCGGGCCGCGAGCTCGGCCGCGAAGCCCTCGGCACGGGACTCCGCCTCGAGCCAGTCGGCGGGTCCGGCGAGGTGGGCGATGCGAGTGTGCCCGGCATCCGCCAGCGCCCCCACCGCCAACCGCGCACCGGCGACCTGGTCGACGCCGACCCCGCGCGCATCGTGGCCGGCCGAGTGCAGGGTCACGATCGGAACGCCGACCGAGACGGTGTCGAGCATCCGCAACGTGCGGGCGTGCGGGGCGACGACGAGGATTCCCTCGACCCCCTGGGCGACGAGGTGATCGACCGCGGCCGACACCGATGCCGCGTCATCGGCATCCGCGAAGGCCGCGCTCACCCAGTACCCGGCGGCGCGGGCGGATGCCTCGATCGCCGCGATGCTGCGCGAGGGACCAAACTGCAAGGCGTCGGAGGCGAGGATCCCGAGCGTGCGCGACCGGCGCGTGCCCAGGGCGCGGGCGGCGTTGTTCATGCGATAGCCGAGCTCGCCCATCGCCTTCTCGACCCGCTCGCGCGTGGCGTCGGCGACATCCGGATGCTCGTTCAGCACCCGCGAGACTGTCTGCCGAGACACTCCGGCGAGCGCGGCGACATCGCGCACTCCGACCGGCCGCCCATTGTTGTCCACCACGTCGAGGAGTCTAGGCGGCGCGGCATCCCGTCCCTAACTCAGGACACTCGGGGCGAAACGCATCCGAAAGCCCCGGTTTGGGGCCCGAATCCGCAGTTTGTCCTGAGTTGGGTACGCGCGGCTTCGGGCATGACTCCGGCCCGACTACCCCGCGACGACGGCGAGGGGGTCGGTCCACAGCGGGCGGAACGCGAGTTCGGCCGCGCCGACGAGCAGCCGGTCCGAGCCGAGGGCCGCGGTGCGCAGCTCGACGACCTCGGCGCTCTCGCTCATCGCGAGTCGCGAGACCTCGGCCGCGAGGGTGTCGTGCTCGGCGTCGTCGAGCAGCGCGAGGAATCCGCCCAGCACGACGACTGCGGGGTTCAGCACGTTCACCGCGTTGGCGAGAGCGCTGCCGAGCACCCGGGCCTGCCGAGCGACCTCGGCCTCGGCAGCGGGGAGGGCTGCCTCGTCGAGCGCTGCGGCGAGCGCGGCGTCGTCGGCATCGTCGAGGCCGAGGAGCGCCAGCAGATGCCGCCGGTTCACCTCTTCTTCGAGCACCCCGTCTGACGTGCGTCGGTCGGCGTCATCGTCGATGCGAGGGCGGTTGTGACCGAACTCCCCCGCGTAGCCGTTCGCCCCGGTCGCGGCCCGTCCGTGGATCACGAGCCCGCCGCCGATGCCCGAGGCGCCGCCGTTGAGGTAGACGAGTTCGTCGATGTCGCGGCCGGCGCCGAAGAGGTGCTCGGCGAGCGCCCCGAGGGTCGCATCGTTGTCGACGGCGGTGCGGATGCCGGTGAGCTCCTCGATCCGCGCGGCGAGAGGTTCATCGGTCCAGGCGAGGTGCGGGGCGTTGCGCACGACGCCGTCGGCGGTGCGCACGAGCCCGGGCACGGCGACGCCGATGCCGATCACGGTGCTGTGCAGCAGAGCATCCGTCTGCCAGTGCGCCAACCGGGTGGCGACGAGCGCGGCGACCTCGGCGACGGTCGGGGTGGCCGTGTTGACGATGCGCTCGCGCACGACGATGCGGCGGTCGAGGGCGACGGCGGCGATCTCGACCGCGTCGACCTCGGGGTGCACGCTGATCGCGACGACGGATGCCGAGGGCGCGACCACCGGCGAGGGGCGGCCGGCGCGCGACGAGGATTCCGGCGGGCGCTCGTCGACGAGTCCCGCGGCGGCGAGTTCGAAGACGAGGGCGGCGATCGTGGAGCGGTTGAGCCCGGTGGCCTCGGTGAGGGCCGATCGCGACTGGGCGCCGTCGTGATGGACGATCGACAGGATCCGCGCGAGGTTCGCTTCGCGGGAGCGCGGGGTGGTCAGGTCACGGGGCACGTTCCCACTTTAGGGGTGCGGATGCGGCCCGTCATCGGTTATGTTGTGAATCACAACTTATTGCGCCGCGGCATCCGCCCCGGCCCCGCAGACCACCGCAGCACTCGCAGAGGAGCGATCATGCCCACCCCCACCCGCGCCGACAAGTTCTCGTTCGGACTCTGGACCATCGGCTACAACGGCACCGACCCGTTCGGCGGCCCCACCCGCCCGGCGCTCGACGTCGTGCACGCCGTCGAGAAGCTGTCGGAGCTCGGCGCCTACGGCCTCACCTTCCACGACGACGACCTGTTCGCCTTCGGATCGACGGATGCCGAGCGCCAGACCCAGATCGACCGCCTGAAGGGTGCGCTCGCCGACACGGGTGTCGTGGTGCCGATGGTGACCACCAACCTCTTCAGCGCTCCCGTCTTCAAGGACGGCGGCTTCACCTCGAACGACCGCCAGGTGCGCCGCTTCGCGCTGCGCAAGGTGCTGCGCAACCTCGATCTCGCCGCCGAGCTCGGAGCCAAGACCTTCGTGATGTGGGGTGGCCGCGAGGGCGCCGAGTACGACTCGGCGAAGGACGTGCGCGCGGCTCTCGAGCGTTATCGCGAGGCCGTCAACCTGCTCGGCGACTACGTCACCGACAAGGGCTACGACATCCGCTTCGCGATCGAGCCCAAGCCCAACGAGCCCCGCGGCGACATCCTGCTGCCGACGCTCGGCCACGCGATCGCGTTCATCGACTCCCTCGAGCGCCCCGAGCTCGTGGGCGTCAACCCCGAGGTCGGGCACGAGCAGATGGCGGGCCTCAACTTCACCGCCGGCATCGCCCAGGCGCTGTACCACGGCAAGCTCTTCCACATCGACCTCAACGGTCAGCGCGGCATCAAGTACGACCAGGACCTCGTGTTCGGTCACGGCGACCTGCACAACGCGTTCTCGCTCGTCGATCTGCTCGAGAACGGCGGCCCCGGCGGGGTTCCGGCCTACGACGGCCCCCGCCACTTCGACTACAAGCCGTCGCGCACCGAGGACGAGACCGGGGTCTGGGACAGCGCCGCCGCCAACATGCGTACCTACCTGCTGCTCAAGGAGCGCGCCGCGGCCTTCCGTGCCGACCCCGAGGTGCAGGAGGCACTCGCCGCCGCGAAGGTCGCCGAGCTCTCGACGCCCACCCTGAACGAGGGCGAGAGCTACGACGACCTGCTCGCCGACCGCGCGGCCTACGAGGACTTCGACGCGAACGCGTACCTCGGCGGCAAGGGATTCGGCTTCGTGCGTCTGCAGCAGCTCGCCACCGAGCACCTGCTCGGCGCCCGCTGAGTCCGGCGATGGCACTCGTCCTCGGGGTCGACTCCTCGACCCAGTCCTGCAAGGTGGTCGTCGTCGACTCCGTGACGGGTGCCATCGTGCGCTCCGGCCGCGCCCCTCACCCCGACGGCACGTCGGTCGATCCCGAGGCGTGGTGGGACGCGCTGCAGCAGGCGATCGCGGACGCCGGGGGCCTCGACGACATCGAGGCGTGGGCCATCGGCGGTCAGCAGCACGGCATGGTCGCGCTCGACGCCGAGGGCCGCGTCATCCGCGATGCGCTGCTGTGGAACGACACCCGTTCCGCGCAGGCGGCCGACGATCTGATCGGCGAGTTCGGGGCATCCGTCCTCGCCGATCGCACCGGCCTCGTACCGGTGGCATCGTTCACGATCACAAAACTGCGCTGGCTGCGCGATCACGAACCCGACAACGCCGCCCGGGTCGCCGCCGTCGCGCTGCCTCACGACTGGCTCACCTGGCGCCTGCGCGGCTTCGGACCCGAGCGGCCCGACCTCGGCGAGCTGGTGACCGACCGATCGGATGCCTCGGGCACCGGCTACTGGAATCCCCGCACCGGGGAGTACGACCGCGAACTTCTCGTCGCCGCGCTCGGCCACGACGCCGTGCTGCCGCGGGTGCTCGGCGCCCGCGAATCGGTGACGGATGCCGCGGGCCGGCGCGTCGCGCCCGGTGCCGGCGACAATGCCGCCGTCGCCCTGGGCGTCGGTGCCCGGACGGGCGACGTGGTGGTGTCGATCGGCACCTCGGGAACGATCTTCGCGGTGACCGACCGGGGTGTGGCCGATCCGAGCGGGATCGTGGCGGGCTTCGCGGATGCCGCCGACGGCTACCTGCCCCTCGTCTGCACCCTCAACGCCGCACGCGTGCTCGACGTGATCGCGCGCCTGCTCGACGTGGACCATGACGGATTGAGCACCCTCGCGCTGGAGGCGTCGCCCGGAGCGGGCGGGCTCGAACTCGTGCCGTACTTCGAGGGGGAGCGCTCGCCAAACCTGCCCGAGGCGAGCGCGAGCCTGAACGCCATGACGCTCGCCTCGACGACGCGCGAGAACCTGGCGCGCGCCGCGGTCGAGGGGATGCTCGGCGGGCTGCGCTTCGGTCTCGACGCGCTCCGCGAGCTCGGCATCCCTCTCGATCGGGTGCTGCTCGTCGGCGGCGGCGCTCAGTCCCGTGCCGTGCGGGAGATCGCGCCGCTGGTGTTCGGTCTGCCGGTCGAGGTGCCGGAGGCGGCGGAGTACGTCGCGGTCGGCATGGCCCGGCAGGCGGCATCCGTCCTGCGCTGACCCGCAGGCAGGGTCAGGTGATCGTCGCGACGAAGACCGGGGTCATCGCGGCCATCATCGCGGCCGAGATGACCATGGTGACCGCGCGCGACACGGCATCGCCCGTCGGGCTGCCCTCGGTGAGCTGCTCGATGCGCTTCTTGAGTCGACCCGACGAGATCGGCCCCACCTCGTCGCGCAACAGCGGATGCGCCGCATTCATCCCCTGCAGGATGGCGAGCAGCGCGAGATCGGCCTGGGTCGGCGCGAGCGTTCCCGCGATCACCGCGGCGAGACGCGAACGCAGCAGCGTCTCGGGACCGGGATCGGACTCGGGAGTGCGCTCGGCGCCCCACCCGAAGAAGCCCCGCTCGCCGCGCGCCAGAATCCCCTGCGTGACCAGGGATTCGACGACCTCATCGAGAGGATCGAGCTTCGACCGCATTACGAGCGACTGCAGCCTCTTGCCGTTCACCGGCGCGAGACGGGCGAGCGCGGCATCCAGAACCGGATGCCCGGTCGGCTCGGCGGAGACGATCGTGATCGCGGGGTTCTTGCCCTCGCCCACGGTCACGCGATGATGCAGCACGAGGTCGACGATCACGGCCGCGATCTCACCGAACAGGCGGTTGGTGCTCACGCTCGACTCGACCCGGCCATCCGGCCGGAGCAGCAGCAGGTGGAGTTCCTCGACGATCAGCATGCCCTCACGGTATGCCGCGGCATCCGCCCGCCGCATCCCCCGTGAGGCGGATGCCGTTTGACAAGCAGGGACGCTTCGACAGGCTCAGCGCCTCAGAGTGAACGGGTCCCTGAGCCTGTCGAAGGGCCCGCCCCGAGTTACTCGGCCGCGGCGATCTTCTTCACGTCGTCACTGTTGAGCAGACGGAACGCGAGGGCCGCGAGGGCGCCGCCGACGATCGGGGCGACGACGTAGAGCCACAGCGAGCTCCAGGCGAAGTGACCGCTGACCGAGAGGCCGAGCGCGACCGCCGGGTTGAAGCCGCCGCCCGAGATCGAGCCGACCGTCGTCGCACCGACGAACACCACGCCACCGATCGCGAGGCCGTAGAACGAGTTGCCCGCGGTGCCCTTGGCCGTGGCCACGTTGAGCACGACGTACACGAGGAAGAACGTGAAGATCGCTTCGACGAGGAACGCCGGACCGACCTGCACGACCATGGCCTCCTTCTCGGGCGCCCACCAGACGGCGCTGACGAGCGCTGCCAGCACGCCACCGATGGCCTGGGCCACGATGTAGGCGATCAGGTCGGCGACGCTGAGGCCGCCGCGCACGAAGACACCGACCGTGACGGCCGGGTTGAGGTGGGCACCGGAGATGTGCCCGGTCGCGAAGATCAGCACGGCGAGCGCGAAGCCGATCGCGAGCGGGGTCAGCGCGCTGCCGCTGTTCACCGCGCCGATGATGCTGAGAACGAAGAGGAAGGTGGCGAGCGCTTCTGCGACCGCCTTGCGTGCCGTACCGGTCATGGAGATCCCGTTTCTCGAGTCTGGTGGTGCGCGATCCCCCCGGACCGCCGGCTGAAAACTATCGGCACCTCCCCCGGGCGTGTCGCGCGACGCGCGGCATTCCTGAGAAATCGCTGAACGAATATCACCCTGTCAAGCCCGTCGCCGAACGGATGCCGCGCCCCTAGTGTTCCGAGGATGACAACCGAAAAGGCCCCGGCGGCCGAAGCCCCGACGCGACTGCGGCGGGCGATCACCGGTCCGCTCCTGTTCGCCTTCATCCTGGGCGATGTCCTCGGTGCCGGCATCTACGCGCTCATGGGCGTGCTGTCCGAGAAGGTCGGCGGGGTGCTGTGGGCACCGCTGCTCGTCGCACTCCTGCTCGCGCTGCTCACCGCGGGGTCGTACGCCGAACTCGTCACGAAGTACCCGCGCGCCGGTGGCGCCGCGGTCTTCGCCGAGCGGGCGTTCCGCAGTCCGGTCGTCTCGTTCCTCGTCGGCTTCAGCATGCTCGCTGCCGGTGTCGTGAGCGCCGCAGGCCTCTCGATCGCCTTCGCCGGCGACTACCTCGGCACCTTCATCGACCTGCCGACGACACCCGTGGCGATCGCCTTCCTCGCCGTCGTCGCGCTTCTCAACGCCCGCGGCATCCGAGAATCCCTCGGAGCGAACCTGGTCATGACCGCCATCGAGCTCAGCGGTCTGGTCATCGTGATCGCCGTCGTCTCGGTGTTCTTCTTCGGCGGCGGGGGCGATGCCTCCCGCGTCGTCGAGACGCCCGAGGGCACCCCCGCGGCACTCGCCGTGCTCGCCGGCGCCGTGATCGCGTACTACTCCTTCGTCGGCTTCGAGACCTCCGCGAACATGATCGAAGAGGTCAAGAACCCGAGCCGCACGTACCCGCGCGCACTGTTCGCCTCGCTCCTCACCGCCGGCGTCGTCTACGTGCTGGTCGGTCTCGCGAGCTCGATCGCCCTGCCGGCCTCCGAGCTGCAGGAGTCCTCCGGCCCCCTGCTCGCGGTCGTCGAGGCCGCCGGGGCCAGCATTCCCTCCTGGCTGTTCAGCCTCATCGCCCTCATCGCCGTCGCCAACGGCGCACTGCTCACGATGATCATGGTCAGCCGCCTGACCTACGGCATGTCCGAGCAGAAGCTGCTGCCGGACGTGCTCTCGCGTGTGCTGCCGAAGCGCAAAACGCCATGGGTCGCGATCCTCGTCACCACGCTGGTCGCGATGGGCCTCACCCTCGTCGGCGACCTCGAGACGCTCGCCGCGACGGTCGTGCTCCTCCTGCTGGTCGTGTTCCTCAGCGCCAACGTCTCGGTGCTGGTGCTGCGTCGCGACAAGGTCGCCCATCCGCACTTCCGGGTGTGGACGTTCGTCCCCGTGCTCGGCATCCTGTCGTGCATCCTGCTCTTCACGCAGCAGAGCCCCGAGGTCTGGCTGTTCGGCGCCGTCCTGCTGGCCGTCGGAGCCGTGCTCTTCCTGCTCACCCGCCTCGCGCGACGACGCGCAGACACGACCACCCACCACCCCACCGAGGAGAACACCCATGAGCACGCAGAATGACACCGCGAATGACGGCGCGAACGACGGCGAGGACTTCGAAGCGAACCGTCACGACCAGCTCACGTCGGCCCCCGAGTCGACCGAAGCGGATGCCGCTCCCCGCATCGACGTGAGCGAGCACGACGGCACGACGCGCATCGACATCCGCGACGACGCCGAGGTTCGACCCGGCGCCGGACCGGGGATGCCGGAAGCCGACGGCGAGTAGCCCCGGCTCTCGGGCTCAGATCACTCGACGGGCGGCTCGACGCACGGCAGCGCTGCGGCGTTGACCGCCTCGCGATACTGCTCGGCGGTGAACGGCAGACCGAAATCGGGAGCGGTCTGGCCGTCGGCGGCCGGAGCCTTCGAGCCGATGGCCGCGAGCTCCCAGGCCAGGGACTGCGCGATACCCGCCCCCGCGGTCGAGTTGTTCAGCACCACGGCGACGGTGAAGCCGCTCGCCGGGTCGGAGTACGCGGCGGTCGCGTAACCGGGCGTCCACCCGTGCTGACCGACCATCGAACCGACCAGGAACGCGCCGCCCGTGGCCTGGTACCAGGACTCGGCACCGTCGAACGCGGGCAGCGGCGCGGCGAAGCGGTCGGGCTCCTCCTTCGTGCGCAGCACCTGACGGGCTTCGGCCTGCGCATAGCGACCGAGGTCGGCGATCGTCGAGACGGCACCCGAATCGGTGAACCCCGAGCTCGACGACATCTTCGTGATGTCGACGGGGGCGCTGCACGCGAAGCCGCCCTCGACCGGGTTCAGGTAGTGGCCCTGGAGCACGTCGCCGGTCGACGGCGTCGCGGAGGTCGAGGGCGGGAGCGACGTGTTCGCGAGGCCGAGCGGCTCGGTCACGTACTCGGCGATCAACTGCGACGCCGACATCCCGGAGGCGCGCTCGAGCGCGAGGCCGAGCAGCAGGTACCCGGCGTCGGAGTCGCGGTACGTCGTCGCCACGGGAGTGCGCGGAGCGGCGAGGCCGAAGCCGGCCAGCTCGAGCGGAGCCCACACGCGGTCGGGGGTCTTCAGCCACTCCGCCTTGATCTTCTCCTCCGACGATCCGAGGCCCGAGGTGCCGTTGCAGAGGTCGAGGAGGGTGACGTCCTCGAGGTCGGGCACGCCCGACACGTAGTCGGGAACGGCGCCGTCGAGGTCGACGGTGCCCTCGTCGGCGAGCGCGTAGAGCACATCGCACGTCATGAGGCGCGTGACATCGGCGATGCGGAACGACATGTCGACATCGACCGGAGTCTCACCACCGGGCTCCTGCGAGCCGACGCCCGTCACCCACTGGCCGCTCCACGGGGCCCAGACCCCGACGATCGCGGCCGACGAGCCCGACGCGCGGATCGCGTTGTCGACGGCTTCCTGCATCTGCGCGGTCATGTCGTCGGGCAGAGCGCCGTCGACCTGCGCCGGAGGCTCGTAGGTGAAGCTGTCTTCGGAGGTGCATCCGGTGAGGACGAGTCCGAGCACGACCGCACTGGCCGCGGCGGCGCGCCAGCGGCGCGACGAGAGAAGCTGCATGTAGGAAACCCCCGGAGATGTGTCCCCCGATTCTAGAGCGCCGAGCCTGAAAGACGACATCGAGCCCTCGGCATCCGCCGACGTTCTATGGTGATCTGGTGCCCCACATCTTCGATGACGCCGTGACCGCCGCCGTCCTGCACCACATGAACGACGACCACACCGACGACAACCTGCTCATCGCCCGTGCGTTCTCGACGGCATCGGATGCCGAGGTGACGGATGCCGTCATGACCGCGTTCGACGGCGACGGCGGCACCTGGCAGGTCACCCGTGCCGGCGAGACCACGGAGCTCGTCGTGGCGTGGCCGGGCGGATCGATCACCGAGCGCCCCGAGGTTCGTCGGGAGATCGTCGCGCTCTACGACGCGGCCTGCGAACGGCTGGGCATCGAGCCCCGTCCGCACGCCTGATCCGGGGTCGTCACAGGGTTTCGCCAAAGGTAAGGCTGCCCTTACACTGAAGGCATGCCCGAGATCCTCTCCTTCTCCGCCGCCCTGCGCGAGCGCTCGTCCGGATCGCACTCCCGCAGCGAGACCGCCGGCTTCATGTCCGACCTCCTGAAGGGCGAAGGCTCCCGCGAGGACTACATCTCGCTCGTCGCCCAGCACTACTTCATCTACGAGGCGCTCGAAGGTGCCGGCGACCGCATGCGCCAGGACCCCGTGGCCACCGTCTTCATCAGCGACAAGCTCACGCGCCTGCCCGCGCTCGAGGCCGACCTCGAGTTCCTGCTCGGCGCCGACTGGCGTTCGCAGATCGTGCCGCTGCCCACCACGCAGCGCTACGTCGAGCGCATCAACCAGGTCGGCGCGACCTGGGCGGGCGGATTCGTCGCCCACCACTACACCCGCTATCTCGGCGACCTCTCGGGCGGCATCTTCATCGGCCGCGTGATGGCCCGCCGCTTCGGCTTCGAGACCAACGGCATCGGGTTCTACCTCTTCGATGACATCGCCGACCCGGCGGCCTTCAAGGACGTCTACCGCGAGCAGCTCGACGCCGCCCCGTGGGACGAGGCCGAGCGCGAGCGCGTCATCGACGAGGTGCTGCTCGCCTACCGCTTCAACACCGAGCTCTTCGAAGACCTCGACCGGGCCCGCGCCGCGGCGTAGTCCCGCACGTAGCGGGCCCTTCGTCTCGTCGCTGCGCTCCTCGCTCAGGAACCGGGTCTCTTTCGGAACCGGTCGCCGAGCGAGGGCAGCGAGACGAAGGGTCAGGCCTTCGGGAGCTCGGGCGTCGAACGCGCGATCCAGGCTTCCCGCATGAACCGCCGCACGTCCTCGTCGACGCGGATGTCGCTCGGGCGCAGCGCGCGCGACAGGTACAGGCCGTCGAGCGAGGTGAGGCGGCTCAGCGCGACGTACGTCTGCCCGGGCGCGAACGCCCCGGATCCGAGGTCGATCACGGCGCGGTCGTAGGTCTTGCCCTGCGATTTGTGGATCGTGACCGCCCACGCCAGCCGCAGCGGGAACTGCGTGAACTCGGCCACCACGTCACGGCTGAGCTTCTTGGTGTTCTGGTCGTAGGCGTACCGGAAACGCTCCCAGACCGCCGGCTCGACGTCGACCTCCTCGCCGTCGATGTCGACGCGCACCGCACCGCCGAGAATGCGCAGCACCGTGCCGATCGTGCCGTTGACCCACCGCGGCGGCTCCCCCGACATGGCGGTGTCGTTGCGCAGGAACATGACCTGCGCGCCGACCTTGAGCTTGAGCTCCGACTCCGCCGGCAGCGACGCCTCGCCGCGGCCGAAGTCACCGCTGACCTCCGCCCGCGCGGTCTGCTCCTTGCCCGGGAGAGCGGCGAGGTGGCGGCTGTTGATGCCGTTCACGATGTCGTTGCGGGTGGCGAGGGTGATCATCGGCACCTCCCCCGGCTCGGGGTCGGGAGGGGTACGCGCGCCCTGCGTGTTGAGCACGCCCGCGATCTCGGCGGTGACCCGCCCGTAGCGCACGGCGTTCAGCATCGCCTTGAAGCCGTCATCGGACTGCCGGTGGATCTGCACGAGTTCTCGCACGTGCAGCTCGGCACGGGTGTCGACGGCGAACAGCCCGTCCTGGTCGGAGGAGCCTTCGCCGCCGCCGGTGCCGGCCCACACGTGCGCATCGAAGAACCAGAACGAGCGGTAGTGGTCCTTGACGTAGCGGGCCTCGTCGCCGCGGGGCGGCACGGGCGCCAGCTGGTACGGGTCGCCGAACATCACGACCTGCACCCCGCCGAACGGCTCGCCCCGACGCCCGCGCGCCTGACGCAGCGAACGATCGATGGCATCCATGAGGTCGGCGTTGACCATCGAGATCTCGTCGATGACGAGCGTCTCGATCGCATTGAGGATGCGCCGGGTCGCGTCGTTCTGATCGATGTCGCCGTCGGCGATGAGGCCGATCGGCAGCCGGAACAGCGAGTGGATCGTCTGCCCCTCGACGTTCAGGGCCGCGACGCCGGTCGGCGCGCAGATCGCGATCTGCTTCTTGGTGTTCCAGGCGAAGTACTGCAGCAGCGTCGACTTGCCGGTGCCCGCGCGCCCGGTGATGAAAACGTGCTCGTTCGTGTCCTCGATGAGTCGGAAGAGCTCGTGCTGTTCTTCGGACAGGGCAGGAAGGGACACGGTTCTCGCAGAGGAAGACGGACGGATGCGGGCGCCCCACCATGCTACGGCTCGCCGTGCGACGCGGGGTGTCGGCGCTCGGCTTCGTCCCAGGACGCTTCCCTAGACTGACCCCATGGACGGGGTGGAGTCTTCGGCGCGCAAGCGCGCGCGCGTGGGGGTCGATCTCACGATCCTCGCCCTCGTCGGCATCGTCCTGATCGCGGCCCTCGGCGCCGGCGGAGCCGTGCTCTACAAGGACTACTACAGTCCGTCCGCGTTCGTCACCCGCTACCTCGACCTGCTGTCCTCCGGCCGCGCCGCCGACGCACTGCGCGTTCCGGGCGTCGCCGTCGACCGCGAGACCCTGGATGACGCGGGACTCTCGCCCACGGCATCCGAGGCCCTGCTGCGCCATGCGGCGCTCGCCCCGCTCACCGACGTGCGCATCGAGTCCGAGAAGGCCGTCGACGACGGCTTCGCGGTGACCGTCGGCTACTCGGCCTCCGGTCACCCCGGCACGACGACGTTCACGGTCACCCAGGACGGCTGGGAGGGTGTCGCCCCGCGCTGGCGCTTCGACGACAGCCCGCTCGCGGTCGTCGATCTCACGCTCCGCGGCGCCGACCAGTTCTCGGTCAACGGCTTCGCGGTCGACCGACGGCAGGTCTCGGCCGCAGGGATGGATGCCGCTCCCCTCGACCCGTTGCCGCTGCTCGTCTTCACCCCGGGCCTGTACGCGGTGACGGTCGACACCGCCATCTCGGAGTCGTCGGGCATCGGCGTGCTCGCCGACACGCCCCTGGCCACCACCCCGCTCGACGTGCAGACGACGCCCACCGAGGAGTTCCTCTCGGTCGTGCAGGAGCGCGTCGAGGAGTATCTGACGAGCTGCACCTCGCAGGAGGTGCTGCAGCCGACCGCCTGCCCCTTCGGCATGGAGGTCAAGAACCGCATCGCCACGCTGCCCGCGTGGTCGATCGTCACGCAGCCGACGGTGACCGTCGAGCCCGACGGTTCGCAGTGGCAGATTCCGCCGACGGATGCCGTGGCCCACGTCGAGGTGGATATCCGTTCCCTGTTCGACGGGTCGATCCAGACGGTGTCAGAGGACGTGCCGTTCCAGGTCAACGGGACGATCGTGATCCTCGCCGACGGCACGGCGTCGATCCGCGTCGGCTCGCCCGAGGACGCCCCAGCCGGCTAGTCGTCGGGTGTCTCCGGCTCAGCTGCGGCCGGCGTCGGCGTTCTGGCGGTCGCGCTCGGCGATGCGGGCGAGCTTGGCGTTGTACTCCTCGAGCTCCGCGTCTCCGGTGCGGTCGGCGTGGCGGTCGCGGCGCTTCTGCAGCTTGGTGTCGCTGCGGCTCCACTGGATCGCGACGGTGATGGCGAGGATGAGCGTGGGGATCTCGCCGATCGACCAGGCCACGCCGCCGCCGATGTACTGATCGTCCATCGGGTCGGGTCCCCAGGTGCGGCCCATCGAGCCGAACCAGTCGGCGACCATGAGGCCCTCCTGCATCATGATCGCGACGCCGAAGAACGCGTGCATGGCCATGATGGCGATCAGGGTGATGAGCCGGCCCGGATACGGCAGGCGGTACGGAATGGGGTCCTCGCCGATGAGCGTCAACACGAAGAGGTAGCCCGAGATGAGGAAGTGGATGACCATCCACTCGTGCCCGAGGTGCTCGAACATCGACCAGCGCACGAGGTCGGTGAAGTAGAACGCCCACAGCGACAGGATGAAGATGCCCGCCGCGACGAACGGATGCGTGACCACCTTCGAGAACGGCGAGTGCACCGCCCAGAGGATCCATTCGCGGCCGCCGCGCGTGCCGTCGTCGCGCTTGTGGATCGCGCGCAGCGCGAGCGTCACCGGAGCACCCGACACCAGCAGCAGCGGGATCGCCATCGACAGCATCATGTGCCCGAGCATGTGCACGCTGAACAGGTACTCCTGGTACGCGTTGATCGGGCCGCAGGTGACCCAGACGAGCAGCAGCATCCCGAGCACCCAGAAGACGGTGCGGTGGATCGGCCAGCGATCGCCGCGGCGCTGCAGACGGATGACGCCGGCGATGTAGAGGAAGAGCCCGAACCCGGCGGCGACCAGCCACAGGATGTCGAGGTCCCACGAGGTGAACCAGCGGTCGAGGGTGAACTCCGGCGGCACGTTCGAGCGGGTCAGCACCTCGGCGGGGGTCTGCGCGAACGCGGCCTCCTCACCGGTCGGCGGGGGTGTGCGGGCGAGGGCCGCGGCAGCACCCGAGGCGAACCCCATGAGGGCGACCTCGCAGAGCACCAGCATCCAGAACCAGGCGGATGCCCGGGGGCCGTCGAGCTTCGGGATCAGACGCGCGCGGTACCAGGCGCCGAGCAGGCCCATACCGCCCAGGAGCACGACCTTGGCGAGCAGGATCGCTCCGTAGGGCGTCGCGAGCTGACTCCAGTCGCCGAGGGCGACGACCGAGCGGGCGACGCCCGAGATCGCGACGACGAAGAACGCGGCGATCGCGAGCGACGAGTAGCGTCGCACGAGCTGCGCACCGTCGACGCCGTCGCGTCCGCGCAGCAGCACGATCAGCAGCAGACCGCCGAGCCACACCGCGGCGCCGATCGTGTGCAGCAGGATCGAGTTGACCGCGACCGTGTGGCCGGCGAGATCGCCCGAGTGCCCCTGCGTGGCGAGGGGGAGGAAGGATGCCGCGGCCAGGAGCGCCGTGATGAGCGTCGGCGTCCAGGTGCGCCAGGCGAAGGCGAGCACCGTGATCACGGAGCCGAAGATGGTCGTGATCAACCACGACTGACCCAGGGCCGTCTCGAGCAGGTAGCGGCCGAGCTGCGCACCGAACTCGCGCTCGATGCTGAGCTGCGGGTTGAACGCGGCCATGAACGTGAGGAACGCGGTGAACCCCGCCGAGATCGTGAAGACCGCCGCACCGATCGAGGCGATGTTGAGGGCCGTGTCGAACGGCTTCTCACCGCTCTTGAGGGAGAACAGGGCGAGCACGAGCGAGCCGAGCATCGCGGCGGCCGCGACGTTCATCGTGAGCTTGACGATCGGGGTGGCCCACATGACGAAGGGGCCAGGATCCTGCAGCAGCAGGGGTGCCGCTCCCCCGCCGACGATCAGCGCGGCGACGACGCCGACGATCGCGGCGACGGCGAGGATTCCGATGCCGGCGAGGCGGTAGGCCGACGCGCTCGATCGGGTCGTCGCGGCGCGGGTGTTCACCCCTCCAGCCTAAGCCGCGGCATCCGTGCCGGCTGACGTGGCGCTGGATGCTGCAGGCTCTCTGCCTGGGACGCAGAAGGCCGCCACCCCGAGGGGCGGCGGCCTTCGACAGGAAGCGTCTTACTTGACGGCTGCCTTCAGCTTGGAACCAGCGGTCACCTTGACGCGCTTGCCGGCCGGGATCTTGATCTCGGCGCCGGTCTGCGGGTTGCGGCCGGTGCGAGCGGCGGTGTCGACCTGCTCGAACGAGATCCAGCCCGGGATCGAGACCTTGCTGCCCTTGGCAACGGCGTCGGAGACCGTGGAGAACAGCGCGTCGAGGACACCCGAGACGGTGGCCTGGCTCTGGCCGGTGGCGCTGGCGATGCTCGCGACGAGCTCGGTCTTGGTGATGGACTTGTCAGCCATGTCATCCTCCAGCGACGAGGATCTCGTCGCATCGTTGTGTGGATCGGGGCGGATGCCCCTGGTCGAGTGACCGCCTTGAATGTATCAATGACCACCCCCGTTTCCGCGTCATTTCGCGGGTTTTGGTCATTTATTGGGCGTGTTGCACGACTTTTGTCACTCCAGTCACAGGTTTTCGGGCGTGTCCCGACCCTTTTCAGGGCCGGTGCGCCGCGATCACGGCCTGCGCCGTGCGCTCGAAAGCGGGCGATACGCGGTCGTCTCCGTCGAGGTATCCGCCGACCAGAGCGGCGTCGCGGAGCAGCACGAGCGAGGCCGCGACCTCGGCCGGCCGCTCGAGACCGGCCGCTCCGGCGACCTGTTCGAGCGTGCTCCGGAACCACTCGCGGTGCTCGTCGATCATCGCGCGTACGGGTCCCTCGCCGTCGGGGTACTCGGCTGCGGCGTTGATGAACGGGCAGCCGCGGGTGTGCCGCAGGCGGATGTCGGCGACGATGCCGTCGATGACGGCGTCGATCAGCCGCGTGGGGTCGGTGACGGCGGATCCCGCCTCGGCGAACATGTCGCGCAGCATCCGATCCTCGTTCTCGAGGTAGGCGAGCACGAGGTTCTCCTTGCCGCCGAACTGCTTGTACAGCGTGGCGCGCGTGACCTCGGCCTCAGCGATCACGCGGTCGACGCCGACCGCGTGGATGCCCTCCTCGTAGAAGAGGCGCGTGGCGGCCTCGATCAGGCGTGCGCGGGCGGGGCTCGGGCGCTTCGTGGTGTCGGTGCTCATGGTGGGTCCTCCCCTCATCGTGGCATCCGTTCGGCGATTTCTCGATTCTCGGGAATACCTTGCGGTAGATAGAACGTTCGGTCTACTATCAGCGTAACGCACTTCCACCCCGCAGGACCGAACACAGGAGAAAGATCATGAACAGCACCGACAAGACCCCCATCGTCCTCATCCACGGACTCTGGATGACCCCGAAGAGCTGGGACACGTGGGCCGAGCGCTTCCGCGCACAGGGCCACGAGGTCATCGTTCCCGGATGGCCCGGCATCGACGACCGCACCGTCGACGACATCCGCCGCGACCCCTCGGCCCTCAAGGGCATCGGCCTGAAGCAGATCGCCGACAACTATGAGCGCATCATCCGCGCACTCCCCGTCAAGCCGATCATCATGGGCCACTCCTTCGGCGGCGTGCTCACGCAGATGCTCGCCGACCGCGGCCTCGGCGCCGCCTACGTGGGCGTCGCTCCCGGACAGACCGCCGGCGTCACCGCCCTCCCCCTCTCGACCCTCTGGACCGGTACCCCGATCCTCTCCAACCCCTTCGGACGCAACGGCGCCAAGCCCCTCTCGAAGCGCCACTTCCACTTCACCTTCGGCAACGACCTGTCGCGCGCGGCATCCGACGCCCTGTGGGAGGAGTACGCCGTCAACTCGTACAACCGGGTGTTCTTCGAGGGCGTGACCTCGGTGCTCAACGAGAAGGGCGGCGTCACGCACGTCGACTACGCCCGCGCCGACCGTGCTCCGCTGCTGCTCATCGCCGGCGAGATCGACCACGTCTTGCCGCCGGCCATCGTGCGGGCGATCGAGAAGAAGTACCGCGCTTCGGGCAGCCCCGCGATCGTCGACTACATCGAGTACCCCGGACGCACCCACCGCCTCGTCAGCCAGGACGGCTGGGAGCAGATCGCCGACCACGCCCTCGCCTGGGCGGTGCAGCACGCCGAGGCATCCGTGGCGTGAGGGGTGGGGCTCCGCACCCCGTTGGGCGGAGAACTCTCGGTTGGGCGGAGAAAAAGCCCCTAATTCTCCGCCCAACGCGGAGTTCTCCGCCCGGCTCATGACGCAAGGTGGAGCCGCTGGGCCACGGCGACGAGGATCTGGGCCTGAACCGATGCCCACTGGTTCATGAGCTGGTCGTACCCGATCCGGATGACGTGATAACCGCGCAGCATCAGTTCGGTGTCGTGGGCGATATCTCGCGATCGTTGACCCCCGACGTGGTGACCGCCATCGATCTGAATCACGAGACGCTCGCCGATCACGAAGTCCACGCGATGACCGAACAACCACACCTGAGGCGTGATGGGAAGCCGCAACCACGCGAGCCGAGTGCGGAAGATCGTCTCGGTTCCGGCATCCGCGAACGGCGCCGCATCCGCGAGCAGCTGACGCGCCGCCGGAGGCAGACTCACCCGGGCGAGCGCGTCCGGATCGACTACCCGCTTCCGCAGCGCGGACTCCCAGGTCGCGAGCGCGTCTTCATACGGCTGACAGCGCGCGATGAGGACAAGCGCATTCTCGATCGAATCCTCGAGCACCTCCGGATCTCGGAGGAAGAGCGGCTTGCTCCAGTGCACGACACCCTGGACTGCGCCCGCGTGGCCTGATGCCGGAGGAGCGGCGACGTGCACGCCGTCTGCGCTCGAGACCCAGAGCCCCCGACGCGACGCGAGTGTGATGCAGCTCAGCACCACACCGCGCCTCGCCGCCGCGATGAGCATCGGATCGCAATCCGGGCGCGCCACCCAGCCGCGGCACACCGAGATCAGCGACGCGCTACGGATCGCCTTCCGCAACGAATGCTCCGTGACGCCAGCCAGACGCAGCGTCGAGATTCGGGCGATGCCCCTCGCGCAACGACCTCTCTCACCGCATGCATCCGTCGAGGATGCCCGCCGCGCACCGTCACGAGGGTCGCCAAGGCCGGGTTCTGTGGACATGCAGCCGCTCGCGCGAGATGTGGAGAGCAACACGTCGGGCGGAGAACTCACCGTAGGGCGGAGGTTTCGACTCCAAGCATCCGCCCCACGCGGAGAAGTCCGCCCATCGCGTCGCCCAGCACCACCCCCACACACGCAAAAGGGGCGAGGATCCGAAGATCCTCGCCCCTCCGGACCCCGAGACGAGCTCAGGGACCGAAAATGCTACTTACCAGCTGGACTTGGTCACGCCGGGCAGCTCGCCGCGGTGCGCCATGTCACGGAAGCGGACACGCGAGATGCCGAACTTCGTGAGGACACCGCGGGGGCGGCCGTCGATGACGTCGCGCGAACGCACGCGAGCCGGCGACGCGTTGCGCGGCAGCTTCTGCAGGCCGACGCGTGCGGCCTCGCGGGCCTCGTCGGTGGCGTTCGGGTCGACCAGGGTCTTCTTCAGCTCGGCGCGACGCTCGGCGTAACGCTCGACGATGACCTTGCGCTGCTCGTTGCGAGCGATCTTGCTCTTCTTAGCCATTGATCAACGCTCCTCTCGGAATTCGACGTGCTTGCGGACGACCGGGTCGTACTTCTTGAGCACGAGGCGGTCGGGGGTGTTGCGGCGGTTCTTCTTGGTCACGTACGTGTAACCCGTACCCGCCGTCGAACGCAGCTTGATGATCGGACGTACGTCCTGAGCCTTCTTGGCCATTAGAGCTTCACACCCTTCGCCTGGAGGTCCTTGACCACGTTCTCGATGCCGCGGACGTCGATCACCTTGATGCCCTTGGCGGACACGTTGAGCGTGATCTTACGACCGAGCGACGGAACGAAATAGGTCTTCTTCTGCACGTTCGGGTCGAAGCGACGCTTCGTCCGGCGGTGCGAGTGCGAGACGTTGTGACCGAAACCGGGAACAGCTCCGGTCACCTGGCACACTGCTGCCATGATGACTCCTTCTATACCGTGAGGCCGGACGGCCCCACCCAAGATCCCTTGTCTGCACGCCATCCACCCCTCGGGACGAACAGCATGCGAACTGCGCACAGGAGTGTGCACAGACAATCGCCAATGCTATCACAGCGCAAAGGGATGCCGAGAACGCCGAAAGGCCCGCGGATGCCGGAGCACCCGCGGGCCTTCGAGAACCGGAGAACCTACTCGGTGACCGGGATCGATGCCGACTTCAGGGCGTCGACCGTGGAGGTCTGCGCGTCCTTCAGCGCATCGGCGAGGGTGCCACTGCCGCTGACCGCACCCTTGAAACCGTCGGAGACGTCGGCGTAGGTCTGCGTCATGGTCGGGCCCCACACGAAGTCCGGCGACACCTGCGTGGCCGCCTCGGCGAACACGTCGTAGATCTTCTGTCCGCCGTAGAAGTCGACGCCGTCGGCGTAGACCGGCAGCTTCAGGCCGGCGGTGGTGGCCGGGTAGAGGTTCGCGGCCTCGGCGAGAGCGGTGAGCGCCTCCTCGGAGGTGTTCAGCCACAGCGCGAACTTCGTCGCCTCGTAGACGTGCTCGCTGCCCTTGAGGACCGCGGTCGACGATCCGCCCCAGTTTCCGGCGACGGAGTCACCCGCGCTCCACTGCGGGAGCGGCGCGACGGCCCAGTTGCCGGCCGTGTCGGGGGCACCGCTCGAGATGGAGTTCGCGCCCCAGACGGCGGAGTTCCAGGTCCAGACCTCGCCCGAGTTGTAGGCGTTGTTCCACTCGTCGGTCCAGGCCGGGACGGTGGCGACGAGGTCGTCGTCGAGCAGACCCTGCCAGTAGTCGGCGACCGAGACGGACTGCTCGCCGTCGAGCGAGACGGTCCAGCCGGCGTCATCGCTCGAGAACCACTGCCCGCCGTCCTGCCACACGAAGCCGGCGAACTGGTTGATGTCGGACTGCGAGAAGTTGGTGATGTAGCCGCCCAGCGCGCGGATCTGCACCGCGGCCTCGCGGTACTCGTCCCACGTGGTGGGGATCGGGATGTCGTTCTGCTCGAACAGGTCGGCGCGGTAGAACAGCGCCATCGGGCCGATGTCCTGCGGGATGCCGTAGACGCCCTCGGTGCCGAGCGTCACCTGCCCCCAGGCCCAGTCGACGAAGTCGCCCTCCGCGGCCACGACGTCTTCGCAGGCGCTGAGGTCTTCGATGCCGTCCTGCACGAGGAAGTTCGGCAGGGCGTCGTACTCGATCTGACCGAGGTCGGGAGCGTCGCCCGCCTGGAGCTGGTTGAAGAAGTTCTGGTACGTGCCGCCGTTCCCGTTGGGGCCGGTCTGCACCTTCACCTGGATCTCGGGGTTCTCGTCGTTCCAGATCTTCACCACGTCTTCGATCCCGGGGATCCACGACGTGAACTCGAGCGTGACGTCACCGTCCGCCGGGGTGCAGGCGGCGGCGTCGCCCCCTGTCGAGGTGTCTCCGCCACCGGCGGAGCATCCCGTGAGCACGAGCGCCGCGATGGCGATCGCGCCGGCTGCCTTCTTCTTCGAATGCTGCATTTCTGACCTTTCTCGGGTGGTGCATCGCCGGACGGGCCATCCGCCCGGCAACCTGCTCACTTCAGGGCGCCGGCGCCCAGACCGTTGCGCCAGAAGCGCTGGAGCAGGAGGAACGTGACGATGAGGGGGATGACCGACAGCAGGGCGCCGATCAGCACGAGGCCGCGCAGCTCGGGGAGCTGGTTCAACTGGTTGTTCCAGTTGTAGAGGCCGTAGACGACGGGGAAGAGCTCTTCGCTGCGCAGCATGATCATCGGCAGGAAGAAGTTGTTCCAGATCGCGACGAACTGGAAGAGGAACATCGTCACCAGCGCCGGGGTCATCAGGCGGATGCTGACGGTGAAGAACGTGCGGATCTCCCCCGCACCGTCGAGACGGCTCGCCTCGAGGAGCTCGTCCGGCACCGACGACGCCGCGAAAATGCGCGCGAGGTACACGCCGAAGGGGCTCACGATCGAGGGCAGGAAGACCGACCAGAAGGTGTTCGTGAGGTTCGCCTGGCTGAAGATGAGGAACAGCGGCAGGGCGAGCGCGGTCGCGGGGACGAGCACACCGCCGAGCACGATGTCGAAGAGCGCGTTGCGCCCCGGGAAGCGGTACTTCGCCAGCGCGTACCCGGCCATCGCCGCGAGGAGCGTGGCGATCGCGCCGCCGAGCGCGGCGTACAGCACCGAGTTCAGCATCCACTTCAGGTAGACACCGTCGCGGTAGGCGAACAGGTCGACGATGTTGTCGAAGAACTTCACGTCGGCGAACCACAGCGGGGCCGTCGTGAGGATGTCGCTGTTGTCCTTGCTCGCCGCGACCAGCAGCCACCACAGCGGCAGCAGGAAGTACACGGTGAACACGGCCATGATGAGCATCGCGGCACCGCGCGAGATGCCCGATTCGCGTGCGGCGCGTCCGGTCGAGCGGCGCGCCCCGATGATCGTCGCGGTGGTCATGCGTTCTGCTCCTTGCGCTGCATGTACTTCATGAATCCGAACGAGAGCACGAAGGTCGTCACCGCGAGCACGACCGAGAAGGCCGCCGCGAGGTTCGTGTTCGGGATGGATGCCGTCGCGAACACGGTCATGTTCGGAGTGAACGTGCTGGTGACCGCCGAGCTGAACGAGCGGAAGACCTGCGGCTCGGCGAGCAGCTGCAGCGTGCCGATGATCGAGAAGATCGCGGTCATCACGATCGCCGGTCGCACGAGCGGGATCTTGATCGACCAGGCGATGCGCCACTGCCCGGCGCCGTCGAGGCGGGCTGCTTCGTACAGCTCGGTCGGGATCGACAGCAGCGACGAGTAGATGATGAGCATGTTGTAGCCGACGTAGACCCAGGTGACGACGTTGGCGATCGACCAGAGCACCAGATCGGCGCCGAGGAAGTCGATGTTCTTGGTGATCGCGGTGAAGGGCGACAGGTTGGGCGAGAACAGCGAACCCCACATGATCGCGGCGATCACGCCGGGAACCGCGTAGGGCACGAAGAACGCGAGCCGGAAGAAGCGCTTGCCCTTGACCAGCGGCGAGTCGAGCAGCAGCGCGAACAGCAGCGCGAGGCCGAGCATGATCGGCACCTGCACGACGCCGAAGAGCAGCATCCGCCCCATCGAGTTCCAGAAGGCCGAGTCCTGGAAGACCTGCACGTACTGGGCGAAGCCGCCGAAGACGAGCTCGGCCTTGCCGAAGGTGCCCTCGCGGCGCACGACCAGCAGCGACTGCCAGAACGCGTAGGCGATGGGGGCGACGTAGAACAGCGCGAACAGCACGCCGAACGGCAGGAACAGGAAGGCGATCGCGCCCTTGTGCGGGATGCGGGATCGACGCCGACCCGGCGCCGCGCCGGTCTTCGCCGGCGCTGTGAGCGTGGTGGTCATACATCCTCCTTGATGATGCGGACCGCCCCGGCGGGGACGGTGATGATGCCGGTGGCGGCGGAGCCGGTGAGGAGCTCGGTGCCGGTCGCTGCGACCTCGATGGGGTCTGCGCCGTGGTTGATGATGAAGCGGTAGGCGGCATCCGCTCCGACGCGGCGCACCACGTCGACGTCGGGTCCGGCTCCGGGTGCCGCGGCGATGCCCGCCGCGTCGGCGAGCCGCGCGACGAGCGCGCGGTACGCCTCGGGCGACGGCTGCGTCGCGAGGTACCAGGCCTCGCCCGCGCCCTGCGCCCGGCGCGTGATCGCGGGGTGACCGGCGGAGGGCCCATCGACGAAGGAGGCGATGGCCTCGGCATCCGTCGTGCGCAGCCGCTCGCTCCAGACGGATGCCGTCGAGCCGTCGCTCAGCGCGACGCTCTGCCCCGGCACGAGCGGCGCGAACTCCTCGGAGCGGATGCCGAGCAGCTCGCGGAACGCGCCGGGGTAGCCGCCCGTGCGCACGCGATCCTCGGCGTCGACGATGCCGCTGTAGAAGGTGACGAGCACGGTCGCTCCGCGCTCGACGGCGCGGGCGATGACGGCCGCCTCCTCGTCGCGCACGAGGTGCAGGGCCGGCACCACGATCAGGCGGTAGGCGTCGAGGTCGGTGCCGGGGCGCACGACGTCGGCGACGATCCCGGCATCCGCCAGGGCGGTGTGCGCGGCGTGCACCTGGTCGAGGTAGCGCACCTCTTCGCTCGGGCGCCCCTCGTTCTCGACGGCCCACCAGTTCTCCCACGAGAACAGCACCGCGGCGTCGGCGACGACGCGGGTGCCGGCGACCTCGCCGAGGCTCTCGAGCATGCGGCCCAGTTCGACGGTTCCGCGCCACAGGTCGCTGTCGGTGCCGGCGTGCGGCAGCAGCGCAGAGTGGTACTTCTCAGCGCCCTGGGTCGACGCGCGCCACTGGAAGAAGCAGATGCCGTCGGCGCCGCGGGCGACGTGCGAGGCGACGTTGCGGGTGAGCTCGCCCGGGGCCTTGGCGAGGTTGACGGGCTGCCAGTTGACGGCGCTGGTCGAGGTCTCCATGAGCAGCCAGGGGTCGCCTTCGGCGAGGCCGCGGGTGAGGTCGGCGGCGAACGAGAGCTCCTGGCGCGGGTTCGCGATCCGACGGTCGAGATAGTGGTCGTTGGCGACGAGGTCCATGTCGGCGGTCCACGACCAGTAGTCGAGGGCGCGGATGTGCGCGGTGACCATGAAGTTCGTCGTCACGGGGGTGTCGCTGTGCGCGCGGATGATCTCGGCCTCGGCGCGGTAGAGCGCGAGCTGCTCGTCGGAGCTGAAGCGCTGGAAGTCGAGCACCTGGCCCGGGTTGCGCAGCGAGAGCACCTGCGCGGGAACCTGCACCTCGTCGAACGAGCCGTAGCGCTGGCTCCAGAAGCTGGTGCCCCAGGCGGTGTTCAGCGCGGCGATGTCATCGGCGTAGCGGTCGCGCAGCCAGGTGCGGAAGGCGCCGGTGCTGGTCTCGCAGTAGCAGAGGGCGTTGTGGCATCCGAGCTCGTTCGAGACGTGCCAGAGGGTGACGGCGGGGTGCGAGCCGTACCGCTCGACGACGCGGCGCGTGACCTCGGCCGCGTAGGCGCGGAAGACGGGGCTGCTCGGGCAGTAGGCCTGACGGCCACCCTGGTGGAAGACGGTGCCGTCGATGCCCTCGGGCAGGATCTCGGGGTGCGTGGTCGTGAGCCACGGGGGCGGGGAGGCCGTGCCGGTGCCGAGGTCGACGCGAATGCCGGCGGCGTGCAGCTGCGCGATGATCTCGTCGAGGCCGGAGAAGTCCCAGCGGCCCTCGCCCGGGTTGATCGTCGACCATCCGAAGATGTTGATCGCCACGAGTCCGACGCCCGCTTCGCGCATGAGGCGGATGTCTTCGGGCCAGACGCTGCGGTCCCACTGCTCCGGGTTGTAGTCGCATCCGAAGACGAGACCCTCCCCCTCGGACAGAGAGGAGATGAGGGTGGGCGCGGCGGCGGGCATTCGGTTTCGCTCCTTTGCGGAAGAGATGTGTGCACGTGCACAGTTCGACTCACGAAAAGATCGGGATGATTTTCTGTGAACGTGCACACATCGTCACATGTCCGCCGGCTCGACGTCAAGTCCAGTCGCTAGGCTGAGCATCATGAGCTCCTCGACGCGCCGCCGCAGCACCGTGCACGACGTCGCGCGCGTCGCCGGCGTCTCGCGCGGAACCGTCAGCCGCGTGCTCAACGGCGGCTACGTCTCGGACTCCTCCCGCACCGCGATCGAAGAGGCCATCCGCGAGGTCGGCTACGTGCCCAACACCGCCGCGCGCAACCTCGTGCGTCAGCGCACGCAGGCCATCGCGTTCATCGTGCACGAGCCGCACGCGCTGTTCCTCGAAGACCCCAACATCGGGGCGATCATGCTCGGCACCAACGAGACGCTCTCCGAGGCCGACTACCAGATGGTGTGCCTCGTGGTCGACTCCGACCGCGACACCGAACGCGTCGCCCGGTACCTGAACGGCGGCTTCGTCGACGGCGCGGTGATCGTCTCCGCCCGCGCGCAGGACCCCATCACGAAGGCCGTCATGCGCCTCGACCTGCCCGTCGCCTACGTCGGGCACCCGCCCGACGTCGATGCGGCCTGGGTCGGCGTCGACAACCACGGAGCCGCCCGCGCGATCACGTCTCGGCTGCACGCGACCGGACGCCGCCGCATCGGCATGATCGCCGCGGCGCTGGATCGCGACTCGGGTGCCGATCGCCTCGCCGGGTTCACCGAGGCCCTCGGCGCCGACTTCGACCCCGCACTCGTCGAACCCGTGCCGCTGTACTCCTACGCCGACGGTGCCGCGGCCATGACCCGCCTGCTCGAGCGCGCGCCCGACATCGACGGCGTGTTCGCCGCATCGGATGCCGTCGCCGCCGGCGCGATCTGGGCGCTGCGCGAGGCCGGTCGCCGCGTGCCCGAAGACGTCGGCATCGTCGGCTTCGACAACAGCACCTGGGCGATGCGCACCACTCCCCTGCTCTCGACGGTCGACCAGCCCGCCGAAGGACTCGGGGCGGCGGCCGCGGCATCCGTGCTCGCACAGCTGCGCGACGACGAACCCGCCGCCCGCACCGGCATCATGCTCGACACCCCGGTCGTCTGGCGCGACTCCGCCTGACGGGTGAGGCGTCTCGGGGCGGGACGCTTCGACAGGCTCAGCGACCCAGTGGTGCGGCGCCCGTCCGGGGAGGGACGCTTCGACGAGCTCAGCGCCCCAGTGGTGCAACGGCCGTCAGGAACTGGGTCCCTGAGCCTGTCGAAGGGCCCCACCACGCGCCGCGTCCTCGGCGCCGCGGCCCCAGCGGAACGGCGAGACCGTCGGGTCGCCGGCGATCCAGAAGCGCCAGGGGAAGGCATCCGTCCCGGCGATCCCGGCGACGCCCACCCGCGGGCCCGACGCCACCTCGACCGGCTCGTCGCTCAGCCACAGCTCGGCGCGCGCTCCGTGCCACTCGGCGCCCGTGACCGCGTCGATGCCGTCGTGGAGCGGATGCTTCAGCCCCACCGCCTGCCCGAACCGCCCGGGCCCGCGCGCGAGATCCCGCAGCACCCGGGGCGTCAGCGACGCGTCGATGCCGCGGCGGCTCGCTGCGGCATCCACTCCCCCGTCGACCTCCCCGGCGCGCAGCAGCACACCGCCGGCGACGCCCTCCGGTCCGCACACGACGTTGACGCACGAGTGGATGCCGTGACTCAGATACACGTAGAGATGCCCGGGCTCGCCCCACATCGTGGCGTTGCGGGCGGTGCGCCCCATGCGGGCGTGGGAGCCGGGATCGGCGAACTCCCCCGTGCCCTGCCCGTGGTAGGCCTCGACCTCGGTGAGGCGCATCCGCACCTCGACGGCCGGCTCACCGGGCACCGCGACGACCGTGCGCAGCTCGGCGCCCAGCAGTCGCGGGGCGACGTCGACCGGCAGACCGCTCAGCTCGTCGCGGGTCGCCCGGTGCAGAGCGCCGACCATGTCAGAAGCGCGGGGCCGTCTGGCACCACGAGGCGTCGAAGCCGGTGAGCACCGGCATGGCGTCACCCGTGCGCAGGTCGATCAGGTGCGTCTCCATCGTCTTCGGCAGCGGGAGCAGCATCTCGTCGTAGGGGTTGTCGGTCATGTTCGGGGCGATCACCACCGCGGCGTATTGGCCACTGGGCGAGGCGCAGGCCTGCAGGATCGAATCCGTCGAGGGAACCTCGATCAGCGGGCTCGCCGTGCCGTCGTCGTCGACCTTCACGACCGCCTGGCCGGTCGGGATGCCGAGCTCGTTGCGCTGCACGACGTGCCGGAGCGTGCCGCCGGGGAACGGAGTGATGGTCGAGGCGATGCCGTAGTCGGGGTTCGAGGCGGCGAGCGGCTGCTCCGATCCGTCGGCCAGATTGAGCTCGACGACCGTGCCGTCGAGGCGCTCGACGATCGCGGTGTACGTGCCGCGGCTGATGCCCTGGATGTTCGCGGCCAGACCGAGCGACTGCACGCCGGCATCGCTCGAGCGGTCGACGAGCGACAGCGCGCCGTCGAAGTCGATGAACAGCACCGCGGCGCTGTCGGGCACGAACTGCCACGCGAAGATGCTGGCCTCGGTGTCGCCGACCTCGATGACCTGCGGCTCGGAGTCCTTGTCGTTCAGCGACTGGGTCACGAGCACGCTCGCGCGGCCCTCGGTGTCGCTGAGCTCGCGGTCGGAGTAGCTGTAGCCGACGAGTCCCCCGCGCTCCGACACCTGGATCGATCCGACGTAGCCCTCGCCGGGCAGGGGCAGCTCGCGCTGGTTGCCGCCGTCGTGGTCCATCACGAGGATGTGCGAGCCGTCGTCCTCCTCGACCGTCACGACCAACTGCGACGAGGTCGCGCGAAAGTCGTTGATCTTGTCGGCGGCGAACACCGGCACGCCGTTCTCGCCGGTGAGGTCGGTCTGGAAGATCTTGTCTTCCTTGTCGCTGCGGTTGAGCAGGAAGATGCTCGAGGGCGGCGTGGTGAACGTCGTCGTCAGGTCGTTCTTCGGCCCACCCGATGCGCCGGTCGCGTCGGCGACCGTGACGGTGTACTCCGTCTCGTCGTCGAGCGGAACGGTGAAGCGGATGCCGATGCCCCGGCCCGCGGCATCCACCGTGAACGGCACCGACGGTTCGACCGTCACCTGCGCGGGGTCGATCGCCGCGAGCGACTGGTTGGCCGTGAGGATGAGACGGCTGCCCGAGGCGTCGATCGCGTGCGCCGGATCGACCTGCACCTCGGTGATGCGCGGACCCTGCGTGAGGCTCACGACGCCGAGGCCGGCGCCCACGAGCACCAGGATGCCGAGCACCGCGGCGAGCGCGATCCCGAACCGGCGCGAACGCTTCGGGGTGGCCTCGACGGACCCGGGTTCCTGAGCCACGGGTTTCACAGGCTCCGCGAAACTGGGTCCCTGAGCTTGTCGAAGGGCCCCGCCCCGAGGCTCCTCGACGAGCGGGGATGCTTCGACAGGCTCAGCAACCCAGGTTTCCGGGGCGTCAGCGGAACGGGGTTTCGGGGCGTCAGCGGAACGGGGTTTCGGGGTGTCTGACTCCGGGGCATCCGCAGCCCCGGGGTCCTGAGCTTGTCGAAGGGCCCCGCCCCGAGACTCCTCCTCGGCCGCCTCCGCCGCCGCGGCGGCCTCGCGGGCGGCGCGCATCTCGGCGCGCGTGCGCGGGACGGCGGGGCCTTCGGGCCGCTCGTCGTCAGTACTCATACGGGTCTCCCGGCTCGTCGATCGCGACGACCTCGGTGGGGACGATGCTCAGCTTGCCGTCGGCATCCGTCTTCACCGTTCCCGTGACCTCGACCCACTGTCCGGTGTCGTACGCGCTCGCGTCGACGTCGACCGGCAGCGTCGCCGGCTGCGCGTCGATCACGCAGTGCGTGATGACCATGCGCGTGAGGTTGACCTCGCCGTCCTTCACCGCGTCGGGGGTGACGAACCCGACCAGCGAGACGGATGCCCCGTCGTAGGCCGCCGTGTTCGTCGCCGTCGCGAAGACGCTGGCCCAGTCCCCCACCCCGAAGGTGGAGGTGTCGGCGATGCCGAGCGTGACGTCGTCGGAGCCGGCGAAGAGCGCCGTCTGCTCGCCGACGCGCGACATCGCGAGTTCGACCGAGAGCGACGCCGGCGGCAACACGAGGGCCGCCGCGACGACGCCCGTCGCGAGGATGCCACCGGTCACCGCTCCGGCGGCGGCGAGGGCGCGGCGCGGGGTGGGAGCGGCATCCGAGTCGTCGTGCGCGGTGCCGTGATCGTGACCGTGATCGGCCTCTTCGCCCAGCGGCAGGGTGCACGACCAGATCGCACCCAGAAGGGTCACGACCGCCGCGGCGCACGCGAACCACACCGACTCGGGGCTGATGTAGAGGGTGAGGCGGCCCGTGAAACCGAGGCCGAGCGTGACGATCGACACGAAGGTCGCGAGCCCGATGCCCAGCCACCGCGTGCCGAGGGCGCGCAGACGAGAGCGCGAGGGGGCGTGCGTGTGCTCAGCGGTCGTGTTCTCAGCGGTCGTGTTCTCAGACAAGGACGTTCACCCCGATCCCGATCGCGAAGGCCGAGGCGACCACGACGCCGACGATGCCGAGCAGCGTGCGCGCCGTGAAGGTCGTGCGCATGAGTGCGAGCATCTTCACGTCGACGAGCGGGCCGACGAGCAGGAAGGCGACGAGGGCTCCCGACGAGAACGTCGAGGCGAACGACAGCGCGAAGAACGCGTCGACGTTCGAGCAGATCGCGACCGTCATCGCGAGCGCCATCATGGCGACGATCGACAGCACCGGGTTCGCGCCGATCGCGAGCAGCATGTCGCGCGGGATGAGCACCTGCACGGCTCCGGCGAGGGCCGAGCCGATCACGAGTGCGGGCATCACCGCGCGCAGCTCGATGAGGAACTGCGTCAGGCTGCGCTTGACCGGGGTGCCGTGCTCGTGGGTGACGCGGTCGCACGTGTCGATGAAGCGCTGCGTGAGCATCGCGTCGGGCGAGGGGTGGCGGCTGTAGATCCAGCCGATGAGGTTCGCGATCAGGTAGCCGCCGACGAGACGGGCGACGAGGATGCCGCCGTCCCACCCGAACGCCGCGTGCGTGGTGAGGATCACGATCGGGTTGACGATCGGCGCCGCGATGAGGAAGGTCATCGCCTCGGCCGGCGCGAGCCCGCGCATCATGAGTCCGCGGGCGAAGGGCACGTTGCCGCACTCGCAGACCGGGATCAGCATGCCCAGCAGCGACAGCACCGCTCGGCGGGCCCACGCGCGCTTCGGCAGCCAGCGGTGGATGACGTCGGCCGGCAGCCACACCTGCACGACGATCGACAGCAGCACGCCGAGGATCACGAACGGCAGGGCTTCGATCAGCACACTGAGCGCGAGGGTCAGTCCGTCCTGCGCGCGGGTGGGCAGCGAGGCCGGGAACAGCTGAGGCAGGAACGCGTCGACCAGGAACAGCGCCGCGATGATGACGGCGCCCAGGATCAGGCCGATCCACGCCGAGCGCGGCGACCGCGTCGAGCCGTGGGCGTGCGCGTGGCGCTGCGGGGCGAGCAGAGTCACGCGGTCGCGGCCCTCTCGGCATCGCGTTTGTTGGTGCAGGGGGCGCACAGTCCGAAGATGTCGACGACGTGCGCGGCATCCGTGAATCCGTGCAGTGCGGCCGTGCGGTGCGCCCACTGCTCGACGTCCTTGGCCTCGATCTCGACCGTGAGTCCGCAGTTGCGGCAGATCAGGTGGTGATGATGGCCCTGCGTGGTGCAGGCGCGGTAGAGCGCCTCGCCCTCGGGGCTCTGCAGCGAGTCGGCATCGCCGGAGGCGGCGAGACCCGCGAGCGCGCGGTACACGGTGGCCAGGCCGATGCCCGTGTTGTCGTCGCGCAGCGAGGCGTGCAGGTTCTGCGCGCTCACGAAACCGCGCGCGTCGGCGAGTGCTTCGCGCACGCGTTCGCGCTGCCAGGTGTTCCGCTGAGCCATACCGACGATTCTAGGCGTCGGGGATCGGCGAGGGCTGGGAGTCGCTCACGTCAGACCCGCACCCGCCGCACGCGGGCCCGGGCCTTCTGCACCACCCAGCACACGACGTAGATCGTGAACGACAGGGTGGTGATGTACGGGCTGACGGGCAGGGTGCCGGCCAGGGCGAGCAGGATCCCGCCCACCGCTGAGACGAAGCCGAACAGGGCGGCGAGCAGTGGCACGGCCACCGGCCCGGCGGTCACGCGCATCGCGGCGGCGGCGGGGGTGACGAGCAGCGCCATCACGAGCAGCGCACCGATGATGTGCACGCTGACGGCGACGATGAGGCCGAGCAGCACCATGAACAGCAGGCTCACGGCACGGGTGGGCACACCGCGGGCGGCCGCCGACTCGGGGTCGAGCGAGTCGAAGCGCAGCGGGTTCCACATGATGAGCAGCCCGAGCAGCACCACCAGGCTGATGCCCATGAGCCAGCCGAGGTCGGGGCTCGACACCGAGACGATCTGCCCGGTGAGCAGGCTGAACCGGTTGGCGCTGCGGCCGTCGTAGAGCGACAGGAACAGGATGCCGAGGCCGAGGCCGAACGGCATGAGGACGCCCACGATCGAGTTGCGGTCCCGGGCCTTCGCGCCGAGGACGCCGATCAGTATCGCCGCGACGAGGGCTCCGCCGAGCGACCCGAACACGACGCTGCCACCGAACAGCAGCGCGGCAGCGGCGCCCGCGAACGACAGCTCGCTCACCCCGTGCACGGCGAAGGCGAGGTCGCGCTGCATCACGAAGACGCCGATGAGTCCGCCGACGATGCCGAGCACGGCCCCCGCGATGATCGAGTTCGAGAGCAGGGCCACGAGCTCGCCGTAGTCCTGGAACGAGAAGACGTCGCTCCAGTCGACCAGAGGCCTCATGCTGCTCCTCCGTGCGCGTGCTCGTGGTCGCCGTGATCGTGGTGGGGCTCGGCATCCGGAACGCCCACGACCACCAGCCGGTCGCCGGCGCGGAGCACGAACACCGGGGTGCCGTAGAGGTCGGTGAGCACGCGCGTCTGCAGCACCTCGTCGGGGGTGCCGAGCAGGAAGCGCCCGCCGGCGATGTAGAGGATGCGGTCGACCTTGCCGAGGATGGGGTTGATGTCGTGGGTGACGAACATCACGGCCGCCTCGCGCTCGCGGCGCTGCCGGTCGATGATGTCGGTCACGGCGACCTGGTTGGCGAGGTCGAGGTTCGAGAGCGGCTCGTCGCACAGCAGCAGTGCCGGCTCGTCGGCGAGTGCCTGACCGACCCGCAGCCGCTGCTGCTCACCGCCGGAGAGGAGTCCGACGCGGCGATCCGCGAAGTGCGCGGCCCCGACCGACTCGAGCAGACGGTCGACCTTCGCACGGTCGCCGCGGTGCGGCACCGGGAACCCGAAGCGGCTGCCGTGCACGCCCAGGGCGACGAGGTCGCGGGCCCGCATGCTCGTGTCGGGCGCGAGCGAGCGCTGCTGCGGGATGTAGCCGATGCGCGAGTTCCCCCGGTGCACGGGCTCACCCGCGACGCGGATGGTTCCCGACGACAGCGGCTGCAGACCGAGGATGCTGCGCAGAAGGGTGGTCTTGCCCGAACCCGAAGGGCCCAGCACGGCGATGAACTCGCCGGGCTGGACCGTCAGATCGAGTCCCGACCAGAGTTCGCGGTCTCCACGGTGGAGCGAAGCATCCGCGATCTCGAGGACGGGGCGCCGACTCACGACTGGGTCGCGGCGGCGAGGCTCTGGATCGCGTCACTCATCCACTCAGAGTACGACGATCCGTCCTCCAGCAGCTCCGTGAAGGCGATCACGGGGATGCCCGCGGCCTTCGCGGCATCCTCGACGCGCTGCGTCTCGGAACCACCGGTCTGCGCGTTGGTGAGGAGAGCGGTGACCTCGCCGCTCTCGATCACGTCGAGTGCCTGCAGCAGAACGGCGGGGGCGACATCGGTGCCCTCCTCGACCGACTCGGCGAAGCCCTCGGGGGTGACATCGGTGAGTCCGGCGGCCGCGGCGAGGTAGCCGGGCAGCGGCTCGGTGATGAAGACGTCGATGCCCGAGGCATCCGCCTTGATGGACGCGAGGTCGGCTTCGAAGCCCTCGAGCTCGGCCGTGAGCTCCGCCGCGTTCGCGGCGAACTCGTCGGCGCCGTCGGGGTCGAGCTCGGCGAGCTCGTCGGAGATCGCCTCGACGACGTGGATCATCGTGTGCGGGTCGAACCACACGTGCTCGTTGAAGCCCTCGATGTGGTCGTGACCCTCGTGGCCCTCTTCGCCCTCGGCGTGCTCGTGGTCGTGCTCCTCCTCGGCGGGCGCCTCGGTCGCTTCGTCGTCGGCGGCATGGTCCTCGTCGGCATGGTCGTCGTGAGCCTCGTTGCCGGGGTAGTCGTGCGAGTACTCGACGGCCGTGACGACGTGGGGGTCGTTCGCGTCCTGCAGGAGCGTGTCGATGAACGCGTCGTATCCGCCGCCGTTCTCGATCACGAGGTCGGCCTTCTGCACCGTGAGGCGGTCGCGGGCGGTGGCCTCGTAGGAGTGCGGGTCCTGCGAAGCGGAGGTGATGATCGACTCGACGTCGATACGGTCGCCGCCGATCGTCGAGGCGATGTCGCCGTAGACGTTGGTGCTCGCGACGACCGTGATGGTGCCGTCGTCGCTCGCGCCCTCTCCCGCAGCGGCGGTGGAGCATCCGGCCAGCGTCAGGGCGGCGACGGATGCGAGGGCGAGAACGATCACGGGCTTCTTCATGCTCTCACTTTAAACGCTAATGAGAACCATTATCAAATCGGCATCCGCAGACGTGCTCCTCCCCACCGTCGAGACCCATCACTCGCGTCGAGACCCACCACCCGCGACGTGCGGGGTGATGGGTCTCGACGGCGGTGATGGGTCTCGACGCGGCCGGACGGGTGTCAGGCGAGCAGCGCGGCCGGGGCGATCCAGACCGTGGCCTCGCCGGGAAGCGACGAGCCCTCGAGCGGGATGCTCGTGAGCACGACGTCTGCGGCATCCGCTCCCAGATCGAACGGCTCGGTGCCGAAATTCGTGACGATCTGCCATCCGTTCGGACGCGCGAAGCGCAGCACGTCGGCGCGACCGGTCTCGACCCACTCCAGCGTCTCGCCCGTCTGCAGCGAGTGCCGCAGGCGCAGCGCCTCACGGTACAGCGACAGCGTCGATGCCGGATCGGATGCCTCGGCATCCACCGCGTGATCGGCGAACCACTCCGGCTGGGGCAGGTGCGCGGCAGCCGCGCCGAACCCGAACGAGACGCCGTCGGCGCTCCACGGCAGCGGCACGCGGCATCCGTCCCGACCCAGTCCGTCGAACTCCGCCCCGCGGAAGAACGCCGGGTCCTGTCGCTGCTCGGGCGAGATCTCGGCGACCTCGTGCAACCCGAGTTCCTCGCCCTGGTACAGGTAGGCGCTGCCGGGCAGGCCGAAGAGCAGCAGCGACGCGGCCGTCGCGCGACGCAGACCGCGCTCGCGATCGAGCAGCTCGGAGGGGCCGCCGGCCGCGACCCACTCCGTGCCCTGCTTCACCGCACGACCCTGCAGCGGTGCGAGGCCGTAACGGGTGGCGTGGCGGGTGACGTCGTGATTCGAGAGCACCCACGTCGTCGACGACCCGCTCTGCCGGGCCTGTGCGAGGTTCTCGTCGACGATCTCGCGGAACTGCGCGGCGTCGAAGTCGGCCTCGAGCAGGTCGAAGTTGAACGCCTGCCCGAGCCCCTCGGCGGAGGCGTAACGGGCGCGGCGTTCGGGTGTATCGACCCACGCCTCGGCGACCGCGGTGCGCGGCGGGTCGTACGAGTTGAAGACCTGCCGCCACTCCGCGTAGATCTCGTGCACGTCGTCGCGGTCGATCAGCGGGTGCGAGCCCGAGGAGCGGTCCATCGCGTCGAGCTCGGCGCGCGAGGGCAGCGGCTCGCTGAGGTCCTTGGTGAGCATGTGCGCGACGTCGATGCGGAAGCCGTCGACCCCGCGGTCCGACCAGAAGCGCAGGGTCTTCAGGAAGTCCGCACGCACCTCCGGGTGATCCCAGTTGAAGTCGGGCTGCTCGGTGGCGAAGTTGTGGAAGTACCACTGGCCGTCCTCGACCCGCTCCCACGCCGACCCGCCGAACACCGAGACCCAGTCGGTGGGCGGCTCGGCGCCGTCGGGCCCCGTGCCCTCGCGGAAGATGTACCGCTCGCGCGCGGCCGAACCTCGGCCCGCGGCGAGCGCCTCCTGGAACCACGCGTGCTGATCCGACGAGTGGTTCGGCACGATGTCGACGATGACGTGGATGCCGCGGGCGTGCAGCGCCTCGACCATCGCGTCGAAGTCGGCGAGGGTGCCCAGTCGCGGGTCGACGTCGCGGTAGTCGGCGACGTCGTAGCCGCCGTCGGCGAGCTCGGACGGGTAGAACGGGCTGAGCCAGACCGCATCGATGCCGAGCGCCGACAGGTAGTCGACGCGCGACAGGATGCCGGGGATGTCGCCGAGCCCGTCGCCGTTGGCGTCGGCGAAGCTGCGGGGGTAGATCTGGTAGACGGCGGCCTGCCGCCACCACGCTGCCGTCTTGTCGTCTTCGCGGGTCTCGGTGAGAAGCGAATCGGTCATATCGGGGAGTGCTCCTTCGTTTCTTGCGGTGGTTCTCGTGTCAGCCCTTGACGGCGCCCTGCGTGACGCCCTCCATGACGAAGCGCTGCGTGAACAGGTAGGCCAGGATCGCCGGGGCCATCGCCATCAGGTACGAGGCGAACGACACGTTGTAGTTGTTGCTGAACTGGGTCTGGAACAGGTTCTGCCGCACCGGCAGCGTCTGCAGCGCCGGGTCGGAGATGATGAGCGACGGCATCATGAAGTCGTTCCAGGCGTAGAGGAAGGCGAAGATGCCGACCGTCGCACTCATGGGGGCGAGCAGCGGGAAGATCAGCTTCCAGAACGTCTGCCACGTGGTGGCGCCGTCGATGCGGGCGCTCTCCTCGAGCTCGATCGGGATCGACCGCAGGAACGCCGTGAACAGCAGCACGCTGAAGCTCAGCTGGAACATCGTCGCGAGGATGATCACGCCGAACGGGTTGTCGAGCCCGAAGCGTCCGGTGAGCTGGATCTGCGGCAGGGCGACGACCGGGAACGGGATGAACATCGCCGCGAGCAGGTAGAAGAACGAGTAACGGAAGAGGCGGCGGTCCCAGTTGCGCACGATCGCGTACGAGGCGAAGGCCGCGAGCACGATGGTCGCGATCACGGTGCCCGCCGTGACGAGCAGGGAGATGCCCGCGCCGACCGGGAACTTCGTGAGGTTCCACGCCTCGACGAACCCGTCGATGCTGAACGGCGCCGGCAGCGAGAACGCGTTGCCGTCGACCGCCTGGCCCGTGGTCTTGAACGCCATCGAGACGGTGACGTACAGCGGGAGGAGAACGGTGACCGCGCACAGGATCAGGATGATCGTGCCCGACCAGTTGACCCGTTCCATGCGCACGCGGGGCTTCTTGCCCGCGACCTGTGTGGTGATCGTCTGCGTCGACATCAGAGTGCGTTCCTTCCGCGCGTCAGCGACAGCTGGAGGAGGGAGATGAGCACGGCGACGATGAAGAAGATGGTCGCGTTGGCCATCTGATAGGCGTAGTCGCCGCCGTTGAAGCCCGCGATGATCGTCATCGCGACGCTGCGGGTGGAGGTTCCGGGGCCGCCGTTGGTGAGGCCGACGATGATGTCGTAGGCGTTCAGGAAGCCCTTGAACCCGAGGATGACGTTGATCACGACGTAGCCCATGACGAGCGGGAGCGTGATGCGGGTGAGCTGCTGCGTCTTGCTCGCGCCGTCGATGCTCGCCGCCTCGTAGACCTCGCCGGGCACCGAGAGCAGGCCGGCGATGTAGATCAGCAGCGTGCCGGGCACGGCCTGCCACGCGGTGACGATGACGATCGCCACCCAGGCCAGGTCGGGGTTGGCGAGCAGGCTCGTCTGCAGCCACGGGATGCCGGTGGCCGCCCCCGCGGCGGGGATCGAGTTCGAGAACAGGAAGTTGAAGACGTAGGCGATGATGATGCCCGAGATCACCATCGGGATCACGAAGATCGTGCGCAGCCCCGTCTTGAAGCGGATGCGGGAGGTGAGCCCGACCGCGAGCAGGAACGCGACCACGTTGACCACGATGACCGTGGCGATCGAGAACCCGAACGTGAAGAGGTAGCTCTGCAGGATCGCCGGGTCGCTGAACATGGCGATGTAGTTCGTGAAGCCGTTGAAGCTCCACTCGCCGATGCCGATCGAGTCGGTGAAGCTGAAGAAGATGCCCATCACGCCCGGCACCGTGATCGCGAGGGTGAAGATCACGAGCGTCGGCAGCAGGAACAGGTAGTAGATCGGCTCGACCCGGCGGGTGCGAGGACGGATGCCACGCTTGCCGCCCGTGATGACCGCCGTGGTGTCGGTCGGAATCGTCGGAGTGATGGTCATGATGCCGGCTCCTCTGCCGAGGCGTTGTCCTGGGTCGACGGGATCGGGGCGCGGAACGCGATGCGCGCCCAGTCCGCGTCCATGGTGCGCAGCGTGTTCTGCGTCGAGGCGCCCAGCACCATCGCCTGCGCGTAGTTGAAGATCGGCAGGGTCTTGGGCACGAGCACCGAGGGGCCCTGGTAGATCTTGCCCTCGTCGTAGTACTCGATCATCCCCTCGATGCGCGGGTCGTCGGGGGCCGGGGCATCCGTCGTCGGGGTGAAGCCGAGCTGCGAGGCGTTGTACTCCTCGATGTTCTCGGGCTGATACAGGAACTCGAGGAAGTCGCGGGCGGCCTCCTGGTGGCGCGACCCCTCGGGGATCATCGCCGCGAGGTCCATGTTGACGCGCACCTCGAGGTCGTCCGGGTCGTCGGTCATCGGCAGCGGGAACGTTCCGAGCGGCAGGTCGGGTGCGGTCTTCGCGATCTCGCTGAACGCCCACGGCCCCTGCAGGTACATGGCCGCCTCGCCCTTCGCGAAGGCGAGATTGCCGTCGCCGTACGCCCTGCTCGCGGCATCCGCATTGGTGTAGTTCTCGGCGAGCTGCATCATGCGATCCATAGGCTCGGCGAAGTCCTTCTCGAACGAGACCGGGGCGTCGGGCCCGACCTCGGTTCCCTCCTCGGCGAGCGCGTCGAAGAAGTCGATCACGTCGACCGATCCGCCGGCGGTGTAGTCGTACCAGCCCTGACCGACGGTCCAGTCGTCCTTGAAGGTGCCGTAGAAGGGATCGATGCCCGCGGCCTTGAGCTGATCGCAGACGGCGATGAGCTCGTCCCAGGTGGTCGGGACCTCGAGGCCCTGGGCCTCGAAGATCTCCTTGTTGTAGATGACGGATGCCGCCATCACCGAGTACGGCAGGGCGCTCGTGCGACCCTCGCAGGAGCCGTACTGGTCCATGAGCGGCTGAAGGTCGTCGCGGATGGTGGCCGCGGCGTCGGTGCCGGAGAGATCGGTGAGCGCGCAGCGCTGCACGAACCGAGCGATCTCGTAGTTGTAGTTGCCGAGCATGATGTCGGGCGGGTTGCCGCGCACGAAGCTGGCCGAGACGACGTCGACGCCCGAGGTGTCGATCTCGACCTTCACGTCGTCCTGCGAGGCGTTGTACTCGGCGACGCGTTCGGTCATGAACTCGATCGCTTCGCGCTTGCTGAAGGTGAAGCGGATGGTCTCCGCTCCCGAGCCGGCTGCGCAGCTCGTGAGGGCGGCACCGATCAGCGTGAGGCCGAGGCCCCCGGCGATCAGCCGCAACGCGCGTGTTCGTTCTCCAGACACCGTCGTCCTTCCGGTTTTTAGATCCGATAACTAAATCTAATGAGCGAATTTACTCCGCTGGAAGGTACTCTCTCATTCAGACGACAGGAAGGCAAGAGCGTGGCAGACATCACCGCGGGGCTCGGCACGGGGCGTGCCAGCGTCGGCGCCGTGCTCGACTTCGCCTGGAGTGCGGGCGAGTTCACCGCCACCGACGTCATGGCCGCGACCTCGCTGACCCGCTCCACGGCCATCGATGCGATCGACACGCTCGTCGGCGCCGATGTGCTGCGCGAACTGCCGAACGCCCGCGTGGCCGGCAGCTATCGCTCCGGCCGACCCGCCCGGCGCTTCGCCCTCTCCCCCGACCTCGGCGTCGTCGTCGGGATCGACGCGGGCGACACGCACCTCTCCGTCACCGTCGCCGACCTGCTCGACCGGAATCTCGTGCACCATCGCGTCGAGGTGTCGCAGACGCAGCCCGCCGCCGATCGTCGCGCGCTGATCATCGAACGCCTGGGCGCCGCTCTCGACGAGGCCGGAGTGACGCGGGATCAGGTGCTGGCCGTCTGCGCCGGCGTCGCCGCCCCCGTCGATCGCAACGGCATCTCTCCCCCGCACCCCGACGGCTTCTGGGAGCGCACGAACCCCGGGCTCGCCGAGGCGCTGCGCGGCTGGGCGCCGGTCGTGCACGTCAAGAACGACGCACAGCTCGCGGCGATCGCCGAGGGCGCGGTCGGCGGGGCGATCGGATGCCGCGACTACGTCGCCCTGATCGCGAGCGAACGCTACGGCGGCGGCGTGGTCGTCGACGGGCACGTGCTGCACGGCGCCCACGGCGGCGTCGGCGAGGGCGTCGTGTTCGACCACATCATGGGCGTCGGCTCGGCCGTCGGCCTCCCCTACTCGGTGCAGGATGCGGCACGGGATGCCGTCGCCTCGGGCACCGTGGCGCCGTCGTCGGCGTTGGGGCGGCTCGTGGCGGAAGAGCGCATCGACCCGCGCCTCGTGCTCACGCTCGCCGCGTCGGGCGACCCCGATGCCCTGCTCGTCACCGAGCACGTCGGCGCCGTCGTCGCCCGCATCGTCGGCGTGCTCGGCAGCATGTACGACCCGGCCCGCGTGATCGTGTGCGGCGCCGTGGCCGAGAGCATCGAACCCGTGCTCGAGGTCGCCCGCCGCCTGCTGCCCGCGGAGCTGCACCTTCCCGCGCCCCTCGTGCTCGCCTCCGAGCTCGGCGCCGAGGTCGTGTCGGTCGGCGCCGTCGCGACCGCCCGCCGTGCGGCGCGCGAGAGCTCGGTGCCGCTTCTCGCGGAGCAACGTCTGTCGGTGCTCGCGTAGCGCCGCGGCATCCGTTTCCGACCGTGAGGAGTCACGACATGCCGCAGGCGGATGCCGATTCGCGACGCGTCGTGACCCCTCACGCGGCGGCGGCCCAGCGTCGCCGATCGCCGTCGACGATCGAGCTGCTCCTCGACGCCGCCGCCGAAGACGCGGTGCGAGCCGAGTGGGATGCCCTCGCCGCGCTCGGTCTGTCGAGCCTCGCCGGACACACCTCGGCGAGCAATCGACCGCACATCACCCTGGCCGCTCGGACGGAGCTGCCCCCGCTCGACGCGGGCGTCTTCACGGACCTCCCTGCGCTCCCGATCACGCTCGGCGCCCCGGTGCTCTTCGGCACCGGCGAGCGCCGCGTGCTCGTCCGCAGCATCCTGCCCACCGCAGAACTGCAGCGTTTTCACGCGGCGATCCACACCGCGATCGGTCCGGGAGAGGATGCCCCGCACACCGCCCCGGGCGAGTGGACCCCGCACGTCACCCTCGCCCGCCGGCTGCGCCTCGCCGATCTCGAGACCGCGCTCGGCTGCATCGGTGGCGATGTTCACAGCCGCGCTACGAGCGTGCGGCGCTGGGACCCCGCCACCGGAACGACCACCACGCTCGCGACGCTGCCGCAGGGCTAGGGACGATCGGCTCGGCTACGCCCCGTCCGCCTTGTCGCTGCGATCCGCCGCCGCCAGGATGGTTCCATGAGACGCGTGCTGGTGGGACTTCTGGCCGGCGGCGTCCTGCTCCTCACCGGCTGCGGAATGAATCAGTCCGCCGCTGACGAGGTCGTGCCCGGCCTTCCCGACGGCTGGAGCGGGCCGCAACCCGATCTCATCACCGCAGAGCCCGTCGCGGGATGGGTCGACGGCGAGGATTCCTTCGGGATCGTGACGTTCGGCAGCTCGAGCTGCCCCCTCGTCGCGGCCTCGGTGTCGGCTGACGACCCCGGCACGGTCACGGTCGATTTCCGGTACTCGAACAACCCGTGCACGGCCGACATGGCGATGACCACGCACGTCTTCACGCTCCCCGAGAACGTCACTCAGCGCCCTGTGGCCGTCGCCTTCGTCCTCGACGGCACAACCGTGCGCATGGAGCTACCGGGCTGAGCCGGGGCCGCTCGGCCGGGTCACGGCATCGCCCTCACACGGGCGCCCGGCGGTTGTGAGCGCTTCGCGCCACAGTCGTAACCTGCCGCCCGATCGCCGGAAACGACGCTCTTGCACCATGAAAGAACCTGAGTTTCCGTGTTCCCTCTCGTGGAGGTCCCGTGTCCTATATCAAGCCAGCCGAGCTCGCCGTTCGCATGGTCGACGCCGGCGCATACAAACTGCAGTTGTCCACCCGCGATACGCTCATCCGCTCCTTCATGGGCGCGGCGCTCCTCACGATCGCCGCCGCATTCGCGGTGACCGTGTCAACGCAGACGGGGCAACCGCTCCTCGGCGCGCTGCTGTTCCCCGTCGGGTTCGTGATGCTCTACCTGCTCGGCTACGACCTGCTCACCGGCGTGTTCACTCTGGGTCCGCTCGCGCTGCTCGATCGCCGCCCCGGGGCGACGTTCGGCGCGCTCATGCGCAACTGGGGCCTCGTCTTCCTGGGCAACTTCGGCGGCGCCTTCCTCGTGGCGATCCTCATGGCGGTCTACTTCACGTACGGATTCTCCACCGCCCCGAGCGCCGTCGGTGAGGCCATCAGCGAGATCGGGCACGGGCGCACGGTCGGGTACGCGGACCACGGAGCGGCGGGCATGCTCACGCTCTTCATCCGGGGCGTGCTGTGCAACTGGATGGTCTCCACCGGTGTGGTGCTCGCGATGATCTCAGACAGCACGATCGGCAAGATCGTCGCGATGTGGCTGCCGATCATGCTGTTCTTCTACATGGGGTTTGAGCACTCCATCGTCAACATGTTCCTGTTCCCGTCCGGCCTGCTCATGGGAGCCGACTTCACGGTGTGGGACTACCTCGTCTGGAACGAGCTGCCGACGGTCATCGGGAACCTCGTGGGCGGTCTCCTGTTCGTCGGCCTCCCGATCTACCTCACGCACGGTCGGCAGAAAGCGCGCTCCACCGGCGACCGGAGCCGTCGTGTCCGCTCGCGCACGACCGCCGTCGCGATCAGCGCCGACGCACCGGTCTCGCCGGTCGTCGAACCGGAACGCGAACCGTCTCGCGTGTGACGCGCATCGTCGGAGGGGCGGATGCTTCGGCATCCGTCCCTCCACCGTGCGGCACGGGATCGCGGTCGATCAGGCGGTGCCGCGGAAACGATCGACGATGACGTCGGCCACCCGCGCATCCGCACCGAGCGGAGCGGAGGTGAGGTCGGCTCCGGCTCGCTCGACCAGTCCGGCGAAGAAGCCGGGAGCGAGAACGTGGCTCGCCGCGATCACCCGACGAGCACCGGAACGGCGGGCGTCGGCCACGGCAGCGGAGATCCGTGGGTCGATGGCCGAGGCGTACCCCACCGTCAGCGGCACGGGGATCAGGCGGGCGAGCGCCTCGGCGGTGCGGGCGACGTCGACCGCCGAGGCCGGATTGCGGGATCCCGCAGCGGCGAGAACGACATGATCGCCCTCCTGCCAGCCCCCGTCGACCACCTCGAGAAGGCGGGAGAGCAGGAGGTCGGCGATGAGCGGGTGCGTGCCGAGCGGCTCGGTCTGACGCACGTTCGCATGCGGGGAGACGGCGTCGGTGATGTCGACCGCCGTGTGGAATCCGGCGGACAGCAGAAGGGGCACGACGACGACCTCGTCGTCGTGCCGCTCGCGCTCGACCACGTCGTGCACGGTCGGCTCCTGCACGTCGACGAACGCCTCGACGACTCGGGTCTCGGGGAGCCTCGCCCGCACGAGATCGACGATCTCCGCGACCGTCGACCGGCCGACCGGGGAGTCGGTGCCGTGGGAGCACGCGATCAGGGTGGTCATGATTCCTCCTCCACGGCCAGGCGATACCCCCGCTTGACGACCGTCTGGATGCACGCCGCCCCTCCCAGCGCCTCGCGCAGACGGGCGACGGCCATCTCGACGGCATGCGCACTCTCGCCGCTGCGCGGCAGCGCGCGGGCGATCTGCTCACGGGAGCGCACGTCGCCCGCGGCATCGAACAGCTCCGACAGGACGCCGGTACCCGAGCGAGACAGCGGCACGAACGTGCCGTCGAGCACCACGCCGCCGCTGCGCATCTCCATCGTTCCCGCCGCCGTGCGCAGACGAGGCGCGGCCCCGGAGGAGAAGTGGTCGACCACGCACCGCACGAGCGAACCCAGGCGACCACGCGCGGCGAGGGTCGTGCGCAGATCGGCGTCGACCAGCGGCGCGGCCGTGATGGGTCCGACAGCGGCGAGAAGCAGCCGCGCGCTCGCGGCTCGACGGCGGATCGCACCGAGGATCTCGGCCCGTTCGGCCGCCCGGATCCACTCCGCCGCACCGGGGGACGACGTGAAGAGCACCGCATCGACCTCGCCGTGTGCGGCCTGGATCACCGTTCGGCGCAGCAGCTCCGGATCCGGAGGCGGCCCCCAGCGGTAGACGGTGATGCTCACGACATCCGCGCCCTGTTGGCGCAGCAGCTCGTCGAGTCCATCCGAGCCGGCCCCGTGGTGCTGGACCGCGATGCGGAGACCCGCGACGCCCTCCGAGGTCAGATACTCCCCGACCTCCGCCGATGTCTCGGACTCCGCGACCCAGTCCGCGGTGAACCCGGCCTGCTGGATCGCGCCGTGCGCCTTGGGCCCGCGGGCGACGAACTGCGCATTCGCGAGCGCAACCGTGAGGTCCTCGGCCAGACCGTTCTCGTGCGCCGCATCGATCCATCCGCGCAGGCCGACTCCGGTCGTGACGACGACGATGTCGGGTGGTCGGCTGATGAGCTCCGTCGTTCGTGCGAGCAGATCGGCATCGTCTTCATTGGGAAGGATGCTGAGCGCCGGGGCGCGAAACGTCCGTGCTCCGCGTCGCTCGAGCGCCGATGCGAGCTCGCCGGCGCGCCGATCCGCCGCGATGGCGATCGTGCACCCCTCGAGGGCGGGGGCGAGTCTCGGTCCGTCCGTCACGCGTTCGCTGTCTCCTTCGGGATCGGCAGAGGAAGAAGCAGACCCTCGTCCGCGACATCGCCGATCACGATCACCGCCGGGTTCTGCAGACCCACCGCCTCCGCGTCGCGCACCGCGTGTCGCAGAGTCGTGCGGGTCGTCCGCTGCTGGGGCGTATGCCCGCTCTCGACGAACGCTACCGGACGATCTTCCGGAGCGCCCTGCGCCAGCGCCTTCGCCACCAGACGCGGCAGTGCCGCGACGCCCATGAGCACGATCGTGGTGACGGCATCGTCGGCCATCGCGCGCAGCGTGCTCTGCGCGATCTCGCCCTGGCCGTTGACGACATGGAACGCGCCGGAAGTGCCGCGATGCGTGACGGGGATGCCGGCCGCCTGGGGCACCGCCACCGCGCTCGAGATCCCGGGAGTGACAGCGACGGCGACCCCCGCGGTCAGGCACGCCTGCATCTCCTCGCCACCGCGACCGAACACGAAGGGGTCTCCGCCCTTGAGGCGTACGACGCGTAGACCCGCCAGCGCGCGATCGACGATCAGCCGGTTGATCTCCGCCTGCGGAACCGGGTGCCGTCCCGGAGCCTTCCCCACGTCGATGACCTCCACGTCGGCGGCGAGACCCTGCACGATCTCGGGCCCGGGGCCCAGACGGTCCATGACGAGCACATCGGCCTCGGCGATGAGACGTCGCGCCCGCACGGTCATCAGGTCGAGGGGCCCCGGCCCGCCGCCGACGAGGTCCACCCGGCCCGAGCGCGGCGCCCGATGCCGACGGAGCGGGAGCCGCCCCTCCCCAACCAGATCGACGATGGCGTCACGCACCGCGACAGACCTCCGCGGATCCGCGCCCGCGGTGCTCGTCACGCCGACGATCACGTCACCGATCTCGGCCTGCGCCGACAGCCGCGCCGAACCGTGCCCGCCGTCCGTGGCGTTGATGCAGAGCACGCGCGCATCCTCGCAGCGATCGGCCACTTCGCGGTCGACGCGAGTATCGCCGGTGGCCGTGTGCACGAGCCACGCCCCGTCGAGGTCGGCGGGGAGGAACGGGCGCTCGATCCACTGCGCCTCTCCACGATCGACCACGGCCGCGATGTCGGCGTGCACCTCGGGAGCGACGATCCGCACCCGTGCGCCCTCGGCGAGGAATCGGCGCAGCCGCCGTGCGGCCACCGCTCCTCCGCCGACCATCAGCACATCGCGTCCCGCCAGCGAGACACCGAGCATCATCGTCATCTTTCCTCCTCCGAGAACAGCTCGACCTGACCGTCGACGACCACGACCGTCCAGACCCTCAGCGCCGCAGGCTCGCGCCCCTGCGCGTCGAGGCACTCGCCGGTTCGCAGATCGAAGACCTGCTTGTGCATGGGAGAGGCGACCGTCGGCGCGTCTCCGCGAGTGCCGACGATCCCCCGGGAGATGACGTTGGCCCCGCTGAAGGGGTCGAGGTTCGACACCGCATGCACCGATCCATCGGCGAGCAGGAACAGCGCGACCTGCGTTCCGTCGTGGAGCGCGGCACGACCGCGCTCCACCTCCAGATCGCTCACGGCGCAGATCCGGATGCCGCGCGCGACGGGACTCGTCGCTTCGAGAGTCATCGACGCACCTCCAGCGTCGTCCCGGCGATGAGCACCGATCCCGACTGCTTCTCCGCCTCCGTCGCCGGCCGCACCTGACCGCGCTCGGGCACGTACGCGAGAGACGGGTCCGGGGTGTCGGTCGCGTTCACGAAGGACTCGAAGCGTCGCAGCTTCGCCGGGTCCTTCAAAGTCGCAGCCCACTCGTCCTCGTAGCGGTCGACGTGCAACGCCATGGCGGCGTCGAGATCATCGCAGATCCCGAGGCTGTCGTCGAAGATCACCTCACGGAGACCATCGAGCCCGCCGTCGAGCTCGGCGCACCAGCCGGCGGTCCGTTGCAGGCGATCGGCCGTGCGGATGTAGTACATGAAGAAGCGATCGATCGCGCGGATGAGCCCCTCATCGTCGAGGTCGGCGGCGAGCAGCTCGGCATGCCGCGGAGAGAAGCCCCCGTTGCCTCCGACGTACATGTTCCACCCGGTCTCCGTGGCGATCACACCGACGTCCTTCGACCGGGCCTCCGCGCATTCGCGCGCGCAACCCGAGACACCGACCTTCAGCTTGTGCGGTGCGCGGAGTCCGCGGTAGCGCAGCTCGAGGCGCACGGCCATCCCCACGGCATCCAGAACGCCGTACCGGCACCAGGTGGACCCGACGCACGACTTCACGGTGCGCAGAGCCTTGCCGTAGGCCTGGCCCGACTCGAACCCGGCATCCACCAGCCGCTGCCAGATCTGCGGAAGCTGCTCGAGGCGGGCACCGAACATGTCGATGCGCTGGCCGCCGGTGATCTTCGTGTAGAGCCCGTAGGTGTCGGCGATGGTGCCGATGGCGATGAGTCCGGCGGGAGTGACTTCGCCGCCCGGCATCCGCGGCACCACCGAGTAGGTGCCGTCCTTCTGCATGTTCGCCATGACGTGGTCGTTGGTGTCCTGCAGCGTCGCGTTCTCACCGTCGAGCACGTGCTCGCCGACGAGGACGGCGAGGATGCTGGCGAGGGCGGGCTTGCACACATCGCACCCTCGGCCCGATCCGAACCGCGCGATGATCGCGCTGAACGTCGAGAGTCCCGAGACGCGCACGGCGTCGAACAATTGCCGCCGTGACATCGCGAAGTGCTCGCACAGGCCCTCGGATGCCGTCTGCCCCAGCTTCACGAGCTCCTGGCCGACGATCTTCTTGACCATGAAGATGCACGATCCGCAGGTCGCGCCCGCTTTGGTGCACGCCTTCACCGCCGCGGCATCCGTGCATCCGTCTTCGTGCACGGCGTCGCGGATGCGGCCGGCCGTGACGTTCGAGCAGGAGCAGACGACTGCCTCGGCCGGAAGCTCGGTGGTCGGCTCCGAGCCGCCCGCCGGTGCCAGGTAGGCTGCGGGGTCACCTCCGAGCGCTGCTCCGACGAGCGGACGCAGGGCGCCGTAGGCCGACGCGTCGCCGACCAGGATGCCGCCGAGCAGAGTCTTCGCGTCGTCGGAGAGCACGAGCTTCTTGTAGACACCGTTCACGGGGTCGGTGAAGACCACATCCAGCGCGTGGGGCGTGGTCGCCATTGCATCGCCGAAACTCGCCACATCGACGCCGGAGAGCTTGAGCTTGGTCGAATCGTCGTACCCGGGGAAGGTCGCGTCGCCGCCGAGGAGCAGAGTCGCCGCGACTTCGGCCATGGCGTAACCCGGAGCGACGAGCCCGACCGACCGACCGTCGTAGTTCGCGACCTCGCCGATGGCGAGGATATGGGGGTCGGCCGTACGGCACCGCTCATCGATGAGAACGCCACCGGTCGGGTGCACGGCGAGCTGCGCTTCACGTGCCAGCGCATCGTGCGCCCTCACGCCGACGGTGAAGATCACGATGTCGGTCTCGTGCATGGCGCCGTCGTCGAACTGCAGCGCGGCCACCCGGCCGGACGCGTCCGCATCGACGCGCGTGGTGCGGGTACCCGTGCGCACGTCGATGCCCTTGGACTCGATGAGTCGGCGCAGGATCGTGCCGCCGGGCAGATCCAGTTGCGCCGACATCAGACGGTCGGAGGACTGCACCACCAGGCAACCGACGTTCATGGTCTGCAGCGCTCCTGCCGCCTCGAGCCCGAGCAGCCCGCCGCCGATCACCGTTCCGCGCAGCGGACGACCGAGCGCGGCCTGTCTCTTCGCGACGTACTCCTCGATCGCGACGACGTCGTCGAGGGTGCGGTAGACGAAGCATCCCGGGAGGTCAGCACCGTCGACGGCAGGGCGCAGGGCCGTGGAGCCGGTCGCGAGCACGAGGGTGTCGTAGCGGTGGGCATCGCCGGACCGCGTGTGCACGACGCGCGCCGATCGATCGATCCGTAGAACGCGGTCTCCCTGCGAGAAGTTCACCCGCGAATCCGAGAAGACACTCTCCTCGAGTGCGAGATCGGAAGGCGTCGCCCCCGCGAAGAACGAGGTCAGCTTGACGCGGTCGTACGGCAGGTGCCCCTCATCGCCGATGACGGTCACTCGGGGAGACGCACCGGGCGACCGGAGCAGACTCTCGACGAACCGGTGGGCGACCATGCCGGCCCCCACGACGACGATCTCGTCCGACGTCGACTCTCTCGCGCTCACAGTGCCTCCTCCGATGACACTCCTGACGCTAAGCGGGAGATGTTTCGCGAGGCGACGGGCGGCCGTTACGCGCAGAGAACGTTCTGCTCACAAGTCCGTAACGGGGATGTGAGGTGCCCGGGTGCTCGACTCAGTCGACGAGCAGCGCGGGCTCCTCGAGCACCGATGCGACATCGGCGACGAAGCGGCTCATGGCGTCGCCGTCGACCACGCGGTGATCGAACGAACCGGCCACCGTCGTCACCCAGCGGGGGCGCACCTCGCCGTCGACGACCCACGGCTTCTGGCTGATCGTGCCCATGGCGACGATGCCGGCCTCGCCGGGGTTGATGATCGGGGTGCCGGCATCCATCCCGAACACGCCGATGTTGGTGATCGTGATGGTGCCGCCCTGCTGGTCGGCGGGCGAGGTCTTACCCTCGCGGGCCGTGAGGGTAAGGCGGTTGAGGGCGCGGGCGAGGTCCTTCATGCCGAGGTCCTGCGCGTCCTTGATGTTCGGCACGAGCAGGCCGCGGGGTGTGGCCGCGGCGATGCCGAGGTTCACGTAGTGGCGCACCGCGATCTCGGCCCCGTTCTCGGTCTCGACCCATGCGGCGTTGATCATGGGCGTGCGACGCGCGGCCCAGATCACGGCGCGGGCCATGATCAGCAGCGGCGAGACCTTGATGTCGGCGTACTCGGGCGCGGCCTTCAGGCGCTTGACGAGCTCCATCGTGCGCGAGGCGTCGACCTCTTTCCACACGGTGACGTGCGGGGCCGAGTACGCGCTCTGCACCATCGCCGAGGAGGTCGCCTTGCGCACGCCCTTCACCGGGATCGACTCGGTGCGCTCGGCATCCGACGCCGACACGGATGCCGCGACCGGCGCGACACCGCGGGCGAGACCCACCGGGGCGTTCTGCGGTGCGGGCACGGTCTCCTCGCGCACGGCACCCCACTCCGGGGTCTCGATGTTGCGGAACACGCTCGCCTGCGAGGCGAGCTTCATGACGTCGTCACGGGTGACCTCGCCGTCGGCGCCGCTCGGGGTGACCGTGGTGAGGTCGACGCCGAGGTCGCGAGCGAGCTTGCGGATCGGAGGCTTCGCGATGACGCCCACCGACGAGCGCACCGGGCGCTCGGCCGGGCGCTTACGACGCGAGGTCGCTCCTCCCCCACTGCCGTAGCCGACGAGAACGGATCCGCCGCCCTCTTCCGCGGCGGGCGCGGCAGCTGCCGGCGCCGGAGCGGCCGGAGCCGCGGCATCCGCCTGCACGAAGGTGATGATCGGGGTGCCGACCTCGACCGTGGCGCCCTCGGCGACGAGCAGCTCGCCGACCGTTCCGGCATGGGGCGAGGGCAGCTCGACGAGCGACTTGGCCGTCTCGATCTCGCAGATGACGTCGTTGATCGCGACCGTGTCGCCGGGCGCGACCTTCCACGTGACGATCTCGGCCTCGGTGAGGCCCTCGCCGACATCGGGAAGGGTGAAGTTCTGCGTGCTCATCTGCGGTCCTTTCGGAACGTCTCAGTAGGCGAGTGAACGGTCGACGGCCTCGAGGATGCGGTCGGCATCCGGGAGGTAGGCGCCCTCGAGCTTGGCGGGCGGGAACGGGGTATCGAAGCCCGACACCCGCAGCACCGGCGCCTCGAGAGCGTAGAACGCGCGTTCCATGACAGTCGCGGCGACCTCGCTGCCGATGCTGCCGAAGCCCTGGGCCTCCTGCGCGTAGACCATGCGTCCGGTCTTGCGCACCGAGTCGAGGATCGGCGCGTAGTCGATCGGCGAGATCGAGCGCAGATCGACGACCTCGCAGCTGGTGCCCTCCGACTCGGCCAGCGCAGCCGCCTGCAGCAGCGTCGTGACCATCGCGCCGTGTCCGACGAGGGTGACGTCGGAGCCCGCACGCACGACCCGCGAGGAGTGCAGCGGGGCGGCGGAGGCCTCGAGCTCGACCTCGCCCTTGGGCCAGTAACGGCTCTTGGGCTCCATGAAGATCACGGGATCGTTCGAGGCGATCGCCTCCTGGATCATCCAGTAGGCGTCGTTCGGCGTCGAGGGCGACACGACCCGCAGGCCCGGGGTGTGCGCGAAGTACGCCTCGGGGCTCTCCTGGTGGTGCTCGACCGCGCCGATGTGCCCGCCGTAGGGGATGCGGATCACGATCGGCATGCTCAACGAGCCCTCGTGACGATTCGTGAGCTTGGCGAGCTGCGTGGTGATCTGGTCGAAGGCCGGGAACACGAAGCCGTCGAACTGGATCTCGACCACCGGGCGGAACCCGGCCATGGCGAGTCCGATCGCGGTGCCGACGATGCCCGACTCGGCGAGCGGGGTGTCGAGCACGCGCTTGTCGCCGAAGTCGCGCTGCAGGTGCTCGGTCACGCGGAATACACCGCCGAGCTTGCCGATGTCCTCGCCCATGAGCAGGACCTTGGCGTCGTCTTCCATGGCCTTGCGCAGACCGGCGTTCAGAGCCTTGCTGAACGGCATCGTCTCGAGGGTCACTGCGCTCCTCCTTCGAACGACGCTTCGTACTTCGCGAGCCACGCCTTCTGCTCGGCGATCAGCGGGTGCGCCTCGCTGTAGACGTGGTCGAACATCCGGCTGACCGGCGGCGGGCCGAGTTCGACCGTGCGGGCGCGGAGGTCTTCCGCGGCATCCGCGCCTTCGGCGTCGACGTCGGCGAAGAAGGATGCCGCCGCTCCCCGGTTCTCGAGGAACGCGCGCATGCGGGTGATCGGGTCGCGCTGCGCCCACGATTCCTCTTCGTCGTTCCCGCGGTACTTGGTGGGGTCGTCGCTGGTGGTGTGCGCGCCCAGGCGGTAGGTGACCGCCTCGATCGCGCGCGGCCCCTGGCCGGTGCGCGCCTCGTCGAGCGCGGTGCGCGAGACGGCGTAGCTCGCGAGCACGTCGTTGCCGTCGACGCGGACGCTGGGGATGCCGTAGCCGGCGCTGCGCTGCACGAGCGGAACGCGCGACTGCGTCGATACCGGCACCGAGATCGCCCAGTGGTTGTTCTGCAGGAAGAAGACCGTCGGCGACTGGTAGCTGGCGGCGAAGACCATCGCCTCGTGCACGTCGCCCTGGCTGGAGGCGCCGTCGCCGTAGTAGACGATGACCGCTTCGTCGCGGTCGACGTCACCGCTGCCGGAGCGGCCGTCGAACGCCAGGCCCATCGCGTAGCCCGTGGCGTGCAGTGCCTGCGACCCGAGCACGAGGGTGTAGAGCCGGGTGTTGCCGTTCTTGGGATCGGAGGGATCCCAGCCGCCGTGCGAGACACCACGCATCAGCTTGATGATGTCGAGCGGGTCGACGCCACGGATGCGGGTGACGACGTGCTCTCGGTACGACGGGAAGATGGTGTCCTGCGCACGGGCCGCTCGACCCGAGCCGACCTGCGCCGCCTCCTGGCCGCGGCTCGGCGGCCAGAGCGCCAGCTGCCCCTGCCGCTGCAGGTTGGTGGCCTGGGTGTCGATGGCGCGGATGACGACCATGTCGCGGTAGAACTGCTCGAGTTCGGCATCGCTGATCGATTCGATCAGCGACAGGTACCGCTCAGCAGCGGGGGTAGGGGCGAATCGGCCGTCTGCCTCGAGGACGCGGACGATTTCGTTCTCTGACGAGCTCACCGTTCCACGCTATCCGAGGAACGGTGCCTAGGGCTGGAGAGTCCGCACAACGGATTCAGAAACCTGTAGGACCTTGTCCACCGATTCATGCTCTCCGACGGATATGCGGATGCCGTCACCCGAGAACGGGCGCACGACGATGTCGCCGGCGACGAAAGCCGCGGCGACCTCGTCGGTGCGGTCGCCGGCGGGCAGCCAGACGAAGTTGCCCTGGGAGTCGGGCACCTTCCAGCCCTGGGCGCGGAGCCCGGCGACGAGGCGGGTGCGGCGGGCGACGATCTCGGTGACGCGTTCGAGCAGCTCGGCTTCGGCGTCGAGGCTCGCGATGGCCGCGTTCTCCGCCGCAGCCGTCACGGAGAGGGGTACGCCGGTGACGCGGGCCGAATCGAGCACCTTCTCGTGGCCGATCGCGTAGCCGATGCGGAGGCCTGCGAGTCCGTACGCCTTCGAGAAGGTGCGCAGGACGACGACGTTCGGATGCCGGTCGAAGATGCGCTCGGCGAGACCGTCGACCGCATCGGGCGCCGTGACGAACTCGGCGTATGCCTCGTCGAGAATGATCAGGACGTCGGCGGGGACCCGCTCGACGAAGGCCGCGAACTCGCCGCTCGTGATGATCGGACCGGTCGGGTTGTTGGGCGTGCAGACGATGATCGCGCGGGTGCGGTCGGTGACGGCATCCGCCATCGCGTCGAGGTCGTGACGCGCGTCGTCGGTGAGCGGGACCGGCACTCCGGTCGCTCCGGAGATGAGCGGCAGGCTCGGGTACGCCTCGAACGACCGCCACGCGTAGATGACCTCGTCGTCGACGGATGCCGTGGCGAGGATCAGCTGATGCAGGATCGACACGCTGCCCGCGGCGACGTGCACCTGGTCGGGCTCGACGCCGTACCGCGCACCGAGGCGCTCGCGCAGCCGCAGCGCCGTGGCGTCGGGGTAACGGTTGATCGGCGTGATGTGCTGCATCGCCTCGACCACCGACGGCAGCGGGTCGAAGGGGTTCTCGTTGCTCGACAGCTTGAACGCATCGGGTCCCGCCTGCTTGCCCTGGCGGTACGGCGCGAGCGCGGCGATGGCGGGGCGGATGCGGGGAAGGATCGGGTCGGTCACGAGGACGAGTCTACGAGTGCTCGAGGGAAGCGCAGCGGACGAGTCCTCCTGACAATCACCACTCCCGCGTGGAAGACTGGGCGGACCATGCGCTTCATCATCCGAGTCGTCGTCAACGCGTTCGCCCTGTGGGTCGTGACGCTGATCCCCGCGCTGCAGGTGAGCATCATCGCGTTCCCTCCGGGCGAGACGCTGCAGCTCGTGCTCACGCTGCTCGCGGTCGCCGCGATCTTCGCGCTCGTGAACACGATCATCGGCACCGTCGTGAAGATCGTCGCGTTCCCGCTCTACATCCTCACCCTCGGGCTCATCGGGTTCGTCATCAACGGCTTCCTGCTGTGGCTGACCGCCTGGATCACGAGCGGCTTCGGCTGGGGACTCACGGTCGGCCACTTCTGGTGGGGCGTCGTCGCCGCGCTGATCATCTCGATCATCAACGGTATCTTCGGCTTCATCCTGCGCCCGCAGGCCAAGAAGCAGCGCCGCCGCGACTGAGGTCACAGCACGTCCTTCCGTCGCCACCACTCGTCTCCGATGACCGGTGCCGGTGCGGGCGACCCGCCCGGTGCCACCACGTCCTCGGGCAGCACGCGCTCGGCCCGATAGTCGGTCGACGTGACCGAGGTCGCCTGACCGAGTTCGTTCCACAGGCCGTCGAGCCCGTCGACCCGCGGGTCACCCGACTCCTCGACCATCTCGGCGGTCTCGACGTAGGTATCGAGCATGTGCGGTTCGAGCGTGAGATCCTGCAGACCCTCGACCGGATCGCCGACGCGCTCCGCGGTGAAGCTGTCGGGAGAACCGGTCCCGCCGGGGGATCCGCCGCCGGCCAGGGAAGACACGACATCGTCGGTGTGCCGCAACTGCACGAGCGTCTGGTCGTCGTCGAGCGTCGGCTCGACCGGGCTTCCCGCGGTGATCTCCACACCGACGTCGTAGACGTCGTCCATCGCGAGATGCGAGGCGATCGCCCCTCCCTGCGAGTGCCCGACGACATCGACCCGGTCACCCGGTTTCGCGCCCGATGCCTTCAATGCGTCGAGCGTCGCTTGGTAGGAGGCCGACTTCTGTTTCGAGTAGAGCTCGACGTTGGACTTCATGTCCCACGGCTCCTTCCCCCCACTGAGGAGCGACTGGGTGCCCTTCACATACGCGACGAAGCGGTTCGTCCCATCGGGCATCGTGTACTTCTCCACCCGCACCTGCGCTCCCCCGGAATTCGGAAACCGCTGGAGGGCCTCCGGCAGCGAGGTCGGCGGGGCTTTCGGGGTCGTCGTCGCGACCGGAGTGACGCGCACGGCATCCGCCCTGCCCTGCAGCGTCGTCCCCTTCGGGATCACCCCCTTGCCGAGCAGGGCGGCCGCCATACCGATCCCGCCGAAGAGTCCACCGAACCACGTATCGAACCCGACCTGCGTATCGAGTCCGTCGAACCGGTGCGTGCCCCAGTCCAGAACGAGGGCAGTGACGAGGCCCTGGACCCGGGGATCGGCATCCAGGATCTCGTCGGCCCGTGCGTTCAAGGCAGCCGCCGCAGCGGCATCGCTCGCGGCGAGCGCCTCCGCCTGCGCGCGCAGCTCGACCACCTCGTACGCATCCGCCATGAGCAGCGTCGAGGACGCCGTCGTCTCGGCCGTGAGCCGCAGCTCGTCGAGTCGGGTGCGACTGCGCCCGAGCGCATCGAAGCCGCTCCACGAACGGCAGGCGGCCGATCCCATGAGCAGCGCATAGGCGTTACCCGCAGCGGCCGCACCCTGCGCGAGTGACCCCGCCGCCGCGGCCAACCGCGTGCCGATGTCGCGCAGCACCTCGGTGTCGACCGAGATCGCGCCGCCGTAACGGATGTCGAGGTCGTCGCTCATCCGAGTCCCACCGCTCGCTGCTCGGCCTCGGTCGACTCCAGGATCATCACCTCGAGGGCGACGAGTCCGCGCTGCTCGGCCATCGTCTCGTGCAGCGACCTCAGCCCGTCGGACGACCATTCGGTCTCGTCGACGAGCGGATCGAGCGTCGCCGCTGCGGTCTGCGTGAAGTCGAGGGCGACGCGGAGCTGAGCCCCGGCCTGCTGCCACATCGACAGGTCGTACGGGGTCCACTCATCGGTGGTCGGGAGGGCGATCGAGGAGTACATGCCCACAGCCTGCGCCGCGCGACGACTCGGCGATCACCGTGGGCGCACGAGCGGTGCAGAGCATCGCTCGATCGCGAGCTGTGCAGGATGAGTCCGACCCCGAACTGTGCACGACGGCCCGGGAGCGGCAGAATGGTTCTGTGACATCCCCGGATCCCTTTCGCGTGATCTTCGTGTGCACGGGGAACATCTGCCGATCCCCCATGGCCGAGGTCGTCTTCCGCGACCTCGCCGAGCATCAGGGGCTGGGCTCGCGCATCGTCTCGCGCAGCGCGGGCACGGGCGACTGGCACCTCGGCGAGCGCGCCGACCACCGCACGATCGACTCGCTCGCCCGCCGCGGGTACGACGGATCGCAGCACCGCGCGAAGCAGTTCACCGCGGCATCCTTCCTCGAGAACGACCTCATCGTGGCCCTCGACCGCACGCACGAGCGCATCCTGCGCGAGTGGGCGCGCGACGAGGACCAGGAGGGCAAGGTCACCCTCCTCCTCGGCTTCGACCCCGACGCCTCGACCCATGATGTGCCCGACCCCTACTACGCCGGCCCCGAGATGTTCGATTCGGTGCTCGGTATGATCGAGACGGCGACTCGCGGGCTGTTCCGTCAGCTCGAACCCGCCCTGCGCCAGCCCCGCACGCCCCGCATCTGACGGGCCCGATCAGGAGGATTCCCCTGACTTTCCAGCCTTCGCTTCCGCCGCAGCCCCTGAGCCCCCTCGACGGTCGCTACCGCGGCACCGTCACCGGACTCGCCGACTTCCTCTCGGAGGCCGGCCTCAACCGGGCCCGCGTCGAGGTCGAGGTCGAGTGGCTCATCGCCCTCACCGACCGCTCGCTGTTCGAGACGTCCCCCCTGTCGGATGCCGACAAGGAGCGCCTCCGCGCCCTCTACCGCGACTTCGGCCAGGCCGAGATCGACTGGCTCGCCGAGAAGGAGGCGGTCACCCGCCACGACGTCAAGGCCATCGAGTACCTCGTGCGCGACCGCCTCTCGACGCTCGGCCTCGACGCCATCGCCGAGCTGACGCACTTCGCCTGCACGAGCGAGGACATCAACTCGGTCTCGTACGCGCTCACCGTCAAGCGCGCGGTCGAGAGCGTCTGGCTCCCCGCCCTCGACTCCGTCATCGCCAAGCTCCGCGAGCTCGCGGTCGAGCACGCCGACGCCGCGATGCTCTCGCGCACCCACGGCCAGCCCGCGACCCCGTCGACCATGGGCAAGGAGATCGCCGTGTTCGCGTGGCGTCTCGAGCGCGTGCGCGGCCAGATCGCGGCATCCGACTACCTGGCGAAGTTCTCGGGCGCGACCGGCACGTGGTCGGCGCACCTGTCGGCCGACCCCGACGCCGACTGGCCGACCATCGCCCGCGAGTACGTCGAGGGCCTCGGTCTCGGCTTCAACGTGCTCACCACTCAGATCGAGTCGCACGACTGGCAGGTCGAGCTCTACGACCGCGTGCGTCACGCCGGCGGCATCCTGCACAACCTCGCCACCGACATCTGGACGTACATCTCGCTCGGCTACTTCGCGCAGATCCCGGTCGCCGGTGCGACCGGGTCGTCGACCATGCCGCACAAGATCAACCCGATCCGCTTCGAGAACGCCGAGGCGAACCTCGAGCTCTCGGCCGCGCTGCTCGGGTCGCTCTCGCAGACGCTCGTCACGAGCCGCCTGCAGCGCGACCTGACCGACTCCACCACGCAGCGCAACATCGGCGTCGCGTTCGGGCACTCGCTGCTCGCGCTCGACAACCTGCGCCGCGGGCTCAATGAGATCTCGCTGTCGCGCGACGTGCTGCTCGCCGACCTCGACGTGAACTGGGAGGTGCTCGCCGAGGCGATCCAGACGGTCATCCGCGCCGAGGTCGTCGCCGGTCGCTCGAGCATCACCGACCCGTACGCCCTGCTCAAGGAGCTCACCCGCGGACACCGCATCGGTGGCGCCGAGCTCGCCGAGTTCGTGCAGGGCCTCGAGATCGGCGACGCGGCCAAGCAGCGCCTGCTCGCGCTGACCCCCGCCACGTACACGGGAATCGCCGAGCGCCTCGCGCGCTGACGCCTCTCCGCCACGCAGAAACGCAGAAACGCACCCCATGCCCATCGGGCGGGGTGCGTTTCTGCGTTCGGCTCGGGCACGCGCGTGCACCAATTCAGGAAGATCGATCGACTGCGATCGGCGGGTCCGCGGGATTCCGCGGGTGACCCCACTCGGCGGCCACGGTTTTCCTGATTTATGACACGCGCCAGGCGGGCACGCCGCCGGCAGGACTATTCCGTGCGGTCGGTGCGGGCGTCGCCCGCGGCAGCGCCGTCGTCGGACTCGGGGTCGTAGAGCACAGGACGGTCGACCGTCTTCGTGACGTCGGCCGGGTCGACGGCCAGGATCAGCATCGCCAGCATGAGCAGCGTCACGATGAACGCACCGCCGCCGACGACCAGTCCCAGCATCACCGGGGTGAGGCCCTCGTAGCTGCCGTTCGCGATCGCGGTGTTCACGCGGGCCGTGAAGGCACCGGTCGAGACGAGCGTCACGATCATCGCGAACACACCGCACGCGAGGGCGATGCCCAGCAGGTGCAGCGGCCGCAGGATGTCGCGGCGGGTGGGCTTCTCTTCGCTCATCGGGCGTCTCCGCTCTCGGCGGGAACGGATGCCGGGGCGACGGCATCCGCCTTCTGGGGCGTGAGTCCGGCGATGCCGAGGAAGACGGCGACGAGCGCGGCGTAGCCGCCGAGCATCCCGACCCCGAGGATGATGCCGGTCAGCTCGAAGGTGCCCGCTTCCTTGATCGTGTAGTCGTGGGTGAAGCCGGCAGGGATCACCCAGAGCAGCACGGCGAGCAGGATGCCGAACGACCCGATGATGATGGAGTCACGAGCCGTCGGGTCCGTGCCGATACGGCGAGCACGGATGCCGGCGAGCAGTTCGGTCAGACCCGTCGCGAGCGCCCAGGCGCCGACGACGATGAAGAAGACGTCATTCGTGCGCCACACGGGGATGCCGGTCGCCATGCCGGCCGCGACGCTGAGCAGGCCGATCACGACGGCGGGCCACCGCGACCCCGCGGGGAACACCAACCACACCGACAGCAGCATCACGAGGGCCGTCGCGATCGCGAAGCCGCTGAAGACCGAGAGACCCACCGACGCGGAGTGATCGGACGAGAACGTGATCATGAGGGCGGCGACGGCGGCGAACAGCGCGCGCAGCAGTTGCACGTTGCGCACGGTGAAGGTGCGGGAAGGGGCAGACATGAAGATCCAGAGTCCTCCGGGGTTGTGCTCCCAGTCTACGCGGGGGCGCCGGGGCGGAAGGACGGGGCTGTTCGCGGGGCCCGATGGATCTCCCCAGATCGATCATCGGGCCCCACGAGTACGCAGCACGGGGGCATCGCTGCGCCCGATCATCCTCCGCAAGGTCGGGCACCCTGCCTGCGTCGAGACGATCACGTCGACCCCACTTCGTCACCCAGGTCCCCAGGGGTGGCCTCGTGCGGTCGTAAGCTCACTCTAAACAGCAGTTCTTCACATACCGGAGGGGGTCTGTGATGGAGAGTGAAGATTTTCTGAAGCCCTCGAACGGGCCCGGCTTCCCCGCCGCGTTCAGGGATGCGATCAACGCGCGCCGCGTGACGCTGTCGTGGGTGCAGGAGCGTCTGCGCGCCCGTGGCAACCAGGTGTCGATGGCGACGTTGAGCTACTGGCGCTCGGGGGCGCGGCATCCGGAGGGCGCACAGTCGCTGGCCGCGGTCGCCGATATCGAGGAGCTGCTGCACCTCGACCGCGGTGCGCTGACCGGGCTGCTGCGGTCGTCGCGAACGGGGCCGCTCGGACCGAACCTCTTCCCGATCGACGAGCACGCCATCGAAGAAGCCGTGAAGGAGGCCTTCGCGGCGCTCGGTGCGGAGTACCCCGACACCTCGCGCGAGCTGACGACGCACTCGGTGACGGACGTCGGGATCGAGGGTCACGTCGTGCAGAGCCGCACGCGCAGCATCGTGCAGTCGACGATCGGCACCATCACGGCGATCCCGTTCCTCGAGCTCACCCCCGGCATCCCCACTCCGGCGCCGGAATTCGCCGCCGACTTCGGGGGTCGCATCGCGAACCGCTACTCGCACCCCAGCGGCGAGGTGCACGGCGTGCTGTTCGAGCTCGACGCACCGCTCACGGCGCCGAACACGGCGATGGTCGAGTGGTCGGTGTCGTATCCGCCGGGGTACCCGCCGCAGCTCGAGACCGGGCACGCGGTCGCCCGCCAGTGCCGCGAACTGCTGGTGTGGACGAGGTTCCACCCCGAGGCGCTGCCCGACTGGTTCGAGGAGCAGGTCGACACTCCGCAGAGCCAGACGGCGACGCCGGTGACGCTGGAGTCGGGCACATCGATCCACCAGGTGCGCCGCGCGTTCGGGCCGGGCGCACTGCTGCTGCGCTGGGGCTTCGGCGAGCGCGAACCCGAATCGGATCCGTCGGGTCAGCCGGGCTGATCGCCCGTCGCGATCGGACGCCCCGGCGTGTTCGACCACTGGCTCCACGAACCGGGGAAGACCTTCGCCTCGATGCCGACCTCGTCGAGCACGAGCGCCGTGTGCGCGGCGGTGACGCCCGAGCCGCAGTACGCCGCGACGCGGGTGCCCTCGGCGATGCCGACGGTGGCCAGGTTCGCGCGCACGGTCGCGACGTCGAGGATGCGTCCGTCGGCGTCGAGGTGCAGCATCGTGGGCAGGTTGACGGCGCCGGGGATGTGCCCGGCGATCGGGTCGAGGGGCTCGGTCTCACCGCGGTAGCGCTCGGGAGCGCGCACGTCGAGCAGCACCCCGGATGCCGGGAACGCCGCCGCCTCGTCGATCGACAGGGCGTCGTCGCCGATCTCGCGGAGCACCGCGGTGCCCTCCTCGGGCGACTCATCGGCCGTGTCGACATCGTGACCGGCGGCGATCCATCCGCGGATGCCGCCCTCGAGCACGTGCACGTCGACGCCCGCCTGGCGCAGCAGCCACCACGCCCGCGCAGCGGCGAGGCCCTTCGCATCGTCGTAGGCGACGACCAGATCGCCGTCGTGCACACCCCATCGGCGCACCGCCCGCTGCAGGGTCTCGGTCGACGGCAGCGGGTGGCGGCCCTCGGAGGCCTCGCCGTGCGTCGCGAGCTCGGAGTCGAGCGGCACGTAGACGGCACCGGGGATGTGGCCCTCGAGATACTCCGCGTGGCCGTCCGGACGGTCGAGCCGCCAGCGCACGTCGATCACGCGCACGGGGGCACCCTGCTCTCGCAGGTCGCTCAGTTCGTCGGGGCTCACGAAGTTGCTCATGCAGCGAGGCTACCGACGCGTTCGATGCATCCGCTCGGAGCCGACATTCTTCGTGATCTTCCGGCATCCCGCACGGCGCTATCCTCGATGAGGCAGCCGTCGAGAAAGGGCCCCGCGATGCCCACTCGTCTGCGCTGGATGCGCTTCCGCCCGCAGGAGGCCGCCCTCATCGCGATCACCGCGGTCTGGGGCAGCACCTTCCTGCTCGTGCACTGGGCGATGCAGCACTCGGGTCCCTGGTTCTTCGTGGGGCTGCGCTTCCTCGTGGCGGGACTCATCAGCGTCGTCATCTTCCACCGCGTGCTGCGCGGCATCCGCTGGCGGGACATCGGCGCCGGTGTCGCGATCGGCGTCATGATCCATCTCGGCTACGGCTTGCAGACCGTCGGACTGCAGACGATCGACTCCAGCACCTCCGCCTTCATCACCGCGATGTACGTGCCGCTGGTGCCGCTCGCGCAGTGGGCCGTGTTCCGCAAACGCCCGCCCGCGATGGCGTTCGTCGGGGCGGCGCTCGCGTTCGTCGGGCTCGTGCTGATCGCCGGACCCGACGCGTTCTCCCTCACCCTCGGCGCCGGCGAGATCGCCACGATGATCAGCACTCTGCCGATCGCGGCCGAGATCATCCTCATCAGCGTGTTCGCCGGGCGCATCGACCTCGGACGCATCACGATCGTGCAGCTGCTCACGGCGGGCGTGCTCGGACTGCTGACGATGCCGCTGGTCGGCGAGGGGTTCCCTGCGTTCTCGTGGGTGTGGGTCGTGTGCGCGATCGGGCTGGGCGCGGCGAGTTGCCTCATCCAGCTCACGATGAACTGGGCGCAGAAGTCGGTCTCCCCCACGCGCGCGACGATCATCTACGCGGGCGAGCCGGTCTGGGCGGGCGTGATCGGGCGCATCGCCGGCGAGCGCCTGCCCGCCCTCGCCCTGGTCGGTGGCGGACTCGTGGTGCTCGGCACCCTCGCGAGCGAGCTGAAGTTCGTGCGGCGGCGGGACCGGGCACCGTCACCCGAGGAGCCCCGGGAATAGACCCGGCCGTGCCGCGTTCTACCCCACATGATTGAAAGTTCAACGGTGGTTCCCCTCGCCTCCGAGCGGACCCGCGTGCGCGTACCGATGGCCTTCGCCGACGGGTACTCCACCACCGCCGACGTCGTCACCTTCGACGGCCTCGTCGACGGACGCGAGCACCTGCTCCTCGGCCTCGGCGACTGGCGCGCGGCGCTCGACCGTGCAGCCGACGGCGGACCCGCCCCCCTCGTGCGCCCGCACAGCGAGTGCCTCACCGGAGACGTCTTCGGTTCGCAGCGCTGCGACTGCGGCCCCCAGCTGCGCGAGGCCGTCGAACGCATCGCCGACGAGGGCGGCTTCCTTCTGTACCTCCGCCAGGAGGGTCGCGGCATCGGCCTCTACGCCAAGCTCGACGCCTACGCGCTGCAGGACTCCGGCCTCGACACCTACGAGGCGAACGTCGCCCTCGGTCGCGGTGAGGACGAGCGCGACTACACCGTCGCCGCTCAGATGCTCGCGGCGGTCGGCGTCGACGGCATCCGCCTGCTCAGCAACAACCCCGACAAGGCGCGCCAGCTCGAGGCCCTCGGCATCCGAGTGACCGAGCACGTGCCCACCGGAGTGCACCTCTCGGAGGCGAACACCCGCTACCTCGAGGCCAAGCGCGACCACACCGCGCACACCATCGACCTCTCGGCGGCGTGAGCATGGACGCGCGGATCGACGGACAGACGGATGCCGTGCGGCACCCGCGCCGGCTCGATGACGCCGAGATGCAGACGTGGCTGCCGGTCATCCGCTTCGTGCAGCTGCTGCCACAGGTGCTCGATCGCGCGCTGAAGGACGAGGTCGGGCTCAACCACGCGCGGTACGCGATCCTCATCATGCTCGCCGGGCAGATCGACGGCGGGGCGACCACCATGACCGAGCTCGCCCGCATCGCGGGGCTCAGCCGGTCGCGCCTGAGCCACGCGATCGACTCCCTCGAGGAGCGCGGCTGGGTGGAACGCACCTCGTGCGGCGCCGACAAGCGCACGCTCTCCGCAGCCCTCACCCCGGCCGGGCGCGACCTGTTGCGCGAGGCGGCGCCGGTGCACGTCGAGCAGATCCGCGAACTCGTGCTCGACCCGCTCACCGACGAGGAACGCGGTCAGCTCGCCGGCATCCTCACGAAGCTGCTGCCCGGGGTGACGGCGGCGCTGTAGGCGTTCTGCTCGGGTTCTGCTCTGAGCAGAAACGATGCCGCCGAACCGTGCGTCGTACCGTGAGGCATGGCCGACATCGTCCCCTTCCCGCGCACGCCCCGCCCGAGCGACCCCGAGCCGCTGTGGCGCCACCTCCTCGGCGAGCAGTTGCGCCGACGCCGGCACGAGCGCGGCGAGACCCTCACCGAGACCGCCGACACCGCGGGCGTCTCGCCCCAGTACCTCTCGGAGGTCGAGCGCGGGCGCAAGGAGCCGTCGAGCGAGATGATCGCGGCGATCGCCGGCGCACTCGACACCAGCCTCGTCGAGCTCACCAGCGCGGTGGCCGATGAGCTGCGCGCGGCGTCGGTGCCGGCATCCGCCCGTGCATCGGTCTTCGCCCTCGCTGCCTGACCCTTCGCGGGGGCTGGGGCGCTTCGACAGGCTCAGCGACCCAGGGTGGTGGCCCAACAAGCCTGGGTCCCTGAGCCTGTCGAAGGGCCCGCCCCGCGCCTCTACCCCCGCTCCCCCAGCACGGTGTCGATCAGTCCGTAGGCCTGGGCGGCGGATGCCGTGAACACGCGGTCGCGGTCGGTGTCGGCACGCAGCTCCCGGGCCGTGCGGCCGCTGTGCCGGGCGAGGATCTCCTCCATGTCGGAGCGCACCCGCACGACCTCGTCGGCCGCGAGGATCAGGTCGGGGATCGCCCCGCGCGACTGCCCCGCCGGCTGGTGCAGCACCAGTCGGGCGTGCGCGAGTGCGGCCCGCTCCCCCGGTGCTCCGGCGGCGACGAGCAGGGCGGCGGGTCCGATCGCCTGTCCCACGCACGTCGTCGCGATGCTCGGGCGGATGTGCTGCATGGTGTCGTAGATCGCGAGCGCCGCCCCCGGATCGCCGCCCTCGCTGTTGATGTAGAACTGGATCGCGCTCTCGGGGCTGTCGGCGTCGAGGTGCAGCAGCTGGGCGATCAGCGCGTTCGCAACGCCCGCGTCGATGCCGGTGCCGAGGTAGATGACGCGCTCGGCGAGCAGGTGCGAGTACACGTCCATGACGCGCTCGCCCCGCGGATGCTGCGCGATCACGTTCGGGATCGTGTAGCCGCTCATGCGCCCGCCCCCAGCCCGACCCGCGCACGTCGCCGGGGCATCACGTCGGAGAGAGACGACACGATCTCGTCGATGAAGCCGTAGTCGCGCGCCTGCTCGGCCGTGTACCAGCGGTCGTGCAGCGAGTCCTCGAAGATGCGCTCACGGGTCTGCCCGGTGTCGTCGGAGATGAGTCCGAGCACCGTGTCGCGCATGTGGCGGAGGTCGTCGGCCTGCGTCTCGATCTCGCCCGCCGATCCGCCGATCCCCGCCGAGCCCTGATGCATGAGGATGCGCGCGTGCGGCAGCGCCCGACGCTTGCCCGCGGCGCCCGCCGAGAGCAGGAACTGCCCGGCGCTGCACGCCAGCCCGAGCGCGAGGGTCGAGACGTCGTTGGGGATGAGCCGCATGATGTCGCGGATCGCGAGCATCGACGGCACGGAGCCGCCGGGCGAGTGGATCCAGAGGGCGATGTCGGTCGCAGCATCCTCGGCCGAGAGGGTGAGCAGCTGCGTCATCAGCAGCGTACCGTTGTCGTCGTCGAGGGCGCCGTCGAGCACCAGGACGCGTTCGTGGAACAGGGCGCGTCGGGCCTCGGGCCCGAACTGCGGGAGGGGGTTCTCTTCGCTCATGCCCCCAGCATCCGCCGGTCGCCCCTCGCGCACGCCGGAATCTGCCCTCGGCCGATCCGCCCTGGGCAGAGGGCCCCTTCACGGCGCGTAACACCGCCGACTCACGCGGTTCCTAGGCTGGAGGCATGGCCAAGCATGAAGAGAACTCGTGGTCCGAGGACGGCATCAACTTCCGCACCCGCAAGTGGGTGCGCCCGGAAGACCTCAATGCCAACGGGTCTCTGTTCGGCGGGAGCCTGCTGAAGTGGATCGATGAGGAGGCCGCGATCTACGCGATCGTGCAGCTCGGCAACTACCGCGCGGTGACGAAGCTGATCTCGGAGATCAACTTCGAGGCCTCCGCCGTGCAGGGCGACCTGATCGAGATCGGTCTGACGGCCACGCACTTCGGCCGCACCTCGCTGACGATGCGGGCCGTCGCGCGCAACATGATCACGCGCAAGCGCATCCTCACGATCGAGAAGATCGTGTTCGTGAGCCTCGACGAGGACGGCAACCCGACCCCGCACGGCTACCGCGACATCACCTACAACCGCGACCGGATGCCCACCGAGCGGCTCTCGACCGGAACGGTCATCCTGCCCAAGCTCTGAGCGGCGGGCGCGAGCCCGGCGAACGCGGTCGCGAGGTCGGCGATCAGGTCGTCGACATCCTCGAGTCCGATCGACAGGCGCAGCACGTCGGCGGCGGGGCGCGCTTCGGCCGGCACCGGTCGGTGCGTGAGCGCGGCGGGGTGCTGGATGAGCGAGTCGACACCGCCGAGCGAGACCGCGTGGGTGAAGAGCGTGGTGCCCGAGGCGACAGCGGATGCCGCGGCGTACCCGCCCTGCATCCGCATCGCGATCATCGCCCCTGTGCCGCGCATCTGACGGTCGAGGATGCCGTGCGGGTCGCCGTCGAGCCCGGGGTAGAAGACCTCGGCGATCTCGGGCCGGTCGAGCAGCCACGACACGATGCGGCGGGCGTTCTCCTGCTGACGCTGCATGCGCACGGGCAGGGTCGCGAGTCCGCGGTGCAGCAGGTACGCGCCGAGCGGGTGGAGCAGGCCACCCGTCACGGCGCGTACGCGTCGCAGCGCTTCGGCGGTCTCCTCGGCGCAGGCCACGACTCCGGCGATCACATCGCCGTGCCCTCCCAGGTACTTGGTCGCGCTGTGCAGCGACATCGCCGCACCGAGATCGATCGGGTTCTGCAGGATCGGTGTCGCGAACGTGTTGTCGACGACGACCGGCACCTCGCCCGCCTGCCCCACGACCTCGGCGATGTCGGCGATGTCGAGCGTGGGATTGGCGGGTGTCTCGAGCACCACGAGGCCGGTGTCGGGACGGATGCTGCCCGCCACCTCGTGCGGATGGCAGTAGGTGACCTCGGCGCCGAGCAGCCCCGAGCCGAGCAGATGGTCGGTGCCGCCGTAGAGCGGGCGCACCGCGACGACGTGGCGCTTGCCGACCGCATTGGTGTGCGCGAGGATCACGGCGGTCATCGCCGCCATGCCCGACCCGAAGGCGACGGACGCCTCGGCGTGCTCCATCTCGGCGAGCGCCTCTTCGAAGCGGGCGACGGTCGGGTTCCACAGGCGCGCGTAGACGAGGCTGCCGTCGGCGGGCGGGCGCCCACCGGTCGCCATCGCCTCGTAGGAGTCGCCGCCGCGCTCGACGTCGGGCAGTGGGTTCGTGGTCGACAGGTCGATCGGCAGCGCGTGCACTCCGAGATCCGCGAGGTCGGAGCGGCCGCTGTGGACGGCGACGGTGTCGGGATGCAGCGGGGCGGTCATCCCTCCATGTTGCGCGTATCGCGGCGTGGACGGTGAGAATCGACAGCATCCGCCGCCGATCAAACTGATATCGCTATTCTGAGCAAGAACGGATGCCGAGGAGGACCCGACGTTGCCCAAACCCCCAGGATCGCCGCTCGACGAGACCGACCTCGCGTTGCTCGCCGTGCTCACCCGCGAGGCCGACATCACGAACAAGGCGCTCGCCCACCGCCTGAACCTCGCCGAGTCCACCTGCGCGCACCGCGTGCGGGCGCTGCGCGAGCGCGGGATCATCCGCGATACGCGGATCCGCCTCGACGAGGCATCCGTCGGCTATCCGTTGCAGGCGATCATCAAGGTGCGCCTCGCCAACCACACCGGCCCCACCGTCACCGCCCTGTTCGACGCGCTCGCGAGCGTGCCGCGCGTGCTCCAGGTCTTCCACGTCGCCGGGGTCGACGACTTTCTCGTGCACGTCGCCGTCGAGGACGCGACGGCGCTGCGCGACATCGTGCTCGAGCACATCACCGTGCACCCGGTCGTGCGCGGCACCGAGACCCAGCTCGTGTTCGAACTGCGCGACGGCGCCGGGCTGCTCGCGCGCTAGCGGCGGCATCGGCTCGTTCCGGAATCAGCCATTCGCGCGACGGGACCGACGCACCTGCGCGAGGATGGAACGCATGACCCGCAGTGCCACCGCCGCCACGCAGACCATCCGCGAGATGCGCGACTTCCTGTTCGCGAACGCGACCGACTACGACGCCGCCCGCGCGGGGTTCTCGTGGCCGCAGGTCGACGAGTTCAACTTCGCGCTCGAGTGGTTCGACGTCGTCGCCGGCGAGACACCCGACCGCCCCGCGGTGCAGATCGTCGAGGCCGACCTCTCGCTGCGGTCGTGGACCTACGGCGAACTCTCCCGCCGGTCCGACCAGGTCGCCGCATGGCTGACCGGTCTCGGCATCCGTCGCGGCGACCACCTGATCGTGATGCTCGGCAACACGATCGAGCTGTGGGAGGTGATGCTCGCGATCACCAAGATCGGCGCGGTGTCGATCCCGACCTCGACGCTGCTGTCGGCATCCGACCTCGCCTACCGGATCGATCACGGCCGCGCCCGCGCGGTCGTCACGCTCGGCACCCTCGGCGACCGTCTCGCAGACATCGACGACGGCATCCTGCGCATCGGCATCGGCGACGGCATCCCGGCGGGTTGGGAGCGATTCGCCGATTCGGCGGATGCCCCGACCGTCTTCGAGCCCGACGGCCCGACGCCCGCCACCGACACCTCGCTGCTGTACTTCACCTCGGGCACTACCAACCGTCCGAAGCTCGTGCAGCACACCCACGTCTCGTACCCGATCGGGCACCTGTCGACCATGTGGTGGCTGGGCGTGCGCCCCGACGACGTGCACCTCAACATCTCGTCGCCCGGCTGGGCGAAGCACGCGTGGTCGAGCTTCTACTCGCCGTTCCTCGCCGAGGCGACCGTGTTCGTCTACAACTACGCGCGCTTCGATGCGAACACCCTCATGCAGGTCATGGACACCCACCACGTGAGCACGTTCTGCGCGCCGCCGACCGTGTGGCGGATGCTCATCCAGGCCGACCTCGCCCGCCTCACCCACCCGCCGCGCGAGCTCGTCGGCGCCGGAGAACCGCTCAACCCCGAGGTCATCGACCGCGTGCGCGACGCGTGGGGTGGAACCATCCGCGACGGCTTCGGGCAGACCGAGATGACCTGCTGCGTGGGCAACTCCCCCGGGCAGCCCGTGAAGGTCGGCTCGATGGGACGGCCGCTGCCCGGGTACCCGGTGGTGCTGCTCGACCCGGTGACCGGCGAGATCGTCGACGGGGCGAGCGAGGGCGAGATCGCGCTCGACCTGTCGCAGCCGCCGCTGGGGCTCATGGCCGGGTACTACGACGACCCCGAGAAGACCGCGGAGTCCCGCGTCGGCGGCTACCACCACACCGGCGACATCGCGGTGCGCGACGATGAGGGGTATCTCACCTACATCGGGCGCGCCGACGACGTGTTCAAGGCATCCGACTACAAGATCTCGCCGTTCGAACTCGAGTCGGTGCTGCTCGAGCACGACCTCGTGATCGAGGCGGCGGTCGTGCCCAGCCCCGACCCGACGCGCCTGTCGGTGCCGAAGGCGTACGTTTGCCTGACGGCGGATACCGCCGCCGACGGCGAGGCCGCCCGCTCGATCTTCGCCTACGCGAACGAACGTCTGTCGTCGCACCTCTGGGTGCGGGTCATCGAGTTCGTGGACGAGCTGCCCAAGACGATCTCGGGCAAGATCCGCCGCGTCGAACTGCGGGCCCGCGAGGCCGCGCGCGTCGAGGCCGGAGATTCGGCCGGGCAGCACTGGGAGCGCGACTACCGCTGAGACCGGTGAACTGCCGGAACTCGGCGAACGGGACTCAGCGCACGACGGCGATCGCGCCGGTCGCCGTACTCGGCGTGCGCGCCGGAACCCGGATCGTGGTCGTGGCCGGCGCGGGCTGCGCCGCCTCGACCACCGCTGCCGCTCGTGCCGCGCTGCGCGTCATGCGCCCGTTGTCGGCGGCGCTGATGATCGCGCGCACGATGCCGCCGAGCACGAGCATCGCCCCCAGGGCCGCTCCCGAGATGATCAGGGGCAGCCACTGGTGGGCGAACGATGCCGTGGAGCTCAGGAGCGCCGCGGGAATCCACACCCCGACCGCCCCGCCGCTGAGCCCACCGGCACCGCGAGCGATCGCGGCCCCCGCCACGATCGCGCAGACGACGGCGATCGCCGCGCCGATCCATCCGATCGGAACCAGAAATCCGGCCAGGTCCCTGGCAATGGCAGCTGTCGTCATGATGACCCCCCGGTCTGCGGAATCTCCGCACTCTCCACAGTAGAAAAGCGTACGCGGATCCCCATCCGTCTCACGCATGATCTTTGTCATCCTTTCGGAGGACAGCGATCGGAACCCTTCTTCTACTAGACGACCGAAGTGCTCATTTCTGACGCGGTTTCGGCGTTCGATTCGCGTGGGGTCCGGATGCCTCAGCGGCGCGCCCTGCGGCGCGACGGGCGCAGGGTCAGCCGACGCAGGCCGCGCTTGCGCACGACGGGGATCGGCTGGGTGACGACCGCGTCGACCACCATCGATCCGTCGGTCGGGCCGACGATCGCCATCGCCGAGGTCTCGGTCGCCTCGGCGGGCGCGACGGGCAGTTTCGCGAGCGCGCGATGCGCCTTCACGTACGCGGGCACCAGCAGCACGATCGCGCCGACCCAGGCGAGCGGGTTGCTCAACGCGACGCCCGCGAACCCGATGACCGCGCCGAGTGCGACCGCCGCGACGACGCGCATGACCAGCTCGATCACGCCGGTGACCGTCGGAACGAGCGTGTGGCCGAGCCCCTGCAGCGCGCCGCGCAGCACGAACAGGATGCCGAGCGCCCAGTAGCCCGCACCGTTGATGATGAGCATGAGGTGCGCGAGATCGACGACCTCGTCCGACCCCTCGCCGACGAACAGGCGCACCATCGGCGCACCGAAGGCGACGAGCAGTCCGCCGAGCACGAGGCCCGCGGCGATCGCCATCCACGTCGCCTCCTTGACCCCGCGGCGGATGCGGTCGGGGCGGCGTCCGCCGTGGTTCTGCGCCGCGTACATCGAGGTCGCCAGCCCCAGTGACGAGAGCAGGGCGACGGCGAGACCGTCGACGCGCGAGGCGGTGGTGTAGGCGGCGACGGCATCCGATCCCAGCGTGTTCAACGCGACCTGCACGGTCAGCGTGCCGATCGCGATGATCGAGGCCTGGAAGCCCATCGGCAGGCCGAGGCGCAGGTGCTCGGCGATGTCGGCGCGGGTGACGCGCCAGTCGCTGCGACGCAGGTGCAGCATCGGCAGGCGACGACGCACGAACTCTAGGCACAGGGCGACCGAGATGGCCTGGGCGATGACGGTGGCGAGGGCCGCTCCGCCGACACCCCACTCGAGCGGGCCGACCATGAGCACGACGAGTCCGACGTTGAGCGCGCAGGAGATGGTGAGGAAGACGAGCGGGGTGCGCGAGTCGCCGATCGCGCGGATGATCGCCGACAGGTAGTTGAAGAACATCGTGGCGCTCGCGCCGAGGAAGCTGATCTGCGTGAACGTCGTCGCCTCGGGCATGAGCTCGGTCGGCGTCTGCAGGAGGGCGAGCAGGGGGCCGGCGATCAACGGCGCGCACGCCGTGAGGATCACGCTCGTCGCGCCGCTGAGCAGCACGCCGGTCGCGACCGAGCGACGGACGGCCGCGTTGTCCCGCGCACCGAACGCCTGGGCGATCGGGATCGCGAATCCGCTCGTCAGTCCCCACGCGAAGCCGAGCAGCAGGAACAGCAGGGGTCCGGTCGCACCGACCGCGGCGAGCGAGGTCACGCCGAGGTGCCGCCCGACGACGATCGCGTCGGCGAACTGGTAGAGCTGCTGCACGACGTTGCCGAGCAGCAGGGGGATCGAGAAGGCGAGGATGACGCGCCACGGACGGCCCGTCGTGAGGGAGGTTGCCATGAGGGAGGACTCGCAGGGCTGGAGTACGGATGCGGGGATGGCGGCACTGCTCCGTGTCGCGGGAAAGAGTCTATCGAATCGATTCGGTGAAGTGCACGCGAATCCGTGGATAGGGTGGGCGGATGAGCAGGTATCCGGCGACGATCGCGGGTGCCGTCGACCACGAGCTCGCCATCAAGAAGTCGCGGTTCCTCACGCACATCGCGCCGGTCGGGTCGGTCGAGGAGGCCGAGGCGGTGATCGCCGGCATCCGCAAGAGGGCGTGGGATGCCGCGCACAACTGCACCGCGATGGTGACCGGTCTGCTCGGCGATCAGGCCCGCTCGTCGGACGACGGAGAACCGTCGGGCACCGCGGGGATCCCGATGCTCGAGGTGCTGCGCCGCCGCGAGCTGACCGATGTCGTCGCCGTCGTCACCCGCTACTTCGGCGGCGTGAAACTCGGCGCCGGCGGGCTCGTACGGGCCTACTCGACCGCGACCTCGGAGGCGCTCGACCTCGCCCGGCTGGTGCGGCGCGAGGCCCTCACCCAGGTGCGGATCGAGGTCGCGCACGCCGACGCCGGGCGCTTCGACAACCTGCTGCGCGACTGGGCCGGCCACCACGGCGCCACGCTCGGCGAGCCCGCGTACGGCGCGGCGGCCACGCTCGAGGTCTGGGCGCCGGCGCTCGAGATCGCGCACCTGACGGATGCCGTGGCCGCGGCATCCGGCGGGGACGTCGTGCCCGTGGTCGGTGTCGAGCGGGTGGTCGACGTTCCGGAGTGAGGGCGTTTCTCGGGGCGGGCCCTTCGACAGGCTCAGGGACCCACTCCGCACAACTGGGTCGCTGAGCCTGTCGAAGCGTCCCCCACCCACGCGGATATTCTGAGGGGATGTTCGACAGCCCGCTCTCGGCCTCGGCGTACGAGGTCCTCGGGGTGACGCCGGGCACCGACGACGACGAACTGCGCCGCGCGTATCGCGCCCGCCTGCGCGAGGCGCATCCCGACACGGGCGGCGATGCGGCGGTGTTCATCCGGGTGCAGCGGGCGTGGGAACTCATCGGCACCCCCGCGGGCCGCGCGAGCTACGACCGCACGCGCAGCGGCGGAGACGAGTGGCGCGCGCCCGAGCCCGCCCGCACCGACACACGCCCGCGCCCGAAGACCTCCGGCGAGGCCGGCGCCTGGCGCCGTGCCCGCTACGTGGCATTGCTCGAGGAGTGGGCGGGCGAGAGCATCCCCGACCCGTACGCCCCGAGCCTCGTGCGCGCCGCACCCCGCGCCCTGCGCCGCCTGCTCGCCGACGCCCTGGCCGAAGAGGGCACCGCCCACGCGGTGGCGGGGCTGGGCATGGGCTTCACGCTCTGGCACGGGATCGCGACCAGGCCCGCGAGCGCCGGCGACGACGCGGATGCCGAGCACCGCCTCGACCACGTGATCCTCGGACCGTCGGGCCTGTACGGGGTGATGTCGGCCGACTTCGGCGGCGTCGTGGGTTTCCGCCGCGGCGAGATCACGGGCCCCAGCCTCGGGCACCGCGCCCCCGTGACCGACCTGCTCGCACAGATCCGCTCCGTCGCCCGGGCGGCCCGCGTGACCTTCAGCGGCGCGATCGTGGTGCTGCCCGACGACGACCTGTCGATGCCCTCGACGCCTCTCGGGAGCATCCGCGGTCTGCCCGTCTTCGTCGTGCGCCGCAGCATCCTGCCCACTCTCCTGCGCCAGGGCCTGCCGGGTACGCGGGTGATCGGTGGCAACGAGCTGTTCGACATCCGCACGCGCCTTCGGCACAGCATCCGCCACCTCTGACGCACGCCGCACCTCTGACGCACGCGATCGGGCGACACGCGGGCCGACACGCCGTACTTTTGAATCACTAAAAAGAGCGGGTAGGGTCGGAGACATGGAGACCACACTCGATCAGGCGCTTCGCGGCGCCGGACTGAGGGCGACTGCGGGCCGCGTCGCCGTTCTCGAGGCGCTGGACTCCATGGCCCATACGGATGCCGAACGCCTCTACCGGGCGATCTCGGAGGTGCTGCCGACCACGTCGATCCAGTCGGTGCACAACATCCTCGCGGACCTGACGACGGCGGGCCTCGTCCGCCGGATCGAACCGGCAGGCTCCGCAGCGCTCTACGAACGGCGCATCGGCGACAACCATCACCACATCGTCTGCACATCCTGCGGGGCCGTCGGCGATGTGGACTGCGTCGTCGGCGAAGCGCCGTGCCTCACCCCGTCGTCTTCGGGGGGATTCACCGTCCAGACAGCAGAAGTCACCTTCTGGGGCCTGTGCCCCAGCTGCCAGAACGCCGCGCAGTAGTCCGACGCATCCGCCACCGACCCGCCACCCGCGGAGAAGGGCTGTTCGCCGTACCCGCGCGCAGAAGGAGAACACCATGACGAAACCCGCCACCACCACCCAGACCGGCACCCCGGTCGCGAGCGACGCGCACTCGCTCACCGTCGGAGCCGACGGCCCCACCGTCCTGCACGACCGCTACCTCGTCGAGAAGCTCGCCTCCTTCAACCGCGAGCGGGTGCCGGAGCGCAACCCGCACGCCAAGGGCGGCGGCGCTTTCGGCGAGTTCGTCGTCACCGAAGACGTCTCGGCCTACACCCGCGCGGCCGTCTTCCAGCCGGGCGCCACCAGCGAGACGCTGCTGCGCTTCTCCTCGGTCGCCGGCGAGCAGGGCTCCCCCGACACCTGGCGCGACGTGCGCGGCTTCTCCCTGCGCTTCTACACGACCGACGGCAACCTCGACATCGTCGGCAACAACACCCCCACCTTCTTCATCCGCGACGCGATGAAGTTCCCCGACTTCATCCACTCGCAGAAGCGCCTCGGCGATTCGGGTCTGCGCGATGCCGACATGCAGTGGGACTTCTGGACCCTCTCGCCCGAGACCTCGCACCAGGTCACCTACCTCATGGGCGATCGTGGCCTGCCGCGCAGCTGGCGCCACATGAACGGCTACGGATCGCACACCTACCAGTGGGTCAACGCCGCGGGCGAGCGCTTCTGGGTGCAGTACCACTTCCTGTCGAAGCAGGGCGTCGAGGCGATGGGCGCCGACGAGGCCGAGCGCCTGGCCGGATCGGATGCCGACTTCTACCGCCGCGACCTGTTCGACTCGATCGCCGCGGGCGACTTCCCGGAGTGGGACGTCTACGTGCAGATCATGCCGTACGACGAGGCCAAGGCGTACCGCTTCAACCCGTTCGACCTCACGAAGACCTGGTCGAAGAAGGACTACCCGCGCATCAAGGTGGGCACGTTCACCCTGAACCGCAACCCGGAGAACTTCTTCGCGCAGATCGAGCAGGCGGCGTTCTCGCCCGGCAACCAGGTGCCCGGTACCGGCATCTCGCCCGACAAGATGCTCATGGCGCGCGTCTTCGCGTACCCCGACGCGCAGCGTCACCGCGTCGGCACGAACTACAACCAGCTGCCGGTCAACCAGCCGCATGCCGCAGAGACCCGCAACTACATGCACGAGGGCAACATGCAGTATCGGTTCAACCCCGCCGAGCACCGCGTCTACACCCCGAACTCCTACGGTGCGGCCGGCGGCCCCGAGGCCGACCCGCAGGCGGGTGTCGAGGCGAGCTGGGAGTCCGACGGCGAGCTGATCCGCTCGGCGGCGACCCTGCACAGCGACGACGACGACTTCGGTCAGGCGGGCACGCTGTACCGCGAGGTCTTCGACGACGTGCAGCGCGCACGCTTCCTCGAGACCCTGACCGGTCAGGGCAAGTCGATCACGGTGGACGGCATCCGCGAGCGCTTCTTCCAGTACTGGACGAACGTCGACGCCGCGCTCGGAGAGGCCCTGCGTAGCCGCGTCTGAGGTGAGTCGGGTCACTGACGGATTCGCGTCGAGACCTACCACCGCCGTCGAGACCCATCGCCCCGCACGTCGGGGGCGGTGGGTCTCGACGTTCCCGGTGGGTCTCGACGCGCATGCACGCCCCGCCGCAGAGCAGAATGGATGCCGTGGCTGTCCCTCTCTCCGACCTCACCCGCATGCCCGAACCCCAGCAGGTCTACGCCGCTGACGGCACTCGCCTCGCGACGTACACCTGGGGAGAACTCGACGCCCCGGTCGTCGTGATCGTGCACGGGTTCGCCTCGAACGCCCGTGACAACTGGGTCCTCACCGGCTGGGTGCGCGAGCTCACCAAGGCCGGGTACCGCGTGCTCGCCCTCGACCAGCGCGGGCACGGACTCAGTGAGAAGCCTCACCAGGCCGAGGACTACAGCATCCGCACCCTCGTCACCGACGTCGAAGCCGTGATGGACGCGTACCTCGTCGACGACGCCGTGTACGTCGGATACTCATTGGGCGCGCGGGTGGGCTGGGAGGTCGTGAAGGAGCTACCGCACCGCATCGGCCGTGCCGTGCTCGGCGGGGTGCCCGACGGCATCCCCCTCGCCCGTCTCGACCTCGACCAGGTGCGCGCGTACATCGCCGACGGAACGCCAGTCGCCGACCCGACGACCCAGAACTACATCGCCCTGACCGAACGAGTGCCCGGCAACGACCTGCGCGCGCTCGTCGCGCTGGCCGAGGGCATGCGGGCGTCCGGGTCGATCGACCCCGACCCGGCGGATGCCCCCACCCGCCCGATCCTCTTCGCGACGGGGTCGAAGGACGCGATCATTGAGGGCTCGCGCGCCCTGGCATCGGCCGCCCCCGACGCCCGCTTCTTCGAGATCCCCGACCGCAACCACTTCAACGCCCCGGGCTCGTCGGCGTTCAAGAGCGCCGCGGTGGAGTTCCTGCAGGGTTGAGGGCTGGAGCTGCCGGACGCGCGCAGCGGAGGAGATCACACGCTCTGCAGGACCGGTTTCGGCATCCGCTCCTGCATTGCGCGAGATCTCCTGTGGACGTGATGCGCCGGGTACCCTGACGGCGCGACCACGAAGACAGAGCGCGGCTCACGGAGCGACGTCTTCCTGAGCGTCTTCCTGACGTGGATGCTGACGGTGTTCGGCTTCGGGGCCTCGATCGTCGCCCTGTGGTTGATCGCGTTCAGCGGCTGGGGTGAGCCCGGATCCAGCCCGCAGATCGTGTCCGCCCTCACCGTTGCGCACCTGATCGTCGGAGTGGGCGCGATTGCAGCCGGAATCGTGTTGTCGCTGGCGCTCCGCGAACACGCACGTCTCATCGCGCTCATCGTCCTCTGCACCGTGGGGCTGTCGGCCGCGGGATCCATCGTCGGCGCGTGGATGGTCGCTTCCGGCTGAGGGCCGATCCGGCCGCGCGCAGCGGAGGAGATCACACGCTCTGCAGGACCGGTTTCGGCATCCGCTCCTGCATTGCGCGAGATCTCCTGTGGAGCGTGCGTCAGTCGGCGGCTGCGCCCCGCGACTGTTCGCCCTCGCGCGAGCGCCGCACGAACCAGGCGGTCGGGCCGATGACCGGCACCAGTGCGATGACCAGGAACCACAGCAGGAAGCGGATGCCGACGACTCGGCGATCGCGCACGGCGGAGACGAGAGCGACCACCGTGTAGACCATCGCCCCAACCCACAGCGCGAAGAGGATCACGTCGTAGGCGGTGGGGATGAGCGGGTTGGCGTCCATACGGGAGTCTCCTCAGCGGTCGAGAGCCCAGCCTTTCACGCCGTCGGGCACCGCGTCGGGCGGAGATCTCGGCGTTGGGCGGAAATTCCGGGACAGTTCGTCCGCCCAACGCGGAGAACTCCGCCCAACCGCGCGCCCCGCGCCCCCGCGCCCCACGCATGCGAAAGGCCCGCCGCCTCCGAGAGACGACGGGCCGGGCAGAGACTCAGACCGCGGTCTCGGCGCGCTTCGGCAGCACCCATCCCGCACGCGGGAAGTGGCAGGTGTAGCCGTTCGGGTACTTGATCAGGTAGTCCTGGTGCTCGGGCTCGGCCTCCCAGAACGGGCCCTCGGCCTCGATCGTGGTGACGGCCTTGCCCGGCCAGAGGCCCGAGGCATCGACGTCGGCGATGGTGTCGCGGGCGACCTGCTGCTGCTCGGGGCTCAGCGGGAAGATGGCCGAGCGGTAGCTCGACCCGATGTCGTTGCCCTGACGGTCACGCGTCGACGGGTCGTGGATCTGGAAGAAGAACGCCAGGATGTCGCGATAGGTCGTCTTGGTCGGGTCGAACACGATCTCGACCGCCTCGGCGTGACCGGGGTGGTTGCGGTAGGTGGCGTGGTCGTTCTGGCCGCCCGTGTAACCGACCCGGGTGTCGAGCACGCCGGGCTGGCGGCGGATCAGGTCTTCCATGCCCCAGAAACAACCGCCGGCGAGAACCGCCGTCTCGGTGCCGGGGGTGCGGGTGATGGTTCCGGTGTCATCGGTCATGACTGCTCCTCGGAGTCGTGGGTGGTGGTGCCGGTGCCGTCGGCGGAGAAGAGGCCGCTGTAGCGACCGTACCCCTCTTCGACGAGCTGGTCGGCGGGGATGAAACGCAGGGCCGCGGAATTCATGCAGTAGCGCAGGCCTCCGGCGTCGCGCGGGCCGTCGTCGAAGACGTGCCCGAGGTGGCTGTCTGCCCCGCTGGATCGCGCCTCGGTGCGCTTCATGAACAGCGAGCGGTCGGTGCGGGTGGTCACGGCATCCGCCTCGATGGGCTTCGTGAAACTCGGCCATCCCGTGCCGCTGTCGAACTTGTCGGTGGAGCTGAACAGGGGCTGGCCCGAGACGACGTCGACATAGATGCCGGCGTCGTGGTTGTTCCAGTAGGCGTTGCGGAAGGGCGGCTCGGTGGCATCCTCCTGCGTGACCTCGTACTGCAGGTGCGTGAGGTCGCTGACGGCCTCGGGCGTCTTGCGGAAGTCGTTCGACATGGTCTGTGTCTCCTTTGTCCGACGCCGCTGGCTGCGACGTCTCTGATCACAACCAGCGAGCGACCCGTTTTGGTCCCGCAGGGCTGAGAGCGGGCTGTGAGTTTTTCTTCGTCACGCGAGCACGCGGACATGAGACGATTCCGAGGATGGATGCCGCCAACGATGCCGAACTGCGCGAACTCCGCGCCCGCGCCTACGGCCCGAGGGCCGACATCACGAACGACCGCGCCGCGATGCGACGTCTGCGCGAACTCGAAGCGGCCCGACGTGCCGAGCAGAGCGCCGCGACGGCTCCCGCAGGACCGCCGGTCGGCGCGGAAGAACCGGATGCCGCCCCCGCCGAGCAGCTCCCCACCGACGCGGCACCGGCGGTCGCCGCCCGCTCCGGTGCCCCCACCGCCGACGACGGCGAGCCCGAGTGGTGGCACCCCGGCGACGAACCCGACGATGACGCTCGCGTCGGGGCGACGGCATCCGTTCCTCGTCGGCGACGCGTACTCTGGGCGCTCTCGGTGATCGCTTCGGCCGCCGTGGCTGCCGGCGTGACCTACGCGCTCACCGGGGTTGCACCGGTGTCGGCATCGTCGGGTGTGCCGCAGACGACGACCCTGCATCCGACCTCGGCGACCGCGGTGCCGCAGGGGTTCTTCGGCGCCGCGGAGGACACCCCCGTCTACGACTTCTATGGCCTCACGCTGTTCCACGCCGAGGGCGGTTTCGGGGTCGGCGGGAGCGGTGTCACGGATGTCTGCATCATCGCCGTCGCGACCGAGGAGGTGCCCGCGGTCGACTCCTTCGACTCCACGTCGTGGGGAGTCAACGGCCCCATCTACAACGGATGCAGCGCGGGTGCGTTCCCCGCGACCATCGAGGTCCCCCTGCGGAGCGAAGCGCCCGAAACGCTCCGCGCCCGGTTCCCCGAGGCGCGTGGCGTGCAGTTCGTGCTCGACGGCGACCGCATCGGGGTGTTCGTCGACAACGGGCCGACGTTCGGCTGAACGGGGGCCGATCGGCCCGCCTCTAGGCTGATCCCGTGGATTACGCCGCCGATCTCCGCCGCCACCCGCCCGTCGCGGGAGCGACGACCGACACCGGACTCATCGAGTTCGAGTGCGACCTTCTGCGAGGCACCGACGATGAACTCGGGATCCAGGCGTACGCGACATCGTCCGCATCGCTCGAGAGCGACGTGCTGCCGGTGCTCACGAATGCGCTGGATCGGCTCGATTCCCTCCGTCGGATGATGCCCGAGTACGACGCCGACCTGGCGATCGTGACGCTGTACGAGGGGCGCCTCGGCCTGACGTTCTGGGAGCGCACCCAGAACAACGAGTTCATCGCGATCTTCACCCCCGACGACGCCGCCCCGCACGGGTGGCGCTACGACGGGCTCGGCGACCTCTTCGGCGGCTGAGGGCGCGCGGCCGTCCCGCGCTGCGGCGGCGCACTCCCGCGTCGCACTCCCGCGCCGCGCCGACTCGATAGAGTGTCTCGTCTGCACACACACCCTGGGGGACGCACATGTCGGTTGGTCTGCTCGCCGTCGTCGACGACATCCTGAGCGCGGCGATGAAGGCTTCGGCCAAGGCCGCGGGCGTCGTGATTGACGACGCCGCCGTCACGCCGCAGTACGTGCAGGGCATCACGCCCGCGCGCGAGCTGCCGGTCGTCGCGAAGATCGCCGTCGGGTCGCTGGCGAACAAGTTCGTCATCATCATCCCGGTCGCGCTGCTGCTCACCGCCTTCGCACCGTTCGTGCTGCCGTACCTGCTGATCCTCGGCGGCGCGTACCTCTGCTTCGAGGGCGCCGAGAAGGTGCTCGAGTGGTTCGGGGTGCAGCACGGCCACGCCGACGAGGGCGCCCGCAACGAGAACAAGCTCGTGTGGGGCGCCGTGCGCACCGACCTGATCCTTTCGACCGAGATCATGCTCATCTCGCTGTCGAACCTCGAGGCGGGCCTCGACATCTGGACCACCCTCGCGATCCTGGCCGTGATCGCGCTCATCATGACCGGCGTCGTCTACGGCGCGGTCGCGCTGCTGGTGAAGATCGACGACATCGGTCTCAAGATGGCGAAGAGCCGCGAGAAGCGCGTGCGCCACACCGGCATGCGCATCGTGCGATCGATGCCCGGAGTGTTCCGCTTCATCAGCATCCTCGGCACGGTCGCCATGCTCTGGGTCGGCGGGCACCTGCTGCTGGTCAACCTCGGCGAGGTCGGAGTGCACTTCGGCGCCGACATCCTGCACGGGATCGAGCACATCCTCGAACCTGCGGGCGCCGTCATCGTCTGGATCGGCGACACCCTCTTCTCGGCGATCGCCGGCCTCGCCGCCGGACTCATCATCGTCGGGATCGTGCTCGGGATCGCGAAGGTCTTCGGCAAGAAGCCGAACTTCCACGAGGGCGAGGAATCCCCCGCCGACGTGCACGCCTGACATTCGCCGACGAGGGTTCCCGTCGCGGAGCCGCTCTGCCACAATCGGGCGTGTGAGCACCCTGGTGAATGCCGACAACTTCGTCCGCGCCGAGAACGACCGCATGTTCGCCGACCTGCAGCGCGATGCGGGCGGCATCAACACGTTCTCGCACAACCGCGAACCGGCCGCGATCGACAAGCAGACCGTCATCCGCCTCAACCGCGACACCCTCTACAGCTTCGCCATCGTCGACATCTCGCAGGGCGCCTCGTTCACGCTGCCGGATGCCGGCGACCGCTACCTCTCGGCGATGGTCGTGAACGCCGACCACTACGTCAACCGCGTCTTCCACTCCCCCGGTGAGCACGAGCTCTCGGTGGAGGAGTTCGACTCCCCCTACGTCGCCCTCGCGATCCGCATTGTCGTCGATCCGGCCGACCCCGCCGACGTGGCGGCCGTCGTCGCCCTGCAGGATGCGATCGAGCTGCGGAGCGCCTCGGCCGTGCCGTTCGAGATGCCCGACTACGACACGGCCTCGTTCGACGAGACCCGGTCGGCACTGCTCACGTTGGCGGGGCGGATGACCGGCTTCGAGCGCACCTTCGGGCGCGTCGACGAGGTCGACCCGGTGCGCCACCTGCTCGGCACGGCCGCGGGATGGGGCGGACTCCCGACGAGCGAGGCGACGTATTTCGGAGCGAACCCACGCCTTCCCCTCGGCACCTACGAGCTGACGGTCGGCGACGTGCCGGTCGACGGCTTCTGGTCGATCTCGGTCTACAACGCCGAGGGCTTCTTCGAACCGAACGCGGCGGACGCCTACACGGTGAACGACATCACCGCCGAGAAGAACCCCGACGGATCGGTGACGGTGCACTTCGGCGACTGGCCCACGGGCACGCCGAACGTCATCCCGACGCCCGAGGGGTGGAACTACCTCGTGCGCCTGTACCGCCCGCGCGCCGAGGTGCTCGACGGGAGCTGGACGTTCCCGACGCTCACCGCCTGAGTCGGGCGGATGCCGGCCGGCTCAGCCGCGCCGACGGCGAACGACGATGCGCTTCTCGTCGGCGGGGTTCATCCGGTCGAACCAGACGTCGACGGATTCGCCCTCGACGAGCGGATCGGCGACGTCGATGACCGCGCCGCGACGAACGAAGCGCTGCGTGCCCTGTCCGTCGACGAAGGAGTAGGTGACAGCGGTGAGGATGCGCGTCGACTCACCGAAGTGCGTGTACCCCTGATTCGTCACCGTTCCGTCGACCGGATCGGAGCCGCGCACGATCTCCTCCTCGATACTCGCCTGCGTCGTACGACGACGCAGACCCACGACGGCCAGCACGGCGAACAGCGCGCCCACCCCGAGGAGGGAGACGCCGAGAACGATCGGTCCGGCGTTCAGCAGGCAACCGACTCCCGCGCCCGCGGTCACGAGCGCGATCGGCGCAGCCCACCCCGGGAGACGGAGGTTCTTGACCGAGAGCCGTACCCAGAAGATCAGACCGACGATCGCCGCGAGACCGCCGATCAGGGTACCCATCATCGCCACCAGCAGCCACCCGGTGTGCGCCGACACCTCGTCGGCCGCGGGCTCACGCGCCATCATGAGCACGCACGTCATCAGACCGCCCGCGCCGGCGAAGGCGAGGATGCCGGGGACGAAGAGATCCTTGATGGTCGGAACTCGAGCGGCTCGCGCGCGGCGGGCCGCATCGGGATCGACGGTGCTCATGCCTCCATCTGAGCACATTCTGCGCGTGCGCTCCAGAGAGGCCCTCCCGACCTCAGCCGCGCGCGTGATCCGGGCTGCGCAGCCATTCGTCGAACGTGATCGCGCCCTGCAGCGCGTCGGGCCCGCCGCGCAGCGCGCCGGAAGCCAGCCCGCGACCGTAGGCGCCGGGCAGCTTCACGTCGAGCACCCGCCGACGGATGCCGTCGAAGGCGAGCTGCCGTCGGGCGACGTCGACGAGCGTCTCATCGCGCGGACCCACGAGATCCTGCGCGCGCCCCACCGGCCCTGCCTCGACCACCCGCACCACGTGAGCGGCGACCTCGCGGGCGGCCACGGGGCGCATGAGCGTGCGCGGCGCGACCGCGAAGGGCCCGGCGATCTGCGCGAGCACCTGCCCCGCGAACTCGTGGAACTGCGCGGCGCGCACGATGGTGTGCGGGATCGTGCCCGCCGCGACCGCCCGTTCCTGGGCGAGCTTCGCCGCGTAGTACGCGGTGTCGATGCCGTCGATCCCCACGATCGAGAGCGCCACGTGGTGCGTCACCCCGACCTGCGCCCCAGCCGCGAGCAGGGTGCGCGTGCCGGTCGAGAAGAAGTCCCGCGCCTTCTTCCCCGACAGCGTCATGATGCTGGTGACGTCGATGACGGCATCCACTCCGGCGAGCGCCTCGGTCACCCCCTCACCGGTGAGCACGTTCGCCCCGCTCGCGCGCGCGAGCACGACGACATCGTGCCCGGCCTCGCGGGCGGTGCGGCTGACGTGGCGTCCGACGGTTCCGGTGCCTCCGGCGACGGCGATCCTCATGGGTGTTCCTCTCGTTCGGGGTGCCCTGCGCGTCACCCTGTCACAGGTCCGACGATGCAGTGGGCGCGAGTGTGAGGTCGGTAGTCTTCGAGAGCACCCGTCTTCGAGAGTGCCCCGACGAGGAGAACCCGTGGACGACGACCAGGACGACGTGTTCGGCGAACGGCGCCGTCTCACTTCCCTCGCCTATCGCATGACGGGAACCCTTGCCGATGCCGAAGACGTCGTGCAGGAGACGTACGTGCGCTGGTATCGCCTGACGGATGCCGAGCGCTCCGGCATCCTCAACCCGCCCGGGTGGCTCACCACGGTCGCGAGCCGCATCTCGCTCGACCTGCTGACCTCGGCGCGGCGACGACGCGAGCAGTACGTCGGGCAGTGGCTGCCCGAACCGGTGCCGCTCGACCTGTTCGTGGGTGGGGAGCGGATCGCCCCGGCATCCGTCGCCCTCGACGACCCGTTGGAGCGGGTCGCGCTCGATGAGTCGGTGTCGACCGCGCTGCTCGTGGTGCTGGAGTCGATGACGCCGGCCGAGCGGGTCGCATTCGTGCTGCACGACATCTTCGAGGTGCCGTTCCCCGAGATCGCCGAGATCCTCGGGCGCTCGGCGGCAGCGGTGCGTCAGCTCGCCACCTCGGCCCGGCGCCACGTGCGCGAGAACCGCACGAGCGCGGTGCCGCGCGCCGAGCACGACCGGGTGGTGCGGGCGTTCCAGCACGCGAGCCGTTCGGGCGGTATCGAGCAGTTGCTGCGGGTGCTCGCCCCCGACGTCGAGCTGCACAGCGACGGCGGCGGGGTCGTGCGCGCGGCGCTCAACGTCGTGGCCGGCGCCGATCGCGTGGCCCGGTTCCTGCTCGGGATCGCGGCGAAGCGCCCCGACATGCAGCTGGAGGAGATCGAGACAGGCGACGGGATCGCACTGCTGTTCCGCGAGTACGGCGAGGTCGTCAGCGTCGTGAACCTCGGCGTCACCGACGGGGCGGTGACCCGCGTGTGGATCATGATGAACCCGCACAAGCTGTCGCACTGGCGCACCGACGTCGCCGCATCCTGATACCGTCGGCGATGCGCTTCCCGCAGCGCAGACCCAGGAGAACCCCGTGCAGATCAGGGATGCCGGAGTCGCCGACCTCGAGGCGCTCACCGAGATACACAACCACGCCGTGGCGCACACGACCGCGATCTGGAACGAGGACTCCGTCGACGTCGACGACCGGGCCGCGTGGCTGGGCGAGCGTTCGTGCGACGGATTCCCGGTGATCGTCGCCACGGATGACACGGGCGTGCTCGGCTACGCGTCGTTCGGTCGGTGGCGCCCGCACAGCGGTTATCGGCACACGGTCGAGCACTCGGTCTACGTGCGCGAGGAGCAGCACGGACGCGGCATCGGACGCGCCCTGCTGACCGCGCTGATCGAACGGGCCCGCGCGCAGGGCGTGCACGTGATGGTCGCCGCCATCGAGAGCGGCAACGCCGCCTCGATCGCCCTGCACGAGAAGCTCGGCTTCGTCGAGGTCGGACGGATGCCGCAGGTCGGTGCCAAATTCGGACGCTGGCTCGACCTCACCTTCCTGCAGCTCACGCTCGACGAGCGGGCCACCCCCGCACCGGCATCCTGAGCATGGATCCCCTGAACTGGCTCGTCGAGGCGTTCAACTCGAACTGGGTGCTGCCCGGCGGGCAGACGCTCCTCGTGCGCGAGGTCGTCGGAAACGCCTTCGGTCTCGCGAGCGCGATCGGCGGGATGCGCCGGCGCATCTGGGCCTGGCCCGTCGGCATCATCGGCAACGTGCTGCTGCTGACCGTGTTCCTCGGCTCGGTGCTCAGCCCCGACCACTCGCTGCCGCACCTGCTCGGGCAGGCCGGACGCCAGGTGATGTTCATCGCCGTCGCGATCTACGGATGGGTGCGCTGGCGTCAGGCCGAGGGGGGTCGGATCCAGCCGCGGTGGGCGCCGACCGGAGCGCGCATCGGTCTGGTGCTCGCCCTGGTGATCGGCACGGTCGCGCTGACCCCGCTCTTCCGGGCGCTCGGTTCGTGGGAGCCCGTCTGGGCCGACGCCTGGACCTTCGTCGGCTCGCTGCTCGCGACCTACGGCATGGCCAAGGGGTGGACCGAGTTCTGGCTGATCTGGATCGCCGTCGACGTGGTGGGCGTGCCGCTGCTGTTCAGCTCGGGCTATTACGCCACCGGACTCATGTACGTGTTCTACGGCGGGTTCACCGCGGTCGGTTTCATCGTGTGGATGCGCACGCAGCGGCGGGCGGTCGAACCGATCCTCACCGCGCAGACCGGGCTGATCCCTGTGCAGAAGAGTGTGCAGAAGAAGAGCGCTCGGGGATCAGCAGCACGACCCCCAGCAGCAGACTGATCCCGAGCGCCACCATCTCGCCGACCGCCGATGCGAGCGGCATGTGCGCGAGGTGGAACGCGTGGTACGCGAAATGCAGCGTGCCGAAGACCGTCCAGGCGAGACCGAGCACGCGGTGCGCGATCGGGTGACGCCAGATCAGCCCGCCGATGCTCGCCGCTCCGAGCGCCAGGTACACGGCGCCGACATCGCGGATGAGGTGTTCGTTGAACGGACCGTCGACCGAGACCCACGAGCCGAGCACTCCGGGGAACGAGTCGTAGAAGCTCTGCGCCGCGAAGTACGCCCAGCCGCCGACGAACAGCGCGAGCAGGGCGGAGAACGCGAGGGCGAGGAAATGGAGTCGTCTCATGCTCCTGATGACGACGCGGGAGGGGCGGGTGTGAGGTCGGGGGTCGCCCGTCGCACCGCGGCCCCGTACCCAACTCAGGAAGATCGGGGCGAAACCGGCTGAATCCAGGCCAGATCGGCACCGAGGCGACCGACCTTCCTGAGTGAGGTACGCCCGTCCCCCGGGCTCACTCGCGCTCGCGCCGCCGCAGCACCCCGGCGAAGAGCACCACGGCGATGCCGACCGCGGGGATCAGCAGCAGCCCCACGCGCAGGCTCGTCGCGTCGGCGATCATTCCCACGACGGGCGGAGACAGCAGGAACCCGAGGCGCATGAGCCACGAGACGACCGTGAGTCCGGTGCCGTGACGTAGGCCCGGCAGCACATCGGCCTCGTTCATCGCGGCGGGAACCAGGGTCGCCACTCCGAACCCGGCGGCGGCGAAGCCGATGATCGTGCCGGGGATCGTGGGGAACGCGAGCGCGACACCCATGCCCACCACCACGATCACGCCACCGGCGCGCGCGACGAGTCGCTGGCCGAAGCGGTCGACGAGGCCGTCGCCGAGCAGGCGCCCGATGAACTGCGCGCCGACGAGCGCGATGAACCCGGTCGCCGCGATCGCCGCGGGGGCGCCGAGCGAGCCCAGGTACAGGGTCGCCCACGAGTTACCCGCGTCTTCGACGATCGTTCCGGCCATCGCGATGATCACCAGGGCGATCAGCATCAGGACCACGCGAGGACGGATGCCGGCACGCACCGCCGCGCGCACATCAGCGGGGTCGGCCACCGCCTCTTCGTCGGCGGCTGCGGCGGCCGCATCGAGTCCGGGGAGGCAGAACCGCAGCGCCGTCAGGGACACGGCCGAGAACAGCACCGCCGAGATCGCGAGGTGCACACCGATCGGCAGGCCGAGGGCGATCGCCGCGGCGGCCATCGATCCGCCGAGCACCGCACCGATCGACCAGACCGCGTGGAAGGAGTTGAGGATCGAGCGGCCGTACCCGCGCTGCACGCGCAGACCGTGCGCGTTCTGGGCGACGTCGGTGATGGCATCCATCGCGCCGCCGAGGAAGAGGCCCAGCGCGAAGAGCAGCACGCTGGGCGCGAGACCGGCGGCGAGCACTCCCACGCTCGTGAGCACGGTGCCGACGACCGCGACCTTCGCCGAGCCGAAGCGCCGGATCAGTGCTGCGGCGGCGAGACCCGCGACGATCGCACCGACCGGGAACGAGGCGACGGCGAGACCGTAGACGGTGTTGTCGAGCCCGAGCTGCTCCTTGATCTCGGGGTAGCGCGGCAGGATGTTGGCGAACAGCGCCCCGTTGGTGAGGAAGAGCGCGGCGACGGCGCCGCGGGCGCGACGATCGGCACGCGTGGGTGCGGTGGTGGTGGTCATGATCTTCCGAGGTCAGCGAGTGGTGATGCGCTCGACGGCGATGGCGACCTCGGCCGGGTCGCGCTCGTCGTCATCGAGGGCGCGATGGATCGAGAGGCCTTCGATCAGGGCGTCGAGCATCCGGGCGGTCTGCGGGTCGAAGTGCCGTTCGAGGGCCACGCGGCTCCGGGCCATCCACGCCGTCGTGATGGCCCGGTAAGCGGGATCGCGGGCGGCGAGCGTGTAGATCTCGTGCGAGAGAACGAGCTCGCGCGCATCGCCGAACACGTCGCGCAGGATCAGCTCGACCACCGCGGCGCGCGCCTCGGCGGGGTCGGATGCCGCCGCCATCCGCTTCTCGAACCGTTCGCTGATCTCGGTGCCGAAGCGCGTGAACGCCTCCCGCAGCAGGTCGTCGATGCCGTCGAAGTAGTAGGTCATCGACCCGAGGGGCACACCGGCGGCCTCGGCGATGCGACGGTGCGACGCCCCCGCGACGCCGGACTCGGCGACGACGTCGAGGCAGGCGTCGATGATGCGGTCGCGCGCGCGGGATCGTTCTGGCGCCCGCGGCGACTGCCCGGTTCAGGCGCCATCGGCCGTGTCGATCTCGCGGATCACGCGTGCCGGGTTGCCGACGGCGACGACGTTCGCCGGGATGTCGCGGGTGACGACGGCGCCCGCGCCGATCACGGAGTTCTCGCCGATGGTCACGCCGGGGCACACGATCACTCCCCCGCCGAGCCACACGTTGTCGCCGATGACGATGGGTTCGGCGGCCTCGAGCTTGTCGCGCCTCATCGTCGGGTCGATCGGATGCGTGGGCGTGAGCAACTGCACGTTCGGACCGATCTGGCAGTCGGCACCGATCGTGATCGTGGCGACGTCGAGTGCCGTGAGGTTGAAGTTCACGAAGGTGCGCGCGCCGATCGAGATGTGATCGCCGTAGTCGACGTGCAGGGGCGGACGGATCGCGACGTCGTCGCCGAGGTCGCCGATGAGGTCCTGCAGCCAGCCGCGCGCGGCCGGGTCGCCCGAGATCGTCTGCCGGTGGTAGAGGTCGGCCAGGCGCGCGGCGCGGGCCGTGCGGGCGGCGAGCTCGGGGTCGTCGCCGATGTACAGGTCGCCGGCGAGCATCCGCTCCCGCTGCGTGCGGGGATCGCCCGCGAAGTAGTCGGTCATGGATCGAGGGTATCACCGTATGCGTACGATCGTACGCACTATCTCAGACCGCAACGCGAGGGGCCAGGGCCGACAGCATCCGCAGCTTCTCGTGGCTCTCGCTCCCGGGGATCGCCGTGTACACGAGCAGCGCCTGCGACTGCTCCGGATCGAGCAGGCTCTGACAGGTGAGTTCGAGCGCCCCGAGATCCGGGTGCACGAAGCGCTTCGTCTCGTGCGGGCGGAGCCCGACCTCGTGCGTCTCCCAGATCTCCCGGAACTCGGCGCTCTGCGCGTGCAGATCGTCGGCGATCGCCGCCGCTCGCGACCGGGGGCCGCGCCGTGCGATCACCTCGCGCAACCCCGACACCCAGAGCCGGGAGAGGTAGTCGTGCTCATCCTCGGCGTACAGCTCGCGCGTGCGCGGGTCGCTGAACCAGCGATATCCGATGCTGCGCTCGGGACCGCGCAACGATGCCGTATCGCCCGTCAGCGCGATCCCGAGCGGCGTCTGCCGCAGTGTCTCGCCGAGCTCGCTGACGATCTCGGCCGGGGTGTCGCCCAGGCGGTCGAAGATGCGCAGCATGCCCGGGCCGATGTGGTCGCCCGCTCCCCCGCGCGGTGGCGGTTCGTGCCCCGCGAGGCGGAAGAGGTGGTCGCGCTCGTCGATCGTGAGGTGCAGGCCCTGCGCGATCGCGGCGATCATCTGCTCCGAGGGCAACGGCCCGTCGCCGCGTTCGAGACGGGCGTAGTAGTCGGCCGACATATGGCTGAGCGCCGCGACCTCCTCCCGGCGCAGCCCCTCGGTGCGGCGGCGCTGACCCCGGTGCAGCCCGACGTCCTCCGGCTGCAGACTGTCTCGGCGCAGTCGCAGGAACCCCGCCAGCGCCTCTCTGTCGATCGCCATCCGGCACCGTCCTTTCGCCGCACCGATCCTCGCACCCGCGGCCGAGGCGTATCCACTGCATGACGTGTCCTGGATGCGCGGGGCCGACGACCGCACGCTGGAAGCAGACCACGAAGGAGCACACCATGACCCGCAGAAGCATCGACATCGAGATCCCCGACCTCACCGGCCGCCGCGCCGTCGTCACGGGAGGCAGCGACGGCATCGGCCTGCGCATCGCGACCCGCCTCGCCGCCGCCGGCGCCGAGCTGGTGCTGCCCGTGCGCAATCCGGCGAAGGGCGAGGCCGCGGCATCCGTCATCCGCGCCACCGCGCCCGACGCCCGCGTGCAGATCGCCGCGCTCGACCTCTCGTCACTGGCATCCGTCGCTGCACTCGGCGAGAGCCTGCTGTCGGACGGACGACCGATCCACCTGCTCGTGAACAACGCCGGCGTCATGACTCCACCCGATCGCCAGACCACCGCCGACGGCTTCGAGCTGCAGTTCGGCACCAACCATCTCGGCCACTTCGCCCTCGTCGGGCACCTGCTTCCGCTGCTGCGGGCCGGGCGGGCACGCGTGACCTCGCAGGTGAGCGTCGCCGCGAACCAGGGCGCCATCAACTGGGACGACCTCGGGTGGGAGCGTTCGTACAACGGCGGGCGCGCCTACAGCCAGTCCAAGATCGCGTTCGGGATGTTCGGGCTCGAGCTCGACCGTCGCAGCGCGGCCCACGGCTGGGGCATCACGAGCAATCTGTCGCACCCGGGTGTCGCCCCGACGAACCTGCTCGCGGCGCGACCCGAGCTCGGGCGATCACGCGACACCGTGGGGGTGCGCGTGATCCGCTGGGCCTCGGCGCGCGGCATCCTGCTGGGCACTCCCGAGACCGCGGCGCTGCCCGCGCTGTACGCGGCGACGTCATCGGATGCCCGGGCCCGCCGCCTCTACGGCCCGAAGGGACCCGGACACCTCGGCGGTGCACCGGCCGAGCAGCCGCTCTACTCACGGCTGCGCAGCGAGGCGGATGCCGCGCGCATCTGGCGGCTGTCGGAGGAGCTGACGGGTGTCGCGTTCCCTGACGCCGCGATCAGTCGGTCGACCGCGAGCTGAACAGCCCGCGCAGCACGAGGAAGACCACGACCGCGACGACCAGCACGATCGCGAGCTTGGCGACGAACCAGAGGATCGAGAACAGCGCGCTCACGATCCACCAGGCGATCACGATCGCCACGATGACGCCGAGGATGGTCCAGAGGTTCTTGGTCATGCCTCCAGCCTAGGTTCCCTCGCGGGGCGTTCGAATCGCTCAGGCCGCCGGGATCTCGTCGATCGAGAAGTACACCGGCAGGCCGCTCTCGCGAGCGATCTCGACGTCCGTGTCGGCGCCGGCGGATGCCCCGGGCAGACGCAGCACCGCATCGCAGTGCTGCAGCAGCCGGTGCGCGGTCTCGTACATGACGTCGCCATCGGCGTCCGCGGCGTCCGCCGCGCCGAGCGTGCGCAGGATCGGCAGCGCGACCCATTCGCCGATCATCGGCACGTGCCCGAGGCGGAAGATCGGAGCGGATGCCTCTTCGAGCCGCTCGAGGTTGGCGGCGATGCGCGCGGGGTCGCCGTCGGTTCCGGAGCGGTAAGGGCCGGCGATCAGGATCAGCAGTGGAGTTCTCATGCCGAAGACTGTAGCGTTAACCGTGCAAGAACGTGCAACTTCATGAAGGAACGCAAATGCTCGGTGCGCAGCGCAAAACCCACCTGCTCGAGATCCTCGCCCGCGACGGCCGGGTCGTCGCGAAGGACGTCGCCGCCGAACTCGCGCTCTCCGAGGACTCCATCCGCCGCGACCTGCGCGAACTCGCCGACGAGGGCAAGGTCATCCGTGTCTACGGCGGCGCCCTCCCGGTGCCCGCCGCCGACCGCCCCGTCGACGAGCGGTCGGACCTCGCGACGGCGAGCAAGGAGCGGGTCGCCCGGCGTGCGGCCGACGGCATCCGTCCGGGCTCGACCATCGTGCTCGACGCCGGCACGACCACCCTCGCCCTCGCCCGTCTGCTGCCGTCCGGCGCCGATCTCACCGCCATCACCCCGAGCCCCGCGATCGCCCTCGCGGTCGCCGCGCACTCCGATGCGCGGGTCGTCATGATCGGCGGTGAGCTGTCGCGGCACTCGATGGTCGCCGGGGGCGCGCTCGCGATGGAGGCGATCCGCCACCTCGCCGCCGACACGTTCTACCTCGGCGCCACCGGCATCCACCCCGAGCACGGCCTCACCACCGGCAGCCTCGACGACGCCGTCACCAAGCGCGCCATCGCCGAGCGCTGCGCCGAGACGATCGTGCTCGCGAGCGAGGAGAAGATCGGCGCGGTCTCGCGCTTCCCCGTGCTCGATCTCGCCGCCGTGACGGCCGTGATCACCGATCCGCTCGACGAGAATCCGCTGATCGCAGGGCTGGCCTCGGCGATCGCGCGTTCATAACTCCGGAAGAACATCGGCGAACCGCCAAGTTCGCACCGCTTTCGGACTCCGCAGACTCGTTTTCGAGGAGTTATGAACCGCAACCGGCTCAGACCGGTACCGGAGCTGTACCCAACTCAGGAACAACGGGCGAAACCGCACCGAGAACAGTCGATTCGGACCGCCCGAGCCCTGATCTTCCTGAGTTGGGGACGCGGGGTGCGCGTGACTCCGGAGAATCGGAGGGTTCGGGCCGGATTCGACCGAATCGGGGCCGGCGGCACGAAGTCTTCCGGAGTCACGCGCACCGTCCGTCACACTTCCCGCGGCTACGGCGTCAACACTTCGACGGCGCACCCCGCGCCGACGAAGGAGACAACGTGTCGCACGTCAACATCGGCAAGACCTACCCCGCTCCCTACCAGGCGATGCTCGCGTTCGCGGGCACGGCCGCCGAGGCCGGAACGGATGCCGGGCTCTCGCCGCTGCTCGTCGAACTGGTGAAGGTGCGGGCCTCGCAGCTCAACGGCTGCGCGTTCTGCCTGCGCATGCACGCCGCGGATGCCGTGAAGCACGGCGAGACCGCCGACCGACTGGCCGTGCTCGCCGGCTGGTGGGAGTCGCAGTACTTCAGCCCCGAGGAGCAGGCCGCCCTCGTCATCGCCGAGCGGGTGACCCTGATCGGCGACCACGGGCGCCTGCCCGATCGCGGCATCACGCCCGAAGACGTACTGACCGAGAAGCAGATCGCCGCGGTCACCTGGCTCGTCGTCGTGATCAACAGCTGGAACCGGATCGCGATCACGAGCCACTACCCCGTCGCGCCCTGACCGCGCGCGGGCCGGAACCGAGAGGGAGGGGAGGACGCTCCCCAGCCTCCTCCCCTCCGTGATGCCCCGGTCCGACGGGGAGACGGACCGAGGACGTGGCGCGCGATGAGGGAACGGCGCCATCTAACACGACGAGACCGGTGCGATTTTCTTACGCGGTTTCGGCGGCGACTTCGACGGGAGGATGCTCCGCCGCCCACGAGGCGAGCAGACGCAGCCGCTCGGCCGACGGCGATCCGGGTTCGGCTGTGTAGATCATGAGCACGTTGCCGGGCTCGGCGGTGATCGCGAGTTCCTCGTAGGCGAGCGTCAGCTCACCGACGACCGGGTGCCGGAACCGCTTCGTGCCGGTGCCGTGGATCCGCACATCGTGCGCCGCCCACAGCGCACGGAAGACCTCGCTACGGGTCGACAGCTCGCCCACCAGATCCTGCATGCCCTTGTCGTGCGGGTCGCGGCCCGCCTCGGCGCGCATGATCCCGACGCACATGCTCGCGAAGAGATCCCAGTCCGGGTAGAAGTCCCGCGACGCGGGGTCGAGGAACTGGAAGCGCGCGAGATTCGGGGTGCGCCCGCCATCGCCGATCACGGGCGAGTAGAACGCGCGGCCCAGCTCGTTGGTCGCGAGCAGGTTCTGGTTCGCGTCGCGCACGAAGGCCACGGCATCCGTCATCGCGGCGAGCGCCCACGTCAGACTCGGGCGCGGGGCGCTCTGTTTCGTCGCGCGGCGGCGCGCACGCCCACTGGCGGGCACGCCGTCGGCGGCGCGCGCCAGGTCGAGCAGATGCGCACGCTCGGCCTCGTCGAGCAGCAGCGCCCGCGACAGCGCATCGAGAACGGATGCCGACGCCCCGGCGAGCGCGCCCCGTTCGAGTTTCGCGTAGTACTCCACGCTCACCCCGGCGATCGCTGCGACCTCACTGCGCCGCAGCCCGGCGACACGACGGTTGGTGCCTGCGGTGAGTCCCACCGCCTCGGGGGTGAGCCGTGCGCGGCGGGTCATCAGGAACTCGCGCACCTCGGATCGGTTGTCCATGACTTCAGGGTAGGTCGCAGGTCGCCTCTGCGGGAGGCGCGAGGGGTGCCCTGCCGGTACACCCCTTCGCAGGGACTCCCTCCCCCGTCGCGCGAGGCGCACAGTGGGAAGCATCCACTCAGAGAAGGAGACCACCCACATGCGTGGAGTCGTCATGCACGCCCCCGGCGATGTCCGGACCGAAGACCTCGAGATGCCCGTCATCGTCGAGCCGACCGACGCGATCATCCGCGTCACCGCGACCTGCATCTGCGGGTCGGACCTCTGGCCGTACCGCGGCCTCGAGCCCCTCGCCCCGCACGGACAGCGGATGGGCCACGAGTACATCGGTGTCGTCGAGACCGTCGGCGATTCCGTGACCTCCGTCGCGCCCGGAGACTACGTCGTCGGCTCGTTCGTCGCCTCCGACAACACCTGCGAGATCTGCCGAGCGGGCTACCAGTCGCGCTGCGTGCACCAGGTGATGATGGGATCCGTCGGCACCCAGGCGCAGTACGCGCGCATCCCCCTCGCCGACGGCACCCTCGTGAAGACGCCGGGCGAGCCCTCCGCCGACCTCGTGCCGTCGCTGCTCGCGGCATCCGATGTGCTCGGCACCGGCTGGTACGCGGCCATCGCCGCCGAAGCCGGCCCCGGCAAGACCGTCGCGGTCGTCGGTGACGGCGCCGTCGGACTCCTCGGCATCCTCGCCGCGAAGCAGCTCGGTGCGGAGCGCATCATCGCGATGTCGCGGCACGCCGACCGGCAGGCGCTCGCGCGCAGATTCGGTGCGACCGACATCGTCGAGGAGCGCGGGGATGCCGGCGTCGCCGCGATCAAGGAGCTGACCGGCGGACTCGGTGCGCACAGCACCATCGAGGCCGTCGGCACGCAGGAGTCGATGGAGCAGGCGATCCGCGCGACGCGGGCCGGCGGGCACGTCGGATACGTCGGCGTCTCGCACGACGTGTCGCTCGACGGCTTCGAGCTGTTCTTCTCGAGCGTGCACCTGCACGGCGGGCCCGCTCCCGTGCGCGCCTACCTGCCCGAGCTGATCCAGCTCATCTGGGACCGCGAGATCGACCCCGGCGTCGTCTTCGACCTCACGTTGCCCCTCGACGAGGCATCCGAGGGGTACAAGGCGATGGACGAGCGCCGTGCGACCAAGGTGCTGCTGACGACGGACTGACCGTCGGCTTTCGAGAGGAGACACCATGAACATCGAAGCATCCGTGCCCACCACGAAGAACCCGCCGGAGCAGTTCGCCGGCGACGTCTGGCTCGACGTGATCGCCGCCCCGCACGAGGCGGGCCAGCGCGCGACCGTCGCCCTCGTGCGCTTCGCGCCCGGCGCCCGCACCGCCTGGCACTCGCATGCGCGCGGCCAGTACCTGCGCGTGACCTCGGGTGTGGCCCGGTTCGGCGACCGCGACGGCAACATCATCGAGGTGCATCCGGGGCAGACGCTCTACACGCCGCCCGGCCAGGATCACTGGCACGCGGCGGCACCCGGCTGCTTCATGGAGCACATCGCGATCCTCGAAGCGGGCGACGACCCGGCGGCGACCACGACGTGGAAAGAGCACGTGACGGATGCCGAGTTCGACGGGGCGGTCGGCGCATGACCGGCTGGACGGGCGGGCAGCGTTCCGTCGGCGACATCGCCCCGGCCCTCGCCCACTACACGGATGCCGTGCTGTTCGACGAGGTCTGGGCCAGGCCCGAACTCTCGCCGCGCGACCGCAGTCTCGTCACGGTGTCGGCGCTCGTCACGCTCGGGGCCGTCGATCAGCTCGAGTTCCACCTGGGCTTCGCCCGCGACAACGGCGTGACCGAGGAGGAGCTGGTCGAGGCGATCACGCACTTGGCGTTCTACGTGGGCTGGCCCCGGGCGATGGGCGCGATCGCGGCGGCGCGGAGGGCGTTCGCGGCGTCCTGAGTGACGGCATCCGGCTGTTCTCCTGCACGACTTCGGAGCTCTCGGGTCTCGCCTCTCGCCTCTCGCCGGCACAACTTCGGAGCTCTCGCTTCTCCCCCGCACAACTTCGGAGTTCTCGGGCGACACGCCGGGGGGACGGATGCCGCGACGCGGCGTGTCTCGTCGGATCTCCGAAGTTGTGCGGCAGCTGACCCGCGCATACGCGTAGACCGCGGCGCGAGCCCGGGTACCGTGGGCAGGTGTTCGAAGAGACCGTGACCGACCGGCTGATCCTCACTCCCATCGCCTCGGCGGATGCTCGGACCGTTGACGCGATCTTCGCGCTGCAGTCCGACCCCGCGACGTGGGCGCATCTGCCGGAGGCCGTCGAGACCGACATCTCCCAGAGCCGGGCTCGCGCGGCCGATCACGGAAAGTCGTGGGCGGAGTTCGGCCTCGGCTGGTGGGTGCTGCGACTGCGCGCGCCCCTCGGAGACCTCGACACCGAAACGGTCATCGGGATCGGCGGGGCTGCGATCCGACCGCATCAGGCCGCCGCATGGAACCTCGGTTACCGGCTCACTCCGGGCGCCTGGGGACACGGGCTCGCGACCGAGGTCGGCCGTGCGGGCCTGGCCGCGGCGACCGCCGCCCGCCCCGATCTGCCCGTCACCGCCCGCGTGCTCGCCCACAACCGCGCGTCGTGGCGCACGCTCGAGCGGGTGGGTCTCGCGCAGGTCTGGGAGGGAGACGCGCCCGCCGACTACGCCCTCACGTCGGGCATGCGGCGACGTGTCTATGCCGATCGAGCTCTGTCCCCGGAACTCTGCGACCGTCTCATCGCCCTGGGCTGATCCGGTCGCGCCCCCGCACGACTTCGGAGTTCTCGGGCGACACGCCGGGGGACGGATGCCGCGACGCGGCGTGTCTCGTCGGATCTCCGAAGTCGTGCGGGGCGGGGGGCGCTTCGACGGGCTCAGCGACCCAGCGGGGCGCGGACCCTCAGACGTACAGGAGGTCGTCGGCGACAGCATCCGCCCAGCCCGGCACCGCCAGGCGCGCGGGGTCGTCCCACTCGCCCGCGACGATCTGCGCGAAGGCACCGCGCACACCGAAGAGCTTCTCGAGCGGGCTCCAGTCCGACTCCCCCGGCATCGGCACGAGCGAGCGCTCGACGAGCGCGCCCGGGTGCAGCTCCTCGATCAGCGACAGCAACCGCACGCCCGCCGACACGGGGCGCAGCGCCTCGGCATCCGTCACGTGCAGGATGATGCCCTCGCACGCCTCGCCCGCGTGGTCGCGCACGAGCGGGGTGAACCCGTAGGGCACGGCGGCCAGTCCCGGCAGGCCCGCGGCGTTGACGGCGGAGGCGTAGCGTTCCCCGTCGATGAACGGCGCCGCGATCACGCGGAACGGCACGGCGGTGCTGCGACCCTCCGACACGTTCACGCCCTCGGCGAGACACGTGCCGGGGTACAGCAGCGTCGTGGTGGGGCTCGGCAGGTTCGGCGACGGCGGCATCCAGGTGCCCTCCCCTCCGCCGATCGTCGCACCGCGGGTGAGCCCCCCCACCTCGACGACCTCGAGGTCGACGTCGATGCCGCGCGTGCGCACCCAGTGCCGGGCGAGTTCACCGATCGTGAGGCCGTGGCGGATCGGCATCGTCCAGCGGCCGACGAGGGACTGCGCGCCCTCGTCGAGCATCGGCCCCTCCGCGCGATCGAGCCGCCCGCCGAGCGGGTTCGGGCGATCGAGCACGACGACCGCGACGCCCGCATCGGCGCAGGCCTCGAGCAGGTGGCTCATCGTCCAGATGTACGTGTAGAAACGGGCGCCGACGTCGGGCAGGTCGACGAGAACGACGTCGAGGTCGTCGAGATCGGATGCCGACGGCCGCACCGCTTCGCCGTAGAGGCTGCGCACCTCGACGCCGGTGACGGGATCGCGCAGGTCGCCGACGTGTTCTCCCTCTCGCGCCCGCCCGCTCAACCCGTGCTCGGGCCCGAACAGCCGCGCTAACGAGAAGCCCGTCGCGGCGAGCGCCTCCCTCCCCCGCAGCAGCCCGGAGGTGAGTGCGAGGTCGTTCGTCAGCATCCCGATCCTGCCGCCGGTGAGGCGGGCGAGCAGATCGGGGCGGATGTCGCGGCGGATCAGTCGGTCGATACCGAGGTGCAGGGCGGGCATGTGATCAGTCGATTCTGTGGTCGGTGACGGCGTTGAAGGTGCGCTGCAGGTTGTCGGCGATGGTGTCGTAGTCGGCCTGGGCGATGCGCGTGAACAGGAAGTCGAGCACTGCGAGCTGCGCGATGCGGCTGGCCATCGCGCCCGAGCGGAAGGTCGACTCGGAGACGGCGGTGAACAGCACGAGATCGCAGACCCGCGCGAGCGGCGAGCGCGGGTTGTTGGTGATCGCGATCGTGGTGGCGCCCGCACGAGCGGCGACCTCGGCCGACTGCACGATCTCGAGCGTGCGCCCGGAGTGCGAGATCGCGATGGCGACGTCGCGCTCGTCGAGCAGGGCGGCGCCGGTGAGCGCGAGATGCAGATCGGTGCGTGCCTGGGCCACGAGTCCGGCGCGGTGCAGTTTCTGCTCGAGATCTTGAGCGGCGAGTCCGCTCGATGCGGCGCCGTAGATGTCGATGCGGCGAGCGCCGCGCACGGCGCCGACGCACGTCTCGAGCACGTCGATGTCGACCTGGCGCGCGGTGCGCTCGATGGCGGATGCCTCGGCGAAGGCGATCTTGCGCACGGTCGTGAGGGCGTCGTCGTGGCGACTGACATCGCTCTCGGACACTTGGAAGCGCTCACGTTCGGAGGCCGTGCGGTCGAGTTCGGTGGCGAGGGCGAGGCGCAGATCGGGGTAGCCGGAGAAGCCGAGGCTCTGCGTGAAGCGGGCGATGCTGGCGACCGAGGTGCCCACGGCGAGCGCCAGCTGGGTGATGGAGTTGTCGACCGCGCTCTGCGGATCGGCGAGCACGTGGGAGGCGATCCGGCGCTCGGTGGGCGTGAGCACGGAGAGCCTCTGGTGGATGGCGGTCATCGCGCTGGTGGTCACGCCAAAAGGATTGCAGATTCGAATCAATAAGTGAAAGGAATTTTCAGAAAGCCCTTGATCTTCTGTAACTCATTGCCCAAAGTAGGGCAGAGGCATTCACAGCAGAGCGCCCCGGTCCCGTCCGACGGCTCTCATCAACCGAGAGGATTCCCATGCGACACCGCACCACCCGACTCGCGTTCACCGCGGGCCTTCTCGTCACCGGGCTCGCCGTCGCGGGCTGCGCTCCCGCCGCGTCCAGCGGTGACGGGGACGGCGAAGAGGTCACGCTCAAGATCTGGTCCTGGCAGGCATCCTCGTCGCCGAAGTGGGAAGCCGTCTTCGACAAGTACGAGGAATCGCACCCCGGCGTGACCATCGAGTTCGAGGGCTACCAGCCCACCGAGTACAACCAGATCCTCGCCACCGGCCTCGAGGGCAGCGACGGACCCGACATCGCCATGCTGCGCGCCTACGGCGGCATCCAGCCCGCGATCCAGTCGGAGCAGATCGTGCCGATCGACGACATCGTCGACGGTCTCGACCAGTTCGACCCGACCGTGCTGCGCGCCGCTCAGGGCAAGGACGACGGGGCCACCTACGGCGTGCCCTTCGCGTACCAGACCATGCAGATGTTCTACAACAAGACGATGTTCGACGAGATGGGCCTCGAGGAGCCCACCGACTGGGACGAGTTCATCGAGCTGCAGGACACCCTGCTCGACGAGGGCGTGACGCCGATGGCGCTCGGCGCCCGCGAGGACTGGGTGCTGCCGATGTTCCACGACATCGTGGGCTCGGCCAACTACGGCGGCGCCGACTTCGAGGAGAAGGTGCTCGCCGGCGAGACCGACTTCACCGACCCCGCCTACGTGTCGTCGCTGCAGATCGTGCAGGACATGCAGAAGTACCTCGACAAGAACGTCAACGCGATCGCCGTCGCCGACGCCGTGCTGCAGTTCACCTCGGGCCAGGCCGCGCAGTGGCCCGGCGGCTCGTTCGACCTGCCGACGTTCCAGAACTCGGCGCCCGACACCGAGTGGGGCGTGTACGAGGTGCCGCCGGCCCCCGGCAGCGCCCTCGACCACGCGGTCACCCCGGGCTACGCCGACGGCAGCTTCGGCATCAACGCCGCGAGCGAGAACCAGGATGCCGCGACCGAGCTGCTCAACTGGATGACCACGACGGAGTTCGGCCAGCTCGTCGCCGACGAGGTCGACCAGTTCTCGGCGCTCCCGGGCGTGACCTACTCCGACCCGCTCATGCAGGAGATGAACGAGGCGTACACCGCCAACCCGGCGCCGTACCTGCTGCTCGTCGACTTCCGCTACGGCGACCCGACCGGCACCGCAGTGCTCGGCCCGGACATCCAGGCGATGTTCCTCGGCGACAAGACGCCCGAGCAGCTCGGCGCCGACCTGCAGTCCGGGGTCTCCACCTGGTTCACCCCGGGTTCCTGATCCGAACACGAGGGGGCGTCGATCCGGCGCCCCCTCGCGGAGCGAAAGACACACCATGGCCCTGACCCTCCCCCTCCGGCGCGACCCCGCCACCTCGGGCGCCCCGAAACGCCGCACCCGCGCGGGCATCGCGCTGAGCACCCCCACGGCGGCGCTGTTCGTGCTGCCCGCGGCCGTGCTCTTCGCGGTGCTGATCCTCTACCCGATGCTCGCCGCGCTCAGCTACTCGTTCTTCGACTGGCAGGGCACCAAGCAGGGCGGCTTCGCCGGCGTCGCCAACTACATCACGCTCCTCACGAAGGAGCCGTACGCCTCCGAGCTGTGGAACGCGTTCGGGCACAACCTGCTGCTGTTCGCCGGGGCGCTCGTCTTCCAGAACTCACTCGGCCTCGGCATCGCGACGCTGCTGCATCGCCGCAAGCGCACCAAGCGCTTCTTCCAGACGATCTTCGCGCTCCCCTACCTCGTGAGCCCGATGGTCATCGGCTACCTGTGGTCGCTCATGCTGTCTCCGCTGTTCGGTCCGGTCAACGCGATCCTGCGCGGCGTGGGCCTCGAGAGCCTCGCCCTGCCGTGGCTCGGCGACCCGCAGCTCGCGATCTGGGTGATCGTGCTCGTGAGCGCCTGGCAGTGGCTCGGTTTCCCGATCCTGCTCTACGGCGCGGCGCTCGGCGGCATCCCCGAGGAGATCGAGGAGGCCGCGTCGCTCGACGGCGCGACCGCCGCCAAGCGCTTCCGCTACATCACCCTGCCGATGCTCACGCCCACGATCGGCATCATCACCGTGCTCACCTTCATCGGCAGCATGGAGGCGATGGCGATCCCGTTCGCCCTCGCCGGATCCAACGGCGCCCCGGCCGGGTCGACCGACGTGATGATGCTGCTCTTCTACCGCACCGCCTTCGAGTCGGGCAACCCGAACTCGATCGGCGTCTCCTCCGCGCTCGCGACGGTCCTCTTCATCTTCATCATGGTGATCTCGGTCGTGATCACCTCGACGATGCGTCGCGCCGAACGAAAGCTGTTCTGATGAGCACCGCCACCGAAACCCGCCCGGAGCCGACCACCGAGGCCATCGTCTCGGGCCGTCGCCCCGCCGCGCCCCGACGCCGGTCGAGCCGCACGAACGACACCCCGTTCATCGGACGCCTGTTCGCGAACGTGTTCCTGTGGGGATACGCGCTCGTCGCGATCGGCCCGCTGCTGCTCATGGTCAACAACTCGCTGCGCACCCAGCAGCAGATCGCGACCGAGCCGCTCGGCCTGCCCGTGCCGCCGACGTTCACGAGCTTCCAGAACGCGTGGATCACGGCATCCTTCGACACCTACTTCGTCAACTCGATCACCGTCACGGTCGGCTCGGTCATCGTGACCACCGTCGTGTCGGTGCTCGCGGCCTACGCGTTCGCCCGGGCGCGGGCGAAGTTCTTCCGGGGCATCGAGGCGGTGTTCCTCTCGGGCCTCATGCTGCCGGTGCACCTCGCGATCCTGCCGCTGTTCTATCTGCTCGACTCGCTCAAGATGACCAGCAACGTGTTCAGCCTGATCCTCGTGTACGGCGCCCTCGGCATCCCGTTCACGACCTTCGTGCTGACGGTCTTCTTCCGCGCCCTGCCGATCGAGCTCGAAGAGGCGGCGCGCATCGACGGCGCGGGTCCATTCCGCACCTTCGTGCAGATCCTGCTGCCGCTCGTGCGTCCGGCGCTCGCGACCGTGATCGTCTTCCGCTTCGTGCCCGTGTGGAACGACTTCTTCTACCCGCTGATCCTGCTGCGCGACCGTGACTCGTACACGCTGCCCGTCGGGCTCACCCGCTTCTTCGGCGAGTACTCCACCGACTGGCCGCAGCTGTTCGCGGGTCTCACGATCGCCACGATCCCGCTGGTCGTGCTGTTCCTGCTGGCCACCAAGCAGATCATCAACGGCCTCACCTCCGGCATGAGCAAGTGAGTCGCGCGTGGTGAACGGCGCTCCGGGGTCGGCGTGGGCATCGCTGCGGTCGATCGACGACGGTGCGGTGGTGCTCGGCTCCGCCGCCGATGACGAGCGGATGCCGTTGACCCCGGCGCACCTGTTCGACCTCGCCTCGCTCACCAAGACGTTCACGACCGTCGCCGTGCTGCGGCTCGTCGACGCCGGGCTGCTGGGGCTGGACGAGCCCGTGCGGTCGTTCGTGCCCGTCGGCTCGGAGGCCGATGGCGTGACGCTGCGGCAACTGCTCACGCATACGTCGGGCTTGCCGGCCGAGGGGCGGATGTGGCGGACCGGACTCACCGGGGAGGAGCTGCGCTCGGCGGTGCTCCGGTCGCCGCTCGTCGCGTCGCCGGGCTCGATGCACCGCTACTCGGACGTCGGATTCATCGCGGTCGGCGAGATCGTGGAGCGGGTCTCGGGGCGGGCGTTGGAGGCGCACGTGGCCGAGATCGCGGGGTTGCTCGGCGCATCGTCGTTGACCTGGCAGCCTTCGGCGGACCTCGCGGTGGCGACCGAGGTGCAGCCTCATCGCGGGCTCGTGCGCGGCGAGGTGCACGACGAGTTGGCTCACGCCCTCGGCCGCCCCGCGGGGCACGCCGGGCTCTTCGGGGCGGTCGAAGACGTGGCGGCGCTCGCGCGCATGATCCGCGACGACGGGGTCGGCGCCGGCGGACGCGTGCTGTCGGCCGACGGCATCCGTCTGATGACGACGCCCGCCGCGACCGCCGATGCCGGGTACGGACAGGCGGTCGGCCTGCGCGTGCGTGACGCGGCCTGGATGGGCGGGGCGGATGCCGTCGGCCACACCGGCTTCACGGGCACCGCGTTCGCGGTCTCGCGCTCGGGCGCCTTCGGCGTGCTGCTCACCAACCGCGTGCACCCGACTCGCGAGGGCACCGATCTCAGCACCGTGCGCCGGGAGTTCTTCTCGTTCCTCGGGTGAGGTGGGTTCCTCGTGCCGGGACGCTTCGACAAGCTCAGCGACCCCGTGTCGGTTCCTGAGCGAGCGGAGCGAGACGAAGGGCTTGCATCTCGATGCTCGGTTCGGTGCTCGTCGATCAGCCCTCGCGCCCCGACTTCAGCCGCGCTTCAGCAGAAAGGCAGCACACTGGAGGCATGCGCATTCTGGTGGTCGACGACGAGGTGCGTCTCGCCGACGCCGTGCGCCGCGGGCTCGAAGCCGAAGGGTTCGCGGTCGACGTCGCCCACAACGGGGTCGACGGGCTCTGGCGCGCCCGCGAGACCCGCTACGACGCGATCGTGCTCGACCTGATGATGCCGGGCATGAGCGGGTGGAAGGTGTGCGAGGCGCTGCGCGCCGAGGAGAACTGGACGCCCGTGCTCATGCTCACCGCCAAGGACGGCGAGTGGGACCAGGTCGAGGCCCTCGAGACCGGTGCCGACGACTACGTCACGAAGCCGTTCTCGTTCGCGATCCTCGTCGCCCGGATCCGCGCCCTCGTGCGCCGCGGGGCGGTCGCACGCCCGGCCGTGCTCGAAGCCGGAGACCTGCGCCTCGACCCCGCCGCCCACGACGTCTGGCGCGGCGAGACGCCGATCACCCTCACCGCCCGCGAGTTCTCGGTGCTCGAGTACCTCATGCGCCACCGCGGGCAGGTGATCTCGAAGCGCACCCTCATCGAGGGCGTGTGGGACGACGACTTCGACGGCGACCCGAACATCGTCGAGGTCTACGTCGGCCACCTGCGGCGGAAGGTCGACAAGCCCTTCGACCGCGAGGCGATCGAGACGATCCGCGGCGCCGGATATCGATTGGCGGCCGACGGTGGCTAGGCGCGGCTGGCGGTCGGTGCGCGGGCGCACCACGCTCGGTGCGACGGTCGTCGTGGCGGTGGCGCTGGCGATCGGCGCGGTGTCGTTCTACGGCATCCTGAGCGGGAGCATCCATTCGGCGACCGAGCGCTCCGCCGAGCAGCGCCTCGACGAGCTCGCCGAGCGGCTCGACCAGCCGGGCGGTCGCGGGCCCGACGGCGCCGACGGGCTCGGCGGGCTCGGCGGGCTCGATGACGAGATCGTGCAGATCATCGCCGACGACGGATCGGTGCGCGCCGCCAGCGAAGAGGCGCGGGATGCCCTCGGCTCGACCGCTCTGCCCGTCACCGACGACGCGATCACGATGACCATCGACGACGAACCGATGCTCGTGCTCTCGGACGACCTCGACGACGACCGGACCCTCGTGCTCGCCGTCTCGGTCGAGAACGACGCCGAGACACTGTCGACCGTCGCGGTTCTGCTCACCGTCGCCGTTCCGCTGCTGCTGCTGCTCGTCGCCGTGACGACGTGGCTCGTGACCGGACGCGCGCTGCGGCCGGTCAGTCGCATCCGCGAGGAGGTCGACGGCATCACCGCCGAACGCCTGCACCACCGGGTGGCGGTGCCCGACTCCGCCGACGAGATCGCGGCACTCGCGTCGACCATGAACGGGATGCTCGATCGGCTCGACGCGTCGGCGACGGCTCAGCGCAGATTCGTGTCGGATGCTTCGCACGAACTGCGATCGCCCCTCGCCGTGATCCGCCAGCACGCCGAGCTCGCCCAGGCCCACCCCTCGACCACGAGCATCGGCGAACTGGCCGAGGTCGTGTCGGACGAGGGGCTGCGGCTGCAGGGCATCGTGGAGTCGCTGCTGCTGCTCGCCCGCCTCGATGAGGGTGCCGGCTCGGTGCACGAGCCGGTCGACCTCGACGACATCGCGCTCGGAGAGCTGCGGCGACTGCGCTCCTCGGGGGTGGAGGTCGACGGGTCCGGCATCCGCGCCGCCCGCGTCGAGGGTGACCCGCGCCTGCTCGGGCAGTTGCTGCGCAACCTCGCCGACAACGCAGCCCGGCACGCGCAGGGCCGCGTGGCGATCGGGGTCGCGCCCGCCGACGGGTACGTGTTCGTCACCGTCGAGGACGACGGCGCGGGTGTGCCGGTCGACGAGCGGGAGCGGGTGTTCGAGCGCTTCGTGCGCCTCGACGAGGCGCGAAGCCGCGACGCCGGCGGCAGCGGACTCGGGCTCGCGATCGTGCGGGGTATCGCCGCGGCCTCGGGTGGAACGGTCGCCGTCGACGACTCCCGCTGGGGTGGCGCACGGTTCGTCGTGACGCTGCCGCTCGCGCGGTAGCGGCACGGAGCCAGTTCTCGTGGCGGGACGCTTCGACAGGCTCAGCGACCCAGCGCGACAAGGTCCCTGAGCCTGTCGAAGGGCCCACCGCACGGAGCCGCGTTCCTGAAGACCGCTTCAGGACGCTTCAGGGTGGCTTCAGCGGTGTCGCGGGAGCATGAAGCCATGAACGACAAGACCCCGAACCCCGACCAGACGCCCGAGTCCACGCCCGACGCTCCGACGGTGCCCGTGACCCCGACGACGGATGCCGCGACGCCCGCGCCGACCGCACCCTCGGCCGAAGCATCCGCCGCCCCTGCCGCTCCCGCCCCGAAGCCGGGACGCAAGCGCGCCCTGCTCATCGGCGGAGGAATCGCCGCGGCCGTGGTGCTCGCCGGCGGCGGCGTCGCCATCGGAGCGGCGATCGGCGACGACTTCGGTGACGACGACGACCGCCCCTCGATGTCGGACGGCCAGCGCCACGACGGCGACCGCGGAGACGACCGCGGACAGGACGACCGCTCCGACGACGGCGCGCCGCAGCAGGACGGCCCCGTGACCGGCATCGGTTCGGACTCCGCCGACGAGATCGTCGAGATCGCGGATGCCGCCCGCGGCGCCGCCGACGGCGAGGTCACCTCGATCGACGCGAAGCGCGACGGCACGTGGGAGGTCACGCTCGAGACGGCATCCGGTGACGAGTCCGAGGTGCGCGTCACCGCCGACCTCGCGACGAGCATCGTGTCGACGGATGCCGCCGACGGTGACGACACCGGCCCATCGCTGACCCTCGATGAGGCGACCATCCGCTCGCTCGTCGCCGCGGCGCTCGACGAGGCCGAGGGGCTCATCACCGACCTCGACGTCGACGACGACAGCGTCAGCCCCTACGACGTGTCGGTGCTCACGAGCGACAACCGCTCGATCGACATCGACCTCGACAGCGCCTTCGCCGTCGTCGGCACCGACCTCGACGACTGAGGCCCGCGCCGGGGCGGATACGATGCAGGGATGAGCGCTATCGACGACGTCTCCATCGGCGGTGAGGTGATCCGCCTCGGCCAGTTCCTGAAGTTCGCGGGACTCATCGATTCCGGCGGCGACGCGAAAGAGGCGATCATCGACGGCTTCGTGAAGGTCAACGGCGAGGTCGACCGCCGCCGCGGGCGCCAGCTGCACGACGGCGACCTGGTGTCGTTCGAGGCCCGCACGGTGCGCGTACGCCCCTGACCCGATCCGCCGTCAGGCGCCGGCGACCTGATACCTCAGGTACATCAGCCCTCCGTCGAAACGGTGCTCGTCGATCAGGTCGAGATCGAGGCGAACCCCGTCGGGGAAGAACCGCAGCCCGCCGCCCACGATGCCGGGCCCGATGAACATCTGGAACTCGTCGACCAGGCCCGCGCGGATCGCCTCGGCCGCGATGGTGGGGCCGTCGATCGTGAGGTCGTGCGGCAGTTCGTCCTTCCACCGCGCGACCGCCTCCGGGTCGAACTCGCGCTCGATACGGGTGCGGGCGCTCGACACCTCGGCCAGCGTGCGCGAGAAGACGATCTTGTCGGCCTTCTGCCAGCTCAGGGCGTAGTCGATGCCCTCCTGCGGCTGGTCGGGCTCGAGGTGCGCGGTCTCCCAGTACGACATCGTCTCGTACATGCGCCGGCCGTACAGGTAGGTGCCGACGTCGTCGAACCGTTCAGTGATGAAGGCGTGCACGCCCGGGTCGAGCGCCCAGTCGAACCCGCCGTCCGGACCGCTCGCGTAGCCGTCGAGCGACGTGATCATGGAGTAGATGAGGCGTCCCATGGGGCGACGGTACCCCGCCCGCTCGGGCGGCGATAGGGGGTGCGCACGCGGTGGGACCCTTCGAGAAATGGGGCGGATGCTCCGCTCAGACCGCGAGCAGACGCCGCGGCGAGACCGCCTCCACCGGCACCTCCGCCCTCGCCGATGACGCCCCCGCGACCCCCGCGACCGCACCGAGCGCCCGATCGAGATCCGCGACGAGGTCGTCGAGGTCTTCCAACCCGATCGACAACCGCAGCAGACCGGGGTGGATGCCGGCGGCGGCGAGCTCGTCGGCATCGCGCAGCACGTGCGTGGTGGTGGCGGGGTGCAGCACGAGAGAGCGCACATCGCCGAGATGGGTCATGCGGGTGAAGACGCGCAGGGCGTTCGTGAAGGCGCGAGCCCCGTCGACCCCACCGCGCACGGTGACGGCGAGCACCGCCCCGAATCCGCGCGTGAGGTAGCGGCGGGCGACGGCGTGGTGCGGGCTCGACGGCAGCCCGCTGTAGTCGACGGACTCGACCTGCGGATGCCCCTCCAACCAGCGCGCCAGGTGCAGTGCCGAGTCGGACTGCCGTTGCACGCGCAGCGACAGCGTCTCGATCCCCTGCAGGATGAGGAAGGCGTTGAGCGGCGACGGCACCGGCCCGTACCGCATCGCGACGCGGCGGGCGAAGTCGAGGAACGCCGTGTGCGGCGAGCGCTCGGCGAAGGTGAGTCCGTCGGGCCCGGGCGTGCGGGCGATCTGCGGGTAGGCGTCGGCGTGGGCCGCCCACGGGAACGTTCCGCCGTCGACGATGACTCCGCCCAGCACCGTGCCGTGGCCGGCGAGGAACTTGCTCGCCGAGTGCACGACGATGTCGGCGCCGTCTTCGAGGGGCCGCAGCAGGTAGGGCGTCGCGAGCGTGTTGTCGACGACGAACGGAATCGCGTGCCGACGGGTGAGGCGGGCGAGGGCGGCGACGTCGAGCACGTCGTTCTTGGGGTTGGGGATCGATTCGGCGAACACCACACGGGTGTTCGGACGGATGCCGCGCTCCCACGCCGCGAGGTCGTTCGGGTCCGCGACGAAGTCGACGGTCACGCCGAGGCGGGCGAGGTCGTCGCGGAGCAGTTCGCGGGTGCCCTCGTAGATGCTCGACGAGGAGAGCACGTGGTCGCCGGTCGAGACGAGGGCGAGGATCGTGGTGGCGACCGCGGCCTGTCCGCTGCCGACGAGCAGCGCCGCGGAGGCCGACTCGAGATCGGCGATGCGGCGCTCCGCGGCGGCGTTCGTGGGGTTGCCCACGCGCGTGTAGCTGAAGCCCTCGTCGGTGCCCGCGAAGCGCGCATGCGCCTGATCGAAGTCGTCGAACACGAAGCCCGCGCTGAGGTGGATGGGTGTCGCGCGTGGCGCGTGCGGCCCGTCGTACCGCTCCCCCGCGTGCAGCTGCCGCGTGCTGAATCCGAGGCCGCTCATGACAGCACCGACTCCGGCACCCGGCGCTCGGGCCGCGCGCGACCGAACCGCTCGCCGAGCGTGCTCTCCTCGTACGCGCGCCGGGTGAGGCCCCGCAGCTGGAGCTCGGGCACCACCTGGTCGACGAACTCGCGGAACCCGGTCGGCTGCGTGAGCGCCTGCACGACGAAGCCGTCAGCGGCGCCGGTCTCGAAGCGCTCCTGGATGTCGTCGGCGATCTCGAACGCCGTACCCACCGACACCGACTCCCAGAACGACTCGGCGTACAACTCCCGCGCCGTCAGGCGCTCCCCCGCCTGCAGCCGCGCGAGGCGCCGGTTCGGCGACTTCGACTCGTTGGCGATGCCGGCGGCGACACCGCCCGCGGCACCGGCGTCCGACTCGAGCGCGATCACGGCATCCGGATCCGCGCTCAGCACCTGCCCGATCGAGTGCGCGACGTCTTCGACGATCAACGCGTCGGGTGTGGACGCGAGGATGCGTGCGGCCTCGGCCCGGGCATCCGCCGTCGTCTCGCCCACGACCGGGCGGTACTGCGGCAGGATCGCGACGTCTCCGGGGTCGCGCCCGTGGGCGACCACACGCGCCTTGAGCCCGGCGGAGAACCGCTGCGCCTCGGCGAGCGGCAGCGAGCGGGCGAACACGGCATCCGCGGTCGCCGCCGCCAGCTCCTGCCCGGCCTCCGACCCGCCGGCCTGGAAGAGCAGCGGATGCCCCTGCGGAGGTCGCGCGATGTTGAGGGGCCCGCGCACCGCGAAATGGTCTCCCCGATGATCGGTCACGTGCAGCTTCTCGGGGTCGGCGAACAGCCCGCTCGTGCGATCGGCGAGGATCGCATCGTCGGCCCAGCTGTCCCAGAGCAACTGCACCACGTCGACGAACTCCCGCCCGCGCTCGTACCGCAGCGCGTGGTCGAGGTGCGCATCGCCGCCGAAGTTGCGGGCCTCCTCGGGGTAGCGCGAGGTGACGAGGTTCCAGGCGGCGCGTCCACGGCTGATGTGATCGAGCGAGGCGAGCGCTCGGGCCACGTGGTACGGCTCGTTGTAGCTGGTCGAGACCGTGGCCGCGAGCCCGATCCGGCTCGTGCGCGCGGCGAGCGCCGACAGCAGCGTGAGCGGTTCGAGCCGGGTCTGACCGTAGTGGTCGATCCCCGAGGGGAAGCGATCCCAGAAGTACAGCCCGTCGGCGAGGAAGAGCGTGTCGAAGATGCCGCGCTCGGCGGTCTGCGCGAAGTCGGCGTAGTAGTCGATGTCGACGTGCCGGTGCGGCTCGGCGTCGTCGTGACGCCAACCCGAGACGTGCGACCCTCCCGGGTGGAAGAGGAAAGCGGCGAGGAGCAGTCGACGGGTCATGCGGCGTACCTTCCGGCGGGGCGGGCGAGGCCGAGGTTCTCGCGCAGGGTGTCGCCCGCGTACTCCCCCGGGTAGATTCCGTGATCGGTCAGGCGGGGCACGATGTGCTCGACGAACCGGGTGAGGGTGTCGGGCAGGGTCGGCGCCATCAGGATGAACCCGTCGGCCGCACCGTTCTCGTACCTCTCGATGAGGTGGGCGGCGAGGGTGTCGGGCGTGCCGACGGTGAAGCGGCGGCGCAGCACCTCCCACGCCAGCTCCCGCAGCGTGTAGGGGCGCTGCGCGAGCAGGTCGGCGATCGCCTTGTACCCCGACTTCGACTGGTTGAACCCCTCGTGATCGAAGTCGAAGGTGAACGTCTCGTCGACGTCGCGCTCGCCCAGATCGACGCCCAGGTAGTGCGCGAGCAGGTCGACCTGCACCCGCTCGGGGGTGAGCTCGGCGAGCTCGCGGAACCGCTCCTCGGCATCCGCATCGGTGTCGCCGATGATCGGCGAGAACCACGGCAGCACCTTCAGATCGTCGGCCCCGCGGCCTGCGGCGAGCGCCCGCCGCTTGTAGTCGTCGTAGAGCTTCTGGCCCGACGCGAGCGATCCACCGCCGAGGGTGAAGACGGCATCCGCCGTGCGACCCGCCAACGCTCGGCCGGCCTCCGACGCCCCGGCCTGGAACAGCGGCGGATGCCCCTGCACCGGGCGAGGGATGTTGAGCGGTCCGCGCACGGCGAAGTGCTCGCCGCGATGTTCGAGCACGTGGAGCTTCGAGCGGTCGGCGTAACGCCCGGAGCTCTTGTCGAAGATGAAGGCGTCGTCGTCCCAGCCGTCCCAGAGACCGTTCACGACGTCGACGAACTCGGCGCCGCGCTCGTAGCGGATGCCGTGGTCGAGGTGCGTGTCGCGGCCGAAGTTGCGGGCCTCCTCGTCGCTCGCGCTGGTGACCAGGTTCCACGCCGCGCGGCCGTGGCTGAGGTGGTCGAGCGAGGCGAGCTTGCGGGCCACGTGATACGGCTCGTTGTAGGTGGTCGAGACCGTGGCGGCGAGGCCGATCTTCGTCGTCAGCTGCGAGAGCGCGCTGAGCAGCGTGAACGGTTCGAGGCGCACGTTGGTGCCGTGCTCGATGCCCGAACGGAACCGATCCCACACGTACAGCTCGTCGGCGAGGAACAGTGTCGCGAAGCGCCCGGACTCGGCGGTCTGCGCGAAGCGGGTCCAGTAGTCGAGGTCGAGGTACGACGACGCGTCGGCGCCCGACCTCCAGCCGGTGATGTGCTCGCCGCCCGGGTAGAACACGCCGGCCGCGAAGACGAGGGGCGCGCGGCTCATGCGGCCACCTCGCGGCGGATCGCCGCGTTCAGCGCCGGTGCGACGTCGGAGGTGAAGAGCTCGAGGGCGTCCTTCTGCTGCTCGAGCGAACGGTAGAGGCCATCGAGCTGCAACTGGATCTGCGTCGTGTGGGCGAACGCCGGGTGGGTCGCGATCGACGCCGCGATGTCGTCGGCCGTGCCGTAGTGCAGGTTGAGGCGCTCGGCGATCTGCGCGGTCGAGTCGGCCTGGGGCAGGAAGTCCCGCGCCCACTGCCACTTCGCGATCAGCCCCTCCTCGGCCTGGGCGAGGGCCTCCTCACGCGTGCGGCCGGGGAAGATCCACGTCGACAAGCCGAGCCGCGGCACCGCCCCCTCGGCGAGACCCCGGTGGTACGCCTCGGCCGACACCTCGCCCGGCACGACCTGGGTCGTGCCGATCAGCACGCCCTCGCCGCGCTGACCGGTCTCGTACGCGCTCTGCGCGGTGAGGGTCGCGTGCCAGATCCGGTCGGCGAGGTCCGGTCGCGCCGGGGCGATCACCTCGCCGTCGACGGTCACGGCCTCGCCGCGCAGGGCGGCGGCCAGCCGATCGACGGCCTCGAGATAGGCCCGGCGGCTCTGCGTGCGATCGCCGATGTGCGGGATGCCGAACGCGGATGCCGTCTGCGGCTGTCCACCGTTCGCGAGCCCCAACTCCACCCGGCCCCCGCTGAGTGCGTCGAGCACCGCGGCATCCTCCGCCACCCGCAGCACCTGCTCGAGCGGAAGCGTGATCGCCGCCGTGCCCAGCCGCAGTGTCGAGGTGCGCGCGGCGAGGGCGCCCAGGAACACGAACGGCGACGGTAGGCCACCCAGCCGACCGGCATCCGGTTTCGCCAGATGGAACTGACGCACCCACGCCGACCCGACGCCCAGCCCCTCGGCATGGACGAACAGATCGAGGTAGTCGAGGTACGTCTGCTCAACCGCGCCGCGATGATCGGCGAGGTGCGCGAACAGACCGATGTGCAGGGACTCGGTGACGCCGGCGGGCGAGTGCGGGGTTGACATGGCGCCACGTTAGAGCGGCCCCTCGACGAGCGGAACGGTGCGGTTCACGGGGCGTCAACGCCGGTCACGCGGAGACCGCGCGCGTCATCCGGAGTCATGTGTCGTCACCGAGAGGAACCATCGTCGCGCGATCCGGGCGACGGGGCTTTGATGGGCGTGTCATCCGACCGAGGAGGAGAAGATGCTCGAACCCACCGCGACGCTCGTGATCCAGCACGCGACGTTCCTCTTCGGCGCCCGGCCACCCCGAAGGAGGAACACCATGACCGATTCCGCCGTGCTCGACGCCCCCGGCATCGCCACCGACGGCCTCGTGCACCTGACCGCGCACGAGGGAACGGTGGAGGTCTGGAGCGGCGACGAACGCATCGCCACCAGCTCGAACGTCATCGAACTGCACGAGGTCGACGTGCCCACGCGGCTCTACTTCCCGCGCGGCGACGTCGACCTCACCCGGCTGCGCCGCGTCGAGAACACCACGTTCTGCCCGTTCAAGGGCGTCGCCAGCGACTACTGGGCCCTCGCCGACGGTGCGGATGCCTCGCCCGTCGCGTGGTCGTACCCCGAACCCATCAGCGCGTTCACGCCCATCGGCGGGCACATCGCGTTCTACGACTCCCTCGAGATCCGCCCCGTGGGCGACGGCCCCGGCGCAAAGGCCTGACCCGGTGAGCACGGGGACCACCGCACGTCGCGCCGACTACCCGGCCGCCGACCCCGGACCGGTCCCCGTGCGCATCCGCCACTCGAAGGGCGGGGGTGCGCTCGGCTTCTTCGAGACCACCGGCGACGTGCGCGCCTTCACGCGCGCGGGGCTCTTCCAGCCCGGCATCCGCACCGATGTCGTCGTGCGATTCTCGGCGACTCTCGGCTACCGGGGCAGCCGCGAGGCCTGGCGCGACCTGCGCGGTTTCGCCGTGAAGTTCCTCACCCCCGACGGCGAGTACGACCTCGTCGGCAACAACTCCCCCGTCTTCTTCCTGCGTGACGAGGCGAAGTTCGCCTCTCTCGTCGTCGCCCACAAGATGTACCGCGACGGCTCGGTCTTCGACTACGACCGGCTCTGGGACTTCTGGACCCGCAACCCCGAGTCCGCCCACCAGGTGGCGTGGCTGCTGAGCGACCGCGGCATCCCGCGGTCGTGGCGGCACCAGGACGGCTTCGGATCGCACACGTTCCAGTGGGTGAGTGCCGCCGGCGAGCGCTTCTGGGTCAAGTACCACCTGCGCACCGACCAGGGCATCTCGAACCTCTCCGACGACGAGGCATCCGAGATCGACGAGACCGAGGTCGACCATCAGCGGCACGACCTGCGCGCCGCGATCGACCGGGGAGAGCATCCGTCGTGGACGCTGTCGGTGCAGGTCATGCCCGACGACGACGCCCGCAGCGCCCCGTTCAACGCGTTCGACCTCACCAAGACCTGGCCGAAAGCGTCGTATCCGCTGATCGAGGTCGGCCGGCTCGTGCTCGACCGCAACCCCGACGACGAGGTCGCCGAGATCGAGCAGGCGGCGTTCGCCCCGTCGAGCTTCGTTCCCGGCATCGGCCCGAGCCCCGACCCGATGCTGCTCTCGCGCATCGACAGCTACTGGCGCTTCCACCGGCACCGCGTGCAGGAGGGGGTCGCGAGTCGTGCGGTCGCGCCGTTCACGGCATCCGCCCGCGGCTGGGACGACGACCTCGCCGCGCAGGCCCGGGAGTGGGACGCCGACGACGACTTCCGCCAGGCGGGCGACCTCGTGCGCCGCGTGCTCGACGATGCCGGCCGAGCGAGGTTGCGCGGCGTGGTCGTGTCGCAGCTCGCCGAGATCACCGACCCGGCGCTGCGCGACCGCGCCGTGGAGTTCTGGCGCCGCATCGACGCGGCCGAGGGTGCGGCGATCGCCGACGCTCTCACGTGACCCGGTCAGTCGGGCCATTCGCGGCGCAGGTCCTCGAGGTACCCGACCGGATAGACCTGGTCGCACTAGCCCGCCAGGGACACGAACGCCCTGTTCCCGGAATCGGCGCGGGCGAGCGGACCGTGTGCGGACGAGATGTTCTGATGCGTCCCGCGAGTGTACGCGCGACAGGCGGACGCCGTCCTAACTCAGGACAAACGGGCGGAATCGGGCCAGAAACAATGGATTTCGGTCCGCCGAGCTCGGTTTGTCCTGAGTTGGGTACGCAGGGGCCGCGCATAACTCCGGAGAATCGGGAAGATCGGGCCGGATTCGGCTGTTTCAAGGCCCGGCGGACGCGTTCTTGAGGAGTTATGAACGCGGGCCGCTCGGATTCGGGTCCCGGAACTTGTCGAAGGGTCCCGCCCCGCGATGCTTCGACAAGCTCAGCAACCCAGGGCTCAATCTCAGCAACGCAGGACTCACGCTCATCAACGCAGGGCCCACGCTCAGCAACGCAGGGCCCGAGGAGACGACCGGGCGCGACCTCCCGCAGGTCGCGCCCGGTCCTTCGCGGGCCTACGCGGCGATGACGTCGCGGAGCCCCCGCGTGGTCTCGCCGCGCAGGCTGCGGGCGGCATCCACGAGGGATGCCGAGTACGGATGCCGGGGCGCACCGAGCACGTCGTCGACCGCTCCGGTCTCGACGATGCGTCCGCCGTTGAGCACGGCGACGCGATGCGCGATGCGGCGGACGACAGCGAGGTCGTGCGTGATGAAGAGGTACGACACCCCGGTGCGCTCCTGCAGCTCGACGAGCAGGTCGAGCACGCGCGCCTGCACGCTCACGTCGAGCGCCGAGGTCGGTTCGTCGCACACCACGAGCGGGCTGCGGCCGGCGAAGGCACGGGCGATCGCGACGCGCTGCTTCTGGCCGCCGGAGAGTTCGTCGGGGAGCTTGTCGAGCACGTCGCCCGCGAGTCCGGTCGAGAGGGCGAGCTCTTCGGCGTCGGTGTCTCCGCGCAGCAGCTGGATCGATCGCGTGAGCGTCTGCCGCACGGTGCGCCGCGGGTTGAGCGAGGCGTCGGGACTCTGGAACACGAACTGCACGGGCACCGCGTCCGCGGCATCCGAACCGTCCAACTCCACCGTGCCCTCGGAGCGCGCGAGCCCCGCGATCACCCGGCCGAGCGTGGTCTTGCCACTGCCCGATTCGCCGACGAGGCCGAGCACTTCGCCGCGGCCGATGTCGAGGTCGACGCCGTCGAGCGCGAGGTGCGCGCCGTAGCGCTTCGTGACACCGCGCACCGACAGCAGCGGCTGCGCGTGTTCGGGCTCGACGGGGCGCGACGGCGCGTCGAGCGAGGGCACCGCCTCCACCAGCACACGCGAGTACGGGTGCAGCGGGGTCTCGACGAGGCCCGCGGCTTCACCGTGTTCGACGAGGATGCCGCGCTCGAGCACCCCGATCCGCTCGGTGTGGCTCGCGACGAGCGGCAGGTTGTGGCTGATGAGCAGGGTGGCGAACCCGCGCTCCCGGCGCAGTCGGCCGACGAGCGCGATGACCTCGGCCTCGACCCGGCTGTCGAGCCCGGTGGTCGGCTCGTCGAGGATGAGCAGGCGCGGATCCGCGGCGAGCGCCATCGCGATGACGACGCGCTGCTGCTGCCCTCCCGAGAGCTCGTGCGGGAATCGATGGACCAACGAGGCGGGGTCGGGCAGGCCGACGTCGGCGAACGCGGCGATGGTCGCCGCCCGCGCCGCCGCCGAGCGCAGACCCTGCAAGCGGTACGTCTCGGCGACCTGGCTGCCGACCGACCGAGTGGGGTTGAGCGCCCGCGCGGGCTCCTGGTAGACGAAGCCGATCGAGCCTCGACGGTACTCGCGCAGTTCCCGCGGTCCGAGACCGAGCACGCCGTGCCCCGCGACGGTCAGCCGCTCGGCACTCACCCGGGCCCCCGCCGGCAGGTACCGCGCCAGGGCGAACGCGATCGTGCTCTTGCCCGACCCCGACTCCCCCACGAGTCCCAGTGACCCACCGGGCTCGATATCGAAGTCGACGCCGTCGACGGCCCGCCGCCGCTGACCCTCGACCTCGTAGTCGACGCTCAGTCCGCGCACGCTCACCAATGGTTCGGTCATCGTCGGAACACCTCTCGGAAGTTGTCTGCGATCAGGTTGAGGGAGACCACGAGCGAGGCGATCGCGAGGGTGGGGAACGCGAGCGTCCACCACGCGGCCTGCAGGTAGGTGCGGTTCTCGTTGACCGCGAGCCCCCAGTCGGGCGACGGCGGCGCCGACGCGAGTCCGAGGAACGACAGCGACGACGAGATGAAGATCGCGCCGGCCACGCTCAACGTCGCCTGCACGAGCACCTGCGGCCAGACGTTCGGCAGCAGCTCGCGGAAGACGATCCGCACCGCACTCTCTCCCTGCACGCGCGCACTGGTCACGTACTGCTTGCCCATCTCGACGAGCACGGCGGCGCGCACGATGCGGGCGATACCGGGGGCGAAGAGGATGCCCACCGCCACGATGATCGTCGGCGCGCTGCCGCCGAACGCGCCGACGATCACGAGCAGGAAGATCAGCGTCGGCAGGGTGAGGAACACGTCGAAACCGCGCATGAAGAGCTGGTCCACCCAGCCGCGGCGGTAGCCGGCGATGAGGCCGAGCGTCGACCCGAGAGCGGTGGCGAGCGCCGCCCCGATCGGTCCGACGAGCAGCGCCGGTTCGGCCCCGGCGAGCACGCGGGCGAACACGTCGCGACCGATGCGGTCGGTGCCGAACCAGTGCTCGGCGCTCGGCGGCGACAGGCGGGCGCCGCTGTCGGCGAAGGGATCGAGGCCGACGAGGCGCCACCCCACGGCGGCCGCGACCCAGAGCAGCACGATGAGCGCGCTGATCACGAACGTCGGGCGGCGCAGGAGAGCGGCCCAGCGACGCGGCCGCGGCGAACGCGATCCAGAAGGACGACGGATGCCGGTGGCGACGGCATCCGTCTCGATGATGTCGATCGCGGCCGGGTCGGCACCGCGCACCGCTTCGGTGAGTGCCATGTCATTCCCCTTCGTCGAAGCGCACGCGCGGGTCGATGAGCACGAGGGCGATGTCGGTGATCAGGAGCGCGAGCAGCGCGACGACCCCCGTGACCATCACCCCGGACTCGAGCAGGAAGATGTCCTTCTCCACCGTCGCCGACACCAGCAGGGCACCGAGCCCCGGGTAACCGAACAGCGTCTCGACGATCGCACTGCCCCCCAGCAGCGTGCCGACGTAGACGCCCAGCAGCGACACCGTGGGGATGAGCGCGTTGCGCGCCACGTGCCCGACCGCGAGCTGCGGACCGTGCACCCCCTTGATGACGGCGGTGCGGTAGTACTGCGAGTCGAGGGTGTCGAGCACGCCCGTGCGGGTCATGCGCGCCAACACCGACAGGTAGCCCAGGGCGAGGGTCACCGCCGGCAGCACGAGCGCCCGCAGCACCTCGACCGGAGGGCCGTCGAGGCTGATCGACGACTGGATCGGGAACCACTTGAGCCACAGGCTGAACACGATCAGCAGCAGCACGCCGACCACGAACTCCGGCACGGAGGCCAACGACATCAGCGCGATCGTGAGCGTGCGGTCGGTGCGCGATCCCTCGCGGCGGGCCTGGATCGCGCCGAGCCCGAAAGCCACCGGCACCAGGATCACGAACGCCACCGCCCCGAGGAAGAGCGAGTTGCCGAGGCGCCCCAGCACGAGTTCTCGCACCGGAGCGCCGTAGATGAGGCTGGTGCCCCAGTCGCCCTTGACGAAACCGAACAGCCAGGCGAAGTAGCGGGAGACCAGCGAGCCGGTCAGCCCGTGAGCCTCGTTCCATGCCTGCACCTGCTCGGAGGTCGCGTACTGGCCGAGGGCGTTGCGACCGGGATCACCGGGTACGACCTCGATCAGCCAGAACACCAGCAACGACACCACGAGCAGCACGAGCGGCACCTGGATGAGGCGCTGCCCGATCAGTCGCGGCACCTGGCTGTGCCGGGAACGGAGGACCGCCAGCCCCCGTCGGGCGGACGACGCCGTCGCGGCGTTCCCGCCCGACGAGAAGCTGACGGTCATGGGTCACTCGCTCGCGATCGAGATGCCGGCGAAGTTGTAGCCCGACCAGAAGTCGATCGGGGCGATGAAGTCGCCCGTGACCCGCTTGTTCTGCAGCACCTCCGAGCGCACCAGGGCGGGGATGATCGTCGGAACATCCGTCCACTCCGTCTGCGAGATCTCGGTGATGAGCTGCTCGCGCTCGGCTTCGTCGGTCGTGGCGTCGAAGTCGGTGACGAGCGTCCCCAGGTCGGGGTTGGCGTAGTGCGCGGCGTTCCACGCCGCGCCCTCTGCGTAGAAGAGCGAGTAGTACTGCGAGGGCACGCGCTTGCCCCAGCTGGTGATGGTGAGCGGAGCGTTCAGCCAGGGAGAGTCGTCGCCCTCGGCGTAGTACTGCTCGTCGGAGAGCACCTCGAGCTGCACGTCGAAGCCGTCGATCGCGTTGAGCTGCTGCTGCAGCACCTCGCCGTAGAGCTGGAACGACGTCGTGATCGTGAACGACACCGTGCGCCCGTCGAGCAGATCGGCGACCTTGTCGAGATCCTGCGCACGCTGCTCGATGTCGAGCGGCTGGGGCAGGTAGTCCGGCAGCACGGGGAAGTCGTTGCCCGGTGTGGCCGTACCCCCGAAGACGAGGTCGACGATCGCATCGCGGTCGATCGCCCAGGCCAGCGCCTGCCGGATCGTGACGTCGTCGAACGGGGCCTCGGTGACGTTGAGGTGGATGCCGTAGAAGTGGCTGTATCCCGCCGAGAGGGTGTCGTAGTCGTCGACGTTCACGGTCGCGAGCACCTCGGGTGACACGGTGATGCGGTCGATCTCCCCCGCCTGGAACGCGAGCACGATCGCCTGCGGATCCTTGTAGACCTTCAGTTCGATGCCGTCGAGGGCGATCTCGTCGGCGTTCCAGTAGTCGGGGTTCTTGACGTAGGTGACACTGCGGCCGACCTCGTAGTCCTCGAGCAGGAACTGCCCCGCACCGACCGGGTTCTCGAGCCAGGTGCCGGGTTCGTAGTCGGCGGGCAGGATGCCGGTGTTGTTGCCCGCGAGCAGACGCGGGAAGTCCGAGAACGGCCGCGCGAGCGTGAACGTCACGGTGCCCTCGTCGGTGGCGGCGACGGAGTCGAGGATGCCGGTGAACGCGCTCTTCGCGGGCGAGATGCTGTCGTCGCCGATGAGGGCGTCGAACGTCGCCACGACGTCGTCGGCGGTGACCGGGTCGCCGTCGTTGAACGTCGCCCCCTCGCGCAGCGTGAACGTCCAGGTGAGACCGTCGTCGGATGCCTCCCAGTCGGTCGCGAGACGCGGCAGCGCCTCGCCGTCGGCGGTGAAGCTCACGAGCTGCTCCGTGACGAGCCCCGTGATCAGCTGCGCGTCGCCGTCGGCGACCGTCAGCGGGTCGAGCTCGGCGCCGGGATCGCTGATGCCGATGCGGTACACCGCGGACGCGGCATCCGCCGTCGTGTCGTCGGAGGGCGTGGCGGTCGCGCATCCGGCGAGCGCCAGCAGGGTCGCGCTGAGGGCGGCGACGATCGCCAGGGGCCTGCGGCGCCCCGGCACAAGTGCCGTCGGGGGCGAGGAGAGAACGGTCATGGGCGGTGTCCTTGGGGTCGGGTGAGGCGTTACTGCGGAAGGAGTTCGGCGGCGTCCACCTGGACGCGCTCGGAGTAGAAGGCCACGTGGCCGGCGATCGGCTGCAGGTAATCGAACGGGGTCGGGTACGACCAGGCGACGTCGGTGGCGGGGTCGCTCTTCAGCGCCCAGTAGTCGTCGGCGTCGCCCTTGACGGGACAGTGGCTCGTCGACGCGGTCTCCTGCAGCAGGTCCCAGTTCACGTCTTCGCGCGGCAGGTAGTAGCGGTCGGCGTGGTTCGACTCGTGCAGCACGATGGCGCGGGTCGAGTCGGCGAGCACGGCGTCTCCGGCGAGCACGCGCACGCGATGGGCGGCGGGCTCGGTGGTGACGGTGTGGGCGGGCTTCTGCGCGGTGGTGTCGGACATGACGGCGGCTCCTGGATCGCTCGGGCGTGCGGTGGGTACGCCCATAGAACCGTCAGATCGCCCGGGCGCCTATCGACGTTCCGCACCGTGAACAGACGTTCCGTCCGATGACGTCACATTTCCGCGTGAGTCGACCGTTCGTCTCGTGCGCGCACGAAAAGGGGCGGCCCTTCGTCTCGTCGCTGCGCTCCTCGCTCAGGAACCGGTTCCTGAGCGAGCGCAGCGAGACGAAGGGCCGCCCCTTCGAAACCGCCCCGCGGCCTACCGCTCGATGTGGTCGAGGTGCAGCATGCGGGCGAGGTTCTTGTCGAGTTCGTCGTCGCGGAAGATCTTCTTCCAGTCGTCCTTGATGATCGACTCGCGGCCGTAGTCCATGGCGATCAGGCAGGCGTCGGAGAACGGGTTGTCGCCGCGCAGACCGTTGGCGAGCGCGACCTGGGTGTGGCCGTAGAGGATGCTGCGCGCCGCCGCCTCGGGCACGCCCATGGTCTTGACGGTCTCGTCGAGCGCCTCGTTGAGGAGCGCGCCGATCATGCAGGCGACGGTCTCGACGAGGGTCGGCTCGAGCTGCGCGAGCTGCTTGATCGTCACCCAGTGCACGTCGATGACGGGGGCGTAGATCGCGCGCACGGTCGCCTCGACGATGGCCTGCTTGGCGGGGTCGTCGCTCTCGATCGCGGCGATCGCGTCTTGCGGCGCGGCGATTCCGCCGAAGGTGTCGGCCCACTGCTCGGGCGTCTCGCGCTGCAGGAAGATCGACGGGTGGCACGGGTGCGCGACGGCCTGGATGACGTCGTCGCGCGTGGTCAGCAACCCGGCGTAGGCCGCGGCCGGGTCGAGCGTGAGCACGATCGCGCCGGGTCGCAGCTGCGGCACGAGGTCGGCGGTCACCGGTCCGAGGGCGAGGTCGGGCACGGCGAGCACCACGATGTCGGCGTCGGCGACGGCGGTCGCGGCATCCGTCAGTTCGCGTCCCGCGTCGACAGTGCGCTGCTGGCCGGCCGGCGAGTTCTCGACGAACCAGACCGTGTGGTCGGTCTTCACGAGGTTGTTCGAGACGCGCATGCCCATCTTGCCGCCGGCGCCGATCACGGCGATCCGGTAGGTCGCGGTCTCGGTCGCCGCGGCTGTCGAAGTGTCGGTCATGGAGTGCTCCTCAGCAGTTCGAGTGTGATGCGGGTCCATTCCCGCTCGATTCGGATGGTGGTCGCGGCGTCGCCCTGCCAGGGCAGCCAGTGCTCGACGATCTCGTTGACGCCTCGCTCGCGCGGACGCACGGTCTCGAGCAGGTGGGCGTAGTCGTGAAGGCCCGTTCCCATGGCGGTGCCCGAGTAAGTGAACCCGACCCAGCCGTCCTGCCGCGCGAAGGCGAAGTCCTTCACGTGCACGTTCTTCACGAGTCGCGCGGTCTGCTCTGTGCAGGTCTGCGGATGCTCGAGTCGGGCGACCACGTTGGCGGGGTCGAGGCAGATGCCCAGCCGCGGGCTGCCGACCCGGTCGATCACGCCGATGAGGTCGGCGGTGGCGACCTGCTCGTAGGTCTCGAGGGCGAGGGTGACGCCCGCGCGTTCGAAGGCGCGCATGCTGCTGCGCAGCGAGGTCTCGGCCTCGGCGAGCGTCGGGCGCGAGTCGGGGCCGTAGAGCATGCCGCGCACGAGTCGCGCGTCGAAGACCTCGGCCAGACGCAGGTAGCGGGTGAGGTGCTCGGGAACGATGCCCTTGGTGCCGAGTTCGATCGTGAGGCCGAGGTCGCGCGCGGCCCGGGCCGCATCGCGCACCTCGGCATCGCTCATCGTGTCGAGCGGGGCGTAGTCGCAGATCTGGAAGAGGTCGACGCCGTGGGCCTTGGTGTCTTCGAAGGCGCCGATCAGGCCGAGCTGCGCGGGCGCACGATCGGAGTGCTGCCAGAAGTACGCATAGGTGCCGAAGCCGATCATGCGGCGCCGCCTTCGCGACGACGGGCCAGGACGGATGCCTCGTCGAGCACGGAGAAGAGGGCATCGGGGTCGTGCGCGAAGCGCCCCAGGAACACCCCGTCGACCGCATCGCCGAGGGCGGTGAGGAGCCCCGGTCCCGCCGCGCCGCCGTAGATCACGACCGATCCGTCCCGTGCGGCATCGGCGTCGAGCGCCGCGCGCAACGCCGACGCGACGACGCGCACGTGCTCGTCGGGCGCGGGTTCGGGGGCGCCGATCGCCCACACCGGCTCGTAGGCGACGATCACGGCGCCGGCGGGGGCATCCGTCAGCGCCGAGTGCAGCTGTGCGACCGCGACGTCCGCGGCATCCGCCGGAAGCTGCCGCTCGCTCTCACCGATGCAGAGCAACGGGGTCAGCCCGGCCCTCAGCGCGGCGGCGACCTTCGCGGCGACGACCTCATCGGTCTCGCCGTAGAGGCGGCGCCGCTCGGCGTGCCCGATCTCGGCGATCGTGGCACCGACCTCGGCGAGCTCGGCGGCGGCGACCTCTCCCGTGAACGCACCGGGTTCTTCGGCCGAGACGTCCTGCCCACCGACGCGCACCGGCGTACCGGCGAAGGCGGCGAGCGCGGGCAGCACCTGCAGATAGGTCGGAGTCACGAAGAACGTCACCGCACCGGAGCGCACGGCGTCGTGGTCGCGCACGCGCGCGGCGACGTCGTCGAACCAGGCGTGCGCCCGCTCGTGCCCGAAGTACGTCTTCAGGCTCACCCCGACCGTGACCTGCGGCATCAGCAGGCGCCGGTGGTCTCGTACGCGTCGATGACGGCGACCTTCTCGGCGCTCGCGCTGGTGGTGTCGAACCGGTAGCCGAGCCACTCGCGCACGAGACGACGCGCGAGTTCGATGCCGACGACGCGCTGGCCCATCGTGAGCACCTGTGCGTTGTTCGAGAGCACGGCGCGCTCGACCGAGAACGAGTCGTGCGCGGTGACGGCACGGATTCCGGCGACCTTGTTGGCGGCGATCGCCACGCCGAGACCCGTGCCGCAGATGAGCAGCGCGCGATCGGCCTCGCCCGCGGCGACCAGTTCGGCGGCGGCGATCGCCACGCGCGGGTAGGCGGTGTGCCCGTCGGCGTCGACGCCGACATCGACCACCGACACGACGCCGGGGTTCTGCTCGAGGTCGCCCTTGAGGATCTCCTTGTAGTCGAATCCGGCGTCATCGCAGCCGATGACGAGGCGCAGCTGGTCGGTCATGTCGTCTTCCTTCAGTCCTGTACGGCGAGATCCCGGGCGGAGTCCCGGGCGGAGTCCCGGGTGGCGAGGAGCTCGCCGAGAGCGGTGGCGATCAGTGCGAGCGAGATCGCACCGGGGTCGGGGGTGCCGACGGAGTGCTCGCCGTGAGTGCGCGCGCGGCCCATCCGCGGCAGCAGATCGGCGGTCGCGGCGGCGGCGTCGGTGGCGGATGCCGCGGCCGAGGCCCAGGCATCCCGCAGCCGCTCCCCCTCGCGGGCGCCCGCCTGCAGTGTCGCGGCGAACGGCACCAGCGCGTCGACGAGGGTCTTGTCGCCGACCTCGGCCCTGCCGTACTCCTGCACCCCGCGCAGCCCCTCGGCGACACCGGCGGCGACGGCCGCGGCATCCGGTGTTCCCGCATCGCCGAGCCGTGCGGCGACGGCGTTCAGGATCACGCCCCAGAGTGCGCCCGAGGTGCCACCGGCCTTGTCGGCCCAGGCGTCGGCCGCGGCGGCGAGGGTGGTCCGCGCGCCGGCCCCGGCCTCCGCTGCGGCGATCCCCGCGGCGAGCGCGGCGTGCGATCCGCGCTGCATGCCGATGCCGTGGTCGCCGTCGCCGGCGATCGCGTCGATGCGTCCGAGCTCGTCGGCGTGGGCGTCGATCGTGTCGACGATCACCCGCAGCGCCGCGCTCACGGTGCGCGCCGCCTGCTGCGAGGCGTCGTCACCGGGCGTGATCTCGTGCGCTTCAACCACTTCCTCGTGCGCGTCGGACTGCGCGGCCGCGACGACCGACCCGCGGCGGTAGGCGGGGGCGTCGACCGGGGTGTCCCACAGACGTTCGAGTTCTTCATCAAGCCAGAAGAGCGTGAGCGAGGTGCCGGCCATGTCGAAGCTCGTGCAGTACTCGCCGACGTGGGGGTCGACGAGGACGAGGCCCGCCGCTTCGAGCAGCTGGGCGATGCGCCGGTAGACGACGAACATCTCCTCGTACTTGAGCGAGCCGAGTCCGTTGAGGATCGGCACGACGCGCGCGCCCTCGACCGAGACGCCCGCAGGGATCTCGTCGAGCAGACGTTCGACGAGCAGTTGCGCCAGGCCGTCGGCGGTGGGGATGTCGGTCTCGTCGATGCCGGGTTCGCCGTGGATACCGAGGCCGATCGCCATGCGCCCGCTCGGCACCGCGAACAGGGGCGCGGGGGCGCCGGGGAGGGTGCAGCCCGTGAACGCGACACCGAACGAGCGGGTGCGTTCGTTCGCGAGGGCGGCGACGCGGGTGACGCCGTCGAGGTCGTAGCCCGCCTCGGCGGCGGCGGCCGCGGTGCGGAAGACGGTGAGGTCGCCGGCGATGCCGCGGCGCTTGTGCTTCTCGGCGGGCGGGGCGCTGAGGATGTCGTCGGTGACGGTGACGGTCCGGGTGGGGATGCCTTCGGAGCGCAGCTTCTCCTGCGCGGCATCGAAGTTGAGCACGTCGCCGGCGTAGTTGCCGTAGCTGAGGAAGACCCCGGCGCCCCGGTCGACGGCCTTCGCGATCGCGTAGACCTGCTGGGCCGAGGGCGAGGCGAAGAGGTTGCCCATCGCGGCGCCGTGCGCGAAGCCCTGTCCGACCAGTCCGCCGAAGGCCGGGTAGTGCCCCGATCCCCCACCGATCACGACCGCGACCTGTCCGTCGGGGATCACGGTGCTGCGGATGACGCCGCCGCTCGCGCGGCGCACCGACCGGGGGTTGGCGGCGACGAAACCCTCGATCATCTCGTCGGCGAAGTCGGCGGGGGCGTTCCAGAGTCGGGTCATCGCGCGCTCGCCTTCGTCGTGCGGATGCTGTCCACGGTGACTCCTCTGTCGGTGGCCGTCGGTCGGGTCGCCGTGCGGACCCGGGTCTATATTGGCAAACCGGTTGACCAATTGCAAACGCGCAACGGTGCCGCCGTGAGCCGGGCGCGATGCCGGCGACGCCCCGCAGAACCGGCTCAGCCCGCGGCGTCGCCGCTCAGACGCAGCAGCGCGGTCGACATGTGCGTCGCCATCGCGGCGGCAGCGGCGTTCTCATCGGATGCTGCGACCGCCCGCAGGATCGCATCGTGCTCCTCGATCGCGGTCAGCACGCTCTCGGTGTCGTGCACGGCGCGGTCGGAGTACACCTGCAGCAGCGACCGCACGACGTGCAGCATGTCGACGATCGTGCCGTTCGCGGCGGCCTCCGAGAGGGCGCGGTGAAAGCGGCTGTCCGCCGCGGCGAACGCCGAGAAGTCGTCCATCGATGCGCGCATCGCCTCGAGGGTCGTGGTCAGTGCGGCGACGGCCGAGGCATCCGCTCGTGCGGCCGCCAGGCGGGCGACGTAGATCTCGAGACCCGACCGCAGCTCGATGAGCTCGGCCGTGTTGCGGTCGCCGATGAGCAGACCCCAGCGCAGGGTCTGCGGCAGGAGGTCGCTCGCCGATCCCCGCAGGTACGTGCCCGAGCCCGGGCGCACGTCGACGATGCCGAGGATCTCGAGCGCCGCGAGCGCTTCGCGCACCGCCGAGCGCCCCACCTCGAGCGTCGCGGCGAGCTGGCGCTCGGGAGGCAGACGCGTGCCCGGGGCGATGTCGCCCCCGGTGAAGAGGTCGAGCAGCCGCCGTGCCACTTCGGTCACCGGCGACCCCGCGGGCAGCGCGTTGAGCGAATCCGCGATGTTCAACGTGCGGTTCTCGGGGTAGGCGGGCATGGGTTCGAGAATAGCCGTCGCCGTGGCGTTACCCGGTCGACGGCGTCCGCCGCAACCCCGCTCCCCTTTCGCCCGGTCCCTGGCAGGCTGACGTCATGAAACTCGTCTCCTACGCCGCTCAGCAGCTCGTCACCACCGACGACGTCGCGGACGCTCTGGTCGTCCTCGCCGCCGAGATCGCGAACGAGGGAGGATCGCAGGCCCTGCAGATCCCGATCCTCGTCGATGACGAAGAGGATCTGGCCGAGCTCGTGGTCGGCGTGGGCAACGACGTTCTGGTCGGACCGCACGCCTCCACGGGCGCCGATCCGGACTTCTCGGAGCACGCCGCGCGTCTGCGCTCGCACCCCTCCTACCCGAAGCGGCGGGCCGCAGACGGCGACGCCGACGAGGAGGACGGTGCCTGGGTCGTCGACTTCGATCTCGACGCGGGGGCGAATCGACTCTGATCACCCCTCGGAGGAAGACTGTCCGGTCCTCCGTCGCCCGAGACGGAGGACCGGCGAAGTCGACGAGAGGTGCGCAGAGCGCTCCGCCCCCCGGGGCGTCGCTCCTGACCGAGAGAGAACAGGAAGCGCGCCGTCCGGTTCGACCGACGCAGAACCGGCAGTGCCGACTCGTTGTCCTCCGAGCCTAGGAGCCACGCCAGAATCGGCCGCATCGGCCCTCGACCATTGACGCGCGATGCGCATTGCTGCTAGACGACGAAGGGGCGGATGCCGAAGCATCCGCCCCTTCGGAGGGAAAGGACTCCCTCTTTCACCGGCGATCAGGATCGACGAGCCCGACGCGCGACGGTGAACGCGCCGCCGGCCACCAGGAGCACGAGCGCGAGTCCGACCAGGGCGAGGGGGACATCCTGTCCGGTGCTCGCGAGCCCGCCCGCAGAGGGCTGCGGTGCGGCCGAGGGGGAGGCCGGGGGCGTGGTCGGCTCGTCGGTGGGCGACGGCACGAAGGTGTAGACGATCGAGCACGTCACGTCCTGCGTGAGTGCCAGAGCGACCACATCGGTGGATGACACGTCGACCGCGGTGTCGGTGCCGCTGATGACGCAGCTCCAGTCGGTCGTCGTGTAGCCGGCCAGGACGGATGCCGAGAGGGCGTAGTCGCCCGCATCGACGGCCGCGGCGGTGACCGCGGCCTCACCCGTGACACCGACGACGCCGGCGGTCGGGCCGTCGGCCGTGAGCTCGGCGTCCGCAGCCGTGAGGGTGCCGCCGTTGACGGTGGCCTGGAGCGTGAGACGCGGCTTCGCCGAGACGGCGCCCGTGATCGTCTTCGTCAGGTTGCAGCCGTCGAACAGCACCGCGAGGGTCACCGGGGTGACCTCGCCCGTGAACCCGGACTCGGGCGTGAAGGTGACGGTGTTGTCGGCGTTCGCGACGTACGTGCCCTCACCCGCGACGGCGAGCGTGTTCTGCACGGCGCCGTCGGCGTCGAGGAACCCGATGCCGGTGGGCACGTCGGTGCCGCTGTCGCCCTCGAGGGCGTCGAAGCTCACGGCGGTGTTCTCGACACCCGAGAACGCGACGTGGGCAGTCGTGTAGTCGACGGGCGTGCTCGTGATCCAGTCACCGTTGCCGGCTTCGTTCCACGGCGACACGCGGAACGTGTAGTTCGCGGCGGGGTCGAGGCCGCTCACGCTCTGCTCGCGCTCGGCGGAGATGCCGGCATCCTTCGACACCACGCTCCACGTCGCGCCGCCGTCGGTCGAGGCCTCGATGACGTAGTCGAGCAGCTGCGTCTGCTGGTACGGAGCCTCGGCGCCCTGGGGGCCGGAGGCGCAGTCGATCGTGAGCTGCGCGGTGGTGCGGTCGGCGCCGAGCGTCGTGCACACCGAGGTGACGGGGTCGGGCGTCTTGCCCAGGATCATCACGCGGGTCGAGTTCGTCCCCTCGCCGACGGTGACGTACATGCGGCCGTTCTCGTCGAACGTCATGCCGCGTGCGGTGGTGAGGCCCGGGTAGGTGCCCGGCGTCGTGCCGTTGCGGAAGACCTCGATCTCGTTGCCGTCCTTGTCCCACTCGACGATCGCGCCGTTCTGGCTCCAGGCGAACACGTGCTGCGTGCGCGGTTCGACCTCGGCGCTGAACACGACCTGGCCGGCGAGCAGCGCCGACGAGGTGAACTGGCCGATGACCTGGTTCGCGGCGTTGCGCTTCTCGAGGAAGGGCGTCGCGGCGGGCTCGTCGCGGAAGTTGATGAGCGGCACGTACATCGATCCGTCGACCTTGTCGACCGCGACGCTGTACGGGTTGCGATACACGGGGCCCGCGAGGTCGAGCAGCACCGAGCTGTTCCAGGTGCCGTCGGCGTTGTACTTCTGGAAGCGGTCGCTCACCTCGGAGTTCACCAGCACGCCGCCGTCGGGCGTCGTGTCGATGCCGGTGCGGTAGAAGTGCACGCCGGGCTGGTCGCGCTGCGCCCAGGTGCCGGTCCAGCCGGCACCGGCGATCTCGTTCAGGTTGAGGTCGTAGCGCTTGATCGCTCCGGCGGCACCGCCCACGGGGGCCGCACCCTCCGAGTTGACGACCCACGCCGTGCCGTCGGCCGTGTGCGCGATCCCGCGCGGGCCGTTCAGTGCATCGACGGGGAGGTTCACGTTCGTACGGTCGGCGTACGAGGCATAGAGCTGACCGATACCCGTGTTGCGAACGCGCGCGCTCGAGGCGGACCCGTTGACGGCGTACGTGCCGGCGCCCGTGTACTCGGTGACCGGCGCGTCGGTCGTGCCGATCGCCGCCGGGTCTCCGCCGAGCAGCGAGTAGTCGGCAATGCTGGGCGTGCCCTGCTGACACGGCGACGCGGCGCCGAGGAACCCGCAGAGGAGGTTACTGTAGATGACCTTGCCGCTGTCGCTCGTGGTGAGCGCACCCGTGACCGGATTGATGTCGGCGCCGTAGGTGAAGGTGTTCGCGCCCTCGTAGGTGCGGATGTCGCCGACGACACCCCACTTTCCGGAGCCCTCGGCCTTACCGGAGGTGTACGGGACGCTCGTCGTGGTGCCGGTCTCGGTCGGCGCGGCGCTGGCTGCCGTCGGGACGCTCACGACGGCGAGCCCTCCCGCGAGGACGACGGCGAACGTCGCGGCCAGCGCGCGGGCGCGCCGACGTGGTGCTAGAGAATGATCCATGCCCTTAACGACGAGGGAATCGCCGTTTCATGACGCGGAACCCGTCGCGGCCTTCCTCTCCGCCCCCGCGCGATAGCGAGTGAGCGGCCGTCACGCAAGGCTTTTGCCCCATCCGCCCGACGCGCGCACGATGGCGATATGTCCACCCCCATCGGTCGCCCCCTGGAGACCTACGCTCCGATCGGCGACGGTCGCACGGTCGCCTTGATCGGCTCGGATGGCTGCATCGACTGGCTGCCCTTGCCCGATCTCACCGATCTTCCGGTGTTCGCGCGCCTCCTCGATGAGGAGACGGGGGGATGCTTCGAGCTGCGGCCCGTCGCCGAGTTCCGCACCGAGCGACGCTATGTTCCCGAGACGAACGTGCTCGAGACGACCTTCGTGACGGATGCCGGACGCGTCCGCGTCACGGACGCCCTGGTGTCGGGTGTCGCCGGACGACTGCCGTGGGCCGAGCTCGCCCGGCGGATCGACGGCATCGAGGGTTCCGTGGAGATGCGCTGGTGCGTGCGTCCCGGCACGTCGCTGCGCACGGCGGCACCCTGGATCGAGAACACCGACCACGGCCCGGTGGTGCGCAGCGGCGCCACGGCGTTCGCCGTCGTGGGCTTCGATCACGGGCCACTGCATCCCGATCCCGACGGAGCCGACGGGCCGCGTCTCGACGGTGCATTCTCGGCAACGGCGGGCTCACGCCACCTGATCGCCCTCGCGGCCACGCACGACGAACCCCTCCACATCCCCGATCCGCACAACGTCGACGACGGCATCGATCGCACGATCGAGAACTGGCGGCACTGGTCTCGCGTCTTCTCGAACGAGGGCCCCTGGAGCGAGCAGGTGCAGCGCAGCGCCCTCGCCTTGAAACTGCTCATCTACAGTCCGTCGGGCGCCATCGCCGCTGCCGCCACCACATCGCTGCCCGAGAACCCGGCCGGCGGCAAGAACTGGGACTACCGTCACGCCTGGGTGCGCGACCTCGCCTACACGGCGCACGCGCTGGTGCGCTTCGGCCTGCGGGAGGAGACCCAGGCCGCGCTGTCGTGGATGCTCCGCACGATCCGCGACCACGGCCCCGAGCTCCACGTCATGTACACGCTCGACGGCGGGCTCGTGCCCGAGCCCCACGAGTACGACGTCGAGGGCTGGCGCGGGATCGGGCCGGTCGTGACCGGAAACCCCGCGGGCGACCAGCTGCAGCTCGGCGTCTACGGCGACCTGCTCGCGATCTGCCGCACCTACGTCGATGCGGGCAACGTGCTCGACATCGGCACGGCACGGATGCTCGCGGGAATCGCCGACCGTACGTGCGATCTGTGGCGCAATCCGGACTCGGGCATGTGGGAACTCCCCGAGGAGCGGCACTACGTCTCGTCGAAGATGGGCTGCTGGAAGGCCCTCGATGACGCCGTCGCGCTGGCCGACGCCGGTGCGATCCCCGGGAGCGCCGATCGCTGGCGGGCCGAGCGCGAGCGCATCCGCGGGTGGATCGACGCGAACGGCTGGTCCGCCGAGCGCTCGGCGTACGTCTTCTACGCCGGCTCGGAGGAGCTCGACGCCTCGGTGCTGCTCCACGCGCCGTCGGGTTTCGACCGCGGAGAGCGCATGTCGACGACGATCGATGCCCTGGCCGACGAGCTCGGCGCGGGTCCGCTCCTCTACCGCTACAGCGGGGCGGATGCCGAGGAGAAGACGTTCGTGGCGTGCGCGTTCTGGCGCGCCGAGGCGCTCGCCTGCGTCGGCCGGCACGACGAGGCCCTCGCCCTCATGGACGAACTCATCGCCCAGGCCAACGACGTGGGCATCTACGCCGAGATGATCGACGCCGACGACGGCTCGGCCTGGGGCAACACCCCGCAGGCACTCAGTCACCTCGCGTTCCTCACGGCCGCCATGACCATCCGCGACGTCGTCCCCGACGAGCTGTTGCGCGACCGCACCTGAAAGACCGACACGAAAACAAGGAAGGGGAACACCATGTCCCGTGACCAGTACACCTTCACCAACCCCGCCGAGCTGTACGCCGACATCGAGCCGCAGAAGCAGCACATGCCCGAGCCGGGCCTCGACGCGGACCTCGCCCCGAAGGCTGACCTCGGCGAGGAGAGCTACCGCGGCTCCGGCCGCCTGACCGGCCGCAAGGCCCTCATCACCGGTGGCGACTCCGGCATCGGCGCCGCCACCGCGATCGCCTTCGCCCGCGAGGGCGCCGACGTCGCGCTCTCCTACCTCCCCGAGGAGCAGGAGGACGCGGACCGGATCGCCGGCATCGTGCGCGAAGCGGGCGTCAAGGTGGCGACCTTCCCCGGAGACCTGCGCGATCCCGAGTACTGCCGCACGCTCGTCGCCGAGACGGTCGGAGCCCTCGGCGGTCTCGACATCCTCGTGAACAACGGTGGCAAGCAGATCTACCAGGAGTCGCTGACCGACATCACCGACGAGCAGTTCGACGACACGTTCAAGACGAACGTGTACGCGATGTTCTGGATCACGAAGGCCGCGCTCCCCCACCTCCCGGCAGGCTCCGCGATCATCAACACCACATCGATCCAGGCGTACTCGCCGTCCGACATCTTGGTCGACTACGCGTCGACCAAGGCGACGATCAACGCCTTCACGAAGGGCCTCGCCCAGCAGCTCGCGCCGAAGGGCATCCGCGTGAACGCCGTCGCCCCGGGACCGATCTGGACCCCGCTGCAGCCGAGCGACGGACAGCCGCAGGAGAAGATCGACCAGTTCGGTGAAGACACCCCGCTGGCCGCATGGGCCAGCCGGCCGAGCTCGCCCCGGCCTACGTCTTCCTCGCATCGGCCGAATCGAGCTACGTCGCCGGTGAGACGCTCAATGTGAACGGCGGCATGCCGACTCCCTGATCGCCGCGGCCCTTCGTCTCGTCGCTGCGCTCCTCGCTCAGGAACCGCGCTCGAACACCGGTTCCTGAGCGAGCGCAGCGAGACGAAGGGCCGGTACCCCGCACGGCTCGCGCCCGTCAAGCCCGTCGCGCCTCGGCATCCGCCCCGGCACGCTGGAAGCACCCAGACCACCGCCCCCAGGAGGACTCCATGAACACCGACTCCAGCGACAGCCGTATCGACGAGACACCCGAGAACGTCCAGCCGCTGCGCGACGACGAGGCGACCTCGTTCGCCGACCCGTCCGACGACCCGGCCCAGGCCGAGTGGGAGCGCACGGATGCTCTCGACGCCGGTGCCGACATCGATGAGGTTGTGGCCACCGGAGCCGACCCCGACGAGCTGCCGTCGGACGACGACGAGATCCCCGCGACGGACCTGCCGTCGAGCGGCCTTCAGCCCGAGACGCAGGAGGGCGACCCGGTGATCGCCGAGATCGGCGAGGACGGCGAGGGCGACCTCTCGCCCAACGACCTCTGACCGCCGGTGGCCACGCGACTGCTGCTGCTCGCCGACACGCACGTGCCCGCGCGGGCGAAGCGCCTGCCCGACGCCGTGTGGCGCGAGGTCGACCGCGCCGATGTCGTCATCCACGCCGGCGACTGGATCGACCTCGCGACGTTCGAGACGCTCGACGCCCGCGCCGCCCGATTGATCGGGGTGTGGGGCAACAACGACGGTGCCGACCTGCGAGAGCGGATGCCGGAGTTCGCCGTCGAGGCGATCGAAGGTCTCACCGTGGGCGTGGTGCACGAGACCGGTGCGGCCACGGGCCGTGAGCGGCGCATGGACCTCGCATACCCGGACGCCGCACTCGACGTTCTGGTGTTCGGGCACAGCCACATCCCGTGGGACTCGCGCACGCCCCGCGGCATCCGCCTGCTCAATCCCGGGTCGCCGACCGACCGACGGCGCCAGCCCGTCTGCACGCTCATGACCGCGGTCGTCGACGGGGACGAGTTGCGCGACGTCGAGCTGGTGCCGGTCGAGCGGGCATGACCCCGCTCCTCAGGCGGCGAGCGCCGACTGCTCGCGCCGCGTCTTCGCCTCGCCCCGGAGCACGGCCGCGACACCGAGACCGCAGAGCGCGAAGCCGACGAACGTCACGATCGTGAGGGGTTCGCCGAGCAGGATGCCGCCGGCGATCGCCGTCGCCGGCGCGATGAGGAACAGCAGCGCCTGCAGGGCGGTTATCCCCACCCGTCGCAGCAGCCACCAGTAGAGGCCGTAGGCGGCGAGCGTCGGGAACAGGGCGGTGAGCACGACGGCGAGCCAGAACGATGCGGATGCCGGGGGCACCAGCGACCCGGTGGCCACCGACACCGCGAGCAGCAGGACGGCGGTCACGGTGACGTGGATGGCGAGCGTCACGAGCACCCCCGTCTGCACCGCGGATCGCCGCTGCAGGAACGTGCCGACGATGAGGCACACCATCGCGGTGGCCGGCAGGAGGTAGGCGATCGGGGGTGCGGCCGACGATCCGAACTGCGAGCGCACGACGAGCAGCACACCGACGGCGCCGAGGGCGAGGCCCGCCCACTGCGATCCCCGCACGCGCAGTCCGAGGATCGGTCCGACGAGCACGGCGACGATGAGGGGCTGCACCGCATCGATGAGCGCGACCGTGCCCGTGGCGATGCCTGTCGCGACGGCTCCGTAGACGGCGGCGCAGTATCCGAACTGCGCGAAGAGCCCGATCAGCGCCTGCGTGCGCACGTCGCGACCGGTGACGCCCTTCGCGGCCCCCGAGACGCGGACGATGAGCAGCAGCACGATCGCCAGGGGGACGAACCGCCAGACGAGCAACGTGAGCGGTGCGACGTCGACCGTGGCGAAGGCCGGGATGATGAAGCCCGAACTCCACGTGACGATGAAAGCGGCTGCCGCTGCGGCCGTGAGCAGCCCGCGAAGTACACCGATCTGTTTACTCATGCGTCCGACTATACAGGTTGGTATAGTTTTTGCATGACCTCGTCCGTTCCCGAGCTCGCGCCTCTCACCCCCGGAGCACGCCGTGTGCTCGACGCCGCCTCGCAGCTCTTCTACGAGCGCGGCATCCATGCGGTCGGGGTCGACACGATCGCCGAGGTCGCCGGTGTCACCAAGAAGACCCTCTACGACCGGTTCGGCTCGAAGGAGGCGCTCGTCGTCGCCTACCTGCAGCACCGCGACGCGCGCTGGCGCGAGCACGTGGCCGCGCACCTCTCCCGGGTTCCCGAGCCGGGCATCGACCGCGTGCTCGCGATCTTCGACGCGGCGATCACCTGGTCCGACGACAACAGCCCCAAGGGCTGCAGCGCCATCAACGCCCGCGCCGAGATCGGCGAGGGCAACGACGACCACCCCGTCTTCCCCGAGGTCTCCCGCCAGAAGGTGTGGCTGTTCGACCTGTTCGACGAGCTCTGCGCCGAAGCCGGCATCCGCGATCACCGCGCCGTGGCGCAGGCGATGATGCTCCTCTACGAAGGGGCGATCGTCACGGTCGGCATGGCGACGTTCACCGACCCCTTCGTCGTCGCGCGCGGCTGGGCGCGCACGCTGCTCACGCGGAGCTGATCGCGCGGCGGCGGTCGCCGGTCACCCCCGAACGGGCTCCAGTCCGGGCTCGCGGTGGATCGCGACGGTGTATCGCTCGATCTCGGCCTCGAGCCGCGCGACCGGCCAGAGCTCCGACCCGCCGTAGCTCCAGAGGCGGATGAACTCGCGGATCGAGTCGAGATAGTTCGCGGCCTGATGCCATGCCGGGTAGGCGTCGCGGTGTTCGCCGTACGGGAAGGGCTCGTCGAGATACGGGCGCAGCAGCCGACCGTTGAACACGTTGTCGTGCGGGCGGACGGCGACGGAACGGGCGACGTCGGCCTCGAGCAGAGAAGCCGAGGGCGACCCGTCGCGCACCGCGAAGTAGAAGGCGGAGCGCACGATGCTCACGAGGTGGATCTCCTCGGGCACCCGGTGCGTCGCGAACGGCAAGCGGGTGATGACCTCGGCTGCCCGCACCGCGCGCGTGGTCTGCCCGTAGACCCCGAGGCCGAGCACGGCCCCCGTCGCCATCGCGATCGATCGCTCCGACGAGAGCGAGAACGCCTTGCTGCGGAGTCCCGTCATCACGAACTTCGCCTTCTTCGGCATCCCGGTCAGGTCTTCGGGGGCGAGGGCCTCGACGAACAGCGGCGTCAGCCGCGCCTTGAGCGCACGGTGCTCGGCCGGGTCGAGCTCGGGAAGCGACGGACGATCCATGGCGATGATTCTCCCGGACGGGTGAGGGCGGAGGGAAGCCGCCCTCACCCGGCCCTGCCGGACGACAGGGTCGGCTCCGGGACGAGCCGAGCGAGGCGATGGGGTTCCTCACCGGGGAAGACGAGGTGGGCGAGAGAATCTCACGGGGTTTCCGGAAAAGGGCTGACCCGCGGGCGGTTCTGCGCCATACTGTTGCTCGATACAGGCGATATATCGGTAACCGGGGGGTAATGATGGATGCTGCAATGGCCGTCGATCTGACGGTGGCATACGTGTGGTCGCTCGTGAGCGGGTTGGCCGTGTACGTCTTCTACGGATTCGCACTCATGGGGATCTTCCGCAAGGCCGGGCTGAAGGCCTGGCCCGCATGGGTGCCGCTCTTCAACACCTGGCGCGTGCTGCAACTCGGCGGGCAGAAGGGTTGGTGGGTGCTGATCGGGCTGATCCCGGTCGTGGGCACGCTGCTCTACCTGGTGTTCCTGATCATGGCGGGCCTCAAGATCCAGGAGGCGTTCGGCAAGCCCGGCGTGTTCTTCGTCCTCGCGATCCTGCTCACGCCGGTCTGGTACGGCATCCTCGCCTGGGACTCGTCGGTGTGGCGGCCGAAGCACACGCCGATCGTTCCGGCATCCGGCTACGAGGCGGCCACGCCCGCATGACCACCGCACTCGCGGTGCTCGCCCTGCTCGGGGTCGCCGTCGCGGTCATCGCGCTGGTCGCCCTGCACGTCGTGCCGAGCGGACTGTCTCCCCTGCGCGACCCCGTCAGCGCCTACGGCATCTCGCGCTGGCGCGCCCTGTATCGCACGCAGACCGTCGCGACCGCGGTGGCCGCCGTCTCCCTCGCGGGAGCGCTCCTCACCGCCGGCATCCCGTCGACCCTCCCTGGCCTGATCGCGCTGGCGGCGCTCGCGCTCACCCGCGCCCCGATCAGCTGGGTGCCGATGGATGCCGCGGACGCACCCCGCACCGCCACGGGGAGCCGACACAACCTGCTCGCCTTCGGTGCGTTCGCCGCGGCATCCGTCGGTGGATTCATGACCGGCATCGCGTTCTCGGCCGCCGGGTTCGACGGCGCTGCGAACGCCTCGACCGTTCTCGGCTGGGTGATGACCGTGGCGAGCGCCGTGACGATCCTCGCCTCGGTCGTACGGCCGCTCAAGCCGATCTTCGGCCTCGCCGAGCGTGTCATCTACCTCGGGATGTTCGCCTGGCTGGTGCTGAGCTCCGTGGCGCTGCTCGCACGCTGAGGTCAGTCTCCCGAACCCTTGCCCGGCTTTCCCGCGTGGTCGGGCTTGTTGCCGTTCTGATCCGACGGGTTGTCCTTGGCCCCGTTACCGGGGGTGCCCTTCTCGCCCTGACCGGAGTTGCCGTTCTCCCCGTCGTCGACGGTTTCGACGACCGACTCTGCCGGTGAGACGGGCTCGCTGACGACCTCGTCGCTCACCGGCGCCTCGGTCACGACCTCCTCGGGCGCGACCTCCGCGGGTGCGACCTCGATAGAAGCAACCGCACGGGCCACGGCCTCCGAGAGCGCACTTCCCGAGGCGCCCGAGTCCGGGACAAGGGCCATCGCGCCGGCGACGGAGACTCCGGCGACCACGAGCGCGGCTGCCCCGGCGATCACGCGCGTGCGGGCGCGGCCGACGCGTGCGGGGCGCTCGGCGGGGAGAACGGCCGTGCGGCCCGTCTCGGCATCCGCAGCTCCGCGGTCGTCCTCGACGGTCGCCGCTTCGGCCACTGCGGGCGGAGCAATCCGGTCGGCGGCCGCGCGACTCGTCGCCGGCTCGTCCCCGCTCAGGAGCGCGCCCGCCGCCCTGGCCACCTCCGCGGCGGTCGGTCGCCGATCCGGCTCCATCGCGGTCATCCGCTCGAGCAGATCGCGCCAGGCCGGGTCGACATCGCCGGGAACCGGGGGCGATCCGGCCAGCCGTGCGATCGCGGCGGCGCGACCCGAGCCGATCGGCGTGTATCCGGGCTCGCCGGTCAGCGCTTCGAGCACGACGAGGCCCAGAGCGAAGATATCGGCGGGTGTGCCCGGGTCGTGGTCGCGCAACTGCTCGGGAGCCATATAGGTGAGAGTGCCGAGCACGATGCCGGGCGTGGTGAGGCGCGATCCGTCGACGAGGCAGGCGATCCCGAAGTCGGCGAGCTTGGCCGTCCATGCTCCCCCGCTGCGCGTCCCACGCCTCTGCAGCAGAACGTTCGACGGTTTGACGTCGCGATGCACGATGCCTGCCGCGTGCGCGGCGGCGAGGCCCTGCGCCAGATCACGGGTGAGCGCGGCGAGTTCGCGCGAGGGGATCGGTCCCTGCGCCATGCGCTGGGCGAGCGTCGGCCCGTCGATGAACTCCATCACCAGGTACTGCGGCCGCCCCGGATCGAGCTGGGCGTCGAAGAGCGTCACGAGCGCCGGATGGTTGAGCGAGGCGAGCAGGGCCTTCTCGGTGTGCGCGCGTTCGACCGAGACCTTCGCCTCGTCTCCCGGATGGATCATCTTGATCGCGACCGTCCGCCCGAGATGCGTGTCCTCGGCGCGGTAGACCGTCGCCATGCCGCCCTGTCCGACGCGGTCCTCGAGCAGGTACCGGCCGTCGAGCAGAGCCTCTGTCGGCGAGACGACTTCCAGCGTCATCGGGTACTCCTCATCGCGAAACGTCGATCGATCCTCCGACACTATGCCTCTCGAACGGCCGGAGTCAGTGGGCTTGACTCCGGCCGATCGAGTGGTTCGCTGCCTGCGAGACGTCACGCCGCGAGCGGCACCGCCCCCACCAGCACGCCGACCGCGAGCATCACCAGCGACACCGCGCACGCCCGCCACAGCACCTTCTTGTGGTGGTCGCCGAGGTTGACGCTCGCGAGCGAGACGAGCAGCAGAATTGCCGGCACCAGCGGGCTCTGCAGGTGCACGGGCTGGCCGGTGATCGATGCCCGAGCCATCTCGACGGGTTCGATCCCGAAGTGCTCGGCACTCTGGGCCAGCACCGGCAGGATGCCGTAGTAGAAGGCGTCGTTCGACATGAAGAACGTCAGCGGGATCGACAGGATGCCGGTGATCACCGCGAGGAACGGCCCGAGCGCGGTGGGGATGGCGGTCGTGATCCAGCCGGCCATCGCGTCGACCATGCCCGTGCCGTTCAGCACGCCGACGAGCACGCCGGCGGCGAGCACCATCGAGACGACGCCCACGATGCTCGGGGCGTGGGCGACGATCTCGTCGGCCTGGCTCTTGAGCTTCGGGAAGTTGATCACCAGCGCGACCGCCGCCCCGACCATGAAGACGTAGGCGAGCGGGAAGATGTCGGCGACGAGCAGCACCATGACCGCTGCGGTGAGGGCGAGGTTGACCCAGATGAGCTTCGGGCGCAGCGTGGCGCGGTTCGGGTCGAGCATCGTGTCGGCCATCGCCGTGTCCTCGCGGTCGAGCAGCGCGGTCGCCGCCGGCAGGCCTCCGCGGCCACCGGCGAGGGTGACGATGTTGCCGGTGCGCAGCGTGGCCCGGGCGCCGGGGGTGGCGTTGCCGCCGCGGAACACCTTCGAGCCGGTACCCGCCGAGCCGCCGATGCGATCGGGGTCGATGCTGCCGAGGCGCTTGCGCTCTCCCAGCCCGAGGAACCAGGCGAAGAGCAGGGCGACGATGAGACCGGCCGCCAGCGAGGGCAGCATCGGCACGAAGACGTCGGTGGGCTGCAGGCCGAGTGCGGTCGCGGCGCGCACGGTCGGGCCACCCCAGGGGACGATGTTCATGGTGCCGTTCATGAGACCGGCGACGCAGGTCAGCACGACCGGGTTCATGCCCAGCTTCAGGTAGATGGGCAGCATCGCCGAGGTGGTGATGATGAAGGTCGTCGAGCCGTCGCCGTCGAGCGAGACCGCGCCGGCCAGGATGGCCGTGCCGAGCACGATCTTGGCCGGGTCGTCGCCGAGCAGCCGGGTGATGAAGCGGATGAGCGGGTCGAAGAGTCCGACGTCGATCATGATGCCGAAGTACATGATGGCGAACATCAGCAGCGCGGCGGTCGGTGCCATGTCGGAGATCGCGTCGATGATCATCTCACCGAGGCCGAGACCGGCGCCGGCGAAGAGTCCGAACACCGTCGGCACCAGGATGAGGGCGACCATCGGGGTGAGGCGGCGGGTCATGATGAGCGCCATGAAGACGAGCACCATCGTGAACCCGAGGGCCACGAGCACGCCCTCGGGCGGCAGGAACGCCGTCGCGTAGCCCTCCTCGGCGGAGAGCAGGATCCCAGGTTCCACGTTCACATCGACTCCTTCGTCGTGTCGTGCATCAGAGCGGAGCACCGCGTGCGGCGCATCCCGAGAGACTAGGTCGATCGCAGACGCCGCGCGCGCTATGTCGCATTGCTGCACGTTGTGCGCGTAGCGTGTGTTCTGCGCATTGTGCTCACGACGCGACGAGGAGGTTGCCCCGGTGCGTTTCGCCACCCGACTGCTGCTCGTGCAGCTCGCGACCGTCGCCGCGGTCGTCACCGTCTGCACCCTCGTCTTCGGATGGCTCGGCGTGCAGCAGCTGCGCGCCGAGTCCGAGGCGACCGCGCTCAATATCGCCCGCACCCTCGCCGAGGACCCCGATGTCCGTCAGCTCGTCGCCGAGTTCTCGGCCGATCCCGGCACGCCCGAGGCCGCGGCGCTGCGCGGCGGACCCCTGCAGCAGATCTCGGTCGACGTCGCCGATCGCACCGATGCCCTGTTCGTCGTGATCACCGACGATCACGGCATCCGCCTCGCCCACCCCAACCAGAATCTACTCGGCCAGGTCGTCTCGACCCCGTTCGAAGAGGTGCTGCGCGGAACCGAGGTCGTCGACTGGGAGGTCGGTACGCTCGGCGAATCGGCGCGCGCCAAGGTGCCGATCTACGCGACGGCCGGCGAGCCGCCGGTCGGCGAGGTGAGCGTCGGGTTCGAGCGCGCGAGCGTGTTCGACGAACTGCCCGCCCTGATCGCGACCATCGCGGTCGCCGGGGTCGCGGCCCTGGGCCTGGCCGCCCTGGCCACGCTTCTGCTGCGGCGCCGTTTCGAGCGGCTGACGCTGGGCCTGCAGCCCGAAGACCTCGTCGCGCTCGTGCAGAATCAGGCCGCCGTGCTCGAGGGGGTCGGCGACGGCGTCTTCGCGGTCGACCCGGAGGGCGTCGTGCGCGTCTGCAACAGCGCGGCGGAGCGGATGCTGCAGCTCGACTCCCCCGTCGGTCGCCGCGTCTCTGTTCTCGGGTTGGACGACACCGTGAGACGGCTGCTCGACGGTCGCGGTGCGATCGCCGAGACGGTGGTCGGCGATCGGGTGCTGTATCTCGACGCTCGTCCGGTCGTGCGGGAGGCCCGGCCGCTCGGGGTGGTCGTGGTCGTGCGGGATCGCACCGACATCGAGGCCCTGGCCGGTCGCCTCGAGACCGTGCGCGCGACGACCGAGGCACTGCGGGTGCAGCGTCACGAGTTCGCCAATCGTCTGCACGTGGTCTCCGGCCTGCTCGACGCCGACCGCGGACGTGAGGCACGCGCCTTCCTCGACGAGCTCACGCACCGCGGGTCGGTGGGCGGCGATGTCGAGGGGATCGAGCGGGTGCCCGATCCGTTCCTGCAGTCGTTCCTCGGAGCGACCGCGGTCACGGCCCGCGAGCGCGGTGTCGCGCTGGTCATCACCGACGACACGCTCCTGCTCGGAGAGGTGACTGCCGCCGAAGACGTCGCTGCCGTGATGGGCAACCTGGTCGACAACGCGATCCGTGCCGCCGTCGCAGGCACCGAGCCGCGACGGGTCGAAGTCACCCTCCTCACCGACGGCAGCGAGTTGGTGCTGACGGTCGCCGACTCCGGCGCGGGCATCACCCCGCCCGACCGCGACCCCTTCGCCCCGACCACCGAGACGATCGCCGTGCGCTCCGGTTCCGACGCATCGGATGCCGGACCCGTGCACGGCCACGGCTACGGGCTGCCACTCTCCCGCGACCTCGCCCGCCGGCGCGGTGGGGACGTGTGGCTGATCTCGTCGGGTGGCGGTGGCGGCGGTGTCGGCGTCGGTGCCGTCTTCGGCGCCCGCATCCCTTCGGCGGTCCGACCGCCCGACGACGACCGGCATCTGGAGGAACAGTGACCGACGACATCCGCGTGCTCGTGATCGACGACGACTTCCGCGTGGCGGGGCTGCACCGCGACGCGGTGGCGAGCGTGCCCGGCTTCACCCCGCTCGAGGCAGTGCACACGCTCGACGCCGCGCGCCAGGCGCTGCGCGCGCATCAGCCGGACCTGCTGCTGGTCGATGCGTACCTGCCGGACGGCGACGGCATCCGCTTCGTCGCCGACACCGAGCGCGACGCCTTCGTGCTGTCGGCGGCGACCGATGCCGTGACCGTGCGGCGCGCGATCAACGCCGGCGCCCTCGCCTACCTCGCCAAGCCCTTCGACGCCACGGCGCTGGTCGACCGACTGCGCCGCTACGCCCGCATGCGCAATCTGCTCGGCGGCGACGCGGCGCTCACCCAGGAGCGCATCGACCGTGCGATGTCGATCATGGCCGGCGGCGCCGAACCCGCGACCGTCTCGCGCTCGGCGACCGAACAGCTCATCCTCGACGGACTCGGCGACGACGACGAGGCATCCGCCGCCGAAGTCGCCGAGCGCGTGGGCATCTCCCGCGCGACGGCCCAGCGTCATCTCGCCGCCCTCGCGACGCGAGGCCAGGTCGAGGTGCGCCTGCGCTACGGCACCACCGGGCGGCCCGAGCATCGGTACGTGCGGGTGGGGAGTCGGTAGTTCGGATGCGGATGCTGGCTCCGGCGATGCCGCCGATGGGATGCTGAGCACGATGAAGCGTTCGACGAAGATCACGATGATGGTGTCTGCAGCCGTCGTTACGGGGCTGCTCGTTCTCGCGCTGCCGGCGGTGCTCGGGGCGACGACCTGGGTCACCGGAGTGTTCGGTGCGGGGTCGGGTTCTCCCGTTGCGACCGCGTCTCCGAATCCGACCGATGCCCCGGCATCCGACGATGGTCTGGTCGACCTCGGCGACGGCATCTCGGTGCCCGCCGGCGGGCCGGGCGAGTGCACGAGCACCGCCCACATCAGCACGATGTCGACGCGGACCGACGACTCCGGCCCGTACTACTCGAAGCTCATCGGTGACCTTGTCGACAGGGGCCCGTCGGAGCTGGCCAGTGGCCAGGCACTCACTGACGAGGCTGGCGACGTCTACGCATACGAGGTCGCTGCGGGCGACAGCGCGATCGCGATCGGCGAGCGATTTTGCATCGACTACATCACGGTCCAGTCGCACAACCATGTGCGCGCCGGCATGATCCACACAGGCAACATCCTCTACCTGCGCCCCGACCCGACGCTTCCGTGGGTCAGTCCCTATGAGCCGTTCGACGTTCAGCCCGGCGAGCAGACCGGCCCGTACTACGACGCGATCGACTTCATGCGCAATGCGGTCGTCGCGCGAGACCTCGCGGAGGCGCAGCGGGTGTGGGCCGGACTCGGCCCGCGCATCCATCCGGACGCCCGGACGATCGCGACGCGGGCGCTCGAGGCGGGCGATTGGGAGCTGCTACGGCAGATGTTCCCGTGAGGGGTGAGAGGGGCGTTGATGAATTTATCAACGCCCCTCTCACGCCCGGCCCGATCAGTTGAAGTCGCCACCCGGGGCCATGTCCATGAACCGTGAGTAGTGGCCCTGGAACGCGACCGTGATCGTCGCGGTCGGACCGTTACGGTGCTTGGCGACGATGAGGTCGGCCTCGCCCGGACGCACGTCCTTGTCGTAGACGGAGTCGCGGTGCAGCAGGATCACCATGTCGGCATCCTGCTCGATCGAGCCCGACTCACGCAGGTCGCTGATCGCGGGCTTCTTGTCCTGACGCTGCTCCGGACCACGGTTCAGTTGCGACAGGGCGATGACGGGAACCTGCAGCTCCTTGGCGATGAGCTTGAGGCTTCGCGAGAACTCCGAGACCTCCTGCTGGCGCGACTCGACGCGCTTGCCCGAGGTCATGAGCTGCAGGTAGTCGATGATGACCATGCGCAGTCCGGCGCGCTGCTTGAGACGGCGGCACTTGGCGCGGATCTCGACGAGCGTCATGTTGGGGCTGTCGTCGATGTAGAGCGGGGCGTCGTTGATGCGGCCACGGGTCGCCGCGACGGTGGTCCAGTCGCGGGGGTCGAGGGTTCCCTTGCGCATGTTCTGCAGCGGGATCGCGCCCTCGGCGCTGAGCAGACGCATCGCGATCTCGCTCTTACCCATCTCGAGCGAGAAGAAGATCGACGGGAAGTCGTGACCGATCGATGCCGCGCGCGCGAAGTCGAGCGCGAGCGTCGACTTACCCATGGCGGGTCGGGCGGCGACGACGATCATCTGCCCACCGTGCAGGCCGTTGGTGAGTTCATCGAGCTCGCGGAATCCGGTCGGGATGCCGGTCATCGAACCGTCGCGGCCGTTCGCGGCCTCGATCTCCTCGATCGCGGCGTCGACGGCGTTCGTGAGGGGAACGTAGTCCTCGGCGGTCTCGGTTCCGGTGACGGAGTAGATCTCGGCCTGCGCGTTGTTGACGATGTCGGTCGCATCGCCCTCACCCGCGTAGCCGAGCTGCACGATGCGGGTTCCGGCGTCGACCAGGCGGCGCAGGATTGCGCGCTCCGAGACGATGCCGGCGTAGTAGCCGGCGTTGGCCGCGGTGGGGACGATCGAGGTGAGCGAGTGGAGGTAGTCGGCACCGCCGGCCCGGCCCAGCTCGCCCGTCTTGATGAGCTCATCGGTGACGGCGACGACGTCGGTCGGCTCGCCGTGCGAGTAGAGCGAGAGGATCGCCTCGAAGATGAGCTCGTGCTTCGGCACGTAGAAGTCGGCGCCCTTGAGCGTCTCGATCACGTCGGCGACGGCATCCTTCGACAGGAGCATGCCGCCCAGCGCGCTCTGCTCGGCGAGCAGGTCGTGGGGCGGGGTGCGCTCCGGCCCGCGCGGGCTTCCGCCCATGCGCTCTTCTGAGATGTCGGCGATCGACACGCTGCTCCCTTCGCTGCGACGTTCTGCGGTACCGCGACACCCGGGACCTGGGGCGTCGTGCTGTCGTCCGGGCCGAGAACGGCCATCTGCGCAGCACATCACGGACTTCCGACATTGGGTCGCTCGCCCACGCTACGAGCGGCGTTATCCACACGCAACACGGCCTGTGGATAACTCTGTGGAGAGCGTGCGAACAAGTCCGGAGAGTCTGTGCACAACGCATGTGGATAACCCGGTGGAGTACCCCGAGTTCAAACTTTCTTTTTCGCCTGGACCGGGGGTTTCCTGTTTCCCCACCCTGTGGATGAGAACGGGCTTCAACTGCACATTTAAGGTTTGTTCATCTCGAAGACACATGTGAAGAACTTGGGGAAAGTCAAGCCGGAATTTCGCCGGGCGCGTCACACGGCGACACGCGCGGAATCCTGCGGAAGGTGTCATCGGATCGGCGCGAGATGGATGGACATCGCGATATACCGGGAGTATCGTCACCCGGTATCGACGCAGAGCGCGTCGGAACGATCGTCTTTCGGAGGGGGAAGTCGACGTGAACGCTCGAGCAACCCGTCGCGGCGTACCCGCGATCGCCCTGTGGGGCGGTCTGGGAGCGCTCGCGTGGGCGACGATCACCGTCCTCACCGGCGGCGGATCCGCTCAGGCCGACGAGCAGAAAGACCCCTCCCTTCTCGGAGAAGTGTCGTCTCTCGTCACCGGAACCGTCTCCACGGTCGGCGACACCGTCACCGCCGTGACCGAGCCGATCGTCACCCAGGTCGTCGCGCCCGTCGTGAACCAGGTCGTCGCCCCGGTCGTGCACGAGGTGGTCGCTCCGGTTCCCGAGACCGTCCCCGCCGTCGTCGAACACGTCACCGACACGGTCGCCGAGGTGCCCGTCGTGGGAGATGTCGCGACCCCTGTCGTCGAGACCGTCACCGACACCGCACAGGCCGTCGTCACACCGGTGGCCGACCTGCTGCAGGATGCTCCGGTGTCGCAGATCGTCGATCCCGTGCAGGATGCCGTCGCCGCACTGCCGGTGGTCGGCGGGCTGCTCCGCGACCTCGGCGTCACGAAGCTCCTCGACGATGTGACCGGTGTCGTGGACGACACCACGGGCATCGTCGGCGAAGTCGTCGAGAACACGGTGCCCCCGGTGCTGGTCGGGCTCGACCCGACCGAGTCGCTCCCGCCCGTCGTGCTTCCGCCCGTCGTGGTCCCCGATCCCGGATTCGCGGGCGTTCCGACCGTGGTGCCGGCGGATGCTGCGGGCGCCAGCACCGTGTCGACGCTCGCGCCCGCGCCCCGGCATCCGCTCGACGAGTCTGCGCTCTCCGCGCCCGTCGAGGCCCCTGCTCCGGCGACGACTGCGTCCGCGTCCGGCCATGCCTCCGGCCCCGCCACGGCCCCCGTCGGCGGGCCGCTCGCACCGTCTTCCTCCGCCACTTCCGGCGGAGCATCCGCTGTCTCTCCCGCCGGTCTGACCGACGCGGGAATTCCCGCGCTCCGTGCCGAGGAGCGCACCTCCGGCGCATCCGACGACGTCCTGCCGACGTCGTCGGTCGCCGACACCGACGTCTCCCCCGACTGACGGGTCGTCACGTCGTCCCCTCGAGGACGACAGATGCCGTGCTGCGCGCGCACATCTTCGCGTGCACCCACATCAGACACCCCAGTCCAGTCAAGGAGAAAGTCATCATGCGTACTTACCTCAAGCGGGCCCTGTGGGGAACGCTTCTCGCCGGCGGGATCACCCTGCTCGGCGCAACGGCCGCGAACGCGGCAGACACCTCGGGAGACGACAGCGTCCTCTCGGGCACCCAGGTCGAGGCTCCGGTCTCGGTCCCGGTCACGATCGTCGACAACGCGATCTCCCTGCTCGGAGACTCCTCCGCGCAGCAGGCTCCGGCCCCGGCGCCCGCACCTGCGCCTGCCCCGGCACCAGCCCCCGCCCCGGCACCGGCGCCGGCGGCCACGACGAACGGTGACTCCGGCACGGCATCCGGATCGCAGGCCGTCGTGAACGTCACGGTGCCGGTGACCGTCACCGACAACTCCGTCAGCCTGCTCGGCGACTCGTCGAGCGAGCAGACTGCGGCGCCCGCCGAGGCCCCGGCCCCGGCTGCCGCCGCGCCGGCCCCGTCGGTCACCACGACCGGCGTCGACGGTCTGCTCTCGGGCACCCAGGCGCTCGTGCACGTCGACGTGCCGGTCACCGTCTCGGGCAACGCGATCTCCCTTCTCGGAGACAGCGCGACCGCAGGTCAGGATGCCGCGGCACCGGCACCCACGACCGCACCGACGGATGCCGTCGCCCCGAGCACTTCAGGTGACGACGCTATCGCCGGCGGCACCCAGGTGATCGCGCCGATCTCGGTTCCGGTCGACGTCTCGGGCAACGCGATCTCCCTTCTCGGAGACAGCGATGTCGCGGGTGGCGACGCGGCACCGGCGGCACCGGCAGCACCGGCAGCACCGGGTGAGTTCACGGCGCTTCCGGCACCGTGGACGAGCACGTCCGGCGATGACGGACTTCTGAGCGGCACCCAGGTCACCGCCCCCGTCACCGCACCCATCGACGTCACCGGCAACGCCATCTCCCTCACCGGAGACAGCGACGTCAGCGGCACCACCGGCAACGGCACCGGCACCACCCCGGGCGCCCCCACCACCGGCGGCACCACCACCGGTGACGACGGCATCCTCGGCGGCACCCAGATCACCACCCCCGTCACCGCACCCATCGACGTCACCGGCAACGCCATCTCCCTCACCGGAGACAGCGACGTCAGCGGCACCACCGGCAACGGCACCGGCACCACCCCGGGCGCCCCCACCACCGGCGGCACCACCACCGGTGACGACGGCATCCTCGGCGGCACCCAGATCACCACCCCCGTCACCGCACCCATCGACGTCACCGGCAACGCCATCTCCCTCACCGGAGACAGCGACGTCAGCGGCACCACCGGCAACGGCACCGGCACCACCCCGGGCGCCCCCGCCACCGGCAGCACCACCACCGGTGACGACGGCATCCTCGGCGGCACGCAGATCGGCCTTCCGATCACGCTGCCGGTGACGATCGGAGACAACGCGATCTCGGTGATCGGTGACAGCACGGTGACGACGCCGACCGGCACGGACCCGGGAACCGATCCTGGGACTGACCCCGGAACGGACCCCGGAACGGACCCTGGCACCGACCCCGGCACGGATCCGGGAACCGACCCCGGTGTGACGCCGGGTACGGACGCCGGAGTCGGACCGAGCTCGGGCGGCACGATGGCCGCGGGCATGGCGACCTCGTCCGGAGGAGCTGACGCCCTCGCCACCACGGGTGGCGCGGCGTCGCTCGCCCCGGTGTTCGTCGCCGTTCTCCTGCTCCTGACGGGAGCGGGCCTGCTGCGCCGCCGCACGGCGTAACGCGGACCCCGGTGGTCCGGCGCCCTGGAGGGAGGAGGCGCCGTACCACCGGCGCGCCGCGTCGCCGAGGGAGCGACGAGTTGCCCCCGGGTCCCCAGCCCGGCGTCGACCTCTGACGCGGCTGCAAGGGCGGATGCCCCGTGCCCCCAGCGCGGGGCATCCGTCGCGCCCGTTCACAACTCCGGGGATCTGCGTTCATTTCGGTCGAGGAGGCCCCGAATCCACCGATTCCACGTGGATTCTCCGGAGTTGTGCACCGCACCCGTGGACGTTCGAGGACGCGTGCGAGTGGATGGTCGAAGAGTGGGGGCCCCGCGCTGTGAGCAACCCGTGGCTTTCGGCCTTTCCTTCGGGTTACGCCCGCGCATGACTCCGGAGATCTGCGCTCGGTTCGGTCGAGGAGGCCCCGAATCCACCGATTCCACGTGGATTCTCCGGAGTTGTGCACCGCACCCGTGGACGTTCGAGGACGCGTGCGAGTGGATGGTCGAAGAGTGGGGGCCCCGCGCTGTGAGCAACCCGTGGCTTTCGGCCTTTCCTTCGGGTTACGCCCGCGCATGACTCCGGAGATCTGCGCTCGGTTCGGTCGAGGAGGCCCCGAATCCACCGATTCCACGTGGATTCTCCGGAGTTGTGCACCGCACCCGTGGACGTTCGAGGACGCGTGCGAGTGGATGGTCGAAGAGTGGGGGCCCCGCGCTGTGAGCAACCCGTGGCTTTCGGCCTTTCCTTCGGGTCACGCCCGCGCATGACTCCGGAGATCTGCGCTCGGTTCGGTCGAGGAGGCCCCGAATCCACCGATTCCACGTGGATTCTCCGGAGTTGTGCACCGCGCATGTGCACTAACTCAGGAAAAACCGCACCGAACTCCCCCGAATCAGCCCGAAACCACCCCCAAGCCCGCGCTTTTCCTGAGTTAGCGCACACCCCTCCCATGCCACACCCCCAGAAACGCCGAACGCCCCCTGTCCCGAAGGACAGAGGGCGTTCGCACTTCGACGGGCTCAGTGACCCAGCGAAGACGGAATTACTTCGCGGCGACGACCTGCAGCGTGATGACTGCGGTCACGTCGTCGTGCAGACGAACCGTGGCCTCGTGGTCACCGGTCGACTTGATCGGCGAGGTGATGTGCACCTTGCGCTTGTCGATCGAGCCGAGGCCCGCAGCGGCGACGGCGTCTGCGACGTGCTCGGTCTTGACCGAGCCGAAGAGACGACCAGCGGCGCCGGCCTTGACGGCCAGACGGACCTTGGTGCCCTCGAGGGCGTTCTTCAGTGCGACAGCGTCGTCACGATCGTGGATCGCGCGTGCCTGACGCGCGGCCTGGATCGATGCGACCTGCTTTTCGCCACCACGGGTCCACGCCGTAGCGAAGCCCTGGGGGATGAGGTAGTTACGGGCGTACCCGTTCTTGACCTCGACCACGTCACCGGCACTACCCAGCCCGGCGACCTCGTTCGTGAGAATCAGCTTTGCCATCTCGATACCCCTTACCGGCCGGCGCCAGCGTAGGGCAGGAGCGCCATTTCGCGCGCGTTCTTGATCGCCGTGGCGATCAGACGCTGCTCCTGCACCGAGACACCGGTGATACGACGGGCACGGATCTTGCCGCGCTCCGAGACGAACTTGCGAAGGGTGGCGACATCCTTGTAATCGATGACTCCGACCCGGATCGACTTCGCGGGAGCGGTGGGCTTGCCACCCTTCCGCGGCTTGCGGCGGTCGCCGCTCGACTTTCCAGCCATGGTTTTTCCTTAGTTATGAGCGGATGCCGTCCCCGAAGGGGCGGATCCAGAAGTGTTGATCAGAACGGGGTGTCGTCGCCGAAGCTGCCCGGAGTGCTCCAGGCATCGGCGCTGGTCGACGAGCCGGGGGTAGACCACGGCTCCTCCGACACCTGCTGCTGCTGTGCGGGGCGAGACTGTCCTCCGCCGCCACCGCCGTTCGAGGCCGCACGGGTGACCTGCGCGGTCGCGTACCGGAGCGAGGGGCCGATCTCGTCGACCTCCAGCTCGATCGCGGTGCGCTGGTTGCCCTCGCGGTCCTGGTAGGAGCGCTGACGCAGACGGCCCTGCGCGATGACGCGCATGCCCTTCGTCAGTGAACCTGCCACGTGCTCGGCGAACTCGCGCCAGACGGATGCGCGGAGGAACAGCGCTTCGCCGTCCTTCCACTCATTCGCGGCACGGTCGAAGTTCCGAGGCGTCGATGCGATGGTGAAGTTCGCCACCGGCAGCCCGTTCTGCGTGTACCGCAGCTCGGGGTCGGCCGTGAGGTTTCCCACAACGGTGATGACGGTTTCGCCGGCCATGGGACTTAGGCCTTCGCAGCCTTGGCGGCCTTGCGAGCAGCCTTCTCTTCGGAGCGCTTGGCTTCCGAAGCGACCATCGCCTGAGCCTCTTCCGAGCGGAGGACCTTGGTGCGCATGATCTGCTCGTTCAGCTTGAGCTGACGGTCGAGCTCCTGCGTGGCCTCGCTGGTAGCGGTGAAGTTGACGACGGCGTAGATGCCCTCGTTCTTCTTCTGGATCTCGTAGGCCAGACGGCGCTTACCCCAGATGTCGACCTTGTCAATCGAGCCACCATCGTTGGTGATGACCTTCAGGAACTTGTCGAGCGTAGGTGCGACCTGGCGCTCGTCGATCTCGGGGGTCAGAATGACCATGAGTTCGTACTGGTGCGTCACTTACCCACCTCCTTCGGACTAGAACGGCTTCCGAGGATTTCTCGAAAGCAGGAGGGTGTGTGAACGTGCCTGCCAGAAGGCAGACAACCTGGACAGTCTAGCGGACGCAACCCTGAGCTTCCACCGCGCGTGACTCTCGCCCTTTGGCATGCTTGTCTGCGGTGGCCGGTGACCGTCATCGGCCACGTGAAGGGGGGACGCCATGCGCGTCAACATGTGGAAGGCCGGAGCCGTCATCGCCGCCGCGATCCTGCTGGCAGGATGCTCGGCACCGAGCGGGAATGGCAACGAGAGCAAGCCCAGCAGCTCGAGCAGCTCCTCGTCGTCGGAGGAGACGTCGACGGCATCCGACTGCCCCGAACTGAAGGAGGGCGAGACGATCGACATCGCCGACCTCAGCACCTGCTCGGCTGACCGGATGGAGGAATCCGCCGGTTATGCGGCCACGTCGACCACCATGGGAATGGTCTCGACCGCGCGCTACGACTCGGCCAACGACGCCACCGAGGTCATCTCCGACATGGGCTCGATGATCATCATCGGCGACGACACCTGGGTGAAGAGCCCGACCAGCGAGTGGCAGGTCGCCGACCCGAACGCCAGCGACCCCGTGATCGCGGCGCTCAGCACGGCCGCGCAGAACGCCGCGTCGCTCGATCCCGCGACGGCGGCCGCCGCTCTCTCGGGCGAGTTCACCGTGACCGGCACCGGCGAGCGCCTCGGCCAGAAGGTCTACCTCGTCACCGGCACCGCTGAGACGCAGGGAGTCGAGGTCGACGCGACCTTCGAGGTCACCGCGGACTACATCATGCTCGCGACCTCGACGAAGACCGAGGTGCAGGGTCAGGCCATCGAGTCGGTCCTCGAGATCACCGACTGGGACGTGAAGCAGGACATCGTCGCCCCGATCTGATCGGCGACGCGGAAGGGCCCGGCATCCACCACGGATGCCGGGCCCTTCTGCGTCGCGTCAGTTCAGGACGGGCGGGATCTCCGACCACACCTCGCGGTCCTCGGTGGACGGGGCGTCGGGGATGCGGCCGGCCCCGTCGGGCTCGGGGATCGCCGCGAGCAGCGCCTGGGTGTACGGATGCTGGGGCGCGGCCCAGAGCCGATCGGTCGGCCCCGACTCGAGCACGCGCCCGGAGTACATGACGAACGTGCGGTCGGCGATGCGTCGCACGACGGCGAGGTCGTGCGAGATGAAGAGCATCCCCGCGCCGGACTCCGCCACGAGGTCGCGCATGAGGCCGGCGACACTGGTCTGGGTCGACGCATCGAGGGCCGAGATCGGCTCGTCGGCGACGAGCAGCGAGGGCCGAGCGGCGAGCGCCCGGGCGATCGCGATGCGCTGCTTCTGCCCGCCCGAGAACTGGTGCGGGAAGCGCGAGGCGACCGAGGTCGGCAGACCGACGCGCTCGAGCCATTCCTCGACGGTGGATCCGGCGGCACCGCGCGCTCGGGCGGTGGCGATGCCGTCGGAGATCTGGTCGCCCACCCGCCGGCGCGGGTTGAGCGAAGTCGACGGGTCCTGGAAGACCATCTGGATGCCGGTGAGGGCGATCGAGCGTCGACGGATGCCGAGGGGCGAGACCGGTGCACCGTTGAACAGCACCGTCCCTCCCGCGGTCTTCTCGATGCCGACGACGGCGCGAGCGAAGCTCGACTTGCCGCTGCCGGACTCGCCCACGAGGGCGACGGTCTCGCCCGCGGCGACGGTCATCGACACCCCGTTCACGGCGATCACGGGCGGGTTGCCCGGGTAGCGCACGACCATGTCCTGCGCGTCGAGGACGGAGACCTCACTCATCAGCGTCCTCCTCGATGCGGGAACCGGGCAGTGCGGCGAGCAGCATCCGCGTGTACTCGTGCTGCGGGTCGCGGAACAGCGTCTCGCGATCGGCCTTCTCGACGATCAGGCCGTCCTTCATGACGGCGACCTCGTCGGCGATCGCGCTCATCACGCCGAGGTCGTGCGTCACGAGCAGCACGGCGAGCCGGCGCTCGATCGCGAGGTCGCGCAGCAGCTGCAGGATGCCGGCCTGCACCGTGACGTCGAGCGCGGTGGTCGGCTCGTCGGCGAGCAGCACGTCGGGGTCGCAGGCCAGGGCGCACGCGATCGCGATGCGCTGGCGCTGACCTCCCGAGAACTGGTGCGGGTAGCGCTTCAGCGCCTCGGCGGGGTTCGGCACCTGCACGGTCTGCAGCAGCTCGACGGCCTTCTCGCGGGCCGCCGCACCGCGGAGACCGAGGTGCACGCGCATGTGGTCGGTGAGCTGGCGGCCGACGGGCAGCTGCGGGTGCAGCGATGCCGAGGGGTCCTGGAACACCATCGCGATGCGCTTGCCGCGCACGCGGTTCATCGCCCGACGCGTGAGCCCGACGAGCTCCTCGCCCGCGAGGGTGATCGATCCGCCGGTCTTCGCCTGTCGCGGCAGCAGTCCGAGCACGGCGAGCGAGGTGAGGGTCTTACCCGAGCCGGATTCGCCGGCGAGACCGTGGATGCGGCCCGCCTCGAGGTCGAGCGAGACCCCCTTCACGAGCGGGCGGCCGATGTCGATCGTCAGATCGCGGATGCTCAGCGCGGTCATGCGGGCACCCCCGCGGCATCCGTCTTCTCGGCCTGCTTCTCGTGCGTCACTTCGGCCGTCGGGTCGAGGATGTCGCGCATCGCGTCGCCGAGGAAGTTGAACGCCAGCACGACCGTGAGGATCGCGAGACCCGGGAAGACCCCGAGCCACCAGGCGTCGAAGTTCTGCATGGCCGACGAGATCATCGAACCCCATTCCGCCGTGGGCGGCTGCGCGCCGAGGCCGAGGAACGACAGCCCCGACAGCAGCAGGATGGCGGCACCGATGTCGAGCGTCGCGAGCACCAGCACGGGGCCGGCGATGTTGGGCAGGATGTCGACGAACAGCGTGCGCAGCGGCGAGTGGCCGAGCAGGCGTCCGGCGATGACGTAGTTCTGCCCGCGGAGGCCGAGCACGATGCTGCGGGTCACACGCGAGTACTGCGGCCACGAGACGACGATGGCGGCGATCACCGCATTGAACAGCGACGGTCCGAGGGAGGCCGCGACCACCATCGCGAGGATCACCGTCGGGAACGCCATGAAGAGGTCGGTGATGCGCATGAGCGTCTCGTCGACCCAGCCGCCGAAGTATCCGGCGAGCGCACCGATGAGGGTGCCGATGATCATGGCGGCGACGACGAGCATGAGCGCGAGCGGCAGGCTCACGGTCGCACCCGTCATGAGGCGCGAGAAGATGTCGCGGCCGTTGCCGTCGGTGCCGAGAAGGGTCTCGACCCCGGGCTCCTGCAGGCGCGGGAAGATCTGCGCGTTGGGGCCGTAGGGCACCCACCACTGCGCGGTGAAGGCGACGATCACCCAGGCACCGGCGATGACGGTGCCGATGATGCCGAGGGGCGTGCGCCAGGCGCGCGGCCAACGGAAGCGGAACCGCCAGGGCCCGGATGCGGCGTCGATGCGGCTCATGCGATCCTCACTCTCGGGTCGAGGACGCCGTAGAGCATGTCGACGACGAAGTTGATGAGGAGATAGATGAACCCGACCACGAGGCCGACGCCCATGATGCCGGGCAGGTCGAGGTTCGCGGCGGAGTTGTAGGCGTAGGTGCCCAGGCCCGGCCACGCGAAGACCGACTCGACGAGCACGGTGCCCGAGAGCAGGGTGCCGAACGCGACGCCGACGACGGTGAGGATCGGGAGGGATGCGCCTCGCAGCACGTAGTCGAGGATGACGCGCATCGCGGGGAGGCCCTTGGCGCGGGCGGCGCGCACGTAGTCGCTGCCGAGCACCTCGAGCACCGAGGTGCGGATGAAGCGGGTGAGCAGGCCGATGGTGACGAGCGACAGCACCATGACCGGCAGGGCGAGGTGGGCGAGGGCGTCGAAGTAGCCGACGGCGTCGCCGTTGAGCAGGTAGTCGACCGTGTAAAGACCCGTCACGCGCGGCGGCGGGGTGATCGACGGCGAGATGCGGCCCGACCCGGGGGCGATGCGCAGCTCGAGGAAGAAGACGTAGAAGCTGACCAGAGCGAGCCAGAAGGTCGGCACGCTGAGGCCGACGAGCGTGACGACGCGGATGACCTGGTCGGTCACGAGTCCGCGGCGGTACGCGGCGAGCGTGCCGAGCACGATGCTGACGACCAGACTCAGGATGATCGCGCCGATGGCGATCTCGATCGTCGCCGGCACGGCGGTGGAGAGGTCGCTGGTGACCGCACGGCCGGTCACCAGCGACGTCCCGAGGTCCCCGCGGAGCAGGTTCCCCATATAGATGAAGTACTGCACGATCAACGGCTGATCGAGTCCGTGCTCCCGGATGAACGCCTCTCGCGTCGCCGGGTTCTGCGATGCGCCCTCACCGAGCGCGGCCGAGACCGGGTCTCCCGGCACCAGGTTGGTGAGCAGGAACGTGACGATCGTCACGCCCACCAACAGGAGCAGGGAGGTGCCGGCCCGCCGCAGCAGGTATCCGATCAGGGGAGACCGACGCCTGCGCGCCTGTCTCTGCACCGCCACCGTTGTCATGCGTCGCTATCCGTTCAGCCGGCCGGGGTGATCTCGGCGATGTCCATCTCCCACACCGAGTTGTACACGGCGCCCGAGACGGCGGATGCCGAGGCGATGTTGCGACCCGGAACGATGAGCGGCACGAACGGGCCCTCGGCCTGCATGGCCTCGGCGAACTCGGTGAACAGGGCGGTGCGCTCGTCGGCATCCGTCGCACTGGCCGCGTTCGCGGCGATCTCGGCGATCTCGGGGTTCGCCTCGGCTGCCCAACCGGCACGGAGGCCGACCTTCAGGCCCGGGCCGAACGGCAGGAAGTTCGCGGAGTCCGCGTAGTCCGGACCCCAGAACCACAGGCCGAAGCCCTCGGTGCCGTTGACGTAGGCGTCGAGCTCGGTGGCGAACGGCGCCGGGGCGAGCTCCACCGCGATGCCGGCATCCTCGAGCTGCGCCTGGATGCGCTCGGCGAGCGGGGTGAACTCCACGCCGCCGACCGGGTAGTCGTTCGGGAACTGCAGCTTCAGGGTCTGGCCCGTGTAGCCGGCCTCGGCGAGAGCGGCCTTCGCCGCGTCGAGGTCCTGCGAGACGCCGCCGTCGAGCGAGCCCTCGAATCCGGGCGGGATGACGCCGGTCGCCTGCACCGCGCCGGCACCGGCCAGTTCGAGCAGCGCGTCGTAGTCGAGCGCGTAGCGGATCGCCTCGGCGATCTTGACGTTCGCGAGGTCGCCTCCCGCCTCGCCCTGGTTGAGCAGCAGGAAGATCGTCTGGCCCGAGGGCACGGAGTCGACCGTGAGGTCGTCGCCGAGGCCCGCGACCTGGTCGCCGTTCAGGTCCATCGCGACCATCGAGTCGCCGCCCTTGAGGTTGGCGAGCTGCGTGGCGCTCTCCGAGACGTTGCGCACGACGACGCGGTCGTAGGCCGACTCCTCGTCGCCGTTGTACTCGTCGTTCTTGGTGAGCACGACCTGCGACGAGAGGTCGAGGGTGTCGAGCACGAACGGACCGGAGCCCGCCGACTCGCCGTCGAGGAAGCTCTGCGCGCTGTCGGAGCCGTCGGTCGCGCCGCCGTTCTCGATCACGACGTCGGAGTTGACGATGCCGAGCGCCGGGTTCGCGAGGATCGCGGGCAGCTGCAGCAGCGGGGTCTCGGACGTGAAGGTGATCGTCTTGTCGTCGACCTCGGTGATCGTGATGCCGGCGAGCAGGAAGTTGGGCTTGGCGTCCTCCATGCCCTGGATGCGCTGCAGCGAGAAGACGACGTCCTTCGCCTCGATCGGGGTGCCGTCGGAGAAGACGCGGTCGCCCTCGAGCGTGAACGTGAACTCGGTCGCGGTGTCGTTCTGCTCCCAGGAGGCGAGTCCGGGAACCGGCGTCGAGACGTCGGAGCCCTCGAAGTCGACGAGGGTCTCGTAGATCGCCTTGGCGATCATGTTGCCGGTCGGGTCGTAGGTGTGACCCGGGTCGGTCGTCTCGATCGAGAACGCGGTGTCGATGACCAGCGAGCCGGAGCCCGACGAGTCATCGCCGTTGTTGGCGGAGTTTCCTCCCGAGCAACCGGCGAGCGCGAGGAGCGCGACCGCTCCGAACGCGAGCGCAGGCAGAGTGCGGCGTGACGACATGTGAGCCTCCAAGGGCGAGGAGTACATTCGGGTGTCGGCCGCCACTGGTGTGGACGACCGTGGATCAGATTCGCATCATATGCGACGATGTGTCCAGCAAGTGTCGGGATGACCGACACGGTCTGTCCAGATCATCAACCGTGGGGAGCAATATGTCCAGCAAGGATGCTGAAGCATCGAAGCATTCTGGACGAAGTGCCACCGGGTTGGACGAGATCGCATACAAGATTCTCGAAGTGCTCCGTGATAACGGTCGCATCTCGATCGCCGCACTCGCCGACAGGGTGGGGATATCCCGCGCCAGCGCTTATTCGCGAGTCGAATCATTGGTGAGCGACGGCGTGATCACCGGGTTCAGCGCCCGGGTCGATCAGGCCAAGGCGGGTCTCTCCATCGGCGCCCTCGTCTTCGTCACGGTGCTGCCGCAGGCCTGGGCGTCGTTCCGTGATCGCGTGAGCGAGATGCCCGACGTCGAGTGGTGCGCGATCACGACCGGCGAGCACGATGCCATGCTGCTCATCCGCGCCGTCGACGTCAGCGGCGTGCACGAGTTCTCGACCGGGGTCATCGCGCAGCTGCCCGAGGTGCGCACCGTCGTCAGCGTCGTGGTGCTCGACGAGGTCATCCGTCGGCCCTACCTGCTGCCCTCCGACATCCCCGAGCGTCACGCCGAGATCCCCCTCGGCATGACGCGCTGGACGCCGGCATCCCCCGGGCGCGACGCGCTACCGCCCCGCTGACCCGGTCAGGCGGGGATCTCCTCGCACACGCTCAGCTGCGGCAGGCCGTGCATCTCGTAGTGCTCGACGAGGCGGATGAGTCCGTCGTCGGTGAGCTCGAGCTCGCTCTCCCCGTCGCCCGTGACGACCTGGCCGTCGGCCACGAGCACGTGCACGAACGACACCCAGATCGTGTCGGCGGTGCGGGTCCCCACGAACTTGCCGAAGGTCACCGTGTCGCCGGTGTACCCGCCCCAGATCGCACCGTCCTTCTCGAAATACTCGAAGATGCTCGGAGCCTCGGGGTCGACCGCCGAGGTCGTGGACGAGATCATCCGGAAGCGGCGGCCATCGAGCGAGGGAAGGGTTGCAGTCGCAGTCACCCTTCGATTATGGCGGGCGCATCACACCTCCCGGGTACCGTGGTCGCATGGAGTGGATCGCGAACCCGACCGTCGGCGACTGGCTGCGGGCGCGGCTCGACACTCGCACGGGAACCATGCACGCCGCGGTCCCGCACGGGTTCGAGGCCTATGCGCGCGTGTTCCATCGGGGCTTCACCCGGTCACTCCCCGGTCGGGCGGTCCCCGCTCCCGAGGAGTGGGAACGGATGCCGAACGCCGAGCGCGAGCGCCTGCAGGGCGAGTTCGTCGACGCCGAGGTCACCTGGGCCGAGACCGCTGCGGCGTTCGGCACGACGATGCATGCGCTCGCGCAGTGGCATCGCCTCGTGCGCACTCCGATGGCCGGCGACTGGCGCACGCGCATCGCCCCGGACGGCCGCGAGTTCGACGCCCCGACCGAGGGCGAGCTCGATCCGTCACTCCTGCCCGCGGTGGCCGACGTGCTCGCCGCGCACACCTCGACGCCGGATGCCGGGTTCGCAGCGCTCTGGGAGGGATGGGGCAACCTCGTGGGCCACCTCGGCATGCCCGCGAATCCGGGCCTGTTCGGTCCGTCCGGAGGCGACGACCCGCACCACCAGGCGATGCTCGGACGCAGCACGCACGATCCGTTCAACAACGTCTTCCGCAAGCCGACCTGGCAGGAGGGCCTGCTCCCCCGCGAGGTCTCCGAAGGACCGCGGCTGGAGTTGCCCGACCGTGCCCACGTGCTCTTCTCCGCCGGGCCGCGCGTTTTCGCCGACCCGGACTGGGTGCTCGACGCACCGTGGCGTGACCGCCCGTCCGAACAGGACGGCTTCCCCGCCTACGCGCAGAGTCCGAATCTGATCTGGCCCGAGGACCGGGCCTGGGTGATGGTCACCGAGATCGACGCCGACTCGACCGTCATCGCCGGGTCCGGCGACCTCATCCGCGCGCTGTGCACCGACGACCGCATCGAGGCCCTCCCGCTGCGTGAGGGTTCTGCGCTGACCTGGGATTCCGATGAGGTGAATCGATGAGTTCGCCGCAGCATCCGGCATCCGCCTTCGACGCCCGCGCACTGACCGGCCCGGTCGATCCGCGGGCGGTCGGGGCGTTCACGGCCGACCTCAAGGCGCGACGCGCTCCGGCGTCCGCCGGCACGATCGCCGGAACGGTGATCGGCGTCATCGCGCTCGGATTCGCCGCTCTCGTGGGCGTCGTCGTGCTCGGTGGAGTCGTCACCAGCACCCTGCGCACGGGAGGGTCGACGGGCGCCTCGATCTTCGCCGTGCTCCTGGTGCTCGCCCTGGGCGCCGCCGCCGTGATCACGTTCTTCACGGTGCGCGCCAACCGCATCCGCCGCTATCGGATCGGCATGTTCGCTCAGGCGAACGGCATGAGCTACACCGAGCGTATCGCGAACCCGCCGCTGCCGGGCATGATCTTCAGCCTCGGGTCGGGGCGGCTGGCGACCGACCTGGTGCGCGGAACGCAGCCGCGGTTCGTCGAGTTCGGCAACTACCAGTACACGGTCAAGCACGGCAAGAGCTCGACCACGTACCGCTGGGGCTACATCGCCGTGAAACTCGACGTGCCGCTGCCGAACATCGTGCTCGACGCGCTCGGCAACAACGGTTTCGGCTCGAACCTGCCGGCGTCGTTCCAGCGCGCGCAGCGCCTGTCGCTCGAGGGAGACTTCGACCGGCACTTCACGCTGTACTGCCCCGAGGGGTATGAGCAGGACGCCCTCTACCTCTTCACGCCCGACATCATGGCGCGGTTCATCGACCATGCCGCCCAGCTCGATGTCGAGATCGTCGACGACTGGATGTTCCTCTACACGAGGCGCCAGGCGTCGACGCTCGACCCGGCGACGTGGGCCTGGTTGTTCGGCGTCGTCGGTGCGCTGATGACGAAGTTCGACCAGTGGGCGCGCTGGCGCGACGACCGCCTGCGTGCGCAGCATCGGCAGATATCGGATGCCGTCGCGCCGGGTGCCGCGGCATCCGCATCGCTGCCCTTCGCACCGCCGGCGGGACTGCTCACTCCCCCACCGGGCGTCGCCCCGCAGGGCCGACGACTGAAGCGCCGGGTGACGTGGATCCCACTCGTCATCGTGATCTTCATCGGCGTCGCGTACGCGTTCATGTCGATGCGCTGACCCACGTCGGCGGGTGCGGACATCGAGTGTGGGGGTGGGTGCTGTTCTGGGGACCAGCACCCACCCCATCCCCCCTCGGGATCAGAAGAAGTTCGACTCTCCCTCTGCAGACGGCTGTGCCGTCAACGCCTTCGCCTGCTGGGGACAAGCGGTATATCGGCGGTTGCAAAAATGGTATTCCGGACCACGTTGCAATTCGTTGCACAGTTATTCAGTCTTCACACCCATCGGTTCCTGAGCCTCGACCTGGGTCCCTGAGCTTGTCGAAGGGTCCCCCACCCTCACTAGGGTGAACGTCATGCCCGACGCACCCGCACCCGTCCCCTCGCGCGCCGTCGGCCTCACCCGAACCGTCGTCGGGCTCTCCGTCATCACCGTGCTCGTGCACACCTATCTGCTGGGCATCAGCGCCGGGCGCACGAGCCTGATCGACTACTTCGGATACTTCACGACCCTCACGAGCCTGCTCACGAGCGCCCTGCTCCTCGCGTCCGGAGCGCTCGCGCTGCGCGGTCGACGGCATCCGCTCTGGTTGTCGTACGCGCGCGGAGTCGCCGTCACCTGCATGCTGCTCGTGGCCGTGATCTACAACCTGATCGTGCCGGGAACCGGATCGGCGCCGGCGTGGGTGAGCGTGGTGCTGCACGCCGTCTTCCCCCTGCTCGTCGCGCTCGACTGGTTGCTGATCCGCGACCGCCCGGTGCTGGCCTGGCGACACCTGTGGGTCGTCACGGTCTACCCGCTCGTGTGGATCGTCGTCGTGCTCATCCGCGGCGCGACCGACGGCTGGGTGCCGTACGGATTCCTCCTGCCGTCGCACGGCCCCGCCGTGCTGGCGGCACATGTCGCCGGGCTCCTCGCCGCCCTGCTCGCCCTCGGCGCACTGGTCTGGCTCGCGAGTCGCTTCCGTCTCGTCCGCCGCAAGAGCCCGGGGCCCTGAGCCCGTCGAAGCTGCGCCCCCCCGCCGTATCCGTTCGGGAGGATTTCTCGCGCTCGGCAGGATCGAAACGGCGGATGCTTCCTGCGGAGGGCGAGTTCTCCTCCGCTGCTGCACGCGGGCCCCGCGAACCTCACGCCAACCCGAAGTACTCCAGCTCCTGGTCGTCGAGCATCCGCGACCGGATCAGGAACCGCATGCCGGTCGGCCCCTCGACCGAGAACCCGGCACCGCGCCCCGGCACGACGTCGATGGTGAGGTGCGTGTACTTCCAGTACTCGAACTGCGACTCCGACATGAAGACCTCGACCTCTGCCTCCAGCCCGACGTCGAGACTCCCGAGCTGCACGTCGCCCGGCCCGGTGAGGAACATCCCCACCGGGTAGCACATGGGCGACGAGCCGTCGCAGCATCCGCCCGACTGATGGAACATGAGCGGGCCGTGCTGCACCGTGAGGTCGCGGATGAGGGATGCCGCAGCATCCGTCACCGCGACCCGCTGGTAGGTGCCGATGTCGACCATCAGAAGAAGCCCATCGGGCCCTCCGCGTACGAGACGAGGAGGTTCTTCGTCTGCTGGTAGTGGTCGAGCATCATCTTGTGGTTCTCGCGACCGACGCCCGACTGCTTGTACCCGCCGAACGCGGCGTGCGCCGGGTACTGGTGGTACGTGTTGGTCCACACGCGCCCGGCCTCGATCGCCCGACCCGCGCGGTAGGCGATGTCGCCGCTGCGACTCCACACCCCCGCGCCCAGCCCGTAGAGGGTGTCGTTGGCGATGTCGATCGCGTTGTCGAAGTCGTCGAACGAGGTGACCGACAGCACCGGGCCGAAGATCTCCTCCTGGAAGATGCGCATGTCGTTGGTGCCCTCGAACACGGTCGGCGCCACGTAGTAGCCCTCGCTGAGATCGCCGCCGAGGTCGACCCGCTCGCCGCCCGTGAGCAGCCGCGCACCGCCCTGCTTTCCGATGTCGATGTAGCTCAGGATCTTCTCCAGCTGATCGTTGGATGCCTGGGCGCCGATCATCGTCGCGGGATCGAGCGGATTGCCCTGCACGACCTTCCCGACCCTCTCGAGCCCGTCGGCGAGGAATCCGTCGTAGATCGATCGCTGGATGAGCGCCCGCGACGGGCAGGTGCAGACCTCGCCCTGGTTGAGCGCGAACATCGTGAAGCCCTCGAGCGCCTTGTCGTAGAACGGGTCGCTGGTGGAGCGCGCGACGTCTTCGAAGAACACGTTCGGGCTCTTGCCCCCGAGCTCGAGCGTCACCGGGATGAGGTTCTGCGAGGCGTACTGCATGATGAGCCGGCCGGTCGTCGTCTCGCCCGTGAACGCGACCTTGCGGATGCGCTTGTGCTGCGCGAGCGGGGCGCCGGCCTCGATGCCGAAGCCGTTGACGATGTTCACGACGCCGGCGGGCAGCAGGTCGCCGATGATCTCGAACAGGAACAGGAGGGATGCCGGTGTCTGCTCGGCCGGCTTGATGACGACGCAGTTGCCCGCGGCGAGCGCCGGGGCCAGCTTCCACACGGCCATCAGGATCGGGAAGTTCCACGGGATGATCTGCCCGACCACACCCAGCGGTTCGTGGAAGTGGTACGCGACGGTGTTCTCGTCGAGCTGGCTGATACCGCCCTCCTGCGCCCGCAGCACACCGGCGAAGTAGCGGAAGTGGTCGACCGCGAGGGGGATGTCGGCGGCGAGCGTCTCGCGCACCGGCTTGCCGTTCTCCCACGTCTCGGCGACGGCGATGCGCTCGAGGTTCTGCTCGATGCGGTCGGCGATCCTGTTCAGGATGACCGAGCGCTCGGCGGGACTCGTCTTGCCCCAGGAGGCGAAGGCCTTCCAGGCGACGTCGACCGCGCGGTCGATGTCTTCACCGGTGCCCCGGGCGACCTCGGTGAACGGCTTGCCGTTGACGGGGCTGACGTTCTCGAAGTACTGGCCCTTCGCGGGTTCGACGAACTCGCCGCCGATGTAATGGCCGTAGCGGGGGCGGTAGTCGGCCAGGGATCCCGGCTGACCCGGGGCGGCGTAGGCAGTGGACACGTCTTCTTCGACGATGGTCATCGTGACTCCTCGGGCTGGGCCGCGCCTCGGTGCGCGGCTGTCCTCCGACGGTAGGTCGCGCGACGTTGCACCCGGGTGCGCAACGTTGCGCCCGGTTGCGGATGCTCCTCAGGCCTGCGCGCGCTCGAGTCGCTCGATCCGGGCGACCAGTCCGGGCCGCTTCGGCGAGCGCGCCGGCAGCATCTCGAGCGCGAGGCGCAGCGCCTCGGCATCCGACTGCCCCTCGGGGATCTCGGCGTACGAGAGCAGCACGTCGAGGCTCGCCTCCGACAGCATCGCCTCCCGCAGCGCCGCCCGCACCGTCTCACGGAACTCCTCGACCCCGGGCGAGGTCGACTCGGGCAGCACCGGGCCCCGGTAGGCGGTGAGCGCGACCCGGTGCGCGCCGCGGTCGAGCAGCGACATCACGTCCTGTGCGTCGGTGTCGAGGGTCACGGGCAAACGGTACGGTCTCGACTCGGGCACCAGCTCCGGCATCCGCTGTTCGAGCACTTTGCGCAGCCGCACCATCTCGGGGCGCAGCGTGTCGGGCGAGACGTCGGCGCCGTAGACGAGCTCGGTGAGGCGCTCGGCCGACAGCCCCTGCCGGTGGACGGCGAGCATCAGCAGGATGGCCGCGTGGCGGGCGCTGAGCTCGATGACCGATTCCTCATGATCGGATGCCGTCTCGAGCCGTGCCCTGTCGCGACCGAGTACGTGCAGGGTCGCGCGCGCCGCGGCGCGGGTGCGCGTCGGCGCAGGGTGCACCCGGGGCGCCACCTCGGCCCGGGCGCGCAGGCGGGTGATCAGCAGTTCGGACTCGACGGCACGGGCGGTCGCATCCACGAGCAGTCGCGCCTGCGGGGTCACGACCTCCGAACCACCCGTGATGTCGATCACTCCGAGCACGCGCTGCGTCTCGGGGTCGCGCACCGGTGCCGCCGTGCACGACCACGGGTGCACCAGGCGGTTGTAGTGCTCGGCGCCGCGGATCTGCACCGGCTGTCCGAGGGCGAGCGCGGTGCCCGGGGCGGTCGTGCCGACGGCACCCTCCGCCCAGTTCGCGCCCGCGACGAAACCCATGTCGTCGGTGAGGCTCTGCAGCTGGCGGTCTCCCTCGATCCACAGCAGTCGACCGGCCTGGTCGCCGATCGCGATCACCACTCCCGCGTCTTCCGGAGTGCCCGGCAGCAGCAGGCCGCGGATCGTGTCCATGACGGCGGCGAGCGGGTGCGCACGCCGATACTCCTCGAGCTCGTCGAGGCCGAGTTCGAGCGCGGGCGGGCTCTCGGGGCCGACGCGTCCGCGCCACGACCGCTCCCACGACGCCCGCACGAGCGGGCGCACCTGCTGCAGGCGCTGGTCATCGAGGTTGCCGGCGAGCAGCTCTTCGTGCGCACGCTCGATGATCAGGCGAGAGGCCTCAGGCGAAGACTGCCACTGCGACGGCACAGGGACTCCGTTCCTCGGGGGTGGAGCGTGCTCCCAGTGTAGGAGCCGAGGTCGCCCGTGGGAACCCTCCCACGGGTGATCGAGGAGGTTCTGCCGCGAGGCGAAAGACCGTCCGCCGCCGCCACCACCGCCCGCCTCGGCGGCTCAGGCGCGCGCCGCCCACCAGGCGCGCAGACGCTCCTCGGCGACCTCCGGACCGAGCACGCCCTCGTCGAGGCGCAGGTCGAGCAGGAACTTGTAGGCCTCGCCGACCTCGCGACCGGGACGGATGCCGAGCACCTCCTGGATGCGGTTGCCGTCGAGTTCCGGACGCATCGCGTCGAGCTGCTCCTGTTCGGCGAGCGCCGCGATGCGCGACTCGATGTCGTCGTACGCCGACGACAGTCGCGCCGCCTTGCGCTTGTTGCGCGTGGTCACATCCGCACGGGTGAGGATGTGCAGGCGTTCGAGCAGGGGGCCCGCATCGCGCACGTAACGGCGCACCGCGGCATCCGTCCAGGCGCCCTCGGCGTAGCCGAAGAACCTCAGGTGCAGCTCGATGAGGGTGGCGACGGCATCCGTCGTGGCGGTGTCGAACCGCAGGGCCTGCAGGCGCTTGCGCGCCATGCGGGCGCCGACGATGTCGTGGTGGTGGAACGTGACCGCTCCGCCGTCTTCGAGCTTGCGGGTGCGGGGCTTGCCGATGTCGTGCAGCAGAGCCGCGATGCGCAGCGCCACGTCGGGCTCGGCACCCGGATGCCGGGAGTGCTCGAGCGAGATCGCCTGGCGCAGCACCGTCAGGGAGTGCTCGTAGACGTCCTTGTGGTGGTGGTGCTCGTCGACCTCGAGCTTGAGGGCGCTCACCTCGGGCAGGAACTCATCGATCAGTCCGGTCTCGACGAGAGCGCGGATGCCGCGCACCGGGTCGTCGGTCTGCATGAGGCGTACGAGCTCGGACTGGATGCGCTCGGGGCTGACGATCTCGAGCGTCGACCGCAGCCGGGTGATCGCGTCGGCGGTGTCGTCGTCGATGCGGAAGTCGAGCTGCGCGCTGAACCGGGCGGCCCGCAGCATGCGCAGCGGGTCGTCGCCGAACGAGACGTCGGGGTCGGTCGGAGTGCGGAGCACTCCCGCGATGAGGTCTTCGACCCCGCCGGTCGGGTCGACGAGCTTCACCGAGGGCACCTGCAGCGCCATCGCGTTGACGGTGAAGTCTCGGCGCACCAGGTCGGCGTCGATCGTGTCGCCGAACTCGACGGTGGGCTTGCGCGTCACCCCGTCGTAGCTGTCGGCGCGGTAGGTCGTGATCTCGACCTGCTCCTTCTGCACGCGCGCACCGATCGTGCCGAACGCACGGCCGATGTCCCACTGCGCGGTCGAGATCGGGGTGACGATGCGCAGGATGTCGTCGGGCCGAGCATCGGTCGTGAAGTCGAGGTCGTGGGTCGGACGCCCCAGCAGCGCATCGCGCACGGGACCGCCGACGACGGCCAGGTCGAACCCGGCATCCGCGAACGCCGTGGCGAGGGTGCGCACCACCGGATGCGCGGCGAGCGCGCCGAGACGGTCGAGGCCTTCGGCCATGTTGAGCATGGGTTCCAGCGTAGTCGGGCGGTGTGGTCGTGCCCTCAGAACAGCGGGTTCTCGCCCCGCGCCCGGTCGATCGCCTGCACCCGGCCCTGGATGAGGCGCAGCAGCATCATGCTCAGCACGCCGCCGCCGATCACGGCCACCGCGACGAGGAACCAGATGCCGACCTCGGGGTCGATGAGCTCGAACCCGTAGATGAGCACTGCTCCGAGAAGCAGGACCGGCCCCTCGATCAGCGCGAACGTGATGAAGAGGCGGGTCTGGCGCGAGAGGTACTCCTTCTCGACGGCTCTGACCCGTGCATCAACCGAGGAGTCTCCCGCGTGGCTCATGCATCCACGGTACCGATGCGACGGGATGCGTTCCAGCATTCCGCCGCCGACGTCCCCGCCATAGGATCACCCCATGGCCGACGACAGCACCCCTCCCCCGGCATCCGATCCCGCATCCGACCGGAATCCCGACGCCGCCCGCACCCCGTCGCGGCGCGGGTTCCTCAAGATGGGTGGGGCCGCGTTCGCCGGCGCCGTCGTCGGCGGTGCGGCCGGAGCGGCCATCGGGGCATCCGTCGCCGCGCAGAACTCGCGCAACGGGTTCGCGTCCGAACCCGACCCCTTCGCCGCCCTCACCCCGCGCAGCGAGCCCGGGTTCGACCACCTCGTGGTCGTCATGGGCGAGAACCGCTCCTTCGACAACCTGCTCGGCTACCTGTACTCGCAGCAGACGCTGCCGGCCGGCGAGACGTTCGAGGGGCTCGCGTTCGGGAAGCACAGCAACACGGCATCCGATGGCACCGTCGTCGACGCCCACGTGTACACCGGCGACACCGATCGCATCATGAGCCTGCCCGATCCCGACCCGGGCGAAGAGTACCCGCACGTCAACACGCAGATCTTCGGCACGGTCGACCCGAAGGGAAACGCCGATCTGTTCGTCGACGAGATGACCGCCCCGTTCAACGCCCCGACGCACGGCGAGAAGGCCACGATGTCGGGGTTCCTCGAGGACTACATCATCAACTTCCGTCGCCTGCGCAAGGGCACGGAGCCGAAGCCCGAAGAGGCCGCGCACATCATGGGCTCGTTCTCGCCCGAGATGCTCCCGGTGCTCTCGACACTCGCGAGCGAGTTCGCGGTCTTCGACCACTGGTACGCCGGCGTGCCCTCGCAGACCTTCTGCAACCGCTCCTTCTTCCACGCGTCGACCTCGCACGGCTTCGTCACCAACCAGGCAGGCGGCGGCTACAAGAAGTGGCTCGACGCTCCCGCCGCCCCGACCGTCTTCAACCGGCTCGAAGAGAAGAAGGTGAGCTGGAAGATCTACATCGACAAGCTGCAGCTCGTCTCGTTCACCGGGATGCTGCATGCCGCCGTGCTCGAGAAGTACTGGCGCACCGACCACTTCGGCACGATGGAGGACTTCTACGCCGACACGAAGAACGGCACCCTCCCCGCCTACGCGTTCATCGAGCCGCGGATGGTCTACGACCACAACGACTTCCACCCGCCGTTCGGCTCGCCCCGCGAGAGCACGGTCGACGGAGAGCCGGTCTACGACAGTGCGATCTCCGACGTGCGCGCCGGCGACCGACTCATCCACGACATCTACGAGGCCGTGCGCACGAGCGCCTCACCGAAGGGGTCGAACGCGGTCAACACCCTGCTGCTCATCACCTTCGATGAGCACGGCGGATGCTACGACCACGTGCCGCCGCCCGCCGCGACCAAGCCGACCGCCGGCACCGGTGCCGGCGAGATGGGGTTCACCTTCGACCGCCTCGGATGCCGCGTTCCCGCGATCGCCGTGTCGGCGTACACGAAGCGCGGCACGATCGTGCACGACGAGATGCATCACGGCACCGTCACCGCCACGCTCTCGCGGCTCCACGGATTGAAGCCCCTCAACGATCGCGACGCCTCGGCGAACACGTTGTTCGAGGCCATCAACCTCGATCAGCCGCGGCATCCGTCGGACTGGCCCGTCACGACTCCCGCCTACACGCCGCCGAACCCCGAGGAACTCGAGCCGAAGCCGGGAGACCCCTCCGGCATGAAGCCCCTCACACCGCCCGCGCGGGGACTCCTCGGACTGCTGCTGTCGCGCTATGGAAAGCCCGGAGAGCCCGACCCCGAGACGTTCGCCGACGCCTATCGCCTGCTGCACGAGCACGGCGAGGAGCTGTTCGGGCCGCCCACCTCCTGATCGGATGCCTAGGCTGAGGTCATGATCACCGCCGACCCCACCGCCCTCGCCTCGTTCTGGGATGGGGTGCGGTCGGAGCATCCGGAGCTTCCCACCGCCGTGCCCCTGGCCTGGGCCTTCGGCGCGACCCCCGCGCACGCGGATGACCTGCTGGCTCTGGTGCTCGAGGGCATCAAGACGGGCACCGCCTCATCGGTCTGGGACTACGAAGCAGCAAGCGATCCACTCCCCGTCGAGGGCGAGCTGAGCATCATCCTCGACGGCACCGGAGCACCGCGCGCGGTGATCGAGACGACGAGCATCCGCATCGTCCCCTTCGACGAGGTCGAGGCCGCGCACGCCCACGCCGAGGGTGAGGGCGACCGCACGCTCGAGTACTGGCGCACCGCGCACGAGCGGTACTGGCGCGCGCACTCCGAGAATCCGCGGGGTTTCGCGCCGGATATGCCGGTCGTGTGCGAGCTGTTCCGGCTGCTGCACCCGGCCGGGCGTCCATAACTCCGGAGAAAACTGCTTCAGCACTCCGAACACATCGAATCCGGCCTTGAACACCCAAATTCTCAGGACTTGTGAACGCGAAGAACGGATGCCTCACCCCTCGTCGCGCCCGCGCGCCCGCCGACGCGACACGATGAGCAGCGTCGCGCCGAGCAGCAGCACGACCGCTCCGCCGGCCGCCCACGCGAAGGTCTCGGGGCCGAGGCCCGTACCGGGGAGCGTTCCGGTGCCCGCACCACCCGTGCCCGGCGCCGGCGGTGCGACGGGCGTCGTCGGCGGGTCAGGATCCGGCGACGGGCTGGGCTCGACCACGACCGCGGCGAGCACGAAGTCCTGGGCGATGACGGTGCCGCCGCCCTGTGGCAGGAAACCGAACGAGCGGCGCGCGAAGTCGACCGCCTGCGTGCCCTCGGGCGGGACGACCGTCAGGACGTAGTCTCCCGGCGCGAGACCGCCGAGGCTGTAGGAGCCGTCTTCCGCCGACACGAGCAGCCGCGTTCCACCCGGACCCTCGAGCGTGAGGGCGACCCCGGCGACCGGGGCACCCGATGCATCCCGCACGGTTCCCGAGAAGCTCCCCAGCAGCGCGAGCTCGAAGTTCACGTCGGTCAGCGACTCACTGCCGAGCTCGACCGTCGCGCTGGTGGGTCCGAGTGGCGCATAGCCGCTCGGCGGCGCGATCGTGACCGTGTAGTCACCCGGGGGAAGGCGCGGGATCGTGTACTCCCCGAGCGGGCGGGTCACGGTCGTCGCGACGATGTTCCCGTCGGGGTCGGTGACGGTCACCACCGCCCCGCTCACGCCGATACCCGTCGCCGGCGATGTGACGACGCCACTCAGATCGGCGTTCGTCAGCAGCACGAAGTCTTCTTCCGGCGGGATGGTGATCGGTTCCTCACTGTCCTCCGGCACCGAGATCGAGCGCGTGTCGGCGGCGGTCGAGAAGCCGCCCGGTGGGATGACGCGCACCACGTGGTCACCGACGGGCACGGTGTCGAAGAGGTACCGCCCGTCCGACTCCGTGATCGCGGTGAGCTCGGTCCCGTCGACGACCACGGTGACCGCGCCGACACCGTTGCCGCTCTCGTCGACCACCCGTCCGGAGACCGCGACCGGCACGATGTCGCGCACGACGAAGTCGACGCCGACGGCATCCGTCTCACTGAGGTCGACGGGTCGGGTCGAGGGGCCTTCCGCGATCTTTCCCTCGGGTGCGCTCACTCGCACGGTGTACCCGCCGCTGCCTTGGATGCCGGGGAAGGAATAGGTGCCATCGGCGCCGGTCGTCGTCGAGGCGACGACCCGACCGTTCGCATCGGTCAGTATGAGATCCACATCCGCTTGCGGTGCATCGGCGTCGTCGACGACGGTTCCGCTGACGTCGCGCGCGAGCGAGGCGAACCACGTCTGGTACACCGGCAGACCCGAGCGGCGGGTGAAGACGAAGCTCAGGGTCGTGATGGGAGCGGAGGGTTCGAACCAGGCCGCCGCACCCGAGGTGTCGACCGCACCGGCGTTGCCGGTCAGCGTGAGGGTCGTGTCGTCCCAGGTGGGCACATCGGTGGCCGATCCGGTGCATGACGGCTTGCCGACCACGCCGGGAGCGCAGTAGTTGAAACCGCCGCGGAACCCGAGCTCGTCGGCGGTGAGCGCCTGTCCGTCGGGACCGGTGGCCTGGATGCGCACTGCGTCGGCGTCGATGTCACCGAGCACGAAGGTCCAGCCTGCGGTGGGTGTCGGGTCGAGGAAGGAGTACGTCGTCGTCGACGATCCGGTGGGGGTGTCGGCCTGCGGGCGCAGGTTCAGATAGGGCTGGTCCCGGCTGGATCCGTACTTCGCGCCGACGGGGGTGCCCTGCGAGAGCCACGTCGATGCGCCCGAGATCACTCCGACCTGACCGGAGCGCGAGGTGCTGGTGACGATCGCGACCATGGACGGGTCGGGGGTGATCTGCACCGAGGTCGAATACGCACCGCTCGTGCCGGTCAATGGCTGCCAGGTCGCCCACTGCGTCGTGGTCGCGGCGGACGCGGGGCTCGCGACCACCGCGACAGCAGCCACCAGGGCCAGGACTCCGATGACGATGCTGCTTCGCTTCGCGCGCATGGCGCCAGGCTACATCGGTATACCAGCGAGGCGAAGAAAAACTTCCGCCTCGGCCGGCCGTCAGTTCGCGCGCGAGAACGTCAGGTGCACGACCCCCGACTCGGCCGTCTCCGACGCGACGGAGTATCCGGACTCGAGTCCGCGCAGGTCGTCCCACAAGCGGATGCCGCTGCCGATGAGGATCGGGGTGATGCCGACGTGCAGCTCGTCGACGAGACCCGCGCGCAGGTATTCGCGCACGGTCGTCGCTCCGCCGCCCACCCGCACGTCTGCGCCCTCCGCAGCCTCGACCGCGCGTCGCAACGCCTCTTCGGGCGCCGCGTCGATGAACTCGAACGACGTGCCGTTCGCGAACTCGATGCGCTCGCGCGGGGTGTGCGTGAGCACGAACACCGGCGCGTGGAAAGGCGGCTCGTCGCCCCACCAGCCGCGCCAGTCGGGGTCGTCGGGGTTCGCGTGCAGACCGAACATCCCGGCGCCCATGATCTCGGCGCCGATGTTCTCGAAGTAGCGTGCGGCGTACTTCTCGTCGACCCCGGTCGTGCCCGCACCGCTCGTGTCGTGGAACACCCGCTCACGGAACGTGCGCGTCGCGGCATACGCCGCCGTGAGACGACCCCAGTCCTCGCCGAACGGATTTTCCGGGGTCTGGTCGGTGGTCGTGGCGAAGCCGTCGAGAGAGATGTTGAGATCGACGCGAACGCAGGTCATGGGGTCTCCGATGTCCGAGGAGCGGATGCCGCGGCATCCGACACGGCGAACCCACTGTCGACCATCCCGCGCGCCGTGTCAACGGCCGGCCGGTCCCGGCGAGCGCCCACCCTCGACGCCGAAACCCGCCACCCGCGCCCGACGCGTCTCAGACGACCGGGTCGCCCTGCACCGGCCCCTCGGTGTTCGGCTTCCAGCCGAGCGCTGGCGCGACGTGCTTCGCGAACGACTCGAGCACGTGCAGGTTGTATGCGGGGCCGAGCTGGTTCGGGATCGTGAGCAGCAGGGTGTCGGCGGCCATGACGGCGGAGTCGTTCTTCAGCTGCTCGATGAGCACGTCGGGTTCGGCGGCGTAGGTCTTGCCGAAGGTCGACCGGTAACCGTCGATGATGCCGATCTGGTCGCCGCTGTCCTCGCTGCGCAGACCGAAGTACGCCCGGTCCATGTCGGTGATCAGCGGGAAGACGCTGCGGCTCACCGAGACGCGCGGCGAACCGGTGTGACCGGCCTCTTTGTAGGCCGCACGGAACAGCGCGATCTGCTCGCTCTGGAGTTCGTGGAACGGCACGCCCGTGGCCTCGGTGAGCAGCGTCGAGCTCATCATGTTGAGGCCCTTACGCCCCGTCTCCTCGGCGGTCGCCCGCGATCCCGACCCCCACCAGATGTGGTCGCGGAGCGTGGGCGACTGCGGCTCGATCTGCAGGTAGCGTCCGGCGCCGACCATCCGAGGGTCGCCCGGGGCGAGGCCCTCGCCGTCGATCGCGCGCAGGAAGAGGTCGAACTTCTCGCGGGCCATCACACCGCCGCGCTCGGGATCCTCCTCGTCGTGGAAGCCGAACGTCTCGTAGCCGCGCAGAGCCGTCTCGGGTGACCCACGGCTCACGCCGAGCGCGATGCGTCCGTCGGCGATCAGGTCGAGGGCGGCCGCCTCCTCGGCGAACTGGAACGGGTTCTCGTAGCGCATGTCGATCACGCCGGTGCCGACCTCGATGCGCTTCGTGCGCGCGGCCATCGCCGACAGCAGCGGCATGGGCGAGGCGGCCTGGCGGGCCCAGTGGTGCACGCGCACGTAGGCGCCGTTCACCCCGATCTCATCGGCGCCCTCGGCGATCTCGATGGTCTGCTTCAGCATGTCGCCCGCGGTGCGGGTCGCCGAACCCTGGACATCGGCGTAGTGACCGAACGAGAGGAATCCGAAAGCCTTCATGGTGTATTCGAACGCATGGATGCCGCGGGTTATTCCGCCGCGAGGAACCCGTCGATCAGCAGCGCCCGGATGCGCGGCTCCAGCTCGGCCCAGAGATCGGCGAGCGGAACGTCGAAGAGGTCGGCGAGGGCCGCGGCGATCTGCCCGACCGTCAGCTCGCCGTCGCAGGCGCCCACGAATGCGGCGAGCGCCGGGTCGACGTTCACCGTGCGTCCGAAGCCGCCGCCCTGACGCAGTTCGATCACGCTGGGGTCGTCATTGCCGGGCAGCAGGTGCCGGGCCTCGGTGACATCGGATGCCGTGACGAGGGTCGCGGGAATTCCGCTCGCGAGCAGGTCGTGCGCCACGAGTCCGCGGCCCAGCGCCTCGCCCACACCCGACACGGCCTGGCCGACGTGCTCGCTGCGTCGGAGCACGGGGGCGTCTCCGCGACGGATGAGCACGTATCCGAAGCCGATCGCGGTCACCCCGCGTGCGGCGAAGTCGTCGAGCCAGGCGGTGAGCAGCGGCGTGAACTCCGCATCGCGCGGGGTGGTGCCGCCGTCGCGGATCCACAGCTCGGCGTAGGCGAGGGGCGAGAGCTCCTCCCGCTCGACGACCCAGAGGTCGAGGTCGCCCGGCACCCAGGCGTCCAACCGCGCCAGGCCCTTCACCCCGTCGCGCGACTCCCAGTTGCCGAGCAGCTGGGCGCTTCCGCCCGCGGTGAGGAAGGCGGGTGCGGTGCGCACGAACTGTTCGACGAGCGCGTCTCCGATGAGTCCGCCGTCGCGGTACTCGTACTCGGGCACGCCCTCGGTGCGCGGCGTGATGACGAAGGGCGGGTTCGAGACGATCAGGTCGAAAGCCTCCCCCGCGACGGGCTCGAACATGCTGCCCAGACGGAACTCGATGTTGCCGATCCCGTTCAGTCGTGCGTTGAGCTCGGCGTAGGCCAGGGCCCGAGAGGAGATGTCGGTCGCGACGACCCGTCCGGCACGGCGCGATATGAGCAGCGCCTGGATGCCGCATCCGGTGCCGAGGTCGAGCGCGCGCTCCACCTCGATCGGCACGACGATCTCGGCGAGGGTGCGCGAGGCGCCGCCCACTCCGAGCACGTGGTCGGCGGGCAGCGCGGTGCCGAGCGCGACCTCGTCGAGGTCGCTCGCGATCCACCACTCCCCGACCCCGTCCGCGTCGACGAACGACTGCGGGCGCAGGAGCGCGGTGGGCGTGACGACGGTGTCGGATGCCGTGGCGAGACCGAGAGCCGTCAGCCCGTCGACGCCGAGACGTGGAAGCGCCTCCTCGACGGAGCGTCGCGGCTGCGGCATCCCGAGCACGAAGAAGCGCCCCAGGGTCGCGAGAGTTCTCTCGTCACCCTCGATCGCGCGCAGGATGGGCTCGCGCATGCCGCGGGCCAGGGCGTCGTCGGCCTCTTCGCCCCACAGGCGGCGCAACGGTGCGGAGCGCAGGTCGGCGGCGTCGAGGTCGGCGGCGAGCGAAGCGCATCCGAGCGGGTCGGGAACGGGCATGGCAGAGGCGGACACGGCCGTCACTCTACGCGTCTTCAGGGTTCTCCTCCGGCGCGCCTTCTAGAATCACAAGGTCAGTACTCACGATTCCGCCCTCTTCCCGGGCGTTCGAGGAAGACCTTCATGACCGCGAGCACCCCCGACAGACGCCTCCGTGCGCGTCTTCGGCGACTCACGAGCGCGGCGGCCGCGTTCGCCCTCGCGGCCGGTCTCGGCGCGCTCGCGTCTCCGGCGATGGCGGCCGACGGCGACGACGAGACGACGGATGCCGGCATCGTCGAGCTCTCCGTCGCGATCGGCTCGCACGGCAGGATCACCCCGGGTGCGTCGGCCACGGCATCCCTCTCGCTGCAGAACGACACCGATGCCCGCCTGTCGACCGGCACCGTCACGGTCGAGATCAACCGCACTCCGCTCTCCGACGGCACGGCCGTCTCGACCTGGCTCGATGAGACGTCGGCGCCCGGAGAGTTCGAGACGCTCGGATCGAAGGCGACGGATGCCGTCGAGGCGGGCGGCTCCGATCGCGTCTCGGTCGACATCCCGCCGGAGTCCCTCGCCGAGCTCGCTCCCGGTGTCTATCCGATCCGGGCGGGACTGAGCGGAGCGAGCACCGGCACGGTCGGCAGCGATGACTTCGTGTCGCGCAACGTCTCGGCCGACAGCGTGCTCGTCGTGACCGCCGATGCCGTGCAGGTCGGGGTGATCGTGCCCATCACCGCGACTCCTGCCGACGGCGTGCTGCTCACGGCCGACGAGCTCGCCGAGCTCACGGCGGCCGACGGGGCTCTCACGGCTGCTCTCGAGGGCGTCTCGGGCACGGCGGCCGTGATCGCCATCGACCCCGCGATCGTCGCGGCGATCCGGGTGCTCGGCACCTCGGCGCCGGCGAACGCGACCGATTGGCTCGAGCGCTTCGACGATCTCCCCAACGAGCGCTTCGCCCTGCAGTTCGGCGACGCCGATGCGACGGTGCAGGCGCAGGCGCAGCTGCCGGAGCTGCTGCAGCCCACGACCCTCGCGCCCTTCGTGAACCCCCTGAGCTTCCCGAGCACCCCGGCGACGGCCACGCCGACCCCCGGCACCTCCACGCCGTCTCCGACGCCCTCCGCGACCGACGCGCCCGTGCTGCCCGACGACGAGACGCTCACGACCATCGACGACGCCATCGAGGGAATCGTCTGGCCGTTGGCGGGCGCCCGCTCCGAAGACCTCGCGAGGTTCACCTCCTACTTCGGCGGCGAGGTCACGACGATCGTCTCGTCGTCCGCGACGGATGCCGTCGACACCGCGCACGCGACGACCGACGGGCACGACCTGCTCGTCGTCGACGAGGCGATCTCCGCCGCGATCTCCGGTGCCGCGGGCGAATCGGCTTCGGGCGCCCGGCAGCGCTGGCTCGCCGCAGCGAGTGCACAGCTCTACTTCGCCGGGCAGGCGGCGCCGCAGGGCCCGCTCCTGGTCGGCCTCGACCGCGACGAGACCCGAGACGCCGCAGCGCTTCGTGAGGCGATCGCCGCGGTCGACTCCCCCGGATTCGACCTGTCGTCGGTGCGCTCGGCTCCTGCCGCGGGCGTCGCCCTCACCGGTGCCGTCGACGACCTCCGCGTCAGCGCTCTCCAGAACATGCTGGTCGACGAGGGCACGCTCGCCACCTTCGCGACGATCCTCGACGACCCCCAGGTGCTGCTCGGTCGGGAGCGCATCCGCGTGCTGCGCGAGATCGCGGTCGGCGTGCCCGAGACGAAGTTCAGCACCAACGTCGCCGTGCACCGTGCGGCGACGAACGACACGCTCCACGCCGTCAGCATCCCCCCGTCGAGCACGATCCAGCTGCTCAGCGCCAACGCCGACCTCCCGTTCAGCGTGCGCAACGACCTGCCGTGGCCGGTCAATCTGCGCCTGACGGTCGCGCCCACCGACCCCCGCCTCGAGGTGCAGGGCAGCAACGAGGTCGTCGTGCAGGCGAACTCCAGCGCCCGAGTCAAGGTTCCCGTCTCTGCGCGCGTCGGCAGCGGCGAGCTCGATCTGCGCCTGAACCTCTACAGCCCCACGGGGGCACTGATCGACGGCCCGCAGACGGTGCGCGTCGCGGTGCGCGCCGAGTGGGAGACGATCGGTCTCGTCATCTTCGGCGGTCTCGCCGTGCTGCTGATCGTCGGCGGTGTGATCCGCACGGTGCTCCGTCGACGTCGGGAGTCGTCGGTCGCGGGTGGCGAGACGGATGCCGCGATCGATGCTCCGGCCCAGACCGACGAGGACATCGACGCCGGAGAGAAAGAAACCACGTGAGCAGTCTCGGGCGCGCGAGCGCGATCATCGGCGCCGGCACCCTCGTCTCCCGCATCACGGGGCTGCTCCGCAGCATCGTGCTCGTCGGGGTACTCGGATCGGTCGCCTCCGAGGCGGCGGACGCCTTCACCTACGCGAACCAGCTGCCGAACAGCGTCTTCTCCCTGATCTCGGTCGGCATCCTCACCGCGGTGATCGTCCCTCAGATCGTGAAGGCCACCGCGGATGCCGACGGCGGCAACGCCTTCATCTCGAAGCTCTTCACCCTGGGCACGGTCGTGCTCGTGGTCGTGACCGCGATCGCCACCGCGGCCGCGCCCTGGCTCGTGCACCTCGTGGCCGGCAAGGCGAGCGATGATGCGCTGGCGCTGGCCACCGCCCTCGCCTACTGGTGCCTGCCGCAGATCCTGCTCTACGGTCTGTACGCGATGCTGGGCGAGGCGCTCAACGCGCGCAAGATCTTCGGTCCCTTCACGTGGGCCCCCGTCGTCAACAACATCGTCTCGATCGCCGGCTTCCTCGCGCTCGGCGCCCTCTTCGGCCCGGTCTCCACCCGGGCCGCCGACTGGACGCCCGAGATGATCACCGTGCTCGGCGGCACCGCCACGCTCGGCATCGCGCTGCAGGCCCTCGTGCTGCTCGTGTTCTGGCGCCGCACGGGACTCGCCCTCAAGCCCGACTTCCGCTGGCGCGGTGTGGGTCTCGGCAACGTCGGTCGGCTCGCCGGATGGACGTTCCTCATGGCGTTCGCGAGCCTCGCGGCCGGCATGTACCAGGGCTACCTCGTGAGCGAGGTGTCGGGCCTCGGGGCCTCGGCCACCGTGACCGCCAACGCCTGGCTCATCTTCATGCTCCCCTACTCGGTGATCGTGCTCTCGATCGGCACCCCGTACTTCACGCAGATCAGCGCGCACGCGGCAGCCGGACGAGACGACGAGGTGCGCGCGGACATCGCGCAGAGCATCCGCACCCTGCTGTTCTTCATCGTCGCCGCCACCGCCGCCGTCGCCGCGGCCGCGATCCCCGCCTCCCGCGTCTTCACCGACAACGCCGACGACGCCCAGGCGGCCGCCCTCGTGCTGATCGCCTACCTGTTCGGCCTCATCCCGCTCACGATCCTGTTCATCGTGCAGCGCACCTTCTACGCCTACGACGACACGCGCACGCCGTTCTGGTTCACGATCTTCCAGTGCGTGCTCATCGTCGGCACGGCCCTCGGGGCTCTCGGCCTGCGTGAGGCGGGCATCATCCCGCTCACCTCGCTCGCCGCCGCCGTGGCCCTCGGCCAATCGATCGCGAGCATCGTGCAGACGATCGTCGCCACCTGGCTGCTGCACCGCAAGATCGGCGGCCTGCAGATCCGCTCCTGGATGGCCGCGATCGGCCGCTTCGCCCTCGCCGGCATCCCCGCGGGCTTCGCCGGATGGGGCGCCTTCGTGCTGCTGGGCGGCGTCGACGGCTGGACGATGGCCGACAAGTTCCAGGGCGCCCTCGGTACCGCGATCGTCGGACTCGTCGTCGTGGTCGTCTACCTCGGCATCCTCGCCCTGCTCCGCGCTCCCGAACTGAAGGCCGCCGGAGCCCTCGCCCGTCGCTTCCTGCCCGGTCGCTGAGCGTCTCCCGTCGCGGGAATGCCGCGCGGTTACCATGGGTTGAAGCTGTCGGACATCATTCGATGGCATTGCAGTTCTCACAGGGAGCATTTCATGCGTCAGGTCGTCATCATCGGCTCCGGCCCCGCCGGTTTCACCGCCGCCATCTACGCGGCGCGCGCGAACCTCGAGCCGCTGCTCATCGCGAGCTCGGTCGAGGTCGGCGGTGAGCTGATGAACACCACAGAGGTCGAGAACTACCCCGGCTTCCCCGATGGCATCCAGGGCCCCGAGCTCATGGCCAAGTTCCAGGAGCAGGCCGAGAAGTTCGGCACCGAGGTCGTCTACGACGACGTCGCGTCGCTCGAGCTCGACGGACCGGTCAAGAAGGTCACCCTCGGCAGCGGCACGGTGCACGAGACCCAGACCCTCATCTACGCGACGGGCTCGGCGTACCGCAAGCTCGGCATCGAGGGCGAAGAGCGCCTCTCCGGCTACGGCGTCTCGTGGTGCGCCACCTGCGACGGCTTCTTCTTCCGCGAGAAGACGATCGCGGTCGTCGGCGGCGGCGACTCCGCGATGGAGGAGGCCACGTTCCTCACCCGCTTCGCCGACAAGGTCTACGTGATCCACCGCAAGGACACCCTCCGCGCGTCGAAGATCATGCAGGAGCGCGCCTTCGCGAACGAGAAGATCGAGTTCATCTGGAACAGCGAAGTCGCCGAGATCCTCGGCAAGGACTCGGTCGAAGGCGTGCAGCTGCGCTCCACCGAAGACGGCACGCTGCGCGACCTGCCCCTCGACGGTCTCTTCGTCGCCATCGGCAACGACCCGCGCACGCACCTCGTGCACGACAAGCTGAAGCTCACCGCCGAGGGCACGATCTGGGTCGACGGCCGCTCCTCGGTCACCTCGGTTCCCGGTGTCTTCGCCGCCGGCGACGTGATCGACCCCACCTACCGTCAGGCCATCACCGCTGCCGGTTCCGGAACGGTCGCCGCCCTCGACGCCGAGCACTTCCTCGCCGACCTCGAAGACGCCTCCGTCGAGTTCCCGGCCGCCGAAGCGGCCGAGATCATCACCGCCTGACCTACGGGAACACTTTCCCCCGGTCGGCTGTTGTATCCGACGAACCTCGAACAAGGAGAAACTCTGATGAGTGCACAGGCTACGAGCCAGGCGACCTGGGAGCAGGACGTACTGCAGGCCGAAGGTCCCATTCTCGTGGACTTCTGGGCCGAATGGTGCGGACCGTGTCGTATGGTCGCCCCGGTCCTGGACCAGATCCAGGCCGACAACCCCGACAAGATCACCATCCTCAAGCTCAACGTCGACGAGAACCCCGAGCTGGCGATGAAGTACCAGATCACGTCGATCCCGGCGATGAAGGTGTTCCAGGGCGGTGAGGTCAAGACGACCATCATCGGCGCGAAGCCGAAGCCGGCCCTCGAGAAGGACCTCGCGGCCTTCATCGGCTGAGTCTGAGAAGTTTCGGGCCGTCGTCTCCTTCGGGAGGCGGCGGCCTTTTCTGTTCTACGGATGCTTTCGGTGACGGGCTCCGGGATGTTCCCCTCTCTCGCAGAACGGGGACCCTCCCGCTTCGCGGGCCCCTCCCGACAGAAGCTGGGTCCCTGGGCTTGTCCAAGGCCCCACCCCGCGGCTACTTGTCCGACACCTCGACCCGCGGCAATCCACGGGCTGTGCGCGCGCGATCCACGATCTCCTGGATCACCGGGGTCTTCGCGGCGCTGTAGCTCGAGGTACCTCGGGCAGCGGCGGCCACGGCATCGCACTTCGCGTGCCGGTAGCGATCGGCATCCGCGGGGTTCTCGAGCAGCCAGTCCCGCAGGATCCTCTGGTCCACGGCATCCCAGTCCGCCGCGGTGAAGAAGTGCGCGATATGCGTACGCACGCCGTCCCTCTCACGGAGCATCACCGGGTGACTGCGCACCGCGCTCCCCCGCCGCCAGCCCGACCTCTCGAGCGCACTCCGATGCCGCTCGAAGTCCGCGGCATCCGCGACCCGCACCGCGAGGTCGATGATGGGCTTCGCGCGCATGCCGGGGATCGCGGTCGAGCCGATGTGCTCGATGACCCAGTCCGGGTCGCCGTGCGAACGCAGCTGAGCGGCGGCAGCTGCGAACTGCTCGGGCCACGACGGGTCGTAGGCGACGAGCATCCGTGGCATCGTCAGGAGGCGTCCGCGACCGTCGGGTCCCACCGGCGGTAGCGCTGCTTGTCGTCGAGCAGGCCCCACACGGCCGGCGTCAGCTCCGGGTACTCGAGCGCGATCTGCCGCAGCACCCGGTAGTGCCGGGCTTCGTTCGGCCGCACGCCGTCGTTCGCGCTGATGTTGTCGGCGCGCAGCAGGTAGACGACGAGCTCATCGATGCTGGGGAGGTCCTCCATGAACTCCCACGGATCCTCCCCGCCCAGCAACCGCTCCTGCACGATCACGGCGAGTTCGTCGGATGCCTCGGCACGCAGTACTTCCAGGCTGGCGCGACGGGGGACGGACTCGCTCATGCCTTCCAGCCTACGCGTGTGCGCGACGGGGTCGGCGCTCGACCTTCACATCCTCGCTCATGTCCTCGAGCTCCTTGCCCTTGGTCTCGGCGACCTTGAAGTACACGAAGAAGAACGACAGCAGTGCGAAGAACGCATAGAAACCGTAGGCGAACGGCAGGCCGATGTTGGCGAACGCGGGGAACGTCGTCGAGATGAAGAAGTTCGCCGCCCACTGCGCCGCCGCCGCGACCGCAAGGGCGCCCGCGCGGATCGAGTTCGGGAACATCTCGCCCAGCAGCACCCATACGAGCGGACCCCAGGTGGCCCCGAAGAACACGACGAACGCGTTGGCGCAGATCAGCGCCACGGTCGACCAGGGTTCGGGCAGCGTGACGGCACCGGCGGAATCGAGGGTGCCGAACGAGAACGCGAGAGCCATGAGGCCGAGAGAGATCGTCATGCCCACCGATCCGACGAGCAGCATGATGCGCCGGCCGACCTTGTCCACGAGCAGGATCGCGACGATTGTCACCACGATGTTCGTCACGGAGGTGATCACCGTGATCAGCAGCGCCTCGGATTCACCGAAGCCGACCGACTGCCACAGCGTCGTCGAGTAGTAGAAGATGACGTTGATGCCGACGAACTGCTGGAAGACCGACAGCAGGATGCCGACCCAGACGATCGGCTTGAGGCCGAAGCGGTTGCCGCGCAGGTCGCGCAGGGATTCCTTCTTCTCCGTGTCGATCGTGCCGGTGATCTCGGAGATCTTGGCCTTCACGTCGACCGTCCCCGTGACGGTCGTGAGCACCTCGGATGCCTTCTCGATGTCGCCCTTGCGCACGAGATAGCGCGGGGATTCGGGGAGTTTCAGCGCCATGATGCCGTAGACGATCGCCGGGATCGCTTCCGCGATGAACATCCATCGCCAGGCGTACAGGCCCCAGAGCGACTCGGCAGCCCCGCCGGCGACCTCGGCGAGCAGGGCGTCCGACAACAGGGCGACGAAGATACCGCTCACGATCGCGAGCTGCTGCAGCGAGCCGAGTCGACCGCGCATGCTGGCGGGCGAGACCTCGGCGATGTACGCCGGCGCGATGACGGATGCCGCGCCGACACCCAGGCCACCGACGATGCGCCAGATGATCAGGTCGATGACGCTGAAGGCCAGACCGGAACCGATCGACGACACCAGGAAGAGGACCGCAGCCGCGACCATGATGGGGATGCGTCCGTACCGGTTCGCCAGCGGACCGGCGAACCACGCGCCGACCGCACAACCGATGAGGGCCGACGAAACGGCGAAGCCCTTGAGGCCGGCGCCGAGGTCGAAGCCCGACTGGTTGCCGGCGAGAGCATCCACCGCGCCGTTGATGACCGCTGTGTCGAATCCGAAGAGGAATCCACCGAGGGCCGCGGCGATGCTGATCGCGATCACCTTCCCCTTGATGCCGGATCCGGATGCTGTCGCTGACATGTTGCCCTCCCATGGGTCGTCCTCAGCGAGTCTAGAACTCCGGAGAATCTCGCGGGGGTGCTTGACATCGAGGGCCGTCAACGAGAAAAGCGCCCGACTCCCCGAGATTCAGGGGGTCGGACGCGGTTCTCTGCGGTGGATCCGGCTCAGTTGCCGTAGCTCTCCTCGCCGAGTTCACTGAGGATGCGGTTGAGATCCTGGATCGAGGCGAAATCGATCGTGACCTGGCCTTTGCGCGAGCCGAGGGAGATCTTCACCCGCGTGTTGAGGCGATCCCCGAGCTTGCCGGCGACCTCGTCGAGGTAGGCGCGGCGCGCTCCCGGCGTCGCCTTCGTCGTCTTGGTGCCACTGCTCCACTGCGTCTTCGCGGCCTCCTCGGTCGCGCGCACCGAGAGGTCTTCGTTCACGACCTTGTCGGCGAGGCGCTGCATCGATTCGGGCGTCTCGAGGCTGAGGATCGCGCGAGCGTGGCCCGCGGTCAGCACGCCCGCCGCGACACGCTGCTGCACGGGCACCGGCAACTTGAGCAGACGGATCGTGTTGCTGATCTGAGGACGGGAACGACCGATGCGCGTCGCGAGTTCCTCCTGCGTGATGCCGAAGTCCTCGAGCAGCTGCTGGTAGGCGGATGCCTCTTCCAGAGGGTTGAGCTCGGAACGGTGGAGGTTCTCGAGCAGCGCGTCGCGCAGGAGATCCTCATCGGCGGTCTCGCGCACGATCGCGGGGATGGCGGTGAGGCCGGCCTCCCGAGCGGCGCGCGTGCGCCGCTCCCCCATGATCAGCTCGTAGTCGCCCTCGGAGTTGGTGCGCACGACGACGGGCTGCAGCACGCCGAACTCCCGCACGCTGTGCACCAGCTCGGCGAGATCATCGGCGTCGAAGTGGGTGCGCGGCTGGCGCGGGTTGGCGACGATCTTGTTCGGGTCGACCTGCACGAGGTGGATTCCCGGCACGACGGTGAGGTCCGCAGCATCCGCGCCCTCAGCCGGTGCCTCGGTCGTGGTCGTCGACTCCGACGGACGGATGCTCGAGCCGGGGAAGAACACGTCGACCGGACGCTCCGTCTGATCGGCCGTGGGGATGAGTGCGCCGATTCCGCGGCCCAGACCAGTGCGCTTCGCCATCATTTCTCCTTGCTCTGCGCCGCACGCGACGCGATTTCGACAGCGGCCTCACGGTACGCGATCGCGCCGGCGGACTGACCGTCGTAGGCGATCACCGTCTGGCCGAAACTCGGGGCTTCCGACACGCGCACCGACCGCGGGATCATCGTCTCGAGCACCTGCTCGGGGAAATGACCGCGCACCTCTTCAGCCACCTGCTGCGCCAGGCGGGTACGCCCGTCGTACATCGTCAACAGGATCGTCGAGAGGTGGAGACCCGGGTTCAGGTGCTTCTGGATCATCTGGATGCTGCCGAGCAGTTGGCTCAGACCCTCCAGCGCGTAGTACTCGCACTGAATGGGAATGAAGACCTCGGATGCCGCGGTGAACGCGTTGATCGTGAGGAGACCGAGCGACGGCGGGCAGTCGATGATCACGAAGTCCATCGGCGTGCTCTTGAGGTACTCGTCGAGTGCTGTGCGCAGTCGATGCTCGCGCGCAACCTGCGCCACGAGCTCGATCTCGGCGCCGGCGAGGTGAATCGTGCTCGGCGCGCAGAAGAGGTTCTCATCTTCGGGGCTCTGCTGGACGATCTCAGCGAGGGGCGTGCCCTCGATCAGGACGTCGTAGATGCTCGCGGTCTCCGCATTGTGTGGAACTCCGAGCGCCGTCGACGCGTTTCCCTGCGGATCGAGGTCGATCACGAGGACCTTCGCCCCCAGTCCGGCGAGGGCCGAAGCCACGTTCACCGCGGTCGTGGTCTTACCGACCCCACCCTTCTGGTTGGAGACCGTCATCACCCGCGTCTCTCCGGAGAACTCCACCTTCGTGGACTCCAGAGCACGACGTCGAGCTGACAGGTCGGCGAGCTCCCGCGCGAGCGGTGTATCCATCCCGAATGATTCACTCGGGGATGCCTTTTCGGACTGTTTCACGTGAAACATCCACTCCTTTCGGGGCCGCGTTCCACTCTAATCGCTTGGACCGACGTCGGAACGCCGAGGATGGGGTTCCTAGGGCTGTCGAGGGCTGTATCTCGGGTTTCCCGGGCGCTCTTCGGGGTGTGGGGGTGCAGTAGTCCCTGGGGTGTGGAGGTGAAGCGCTCCCTTCGTTCGCAGAACGGGGATCCTCCTGCTTCGCGGGCCCCTCCCGATGCTCACTCCCGGGAGTACTTCACCTCCACACGGCTCCTTTGCCTCAACCAAGGGTGGTTGGCGTCCTATCCTTCTCAGCGTTTCACGTGAAACATGTCGGCTCCAAGGGGGATGCGTCGACAGGCATAGGTCTGGTCTCCGCGTTGCAGCCTGCGCGATGTGCCGGGCCTGCGTCTGTATGGTCACGCGACCTCGCAACCGGAGCCGGCTGCCATCGACGTGACTTCTGCCAGGCGCGTGCCGGACCTTGGCCGTACGGCCCGGCTGCCCTCCTGTGGCCGTAGGTGGATACTCACTAGAGGACGACTCCGCTGGTTCCTGACTATTCGGAGTCGCACAGGTGCAGTGTTAGCCGCCGCGGCTGAATACACGTTTCACGTGAAACACAGGGGGATGAGTGTCTAGCGGGCCCGGGCTGAGAGATACCCACGGTCCCTGAGCGAGCGAAGCGAGACGAAGGACCGCCAGCGAGGAACAGTCAGCTACGCGCCCCCGCGCAGTACCTCTCTCGTCACTCTCCATCCCCCGTTCCCCACTCTCCCCTTTCCCCCCTCCCCTCGCCACGCTCCCCGCTTCTCTCGCTACGTGCTCCGCACTCCTCGCCACGTTCTCCGCACTCCTCGCCAGTCCCCGGCCGCCGTCTCGGCGATGAGGAATCGTATGTTTCACGTGAAACAAGTTCAGATGGGCCCAAGCTGCGGCGCTTCGAGCCTTTGATCATCACCGATTGCTTCCGCCGAAAGGAAGTGGGGCACTCCCCCAGACGGCAGCGGTAGCCCGCAACGCGGCGCCCGCCCCGCCCCGTCCGCCCGTGCCGTACCGCCGCCCCGCCGCCTCCCGCCGTGCCCTTCCCCGCGTCCCCCGCGTCCCCCCGGCGTCCCCCTCGTCCCGCTTCGCCTCGCTGCGTCTTGCTTTGAGCGATCCCGCTTCGCGTCATCCCGCTTGCCTCGCTTCGCATCCCCATGCCTCGTTTCATGCCGGCTTGCCGCGTTTCGTTCCGGTTCACCGAGCTCTCCTACGAGGGGTGGGGCGGAAGGCGCGAAGTGGCGCGGCGCAAGGCGAAGGGAAGCAAGGCGAAGGGCCGAAACGAGTGCCACCAGTCCCCACACCTCCCCACACTCCCTCAATTTGTTCGTCGCTATCCCGGCCGCAGCACCACATGTTTCACGTGGAACATCGCCCTCAGAGCCCCGGGAACGGCGCAACGCGCAACGACAGGTGACGTGGACCGCAGAGGTGACTGGGTGCTCCAGGACCTATCGTCGCGCGACCCGCGGCCCAGCGACCCCCGCCATCACTGCGCGAGTGGGCCACATGAAACAAGAAGAAGCGAACGAAGTCACAAGCGAAGGGAACACCACCACTGCGCACCAGCTGCCTCAAACCCTCTGATCGGGCTTTCTAACCAGATGTTTCACGTGAAACAAAGCCATCCGACACCAGCAGCCCTCAACGCACTCGCCCTCCGCGCGCTGCTGCACCAGATTGCGTGAGGTTGGTGCCGCTCGCTCGCCTGAGCATCGGCACGAGCTCGCGAAGCAGCAACGCCTCAAGCTCTCCTCAACGAGCGGGAAGTACCTAAGAGCCGCAACCCAACCGACCAACCCTGCCACTCCCAACGTCTTCGCAGTGGAGACGACGATCTTCATCGAGAACGATGTTTCACGTGAAACACAGATGTCCAGAGGCCGTCAGCGCCCGCTCCTCCCTGCTCGCACAGGCCTACAAGCCACCGTGTGGAGGTGGCGTACTCCCGGGAGTGAGCATCGGGAGGGGCCCGCGAAGCGGGAGGGTCCCCGCTCTGCGAACGAAGGGAGTACGCCGCCTCCACACCCACAAGAAACGCACGAAAGCAGTCACCGACGTTTCACGTGAAACAGCAGAACTACGAGGACTCCACTCCCCCACGAACCATGAAGACGTCCACGGCATCCTCGCTCTCGAGCCTGAACCCATGACGCTCATAGAGACGCCGAGCGGCACTCCCCTGCAGCACGTTGAGGCGCAAAGGGAGCCCGGTGTCATGCTTCTCGAGAACGTGAGTGAGCACCGCAGTCCCCACACACCCTTGCCCTGCACGTTCGGGTCCAGATAGAAGTGCTCGATCCATACGGCATCCGGCTCGTCGCGAACGGCAACGGATCCCACGTCGCGCCCATCGAGGACGATGACCCAGGTGTTCTCCGGCACGAAAGCCCTCAGGAAGCGTTCACGCACCCAGGTCGGGTCGTACCTGTCGAGTCGCTCGAGATCCGGACGCATCACCACGGCGCGCAGCTCGGCCATCCACGCCGCATCGGTCGATGTGCTCGTGCGCAACGTCCAGCCCATGTCGATACCCTCCCGACCGCGAACACTCTGATCTAAAGCGAATCCGCGCGACGTTTCACGTGAAACATCGTCGACCTCAGGCGTGACCCCTCCCTCGGCGATGCGATGTTTCACGTGAAACATCCGCGCTCAGGCGCGTACGAAGGCCCGGATCACGCGGGTGATCTCCGGGAGAACGCCCTCACCGAGCACCTCCACTCGCACGTCGCTGAGCTTGTACTTCTTGATCTGCTTCTGCGCGGCGTCGATCTCGTTCGCCGCGTTCATCCCCTTGAGGAGAGTCACCTCTCCCCCATCGCGCACGAGCGGGGCAGTGAGAGGGAGCAGTGTGCGCAGAGCGCTGACGGCACGCGCGGTGACCACGTCGAAGGCGCCGGGTCGACCCACATCCTCGGCACGAGCGCGCAGGATGTCCACGTTCTCGAGGCCGAGCTCGTCGACCTGCTCGGTCAACCACGTCACGCGTCGTTCCATGGGCTCGATGAGGGTCCAGTGCACATCCGGTCGGGCGATCGCCAGCACCAGACCCGGAAGTCCCGCTCCAGAGCCGATGTCGGCGACACGGCCGTGGAAGAGAGGTGCGGCGATCGCGCTGTTCAGAATGTGACGCGTCCACAGTCGCGGCAGTTCCAACGGGCCGATCAGACCACGCTGTTCTCCCTCACGGGCGAGGGCGTCGGTGAAGGCACGTGCGGTGTCGATCCGATCACCGAAGAGCGTGGCCGCAACGGCCGGTTCCGCCTCGAGCCCACTCATGCCGAGTACATCCGACATCGATCGTTCGATGTCAGCGACGGCGCAGAACCGTGTGACGGTCCGCGCCCTCGCCGTACGACTCGGAGACGAGTCCACGTTCCGCCGCGATGTCGTGTACGAGCTTCCGCTCGTAGCTGGACATCGAGGGCAGCGACGCCTGAGACGCACCCTCGTCGAGCTTCGCTGCAGCGGCATCCACCAGCGTCTCGAGCTGACGACGACGCGTGTCGCGCGAACCGCCGATGTCGAGGATCAGGCGGGAGAACGATCCGGTCTTGCTCTGCACGGCGAGGCGCGTGAGCTCCTGCAATGCCTGAACCGTGTCGGGAGCCGACAGGAGGCTGAGCCCGTCGCCCTCCGCCTCGACCGAGACGTACGCACGTCCCTGACGAACATCGAGATTCAGATCGCCGTCGATGTCGGCGATGTCGAGCAGCTCCTCGAGGTAATCCGCGGCGATGTCGCCCTCGTTCTCGAGCTCGGCCACCGTTGGCTCGACGTTCTCGGTCACGCTCTCGCTCATCAGGAGCCCTTCTTCTTCGCGCGCTTCTTGCCCACCGGCTGCTGACGCTTCGGGGCTTCGGCCTTGGCCTTCTCCGCCTCGTCGAACAGACGCTTCTGCTCGGCCTCGTACGCGGCCATCGGAACGACCTTGCCCGAGGAGTCGATCGCCTTGCCCTTGCGAGCGAGGCGCTCCTCGCGGGCCTTGGCTGCTTCGGAGCCGGGCGTCGGCATCTCGCGGATGACGAGGAACTGCTGCCCCATCGTCCACAGGTTCGAGATGAACCAGTACACGACGACGCCGAGCGGGAAGAAGATGCCCGAGAAGATGAAGCCCAGCGGCAGAACGTAGAGCATGATCTTCTGCATCTGGTACGCCTGGCCGGTCTTGGCCTCGGGCGACAGGTTCTTCGAGATGATCTGCAGCTGGGTGAAGAACTGCGAACCGATCATGAGCACCACGAGCGTGACCAGGATGATGATCGCCGTGGTGTTACCGGCGTCGACCGCGTTGCCCAGCGTCTCGTGCAGCGAGGCGACACCGAAGAGCTTCGCGTCGTAGAACTGCTCGGTGAGCTCGGCGTTGAGCAGGCCCACACCGCCGATGCCGGCCGCGTGGTGCTTGGTGACATCGCTGAGCACGCTGAAGAGCGAGAAGAAGACCGGCATCTGCACGAGGAGCGGGAGACAGCTCGACATCGGCGTCGTGCCGTGCTTCTTGTACAGGGCCATCGTCTCGCGACTCATGGCCTCACGGCTGAGCTGGTCGCGCTTGCCCTTGTACTTCTCCTGGACTTTCCGCAGTTCAGGAGCGATTTCCATCATCTTTCGCTGGCTCTTGATCTGCTTCACGAAGAGCGGGATCAGAGCAGCACGCACCACGATGACGAGACCGACGATCGACAGGACCCAGGTGATGCCCGACGCTGCCGGCAGGCCGACGGCGGTCAACAGCCAGTGCCAGGCGACGAGCACCAGCTCGACCAGCCACTTGAGCGGCCAGAGGATGGTTCCGATCAGATCGAAACCTCCGGAGGAGGGGGCCGGCGACGGTGAGACGCTGGCGAACAGAAGGTCGAGACCCACCGGTCAGTCCTTTCGAGCGGGAACGACGAAACCATGGGCGGTCAGGTCGTGGCGGAAGTGTTCGTGCGGTTTCACGTCGTCGACGCCCCCGCGGGTCCAGGGATTGCAACGGAGGATGCGCCATGCCGAGAGCAGTGTTCCCCGCACGGCACCGTGCTGTTGCACCGCACCTACAGCGTAAGCCGAACAGGACGGGTAGTACGCGCAGACATCTCCGTACATCGGGGAGATCACCCTGCGGTACCCGGTGAGGAACCCGAGCACGAGATTGCGCGGGATCAACGGGATGCTGCGCATCAGATCACCCGTGTGCAGGTGTCCCGTCCCGATGGAGGATGCCGGCAGCGCGGTCATCGCGCGTCCGTCGGTGCGAGTCGGGAGAAGCAGCGCTCGACATCGGCCTGGAGCTCGGCGTAGGTCGCGGTCGCGGACGAAGGAAGGGCACGGATGACGACATCCGTGCCCTGGGGTACGCGAGACAGCGCTTCGGCGCACACAGCTTTGAGTCGACGCCGCACGGTGTTTCGAACCACCGCCCCGCCGACCTGCTTGCTGATGATGAAGCCGAAACGCGCGGCCCTGCTCTCATCCGTCGTCATCATCGAGGTGATGACGCGCGCCCCGCCACAGCGTGAACCGCGACGAACGACCAACCGGTAGTCGCTCCCGCGGGTCAGCCGATAGGCGCGGGCGAGCACAGCGGATTACGCGGAGAGCTCGGTGCGGCCCTTCGCACGACGCGCGGCGAGGATGCCACGACCCGCACGGGTACGCATACGGGCGCGGAAGCCGTGCTTCTTGGCGCGACGACGGTTGTTGGGCTGGAAGGTGCGCTTGCTCATAAGATCACTCCGGGAATGCTGCCACCGGATTCACTGCGACCGGAGACAATTTTGGGAACTGCCGAAAAGGCATAAGTCAACCGACTAAGGGTACGTCGCGGCGGCGCACAGAGCAAATCTGCGCGCTTCGCCGCGGTGGATCGGTGAGTACCGCACAGCCATTATCCACAACCTCGAACGCCGGGCGTGACACAACACGCGCGTTGATTTTCCAGGGCAGGTTGCCGTTCCCGGCTGCGATGACTACCGTTGGCATCCGTAGTTATCCACAGGGGCGACCCGCGTCTCGCAGCCCCTCACCGATCCCCGCCCGGAGCGTCATGTCCTCACCTGCCCAGCCCGACGTCCCGATCTGGACCACGGTGCAGGAGTTGCTGGTCGATGACGATCGGGTCACGCCGCAGCTGCAGGGCTTCCTGAGTCTCGCCGTCCCGGCAGGGGTCATGTCGGCCACCCTCTATCTCGAGGTGCCCAACGACCTCACCGCCGCACAGATCAACAAGCGTCTGCGGCTGCCGATCATGGAGGCCCTCACCCATATCGGTGAAGAGGTCACCTCTTTCCGCGTCGTGGTCAACCACGAGCTCGCCGAGCAGCCCACCGCCCCCATCGCCGTCGCCGACTTCGGGCGACAGGAGAACGTTCGGGTCGAGTCGCCGATGGAGCAGCCCACCCCGCTGCGCCACGAGTCGCGCCTCAACCCCAAGTACACGTTCGACAACTTCGTCATCGGTCAGTCCAACCGTTTCGCGCACGCGGCGGCGGTCGCCGTGGCCGAGGCGCCGGCCAAGGCGTACAACCCGCTCTTCATCTACGGCGACTCGGGGCTGGGCAAGACCCACCTCCTCCACGCGATCGGCGACTACGCACAATCCCTCTATGCGGGGGTCAAGGTGCGCTACGTCTCGAGCGAGGAGTTCACGAACGACTTCATCAACTCGATCGCGAACAACCGCGGCGCCGCGTTCCAGGCGCGCTACCGCGAGGTCGATATCCTGCTCATCGACGACATCCAGTTCCTGCAGGGTCGCGCCGAGACGCAGGAAGCGTTCTTCCACACCTTCAACACCCTTCACGACCACAACAAGCAGGTCGTGATCACGAGCGACGTCGCACCGAAGCACCTCACCGGTTTCGAGGACCGCATGCGCAGCCGCTTCGAGTGGGGTCTGATCACCGACGTGCAGGCGCCCGACCTCGAGACCCGTATCGCCATCCTGCGCAAGAAGGCTCAGAGCGAGGCCCTCCACATCCCCGACGAGGTGCTCGAGTACATCGCGACCGTGGTGTCGTCGAACATCCGCGAACTCGAGGGCGCACTCATCCGCGTCTCGGCCTTCGCGAGCCTGAACCGCTCGGCGCTCGACATCTCCCTCGCCCAGACGGTGCTGCGAGACATCGTCGACACGGCGGAGGACAACATCATCTCGCCAACCGACATCATCACCGCGACCGCTCAGTACTTCAAGCTCACGGTCGACGACCTGTACGGATCGAGCCGCTCGCAGCAGATCGCGACTGCGCGTCAGATCGCCATGTACCTCTGCCGGGAGCGCACGAGTCTCTCGCTGCCGAAGATCGGTCAGCTGTTCGGCAACCGCGACCACACCACGGTGATGTACGCCTACAAGAAGATCAGCGACCTCATGAAGGAGCGACGCTCCATCTACAACCAGGTGACCGAGATCACCACGCAGCTCGGTCGACGCTGACCGCTCGCACCGCAGTAAGCGCCTCGAGAAGGGGGACACGGCATCCGTTCGCGGGTCGTGTCCCCCTTTTTCCGACTTGACGACGATCCGCGGCATCCGATAAATGCCTCTATGCACATGTGGATAACTTGTGGATGGTTGTGAATCACATCGGGATGAATGAGGTCCGAAGACCCAAACCTGTGGATAACTTCGGGGGACGGACCGGACGGTCGGATGCCTCGAACCCGCGGTTTCCTCAGGGATTCCACAACTGACAAGCGTGTAGTTCCCTACTCGCGACTACTATCCACCGAGTTATCCACAGTATCCACAGCTGTTAACACCGTTAAGGAGTTAACCCGGTTAAGGCGCGATCCGATCACCAGACGGTGGGGAGAACCACCCCGAACGACAGATTCCCGTCGGCGTAGGGATCCGAAGGTCTCTGGGGCTAGCATGGGAAGCCCTGCGGTGGGCCCACCTCGCAGCAGTACCGACGACACCGTCCTAGATCGACGACAAGGGAGCACCCGTGAGGTTTCAGGTCAACCGCGATGTCTTCAGCGAGGCAGTGTCGTTCGTCGTCAAGCTGCTGCCGCAGCGCAACCCGCAGCCGATCCTCGCCGGAGTGCTGATCGAGGCGGACGGTTCAGGTCTGACCCTTTCGGCCTTCGACTACGAGGCATCCGCCCGCACCACGATCGAGGCCACCGTCGACACCCCCGGCACGATCCTCGTGCACGGCCGTCTGCTCTCCGACATCGCCAGCCGTCTGCCGAACGCTCCCATCGAGATCGCGGTCGAGGAAGACGGCGGCATCACGGTCACCTGCGGATCCGCCCGATTCACCCTCGCGGCCATGCCCGTCGAGGAGTACCCGTCGATCCCCGAGGTCGCCGGCTCCTCCGGTGTCGTCCCGGCCGACGACTTCGGCACCGCGATCGCCCAGGTCGGCTTCGCCGCTTCGCGTGACGATGTCACCCCGGTGCTCACGGGTGTGCAGCTCGAGGTATCGGGCCAGAGTCTGAGTCTCGTCGCGACCGACCGCTACCGCGTATCGCTCCGAGACGTGCCGTGGGACGGCGAATCCGCTGCCGATCAGACCGCACTCGTCCCCGCCCGCACGCTCGTCGAGGTCGGGAAGACCTTCGGCCACGCCGGAACCATCCAGATCGCGTTCTCGGGTGCCGGCGATCGCGAGATCATCGCATTCACCGCGGGCAACAAGACCGTGACCTCGCTGCTGATCAAGGGCAATTTCCCGCCCGTGCGCCGCCTGTTCCCCGAGCAGACCGAGCACTACGCGGTCGTCAACACCGCCGACCTCATCGAGGCCGTGCGTCGTGTCGCCCTCGTTCTCGATCGCGCGGCTCCGCTGCGGTTCACGTTCTCGAGCGACAGCGTGACGATGGATGCCTCGGGCAGCGAGCACGCTCGCGCCTCCGAGTCGGTCGACGCGATCCTCTCCGGTGGCGAAGAGGTCGTGCTCGGCCTCAACCCGCAGTACCTGATCGAGGCGCTCGGCGCCGTGAAGAGCGAGTTCGTGCGCGTCACGTTCACCTCGAGCGACAACGCCAACAAGCTCAGCCCCGTGCTGATCACGAGCCAGACCTCGGTCGACCAGGCGGGTCTCGACTCGTTCAAGTACCTCCTGCAGCCGAACCTCCTGCTGCGCTGAGCCGCCTGCGCTGAGCCCCGGATCCGGCCGTTACGCGCCGGAAACCATAGCGCTCAGAATGCGAAACACCCGACTGCGAGAGTCAGCCGTACCCCCTGAGCACGGCTGCTCCGCGTAGCCGTGCAGCCGAGCTCGTCTCTCCAGACGAAAGACGCTCCGCATGCCCGAGATCCCCCCTGCCCGATTCCGCCGGTTGCGAGAGCTCGCATCCGGCGTCGCATTCACGGCCGCGACGCTGCTCGCGTTCGGTGCGGCATCACCCGCCTCGGCCGTGGTCGTGCCCGACTCGTACGAAACCGCCACCCTCACCGCCGCTCCGACGTCGGTGTCCGTCGGTGACACGATCACCGTCAGCGCGGTGTTCACCGGTCTGGTCGACGCCTACGCGTACGAGCTCGACATCGCCTACGACCCCGACCTGCTCGCGTTCGTCGCCGACAGCGAGATCCTCCCGACCGGCGGCTTCGGATCGGCGACCGACTCGGGCAGTGAGATCGCGGTCGCCGCGACCCGGCTCGGCACCTCCCCCGGTCTGACCGGCACACAGACCCTGGTCACACTCACCTTCACCGCACTCGAGGCGGGCGACGCCTCGCTCGACATCGCGAACGGACGCATCGTCGACTCGAGCACCGCATCGTCGACGGTCGATTCCGATGCGCCGGGCACGTCGACGACGGTGGAGATCACCGCCGATGAGGACACGGAGCCGGGGCCCGGTGACGGAGGCTCCGATGGTGGCTCCGACGGCGGCGATACCGACACCGGTTCCGGATCGGGTTCGGGTTCCGGTTCCGGTTCCGGATCGGGCACGACGACGGACGGCTCGCTCGCCGTCACGGGCGCGGATGCCGCACCCTGGCTGATCCTCGGTGCGGGAGCCATCGCCGCCATCGCGGCGGGCACCGTCATCGCCGTTCGACGGAGGACCCGATGACCGCGCACGACACCCGAGCAGAGAAGCCGAGAACCAGGAGAGACACCACTGTGAAGAAGACCACCCTGCGGATCGTCGCCGCCGTCTCGGTCGTGGGTTCCACGATCGTCGCGGCCGGGATGGCGAGCGGAGCAGCGACGGCGGCGGCACCGGCCACCGTCAGCCTCCCGCCGTACTACAGCGAGCTCGACGTGACCGGTGATGAGATGGTGACGGCCGCGGATCTGTCCGTCGCCGCCGAATCCCTCGGTCTCACGGCGTCGTCGCCGGACTGGTCCCGAGTGGCCGTCCTCGATACCGATGCCGACGGCGAGCTCACGATCCTCGATCTCGCCGATCTCTCGCAGCGGATCATCTACGACGACGGTCCCTTCGAGCTCGTCGAAGCATCCGTGATCGACATGCAGGCGGCGATGAATGCGGGAGTCGCGACCTCCCAGAGCATCACTCAGGAGTACCTCGACCGGATCGCCGCGTACGACCGCACGGTCGTGCCCGGCGGAAGCCGTCCGCTCAACTCGATCATCACGGTGAACCAGAAGGCCCTCGCCGATGCGGCTGCGGCTGACCAGATCCGTGCATCCGACGGCATGACGAGCATGCTGCTGGGCGTGCCGATCGCGCTGAAGGACAACTACGACACGGTCGACATGGTCACCACCGGTGGATGCGCCTGCTGGAACGAGAACCAGACCGCGACCGACGCGTCGATGGTGCGCGGACTCCGCAGCGACGGCGCCGTGATCCTCGCGAAGGCCAGCCTCGACGAGTTCGCCTACGGATTCGTCTCGGAGTTCTCCTCGTTCCAGGAGCCGGGAGCGACGTCACTCGTGGCGAGCCCGTACGACACGACGCGGACGGCCGGCGGATCCAGCGGTGGCACGGGAGCCGCGATCTCCGCGAACCTCGCCGGCATCGGCTTCGGCACCGACACGGGTGGGTCGATCCGTGTCCCGTCGTCGTACAACCAGCTCGTGGGTGTCCGCCCCACGGTGGGTCTGGCCAGCCGCGACGGCATCATCCCGCTGGCCCTCTCGCAGGACACCGGTGGGCCGATGGCCCGTTCCGTCATCGATGCCGCCGTCGCTCTCGACGCGGTGGTGGGAGTCGATGACGCCGATCCCGTCACCGCACGACAGGAGGGCCTCGTGCCCGAGTCGTACACGTCGTTCCTCGACGCGGATGCGCTCCAGGGCGCGCGGATCGGCTACGTCTCGTCGATGGTGGGAACCAACGCCGGCACCGTGCGACTCTTCTCCGAGGCGACCGCAGCGCTGACCGCGCAGGGCGCGACCGTGGTGCCGATCACTCCTCCGTCGGGGTTCTCCGCCGTTCTGAACGAGGGCTCCGGGTCGACGAACGAGTTCCTCCACGATCTCGACGAGTACATCGCCACGCATCTCGGCCCCGATGTCGAGGCGCGCACTCTGACCGACATCCTCGCGACGAACAGCTTCGTCACCTCGCGGCGGTCGATCTACGTCGCGCGCAATGCGGTCACCGAAGCGACCTACCAGGGCTGGGCGGGCGAGACCGGTACGCACACCGTGCAGCTCGCGGCCGGCAAGACGCTCGTGACGCAGATGATGGAGGATCTCGACCTCGACGCGATCGTCTACCCGAGCACGAACGCCTACGGGACCCAGGGAACCAACATGCGGCTGAGCCCGAACACCGGGATGCCGTCGGTCACCGTGCCGATGGGGCAGACGATCGCGGGTGAGACGCTGCCCGGCAGCGGCGTGAACCTCGAGTTCCTCGGACGCGACTTCGACGAGGGAACCCTCCTCGGTCTGGCGTACGCGTTCGAGCAGGCGACGGATGCCCGCACGGCGCCGTCGCTCTACGGCCCGCTGCCGTGATCCACGACCGGCGACTGCTCGAACAGCTCGGGCAGTCGCCGGTCCGGCTCCGCCGGGGAAGATGTCCGACCCCGAAGGTAGGCTGACTCCGTGATCGTGGAGCATCTGAGTCTGGTGGATTTCCGCAATTACGCGACCGCCGAACTCGCTCTGCACCGCGGACCGAACGTCCTGGTCGGCCGGAACGGGCAGGGAAAGACGAATCTCGCCGAAGCCGTGGTCTTCCTCGCCACGCTGGGCTCGCACCGGGTCTCGTCCGATGCCCCCATGGTGCGCGACGGACAGGAGTTCGCGATCATCCGCGCGCGACTCTCGCACGGGGAGCGCAAGGTGCTCGCCGAGGTCCAGGTGAATCGGCAGGGCTCGAACAAGGCGCGCATCAACGGCTCCCCGTCGAAGACCAACGAGCTGCCGCGTTACGCGCACGTCGTGCTCTTCGCCCCGGAGGATCTTCAGATCGTGCGTGGCGACCCGTCGTCGCGCCGCCGTTTCGTCGACCAGCTGCTCATCCAGCGCACGCCTCGCCTCGCCGCCGTGCTCGCGGACTACGACCGTGTGCTCAAGCAGCGCAACGCGCTGCTGAAGTCGGCCCGGGCCCGCGGCATCCGGGGTGAGGGACTGAGCACTCTCGACGTCTGGGACGACAAGCTGGTCGCGCTCGGCTCCGAGATCATCGTCGCGCGCCAGCGCCTGGCCAACGACCTGCAGCAACCGGTCGCCGATGCGTACGCCGCGATCGCGGGTGCCGATCATAGACCCCAGCTCGAGTGGGCGCTGTCGATCCGCGGCGGGGATCCCGAAGAAGACGAAGACGATGCCGCCACCGCGTCCGAGGATGCCGTGACGCCGGCGGCCGTCGCCGAGCAGTTCCGCGCGTCGCTCGCGTCGAAGCGCTCGAACGAGCTCGATCGCGGTCTCACGCTGACGGGTCCGCATCGAGACGATCTGGTGCTGCGCGTCCGCTCGCTCCCGGTGAAGGGCTACGCCTCGCACGGCGAATCCTGGTCCGTCGCGCTCGCGCTGCGTCTCGCCTCGGCCGAGCTGCTGCGCAGCGAATCCCCGGCCGGCGACCCGGTGCTGATCCTCGACGACGTCTTCGCCGAGCTCGATGCCGACCGTCGTCAGCGGCTCGCTGCGCTCACGGCGGGCTACGAGCAGGTGGTGGTGACCGCGGCCGTGGAGGAGGATATCCCCGAGGTGCTGCATGCGCACGTCGTGCGGATCACCGCGGGAACCATCAGCGACGAGCGGTCGGGGGGCGACGAATGAACGACATCGTGAATCCGGCATCCGTTCCGGCATCCGAGACCTCCGCCCCCGAAGCGCCCGAGACGGTGGCGACCTATCTGCGTCTGCGGGGACTCAAGCCCAGCGCCAAGAACTGGCGCAAGAAGAAGCGCGTCTCGATCGACGACGAGAACGCCCCGTTCGCTCCCGGCCGCGACCCCGGTGCCCTCGGCGCCGTGCTCGACAAGCTCAGCCGCGACTCCGGTTGGCAGATCACCCTCGCCCGGGAGGACCTGGTGCGGCAATGGGCCGATCTCGCCGGTGCCGATACGGCGAAGCACTCGGAACCGGTCTCGCTGGAGCGCGGGCTGCTGACGGTGAAGTGCGATTCCACCGCGTGGGCGAAGAACCTGCAGTACATGCGGGCGACCATCCTCACCGAGATCGGACGACGGTATCCGGATGCCGGCGTCGAGAACCTGCGCTTCATCGGACCGGACGTCCCCTCCTGGAAATGGGGTCCCAGAGTCGTTCCAGGGCGGGGCCCGCGCGATACCTACGGGTAGGGCACCATGCAAGGGGGTAAAACCTCTCAGAGGCCCACACGCGGCCGTTGAGCGATATTTCGAGAGAAAACCCGGCTAGACTGGGAGTTCGCAATATCGATGTGGAGAATGTCTTCTGATGACGCCTGAATCCCCCGCCGACGAGTCCGAATCGACCACCGGGGGAACCCCCGACCCTTCGACGGGTGCGACCGGAGGAACATCGAACGCACCCGCGGGCGATCTCCCCGAATACGGGGCCGACTCGATCCAGATCCTCGAGGGCCTCGAGGCCGTGCGCAAGCGCCCCGGTATGTACATCGGGTCCACCGGTCCGCGCGGTCTGCACCACCTGGTCTACGAGATCGTCGACAACTCGGTCGATGAGGCGCTGGCCGGCTACGCCGACACGATCCTGGTGACCCTCCTCGCCGACGGTGGCGTGCGCGTGGTCGACAACGGCCGCGGCATTCCCGTCGATCCGCACTCCTCCGACCCGACCAAGTCGACCGTCGAGGTCGTCCTCACGATCCTGCACGCCGGTGGCAAATTCGGCGGCGGCGCCTACGCCGTCTCGGGCGGTCTGCACGGCGTCGGCTCCTCGGTCGTGAACGCGCTGTCGACGCGCTTCGAGGTCGAGGTCAAGCAGAAGGGCTTCGTCTGGCGGCACAGCTTCGCCGACGGCGGCGCCCCGCAGCAGCAGCTCGAGAAGGGCGAGGCGACCGACGAGACCGGAACCGCGATCACCTTCTGGGCCGATGGATCGATCTTCACCGAGACGACCGAGTACGACTACGACACCCTGCGCACGCGCTTCCAGCAGATGGCGTTCCTCAACAAGGGACTCCGCATCGAGCTGAGCGATGAGCGTCCGTCCTCGACCTACGAGATCGAGGAGAACGGGCAGACGATCGAGAAGCAGCCCGGCGACGTCTTCTTCTACGAGCGCGGACTCGTCGACTACGTCGAGTACCTCAACAAGGTGCGTCACGCCGAGGTCGTCACCGAGGAGATCATCGCGTTCGAGTCCGAGGACACCGAGCGCAAGATTTCGCTCGAGGTCGCGATGCAGTGGACCACCTCGTACACCGAGAACGTCTTCACCTACGCGAACACCATCAACACGCACGAGGGTGGAACTCACGAAGAGGGCTTCCGCGCCGCACTGACCACCCTGGTCAACAAGTACGCGCGCGCGAACAACCTGCTCAAGGAGAAGGACGACAACCTCTCGGGCGACGACGTGCGCGAGGGGCTCACCGCCGTCATCTCGATCAAGCTCGGCGAGCCGCAGTTCGAGGGACAGACCAAGACCAAGCTCGGCAACACCGAGGCGAAGGCGTTCGTGCAGAAGGTCGTCGGCGATCAGCTCGGCGACTGGTTCGAGCGCAACCCGAGCCAGGCGAAGAACGTCATCCGCAAGGCGATCGATGCGGCGACCGCGCGCCTGGCGGCTCGAAAGGCACGGGAGACCGCGCGTCGCAAGAGCGTCTTCGAGTCGGCCGCGATGCCCGACAAGCTCAAGGACTGCACGAGCAAGGACCCGTCGATCAGCGAGATCTTCCTCGTCGAGGGTGACTCGGCCGGCGGTTCCGCGGTGCAGGGTCGCGACCCGCACACGCAGGCGATCCTGGCGCTCCGCGGCAAGATCCTCAACGTCGAGCGCGCGCGCCTCGACAAGGCCCTCGGCAACAAAGAGGTCCAGGCGATGATCCAGGCCTTCGGCACGGGCATCGGCGAGGACTTCGACATCGAGAAGGCCCGCTATCACAAGATCGTCCTGATGGCGGATGCCGACGTCGATGGCCAGCACATCACGACGCTGCTGCTCACCCTGCTTTTCCGCTACATGCGCGGACTCATCGAGGCCGGCTTCGTGTACCTCGCGATGCCGCCGCTGTACCGCCTGAAGTGGTCGAACTCGCCGCACGAATACGTGTTCAGCGATGACGAGCGCGACGCGCTGCTCAAGTACGGCCTCGACAACGGCAAGCGCATCCCGAAGGATGCGGGCATCCAGCGCTACAAGGGTCTCGGCGAGATGAACGCCAAGGAGCTGTGGGAGACCACGATGGATCACTCCACCCGCACCCTCCGTCAGGTGACGATCGAGGATGCCGCGGCCGCCGATGAGATCTTCAGCGTGCTGATGGGTGAGGACGTCGAATCGCGCCGCACCTTCATCCAGCGCAACGCCAAGGACGTCCGCTTCCTCGACATCTGACGCCACCCTGGGTCCCTGAGCTTGTCGAAGGGTCCCGGATGCTTCGACAAGACTGAACGACCGGAATCGAAAACCACATGACTGACGAAGAACGCCCCGTCCCCGAGCACGACCACGGCCGGATCGACCAGGTCGACCTGCAGTCGGAGATGCAGCGCAGCTACCTCGACTACGCGATGGCCGTGATCGTCGGCCGCGCGCTGCCGGATGTGCGCGACGGCCTCAAGCCGGTGCACCGCCGCGTGATCTACGGCATGTACGACGGCGGGTTCCGCCCCGACAAGTCGTTCTCGAAGTGCGCCCGTGTCGTCGGCGAGGTCATGGGTCAGTACCACCCGCACGGCGACTCGGCGATCTACGACGCCCTCGTCCGTCTCGTGCAGCCGTGGTCGCTGCGGTACCCGCTGGCACTCGGCCAGGGCAACTTCGGGTCGCCCGGCAACATGGGAGCCGCCGCCCCGCGATACACCGAGACCAAGATGGCCCCGCTCGCGCTCGAGATGGTGCGCGACATCGAAGAGGACACGGTCGACTTCACCGACAACTACGACGGTCAGACCCAGGAGCCGACGGTCCTCCCGGCCCGGTTCCCGAACCTCCTCGTCAACGGCTCGGTCGGTATCGCGGTCGGTATGGCCACGAACATCCCGCCGCACAACCTGCGTGAGGTGTCGGAGGCCGCGCTCTGGGCCCTCGACAACCCCGGCATCACCCGCGAAGAACTGCTCGACGGCCTGATCCAGCGCGTTCCCGGCCCGGACTTCCCGACCGGCGCGCAGATCCTCGGCACCAAGGGCATCCACGAGGCGTACCGCACCGGCCGCGGATCGATCACGATGCGCGCCGTCGTCAACGTCGAGGAGATCCAGGGTCGTACCTGCCTGGTCATCACCGAGCTGCCGTATCAAGTGAACCCCGACAACGTCGCGGTCAAGATCGGCGATCTCGCCCGCGACGGCAAGATCACGGGCATCGCCGACATCCGCGACGAGTCCTCCGACCGCACGGGTCAGCGACTGGTCGTCGTGCTCAAGCGCGATGCCGTCGCCAAGGTCGTGCTCAACAACCTGTACAAGCACACGCAGCTGCAGGAGAACTTCGGCGCGAACATGCTCGCGATCGTCGACGGCGTGCCCCGCACCCTCGCGATCGACGGGTTCATCAGCCACTGGATCGCGCACCAGATCGAAGTGATCGTGCGTCGCACGCAGTTCCGCCTCAACGAGGCCGAGAAGCGGATGCACATCCTGCGCGGATATCTGAAGGCGCTCGACGCTCTCGACGAGGTCATCGCGCTCATCCGCCGGTCGCAGACCACGCAGGAGGCGAACGAGGGACTCCAGAAGCTCCTCGACATCGACGAGATCCAGGCCGAGGCGATCCTGCAGATGCAGCTCCGTCGCCTCGCCGCGCTCGAGCGTCAGAAGATCATCGATCAGGCGAACGAGCTCGAAGCGCTCATCACCGACTACAAGGCGATCCTCGCCGACGAGGGCCGTCAGCGCACGATCATCCGCGAAGAGCTCACCGGCATCGTCGACAAGTTCGGCGACGAGCGCCGCACGCACATCCTGCACGGCTACGACGGCGACGTCTCGATGGAAGACCTCATCGCCGAGGAGGAGATGGTCGTCACCGTCACGCGCGACGGCTACATCAAGCGCACGCGCAGCGACAACTACCGCTCCCAGCACCGCGGCGGCAAGGGCATCAAGGGCGCCCAGCTGCGAGCGGATGACATCGTCGAGCACTTCTTCGTCACGACGACGCACCACTGGCTGCTGTTCTTCACCGACAAGGGTCGCGTGTACCGCGCCAAGACCTACGAGGTGCCCGAGGCCGGCCGCGACGCGAAGGGCACGCACGTCGCGAACCTGCTGGCGATGCAGCCCGACGAGAGCATCGCTCAGATCCTCGACATCCGCGACTACGCGGTCGCCGAGTACCTGGTGCTCGCCACGCACAACGGTCTCGTCAAGAAGACCCGCCTCGAGGCGTACGACACCAACCGTCAGGGCGGCGTCATCGCGATCCGCCTGAACGACGACGACGCACTGGTCGGCGCTCTGCTGGTCGATGCCGAGGACGACATTCTCCTCATCAGCCGCAAGGGCATGTCGGTGCGCTTCCAGGCCACCGATGAGGCGCTGCGTCCGATGGGTCGAGCGACCGCGGGTGTGAAGGGCATGAAGTTCCGCGAGGGCGACAGTCTGCTCTCGGCGTCCGTCGCCGCCCCCGGCCGATTCGTGTTCGTCGTCACCGACGGCGGGTACGCGAAGCGCACGGCGGTCGAGGAATACCGCGTCCAGGGACGCGGCGGATTCGGCATCAAGGTGGCCAAGCTGCACGACGATCGGGGCACTCTCGCGGGTGGTCTGATCGTCTCCGCAGACGACGAGGTCCTTGTGGTTCTGTCCAGCGGCAAGGTGGTACGCTCTGCCGTGGCCGAGGTGCCCGCCAAGGGCCGAGACACCATGGGAGTGGTGTTCGCCCGGACGACGGAAGCCGACCGGATCCTCGCGATCGCCCGCAACGGCGAACGTGGCCTCTCCGACGAAGACGACACGGATGAGGCGGATGCCGCAGCAGACGTCACCGAGACGACAGAGACCCCCGAGGAGAGCACGGACGCATGAGCACGGTAGCCGACAAGCTCGCGAAGAAATCCACCCGTAAGACCGGTGGCAAGCAGGTTCGCCTGCGCCTGGTCTACGTCGACTTCTGGTCGGCCGTGAAGCTCTCCTTCCTCGGAGCTGTGGCCCTCGCGGTCGTCACGATGGTGTCGTTCTTCCTGATCTACCTCGTGCTGCAGGCGACGAACGTGCTGACCACGGCCGATTCGTTTCTCGCGGGCATCACCGACAACGCGTTCAAGCTCACCGAGGTCGTCGGACTTCCGCAGGTGATGGCCTTCGCTGCCGTCGTGGCGATCCTCAACCTCATCGTCTTCACGGTGCTCGGCGCCGTGATCGCGGGGATCTACAACCTCGCTGTGAAGGTCACCGGCGGCCTGCTCGTCGGCTTCATGTCGAACTGACCGATTTTCATGGAGGGGCGGATGCTGCGGCATCCGCCCCTTCGTCGTGCTTCGCTCGCTCACGGACCGGTTCCTGAGCGAGGAGCGTAGCGACGAGACGACGGGCGCACGGGGGTAGGGAAAACCCGAACCCAGGTGTCCGGGTTCCTCGGTGTCGGCGCGATCTGCGCGCCCGTACCTTGGAATCATGACGACACAGACTGCGACCCCGCCGCAGGCGACGGCCGTGAAGCCGCCGCTGAGGATCCCGCTCACCATCCTGCATCTCGCGGGAGTGGGCGTCATCGGCGGCATCATCAACGCGACCCTCATCGGGATACTCGGAACCGGCCTCGGACTGCTCTTCGCCTTCGGCATCGGGGTGGTCTTCCTCGTCGGCCTGGTCTACGCGCTCTTCGGCGTCGGTTGGTTCGAGGTCGCCCGGGTGAGCGCGCTCTACCGCACGCCGATCGCGCCGCTGCGTCTGCGGCCGCGCGAACGGCCCGGCTTCGGCGGGTGGCTCCGTGCTCTCGGCCGCCAGACGATCGACGGACGCATGTGGCGGGCGCTCGCGAACTTCGCGATCGCCGTGGTGCTGGGCTTCATCGTGCTGCGTCTCGCCGCCGCGTTCGCGTGGTCGGTCGTGATCTCCTTCGCGCCCCTCACCTCCGCGGAATCGGTGGTCGGTCCGTTCGGCGGTGGCGCCGTGCTCGTCGCCTGGGCCCCGCTCGTCGGCGTCCTCGGGATCGCCGCGTCGGTCGCCGGCATGATCGGTCTCGCCCTTCTCCACCGCACGCTGTCGCTCGCGATCGTGGTGCGCAGCCGTGAGGCCGAACTCACCGAGCAGGTGCGCACGACCACCGCGCAGCGTGAGGGAGCCGTGCGCGCCGCCGACGTCGAACGCACCCGCATCGAGCGAGACCTGCACGACGGCGTCCAGCCGCGACTCGTCTCGGTCGGCATGACGCTCGGGCTCGCCCAGCAGAAGATCGAGACCGATCCCGATGCGGCGAAGGAACTGATCGCCGAGGCGCACACGTCCACGAAGGCCGCCATCACCGAACTCCGACAGCTCGCCCGCGGCATCCACGCCTCGGTGCTCGACGACCGGGGACTCGACGCGGCCCTGTCGGCACTCGCCGGTCGCTCGCACATCCCGGTCTCGCTCGACGTCCGCATGGACGGACGATGCAGTCGTGAGGCGGAGGCGGCCGTGTACTTCTCGATCGCCGAGTCGCTGACCAACGCCGCGAAGCACTCGCGGGCCAGCGAAGCGCGAGTGACGGTGCGGATCCGCGAGGGCAACACGCTCTGGGCCCGCGTCGAGGACAACGGCATGGGCGGCGCGCAGGTGCAGCCCGGTGGCGGACTCGACGGGATCGCCAACCGCGTGCTCGCCGCGGGAGGGACCTTCCGCCTCGAGAGCCCGCAGGGCGGCCCGACCAGCCTGGAGGTGAACGTGCCATGCGCATCCTGATCTGCGAGGACTCGGTCCTGCTGCGCGAAGGTCTCGTGCGTCTGCTCGAGGACGCCGGCCACGAGGTCGTCGCGGCACTCCCCGACACCTCGGGACTCACCGAGGCGGTCGCCACGACGGATCCGGAACTCTGCATCCTCGACGTGCGCCTGCCCCCGACGTTCACCGACGAGGGCATCCGTGCGGCGCTCGGACTGCGGTCGACGCATCCGTCGCTCGCCCTCCTCGTGCTCTCGCAGTACGTCGAGGAGCGCTACGCCTCCGATCTGATCGCCGCACAGGGCGGTCCGCTGGGCTACCTGCTCAAGGACCGGGTCGCCGATGTCGCCGAGTTCCTGCAGTCGGTGCAGCGCATCGCGGAGGGCGCGACCGTGCTCGACCCCGAGGTGGTGGCGCAGCTGCTCACGCGGCGCAATCGCGACGATCGGATGCTGCGGCTCACCGAGCGCGAACGCACCGTGCTGGCGTTGATAGCGGAGGGCAAGTCGAACCAGGCGATCGCCGGACTCCTCTTCGTCTCGGAGGCGAGCGTCGAGAAGCACATCACCTCCATCTTCCAGAAGCTCGGGTTCGAGCAGGACGAGTCGGGAAACCGCCGTGTGCTCGCCGCCCTCGCCCACATCGAGAACACCGGCGGTCCCATCCCGCCGGCCACCCAGAACGGAGCGGCGCGATGAGCACCGACCAGAACGACCACCAGGGCGGACACACCCCGCTCACTCCCCCGCCGGCGTCCGCGCCGCCCCAGCCGACGGCATCCGTTCCGCCCACGCCCCCGCCGACCGCGCCCGGCGGGCCGACCGGTACCGGTGCACGATCGGGCGGGGTGACCGCGATCGCGATCGTCACCGCGGTGGTCGGCGGAATCGCCCTCGTCGGTACGGCGGGGACGGCGGCGATCGGGGCTATGAGCAACGTCAGTGTCGCGAGCAACGCGGGTGGTGACACCGTGCAGGGCATCGACGTCGACGGCATCGACTCGCTCACCGTCGACGCCGATGCCAGCAGCATGCGTGTGGAGTTCGGCGACGTCGATCAGGCGGAACTCTCCATCTCGAACCGCCGTGGCCCGGACTGGACCATCGAGCGCGACAGTGACGAACTGGTGGTGCGCAGTCCCGACAATCGCTGGGACTGGTGGTTCGGCGACTGGGGCCGTGAGGGCGAGGTCGCCGTGCTGACCCTGCCGGAGGCTCTCCGCACCGACGCGATCGACGCCGACCTGACGCTCGACGCCGGAAGCCTCGACGTCGTCGGTGACTTCGGTGCTCTCGACATCGACGTGAGCGCGGGGGCGCTCGATGTCGAAGGGTCGGCGACCGCTCTGGCGGTCGACATGAGCGCGGGCCGTGCCGACATCGTCCTCGCCGACGTCGACGACGCATCACTGAGCGTCTCGGCCGGAGAACTCAATGTCGAACTGACCGGAACCGCCCCGACGCGGACGACGGTCGAGGTGAGCGCGGGCTCGGTCGACCTCACGGTGCCGGATGTCGCGTACGACATCACCCAGAGCGTCGACGCCGGGTCCCTCGATGCTCGGGTCGAGCAGTCCGCGAGCGCCCGACGCAGCATCGAGGTCTCGCTCTCGGCCGGTGGCGTGACGATCCGTCCGGGCCGCTGATCGCCCATGAGCGCGGGGACTCGCCCGGGTCCCCGCGCTCGATTGGGAGTTTCGGCGAATCTCCGGTAAAGTTTCGGAGGTTGACGGGCCCATAGCTCAGGTGGTTAGAGCGCTTCACTGATAATGAAGAGGTCCCAGGTTCAAGTCCTGGTGGGCCCACACATCAACTCAAGAAATACCCCTCGGGGCCTTAGCTCAGTTGGTAGAGCGCCTGCTTTGCAAGCAGGATGTCAGGAGTTCGAATCTCCTAGGCTCCACACTGTGTTGAGACAGTTCGAGAAGGCCCCGCCATGTGCGGGGCCTTCTCGTTTCCACAGGTGTTAACAACTCTGTTAAGAACTTTCGGGCGGTTGCTGCCGGATCCTGGGAGCACCGAGACTCCATCGCCGCTGTTCCCGCCTCCGCCCGCACCCTGAGCGTGGACCGAACCTCCGTACCTCCTCCGAGTGCGGGCGATCGACTCGATCCCGTGGGTCGATCTCCGTAGCGTGGGACGCATGGACATCAGACGAGGACTCACCATCGGGGCGGTGCTGACGGTCGGCATCGCCCTCACCGGGTGCACGGGTGCGCCGACGGATGCCGAGAAGCCTGCGCCATCGGCATCCGCTTCGTCCGCTCCGACCCCGACGCCCGCCCCGACCGCGGATGCCGACACCGACGCGGCCCTGCTGCCGATTCCCGTCGACGACATCACGGACTGGGCGGACACCGCCATCACCTGGGCCGACGACGCCCAGGGCACCGGTACGTTCTCGGGCTGGCTGAGTGAGCACACCTCCGCGCACCACCTGACGAGCTTCTCGTCGGTGCCCGCCGGCACGTACCAGGGGCAGATCGCCTGCCGCGGCGACGGCACCATCACCCTCCAGGGGGGCGAACTCGACAGCGACCCGAGCACCGAACCGATCGAGTGCACGAACGCCACCATCGCCTTCGACCTCACCACCACCGGCACCGGGATGAGCGTGACGCTCGATCTCGACGGAGCCCCCACCGTCTACGCCGTCGCCCTCCAGCGGGTGGAGTGACCGTCCCGCGCACTTCTCAGCGGATGGCGCTGATCCGCACCGGTCCGCGTACGTGATCGATGCGCACGGGCTCGCCCTTCTGCGTGACGACGACGTCGCCCTGCGCGGCGAGGGCTCCGGCGATCCGGCGCACGTCGTCCATCGAATCGCGCCACGTGTCGCCACCCACGGTGCGGGCGACGTCGCTCGGGCAGATCGACGAACCCTCCCGTCGGCGCGTGAGAGTGCGGATGGCGGCGGCGATCCTCTCGTCGAACCCGCTGCCGGTTCGCTGCTCCCACCACGGGTGTCCGCGCTCTCCGAGAGCGACCTTCGCGTCCTGGACGCGCCCCCGAGCATCCGTCTCCCCGTCCTTGACGGCGCGACGTGCGGCCATCAGTTCATCGACCAGCTCCTGCCGGAACGAGTCGGGGATCGACGGATCCGTCGCCCGCCAACGTCGTCCGTCGATCACGAAGTGGTGGCCGTCCGGCGTGCGCTCGGGCTCGGTGCGGTGGTCGGTGGGGGTGGACATGGAGTCACTCTGCGCGCGGTTCCCTCGGAGATGAAGGGACTTGACGCGCGGGTGCGAAGCCGTGCACAGCGCCTGAGGGGTCACGACACGCCGTCATCGTCCGCTCGGGCACGGCGTGTTCTGACCCCTCGCGAGGACGACACGCAGGTACCGCGACTAGCCTGGCGCGCATGACCGAGAACAGCGACCTGACCGACGCGAGCACCTTCGACCTGGCCGAGCTCTCGATCGGATTCCTCGCCCCGCCCGAGGTCTTCGACGAACTGCACCGCCGCGTGCACGAGATGCTCGAGACGGAGTTCGAGAACGTGGTGTGGGAGATGCACATCCGCGAGAACCTCACCGACGACCCCGACCACCGCGAGAACTATGCCGGCCTCTACGAGCAGGTCGAGATCGAGGAGAAGCACGGGTTGCTGGGCAAGCCCGTCGACTCCTGATCGTGAGGGGTCAAGACACGCCCCGAGCGTGCGGCTCGGCACGGCGTGTCTTGACTCCTCACCGATAGGAACTCAGTCCCTCCGGCGGAAGAACCTCGCGCGGGCGGCGGCATCCGCCGGGGTGTAGACGACCAGCTGGATGTCGGTCTGGTCGGACGGCCGCAGCTGGTGATGCTCGAACACGAGCCTGCCCAGTGACGGATGCCGGAACACGCGTTCGCGCGATTCGAACCCCCGCACGTCGTGGCTCTCCCAGCGTTCGCGGAACTCCGGGCTCGCCTCCATCAGCCGCCCGACGAGGTCGCGATAGCGCGGGTCACCGAGTCGCGGCCCCGCCTCGGCGCGGAACTCGGCGAGGAAGCGGCGGCTGGTGTCGTCCCAGTCGTCGAGCAGGTCGCGCACGGCGGGGTCGGTGAAGATCAGCCAGAGCAGGTTGCGCTTCTCGGGCGGTGTGGTGGCGACGTTCGGATAGAGCGCCTCGTAAGCGGCGTTCCACCCGGCGACGCCCCAGTCGGGCGCGAGTGCGTAGGCCGGGTGCTCCTCCAGCGCATCGAGGAAGCGCTGAACGTGGGCCGGTGCGGTCTCGACCGCCTCACCCGTGCCGGGCCGTGCGGGTGCGAACCCGGCCAGGCGCAGCGCGTAGTCGTGCTCGGCCACGGTCAGGTGCAGCGCCGTGGCGACGGCATCCAGCACCTGCCGCGAGGGATTGATGTCACGCCCCTGCTCGAGCCAGGTGTACCAGGTGACGCTGACGCCCGAGAGGTACGAGATCTCCTCACGGCGCAGACCGATCGTGCGGCCGCGCCCCGCGGGCGGCAGGCCGTAGGCGCCGCGGTCGAGCTGCTCGCGCCGGGCACGGAGGAACGCGCCCAGTTCTCTGCGCTGCTCCTCGTCCACGGCCACAGAACAAACCTAGTGCTCTCACTACTAGTGTCAGCGCCGTCTTCCGGCATCCGTCCCGTCCCACGAAAGTGGAACCATGCCCACCCCTCTTCGTTCCCGCACAGTCACGCATGGCCGCAACGCCGCCGGAGCCCGCGCCCTCTTCCGCGCCGCCGGCGTCAACGCCGCCGACTTCGGCAAGCCGATGATCGCCGTGGCGAACAGCTTCACCGAGTTCGTGCCCGGCCACACGCACCTGCAGCCGGTCGGACGCATCGTCTCCGACGCGATCTCGGCGGCGGGCGGCATCCCCCGCGAGTTCAACACGATCGCCGTCGACGATGGCATCGCCATGGGTCACGGCGGCATGCTCTACTCGCTGCCCTCGCGCGACCTGATCGCCGACTCGGTCGAGTACATGGTCAACGCGCACCAGGCCGACGCGCTCGTGTGCATCTCGAACTGCGACAAGATCACCCCCGGCATGCTCATGGCCGCGCTGCGCCTGAACATCCCCACGGTGTTCGTGTCGGGCGGTCCGATGGAGGCCGGTCGCGCGACGCTGGTCGACGGATCGGTGCGCACCCTCGACCTGGTCGACGCGATCTCCGAGGCGGCGAACGACACGGTGTCGGATGCCGACATCCAGCGCATCGAGGAGAACGCCTGCCCGACCTGCGGATCGTGCTCGGGCATGTTCACCGCCAATTCGATGAACTGCCTCGTCGAGGCGCTGGGCCTCGCCCTGCCGGGCAACGGTTCTGTTCTCGCCACCCACACCGCTCGTCGCGCGCTATACGAGAAGGCCGGTGAGGTCGCGGTGCAGATCACCCGTCGCTTCTACGACGAGGACGACCGTTCGGTGCTGCCGCGCGAGGTCGCGAGCTTCGCCGCGTTCGAGAACGCGATGGCGCTCGACATCGCGATGGGCGGATCGACGAACACGATCCTGCACCTGCTCGCCGCCGCCCACGAGGCCGGGATCGACTTCGGCCTCGACGAGATCGATGCGATCTCGCGTCGCGTGCCCTGCCTCGCCAAGATCGCCCCGAACCCGGCCTACGGCCGCATGTACTACATGGAGGACGTGCACCGCGCGGGCGGCATCCCCGCCGTGCTCGGCGAGCTGCGTCGTGGCGGTCTGCTGAAGGAAGACGTGAGCACCATCCACTCGGAGTCGTTCGCGGCCTGGCTCGACGACTGGGACATCCGTGGCGGAAAGGCGACCGACGTCGCGAAGGATCTGTGGTTCGCGGCTCCCGGTGGCGTGCGCTCGTCGAGCGCGTTCTCGCAGTCGGAGCGCTGGGCGGCTCTCGACGAGGACGGCGAGAACGGATGCATCCGCGATGTCGACCACGCTTACTCGGTCGACGGCGGTCTGGCCGTGCTGCGGGGCAACCTGGCCGTCGACGGCGCCGTGGTGAAGACCGCGGGTGTCGACCCGTCGATCCTGGTCTTCTCGGGCCCGGCGGTGGTGTGCGAGTCGCAGGAGGAGGCGGTCGCGAAGATCCTCGGCAAGAAGATCCAGCCGGGCGACGTGGTCGTCATCCGTTACGAGGGCCCGAAGGGCGGCCCGGGCATGCAGGAGATGCTGCACCCGACGTCGTTCCTCAAGGGCCGCGGACTGGGCAAGGTGTGCGCCCTGATCACCGATGGCCGCTTCTCGGGCGGCACCTCGGGTCTGTCGATCGGGCACGTCTCGCCCGAGGCGGCATCCGGCGGCGTCATCGCGCTCGTCGAGGACGGCGACATCATCTCGATCGACATCCCCACCCGCGGCATGACCCTCGAGGTCAGCGAGGCCGAGCTCGAGCAGCGCCGCGCGCGCCTGCTGGACGCCGGTGGGTACCGTCCCGTCGACCGTCAGCGCCCCGTCTCCCTGGCGCTGCGCGCCTACGCGGCCATGGCGACCTCGGCCGACCGAGGCGCCGTGCGCGACGTCGAGGCGGTCGAGAACGCCCTGCGCGAGCAGGAGATCCGGCGGGCGTCCGCGCTCGTCTGAACCCGACGCTGAGGGGTCAGAACACGCCGCTCGCGACTGCACGCCTGCAGCGTGTCGTGACCCCTCACGATCACTGTGAGCGGGTCGACGTCCGTTCGATCAGGCGCATCGGCACCACCACGCTCTCGGGTTCGCGGGTGCGGTCGCCGAGGCGGGCGAGTGCCAGGCGTGCGGCCGACCGTCCGAGCTCTTCGACGTCGCCGGTCACGACGCTGATCCCGAGCACCGTCGCCCACTCCGGGTCGTCGAAGCCGATCACGGCGGGCGGCGCATCCGTCGTCGCGATCTCCTCCATGACGCCGAGCAGCACGCGGTTGTTGCCGGCGACGATCGCGGTCGGAGGTTCGTCGAGGGCGAGCAGTTCGCGCACGCACTCGCGCGACGATGCGACGTCGTGCGCGTCGGTGCGCAGCAGCTCGCGCCAGGCGACCGGCGACCCGTCGAGCACGTCGCCCATGCCGGCGAGACGGGCGCGGTAGGTGGGCAGCCAGGCGTAGTCGCCGATGAACGCGATGCGCCGGTGTCCGCGATCGATCAGGTGCTGGGCGACGAGGCGCCCGCCCTCGCGGTTGTCGAACACGACGGAGTCGGCGGCGAGATTCTCGGCCGGCCGGTCGACGAAGACGACCGGGATGCCGCGGGCCTGCAGCGTCGCGTAGTCGGCGTGATCGGTCATCGCCGAGACCGTGATGACCGCCTTGGTCTGCCGGTCGGCGAGGTCGTGCGCGACGCGCTTCTCCTGCTCGGCGGACTCGCGGGAGTTCGCCACAGACAGGTGCATACCGCGCGGGCGGATCTCGTCTTCGACGGCCTGGGCGAGAGCCGAGTAGAACGGGTTGGTGAAGTCTCCGGTGATGAGTCCGAGCGAATCCGCGAGACGACCGCTGGCGAGGAGGCTCGCGGCGGCGTTGCGCTGGTAGTCGAGCTCGGCGGCCGCGGCGAGCACGCTCGTGAGGGTCTTCTCGCTGACGTACGACTCGCCTCCGAGTGCACGCGATGCCGTCTTCAGGCTCACGCCGGCGCGTGCGGCGACCTGCGCGAGCGTGGGGCGGGGTGCGGCCCCGTCTTCGTGTGGTGTCATCTGTTCCTCTACCGCCTCGAGCGATCTGCTCATTATGACGGGTCATCCGATGGGGGATGCATCTTCCGCCCACGGCATCCGCTGTGTTAGTGTCTCGATCTATGACAGCGATGTCATAAACGTCGCGCAGCCCGCCCCCCGGTATCTGCGACAGGCGAACGACACACCGCAGTGGAGTTTGAGGAGCAACCATGACTGTTCCCCGTAAGAGGAACGAACGACCCGCAGGTCGCATCTGGGCGGCCGCCGGCGCCGCCGTGACGGTGACCCTGGCCATGCTGACGCCGCTCCCCGCGGCGGCTGCAGCAGGAGGGACGTTCTCGTCGTCCTTCGAATCGACGGATGCCGTGCCCGCACTCGCGGGCACCGGTGAAGCCGTCAACATCACCGGCGACCGCTTCGCCCCCGGCAGCATGCTGCCCGCGATCGCGCCGAACGGCGTCACGGCCTCGGCGCAGAACGCGCCGAACGAAGCCGCCGTGTTCGCCGCCGATGCCAACGCCTCGACCAAGTGGCTCGCGTTCGTCAACAAGGGGTGGCTGCAGTACCAGCTCACCGCCGCGCAGCCGCTGCAGAAGTACACGCTCACCTCGGGTGGCGACGCGCAGGAGCGCGACCCCAAGAACTTCCGCGTGCTGGGCTCGAACAACGGCACGGACTGGACCCCGGTCGACGAGCGGAGCGGTGAAATGTTCACCGCGCGCGGTCAGACCCGCACGTTCGAACTGGCTGCGCCGAGTGCGCCGTTCCTCTACTACCGTCTCGACATCACCGAGAACCGCACGCCCACCACCAACCTCATCCAGCTCGCCGACTTCGAGCCCATCGCGGTGAGCGACGGCGCCCCGACCGCGAGCGACCTGCGTGTCGTCGTCGGCAACGGTCCGACGGCGTCCGACACCGCCAAGACCGGCGTCGGCTTCACCGGAACCAAGGCCGTGCAGTACTCGGGCCGTCACCTCGACGCCGGCGCCGCATCGTCGACCACCACCCTCTACGAGAACGTCGATGTGACCGTCGACGGCGACAGCCAGCTGTCGTACCTCGTCTTCCCCGTGCTCGACGGCGAGCAGACGTACGCGGCCACCTTCGTGGCCGTCGATCTCGCCTTCGACGACGGCACCACGCTCGCCGCGACCCCCGGCGTGACCGACTCGTACGGCTACCCCGTCACCGCCACCGAGCAGGGCCGCTCGAACAGGCTCTGGCCCAACCAGTGGAACAAGGTCACCGTCGACCTCGGAGCCTTCGAGGGTCGCACCGTCGAAGACATCCGCTTCACGTACTCCCACCCGGGCGCGGACGTGAAGAACATCGAGGCGCCGACCGCGGCCACCGCGTTCACCGGCTGGCTCGACGACGTCGAGATCGACGCCGCGACCCCGCTCGATGACTCCGACGGACTCGTGTCGTACGTCGACACCCGCCGCGGCACGAACTCGACCGGCGGCTTCTCCCGCGGCAACAACCTGCCCGCGACGGCTTGGCCCAACGGCTTCAACTTCATCACCCCGATGACGAACGCGGACAACACCGGAACGATCTACCAGTACCAGCGCGCCAACAACGCGCAGAACAAGCCCGGACTCAACGGCATCGGTTTCTCGCACCAGCCGAGCATCTGGATGGGCGACCGCAACCAGCTCGCCGTGCTCCCCGCCGCGAACGCCAACCCGACCTCGAACCTGAACGACCGCAAGCTCACGTTCACGCACGAGAACGAGATCGCGCGGCCGGACATCTACGACGTCACCTTCGACAACGGCATCCGCACCGAGGTGACCGCCACCGACCACGGTGCGATCTACCGCTTCGAGTTCGCCGGCGACGCGAGCTCGATCCTCATCGATCAGCTCGTGAACTCGTCGAAGCTCTCGATCTCGGGCGACACGGTCAGCGGCTGGGTCGACGGAGGTTCCGGCTGGCCCGGACGCACCCGCATGTTCGTCTACGGCACCTTCGACCGCGCACCCGCGACGGCCGGCCCGACGACCGTCGGCGACCGCAACGGCACCGCGCGCTTCGCCTCGTTCGACACGACCGGTGACCGCTCGGTCGAGCTGCGCATCTCGTCGTCGTTCATCTCGCAGGACCAGGCGAAGAAGAACCACGACTTCGAACTGAAGGACGTCTCGTTCGACGACGCCCACGCCGCGGTGAAGAATGCCTGGAACGAGCGCCTCTCGGTCGTCGACGACGTGCAGGGCGCGACCGAAACCCAGCTCATCACGCTCTACTCGAGCCTCTACCGGCTCAACCTGTACCCGAACTCGCAGTTCGAGAACACGGGCACCGAGGCCGACCCGGTCTACAAGTACGCGAGCCCCGTGGCCGGCACGACCGGCTCGGCGAGCGACACCCAGACCAACGCCAAGATCGTCGACGGCAAGATCTACGTCAACAACGGCTTCTGGGACACGTACCGCACCGCCTGGCCGCTGTACTCGATGCTCTACCCCGACGTGACCGAAGAACTCGTCGACGGCTTCGTGCAGCAGTACCGCGACAGCGGATGGATCGCACGTTGGTCCTCTCCCGGCTACGCCGACCTGATGACCGGCACGAGCTCCGACGTCGCGTTCGCCGAGGCGTACCTCGCAGGCGCCCTCTCGACCGACACGGCACTCGAGGCCTATGACGCCGCGGTGAAGAACGCGACCGTGCTGCCGGCATCCAACGCCGTCGGCCGCAAGGGACTCGGGCAGTCGATCTTCCTCGGCTACACCGAGGCCACCACCCACGAGAGCGCGTCGTGGGGTCTCGAGGGCTACATCAACGACTTCGGTATCGCCGAGATGGCGAAGGCCCTGTCGGAGGACCCGAACACCCCCGCCGACCGCGTCGCTCAGCTGAAGGAGGAGGCGACGTACTTCGAGGCGCGCGCCGAGCACTACGGCGAGATGTTCAACCCGGAGGCGGGCACGTTCACCTCGCGCAACGCCGACGGCTCGTGGACCTCGGGCGCCGACTTCGACAAGAAGGCGTGGGGCGGTGCATTCACCGAGGCGAGCGCCTGGACCTTCGGCTTCCACGCGCCGCACGACGTCGACGGCCTGGCCGCGCTCTACGGCGGACGCCAGGGCCTGGTCGACGTGATGCACGACTTCCTCACCGTGCGCGAGAAGGCCGACTACTCCGGCATCCACGAGGCGCGCGAGGCGCGTGACGTGCGACTGGGCATGCTCGGCATGTCGAACCAGATCGCGCACCACATCCCCTACGTGCTCGCCGAGGCGGGCGACCCCTCGGGTGCGCAGGAGCTGATCCGCGACATCCAGGACCGCCTCTTCATCGGCGACGACATCGGCCAGGGCTACCCGGGCGATGAGGACAACGGCGAGTTCTCGGCCTGGTACGTCTTCTCGGCGCTCGGCTTCTACCCGCTCGAGGTCGGCTCCGGGGACTACACGATCGGTACGCCGCTGTTCGACAGCGCGACACTGAACATCGGCGGCAAGAAGCTCGTCATCAACGCCCCCGGGGCGTCCGCGGGCAAGGACTACGTGGCGGGCGCCAGCATCAACGGCACCCCGATCACGGAGACCACCTTCGACGGAGACCTCGTCCGCGCGGGCGGAACGCTCGACTTCACGATGAGCGACACGCCCTCGGCGTGGGGTGCGAAGGACCTCGGTGAGGAGCTCGACGTGCCCGCGACCCTGGTCGACGCGACGAAGGCCGGACGCGGCGTGCTGACGGCCACCGATGGAACCCCCGTCGGGTCGCTCGTCGACGACAACATGAGCTCCAACGTGGCGTTCACGGGCGACACCGCCGAACTCGTCTGGACGTCTCAGTCCGGTCCGGTCTCGATCGGGCAGTACACGCTCACGAGTGCGAACAGGGCGAACGCGCCGTCGAGCTGGACGCTCGAGGGCTCGGTCGACGGCACCACCTGGACCGAGATCGACAGCCGCACGGCGCAGTCCTTCACCTGGGACACGCAGACGCGACCGTTCACGACCGCGAACCAGGACGGCTTCACGAGCGTGAAGCTGACGCTGAAGACGGATGCCGCGACGCTCGCGCTCTCGGAGGTCGAGCTGTTCGCCTCGGCATCCGCCGCCGACGGTCTCGCCATCTCGGCCGGGTCGCCGCAGCGGGTCGCGGTCGACACCGAGTTCACGGGAACCCTCGCCACGATCGTCGGGACCGAGACGGATGCCTCCGGCTACACCGTCACGGTCGACTACGGCGACGGTGTCGCGGTGACCGACGTGACGCTGACGCGCGACGACCTGGGTGGCTGGAAGGTGAGCGCACCGCACACCTTCACGAAGCCGGGCACGTACTCGGCAGCGATCACGGTGCGGGACTCGGCCGGAGCGGTGGCGCAGACCACGGCGACGGTGACCGCGTTCCGAGACGAGACGCTGGTGGGCGCCTTCAACAACGTCTGCATCGGTGACCTCAACGTCACGGCCGCGAACTGCGACTCGCAGGGCCACGGGTACTTCCGCGACAAGATCAACGCCGACGGCTTCGTGCAGGGTCAGACCCTGACCGTCCCGAACACGACGCTGACCTACGACCTGCCGGCGATCCCGGCCGGCCAGCCCGACAACATCACGGGCGAGGGTCAGACGGTCAAGGTGTCGCTCGGCACCGGTGCCACGCAGATCGCGTTCATCGGAACCGCCACCGAGAGCAACCGCGACTCGGTCGCGACGCTGCACTTCACCGACGGCACGACGCAGCAGGTGACGATCAGCCTGGGCGACTGGGTCGGCGCATCCGGCAACCCCTACAAGGGCAACACGGTGCTGACGATCTCGGAGGGCCGCCTCTCGGGCACGGGTCCCGAGGGTTCGGTGAAGAACACCGCCATCTACGCCACCGCCGGCATCCCGCTGGCGGTCGATGGAGACGGTGCGCCGAAGGTCGTCGAGTCGCTCACGATGCCGAAGGAGGCGGGTTCGCTCAACGACGGACGCGTGCACATCTTCGCTCTCGCCTCGGACGGCGACCGCACGGCAGCAGCTCCCCTGAGCGTCACGGCCGGAACGGTCGACGGTCAGATCGCGGGCGAGGAGTTCGACGCGACGCTCGCGACGATCGCCGGTGGTCAGGGCGAGACGTCGGCACTCGTCAACTGGGGTGACGGAACTCCTGTCGCCGAAGTGACGATCGCCGACGGCGCGGTCACGGGAACGCACACCTACGCCACCGCCGGCACCTACACGGTGACGGTCACGGCCGACGACGGCGTGCGGTCGGCGGATGCGCAGCTCGAGATCGGGGTCGTCGACCCCGAGCCCGAGTACGCCCCCGAGATCCAGGTGCCCGAGGGCACGGTCGCCCCGGGAGACCGGGTGACCATCACGGGTTCGGGCTTCGCCGCCGGAGAGAACGTGTCGGTGCGCATCGACTCGGAGACCCCGGTGGTCGTGAAGGCCGATGGGAACGGTGCGATCAGTGCCGAGATCACGGTTCCGGTGGATGCCATCGACGGCGCGCACCCGGTGGTGGCGCTCGGCGACGTCTCGAAGGTCGAGGCTCGTGGAGCGGTCCAGGTGGCCGTCGACCCGACGGCCCCGCGCAACACGTCGGTCTCGCTGTCGGCCGGATCGGACGACCCGGTCGCGGGCGAGTCGATCCCGCTGATCGCGACGGTGAAGCCCGCGGGCGCCGCCGGCAAGGTCGACTTCTTCGAGGGCGACGAGATCGTCGGCTCGGCGGAGGTCACCGGTGGCACGGCCACGGCCGACGTCACCATCGCGACCTCGGGTGCGCACACCTACATCGCCCGGTTCGTGCCGTCCGACGACACGGCGTTCCGTGCCTCGGAGTCGGCGCCGCTCACGATCGACGTGCGAGACACCCCGGTGCTCGAGGCCGAGCTCGTGATCGGAGCGTCGACCGTGCAGCAGGGTGGCACGGTGCAGGTGACCGGTCGCGGGTTCGCGTCGGGTGAGGTCGTGTCGCTGACGCTGCACTCCGAGCCGATCCACCTGACGGATGCCGTCGCCGACGAGTCCGGAGCGTTCCGACTCCAGGTGACGATCCCGACGAACGCGGAGGTCGGCGCCCACACACTGATCGCCGTCGGAGCAGATTCCGGTCTGACCGCGGAAGGCGCTCTCACGATCACTGCCGCACCGGTCGGTGGCGGTGGTGGCGGCGACGGGCTCGCCGGAACCGGCGGAACCGTCCCGATCGCCGCGATCGCGGTGCTGTTGCTCCTGCTCGCCGCCGGTGGCGTGCTGGTGCTGCGCCGACGCCGCGTGGAGTCCTAACCCCCGCTCCACTCCCCACAGAAGCCGCCCTCCCCGCCCCCGGGGGAGGGCGGCTTCGCCTTTGCGTGGCGGGCCCTTCGACAGGCTCAGGGACCCAGTTCCTGCGGTCAGGGCACGTCCGCTGGGTCAGGGCACGTCCGCTGGGTCGCTGAGCCTGTCGAAGCGTCCCACCACGTGACCGCCCGATACGCTCACGGGATGGATGAGCACGAGATCGTCGTCCGCGTGACATCGGATGCCCCGTGGCTCCCGCCGGGTGGCCGGGCCGAAGTCGTGCGGCGGGACAGTCCGTCGAGCCCGATGTCGATGGTGAGACTGCTCCTTCGCCGCGGTGACGAGGTGTTCTGCGTCCCCCGGGCGGAGACGGGAAAGCTCGACCTCCCGACGGGACTGACGGCTGCGAACGACCTCGACGGATCGGTCGCGATCCGCGCGCTCGCCGCGGAGGTGGCGGGTCTCGGTGTCGATCTCGCGTTCGTCGGTGCCGTGCGCAACGTCGTCGAGCGTCCGGTGGACGACTACCCCTGGCCGACTCCGCGCGCCCACTTCGGCGTGTGGGCGTCTCCGGATGCCCCGATCATCGACGGCACCTGGGTCGATCTCGCGACGCTGACCGAACGCCACTGGCACCCACTCGCCGGTTGATTTCTCCCGTCCCAGCGCCCCCACCCCGCGCGAGCGTTCAGACCGAGCGCAGGGAATGCTCGGAGGTGTTGAGGCGCTCGCAGCCGTCGGCGGTGAGCACGACGATGTCCTCGATGCGGGCGCCCCACTCCCCCGAGAAGTAGATGCCGGGCTCGATGCTGAAGGCCATGCCCTCGCGCAGCACCAGGTCGTTTCCGGGCGCGATGTAGGGCTCCTCGTGCACGGAGACGCCGATGCCGTGACCCGTGCGGTGCAGGAAGGCCTCGCCCAGCCCGGCATCCGCGAGCACCTGCCGGGCGGCGGCGTCGACCTCGGATGCCGTGACCCCGGGCCGTGCGGCGTCCACTGCCGCCTGCTGCGCGCGCACGAGTACGGCGATGCGCTCGGCCGCCTCCGGATCGGGGGCGCCGACCGCATAGGTGCGCGTGCTGTCGGAGTTGTAGCCGCTGGGCACCGCTCCCCCGATGTCGACGACCACGATGTCGCCCTCTTCGATCACGCGATCCGACACCTCATGATGCGGGTCCGCGCCGTTCGGCCCCGACCCGACGATCACGAACTCGACGGTCTCGTGACCCTCGGCGACGATGGCCCGGGCGATGTCGGCGGCGACCTCGCGTTCGGTGCGACCGGCGCGCAGCCACTCGGGCACGCGGCGGTGCACGGCGTCGATCGCGTCGCCCGCCCGACGCAGCTCGGCGACCTCGGCGGCATCCTTGATCATGCGACCCTCGCGCAGCACGGGCGTCGCGAGTTCGAGGCGCACGCCCAGTCGCTCGCCGATCGGGATCACGTGCAGGGCGGGCAGGGCATCCGACACCCCGACCCGCGCCACCGAGCCGACGGCCACCGAGCCGACGGCGTCCGCGACCAGGTCGTACGGGTTCTCGCCGTCGACCCAGTCCGACACCGCGAGGCCGAGCGTGCCGACCGCCGTGCTGCGCACCTTCGCGAGTTCCATGCGGGGCACGACCACGGTCGGCGCGACACCGGGCCCGATCACGAGAGCGGTCAACCGCTCGATCGTGTCTCCCTCGACCCCGATCAGGTACTGCAGGTCGGGACCGGGGCCGACGATGACGGCGTCGAGCCCCGCTTCGGCGGCGAGAGCGGATGCTCGCTCGAGACGGGCGGAGTATACGGAGGAGGAGAAGGGCGGAGTGCTCACCCGGCCCACGCTACTCCGCCGCGGGCCTCAGCTGATGGCGAGACGGATGCGCTCGGTGAGCAGCGTGCGGTTCGCCGGGGTGAGTTCGAGCAGTGCATAGGCGGTCGGCCACATCGTGCCCTCGTCGAGGTTGGAGATGGGCTCGAAGCCGAACGTGCCGTAACGCACCTTGAACTTGCTCGCGGGCTGGAAGAAGCACAGCACCTTGCCGTCCTTCCCCCACCCGGGCATGCCGTAATACGTGCGGGGCATGAGGTCGGGCGCGACCTCCATGACGAGTTCGTGCAGCGCGGTGGCGAGCTTCTTGTCGTTCTCGTCGGGCAGCTTGGCGATCGCCTCCCGCAGGTCGGCCTCCCCTGCCACGCGCTGCTCCTCGGGCGTCTTCTTCGCGCGGGAGCGCTTCGCCTTGGCCTCGTGGGCGGCGGCCTGCATGGCTTCGCGTTCTTCGGCGGTGAAGTTCTTCGTGTCGGTCTTCTTGTCGTCGGCCATGACGACTCCTCTCATCGGTGCGTGATCTCAGCGTAAGGATGCCGGGGGCCGCGTGGCTTCTCGATTCGTGATCGATCGCCCGCGGCATCCGTCATACGCGGAGATCCCCCGGTGAGCGCCGGTTAGTGTGGGGGAATGGACCTGCGTGTGGCGGCATACGCGGTCGTCACGGACGACGACGACCGCCTGCTCCTCGCGCGCTGGATCGAGGGCCGCCGCGTCGCGTGGACGATGCCCGGTGGAGGGCTCGAGGCCGGGGAGTCTCCCGAAGACGCCGTGCGCCGCGAGCTCCGCGAGGAGACCGGGTACACCGTGAAGGTCGGCGAGTTGCTCGGCATCCACTCCCGGGTCATTCCCGCGAGCCAGCGCGTGCACAAGGCCGATCAGCCGCTGCACACCCTCCGCATCGTCTATCGGGCGACCGTGACGGGCGGCAAGCTGCGTTACGAGACCGACGGGTCGACCGACATGGCGGGATGGTTCACGCGCTCGGCGGTCGCGGAGCTTCAGCGGGTCAAGCTCGTCGACATCTCGCTGCGCATGGCCGGGATCTTCTGACCGCGACACGCGAGCGAGCGGATGCTCAGGCCCGGGGTTCCTCGGGAACCGAGATGTCGGCGACGGTGGCGCCGTAGGCGGCGATGAGGTCGTCGGCGTCGACGAACAAGCTGTATCCGTGCGCTCCCGCGCCCATGGCGATGCGCTGTCCGACGATCGACTCGTCGGCGAAGACGGGCCAATCGGTCGTGCTGCCGATCGGCACGATGGTGCCCCGCTCGTAACCGGTCGCGGCGAGCGCCAGGTCGGCCTCAGGGAGCCGCAGCTTGTTCACGCCCACGACGGCGCGCAGCTTGGGCCACGAGATCGAGCGTCCACCCGGGATCAGGGCGAACAGATAGGTGTCGTCGGCGCGCTTGACCACGAGGGTCTTCACGATGCCGGACGGGTCGAGCCCCAGGAGCTCGGCTGCCTCGAAGAGGCTCCGCGCCTCCGGCCGCTCGCGGATCTCGATGTCGAGACCGCGAGCGGCGGCGGCGTCGGTGACCCGCGCGTGCGGGTCGGTGGAGTGTTCGGCGCTCACGCGTCGGGCGCGGAGAGCGGGTCGTCGGCGACCCAGAGCTCGTCGTCCGCACGCAGAGCGGTCCATGCGGCGTAGAGCACAGCGGCGGCTGCGGCGGCACCGAGGATCAGCGCGACGATCGAGCCGAGGCCCGAGCTCTGCTGCTGCTTCTTCTGGTGGGCCTTCTGCGCCTTCTTGATCTTCTTCGAGACCGGGGCGACGATGCCGTGACGCTTGTTGTTGGCGACGTCCCAGGCGCTGAGTGCCGTGCCCACGACGCCTCCGACGATCGGCACGACCTTGTCGTCGACGACGTGCTTGCCGATCTTCACGCCGCGGTCGACCACGGGGGCGACGCGACGGTTGTAGGCGTCCTGCACGACCGGCACGACCTGCTCCCGGTAGGAGTGTCCGAGCTGGTGGCTGGCCTCTCGGGCGACGCCGGCAGCGTGCCCGACGAGCTCCTGCTGCGCCTCCCAGAGCTGGTTCGCGTCCTTCTGAAGACGACGCAGTTGCTTCTTCCGCTTGCGGCTGAGGCTCACGATGCTCTCCTGTCGATGTGGAGTACGGGTTCCCCATCCTGCCAGACAAGTCTGTACGGGGGGAGGGAATCGCCCACCCCTTGACTTATCCCGAGATGTGCAGGAGAACCCGGCGAACACACCGGAAGCTCTGCGAGAATGGACCTATGCCTCACGCTTCCCATGTCGCAACCCTGCACACCAACCACGGTGACATCGTCATCAACCTCTTCGGCGACCAGGCCCCGAAGACGGTCAAGAACTTCGTCGGCCTCGCCGACGGCACCCAGGAGTGGACGAACCCCGCGACCGGTAAGCCGGGCGAGGGTCCCCTCTACAAGGACGTCATCTTCCACCGCATCATCCCGAACTTCATGATCCAGGGCGGCGACCCGCTCGGTCAGGGCGTCGGCGGTCCGGGCTACAACTTCAACGACGAGATCAACGCCGAGCTCAACTTCGACCAGCCGTACATCCTCGCGATGGCGAACGCCGGCTTGCGCCGCAACGCCATCACGGGCGAGGTCGAGGGCACGAACGGCTCGCAGTTCTTCATCACCACCGACCCGACCCCGTGGCTCAAGGGCAAGCACACGATCTTCGGCGAGGTCGCCGATGACGCCTCGAAGGCCGTCGTCGACAAGATCGGCTCGGTTCCCACCGCTGCCGGCGACCGCCCGATCGAGCCCGTCGTGCTCCAGTCGATCGACATCGTCGCGGCCTGACGACAGCGATCGCCGATCCGGATGACGACGCCTGAGTTCGCGAGCAATCGCGACAACTTCTGTTACCGGCATCCGGATCGGCAGAGCTTCGTGCTCTGCCAGCGCTGCCTGCGCACGATCTGCGGCGAATGCCAGACGCCCGCCGCGGTCGGGGTGATCTGCCCTGAGTGCATGAAGGCCGAGCGCAAGAACCGCACCCCCGCGCAGAAGCGCGCCGAGCGCCGCTGGGGTGGTGGTTCGACGGCCGCCGTCATGGGGATCACCCGCAGCGGACGCCCTCTGGTCACGTACGCCCTCCTGGCGGTGACCTCGTTGATCGGTCTCATCCAGCTCATTCCCGGGGTGGGCGAGGCGCTCACGCAGCAGATGGTGTTCGCGGCCGCGTACCTCTACCCCGATCTGTCCGGAGCGCCTTTCCAGCCCTGGCGCTTGCTCACGGCGGTGTTCGCGCACGGCGGGTTCATCCATCTCGCCCTCAACATGCTCGCGCTGTGGTTGATCGGCCAGAGCCTCGAGCCCATGCTCGGCCGGGTGCGCTTCCTCGCGCTCTACCTGATCAGTGGTCTCGGTGGCTCGGTGATGGTCGCCCTTCTCGACCCGAGTCAGCCGACGGTCGGAGCATCCGGTGCGATCTTCGGCATGATGGCGGCTCTGCTCATCATCGGCCGCCACATCGGAGCCAATGTCACCGGACTCCTGGTGATCCTGGGCATCAATTTCGTCTATGGACTCTTCTTCGGCGGCGGGCGCATCTCGTGGCAGGCCCATCTCGGCGGACTCGTCGTGGGCGCGCTCGTGGCCTACATCATCGTCAAGACGAAGCGGCGAGAGCAGCGGATCTGGCAGACCGTCGCTCTGACGGCGCTGACGGTCGTGCTGCTCGTCGTGGTCTTCGTCGTTCCACCGCTGATCATTCTGGCCTGATGAGGGGTTGTTAACAACTCTGTTAACACCTGTGAATAACACCGGTGTAATTCTCCCCAGGTGTGGATAGACCTGTGGATAACTCTGTGGGCGGCTTGTGAGTTCCTGGGGATACAGCCCGCCCGGAACGACGAAGGCCCCTCGCCGGAGCGAGGGGCCTTCGGAAGTCGTGGGTGCTGAGCTCAGCGCCAGCGCGTGGTCATGAGGAAACCGATCAGCGCGATGCCCAGGCCGATGCCGAGGTTCCAGTTGCCGAGGCCCGGGATCGGGAACTGCTGGCCCGAGATGTAGAACACGAGGATCCACGCGAGGCCCAGCAGCATGAAGCCGATCATCACCGGCTTGAACCACACGGCGTTGGGAGCGGCGTCGCCTTCGGCGCGCTCGACAGCGGGTTCTTCGGTCTTTCGGTCTCGTGCCATTCCAGCATTGTACCGAAATCGAGTGATGATCCCGAGTGCGGATGCCGGGGCGCTCCTCGACGGTCGCGGCGCACCCACAGCGCGACGGGATAAGATCACGCCATGACTGCATCCGTCGTGCCTGGGGGGCGACGCGCGCGACGGTCCCGTCGACGTTCGCGCGCCACGTTCGCGAGCGTTCTCGGGGAGCTCCTGCTCACCGCCGGCGTACTCGTTCTGTTGTTCGTCGCGTGGCAGATGTGGATCGGCGACATCATCATCGCCGCCCAGAAGAACGAAGAGGGCGCGGCCGTCTCGGCCGAGTGGGCCGCAGGTCCCACGCCCGAGCTCCCCCCGCTCGTGGAAGGCGACGACGGCTCGACGTATTACGAGCCGGTGATCCCCGCAGCACCGGCCGACACCGAGCAGCTCGGTCAGATGCACATCCCGCGTTTCGGTGCCGACTACAACTACGGCATCTACGGCGGCACGACGCGTGCCCGCACGCTCGACAACCTCGGCATCGGCGTCTACACGAACTCGAAGATGCCGGGCGAGGTCGGCAACTTCGCGATGGCCGGGCACCGCACGACCTGGGGCAAGCCGTTCAACCAGCTCGACAAGCTCCAGATCAACGACGCGATCGTCGTCGAGACGAAGGACGGCTGGTTCACCTACCGCTTCCGCACCCTCGAGTACGTCAAGCCGACACAGACCGACGTGCTCGCCGACGTGCCGCAGATGCCCGAGGTCGCGACCGGTGAGCGCTACATCACCCTCACCGCGTGCTCTCCCCTGTACTCGCTGGCCGAGCGCATCGTCGCCTACGGAGTGTTCGAGAGCTTCCAGCCCCGTGCCGAGGGTCCGCCCCCGGCACTGACAGACCCGCCGCCGCCCCCGGCCGCACCGTCCATTTAGAGGCACGAGGAGAAACATGTACGCCGCAATCTGGCGCCTGCTGCCCGGCCCCTGGTGGATCCGCCTGCTCATCGTGCTCGTCGTCGTCGCCGCGATCCTCTACGGGCTGTTCTGGTACGTCTTCCCGTGGATCAGCCCCATCATCAACCCCGGCGAGGTCGACCTCGAATGACCCGGGTGCTCGTGGTCGACAACCACGACAGCTTCGTGCACACCCTGGTCGGCTACCTCCACGAGCTCGGCGCCGAGACCTCGATGATCGAGGCGGACGCCGTCGACGCCGCCGAACTCGACGCGCTCCTTCCGGAGTTCGACGCCCTGCTCCTCTCCCCCGGCCCCGGCACCCCGGCGGACGCCGGAGTGTCGGTGGATGCCGTACGACTCGCGGCCGAACGACGGATGCCGCTGCTCGGCGTCTGCCTCGGGCACCAGGCGATCGGCGAGGCCTTCGGCGCCCCGGTGACCGCTGCGCCCGAGCTCATGCACGGCATGGTGTCGGCGGTCGTGCACGACGGGTCGGCGCTGTTCGACGGCATCCGCTCCCCCTTCGACGTCGGGCGATATCACTCGCTCGGGGTCGCGGCATCCGATCTGCCCGAGGCGCTGCGCGTGACCGCGCACACGGCGTCGGGCACCGTCATGGGCATCGCGCACCGCGACCTGCCGATCGTCGGCGTGCAATTCCACCCCGAGAGCGTGCTCACCGAGAGCGGCTACCGCCTGCTGGCGAACTGGCTCGCCCTCGCCGGCGACACGGATGCCGTGGCGCGGTCGACGGGCCTCCACCCCCTGGTGTGACCCCCGGGGTCAGCCGGCGGAGTCAGCCAGCGGGGGCGGTCGAGCAGAAGCGCAACTCGACCGTCGAGCCGACCGGCACGTCACCGGGCGCTGCCGACATCGAGATCACCGTGTTCGGCGCGACACCCGCGGCGCACTCCCCCTGGTCGATCGGGCTCGCGATGAGCTTGAGACCCTCGAGCTCGGCCGTCGCTGCGTCGATCGTGAAGCCGCTGAGGTTGCGCAGCGTGACCTTGCCGCTCGCGACGACGAGGTTGACCACGGTTCCGGGCGCGACCTCGGCGTCGGCGGGCTGGCTCGACTCGATGACCGTGTCGCCCGCGATTTCGGGTTCGTTCCTCTGGATGACCGTGCCGAGTTCGAGTCCGGCATCCGCCAGTGCCTGACGGGCGGCATCGAGCGCCATGCCCTCGATGGCCGGGACGGCGACCGTCTCCTGACCCGTCGAGACGTAGATGGTGACCAGGTCGCCCTTCGCGACGGCGACACCGGCCTGCGGATCGGTGCGCGTGACGTTGCCCTCGGCGATGTCGGAGCTCGTCTCGAGCACCAGTTTCGCCTCGAGATCGAGTTCGGAGAGATCGGCCTGGGCGCGGTCGGAGGCGACGTCGACCAGGTCGGGCACCACGCGAGCGGTCTGCGGCACCTCGGGGGGACGCATCGTGACCACCCAGAACAGCACCGAGGCGATGAGCACGGCGAGAAGGGCCACACCGGCCCAGATCCACGCCACCGGCGGGCCGGACTGCGTGCGCGCCATCGTCGTGTCGGTGCTGAGCTGGCGCAGCGATCGAGCCGTCTCCTGCGCCTGGCGCGGGTTGGCACCGTAGAGCTCGCTCGTGAGTGCGCCCAGCTGCTTGCGCGTCGGAGCCTCGCCCGCGACCGCGGCGTCGAGGGCCGAGCGGAAGTGCGCGGCATCCGGGTACCGCTGGTACGGGTCCTTTGCGAGAGCGCGCAGCACGATCGGATCGAGGGCGCCCGGGGAGTCCTCGTTGAGCTCGGTCGGCGGCACCGGGGTCTCGCTGACGTGCTGGTAGGCGACGGCCACGGGCGATTCGCCGCGGAAGGGCTGACGACCGGTGAGCAGTTCGTAGAGCACCACGCCGGTGGAGTAGAGGTCGGCGCGCGCGTCGACGGGCTCGCCCTTGGCCTGCTCGGGGGAGAAGTACGCGGCCGTTCCGATGATCTGCGTGGTCTCGGCGACCGTCGACGAGGAGTCCGAGACGGCACGGGCGATGCCGAAGTCCATCACCTTGACCTTGCCGTCGGGCGTGACCATGACGTTGCCCGGCTTGATGTCGCGGTGCACGACGCCGGCACGGTGCGAGTAGTTCAGCGCCTCGAGGATGCCGTCGACGTAGCGGATCGTGTCGTCGAGGGGCACGGGGCCGGCCGCGATGATGTCCTTGAGCAGCGTCCCCTTGACGAGTTCCATCACGATGTAGGGCGGATCGTCGGACGAGGCGTCCGCCGCCGAATCGCCCGCGTCGAAGACGCGCACGATCGAGGGGTGCGACATGCGCGACGCCGCCTGCGCCTCGAGCCGGAACCGGGTGCGGAACGCGGTGTCGCGCGCCAGGTCGGGATCGAGGATCTTGATCGCGACCTCGCGCCCGAGGGTCAGGTCGTACCCGCGGTAGACCTTCGCCATGCCGCCGTGCCCGATGAGCTCGTCGACGCGGTACCTACCCGCGAGAACGCGTGGCTCTGTGGACACGGATGACCCCCCTGGGACAACTGGACGTGATGTGTGGTGGAGTAAAGGCTACCCTCAGTTGCCTGAGTTCCCGCCGTTCCCACCGTCTCCGCCGTCGTCGCCGTTGCCCGGATCGACGGCCGCTCCCTGGATGGCGGTCGACTGCCCCTGCGGGGAGTTTCCGGACTCGCGGTCGCCGCAGAACGCCTTGTAGGTGCCGGTCACGACCTGCCCGGCCGTGCCGGTGTTGATCGAGATTCCCGCCGTGGTCTCGTTCGGTCCGAAGCTCTTCGTGGTCACGGCCGGCTGGCCGGGACCCGCGAAGGATGCGTTCGTGATCGTCACCTCGTAAGAGGAAAGGGTTCCGGTGCCGTTCGGGCAGGAGAACGCCGTCCAGTTGATCGTCGCAGAGCCGCCCTCGAGGAACGTGCCCGAGAACGTCGGCGCGTTGGTCGGGGCTCCGACCGCGGCCTGGTCGGCGTAGAGGTAGAGCGTGATGTCACTGCCCACATCCACCGAGCCACGGGGCTCCACGCGCTCGACAGCGCCGACGAGGTCGGCGGACGGGGCGACGGTCGTTCCGGTCACGCAGTTGGGGACGAGGCCCGCACCGCGTGCGGCGGCGAGAGCCGCGTCGCACGTCATACCCGGCAACTGCAGGGCATCGACGTCGACCGGCTCCGGGGCGGGCGTCTCCGTCTCTGTCGGAGTGGGCTTCGGGGTGGGGGTGCGAGAGGTCGACGTGCTCGGCGTCGGGTCGGCGTCGCTGTCGCCCTGGTTCATGAGCGCGAAGACGGTTCCGCCGAGCACGATCACCAGCAGGGCGATCAGAGCGACCAGCGGCCACGTCCACGGGCTGCGCTTCTTCTTCTTGCCGTCGGTCGCCTCGTCGTCGCCGGCTCCGGTGGGGAGCTGCGCCGTGGTCGGCAGCACGCGGGTAGCCCCGTCGTCGCCACTCGCGGTGAGGATGCGCGTCGCGTCGTCGGCGACGCCGCCCGTCGCGATGGCGGGCACGGCGATCGCCGCGGAGTTCAGGTCGCCGCGGCGCAGCGCCTGGGCGGCGCGTGCGACGGTGGCCGACGACGACGGACGGTCGCTCGGCTTCTTCGCGATCATCGCCATCACGAGGTTCTGCACGGGGATCGGCACGGTCGGCGGCAGCGGCGGCGGCTGCTCGTTGATCTGCGCCATCGCGATCGCCACCTGCGACTCGCCCGTGAAGGGGCGCTTCCCGGCAAGGCATTCGTAGGCGACGATGCCGAGCGAGTAGGTGTCGGTCGCGGGGGAGGCCGGGTGACCCGAGGCCTGCTCGGGCGACAGGTACTGCACGGTTCCCATGACCTGACCGGTGGCCGTGAGCGGCACCTGGTCGGCGATGCGCGCGATACCGAAGTCGGTGATCTTGACGCGGCCGTCGGGCGTGATCAGCAGGTTTCCCGGCTTGATGTCGCGGTGGACGAGACCCGCCGCGTGCGCGGCCTGCAGAGCGGATGCCGTCTGGGCGACGATGTCGAGAGTCTTGTCGGCGCTCAGCGCGCCGTCGCGCTCGAGCACGGTCGACAGCGCCTCGCCGGGCACGAGCTCCATGACGAGATAGGCGCTGCCGTTCTCCTCGCCGTAGTCGAACACGCTCGCGATGCCCTCATGGTTGACGAGTGCGGCGTGACGGGCCTCGGCGCGGAAGCGCTCGAGGAACCCGGGGTCGCCCATGTACTCGTCCTTGAGGATCTTGATCGCGACGGTACGTCCGATGACGTGATCCGTCGCCTCCCAGACCTCACCCATGCCACCGATCGCGATACGCGACTGCAGCTCGTAACGACCACCGAACGACACACCCTGCGTCGGTCTCATCTGCCCAGCACCGCCTCTATGACCTTCTTCGCAATCGGAGCGGCGATCGTGTCGCCGGATCCGGATTGACCCTGTCCTCCGCCGTCTTCGACGACGACTGCCACCGCCACAGCGGGGTCGTCCGCCGGCGCGAAGCCGGTGAACCACAACGTGTGCGGCTTGTTTCCGTTCTCAGCGGTGCCGGTCTTACCGGCCACGTCGATCCCGTCTATTCTTGCACCCTGCGCAGCGCCCGTTGAGACGCTCGCGACCATGGCATCCGTCACCTCGTCGGCGATGTCGGGCTCGAGCGCACGGCCGAACTCGGTGTCGTCGTAGGAACGCACGACCGAGAGGTCGTTGCCGATCACCTGATCGACCATCCGCGGGTTCATCACCAGGCCGTCGTTCGCGATTCCGGCCGAGATCATCGCGACCTGCAACGGCGTCGCCGTGACCTGTCCCTGTCCGAATCCGGAGAGGGCCGTCTGCGCGTCGTCGAGCGCGCGCGGGTAGCTCGAGGCGGTCGAGACGAGCGGCGTCTCGAAGCTCTGGTTGTAGCCGAACTTCTCCGCCATCTCGCGGATCGCGTCGTCTCCGAGCTTCACCGCGAGCTCGGCCATGGGGATGTTGCAGCTCAGGCGGATCGCCTCGGCGATCGTGACGGTCTCACCGCCGCCGCAGGTGCCTCCCCATGCGTTCGAGACGCGGTTGCTCGACCCGGGAAGCGTGTACGACGCGGGGTTCGGGAGCGTGGAGTCGGGCGTGAAGTCACCGCTCGCGTAGGCGGCTGCCGCAACGACGAGCTTGAACGTCGAGCCCGGTGGGTTGAGGTCGCCGGCGATCGCGCGGTTGGAGAGCGGCTTGAGCGGATCCTGCACCAGCTGGTCGTACGTCGCGTTCGCGGCATCCGCATCGTGCGTGGCGAGCAGGTTCGTGTCGAAACCGGGCGTCGAGACCATCGCCAGAATGCGGCCCGTGCTGGGTTCGATCGCGACGACCGCGCCCTGCAGCCCGCCGAGCGCATCGTAGGCGGCCTTCTGGGCCGCGGCATCGAGCGAGAGCTCGACGCTGAAGCCGGTCTGCGGCTGCCCGGAGAGGATGCGCTCGATCTCGGAGAAGAATGCGCTCGATCCGGTTCCCGAGAGATCGGCGTTCATCGCCTGCTCGATGCCGGTGCGGGAATCGAGGGCGGCGTTGAAGTATCCGGTGACGGGCGCCCACATGCCGGCGTCGGCATACACGCGCTGGAACTGATAGCGATCGTCGGACGGCACGGAGGTGGCGACGTTCGTACCGTCGATGATGATCGAGCCGCGCTGGATCTCATAGCTGTCGAGGCGCGTGCGCTGGTTGTTGTCGTTCTGGGCCAGCGCATCGGCGTCGACGACCTGGATCCAGCTGGTGGCGGCGAACAGCGCGATGAACATGAAGAGCATCACGATGCTCAGGCGACGCAACTCACGGGTCATCCGATCACCACCCTCGGTTGGCGGCGTACGCCGTCGGAGATGCGCAGCAGCAGCGCCACGATGAGCCAGTTGGCGACGAGCGACGAACCGCCCGCGGCGAGGAACGGCGTGGTCAGACCCGTCAGCGGGATGAGGCGGGTGACACCGCCGACCATGATGAAGACCTGGAGGGCGATCGTGAACGAGAACCCGATCGCGAGCAGCTTGCCGAAGTCGTCCTGACCGGCGAGACCGATGCGCACCCCGCGACTGACGAACACCATGTACAGGCAGAGGATCGCGAACAGGCCGATCAGGCCGATCTCCTCACCGAGGCTGGTGATGATGTAGTCGCTGTGGGCCAGGGGAGTGACCCATGGGCGGCCCTGGCCCCAACCGGTACCGAGCATCCCGCCGTGCGCGAGACCGAAGAGCCCCTGCATGGGCTGGTAGCCGGCACGTTCGGGGTCGACCTGGTTCGGGTCGAACAGGAACAGCCAGTTGATGAAGCGCCCGCGCACGTAGCTGAGGATCTGGGTCGCGAGCGCGACGCCCGCCGCCACGAGCCCGAGGCCGATGACGACCCAGCTGGTCTTGCCGGTGGCGACGTACAGCATCGCCACGAACATGCCGAAGATCAGCGTTCCGGTACCGAGGTCGCGTTGCAGCACGATGATGCCGAGCGAGATCAGCCACACCACCAGCACCGGACCCAGCTCGCGCATGCGCGGCCAGGTCATGCCGAGGAAGCGCGTGCCGACCGAGGTAAGGCTCTCCCGCGTGCGCACGAGGTAGCCCGCGAAGAAGATCGCGAGGCAGATCTTCGCGATCTCACCCGGCTGGAAGGCGAACGCCCCGCCGAGCGACACCCACACGGCCGCATTCGCGTCGGGGATGCGCAGGCCGGGCACGAACGGCAGCAGCAGGAACACGATGCCCGCGAAGCCGAAGATGTACGTGTAGCGGAAGAGGACGCGGTAGTTGCGCAGCAGGATCACCGCGGCGATCGCGCCCGCCAACGAGATGCCGGTCCAGGCGAGCTGCTTCGTCGAATAGGCATCCCACCCGGTGAACGACTTGGCGATGTCGATCCGGTAGATCATCGCGATGCCGAGGCCCGTGAGCAGGGTCGCGATCGGGACGACGAAGGGATCGGCATCCGACGCCACGACCCGCAGCACGATGTGCAGGGCGAACGCGAGCACGGCCAGGCCGCCGCCGATCGCGAGGATGACGGGGTCGACGGTGCCGAGAGCGCCGAGCTGCACGAGAGTGAGCGCGGAGCCCGCGATCAGCACGGCGAACAGGAGCAGCCAGAACTCGCGGTTGCGCTGCTTCTGCGGGGTGCGGATGCGCTTGAGCGCCTTGAGGACCGCGGTGTCGGCGGAGACGTCGGTGCTCATCCGTCGCCTCCGTCCTCGGCGGGAGTCTCGGAAGGCGTCGGCGTCGGTGTGGGGAGCGGGGTCGGAAGCGCGTTGGCATCGGCACCCGCCCGCAGACGATCGACGATGGCCATGGCATCCGACAGCGAGCGGGCCGTGATCGTGCGCTCGACCGACGCGCGCTGGTACTCCGGCAGGTTCGCGAGCAGGATGTCGGTGTCTTCGACGGGCGTCGACAGGGTGATCGGGCCGATGTTCTGCTGCACGCCCTGGAAGATCACCACGCTGTCGTCGTCGGCGCCGATGAAGTAGCGGGTCTGCGTCCAGCTGTAGGCCGCGAACGCGGCGAAGCCGAGCATCGCGAGCACCAGGAGCATCGCGGCGATCCAGCCGACGCGGCGACGGGTCGCGCGCCGACGATCCTCCTCGATGAGCTCTTCGAGGTACTCGGCGGCCGGTTCGAAGTGGCTGGGATCGTTGGCCGCCTGGCGCACCGGGTGCAGCCAGTTGCCGCGCGGGGCGCGCACGGGCGGCACGATGATGCCCGAGGGGTTCGAGGCCGCGCCGACGATCGTGGGCGTTCCGGAGGAGAGCGGATGCTGTCCGCCGACGTCGACGATCACGATCGTGACGTTGTCGGGGGCGCCGCCGTCGAGGGCCTGCTTGAGGAGGTTGTCGGCCGTGCGCCCCGGCGCGAGGCCCAGGCGCATCGCCTTGAGGATGCGGTTCTCGTCGACGACCCCCGAGAGGCCGTCGGAGCAGAGCAGCCAGCGATCGCCCGGCTGCGTCGGCATGACGAACATGTCGAGCTCGGGGTCGGAGTCCATGTCGCTGAGCACGCGCATGAGCACCGAGCGACGCGGGTGGTAGCGCGCCTCCTCGGGCGTGATGCGGCCCGAGTCCACGAGCCGCTGCACGAAGGTGTGGTCGGCCGTGATCTGCGTCAGGGCGTCGTCGCGGTACAGGTAGATGCGCGAGTCGCCGATGTGGCCGATGACCGCGTACTCGTCGACCATGATGATCGCGCTGACCGTGGTGCCCAGGCCCGCGAGCTCGGGGCGGTCCTTCGCGGCGCGGATGAGATCGCCCGCCGCGGTCGTCGCCGCGGCCTGCAGCGATGCCTGCGCGTCGTCTGTCGAGGCGTACGCCTGATCGAGCGGTTCGAGGCGCTGGATCGCGAGGCTCGATGCGACGTCACCGCCGGCGTGACCGCCCATGCCGTCGGCGACGACGAACAGGTTGGCTCCGGAGTACCCGGAGTCCTGATTGTTGGAGCGGATCTTGCCCGTATGGGAGATCGCGGCGCTCGAGCCCTCGAAGACCATGCCGGCGTCAGGCTCGCAGCTCGAAGGTCGTGGCGCCCACCTTGATGGGGGTGCCGAGCGACAGCGAGACGGGGGAGTTGCCGACGCGCTGGCCCGCGACGAACGTGCCGTTGGTGGAGTCGAGGTCCTGCACCGCCCACGCGTCGCCGCGCAGGATCAGGCGGGCGTGGTGGCTGGACGTGTAGTCGTCACGGATCACGAGGGCGGACTCGCTCGAGCGGCCGATCGTGAGGGTGTCGTTGCCGAGGGGGAGTTCGAGCCCCGCCTTCGGGCCCGAGGTGATGACGAGACGCTGGGCGGTCGCGACGGTCGCCGGACCCGTGGAGGGCTTGGCGGAGGCGGGCTTCGCCGAGGCCGGCTTCGCGACGGGGGCGGCCGGAGCCGCGGAGCCGGATGCCGGGGCACCCGCAGCGGCCTCGGCGGGGAGCTTGCGCACCTTCACGCCGAAGAGATCGGCGCGCAGCGAGTAGACCACGCCGAACACGAAGAACCACAGCAGCACCAGGAAACCGATGCGCAGGAGCAGGAGGACCAGTTCACTCATGGATGCCTCCGAACGCACGGGTGGCGTCGCTGACACGCGCAGGTACCGTCTGCGGCACCACGCGGAAGACGAGATCGGTGCGACCGATCGTGATCGTGGTGTCGGAGGGGAGGGCCGCTTCGCGCAGCTTCTGACCGTTCACCTTGGTGCCGTTGGTGGAGCCGAGGTCGCGCATCATGGCGCGCTCGCCGTCCCAGAGGATCTCGGCGTGCTTACGGCTCGATCCGGCATCCGCGATGGTGATGTCGGCATCCGTGCCGCGTCCGATGACGGTGCGCGCGCGGGTGATGCGGTGCCGGCGACCGTCGACGTCGACCACGGCCTCCCAGCTCACACGGCCCTCGACCGTTCCGGAGCTGACGCGCACCGTACCCGTCGACACCTTCTCGTCGGGTTCGAGCACGATCGAGAGCGGGCCGCCGAAGCTGTAGCCCTGCGACTTCGAGTGCTTCGTGAGCAGGGCGTGCAGCTCGTCGGTCAGAGCGCCGCCGAGTCCGCGCATCCGCTCGGCGTCGTCGGCGCTGAGGCGCACGACGTAGTTGTTGGGCGCGATGATGCGGTCGCGGCTGACGACCGCCGCCTTCGTATCGGCCTCGCGCCGCAGCGCCGAAGCGATCTCCACCGGCTGGATGCCGCTGCGGAAGGTCTTCGCGAACGCGCCGTTCACGGCGCGCTCGAGACCCTTCTCAAAGCTGTCAAGTAGTCCCACTGGGCTCCTCTGGCATGCCAACTGGTAGGGACATCGTAGCCAGGTGTGCTGAAGATCCGCCCCGCGACGGGCTCGGAGTCGCGGATTTCCGGGGTTTTCTGGGGTACGGGGGGAGTTTCTCGTGGGGTCGCGACGCGTGATAGCCTTACGAGGTTGAGTTCTTCGGAACGAGACACTCGCGCGAGTGGCGGAATGGTAGACGCGCTGGCTTCAGGTGCCAGTGTCCTTGCGGGCGTGGGGGTTCGAGTCCCCCCTCGCGCACAGCGAGTTGAAAGGCCCGGTTCCTCTGTGGAACCGGGCCTTTCGCGTGCGGAGAAGTCCGGCCGTATATGCGGCTTCGCGTCGTTTCACGCCGGACTCCACACACCGCCCGGCCCCGCGGCCTCCGCCACCTTCCGACTGATGACCCCCAGCTGCCGCGCCTGGGCATCCGTGAGGGTGTCGAACACGAGGCTGCGGATGAGCGCGTGGTGGGCGGGGGTCGACTCGGCGACCACCTGCGCGCCGGCGTCGGTGAGGATGCCGAGGGTGAAGCGTCCGTCACTCGGGTCGATCTCGCGACGCACCCACCCCTTCGTCTCGAGTCGGGAGACCGCGCGCGACAGGCGCGACAGCGTGCAGCTCGCGTAGGCGGCGAGGACGCTGAGACGCAGGGTGCGCTCGGGGGCGCTGTGCAGCGCGAAGAGGATGCCGTGCTCGAAGTGCGTGAGCCCGCTGTCGCGCTGCAGCTGCGCGTCGAGGGCGGTGGGCAGGCGCTCGAGCAGGGTGGCGAGCGAGGCCCAGATCGCGAGCTCGTCGGAGCTCAGGCCGTGGTCGGCGTTCGTGTTCGGCATGGCCCCAGGGTATCCCGAATTGACTTGCTTGAGCAAGTGAAAGCCTGTAGCGTGACTTGCTCAAGCAAGTGAAAGGACATCGAACATGGATCTGCGACTCGCAGGCAAGAAGGCATTCGTCAGCGGCTCGACCCAGGGGATCGGCTACGCCATCGCCGCAGCGCTCGCCGCGGAGGGCGTGCAGGTGACGCTCAACGGTCGCAACGCCGAGCGCCTCGACAGCGCCGTCGCGCGGCTCCGGGCGGAGCATCCGGAATCCCACCCGAACGGTCTCGTCGCCGACTTCGCGAAGCCCGACGAGGTCGCGCGCCTTCTCGCCGACCTCGGCGACGTCGACATCCTCGTCAACAACGTCGGACTGTTCGGCCTGGCCGACTTCTCGGCGACCTCCGACGACGAGTGGTCGCGCTACCTCGACGTGAACCTCATGAGCGCCGTGCGCCTGTCGCGGCAGGTTCTCGGGGGCATGCTCGATCGCGGGTGGGGGCGCATCGTCTCGATCAGCAGCGAGTCCGGCGTGAACGTTCCCGCCGACATGGTGCACTACGGCGTGACCAAGGCGGCGATGATCGCCCTCACCAACGGCCTCGCCAAGCTCACCCGCGGCACCGAGGTCACCGTCAACACGGTGCTCGGCGGACCCACGTACTCCGACGGGGTGGCCGCGACCGTGGCTGCGGTGGCCGAAGCGCAGTCGCTGCCCGCCGACGCCATGAAGCAGGCGATCATCGGCCAGAACGCCACGACGCTGCTCGAGCGATTCCTCGAGCCGACCGAGATCGCGAGCCTCGTCACGTACCTCGCGAGCCCCGTCGCCTCGGCGACCAACGGTGCCGCCCTCCGCGCCGACGGAGGCGTGCTCACCGCGATGCTGTGAGCCGCGAACGGATCAGCCGCGAACGGATCAGCGCGAACGGATCAGCGCGAACGGATCAGCGCGAACCGATCAGACGGCACACTCCTCGGATCTCTCGGTGATGATCCAACCGGTCACCTCGCGCGTCATGACCACCGTGCCGCAATCGCCGGAGGCGAGGTAGGTCACGAAGAGGGTGGCGTCGCTCTCTGTCTGCTCCTGGATCGTCACATCGACCTCGCTGCTCTGCGCGGTCGCGCGATACAGGTCGGCGGTGGCGGTGATCATCTCGGCGCAGGTGCTCACCGCGAACGCGCCGCTGCCGTTGAGTTCGGCGATCATGCGCGCGGCGAGTTCGGGGGAGAGACCGGCGCACGCCGCTTCGGCGTCGGGGGCGCGCGAGGCTTCGAGCCAGGCGAGGAAGCTCTCGACCGGGCCGAGGTCGCCGGACGGCGTTGCGCTCGGGAGAGGGGAGGCCGTGATCGGTGTCTCGGCGGCCGGGGCATCCGACGGGGCTGCGGGCGAGGGCGTGGCCGCGCATGCGCTCAGCACGACGGCTGCGGCCAGGAGGACCGCGCCCGCCATCACACCGCGTCGGGGCTGGAAGATCACCCGCTCATCATGTCAGGGCGCCCTCAGCCCTCGCATCCCGGGCAGACTGGAGGGAACGTTCGACACCCCGGGAGATGCAGATGACCGACCAGCCTCGTAAGCCACCCGCACAAGCAGTTCTCACCGTGCAGGAGGTCGAGCAGGTCAGTCCCGATCTGATCCGCATCACGGCCGGCGGCGACGGCTACGCGGACTTCACCGACAACGTCTACACCGACAAGTACGTGAAGATCCTCTTCGCCGACCCCCGTCACGGCCTCGTGCCACCGTACGACCTGGCGCAGCTGCGCGAGGAGAGTCCCGAGAAGCTCCCGACGCGGCGCACCTACACGGTCCGTTCGGCCGACCCCGAGGCGCGCCTGATCGTGATCGACTTCGTCGTGCACGGTGACGAGGGCGTCGCGGGTCCGTGGGCCCGCCGGGCGCAGCCGGGCGACACCCTCGTCGTGAGCGGTGCCGGGGGCGGGTATCGGCCCGAGCCGTCGACGCCCTGGCATCTTCTCGTCGGCGACCACACGGCGCTGCCGGCGATCTCCTCGGCGATCGAAGCGATGGAATCGGATGCCGTCGGCCACGTGATCCTGACGGTCGCCGACCCGTCGGACCGGGTGCTGCCCGCGGCGCCCTCCGGCGTGAGCGTGCGCTGGACCGCCACCGACGAAGAACTGCTCACCGCCCTCGCCGACCTGCCCTGGGCCGACGGCACCCCCGGGGTCTTCGCCCACGGGGAGCGCGGCACGATCAAGGAGGTGCGCGCACTGCTGAAGCAGCGCGAGGTGCCCCGCGAGTCGCTCTCGATCTCGGCGTACTGGGCGCGCGGTCGCGCTGAGGACCAGTTCCAGGCCGAGAAGCGCGAGCCGATCGGGCAGATCGAGTAGTCGCCGTCCGGCATCCGTCGAACATCCACGAGAAGGAAGAACTCATGATCGAGCCCGGTGACCACGTACGACTCGGACGATCGGGGCTGCGCATCTCGCCCGTCGTGCTCGGATGCATGAGCTTCGGCGCCCCGGATCGCGGCGCGCACGGCTGGTCGCTCGATGAGGAGTCGAGCCGACCCCTCATCCGGCAGGCCCTCGAAGCGGGGATCACGACGTTCGACACCGCCGACGTCTACTCCGACGGCACGAGCGAGGAGTTCGTCGGCCGCGCGCTCGCCGGCTTCGCCCGCCGCGACGAGATCGTGCTCGCCACCAAGGTGCACGGGCGCATGGGACCCGGCGCGAACCAGGCCGGCCTCAGCCGCGGGCACATCCTCTCGGGCATCGACGCGAGCCTGCGGCGCCTCGGCACCGACTACGTCGACCTGTACCAGATCCACCGGTGGGACCCCGAGGTGCCGATCGAGGAGACGATGGAGGCGCTGCACGACGTCGTGCGCTCGGGCAAGGCGCGGTACATCGGCGCCTCGTCGATGTGGGCGTGGCAGTTCGCGAAGGCGCAGCACGTCGCCGCGCAGAACGGGTGGACCCCGTTCGTGTCGATGCAGGACCAGTACAACCTGCTGCAGCGCGAGGAGGAACGGGAGATGCATCCGTTCTGCCTCGACTCCGGCGTCGGAGTGCTGCCGTGGTCGCCGCTCGCGCGGGGACGCCTGACCCGCGACTGGGACGAGACGACGAATCGCACAGGGAAGGATGCCTTCGGCGCGACGCTCTACCACCGCGAAGAGGAGTCCAACCGGGCGATCGTCGAGGCCGTCGCCCGTGTGGCATCCGATCGGGGCGTCTCCCGCGCGCAGATCGCCCTTGCCTGGGTCGCGCAGCAGTCGGCGGTCACCGCGCCCATCGTCGGCGCCACCCGTGCGGCCCACATCGACGACGCGGTCGCGGCTGTCGGCATCCGTCTCGAACCCGCCGAGATCGACGCGCTCGAAAGGGCCTACACGCCCCGCGAGGCCGAGGGGTTCTGAGAGGCGCCGCAGGGTTCTGAGGGGCGCCGCAGGCCGAGTGCATCGGTACGCTCGGGGGTGAGCTGCGAGCACACATGACCAAGGACGGTGATGGGCGATGAGCCGACCGGAGACCCCGCCGATCGCCGTCGAGAGTGCGCCGGTGCGGTGGTCCCGCTGGTGGGTGTCCTCGGGAGCGCTGTTCCTGCTGACGGCCCTGCTCGCCGCGTATCGCAGTCTGCCCGGCACGCTCGACGGGGGCGTGCTCAGCGCACTGAGCGTGGCGACGTCGGCGGGGTTCGGTCTCGCGTTGATCACCGCGGCGATCGCCGGGGTGAGGCATCCGTCGGTCGGGTTGCGCAGGAGCGCGATCGTCGCCCTGGGCCTTCTGGCCGTCTGGATCGTCGCCGGCCCGCCCCTGCTGCTCGCCGTGTTCGGCGTGTCCTCCTCGGCGCCCGTGTTCATCGACGCGATCGTCAAGATCGCGCTGAGCGGCGTGGTCGTCGCGGGCTTCACTCGCAGCACCCTGCCCGACCCGTGGCGGTACACCCCGGCGGCAGTGCTCGCCGCGGTCGTGCTCGCCTCGCTCATGGAGTTCTTCCTGCGCTCGGGAGCGGTGACCGACATGAACGCGATCGTGCTCGTCGCCAACGTCCTCCTGCTCACCCGGATCGTCGCGACCGGAGCGCTGGGGGCGGTGGCCCTGCGGGCCGCCCGATCGCGCGCGGACTCGGTCGTCGTGCTCGGAGGACGGGCCGACGCATGAGCGATGACGAGCTGCGGGCCCTGCGTGCGCGGGCCTACGGGCGGGATGCCGACATCGACGGCGACCCCGCAGCGATCGCCCGGCTGCGCGCGCTCGAGGCGCAGGCGGCACCGGCGGCGCTGGTCGTGACGGCGCCGGTTCGTGAGGTTCCCGTCGTTTCGGTCGCTCCCGCGCCGCCGGTCGAGGAGGCGGCGACGGATGCTGCGCCCGATGAGTTCGGCCGCAGCGGCGAACTCCCGCGCACCGGTGAGCCGTCGGCGATCGACGCCGAGAACGCGGAGCCCGAGCATCCGTCGCCCTCCCGCCTGCGCACCCTCTTCACGCCGCGGCCGTCGGCACCCTGGCTGTGGCTGGGCGCGGCGTGCATCGCGCTCGCCGCCTTCGGATCCGCGGCCGTCGCGGCGGCCGTGCGGTCGGCCGACCCGCGCTTGGTGGCCGAGATCGCGGTCGACCCGGATGCCTCGTGGCCCGAGTCGTTCGGCGAGAAGGGGCCCGACGCGGCGCTGTTCGAGGAGTTCGCCGGTCTGACGATCGCCCGCGGCGTGGAGTGGCTGTCGTTCGATGAATCGGACGCGATGTGCATCGTCGCGATCGACACGGAGGAGCTCGTCGGAGACTCCGGAGGCTTCCAGATCGCGGCCTGGGGGTGCGACGCCGGGTCGTTCCCGCCGGTGATCCGGATCGAGGTCACGTCCGCTCAGCCCCAGGCGCTGCGCGACCGCTTCGGCGACGGCACCGGCCTCGAACTGATCATGCGCGGCGACCGCATCGAGGTCTTCGCCGATCGGTGAGGAGACGGGTTTCTCGGGCGGCACCCTTCGACAGGCTCAGGGACCCAGGCTCTTCGCGTCGTCGGGCACGGCATCCGCGTCACATTTCGGGCACTGACTCGTCTTCCTTCCTGGGGAGCACGCGTTCGGCGTGCCGTGGAGGGGAGCAGGGCCGATGGCTCAGTCGCCGCGTATGTACGGCATCCGCGCCGATCACGACACCGACAGCATCGTGATGTACCAGGCGTACTCCGACGCGATCGCCGATGCGGCGCTCGCGAACGGCCGCTTCGTCACCCCCTTCTCGTTCACGCGGATGACGTGGATCAAGCCGTCGTTCCTCTGGCTCATGCACCGCAGCAACTGGGCGCGCAAGCCGGGCCAGCAACGCATCCTGGCGGTGCGCCTCAGCAGGGAGGGGTGGGAGACCGCCCTCTCGCGATCGGTGCTGACGACGTCGCATCCGGATGCCGTCGCCGACGCGGCCGTGCACGTGCAGTGGGACCCCGAGCGCTCGATCCGCGGTGCGGCACTCGACCACTACAGCATCCAGGTCGGCGTGGGTCGCGGGCTCATCCGCACGCTCGCCGACGAGTGGACGCTCGGGATCGACGACCTCACGCCGACCGTCCGCAAGATCGCCACGCTCGTGCAGAGCGGTCAGGCCGATCGCGCGCGTCGTCTGCTGCCCCCGGAGCGCGCCTACCCGCTGCCGCCGGCGCTGACGCGGCGGATCACACCCTCGGACCGCTGATCCGTCGGGCCGGACACCCGCCGCTCAGAGCGTTCTGAACTCGATCGATCGGGTGCGGCTGCGCATGCGGCGGATCGTGAAGACACGGTTCTCGCGCACCCAGCGCCCCGGACCCTCGGCCGGTCCCAGTGCCTCCGTCAGGTACTGCTCCACCGACGCCAAGCGCGCATCGTCATCGTCCGGCCGGGTGCCCGGCGCGCGCGTGCCCGGCGCCATGAAGAACGTTGCGCGCGGGCCGGGCGACGCGTCGAGGTACACACGCACCGCCGAGGGGAAGAAGCGCGGTGGTGAATCGGCCGCCCTGTCGAGCGGGGAGCGATCGTCGAGGTAGCGGTGGCGGGCTGCCCAGGCGGTGGCCTCCGCGCCCTGGAGCCAGTCGGCCGCGGCATCGCGCAGCTCGATCGCCGAGTACTCCGGCGACAGGCTCAGGCCGAGACTGCGGTTCGTGGCGGTGACCGCGGCGGTGAGGTGCCCGAGATTCCAGTGCTTGTCGGTGCCGGACGGCTTGCCGACCCGCTTCGTGACCGCGGCGAGCAGACGCCGCTCGAAGCCGGCATCCGGTTCGGCGGTGAAGACGAGATGGACGTACGGATGCAGCGACGAGAGCTCCGGTCGCACGTCGTCGGCGGCCAGGCCGTTCGCCTCGAAAGCCGCGAGGATCGCATCGGCGTCGCGCGATTCCCGTCGCCAGAGGTCGTCGATCAGAGCAGGGATCGCGGTCAGCAGGTGGTCGGGGGAGTACTCCGGCGCCTTCGGTCGGGCGGACTCCGACGCGGTCGCCGGGGCTGCGTCGCTCGCCGCCGGGGCCGCCGCCGGGGCCGTGGCCGCCGGGCCTGACGTGCCCGCCGGGCCTGCCGTGGCGACCGTGGCGAACGCGGCATTGACGTAGGGGCGTCGACTCGTCGGGGCGCCGGGTCGAAGGGTGAACTCGCGGGCGCCGTGCGCCCATCGCCCCTCTTCCGTGGCGGGGCCGAGCGCCTCCGTGACGTAGCTCTCGATGTCGGCGAGACGACCCGCATCATCGGCCGCACGGGAGCCGGGCGCACGCGTGGTGGCCGGGAGGAGAAGCGTGACGCGCGGGCTCTCCTCGTCGTCGAGGTCGAGGTACGAGCGGGGCACGAAGTGCTCACGCGAGGCGTCGGCCGCCTGCTCCGACGGCGACCGGCCATCGATGAAGCGGTGGCGGATCGCCCAGTCCTCGGCATCCGTTCCCTCGAGCCATTCGACCGCCGCCGCACGCATCTCGGTCACCGCGTACACGGCGAACAGGCGCACCTCCACGCGCGTCGCCGAGGCGATCAGTCCGGCACGGAAGCGGCCGATGTTCCAGGCTCGGTCGTCGCCCGATGCCTTGCCCAGGCGCTTCGTGACGGCAGCCCTCAGCTTGCGTTCGAGCGTCGCCTCTCCCGCCTCCGCCAGTCGGAACCGGAAGGGTGCAGCCGGCCGTACCGCGGCGACACGGGCGTCGTCGTCGACGGTCAGGCCCACCGCGGAGACGGCGGCGAGAAGGTCGTCGGGCCGCCGTGAGTCCCGACGCCAGACCTCTTCGAGGAAGTCGGGCAGCGCCGTCATCAGGAACTCGGCGGAGTAGAGAGGGGCTTCGTCGATCGCTCGCGTATCGCTCATAACCCCACCAGGCTAACGGCGTGCCGTGCGGCGCGCGCTACTCCTCGTCCCAGAGCGTGTAGCCGGTCACGCCCGCGGGGATGAAGTCGAGGGGCTCGGTGAGCTCGTCCTCGGTGCCGACGATGCGCCCGGTCTCGCGTGAGACGAGCACGGTGAGCCGGTAGAGCGGGTTGGACGGTTCGGCGACCTCGAGGCCCACCACGTCGCGCCCGAGTCGATCGGTCGTGCGGCCGAGCACGGTCACCCCGCCGGCATCGACGAGCATGTCGAGGAGGGTCGCGTGCTGCGCGTCGGTGAGCGTCCACTGCGACATCAACGAGACGATGGCCGCCCCGAGTTCTCCCGACGTCGGCGCCGGATCATCGCTCAGATAGGGGGCGAGCGCGGCCTTCAGCTCGTCGCGACTCGACCCGTCGAGGGCGGCCGTGGCGGGCGGGATGTTGAACTGCTCAGGCGTCATCGTGACGCGGTCGATCAGCTCCCCCGGCTCGTAGGGGCTCTCGCCGAGGCCGGCGGGTCGCTCGCCGTCCTCCCAGTAGGGCTCGCCGGCGACGATCGTCGTGACGCCGCCCTCGTCGAGCGTCCAGTCGATCGTGACGTCCTGCGGGATCACCTCGATGTTCTTCTCCGACATGTCGATGCTCCAGCCCCAGGTCACGAGCTCCACATGCGGTGCCTGCACCGGTCCGTCGCCGTCGGCGAGCGCCGCGTGCGCATCGGCGAGCACCGCGTCGAGCGGCTCGGCATCCGTATAGATGAGGGGCGGCGGGGTGAGGGCGACCGCCCGCTGGTCGGGAGCGAGCACGTTCACGGCGATCAGTGCGACGATCGCGCAGGCGGCGACCGCGGTGGTCAGACCGGCCGCCCAGATCCCGCGCCGGTGCGGCGCTCGCCGCGGGGCGAGGTCGCCGCGGATGATCCGCTCCCGCAGGGCGATGTCCTGGGCGCGCAGCGCGGTCTCGCGGGCGGGCGAGGGGTGCGCGAGCGCGAAGAGCTCGTCGAGCCGGTCGTCGGTGAGAGTCATGCGTCCGCCTCCTTCGCCTCGAGCTGCCGGCGCAGTTTGGCGCGTGCGCGGGTGAGCGTCGTCCAGACCGCGGCCGCGCTGCACCGGAGCACCTGCGCCACCTCCCCGGCGCTGAGCTCGTCCCAGTAGGTGAGCACGACCACCTGGCGTTCGCGCGCGCTCAGGGTGACGATCGCCTCGCGCAGGGCGAGGGCTTCGAGCGGATGCAGTGCGTCGGAGGTCTCCTGCAGGCCACGAGTGAGTGCGTCGATCGCCCGGCGCTTCGAACGATCGCGCCGGGCGGCGTCGCGCAGCTTGTTGTCGGCCGTGCGGATCAGCCAGGTGATCCCCATCGGATTCTCGGGCTGGAGCTTCTTCCACGCCACGACGAAGACGTCGGCGGCGATCTCCTCGACCTCGCTCCGGTCGTCGAGGAAGCACGAGAGGTGACGCCGCACCCGGGGCAGGTGCTCGTCGAACAGGATGCGGAAGGCGACGGCTTTGCTCCGCGGTGCCGGGGCGCCCGGTGCGCCCGTCGCGCCCGTCGCTCTCGTCGTTCCCGTGCGAGTGGCGTGAGCGCGTTCGCGCGCGATCCGGCCGTCGACCTCGGCGAGCACGACGCGCAGGCGCGCGCGAGGGTCCGATCGCAGACGCATCGCCACCCCGCTCCGTCTCTTCCCTGCCCCCTCACGGTACCGGGAGGAAGCACTCGTGCGCCCCGTGTCAGCCCCTCGACGGGGCGCACGAGCCGGCCCCCCGACTCTCAGTATCGATCGGGGGCGCGGAGCGGCGGCATCCGCTCTTTGGCTCGAACGGTCGATTCCTTACACACTTCTCTTCGGGGTCATGCGCGGCGATCGATCGCCGTGAGCACGACGTTGCCGATCGTCGCGACGACGACGATCGCGAGGCCGAGGAAGAAGACGGCGACGAGCAGGGTCGGCACCGGTTCGGCGTCGATCAGCGGATGCCGGAGCGTCCACAGCCGCAGCACCACGGCGGTCGCCACCGCCGCGAGACCCAGCACCAGCAGCATCACCCACACGAGTCGTTGCACGGTCTCCCCCCTCCGCGAGCGACGCTACAGCGCGGGTCGTGTGCTCGCGCGCCCTCTCTTTGCACGTACGACGGATTCCTGACAGGCGCGGCGGGTGGGACTCGGGGCATCCTCCGCAGGTCGTACGCCGGTCATCCGCAAGACGGTACCTGCGGCGGATGCGCTGGGGTCTCCGCCGCTCGTAGCGTGGAGCACATGATCACAGCAGAAGGCCTCACGAAGAGGTTCGGAGACAAGACGGCCGTCGATGACGTGTCGTTCACGATCAAGCCCGGAGCCGTCACCGGCTTCCTCGGGCCCAACGGTGCGGGCAAGTCGACCACGATGCGGATGATCGTCGGGCTCGACCGCCCCACGTCGGGCCGCACGACCGTCGGCGGCCGCGAGTACCGCAAGCTCGGGGCGCCGCTCACCGAGGTGGGCGTGCTGCTGGACGCGAAGGCCGTGCACACCGGCCGCACCGCCCGCAACCACCTGCGCGCGATGGCGGCGACCCACGGCATCCCCGCGTCGCGCGTCGATGAGGTCATCGACCTCGCCGGCATCGGATCGGTCGCCCGCAAGCGCGCCGGCAAGTTCTCGCTCGGCATGGGGCAGCGCCTCGGCATCGCGTCGGCGCTGCTCGGCGACCCGCACACGCTCATCCTCGACGAGCCGGTCAACGGTCTCGACCCCGAGGGTGTGCGCTGGGTGCGTCAGTTCGTGCGGCACGCGGCATCCGAGGGACGCACCGTGCTGCTCTCGAGCCACCTCATGAGCGAGATGGCGCAGACCGCCGACCACGTCATCGTGATGGGGCGCGGCAAGGTGCTGGCGGATGCTCCACTCGAAGACCTCGTGCGGGCCTGGACCACGAACCGCGTGCGCGTGCGCACCCCGCACGGTGCGGCACTCGCACAGCTCGTGGCGGGGCCCGACGTCGAGATCGTGAGCACCGCACCCGATCTGTTCGACATCACGGGCCTGCCCGCCGCGCGCATCGGCGACCTCGCCGCCGAGCGGGGCGTCGCCCTGCACGAACTCACCCCGACCACCGGATCGCTGGAGGACGCGTACCTCGCGCTTACCGGCGAGGCCGTCGAGTACCGGACGAAGGAGATCGCATGACCGCCCCGGCCCTCACCCCGCCCCGCGCCGCCGTGCCGCACCAGGTCGACACCCGCTACCGCCTGACCTTCGTGCGCGCGCTGCGCGGCGAGTGGATCAAGCTCACCACGGTGCGTTCCACCTGGTGGTCGATCGCGATCGCCGCGGCCCTCACCATCGGCATCGCGGTGCTCTTCGCCTCGGCCGTCGACATGCCCGGCTTCGAGCCGATCCAGGCGGTCGTCTCGCCGATCCAGTTCACGATGCTGCTCGCCGGCATCCTCGGTGCCATCGCGGTCACCGGCGAGTACTCGACGGGCATGATCCGTTCGACGCTCACCGCCAACCCGGGTCGCGGCTCGGTGCTGGCCGCCAAGTCGGTCGTACTCGCGGTGTTCCTCTTCGTGTCGTCGCTGATCATCTTCGGCATCACGGCGGCTGCCGTGTCGGCCGTCGTGGCCGGTCGCGACCAGGGCATCGACTGGTCGGACTTCGACCTGTCGTTCGGGCCGATCCTCACGGCGTCGCTCTCGATGGCCGTGTTCGCGCTGATCGGTGTCGCCTTCGGGTTCATCCTGCGCTCGGGCGCCGGGGCGATCGCGGCGACCGTCGGTCTGCTGTTCGTGCTGCCGATCGTGGCGAGCATGTTCTCGATCGCCGGCGAGGCCTGGAAGTGGGTGTCGGATGCCGGGATGTACCTGCCCTCCTCGGCGGCGCAGAGCCTCATCCTCTCGGGCGGACCGCTCGAGACGCCCGTCGCGTACCTGACGCTCGGCGCCTGGGTCGTCGCGACGCTGCTCATCGCGTGGGGCGTGCTGCGCACTCGCGACGCGTAGAGTCTGGCGAGTGATCACGACGCGCAGCCGCAGCGCCTCGGTCCGAGCCCCGGCTCGGGCCTCGGCCCGGGTCTCGGCCCGGGACGACGAGGAGCTGCGGCTGCCGCGTCCGCCCGGGGTGTTCCGGCGCTTCTGGGCGCGGCACCCCGTCGTGGGCGATGCGGTCATCGCGCTGCTCTGCCTGTTCCTCACGCTGACGCCGGCGAGCAGCGTGCGCACCAGCATCCCGGACCCCGCGGGCATCGTGCTCTCGATCATCGCGCTGGCCGGGGTGCTGGCCGCGTGCGTGGCCCTGTTCTGGCGGCGTCGGCATCCGCTCGTGCCGTTCGTGCTGTCGTTCGCGCTGCAAGCGCTGTTCGTGGTCGGCATCCTGCCGGGCGGCACTCCGCTCATCCTGGTCACCGCCTACGCGCTCGCCGTGTACGGCTCGTCCCGCGCGGCGTGGATCGGATTCGGGGTCGCCCTGGGGGCGCTCGTCGTCTGGGGAGGCGCCTTCGTGCTCGGCGGCGGGCTGGGGTTCGCCGACGCCGCGAACGCCGTGATCGGTGCGGTCATCTTCGGTCTGATCGGCACCCTCATCGGCGTCAACGTGGGCGGGCGCAAGCGCTATCTCGACGCGATCATCGACCGATCGCGGCAGCTGCTCGTCGAGCGCGATCAGCAGGCGCAGCTCGCCGCCGCCGCCGAGCGGGCGCGCATCGCCCGCGAGATGCACGACATCGTCTCGCACTCGCTCACCGTGATCGTCGCGCTGTCGGAGGGGGCGGCGGCGACGGCCGATCGCGAGCAGGCCCGCACCGCATCGACCGCGACGGCTCAGACCGCCCGCACGGCTCTCACCGAGATGCGGGCGATGCTCGGGGTGCTCCGCGACGACACGAGTCCTCTTCCGCTGGCGCCCCTCACCGCCCCGTCGCCCGAAGACACGGTGGCAGCGGCGCAGAGTGCGGGGTACCCGATCAGCCTGACCGCATCGGGAACACCCGTGATGTTGTCCGCACCCATCGACCATGCGCTGTCGCGGATCGTGCAGGAGGGGGTGACGAACGCCATGCGTCACGCTCCGAGCGCGACCGCGACCAGCGTGCGCGTCGAGCACCGGGCCGATGCCGTGATCGTCGAGATCGTGAACGACGGGGCGACGGAGCCGGGCGATTCCCCCGGCTTCGGGCTGCGCGGCCTCGACGAGCGCGTCGCGCACGTGCGGGGCACGATCGCGCACGGCCCGGTCGACGGAGGACGATGGATGCTGCGGGCCGAACTCCCGCTCATACAGGAGGACGCATGACCGAGAAGATCAGGGTGCTGCTGGTCGACGATCAGCAGCTCATCCGTCTCGGATTCCGGATGGTTCTCGAAGCCGAGAACGATATCGAGGTGGTCGGCGAGGCCGGCGACGGTGAAGTCGCGATCGCCCAGGCCGCGGCGCTGCAGCCCGACCTCGTGCTCATGGACATCCGGATGCCCGGGCTCGACGGCATCGCCGCGACCGAGCAGATCGTGCACCGGCATCCGCAGACCCGCGTTCTCGTGCTGACGACCTTCGACCTCGACGACTACGCCTTCGGCGCGATCCGCGCGGGGGCGAGCGGATTCCTGCTCAAGGACGTGCAGCGGCACGAGTTGCTCTCGGCGCTGCGCGCGGTGCATCGCGGCGACGCGGCCCTCTCGCCGCGGATCACCCGGATGCTGCTGCAGCACGTGACCCCGACACTGGGTGTCTCGGGTGTCTCGGCTGTGTCGCCCGCCTCGGCTGTCTCGCCCGCCTCGCCTACCTCCGTGGCGGCGGTGGAGGTTGCCGCCGACCGGGGAGATGCGGCCGCCTCTCTTCTCGAGTCGCTCACCGACCGCGAGCGCGACGTCTTCCTCGCTCTCGCCCGGGGTCTCAGCAATGCCGAGATCGGTGACAGCCTCTTCGTGACGGAGTCGACGGTCAAGACGCACGTCGGCCGCGTGCTCGCCAAGCTCGGTGCTCGCGACCGCATCCACGCCGTGATCCTGGCGCACCGTGCGGGGCTCGTCGTCGGCGACTGACCGAGAATCGCGGCGGATCGGCCCCGCGTGACGTCGATGAGGCGCGTGATGCGCTCGGCGTCGATGAGGTGCGCGAGGTCGATGAGGCGCGCGGGGTCGAGGGACGCGCGACACCGAGGGGCGTTCGACGTCGAGGGGGTGCGCGACGTTGATGCGAGGCGACGCGACGCGCGCAGCACGCGTCACACGAAGAGCACGCGCCACACGAAGAGCACGCGCCACACGAAGAGCACGCGCCGCCCAGAGAGCACGCGTCAGACGAACATCACGCGACGCGGAGCGCGGTCGGCATGGATGCGGCCGAGGGGGCTGGTCCACTCGATGGTGCCGTCGGGTCTGGAGCGCGCGGTCCAACGGTGGTCGGAGTCGATGTCGGGATGTTTGAGCTGGTGGTGACTCCTGCAGAAGTGGGCGAGGTTGTCGATCGCCGTTCTGCCGCCCTGGGCGTGGTCGTGGTTGTGGTCGATCTCGCAGCGGTGAACGGGCATGCGGCAGCCGGGGAAGCGGCAGTGTTGATCCCTCGCGCGGAGGTATCGGCGCATGCCCTCGGTGGGAGTGTAGGTGTCGGTTTCGGTGACCATGCCGCTGGCGTCGAGGAAGAGACGGCTCCAGCCGTTGTTGCGGCCGGCAAGGGCGCGGGCGATGTCGGGGTCGAGGGGGCCGTGGCCGTCGAGTTCGGCAGGGTGGTCGTCGAGTCCGGCGAGGGTGGTCGCGGCGATCGTCACCTGGATGCGTGCCTGCACCCCGTCGAGGTCGTTGCCGAGTGCGGGACTGGGCGAGGCTGCGAGCAGCAGGTCGCTGAACAGGTCGGCCCGGACCTGATCGATGGTCCGCTCGTCGTCAGGAACACTGATGCTCTCGGGAGCCGCAGGTGATGCGAGTGGGTCGATGGTAAAAGTGGAGTCCTCGCCGAAGATGACACCGGCGAGCGGGTCGTCCGGCGCGATGTGTTCGGGCAGGATCACGTCTTCCGGATCTTCGCCGTCGAGGAACGTCGGTGCGGGTGCGTCATCGCGGGCCCGGATCACCTCTCGTGCCATGCGCGTGATGCGGTCCTGGATCGCCACGGCGAGCGTCTCGGGCAGTACCGCGGTGAGCAGGGCGAGTCCGTCGTCGAGCGACCGCACGGTCACACTGCGTTCGGAGGCTGCTCGTCGGTGCCGTTCGAGGAGCGTCTCACCGGCGAGGGCCGCGGCGACCTGCCGGGCGTGCGCGCGGGTGCGGGCGGGCGAGTCGGCTTCGGCGACCACGAGTACCGCGGTCTCGTAGAGGCCCAGCACCGCGGCATCCGCCCGACCGTTGCGCACCGCCTCGCGCACCACGGACGCTGCTCTCACCATTTCGCGCACGTGCGCGGCGGTCACTCGTCCCGCGGTGAACGCCCCCTCGACCGCCGGCATGCTCTGCAGAGCCAGCGCGTCGGAGAACGCGAACTCCACCGCACCCCGCGACAGGTGTCCCGCCGCGGAGTACTCCGCGATCATCGACCGGTAGATCGCATCGCGGTGATACGGATGCTCCGCGACCTCCGCATCGTGCTCGCCGATCCGCTCGCCCAGCAACGCGGTCGCCTGCGCTTCGAGCTCGGCGATCCGCCGCCGCACCTCCACCCACGCGTCGAGCAGACGACCGCGTTCGACCCTGTCGAGGGAAGTCGCGGCGTCTGATGTCATGCTCCGAGTTTAGTACATATGTTCGATTCGAGCAAGCATCCGAGCCAGGAGATCGGGTCTCGTTCAGCCCCGACCAGTACCCTGGCTGCATGCCCTCCCTCGTCGCCGCAGGTTCGACGCGCGCTCCGCGCCGCCTGGCGTCGGCGACCCCGATGGGGGAGTGGATGCGCGTCGTGATGCACCCCGGCACCAACGGATGGACGAGCGTCTGGGGAACGATCTCGCACGGCGAGATCGCCGGCTGCCCGCCACCTCGTCGACCTTAGGCCGCGCCTCACCGGGGCGGCCGAACGTTTCGTCGACCACTCCCACTTCTCGAGGTACCCCTGTGTCTTCTTCCCGTCTTCGTCTTGCCCCGCACGAGCTGTGGCGAGGCATCCGTTCCACCGCCCGCAGCGACGTCTTCGGTGGCGCGCTGCTCCTCGCCGCCACCATCGCCGCGGTCGTCCTCGCCAACTCTCCGGCCGCACCCTGGTACGAGGCCGTTCGCGACTTCACCTTCGGCATCCCCGCGCTGCATCTCGAACTGAGCGTCGGTGCCTGGGCGGCCGATGGACTCCTGGCCATCTTCTTCTTCGTCGTCGGACTCGAGCTGAAGGAGGAGTTCGTCGCGGGTCGGTTGCGCGATCCCCGGCGAGCGGCGCTCCCGATCGCGGCGGCGATCGGCGGTGTCGTCGTTCCGGCCCTGTTCTTCCTGATCGTCAACGCGTCGAGCGATGCGGAGGTGTTGCGCGGCTGGGCCATTCCCACGGCGACCGACATCGCCTTCGCGGTCGCGGTCATCGCCGTGGTCGGTCGATTCCTGCCGCCGGCACTGCGCGTCTTCCTCCTCACTCTTGCCATCGTCGACGACCTGATCGCGATCACGATCATCGCGACCTTCTACACCGAGTCGATCAGTCTGCCGCTGCTCGTGCTCGCGCTCCTCCCGCTCGCCGGTTTCGCCTTCGCGGTGCAGCGGGGCGTGCGCGCGTGGTGGATCCTGCTGCCGCTGGCGATCGCGGTCTGGGTCTGCGTGCATGCGGCCGGTGTGCACGCCACCGTCGCCGGGGTGCTGCTCGGATTCGTCGTTCCCGTGCTGCCGACCGAGCGGGCGCGTGTCGCCGTCGGTGAGGATGACGACGGCACGCAATATGACGGCTTCGCGGCGCATTTCGCCGACCGCTGGGGAGTCGTCGCGACGCTCTTCGCCGTGCCGGTCTTCGCCTTCTTCGCGGCGGGTGTGAGCATCGGCGGGATCGACGGACTCCTCTCGGCGCTGCGCGACCCGATCACGATCGGCATCATGATGGGCCTCGTCGTGGGCAAGCCGATCGGCATCCTCGTCACGACGTTCCTGCTGAGTCGCATCCCTGCGCTCCGTCTCGACGCGTCGCTGCGGTGGCCCGATCTGGCGGGCATGTCGTTCCTGGCGGGCATCGGGTTCACGGTTTCGCTCCTCGTCGGCGAGCTCGCCTACGGCTCGTCGTCGGTCGCCGACGAGCACGTCAAGATCGGGGTGCTGCTCGGATCGTTCCTGGCCGCGGTTCTCGGCGGTGCGGTGCTGGGCGTTCGGAATTCGCGTGCGCGTGCGGAGCTGGACCCCGCGGGACGACGGCCGGATGCCGACGGCCCGCAGCCGCCCCGGCATCCGTAGGCTGGTCGGAAGCCACTCGACGAAAAGGACACCCCATGGCAACGACAGCGCTCAGCAGTGCGGACTTCGCACAGACGGTCGAGAAGGACGGCATCGTGCTCGTCGACTTCTGGGCGGAATGGTGCGGCCCCTGCCGGATGTTCGGCCCGATCTTCGAGGGGGCGTCGGAGCAGCACCCCGACATCACCTTCGCGAAGGTCGACACCGAGGCGAACCAGGACCTCTCGCGCGCTGCGGGCATCGTCTCGATCCCGACGCTGATGGCTTTCCGCGACAACATCCTGGTCTTCTCGCAGGCCGGCGCCCTGCCCGCCCCGGCTCTCGAGAACCTCATCGGCCAGGTGCGCGCCCTCGACATGGACGCCGTCCGCGCTCAGATCGCGGAGGCGGAGGCGGCGGCCGAGTAGTCGCCCGCGAGGGGCATCCCTCACCGCACGATCGGACTCTCGGCGGCGATCACCTCGCTCGACATCGGCAACTCGCCCAGGATGCGAGGCGCACCGTCGACCCATTCGACCCGCACGCCCTGTGCCTCGAGCGCCTCGACGTCGATCTCGATGTCGAGGAGTGGAAGCCGGAGATCGCCGAACCGTCGCGCGACGACCTCGCTCACGCGATCGGCCGTGGTCGCGTGGATGAATCCCACGTCGTCGAGATGCATCCCGCGCGTCGAGACGACGTACTCGCCGAATCCGCGACTCATCTCCCAGTCGTCCTGGATGGCGATGTGATGGATGTGATTGCCCAACGCTCCTCCTTAATGAAACGCAACCGTTGCATTAAACGCTAGGCTACTCCTATGACAGGAAAGCGCGGACGACCCTCGGCCGCCGAGAGGCTCGAACGTCACGAGCGGATCGTCGAGCTCGTCGTCTCGCTCCTCGCGTCCGAGGGGTACGACGCCGTGACCTTCGACCGCATCGCCGCCGACGCGCACGTCGCCAAGCGCACTCTCTACAGCGAGTACGGTGACCGGCTCGGACTGATGCGCGCCGCCGTGCGCCGACAGCACGCCTATGCAGACGAGGCATGGCGATCGGTGGGCGGGGTGCGCGAAGCATCCGTCGCCGTGGTGAGCCACCTCCTGGCCGACGATGCGATCGCCGTTCATCGCGCGCTCATCGGGGCGGCAGGAGCCGATGCGACGCTCGCCGCGGAGTTCTACGACGAGGGGCCGGGTCGGGCGCAGCGATTCCTCGGCGAGTACCTGCCGGTGGATGCCGTCGTCCCCGCCGACCTCCTCTTCTCCGCGCTGCTCGGCGAACCGCACCGCCGGCGCCTGCTCGGGCTCGATGCGGCACCGTCGGCCACGACGGTTTCCGCGCACGTGGACCGCACGCTCGCCGCACTCGGCCTGTGACGACGGGCGTTCGGGGCGTCCCCTCCATCACACCCCGCGAATGCGACCCGCGATCACCCGCCGACGCGGCCGATCGACCCGCCGAAGTACACCTCGACGGCGCGCACGCGGCCGTCGTGCACCTCGAGCGACTCGACGTTGCGCCACAGTATGCCGTCGACGGCATACTCGTAGCGGTGCAGCACGAGACCGTCGATCGGGATGATCTGGAGGGTCTGCGCCGGTGAGCTGAAGTGACCCGCGGTCGGGAAGCAGCGCTCCAGCCAGGTCGCCTTGTCGATGTGGTCGTCCTGCGGGCTGGTGAACACGAAGTCGTCGGCCATGATCCGCTCGGCCGCCGCGCGATCCTGCTCGCGGAATGCCCGCATGAACTCCTGGACGACCCCGACGGCGCTGCTCGACATGTCGCGAGCGTAAGCCGCGACGGATGCCGTCGCAAGCGGATGCTCCTGCCCGGCCGCGTCACGAGGTCGGCTAGAATATCGCTGCCTCTCCACTCCTCGGGCGGAGTCGAGGTGATGGGGGATGTACGCCCGGTATCCGTCCGGCTTTACCCGAAGCCATGAAGGAGAACCCCGGTGGGGAACACTCGCGTTCGCGCGCGCCTTTCGCGCACCCTTTCGATCCTTACCCTGGCGGCTGCGCTCGCCACAGGACCGGTCCTCGTCGCGCCCGCCGAACCCGCCGCCGCGGCATCCGGGTTCACACAGGCCGCGACCGATCGAGCCCTGACGGGCGAGACGCCGTCGCCGCGCACGGAGGTGAGCGACAGCACCGGGCTGACACCCGCAAACCTCGCCATCGCCGGCCTGAGCGGCGCCTTGCTGCTCGCCGTCATCGGCGGGGTGGTTCTCGACGTGCGCCGTCGCCGCCCGTCGCGGCGGAATCGGATGCCGGGGGTGTGAGCGCATCGATAGAGTGTGCGCGGGGATGACCGCGTCAGCGATGAGGGGATTCAGGGAATGACGGTTTCGACGCGCACGATTCGTGGTGCACGGGGGCGGGCTCTCGCAGCCCTCGGCGGGGTGTTCGCGCTCGCGTTGGCAGCGGGCGCGGCTGCGGTGCCGGCCCAGGCGGCGGAGGCTCCGCTCGCGGTCACGCCGGGGGCCTGCGTGCCCGCCGACGTCTACGTGAACAGCGGCGACGACCCGCTCACCCTCCAGCGCTACGGGGCGGATGCCGCGACCGGTGCTCTCGCGCTCGAGTCGAGCGTCGCGCTCGACCGCTCATTCGGCGACATCGCCTGGAACGCCGATGAGACCGTGCTCTACGGGGTGGACTGGACCGACCCGCAGCACCTCTTCACGATCGATGCCGCCACGGGCGTCTCGACGGATGCCGGTGAGATCCTGTTCGACGACGGCAGCGCCCCCTTCGAGGACAACTGGCTCAACTCGCTCTCCGCGACCGCCGACGGCCGACTCCTCGCGGCCGGGTACCAGTACACGAGCATCTGGTTCCTCGATCCGGAGACCGCGCGGCTGACCGATGCGCCGGTGAGCTTCCCGATGCTGGCCGACGGCGAGACGTACCTCGCCTCGGGCGGCGACTTCCTCACCCTCGACTCCGGCCTGATCCTCGGTCTCGCCCACGACGGCGCCGACCGCGGGTTCCTCGTGCTGTTCGATTTCGCCGCCGGCACCAGCACGGTCGTCGGCCAGGTGCCGCTGTCGTTCGGTGCGGCGCTCTCGGGCGGACGCGTGTACCTCGCGGCATCGACCGGCGAGATCCTCGTGCTCGACGGCATCCCGACCACGGCATCCGAAGCGCCGCTGGCGACGTCCGTCGTCGCGACCACCGATCTCCCCCTGTACGGAGCGACCTCGCGCCAGGACTCGGGGGCGTGCCCCGTCGCGGCGCTGACGTTCGTGAAGGACTTCGCCGGCAACGATGACGCCGACGGCTCGGGAACGGTGACCGTCGGCGACACGCTGAGCTACACGCTGACGGCGACCAACACGGGCGAAACCGCTCTCACCACCGTCACGGTCGACGACCCGCTCACGGGGCAGAGCACCTCGTGCGAGCGGGTGGAGGTCGGGGCGGCCTGCGTGCTCACGGCGACGCACCGGGTGACGGACGCCGACCTCGTCGCCGGGCAGGTCGTGAACACGGGGCGGGCGAGCTCGGCCGAGACGGATGCCGTCGAGGATGCCGTCACCACGCCGGTCGTGGCCGCACCGGCCCCGCAACCCAGCACGGGCGGCGGCGGTGCTGCTGCGGCTCCCGCTCTCGCCGAGTCCGGCGGCGCCACCGGACTGCCCGCCATCATCGCGGCGATGGGTCTGCTTCTCTGGGGGGCGGTTCTCGTGATCCGTGAACTTCACCCCCGGTTCACCCACCGCGCTCCGTAATCGGAGCCCTTCTTCCCCGTCTCTCCAGTGCAGGGGTCTTCGGACCCGTGCGTGAACGCCCGGTTCCCGAGGCCGCGGCGTTCGACGAGTACCGGAATCGGTACCGACGCAGGGGTGCGTCCCCCCATTGACGCGCCCCCTCATCTGTTCTGGAGTAATCGATGTCTGAGCACATCGCGCGGCGATCCCGCGCGCGCACATTCGTTCACTGGCTGGCGGGTATCCTCGTCGCCCTCATGTCCATCGGCGGGCTGAGCGCTCCGGCGCTCGCCGCGGGTGGCACGGTCACGGTCTTCCCGGTCGACACCGGAAGCGGACACAACGGCATGCCCGTGCTGACGGAGGGTGGAACCTACGCCTTCCAGCTCGGCTACGGCAGCATGGACGACGGCGCCGTCGTCGCGATCGGCCTGCCGTCGGGGATCACGATCCCCGATGCGGCTCTCACCGTTCCCGACGGCAACACCGCCGTTCGCTCCCTCGCGGTCAACGCCGCCGGCGAGCTCGTCGTGACGTTCAACGATCCGTTCCCGGCCGATGTGAACCAGGGTGTTCTCGATCTCTCGTTCACGGTCGAGAAGGTGCAGCGGTCCGAGGTCCGCGACCTGGTCTGGAACGTCGACGGCACCCCCACGACCCAGAAGGTGATCATCACCGAACCCGGCGAGTCGCCGCAGTCGACGGGCACATCGTCGAACAAGTCGGTCGGCGGCGTGAACATTCCGCACACGGTCGTCGACGGTCGCGTCGTGATCGACCCGAGCGCGCTCGACATCGCCCTGCCGTACACGGTCACCGTGTCGAGCAGGGAGGCGCGCGACATCACGGTGACCGACACCCTCGGCGCCCACCTCGCCTTCGTCGAGGGGTCGCTCGCCGGCACCAAGGTCGTGCGCGACGCGAACGACCTGAACCCGGTCACCACCGCGCTCACCGATCTGCCCGCGATCTCGGGCACGAGCTTCGCCCACACCTTCCGTGCCGAGGCGAACTCGATCTACACCTTCACCTATCGGGCGACCATCGCCGACGCCGCTGCCCTCGAGGCCGTGCGCGCCGACCTGCAGCGCGCGTACGACGCCGTCGACAAGATCAACGGCGGTTCCTACTCCGTCACCGTCACCAACCAGGTCGACGTGAACGGCACGAAGCACAGCGCCGGCACCGCCATCCGCGGTTCGGTCAAGGGCCAGGACCGGCCGGGAACGGGCGCCGCCTTCGGCAAGACCGTCGACCCGACCGCCGTACAGCTGCAGAAGCAGCTCGCCGCCGGCGCGACCCTCGAGACGGCGATCGACGCGACCTACACGCTGCGCGCCGACCTGCGCGTCTTCGCCGACTTCGCCGACGGCCCGTTCGCGCTGACGCGCAACGTCGTCATCCGTGACACACTGCCGGCTCAGACGTCGTGGAAGACGGATGCCGCCGGCTTCCTCACCGCGATCGATCAGGACGGCACCGCCGTCGCACTCCGCCCCGCCAAGGGCATCACGAGCGACGTCGAGAAGACGATCGCCGCCGACGAGTACCGGGGCACCTACGTCGTCGACGGCAAGAACCTCTTCGTGAACATCGGCAAGGACGTCACCAGGGAGTACCGCCTCTCGGCCGCCGCCACGATCACCGCTCTGCCGCAGCAGGCGAGCAGCGACAACCAGTACGCGACCCAGTACCGCGTGTCGAACGACGCGTACTTCGTGTACGACGACGGCAAGTACGAGTCGAAGTCGGCCTCGACGACGATCACCGTCCCGAAGGACACCTCGGGCGGCGTCGACGACCCGGGCCGGTTCTCGAAGACCGCCCCGGGCGGAACCGTCTCGGTCACCGGCGGCACGTCGACGACGATCCCGTACACGTTCCGCATCGGTGAGAACGTCGGAGACGCCGCGACCTCGCGCATCGTCGACGAGATCGATCACTCGATCTTCGACGTGACCGCGGCGACGCTCCCCGCGATCAAGGAGTCGATCACCGGCGCCTACGACTACAACTACCCGCTCGACGGCGACACGTTCGACGTGACGATCGCCGAGGACGGCACGCTGGTCATCGCCCCGAACGACGCGTTCCCCAAGGACGCCGCGTGGGGAGCCGCTGCCGCGCCGTTCACCAAGAGCTGGACGATCACGGTCGACCTGCCCACGCAGGTGCTGCAGGGGAAGCAGACCATCGAGGTCGACAACTCGGCACGCTACGAGGGGGAAGGTCAGGAGATCGTCTACACCTCGACCTCGCGCACGACGGCGACCAGCTTCGGCAACGAGATGGAGGTGCGCAAGCGCGTTTACGACGCCGCGAACGACGCCTTCACCGGAAGCCTGCGGGTCGAGATGGATGCCGAGGGCGCCCTGACGCAGACCGACTTCATCTACCGCGTCGAGCTCCTGCCGCACGGCACCTTCACCCACATGGTCGAGGACGTCGTCGACGTGCTGCCCGCGGGCGTGGAGTTCCTGGGATGGGTCGCACCGGGTGACGTGACCTCGGGCACGACGACCGGCGGTGCCACCTACACGGTGCCGGGCACGAACATCACGGCTGCGTACGATGCGTCGACCGACACGGTCACGCTCGAGCGCGGACGCCTCGTGAGCGGTGAGACGCTGGCCCTGTTCTTCAAGGTGCGCGTCGTCGACTACCAGGCGAACGTCGGCATCACCAACATGATCGGCGCCGTCGGCGCCACGATCACGCCGACGAACGACTACCCGCTGAACCTGCTCAAGCGCGACAGCACGGATGCCGCGAAGCTGATCACCGACGCGGGCGCCCGCTTCTCGGTGCTGGCCGACGACCAGCAGACGGTCGTGCTGAGCGACCTGCGCGTGGTCGACGGCAAGATCGTCACGGCCGAGGGCACGACGCCGACCGTGAAGAGCGCCGGAACGTTCTGGCTGCGCGAGGACGTCGCGCCCGCCGGGTACCAGCTGGCGACCGAGCTCACTCGCATCGCCGTCGCGGCGAACGGGGTCTCGGACGACGTGGTGCTCTACAACACCCCGGGCACGACGCCCGAGCCCGAGAAGACGTACGCGATCGGCGACGTCACGTGGATCGACGCGAACAGGGACGGCCGACAGGACGACGACGAGCAGGTTCTGCCCGGCGTGACCGTCGAGCTCATCCAGGACGGCGAGGTCATTGCGACCACGACGACCGACGAGCGCGGGCGTTACCTGTTCGACGAACTGCCGGCCGGGGAGTATCGCGTGAAGTTCACCCTGACCGCGGACCAGAAGAAGACGTACGTCTTCACGCAGGCGGATGCCGGGGCGGACGACACCGTGGACTCGGATGCCGACACCACGACCGGCATGACGCAGACGATCGTGCTCGGGCCGGACAACGTCCACCTCTCGCGCGATTACGAATGGAACGACGTGCGGGCCACCGAGGGCGTCGACCCGACCTGGGATGCCGGCGTGATCGTGCGCGAAGCGCCGACCGAACCGACGCCGGGCACCCCGGGTGCAGGCGCCGAGGAGCCGGGAGAGAGCCCGGTCGACCCGGCGCGGCCGGGCACCCCGGGCGTCAACGCGCTCGCCACGACGGGCGGCGACCTGCCGCTCGCGCTCGCCGGAATCGCGCTGCTGCTGATCTCGGGAGGTGCCGTCACGTTCGCCGTACGCCGACGCCGCGCGGCCTGATCCGCGGAAACATCGAGTCCGGCGCGGGACACCACGAGAGACGTGGTGTCCCGCACCGGGGCGGGTGAAGCGAGGGTGAAGTTTCGCCTTCGCAGCGGCTCGGCGACCCTTCAGACGACAACATGCAGATGAGGCTCTGTCCTCGCGACCTCTGCGTCGCCCTGCGGTTTCTGAAGGGGAGTTCAATGACCGGTCCATCTCGCGCGCCCTCGCGCCTGCGCACAGCAGCCGTCGCCATGCTGGCGACGCTCGCCACCGTCACCATGATGCTGGTGGCCGCGCCCGCGGCGTACGCGGCGGGACCCGCCGTGCTCTCGATCGAGATCACGCCGGTGAATCCCACTACCGGCGAGGCAGTGACGGCGACCGGCTACGGACAGCAGAACAACCGTCTCGGATACCGCATCGCATACTCCTGCTCGGTCGCGGAGTGCACCGACACCGTGGTCACGCTGCCCGCGGTCGCCCTCGACCCGACCTACGGCACCTTCCGCATCCACCGCTACGAGACGTGGACACCGCCCGCCGGCGGTGGCGCGACGATCGCCAACACGGTGACGGGCGGAGTCACCGTGCGATTGGGCACCGTCGCGGCCGGGACGTCGTCGACGTTCCTCGTGCAGTACGTGCGCGACATCGATGCCAGCGCGCCCGGCGCCGCGGCTCCCGCCTACTTCCCGAACGGCTACCAGATCAGCAACTCGGCGACGATCACCTCGCCGAACGCGGTCGGACCCGCCACGGCCACTGCAGCGCCGGTCACGTGGCAGATCGCATTGCCCGCAACGCCCACCGTCGTGAAGACCGGTCCGGCGACGGTGCGCCCCGACACCGACATGACCTACACGGTCGCGATGTCGGACGGGTGCTTCACCAACCGCGGCTCCGGTCGCTGGACCGCCGCGGGCAACCTGCTCTGCGGCGAGAGTTACAGCGTGGTGGATCGGCTGCCTGCCCAGGCGCAGTTCGTCAGCGCCGGGGACGGCGGCGTCTACGACGCGGCGAATCACACCGTGACCTGGACGAAGTCCGGCGCGACCGCGGCCGGTGGATTCGGTGTCGCCGCCGTGGGCGGCTGGACCCAGGGGTACGGATACAACCCGCGCACCGTAACGGTCCGCTATCCCGCGAGCGCCTTCCCCGAGTCGGCGGACGGAGCGGACTTCATCGCTCCCGTCACCAACAACGTCGATGTCAGTGTGACCTACCTCGACGACGCGCAGACCGTGAAGACGGCGACCACCTCGTTCCGGCACGACGTCGTGCGGGTCGAGCCGTTCGGCCGCGCCGAGCAGACGAAGATCGGCAACGCCGACCAGGACATCAACGGATCCCGCTGGGTGAACGTTCCGCCGGACACGACCGGACTGGTCTGTCCGACGAGCGGCCGCGACGACTGGAACCGCGTCTGCACGCCGGGACAGACCGTCGCGCCATTCGCGACGCGCACCGACCGCTTCTGGCAGGTCGACACCTACAACCGCGGCAACGTCGCCGGCATCGCGACCGTGGTCGACGACGATCTGGGCAACTCCGACGTGCGCGTGCGGCGGATCACGACCTCGGGCGGCGCGACCGCACCGACGATCGCCTGGACGATCACCGACGGCACGACGACGACGCAGGGAACCACGACCGCGACCACCTACACGGCCCCGGCGGGCTCGTGGCTGACCGCGGCCACCGTGACCTCCGGTTCGCTGGCCGGCCCCAACCTGCTTCCGAGCGGCACGGCCGGAACCCTCTTCCGCATCAACTACGGGTACGATCTTCCGGTGGGCAGCCCGCTGTTCACGTGGCGCAACGCTGCGTCGGCGACCATGACCTACCCCGATCAGCCGCAGATCTCCCCGATCCCGGTGACCTCGACCGCAGCGGTGATCTTCCGCGAAACCCCGAAGGTCGCCGCCGCGGCGCCCGCTTTCAGCGCGGGATTCGTCGGCACACCGGTGGTCGAGGGCGGCGGACAGGTCGTTCCCGGAGGCAAGGTGACGTACCGCGTCAACGGCGCCACTGCCAATATTCCGGCCGACCGTACGGTTTCGCCCCAGTACGTCTTCATCGCACCGATCGGGTGGAACATCACTCCGAACTCGGCGAGCTTCGCCGCGGGAACCGTGCCGCCGGGAGTGAGCTTCACCTCCAAGAACGTGACGATCGCAGGCGTGACGCGTCAGGCGGTCATCGCCTCGTGGCCGACCGGGGCGACGTTCGGCGCCAACGCGACCTGGCCGACGATGAGCGTCTCGGCGAGCCCGACCTCGGCGGTCGCCGCCGGAACGAGCAGTGTCGCGAACGTCTGGACAGGAGACTCGCGCAACGCGTTCGCTCCGGACGCCACCACATGGGGCGGAAAGGTCGTCGACACGACGGACGTCGACGGAGACGGCAACATCACGGAGGCGTTCGCCTCGAACTCCATCAGCGTCTCGGTGAGCGGCGTGGCACGTCTCGACGTCGTGAAGGAGATCTGCGTGGTGACCGACGACGACTGCGTGTGGGTGTCGAACCCCGACGTGGTGGTCGGCGTCGATCCCGACGCGAGTGACATCACCTACCGCGTCACGCTCGTGAACTCGGGAAACACCGTGCTCTCGGGCATCGTCGGCTACGACATCCTGCCGCACGTCGGCGACGGCCGCGGCAGCACGTTCGCCGAAACGTTGAACACCGTCACCTTCCGATCCTTCAACATGGCGCTGAGCTACTCGGCGTCGCAGAATCCGTGCCGCACCGAGGTGCTCCCCACGAACCCCGGATGCACCACCGGGTGGACGGCCGGCGCGTTCGGTGCCTCCGCGATCCGCGCGCAGGTGAGCGGCAATCTCGCACCGGGAGAATCGTCGTCGTTCGAGTTCACGGCGAACGTCGTGCCGGGCGCCCCCGCCGACGCGATCGCCTGCAATTCGGTCGCCATCGACAGCGCCAGCACACTGCCGACCGAACCGCGCCCTGTGTGCGCGACCACGCAGGAGGCCGATCTCGCGGTCTCGGTGCCCGATCGCCTGCCGCTGCAGGCCGGACGCCCCGGCACGGTTCCCTTCGTGGTGACGAACCTCGGCGGGTCGGAGGCTGCGCCGGCGACCGTCGAGATCGCCGTTCCTGCCGGCATCCGCATCACCAGCCTGACCCCCGAGGGGTGGGTGTGCGATGCCGATGATGTCGCCGCCGACGGCTCGGTGCTCGGACCCGTGACGTTGACGTGCGATCCGGTGACGGCGGAGGGCGCATCGCGCATGCTCGCGCTCGACGAACCGAACCCGCTCGACCTGCCCGCCGTCATTCCCGATGACCAGCTGGTCGGTGACGACACGTGCTTCGGGGCCGAGGTCTCCGGCCTGATGTCCGACCCCGTCGACGCGAACAACACCACCGAGGCGTGCTTCGTCGTCGCGCAGGGAGACGCCCTCATCGGCATCACCAAGACCGACGGCATCGACACCGTCGCGATGGGCGAGGAGTTCACGTACACGATCGACGTCGCCAACCTGCTCACGGGCGAGGCGATCGCGGATGCGGTCGTAACCGACACCCTGCCCGACACCCTCGCGTTCGTCTCGGCCAGCGCGGGTGGCGTGGTGACCGATCAGGGCGAGGCGGATGCCGACGGCCTGCGCCCGGGAGGAACGGTGACCTGGAGCATCGCGTCCCTGGCGCCATCGGGCCGGCTCGGCGACGGCGATGCCGCGACGGGGGCGGCGGGCTCGACCCAGCAGGTCACCGTCACGGTGCGCATCGTGCAGGCCGCGGAGACGCAGGACGAGATCGTCAACGGCGTCCGGGTCGAGGCGGGCGATCCGGCTCTCCCGGGTGTCATCCTGGCTGCCGACGACTCCGACACCGACGACCTGATCCGATCGGCCGCACTGACGCTCGTGAAGTCGGCATCGCCGACCATCGTCGACGGCGTCGGCGACGAGGTCGCCTACTCCTTCGAGGTCACCAACTCCGGTGACGTCACCGTCGCCGACGTGCAGATCGACGAGACCGCCTTCTCGGGAACGGGTACGGCTCCGGTCGTCACGTGTCCGGCGGAGGCGGGCGAGCTCGCCCCGGGCGACGTCGTCACCTGCTCTGCTGCATACGAGGTCACGCAGGCCGACCTCGACGCCGGAGCGATCACCAACACGGCCATCGCCTCGGCGTCGGCTCCCGCCGGCGTCGACGATCCCGAGTCCGAGCCGTCGACCGCGACCGTCGACGTGACCGCGGCGCCCGCTCTCTCCCTGGTGAAGTCGGTGGCATCCGATCCGATCCAGGCGGCGGGTGACGAGGTGTCCTACGTCTTCACCGTCACGAACGACGGCAATGTCACACTCGAGGGCATCGAGATCGAGGAGACGGCGTTCACCGGATCGGGTGAGGACGTCGTCGCGAACTGCGCCGACGGCTCCCTCGCGCCGGGCGACTCCGTCGACTGCACCGCGACGTACGCGGTGACCCAGGCCGACGTGAACACCGGACGCATCGACAACACGGCGGTGGCCCACGCCACCACCCCGGCGGATGACGTCGTGTCGAGCGACCCGTCGTCGGCCCCCGTGATCATCGACGCGGCTCCGGGTCTCACGGTCGTCAAGTCCGCGACCCCGACCGACCTCGCGGTCGACGACGAGGTCACGTACTCGTTCGTCGTCACCAACACCGGCAACGTCACGCTCCAGAGCGTCGCGGTCGTCGAGGGCGAGTTCACCGGATCGGGCGACCTCTCGGCCGTCGACTGCGGCGATGTCTCGCGCACCCTCGATCCCGACGACCAGTTGATCTGCGAGGCGACGTATGTCATCACGCAGGACGACGTGGATGCCGGTTCGCTGTCGAACACTGCGACCGCGACGGGTACCGGTCCGGGCGGGCCGATCGCGTCCGACCCCTCGCGCGAGGATCTCTCGTTCGAGCGCGTGCCCGGCCTGGCGATCGTCAAGACGGCCGACGTCGAGGGCATCGAGGCGGCGGGGCAGGAGATCGAGTACCGCTTCCGGGTGACGAACACCGGCAACGTGACGGTCTCGGACATCGCGGTCGAGGAGGGGGCGTTCTCCGGAACGGGCGAGCTCTCCGAGATCGGCTGCGAGACCGGGAGCCTCCTGCCCGGTCAGTACGTGGACTGCGTCGCTGCGTACGAGGTCACGCAGGACGACGTGGATGCCGGCGGCATCACCAACACGGCGTCCGCGACGGCGAGCGTGCTCGGCGATGCGACGGTCGACGCCGATCCGTCGACCAGTGAACTGCCGTTCATCGGCGTGCTCTCCCTCTCTCTCGAGAAGGTCGGTACCCCGATCGACGTCGACGGTGACGACAGGATGACGGTGAACGACCGCATCCGCTGGACCTTCACCGTCACGAACCCGAGCGCGGCGACGCTCTCGGGTCTTGAGGTGTCGGACCCGATGGCGGGTGCGATCGAGTGCGAGGCCGACGTGCTCGCTCCCGGAGAGACGGTGGCGTGCGCGGCGATCGAGGAGTATCAGGTCACGGCCGCGCAGGCCGCGGCAGGGGAGGTCGTCAACGTGGCGACGGCCACCGCGACGGGTGTGGGTGACGCCCGGGCGGATGCCGAAGCGACGGCCAGTGTGACGATCGTCGAGGTCGCTCCCGCTGCTCCCTCGCCGGCGGGTCCGTCAGGCCCGCTGGCCACGACCGGCGGCGACCCCCGGGCGTGGACTCTCCTCGCCCTTCTGGTGATGCTCGCCGGCGCGGGACTGGTCGTCGTCTCGCGGCGGCAAGGGGTGCGGCGGGGTTAGCGTCGCGCCCGCGTACGGAGCGGCGGCCGACGACCCGAAGGTCGGTCGCCGCTCGGTATATTGCATAGGAGAAAAGAGAGCGATTCCCTCCCCTCATGAGCAGTGATCCCCTGGGTGACGTGCGCCTCCCACCGTCCCCCGACCAGGTCGAGCACGGCCTGCGCCGCGCGCTCGACGAGGAGGACTGGTCGTCGGCCGTGCAACTGCTCGGCACGCACTGGTCCCTCCTCCTGGACGAGCATCGGGAGCTCCTCGACCTGGCCCTGAAGGCCGTGCCGCTCGGTGCGTTCGAGCAGGATGCCCGAGCCGCGGCCGTGCGCGACATCCGCCTGCACTCCTCGGCGGACGCCGTCGACCGGATGCTGGGCGCTGCCACTCTCCCCGACGCCGACGACACCGCGAAACTGGAGTCCCTCGCACGTTCGGAGCGAGCGCTCAGCCTGCTCAGTGTCGCCTCGTCGCGCATGATCGCGCTCCGCGTGCGAGGCAGGATGTCACGCGCGATCCAACTCGCCCGGCTGGTGGAGATGTTCGGGCGCATCGCCGCGGTGCATCAGCCCGCACTCGTGCACGATCGTCTGCCGCCGGCGCTGCTGCAGGCGGGGATCACGCGCGGACTCGCCGACGACCTCCCCGGCGCCGCCGTCGGGCTGCGCGATGCCTACGAACGCGCTCATCAGTCCCGCGTCGCCTACGTCGAAAGGGATGCCGCCGGGAAGTCGGCCCTCTTCCATGCGCTGGAGGGCGACATCGAGCAGGCGCGCTCCTGGCTGGAGCGTCACGACGATGCACCGACCGCCGACGGCTGGTATCGCTCCCGGATCGCGCTCACCGCGGATGTCGCGCGGAGCCTCGTCGCGATCGAGGGTCTCCGGTCGTCCGAGGCCCAGGCCGCCGTGCGCTTGCTCGATCAGCCCGTCAACGCCGAGCAGAGCTGGGGGCCGACCGTCTCTTACGCTCGGATGCGCTACGCGCTGGCGTGGGGGGACCGGCTCAGCGCGCTGGATTCACTGCGCTCGGATCGCGTCAGGTACGCGGAGTGGCTGGGCGAAGGCACGACGATGGGACCCCTGTTGGCCCAGGGAGAGGTCGATCTCCTGCTCTCCCTGGGGCAGACGCGTCAGGCTCGCCTCGTCATCGACGCTCAGGACGACCACCTCGTGAACCGTGTGGCGCGCGCGCAGCTCGCTCTCGTCGAGGGAGACGTCGTCGGGGCGGCGCGTCGTGCGGCGGCGACGCTGGGGGAGAGGCAGACGATCCGCGCGCGGGTGAAGGCCCTGACGGTGCACGCCGTCGCCACCGATCGCCGTCCCGGGGGGATGAGTGCGGCCGAGAGCTACTCGGATCTCAGAGCGGCGATCGGCGAGCGCGGGTTGCTGTTCGCCGCGCTGAGCGTGCCGGCCGATGTGCGAGGGCCGCTCGATGCGCTCCTGCCACCGGATCACGGCGCACGCCAAGTGCTTCCGGATCCGACGGATCGGGTGCGCCTGACGCCCCAGCAGCAGCACGTGCTCCTCGGGCTCGAGCGGGGCCTCACCGTGCGTGAGATCGCGCTCGAATCGCACCTGTCGACCAACACCGTGAAGTCGCACGCACGGGCGCTCTACCGCCGTCTCGAGTCGACGACTCGCGATGAGGTGATCGGGCGGGCCTACGAGCTGGGGCTGTTGTGAGGTGCCTCCGTACGGTTTCGTCCGACGCCGGCGCGATGCAGGGCGGAGGCGAGGGCGCCGGAGAGCTCCGACGCCAGCAACTCGCCGACGATGCGCCCGAGGAATGATCCCAGCAGGATCGCCGGGGAGAGGTGCTCGGGCGAGAACACGACGATGGAGACCCCGAAGAGAGCCGTCCCGGCGCACACCGCCGCCAGGAGATACCGTCGGCGTACCCGCGCGCCCGTGCCTCGCGTGCGCCAGACGACGAGGTCGATGACCGCTCCGGCCAGCACCAGCGGGAAGATCACGATCACTCCCGCGGTGTTCGCGACCGCGATGAAGACGGCGGCGATCGCACTGGTGAGCACGGCCGTGCCCGGCACATCGGTCAGCCGCCGGGCCAGGAACGGCAGGAGGCTGTGCACTCCGGCCACCAGTGCGTACATCGGCGGGGCGAGCGGGGCGAGCGCGGTGAGCAGGGGGGCGGTCACGAAGTGGATCAGCAGGTGCACCGCGGCCAGCGCTCCGCAGATCAGGAGCACGCGAGTCGTCGGGCGACGATGAGTCGGGGAGGCCATCCCCCTCACGGTACCGGGGTGGGGCCCTTCGATGGGCTCAGGAACCCACGCGGGGCGGGTGAGATTCCCGCCCGTCGCTCGTCTAGAAGATGAGGACCTCCCCAGGCCTCGATGGAGCGGGCTCGCCCGCGGCTGCGGAGCCTTCCTCCCACATGACCCCGCAGCGTCGCGAAGAAGGAGGGGCGTTCCCCAGCGCCTCTCCTTCTCGGCTCTCGCTCCGCATCGACCCCGCCGCATCGAGCCCGCAGAGGGTGAGTGAGTGGGTGAACTCGTGGGTGATTTCTCCGACGTTGCCGTTTCGGAACACCCCTCTTCTTGTTCTCTTCTCATAAGGGGAGCGGGCGACTGCCGTCCGCTGCAAGGGGAGACATGATCGATGTGGATGGACCGACGCGCTTCGCGACGGATGCTGCGGCAGGGGATGAGAACGACCTCGCCCGTGCGACGAATGCGGGGGAGCGCGGGGCGGCCGATGTGCTGTTCACTCGGAGCATGCCGACTCTGCTGAACCTCTCGCGTGCGATCGCGGGGCGAGCGATGGAGGCGGAGGAACTGCTCTCGGTCGCCCTGCTCGCGACCTGGGAGAAGTGGTCGCAGGGTCGCGGCCCGGTCGAGAACGCCCACGCCTACATCGCGCAGACGATGCGCAATCGTCTGCGCGACGAGATGCGCGCTCCGCGGTCGCGCAACGTCGCGCTCGATGACGCCAACGTGCACGAGTTCGCGCACCACGACGAGACCGATCGCATCCACGCGGCGATCGACAACGAGATCGTCGGGGTGGCGTTCGCGCGGTTGTCGGACGAACAGCGGATGCTCCTCACCGAGGTGCTGATCAACGGTCGCAAGCCGCAGGAGGTCGCTCTCGAGCTCGGCCGTTCGTCGGGGCGGGTGAGCTCGGCGGTGTACCGCGCGAAGGCCGCGCTGCGGACCGAGCTGGTGGCCGAGTGCCTTCGGCGGGCGTGCCCCGGGGCGGGGTGCGGCACCGACCAGGAGGGGATCGCTTTGCTGGTGGGTGCGAAGCACACGTGGAATGCCGGTCATCCCGCCGTGGCCGCGGCGCACGAGTGCCCCGGATGCCGGGCGGGCCTGCAGGCCTATGCGGCGCTGCCCGGGGCGCAGTCCGTGACGGTCGCCGCGTGAGCGCTCCGGTCGACGGCACGGACCTCTGAGTCATGTCGTCGTACATCAGCGCCGTCTCCGAAGCGGCGCTCACCGAAGCGCTGGACTCGGGCGACGAGGATGCCGTCGCTGCTGCACTCACCCTGCACGTGTGGCCCTTGCTCAACGCCCACTACGACGCCTTCGAGCAGGCCTTCCGATCACTGCCCGTGACGGTGCGTGCCCGGCACTTCCCCCTCGAAGCGCTCGGGCAGCTCGCGATGGTCGCCGGCTCCCATCGAGCGCGTGAGGTGCTGCTCTTCGACCACCGCCGCGCATCCGCTAAGGAAGCCGGGGGCATCCACTTCGTGCAGTTGCTCGCCGCCCGACTCGCGGGAGACTACGCCGCAGCCACCAGATCGGCCTCGCGCCTCGCGGACTGGAGCCGTGCGGCGTCGGACGAGGGACTCATCGCCGATGGCCCTGCCGCGTTCTTCATGACGCAGAGCGGCTTCACCGATTTGGTGAACGGACGAACCGCGACGGCCGTACGCCGGTTCGGCCTCGCCCGACGGATGGCGACCTCGGCGACGCTGCACGACAGCGAGCGCGATGCGCTCGGGAAGTCGGCGCTCGCACACATCGTGCGCGGATCCCTCAGCAGCGCGCGTCAGGCGCTCGCGCTCGCCGAGGAACTCCCCGTGCGGGCCCCCACGCTCTTCCAGAGATTCTCGGCCAGCACCGAACGTTCCGCGCGAGCGCTGATCGCCGTCGAGCAGCAGGATGACGCGGCATCTGCCCTCGCCGCTCTCACGCTGCTGGAATCTGCCGACGAGCTCTGGCCCTTCAAGCTCCTCGCCCTGGGGCGCGACGCGCTCGCGCGGGAATCCCCGCTCGAGGCGCTCGAGTTCGTCACCGTCTCCCAGGCGACGCAGCTCATCCCCGCGCGCTCGCTCGCGTCGGATATCGTCACGGCGTTGCGGGTCGAAGCGTTGCTCGCGATGGATCAGCCCCTCGCGGCCGCCCGCGCCAGCGAGAACGACGAGACCGGGATCTTCACGCGGCTCGCTCGCATGCGCGTCGCGATCAGATCGGGCGACCGCGAGCGTGCGCGCCGTCTCGGCGCGGCGATCGTCTCGGACCCCGAGGCCACCCCGCATGTGCAGCTCGAGTCGCGCCTGCTGCTCGCCTGGGCCGACGTGCTCGACGACACGTCGCTCAGTTCCGCGACCGCGGCCATGGCCACGGCCTACTCGGCGCAGGGGGGAGTGCGCCAGTTCACCGGCGTGCCCGGTTACGTGGTGGAGGCTCTGCGCGCGCTCGTGAACGACCCCGCCTCGATCCCGAGCCCCGAAGCATCCGCCCTGACGACCGGCCAGTCTCTGCTGCGAAATCCGCTCACGCACCGCGAACGGCACGTGCTGATCGCCGCGTCGAACCATGCGACGCTCGCCGAGATCGCGTCGGAACTGAAGGTGTCGCGCAACACCGTGAAGACCCAGCTCTCGTCGCTGTACCGCAAACTCGGCGTCGGAACGCGAGCGGATGCCGTGGCCGCCGCCACTCGATTGGGGCTGCTCGACACCCCACGGCTCGGAGATCCCGACGGCGTCTGAACCGGCATCCGCCGGCCTGTGACACGGCATCCGCCCCGTCCCGGTGATGTTCCGGGCCGTCGCTCGTCTAGTTAACGATCGCTGGCGCTCTGCGCCGGACGACACATCATCTGGATGGGGAGGAATCGGAATGAGTAACGAGAGAGGACCGCGCGGGGGCGCGGTCGCACAGACATGGGGGCGGCGACTGCGTCGCGCCATCGGTCTCGGTGCTGTGGGCATCCTGGCGAGCTCGGGGCTCGTTCTGGGAGCGGTCGCGCCCGCGAGCGCGGCCGACGGGGACTTCACGCTCGACCTGCAGGCACCGGAGTCGGTGCCAGTCGGTCAGTCGTTCAACTACACGGCGACGCTCGACTTCGAGGGCCCGGCGGCGACGCACAGCGGCGTCGTGCTGACGACGACCATTCCCGAGGGGCTCGCCTTCGAGTCCTGCCCGATCGGCGGATCGTCGCCCATCGCGAGCTGCTCGTTCGATGCGGACACGCGCGCTCTCACGATCACTCTGAACGACACCGACACCGACCCGCTCAGCGTGGCGTACACGGTGCGCCAGCAGCCCTACAACGACCGCTACGAGGGTGAGATCTTTACGACCTCTATCACCGGCACGGGTGGGCCTTCGGGCCCCGTGACGTCCGACCCGGTCGAGACGGTGCTCACCGGCTCGAACCAGTACAACGCGGCGAAGGGTTTCGAGACGCTCACGGGTAGCGACAACCGCACCGTGACCTACAAGTTCAACATCGGCGTCGGCGGTCCCCTCCCCGGGACCTTCGCCTCGCACGCGCAGGAGCTGATCGACACGTTCCCCGCCGGGGTCGAGTTCGTGAGTTCGAACGCCGGAATCGGTTCCTGGGACGTGTCGGCGTTCCCGACCGTCGTGTGGTCGAACGACACCGTGTACTACAGCTTCGGATCGATCGACATGTCGGGCAACGCGATCTCGATCACCGTTCGGTACCCCGAGGAATCGTTCCCGGGCCTGGTGCGCCCGCCCACGAACACGGTCGACCTTCGGACCCAGGACGCGAGCGGCGTCTGGCACGACGGGTCGCCGGCATCGGTGCAGTCGGTTCCCTTCGCCGAAGGGAACGCACCCGGCGTCGCCGCGTCGAAGGAGGTCCTCTTCGGCGGGAGTTCCGCAGGGTTCCTGTCACTCGCGATTCTCATGAAGGGGTCGTACGTCGGGCCGGCGGGAACGCCGAACCTCGACGCCCTCGTCCTGGAGGACTCGGGCGCGGCGGGCAGTGCGAATGCCGCGTGGTTCGAGCACTACAACGTCCTCAACCTCGATGTCGCGTTCAACGGTGTGCTCGCGGCGGCCGACCTTCCGTACACCCTGGAGTACCAGGTCAACGGGTCGCCGACCTGGCGCAGCGTGACGCCGGCGAGCGGCACGGGCACGTCGGCGAGGTACGTCGCCCATGTCGTGGGTTCAGAGGGATGGGATGCGGGTGTCTCGCTGGGACTCGTGGCCGGCGAGACGCTGAGTGGATGGCGCATCGTCGTCGCGCCCGGTGCGGAGACGGTTCCGCTGGCGAGTGAGGTGCAGGTGACCATGGCGGGGCAGCCGGTGTTCCGGTCGATCTCCGAGGGCATCATCGAAGCTCCCGCACCGGCGGGACCGCCGGTCGGACCGGTGGACAACACGCTCAGCGTGCACAATGGCGACAGCTCGATGACGGCCGAGGACGACTACTCCTTCACGCCCGCCGACTCCGTCTACCTGACCACGCGGATCGATGGTCCTTCGTCGATCAGCGTCGGCGGAACCGGAACCTATCGCGCCGGCATCGTCAACCAGAACCCCAGCGAGGTCTACCAGGATTCGGTGATGTCGGTCCTGCTGCCCTGCGGTGTGCTGTACGACTCGACCCAGCAGATCTCTCCCGTGAACCCGCCCACGCTCGGTATCCCGTCGGCGGCCCCGGCGATCGGTTCGGGAGTGACGGTCGATTCGTCGAAGCGCATCACGAACGCTGACGGCTGCGAGCAGCAGGTCGTCGAGTTCACGTTCGACGAGGTGCCGCCGATGCGTGCGCCCGGGGTGGCGAACCACCGCGGCGTCGAGAACACCGGCTGGATGTACGACATCCCGGTCACCGTTCTCGCCGAGGCGTACGACCCGGCCGCGACCACCATCGCGCCGCAGTCGTGGGTGCACACGAACGACACCCGCTTCCTCAGCGTCGCCGATGGCGGCACGGGAGCAGCGACGGTCCCGATGATCGGCTACAACCCGTTCTTCAACACCGATCTGAACGACTTCGACCCCGCGCGCGGCGTCATCGCCTACGCGCAGACGTTGACGACGATCAACACCGCCGGTGGCGTGCTGATCGACAAGCTGTCGTCGGCATCCGTCGATGGACCGTACGCGATCAGCAGCGAGGTGAACGAGGGCGCGTTCTGGCGCATCTTCGTGAGCAATGTGTTGCCGGGCACGGTGTCGGATGCGGTCTACTTCGACCGCCTGCCGAACGTCGCCGACGGCGACGACTTCTCGGTCACGCTCTCGGGTTCGGTCACCGGCATCCCGACGGGCGCGACGGTGGAGTACTCGACCGACGCGACTTCGGCGACCACGGGAACGTGGACGACCGACCCGACCGGCGCCACGGCGTTCCGCGTGCTGGTGCCGACGATGGCGACCGGTGCGAACTTCACGCTGATCGTCCCGACCTCGGTCGATGGCGAGACGGTGGCGGCGCAGTCGGCCGACAACGAGATCTCGGCGACGGCGATCTACAACGGCAACGCGGTGGCGTTCGAGTCGAACCCGGCAGTGGTGACGATCTCGTCGGCACCCGGCATCGGCATCGTGAAGACGACGAACGGCATCGACGTGCCGACCTCGGATGCCGCGCCGGTCGTTCCCCAGGGATCGAACGTGCAGTGGAGCTATGTCGTCACCAACACCGGTAACACGGTGCTGACCGATGTGACCGTTGCCGACATCGGCGGCGCGATCGGGTCTGACGGCGAGGCCGTCGAGGTGTTCGCGCCCGACGGATTCGACGGCGCACTCGCTCCCGGAGAGTCGGTGACGTTCACGGCGAGCGGCATCGCGATCGAGGGTCTCTACGAGAACACCGCGACCGCGACGGGAGTGCCGTCGGACGAGGAGGGCACGCCGATCCCGGATGCGGCACCCGTCGATGCGGCGGACTCGTCGTGGTACACCGGTGGAGCGGTGGGACTCGAGATCGTGAAGCAGGTGTCGCTGAACGAGGACGGCCCCTGGTCGGAGACGGTCACGGCACCGGTCGGCACGATCATCTACTGGAGCATCGCCGTCACCAACACCGGTGAGACGCCGCTGACGAACGTCGTGGTGTCCGACCCGCTGGCGACCTCGTTCGAGGAGACCACGATCGAGACCCTCGCCGTGGGTGAGACGCGGGTGTTCGTGGTCGAGCACGAGCTGACCGAGGGGCTGACGAACGTCGCGACGGCATCCGTCGACATCGATGGCGAGCCGGTCGTCGTGGCCGACGATGCGGCCGCGTCGATCACTCCGGTCGTGCCGTCCGCTCCGGCTCCGCCGGTGCAGGGCCTCGCCATCACCGGTGGCGGGCTCGCGGTCGGGTTCCTGGTGCTCGCACTGGGTCTGATCGCCGCGGGTGCGTTCTTCGTGATCCGCCGACGCCGCACGGCCGAGTAACCCGGTCATCGCCATCAGCGCCCGGACCGCCCTTCAGGGGTGTCCGGGCGCTGATGCGTCCGGGCATCTCGACTGGCTCCGCTATTACCGGTTCCCCTGGTGATGTTCCGGGCCGTCGCTCGTCTAGTTAAGGATCGCTGGCGCTCGGCGCCGGCCGCACACCATCTGGATGGGGAGGAATCGGAATGAGTAACGAGAGAGGACCGCGCGGGGGCGTGGTCGCACGAGGAGGCGCTCGGCGGGCGTTGCTGGCGGGGATGCTGTCGTTCATCCTGGCGGTCACCGGTCTGCTGAGCGTTCCGGCTGCCGCCCAGGCCGCCGATGGCGACTTCACCATCGCGCTGACTACGGAGCCGACGGTCCCGTTCAAGGAGAACTACAACTACACCGCGTCGATCAACTACAGCGGTGTAAGCGCGTCCAACCCGTCAGGTGAGGCGACGCTCCGCACGATCCTTCCCGAGGGGACGGCCTTCGAGTCGGTTCCGTTCGGTGACGGTCAGCCGGTTTCGTCCTACACCTATGACCCGGCGACCCGCGAACTCGTCCTCACCCTTCGCCCTTCGACGGAGCAGCTCGTGAGCGTCGTCTACACGGTGCGCCAGGTCGACAATGCCGAGAAGTACTCTGGCATCACTCTCGACACCTCCATGACCGCCACCGGTGGACCGAGCGGACCGGTGTCGTCGGCTCCCGTCAGCACCGAGGTGGTCTCGGGTAACGACTACTACGCCACCAAGTCGGCGTCGACGGTGAGCGGGAGCGACAACCGCACCGTCACGTACACGTTCGGTGCCGGCTATGCCGGGACCCCCTTCACCTCCCACGCCCAGGAGTTCACGGACGTGTTCCCCGCCGGAACCGTTCTCGTGGGAACCACCGGATCGGGGTGGGACACCAGCGCGTTCCCGACCGCGGTCTTCCGTAGCTCTGCGCTCTACGGCGCCGATGGCGCGACGTTCGGCGCGGGGTCGATCACGGTGAAGTACCCGGCGTCGGTGCCTGCGTGGCAGGTCGGTACGCAGCCTCCGGCCAACACGGTGACCCTGCGCACCGAGGACGCGAACGGTGTCTGGCGAGACCAGTCGCCCGCGACCGCTCAGGGTCCCGCTTTCGCCGAGGGTGAAGCCCCCGGCGTCAACGCGACGAAGTCGGCTCCGCCGACGAGCAGCGCCGGCCTGCGCACCCATTACACACAGACCACCGGCGCCTACAACGGCCCGGATGGCACGGCGGATGCCCCCGAGCTGGTGCTCACCGACAGCGGAGCGGTGGGCGCGGGTTCGAACGCGTGGTATCACCACAACGACGTCATGCAGCTCCTGATCGAGTTCGACCCGAGTCTTGTTGCGCGCAACTTGCCCTACAAGATCGAGTACCAGACCAACTGGTCGTCGTCGTGGAACGACTACACCTCGTTCAACACCGCGCCGACGACCGCGAACACCAAGGTTCTCTCGGTCGCCAACGTCGGTTCGACGAACGTCGGCGGCACGGATCAACTCCTGCTTCCTGTCGGCGAGGTGCTCACCGGATGGCGGGTTACCCTGGCCCCCGGGGCAGAGACGGTTCCGGTCGGCTCCGAGGTGCGCGTGCGTATCGGCTCGCAGCCGGTCTTCCGCGACATCGCCGACGGTATCTTCGAGGCTCCGGCTGCCGCAGGCGTCAGCCCGGGCGTGCTCACGAACACGCTCGAGGTGGCGGCGGGCGGAATGAGCAGTACCGCGAGCACGAACTTCACCCCTGTCGACTCGGTGCACCTCACCACCCACATCGAGGCGCCCAGCTCGCTCTCGGTAGGCGGGTCTGGGGTGTTCACGGCGGGAATCGTGAACGAGAATCCGTCCGAGACCTACGAGGACTCCGTCATGAACGTGCTGCTGCCGTGCGGTGTGGTCTACGACCCCTCGGTCGGCATCACCCCCCTCCCGATCCGGGCGGTCGACGTCGGCGTGCCCGCAGCTCCCACCGTGGGTGCGGGCGTCACTGTCGACACGTCGAAGCGAATCATCGACGAAGACGGCTGCGAGCAGCAGGTCATCTCGTTCACCTTCGATACGATCGCGCCGATGCGCGCCCCGGGCGCCGCGAAGAACGGCGAAGTCGGTACCGGGGGGTGGCAGTACCAGATCCCCGTCACGGCCCTCGCTCAGGCCTACGACCCGACCGACATCATCGTCACGGCATCGTCGAACGTGCACTCGGCGGACCCGCGCTTCATCTCGACGGCGGAAGGGGGAACGGGGGTCGCCACAGTGCCGATGCTCGGTCACCTGTTCTTCGCTGACGTGCATGACTTCGATCCTCATCGGACGATCATCGCGATCGCCTCGGCGAACACCTCGGTCAATGCGGCGGGTGGTTTGCTGATCTCCAAGCTCTCGAGTGCCGCCGCGGCGGGTCCGTGGGCTCTCGACTCGGAGGTGAGCACGGCGTCGTTCTGGCAGATCTTCGTCAACAACATCCTGCCGAACCCCGTGACGGACGTCGTTCTCTTCGACAAACTGCCGAGCGTCGCCGACGGTGACGACTTCGACACGCGCCTCACGAGTGCCGTCACCGGTGCTCCCGCGGGTGCGGTCATCGAGTACTCGACCGATGCGACCAGCGCGACGACGGGAACATGGACCGCGAACCCCGTGGGGGCGACGGCCTTCCGCGTGGTCGCCGGAACCCTCTCCAACGGTGCGACGTTCACGCTGACGGTGCCGACGGAGAACCTCGGTGATCTGTCTTACGGCCAGCGTGACACGAACACTCTGTCGGCCACCGGCACGTACAACGGGAACCCCGTGCAGTTCGGCTCGAACGAGGCGGCTGTGACCGTTCTCGCGACGCCGAACTTCTCGCTCGTGAAGAAGACGAACGGGGTCGAGTACGACGCCGCACCGGGTGCCCTCGTGGCGGCCGGGTCGACCGTGACGTGGACCTACGAGGTCACGAACACGGGCGACGCGCCTCTCGACGACATCGCGGTGTCGGATGCCTTCACCGATGGCTCCGGAACGACGGGTACGTTGACCCCGACGAGCGAGGCCGACGGTCCGCTCCTGCCGGGTGAGACGCGCACCTTCGAAGCGACGGGGACCGCGGTCTCCGGTCAGTACCAGAACACCGCCACGGCCACCGCGACCGCGGTCGACGACGAGGGTGCGGCTCTGCCGCAGCAGCCCGCGCCGCAGATCGACGACTCCTGGTACCTGGCGGGCGAGTCGGGCCTGTCGATCGTCAAGACGACGAACGGCGAAGAGGTCACCTCGGCTCCGGGTCTCTGGCTCACGCCGGGCAGTGACGTCGAGTGGGCGTACACGGTCACGAACACCGGGCAGCTTCCGCTGATCGACGTGCTCGTCACCGACGTCGACTCCGAGGGCACGCTCGTGTTCGAAGACGTCATCGATCGCCTCGAGCCGGGCGAGAGCGTCACGCTCACGGCCTCGGGAACCGCGATCGTCGGCCAATACCGCAACACGGTGACGGCCGAGGCATCCGATCCCGCCGGCGAGGGAACGCTCGTCGCCGCCGATGACTCGTGGTACTTCGGCGTCGAGTCCGGTCTCGCGGTCGACAAGCTCGTTTCGGCTGCCGAGAACGGGCCCTGGACCGAGACCGTCGAGGTCGCGTCGGGGGCTGCGACGTACTGGCAGCTCACGGTCACCAACACGGGAAACTCGCCCCTGACCGACGTGGTTCTCAACGACCCGAAGCTCGACCAGTCGATCACCGTCGGTGATCTGCTGCCGGGTGAGGCGGCTGTTGTGGTGCTCGAGCTGGAGCGCACGACGCAGAACATCGAGAACGTCGTCACCGCGGCCGGTGCCGATCCGCTCGGCGGCGCGGTGACCGACTCCGACGACGCGTCGGCGACGGTGATCGTTCAGGGCCTCGCCATCACCGGTGGCGGGCTCGCGGTCGGATTCCTGGTGTTCGCACTGGGTCTGATCGCCGCGGGTGCGTTCTTCGTGATCCGCCGACGCCGCACGGCCGAGTAGCCGGCGGCTGACGCCCTGAGAGCGCCCGGGCATCCCTTGAGAGAGCGGATGCCCGGGCGCTCCGTCGTGGACGGAATGGCTTGCACATGAGTTCCGCTGAATACCCGTTCAGCGGTAAAGAAGTATTCAGTTGCATATATCTCCGGAACCCCAGTAGCCTCCGAGACGACGGTGCGTCAGATTCTCTGCGTTCATCCGTTGTCACTTATGCGTCGGCTACCCGGGCCGACCTGGTCGGCCACCCTGCCGACCGAGGGGAGGGGCGCCGTCGTGCGCCCGGAGATGAGGAAACCGATGGGGGAGTACACGAAAGACGCGCGCTCGACGCGCAGACGAAAGACTCGCGGACTGGGGATCGCCACGGTCCTCGGCGCCGCAGCGGCGGTGGCTCTGTCACCGCTGGCGGCCTCGGCCGCACCGACGCCCGACGCCGGCCCGACGATCGGGGGCGCGACCGTGAGCGACACCGTGATCGGTGTGCGGTTCACGGACGTCTCGGCCGACCTCGGACCGTCGTACGCGCTCGGCGACGACGGCAACGCCTACGCCTGGGGCCTCAACTCGCTGGGACAGCTCGGCGACGGCACCACCACGAACCGCCTTACCCCGGTTCGGGTGGCGGCGCCCGCCGGCGTGACCTTCACCGAGGTCGCGGGCGGTGAGGGCTTCGCGATCGCCCTCGACCCCACCGGTCAGGCCTACTCATGGGGACAGGGTCCCTACGGCCAGCTCGGTGACGGCGACACGCAGAGCCGCACCGCGCCGGTCGCGGTGCAGATGCCCGCGGGCATCACCTTCACCGATGTCGATGCGGGCTCGTACCACTCGCTCGCCGTCGGTTCCGACGGCCTTCTCTACGGCTGGGGCTACAACGGGCAGGGGCGCATCGGCGACGGCACCACCACCCAGCGGACCGCTCCGGTGCAGCTTCCCACCCCGGCGGGCGTGACCTTCACCACCGTCGACGCGGGGAGCACGTACTCGCTGGCCCTCGCGAGTGACGGATCGATCTACGCCTGGGGCCAGAACTACTCCGGCACACTCGGCGACGGCACGCAGAACGACCGGGCGACCCCTGCTCTCGTGCAGACACCCGCTGGCGTGACCTTTACGCAGATCTCGGCGGGCAACAGCCACGCGCTGGCACTCGCCTCCACCGGCGAGGTCTACGCCTGGGGATCGAACCTCGGCGGACCGATCGGCACCGGCGACACCTCGGGCGACCCCGTGCTCACCCCCGCGATCAGCGCGATCCCCGCGGGGGTGACGATCGCGCAGATCAGCGCGGGTTCGTCGTACTCCCTGGCTCTCGACAGCAGCGGTCAGCTCTATTCGTGGGGCGCCAACGACAACGGCACGCTCGGCACCGGCACCACGACCGGCCGTTACGTTCCGGGTCTCGCGCAGCTGCCCGCAGGAGTGACGTTCACCTCGATCGACGCCGGCTCGCAGCACGCGCTCGCCACCGGCTCCGAGGGCAAGACGTACTCCTGGGGCGTCAACAGCATCGGCATGCTCGGCGACGGAACCAGCCAGAACCGCCGCGCCCCGGGGCTCGTGCGCACGCAGGTCACCGTCACCGGCGTGACCTTCGACGGCATCCCCGGCACCGACCTCGTGCAGAGCGACGGCGCCTGGAGCGTCACGACACCCGCGTACTGCGGACCGTCCGACGTGGCCGTCTCGTACACGCAGTTCGGCGTCGCGGCATCCGTGGTCTTCGATGACGGCTATGTCTTCGGCTCCGCCCCGACGATCACCGAGAGCCCCACGCCCTCGGTCGTGGTGGCCGGTCAGTCGGCGACGCTGACGGCCGCGGCCGACGGCGACGACGCACCGACTGTGCAGTGGCAGCAGGCGCTCACGGCGGGAGGCCCGTGGGAGGACATCGTGGGGCAGGCCTCGACCTCGATCACGGTGAACCCCACCGACACGACGTACTACCGCGCCGTGTTCACCAACTGCCTGGGCCAGGCGATCACCGAGCAGGCGACCATCAGCCTGCGCGCCTCGACCGGCGACCCGGGAACAGGCGACCCGGGAACCGAGAACCCCGGAACGGAGAACCCCGGAACGGACGATCCCGGCACCGAGAATCCCGGCACCGATGAGCCCGGTACCGAGAACCCGGCGGGCGGCGGCAGCAGCGCGCCCGGCGCGGGTGCGAGCTCGAACGGCAGCGCCTCGGCGGACGCGACCCTCGCGCTCACCGGTGGCGGAGCGCCCTGGGCTCCGATCGCGATCGGCGGGGGACTGCTCCTCGTCGGTGCGGCCGGAATGCTCCTGCGCGGGAGGCGGTTGGTCTGACGACCGCACGCGTCGAATCGGCGGCACCGGATGACCGGTGCCGCCGATTCGCGTTGGTCCCGGGCGGGCGGGAGTGCAGGACAATGATGATCGGGGAGGTCGTCAGATGGCAGTACGGGCACGGCAGCGCACGATCGATCCGGCGATCCTGCGCGAATACGCGGAGGACGACCGGCTCAGCGCGGCCGCCAACGCGGGCGATCGCGCGGCCGCCGGCATGTTCCTGCTCCGCAACCAGCGGATGCTTCTCACCACCGCGCGCCGACTCGCCACCAGCGGTATCGACCCCGACGACCTGCTCGCCGATGCCCTCGTCGGCCTGCTCTCGCTCTGGAAGAGCGGCACCGGACCGAAGGAGAAGGCGGGGGCGTACGTGATCCGCTCCATGCGCAACCGCATGATCGACGAGTTCCGCTCGCCGCGCTCTCGCGTGCTGCCGCTCGTCGATACCGAAGACAACCTGCCGACGGTGATGCAGGACACGCGGCACATCGAGCTCGACACCGAGTACCGTCGCGTGCGCACAGCGCTGCTGCTGCTTCCCGACGATCAGCAGCAGGTGCTGCGCGCCACGATCATCGACGGACGCAAACCCGCCGAGCTGGAGGATGAGCTCGGGCGGCCGGCGTCGTCGATCTACGCCCTCAGTCTGCGCGCCCGCAAGGGACTGCGCCGCGCCATGCTCCGGGTGATCCTCGAAGAGGACGATCCGCCCGCCGAGTGTCGTCACGCGGCCACGAGACTCCCCCCGGTGGTCACCGAAGACGTCGACGACGCCGCGGACTCGACCGGCATGGAGCACATCCGCGACTGCCCCCGTTGCCGCGCCGCGTGGGGTCGATTCGGCACCACGGCCACGCTGCTCGGCGTCGCCACCGTGCTGCTGATCGGCAACATCGTGCTCGGCCCCACCAGCGCCGAGGCATCCGAGGAGCCCACGAGCGACGCGGAACCATCGGCCGAGTCGCCGTCAGCCGGATCACCGTCGGTCGGATCGAGCGCGCCGAGCGTGAGGGGTGGGGCCGCGGCATCCGTCTGGCAGGTACTGGGCAACATCTGGCCGGTGCTCGCGATCGTCACGGGTCTCGGCATCCTGGGCGTGGTCGCTGTGCCGCCCGTGATCGAGCAGATCGCCGCCCCGGCGCCGATCGTCTCCGAACTCGTCGTCACCTCCGACATCACCGGGCAGGGCACGGCGACTCTCGCCGTCTCGCTCACCGGGCGCGAGGAGTCGTCGACCGTCTCTCTCACCCTGCCCGAGGGGCTCGCGGTGGTCGCGGCCCCGACCGGGTGGGAATGCCGGCCGACGGATGCCGCGCTCGTCTGCACGGTCGAGGGGCAGCCGGACGGCCTGTTCGTGCTCAGCGACGACCGGGCCGAACAGGTCGGCGACTACCGCCTCGAGGTCTCGGCCGTCATCGGCGACCAGACCCTCACCGGCAGCGCCTGGGGCCAGATCGGTCCCGATTCGCAGACCGTCCGCGCGTCGATCGACTGAGCGCGGCGTCTACGTGCCGAACGGATGCCTGTCAACGGGCATCCGTTCCCGGCCCGTCGCGGGCACGCTGGAATCCTCACGACCGACGACGAGAGGAGCACGACATGTCGAATCCCGAGGGTCTCATCAACTCCTTCGGTGCCGAGGAATCGGCGATCCGCCCCGAGGAGGAAGACCTGATCGCGGAGGAGCACGCCGAATCCGACGACGAGGTGTCTGCGGAGGAGCGCATCGCCGGCCAGGACGCGATCGGCGGCGGCGTCAACACCGATCCCGACCTCGGACTCGCGAGCTCGCCGTCGGACATCTCGGCCGCCGACCTTTCCGACGGCACCTCATGAGCGGGTCGGACTCGAGCGCCGACATGCCGACCGGAGCCGAGGCCGAGGAGCGCATCGCGGAGCTGCTGGAGCAAAGACAAAGCGACGGAGTCGGGGTGGACGACGTACCCGCGGGTGGCGGCGGTGCCGACTCCGGCGCGGCCGGCGCAGTGGGGGTCGACGACGACACGGATGCTGCGGCATCCGCCGACGCCGATTCTTACGACTCCGCGCATAACGACGAGCCGGGGGTCGGCAACCGCCGCCCGTGACGCCGCCCGTGACCTCGCGGGTGGGCGGGCACGGCCTCAGGCCGCTGACGGGTGCAGGACGACCTTGATGCAGCCGTCCTCCTTCTTCTGGAACATGCTGTACAGCCCGGGCGCATCCTCGAGCGGAGCGTGATGGGTCGTCAGGTCCATCACCCCGAGCGGATCGGCGGCGTCCTCCACCAGCGGCATGATGTCGTCGATCCAGCGCTTGACGTTGCACTGCCCCATACGCAGGCTGATCTGCTTGTCGAACAGCGTCTTCATGGGCATGATGTCGGCGTCTCCCGCGTAGACACCGCTGAGCGAGACCGTTCCCCCGCGACGCACCGCGTCGATCGATGCGTACACGGCGGCGAGGCGATCGATGCCTGCCTTGTCGAGCAACTGGCGCGCGGCGGCATCGGGGAGCAGCCCCACCGCCTTCTGCACGAACTCCACTCCGGCGTTGCCGTGCGCCTCGAGACCGACGGCATCCACCACTCCGTCCGCGCCGCGGCCCTCGGTGAGGTCGCGCAGCTCTTCGACGATCGTGTCGGTGAGATCGAAGGTGTCGATGCCGTGACGCTCGGCCATCGCGCGGCGTTCCGGAACGGGATCGACGGCGAGCACCCGGTAGCCGCGGTGCCGACCGATGCGAGCGACGAACTGACCGACGGGGCCGAGCCCCATCACCGCGAGCGTGCCGCCCTCGGGCACCTCGGCGTACTCCACGCCCTGCCATGCGGTGGGGAGGATGTCGCTGAGGAAGAGGTAGCGCTCGTCGGGGAGGTCGACGCCGATCGGGATGTGGTTGTAATCGGCCAGGGGTACCCGCAGGTACTCCGCCTGTCCGCCCGGAACCTGGCCGTAGAGCTTGGTGTAGCCGAAGAGCGCCGCCCCGCTGCCGTACTCGCGCACCTGCGTGGTCTCGCACTGCGACTGGAACCCGTGCGTGCACATGAAGCACTCGCCGCAGGAGATGTTGAACGGGATGACCACCCGGTCGCCGACCTTGAGCTTCGTCACGCCCGCGCCGACCTCGACGACGACCCCCATCGGCTCGTGGCCGAGCACGTCGCCGCGGTCGATGAACGGTCCGAGCAGCTCGTACAGGTGGAGGTCGGACCCGCAGATCGCCGAGGACGTGATGCGGATGACGGCATCCGTCGGTTCCTGGATGACGGGGTCGGGCACCTCCTCGACCGTCACGTTACGGGTGCCCTGCCAGGTGAGTGCCTTCATCGTGTGCTCCGATCCGTGGGTGTCGTCCCACCGTCGTCGCGGTCGACGACGCCGGCATACCCGGTTGACAGGCCCCGGTGAGGGTGCTTCGAGGGTGCGCGCAATACGCTGGTCGGGTGCTCACCGGTCTCAGTGCTTTTCCGCTCACCCCGATCACCGACGACCGGGTCGATCTCGCCGCCTACGGCGGACTGATCGACCGTCTTGCCGATGCGGGGGTCGATTCCATCGGCGCGCTCGGCTCGACAGGGTCGTACGCCTATCTCGACCGGCAGGAGCGTCGGGCCGTGGCCGTCGCCAGCGTCGAACACTCCCGGGGGATCCCGGTGGTGGTCGGAGTGGGCGCGACGCGCACCTCGCACGTGCAGGCGCTCGCCGATGACGCGCAGGATGCCGGGGCGTCCGCCGTGCTCCTCGCCCCGGTGAGCTATCAGCCCCTCACCGACGACGACGTCTTCGGGCTGTACGCCGACGTGACCGCGGGCCTCTCGGTGCCGCTCGTCGTCTACGACAACCCCGGCACGACCCGGTTCACGTTCTCGCTCGACCTGTACGCGCGGATCGCGGAGCTCCCGCAGGTCGCGGCGATCAAGATCCCACCGGTCGGAGGGGTCGACGCGTCTCGGGCCCGTGTCGCGGAGATCCGCGCAGTCGTGCCGGAGCACGTGCGCATCGGCATCTCGGGCGACGGGGTCGCGGCGGCCGGCCTGCTCGGCGGGTGCGACACGTGGTTCACCGCGGTCGGGGGCACGCTGCCGCAGTCGATGCTCGCGATCGCGCGCCCCGCGCTCGCCGGAGAAGAGGTGGCGCTGACGGAATCCGCCCGCCTGCAACCGCTCTGGGACCTCTTCGCCGTGCACGGAAGCGCGCGTGTCACCGCGACGATCGCCGAGCATCTCGGCCTGGTCGCCGCCCCCTCGCTGCCCCGGCCCCTGCGCGGACTCGACGGCGTGGATCGCGCGCGAGTGGTCGCCGTGGTGGAGGAGCTGGGGCTGCGCGACTGAGCCGCGTGCGGCGGCCCTTCGTCTCGTCACTGCGCTCCTCGCTCAGGAGCCGGGTTCCTGAGCGGGCGCAGGGAGACGAAGGGCCGCCCCTCGACCCGGGTTACTCGGCCGCGGCCCGGCGGCGGCGGGCGACGACGAGCGTCGTTCCTCCGGCGGCGAGCAGGATGCCGAGGGCCAGAGCGCCGAGCGCGAGCTGTCCGCCGGTCGTGGCGAGCCCGTCGGGATCGGCGGCACCGCCACCGGTGCCCGGAGTCGTGCCCTCCCCCGCGCCGGGGTCGGTGCCCTCACCCGTCCCGGGGTCGGTACCCGGATCCGTCCCCGGGCTCCCGCTCTCGACGAGTCCGTCGATCGCCGCGCGCAGTGTCTCCGTTGCACGCGCGATGGTCGCGGCATCCGTACCGAGGTCACCGGCCACGGCCCGCGCCTCGACGAGAGCCGACTGCAGAGCCGCGAAGCTCGCCGTCGTCCACCCGTCCGCCGTGATGGCAGCCGCCTCGGCGATCGTCTGCTCGAGAGCGGTCGCATCGGCGAGGCGCACCGTGATGTCGAACGTCTCGCTGCGGGTCTCGCCACGATCCGTGAACGTCACCGTGACGGTGCGGACACCGGCCGACGAGGCGTCGAAGCCCGTGACCGTCACGAGCGGGGTCACGTGGAGCGTCGATCCGTCGGCGTACGAGGCGATGACCGCCAGGCCGTCGTCGTCGAACGCGTCGCCCACCAGGTACGCGCTCTTGGCCGGGGCCGTGAGGGCGATCGCATCGAGCGCCGCCACCGCCGGAGCGTTCGCGGCGAAGGTGTTGTACTCGCCGCGCACCCCCAGCACATCGGCGATGTTCTCGGCGATCGTGCGCTTCGTGCCGTCGTCGGCCGCCGGGGCTCCGAACGAGAACAGCTGGAACACGTCGTTGATCGCGATGTGGCCCGACTCGGCGATGACGCGTCCGTCGGCGTTGTGCGAGGCGGCGTAGGTCGCTCCCGAGCTGTAGACCGCGAGCGTGCGGCGCATGACCGACGCGCTCGTGATCACCGTGTACGACGAGTCGCCGCGCGCGCTGAGTGCGAGCATGGCGTGCTGCGCTCCCTGCACCAGGCTCGACGAGGTGTCGACGACGACGATGCGGTCGGCCGCGACGCCGTTGGCGAGCAACCAGGTGCGCTGCGCACCGGCCTCGGTGATGCCGTTGCGCGCGGCTCCGCCGACCACGGTGACCGTCGATCCGGGGTTCGCGGTGAGCGCCTCGACCGCGATGCGCAGACGCGCGAGCGACGTCTCGGTGAGCGAACCGTCGTCGTTCAGCTGCGAGCCGGGCACGATGAAGGTGTGACCCTTCGCCGGGACCTCGGCCACGGCATCCGCGAACTCGGTCATCGTCAGCGCACCGTTCCACCGCTCGGCCAGGTCGGCGAGACGGTCGGCGTACTCGGGCGAGAACGCCCGGATCTGCGAGACGACGCGCAGGGCGTCGACCGCGTCGCCGAGGCGCTGCGCGTTGACGAAGCGGCCGACGAGCTGGCGCTGCACGCCGTTGTAGGCGTCGGTCTCCACGTTCACGCCCCACACCTTCGCGACGTTCTGCGTGATCGAGTCGCGCTCCGAGATCGAGGGCGGGTTCTCGGACGTGCGGTTGTCCATGTACGCGAGGTTCGCGACCGAGACGGGAGCGGATGCCGTGCCATGACGCAGCTGCGCCGACAGCGCCGCCGCCTCGAACACGACCGTCGCGCGACGGAGGTGCGAGGCGCTCGACACCAGCGTGTAGCTGGTGATCGACGGGTCGGCCACGAGCATCTCCATGGTGTTGATGCCATTGGTCGGGGTGTCGGTCGCCGCATTCTCGAAGATGATGCGGTCTTCGGAGATCCCCTGGCCGAGCAGCCAGGCGCGCATGACGCCGGCCTCTGTCTGGCCGTTGCGCACGACGCCGCCGGTGACGACGATGCGGGAGTTCGGGTAGGCGTCGAGACCGGCTTTCGCCTGCTCGAGACGACGGATGAGCTCGGGCTGAGCCGTGCCGTCGTTGTTCAGCGCGTAGCCGAGGATGATGAAGACGTGGCCCTGCTGCGGGATTCCCGCGGGCACCGTCTCGTTGATGCGGAACGCCGTGTTCGCGGCATCCCACGTCTCGATGAGCTGCGACCACGCGGCCGAGAGCGCGGGCGAGGTGTCGCCCATGCGCGCGGCCGACAAAGCGGCATCGGCGGTGAGGTTGTTGCGCATCTGGCTGATCGCGCGCGGCACGAAGGCGTCGGCCACGGCGGCATCCGGTGCGGTCACGACATCGACGGGCTCGGCGACGGCACGGAGCACGGGGCGCTTGGCCTCGTCGCTCCACTGCCAGACGGTGTCGAAGTCCCAGCCGAGCGCGGTGAAGGTCGCGGCCTCCTGCAGCTCGCGGGCGGTCTTCGGTGCGCCCTGCAGGTTGTCGGCCGACCCGCCGTTCACGGCCCAGCCGTTGACGGTGATCGTGTTCAGGGCGAGGTTGTCGCGCAGCGTCGGGTTGCCGACGCCGACCAGGCGCGCGGCGTTGCCGCTCGTACCCTGCACGGCGCCCGCGAGCGCGACGTTGCCGGTGATCTGCGCGCCGCCGTTGCCGACACCCGCGATGGATCCGACGTTCGCGTACGCCGCGGTGACGGTGACGGTCGTGTAGTTGTCGCGCACGATCGCCGAGCTGTCGTTCCACGCGGTGATGCCGCCGGTCTCCCACTGCCCCGACGCGCGGCCGGTGCTGTAGGTGTTCGTGACGGTGCCCCAGTTGTTCGACACGATGACGCCGCTGCGGTGCCCGCCGGTGACGACGCCGCCCCGCACGAACACCTGGTCGATGGTGCCGTAGTTGTTCGCGGCGACGACCGCCGCACTGGCGTCGACGGTGAGACGCGAGACAGGGTTCACGAAACCGAGTCCGCGGATCGTGCCGTTGTTCTGCGCGACGAAGCCCTGGTTGTTGGCGGTGACGATCTCGAGGCCGGTGATGACGTGGCCGTTGCCGCGCAGTTCGCCGGTGAACACGGGGACCGGCGTCCAGCGCGCGGTCATCGTGATGTCGGCGGTGAGTTCGAACGTGCCGTCCGGGTGCTGGCGCAGCAGGTCGAGGTCGGCCTCCGATGAGATCGTGTAGACCTGCTCGGCGAGCACGGTGATGCCGGCCGTCGCGGCGACGGTGTCATCGGCGCGCAGCAGAGCGATCGTGCGGGTGCCGGTGCGGGCGTCCGCCGGGATGACGACCTTGCCCGAGACCGAGCCGCCGGTCGTGGCGCGGAAGGAGCCGAGCACGGTCGCGCGGTCGTCGTCGAACACGACACGGTAGTCGGCACCGGCGTCGAGCCCGGACGCCGCGAACGCGAGCGTCGTCGAGACCTCGACCGTGTCGCCGTCGGGCAGCACGAGCACGGCGGCGCCGTCGGCGCCGATCACGGTCGGGGCGGTGCCGGTCGCGATGACCTCGACGTCGCCCGCGTCATCGACCTCGACGGTCGCGGTCATCGCCGCGGCCAGATCGATGCGCTGCCACGAGCCGGTCGGAGTGCCGGTGCGGTCGAGCGGGTAGCCCGGTTCGATCTGCGTCTGGGCGAGCACCTCGGTGCGCTGCGCGTCGGTCAGCGTCGGGTAGGTGCTGCGCAGCAGAGCGGATGCCGTCGCCGGAACGGAGGGAGCGAGATCGGTCGGGCCGGTCTGCGCGAAGCCGTAGGTGAGGCGCTCCTGGAATGCTGTGATCGCCGAGGCGCGATCGGTCACGACCTGCGCCGTGCCGCCGGGAACCGCGGCGCCGGCGAACGGATCGTTCTGGAACGGCGTGCCGGTGGCGGCGCAGGCGGCGAGGTCGTCGCCGCAGTTCGTCTCGAGGTACGCGACGAGTTCGTCGCGGGCGGGGTCGATGACGTCGCGGCGGTAGGCGGCATCCGTCCATCGCTCGGCGACGAGCGCCTGACCGGCGATGCGGCCGCCCATCACGTCGAGGGGGTAGTGCATCCCCAGCACGATGCGGTTGGTGCCCATCTCGCTGACGCGCGAGAGGATGCCGGGGGCGAGCTCGGGCACGAGGGTCGCGAGGGTGAGGCCGGCGAGGTAGGAGTTGGTGGTGTGGCCCGAGGGGAACGAGGCGCTGGCGCAGTAGCCGCCGTAGCCGACACCGACGGTGCGCGGGTCGGTGAAGACGCCCGAGGAGTCGGTCGTCTCGGGAACCTGCTCGATGCTCAGGCTTCCATTCGCCTCGGTGTAGGCGGTGCCGGTGCGGATGCCGGCGAGCGACGACGCGTTGTAGGTGTTCGCGTCGCAGGCCACGCCGGTGGTCGCCGGGTCGGTCGCGAGGAACGGACGCGGGTAGTTGAACGCGACCTTCGCGGCGTCGGTGTCGGCGTACCCGGCCATGCTGTTCATGAGCTCGCGGGTCTTGGGCAACTGCCCGCCGCGCAGGCCGTTGATGTAGATCGGCTGCAGGGTCGAGCCGAGACCGGTGCCCACGAGCAGCGCGGCGTCGTAGTTCGCGTCCTGCAGGGCCTTCAGCTGCTGCGCTTCGGTGGCGTGGTTGTTGATCCACACCGTGAGTTCGTCATTGTGGGCGGCTGCCGCGGCGTTCGCCACCTCGCCGTCCATCGTGCCTCGGCCGTCGGAGTGCCAGATGGCGTCGTAGCCGCCGAGGATGTCGAGGGAGTCGGGGCGTGTGCCATCGCTCGGGTAGGTCGCGGCGGTCGCCGACAACGGGGTCGCCAGGGCGACGAGGGTGGCGGCCAACGCGGCGGTGAGAACCTTCGCCGAGCGCGACCGTATCGGTTGCTTCATGAGGGATGCGTCTCCAGGGTGAGGGATGCGCGTCGGGGCACGCGCGACCTGGGGACACTAGCGGTGGCGGGGTAATCGTTCGGGTGAACGGGTGCTGGTTTCGGGGCCCGCCGGGTGAACGGTCACCTATAGGATCTTCGAAATCACCCTGGTCGTGCGGGAATCCCGAAGGCGTTGCACAATTCACCGAGAGTTCGGATTGCGGGCGCGGTGTGCGCGGCCTCAGACCGCGGGAAAGCGTTCGATGTTCAACTCGACCCAGTCGCGGAGTCCGCGCAGAGGGCGAGCGGCATCGATGCCGAGCTCGGTCAGTGAGTACTCGACCCGCACCGGCACCTCGGCGAAGACCTCGCGCGTGAGCAGGCCTCGGTCCTCGAGGCGGCGGAGCGTGGCGGTGAGGACCTTCGGGCTGATGCCCATGAGCCGCTTCTTGAGTTCGCCGAACCGCAGTGCGCCGTCTTCGAGGGCTCCGATCGCGAGCGCGCTCCACTTGTCGGCGAGCAGGTCCAGAACGCCGCGGCACGGGCACTGGGCGTCGTAGACGTCATGCGGGGTGCCGAGCGCGCAGGTGTCGAGCGTGGTCATCCCGCAATGGTAACCGAAAGATACTAGAGACCCTTGCGGGTAACTGGGGTGGACTGGATATGGTCGAGCCATGGCAGAACAGACGTCCCCCACGACACCCGCAGAACTCCCCGCGACCATGCTCGCGATCGACGCGCCCGGCGGTGCGGCATCCGATCCGGGTTCGATGGTCGACGTGGAGATCCCCACTCCCGTTCCCCACGGACACGACCTGCTCGTCGCGGTCGACGCCGTCTCGGTCAATCCGGTCGACGTCAAGAATCGCGGCCGTGCGAAGAAGGGGGATGCCCCGCGTGTGCTCGGCTTCGACGCCGTCGGCCGCGTCGTCGCCGTCGGCGAGGACGCTCGTCGTTTCGCCGTGGGTGACCGCGTCTTCTACGCCGGTCAGGTCGACCGTGCAGGATCGGACGCGCAGTTCCAACTCGTGAACGAGAACATCGTCGGCGCGGCACCGGAGTCGCTGACGGATGCCGAGGCCGCCGCCGTGCCGCTCACGGCGATCACCGCCTGGGAAGCGTTGTTCGATCGGCTCCGCCTCGACGCCGACAGCGAGGGCACCCTGCTCGTGATCGGTGCTGCGGGCGGGGTCGGGTCGCTGATCATCCAGTTCGCCCGGGCGCTGACGCGACTCACGGTGATCGCCGTGGCCTCCCGTCCGGAGTCGGAGGAATGGGTGGCGCGGATGGGCGCCGACCACGTCGTCGGGCGCGACTTCGCCGACGCCGTCCGCGAGATCGCACCGGGGGGCGTCGACTACGTCTTCACCTCGTTCACCCCGGGCAACATCGACGCCATCGCCGCGGTCATCCGCCCCCGCGGCGAGGTCGTGTCGATCGACGAGACCGGTGGCAGCATCGACGCGCTCAAGGGCAAGAGCGTCACGTGGCACTGGGAGCTCATGTTCACCCGGCCCATCCACGAGCCCGACGACGACTACCAGCACGAACTGCTCACGCGCGTCGCCGGTCTCCTCGACGCCGGGGAGGTGAGCACGACGCTCACGACCACTCTCTCGCCGCTCGATGCGGCGACCCTTCGCGAGGCGCATGCGCTCGTCGAGACCTCGCGCACGATCGGGAAGGTCGTCGTGACCGGTCCGTGGGGCGCGGAGTAATCGGCTAGTCGCCCAGCGCCGCCGCGATCGCGGCATCCACGTGCAGCGAGGTCGTCGGGAACACGGGCACCGGCACGTCGTCGGCCGTGAGCAGCAGCTCGATCTCGGTGCAGCCGAGGACGATGCCCTCCGCGCCGCGCGCGATCAGCCGGTCGACGACCTCGACGTACGCCCGTCGTGACTCGTCGCGCACGACGCCGTGCACCAGTTCGTCGTAGATCACGGCATGCACGGTGCGGCGGTCGTCGGCATCCGGAACGAGGGTGCGGATGCCGTGCGCCGCGAGCTTCTCGGCGTAGAACGGCTTCTCCATCGTGAAGGCGGTGCCGAGCAGGCCGACGGTGGCGAGCCCCGCGCCCGACGCCGCCGCGCCGGCGGCATCAGCGATGTGCAGGAAGGGGATGCCGACGGCATCCGTGATCCGGTCGGCGACGAGGTGCATGGTGTTGGTCGCAAGCACGAGGATCTCGGCACCTGCTGCCTCGAGCGCGCGGGCGCGATCGGCGAGGAGAGCGCCCGCGGAGTCCCAGTCGTCCTGCGCCTGCAACGCCTCGATCTCGGCGAAGTCGAGCGAGTCGAGCAGGATGCGGGCCGAGTGGTAGCCGCCGAGTCGTGCGGCGACCCGCTCGTTCGCGAGCCGGTACCACTCGAGGGAGGACTCCCAGCTCATGCCGCCGAGAACACCGATCGTCTTCATCCGATCAGGCTATCCGCGGTGTGGGACCCTTCGACAGGCTCAGGGACCCAGCCTCTGCAACGGGTCGCTGCGTCTGAAACTGGGTCGCCGTGCACGCAACTGGGTCGCTGAGCCCGTCGAAGCGCCCCGCCGCGAGACTCACGCCAGCGCGGAACTCCCCTGCAGGGCGTGCACGACGGGGGCGAGCTCGGGCTGATCCATGGCGTCGCCGAGCGTGCGCTCGAGGGTCTCGTCGTGGATCGGGTGCGCCTGGTCGTACAGCGCACGCCCGGCGGCGGTGAGCTCGGTGTAGATGCCGCGGCGATCGTCGGCGCAGAGGATGCGGGTCAGCAGCCCGCGATCTTCCAGGCGGGTGACGAGGCGGGTGGTGGCGCTGGGGCTGAGGGCGGTCGCGCGCGCGAGCTGCTGCATCCGCATGTGCCAGCCGTCCTGACGGCTGAGCGCGTCGAGCACGGTGTACTCGACGACCGACAGGCCCACGGATGCTCCGAGTGCGCGTTCGAGCTCGGTCTCGATGATCCCGTGCAGGGCGGCGAGTGTGCGCCAGCCTCGTGCGCGGATCTCGACGGCGTCGTCCGAGATGCCCATGGTGACCTCCGAAAGTCGTTGCTTGCGCAAACTACTTGCGCGTGCAATCATTGTGTTCCGGACGCAATATCCCGCGTCTGCAACTACCTTATCAGAGCACCACGGAGCACCACCATGCCACTCGGACTCATCGCACTCGCCCTCGGAGCCTTCGGGATCGGACTCACGGAGTTCGTGATCATGGGCCTGCTGCCCGAGGTCGCCGCCGACTTCGCCGTGAGCGAGGCCACCGCCGGCTGGCTCATCTCCGGCTACGCGCTGAGCGTCGCGGTCGGAGCGCTCGTCGTCACCGCCGCCACGGTGCGGCTGCCGCGCAAGGCCGTGCTCATCGGGCTGCTCGTGCTGTTCATCGCCGGCAACGCCCTCACCGCGATGGCTCCCGACTACACCGGCGCCATGATCGGACGCATCGTCGCGGCGCTGTGCCACGGGGCCTTCTTCGGCATCGGCTCGGTCGTCGCCTCCGAGCTCGTCGCCCCCGACAAGAAGGCCGGTGCGATCTCGATCATGTTCACGGGCCTCACCGCGGCGAACGTGCTGGGCGTGCCGTTCGGAACCTTCATCGGCCAGCAGTTCGGCTGGCGTGCGACGTTCTGGGTGATCACCGTCATCGGTGTCGTCGCCCTGATCGGCATCGCCGCCGTCGTGAAGGCCCCGCGCTCCGCCGACGCGGTCGTGAGCCTGCGGCAGGAGCTCTCGGCGTTCCGCTCCGGGCAGGTGTGGCTGTCGCTCGTCATCACGGTGCTCGCCTTCGGCGGCATGTTCGGCGCCTTCACCTACGTCGCGTACACGCTCACCGGAGTCTCGGGCTTCGACACCGCCGCCGTGCCGTGGCTGCTCGTGCTCTTCGGCGTCGGTCTCGTGGCCGGTAACGCGATCGGCGGACGCCTCGCCGACCGCTCGATCGACCGCACGCTCCTTCTCTTCATCGCGGCGCTCGTCGTCGTGCTCGTCGCGTTCGCCCTGCTCGCGTGGTCGCAGCCCGCGACGATGGTGATCCTCGTCGCGATGGGCGGCTTCGGCTTCGGCACCGTTCCCGCGCTGCAGAGCCGCATCATGCAGTTCGCTGGTGGGGCGCCGACGCTCGCCTCGGGCGCGAACATCGGCGCGTTCAACGTCGGCAACGCGCTCGGCGCCTGGGCCGGAGGTGTGGGGATCGCCGCCGGGCTCGGCTACACCTCCCCCATCTGGATCGGCGCGGCGATCACGGCATCCGCCCTGGTGATCATGGTGTTCGCGGCGCGGGCGGCCTCTGCGGCGCGGCGCGCGCACCGCGCGGAGTCGGTCGAGCTCGTCTCGGTCTGAGGATCTCGGGGTGGGGCCCTTCGACAAGCTCAGGGACCCAGTTTGTGGGGCCCTTCGACAAGCTCAGGGACCCGGTTGCTGGGTCGCTGAGCCTGTCGAAGCGCTCCGCCCGGGCGACTACTGCGCGCGCATGAACTCCTCGGCCTGGCGCACCTGCTCGGCCGACGGGCGGATGCCGGTGTACAGCACGAACTGCTCGAGCGCCTGCCGCGTCGCGACCTCGGCGCCGCTGATGACCGTCTTCCCCGCCGCGCGGCCCGCGCGCACGAGCGGCGTCTCGGCGGGCAGCGCCACGACGTCGAAGACGACGGATGCCGCGGCCACCGCCTCCTCCGAGAACGACAGCGTGTGCTCATCGGGCCCGCCGGCCATGCCGATCGGGGTGATGTTCACGATGATGTCGGCGGTGCTGTCTCCGGCATCCGCCTGCCAGGCGAAGCCGTACAGGTCGGCGAGGGCGCGCCCTGCCCGCTCGTTGCGGGCGACGATGGTCACGTTCGCGAATCCGGCGTCGCGGAAGGCGGCGGCTGTGGCCTTGGCCATGCCGCCCGATCCCTTCAGCAGCACCGAGGCTGCGGCATTCAAGCCGTTCTCCTGGATGAGCTGGGCGATGGCCGAGTAGTCGGTGTTGTACGCGGTGAGCACGCCGTCGTCGTTCACGATCGTGTTGACCGAGTCGATCGCCGAGGCCGACTCGTCCATGCGGTCGACGAGCGCGATGACGTCTTCCTTATAGGGCATCGAGATCGCGCACCCGCGGATGCCGAGGCCGCGCACGCCCGCGATCGCCTGGGCGAGATCGGTCGGCGCGAAGGCCTTGTAGATCCAGTTGAGGTCGAGGGCCTCGTAGAGGAAGTTGTGGAAGCGCGTGCCGTTGTTGCTCGGTCGAGCCGACAGCGAGATGCACAGCGTCATGTCCTTGTTCAGCATGGTCACCCGCTCAGGCTACTCAGCTTCGAGCGCCTCGCGGATTCGGGAGAGGCGGAACGCCGGAGGTGCCCCCGTGCTGTCCGCCCCGCCTCTTCCCGAAACCTGCGATCCTTGCGGATCAGTCTCCCCACCCTTGCCGCTTCCGCCACGGCCCCCGTCGTAGCGTGTTCGTGCTTCCTCCCCTATGGTGAAGATGCATGCACATGGGGATCGATCGTCTCCGTCTTTCCCCAGAAGACGGGAAGCCTTCCCCAGAGGCAAGACGATCCGTGCATGCGATTGGGCCCTCTCGAGTAGGTCAGTCCCCAATGGGCTACTCGAGGGGGCCGCTATCGACATGATTGCACTTTTTTTGAGATTTGTCCCCCAAATGGGGGACACGGATCCAAAAAAAGAGGTACAGTGGAATCTGACGCACCCTCCGGTCGTCTTCGGCCCTCATCGCTCCCCCCGCGGTGAGGGCCACACCATTTTCTGAGCGAGGGTCCGTCCTCGGGGGCGTCGGCGCACGACGCCCCCGCTACCGTGCCGCTCGTGCAACATTTGGATTACCTTCTGATTGCGGCTATTGCCCTCGGGGTCTCCTCCACTAGCGTTAGCGATGTCGGTGCATCCCTGCGTCGGCTATTTTTTCCAGCAGAACAGGCAGTACATGAGCACCCAGGGCACGGTCAAGTGGTTCAACTCGGAGAAGGGCTTCGGCTTCATCTCCCCCGACGACGGAGGCGCTGACGTCTTCGCGCACTACTCCGCAATCGATTCCTCCGGCTACCGGTCTCTCGAAGAGAACCAGCGAGTCGAGTTCGACGTGGCGCAGGGCCCCAAGGGCCTGCAGGCAGAGAACATCCGCCCCCTCTGAGCGGGCAGGAGCATCGCTCCCCGACCGGATCCGTCGCCATCGGTGACATCCGGCGGGGAGCTTTGTGCTTTTCGGGGTGATTCCGGGGCGGGCGACGCGTCGGTCGGCGTGCACTAACTCAGGAAGAACGGGCGATTTCCGCCGGATCCGGCCCGAATCGCGCCCGATCGGTCGAGTCTTCCTGAGTTGGGTACGCGACCGATCGGCGTCAGGCCGAGAGCAGCAGTGCGCGCAGCTCGTCGACGGATGCTGCGCGGAACGCCGCGTCGTCACCCTCGTGCGCGTCGCTGAAGCCCCACTCGACGAAGATCACCGGAACGCCGTTGGCGTTGCCGCCCTCGACGTCGTGGTGACGATCGCCGATGAGCACCGGGCGCGAGACGTCGGCGCCGCGCTCTTCGAGGCGGCGCAGCGCCTCGGCCACGATGTCGGTCTTCGAGGCGAGGGTCGACTCGTCGGGCGTCGCTCCGACCGTCGTGACGAAGTCGGCGCGCAGGTCGAAGTGATCGATCAGGGCGTCGACCTGGTTCTCGGGCTTCGAACTCGCGGTCGCCTGCGGGATGCCGGCGGCGTGCACGTCGTGGATCAGGTCGGTCACCCCGGGGTAGGTGGTGACGTCGGTCGTGTAGCCGTCGGCCTTGCCGAGCGTGCGGTAGAACGACACGGCCTCGGCGGACTGCTCGGGCGTCATGCCCGCCTGATCCTGGAACGACTGGAACATGGGCGGCCCGATCCAGTGCACGAGCTGCTCGCGCGTCGGCGCCGGGTGCCCGAAGTGAGTGAGGGCGACGTTCAGGCGGCGCAGAATGCCCACCGAGGCGTCGACGATCGTGCCATCGACATCCCACAGCACGCAGGAGTAAGGGGAGGAGGCCATGCCCTCCAGCCTATGGGGCGCGGGGCGCGTGATCGCACACGGTGCACGGACGTGCAGATGGGGGCAGGCGTCAGAACAGGCGGGGGATGCCCGACTCGATGCCCTTCATGTCGTCGTAGTCGAGAACGAGGCAGCGGATGCCGCGGTCCTCGGCGAGCACGCGCGCCTGCGGCTTGATCTCCTGCGCGGCGAACACGCCCTGCACGGGGGAGAGGTGCGGGTCGCGGCCGAGGAGTTCGAGGTAGCGGGTGAGCTGCTCGACGCCGTCGATGTCGCCGCGGCGCTTGATCTCGACCGCGATGGCGGCGCCGTCGGCATCCCGCACCAGCAGGTCGACCGGGCCGATCGCCGTCGGATACTCGCGGCGCACGAGCGTCGCGCCCTCGGAGATGCGCTCGACCTGCTCGGCGAGGAGGCGCTGCAGGTCGGCCTCGACGCCGTCCTTCTGCAGGCCGGGGTCGATGCCGAGCTCGTGCGAGGTGTCGTGGATGACCTCGTAGATCTGCACGCGCAGCGCATCGCCGGTCTTCTTGTGGCTGACCCGCCATACCTCGACGACGCCGGCGCTCGCTTCTTCCTCGCCGGGCTCCTCGGTGGTGAGGGTGCACGGCGGGCTCATCCAGTTCAGCGGCTTGTAGCTGCCGCCGTCGGAGTGCACGAGCAGACTCCCGTCTCCCTTGTGCACGAGCAGACGCGTGGCAAGCGGAAGATGGGCATTGAGCCGACCGGTGTAGTCGACCGAGCAGCGGGCGATGACGAGACGCACCCGACGAGCCTACTTCGTCGCGCGCGGGTTCTCGCGCGACGGGTTCGCGAGTCTGCGCAGGGCTGGGGCGCGGGTGCTCACCTTCGACGCACGGTCGACGGGATCGTCTCGCGGGTTGAGTGTCGGAGGGCGCAGCGGCAGGCGGATGCCGCGCGGCCGACGCGCCTACTTCGTCGCAGACACCTTCTCGTCGGCGCGGAGCGGGCGGGCGGCGCCGGAGAACAGGCCGGATGCCACGATCAGGGCGACCAGGATGAACAGCGTGTTGAGCAGGCCGATGTGCTCGCTGATGAAGCCGAGCACGGGAGGGCCGCCGAGGAAGGCGACGTAGCCGATGGTCGCGGCGGCGCTGACGCGGGCTGCGGCCTTGGCGGGGTCGTCGGCCGCCGCCGACATGCCGATCGGGAAGCCGAGCGAGGCGCCGATGCCCCAGAGTGCCGCGCCGACCAGCACCAGGGGCAGGTTCGGGGCGAGGATGAACAGCAGCACACCGCTCGCCGCCGACACCGCGAGCACGCGCAGCACCGCCACACGGCCGAAGCGGTCGACGAGGGGTCCGCCGAAGAGGCGCACCACGGTCATCCCGACCGAGAAGACGGCGAGGGCGATGGCACCGGTGCCCGTCGTGAAGCCGTGACCCTGCTCGGTGCCGAGAGCGATCCAGTCGTTCGCGCCGCCCTCGGCGAAGGCCATGCCCAGCATGACGACGCCGAGGAGGTAGGTGCGGGGCTCGCGCCACGCCTCGAGCGAGGTGTGCAGGCGCTCGCGCCAGGCGGGCTTCTCGGCGGGTTCGGGATCGAGCGCGGCCTCGCGCACGGGAACCTGCAGGAAAGTGGCGACGGCGACGAGAGCGAGCAGCATGCCCATGATGCCCGCGTGGGTCGCGACGGTGAGCTGCAGCCAGGCGGCCAGCGCGCCGATTCCCGCGCCGATCACGGTACCGAAGCTGAAGAACGCGTGGAACACCGGCAGCACCGTCTTGCCCATCTGCTGCTCGATCGCCGTGGCCTCGACGTTCATCATGACGTCGAGGCATCCGTTGCCGAATCCGAACAGCACCATGCCGGCGAGCACGAGCGGCACCGAGCCGAACACGGTGGACCCGAAGCCGACGAGCGCGATGCCCGCCGAGAACATCAGCATCATCGTGAGCATGCCGACGCGCGCGCCGGTGCGGGCCATGACGGCGGGGCTCGTCGAGATACCGATGATCGAGGCGATGCCCATGCCGAGCAGGATGAGTCCGACCTGCGCGTTGTCGAGGTCGAGATCGGCTTTGATGCTGGGGACGCGCGACGCCCACGTGGCGATCGACAGACCGCTGGCCATGAAGATCGCGAAGATCGCGGCGCGCCAGCGGACGAACTGCGAGCGGGTGAGGACGGCATCCATGCGCGTCATCCTATCGAATCGATTCGACGCGCGGAAAGGCGGGCGGGCTATTCTCGAAGCATGAGCAGTCAGGAGCCGCCTCGGCGCGCGACCATCGCCGACGTCGCCCGTGAGGCAGGAGTCGCGACGTCGACGGCATCCGTCGTCTTCAGCGGCAAGGCCAAGGTCGCCGACGCCACCCGCGAGCGCGTGCTCGCCGCCGCCGCCGACCTCGGCTACGCGGGCCCCGACCCGCGGGCCGCCTCGCTGCGACTCGGACGCAGCGGCATCGTCGCCGTGGTCTTCGAGGGGCACCTGCGCAACGCCTTCCTCGACCCCGTCACCACCGCCATGATGGACGGTCTCGCCGACGGGCTCGCCGAGCTCAGCGCCGGCATCCTGCTCATGCGCGACGAGCCGGGCGAAGACGGCCCCGGCCTCGCCAGCGCCCCGGTCGACGCCTACGTGCTGATCGGCTGGTCGGGTCGCACGCGCGAGTCCGTCGAGGTGGTGCGCGGTCGCGGCCTGCCGGTGGTCGTGATCGAGGGCGACCCGGGCGACGGCACGATCCCCCGCATTGCACTCGACAACGCGGATGCCTCGGCCGAAGTCGCCCAGCACGTCTACGACCTCGGGCATCGCGACGTCGCCCTCATCACCCTCACGCTCGGCCACGACCGCGAACGCGGACCCGTCACGCCCGAGCGCCTCGCCGCCGCGACCGTCGGGGTGACCGTCGACCGGCTCGAGGGCATGCGTCGCGTCTTCCCCGACGCTCCGGCGATCTCGGCATCCGGCAGCTTCATCGACGAGGGCATCGTCATCGGACGGATGCTGCTCGCCGACGCCGCGACCCGACCCACCGCCGTGCTCGCGCAGAGCGACCTGCTCGCGGTCGGTGTGATCCGCGCCGCGGAGGAACTCGGCCTGCGGGTGCCGGAGGACGTCTCGGTCGCCGGGTTCGACGGCATCGCGATCGACGGGCTCGGTGGGCAGTCGCTCACGACGACCGTGCAGCCGGCCGTCGAGAAGGGGCGCGCCGCCGGCGAGCAGGTCGCGCGGATGCTCGGCGGCGAGGCCGGGGAGACGCAGAACCTGACGTGCGTGTTCCGGCCCGGCACGACGACCGGGGTTCCGGCGCGCTGAGGCCCTTCTCGGGGTGGGGCCCTTCGACAGGCTCAGGGACCCAGTAGCGGAAACTGGGTTGCTGAGCCGAAAACTGGGTTGCTGAGCCTGTCGAAGCACCCACCACGCAGCACGTCAACTGCGCTGCGGCCCCAGGGGCAGCTCCGTCTCGCCAAAGTCGAGGATCCGGTAGCGGCCGCACTCGATGATCTCGTCGGGGATCGCCTGGATCGGCAGTTCCCACTCGACCGTCTGAGCATCCTCGACGAGGAACGACACGGTTTCGGTGTCGAAGTCCGTCCGGTTCACGAGCCACGCGTAGCCGTTGAGCTGGTGGTCGACCTGCACGAGCTGCGACGGGTCGTCGAGGTGGAGCTTGGGCAGACGAACGGTCCAGAACTGCCCGGCGCCGGTGCGGGCGGATGCCTCGACCCAGTCGGTCACGCACGCGGCATCCGCATCTGACGCGTTCGCGGCGTCACTCAGGCGGGGGATGCTGAGGCCGCCGCCGACCAGCAGGATCACCGCCGCGACCGCCGCCGCTTGCCGCCGGAGTCGTGTCGGCAACCGCAGCGTGCTCGGCATCGCCACGAGCGCGAGCGCCGGGGCGAACGCGACCGGTTGCAGGTAGCGCGCGGCGTGCGTGCCGAGCACGATCGCCCCGACGGCGACCAGCACTGGCAGGGCCCAGCCAGCCACGGCGACGAACCGTGAGCCGGGATCGTCGACCCTCACGGTCCGTACGACGGCCAGCGCGATCAGGGCGAAGACGACGAGGAGCGCGACGACCCCGGGCGGTGTCGAGAGCCGCGCCGCGAGCAGGTCGCCGTAGTAACCGATCGACTCGCGCCAGAGGTCGGGCTGGGCGTATCCGGCACCGGTGTTCGCGATCCATGCCGAGAACGGAATACGCGCGGCGAAGCCGAGCGCGGTGCCGCCGATGAGTGCAGCGAGAACGGTCAGCATCCGCCGCCGCGTGGCTGCACGCAGGGCGCCGATGATCGCGATCGCGCCGAGCGGTACGGTCGCCCACGCCGCGAAAAGCGGGTTCGACAGCGTCGAGACGAGGGCCACGGCGCCGAGCACGAGAGACATCGGCACGAGGTGGGCGCCGTCGAGCATCCGTCGGGCGATGCCGAGCACGAGAACGACCCCGACGACCGTCGCCGAGTAGTACGTGGTCGTGAGCTGCAGCGAGGCGAGTTCGAGGGCGTCGCGCGAGGCCGAGGTCTCGGTCATCGCGAGCACGCCGAACGCGGCGAGAGCGACCACCGACCAGGCGACCGGTGCCCGTCCTTCTCGCCGTCGCCCGGCGACGAGCCGCAGCGCGCCGTAGAGGGCGAGCAGGTTCACGACCGCGCTCACGGCGAAGAGTCCGTTCGCGTCCAGCGGCAGCGCCGCGTCGAGACCGGTGAAGACCGCCGTCTCGGGCAGGAACAGCACGCTCGACATCGCCCAGTCAAGCGAGTCGCCGGCGAGCAGCGAACGCGAGAGCATCGCGACGATGAGAGAGTCACCGTCGCGGAACAGCAGGTCGGCTCGGACGGAGGAAGCGACGGATGCCGCGACGATGAGCGCCACGGCGGCGGCCATCACCCATCCCCCGAGCTCTCGCACCCACGTCCGCGTCACGGGCTTACTCTGCCACGACCGTGTTCTCGTGGGGGACGCTTCGACAGGCTCAGCGACCCAGTTCTTGTCAGCGACCCAGTGGCGTGGGATGAACACGAACTGGGTCCCTGAGCCTGTCGAAGGGCCCCGCCCCATGGCCGCTCGATGCCGCAGTTGTATAGTCAGCGCATGCGGAGGATCTGCGCCGGTATCGGCCTAGCGGGGATGCTCGCTGTCGGGCTCACCGGGTGCAACCTCCCGTTCCCGGGCGAGTACACGAACTCGCCGCTGAAGTTGTCGAAGGTGGATGGGAGCCCGGCCATTGCCTACTGCGGCGATCCCGGGACGCTCGTCTATGTCGTTATGTGGTGGGCGCAACGGTCGGACACCTCGTATGGTGAGGTCGCCTTCAAAGCGTCAGGAACGGCGGAGATTCTCACCGGAACGATCATCGGGCCTTCCTCCCTCCCCTCCGGAATGACCGTCGCGGACGACTCAGGATTCCCCGCAGACTTGGACAACATAGACGTCACTGTCGAGGTCGACGGTATGAAGTCGAGCGTTCAGTTCTTCTTCGAGGATGATGTCGCGTCGATCGAGGACTGGCAGCCGGACGGATGGATGCGCGCGGACGGGTCGTACAGCGAAGAGCCGTGCGGGTGAACCACGACGGTGGTGGGGTCGACGGGGCCGTCGTGCGGAACCGCGCGACGACGCCTCAGGGGAATGTTCACCGAATCCGGAGGATCTGCGCCGGCGTCGGCATAGCGGCGATCCTTGCTGTCGGGCTCACCGGGTGCAACCTCCCTTTCCCCGGGGAGTACACAGACGCGCCACTGAAGTTGTCGAAGGTGGACGGGAATCTGGCCATCGCGTACTGCGGTGATCCCGGAACGCTCGTCTTCGTTGACATGTGGGTGGCGCGGCGATCGAACACCGCGCGCGGCGACGTTTCGTTCGAAGCGTCGGGCTCGGCGGAGATCGTCGGCGGATCGGTCATCGACACCGCCGCGCTCCCCGCGGGGCTGACCGTCACGGCCGATTCCGGATACCCCTCGGATCCGGACAACATCGCTGTCACTCTCGAAGTTGATGGTGTGCAGTCGTTCGCTCAGTTCTTCTTCGAGGATGATGTCGCGTCGATCGAGGACTGGCAGCCGGACGGATGGATGCGCGCCGACGGGTCGTACAGTGCGGAGCCGTGCGAGTGAATCCTGACCTCATCATCGGGGGAGTGCTCGTCGCCGTCGGGATCATCGCGATCCTGGTGAGACGGCCCTTCGTGCGGCTCATGTATCGCGGTCTCCGCATGTTCTATGGAGAGCCAGTGGCTGACGACTCGATTCGCGGACGCCCGATCGTGCGCATCGCGGTGGTGGGCGCGTTCACGATCGTGTGCGGTGGCGTGCTGTTGGTGACGGCGGCGATGGAGCTGCTTTGAGAGGACAGGGTGTTCGCGTGGGGGACGCTTCGACAGGCTCAGCGACCCAGTTCTTGTCAGCGACGCGGGCCCGCCCCTTCGTCTCGCTTCGCTCGCTCAGGAACCGGCGGCTCGGTCCCTGAGCGAGGAGCGAAGCGACGAGACGAAGGATCTCAGTCGACCTGGGCGCGGAGGTCCCAGACCTGTTCGATCGGGGCGAAGCCCTCGGCGCCGTCCGGGCCGCGGAACAGTTCGACGAAGCGGCCGATGTCCTTCTGCCACTCGGCGTTCGCCGGGTCCTCGTCGAGCTCGGCGACGGCGGCATCCCAGTCGTCGCACTCGACCAGGTGGAACAGCCGCTGGCCCGAACGCCAGATCGTCCAGTCGTGGATACCGATGCGCGCGAACGTCGCCGCGAGGGCATCCGGGATCCGGGCGTGGTGCGTGCGGTAGTCGTCGATCGCGCCGTCGCGGATCTCGGAGTGCAGGGCGATGCGCATGGGCATCCTTTCGTCGGTCGTGCGGGTCAGTCGCGCGGGCGGAAGGAGATCGCGACGGGGATCGCGGCATCCGCTGCTTCCACCACGATGGCATCTCCGTCGCGCGAGGCCGAGACCGGCTCGTCGCCGATGCGCGCGCTCGTCTCGTCGAGCAGGCCGTCGGGATCGGGCAGACGGATGCTTCCGCGCTGATCGGTCACGGCATGCACGGCGCCGTCGGTGCGGGTCCAGCGCACCCACGGCTCGTCGGATGGCTGCAGGCGCGGCTCGGGCCGGGCGCCGAAGACGGCATGCCCGAACCGCTGGTTCCACTCGCCCAGCCCCTCGAGCGTCTGCCGCTGCGCGTCGGGGATGCGACCGGATGCCTCGAGTCCGATGTTCAGCAGCAGGTTGCCGCCGCGCGACACGACGTCGACGAGCAGGCGCACGGCCTCGTCGGCGGTGAGGAGGTGCTCGGTACCCTCGTTGCGGTTGTGCCCGAAGGAGAGGCCGATGCCGCGGCAGTTCTCCCACGCCTCGCCGACCTCGACCGCGGTGCCGTGCACGTACTCGCTGGTGCGGAAGTCCCAGTGCGACTCGCCCCACCGGTCGTTGACGACGCCCTCGGGCACCGCGTCATAAAACGCCTGGAACGCGTGCGCGAGGCTCTTGGGCCCCGGTTCGATCCCGGCCTGCGGCCAGCGGATGTCGCCCCAGAGGATGTCGGGGCGGTAGCGGTCGATGAGGTCGATGACGTGATCGTGCGCGTACTCGGCGTAGGCGAGGTCGTCGGGGGCCGGGGCGTCGTCGCGGTCGATGGGCGGCAGGTCGGAGAAGTGCCAGTCGAGACCGCCGGAGTAGTAGACGCCGAAGCGCAGGCCGCGGGCGCGGGTGGCGTCGGCGAACTCGGCGATCAGGTCGCGCTGCGGTCCCCGGGCGACGGTGTTGCGTCCATCGGTGGCCGGCGCGTCCCACAGGGTGACGCCGTCGTGGTGCTTGGTGGTGGGGATGAAGTACCCGGCGCCGGTCGCGGCGACGACCGCGAGCACCTCGTCGGCGTCGAACTCCTCGGCCTTCCACTGGTCGAGGAAGTCGTCGTAGGGGGCTCCGCCGTGTACCTCCTGCTGGTGCCGGTGCGCGGGCGATCCCTCGATGCGGATCGTGTTGGCGTACCACTCGGCGTAGGGGTTGTGGGCGTACCACTCCTCGCGCGGCACGGCTCCGAGCTCGCCGGTCGGCTCGGCCCAGGCGGGCACCGAGTACGGCCCCCAGTGCACGAAGATCCCCAGCGCCGCGCCGCGGAACCACTCCGGCAGCGGGCGCTCGAACGCGCGGTACTGCGCGGGGCGAACAGGATCGGTCTTGAACATGGCCATCATCGGCACCCTTCGTCACACCCTTGTGAATTGCTTCGACTATCACCTATCCTATAGGAAATCTGGAACTCAACGAGGAGCTTCAATGACACCGGCAGACTTCCGACGCCCCACCACCCGCATCCCCGGCGGTGAATGGTTCAGCGGCGCGGGCTTCGGCATCTTCGTGCACTGGGACCAGGCATCCCAGCAGGGCATCGAGATCTCCTGGCCGCTGGTCGGCCGCTCGATCATCCCGGGCGTGGATGCCGTCGACGACGCGGTGACCGTCGCCGAATACCAGGCCACCGCGCCCACGTTCGACCCGCAGAACTGGGATGCCGCCGACCTCGCTCGCCGCGCGAAGGCGGCCGGTGCCACGTACGTCGTCTTCACCGCGCGCCACCATGCCGGATACAACATGTTCTTCACGGAGCAGTCGGACTTCGGGGTCGAGCACGGCCCCTTCGGTCGCGACATCACCCGCGAGTTCGTCGACGCCGTGCGCGCCGAGGGGCTCAAGGTCGGCATCTACTACAGCCTCCCCGACTGGAACCACCCCGACTACCCGGCGTTCCGCGATGAAGACCTGCCCTACAAGCTCGAGCACTGGCCCGCCGCCGGCATGCCCGAGTTCGCCGACACCCCGGATGCCACCGATCGTCACCGTCGCTCCAGCCCCGAGGAGTGGTCGCGCTACCTCGAGTACGTGCGGGCGCAGCTGACCGAGCTGCTCACGAACTACGGCACGATCGACCTGCTCTGGTTCGACGGCGACTGGGAGCGCTCGGCGGCGGAGTGGACCGCTCCGGGTCTGCGTCGCCTGATCAAGGAGTTGCAGCCCGACGTCGTGATCAACGACCGCCTCCCCGGGCAGGGCGACTACCGCACGCCCGAGCAGGGGTTCCCGCTCACAGTGCCCACCGGTCCGTGGGAGCTGTGCCTCACGATCGGCGACCACTGGGCCTGGCGCACGCACCCCGACAACGAGAAGTCCGCGCGGTCGCTGCTGGTGACCCTCATCGACGTGGTCGAGCGCGGCGGCAACCTGCTGCTCAACGTCGGCCCCGGCCCCGACGGCACCCTGCCCGAGGTCGAGAACGAGCGCCTGCAGGAGTTCGCCGAGTGGATGCACGCGCACGCCGAATCCGTGATCGGTGTGGAGCCCACGCAGGGCATCGACTTCCACGGTCCGACGACCGCCCGCGAAGGGCGCCTCTACCTGCACCTGACCGCGATCCCGGTCGACGAGATCATCGTGCGCGGTCTGCCGGTGCGGCGCATCACGCGGGTGCACCGGCTCGCCGACGGCCTCGAACTGCAGCACGACGCGAGCTTCGAGGTGCACGAGGCATCCACCGCCGGCGACGACTCCGGCGAGCTGCGCATCGTCGCACCGGCATCCCCCAGCGGTGCCCTCATCGACGTCATCGCCATCGACTTCTCCACCGAGTGATACCCGAGTGATCCGAGCAGTACCGCAGTAACCCGAGCAACACCCCCTCAACAACACACGCATCAGTTGCAGCATCCAATGAAGGAGGCAGTCAGTATGAATGCAGTCTCGAACCGGCGCGCGAAGCGCCTCATCCTCACCGGCGTCGCCGGCCTCAGCGCCCTCGCTCTCGCGGGGTGCGCGAGCGGCGGCGGCGGGGGAGGCGGCGGCGAGGCGGGCGGCCCGCTCGTGCTCTACACCTGGGCCGCGAGCGAGGGCGACCAGGCCCAGTGGGCCGACTTCATCTCCGGGGCGCAGGCCGAGGATCCCGACCTCGACATCTCGGTCGAGGGGCCGAGCTTCTCCGACTACTGGACCAAGGTGAAGACCCGCCTCTCGGGTGCCAACCCGCCCTGCCTGCTCACGACCCAGGCCGCCCGTGCACAGGAGCTCGGCGACCTGCTCATGCCCCTCGACGACCTGATCGAGAAGAGCGGCTTCGACATCGAGAACATCGACGAGTCGATGCTCAGCGGCATGACGGTCGACGGCACGATCCGTGCGATCCCCTACGACGCCGAGCCCATCGTGCTCTTCTACAACGTCGAGGCCTTCCAGGCCGCCGGCCTCGAGCTGCCGGGTGCGACCTACACGCGCGACCAGTTCGTGTCGGATGCCAAGGCGCTCACCGACGGCGACAAGAAGGGCCTCGCGCTCGCGCCCGGCATCTTCATCCCGAACGCATGGTCGCTGGCCGACGGCGTGCCCGCGGTCACCGAGGACGGCGAGCTCGACCTCACCAACCCCGAGTTCGTCGAGCAGATCCAGAGCTTCTTCGACCTCGTCGCGGTCGAGGGCGTCGCGAAGGCCCCCGAGGCCGCCGACGGCTCGGAGGTCTCGCAGCAGGCCTTCACCAGCGGCGAGGTGCCGATGCTCATCGAGGGTCCGTGGATGTACGGCAGCTTCGCGGATGCCGCGGACTTCACCCTCGGCGTCTCGATCGTTCCGTCGACCAGCGGCGACGCCGCGGCGATGACCGCCGGCTCCGGCTTCGGCATCGCGGCGAACTGCGACCGCCCCGACGAGGCGTTCGCGGCCATCGAGGCGCTCACCTCGCTGTCGGTGCAGGAGAAGCAGGCCGAGGCCCGCGGCATCGTTCCCGCCCGCATCGAGGCGCTCCCGGCCTGGGCCGAGGGCAAGACCGAGGGCTCGTCGGAGGTGGTCGAGGCTCTGCTCTCGAACGCGACCCCGCAGCGCACGACCCCGACCTGGAACCAGGTCGAGACCCTGATGACGCAGTACGGCGTGCAGGGCTACCGGGGTGAGCTGACGGCGGAGGAGATCATGGACACGATCACGAACTCGGTCGCGGGCTGAGCGGATGGCGATCATGAGCGACCGGAGCGAGGCCACGGCCTCCTCCGCGATGCCCGGCGTGGCGGGGGTGCCCATCGGCGCCCCCGCCCCGCCGGGGCCGCGGCTGCCGCGTCGGCGCGGGAACGGGTGGGTGGCGGTGGCGTTCCTCGCCCCCGGGATGATCGGGTTCGTCCTCTTCATCCTCACGCCGCTGTTCGGGTCGGCCTTCATCAGCCTCTTCGACTGGAAGCTGTTCGGAAGCCCCGACTTCATCGGCCTCGAGAACTACGTCAAGCTGTTCCGCGACCCGACCTTCTACACGGTGCTCGGCAATACGGTCATCTTCGCCGTGGTCTACACGGCGCTGAACCTGTTCGTCGCTCTCACGATCTCGCTCTGGCTCAACACCCGCATGAAGGCCGCGGGCGCGTGGCGGGTGATCTTCTTCCTCCCGGTCATCACCCCGATGGTCGCGAACGCCCTCGTCTGGCGGCTGCTGCTCTCGCAGGACGGTCTCGTGAACTCGATGCTCGCCACCGTCGGCATCGACGGACCCAACTGGCTCTCCGACTCGGCCTGGGCACTGCCCTCGGTGATCGCGATGTCGGTGTGGCAGTCGTTCGGCTACAACGTCATCGTGCTGTCGGCGGGACTCAGCGCCATCCCGAAAGAGCTGCTCGAAGCATCCCGCATCGACGGCACCAGCGCCTGGCAGCGACTGCGGTACATCATCCTCCCGCTGCTCTCGCCCTCGCTCTTCTTCTGCTCGACCATGACGATGATCGGCGCCTTCCAGGTCTTCGTCCAACCGCTGTTCCTCACACAGGGCGGCCCGGGCGAGAGCACCAACACGTTCGTGCTGTACCTCTACCGCAACGGCTTCGTCTTCGACCGGCTCGGCTACGCCTCCGCCCTCGCGTGGATCCTCTTCGTCGTGGTGATGCTCATCACGGCCCTGCAGTTCGTCGGCCAGCGCAAGTGGGTGAACTATGAGTGATCGTGACCTCTCGGCGACCGCGCTGCTGATCCTGCCGCGCCGTCGGCACCAGCGCCGATCGACCCTCAAGGAGTGGTTGAACACCGCTGCGATCGCGCTCGTCGCGCTGATCTTCGCGTTCCCCTTCATCTGGATGTTCCTCACGGCCCTCAAACCCGAGAACGAGGTCTTCACGGCGACGCCGCAGATCTTCGGGTCCGAGATCCGCTGGGCGAACTTCGTCGAGGCGTGGACGGTCGTGCCCTTCGGGCGCTTCATCCTCAACGGGCTCATCGTCGCGATCGCCGGTGCCGCGCTCTCTGTCGTCGTCGCCGTGCTCTCGGCCTACGCCTTCTCGCGGCTGCGCTTCAAGTTCCGCGACAAGCTCTTCCTGCTGTTCGTGCTCACGCTCGTGCTGCCGCAGGAGGTGCTCGTCGTGCCGCTGTTCATCATGATCAACAGCTGGGGCTGGAACGACACCTACGGCGCGCTCATCATCCCGTTCGCCTTCACCGCGTTCGGCACGTTCCTCATGCGACAGTTCTTCCTCACGATCCCGATCGAGTACGAGGAGGCCGCGCTCATCGACGGTGCCTCGCGCCTGCGCACGCTCTGGTCGGTGCTGCTGCCGCAGCTGGTCGCACCGCTGAGCGTGCTCGCGGTCTTCTCGTTCATCGGCTACTGGAACTCGTACCTGTGGCCGCTGATCATCATCAACACACAGGACATGGCGACCGTGCCGCTCGGGCTGGGGATGTTCACCGGCCAGTTCGGCACGCAATGGTCGCTACTCATGGCGGCGTCGACGCTCGCCGTCATCCCCTCGTTGATCCTCGTGCTGCTGCTGCAACGGCAGCTCATCAAGGGGGTCACCCTGGGCGGACTCGGAGGACGATGATGAACGCATCGCAGAACACCGGCTCGAGCATCCTCGACGCCACCACCGCGGCCCACGCTGCTTTCGCCGATGTGACGGCGGGCAGCCGGATCGTGCACGTCGAGGCGCAGCTCGTCGACCTGCCGGTCGAGACCGTGCGCACCGACGCCCTGCAGACCTTCGTCAAGCAGGAGACGATCTTCGTGCGGATCCGCACGGCCGACGGCACCGAGGGTGTGGGATACAGCTACACGATCGGCACGGGCGGCGGGGCGGTGCTGAGCCTGCTGCGCGAGACGCTGCTGCCCGCACTGATCGGGCTGGAGGCCGAGAGGCCCGAGGCGGTGTGGCTCGCGCTGTTCGGCATCACCCGCGCCACCACCGTCGGTCCGATCACCGCGCTCGCGCTCGCCGCGGTCGACACGGCGGTGTGGGATGCGAAGACCCGCCGCGCCGGCCTGCCGCTGTGGGTCGCCGGCGGGGGAGCCTCGCCGTCGATCCCGATGTACGACACCGAGGGCGGATGGCTGCACCTCACCGTCGACGAGCTCGTCGCGCACGCGGTCGCCTCGAAGGAGCGCGGCATGGGCGGGGTGAAGATCAAGGTCGGCAAGCCCCGCGGTCACCAGGACCTCGAGCGTCTGCGGGCCGTGCGCGATGCCGTCGGCGACGACCTCGACATCATGGTCGACGCCAACCAGTCGTTCACGGTCTCGGAGGCGGTGCGCCGTGCGCGCCTCTTCGAGCAGGTCGACGTGTTCTGGTTCGAGGAGCCGCTGCCCGCGGAAGACATCGAGGGCCACCGCCAGCTCGCCCGGTCGACCTCGGTGCCGATCGCGGTCGGCGAGAGCATGTACTCGATCGGCCACTTCCGCGAGCACCTGCAGCGCGGGGGCGCCTCGATCGTGCAGCCCGATGTCGCGCGGGTCGGTGGCATCACGCCCTGGCTCAAGATCGCGCACCTGGCGGAATCGTTCAACGCCCCCGTCGCCCCGCACTTCCTCATGGAGCTGCACGTGTCGCTCGTGTGCGCCATCCCGAACGCCCTCTACCTCGAGCACATCCCGCAGCTGCGGGCCGTCACCACCGACGAGCTGCGCATCGAGGGCGGTCGCGGCTGGGCGCCGACCACGGCGGGCCTCGGCATCGCGTGGGACGACGCGGCGCTCGGGCGGTTGATCGTCTCGTGACCCGTCCCGTTCCCGTGCGCATCGGTCGCGGCGGACTCTCGGCCCCGCCGATCGGGTACGGCGCGGCCGCGCTCGGCAACCTCTACAGCGCGCTCGCCGACGACGCCTGGCCCGAGGTGGTGCCCGCGGCGTGGGCCGGCGGCATCCGCTACTTCGACGTCGCCCCGCACTACGGTCTCGGTCTGGCCGAGCGGCGGTTGGGCGAGAGCCTGCACGCGCTGCCGCGCGAGGAGTACATCGTTTCGACCAAGGTCGGACGGCTGCTCGTGCCGCAGGATGCCGCGGGCCGCACCGACCTCGACAACCTGTTCGCCGTGCCCGCCGATCATCGGCGCGTGCGCGACTACTCGCGCGACGGGGTGCTGCGCTCGATCGACGACTCGCTCACGCGGCTCGGCCTCGACCGGATCGACCTGGTGCTGGTGCACGACCCCGACGACTTCGAGGCCGAGGCCCTCGACGGCGCCTTCCCCGCGCTCAGCGACCTGCGCGACCAGGGCGTGATCCGCTCGTTCGGGGCGGGCATGAACCAGAGCGCGATGCTCGCCCGGTTCGTGCGCGAGACGGATGCCGACGTGATGATGGTCGCCGGGCGTTGGACGCTGCTCGACCAGTCCGCCGGCGACGACCTGCTGCCCCTCGCCGCCGAGCGCGATGTCTCGGTGCTCGCCGCGGCCGTCTTCAACTCCGGCATCCTCGCGACCGATACCCCCGGGCAGGGGAGCCTGTTCGATTACGGTCCGGCCGACCGCGCGGTCGTCGAGCGCGCGCAGGAGATCGCGCGCATCGCGCATCGGCACGGGCGCACGCTGCCCGAGCTCGCGGTGCAGTTCCCGCTGCGGCATCCGGCCGTCGCCGCCGTCGTGCTGGGCGGGGCCAGCGCCGCCCAGCTCGCGCAGAACAGCGCGCTCGCCGACCGACCGGTGCCGGAGGATGTCTGGCGCGAACTGCAGGAGCAGGGCCTGCTCGGAACGGATGCCTCCGCGCGGCAGCCGCGGGCGCGAGAAGGGCAACCCGTACGATGAGACTCATGTTCAGCGACGACGAAGCCCGTGGACCACGGGCTCTGCCCGCCCGCCGTGCCCTCGTCGACGACGTCTACGACGCCGTGCTCGGGCTGCTCATGGACCGGGTGATCGAACCCGGTGCCCGCGTGAACATCGACGCGGTCGCCCGCGACCTCGACGTCTCGCCGACCCCGGTGCGCGAAGCACTCACCCGCCTCGAGTCCGAGGGGCTCGTGATCAAGCGCGCGCTCAAGGGCTACGTCGCCACCCCGCTGCTCGATGCCGACGGCCTGCGCGACCTCTACGACATGCGCGAACTCCTCGAGCCCGAAGCGGCACGCCGCGCGACGACGCACATCGACGCCGAGACCGAGGCCGAGCTAACCGCCTCGGTGGCGCAGATGCGCACGGCATCCGCCCCCGACGACGACGAGCACTTCGAGAACTACCGCCGCTTCATCGACGAGGACCTGCACTTCCATCACCTCATCGCCGAGCACGCCCAGAGCCCGCTGCTCTCGGAGGCGATCGTGCGGCTGCGCTCGCACATGCACCTCTACCGGCTCAACTTCCGTCACGACTTCGAAGACGACACGGTCAGCGAGCACGAGAAGATCCTCTCCGCCCTGCGCGATCGCGATGCGGATGCCGCGGCAGCCGCCATGCTCACCCACATCACCAACTCCTACGCCCGCCTCGGCCCGGTGCTCGCGGCGCGCTCGGAGTAGCTCCCGGGGCGCCCCGCTTCGACAGGCTCAGCGACCCGGTCGTGGTGGTCCCTGAGGTCGCGACCGTGGGTCCCTGAGGTCGCGACCGTGGGTCCCTGAGCCTGTCGAAGGGCCCCGCCTCACGGCCGCGGCCTAACGGTTCCCTAACGCCAGGTAGAATAGAACCAGACACCCGCCCGCCTGCGCCGTTTTCCCCCGGCCGACGAGCCCTGAGGAGCCGCGTATATGCTGACGCTCCTCGCCGTGTTCCTCCTCGGGTCTCTCCTGATGCCCGTTCTGGTGCGCTGGCTGGGGTCTCAGGCATTCGCGATCGCCGCTCTCATTCCCGCGGCGGCATTCGTCCACGCGCTGGTGATGACGCCGCAGGTGATCGACGGTGACTCCCCGTTCGTCTCGGTGTCGTGGATCCCGCAGCTCGGGCTGAACCTGTCGATGAACATGGACGTGCTCGGCTGGGTGCTCACGCTCATCGTCACGGGCGTCGGATCGCTGGTTCTCCTCTACTGCCGCTGGTACTTCCACGACGAATCGGCCGGGATCGGCCAGTTCGCGGGCGTTCTGCTGGGCTTCGCCGGCGCGATGTACGGCCTCGTGCTCACCGACGACCTGGTCATGCTCGTCATGTTCTGGGAGGTGACGAGCATCCTCTCGTACCTCCTCATCGGTCACTACCGCCGTCGCGCGGCCAGCCGTCGTGCCGCGCTGCAGGCGCTGCTGGTCACCACGCTCGGCGGACTCGTGATGTTCGTCGGCGTCGTGCTGCTGGTGGTCGATGCCGGAACGTCGAGCATCCGCGAGATCCTCGCCGAGGTGCCGACCGGTCCGATGATCGATGCCGCGATCGTCATGCTCCTGATCGGCGCGATCAGCAAGTCGGCGATCTTCCCGTTCCACTTCTGGCTGCCCGGTGCGATGGCCGCTCCCACTCCGGTGAGCGCCTACCTGCACGCCGCCGCGATGGTGAAGGCGGGTATCTACCTCATCGCGCGCTTCGCGCCGATCTTCGCGCTGAGCCCCACCTGGCGTCCGATCGTGATCAGCCTCGGCATCCTGACGATGCTGATCGGCGGGTTCCAGGCGCTGCGCGAGACCGACCTCAAGCGTATCCTCGCCTTCGGCACCGTCAGCCAGCTCGGTTTCTTCGCCGTGGTCGTCGGCTACGGCACGCAGGCCGCGGCGCTGGCGGGGCTCGCGCTGGTCATCGGCCACGCGCTGTTCAAGTCGGCACTGTTCCTCATCGTGGGTGTGATCGACCGTCAGCTCTCGACGCGTGACATCAACGAGCTCTCGGGCGTGGGCCGGCAGGCCCCGGTCATGACGACGGCGGCGTTCATCTCGATCGCCTCCATGGCCGGCATCGCCCCGACCCTCGGTTTCGTGGCGAAGGAATCGACGCTCACCGCCCTGCTCGACGATGCGATCGGCGGATCCGCGTGGGGACTCGTCGCCCTGATCGGCGTGATCCTCGGATCCATGCTCACTGCGGCATATGGCGTGCGCTTCCTCTGGGGAGCCTTCTGGACCAAGCGCGACGCGCAGGGCGATCGGATGCCGGACACCCCCTGGCCCGACCCGCCCGTCGGGTTCCTGTCGGCGCCGATCATCCTCGCGGGTGTCACGCTCGCCGCCGGCATCGGCGCTCCCGCGCTCGACGTCGCGCTGCAGGGATACGCGGTCACGGCGACCCCCGGCCTCGACGCCGAGGGGCTGGCCGTCGAAGGCCCGGGGCACCTCGCCCTCTGGCACGGCTTCGAGCCGGCGCTCGGCATCTCGATCCTGTCGATCGTGCTGGGATTCGGGATCTTCCTGCTCTCCCGCCGCACGGGCTGGGACCGCAAGGCCCGCCTGCTGCCGTTCACCGCAGCCGATGTCTACTACTTCGTCATGCGCGGCGTCGACCGCCTGTCGGTGCTCAGCACGACCCTCACCCAGCGCGGTTCGCTGCCCGTGTACGTCGGCACGATCTTCGTGGTGTTCGTCGCCGCCGAGGTCACGGCGCTCGTCGCGACCGACATCGACCGCTTCCAGCTGTCGGCCTGGCACACGCCGGTGCAGATCGTCGTGGCGCCGATCATGGCCGCCGCCGGTCTCTTCGCGGTGCGGGCGCAGAAGCGCTACACCGGAGTCGTGCTCGTGTCGGTCACGGGCCTCGGCATGGTGGTGCTGTTCGCGACCAGCGGTGCCCCCGACCTCGCGCTCACGCAGATCCTCGTCGAGACCGTCACGATGGTGACCTTCGCCCTCGTGCTGCGCCGCCTGCCCTCGAAGATGGGCGAGCACAACGCCTCGGTCGGGCGCATCCCGCGGGCGCTGCTCGCGGTGGGCGTCGGTCTCACGATGGCGCTCGTCGCCGTGGTCGCCACGCAGTCGCGCATCCACGAGCCCATCTCCACCTCGTTCGCGCAGCTCGCCTACGAGATCGGCCACGGCAAGAACGTCGTCAACGTCGCCCTGGTCGACCTGCGTGGATGGGACACGATGGGTGAGCTGTCGGTGCTCGTGCTCGCCGCGACCGGTGTGGCCTCGCTCGTCTTCGTCACCCATCGCGCCGACATGCTCGCCGCCACCCTCAAGCTGCCGCGGTCGAAGCGCCGCCGCACGCAGAGCCGCCCGCTGGTCGAGACGACCGAGGGCATCCGTTTCCAGACCACCGAGAACGAGAGCAGCCCCCGGGCCTGGCTCGTCGGCGGAACGAAGATGAAGCCCGAGAACCGGTCGATCCTGCTCGAGGTGATCGTCCGGGTGCTGTTCCACACCATCATCGTGGTGTCGATCTTCCTGCTCTTCTCCGGTCACAACCTCCCCGGCGGCGGTTTCGCCGGCGGTCTCGTCGCGGGCATGGCGCTCGTCATGCGCTACATCGCGGGTGGCCGCTGGGAGCTCGGAGCAGCCGCACCCACCGACGCGGGACGTCTGCTCGGCGCGGGCCTCATCCTCGCGGTCGGCAGCGCGCTGATCCCCCTGTTCTTCGGCCAGGCGCCGCTCACCAGCACGTTCTGGGAGTGGGAGATCCCCGGCTTCGGCCACATGGAGTTCGTCACCTCGACGATCTTCGACGTGGGCGTCTACCTCGTCGTCATCGGCCTCGTGCTCGACGTGCTGCGCAGCCTCGGGGCCGAGGTCGACCGTCAGACCCAGGCGCTGCGCGATGCGCCGATGGTCTCGCGTGAGAGGCGGGGTGCCCACTGATGGACGTCTCGCTCACCCTCATCGTGATCATGGCCGTGCTCTTCGCCTGCGGCGTGTACGCGATGCTCGAGCGCAGCCTGACCCGCGTGCTCATCGGATTCCTGCTGCTCGGCAACGCGACGAACCTGCTGCTGATGATCGTCATGGGCGTGCCCGGACGCGCGCCGTTCTACGGCGTCGACGGCGACATCAGCGACCCGCTCCCGCAAGCCCTCACCCTCACCGCCATCGTCATCACGTTCGCGGTCTCGGCGTTCCTGCTCGCGCTCATCTACCGCTCCTGGCAGCTGGGCCAGGCCGACACGGTCGAAGACGACGAGGCCGACATCGCGCTGCGCGAGCGCACCGACGCCGACGAAGATCTCATGGACGACGAGTCCGAGTCCGACGACGACGAGGCCACCACCGACTTCGTCGGCGTGCAGACCGCGCCGATCACGGTGCTCCACATGCGCGACCACTCCTCGATCCAAGACGACGCGCCCGTCGATCGTGCCTACGGCTCGTACGGGACGGATGCCTCCGCGGGCGTCCTCGATGCCGAATCGGCGCCTCCCGACGACGACGAAGAGGAGACCGAGTCCGTCGACGAAGCGGATGCCGAGGGATCCTCCTTCCGGACGGATGCCGACACCCACGCCGCCGATGCCGACGAAACGGATGCCGCGGACGCGGCCCGAGACACGGCTTTCGATCCGGCATCCGACGACAACGCCCCCGAGCACAACGATGAGGAGGATCGCCGATGAGCGTTCTGGTCCCCCTCCTCGTCGGGCTCCCGCTGCTGGGCGCCGCGATCACGCTCGTCTTCGGTCGCAACGCGCGCCTGCAGGTGTTCGTCACCGTCGTCACGCTCGCCGCCGTCTCGGTGATCGCCGCCGTGCTGCTGGTCGCCGTCGACGCCGGCGACACCCCGATGGCGGTGTCGGTGGGCGGATGGCCGGTGCCGTTCGGCATCGTGCTCTACGTCGATCGGCTCGCCGCCCTCCTCGTACTGATCTCGAGCATCGTGCTGCTCGCCGTGCTCCTCTTCTCGATCGGTCAGGGGGCCGCCGACGGCACCGACGAGACCCCGATCTCGATCTTCAACCCCTCGTACCTGATCCTCGCGGCGGGCATCTTCAACGCCTTCATCGCGGGCGACCTGTTCAATCTGTACGTCGGGTTCGAGATCCTGCTCGTGGCCTCGTACGTGCTGATCACGCTGGGCAGCACCGAGTCGCGCATCCGCACCGGCGCCGTGTACATCGTCGTGTCGCTGGTGTCGTCGATCCTGTTCCTGGCGTCGATCGCGATGATCTACGGAGCCGTCGGCACGGTCAACATGGCGCAGATCGCCGAGCGCATGGCCGAGCTGCCGCAGGAGACGCAGCTCGTGCTGCACCTCATGCTCGTCGTGGCGTTCGGCATCAAGGCCGCCATCTTCCCGGTGTCGTTCTGGCTGCCCGACTCCTACCCGACCGCGCCCGCCCCGGTCACCGCCGTCTTCGCCGGATTGCTGACCAAGGTCGGCGTCTACGCGCTCATCCGCACCGAGACGCAGCTGTTCGCCTCGAACAGCATCGACACGCTGCTTCTGATCATCGCGCTGGCGACCATGGTCGTCGGCGTGCTCGGCGCCGTCGCGCAAGCCGAGCTCAAACGAATCCTGTCGTTCACACTCGTCAGCCACGTCGGGTACATGATCTTCGGTCTCGCGATCGCGACGCCCGCGGCCATCGGCGCCACGGTGTACTACATCGTGCACCACATCGTCGTGCAGACGACACTGTTCCTCGCCGTGGGGCTGATCGAACGAAGAGCCGGCAGCACCTCGATCCTGCGGGTCAAGGGGCTGCTGAAGATCGCGCCGGTGATCGCCGTCCTCTACTTCATCCCCGCCATCAACCTCGGCGGGTTGCCACCCTTCTCCGGGTTCATCGGAAAGTTCGCGCTCTTCGAGGCCGCGGCATCCGTCGGCACCCCCCTCATGATCGTGCTGATCATGGGCGGCATCCTCACCTCGCTCCTCACCCTGTACGCGCTCATGCGCGCCTGGAACCTCGCGTTCTGGCGTGAGGAGGAGGACTCGACCGAGACCGAGGGACGCATCTCGTACCTCGGCAACGCGCCGGCAGCCGATGAGCAGCAGGAGCGTCGCCGCATCCCCAAGATCATGACGCTCGCGACCGCCGGCATGGTCGGGGTCACCGTCGCGCTCACCGTCTTCGCGGGCCCGCTCTACGAGCTCTGCGACCGCATCGGCGAGACGCTGCTGCAGCCCGTCAACCTCGTGCAGCTCGAAGAGGAGGTGGGCGGATGAGTCCCGAGGGCAAGCGTCACTTCTGGCGCGACCTGCGCGCCCAGCTGCCGTTCCTCGCCTGGCTGGTCGTGCTGTGGATGCTGCTGTGGGGGCAGTTCACGCTGCTGGCGTTCGTCTCCGGACTCGTCGTCGCGGTGTTCGTGACCCGGGTGTTCCGCCTGCCGACGGTCGAGCTGTCGGGGCGGGTCAACGTCTTCTACGCCGCGCTGTTCGTGGTGCAGTTCCTCTGGGCGCTGCTGCGAGGCGCCGTCACCGTCGCCATCCAGGTCTTCGACTTCCGCAAGCAGCCGGGCACCGCCATCATCGCGGTGCCGCTGCGCTACGCCGACGATCTTGTCATGACGCACGTCGCGGTCGTGTCGTCGCTCGTGCCGGGCTCGCTCGTGGTCGAGGCCGATCGTGATCGCCGCGTTCTCTACATGCACGTGATCGGCGTGGACGGGATGGACGACGTCGAGAAACAGCGCCGCATCGTGCTGCGCTGGGAGCAGCGGGTGGTGCGTGCGCTCGGCGATCCCGCGCAGTATCGTGCGCTCAAGGCCGATGAGCGGGCACGGGCGACCGCCGCCGGATCTTCGACGAAGGGCGGTGCCCGGTGAACATCCTGCTGCTCGTGATCATGGTGGTGTTCGGCATCGCCGCGATCCTCACCGTCATCCGCATCTTCCGCGGGCCCACGATCCTCGACCGCGCGGTCGCCTCCGACGTGCTGCTCACCGAGGTCATGTGCGTGCTCGGTGCCGAGATGGCGATCAACGGCCATACGCGCAGCATCCCGGTGCTGCTCATCATCGCCGCGATCGGCGTCTTCGGATCGATCTCGGTCGCCCGCTTCGTCGCACGAAGGGACAACACGACGCCATGAACATCTTCGGTCTCGTCATCCCCGACGCCGTCATCGACGTGACGGTGCTCGTGCTCATCCTGCTCGGCGCGCTGCTCTGCCTCTCGGCAGCGGTCGGACTGCTGCACTTCCGCGATGTGCCGTCGCGGCTCCACGCCGCCACGAAGCCGCAGGTGCTCGGACTCGTGTTCATCTGCCTCGCGGTCGCCCTCGCGCAGCGCAGCGTCGGCGGCATCCTGCTGGGGCTGCTGCTGGTCGCCCCGATCGTGCTCATGCAGTTCGCGACCGCCCCGCTCTCGGCGCACATGGTCGGACGCCAGGCCTACCGCAACGGCTCCGCCGATCAGCGCCACCTCGTCGTCGACGAGCTCGCCGACGCCAAGCAGACCCCGCCCGCCGCGGGGTAGTGCGCGGGGGCGTGTGTTCACAACTCCGGATAATCAGGCACTATCCACCTGAATCTGCTGTCCTGAGCGCCATCCCATCAGTTTCTCCGGAGTCATGAACAAGCTGGGAGGGCGCCACTACTCCTCCACGGTGCGCCAGTGTGCCGGACTTGTTCCGATGTCCGCGATACGTGAGTAGCGCAGGCCCCCCGCCGCACACACTGCTGTGGTGCGAAACAGCAAGAAAGCCGTCAGAGATCGAGTCGTAGAGGTGTATGCGCCCTGCGTGTTCACGCGATCGAATTTGCTCGCTCGCGGGGTGAGCGGGCGCTCGATCACGCGGGCCGTCGAGGCGGGAGCGCTGCTACGACTGCGACGAGATCGCTATGCGTATCCGGACATCGCGGCCGAGGTCGCAGAGGCCGTGCGCATCGGTGGACGACTGTCCTGCCTGTCGCTTCTCGTGGCGATCGGAATCTTCGTGCATCGGGCCTCGGGCCTGCACGTGCAACTCGCACCCGACGCGTCGCGCGTGCGACCGCCTGGCTCAGCACGCACTCGGCTGCATTGGAGCGCACCGTCGTCCGTGCCGGCGCCCCTGCATGCGGCGGCATTCGAGGATGTCGTCCGACATGCGATCAGATGCCAGACGCCTCGTGGTGCACTGGCGACGCTCGACAGCCTGCTCCACCACAGGCTTCTGACTCGGAGACAACTCGCCACAATCTTCGACGGGTTGCCGCAGCGCTACGCCCGCCTTCTTTCCCTCGTCGATGCGACCGCAGAGTCGGGGCCGGAGACCTTCATGCGCCTCATCCTGAAGGCGATCGGCGCGGAGTACGAGACGCAGGTGCGCATAGAAGGAGTCGGGCGGGTGGACTTCGTCATCGAGGGGTGGTTGATCATCGAGTGCGACAGCAGGGAGTTTCACGAAGGATGGCTTGCGCAGGTCGAGGATCGGAGACGTGACCTGGCTGCTGCCGCACGCGGCTACGTCACGATTCGACCGCTTGCAACGGACGTCATGGAGCGACCGGACATCGTGCGAGGTGCCGTGATCGACGTGATGGCTGCTCTTGGCATGCGTGGCGGACGCGGTCGGCGTTCATAATTCCGGATACTCAGGGGCTCAGCGCGCACTTGCGCTCGTAAAGGGGGCGAGAGCGCGCAGAATTCCGGAGTTGTCGACGTCCGAGACCGGTGGCCGGTGAGGGGGAGGAGTGCGCTCGTCCGAGCGTTCGCTCTGGACGCTCTGTTCATAACTCCGGAGAAAGCGCCGTCGATGTGGCTACCGCGAGCATGTGGCCGGTGCGTGCGACCTTTCTCCGGAGTTATGCGCGCTGCGCCACACCCCTCACAACTCGGCGGCGAAGCCCTCGATCAGGCGGGCGGCGGGCTCGGAGTCGCTGATCAGCGTGCCGTGGCCGTGGTCGGGGATCACCTCGAGCCGAGCACCGGGAATCGCATCGAGGATCGCACGGCACCAGCTCATCGGCGCGAGCGGGTCGTCTTCACCGCGCAGCACGAGCACCGGCGCGGTGATGCGCACGAACGCCTTCTCGGGCTGGTGAGCGATCGTGGCCCTGATCTTGCGGATCAGGTGCGGCCCGCCGCGCAGGTACTCGCGCGCGCCGCGCCAGATCACCAGCGGTCGCTCGCCCATCAGGTCGCGCATCAGGTACGAGCCCTGCGCCGCGAGGTTGCGCTTGGTCTTGTCGACGGTGGGCCCGGCGAGTACGACGCCCGAGACGAGGAGCGGATGCCGTGCCGCGAGCTCCGCCGCGATCTGGCTGCCCATCGAGTGACCGATCACCACGACGGGTCCCTCGCCCGTGTGCCGGAGGTATGCCGCGACGAGGTCGGCGTGGCGCTCCATCGTGAGGGTGCGGGTGGGTTCGGGGGCCTCGCCGAACCCCGGCAGGTCGAGCGCGATGAGCCGACCCGGGAGCCGCTGCGCGATGTCGAGGTAGACGCTGCGCCCCATGCCGATGCCGTGCAGCAGAAGGAACGTCGGCTCGCCCTCACCGAAGGTCTCGGCGATCAGGGTCGACCCGGCGTGCTCGAATTCGAGGAGCGTGACGGGGGTCCCGGCGGGGGCGAGATAGCTGGTGGGCACCGTTCCACGTTAGTAGAGACGGCCTCCCGCCCCGCACCGGGGACTCAGCCCCCCCCGCCCCGCACCGGGGACTCAGCCGATGAGGCTGGGCTGCAGGTCGCGCAGCGTGCGCCGATGCGTCATGCGTGTCACGCCGATCATCGCGAACAGCAGCGCACCGACCAACCAGATGCCGAGCACGATCAGGTCGCCGCCCGCTCGGGCGAGATCACCCCCGTACATCAATTGCCGCATCGCATCGACGACGTAGCCGAGCGGCAGCACGTGGTGCAGTGCCGCGAGCGGGGCGGGCAGCGTCTGCCAGGGGAACGTGCCGCCGGCGGTCACCAGCTGCAGCACCATGAGCACGAGCCCGAGGAACTGCCCCACCGAGCCCAACCACACGTTGAGCGCGAGGATGATCGCCGCGAACGTCGCCGAGGCGAACACCAGCACCCCGAGGGTGCCGAGCGGATGGTTGAACGTGAACCCGAGGGTGAGCGCGAGGATGCCCATGAGCCCCACCATCTGCACCGCGCCGAGCGCCGCGGGCGTCAGCCACCCGGCGAGCGTGATGCGGATCGGGGAGTGCAGCGCGGTGATCGCGCGCCGCGAGATCGGCTTGACGATGAGGAACAGCGCGTAGATGCCGATCCAGGCCGAGAGGGCGGCGAAGAACGGGGCGAGCCCGGCACCATAGTCCTCGGCCGAGGCGACCTTGTCGCTCGACACCTTCACCGGGTCGGCGATCGTGTCGGCCTGCAGGCTGCGCAGCTCGGGGGTGGATGCCGGGATCTGGTCGACACCGGATGCCAAGCCGTCGCGCAGTTCGGCCGCTCCGCCGGCGAGGGTGCTCAGTCCGTCGCGCAGCTGCGCCGCGCCGTCGTTCGCGGATGCCGCGCCCTCCGCGACCGTGCCCGCACCGGTGGCGAGGCTCGAGGCGCCGGTCGAGAGGGTCGCCGCGCCGGAAGCGACCTGTGCCGCGCCATCCGCGAGCTGATCGATCTTGCCGACGTCCGCCTGCACGGTCGCGTTGCCGTCCTGCAGCCGGGTCGCGAGCGGGTCGAGCTTCGCGAGCACCTGGTCGATCTCCTCGGGCGTGAGGCCCTGATCGGTGAGGATCGTCGTGATATCGGTGCGCACCTGCGGCAGGGCATCCGTCGCCTGCTGCACGACCGAGCCCGCCCGGTCGGCGATGTCGGCGAGCTGGCGGTTGCCGTCGCTCACCTGCGCGGCGCCGTCGGCGAGGGACTGCGCCCCGGTCGCCAGGGTCTGGGCGCCGGAGGCGAGCTGTGCGGTGCCGTCGGCCAGCTGGGCCGTGCCGTCGGCGAGGGTCGCGCTGCCCGTCGCGGCGGTGTTCGCGCCGTCGGTCAGCTGCGTCGCCCCGTCGGTCGCGGTCACGAGGCTGTCGCGGATGTCGCTGAGCCCGGTGAGCAGGCGCTCGGCCGCCTCGCTGCCGACCATCTCGGCCACCGAGCTGCGGATCTTCTCGACCGCCTGCGTGCCCATCGACGATGCGAGGTAGTTGTTCGCGTCGTTGGTCTCGAGGTCGATGCGGGCCTGGTGCGGGTCGTCGCCCGCGGCCGAGGTCAGCGCCGTCGAGAAGTCGGAGGGGATGGTCACGGTGAAGTCGACGGTGCCGTGGCGCAGGGCATCCGCTGCTTCGTCGGCCGTCATCCGCTGCCAGTCGAAGGCGTTGCCGTCGATGAGGTTGTCGGCGACGTCCTCGCCGTAGTTGACGGTGTCGCCGGCGGCGGCGTCGGATGCCGTGGACGGCGCCCCCGCATCGTCGACGACGAGTGCCACCGGCACCTCGGGGAACTTGGCGTACGGGTCCTGGTTCGCCCAGAGGTAGAGGCCGCCGTAGAGGATCGGCACGCACACGAGCGCGATGAGCGCGATGATGCCCATCTTGCTCGCCGTCAGCCGCCGCAGCTCGGCCGCGATCATCGCGGGAACCTTCATGAGGCGGCTCCGTTCGTGTCGTCTTCGTCTTCGTCGTCGGGGTCGGGGTCGGGGTCTGTGGTGCGGCCCTTCGTCTCGTCGCTGCGCTCCTCGCTCAGGGGCCGGGCTTCTTCGGGTTCGGGTTCCTGAGCGCCCGCCGTCTCGTCGCTGCGCTCCTCGCTCAGGGACCGGGCTTCTTCGGCATCCGCTTCTGCGTCGGCATCCGCTTCCGGCTCGAGCACGAGTGGCTCGACCGGGCCGGAGGCGTTGACCGCGCCGAGCTCCTGCATCCGCTCCAGCGCCACGGCTGCCGAACCGCCGAGGATCACGAGCATCGCGAACCCGCGCTCGGCGAACTCGGCGGCGATGCGCCACCAGCCGTCGGGCGAGCCGCCGTGCCGGTCGGGCGACACGAGCACGACGGCATCCGTCCCGTCGCGCAGCACCGCGAGCTCGCACAGGATGCGCACGCGCGCCGAGGGGTCGATGTTGCCGATCGGCACCGAGGCGAGCTCGGCGTACCCGAGCTGCGACAGCCAGCGCTTGGCGTGGAGCGGCGTCGCGCCGAGCCCGGCGAACATCAGTTCCTCGCCGACGACGCCCGCGAGCGAGATGTCGGGGTGCGGGTCGCTGACGTCGGGGGCGTCGACGAGGGCGACCCGGCGGCGCAGCTCCCTGGCGCTCTCGGAGTCATCGATCGTGACGCGACCGGTCTCGGGGCGCATGCGTCCGCTCGCGATCAGGCCGAGGACGGTCGGGCGCTGCTCGGTCTCGGCGAGGGCGTACCGCACCTCGCCGGTGTGGAACTCGAGAGTCGTGGGCGGGAGGGCCTGGCCGTTCTTGCCCTTGCTCACGTCGTGCAGGGTGATCCTCATGCGGGGACCTCCGTCGGGCCGGTGACGATGTCGGGGTGGGCGGCGAGCAGCTCATCGGCTTCGCGCCACGAGAGCCCGGCGATGCTGAGCACCGCGCGGACGGCGAGGTTCGCGGCGCCCGTGCTCGCGGCATCCGTGCGGGAGATGACCGTGCGCGCGATCTCCTCGATGAGACGGGCGAGGGTGGGGGCGGCGAGGTCGCTGCGGAAGCTGCCGTCGTCCTGGCCGCGGCGTACCAGGGCGGCGACCGTGCGGCGCAGCGGGGCGAGGGCGTCGGCCGTGTGCTGCACGTGCGCCTCGTCGAGCGCGAGGGCGGCGGCGACCTGCACGTGCGCGGCCTCGTGCCAGAGGCGTGCCGTGAGGCGGGCGAGGGCGAGGCGGGCGTCGGCATCGGTCACGGATTCGGCGATGGCGTTGAAGCGCTGGGCGCCGGTCGAGATGAGTTCGCGGATGAGGGCTTCGCGGTCGTCGAAGTGGCCGTAGAGGGTGCGGCGCGAGAGGCCGGCGCTGCGGGCGATCACGTCGACCGAGGCATAGGGGTCGACGGAGAGCGCGGAACGGGCGGCGTCGAGGATGCCGGCGCGGTTCTCGATGGCGTCGCGACGGGGTGCGCGGGTGGTCATGGATTCGAGTGTACTTAATGTGCACAGTTGTGTGCAAGATAACTCAATGGACTCACAGCATCCGCTCGTGCCACGCACTCCGCGAGGCCGCACGGAAAAGGGGGCGGATGCCGCAGCATCCGCCCCCTGATCGAAACCCGCGAGGGGTCAGTCCGTGCCGGAGTCGAAGGCCGCGCCTTCGGAAGCCGTGTCGACCGCGTCGGCGAGGTTCTCGTCGACCTCTTCGACCGCACCCGTGATCTCGCCCGACTCGCCGGCGGTCACGCGACCGACGAGCTCGCCCGTGGCGCCGCCGACGAGGCCGAGGCCCGCATACTGCTCGAGGCGGGCACGCGAGTCGGCGATGTCGAGGTTGCGCATGGTGAGCTGGCCGATGCGGTCGACCGGGCCGAAGGCCGCATCGCCGACGCGCTCCATCGACAGCTTCTCGGGGCCGTACGACAGGTTCGGCGAGACGGTGTCGAGGATGGTCCAGTCGTCACCACGGCGCAGACGGATCGTCACCGATCCGGAGATCGTGAGGCCGACCCAGCGCTGGATCGACTCGCGCAGCATGAGCGACTGCGGCTCGAGCCAGCGACCCTCGTACATCAGGCGACCGAGGCGTCGGCCCTGCTCATGGTACGTCGCGAGCGTGTCTTCGTTCAGGATGCCGTTGACCAGGCGCTCGTAGGCGATGAACAGCAGGGCCATTCCGGGGGCCTCGTATATGCCGCGCGACTTCGCCTCGATGATGCGGTTCTCGATCTGGTCGCTCATGCCGAGGCCGTGGCGTCCGCCGATCGTGTTCGCCTCGCGCACGAGCGCGACCGGGTCGGAGAACTCGACGCCGTTGAGGGCGACCGGTCGGCCGGCCTCGAACGTCACGGTGACGTCTTCGCTGTCGATCGCGACCGACGGGTCCCAGAACTTCACGCCCATGATCGGGTCGACGGTCTCGAGCGAGACGTTCAGGTGCTCGAGGGTCTTGGCCTCGTGCGTCGCGCCCCAGATGTTGGCGTCGGTCGAGTAGGCCTTCTCGGCCGAGTCGCGGTACGGGAAGTCGCGGGCGACGAGCCAGTCGCTCATCTCCTTGCGCCCGCCGAGCTCGGTCACGAAGTCGGCGTCGAGCCACGGCTTGTAGACGCGCAGACGCGGGTTGGCGAGCAGGCCGTAGCGGTAGAACCGCTCGATGTCATTGCCCTTGTAGGTGGAGCCGTCGCCCCAGATGTCGACGCCGTCCTCCTTCATGGCGCGCACCAGCATCGTGCCGGTCACCGCGCGCCCGAGGGGAGTGGTGTTGAAGTAGGTCTTGCCGCCCGAGCGGATGTGGAACGCACCGCACGAGAGCGCCACGAAGCCCTCTTCGACCAGCGCGGTCTTGGCGTCGACCAGGCGCGAGGCTTCGGCGCCGTACTCGAGCGCACGGCCCGGGATCGAGTCGATGTCGTCTTCGTCGTACTGGCCGAGGTCGCCGGTGTACGTGTAGGGCACGGCGCCCTTCTCGCGCATCCACGCGACGGCGACGGAGGTGTCGAGTCCTCCGGAGAAGGCGATGCCGACGCGCTCGCCGACGGGCAGGGACTGGAGGACCTTGGACATACCCTCCAGTCTACGGCGGGCGGCGTGTCGCTCCCGAATGCGTGACGGCATCCGGATGCGGTCCATTCCGGACTGCTGCCGGCGTGCGGCTGCCGGCTCCGGCGCATGCAGCGGAGGAGATCGCACGCAACGGAGGAGCGAATCCTGGATTCCGTCCTGCGGAGCGAGAGATCTCCTCCGTATGGGAGAGGCGGATGCCGTAGGCGCGCTGTCGTGCCAGAGTGGGCCACGGAGGTGCTCATGGGCGCAGCAGTGCTGTGGGGCGTGGTCGCGGCGGCGCCGCTGTTCATCGGTGCCGTGCTCGCGATGCTGCGGAAATGGCCGCCGCGCTGGCTGGGCATCGTGCTCGGCTTCGGTGCGGGCGCGCTCATGGCCTCGATCGCCTTCGAGCTCTGGGAGGAGGGCCTCGATCGCGGGGGCCCGTTCCCCCTGGTCATCGGCGTCGCCCTCGGCGCGATCAGTTACTACGTCGCCGCACGCATCCTCGACGCGCGCGCCGCGAAGAAGAAGGGCGACGCGGGCGGCGGACAACTCGCCGTCGGTGCACTGCTCGACGGCATCCCGGAGCAACTCGTGCTCGGCATCGGCCTCGCGTCCGGCGAACCGGTGAGCATCGCGCTCGTCGTCGCCATCCTCGTCTCCAACCTGCCCGAATCGATCGGCTCGGCCGCCGACCTGCTCGACGGCGGCATGAAGCGCTCGCGCGTGCTGCTGCTGTGGGCCGGCGTCGCCGTGATCTGCGCCGCCGCGACCGTCGCGGGCTTCGGCCTCGCCAGCATCACCGGCGACGCATTCCGCACCGCGGCCAGCGGTTTCGCGGCCGGGGCGCTGCTCGTGATGCTCGTCGATTCGATGGTGCCGGAGGCCCAGTCCAAGGCCAAGGAGTCGACCGGTCTCGCGACCGTTCTGGGCTTCGCGCTCGCCGCGGGTCTCGCGCTCGCGAGCTGAGCGCCTCGGCGGGGGTGGGACGCTTCGACAGGCTCAGCGACCCAGCGAGGGGCAGCGGCCCCGGGCCTCAGAACCCGGGGTACTCCTGGATCTTCTTCTCGAACTCGTCGCGGTCGTCGTCACTGAGCACGGCGCTCGCGATCACGAACAGCTGCAGTCCCTCGACCGGCTCGCCGGTGCGCGCGTTCTGCGCCTCGCGCTCGGTTCTGAATCCGCCGTCCGTGTCGTTCGACAGGTCGTAGATCGTCGCATAGAAGCGCAGCGGATCGGGGTAATTCTCGGTGTACGACTCCCACGTGTGCTGGGTGCGCGGGTCGTCGCTGCCGTAGAGCTTCTCGATCATCGTCGGGTCGATGCCCGATCCGGTCGGGTCGTTGAAGGCGTACAGACCGTACATCCCGTGCTCCTGCACGACCTGATCGATCACGGCCATGACCTGCTGTTTGCGCGCGTAGTCCTGGATCGGTTCGTTGGTCGCCCAGCCCGCCGAACCGTACTCGTAGAGCATCGACTCCCCGCCGTAGCCGTTGCGCTCGGGCCGCAGGTCTTCGTCGGTGAACTGCGTCCAGGTGTAGCCGAACTCGTCGCTGAGGCGCTGGCGCACGTCGGCGAAGAGGCTGTCGGCCTCGGCACGCACCTCCTCGAGCGACTGCTGGTTCAGCACGTCCTGGTTGTCGGTGCCCTTGATGCCGGGGTAGGCCTCGGCGTGCTTCTGCTCGTCGGACTTCGCTCCGTCGTAGTTGCCGCTGGCCGACGATTGCAGGGCGCTGAGCCCGCCGACGGTGGCGACGTTGAACAGCACCGCGATGACGAGGGCGATCGCGCCGAGCAGCCGCCCCCGCTTCGTGGCGATCGCCGCGATGATGACCGCGACGAGCACGAGCTGCAGGGCGAGCATCGTGACGCCGTAGAGCAGGTCGGTGCCGCCGGCGAGCATCGTACCCAGCAGCACGATGGCGAACAGGATGCTGGCGAGCAGGGCGATCCATCCGATCGCGTTCGCCGACCGGCGCTCGTCGTCGCCGTCGGCCACCGACACGAACGTCGGGAACGCCGGTGCCTCCTGCGGTCCGGTGCCGCGGCGCGCACCGCGGTAGCCGCCGGGCGGCGGAACGGGTGGCGCACCTTCGGCGCCCGCGAGGTAGCGGGCGCGCTGGCTCTCGTGATCCATCACCATGGCCTGTCCGTTCCCGAGCCGGGCTCGTCGCCGCCCTGCTGCTGGTCGCGCTCCTGCGTGCCCTGGTCGAGCTTGTCCTTGAGGTCGTCGAGCTTCTGCTCGTCGGGCTGCTGCGGCTGCTCCTGCTGCTCCTCGCCCTCCTGCGGGTCGGGCTGCTGCTCCTGCTCCTGCTCCTGCTGCTTCTCCTTCAGGCGCTCCTCGGAGTCGTCGAGGCTCTCGCCCATGTCGCGATCCGGATCGGACGACTGGTTCTCGGCCTCTTCGCTGTTGCACTCCTCGGGCGTCTCGACGACGATCGTCAGCGCCTCGGCGTACAGCTGGGCCGCACCGGCGCCGTCGCCGCCCTCGCGGGCCGCATCGCCCATCCGCTCGATCACGAGCGAGAGGTTGACGCGCACGGCGCAGACCTCCAGGCCCGTCGCCAGGTCGAGGGCCTCTTCGAGCTTCGTGCGTGCCTTGGGCAGTTCCTCGGCGCCCGCGAGCGCGGTGCCGACGTTGAAGGGGGCCTTGTACGGCTCGAAGAAGTTGAGGAACTCCTGGCCCTCGGCCGCCGCCTCGGAGCCCGCGTAGTCGTCGACGACATAGGCGCTGATCGCCTGGTGCGCGAACGCGTACATGCTGAGGATCTTGCCCACGAAGAACAGCGACACCAGCACGAGGGGCAGCGAACCGATCGCGATCCATCGACGGATGCTGCGGCGCCGACGGTTCGAGGCGAGCAGTTGCGCGGCCGCGGCCTGCGGGTCGGTCGCGGTGGCGGACGGAGCGTCGGTCATGCCGTGCCTCCCTTCGGGGTGCGCAAGCCGCGCAGGCGGGCGATCAGCATGGCCGCGCGCGCCAGTTCGATCCCGAGCAGCACGATGAGCACGAGCGCCGCGATCCAGTAGAGCTCGGTCACGTTGCCGACCTCGCCCGATTCGGCGTAGTTCGTGGTGGTCGTCGGCGCCTCGGGCAGCTTCGGCTCGGTGTCGGCTGTGCGGTGCTCGTACTCGACGCCGAGTTCGGCGGCCAGCGCCTGCAGGTTCTGCTCATCGACGACCGACAGCGCATCGGAGCCCTGGTACTGGATGTACCCGGCATCCTTTCCGTCGACGCCGCCGCTGGTGATGCGCATGGGCCCGCCCTCGGCGGTGCCGTACCCGAACACCGCGCCGGCGTCGATGTAGGGCGCGCTCGCGGCGAACGACTCGGGGTCCGACGACACGGTCTGCTCGCCGTCGCCGAAGTAGAACACCATGCGCGAGCGGTCGGGCGACGACTCGGCCGCCGACGCGAGCGTCTGCTCGAGCAGGGTCGCGGCGATGCCGATCGAGCTTCCGCGCGACTGGCTCGTGACCTCGGGGCGCAGCACGTCGAGAGACCCGACCAGCGCCGTGGTGTCGGTGGTCAACGGCATCCGCAGTTCGGCGGCGGCGTCGAAGGTGAGCAGCGCGAAGCGCGCGCCCGGGTACTCGGCGATGATCGTGCGCACGTCGGCGCGCACGCCGTCGAGGCGCGGCTCTCCGTCGGCCCAGTCCTCGGCGACGACGCTCGCGGTCGTGTCGACCACCAGCACGATGTCGGTGTCGGTCGCCAGGGTCTGCGTGGCGCCGCCGGGGATGCCGGGGCGCAGCAGCATGACGAAGCAGGCGAGCACCGCGGCCAACCGCAGCGCCCAGAGCAGACGGTGGTTGCGCGTCTGGGCGGTCGAGCGCCCCGCGTCCTTCGGCGCGCGCACGAGCACCCACACCACGAGCGCGGCGATCGGGGCGAACAGCAGCAGGAGCAGGAAGACGTTGATGGCGGGTTGGAAGATCACAGTCGCACCCTCCACAGCAGCACCACGAACGACAGCAGCGCGATCGAGACGACCACGATCCACAGGTCGGGGGCGTCGGTCCACACCACCTGCGCCTCGCCGCGGAGCTCGGTCGCATCCTGCTCGCGCACCTGCTCGACGATGTCGCCGACCGTGGTCGTGTCGCGCAGTCCGTAGGCCTGACCGCCGGTCGCTTCGGCCGCAGCGGCGAGTTCGGCGCTCACATCCGCGTCCTTGCCCTCGACGGGGTTCAGCGCGAACACGCGCACGCCGTTCGATGCGGCGTAGTTCGCGGCCTCTTCGAGCGTCACGATCGACGCGCCGTTGATCTCGTTGTCGGTTGCGAAGATCACCGAGCGCGAGCGCTCGTCGTCGGGGTGGTCGAAGCCCATCGCGCAGGCGGCGAGCCCGTCGCCGATCAGCGAGGCGCCGTTGCCGTTGAGCGTGCCGACCCAGTGCTCGGGGATCTGATCGACGTAGTCGAAGCTCTCGCGCATGCTCTCGAGGTGCGTGCGGATGAAGTCGTAGTCGTCGGTGAGCGGGAAGATCTGCACCGGCGAGCTGTTGAAGATCGTCAGCCCGATGCGCTCGCCCTCGAAGCCGTCGAGCAGCTCTTCGAACACCGTCAGCACCTCGACGTCGACCTCCGACATCGATCCCGAGACGTCGAGGCAGAGCATGATGTCGCGGCTCGTGTTGACGGGCTGGATCGTCTGGGAGGACATCGGCCGGGCGGCCACGACACCGGCCGTGATGACCGTGAGCGCACCCAGGAGCAGGATGCCGCTCAGGGCGATGATCCGTCGGGAAAGCGCTTCGCGGAACGCGGGCAGCGCGCGCAGACGCTCCGCGCGGGCGATGCGTGCGCGGTCGGTTCCCGTGGACTGCCCGCGGCTGCGCAGTCCGAGCGCGATACCGATGCCGAGGGCGGCGATCACGACCGCGGCCGCCACGATGATGAGCCAGCCGTTCGCTAGTGCCATGAGCGCACCACCGTCCGCGCCGCCTCGGCGCCGGCGAGAGGATCGATCGGCGGGCCCTGGCGGAAGATGCTCGGATAGTAGTGCCGGCGCATCGCGTCGATCAGGGCGGGGTGCACTCCACGGGAGACGAGGTCGTCGAGGGCGAGCACCGGGGCCTCGAGGCCGCTGTACTCGTTGACGAAGGTGCGCACCACGCGACTCAGTTCGAGGTTGGCGTTGCGGGGCGAGAGCCGCTTCTCGCGGTAGTCGGTCTCGATCTGCTGCACGCGGTCGAGGTACTCCACGCGCAACTGGCTGAGCACGTCGCCCGTGAGCAGCTGCGGCTGCTCGATGCCGAGACGGTCGGCGGGGCGGCGCTGCTTCGTGAGGGCGATCACGAGCCACGCGCCCACGATCAGCAGGGCGAGGATGCCGAACGCGAGCAGCACCCAGCCCCAGCCGTACTGCGCCGGCGGGTAGAGCTCATCAGACCCGGGCATTCGACCTCCCGCCGGATCGGCTGAGCGCCCCGTGGAGCAGGCGCAGCAGCTGGGGGACGGCCGACTCCTGACCCTCGAGCACGGCGTGGCCGATCTCGAGGCGCTTCAGGGTCTCGGCGAGGTGCGCCTCCTCGGCCTGCGCCTGCGCGGTGAGCTGGCGCACGATCGCCGCATCGCCCTGCACGAAGTCCGGCACGTCCCAGCTGCTGTCGACGTCGCTGCGGATGCGCCCGGTCGCGTGATCGAGCACCGGATCCGCGTCGCGGAGGGTGAGCCACAGCACGTCGTGCTGCACGCGCAGCCGGCGCAGCATCCGCTCGGTCTCGCTCGTGATGGGCGCCTCGTCGGTGATGACGGCGACGATCATGCGCCGCGACACCGTGCGGGTGACGTACGAGAGCAGGCCGTCGCGGTCGTTGGGAACCGTGCTCTCGTCGGTCGCCCGGCTGATCGTGCGCAGTGCGTGCTCGAGCGCGCCCTCGCTGCGACCGGGGGGCAGGCGACGCGCGCGCGAGGCATCGCCGTACACCGTGGTGAAGTCGTCGCCGTGACGCAGGGTCAGGATGCCGAGAGCACCGGCCGCCATGATCGCGAGGTCCTTCTTCGGGCGTTCGTCGGCCGCGAGGGCCGTCATCGAGCGCCCGGTGTCGACGACGAACAGCACCGTCTGCATGCGCATCGCCCGCGATCGCTTGACCAGCGGCGTGCCCAGGCGGGCCGTCGCGCGCCAGTCGATGTCGCGCACCTGGTCGCCGTATTCGTACTTGCGCAGGTCTTCGAAGTCCAGGCTGCGCCCGCGCAGCAGCGACGCGTGCGCACCGTCGAGCGCGTGCATCGACTTGCGCGACGAGTGCAGGAAGAGCTTGCTCTTCACCTGCGTGATCAGACTGGGCATGGGCTTCTGTTCCGGTGCGGGGCGACGGTTCCTGGCTCGGCGACCGGGTCAGGGAGTGGGGACGGCGGCGAAGATCTGGTCGATGATCTCCTCGCTGCGGATGCCCTCGGCGTCGGCCTCGAACGTCAGCAGCACGCGGTGGCGCAGCACGAGGTGCCGCAGCTCGCGGATGTCTTCGGGCAGCACGTGCGAGCGACCCTTGAGCAGGGCGAGGGCGCGCGACGCCTGCAGGAACGCGATGCTCGCGCGGGGGCTCGCGCCGTACTTGATGAACCGGGCGCGGTCGTCGCCGATGTACGGTGCGGGGTTACGCGTGACGTACGCGATCGACACGATGTAGTTGCGGATCGCGGGGTCGACGTAGATGCGGCTGGCCACGTCCTGCAGCATGTGGACGTCGTCGAGCGAGATCGCGCTCGAGACGTGCCGGTCGGGGTCGAGCACACCGGAGTCGATGCGGCCGAGGATCTCGAACTCCTCGGCGGGGCTCGGGTACTCGACGATCTCCTTGAGCAGGAAGCGGTCCATCTGCGCCTCGGGCAACTCGTAGGTGCCCTCCTGCTCGATCGGGTTCTGCGTCGCGATCACGAGGAAGGGCTTCGGCAGGTGGTGCACCTCACCGCCGATCGTGGTCTGGTGCTCCTGCATCGCCTCGAGCATGGCGCTCTGGGTCTTGGCGCTCGATCGGTTGATCTCGTCGAGCAGCACGAAGTTGGCGTGCACGGGGCCGAGCACGGTGCGGAACGAGCCGGTCGCCGCGTCGTAGATCTGGTTGCCCGTGATGTCGCTCGGCAGCAGGTCGGGCGTGCACTGGATGCGCTTGAACTGCGCCTTGACCGTGTCGGCGAGGGTGCTCGCGGCGGTCGTCTTGGCGAGGCCGGGCACGCTCTCGAGCAGGATGTGGCCGCCGGCGATGAGTGAGATGAGCAGGCTCATGCGCAGGCGCTCCTGGCCCACCATCTTCGCGGAGTAGGCGTCGGAGACGACCTTCAGCACGTCGCTCGCCCGCGAGATCTCCGCGTCGGACGGGGCCGTCCTGGGCGCGGCATCCGCTTTCGGAGCCGGGGCGGATGACGGGGCCTGTGCAGCTGCGGCGGGAGCGGATGCCGGGAACGTCGGGGGCGTCGCCGCCGCGGCGGGAGGAGGCGGCGTCGGCGCGTCGCGCTGTTCGCTGCGAAGCGCGGGTGCCGGCGCGGGAGGCGCGGGCGGGGGCGGAGGGGCCGTATTCGTCGACGGGTCCGGCGCGTAGGGCTCGTTCATCTGCAGTCTCCTCGATCACGCGGGGAAACATCGCGTCCTTCCCCCGCACCAGGGTAACCGCATCCACCGACGCGCCGGCTCGGAGCCGATGGGGAGGAGTCCCCATCGGCCGAGCGCCCCGTCGGATCAGGGAACGCGGATGCCTCGGCGACGACCCACCCAGACCACACCGGCGGCGACGGCGATGATGCCGATCGCGATCCCGATGATGTAGACGACGACCGAGCCCCATCCGCCGGGGCCGTGCGGGTCGAGGAACGGATAGGGGTACCACCACGGGTTCCCGGTGATCGGGCCCGTGATGAAGTTCGCGCGCACCATCGTGTAGACGGTCCATACCAGCGGGAAGATCACGGCGACGAGGGCCGCGCTCCACGGCAGTGCGCGCCGACGGGGCGCGAAGAGCACATCGAGGAGCATGACGAGCGGCACGATCACGTGCAGCGTCTCGTTGGTCCACACCTCCGAGACCCCGTCGAGGTTGATGTACCGGAGGAGCAGGTTGTAGACGATGCCCGTGACGATCATGTACGTGCTGGTGCAGACGAGCAGCGTGGCCAACCAGCGGGGTTCGGGGGTGTCGTCGCGGCGCGTGCGGATCATCCAGATCGCGGCGATGGTCAGGGAGACCACGGCGCCGATGTTCGACAGCACGGTGAAGAAGCTGAAGAAGTTCGCCACGACGGTCGGCACGTGCGAACCCCACTCGGTGGTCGACGAGTGCGCGTTCGTGATCGACACCGTGATCTGCCGCACGAGCGCCGCAGCGCCGAGAAGGGCTGCGGCGATCCGCAGGTAGGGCCACCAAGTAGTCATCATGCCTCCGCCGCCAATGTATCGGGAGAAGACCGATGACATCAGGCGAAAAAACCATTTGCATGGAGTTGGTATATCGATAACCTCCGAGTGGGGACGCGCTCACGGATGACGACGGAGGACGCGGATGAGCGAGCAGGGCACGGTCGGGGAGAAGACGGAACGGCGACTGCGGCGCCTGCGCCCCGGGCTCAGCATCCAGTCGAAACTGCTCATCATGCTCCTGGCGGTGAGTCTCGTCTCGTCGGTCATCGTCGGTGCCGTGGGTTTCATCAACGGACGCCAGTCGCTGCACGACGCGGCGGTCGATCAGCTCATCACCATCCGCTCGATGCGCGCGGCCGAGGTCACCGACGCGATCGAGGCCGTCAAGAAGGATGCCTCGCTGCAGTCGCGCAACCTCAGTGCGCAGACGCTCTCGACCACCGTGAACGCGGGGTACGAGGAGCTGGAGCAGCGCGAGGTCACCGCCGACGAGCGCGCGCAGCTCGAGTCCTACTACTCCGACACCTTCATTCCCGCGCTGGAGGGTCGTGCCGGCGAGCAGTACGGTGACAGCGCCTTCATCCCCGAGTCGAACGCCGGGCAGTTCCTGCAGACGCGCTTCACCACGCAGAACCTCGACTTCGACGCCGATTACGACACCCTGCTCAACGACAATGATGCCGAGGACGGATCGTCCTACTCCGCAGCGACCGAGCGCTACGGTGACTACCTCGGACGGCTCATAGAGCAGGCCGACTACGAGGACGCGCTCCTGCTCAACCTCGACGGCGACATCGTCTTCTCGGCGTACAAGGGCGTCGAGCTCGGCAGCAACCTGAACACGGGTCCGTACCGTGACACGATGCTCGCTCAGGCATACGCGGATGCCATCGCCACGAACTCCGTCAGCACCGTTGTGCTCACCGACTTCGAACGCTGGATCCCCTCGCTGAACGTGCCGACGATGTGGGTGGTCTCGCCCATCGGCAACGACAGCCGCATCACCGGCGCCCTCGCCCTGCAGGTGTCGTTGGAGACGATCAACGACCTGACGACGGGGTCGGAGGGCTGGAAGGAGCAGGGTCTCGGCGACACGGGCGAGGTGTACCTCGTGGGTCTCGACGACCTCATGCGCAGCGACTCGCGGCGCCTCATCGAAGACCCCGAGAACTACGAGCAGCTCGCGATCGACGGCGGCACCCCGCCGAGCGTTGCGAAGCGCATCGTCGAGGTGCAGGGAACGGTGCTCCTCCAGCCGATCAACACGCGGGCGGTGGCGGAGGCGCAGGCGGGCAGGACCGGCACCACGACGGGTCCCGGGTACCTCGGCATCGACAGCGTCACCGCGTACGCCCCGCTGGAGGTCGATGGACTCGACTGGGTCATCATCGCCCGGATCGACTCGTCGGAGGCGTTCGCCCCCGTGGCCGACTTCACCCGCATCGTGCTGCTGTCGCTCCTCGGCATCCTGCTCGGCGTCTCGCTGCTGTCGCTGTTGCTCGCCCAGGTCTTTACCCGACCCATCCACCGCCTCGTCGGCGCGGTGCACCGGGTCGCCGAGGGCGATCTCGACGTGCAGGTGCCGCAGGGCGCGCGCGACGAGTTCGGCGACCTGGGCAGTGCGTTCAACGACATGGCGTCGAGCCTGCGCATCAAACAGGAGCTCATCGATGAGCAGCAGGCCGAGAACGAGAAGCTGCTGCTCACGCTCATGCCCGAGAGCGTCGCCGCGAAGTACAAGCAGGGCGACGAGACGATCTCGGAGGCGCACGAGAACGTGTCGGTCGTGTTCGCCGAGCTCGTCGGCTTCGACGACTACGCGCGCGGGCTCTCGGCCGAGCAGGAGATCGGCCACCTCAACACCCTCATGCGCGGTTTCGACGAGGCCGCCGAGAAGGCCGGGGTCGAGAAGGTGCGCACCCTGCGCGGCGGGTACCTCGCCTCGTCGGGACTGATCGTGCCGCGCGTCGACAACGTGCGCCGCAGCGTCGAGTTCGCGAAGAATCTGCTCGGGGTGATCGAGCGCTTCAACGCGCAGAACGGGTCGTCGATCGGCCTGCGCGCCGGTGTCGACACCGGCACGGTCACGAGCGGGCTCGTCGCCCGCACGAGCCTCGCCTACGACCTGTGGGGCGATGCCGTGAACCTCGCCTACCGGGTGCGATCGGTCACGGGCGAACCGGGCGTCTACGTGAGCCAGACGGTCTACGACCGCACCCGCGAGATCTTCTCGTTCACCGAAGCGGGCACCGTCGAGGCCCGCGGCACGACCGAGACGGTCTGGAAGGTGGCCTGACATGTTCGAGGACGCGTTCCGCGACGGCTGGGGATGGTGGGTCATCGCGCTCGCCGTGGGCGTGCCGGTGCTGCTGGTCGTCCTCACCGAGCTGATCAACGGGCTCCGTCGTCGCAACAATGCAGTCGCCGGGCCGCTGCGACTGCTGCGCAACGGCGTGATCCCGGTCGGTGCGCTGTTCGCCCTGTTGGCGTTCGCGATCCAGTCGCCCGCCGAGCAGGTGTGGACCCGTGTGGTCGCCACCGTGTTCGGGTTCCTGGTGATCCTGTTGCTGCTGTCGTCGTTCAACGTGGCGCTGTTCGCGCACGCCGCCGAGGACTCGTGGCGCAAGCGCATCCCGACGATCTTCGTCGAGATCGCCCGGCTGGTGCTCGTCGCGCTGGGCCTCGCCCTGCTGTTCTCGTGGGTATGGGATGCCGACGTGGGCGGTCTCTTCACGGCCCTGGGGGTCGGGTCGATCGTGATCGGCCTCGCGCTGCAGAACGCGGTGGGAGGTGTGATCTCGGGCTTGCTCCTGCTGTTCGAGCAGCCGTTCAAGATCGGGGACTTCCTCGATGCGGCGGGTGTTCGCGGGCGGGTCGTCGAGGTGAACTGGCGCGCGGTGCACATCGACACCGGCTCCGGCATCCAGATTGTGCCGAACTCCAGCCTCTCCGGTGCGTCGTTCACCAACCTCAGCGAGCCCGACGGGCCCTACTCCGCGTCGACCTCGGTGAAGTTCTCGACCGACGATCCGCCGCACGAGGTGATGGCGCTGCTCGTCGAGGTCGCCGACGCCCTGCCGATGAAGGTCGCGCGGGAACGGGCATCCGTCAGCTACTCCGGCGCCGGGGCATACGGCGTCGCGATCCCGGTGGCGGGGCCGTCGGATGCTTCGCGCGCCCTGTCGACGTACCTCTCCTGGCTCTGGTACGCCGCGCGCCGCCACGGCTTCGCGCTCGACGGCGACGCCACCGATCCGATCGCCGAGCCCGGGCGTCTCGCCGAGGCCCTGCGGTCGATCGCGTCGACACTGCACCTGCGCGACGACGACCTCGAGGCACTGCTCACGGCCTCGTCGCTCGAGCGCTACGGGGTCGGCGAGATCGTGCTGCCGAGCGGCGTCGTGCCCGACGAGGTGCGGGTCGTGGTGTCGGGCCGGGCGATCCTGTCGCTCGAGGTCGACGGCGGGCGGGTGGAGTTCGCGGCGGCCGAGAAGGGCGACATCATCGGGCAGACAGCCCTCACCCGCGAACGCACGCAGGCGGTCACCGTCGCCGGCGAGATCCTCACGGTCGTGGTGCTGCCGCTCGCGACGGTCGACGAGCTGATCCGCACGCGCCCGCGTCTGGCGGCGGAGATCGGGGAATCGCTCGAGCTCAAGCGCACGCTCGCCGCTGATCGGCTGGCCGCGCTGAGTCTGTCGCGGGGGTCGATCGGGTCGCGGTGAGGCGGAACAGGTCGCGGTAAGGCGAACGGCGCGACTCAGTGACGCTTTCGCGCGCCGCGGAGGCGCCCGATCCCGACGACGATGAGCGAGATGACGACGATCGCGGCCGCGATGGCGGCGACGTACAGGCCCACCGAGGCCCAGCTCGAGGTGTTCGGGTTGAGGAACGGGTACGGGTACCAGTAGGGCGTGGCGGTGAACGGGTCGGTGATGAACGGCCCGCGAACCAGTGTGTAGCCGCCCCACGCGAGCGGGAAGACCACGGCGGGGAGCGCGGTGCCCCAACCGAGTGCGCGGCGGCGGGGTGCGAAGAGAACGTCGAGCAGCATCACGATCGGGAGCACGACGTGCAGCGTCTCGCTCGTCCACGCCTCGGTCGCGCTGTGCGAGGGGATGTCGCGGAGCAGCAGGTTGTAGACGATGCCGGTCGTGATCATGTAGGTGCTCGCGTAGGCGAGCAGCACGGCGAGCCAGCGGGGTTCCGTGTCGTCGCTGCGGCGGGTGCGCAGCATCCACCCCGCGGCGATCAGCAGGACGATGGCCGCGATGAGACCGGAGAGCGTGGTGAAGAAACTGAAGAAGTTCGAGACCGCGGTGGGGATGTCGCGTCCCCATTCGGTCGTCGCCGCCTGGGCGGTCGCGATCTCGCGTGTGAGCTGCCGCGCGAGTGCCGCGAGCGCGAGTAGGGCGGCGACGATCCGCACGAAGGGCCACACAGTTTTCATCGTTCCTCCGACGTTCCGTGCTCGACACTCTGGCGGTCGAACCGTCGGACACCGTAGCCGTGAAATAGACGAACTCCGGCATCTCCGGGCGGTTTCCCACTCTGGACGCGGGCTTGTCGGAATATCGCTAAGTGGGGCGCCGAATTCGGGCGGATTCGGGCGGATTCGGCCGGATTCGCTATGGCGATCGGTATATCGACACGCCTGAGTCAGCCCCGCCGCCCCCACCGCAACCGCGTCACGAGCACACCCAGCAGGCAGAGCGCGCCGCCGAGGAACATCAGCGGGGTCGGCACTTCGCCGAAGATCGCCCACGACATCAGGATCGCGACCGCGGGCACGACGTAGGTCGTGGCGGAGGTCTGCCCCGCGGTGCTGCGCTGCAGCACGTAGGCCCAGGTCGTGAAGGCGATCGCCGTGGGGAAGATGCCGAGGTAGACGACCCAGAGGGTCGAGCCGAGGGGAGCGCTCTGCATCGCACCGATCAGGCTGCCCGTCCACGGCAGCAGCGCGACGGTGCCGGCCATCGCGCCGAGCCAGGTGAGCGTGGTCGCATCGGACCCGGCGCTCAGCAGATGCTTCTGCAGCAGCGTGCACCCTGCGTACATGACCGCGGCGAGCAGGGCCAGCAGCAGCCCTGTGAGATCGGGGCCCTCACCCTCGGCCGCCTGCGAGTTCATGCCGATCAGCACGACGCCGAGGAACGCGATCGGCGCCCCGATGATCAGCGGCTTCGGGAACCCCTCGCGCAGGAAGAGTCCGCTGAACACCACGACCATCAGCGGTGCGAGGTTCACCACCATCGCCGCCGTGCCCGCGTCGAGCGTGCGCTCGGCGGCGTTGAGCGCCAGGTTGTAGACGCAGAACCACCCGACGCCCCACACCGCGACCAGCCACCAGTGCCGGCGAGCGGGCAGACGGATGCCGTGGCGCACCGCGATGATCGCGAGAACGAGACTGCCGACCGCCATGCGCAGCAGCGCGAGCGCACCCGGGTCGAAGTGCGGACCCGCCCCGCGGATGCCGATGAACGCCGACGCCCAGAGCACGACCGTCACGAGGGCGGCGATCAGCACGAGCGGTCCCTGCCGGGGCTTCGTGCCCGGCAGGTCGCCGGTGAGGGGAGCGGTCTTCGACATCCTCCGATGGTGTCAGGGGCCTCCGACATCCGCGATGCGCGGGAGCGACAGCATCCGTCCATATCCCGCCAGGACCTCGCCGAAGGCGATGTCGGCCCCTTCGATAGGATGGGGGAGCCCGACAAGGGCCAGCTCATCAGCCGGTGCAAACCCGGCGAAAGCAAGGGGGACACCCATGCCAGGAATCGTTATCGTCGGCGTGCAGTGGGGCGACGAAGGAAAGGGCAAGGCCACCGATCTGCTCGGTGACCGCACCGACTGGGTCGTGAAGTTCAACGGCGGCAACAACGCCGGGCACACCGTCGTGGTGGGCAACGAGAAGTACGCCCTGCACCTGCTGCCCTCCGGCATCCTCTCCCCCGGCGTGACGCCGGTCATCGGCAACGGCGTCGTCGTCGACCTCGAGGTGCTCTTCCACGAGCTCGAGGCGCTCGGCGCCCGCGGCATCGACGTGTCGCGCCTGAAGGTGAGCGCCAACGCGCACATCATCACCCAGTACCACCGCACGCTCGACAAGGTCACCGAGCGCTTCCTCGGCAAGCGCATGATCGGTACCACCGGACGCGGCATCGGACCGGCCTACGCCGACAAGATCAACCGCGTCGGCATCCGCGTGCAAGATCTGTTCGACGAGAACATCCTGCGCCAGAAGGTCGAGGGTGCGCTCGACCAGAAGAACCACCTGTTGGTGAAGATCTTCAACCGCCGCGCCATCACGGTCGACGAGATCGTCGAAGACCTGCTCTCGTATGCCGAGCGGCTGCGCCCGCTGGTCGCCGACACCGGCTACCTGCTGGCCGAGGCGCTCGACCGCGGCGAGGTCGTCGTGTTCGAGGGCGGCCAGGCCACCATGCTCGACGTCGACCACGGCACCTACCCGTTCGTGACGTCGTCGTCGGCGACCGCGGGTGGCGCGGCCACCGGTTCGGGCGTCGGTCCCGGTGCGCTCGACCGCATCGTCGGCATCGTCAAGGCGTACACGACCCGCGTCGGATCGGGTCCGTTCCCGACCGAGCTCTTCGACGAGCAGGGCGAATGGCTGCGCTCGCGCGGCTTCGAGTTCGGCACCACCACCGGCCGTCCGCGCCGCGTCGGCTGGTACGACGCCCCGATCACCCGCTACGCCACGCGCGTCAACGGCATCACCGACCTCGTGCTCACCAAGCTCGACATCCTCACCGGACTCGAGCAGATCCCCGTGTGCGTCGCCTACGACGTCGACGGCGAGCGCTTCGACGAGGTGCCGGTCAACCAGACCGACTTCCACCACGCGACGCCGATCCTCGAGTACTTCCCCGGCTGGAGCGAAGACATCTCGGTCGCCCGCACCTTCGACGACCTGCCCAAGAACGCGCAGGACTACGTGCTCGCGCTCGAGAAGATGAGCAACACGCGCATCTCGGTCATCGGCGTAGGCCCGGAGCGCGACCAGGTGGTCGTGCGCCACGACCTCGTCGACTGACCCCGTGACCCGTTTCTGGCTCGGGGGCTACGGCCCCGAGATGGACGGCTCCGCCGAGGGGATCGGATTCCTTGCCGGAGACGACGGCCGCGAAGCCACGACGCTCGGCTACCGCGACCTCGCGGCGACGGCATCCTCGCCGTCGTGGTTGGCGCAGCATCCGGCGCTCGACGTCGTCTATGCGGCGCTCGAGCACGAGGGCGCGGTGCAGGCCTTCGTGCGCTCGGGCGAGGGATCGCTCGCCCCGCTCGGCGGCCCGGTGCAGGCGGGTGACGCCGTGTGCCACTTGGCCGTCTCGCGCGACGGGGCGACGCTGATCGCCAGCTGCTACGGCGACGGTCGGGTCGTGCGATTCGGCCTCGCGACCGACGGGCGCATCGTGCGGGCGAAGGCGGATGCTGCGGCGGCGCTGCGCGCGGCACTGTTCGGCGAGGACGAAGACCCCGACGCGGTGCGCGAGGAGCCGGGCGTGGGTGCGGCGGCATCCGATCCCTACGGTCTGCCCGCTCGCGCTTCGCACGCCCACTCGGCGGTGTTCCTGCCGGACGGGCGTATCGTCACGACCGACCTCGGCTTCGACCTCGTGCGCTTCTGGCGGCTGTCGGGCACCGGGCTGCGCCTCGACCACGAGGTGATCCTGCCGCTCGGCGTCGGTCCGCGTCACATGGTGGTGCACCCGAGCGGGCATCTGCACATCGTCACGGAGTACTCGTGCGAGGTGTTCACCCTCGCCGAGACCCCGAGCGGGTCGTGGGCCGTCGTGTCGTCGACCCTGTCGAGTCCCATCGCCGAGGTCGGCGTCGACTTCCCCGCCGAGCTCGCCCGCACCCGCGACGGCGCCTTCCTGTACACGGCTCTGCGCGGCAGCAACACGATCGCGGCGCTGCGCGTGCTCGGCGGAGGTGAGCGCCTCGAATCCATCGCGCTCGCCGACTCCGGCGTCGACTGGCCGCGACATCACCTGGTGTTCGAGGGCAAGCTCGTGGTCGCCGGGCAGCGGTCCGACTCGATCAGCCTGATCGACCTCGACGAGCGCACGGGCGCGCCCCTCGGCATCCGCCACCAGGCCCCCGCCGCGACGCCGACGCACATCCTGCCGGTGCGCTGACCCGGTCGCCGGGGCTTCGGTCCGGCTCGGCGTGTGTGCCCAACTCAGGAAGAACGCTCGGATTTCGCCGGATTCGGCTTGTTTCGGGCGGTTCTGTTTCGGTCCTTCCTGAGTTGGGTACGCCCTCGGCCGGAGAAGCGGTGCACAACTCCGGAGAATCGGTCCCGATCTGGCGGGTTTCGTACCCCCAGCGCCGGCGCGGCCCGGTTTCTCAGGAGTTGTGAACCCCGCGCGGCGCATACCGTACCCGGCGCGTCGGGGAACAACCACCCCGTGACACGACGTTGCTGTTCAGCGAGACTGTTGCGCGGAGAGGTGCGAAGCGATGACTGCAGACAAGACGAACGAGTACGACCTGATCGTGCTGGGCGGAGGACCGGTCGGCGAGAACGTCGCGGACCGCGCGGTGCAGGGAGGTCTCACGGCGATCATCGTCGAGAGCGAGCTGGTCGGCGGGGAGTGCTCGTACTGGGCGTGCATGCCGTCGAAGGCGCTGTTGCGCTCGGCCCAGGCGCTGCGCGCGGCCCAGCACGTCGCCGGCGCGAAAGAGGCGGTGACCGGTGCTCTCGACGTGCGTGCGGTCTTCGCGCGCCGCGACTCCTTCACGAGCAACTGGTCGGACGACGGCCAGGTGAAGTGGCTCGAGTCGGCGCACATCGATCTGGCCCGCGGGCACGGGCGCCTGACGGGCGAGCGCGAGGTCACGGTGACCGATGCCGACGGCGGCACGCGCGTGCTGCATGCCCGCCACGCGGTCGCGATCAGCACGGGTTCGGATGCCGTCGTGCCGCCGATCCCCGGTTTGCGCGAGGCTTCTCCGTGGACGAGCCGCGAGGCCACGAGCGCCGAGGAGCTTCCGGACTCGCTGGCCGTGATCGGCGGCGGTGTGGTCGCGGTCGAGATGGCGACGGCCTACGCCGCGCTCGGATCGACGGTCACCCTCATCGCACGCAGCGACCTGCTGGGCGGCATGGAGCCGTTCGCGGGCGAGCGCGTCGCGGCGGGGCTGCGCGAGCTCGGCGTCGACGTGCGGCTGAACACGGGCACGTCGGCCGTGTGGCGCGATGACGCCGGCGTCACGATCACCCTCGACGACGACAGCGAGGTCACCGCGAGCGAGGTGCTCGTGGCGACGGGGCGTTCGCCGCGCAGCGGCGACATCGGCCTCGAGACGGCGGGCCTCGAGCCCGGCACGTGGATCGAGGTCGACGACACCCTGCGGGTGCCCGGTTCGGACTGGCTGTACGCGGTCGGCGACGTCAACGGCCGGGTGCTGCTCACGCACCAGGGCAAGTACCAGGCGCGCGCGGCGGGCGATGTGATCGCCGCCCGGGCGAAGGATGAGCCGGTGGATGCCGACGAGTGGGGTCGCCACGCCGCCACCGCAGACCACGCCGCGGTTCCGCAGGTGACCTTCTCGATCCCCGAGGTGGGGTCGGTCGGGCTCACCGAGAAGGCCGCACGCGATGCGGGCCACGAGGTGAAGGTCGTCGACTACGACCTGGGCTGGGTGGCCGGGGCGAGCCTTTACGAGGACGGGTTCGAGGGGCAGGCCCGGCTCGTCGTCGACACCGCGCGCGACGTCGTGCTCGGTGCGACGTTCGTCGGCCCGGAGGTCGCCGAACTGGTGCAGGCCGCGACGATCGCGGTCGTCGGCGAGGTGCCGATCAAGCGCCTGTGGCACGCCGTGCCCTCGTATCCGACGGTGAGCGAGGTCTGGCTGCGCCTGCTCGAGGGCTACGGGCGGGCCTCGGCGTGAGCCGCCGGGCCGGGGCGTCGACGGAGGCGCTGCGGCATCCGATCCGAATCGGCCGACGCTCCGAACAGGGAGTGACGGCGGATGCTTCGCTGTGCGCTTTATTTCTCACATTGACGGCCGTGCGCACAACCCCCGCCGCAATGTCGGCGACCTCTTATACGCTCTAACCCACATCCCAGGAGGCAGAACCATGAAGGCTGTACTCGCAGGAACCGTGATCGCCGAGGCCGACGAAGCCGACCTCTTCCGCATCGAGGGCAACTGGTACTTCCCGCCGGCGTCGATCACGCCGGGCGCGCTCGTCGAGAGCCCGACGCCGTACACGTGCCCCTGGAAGGGTGCGGCGCAGTACTTCTCCGTCGAGGTCGACGGGGAGCTGCACAAAGACCTCGCGTGGTCGTACCCGACGCCGTACCCGACCGCTTTCGAGCGCGTCGGCGGCGACTTCTCGGGCTACGTCGCGTTCGACCCGAGCGTCGAGGTCTCGGCCTGACCGGCGACGGCATCCGCTCGTCGTCGTAGAACCCGCCGCACACATGCCCGCCATCGTCGCGCCCTGCATCGATCCCCCGACGGGAGACCACCCATGATCGAATTCCGCAACGTCACCAAGCAGTTCCCCGACGGCACCGTGGCCGTGAACGACTTCAGCCTGGTGCTGCCGTCGCGCAAGACGACGGTGTTCGTGGGCTCGTCGGGCTGCGGCAAGACGACGCTGCTGCGCATGATCAACCGCATGGTCGAGCCGACCTCGGGCGACGTCGAGATCGACGGCGAGAGCGTGCTCGGCGGCGACCCGGTGCAGCTGCGCCGTCGCATCGGCTACGTCATGCAGAACTCGGGGCTGATGCCGCACTTCACGGTGATCGACAATGTCTCGACCGTGCTGCGTCTGAACGGCGTGAAGAAGTCCGACGCTTATGCGCGCTCCCGTGAGCTGCTCGACACGGTCGGTCTCGACCAGAAGCTCGCCGAGCGTTACCCCAGCCAGCTCTCGGGCGGTCAGCAGCAGCGCGTGGGTGTGGCCCGCGGTCTCGCCGCCGACCCGAACATCCTGCTCATGGACGAACCGTTCGGCGCCGTCGACCCGATCGTGCGCGCCGATCTGCAGCAGGAGACCCTGCGGCTGCAGCACGAGCTCGACAAGACGGTCGTGTTCGTCACGCACGACATCGACGAGGCGTTCCTGCTCGGCGACCAGGTCGTCATCCTCGACAAGGGCGCGCGGGTCGTGCAGGTGGGCTCGCCGAGCGAGATCATCGAGAACCCGGCCGACGACTTCGTCGCCTCGTTCATCGGCGCGGACCGCGGGCGCCGCGCGCTGCACCTCAAGCAGACGCCGCAGGGCACCGTGGTCGTCGACTCCGAGGGGCGCACCCAGGGGGCGCTCGTCGCCGAGACCGAGCACGTCGACGGTCCGCTGGCGGGGCCGGATGCCGCTGCCCTCGGCGCCGTGCAGGGTGGTCAGCCGTGAACTGGGTCGTCAACAACTTCGGGCTGATCCTCGAGCTCACCGCGGTGCACCTGCGGCAGAGCATCGTGCCGATCGTGCTCGGGTTCGTCCTCTCGCTGCCCCTCGGCTGGGTGGCCTGGCGTTACCGACTCGTACGCGGCCCGATCATCGTTCTGACGGGTCTGCTGTACACGATCCCCTCGCTCGCGCTGCTGATCCTGCTGCCCGCCACGCTCGGCTACTCGGCGATCAGCGAGACGAACCTCGTGATCGCCCTGACGATCTACGCGATCGCGATCCTCGTGCGCGCCGTGTCCGACGGCCTCGACTCGGTCGACGACGATGTGCGCCAGGCGGCGACGGCCACCGGGTTCGCGCCCTTCCGCCGTTTCTGGGCGGTCGAGTTCCCGCTCGCCGGCCCCGTGATCCTCGCCGGACTCCGGGTGACCGCGGTCAGCACGATCTCGCTCGCCACCGTCGGCATCCTGATCGGCGTCACGAACCTCGGCTACCTCTTCACGAACGGCCTCGAACGGCGCATCATCGCCGAGGTCTTCGCCGGGGTGATCGCGGTCGTCGTCATCGCCCTCGTGATCGACCTGATCCTGCTGCTGATCGGCCGCGCGCTCATGCCGTGGACGCGGGCGGCCTCGAAGGCCACCGCGAGCCGCGCGATCGCCGTGGGGGCTCCCGCATGAACCTCTTCGTCGAAGCCTTCGCCTGGATCTTCGCCCCCGCCCAGTGGACCGGCACCTATGCGCTGCCCAAGCTGCTCGGCGAGCACCTCGCCCTCACCGCGATCTCGGTACTGATCGCCGCGGCGATCGCGATCCCGATCGGGTGGCTGATCGGGCACACGGGCCGCGGACGCGAGGTGGCGGTCGCCGTCTCGGGTGCCGCCCGCGCCATCCCCTCGTTCGGACTCATGGTGCTGCTCGTGCTCCTGCTCGGAGTGCTCCGCATCCCCGAGGCCGCGATCATCACCTTCGTGCTCCTCGCGATCCCCTCGCTGCTCGCCGGTGCCTACACCGGCCTCGAAGCGATCGATCGGCGCACGCTCGACGCCGCCAAGGCGATGGGCATGACCGGCTGGCAGGTGTTCTGGAAGGTCGAGGTGCCCCTCGGCCTGCCGCTGCTGGTCGGCGGCATCCGCTCGGCGCTCCTGCAGGTCATCGCGACCGTCACGATCGCCGCCTATGTGAACCTCGGCGGTCTCGGCTGGCCGATCATCCAGGGCATCCCGCTGCGCCGGTTCGACCAGGTGCTCGCGGGCGCGATCATCGTCGCGGTGCTCGCCCTGATCGTCGATCTGCTTCTCGCCACCGCGCAGCGCGCCGCCGTTCCCGCCGGGCTCCGTGGCGGTGGGCCCCGCGCCGACGGCAAGCGATCGAGCCGGACCGCGGCTTCCCGCACCGGCTCGGCCACGGCATCCGCCACCAGCTCCGAACCCGCACCCGCCACCGCCTGAGCACCGCCCGGCGTCATCCACCTGAATCCACAGCACTCGAAGTCCCAGCAGTTTCCAGAGAAGAGGAAATCCATGTTCACAGCACGAGGCAAGCGCTCCGTCCTCGCCGTCGGCCTTGTCGCCGCGGCCGCGCTCACCCTGTCGGCCTGCGGCGGAAGCAACCCGCTCGACGAGCCGTCCGACAGCGCCGGTTCCGGCAGCGGCGACACGATCGTCGTCGGCTCGCAGGCGTACTACTCGAACGAGATCATCGCCGAGATCTACGCCCAGGCCCTCTCGAACGCCGGTTTCGACGTCGAGACGCAGCTCAACATCGGTCAGCGCGACGCGTACATGCCCGAGGTCGAGTCCGGCGCGATCAACGTCTTCCCCGAGTACACGGGCAGCCTGCTCGAGTACCTGTCGAAGGACGGGGTCGACGTCACCAGCCCCGACGATGTCTACGCCGCCCTGCAGGACGCCCTGCCCGACAGCCTGACGGCTCTCGACTTCGCCGAGGCATCCGACCAGGACACCTACACGGTGCTCAAGAGCTTCGCCGACGAGTACGGCATCACCTCGATCGCCGACCTGTCGAAGGCTCCGTCGCCCGTCACCATCGGTGCGGCTCCCGAGTTCGAGCAGCGCCCGTACAGCCCGTCTGCGGCCAAGGATGTCTACGGCGTGGACCTGCAGTTCTCGGCCACCGGCCCGAGCACGCTCGAGTCGCTGCTCGCCGGCGAGATCCAGGTCGCCGACATCTACACCGCCGACCCGGCCTTCGAGACCGAAGACATCGTGGCCCTCGAAGACCCCGAGAACCTGATCATCTCGTCGAACGTCGTGCCGATCGTGTCGAGCGACATCGCCGACGAGGTCTCCGACGTGCTCAACGAGGTCAGCGCCAAGCTCACCGCCGAGGAGCTCGTGTCGCTGAACGTGCTCAGCACGGTCGACCAGCAGTCGTCGAAGGACATCGCCAAGAAGTGGCTCGAGGACCAGGGTCTGATCTGACCTCCTGACCGCATCACCGGAAGTGCCCGGGCCCGATGGGTCCGGGCACTTCTGCGTGTGCCCGGCATCCGTCCCGGCATCCGTCCCGGCATCCGTCCCGGCATCCGTCCCGGCATCCATCCCCGGCATCCGGGGACCCGTCGAAACCATCACCCCCGTCGAGACCCATCGTCACCGACGTGGCTCGTGGTGGGTTTCGGCGCGCGTGGTGGGTTTCGGCGCGACTCCGAGAGGGGATGCGCGAGGGGCGTGCGAGAGACGGGATCCGACGGAGGATCCGCCCCTGCTACACCCGGGCGTCCTGCCTCGGCACCCAGACCTGCTTGATGATGATGAGGATGGATGCCGCCACCGGCACCGCGACGAGAGCCCCGAGCAGACCGAGCAGCGTGCCCCCCGCGAGGGCGCCGATCACCACGAGCGAGCCGGGGATCGCGATCGCCTTGTTCATGACGCGCGGAGTGATGACGTACGCCTCGATCTGCATGTAGACGAGGTAGATCGCCGCGAAGATCAGCGCACCGAGCGGGTCGGTGAAGAGCGCGAGGCCCGTACCGATGATCCAGAACATCACCGATCCGACCAGCGGGATCAGCGTGATGCAGAACGCGACCGTCGCCATGAGCGGCGGGAACGGGAGCCCCAGGAACGTGTAGAGCAGCAGCGCGAGGATCGCATTGAAGAACGCGAGCACGACCATGCCCATCACGTACCCACCCACCGAATCGGTGATCTGGTCGGTGATGTCGCCGGCGCGGTCGCGGTCACGGGCGGGGATCAGGCGCAGCATGCTCTGCTTCATTCCCGGCAGAGTCGCCACGAAGTACAGGGTGAGCACGAGCACCACGATCACACCCGAGATCCCCGAGGCGATGGATGCTCCGACCTGCAGTGCGCCGCCGCCGATGCTGGCGATGTTGCCGGGGTCGGTGAGGAACTTCTGCACGTCGGCCACGAGGCCCTGGAACTGGTCGCCGAACTGGTCGTCGAGCGTGGCGTAGAGATCGCTGCGCTGGAAGTCGGCGATCATCCCGGGGACCGATCGCACGAAGCTCGCGATCTGCTCGATCACGATCGGCAGCACCATCCAGAGGATCAGCGCCACGACGACGATCAGCGACAGGATCACGATCACGACCGAGATCGCGCGGGAGAGCCCGCGGCGCTCGAGGAAGCGCACCGACGGATCGAGCCCGAGGGCGGCGAAGAGGGCGAGGGCGATGTAGATGAGCACGGTCGACAGGCTCGTGACCGCGAGCCCGAGAACGAGGGCGCCGAGACCGCCGAGCGTCACCAGGAAGCCGAAGACGAAGGGGCGATCGATGCGGGTCCAGAACGAGCGGCTCGGCGTCATCGGCTCGATCACGACGGCCCGCTGCGGGTGCGACGCAGCCGGCGCGCCCGACGCGTTCGCCGGTGCCGCGGCCGACGCCGCAGACGGAGCGGTCGCAGAGTCCGCGGCCGGCGAGTGCTCGTCCGCCGACGCGGCGTCGTCGGAGTGCCCGGATGCCGGCGGCTTCTCGTTGCTCATGTGCTCACGATAGCGGTGCCCGGCATCCGATCACCGGCGTTCGCTCGCGCTCTAGAGTGGAGGCATGACCGCGCCACAGGATCCGAAGGCCGAACTGCTGCGCCTGCGCGCCAGCATCGACAACATCGACGCCGCGCTGATCTTCATGCTCGCCGAGCGCTTCCGGGCGACTCAGCAGGTCGGTCATCTCAAGGCCGAGTACGACATGCCCGCCTCCGACCCCGGTCGCGAGGAGCAGCAGGTCGCCCGCCTGCGCGCGCTCGCCGAGGAGGCGCACCTCGACCCCGAGTTCGCCGAGAAGTGGTTCAACTTCGTGGTGGCCGAGGTCATCCGTCACCACACCGCGGCAGCCGAGTCACGCTGACCGAGCCAGCCGGCCAGACCGCCCGCCAACCCGTCGGTCAGACCGTGATCGTCCGACCCGTCTCGAGGCCCTCCACCGCGAGGGTGTAGGCGCGACCGATCTCGTCGTCGCCGACCGGGCGGTGACCGGCGAACAGCCGGTGATAGCCGGGGGAGTTCTCGAGCACGTCGGGCGAGACCGCGTTGATGCGGATGCCGCGGGGCGCCTCGGCGGCCGCCGTGATCACGAACGACTCGAGCGCACCGTTGGCCATCGCGGCCGCCGCGCCGGTGGCGATCGGGTCGCGCGACAGCACGCCGCTGGTGAGCGTGACCGATCCGCCGTCGCGCAGGTGCGTGATCGCCTGACGCACGACCTCGATCTGCGGAAGCGTCTTGCCGAGGAACGCCGCCGTGTAGTCGTCGCGGTCGAGTTCGGTGAGGTGCTTGAACGGCACGGAGCCCGCCGCCACGACCACGGCGTCGATGTCGTTCACCTCGACGAACAGGGCGGCGATCGACGCGGCATCCGCCAGATCGACGCGCACCTCGCCGGTGCGCGACGCGCGGATCACCTCGTGCCCGCGGGATTCGAGCGTGCCCGAGACGACGCGGCCGATGCTTCCGGATGCTCCGATGACGACGATCTTCATGACCCCAGTCTTTCACCGCAGACGGACGAAGGGCCCGGCGTTCCCCGTCCGCCGGACCCTTCCGAGGTCATCACGGAGCCGAGCCGCGGTGATCTCTGAGCAGTCGGTGCCGGTCGTCGCCCTCCCGCACTCCCCAGTGCACGGATGAACCCCCCTCGACCGCGTCCTCCCGACTCCGGTGCTCGGAGCCTCCCGCGTTCGACACCTTCCGAAGAACAGGAGCGCCTCGCGCCCCTCGTGATACATCGCGTCGAGAAAAACTCGAAAAACCTCAGAACCCGGCGCCGTGGCACTGGAACGGCGCCCGATGCCCGGTCTCCTGCGCGGCGACGGCGAGGGCGGGCGCGGGGTCCATGCCGTCGGCGAGGTGTCCGTGCACCGTGGCGAGCAACTCGCACGCGACGTCGTCGGGCACGGTGACGGGGGCGGCGATCACGCAGCGGGTGCCGGCGTGCAGCCACACCCGCGTCATGCCGAGCGCCTCCTCGCCCCAGCGCACCGCCGAACGGCCCAGCTCGCACGCCGAGAGGATGACCGTCTCGGGGGCCGTCGGGATCAGGTCGACGTCGTAACCGAACAGCGTGCCGTCGGCGAGCTCGAAGCCCGAGAACAGGGGGTTGTCGGCGGAGTGCCGCCCGTGCGCGGCGATGTGCAGCAGATCGGACGCCCCGGCCAGCTCGGTCACGGCCGACACCGTCGCCTCGCCTCCGAGGAGCGTGGGGGTCGCGGCATCCGTCGTCGCCCAGGCCGCGCGTGCGCGTTGCACCTCTTCCCCGGCGCGGGGCACGCGCGGACCGGTGGCGAAGCCGATGCGTTCCGGGCGACGACCCGTCGCGCGGCGGGTGCGCACCTCGGCCCAGCGCGACGCCGAGGTCGCGACCGTGAAGGGCACGCCGTGCATGCCGGGCAGCATCGCCCACGGCACACCGGCCAGTACGCCGGGCAGGGTGATGACGATGCGCTGCGCATCCGCCGGGTTCACCGCGGCGCGCACGGGGGTGAGGAGCTCGTTGTCGAGGGTCTGCAGGCGCACGGCCAGCGAGCGCTCGATCAGCGCGGACAGGGGGCCGCCCCGGGTGAGGGCGGCGACGTCGAGGTCGGCACGGAGCCCGTCCATCGCGGCGCGCACGCGCGGCCACGACAGGTCGACGACCGTTGCTCCGGATGCCGTCGTCGCCACGCACAGCAGCTCATCGCCCGTGTAGAGGTACGCGAGCAGTGCCGTGCCGGGGTCGAGGTGCGCGCGGGCGCCGGGGAGATCGAGGCGCCCGCGGGTCTCCCCGGCGCCGGTCGCCGCCCACTGCCGCTCGCGCACCCGGTCGCGCAGCACGCGCACGCGGGCGTCGGTCGTCCAGTCGGCACCGGCGAGGTCGGCGCGCAGCATCCGCAGCTCGGCGAGATCGGATGCCTGTGCGTCGTCGACCGGCGGACGCACCGGCGCGACCTGGTGGCTGAGGTGACGGGCGCGCTCCGCCCACTCGAACAGCACGGCGGGGTCGCGCGTCCTCGCCGCCGCCCGAAGGCCCGCGAACATCAGATCCGTGCCGTGCATCGCGACGGACGCCTGCAGGTCGAGCGCGCCGAACGACTGCTGCCACGAGGTGAGCAGGTCGAGTCCCTCGGTCGCCGCGCGCAGGGCCGCCGTGTGGCGACCGCCCGCCGCCGCCCGGGCGGCGCGCACCTCGTGCGCCCTCAGCCGCAGCGGGGTGGGGGCGCTCGCATCGACGCGCGGCATCCGTCCGCTGCCGTCGCGGCGCGCGTCGAGGCGCAGGGCGGTCGCCTCGGTGCGGAAGCCGCCGTGCGCGAGAGCGGATGCCGTGCGCTCGATGTCGTCGTCGATGCGCGCACTGCGGCTCGAGGGCCGTGTGCGCAGCCGCGACTCGAGGCGCACGGCGTCGGCGCGCGCCGCCCAGCCCGCGCTGCCGAGGGCGGCGAAGCGGCGGGCCGCGGTGCGTGCCATGCGCTCGGCCGCCACCGGGTCGTGCCGCATCAGGGAACGCGACAGGTGGAACTCCGCCTCGCCCCGGGCCTGCGGCATCCGCTGCGCCCCGAACTGTCCGGCCACCCGGGCGAGCAGGGTCTCGGCCTCGGTCGTCAGCCCGGCATCGCGCAGCACCTCGGCGCGGTCGAGGTCGCTGATCGCCGTCGCGAGGTCGCTGGTCGCCGCGAACACCGGGCGTGAGGCGGTCATGAGCGACAGCGCGGTCACGAGGTCGCCACCGAGCAGCGCCGCGTAGCCGAGGTTGTGGCGGGCCTCGGCGAGGGGTTCCTCGTCGCCGTTCGCCTCGTAGACCGCGACGGCCCGGTGCAGGTCATCGGTCGATGCCGCGAGCTCGTGCCGCTGCATCCGCACCATCGAACGGTTCATGAGGCAGTTCGCGAGCTCGGTGCTCTCGTCGCCGGTCGCCCCGAGCGCGTCGATCGCGCGGCTGAGCATGACCTCGGCCTCGGCGAGGGTGCCGCCGTGCATGAGCAGCGTGCCGAGCTGCCCGCTCAGCAGTGCGACGGTCGCGTCGCTGAGCCCCGCGCGATCGAGCGCCTCGCGGCACAGCTGCTCGGCCTCGGACGGATGCCCGGTCTGCGCCTGCACGTACGCCCGGGTGCCGTCGATCCGTGCCCGCAGGTCGGCGTCATCGGTGCGGGCCGCGGCGTCGTCGAGGGCGCGACGGGCCGCCGCGAACCGTCGGGCGTTGGCCGCTTCGACCCCGCGCCGGTGCAGTTCGCTCGCGGACAGGGGCATCCCCCCAGAATGCCGGGTCGCGGCACCCGGGGGGAAGTCCTGTCGCCGGCTGGCTGGGACCCGTCGACAGTCTCAGGGCCCCAGCCGATGCCCCAGGGGGAGGCCTAGTCGACGGGTGAGGGGAGGTCGGCGACCACCGAGGTCACGGCGGCGTCGACGGCATCCGCGTCGACATCCGCCACCGAGACCTCGCCCAGGAGCGCGGCGATCCGGCCCGCGACGTACGGTGCCGCGAACGACGTGCCGCTCCACACCGCGAAGCCGCCGCGGTAGTCGTCGGGATCGATCGTCTCGCGCCGCAGCCCGTCGATATCGGCCCGCGTCATCGCCTGCTGACCGCCCACGAACGCCGGCGACGTGCTGACGACCGCGGCCCCCGGGGCGTACAGCCGCACCCACGGTCCGACGTTCGAGAACAGCGCCACCGACCGGGCCGAGGGGTTGAGCGCCCCGACCGAGACGAGCGGCGCCCAGCGGTCGCGGGCGATGCCGTTGTCGGCCCCCGGCCACGCCCACAGCGACGCGGGGAACGACGGGCGGTCGATCGCATCGTTGCCGGCCGAGCACACCACCACGCAGCCGAGCTCCCGCGCCTTGGCGAGCAGCGCGTAGAGGGTGCGGCTGTAGAGACCGTCCTCCGGGGTCTCGTGGTAGTACCCGAGCGACAGGTTGAGCACGTCGATCGGATGCCCCGTCTTCGGGTCCTCGCGATACCTCCGCAGCAGCTCGATCACCTGCGCGAGCGTCGTCAGCAGGTCGCTCTCGTCGACCACTCCGAGCGCCCCGGCGACGCGCACCGAGAGGATGTCGGCATCCGGAGCGGTCTGGCGCACGATGCCCGCGATGAACGTGCCGTGCCCCGCGACCGCGTCGATCTCACCGTCGAGCTGCCCGTAGAGGTCGGGGTAGCGCTCGGGATCCGCGTCGTCGGTCAGGCCGATCGGGACCCCGTCGAGCTCGACGTGCCGGGTGACGATGTCATCGGGCAGCCAGTCGTGCACTCCGCAGCCGGTGTCGAGCACCGCCACCACGGGGCGCCGGCCCGTCGTCGGGTCGGGTCCGCGCCGGGGCGCAGGGCCCAGCCAGCTCACCGGCTGCCGCGCGCCGCGACCCGGCTCGAGGTAGTCGTCGCTGCCGCCCGCGCCGGCCCCGCGCACGGGATTCGTGCGGCTGAACGGGTTGGTGCGGCTGAACGGGTTCGTGCGGCTGAACGGATTGAGGCCGACCGGATCGATCGACAGCACGTGCTCGAGGCTCGTGCGCGGCATGGTCGAGCGCGACATGCGGCGGGCGCGCTGCAGCACGCGCCAGGCATCCGGAGCGACCGGGGATTCGCCGCCGGTCGGCTCTTCGGGGGTGGTCAGGCGCGCGCGGAGGAAGCCGGGGACGCCGGGCAGCAGCTCGCCGGCATTCTCACGATCGGATGCCTCGATCTCGAGCGTCCATCCGAAGGAGTCGGCCGCGTCGCGCAGCGTGCGCAGCTCGCGGTCGTACTCCTCCCCGTTCTCGAGGTCCTGCGTGATCAGCAGGCGCGTGGGCAGGTACGCGGTGGGGAACGCGCGGATGCCGTCGACCGGCTCCACACTCGGATCCAGCGCCGTGCCGCGCCTGATCGATCCCTCCGCCCGGTCCTGCCAACTCCACCCTCTCGGCTGCTCCATGCGTCATCCCTTCCTGCGCGGGTCCTTCCCCGCGTTCCATTCCCGGTGCCCGTCGGGTCGGCGGGCACCGCCACAGCTCACAGCGGTTACAGCGATCTACAGCGGTACAGCGATCTACAGCGGTACAGCGATTACGGCGATACAGCGGTCAAAGCGTCACGGCGTCACGGCGTCACGGTGGTCAGAGTTCGAAACGCGGCGTCGCGAGAGTGCGCGCCTCGCCGCCGACCGTTGTGGTCAGGCGCACCGTGGTCATGCCCGCGGGGACCTCGTCGAACACGAACCGTCCGGTCTCGGCGGGTGCGGTCGTGCGGATCGTCTCGCCCGCCGAGCCCTCCTCGCCCTGCGCGAGCACGATCTCGGCGGCCGCCGTGTCGACCCACCCGTCGACGCGGCGCAGGCCGCCCGCGCTCGCCGTGGCGTGCAGCAGGATGCTCGTCGTGCCGTCGCTGAACTGCAACGTCAGGGCATCCGTGTCTCCGCGCACCGCGCCGAGCCGGTCCTCGATGAGCGTGAGCAGCGCGTACTCCTGGTTCAGTCCGTCCGCGGCGACGGCCGCGATCATCCGATCGACGAGGGTGTCGGGCACCGGGTCGGCATCGCGCCACATCGCCCGCAGCTCGGCGAACAGGGCGTCGTCGTGGGCGCTCATGCGATCCCCTCCGCCCGCGGGGCGGTGTCGAGAAGCGAGCGCAGTTTCGCCAGGCACCGCTGCCGGGTCGGGCCGATGCTCCCCACCGGCATCGCGAGATCCTGGGCGAGGCGGGCGTAGTCCGGGCGGTCCTCGAACGCGACCACCCGCAGCAGACGCTGGCACCGTTCGGCCAGTCGACGCACGGCGTTCCAGAGTTGCCGCCGCTCATCCGCGATCGCCGCCCGCTCCTCGGCCGAGTCCTGCACCGGCAGAAGGGCGTCGAGGTCGTCGGCATTCGTCGTGTCGACGCGTCCGTGGGCCTTGCCCACGCGCCAGGCCTCGCGGCGGGCGGTCGTCGTGAGCCAGGCCGACACCGCCTGCGCGTCGGAGATCGCGGCGTGACCGCGCACCAAACGCATCCATGTGGTCTGCACCACGTCTTCGGCGAGTGTGCGCTCGAGTCCATACGCCCGGACGACATGCCACAGCACGGGCGTCATCAAGCGGACGAGCCCGTCCATCGCGCGACCGTCGCCCTCGCGCCATGCGTCGAACAGGTTCGCCGCATGCTGCCAGCGAGGGGGACCGTCGTCCGACGCAGGATCGAGCGCGGTGCCGGGAGCACCGTCGATCATGAAAGACATTGTGAGCACACCTACCAGGAGCACGGCAAGAGGTTTCTGATACATGACGTGATTGGTCGGAGTCCAGGAATTCGGGGAGCGGATGCCGTCATGCCGGGCCGATACGGTGGACGGGTGACCCTTCTCGCCGTCATCCTGTTCCTCAACGCCGCCTTCAACGCGATCGCGTGGCCGCAGTTCCTCCGCCGGGTCGCGAAGGACCCGCGTGCCAAGGACGCGAACGGCAAGGCCACGAAGTTCCTGATCGTGCACATCGTGCTGATCTCGATCGCGCTGACCCTCGCCCTGCTCTCACTGCTCGCCGGCATCGCCGCGCTCACGGGCGCGCTGTAACTCGGGCGCCGAGGAATTCGGGCATCCGTTCGTCGAGACCCATCGATCGCGCCGAGACCCATCGTCCGCGACGTCGATAGGGGTGGGTCTCGACGGTTCCGGTGGGTTTCGAGGCGCAGGCGGATGCCGAGGGCTCAGGCCTCGTAGCGGCGGGCGTGCTCGGCCCACCGCGCCTCGACCGGCAGGGCGCGCAGTGCGCGGTTGCCGGTCGCCAGCGCGACCGCGACCGTGCAGAGCGCCGCGCAGACCAGGATCGTGTTCTGACGGCCGATCCAGGCGAGTCCGAATCCGGCGATCAGCGGTCCGAGCGGCATCGCCCCCATGCCCAGCACCCCGGCGGCGCTGTTCGCGCGCCCGAGCAGGCGGCTCGGGGTCGCGACCATGAAGTAGCCCATCATCCCGGCGTTGAGGGCGGGCACGAGCAGCACCGCCGCGCCGAGCACGGCGATGATCGCCCACGGTTCGACCATCCATGACAGCGCGACGGTGGCGACCGCGACCACCGAGAGGGCGGTGATGGTCAGGATGCCGGCGCCGATGCGCGGAACCAGCAGCGGGGCGATCACAGCTCCGACCAGCATCACGCCCCCGACGCCGGCGCTCAGGGCGCCGATCAGCAGTTCGGAGTGCCCGGCCTGCTGCAGCGCGTAGATGGTCGTGGTGATCGCGGCGTTGAAACCGAGGTTCACGATCGTGGTGATGGCGAGAACTCCGCCGAGATCCGGGCGGGAGAACAACCAGCGGAACGCCTCGCCCATTTCACGGACTCCGCTGCGAAAACCCGGACCGCCCGCGGCATCCGCGGCGTGTCTGAGCGCGACGTGCCGAGCATCCGTCTGTTCGTCTCCGTTTTCGCGCGTCGTGCGCGAGCCGCCCCGCGCGAGCACCCACGCGGTGCCCGCGGCGATCAGATGGCAGAGCGTCATGACGAGGCCGACCAGCCACCCTCCGACGCCGAGCAGCACACCGCCGAGCGGTCCGCCCGCGAGCTGCAGCGCGGCATCCCGCCCCTGGTTGGCGGCCTGCGCGCGGCCCATGGCGTCGTCGGGAACGATCTCTTTCAGCGCGCTCTCGCCAGCCACGTCGAAGAGTCCGCTGCGTGCCGCGAGCAGCAGATTGATCGCGAACAGTGCGCTGAAGGTGAGCGCCTCGCTCGCCGCGAGCAGGGTGAACGCCGTGGCGAGCGCGATACCGAGCAGTGAGCCGACGAGCATCAGCACGACGCGGCGGTGGCGATCGGCGAGCACCCCGCCGACCAGGGTCGTGAGCAGGCGGGCGACGAGTCCGGCCCCCGCGATGATGCCGGCCTGCGCGGGGTCGTCGGTGACGATGAGGGCGAGGAGCGGGATCGCGAAGCCCGACAGGGCGGCGGCGAGGCCCTTGCTCGTGTCGCTCACGAGCCAGGTGAGATAGCGGGTGTTCCGCCACAGGCGGTGCGGGGCGGTCGCGGTGGTCATGGCTCGATGGTAGATCCGCAAGAAAAGTTGCGCAACTACTATTGCGCAAATTCGGGTGCGGATAGACTCGGCGCATGGCTGACGACGAGACCGCGGCGGATGCCGAGTGGATGACCTCGGCGATGCTCAAGGCGTTCGCGAATCCGCTGCGCCGCCGCATCCTGCGCCTGTTCTCGCGCCATGAGCACCTGCGCGCGGCCGACATCGCCGCCGAGCTCGAGGTGCCGGCCAACAGCGTCAGCTTCCACCTGCGGGCACTGGCGGATGCCGGGCTCATCGTCGAAGCGCCCGAACACGCGCGCGACCGCCGCGACCGCGTGTGGACGAGTCGCAAGGGGGCGCTCAACGTCGGTGGCCCCGAGAACCCCGTCGTCGACGAGGCTCTCGGAACCGCCGTGATCTCGGCCATCGCCGAAGAGCATCAGGACCTGTTCCGCCGCGTGATCGCGTGGACGCCCGAGTATGTCGCCGGGCGCACGGCCGAGGTGCACGCGACCTTCTCGCAGCGCACGATCCGGCTCACCGAGGCCGAGTTCGAGAAGGCCATGATCCGTGTGAACGACGTGCTCGATGAGGCGCAGAAGGCGCACGACGACGCCGACCCCGCCGGTCGCCACTGGCAGATCGACGTGATCGGCGCCGACGACACGATCTGATCGAAGTTGTGCGGGGTGGGACCCTTCGACAGGCTCAGGGACCCAGTACGTGTGCGGGGCTACTGGGTTGCTGAGCCTGTCGAAGCATCCCCCATGCGGGAGGCCCGGCGCTACGGCTTCGCGCGGCGGAAGGCCAGGAACGAGATCGCGGCGAGGATCGCGGCCGCGAGCAGTCCCCACAGTGCGATGCCGAGCGCGCCGGCGTCGAGGAACGCGGCGCCGACCTCCCCCCAGAGCTCGAGCCGAGTGGCCAGGAAGGCCAGGCCGATGAGCACGAGCGACAGCCCGACGCTCACGATCGTGAGCACCGTCGGTCCCCAGCTCTTGTAGATCGTCGCTCCGGTGAAGCCGATCACGAAGAGGAGCAGGGCCAACGCGAAGTAGACCGTGAACGCTCCGAGCGGGCCGGCCTCCCAGAGCCACGGAAGGTAGAACACGTAGCCGTTGATGCCGTAGCCGTCGGTGAGGGTCTCGATCGCACCACCGATCAGGAAGATGATGCCGAGGAAGGTGCTGCCGAGAACCGCGGTGAGGAGAGTTCCGACGAAGAACTCCCGGCGCGTGACGCTCATCGCCTGGGAGAACGGGAACGTGAGCGTCATGGACGACAGGCCGAGCGCGAAGAAGTACCAGAGCGGGGCCTGCCCGCCTCCGCCGTACTTGGGGCCCGAGGTCGGGATCATCGCGTAGATGAGCACCGAGATCACGACGGCGGATCCGAGGATGATCAGCGGCACCCAGACGAAGGTCTGCCGGTTGATGAGCTGCAGGCGGACGACGTTGAGCGTGCGTCGCATCAGAGTGCCCCTTCCTTCACGGCCGAGGGGATCTCGGCCTTCTGGGTGAGTCGGACGATCAGCTGCTGGAGAGAGACGGGCGCGAGGTCGAGCCCGAGTCCGGTGACCTCGGCGCGTTCGGCGGAAGAGAGGGCGCCGAGCACGGTGACGGATGCCACGCGCCCGAGCGACTCGCGATGGAGGACTTCCCGGTCGCCGACCCAGGAGTCGACGGCGGCGGCGTCGCCGACGACGGTCACGGCACGGTCGCGCACGGCATCCGTGTCGTCGTTGAGGAGGATGCGCCCCTGGTCGATCACGATGACCTTCTCGATGAGGTTCGACACCTCGTCGATCAGGTGCGACGACAGGATGATGGTGCGCGGGTGTTCGGCGTAGTCCTCGATGAGGCGGTCGTAGAAGATCTGCCGGGCGACGGCGTCGAGCCCCAGGTAGGGCTCGTCGAAGAACGTCAGCTCGGCGCGCGAGGCGAGCCCGATGATGACTCCGACCGCCGAGAGCTGGCCGCGCGAGAGCTTCTTGATCGTCTGCTTCATGGGCAGCTGGAACTCGGCGATGAGTTCGTCGGCGAGGGCCTGGTCCCAGTTCGGGAAGAACAGGCGGGCGGCCGTGAAGGCGTGCCGCGGGTAGGCGTCGTCGGGGTACTTCTGACTCTCGCGCACGAAGCAGATGCGGCTGAGCACGCGGGAGTTCTCGTACGGGTGCTCGCCGAACACCCGCACCGAGCCCGAGGTCTCGAAGTTCTGGGCGGTGAGGATCGACATGAGCGTCGTCTTGCCGGCGCCGTTGCGACCGAGGAGGCCGTAGATGTGGCCGCCCTCGAGCGAGAGCGACACGTCGTCGAGCGCCCGGGTGTCCTTGTAGCGCTTGGTGAGGTTCTGCACCTCGATGACGGTGGTCATGCGGGGGTCTTCCCTTCTCGTGCGGTGGGGGTTCGTGCCGCGCGCTCGGCGAGCAGCGCGGCGAGGTCGTCGGCGTCGAGACCCAAGGTGCGGGCCTCGGAGATCAGCGGATCGATGTACCGGTCGGCGAAGGCGGCGCGACGCTCGCCGAGGAGGCGCTCGCGGGCGCCGTCGGCGACGAACATGCCGATCCCGCGGCGCTTGTAGATGACGCCCTTGTCGGTGAGCATCGCGACTCCTTTCGCTGCGGTGGCGGGGTTGATGCGGTAGAACGCGGCGAGCTCGTTGGTCGAGGGCGCCTGGGCCTCCTCGGCCAGCGAACCGTCGACGATCGAGTCCTCGATCTGCTCGGCGATCTGGAGGAAGAGGGGCTTGCCTTCTTCGATCACGCGTCCTCCATGGGTTAGGGGGTTACTTACATGACTAACTAACCCCCTAACCGGGAGTGTTGTCAACCCCTCGGTCGCGTAGATTCGTAAGGACCCCCGACGAACCCCACGCGAAGGACACCCCATGGCACGGCTTCAGGACGGGTGGGGCGACGAGCGCCTCACCGCACGCGACAAGGGAATCCCCGACCGAGCGATCGGGCTGACCGTCGACGAGTTCCTCGCGACCGGGCCCCGGCTGTCGGAGTTCTGGACGCCGATCATCGCGCTCGACGACGCAGCGATGCGCCACAACCTCTCGGTGATGGCCGACTGGACCTCCGCCCGAGGCCTGCAGCTCATGCCCCACGGCAAGACGACCATGGCCCCCGCGCTCTGGCAGCGTCAGCTCGACATCGGATGCCCCGGCATCACCCTCGCGACCATGGGGCAGGTGCGCACCGCCCGCACTTTCGGCCTCGACAGCGTCATGCTCGCGAACGCCGTCGTCGACGCGCGCTCGCTGCGGTGGCTCGCGGGCGAGCTCGCCGACCCCGACTTCCGCTTCGTGAGCTGGGCCGACTCCCTCGAGACCGTCGACGCGATGGAGCGCACCCTGCGTGAGACGGGTGTGCCGCGTCGGGTCGACGTCTGCGTCGAACTGGGAGCCGAGGGCGGGCGCACCGGCGCCCGGAGCGTCGAGGCGGCGATCGAGATCGGGCGTCGGATCGCGGCATCCGATGTGCTCCGCCTCGCCGGCGTCGGCGGCTACGAGGGTGCGCTCGGGCACGACCGATCGGATGCCGCGCTCGCCGCCGTCCGCGCCTACCTGGCCGACCAGCTCGTCGTGCACGAGGCCCTCGGCGACCTCTACGACGAGGGCGATGTCTTCGTCACAGCGGGCGGCAGCGCCTATTTCGACCTGGTCGCCGAGGTCTACGCGCCCGCGATCGCCCGCGACTCCCGCACGCGGTTCACGCTGCGTTCGGGCGCGTACATCGTGCACGACGACGGCTTCTACCGCGGCATCTCGCCTCTCGACGAGACGTTCCCCGGCACGGAGGCGGGCGGGGCGTTCCGCTCGGCGATGCGCGGCTATGCGCGGGTCGTCTCGCACCCCGAGCCCGCGCTCGCCCTGCTCGACGGCGGCAAGCGCGACTTCCCCTTCGACGAGGGGCTGCCCGTCGTGCACGGGCTCGCCGGAGAACTCGGTGAGGCGCTCGCGCCGCTCGCCGGGGCATCCATCACCGCGATGAACGACCAGCACACGTTCGTGCGCGGCGCGGACGTCGCGATCGGCGATGTCGTCGCCCTCGGCCTCTCGCACCCGTGCACCGCGTTCGACAAGTGGCACTTCCTGCCCGTCGTCGAGTCGGCCGAGTCGGACCGCGTCGTGGAGCTCGTGCGCACGTTCTTCTGAGGGCTCTCTCGTGGTGGGCCCTTCGACCGGCTCAGGGGCCCAGTTCCTGAACCCTGGGTCGCTGAGCCTGTTGAAGCGTCCCGGACCCCGGCTCAGGGACCCAGTTGCTGGTGTCGAGACCCAGCACCCGCGTCGAGACCCGCCACTCGCACGAAGTGTCTCTGTAGGGAGAGCTGCCGGAGCGCCACCCGGAGGGCCGCGGGGGAGAGAATCTCGGCCGAAGTAAGCGCAGCGCGTCCGAGAATCTCGGCGGAGACGGGCCCCACGCAGTGGGGCTTGCGCGCAGACAGATCGACCGGAAAATACCGCAGGCTTCACGGTGTTCGAACGCGCGGCCGCGCGTTCGAACACCGTGGCCGGCGGCGCCGGCCTCCGCTCAGCTGAACAGCGAGGAGATCGTCGCGGCGATCTTCCCCATCAGGGCGACCCGGTCGACCGTGGCAGCCCACGCCCACCGGTCGCGGATGCCGTCGACGAGCAGCTGCACGCACATGCGCTCGAGCAGCTGCATGAGCAGCCGGCGGATGCCGTCGATGAGACGGCGGCGCCACACGCCACGGCGTCGACGTCGGGCGCGAGCTCGACGGGTGGCTAGGGATGCGCGAGTGAGGTTGTTCATGTTCGTGATGCGCCGGTCGGGGCCGGTGGAACAACCTTCGGGGGACTGGGAACTGATGCCGTTTTCGTGGGTCATGCACGCCATGTACGAGGCATCGAGGAATTTTGGTGAGGTCCGGCTGTCCAACCTGGTGGGCGAGTAGAGCCGTGACGGAGCTCGGGTCGTCCACAGGTGGTCAGGGGGTGACTCCGCGGCGCCACAGGCGCACGGTCCGATACCTGGCCCACGGGCGAAACAGACAGTGCGCCAAATGACGAAGCCCCCGGCCAGACGGCCGGGGGCTTCGCTGAACGAACGTGAGAGTTGGCTCAGGTTTCAGTACTTGGGCGGGTCAGCAAGACGCCCAGGTTCCCTGGGGCAAGTTCACCGGAGGGGTGTACGAGTGCTGACCCGGTGCGAGCGTCGCGCAAGGCATCCACGTCATGCCGGGGTAGCTCACCCGGTGCTTGATCTTGATGGTGTAGGTGTTGCAGTTCTGAGTGTTGAACCAACCGAACTCCCAATAGGCACGCACGCCGCTGTTCTGCTGCGAGCAGGGGCCAGTCGGTCCGCGGAGGGTGTCGTCGGCGGGGACACTCACGGTCGTTGCGGGTTCTGCTACGGGTGCGGCAGCAGCAGGCGCGACCGTTCCGAACATGGCGAGGGCGCCGATGCCCACGGCCGCGAGAACCTTCGCGGGCGTCCATTGGGAGTTCAACTTCAAACGCATACTTATCTACGGTCTATTGACTGAATATTCAATCGATTTTGAATATCACTCAACAACATACCGACGCATGCAGGAGATTCATAGGTTGAATTTTGAAGCGACTTCGGTTATCAGAGAAGCAGCGCTACACCCCGGGATCATCGCTTGGGCTTGAGCGCCCGGATGAGGACTGTGACTTGCCAGCCCGCGACGCAGAGCTCGGAAATCGCGACTGCCCACGCGACGTGGGGCACGGATTCGAGCACGGCAAACAGCACGATCAGCGGTGCCCCGACACCCGCCCCGATCAGCGTCGACACGGCGAGCGTGCGGACTTTCCCCACGGCGATGAGGCAGGCATAGCCGACGAGGGCGGAGGTGCCGATGCCGATGAAAGCGACGCCGAACGGGATCGAGAGCTCGAGCGGGACGTGCAGGTTCCCGGCGGTCAGCAGGGGCGAGATCACGGGGGAGAGGAACGTGATCGCGATGCCTCCGACGACGCCGAGGAAGACGCCCGTATATGTCGCGATGCGCGCGCGACGGGGCAGGTCGTCGGGGTCGACGGGCACCCAGCTTTGGAAATACTGCTGAATGGGCTGGAGTGCGATCGACGCGTACTTGAACAGTCGATCGGCGATCGCGTAGAGCGGTTGCATCGCCGGGACGAACGTCTGCACCGCGATCATCGGCAGCGAGACGTACAGGCTCGTGGTCAGCGAGGCGGTCGCCGCGTGACGCTGCGCCTGCAGAGTGGCAAGGAAGCGGGCCGGCGGGGTCGATCGCGTGGGCGCTCCGCGGAGGATGACCACGGCGTCGATGACGACGGCAGCCAGGAACCCCAGCCCCTGCCCGAAGAGGTACATCCACCCCTCTCCGCTGATCATCGCGAGCACGACGCCGAGAACGTTCCCGACCATCATGGGCACGGTGTCACAGAGGAACAGGCGCAAAGGCCGCCCTTCACCGATGAAGTACCACGCCCCGCCCAGCGACGGCAGGAGGTATGCGGCCGCGCCGATGACCGCGACCGGGAGGTCACCACGGGACAGCAGGAACAGCAGCGCCGCGGTGAACGGGAGGGTGATGACGTAGAGAATCGCTCGGATGCGCAGAGAGTCTCGATAGAGGGCATGCCGGTCGTGGACGGGAGTGCCGGCGATCATCGCGGCGCCCGTTGCACCCCACCCGTAACCGACCAGGATTCCCGCCATCTGCCCGACGGTCTGCACCAGGACGAGCCGACCCCAGTCGGTCGGACCCAGGCTGAGATTGAGGAGCCAGAGGGCGATCAGCCCGAGCAACGTGGACAGGCCCACACTCAACGAGAAACCACCAATGCGACCTAGAGCCGAGGTTCCCCGGGGCCGCTCGGAAAGGTCGCTACGCCGATCATCCGTGTCCTCGAGCCTCGACGTCATACGTCGATGTTCGCATGAACGAGCGACACGCGACTGAGACGTCCACCAGGCGCACACGTCCGTCCTGTGCACGAAACTGGCCGTCGACGCATCCGGGGGACAAGATCGAGGGCCAGCGGATCGAGTCTGTTCGCTCGGATGCTCTGGGCGTGTTCGGGGTGATTGGGGGACGAAGCGGTCGAGCAGGGGCCGGACGTCCAGGGATGGCAGCAGCGATTTCGCGAGTAGACCGAGTTCCTTCATTACGCCTGCGTCGGTGGGTTCCTCGAGGGCGATCCAGATGTGGCGGCCGCTGGTCGGCCCGGACTAGGCGATCAGGTGGTCGATGCGCAGCTCGTCCAGCCACAGCGACAGCCTGTCGGCATCGCGTACCGCGTTGCCGTGGCCGGCGTCGAGGTCGAAGGTGAGGTAGTCGTACTGTTCGCGATCGCCCGAGAGGTACATCGTTCGTGGGGCGGGCGCGCGATGGGGCACTCCGACAGGCTCAGAGACCCAGTTGCGTGGTGTCGAAACCCACCGCGCGTATCGAGACCCACCGCTCGCCGCATCGCTACCGACGGGTTTCGCACACTAGAAGCGCGGGAGAAGGGTGTCAAGAGCCCTTCGTCGGTTCCTGAGCGAGGAGCGCAGCGACGAGACGGAGGGCCCCGCGTACAGTGAACAGGTGCCGGAGTTCCCCTACAGCCGCCTGCGTCGCTGGCCCGATGTCGAGGCCGAGAACCTGCAGGCGCACGACGCGACCGACCTGCTCCTGACCGAGCGTGCGCTCGCGCTCGTCGCGGAGCGCGGTGTCGCGGGCCCGGAGATCGCGGTCATCGGCGACGAGTACGGGGCGATCACGCTCGCCTTGACGGATGCCGGGCTGCGCGGCATCCGCGTGCACCAGGATCTGGCGACCGGTCGCCGTGCGCTCGACCGCAACGCCGCCGACCTGGGGATCGACGGCTTCGTCGCGCACGAACTCGACAGGTCGCTGCTCGACGGCGCGCGACTGGTGCTGCTGCAGCTGCCGAAGGCGCTCGCCGAGCTCGAGGAGATCGCGGATGCCGTGGCCCGCTGGGCCGCCCCCGATGCGGTGCTCGTCGCCGGCGGGCGCGTGAAGCACATGGCCATCGCGCAGAACGAGGTGCTCGGGCGCAGCTTCGGCGTCGTGCAGGCGCAGCGCGCCGAGCGGAAGTCGCGACTCGTCATCGCGTCGGAGCCGAAGGAAGTGCCGGTCGCGCCGCCTTTCCCGGTGACGGCCACGCATGACGGGTTGACGCTCGTCGCGCACGGCGGGGCGTTCGCCGGGGCGAAGCTCGACATCGGGACGCGGGTGCTGCTCGACGTGCTGCGGGGTGGGGCCCTTCGTCTCGCTTCGCGGTCCCTGAGCGAGGAGCGCAGCGACGAGACGAAGGGCGCTCAGGAACCGACGAAGGGCGCTCAGGTCCTCGACCTGGGCTGCGGCACCGGAGCCCTCGCCGTCTCGTACGCCCGGGCGCACCCGGATGCCCGCGTGATCGCGACCGATCGCTCGGCCGCAGCCGTCGCCTCCGCCCGTGCGACCGTCGTCGCGAACGGCGTCGCCGACCGGGTCACGGTGACCCACGACGATGCGGCCTCCGAGGTGCCGACGGCATCCGTCGACGTCGTGCTGCTCAACCCGCCGTTCCACCTCGGCGCGAGCGTTCACACGGGCGCGGCGACGCGCCTGTTCGAGGCATCCGCTCGTGTGCTCCGACCCGGCGGAGAGCTCTTCACGGTGTTCAATTCGTCACTCGGATACCGGGCCGAGCTGACCCGTCTGGTCGGCCCGACCGAGCAGCTGCACCGCACGCCGAAGTTCACGGTGACGCGCAGCATCCGTCGCCCGCGCTGAGGGGTCAGAACACGCCGCGATCGGATGCCGCCGTGCGGCGTGTCTCGACCCCTCAGGGGGCACGAGAAACGCGCGCGGCACGCCCGCTCGAGATTCGCTAGATGCCCGAGCAATTCCCCGGTCAGCACGCGATTCTATGAGTATGCCGATAGACCGGATTTGCCCCTGACCGGCCATTTCGTTACGTTGGTCTGTGGGCCTGACGGCCCGAAGACCAGTCCGCGACCACGTCCTTCTTTCGATGAGCTGTGCTGCGAAGAGGCGTGGACGTACGGTCGTTGCTCTATCGCGGTGGATCCGAAATCCGCCGTCCGTGCCGCCACAGCAGACATGTCGAACGGCCTCGAGAGCATCACCCGGGCGTAACCGAAGCAGGCTCAGCCACCCGAAGGCGAGCCGCAGGGGAAACGTGTCCGAAACCGTTCTAGAAGCGCGCAATCTTTTCAAGGTGTTCGGGAAGAATCCGAACCAGGCCGTCCGCCGGCTGAAGGCGGGCGAGAGCCGAACGCAGGTCGCCGAGGCGGGAACCGCCGCCGTCATCGACGCCAGCTTCACCGTCAACCGCGGTGAGATCTTCGTCATCATGGGGCTCTCCGGCTCCGGCAAGTCCACCATCATCCGCATGCTCAACGGCCTGCACCCCGCCACCGACGGATCCGTCACGGTGAACGGCGACCCGATCACCGGCATCCCGGCGTCGCGTCTGCGCGAGATCCGCCGCGACCGCGTGTCGATGGTCTTCCAGCACTTCGCCCTGCTGCCGCACCGCACGGTCGCCGCGAACGTCGCCTACCCGCTCGAGCTCAAGGGCGTCGCCAAGGCCGAGCGCCTCGCGAAGGCCGAGGAGATCCTGTCGCTCGTGGGCCTCGAGGGCCAGGGCGAGAAGCTGCCCTCCGAGCTCTCGGGCGGAATGCAGCAGCGCGTCGGCATCGCCCGCGCGCTCGCCGCCGACAGCGACATCCTGCTGATGGACGAGGCGTTCAGCGCCCTCGACCCGCTCATCCGCCGCGAGATGCAGGAGCAGCTGCTCGAACTGCAGCAGAAGCTGCACAAGACGATCGTGTTCATCACGCACGACCTCAACGAGGCGATGTTCCTCGGCGACCGGATCGCGGTCATGCGCGACGGCCGCATCGTGCAGATCGGTACGCCGGAAGACATCCTCACCGACCCGGCCAACGACTACGTCGAGCAGTTCGTGCAGGACGTCGACCGTGCCCGCGTGCTCACCGCCGGCAACGTGATGGAGCGTCCGCGCCCCGTCGTCGCCGAGGGAGCCGGCCCGCGCACCGCGCTGCGCCAGATGCGCGACGCCTACATGTCGGCGACCTATGTCGTCGGCCGCGACCGCCAGCTCGTCGGCATCGTGACCGACCGGGATGCCGTCAAGCTCGTGCGCAAGGGCACCTCGACCCTGCGCGACATCATCAAGCCCGTGCCGCAGAGCGTGAGCGAGGACGAGGTCCTCATGAATCTGTTCGTGCCCGCGGTCGAGTCACCGCTGCCCCTCGCGGTGACGGATGCCGCCGGCCGACTCGCCGGTGTCATCCCGCGCGTGACCCTGCTCGCGGCCCTCGGCCCCGGCCCCGGTGCGACGGGCGAACTCACGCTGCCCCTGCTGCCGATGCCGCAGGCCGAGATCGACGCCGTGCTCGACGACGGCTGGACGGCGGAGCCCGCGACGGGATCCGATGCGTCGGCCGTAGGGGAGGTGCGCTGATGGACTTCCGCATTCCCCTCGGTACGTGGGTCGCTGCCGGTGTCGACTGGATCAAGGACAATCTCGACGGTTTCCTCGGTGCGATCTCGTTCGTCGTCTCGTTCCTCGTCGACGGTCTGACGCGCGCGCTGCTCAGCCCGCACTTCATCGTCATCATCGTGATCGCCGCGCTCATCGCGTGGCTGGTGCGTTCGTGGCAGCTCGCGATCGGCACGGTCGTGTCGTTCGGTCTGATCGTCGCGATGAACCTCTGGGTGCCCGCGATGCAGACGCTCGCGCTGGTGCTCGTCGCCGCCGTGATCGCCGTCGTCATCGCGATCCCGCTCGGCATCTGGTCGGCCCGCAACGCCACCGTGCGTGCGATCCTCAAGCCGGTGCTCGACTTCATGCAGACGATGCCCGCCTTCGTCTACCTGATCCCGGCGATCGTGTTCTTCAGCATCGGCGTCGTGCCGGGCCTCGTCGCGACCGTGATCTTCGCACTGCCTCCGGGCGTGCGACTGACCGAGCTCGGCATCCGCGGTGTCGACTCCGAGACGGTCGAGGCCGGGCAGGCGTTCGGCGCCAAGCCGGGCCAGATCCTGCGCGGCATCCAGCTGCCGCTCGCGATGCCGACCATCCTCGCCGGCGTCAACCAGGTCATCATGCTCGCCCTGTCGATGGCGGTCATCGCCGGCATGGCGGGCGCCGACGGCCTCGGAAAGCTCGTCGTCGAAGCGATCTCGACCATCAACATCGCCAAGGGCGTCGAGGCGGGTCTGGGTGTCGTGCTCATCGCCGTCTTCCTCGACCGCGTGACCGCGGCGCTGGGCACGCTGGGGGAGAACCCGTCGTCGCTGCTCGGCATGCTCGCGCGTCGCAAGGCGAAGCAGCGCGGTGCCACGGCATCCGCTTCGTCGTCCGGTTCGACGGATGCGACGGATGCCGCCGACGAGGCCGAGCGCCACGTCGCGTCGCCGCACCGCGCCCCGGTCACCACCGCCTGACGTCTTCCCTTCCGAAGCACCACTGCAGTACCCGCAACACAGCACACATCCATACGTGACGAGAGAGATACACATGAAGAAGAAGCTCCTGACCATCGCGGCGATCGGCGCCGCAGCATCCCTGACGCTCGCCGGTTGCAGCGGCGACGGCATGGGCGGCACCGGAGGCGGCTCCGACAGCGGCGACGCCGGCTCGGGCGACAAGGGCACGATCACGCTCGGATTCCTGCCGTCGTGGACCGACGGCCTGAGCACCGCGTACCTGCTGCAGGACCAGCTCGAGAAGATCGGCTACACGGTCGAGATGAAGACGCTCACCGAGGCCGGCCCGCTGTACACCGGCCTCGCGCAGGGTGACGTCGACATCTACCCGTCGGCCTGGCCCGAGCTCACCCACAAGTCCTACATGGACACCTACGGCGACGACATCGAAGACCTCGGCGCTTACTACGACAACGCCAAGCTCACGATCGCGGTTCCGGAGTACTCCGAGCTGAACTCGATCGAGGACCTCGTCGGCAAGGGCGCAGAGCTCGACGGCAAGATCTACGGCATCGAGCCGGGTGCCGGTCTCACCGCGCAGACCCAGTCGATGCTGCCCGAGTACGGCCTCGACAGCGAGTACGAGCTCGTCACCTCGTCGACCGCCGCGATGCTCACCGAGCTGAAGTCGGCGACCGACAAGCAGGAGGACATCGTCGTGACGCTGTGGCGTCCGTTCTGGGCCAACGACGCCTTCCCCGTGAAGGACCTCGAAGACCCGAAGGGTGCCATGGGCGACCCCGAGGCCCTGCACTTCCTGGGAACGAAGGGCTTCGCCGAGGAGTTCCCCGAGGCCGCGGAGCTGATCGAGCAGATCAAGCTCGACGACGCCCAGTACGGTTCGCTCGAGGACCTCGTCGTGAACGAGTACGGCGAGGGCAAGGAAGCCGAAGCGGTTGACGCATGGCTCGAGGAGCACGGCGCGGACTTCGACTGGGTCGTCAGCTGATCTGACGCTCTGTCTCGCCCCGCGCTGCAACGCGATGGGCGGATATCTCGCCGATGGGCGGAGGATTCTTCTCGAATCCTCCGCCCATCGGTGTTTTCTCCGCCGGAACGATGATGCCTCGGGTCACCGCACCTTGCGGCGGTAGGCGAGCATCGCGAAGGCGTAGGCGACGATCAGGATGCCGACGCACCAGGCGAGGGCGACCCAGATCGCGGACCCCACGGGCTCGCCGGCGAACAGCGCCTGGATTGTGTTCACGATCGACGTGACCGGCTGGTTCTCGGCGAACCAGCGCACGGGCCCGGGCATCGTGTCGGTCGGCACGAAGGCCGAGCTGATGAACGGCAGGAAGATCAGCGGGTACGAGAACGCGCTCGCCCCGTCGACCGTCTTGGCGCTGAGTCCGGCGATGATCGCCAGCCAGGTGAGCGCCAGGGTGAACAGCAGCAGGATGCCGATGACCGCGAACCATGCTCCGACGCTCGCCCCGGTGCGGAAACCCATCAGGAACCCGACGCCGAAGATGATCGCCAGGGTGATGCCGTTCGCGACGAGCGAGGTGAGCACGTGCGCCCACAGCACGCTCGATCGGGCGATCGGCATGGAGTGGAAGCGCTCGAAGATGCCGCTCTGCAGGTCGGTGAAGAGCCGGAACGCCGTGTAGGCGATGCCCGACGCGATCGCGATGAGCAGGATGCCGGGGAGCAGATAGTTCACGTAGTTCTCCTGGCCGGTGCTCTGACGCAGAGCCCCGCCGAAGACGTACACGAACAGGAGCATCAGGGCGATCGGGGTGACCGCCGTGGTGATGATGGTGTCGGCGCTGCGGAAGATGTGCCGCATCGACCGGCCGGTGAGGGTCGCCGTGTCGGCGGCGAAGTGCGTGCTCATGCTGCGTCCTCCTTCGGGGCGCTCGGGCCGACCAGCGAGAGGAAGATCTCCTCGAGCGTCGGCTGCTTCTCGACGTACTCGACCTTCGCGGGAGGCAGCAGTGCCTTCAGCTCGGCGAGCGTGCCGTTCGCGATGATGCGGCCCTCGTGCAGGATCGCGATGCGATCGGCGAGCTGCTCGGCCTCGTCGAGGTACTGGGTGGTGAGCAGCACGGTGGTGCCGGTGTGCGCGAGGTCCTTCACGACCTGCCACACCTCGAGGCGGGCCTCGGGGTCGAGACCCGTGGTGGGCTCGTCGAGGTAGATGACTGCGGGGTCGCCGATGAGGCTCATCGCGATGTCGAGGCGGCGGCGCATGCCGCCGGAGTAGGTGCCGACCTTCCGGCCCCCGGCATCCGTCAAGCGGAAGCGGGCGAGCAGATCGTCGGCGATCCGTCCCGCGCCGGGCAGATGCCGCAGCTTCGCGACGAGCACGAGGTTCTCGCGTCCCGTGAGGATCTCGTCGACGGCGGCGAACTGGCCGGTCAGGCTGATCGTCTCGCGCACCTTCAGCGGGTCGCTCGCGACGTCGTGTCCACGCACGTTCGCCGTGCCGGCATCCGCCGTCAGCAGCGTCGAGAGGATGCGCACCATGGTCGTCTTGCCGGCGCCGTTCGAGCCGAGCAGGGCGAAGATCGACCCCGCCTCGACCTCGAAGTCGACGCCCTTCAGCACGTGGAGGTCCTCGTAGGACTTCTCGATACCGGTGACGGTGATCGCTGCGGTCATGACTCCTTCTCCTCGTCTCTCGCTTCGTCGACGGCCTTGATCAGGCGCGCCCGCTCCTTGTCGATCCACTGCACTCCGCCGTACGACTCGGCGTAGGTCTCGGCGAACTCGACGGGGTCGTCGCCCACGATCGCCGAGATCGGAGTGCCGTCGATCGCGGCCCGCTCCCACAGGTCGGCGAGGCCGAGGAAGATCTGCACCAGGGTGTCGCCGTCGGTGATGCCGCCGTAGTACATCGAGTAGCGGTGCTGGGCGTTCGCCACCGAGCGGTAGGGCTCGGGGAGGGCGTCGATCCGCTTCTTCGCGTCGCGGTACTGCTTCTTCTGCTCGAGCGATCCGGTGAGCGCTTCGATCCACTTCGCAGCCATGTCAGTTCTCCTCTTTCGTGGTGTGGGTGTCGTTCGTGTCGTTCGGGGTGTTCGTGTCGTTCGTGATCGCGGGGTTCAGGCCGTCGATCCGTCGCGCGAGCAGGTTCCAGGTCTTCCAGAACTCCGCCAGCTCGTGGGTGCCCTGCGCGTTGAGCGTGTACACCTTGCGGGGCGGGCCCTTCTCGCTGGGCACCTTCTCGACGTCGACGAGCCCGCGCTGCTCGATCCGCACCAGCAGCGCGTACACGGTGCCCTCGGCGGTGTCGGTGAAGCCGTGCTCGCGCAGGCGTGCGGTGATGTCGTATCCGTAAGCCGGCTGCTCGGCGAGGAGCGCCAGCACGATGCCCTCCAGGGTGCCCTTGAGCATCTCGGTCATCTGCTTGCCCATCAGGTTCGCCTCCCTCTCATCCGTCGGTACTCAGTGATACTGGGTACCGGTACAAAGTAACACTAGGTACCGGTACTTAGCAACACTGAATACCGGTTACATCGTCAGACACCGGTCCCTGCCTCGTTGTTGATCAACGGGAAGGCGTCGATGGGGCGCCGCTGCCCGTCACAACTCCAGGGGGAGAAATGAAGTTCACGAAGATATCGGCGCTGGCCGGTGCGGCGACGCTGGTGTCGCTGCTGCTCACGGGGGTGGCGGCCGCACCGGCGACCGCGGCGCCCATCGATGCGACATGCGGTTACGCGGAAGAGGGCACCGGCGGCAAGTTCACCGACTCGATCTGCTGGTTCGATTTCGCCGGGTACGACCAGTCCATCGGCCTGACCGCGGAGGGGCAGCGGTTCGAGACCACGCTCGGCGAGTACGACATCGCCTACACGGTCACCCAGCGGCCCACGGGCATGGGGTGGCAGCCGCGCGGCGTCGAGGCGCGACCGTCGACCGACCCGTTCTTCCCGATGGGCAACTGGGACTACTACGACGGCATCCCGGGCCTGCCCTACCTCTACGCCAACCGCGGCGCCTCGTTCGGCTCGGTGCAGATCAACATCGTCGACGTCGAGGTCACGCTGAAGGGCGTGCCGGTGACCGGCTACGACCTGGTCACGGCCGCCCCCGAGACCCCCGACGCCATCGTCGGCTCGCTGGGCGAGCGGATCTTCTGGGACTCGGATCAGCCGCTCACGATGATCGACAGCACGACGCCGATCACCTCGGGCGGGGGATGCACGATCCCGCTCGCCGGCGACGGAACGCACGCCGCGGTGTGCAACCCGGCGAACGCCGGAACCACGAGCGCCTTCGGCACCATCCTGGCCGCTCCGTCGGCCACCGCGATCTCCGGCACGCTCTTCCTGAACTCGGCCGGTGAGCGCGAAGCGCTCGCCTTCGGCATCCGCACCTCCACGCTCACGCTCGAGAAGAGCGTCGACGGCCGCGTCGACCCGCTCGACTCGTTCGACGTGCAGGTCACCTCGCCGGAGGGCGTCGCCCTCGCGACCGCCACGACCGGCGCCGATGACACCGCCGCCACCTCCGCGACCACCGTGATCCCGAGCGGGGCGTTCACGCTCTCCGAGGCGGCCACGGCCGGAGCGCCGAGCCCGCTGGACTACTACGACGCGGCGTGGACGTGCACCAACAACACCGAGGGCAGCACCACCGTCCTCCCGAACGGCACCGATCCGGCGCAGCAGCTCACGCTCGCCGCGGGTGACTCGGTCGACTGCGTCGTGACGAACACCGCCAAGCAGGCGTCGCTCGGCCTCGTCAAGTCGGTCTCGCCCGCCACGGCATCCGTCGGCGACACGGTCGTCTACGACTTCGCCGTCACCAACGACGGCGCACTGCCCGTCGAGAACCTCGTGATCGATGAGACGACGTTCACGGGCACGGGCGAGCTGGGCGACATCGTCTGCCCGGTCACCACGCTCGCGGTCGGCGAGTCGACCACGTGCCAGGCCCCATACGTCGTGACCCAGGCCGACATCGATGAGGGCCTGGTCTCGAACGAGGCGACCGCGTCGGCCGGCGTGGTGGGCACCTCGGTGACCGTCGATGCGAACTCCTCGACCGCGCTGCTCGACACCCCGGGCACCGGACTGCTCGACGTCGTGAAGACGGTCGACAGCCCGACCGCGGCCGTCGGCGACACCGTGCTGTACACGCTGACCGCCACGAACGCGGGCACTCTGACGCTGTCGGACGTGGAACTCTCGGACGTCGACTTCACGGGCGCGACGCCCCTCGACGAGCTGACCTGCGACAAGAGCGCACCGGTCACGCTCGCTCCCGGTGAGACGCTCACCTGCACGGTCGAGTACGAGGCCGCGGTCGCCGATATCGGCACCGTCACCAACGACGCGAGCGGCACGGCGACCGATCCGCACGGCGAGCCCATCGCCGGGAGCGACTCGGCTTCGCTCTCGGTCGTCGCGGCGCCGGCGCTGCCCGAGACGCCGGATGCACCCGTCGCGCAGACCGGCGCGACCCTCGCCATCACCGGCGGCGACGCCCCGTGGCTCGTCGGCGGCGTGGGCGCGATCCTGCTCCTCGTCGGAGCATCCGTGCTGGCCTTCCGTCGCGCACTCCGGAGCTGATCCGCGCGCGACACGGAGCGCCTCGGACCTTCGGGTCCGGGGCGCTCCGTGCGTCGGGGCCGTACCCGGTCCTCCTCCGCTGCCGAGCCGTCGGGGCCCGCCCCGGCACAACGTCGGAGACTCGAGGAGACCCGCCGAGTCGACGGCATCCGTGGCCGGGGTGTCGGGTCGGATCTCCGAAGTCGTGCGGGCAGCGGGAGGTGAGGTGGTGGTGGTGCCGCCCGGCCGGACGGGCCAGAGTGGGGGACATGGCGTCGGCGGTCGCGTGGTCGTGGCGGAACGCCCTGCACGGGGCGGTGCTCGGAGTGCCCGCCGGGATCGCGATGCTCGCCGACCCCGTCGACGGCTTCACGACCGGGCTCACGCTCGCGGTCGGCGTGCTCCCGGCGGCCGGACTGGGAGTGGCGGCGACCCGGCCGCAGCGGGCGCGCGGCCTCGTGATCGGCGCCATCGCGGCGGCGGCGATCTTCGTCGGATCGGTGATCGGACGGATGCCGGCACTCGCCGTCTGCGTGATCTTCGTGCTCTGCGTGGCCGTGGCGCTGCTCGCCGCCGACCGCTCCCGTCGCCTCGCGACCCCCGTGCTCGTGCTCGGACTGCCGTTGATCGGCGTCGGGCTCTCGTTCGCCTCGATCAGCGACGGGGCGGGCGCCGCGCTGCTGATCCTCGCGGGCACCGTCTACGCGTTCCTCGTCTCGCTGCTCTGGCCGGCGCGGGAGTCCGCCGTGCGCCCCGTCGCCCCGCCCGCCACCCGCGGGGCGATGCTCGTGTACGGCATCCAGATCGGGATCGCGGGTGCGCTCGCCGCGGCGTGCGGCTTCGCCCTCGGCGTCGACCACCCGGGGTGGGCGTGCGTCGCGGCGCTCATGGTGAGCCGACCGGCGCATGCCGCGCTGGTGTCTCGGGGGTGGGGGCGCGCCCTCTCGGTGCTCATCGGGGCGGTGCTGGCCCTCGCGGTCGCCACCCTCTCGCCGCCGTCGGCCGTGTTCGCGGTGATCCTGGTCGCCGTGCTGACGGCGGCGACGGGCACCGCGGGCAGTCGCTGGTACGTGTTCCCGCTGTTCTCGACGGTGATCGTGCTGTCGCTCCTCATGGGTCCTGAGGGCGAGGCGCCCGCGCACTGGTTCCTCGAGCGCCTGGGTATGACCCTGCTCGGCATCGCCCTGGCCCTCGCCGCGGCGGCCGTGGTGCCGCGCGTGGCCGCACGACTTCGGAGATCGTGACGGATCGCTAGCGCCGCCGCCAGGGCAGCAGCCGGTCCCACACGCCGCGCGGGGCCTCGGCGACGACGGCCGGCGGCGGCACCACGAACTGCACGATCTCCTCGGCTCCGTGGTGCACGACCCGATACAGCGCGGTGCCGATCAGCACGCCCAGCGCGATCGACATGACCGAGACGAGAGCGGCCAGGAAGTCGGCGAGTCCGCTGTCGGTCGCGACCGCCTCGGTGAGCCCGACGAGCCCCGCGGCTCCCGGAACGAGCAGCCAGAACGCGGGCAGGAACGTGATCTGCGCCGGGGCGGCGTGGCGCAGCGAGGCGATCCAGAACACGACGAGCGTCATGGCGACCGCACCGATGAATCCGCCCATCGTCGCGCCGAGCAGCACAGACCCCGCCCACTGGCCGCTGTAGGCGGCGATCAGAGCGAGCAGCACCCAACCGAACGTCGACGCGGGCGCCGAGAAATGCAGGTAGTTGCCGAGGGCGAGGACCAGGATGCCGATGAGCGCCACCCACCACGGCAGGAAGGCGCTCGCGGCGAGGGGCTCGTAGGAGCGGGATTCGACGCCGATCACCGTGCCGGCGGCGAGGATGCCGAAGGCCAGCAGTGCGAGTTGAACGAAGCCGTAGACCAGCCTCGACGCCCCCGAGATCATCTGTCCCGCGGCGAGCTCGACGGTCGCGGTGGTGAGCACCCCGCCGGGCAGGAACGTCACCAGCGGCGCGATGAGCAGCCGGATCGGGTCGCCGATCTCGATCACCTCGGCGAGCAGGAACACCGCCGTCGCGCACACGAACGCGGCGGCGATCGGCAGCACGAGCTGCAGGGTGGGCGAGCGTACGAGCTTGAGCAGCCCGATCCCCGCACCCAGCACGAACGCGACGATCGCGCCCTGCCAGGTGGGGGTGAGCAGCAGCGCGAGGCCCGTCGTCAGCACGGCGTGACCGAACGTGCGGGTGACCCAGCCGAGGCGCGGGCGCATCGCGCCGACCTCGTTCAGGCGACGGATGCCGTCGAGCGGTGGCACTTCGCCGGCCCTGGCCCGCGCGATCAGCTCGTACAGCGCGGCGATCTGATCGAAGCGGAACGAGGCGTTCGTCGCAGAGCGGATCGCGACCCGCGACTCCTCGTCGTCGCCCGTCTCGACGAGGATGATCGTGGGTAGCACCACGAAGTCGGTGTCGTCGCCCCCGTAGGCGTCGGCCACCTCGGTCATGGTGTCGCGGATGCGGTCGACCGATTCGGCCGAGGCGTTCATCCCCTGCGCCAACCCGAGCAGGAACTGGCGCAGGGCCGATCGGTCGACGGCATCCGTCATGCCGCCGACCCGCCCTGCGCGTGCGCCGTCATGTCACGAGAACAAGAACGACAGCGTGACTCCGACGATGATCGCGACGCCGACGTACACGAGGTTCGGCAGCTGGAACGAGTGGTCGAAGACGTACTTTCCCATCTTCGTCGTGCCGGTCTGGTCGAACGCGACGGTCGCGACCTGGCTGCCGTTGGCGGGCAGCGTGTAGATGCCCATGGTCGACGGCCAGAGCCCCACCAGCAGAGGTGCGGGTAGGCCGATCGTGATGCCGATCGGTACGATCGCGTTGGTCGCACTCGACTGGCTGGTGGTGAGCATCGCGACAGCGAACAGCGCCAGCGCGAACAGCAGCGCCCCGAGGAACGCCGACGACCCCGAGACCACCGAGCCGAGCCCGTCGACGATGAGGGTCTGGTTCGCGGCGACGAAGGTGTTGGCGAGCCACGCGATACCGAAGAGGGCGATCGCACCGACGAGGCCGGCGGGGAACGTCGGCTGCTTCGGCACATCGGATGCCCTGACCTTGCAGAACACGAAGATCAGCGCCGCGATCACACCCATCACGACCTCGATGATCACGGTGACGCTGAGTCGCACCGGGTCGCCGGAGTCGTCGGTGCCGATCACCGGACGAAGGCCTTCGAAGAGTCCGAAGAACACGATCACGCCGACGCCGATGAGGAACAGCGCGGCGGAGAGCACCGCGGTCGGGGCGAGCTTGTTCTCGTGGGCATCCACCGTCGGCGGCTTGATCTGCTTGCCGGCCAGACGGCGCTGGAACTCGGGGTCGTCTTCGAGGTCCTTGCCGTGGCGCATCATGACGAGCGCGGCGACGAACAGGCCCGCGATGGATGCCGGCCACATGATGAGCAGCAGCCCACCGAGGTCGACGCCCTGCGGCGCGAGCAGCACCACCATCGACGCGGTGGCGGCCGAGACGGGCGAGCAGAGGATGCCGACCTGCGAGGCGACCGCCGAGACCGACAGCGCCCGTTCGGGGCGGATCTTCTGCTGGTACGACACGTCGTAGATCACGGGGAGCAGCGGGTAGAAGATGTTGCCGGTGCCCGCGCCGACCGTGAAGAGGAACGACATGGCGGGCGCGAGGAACACCACCGACTTCGGTTTGCGCCGGATCACCTTCGCCGCGACCGACACCATCCAGTCGATGCCTCCGGCCGCCTGCATCGTGGATGCCGCGGTGATGACCGTGATGACGATGAAGACGGCATCCACCGGGGCGTTGCCGGGTGCTTCGCCGAAGACGAAGATCAGCACGGCGACGCCGACGAGTCCCCAGACGCCCAGGCCGATCCCGCTCGTGCGGGTGCCCATGTAGATCGCGAGGATGACGACGATCAGCTGTGCGACGAGGATCCACACGTTGTCGTTCATGACGACGGCCCCCGCGTGATGGGGCCGGTGCCCGTGAGGATCTCGGTCGCGAGCTCGGTCTCGACGATGCGTCCGTCGATGGCCTCGACCCGCAGGGCCAGGGGGTTCTCGACCGGGCTGATCGCGGTGACGAAGTCGGCGTTCTCGAAGTGCAGCGACTGCAGGTTGCCGACCGCGTAGCCCGTCGCGAGCTCACCGCTCAGCAGCGAGTCGTGGAAGAGCGGGCGCCGCTGGTCCTCGGCGTCGTAGTGCGGGCAGAAGCTGCCGTGCAGGAACCCGAGTCCTTCGGGGAGCACCTGGAGGGTCGGACCGTAGCTGTCGGTGGTTCCGCCCTCGAACCAGCAGATGCCGCCGGCGCTGCCGCCCGTGAACACGACGTTCGAGTCGGGGTCCTCCCACATCTCGCGCATGATCTCGTCGAGGCCCTGCCGCTTCCACACGTCGAGCATGTTGGCGGTGTTGCCGCCGCCGACGTGGATCACGTCGAAGCCCTTCACGAAGCCGGCGAGATCGTCGACCGCGCGGTGGAAGAGCGGAAGGTGGTGCGGCGCGCACCGGTCGGAGTCGTACGTCGAGTAGAAGCTCACGATATATGCGGCGTCGTCTCCGGTCGCCGTGCCCACGAAGAGGACCCTCGGTCTCTTCTTGCGCGTGAGACCGAGGATGTAGTCGTGCGTCGGATCATTCCGACGCTCCATCATCGCCTTGCCCGCTCCGGTTGCCACCACATGAGACATGAGCCACCCCGCTCTCGACTGCAGATGCGGCCAAGATATCGGTGTGCCGGGGGTCCCGCTAGCCCATCTTTGAAAAGGCTGTGGGCGTGGTCAGCGGGGAAGGATCGCCGAGACCTGCGTACGGACGCCCTCGACGATCTGCGTGACGTCGACCTCGGCATCGCTGGACGCCATGGTGAGGAACATGATCGACGAGACCACCCGCGCCAGGGCCGAGGCCTCGGCGGCGGGGATGCTTGCGAGGCGGGAGAGGGTCTCGGCGAGAGCCTGCTCGGTCTCCCCGACGATGGCGAGCGCCGCGGCGTGATGCGGTTCGGTCGGGTCGCCGAAGACCATCTCTCGCAGGTAGGTGCGCCCGTTCTCGACCTGCACCCGATTGCACTCGATGATGGGCGTCGCCAGCGCCATCATGCCGTCGAGGGGCGTGCGGGCATCGGCGGATGCCGCGCGGCCGCGCTCGAGCGCGTCGGCGTAGTGCGAGTTCTGCACGAGCAGCAGGAGCTCGCCCTTGGTCTTGGCGTACAGGAACAGGGTGCCGGTGCCGATGTCCGCCGCATCGGCGATCTGCTGCGTCGTCACCTCGTCGACGCCGCGCTCGGAGAAGAGCTCGGCGGCCGCGGCCACGATGCGCTCGAGCTTCTGCTGCTTGTTCCGTTCGCGTCTTCCGACGGGTGCGCTCTCTGCGGGCACGAGACTCCCCTCGGAATAGATTCTGACCAGGCTCAGTTATGAGTTTAGTCGCGATCGTGCGGGCCACGAGCGACAGGAATCATTGTTCCACGAGCCGAAAGAAGTCCTGATGACCTCCCTCACCCACGCCGTCGTCCTCGTCACCGGAGCGAACGGAGGCATCGGAACGCATCTCGTCGAGCAGGCACTCGCCCGGGGCGCCGCGAAGGTCTATGCGACCGCCCGCCAGCCCCGCGAGTGGGCGGACCCGCGCGTCGTTCCGCTCACTCTCGACGTCACGGACCCGGCGTCGATCGCGGCCGTCGTCGCCGCGGCATCCGACGTCACCGTGCTCGTGAACAACGCCGGTGCCTCGACGCCCGCCCCCGGCATCCTCACCCACACCGACGAGGAGATCCGCCACAACGTCGAGACGAACTTCCTCGGACCGCTGTTCCTCGCTCGGGCCTTCGCCCCGCTGCTCTCGGCGCACGGCGGGGAGACCGCCATCATCGATATCCACTCGGCCCTGTCGTGGTACGCCGTCGCCGGCATCTACTCGGCGACGAAGGCGGCCCTCTGGTCGGCCACCAACTCGCTGCGGCTCGAGCTGCAGCCCGCCGGGGTGCAGGTCGTCGGCGTGCACGTCGGCTACGTCGACACCGCGATGGCGGCGCACGCCACCAGCCCCAAGCTCGACCCGGCCGACCTCGTCACCCAGATCTTCGACACGCTCGAGGCCGGCGGGTACGAGGTTCTCGCCGACCAGACCTCGGTGCAGGCCAAGGCCGGACTCTCGGCTCCGCTCGAGGTGGTCTATCCGCAGCTCGCGCAGGGCTGAGCCTTCTGCGACAAAGAGGGCGCCACCGAGCGGTGGCGCCCTCTTTCGCATGCCGAAGGCCGTCAGGCGGCGAGGAACCTCGCGGCCATCGGGGCGAACTTCTCCCAGTACTGGAAGATGCCGCCGTGCCCGGAGTTCGGGTAGATGATCAGCTCCGACCCCGCGATGCGCCGGTGCAGATCCTCGGAGAGGACCGACGGCACCATGCGGTCGTTGTCACCGTTGGCGATGAGCGTCGGCTGCGTGATCACCGACAGGTTCGACGGGGCGGAGCGGCCGAAGCGCTGGATCGCCTTGAGCTGCGTGCTGAACGCCTTGTTTCCGATGGGCGCATCCCGGTCGATCGCGCGTTCCTTGAGACGCTCGACGAACGCCTTGCTTGCCCGCTTGCCGATCGCGTCGCGGTTGAAGAAGAGGAACTCCTTGGGGTCGGATCGGGTGAGGGCCGACCGGAAGATGTCCCAGTACGTCACACCCACGACCTTGTCCATGTCTTTTCCGCCCCGCGGTCCCGTGCCGGTGAGCACGAGCTTGCGCACGAGTTCGGGATGCGCGACGACCAGGTCCTGGGCGATCATTCCGCCCATCGAGAACCCGAAGACGTCGATGGTGTCGTAGCCGAGCCGGCGGATGAACGCATACGCATCGTCTGCGGCCTCCTCGAGTGTGGCCGGCACGGTGCCGCCTGACGCGCCGACGCCCTGCTGATCGAACGTGATGACGTGCCGAGTCTTCGCGATGGTGTCGACGATGCGCGGATCCCAGTTGTCGAGGGTCGCGGCGAGATGCGTGAAGAAGACGACCGGTACATCCTCCGTGGGACCCAGCTCGCGGTACGCGAACTTCTTGCCGTCGACCGTGATCGATCGGGTCGGCGCCTGCGCGTAGGAGGTGATGGGTGGGGTGTCTGCGGTCATGATCGAGTTCCTCTCCGTCCGCGCTCGATGGTGCAGGGGCGGGTCAAGCGACCGCCCCCGCCCCCGTGACGACGACCTTGCCGCGCAGGCCGCCGCGCGTGAGCGCGGCCAGGGCCTGCGGGGTCTCGTCGAACGGGAACGCCGCGCCCACGACGGGGCGGATGCTGCCGCTGTCGACGAGCGCGGCGATCTCCCGCAGCTGCGAGCCGTCGGCCCTCATCCACAGGAACTCGTAGCCGACGCCGAGCTTCTTCGCCCGCGCGCGGACCTTGCGGCTCAGCGCCGCGATCGCGAGGCGGAGGAGGGGGTTGAGTCCCGCCGCGCGAGCGAAGGCGGGGTCGGGAGGCCCCGCGATCCCGATCGCCTTTCCGCCGGGGCGCAGGACGCGCAGCGACTTCTCGAGGTTCTCACCGCCGAGGCTGTCGAGTACGAGGTCGTAACCCGAGAGTTCTTTCTCGAAGTCCTGGGTACGGTAGTCGATCACCACGTCGGCCCCGAGTTCGCGCACGAAGTCCGCGTTCTTCACGGATGCTGTGGTGGCCACGTGCGCGCCGAGATGCTTCGCGAGCTGGATCGCGATCGAGCCGACTCCGCCGGCGCCGGCGTGGATGAGCACCTTTTGACCGGCCTGCACGTTCGCCCTCTCGACGAGTGCCTGCCATGCCGTCAGTGCCACGAGCGGCAGTGATGCGGCCTCGACGATGCCGATCGACGTGGGCGCGGGGGCGAGGTCGGCCTGGTCGATCGCGATGCGCTCGGCGAACGTTCCGATCCGCTGGTCGCGGGGACGGGCGAACACGTGGTCGCCCACGGCGAATCCCCTGACCTCCGAGCCCACGCGCAGCACGGTGCCGGCGACGTCGTGACCGAGGACGAGGGGCAGCGGGGAGGGCAGGATCGCCTTGAATTCGCCCGCGCGGATCTTCTCGTCCAACTGGTTGACGCCGGCCGCCTCGACGCGCACGAGCACGTCGCGCACGCCGAGTTCGGGCTCGGGCGCTGCGACTTCGTGCAGCGGCTGTGAGTAGGTGTCGAACGCGAACGCGCGCATGTAGCGTCTCCCAAGGTCGAGTTGACTCAATTATGAGTCAACTCAGTTTCCTTGTCAACGCAGAGCGTGCCGGGCCGGGGTGGGCTGATGCCGCGGGTCAGACGGCCGTGAAGTGCAGGAGCAGTGCGTTGCCGGGGTTCAGCACCGGCAGGGGGAGGCCCTGCGCGAGCACCGCGCCCGTGACGGTGAAGTCGGATGCCGCGAGCCACGCCGGGTCCGCGACCTGGTGGCGGTGCGCTCCGCCGATCTCGTCGCGCACCCGCACGCGGTACGTCGCCGCGGGGTCGAGGCCCGGGATCGGTACGCGCGGAGACTGCGCTGTGGCACTGGTCTCGGTGCGCACCCACGCGAACACGGCCTCCTCGCGGTCGGCGCTCACGACGCCGTGCAGCAGGCTGCCGGGGTCGACGTCGTCGCCGCGCACCGTGACGCCCGAGTGCAGCAGTCCCCGCAGCTCGCGGTACAGGGCGGTCCAGGCGGCGATCGCGGCGCGGTCGTCGTCGGATGCCGTCGTGAGATCCCACTCGAGGCCGGCGTGACCGAACAGGGCGGTCGCGGCGCGGAACGCGAACGACGCGTGCCGACCGGTGGTGTGCGAGACCGTCGGGCCGACGTGCGCGCCGATCAGCTCGGGCGGCAGCAGCGTCTGCGTGCCGCGCTGGATGCTCTGGCGCTCGATCGGGTCGTTGCAGTCCGACGCCCAGACACGGTCGGTGCGGGCGAGGGTGCCGAGGTCGGTGCGGCCTCCGCCCGAGGCGCACGATTCGATCTCGAGACGCGGATGCCGGCGACGGATCTCGTCGAGCACGCGGTACACCCCGAGCGTGTGGGCGTGCACGCGGCGGCGGCCGCGCGCGTCGAGCGAGGCGTGCAGGTCGCGATTGTGGTCCCACTTGACGAAGTCCACGCGGGCACGCGTGATCACGTCATCGAGCCGCTCGACGATGTAGTCGACGACGTCGTCGCGCGAGAAGTCGAGCACGAACTGGTGGCGCGAGGCGAGCAGCGGGTTCTCGCCGAGCAGCCAGTCCGGATGCTGTCGCGCCAGGTCGGAGTCGGGGTTCACCATCTCGGGCTCGAACCACAGGCCGAACTCGAGGCCGAGGTCGTGCACGCGCGCCGAGAGCGGTGCGAGCCCCTCGGGCCACACGTCGCCGTCGATGAACCAGTCGCCGAGGCCCGCATGGTCGTCTCGGCGTCCGCGGAACCAGCCGTCGTCGAGCACGAACCGCTCCACGCCCAGCTCGGCGGCGGTCGTCGCGAGCGCGGTGAGGGTGTCGAGGTCGTGGTCGAAGTACACGGCCTCCCACGTGTTGAGCAGCAGCGGCCGCGGCGTCTTCGGGTGGCTCGGGCGCGACCGGATCGACGCGTGGAACCGGGCGGTCACGCCGTCGATCCCCTCGTCGCTCCAGGTCGAGAGCAGCTCGGGCGAGCCGTACGTCTCGCCGGGCTGCAGACGCACCTCGCCCGCATCGACGAGTTCGCCGCCGCCGAGCACCGAGCGGTGGGCTCCGGCGCCCTCGGGCAGACGCTCGACCAGCATCTCCTGGTTGCCGCCCCACGCGAGGTGCGCGGCCCAGACCTCGCCCGAGCGGAAGCGGAAGCCCTCGGTGCCGGTCAGGGTCAGGAACGAGGAGTCGTGGCCGGGGCGTCCGCGACGCGACGACCGCAGCCAGGTGCCGTCGTGGATCGCGGCGCGCTGCGACACCTTCTCGTTCGTCCAGCGGCCCGTGAAGTCGACGACCTCGGCGGCGCGGGCGGGCAGCGGCAGCAGCGAGCGCACGGCGCCGACGTCGACCGGATGCTCGGCGCCGATGTTCTCGAGGACCACGGAGGAGTGCAGCACGCCGGCGTCGTCGAGCACGAACGTGAACGTCGCCTCGACCGTGGCGCGCGCATCCACCAGCACGAAGCTCGCGCTCGCGGCATCCGTCTGCACCGTCCGCGTCCGCGCGAACCCGTCGATCACGGCATCCGCTGCGGTCGCCTCGATCGCCGGGGTGCCCGACCATCCGTGCGCGCGGCCGGGCGCGATCGAGAACGAGCGGGCGACGTCGAGGGAGCTGTTCATCACGGCCGGGGTGGCGGTCGCGAGGAGGCCGGGGATGTCGGCATCCGTCAGCGGCGCACCCCAGTGCGCGATGGTCGGGGCGCCGAACAGGTCGGTCGTGACGACGAGGCTCACGCCTCCGTTGCGCAGGTGCGTGGCTTCCGGAACGGCGCTGTCCGGAACGGGGTTACTTGACGACATGAATTAATCATAGCCAGACCGGAGACGGGAGTTGTCGGCAAGGATGGGAACATGACCACTGCACTCGACGAACTCCTGGCCGCCGTCATCGAGAGCGGCCACCTCGACGAACCGGTCGCCGAGGACGGCATCGTGCACGGCCGCGCCCACCTCGAGGCCGCCGGCACCGACGTCACCGTCAACATCGACCCCGAGATCGAAGACGGCGATGCGGATGCCGAGGCCGACGTCGACGAGCTGGTCGCGGGAGTCGAGCGCATCCTCTCGATCACTGAGAAGCGCTGGCGGGCCATCGTCGACGAGGCCGCGTCCGACATCGAGGAGGCGGTCGGCGAGTCCGAGGTCAGCGAGCGCATCGACCTGCGCGATGACATGGAGGCTGCGTCGGTCGTCGTCTTCGCGGATGCCGTGCTCGTGTCGTTCGATGCCCCGCGGCAGTTCCCCGACTCGCGCATCCTCGTGCAGCTCGACGAGGAGCTCGAGGTCGACGGCGTCGAGGTCGCCGAAGACGACGGGGTCGAGACGATCTCCTTCGCCTCGGGCGACGCGCTGCTCGACCACATCAGCCGCGACGACGCCTGAGGTTCTTGCCGCGGGACGCTTCGACAGGCTCAGCGACCCAGTTTCTTCCGCCCCACGGGGTCCCTGAGCCTGTCGAAGGGCCGGCCCGCGCGACCAATCAGCTGTAGATGCGCGCCGCGCCGACCTGCGCCTCGAGCAGCGGCAGCGTGCGTGAGCGCTCCGGCTTCGGGCGGATGCCGAGCACCGTCGCGATCTCGAGCGCGAGGGCGGCGTGCCCGGCCGCGTTCGGGTGGAACGGGTCGCCCATCAGCCCCCACGGGATTCCGCCGGCGCCGAGCTCGATGAGCCGGGCGTACTGATCGACGAGGATGACGTCTTCGCTCGCGGCGACCTGCCGCACGGCATCCGCGAATTCGGCGACACGGGCCCGCTCCGGAGCGTTGGCGACGTCGATCGGCGGCGGGGTCTGCAGCACCGCGATCGCGCCCAGCGCCCGCACCCGTGCGACGAACTCGCGCAGCGAGGCGGCGTACTCCTCGGGCGAGATGACCGGCTGCGGTCCACCGGTCGAGAGGTCGTTCGTGCCGATCATCAGCGTCACGACGTCGGGCCGCCACGACGACACCCGGCGCTCGAAGTCTCCGAGGATGTCGACGATCCGGTGCCCGCTGATCGCCGAGTTCACGACGATGTCGCGCACCCGCTCGAGCTCACCGCGAACGAGTTCGTGCAGGTGCTCGGCGTAGCTGCGGCCGCCTTGCGTGAAGACGAGGCCGTGGGTGATCGAGTCTCCGGTGATCACCCAGGTCAGCGGGTCGCCGCCCGCGAGCAGGTCGGCGAGGCGGGCGAGATCGGATGCAGCGGTGGGGGCGGTGGTGTCGGACACGCCTCCGACCCTATCCACAGCATCCGACGTCGTGCATGCGGCCACGCAACGGGAGGAGATCTCACGCTCCGCAGGATCGAAAGAGCGGATGCCTCCTGCGGAAGCCGAGTTCTCCTCCCGGGGCGCGCGCCGCCGCGCTCAGAGCCAGCGCTTGTACTTGAAGATCCCGAAGAGACCGATCGCGAACGCCGCCATTGCGCCGAGAGCGAGCGGGTAGCCGAACGCCCAGTGCAGCTCGGGCATGACCTCGAAGTTCATGCCGTAGACGGTGCCGACGAGGGTGGGGGCGAAGATGATCGCCGCCCACGAGGAGATCTTCTTGATCTCGTCGTTCTGCGCGATGCTCGTGTCGGTCTGACGACGGGCGACGAGGGCGGAGTGCACGCGCAGCGCGTTCTCGAGGATCGCGCGGAACGAGTCGACCCGCTCGTTCACGCGGATCGTGTGGTCGAGCACGTCGCGCAGCGACCGCTGCAACTCCTCGTCGATGCGGTACTTGTCGGACCCTCGGCGCAGCCACTCGAGCATGCCGGTGAGGGGGTGCACCGCCCGCTGGAAGTTGATGACCTCGCGCGAGAGCTCGTAGATGCGCCGGGAGAGCGCGTCGTCGTCGCTGTCGCCGAAGAGCTGGTCCTCGATCTCGTCGATGTCGTTCTCGAGCCCCGCGACGATCGGCTCGTACTCGTCGACGACCTCGTCGAGGATCGCGTAGAGCACCGCTTCGGGTCCCATCGCGAGCAGCTCGGGGTGCGCCTCCATCCGCCGCCGCACGGCCGCGAGGTCGGGCGACTCGGCATGGCGGATCGTCACCACGAAGTCGGGGCCGACGAACAGGTGCAGCTCGCCGAACTCGACGGACTCCTGCTCGTCGCGGTAGCGCGCCGGCCGCAGCACAGCGAAGAGCGTGTCGCCGTAGCGCTCGACCTTGGAGCGCTGGTGGCCCGAGAGCGCGTCTTCGACGGCGAGCGGATGCAGATCGAACTCGCGCGCGACCGAGGCGACCTCTTCGGGGCTCGGTCGGTAGAGGCCGATCCACGCGATGCCACCGACGGAGTCGAGGATGCGGTAGGTCTCGTCGAGGTTCTGGGGGGTCTCCACGCGACGTCCGTGGACGTACACGCCGTTGTCGATCAGGGCCATGGGAGTGCTTCTTCTCTCGCAGGCGCACACCGACCGGGGTCGGGTGCGCGGGTTCGTCAGGATGCGGAGGACGCCACCCGGGACTGCGGAGATCGACGTGCGAACGCGGAGCGGATGCTCAACGCGCGAGCGCAGGGAGTCGCGACGCAGCGAGGGCGGCGTCGTTACTATCGTCGGACATCGCCATCACCGCCTTTCGGGACTCATCGGGTCACTCGACCCAAGGGGAGAGCATACTCCTCGGCTCTGGCAGGATTCTGCGTGCTGGGACCCATCGACAGGCTCAGGGACCCAGTTCAGCGCAGGGGCGCTGCGGGTCTAAGAACTGGGTTGCTGAGCCTGCCGAAGCATCCCGCCCGCGCGCTCGGGAGGAGTTCTCGCGCAACGGAGGAGTGTGTGCGGCATCCGCTCCTGTGCTGCGGGAGAACTCCTGCGTTGTGCGCGGGGGAGGGGCGACGTCTCGGGCGGAGAACTCGGCGTCGGGCGGAGTAATCGGGCGGATGCTTCCGCCCAACGCGATGATCTCCGCCCGGAGCGGGGTGGGGGCCGCAGGCAAGGCTCAGAGACCCAGTTCAGCGAAGGGCCAGCCGGGCTATAGGGTGACGACCTCGCCCGCGCGAGCGGCGGAGGCCTGGGCGGCCTTCACGATCTCGACGGTGCGGATGCCGACACCGGCGTCGGGTTGCGGCTGACGCCCGGCGCGCACGGACGCGACGAACTCCTCGAGCAGCAGGGCGTCGAGGTCGGCGCCGATCGGGTCCCATGTCTCGCCCGCGGCGTCGTGACCGGCCACACCCTTCGCGAACGGGCTGACGGTGACGGTGCCGCGCTCGGCGACGACCTGCAGGGTGAGTCCGCCCCAGGTCGCCGAACTCATCGGCCAGCTCCACGAGCAGTCGATCGTGGCGATCACGCCGCTCGGGTACTGCAGGGTCACGAGCCCTCCGGTCTCGACGGCGAGGTCGCGCTGGCCGTGCAGGATGCCGTTCGACACGGCCCTCACCGACGCGGCGCGCTCACCCAGGAGGTCGTCGAGCAGATCGGCGCAGTGCACGACATGGTCGACGAGAGCCCCGCCGCCGGCCAGCGACGGGTCGGTGAACCACGCGCGATCCTGCGGCAGCTTGCCGTTGTTGATGCCGGTGACACCGAGCACCCGGCCGAGGCGCCCGCTGCGCAGCTCGGCGATCGCGTCGCGCACGGCGGGCGCGAAGCGCACGGGGTAGGCGACCATGAGGATCACTCCGGCGTCGTCGCAGGCGGTGCGCATCGCGACGGCATCCTCGACCGTCGTCGCGAGCGGCTTCTCGCACAGCACGTGCACTCCTTCGGCGGCGGCGCGCTCGACCAGCGCCCGGTGCCGGGAGTTCTCGGCCGCGACGACGACGGCATCCGGCTTCCAGGCGAACGCCTCGTCGTAGGTCTCGACGTACGCGACGCCGAGCTCGGCGGCCAGTGCGGCCCCGCGCGGCGCGTCATCCGGCGCCGATGCCCCGTCGGGGTCGGTCGCGATCAGCTCGATGCCGGGCATCGCCGACAGGGCGTGCACGTAGCTGAGGGCGTGCGTATGCGCGAACGACAGCACGGCGATCCGCAGGGGCGTGGTCATCGGACGACCTCCTCGGTCGGCGAGGGAACGGGGGAGACGGGCGTCCCGGCGGCGATCGACGCGATCGCCGCCTCGGCGACAGCGACCGCGCGGATGCCGTCGGCCGGTGTCACCCGCGCCTCCCGCCCTTCGCGCAGCGCTGCCACGAAATCGGCGATCTCGGCGTAGTACGGGCTGTCCTGCGGCGACATCGGCGGCAGGTAGTCGGTGGCACCGGGGAGGGCTGCGGCATCCGTGCGCAGCGTGCGGTCCTCGGCGCTGTCGTATCGCAGGCGTCCTTCGGAGCCCGCGACCTCGACGCTCGTACGGAACGGGATGCCCGGGGCGACCCAACTGCCGTGGATGTGGCTGATGACCCCGTTCGCGTGCGTCAGCACGATGTGCGAGGTGACGGGAGCGGGCACGCGGTCGTCGATCGTCGGCGGGTTCTGCACCGCGAACACCTGCGACACGTCTCCCGCGAACCACAGGGCCTGGTCGATGTCGTGGATCATGAGGTCGCGGATCAACCCGCCTCCCGCGCTCTCGGAGAAGAACCACGGCGACTGCGGCGCGGCACCGGCCCGGCTGAACCGCTGCACGGCGAGAGTTCCGATGCGCCCCGCGTCGACGGCGGCCTTGATCTGCGCGTACTCGCCCATGTAACGCACGACGTGCGCGGGGAAGAGGCGCACACCCGCGGCGGCCGCGGCATCCGTCACCCGTGCGGCGTCGATCGACGTCGCCGCCAGCGGCTTCTCGCAGACGACGTCGCGGCCCGCGGCGATGGCGCGCAGCGCGAAGTCGGCGTGCGTGCTGCTGGGAGTCACGATGTCGACGAGGTCGACCAGGTCGATCAGCGCGTCGACATCGGCGACGAGCTCGAACCCGTATTCCTCGGCGATCTCCTCGGCACCCGCCAGCGAGGTCACGTAGCCCTGTGCGCCCAGCGCCCTCCAGGCGTCGGCGTGCACGCGCGAGATGCCGCCGGCTCCGATGAGTCCGACCTTCAGGGTGCTCACTTCGTCTCCTCGGGGGTGGGCGATGCCGTGTCGTGCGGCAGCGGGGTGATGGGCGGCACCGGCATGTCGTCGATGCCGTAGATGTCGGCGGCGTGCCGCTGGAAGGCGTGCACGACCGCGCCGTGCGCCGCGGCCTCGCCGCCGAGGCGCGCTTCGGCGAGGGGCACCTGGAACGGCAGTCCGAGATGCCGGGGGAGCGCCTGGCGCAGTGGATCGAGCAGCTGCTCGTGCGCCGCCGACAGACCGCCGCCGATCACGATCATGGCGGGGTCGACGGTCATCGTGAGGGTCGCGATGCCGTGCGCGAGTTCCTCGATGAAGGCGTCCAGCTCGTCCTGCGCGGCACGGTCCCCGGCCCGCGCGGCGGCGAACACCTCCGCGGCCGTCGGGGCGGTGCGCCACGAGATCTGCCCGGTCTCGGTGTTGAGGCCGCGGAAGGCGAGACGGCCGATGTCGCCGGCCGCGTTGTGGATGCCCCGCCGCGGGCGCCCGCCGAGGATGAGCCCCATCGAGATGCGGTTACCCACCGAGAGGTAGATGACGTCGTCGACGAGCTGTGCCACCCCGAGGTGGTGCTCGGCGACCGCGGCGAGTCGCACGCCGTTGTCGACCGAGACGGGGCAGCCGAACGCCTGACGCAGCTGCGCACCGATGTCGGCCCCCGACCACTCGGGGATCACGACCGAGAGCACCACGCGGCCGGCGTCGTCGACCAGACCGGGGAGCGAGACGCCGATGGCCCGCACGCGGGACGAGGCGACGGATGCTCCGCCCAGTGTCTGCCGCACGTCGTCGATCACGGCCGCGAGCTTGGCGGCGCCGTCGGGGTGCGCTTCGACCCCGGGGAAGCTGCGCTGGGCGATCACGCGGCCGGCGAGGTCGGAGAGGAGCACGCGCACGCTCGCGACGCCGATGTCGACTCCGACGACGGTGCCCGCCTCGGCGTGGAACGAGTAGTGCCGCGCGGGGCGGCCGGCTCCGCCGACGCTCGCGACGGGGGCGTCGACGATCAGCCCCGAATCGCTCAGCACCGACACGGCGTTCTCGACCGAGGTGCGCGAGATCTCGAGCGACCGGGAGAGGTCGTTGACCGTCGAGGGCCCGCCATCGCGGAGCTGCAGCGCGGATCGCGCGACGATCGACAGCTGGCCTGACACGCCCATGTGCGGTCCTCTCTTCATCGACGTGGTCGGTGTGCGAACAAGTTAGCACACCGGATTCTCAGATCAGGCTCGGACGTTCTCGAGCCGGAAACACGGCGGAAACAACCGTCTGAGAACTTGTCCTTGACGAATTATCCCATCCCGATGTCATAATGAACCGTACTCAGCACGGTTCAAGCAAAGGAGCACCATGCGCGTCAGCAAGATCACCGGCGTCGTCGCGGGAGTCGCGACCGCCACCCTGTTGGCCGGATGTTCGGCCGGCGGAGGAAGCACCGCTGAAGGAGACCAGAGCATCACGGTCTGGCTCTACCCGGTCATCGCCGACGAGGCGGTGCACAAGGACTTCTGGGACTCGACGATCGAGGCCTTCGAGGCCGAGAACGACGGCATCGACGTGAACTACGAGATCTTCCCGTGGGCCAACCGCGACGAGTCCCTGCAGACGGCGATCGCCGCGGGCAAGGGTCCGGACGTCGTCTACCTCATCCCCGACCAGCTGTCGGCGTACCAGTCGTCGATCGCCCCGCTCAACGACCTGCTCAGCGAGCAGCGGCAGGACGACCTGCTCCCCAACGTCAAGGAGTCCGTCACGATCGACGGCGACATCCTCGGGGCGCCGATCCTGACCAGCGCCCAGCCGCTCATCTGCAACGCCGCCGCCTTCGAGGCCGCGGGCGTGACCGAGTACCCCGAGACCTGGGACGACATCATCGACATCGCGCCGGAGTTCACGGCGGCCGACATGTACGTGCTGAACTACCCGGCGTCGGCGGAGAACACCCTCAACCTCACCTTCTACCCGCTGCTCTGGCAGGCCGGGGGACAGGTCTACGACGACGGCGAGGTCGGCTTCGACAGCAAGGCCGGCGAAGAGGCGCTCACGTTCATCACCGATCTGGCCGAGGCGGGGGCCCTCGACCCCGAGGCGCTCACCACCAACGTGGCGCTCGAGCAGACCGCGATCGCTCAGGGCAAGGTCGCCTGCACCTGGAACAACGGCGTGACCGAGGTCGCTCCGTTCTGGGGCGAGGAGAACGTCAAGGTGCTCGCTCCGCTCACCGATGAGAAGTCGGTGGCCTACGGCACGGTCGGTTCGCTCTCGGTGCTCAAGGGATCGAAGGCGCAGGATGCCGCGGCGAAGTTCGCCGAGTACGCCACCAGCGCCGAGGTCGTCGAGCCCTACCTCACCGCCGCCGGGTACTTCTCGGCGCTCAGCACCACCGAGCCGCTCTACGCCGACGACCCGCTCCTCGGCGAGGTCGAGAAGTACGTGCCCGACACGACGGTGGGCGAGCTGAACGAGAGCTCGCGTGCGCTCATGGGCGTGCTCGCCCCCGAGATCCAGGCGGCGCTGCTGGGTCAGAAGTCCCCGGCCGACGCGCTGAAGGATGCCGCGACCGCCGCGGCCCCGCTCATCAAGTAGTGACCACGGGGGTGCGCCGCGGCATCCGCTGCGCACCCCCGTCCCTTCCCGACCCGACGTGAGGTTCTCATGACGACGGCAACCATGCCGAAGAAGCCGCAGGGCACGGTGACCCGCCTGCTCGCCCGGCGCGAGGCGCGGGTGGCGTTCCTCTTCGTGCTCCCCGCCTTCCTGCTCTTCATCGCGTTCCGCTTCGGCCCCAGCATCGCCGGCGTCGCGCTGAGCTTCTTCGACTACGACATCTCCGGTGAGATCGCGTGGCGGGGTCTCGACCACTTCCAGCGACTCGTCGCCGATCCGCTCTTCTGGCGGGCGATGGGCACGACGCTCGTCTACACCGTCTTCGCCGTGCCGATCTCTCTGGCGCTCTCGACGATCATGGCGCTGGGGGTGCGACGCGCGTTCCGCGGCGCGCGGTTCTTCCGGTCGATCTTCTTCCTCCCCGTCATCACCTCGCTCGTGCTCGCGGGCAGCATCTTCGTCTGGATCTTCTCGAGCAACGGGCCTTGGTCGCAGCTCATGGCTCCGCTCGGGCTCGGCGGCTCGTGGCTCGGCAGCACCGTGCTCGTCATCCCCGCGATCGTCGTCGTGGGCGTCTGGTCGCGGTTCGGCTACGGGATGATGATCATCATCGCGGCCCTGCAGGACGTCCCTCGCGAGCTCGAGGAGGCGGCGCTGGTCGACGGGGCAGGGGCATGGAAACGCTTCCGCTACATCGTGCTGCCGTACCTGCGCCCGACGTTCTTCTTCCTCGCGGTGATCGAGACGACCGCCGCCTTCCAGGTCTTCGACGTCATCTACGTGATGACCCAGGGTGGGCCGGCGAACGCCAGCTACTCGCTCGTCTACCTGCTCTACGACCAGGGCTTCCGGTACTTCGACTACGGCTACGCGGCCGCGGTCGGTGTCGCCCTCTTCGTCATGACCCTCGTGGTCGCCCTCATCCAGCGCCTCGTGATCGGAAAGCAGAAATGACCGCCCTGATCCAGCCGCCCACGCAGACGCCGGTCTCGGCGCCGCCGCAGAAGCCGGCCGCCCCGCGCCGCCATCGCTCGTTCCGCGCGCTCGAACCCACCCGCATGGGCGTGGTCGTGCGGTGGATCTGGCTGAGCCTCGCCGGCATCCTGAGCTTCTTCCCCTTCTACGCGATGGTCGTGCTGAGCCTCAAGCCCGGCATGGTGGTCGACCTTCCCGGATCGCTGATCCCCTGGACCGACATCTCCTTCGAGTCCTACGAGCAGGTGCTGGGCGGGCAGAACATCCTCGGCTGGCTGTTCAACACGCTCGTCTACTCGCTCGTCTCGGTCGTCGCCGTGCTGTTCCTGTCGGCGCTCGCCGGGTACGCGTTCGCCAAGAAGCGCTTCCGCGGCAAGGAGGTGATGTTCTGGTCGTTCCTCGCGATGGTGATGGTGCCGTTCCACGTCACCCTCATCCCGACGTTCATCCTGATGGCGAACCTCGGCGGCATCGACACCTACTGGGGCCTCATCCTGCCGACGCTCGCGAACGCGCAGGCCGTGTTCCTCATGCGCCAGTTCATCCAGGGGCTGCCCGACGAGCTGTTCGAGGCCGCGCGGATCGACGGAGCGGGCGAGTTCCGCATCTTCCTGCGCATCGTCCTGCCGCTGTGCAAGCCGATCCTCGCGACCCTCGGCATCTTCGTGTTCCTGTGGCACTGGAACGACTTCCTGTGGCCGCTCATCATCGCCAAGTCGAACTCGATGTTCACCCTCACCGTCGGCATCTCGTCGCTGCAGCAGCAGAACGTCCCGTTGAGCACGATGCTCGCGGGGTCGGTCGTCGCGCTGCTGCCCATCTTCCTCGCGTACCTGATCGCTCAGCGCTACGTGCAGGAGGGCGTCACGGGCACCGGCATCAAGGGCTAGAGACACCAGCTGAGAAGAAGGGAAAGCACCACATGCCTCAGCGCCACTTCACCTCCGAGGCCGATCTCGAGGAGGCCCTCGCGACACCGAGCGACGCGCTCGTCGACGACCTCGCGAGCGGTTCGGGCGACCTCGTCATCCTCGGGGCCGGCGGAAAGATGGGCCCGACCCTCGCGATGCTGGCCCGTCGCGGGATGGATGCCGCGGGCCGTGAGGCCGATGCGGTCTACGCCGTCTCGCGGTTCGGCGACGCCGAGATCCGTGCGCGCCTCGAGAGGGCCGGTGTGCGCGTCGTGCCGTTCGATCTCATCGAGAACGACGACTTCTCGTCGCTGCCGGATGCCCCGAACGTGGTGTTCATGGTGGGGGCGAAGTTCGGGGCCGCGACCAACGCCTCGTGGGCGTGGGAGGTCAACGCGGCGCTGCCCGACCGGGTCGCCCGCCGCTACCGCGACAGCGCGATCTCGGTGCTGTCGACCGGGAACGTCTACCCCTTCGTGCCGGCGTCGTCGGGCGGAGCATCGGAAGAGCTCGCTCCCGCACCGATCGGCGAGTACGCGCAGTCGTGCCTCGGACGCGAGCGGGTCTTCGAGTTCGGTGCGCAGGAGCGCGGGACGAAGGTCGCGATCATCCGCCTCAACTACGCCGTCGATCTGCGCTACGGCGTGCTCGCCGACATCGGCAGTGCGGTGAACGCGGGTGAGCCGGTGTCGGTCGCGACCGCCAACGTCAACGTGATCTGGCAGGGGTACGCGAACGAGGTGGTGCTGCGCAGTCTGAACCACGCCTCCACCGACCCGTTCACGATCAACCTCACCGGTCCCGAGCTGCTGAGCGTCGAGTCGATCGCCCGCCGCTTCGGAGCGCTGTTCGACCGCGAGGTCGACCTCGTCGACGAGCCCCAGCCGACCGCGCTGCTCAGCGATGCGCGTCGGTGCATGGCGCTGTTCGGCTACCCGTCGGTGTCGGCCGAGACGCTCATCGCGATGCAGGCCGACTGGATCGCCGGCGGCCTGCCCATGATCGCCAAGCCCACCAAGTGGGCCGTGCGGGACGGGAAGTTCTGATGGCGACCTCCGCCGCGCGTACCGCGACCGTGCCGTCGCTGCGTCCCGAAGCCGCGGCCACTCTGGCCCGCGGCGCGGTGATCCCCGCGCATCCGCTCGCACTGACCGCTGATCGCGCACTCGACGAGCGTCGCCAGCGTGCCCTGTCGCGCTACTACCTCGACGCCGGGGCCGGGGGTCTCGCCGTCGGCGTGCACACCACGCAGTTCGAGATCCGCGACCCCGAGCACGCCCTCTTCGAGCCGGTGCTCGCGCTCGCGGCCGAGGAGATGGATGCCCGCTCCGATCCCGCTCTCGTGCGCATCGCGGGGGTGGCCGGAGACACCGCGCAGGCGGTCGCCGAAGCCGAGCTCGCACGCTCGCTCGGCTACGACGCGGTGCTCATCAGCCCGCGCGTCGCGGGTGCCGACGAGCGCGCGCTGCTCGACCGCGCCCGCGCCGTCGGCGAGGTGCTTCCGCTCGTGGGCTTCTACCTGCAGACCGCGATCGGCGGACCGGTTCTCGACCGCGACTTCTGGCGCGAGTTCGCGGCGATCCCCGCGGTCGTGGCCGTGAAGGCGGCGCCCTTCGATCGCTACCGCACCCTCGAACTGGTGCGCGGGGTCGCGGCATCCGGTCGTGCCGACGAGATCGCGCTGTACACCGGCAACGACGATGCGATCGTCGCCGACCTGCTCGCGGAGTTCCACGTCGAGTCGCCCGACGGGCCGCGCACGCTGCGCTTCGTCGGCGGACTGCTCGGCCAGTGGGCCGTCGGCACGCGCGCCGCGGTCGCGCTGCTCGAGAAGGCGCACCGTGCGATGGCGGGGGATGCCACGGCCTATCGCGAGCTGAGCCTCCTCGCCTCCGACATGGTCGACCTCAACCAGGCGGTGTTCGACCCGGGCAACGACTTCCACGGCGTGATCGCGGGAGTGCACGAGATGCTGCGACAGCAGGGTCTGCTCGAGGGCACCTGGTGCCTCGACCCCGCCGAGGGCCTCTCCCCCGGGCAGGCCGAGGAGATCGCCCGCGTACGCCGGGCCTACCCCGCGCTGAACGACGACGCGTTCATCGCCGCGCACCGCGAGGACTGGTTGCGATGAGCGCCCTCCCCGTCGTGGTCGCAGTGGTGTCCGAGGCGCTGTACGCGGAGTTCTTCTCGCCCGACGATGCCGATCGCCTCGCGGGGGTCGCCGGGCGGCTGGGGGGATCGTTTGTGCGGGTGGACCGGCTGACGGATGCGCCGCTCGACGAGGTGCGCGTCGTGATCACGAGCTGGGGCATCGATCCGTTCGACGCCGCCGTGCTCGACCGGATGCCGCGGCTCGAGCTCGTCGCGCACACGGGCGCCTCGATCAAGGCGTTCGCGACCGCGGAGCTGTTCGACCGGGGCGTCGTCGTCACGCAGGCGGGGGCGGGCATGGCGCGATCGGTCGCGGAGGTGTCGCTCGCCTTCACGCTCGCGCTGCTGCATCGCGTGCCCGAGATGCACAACGGGCTGCGGGGCGGCGGCTGGGACGCGGGCGTCCCGGCGCAGCACGAGATCCTCGATGCCCCGATCGCGGTGATCGGGGCATCGCGCACGGGTCGCGCCTACCTCGAACTCATCCGGCTGCTGGGCGCGCGTCCGCTGCTCGTCGACCCGACGCTCGATCGGGCCGCGGCATCCGCTCTGGGTGCCGAACTCGTCACGCTCGACGACGCCATCGAGCGGGCGCGGATCGTCGCCGTGCACGCGCCGACGCTGCCCGAGACGCACCATCTCATCGGACGCCGCGAACTGGCGCTGATGCCCGACGGCGCCGGTCTCGTGAACACCGCGCGCTCCTGGCTCGTCGATGAGGAGGCGCTCGTCGACGAAGTGCGAGCGGGGCGCCTCAGCGCCGCGATCGACGTGTTCGACGAGGAGCCCCTCGATGCGGAGCATCCGCTGCGCACGCTGACCGGCGCGCTGCTCACGCCGCACCGGGCGGCCGGCACGACCGAGGGTCGGCTGCGCCAGGGCCGCATCGTGGCCGACGAGCTCGATCGCTTCTCTTCGGGCCGACCGCTCGCCCATGCCGTCGATCGCGCGCACTTGGCGTCGATGGCATGAACCCGAAGACCTCTGGGGGCTCTGGGGACTGAACCGGATGTTGCGTGACGACCGCGAGGCCGCACGCCCGACCGCGGCCACGCTGCCGCAAGGAGGTACGACATGACGATCACGCACGACACCGACAGCACCACCTCGACCGCCGCGCTGCGCAGCAGGCGCATGCTGCTCGCCGGATTCGGCGCCGCCGCCCTCGGCGGTGTGGCGGCGGTCGCGGTGCAGACACCCGCGCAGGCCGCCGGCCCGGTGGCGCCGATGAGCTCTTCGGGCTCGAAGGACGTCGGCAACGCCGGTCTCGCGACCGACCTGCCCTCGCTCAAGGGCAAGAACGGCGACCTCGTACGCACGAGCGGTTACGGGGCGCCGGGCGACGGTGGCCACGGCCTCTACCGCTTCGTGAAGAAGGACGCCCCGGCCGTGAACGGCGGCACCGTCATCGCCGCGCGGAAGGAAGGCGCGTGGGTGCTCGTGCATCACGGCGTCGTCGACTTCCGCACGTTCGGGATCATGGACGCGAGCGTGAACGCCGATGATGCGCTCGATGCGATGGTGAACGATCCGAGCATCCACCGCGTCGAGGCGCACAGCGACCTCAACTTCGTGCGTCGGCACATCTTCCGCCGCTCGGGCATCGCGTTCGATTTCGGCAACCACCTGATGACGACCGTGGGCATCGAGAACGCCGGCAAGGACGACCCGTTCGCCGCCGTGATGTTCTTCCAGGGCGAGGTGACGGGTGCGGCGCAGGAGGCGCGCCTGAACGAGGTCGTGCCCGACCTCGGCGACGTCTTCCCGGTCGCCGATTCGTCGTTCTTCACGGTCGGCGACTGGTACGCGGCCGAGGTAAACGCGCTCGCCGGCCGCTGGGAGCGCGAGCTGCAGAGACTGGTGCAGGTGACGCAGATCGTCGACGGCACGCACATCCGCATCAACTACAAGAACGGCTGGCCGCTCGCCGCCGACCGCACGATGACCTGGCGTCACGTGCTGCCCGTGCAGGACGTGACGGTCTCGAACCTGAAGTTCCTCGGCACCGGGACCGACGAGTACACCGGATCGCACCCCCTCGCCTTCGAGTACGCGGTGCGCTGCGACGTCGACCACATCGACGGAACCGGAACCTTCTGGCCGCTGATCCAGCGCCGCTGGAACACCTATTACTCGACGGTGAGCTGCACGCTCAAGAACCCCACCTCGGTGACCTGGGGCGGTGCCGGGTACCTGACGCAGCAGATCTACTGCCTCTACGGCTACGTCGCGAACTGCCACACGGCCAACGCGCGCCACCTCAACGACTTCACCGCGAGCGCCTACTGCCTCGTCGAGAACTGCCACGGCGACGGTGACGACCAGGGTCCGTTCGTCACCCACGGGCAGTACGAGCACGACCTCACCTACACCGGCAACTCGGGGCTCATGACCTTCGCGAACTCCGGCGCGGCGTGGGGCTCGGCGGCCAAGCGCATCACGGTGCGCAAGCACGTGTGCTCGTGGTTCGTCGCCCGCGTGCGCATCACCGACCTCACGCTCGAAGACGTGCAGGTCATCGGCAAGCCGTCGCTCGCAGGCTCCGGCATGCTGTGGATCAACGCCGACGGTGCGCAGCTGCGCGGGTGCACGGCATCCGACACGCTCATCATCACCCAGCAGTCGGATGCCTCGTCGCGGCCGAACATCATCGAGGGCTCGCACGTCACCTTCGTCGCGGCCGGCGGCGAGCTGACGAGTGCGGCCGTCACCACCCCGGTCACCTTCGTCGACACGGTGCTCAGCGGGGTGGGCGGACTGAAGATCACGGGCCCGGGTGCCGTGACTTTCCGGGGGTCGACGCTCGTGGGAGCGGACGACGCCGCACCGATCGTGTCGCAGTCGGAGCGGCTGCGGTTCGAGGGCTCGACCCTGCGCAACGCCCGTGTGGCGGCGGCGCGGGGGGAGCGCCAGACCATCGAGGTCGCGGGGTCGGACGTCGTGAACGTCGGCGGCACGGGCCTGGCGCGCACCGGAGCGGGCGAGCTGCACGTGGCGCTGTCCGACAGCACGTTCCGCGCCGAGGGGGCGGCGACGCACGTGTCGATCACCACCGGCGCCACGCACTACCGTGCGGTCGGCAACCGCTTCGAGGGCGGCGCGATCGAACTCGGCGACGGGGCTTTCGGGTCGTCGTCGACGCTCGTGCACACCGCCAACGTCGAGTCCGGCGTGACGCGCACGGCCTTCCCCGCCGCGGGCGACCGCGTCGTCGACACCGCGAACGTCACGGTCTGAGGTGCTCATGCGTGGGGGGCGCTTCGACAGGCTCAGCGACCCAGTTTCTTGCGACTGGGTCCCTGAGCTCGTCGAAGGGCCCCGCCGCGCGCAGACCTGGGTCCCTGAGCTTGTCGAAGGGCCCCGCCGCGCGGCATCCGCGTCAGTAGCGGGCCGAGAAGCCGCCGTCGGTGTGCAGGAGCTGGCCGGAGATCCAACGACCCTCGGGCGAGAGCAGGAAGGCGGTGATGCCGGCGATGTCTCGCGGCGTGCCCGCACGGCCGAGCGGATGCATCGGGGTCAGCGCATCGCGGATCTCGTCGTCCATCCATCCGGTGTCGATCGGCCCCGGGTTGACGACGTTCGCCGATATGCCCTGCGGGCCGAGCTCGCGCGCCGCCGAGATCACGATGCGGTCGAGTGCGCCCTTCGACGCCCCGTAGGGGAGGTTGCCGGTGGTGTGGTCGCTGGTGAAGGCCACGATCGCACCGCCGTCGGGCCCGACCTGACGCGCGAAGGCGGCGATGAGCAGCAGACTCGCGCGCGCATTGACCGCGACGTGCCGGTCGAAGCTCTCCGCGGTCGTGTCGAGGATGCCCGACTCCACGTCGTGGGCATGGCTCAGGACCAGGGCCGAGAGCTCGCCGTGGTCGCGACGCACACGGTCGATCAGGGCTTCGGGCGCGGCCGGGTCGGAGAGGTCGGCGGGGTGGTCGCCGCTGTCGAGGTCGCTGGTCACGACGGTCCAGCCGTCGGCGCGCAGACGGGGCACGATTCCCGCGGCGATGCTGTTCGACCGTGCGGCTCCGGTGACGAGTGCGAGAGGCATTCCCGAAGGGTATCGAAGTCGCCGGATCCCCTACACCCCGACGAGCTCGGCGCTGCGCTGCCAGAGGGCCTCGGCGAGGGCGGGGTCGTCGACCTGCGGGTTGGTCTTCGACGACAGCGTGCGCTCGTCGTAGTACGCCCCCGAGAACCACGTCTCATCGGGCGTGCCCTCGATGAACCAGCGCAGGATCGCGCCGCCCTCATCTGTGCTCGTGAGCAGCAGCCTGCCGAGGAAACTCCGGTAGACGAGCCGCATCAGGCTCGACGAGTCCGAGGCGAAGTTCGTCTGCACGGTGCCGGGGTGGAAGGCCACCGAGCTCAGGCCGTCGGGGTGGAACTTCGTGTGCAGGCTCTTCGTGAAGAGCACGTTCGCGAGCTTCGCGTCGCCGTAGGCCTTGTTGGCGCTGAACTTCTTCGAGTTGTCGAGGTCGTCGACGTCGATGTGCCCGAAGAGCCGGTGCCCGACGCTCGACGTGTTGATCACCGCCGCCTTCGACGCCAGCAGCGTCGGCATCAGCAGGTTCGTCAGCAGGAACGGCGCGAGGTGGTTGACCTGGATGGTCTTCTCGAAACCGTCGACCGTGGGCGTGCGGTCGCCGAAGATGCCGCCGGCGTTGTTCGCCAGCACGTGGATGCCGTCGGCGCCCACGGCATCCGTCAGCTTCGCGGCCAGCTCGCGCACGTCGTCGAGGCGGGCGAAGTCGGCGAAGAAGTACTCGGCGCCGGTGTCGTCGGCCACGGCCTTCGTCTTCTCGGGCGAGCGCCCCACGAGGATCAGCCGGTGATCGGTCGCGGCGAGCTGGCGGGCCGCGGCCGCGCCGATGCCGTCGGATGCTCCGGTGAGGACGATCGTTCTGGCGGTCATGCGTCTGCTCCTGTCGTCGGGGTGATGCGTTCGACCGCTCGGGTGATGTGCCCGGCGACGACGGCCCGCACGCGGTCGGGGTCGCCGCTCGCGAGCGCGTCGACGATCTCCTGGTGGCTGCGCACGTGCTCCTCCTGCTCGTCGACGTCGAGGGCGGCGTTCGCGGCGCGGATGAACCCGGCGATGCGTCCGCGCAGCTGCGCGCTGACCTCGTCGAGGAAGCGGTGCTCCGCCAGATCCGCGAGCGTCTCGTGGAACAGCCGGTCCTGCCGCAGCACCTCGTCGACGTCGCCGGGGGCGGCGGCGCCCATCGCGGAGACGATCGTCTCGAGGCGCGCCGCGGCATCCGCGTTCCACCGCTCCTGCACCCGGATCGCCATGAACTGCTCGAGCACGATGCGCAGGCTCGAGATGTCGTCGAGATCGGATGCCGTCAACTCCGCGACCCGTGCACCCCGGCGGGGTTCGCGCACGATGAGCCGCTCCTCGGCGAGCCGCGTGAGGGCTTCACGCACCGGGATGTGGCTGACGCCGAGGCGATCGGCGAGCTTGCGCTCGACCAGGCGCTCGCCGGGGGCGAGCTCGCCGGAGTGGATCGCGGCGCGCAGCTCGTCGGCGACCTGCTCGGCGATGTTCTGGTCTGACACGGTGCGCATCGGGGGAGTCCTTCCGAACGGGCGGCGATCGGCGGAGCTCGGGGTTCCGAGATCGCACGCTCGCACCGATGCTATGGCATCGGTCGATGAGGCGGCCGAACGTCGGGAGCACCCACGATGAACACCGCTCTGGGCGACAGCATCCGCATTCCGCGCAGCGCGCTGCAGGTCGGGGTGGCGCGCCGAGACATCACGCCACCCACCGGCATCCGCGCCAAGAACTGGGGGCCCGCCGACTGGGAGCGCTCCGAGGGCGCGCATCGGCCGTTCGAGCTGACGGCCCTCGCGATGATCGGCGACGACGACCGTCCGCGTGTTCTGCTCGCGGTCGACGGCACCTGGTGGCGGCGGGTCGCCGACGAGCAGGGGGTGCGCGGGTCGATCCTCGCGGGCCTCGGGCTCGCTCCCGACCAGCTCATGCTCTCGCTCTCGCACACCCACGCGGGCGCCGTGCTCTGCGCCGCCGACGCGCATCTGCCCGGCGGCGAGTTCATCCCCGGGTACCTCGATGCGCTCGCCGCCGCGGGCATCGCGGCCGGACGCGAGGCGCTGAGCACCGCCGAGGCCGGCCTGATCGAATGGACGACCGGACACTGCACCCTCGCCGCCGACCGCGAACTCGATCTCGACGGGCGTGCGCTCGTGGGTTTCCACCCGGATGCCGTCGCCGACGACACCGTCGTGATCGGTCGGGTGAGCGTCGCAGGTCGCGTGCGCGCCACGCTCGTGAACTACGCCTGCCACCCGACGACGCTCGCGTGGCAGAGTCGCGCGGTGTCGCCCGACTACGTGGGCGCGATGCGCGAGGTCGTGGAGGCGGCGACCGGTGCCCCGTGCCTGTTCGTGCAGGGCGCGTCGGGCGAACTCGCCCCGCGCGAGCAGTACACGGGAGATGTGACGGTGGCCGATCGTCACGGCCGCTCGCTCGGGCACGCCGTGCTCGCGGCGGTGGACGCGCTGCCGGTTCCCGGCGAGGAACTCACGCTCGATCGCATCGTCGAGTCGGGTGCGCCGCTGGCGGTGTGGGCGGGGCGCAAACGGGTCCCTGAGCGAGGAGCGGAGCGACGAGACGAAGGGCGCTCGGCCGGCGTCACGGCATCCGTCTCCCTCCCCCTGCGCGACCTGCCGACGCTCGACGATCTGGCGCGCGAGTGGGCCGACATCGATCCGCGCTCCCGCGAGGAGCGCCTCGGGCGCGCGCGCAATCTGCGCGAGGGGTACATCGACGGTCCGACCGTCGCGCACCCCGTGTGGGCGTGGCGTCTCGGCGATGCGGTGATCGTCGGACACCCGGGCGAGGCGTACTCGCGGTTGCAGACGACCCTGCGCGCGAGGTTCCCCGAGAACCCGATCGTCGTGATGAACCTCACGAACGGACCCGGCTTCGTGTACCTCCCCACGCGCGACGCCTACGACCGCGGCGCCTACCAGGCCTGGCAGACCCCGCTCGCCCCCGGCGCTCTCGAGCTTCTCGAGGAGCACGCCGCCGACCTCGTCGCCGCGCTTCTGGCGACCACGACCCCAGGAGAGAAATGACCCGTCTCGTCGCCATCGTCACCGGAGGTTCCGCCGGCATCGGCTGGGAGATCGGCCAGCGTCTCGCGGCCGACGGCTACCTCGTCGTCGCCGCCGATCGCGTGCCGGGACTCACCGCCGGTGAGAACCCGGCCGGCATCCTCTGGCGCGAGCTCGACGTCACCGATCACGACGGCGTCGATCGCGTGTTCGGCGACATCGAAGCCGAGCTCGGGCCCATCGAAGTGCTCGTGAACAACGCCGGGATCCAGAGGCATCGCGGGATCGAAGACCTCACGTGGAGCGAATGGCAGGCGGTGGTCGACGTGAACCTGCACGGCGTCTTCTCGGCGCTGCAGGCGGCCGGACGGCGGATGCTCGAGCGCGGGGACGGGCGCATCGTGAACATCTCGTCGATCTCGTCGCGCGGCTCGGCCGGACGCGCGCCGTACGCCACGACCAAGGCCGCCGTGATCGGTCTCACCGCGACCGCCGGCGCCGAGTGGGCCGCGCGCGGCGTGCGGGTCAACGCGGTCGCCCCGGGTTACGTCGACACCGGGGTGTTCCGCCAGGGCGTCGAGGCGGGCACGCTCAGCCTCGACACGATCCTGTCGCGCATCCCGGCCCGGCGGTTGGCCGAGGCGAGCGAGATCGCGGCGGCCGTGAGCTTCCTCGTGTCCGACGAATCGCGTTACATGAACGGGCAGACGCTGTACGTCGACGGCGGATTCCTCATCGACTACGGCGTGCCGCTCGCGAAGAAGCCCGCATGACCGGCATCGCGCGCATCGAGACGGCGACGGCCGTGCTGCCCCTTCCGGCGCCCCTGCACCTCGGGGCGATGACGGTGACCCGGCGCGAGTACAGCGCGGTGCGGGCATCCGACGCCGATGGTTTCTCGGGCGTCGCCTACTGCCTGTCGCGCGAGGCGCCGATGGCCGAGATCGTCGAGCGGCTCGTGGCGGGGCACGCGATCGGAGCGGATGCCGACGACCCGGCCGCGACATGGGACCGGATGCTGCGCGGCAGCGCGATCGTCGGGCGGGTCGGCCTCGTGCGCCGAGCCATCGGACTGGTCGACATCGCGCTGTGGGATGTCGCCGCGCGGCGGGCGAAGATGCCCCTGTGGCGGATGCTCGGCACGGGGGACGCACCGCGCGACGCGATGCTCGTGGCCGCCTACCCCTCGGCAGCGCGTGCGCCCCGAGAGGTCGCCGACGAGGTGCTCGCTCAGGCGGACGCGTGGTCGCAGGTGAAGATCTCGCGTATGCCCGATCCGGCATACATGCGCGAACTGTTGGCCCTGCTCGGCGATGATCTGCCGTCGGGGACCGGTCTCGTCGTCGACGTCGGCTTCGGCTGGCGCGATGCCGACGAGGCGCTGGCCGAAATCGCGCAGTGGGGAGACCCGCGCCTCGCGTGGCTCGAGGACCCGCTGCTCCCGGAGGACGCCGCGGGGTGCGCGCGCATCCGCCGCGAGAGCGGGCTGCGCGTGTCCGTCGGCGACGAGGTGACCGACCCCGCCGTGCTGCGCGCACTGGTCGAGGCCGAGGCCGTCGACGTGCTGCGCCTCGACGTGGTGGCGGTCGGAGGAGTGACGCCGGCCCGCGAAGTCATCGCCTGGGCGTCGGATCGTGGCGTTCCGGTGTCGGGCCACGTGTATCCCGAGGTCACGGCGCATCTCGGCATCGGCGTCGAGACCTTCGCGCGCGGCACGAACCCTTACGACCCGGCGCCGTCGTTCATCGTCGGAGGACCGGTGTTCGACGGCACGGTCAGGCCGACGGATGCCGCGGGCCTCGGGTTCACCCTCGATCCGGGGGTCTTCGATCTCGGCGCGTTCTCGGGAGGAGAGGGTGATGACTGACGCCATGCGCAGTGTCGTGGTGACCGGGAGCGGAAAGGGCATCGGCCGCGCGGTCGCCGAGCGGCTGACGGCCGACGGCTGGGTCGTGGTCGGGCTCGAGCGCTCGCCCGGATCGGGCACGGTCGAGGCCGGCGTGGTGGCCGAGGTGGTGCTCGGCGATGCGTCGGATCGCGCGGCGCACGAGCGGGCCGCCTCGGTCGCCCGCGGTCTCGCGCCGCTGGCCGGGTGGGTGAACAACGCGGGGATCACGAAGCGCACACCGCTGCACGAGCTCGACGAACGCGTGGTCCGCGAGATCCTCGACATCAACGGCTTCGGCTACCTCTGGGGGTGTTCCGCCGCCGTCTCGGCCTTCGTGGATCAGGGCATCGCCGGGGCGATCGTGAACATCGGCTCGATCCATGGGCGGGCGTCGTTCGTCGACCACGCCGCCTACGAGTTCACGAAGGGCGGCATCGATGCGCTCAGCCGCAGTGTGGCGGTGACCTACGGCGCACTCGGCATCCGTGCGAACACGGTCGCACCGGGCGGGGTGCGCACTCCGCACCTCGAGGCGCAGATCGCGGCATCCGTCGACCCGATAGCCGCCGAGCGGGCACTGTCCGAGGGGCCGCCCATGGGGCGCATCGCGCGAGCCGAGGAGGTCGCAGCGGTCACCGCGTTCCTGCTGTCGGACGCGGCGCCGTACCTCTCGGGGCAGTCGATCGCGGTCGACGGGGCGTGGACGGCATCCTTCGGCGACGTCGCCGTCGACCCCGCGCTGCGCGAGCGCTTCGACAGCTGAGCCGAAGGGCTACGCCTTGAGCATCGAGGCGCGCGAGATCAGCCCGTCGACGACGTCGAAGGTGGCGATGGTCTCGGTCGCGGTGCCCGCGTTGACGACCTGCTCCTGTGCGACGACCCACCGGTCGCCGAAGAGCACGGTCTGCTCGATCACGCACGACAGCTCGGGGTTCTGCAGCCGCGGCTCGTAGAAGGCGCGGATCGCGGCGGTGCCGACGATCGGCTCCGGAGTGACGCCGGTGATGACGGCATCCGAGGCGTATGTCGCGACGAAAGCCTCGAGGTCGTGCGCGTTGAACGCGTCGAGCTGGTCCTGCACGGTCTGCTCCGCGGACCGGGAGTGGATGCTGTCAGTCAATGCGAACGCCTCCGTTGACGTCGTACGTGGCGCCGGTGATGAAACCCGCCCGCGGCGAGGCGAGTGAGGCGATGATCCAGGCGACGTCGGCCGGCTGTCCGAACTCCCCGAGCGGGATCGATGCCTCGAGCTTCGCGCGTCCCTCGCCCTGCAGCTGATCGGTGATCGCACTGGCCACGGGCCCCGGGGTGACGGCGTTGACGCGAATCCCCTCCGGCGCCAGGTGGCGGGCGAAGCTGCGGGTCAATGCCAGGATCGCGCCCTTGCTCGCGGCGTAGTGCAGCCCGGTCTGCAGGGCGCCCACCTGTCCGGCGATCGACGACAGGTTGATGACGCTGCGATCGCCCGCGGCGGCGCGCAGCAGCGGTAGCGACCCGCGCGTCAACAGGAACGTGCCGCGCACGTTCGTCTCGAGCACGCCGTCCCACTCCTCGATGTCGATTTCGTCGTAGGGCGTGTAGGGGCACACGCCGCCGTTGTTCACGAGCACGTGCAGTTCGCCCCAGGCATCCGTGATCTCCGCGACCAATGCATCGATCGAGGCGGGGTCGCGCAGGTCGAGTCGCGAGACCCGCACATCGGACGCCCCGACCGCGCGGCAGTCCTCGGCGACACGAGCGGCCTCGGCCTCGCGCCCGGTGTAGGTCAGCCAGACGTTGAGCCCCTCGCGGGCGAGTTCGAGGGCGGCGGCCGTCCCGATGCCGGAGCTGGCCCCGGTGATGAGTGCGCGGCGAGTATCCATCACTAAACGCTATAGCAAAGCATCGGTCCGACCAACCCCCGCCCCCACGCGCACCCCGCGCCCCGGCCTTCCGCCCGCACCCGCCCCCACACCGCATTGACCGGTGCGAAACGTCGGTTCTGAGCCCCGAGAACCGACTTCTGTGACCGATCGATGCACTGCGGGGAGAGCCGCGGAAACGAGTACCGCCCAGGTCCCTGACTTCGGCACTCGTTGTCGCGGATGTTAGGGTTGCCTTGCCAAACCTCGTTCGGCCCGATCGACCCCCCGACTCCCTCAGAAAGAGACGATTCGTCATGCTCTCACGTGCCCGTCGCCGCTCCGGCGCGCTCCTCGCCGCCTCGGCCTGCGCCCTCCTCCTGCTGTCCGGATGCGCGGCCGCCGACGCTCCCGCCGAGGGCGATGCCGCACCCGAGACCAGCGGAACGCACGAGGTCGACCACGCCCGCGGCACCACGGCCGTGCCCGACGACCCGCAGCGTGTCGTGACCCTCGAGCCGCTCGAGCTCGACACCGCCGTAGCAGTCGGCATCGAGCCGGTCGGGGCCGCGGTCGCCAGCAACGTCACCGGCGCTCCCGCCTACCTCGAGGCCGACGGCGTCGAACCCGTCGGTACCGTTCCCGAGCCCGACCTCGAGGCGATCGCCGCGCTGAAGCCCGACCTGATCCTCGGTACCGAGGCCCGCCATTCCGAACTCTACGAGCAGCTGTCGGCCATCGCTCCGACGGTCTTCATCGAGACGCAGGCCGACCCATGGCGCGACAACGCGTTGCTCATCGGCGAGGCACTGGGCCGCGAGGACGAGGTCTCCGACCTGCTCACCGCGGTCGACGAACGCTGCGAGGCTCTGGCCGACGAGTACGCGGTCGACGGCCAGACCGTGCAGCTGATCCGCCCCCGCGACGAGACGACGCTGAGCCTCTACGGCCCCGTGTCGTTCTCGGGCAGCCTGCTCGAGTGCGTCGGATTCACGATCCCGGATCAGGACTGGGCCGATGGGCTGCAGGCCGACATCTCGCCGGAGAACATCCTGTCGGCCACCGCCGATCACGTCTTCGTCACCGTCGCCGACGTCGATGACGAGTCGGAGATCCCCGCCGCGATCGCCCAGAACGCGGATGCCTTCCCCTCGGTGACCCCGGTCGACACCAGCTACTGGGTGTCGGGCGTGGGCCCGAAGGGCGCCCAGTCGGTGCTCGACGACATCGAGGCGTTCCTCGAAACGACCCGGTGACCATCGCCTCCACCATGAACATCGCGGGGGCGCCGCCGACGCGGCGCCCCCGCCGTCGTGCGCGCGCGGTCGGGGGGATCCTGATCCTCCTGGCCGCGCTCGTGTGCGCCGTGCTGCTCTCGCTCGCCGTCGGCGCCAACCCGCTCCCGCTCGACGCCGTGGCCGCGGCGCTGCGTGGCGACGGCACGGCGGAGACCGCCTACGTGGTCCTCGACCTCCGCGTTCCCCGCACGGTCACCGGGCTGGTCGCCGGAGCCGCCCTCGGCGTCGCGGGAGCGCTCATCCAGGCTTTCACCCGCAATCCGCTCGCCGATCCCGGCATCCTCGGTGTGAACGCCGGCGCAGCGCTGGCGGTGGCACTCGGGGTGAGTCTGCTCGGCCTACGCGATGCATCGCAGTTCGTGTGGCTCGCCTTCCTCGGAGCCCTCGTGGTCACCGTCGCCGTGTACCTCGTCGGGTCTTCGGGTCGCGGTTCGGCCGACCCGATCCGGCTCACCCTCGCCGGTGTCGCACTCGGCGCGGTGCTGTCGGGCATCACGACCGGCATCGCGCTCAGCGACCCGGACGCTTTCGACTCGATGCGCAGCTGGAACGCTGGTTCGTTGCTCGGCCGTGGCTTCGACGTGATCGTGCCCATCGTGCCTTTCGTGCTGCTCGGTCTGGTGCTCGCCGTCGTGCTCGCTCCGGGGCTGAACGCCGTCGGCCTCGGTGAAAACGTCGCGCGTGCGCAGGGCGCGAACGTCGTCGGCATCCGCATCGGCGTGATCGTCGCCGTCACCCTCCTCGCCGGAGCGGCCACCGCGCTCGCCGGCCCGATCGCGTTCGTGGGGTTGATGGTGCCGCATGTGATCCGTTGGACGTTCGGCGTCGACCAGCGGGTGATCCTGCCGCTCTCAGCCGCGCTCGCCCCCGTGGTGCTGTTGCTCGCGGACGTGCTCGGTCGGGTCATCATCGCGCCCGCCGAGGTTCCGGTCGGCATCGTGGCGGCCTTCGTCGGGGCGCCCGTGCTCATCCTCCTCGCCCGTCGTCGTCGAGCGAGCGCGCTGTGACCGGGCCGTCGACGACGATCCGGTCTACCCCGGTCGGCTACCGTCGCGTCCTGCTGCGCATCGGACCGGTACGGATGCCGCTGCGCCTGCGCAGTATCTTCGTGGGGATCGCCGCGGTTGTCGCCCTGTGCGTGCTCGGCGTGATCGCGCTCGGCCTCGGCACCTATCCCGTAGCGCCGCAGGATGTCGTCCGCACGCTCTTCGGAGGCGGCGATGCCATGGACCGTACGGTCGTGATCGATTGGCGGCTGGCCCGAGCCGTCGCCGCGATCACGATCGGGGCGCTCCTCGGCATCGCGGGCGCGCTGTTCCAGACGGTGACGCGCAATCCACTGGCCAGCCCCGACATCCTCGGCCTCTCGAATGGCGCCTTCACCGGAATGCTGCTCACTCTGGTCTTCGTCTCGAGCGGGTGGCCGCAATTGACGGCCGGCGCTCTCGTCGGAGGACTCGCGACGGCGCTCGTGATCTGGCTCCTCGCAGCGCGCGGCGGTGTGCAGGGCTTCCGGTTGATCGTCGTCGGCATCGGCGTCTCGGCGATCCTCGCCTCGCTCAACACGTGGATGCTGCTGCAGATCGAACTCGAGACCGCGATGTTCGCGTCGGCCTGGGGTACCGGATCGTTGAACGGCGTGACCGCCGGCCCGCTCCTGGGCGCGCTGCTGTGCGCGCTGCCGTTCGTCGTCGCAGCGATCGTGCTCGTGCCGTCGCTGCGACAGCTCGGTCTGGGCGACGACATGGCGGCGGCGTCGGGTGCGCGACCGACGGTGATCCGCACGCTCGCCCTGCTCGTCGGCGTGGTGCTGGTCGCCGCGGCGACCACGGTCGCCGGACCCGTCGCGTTCGTCTCGCTCGCCGCCCCTCAGATCGCCCGTCTCGTCGCCCGCACGCCCCAGCTCTCGCTCATGCTCTCTGCGCTGTTCGGCGGCTTGCTGCTGCTCGGAGCCGACCTGGTCGCGCAGCACATGCTGCCCACACCTCTGCCCGTCGGGGTCGTCACCGTCTCGGTCGGCGGCGCGTACCTCGTTCTGATGATCATCCTGGAGATCCGCCGCCGTGCTTGAGACCCCGCCCCCGTTCGACGATCCGCTCGGTTTCTCGCCCGTCCCTCGACTGGCGGCCGAGGAGATCACCCTCTCGTACGACCGCACCGAGATCGTGCGCGAGCTCTCCGTAGCCGTGCCGACCGGCGGGTTCACGGTGATCATCGGGCCGAACGCGTGCGGCAAGTCCACGCTGCTGCGCGGTTTGTCCCGCCTGTTAGCGCCGACGAGCGGACGCGTCGTGCTCGACGGGCGCACGATCAGCGCGTTCCCGGCGAAGGAGGTCGCTCGGCGACTCGGCCTACTGCCCCAGAGCGCCGTGGCGCCCGACGGCATCACGGTCGCAGATCTGGTGGCGCGTGGCCGCTATCCACACCAGAGTCTCGTGCGTCAGTGGTCGGATGCCGATGAGCACGCGGTCGCGCGGGCGCTGGAGGCGACGGGAACCGTCGATCTCGCCGATCGTCCGGTCGATGCGCTCTCCGGCGGCCAGCGTCAGCGCGTCTGGGTCGCGATGGTGCTCGCGCAGGAGACCGACCTGCTCCTGCTCGACGAGCCCACCACCTTCCTCGACGTGGCGCATCAGGTCGAGCTGATGGAGCTGTTCGCGCAACTCAACGCCGAAGGGCGCACGCTCGTCGCGGTGCTGCACGACCTCAATCATGCGGCGCGTTATGCGAGTCACATCATCGCGATGCGCGACGGGCGCATCCTCGCCGAGGGGCCGCCGGATGAGGTCATCACGAGCCAACGGGTGCGCGAGGTCTTCGGCCTCGCGAACGTCGTGATCCCCGATCCGGTCACCGGCGGGCCCCTTGTGGTGCCCCTGCGCGGGACGGCGCCGATCGGAGGCCGGTCGTGACGGTCGAGCGGCCACCCGTCGTGCCCGCGGAGCGGCCGTGGGCGTACAGCGCGTTCCCCGTGCGGGTGAGCGCACGACGGATGCTCAGCCCGCACTTCGTCCGCCTGACGCTGGCCGGTGAGAGCCTGCGGAACTTCGCCGCCTGGGGCATGGACCAGCGGATCAAAGTGGTGCTGCCCTTGCCGGACGGCAGCTTCGCCGACACCGGACTCCTCGAGGAGCCCACCCCGCACCCCTCTGACTGGTACGCGCGCTGGCGTGAACTCCCGGGAGACGAGCGCAACGTCCTGCGCACGTACACGCCCGCCGCGATCCGCGCCGAGGTGGGGGAGATCGACATCGACTTCTTCCTGCACGAGCCCGCCGGGCCGGCGTCAGCCTGGGCGTCAACGGCGCAGCCGGGTGATCACCTCGTGGTGAACGGGCCTGACGCCCGGATGGGCTGGACGGGATACGGTCTGCACTGGCATCCGGGCGACGCGCGCCGGTTCCTGCTCGTCGCCGACGAGACGGCGTTCCCGGCCGTGCGCGGCATCCTCGCGACTCTGGAGTCGGATGCTGTCGGCGAGGTGATCCTCGAGTGCGCCGACCCGGCCGACGACCTGGTCTCCGCCGAGGTGCCCGAGGGCATCCGGGTGCAGCGTGTGCTGCGCGAGGGCGGCGACCCCCGCGTCGAGCAGGCGGTGCGCACCTGGGGTGCGGCGCACGGCGAGGAGGCGCGTGACGATGCGGGGTTCTACGCCTGGATCGCCGGCGAGTCGGGGACGACGACCTCGATCCGGCGCTACCTCACCGCCGAGCTCGGCATCCCGAAGGAGCGGGTGTCGTTCCTCGGCTACTGGAAGAGCGGCGGGCCGCTCGTCGGCTGAGATCTCCCGGACGTCCGTCCCGGCATCCGCACGTGCGGTTCGCACTGATCGGCGCGAAACGTCGGTTCTGAGCGCGCAGAACCGACGTGTGGCAGCGATCGATGCACCTGGACGCATGCCGCGCCCGGCGGATGCCCCGCTGGACGGATGCCGCGCGCTCAGCGCTCGAAGACGACCTCGCCGCCGACCACCGTCGTCGTCACGTACTGGTCCGCGATGCGCTCGGGCTCGATCTCGTACAGGTCGTCGCTGAGGGCGATGAAGTCGGCCAGCATCCCGATCTTCAGGGTGCCGGTCGCGTGCTCCTGGCCGACCGCGTACGCCGACCCGTACGTGTAGGCGCGAACGGCCTCGTCGACCGTCACGCGCTCGCGCTCGCCCAGCACCTCGCCGCCGCTCGTGCGCCGCAGCACCATATCGCGGATCGACACGATAGGGTTGGCGTCGGAGATGGGCGAATCGGTCGAACCGTTCAGCACGATGCCGGCATCCGCCAGCGACTTCACGCGGTAGATGTCGTCTCGCCGGTCGGCGGCGACCGCCGCGGCCATGCCGTCGCCGAAGTCCGACACGAACACGCCCTGCGGCACGGGGATGACACCCAGCCGCGCAGCGCGGGCGATGTCGTCGTCGCTCGCGAGGGCGAAGTGCTCGATGCGGTGCCGTACGTCGGGGCGCGGAGCGATGCTCTGCGCGTGCTCGATCGCGTCGAGCACGTGCGTGATCGCCCGGTCGCCGATCGCGTGGGTCGCGACCGTCCACCCGGCCCGGTGCGCCCCGACGATGTAGTCGCGCAGCGCCCCGGGCTCGTGCAGCAGCACGCCGAAGTTGTCGGCCTCGCCGTGGAAGCAGGCGTGCATGGCGGCCGAGCGTCCGATGAACGACCCGTCGGCGACGATCTTCACCGGTCCGACGCGCAGCATGTCGTCGCCGAGACCGGTGCGGATGCCGAGGTCGAGGCCGAGCACGTCCTTGTCGGGAAGGTCGGTGAAGGGGTGCAGCACCGTGATGTACGGCATGAGGGTGGTGCGCACCCGCAGCTGCCGCTGCTCGACCGCCGACTGGTAGGCGTGGTAGTCGAGCGGACTGTTGCCCACCATCCGGATCTCGCCGATCCCCGGCTCGGTGACCGAGGTGAGTCCGTAGCTCAGGGCCTGATCGCTCGCGAGCCCCAGGTTGCGCTGCACCTCGTCGAGGCTCATCGGCCGCACGAGCGCGAAGATCGGGGCCATCGCCGACTCCTGCAGCAGGCCCTGCGGCCGGCCGGCGGCGTCGCGGGGGATGCCGCCGCCCGCGATCTCGGGGAACCCCTCGCGTCCGGTGTACCCCGCGAGCTCGAAAGCCTTCGTGTTCGCGACCATCATGTGCCCCGAGACGTGCTCGAGGATCACGGGCCGCCCGCCCGCGACCCGGTCGAGCCCCTCGGCCGTCGGATGCGCCTCGAGGAAGTTCTGGTCGTAGCCGGAACCCCGCACCCAGGCATCCGGCGCCAGCCCCTCGGCGTGCACGCGCACCGCCTCGTACAGCTCGTCGAGCGAGTTCACCGCGCCGGGGCGCAGGTTCAGCGACGCGAGACGGAAGCCCGTGAGCGAGAGGTGGTGGTGCGCGTCGTGGAACCCGGGCAGCACGGGCTGACCGCCGAGGTCGACCACCCGGTCCGCATCGACTCCGTGCAGGTCGTCGTCGAAGCCGACGATGCGGCCTCCCAGCACGCCGATGCTGTGCGCCGCGGGGCGGTCGGCGTCGAGCGTGCGGATGCGGGCGTGGGTGAAGATGGTGTCGACGCGCATGGTCTCTCTCGGTTCTCGGGGGTCGCTCGGGTGGTCGCTCGGCCGGCGGGACGGATGCCGGTCGGGCCGGGGCTGCCGTCAGGCCACGGATGCCGTGGCCGTGGCCGCGGTCTCGGCCTCGACCGATCGGGCGATGCGTCGCTGGAGTCCCCAGACACCGGCGATCGTGATGAGGATCATCACCGCGTAGAACACGGCCACACCCCACACGCTGCCGCCGGTCGAGTTGAGGATCCACTGGGCCACCAGCGGGGTCGACCCGCCGAAGACGGTCGCGCACAGTTGGTAGGCCAGCGAGACGCCGGAGTAGCGGATGCGGGCCGGGAACGCCGAGGCGAGCAGCGTCGCGAGCAGCGCGTAGTAGGCGGTGCTGCCGATGATCGTGGCGTAGAGGGTGACCGTGATCCACAGGGGGGAGGCGGCCTGGATGGCGAGGAAGTACGGCACCGTGAGCACGACGCTGAGGATGAGGCCCGCGAGCATCACCCGGGCGATGCCGAACCTCTCGGCGATCTTGGCGGCGATCGGCTGCCAGATGAACTGCAGGATCGCCATGCCGAGCAGGATGTTGAGCATGAGCTGCCGCTCGATGCCCAGGGATCCAGTGGTCCAGGCGAGCAGGAACGTGTTCGAGAAGTAGGCGTTCGAGATGCCCATGACCGACGCGAGCACGCCGAGCCCGATCAGCAGCGGTGCGGTGCGGATCGCCACGAGCACCGGGGCGCTCACGACCTCGTTCGACTGCTTCGCCGCCTCGAAGTCGGGCGACTCCTCGACCTTCACGCGGATGACGAGGCCCACGATCACGAGGATCGCCGACACGAGGAACGGGATGCGCCAGCCCCAGGTGATGAACTGCTCGTCGGGCAGCAGGCCCACGATGAGGAACATCACGGTCGCGAGGATGGATCCGGCGGGCGAGCCCTGCTGCACCCAGGCTCCGGCGAGGCCCTTCTTCTTGGCCGTGGCGTTCTCGGTCGACAGCAGCACGGCGCCGCCCCACTCGCCGCCGACCGCGAAGCCCTGCAGGCCGCGCAGCACGACGAGCAGGATCGGCGCGAGGATGCCGATCTGGGCGTAGGTGGGCAGGAGGCCGATCAGCGTGGTGGCGGTGCCCATCAGGATGAGCGTGAGCACGAGCACGTTCTTGCGCCCGAACTTGTCGCCGAAGTGGCCGAAGACGAGTCCGCCGACCGGGCGCATCAGGAAGCCGACCCAGAAGGTGGCGAACGAGGCGAGCAGCGCGGCGCCGGGTGCGACGTCGGGGTAGAAGACGCGGCCGAAGACGAGGGCGGCGGCCGTGCCGAAGATGTAGAAGTCGTACCACTCGATCGCGGTGCCGACGAAGGCACCCACCATCGAGCGTCGTTGCCGGGCAGAACTGATATCAGTGCGGGAAGCAGCCATCGGGAGGGCTCTCTGTCTCGGGGAAGGAGGGGGAAGTTCGGGTTCTGCCCATCCTGCGGTGATCACCCCATGCTCGTCCAATGAGGAAAACGGGGTGAGGTATACGGTTTACGTATGTACGGGGAACGCGAACTCGAGGCATTCGTCGCGGTGCTCGACACCGGGTCGGTCAGTCTCGCGGCAGAACGCCTGATCAGGACGCAACCGACGGTATCGCGGCAGATCGCCTCGCTCGAGCGCCAGGTGGGAGCATCCCTGTTCCGACGGATGCCGCAGGGCATGGTCGCGACCTACGCGGGCGACCGTCTCGAACCGATGGCGCGCGACCTCGTGCGCCGGGGCCGGAGAGCGCGCGAGGTGATGAGCGGCATCGTTCTCAAGGAGCGCTCGTTCGTCGCCGCAGCCCCCGAGATGACGAGCGTGCTCGTGCTCGCGCCGTTCATCGCGGGCGGCGGACCCATCTCCGACGTCGTCGTCGCGACGCCGGTCGAGACCTACGACCGGCTGCGCTCCGGGGCGGATCTCGCGGTGACGACGAGTCCGCCGGACTCGCGGCTCAGCAGCATCCGCATCATGAACCTGCCCCTCTACTGCCAGCTGCCGGCGTCGCATGCGCTCGCCGCCGGGGACCGCCTGGAGCTGGAGGATCTGCTGGCCGGCCCCTTCCTCACCTCGGGCACCGGATCGGCGGCGTGGACGCAGATCCAGCGCGCGGCCGAGAGCGAGGCCTGGTCGGTCGAGATGGCGAGCTTCGGCGCGGATGCCCCGATCATCCAGGCCCGGTCGGCCGCCGGCCACGGGCCCTGCGTGGTCGTCGAGCCGCCGCGCTTCGGGTTGGTGTCGAAGCCGCTGCACCACCGCGGCATCCCGATGCAGTGCGCGCTGTACGCGAGTTGGGAGCGCACGCACTACGCGCGCGACGATATCCGCGGGGTGGCCGAGCAGCTCAGCGCCTTCGCCGCCGACCACGTGCTGAGCCTGTACGACGCGGAGGACTAAGTGCTGAGCCTGTACGACGCGGAGGACTAAGTGCTAGATGCTATAGCATCGCACTCATGACAACGCCGTTCATTCTCGTCAGCGACTGCGACCTCCCCGGAACCGTCATCGAAGACACGCTCCGATCCGCCGGGCTCCATGCCGAACGGGCAGCGTCCCCGGCATCCGACGACCTCGCAACTCTCGGGGCGGATGCCACAGGGCTCGTCGTGCAATGGGCCCCGATCACGGCCGAGGTACTCGATCGGATGCCGAACCTGCGCATCATCAGCCGCGTCGGCATCGGGTACGACATGATCGACGTCGAAGCAGCCACCGCTCGCGGCATCGCGGTCGCGAACACCCCGAGCTACTGCATCGAGGAGGTCGCCGCGCACACCATCGCGATGATCATGACCCAGGCGCGCGGGCTGCCGGCCTACGACCGCGCGGTGCGCGCCGGCACCTGGAAGGCGGTGGACGCCCGGCCCCTCGCCGTGCGTCCGTCGACGACCACGCTGTCGGTGCTCGGCTTCGGCCGCATCGGATCGATCGTGGCCCGCGGATGCCGGGCGCTCGGTTTCCGGGTGCTCGTCGCCGACCCGTACGCGTCCGCCGACGGCATCCGCTCGGCCGGGTGCGAGCCCGTCGAGATCCCGGATGCCGTGGCGCAGGCCGACATCCTCACCCTGCACGTGCCGCTCACCGAGGCGACCCGGCACCTGATCGACGCCGAGTCGATCGCGACGATGAAGCCCGGAGCCGTGGTCGTGAACACGTGTCGCGGACCGCTCATCGACGAGCGAGCGCTGGCCGATGCGCTGCGCTCCGGGCACTTGGGCGCGGCCGCGCTCGACGTCTTCGACGGTGAGCCGCTGGCCGACGGCTCCCCGTTGCGCGACCTCGATCAGGTGCTGCTCAGCCCGCACGCGGCGTGGTTCTCGCCCGAGGCGCTCGCCGACCTGCCCGTGCACGCCGCCGAGAACGTGATCCGCTTCCTCGCCGGGGAATCGGTGCCGATCGTGAACCCGGCGTACGCCGGCTGAGCCTCGGCCCAGTTCCTCACGCGACCCCCGGGTCGCCGTGCCCGTTCGGGAGGAGATCTCCGCGTTGGGCGGAGGAATCCGCTGTTTTTCTCCTCCCTTGGGCGAGTTCTCCTCCCGAACGGGTGCCGAGCGGATGCCGCGCACAACGACGATGTCGCTGGGTCAGGGGCCCTTCGACAGGCTCAGGAACCCAGCTTCTGACTGAGTCGCTGAGCCAGCTTCTGACTGGGGCGCTGAGCCCGTCGAAGCGTCTCGCCCCGAGAAACCCGGTCCCGAGAGAGCCGTCAGCCGGCGAACGCCGCCACGGGCATACCGCTCACGCCGGGCTGGACGGCGAAGAGTGAGCCCGCCTCGGTGCCGTGGTCTGCTCCGAGCCCCTGCGCCGAGGTCGTGATGAAGAGCGTGCCGAGGTCGTCGCCGCCGAACGTGCAGGCACTGACCTGGGGGACGGGCAACTCGATCCGAGCGATCAGGGAACCGTCGGGCGCGTAGCCGTGCACCGCCGAACCGCCCCAGAGCGCGACCCACACCGATCCGTCGGCGGCGACGGTCAACCCGTCGGGCGACCCCTGCTCCTCGGGGATCGTCGCGAATCCGCGCCGTCCACGCAGCTCCCCCTCAGCCACATCGAACACGTCGACCCGCTGCGTGACAGTGTCGACGTAGTAGGCCCGGGATCCACCCGGGGCGAAGGCCACGCCGTTCGAGACGGTCACGCTCGACAGCACCGTGGTGGAGGCGAGGTCGCCGCCGATCCGCAGCATCCGCCCCACGGCTCCGGCATCGCCGAGAGCCATCGACCCGGCGAGCAGCCGCCCGAGCGGGTCGACCGTGCCGTCGTTGAAGCGCGCATCGCCGAGGTCGAAGGTCGCGGCGACGCGCGCCGGTCCGTCTGGCGAATCCGTGAGGTGCAGCGAGCGCGCACCGAGGGCGACGAATCCGCCGCCAACGCGCGGGCGCACGAACGCCGCATACGTGTCATCGAGGTGCAGGCGATGGATGCCGTCGTCGCGCAGCGTCACGAGGTCGGCGGCGTCGCCGTCGACCCAGCGGATGCCGCCCCACGATGTCGACCAGACGGGCGCCTCGGCGTGCACGCAGATCGGGCCGGTGAGGTTCTCGGCCTTCACGACTGCTCGTCGGTGCGCCGCAGCGGCATCCGCTCGGGCTCGGGGGTGGAAGCCGTCTCCGGGGTCGACGCCGCACTCGGCGCAGAGGCAGGTGCGGCGGGAGCCGCGATCTCTCGCGCGACCTGCTTCTCGAGCACCTGCACGGCGTCGTCCGACAGCAGGATGAGACCGTCGAGCTCTTCGCGCACGCGCTTGTAGGCGACGTTGCGCTCGGCCTGCGTGGCCGACTCGTCGACCGCGACCTTGAGCAGCTGCTGCGCGCGATCGAGGCGCTTCCGCTCGGCGTCGGTGAAGGTCGAATCGCGCAGACGCCGGGCATCCTTCTCGGCGATCTCGAACGCGACGGCGTACGCACCCACCGCGTCGAGGTACTCCGACACCTGCTGCTCGGTGACCTTGGCCTCGGCCGACGCCGGACGCAGTGCGTCGGCGGTGCGCTTCGCGCGCAGGAACGCGGCCGTGAGCGGCTGGCGCCCATCGCTCATGGCGGGGAAGGCGATGAGCTTCGCGACGTCGAGCTCGTAGTCGAGCCAGCGCGCGGTTATCTCGTCGTGCTCGGCGAGCAGGCGCGCGAGCAGATCGTTCGGAACGGGGGATGCCGTGGTGTCGACGACCGTCGTGCGCTGGCCCCGCGGTTTCTGGCTCAGTGCTCGCGCCTCGATCTGCGCGGTCTTGAGCTGCGCCTTCATGCGGAGGGTCTCGATCCGGCGCTCATGGCGGCGCTTGGCCGAACGCTCCCACGCCTTCGCAGCGCCTCCGGCCATGCCCATGATCGGGAAGATGAGCCACCAGTAGTCGCCCGCGAAGTCCAGCAACGGTTGCATGATGTGCCCAGCCTACTGGCGTGCGGCGACACCGCCGAGGCCCGTCTTCGAGAGGATGGAGGCATGGCAGCGCACCGCATCGGCATCGTCGGCATCGAGAACACCCACGTCGATGGGATCGTGCGCGCGCTCAACGTCGACGGCGTCGAGGATGCCCGGATCACGGCCCTCGTCGCCGGTGTCGCCGACCGCACGGAGCGGCTGGCCGAGCTCGGCGGCATCGAGCGCATCGTGACGGCATCCACCGACCTGATCGGCGAGGTCGACGCCCTGATCGTGGCCACTCGCGACGGGTCGACGCATCGCTCGCTCGCCGTGCCCTTCCTCGAGGCGGGCGTGCCGGTGTGGATCGACAAGCCGCTCGCGCTCTCGGTCGCCGATGCCGACGCGATCCTCGCCGCCGCCGGGTCGACGCCCGTCACGTCGTCGTCGACGCTGCGCTGGCTGCCCGACACGGATGCCGTCGCCGCCGCGCTCCCGTCGATCGGGGAGGTGCAGAGTCTCACCATCACCGGTCCGGCCGATCCCGACGGACCCTACGGCGGCCTCTTCTTCTACGGCATCCATCTCGCCGATCTCGCCCAGCGCCTGGTTCCCGGGGCGCCCGAAGAGGTCGAGGTGGAGCACTCCCCGGGGCGCGTGCGCGCCCGATACGCCGTCGGCGGGGTGGGGGTGACGCTCGATTTCGTGCGCCCGGAGGGTGAGGTGTCGGTGCCGTTCCGCGTGACCGCCGTCGGCAGCGGCGGGACGGAGAGCCGTGAGATCGTCGTCGGGTCCGACTACGTGCGTCCCGGCGTCGAGGCCTTCGTGCGCATGCTCGACACCGGCGAGCTCCCGGTACCGCCCGAGCAGATGACCGCGACGGTCGCCGTGCTGGCCGCGGTCGTGGCCGAGAGGTCGTGAGGCGCCCTCTTCGATGACGGCAGGCGCAGGAAATCGGTTTCCCGGTGGCATTCGAACCTAGAATGTGCGCATGGTGGCGCGGGGAAGGTACGCGAAGGGTGTGGCGAAGCGGGAGGAGATCCTGCAGGTCGCGCTCGACGTGGTGGCGGAGGTCGGTTATCGCAAGGCGTCGAATCGAGAGATCGCCGCGCGGGTCGGTCTGACCCAGCCCGGGCTCATGCACTACTTCGGCTCGCGCGAAGAGCTCTACATGGAGGTTCTGCGGGCCCGCGACGAGCGCGACCTCGGCGAGTTCATGGACCCCGACCCCACGTTCGCCGGGTTCCTGTCGATCATCGAGCACAACGTCTCGGTCCCCGGTCTCGTGAGGCTCTTCGTCGAGTTCTCGGCGGAGGCCACGATGGTGGGGCATCCCGCACACGAGTACTTCGTCGAACGCTACGCGTGGGCGCGCGGCGTGCTCACGGGCGTGATCGACCGCGCCCAGAAGTCCGGGGAGCTCGGTGCGACGCTCGACCCGAAGATCGCGGTCGACATCGTGCTCGCCGCCGCCGACGGGCTCCAGGTGCAGTGGCTCCTCGACCCCGAGGTCGACATGGTCGAGCGTCTCTCGCGGCTGTGGGACGGCATCCGCCTGGCCTCCCGCCGCGACTGACGCGCTGCTCTCGCTCGGGATCAGCCGCGAGTGAGGTCCTGCGCGAGCATCACGATGATGCCGCTCGGGCCGCGCACGTAGGCGAGGCGATAGACGTCCTGGTAGTTCGCGACCCCGCGCAGCGGGTGGCAGCCGTGACGGGCGGCGATCTCGAGGGATGCGTCGATGTCGTCGACCGAGAAGGCGACCCGGTGCATGCCGATCTCGTTCGGGAGGGTCGGCTCGGTCTCGATCGCATCGGGATGGATGTACTCGAACAGCTCGAGACGGCCGTGACCGTCGGGCGTCTGCAGCATCGCGATGCGCGCGTGGTTGCCGTCGAGCCCCACCGCCGTGTCGGCCCAGTCGCCGCTGACGGTGTCGCGGCCGACGACCTCCAGGCCGAGGTCGGTGAAGAAGGCGATGGTGGCGTCGATGTCGCGCACCGCGATGCCGACGTTCTCGAGTGCGATGGGCATGCTCGGAATGCTAGCCCCGCGCGCCGGAGTTGTCAGTGCCCGAGCTTCTCGGCGCAGGCGACGCAGTACTCCGCGAACGGACGCACCTCGAGCCGGGCGGCCGGGATCGGTCGGCCGCAGTTCAGGCACACGCCGTAGGTGCCGGCATCCATGCGGGCGAGCGCGTCGTCGACCTGCTGGAGTTCGGATGCCGCGGCCTCCGCGAGCCCGGTCAGCCGCGACCACTCCGACGACAGCGTGACCCCCTCGGGGTCGTGCTCGTCGTCGTCGTTCGAGCCCTCGCGGTCGTGGGTGAGATCGGTGAGGATCGCCGCGGTCGCCCGGACACGGGCATCCGCCTGCGCACGCATGGCCGTGAGCAGCGCGCGCAACCGACCGTCGTCCTCCTCCATGCGGCCACCCTACTGTGCGGCCCATCGTCTCGTCGCTGCGCTCCTCGCTCAGGAATCGGGTTACTCGGTTCCTGAGCGAGCGGAGCGAGACGAAGGGCTCAGCCCTGCCGCTTGCGCTCGGCCCTGCCGCTTGGGCTCAGCCCTGCCGCCGCTTGCGCTCGGCGCGCGTCTTCGGCTCGGGCGTCTCGACCGTCGGGATGCTGTCGGTGTGCACGGCGGGGTGGTCGCGCTCGAGCGCGGCACCCTCCATGTCGACATTGGGCAACAGGCGGTCGAGCCAGCGCGGCAGCCACCAGGCCGATTTCCCGAGCAGGTGCATGAGCGCGGGCATGAGCAGCATCCGCACGACGAACGCGTCGAGCAGCACACCGAACGCGAGGCCGAAGCCGATCGACCGGATGATCGTCGACTCCGAGAAGATGAACCCGCCGAACACCGACACCATGATGAGGGCGGCGGCGATCACGACCGAGCGGCCGGCGCGGAAGCCCTGCGCCACGGCATCCCGCGCCGACGCCCCGTGCACGTAGGCCTCGCGCATGCCGGAGGCGAGGAAGAGCTGGTAGTCCATCGCGAGTCCGAACAGGATGCCGACGAGGATCACCGGCAGGAAGCTGAGGATCGGTCCGGTGCTGTGCAGCCCGATGATGTCGGCGCCCCAGCCGAACTGGAACACCGCCACGATCAGGCCGTACGTCGCGAAGAGCGACAGCACGAAGCCTCCGGTGGCGATGACCGGCACGAGCAGCGAGCGGAACACGACGATCATGATCAGCAGCGAGAGTCCGACGACGACCACGAGGTACAGCGGCAGGACTCCGGCGAGTGCCTCGGAGATGTCGATGTTGACGGCCGCCTGACCGGCGACGCCGAGCGTGATGCCGCCGTCGAGTTCGGGCAGCGAACGGATACTCTGCACGAGCTGTTCCGTCGAGGAGCTGTTGGGGCCTTCGGCCGGCAGCACCTGGAAGGCGAGGAGCGTGTTGTCGTCGGAGGTCGCGACGGGCGCGACGGCGACCACGTCGTCCTGATCGGCGAGCTTCTGCGCGACCTCCACCTGCGTGGCGAGCAGGTCGTCGTCACTGACCGCCTCGTCGAGGGTGGCCGTGACGAGGAGCGGGCCGTTGGCTCCCTCGCCGAACTGCTCGTTCACGGCGTGGAAGGCGCGGTAGCTGGTGGAGTCGCTGGGCTCGCTGCCGCCGTCGGGCAGGCCGAGGCGCATCGACATCGAGGGGATGGCGATGATGAGCAGGCCCACGATGCTGACGAGCACGGTGACGACGGCGCGCAGCGTCGACATGCGCTTCACGGGCTTGCCGGTGGCGTGCGGCTCGCCGACGGTCGCGCGGGCCTTCTTGCCGAGCAGACGGTCGCCGATGAGGCCGAGGATCGCGGGGGCGAGGGTGATCGCGACGAGTACGGCGACCGCGACGCACACGGCGCCGACGGTGCCCATGAGGCCGAGGAACGGCACACCAGTGACGTTGAGGGCGAGCAGCGCGACGATCACGGTCGCGCCGGCGAAGACGACCGCGGTGCCCGAGGTTCCGGTGGCGAGCCCGATCGACTCGCGCACGGGGGATCCGGCGAGCAGCTGCTTGCGGTGGCGGTTGACGATGAAGAGCGAGTAGTCGATGCCGACCGCGAGCCCGAGCATCACCCCCAGCACGGGGGTGACGGATGCCATGTCGACGACGCCCGAGAAGGCCAGCGACGAGGTCACGCCGACGCCCACGCCGACGATCGCGGTGATGATGGGGAGTGCGGCGCCGATCAGCGAGCCGAGCATGACGATGAGCACGACCGCCGCGAAGGCGAGTCCGATCGCCTCGCCGATGCCGAAGATCTCGGGAACGCCCTGGGCGATGTCGGTGCCGAAGTCGACCGTGGTGCCCTCGACGGCGGTGTCGTCGAAGTGCGAGATCGTTTCCTGCTTGACCTCTTCGGAGAGCTCGAGGCGCGGGTCGACGAACGAGACGTTGACGATGGCGGTCGAGCCGTCATCCGAGACGACGCCGATGCCGTCCGTGAGATCGAGGAGGGTGGTGCCGAGGTCGAGCTGCTCGGCGTTGGCGTCGAGGTCGTCGCGGTTCTGGTCGATCGTCTGCTGCTGGGCGTCGAGGGCGGCGAGCTGAGAGGTGAGCGCGGCCTTCTGCCCCTCGAGCACGGTGATCTGCTGTGCCGGGGCTCCGGCCGCCTGGGCCTGGGCGATGCCGGCGTCGATCTGCGCGATGCCGTCTTCGAGCTGGGTGCGTCCGCTGTCGAGCTGGGCCTGACCGGCATCCAGCTGCGTGCGGCCGTCGGCGATCTGTGCGGCGCCGTCGGCGAGCTCCTGCTCCTGGTCGGCCTGCTGCTGCTGGGCGTCGAAGGGGTCGATGACCCGGGCGACGCCGTCGAGGTCTTCGGCGCTCGCCGCGAGCGCCGAGATCTCCTTCTTCTGCTCGTCGGTGAAGGGCTCGCCGTTCTCGGTCTGGTAGACCACGGTGCCCGTGCCTCCGGCGGTGTCGGGCAGCTTGTCGGCGAGCTCGTCGATGACCTCGCCCGAGGCGGTGCCGGGGATGTCGAAGCTGTTGCTGAGCGTGCCGCCGAGCGTGAGGAACGCGCCGACCCCGAGGCCGAGGATCACGACCCACGAGATGACCACCGTCCACGCCTTGCGCGCAGCGAAAGAACCCAGACGGAAAAGCAGTGAAGCCAAGACGATCTCCTTCAGACTCGTTGAGCATACGGCACGTCTCGTCTAGAGATCTGTGGCTATCCTGAATGGATGGTGAACGAGCATCGAAGCGGACCCGTGCGCAGCACCGCCGCGCGCGAGGCGATCCTCGACGCCACCGCCCGCCTGTTCCACAATCAGGGCTACGACCGGCTGACGATCGAGGGCATCGCGAAAGAGGCCGGCGTCGGCAAGCAGACCATCTACCGGTGGTGGCCGTCGCGCGGAGCCCTGATCGGGGAGTGCCTCGCCGAGGGGCGGCTCATCCCCGTCGACTTCGTCGTGCCGTACACGGGCGACCTCTCCGCCGACGTCGAGGCGTGGTTGCGCAGCGTGCTCGCGATCCTCGACGAACCCCAGGGCGGCGCGCTGCTGCGGTCGCTGGTCGCGGCGGCGACCGAGGATGCCGGAGTCGGCCAGCACCTCGGCGAGAGTCTGGGCGTCGAGGAGCATCTCGGCTCGCGGCTGCGCGCCGGCATCCGCGACGGCCAGCTGGCCGAGGATGCCCCCGTCGCGCAGATCGGCCGCGCGATCCTCGGCGCCATCATCGTCGAGTCGCTCGGCCGCGAGAAGCGCGACTCCGAGGGCGTCGTGCGGTTGGCGCGGTTCCTGTTCGCGCGCTGAGCGCCCTTCGTCTCGCTGCGCTCGCTCAGGGACCGGGTTTCCCCCCTGGGCCGCTGAGCTAAGACGCTGGGGCGCTGAGCCAAGACGCTGGGTTGCTGAGCCAAGACGCTGGGTCGCTGAGCTTGTCGAAGCGTCCCCTACGCAGAACGGCAGGAGATCTCGCGTATCGCAGGAGCATCCGCGGTATTCGATCCTGCAGAAGGCGAGATCTCCTGCGTTGCGGTGCGCGGGGTCGGGCCCTTCGACAGGCTCAGGGACCCAGTTTCAACGCTGGGTCGCTGAGCCGACCGCCCTGGGTCGCTGAGCCGACCGCCCTGGGTCGCTGAGCTTGTCGAAGCGTCGCAAGCCCGGAAAGCGGATGCCTCAGAAACCGGGGAGCAGGGTGAACAGCGTCGCGCCGCCACCACCGAGGATCAGCGCGATGATGACCGTCCACGCGATCACCCGGATGCGCCGATTGCGGCGCTCGCCGAGGTCGCCGTAGTCCTCGCTGAGCTCGGGACGGGCGCTCTCGCGCCGGGCCGGCTCGTTCGGCTCGCGCCGGCTGAGGTCGCTCATCAGGAAACCTGTTCGGTGACGGTCGGACCGAAGTACGACGGCAGCGTGGCGGCCGAGCGCTCGCGCAGCTCGGCGACGGGGATCGTGAAGACGTCCTGCACCTCGAGCTGCGGCTCGCTGTCGGTCACGCCGATGCGCATGACCGGGTAGCCGCGTCCCTCGCAGAGTCCGCGGAACTTCACGTCGTCCTCGCGCGGCACGGTCACGATGACGCGACCGGTCGACTCGGAGAACAGGGCGGATGCCGCATCCACACCGTCGCGGTCGATGATCTCGGTGAGCCACACGCGGGCGCCGACGCCGAAGCGCATGACCCCCTCGGCGAGGGCCTGGCCGAGGCCGCCCTCGGAGACGTCGTGCGCCGACGAGATCAGCCACTCGTCGCGAGCGGCGGCGAGCAGGCCCGCGAGGCGCTTCTCGCCCGCGAGGTCGACCTTCGGGGGGAGTCCGCCGAGGTGCTGGTGCACGACCTCGGCCCACGCCGAACCCGAGAGCTCGGTCGAGGTGGTGCCGAGCAGGTAGATGTTCTGGCCCTCGTCCTGCCATCCCGAGGGGATGCGACGCGAGACGTCGTCGATGATGCCGAGCACGCCCACGAGCGGGGTCGGGTGGATCGGCACGTCGCCGGTCTGGTTGTAGAACGAGACGTTGCCGCCGGTGACCGGGGTGCCCAGTTCGAAGCATCCGTCGGCGAGGCCGTCGACCGTCTGGCCGAACTGCCACATGACCTCGGGGTTCTCGGGAGAACCGAAGTTGAGGCAGTCGGTGATCGCGGTGGGCACGGCGCCGGTGACGGCGACGTTGCGGTACGCCTCGGCCAGGGCCAGCTGTGCACCCGCGTAGGGGTCGAGCTGGCAGTAGCGGCCGTTGGCGTCGGTGGAGATCGAGAATCCGAGACCCGACTCCTCGTCGACGCGGATCATGCCGGCGTCGTCGGGGAAGCTCAGGGCCGTGTTGCCGAGCACGTAGTAGTCGTACTGGTTGGTGATCCAGCTCGTGTCGGCCAGGTTCGGCGAGCCCACCAGCGCGAGGAACTGCTCGCGCAGGGTGTCGGCGTCGTTCGCGCGGGGCAGCAGCTCGGCGGCATCCGCCTGCAGCGCGTCGATCCACGTCGGGTAGGCGACCGGGCGGTCGTAGACCGGGCCGTCGACCGCGACCGTCGAGGGGTCGACGTCGACGATGCGCTCGCCCTGCCAGTCGATGACGAGGCGTCCGTCGCCGGTGACCTCGCCGAGCACGGAGGTCTCGACCTCCCACTTGTTCACCACGGCGAGGAACGCGTCGAGCTTCTCGGGCGCCACGATCGCCATCATGCGCTCCTGCGACTCCGACATGAGGATCTCTTCGGCGGTCAGCGAGGGGTCGCGCAGCAGCACGTTGTCGAGCGACACCTTCATGCCGCTGTTGCCGTTGGCGGCGAGCTCACTGGTCGCGCACGAGATGCCCGCGGCGCCGAGGTCCTGGATCGCCTCGACGAGCTCGTCGCGGTAGAGCTCGAGGCAGCACTCGATGAGCACCTTCTCGGCGAAGGGGTCGCCGACCTGCACCGCGGGGCGCTTGGTCGGGCCGCCGTCGGCGAACGTGTCGGAGGCGAGGATGCTCGCACCGCCGATGCCGTCGCCACCCGTGCGGGCGCCGAACAGCACGACCTTGTTGCCGACTCCGGTCGCGTTGGCGAGCTTGAGGTCCTCGTGGCGGAGCACGCCCACCGCGAGCGCGTTGACGAGCGGGTTGGCCTGGTAGACCGAGTCGAAGACCGTCTCGCCGCCGATGTTCGGCAGGCCGAGGCAGTTGCCGTAGAAGCTGATGCCGCTGGTCACTCCGTGCACGACGCGGGCGGTGTCGGGGTGGTCGATCGCACCGAAGCGCAGGGCGTCCATGACCGCGACCGGGCGGGCGCCCATCGAGATGATGTCGCGCACGATGCCGCCGACGCCGGTCGCCGCACCCTGGAAGGGCTCGATGAAGCTCGGGTGGTTGTGGCTCTCGGCCTTGAAGGTGACGGCCCAGCCCTCGCCGACGTCGATGACGCCCGCGTTCTGGCCCATGCCCACCATGAGGCGTTCCTTCATCTCGTCGGAGACCTTCTGGCCGAAGCGGCGCAGGTAGTTCTTGCTGCTCTTGTACGAGCAGTGCTCCGACCACATGACCGAGTACATCGCCAGCTCGCCCGAGGTAGGGCGGCGTCCGAGGATCTCGCGGATCTTCGCGTACTCGTCGGGCTTGAGTCCGAGCGCCGCGTAGGGCTGCTCCTTCTCGGGCGTCGCGATCGCGTTCGAGACGGAGTCGGGGACGTGCTTGCGGGCAGGTGCAGGGGCGGTGGTCACGCACACTCCAAGAGGAAGGGGCCGGCGGGGCAGTGCCAGTCTACCGGGGTGCGGTCGGGTGGCCGGCCGGGGGGCGAGAGGGGGCGGATGCTGCGGCCAGGCGTGCCGAGAGGGCGACGGATGCCTCGGCGAACGCCGCGGGTCCCTCGATCGTGAAGGGCGCGTCGAAGCGGGCGACCGCGGCGACCAGACCGGTCCACGACCAGGAGCCGAGCGTGAGGCGGCAGCGTCCGTCGGGGAGCTGCTCGAGATCGCCGTCGTCGAGGTACGGAGTGATCTCGCGGGCAGGCAGGTCGATCACGACGGTGCCGATGCAGGGCCAGCGGTCGGCGGCATCCGATCCCTTCGACCGCGCTGCGAGGAAGGTGCGGGCGTTGACGCCGCCGGGCAGCGGGCGCGGGGTGAAGGCCGGACCGGTCGGGATGCGCGGGTGCAGGCGGTCGAGGCGGAAGATACGCCAGTCGTCGCGGTCGAGATCCCACGCGATCAGGTACCAGCGGCCCTGGCGCGACACGACATCATGCGGCTCGACGCGGCGGCGCGAGGCATCCGATTCGGTCACTCCGTAGTCGAACCGCAGCATGTGCCGGTCGCGCACCGCGGCCGTCACCGCTTCGAGGGTGGCGGGGTCGACGCGGTCGGCGGCCGTCGATCCCTGGAAGCGGATGCCGTCGATCCGATGCCGCAAGCGCGACGGCATGACCTGGCGCACCGTCGCCAGGGCTCGCTCGGCTCCCTCGTCGATGTCGATCCCGCTCGCCGGGATGCTCTGCAGGGCGACCGCGACGGCGACGGCCTGCTCGTCGTCGAAGAGGAGGGGTGGGAGCTCCGACCCGGCGGCGAGTCGGTACCCGCCGTCGGGTCCCTTGACCGCGCCGATCCGGTAACCGAGATCGCGGAGCCGGTCGACGTCGCGGCGCACCGTGCGCGGGCTCACCTCGAGACGCTCGGCGAGCACGGCACCGGGCCAATCGCGCTGCGTCTGCAGAAGGGAGAGCAGTGCGAGCATCCGTGACGAGCTTCCGGCCATGTCTCCATTGTGCGCCGAGTAGAGGACCGAAACTGACCTCTTCTGTCGAGAGAGTGGTCGTACGGGCATCCGCTCGGCTCATCTCTCACAGGAGGAATCATGACCGTCACCACCACGACCCACCTCAACTTCGCCGGCACCGCACGCGCGGCGCTCGACTTCTATGCCGAGGTCTTCGGCGGCACCGTCACGGCCGCGACCTACGGGGACTTCGGAATGCCGGCCGACGTGCCCGGTGCCGACAAGGTCGTCTTCGGGCAGATCGCCGGGGGCGCGATCGCACTGATGGCTTACGACATCCCCGGAGCGACGGATGCTCCGGCCGGGGTCACCCGTCGAGAGAACGGCGTGACGATCACCGACCGTCCGTTCTTTCAGTCGCTGCGGGCCTCGTCGCTCGACGAGCTCACCGGGTACTGGGAAGCGCTCGCCGTGGGCGCTGTGATCGTCGAGCCGCTCGCCGCCTCGGCCTGGTCGGCCGGATTCGGCATGCTCACCGATCGGTTCGGGGTGACCTGGGTGCTCGACGTGGCGTGAGGCCGGTCGGCGCTGTACCCAATTCAGGAAGAACTGGCCGAATCGGGCCGGAACGGAGGTTTTTGGGCCGATCCGGCCGACCTTTCCTGAGTTGGGTATGGGGTGCGGGCGAGTCGGCGTGCGTCACTCGGGTCGTTGCAGGCGCTGCGCCCGCAACGCGAAGTCGAGGTGCTGCTGCGCGATCGAGCGGATGCCGACGAGCAGCAGGCCGATGAACAGCGACACCGCTCCGAACCAGAAGATGACGGTGCCGAGCTGTGTCTGGAAGATCGCCCAGTCGGCGTCGCGATCCGCGTTGATCGTGCCGAGGAACGCGCCGATCGGCAGGAACAACGCGGCGACGACGAACAGCGTCGGCGCGAGCGCGGGCAGGGCGATCCGGTTCGGACGCACGTGGGGTGCGGGGGAGTTCGTCATGCCGCCGAGTCTAGGAGTTACCACCGCACCGATCGGTGCGAAATGTCGGTTATCCGGCGGCAGAACCGACATCCTGCACCGATCGGTGCACGCGCAGGGGCGACTCAGTCGCGGCGGGTGCGATCGATCAGGCGCCAGGTGGCGGGGAGGAGTCCGGCCATCGCGACGATCTTGATCGCGTCGCCGATCAGGAACGGCACGACGCCGAGGCCGATCGCGGTGGGGATGTCGACCCCGGCGAAGGCCGCGAGCCACGGCACACCGCACGCGTAGATCGCGAGCGAGCCGAGGCCGGCGAGTCCGAGCGTCGAGAGCACGGAACGGTCGGCTCGGCGGCGTGCCAGAGTGCCGACCAGCAGGGCGGCGACCACGTAGCCGACGATGTATCCGAACGACGAGAACGCCCAGCCCGCATTGCCGCCGGCGAAGAGCGGCACGCCGATCACGCCGAGAGCCAGGTAGAGGAGTGCGCTCGCGCTTCCGCGCAGGGGTCCGAGCGAGGCGCCCGTCAGCAGCACGGCGAAGGTCGCGAGCGACAGCGGCACCGGCGTGAACGGAAGCGGAATGGCGATGTATCCGGCAACCGTGATGAACGCGGTGCCGGCGAGCGTGAGTGCGATATCCCGCACCCGTGCGCCGGGAACGAGGTCGGCGAGCACCAGAGCGGAGCGCGGGGAGACGGCGGATGCTGACATGGGAAGTTCCTCCTGAACACTGTTCACCTGAACACTGTTCGGTACAGTAGCACCATGAACGCGGCATCCGCAGATCAGCCCGCCCCGAGGCGCAGCAAGCCCGACGTCGTCGACGCGGCCATGAGCGTTCTCGCCGAGAACGGCATCGCCGGGCTCTCGATGCGCCGCATCGCCGACGAACTCGACGTGCAGGTGAGCGCGCTGTACTGGCACTTCCCGAACAAGCAGGCGCTCCTGGCCGCGGTCAGCGCCCGCATGGTTGCGGGCGAATCGGATGCCGAATCGGATGCCCCCGACCTCGCCGCCACGGCCACCGCGCTGCGCGACCGTCTCCTCGCCCACCGCGACGGCGCCGAGGTCGTGTCGAGCTCGCTCGCGCTCGGGCTGCTCGACCTGCCCGCTCGGCAGCGGCTCGTCGAGGCGGCGCTCGCCGCGGGGCTCACGGATGCCGCGGCCGAGGTCGCCGCCGACACCCTGGTGCACTACGTGATCGGGTTCACGTTCCACGAGCAGCAGCGGGTGCACGCGGCTGTCATCGGGGCCGCGGATCCCTCCGTCGACCTCTCGCCCGCGCGACTCGCCTCCCCGGGCGCCAGCCCGGACGACAACTTCGCCGCGGGGCTCGCGCTGATCGTCTCCGGCATCCGCTCGGCCGCCGTCGCAAACTCCTGAGCTCCACCCGAGCCGCCGAGGGGTCAGAATACGCCGTGCCGCGGCATCCGTCTGCGGCGTGTCTTGACCCCTCACCACCGCGCGACCGCCGCCCGACCACCGCCGCGCCGCCGACCGCACGCGAAAGCGCCCGCCCCCGGAATCCCGGGGACGGGCGCTCGCGTGCGTCAGCCGATCAGACCTCGAGCTTGCGGCGTCGGGCGGCGACGAACATGCCTCCGCCGACGAGCAGCACGAGGGCCAGCAGGCCGAGTGCCGTGGGCAGTTCGCCCCCGGTCTGGCTGAGTTCGCCCGAACCGTCGGGGTCGCCGGGGGTGACGGCTCCGCCACCACCCGTGCCGCCGCCGGTGCCGCCGCCGTTGTCGGGGTCTTCGCCTCCGCCGGGAACCTCGGCCGCGGCGACCGCGACGGTCGCCTCGCTCGTGACCGATCCGCTGCGGAAGCCCTCGAGGGTTCCCGTGACCGTGACCGTGATGCGGGCGCCGAGAGCGGATGCCGGGATCACGAAGCTCGGTCCGGCATCGACGGCGCGAGCGGCCATCAGCCCGGCGGGCTCGTCGACCGGCTCTTCCTCGTCCTCCGCGGGAACTTCGACCGGAACGCCGTCGATCGCCCACTCGTAGGTGAGGTCGGTGCCCTCGGGCCAGCCCTCGGAGGTCGCGGTCAGCGTCTCGCCGACGACGGCCTCACCCGTGATGGTGGGCAGCTCGGTCGGGGCGACGATCTCGACGACCGAGGTGTCGACCGCGCACGTCTCGGTGCAGCTTCCACCGAGGGTGAGGGGCTTCACGGCCAGCGCGAACGAGCCGCCGGCCGATTTCTCGCTGATCGTCGCGTCGATGGTCAGCGACGCGCTCGTGCCGACCGCCGTGCCGACCGGGATCGGCCAGCTGAGCGTGGTGCCGTCGAGCGTGGCTCCCTCGGGCACGACCAGGTCGGCGTTCGCGAGCAGTGCGCTCACGTCGACCGACACGACCGACGAGGCCAGCGGCACGCGACCGGTGTTGAGCGCCGTGACGGTGTACGACACGGTCTCGCCCGGGTAGAGCGCGACCTCGGGGCTGCCGCCGCTGAGTGCGACCGAGTACTTGTCGGGCCAGGCGGGCTTGCCGGGCTCGAGGATCCAGTCGGTCCAGAAGGCGGTGAGGTCGAAGCCCGAGAGCTCCTCGGCCAGGGCCTTCAGGTCGGCGCCGGCGAGGCTCTTGCCCGCGTTGTCGACCTGCCACTGCTTGATCAGGGTGAAGTACGGCTCATCGCCGATCGCGACCCGCAGCGCCGCCCAGAACTGCGCGCTGCGCGTGTAGGTCTGGTAGCCGTAGAGGTTGGCCGAGTCGGTCTGACCGCCCGGTGCGATGTTCCAGTTGGCGCTGGTCGGAGCGGTGTTGTTCCACGAGTTGAAGTACGTCTGCTCCGAGGGTGTCGTGCCTGCGCCGAAGCCCTCGAGCGTGTTGTAGTACGTCGGCCCCCAGGTCGCCATGCCCTCGCCCATCCAGATGTCGGTCCACGTCGACGGGGCGACGTTGTTGCCGTACCACTGGTGCACGAGTTCGTGGATGAGCGTGTTGCCGTTGACCGAGTTCACGCTCGGGAAGAACGAGCGGTCCTGCGTCTCGAGTGCGTAGTTGATCGCGCTCGGAACGGTCTTCACGATCACGCCGGTGCTGTTGCCCGGGTAGGGACCGTAGATGCGCTCGAGGTTCTGCGTGATGGTCTGCAGCTGCGTGATGCGGTTGCGCACCGTGGTCTTGTTCGCGTCGCTGAGGCCGAAGTCGATGAACGACCACGACGGGATCGTGCGACCGTCGAGCAGCGTGATGCTGCCCTCGACGACCTCGTAGCGGCCGATGCCGATGACGACGAGCTCCGACGCCATCTGCTTCTGCTGGCGCCAGGTCCACGTGGTGCGCTCGCCGGACTGGCTGACGACCTTCGACTGCAGCTCGCCGTTGCTCGCGACAGCGCCCGGGGCGCTCACGCCCGCGGTGTTGGTGAGGGTCGACGGGGCATCCACCGTGATCGTGTAGGTGGCCTTGTCGCCGGGGGTGTTGTTGTGCGGGAAGCCGGTCATCATGCCGATGGGCTGGCCCAGCAGCATCGCGCCGTCGTTCGTGCCGCTCCAGCCTTCCTGGCTGTCGTCGGCGTCGGTGTGGAACACCGGAACGCCGCTGTAGTTCACGGTGACGGTGAACTCGCCGGTGACGGGGGTCGCCGGGGTCACGATGAGCTTGTACTTGATGGCCGCCGCGTCGATGTCACGGGTCCAGGTGGCGGGTTGGCCGTTCACGAACACGCTGTCGACGGTCAGACCCTCGAAGTCGAGCGAGAACGAGCGCAGCGGCGCGAGGGCGCGGGCCGTCATGGTGGTGGATGCCGAGTCGAACTTGCCGGTGACGACGGCGGTGTTGCCCGTGCCGGCGACGCCGGTCGGGCTCCACGCGATGTCGATGTCGTAGTCGAGTGCGTCGTACCCGCCGTTGCCGACGTTGGGGAACATGGCGTCGCCCGAGGTGCGGGCTCCGTCGATCGGGTCGTCGGCGGCGGATGCCGGAACGGCGGTGGCGAGGAGGGAGCCGGCGAACAGCGCGGTGACCATGGTGGTCGCGAGCAGCCGCCGACGTCGGAGAGGAGTCAGTCGGGTCATGAGTGCTTTCGGGTAGGCAGGAACGAAAGGCGACCGGTCACGTCGTCGTGGTGCAGGGGTGGCTTGTGGCCGGGGTCGCGAATGCGGGTTGATCGCAACCTAGGGAAGTCCTATGTCGGCAATATATCGCCATTGTGTCGGGCAGATTGCAGGAATTTTTCCTGTCCCGTTACCTGCCGTCGAGGGATCCGGCAAGGGGGTTCTGCGGGGCGGTGCCGTCGCGTAGACAGGGGGCCAGATCGAAGGAGAGATAGGCATGGCTGCCGGCGACATAGTGACGTTTCACCGCAACGGAATCTGGTTCAACCGCATCGAAGGAGAGGCGGGGGTGGTCGGATCGGGATACTTCACCGAAGCGGATGCCGTCGTCGCGGGCCGCGGTTCGGCCGCCGCCCGCCAGGTCGAGCACCTCATCCACGACGAGGAGCCTCCCGCCGACGCCGATGACCCGTACGCGCGGCATCCGCGCGATCGCGTCGGGGTGTCGATGAAGGGCTGAGCCTCGGCATCCGAAGCTTCCGGTCGCGTCCGCGCGCCCGGGCAAGGATCGAGAGCGCACCGTCACCACCCCTGGGCGGTGCGCTCTCGTGTGTGCGGGTGACGTCTCGTCGCCGCAGTGGCCACCGACCGGTCGGAAATGACGGTTCTGAGCGTCGATAGGCAGCATTTCGCACCGATCGGGTGCGGCACACCGCCCCACTTTGGCCCGCGGCCCTAGCGTGGGGGCATGTTCGCTCCGACCTTCGTCATCGGCCTGCTCATCTACGTCGCGATCGTGCTGATCGGCCTGCTCGTGCTGTGGTTCGTGATCTACACGGCCGTGCGCGCGGCGCTGACCTCGCATCGCCAAGCACTGGCGGAGGAGCGGCTCGGGCGCTCGTGATCTCCGACTACGTCCGTGCGATGCGCGACCGCATCGGACACGACCTGCTGATGCTTCCGGGCGTCACCGCCGTGATCCGTGACGGCGAGCGCTTCCTGCTCGCGCGCAGCGCTGGGACAGACGAATGGAGCCTGATCGGCGGCGGAGTCGAACCCGGCGAGGAACCCGCGGATGCCGTTGCGCGAGAGGTGCGTGAAGAGCTCGGCGCCGGCATTCGAATCACCGGGATCGTCGGTGCCTACGGGGGTGAGTCGCTCGTCGTCGAGTACCCGAACGGTGATCGCGTCGCGTATGTCACGACGGCCTACGCGTGTGAGGTGGTCGACAAGGTCGAGCCCGACGGTGAGGAGATCGTCGAGGTTGGGTGGTTCACGGCATCCGAGATCGCGGGCCTCGATCGTGAGCCGTGGATCGACCGGGTGCTGGCGGATGCGGTGCGCTGAGGCGCCGGAATCAGATCCGCTCCTGAACCCCGGCATCCGCACCGTGTTCATCCTCGAACGCCCGAGTGTCGTGGCGCGCCTTGCCGAGTGAGACCATGCACGCGATCGCGAGGAGGAGGAAGACGATCGCGGCGATCCACGGCCAGGGCTTGGCGCCCCCGTCAGTGATGAGCACCACGACCCATCCGGCGGCCAGGACGAGCGAGATGACGAGTTGGCCCATCGCCCACCGGCTCTTCCGGTCAAGCGCCATCCGCTGCTGGATCAGCGACGGCTGCGGTGTAGAGGCGTCTGATTCAGTCATCCGGCGAGCCTAGGCGATCGCCCGCTCCTTGTGGGGTGAGGTTCCGATGCTCCCGCGGCCCGCCTCTGATCGGTCAGAAATGTCGGTTCTCCGGGCCGAGAACCGACATTACTGACCGATCGGTGCACTCCGGCGCGCGGCGAGAGGCCTACTGCACCGACCAGCCGCCGTCGGAGGCGAGGATCGCGCCGTTGATGTTCACGCCGTCGTCCGACAGCAGGAAGGTGATCGAGGCGGCGAGCTGCTCGGCGGTCGCGACGGTCGGGATCGCCTGCTGGAACGGGGAGAGGCGGGCCGAGCCGTACTCCGACATGTGCGGGGGCATCGGGATGCCGGTCGCCACCCCGCCGGGAGCGACGCTGTTCACGCGGATGCCCTTCGGGCCGTACATGAACGCCGCCGACTTCGTGACGCCGATGATGCCGTGCTTGCTGGCGGTGTAGGCGTTGCCCGAGGCGTTTCCGCGCAGACCCGCCTCGCTCGAGACGTTGAGGATCGACCCGCGGCCGGCCTTCTCCATGATCGGCAGCACCGCGCGCATGAGCTTGAAGGGGGCGGTGAGGTTGATCGCGATGACGCGGTCCCACACGGCATCCGTTGTTTCCCCTGTGGGCGAGAAGTCGTCGTTGATGCCGGCGACGTTCGCGAGTCCGTCGATCGTGTCACCCGCGGCGGCGATGACGGCGTCGATCGCGTCCTGCTTCGTGAGGTCGCCGGCGACGGTGACGATGTCGGCATCCGGGTTGTCGGACTTGAGGGCGTCGAGCTTCTCGGCGGCGATGTCGCTGGCGATCACGCGGCCGCCTTCGCGGGCGATGCGCTCGGCGGTCGCCCGCCCGATGCCGGATGCCGCGCCCGTGACGATCACGGTCTTGCCGGTGAACCGGGCGCCGGCCTCGACGACCGGCTCGGCCTCTTCGACCGGCACGACGCCCCCGTTGGCCGCGCGCACGAGGTCGTCGACGACCGACTGCGGCATCGCGCCCTGGCTCATCGCGACGAGCTGCTGCAGGGGCAGGCCGAGCACGGGGGTGAGGAGCGACGGGTCGGCGCCGGTCTGCTCGAAGAGTCCGCGGATGAGCGGGCCGCCGGTCGGGTCGTCGAGCCATTCGCCGATGGTGGAGTGGGCGGTGAGGGCCATGTCGTGCTCCTTGTTCGGGTTCCTGCGAGTTTCGCAACGGTGCGTCTACTTATGGATCAGTGTACGCCCGAGTAGCCTCTGATGGTGCCCCGTCCTCGCAGTGAGAAAGCGCGCCGGTCCGTTCTGGACGCGATGCGCACCGCGGTGTCGACGGGCGCCTACGAATCGGTGACGATCGAGGGGCTCGCCGAGGCCGCCGAGGTCTCGAAGCAGACCATCTACCGCTGGTGGCCGTCGAAGGCTGCGATCCTCGGTGAGGCGCTGCTCGAGGGGGCGGTGCCCGGCGCCGCGGTCTCGGTGCCGTTCACTTCTGATCTGGGGGCGGATCTGCGCGCCTGGTTCTCGGCCATGAGCCTGTCGCTGGGTGACGCCGAGGGCGTCGCGATCGCGCGGGCGCTGATCGTCGTGACGGCGTCGGATGCCGCGCTCGGGCTCGCGTTGAACGAACGGCTGGCCGCGCCGATCCGCCAGTGGGTGCGCGAGCGGTTGGCGCTCGCGGTCGCCGACGGCGAAGTGCGATCGGATGCCGACGCCGAGGTCATCGCGGATCAGTTCGTCGCGATGGCGAGCTACGCCGCGTTGCTGGGCCGGCCGCTCAGCGACGAGCGGGTCGAGGCGACGGTGCGGGTGCTGCTGTGGGGGATCGCGGCGGTTTGACGGGGCGGGATGCTTCGACAAGCTCAGCAACCCAGTAGTGCAGGCTCAGCAACCCAGTAGTCGGAAGTGGGTCCCTGAGCCTGTCGAAGGGCCATACCCCGAGAGACTGGGTCCCTGAGCCTGTCGAAGGGCCCACCCCGCAACACCTGCAGGGAGATGTCACGTCTGCAGGGAGCATCCGCCCGTTTCTCCGTGCAGATGTGATTCGTCCGTGCGGATGAGCGGGCAGATGGGCGGACAGGCGAGCGGATGCCGAACACCCCTTGACCCCGCACTTGCATTTTGCAAGGATCAACGCATGAGCCTCTTCATCACCTGTCCCGTGGCTGACGTCGAACGAGCCACCGCCTTCTACACCGCCCTCGGGTGGACCCTCAACGCCGAGATGTCGGACCACAACGTGTCGTGCTTCCAGATCGCGCCCGAGCAGTACGTGATGCTCGGCAGCCGCGAGATGTACGCGAGCGTCGGCGGCACCGAAGACCTGATCGGCGGCCCCGACACCCCGTCGAAGGTCACGGTCTCGTTCGACCTCGACAGCCGCGAGGCGGTCGACGAACTCGTCGCGCGCGCCGAAGCCGCGGGCGGTCGCGTCGGTGACATCGACGACTACCCCTTCATGTATCAGCGCCAGTTCGACGACCCCGATGGCTACCACTACTCGCCGTTCTGGATGAAGCCGGCGACCGACCAGACCGCGTGAGCGACCTCTCCGCCGCCCTCGACATCGTCGGTGCGCGCTGGGCGCTGCTCATCGTGGAGCAGCTGCTCGCCGGCCCGCAACGCTACGGCGATCTGCAGCGCGAGCTCGGGGCGCCGACGAACATGCTCGCGACCCGCTTGCGCGAGTTGGAAGAAGCCGGCGTGCTGAGGCGATTGCCGCTAACGCACAACACCCGTGCCTACGTGCTGACCGAGCGCGGGGAAGCGCTGGGGGAGGCGATCGATGCGTTGGGCGCGTGGGGTGCCGCGGGGCACCCAAACGCCTCACCCCATTAACTTTTCGTTCACTCCTGCGCCGCCTGCCGGCATCCGCGATCCCTAGGTTCGGAGGCGGCGCGGCGAGACCCCTGCTCGTGCGCGCTCCGAAAGGACCCCCCCCGCATGAGAACCGTCTCTCGTCGTGCCCGTCGGCGTGCCCTCGCGACCCTGAGCGTGGCCGCCCTCACCTCCCTCGCCCTGCTGCCCTCGATCGCGGTCGCCGAGGCCGATCCCGATCCCGCGCTGCTCGGTGAGCCGACCCCGTTCCTGATCGAGAGCCTCAGTGCTCCCGGCAAGGTGATCGAGATCGGCAACCCGAACGCGCAGACCACCGTGCCCGACAGCACGCGTGCCGCCGCGGCGGTGTTCCCGTTCGCGAAGACCCCCGCCGAGCTCAGCGCCCAGGCGGTGCTCGCCTACCCGGTCGAGGGCGCGAGCAACACCTTCGTGCTCGCGAACGACGACGGTCAGGTGCTCGCCCGCCGTGCGAACGACGACCCGAACTTCCGCTACCTGACGCTCCCCGGCGTGACGCTCGACGAGGCCGCGACGAACCCCCTCGCGCAGTGGACCGTGACCGATGCCGGCAACGGATACAGCTACCTGCGCAACGTCCAGGCCTACGGCAACGGCGCGATCGCCGGCCTCGACATGTACAACTGGGCCACGGCGGCGGGCAGCGAGGTGCAGACCTATGACGCGGGCGGCGCGAACGTGCAGAAGTGGCGGATGCATCCGCTCACCGCCACCGTCGAGACCCACCGGCAGCGCGTCGACACGGGCACGACGCCCGCGTTCCCGACGGCACTGACCGGGAAGTACTCGTGGGGCCTCACCGCTCCGCTCGCGAACATCGCGTGGAACGCGCCGGCATCCGATGTGTGGAACACCGACGGCACGGTGACCGTCGAGGGAACCGGCACCGGATACTTCGGCGAGACCGTGACGGTGACGGCGGAATACCTCGTCGGCTCGCTGGGAGGCGCGGCCGACGCGACGATGTCGGGCTACGTGGGCCAGACGCTCAAGGAGCTGCAGATGCACGCGCCGACCCACGTCGAGCGCACGGTCTCGGGCTCGACGACCACGGTGCGCGCGAAGGTCACGTGGGACTGGGCGTCCGTCGCCGCCGATGCGACGGCATCCGCCGGCACCATCGAGGTCCCCGCCACCGCGGCCACCGGCTTCGACGCCCGCCTCGTCATCACGATCGCGCCCGCCGAGAGCGTGAACATCCTGCGCGGCGCCGGCATCCACTACGACTACACGCACATGAACGGCACGAACTTCCGCCTGACCGACGGTAACCGCACGGTCACCGGGTTCGACGACTGGCGCAGCGGCGGGGCCGCAAACCGCGTCAACCCCAACACGGTGAGCTTCTACTTCGACCAGCCGCGCCAGCTCACGGGCGCCGGGGTCTTCGACCTCAACGGCCTGAAGAACGTCGGCGGGGTGACGGTGCAGTACCGCGATCTCATCGGCGGCTGGATCGACATGCCCACGGAGGCCGTCGCCTGGCCGTACGTGAACCAGACGCCCGACCTGAGCCTCGAGTTCGAGAGCACCCCCGTGCTCGCCACCGGCCTGCGCGTGATCATCACGAACAAGGCGAGCAGCAACTGGATGAGCCTGTCCGAGATCGAGGCCTACGGCCCCGCGCTCGCCGGCTGACCCCCTCTCCCTTCTTTCCCCTTCTCCCTGAGGAAGACCATGACCTCCCCCACTTCGCGCCGCCCCTGGCGCGCTCTCTCCGCCGCGGTCGTCACCGCCGGCCTTCTCGCCGCGCCCGTCGTTCCGGCGGCTGCGGCCGATTCGACCGATTCGATCGGGGATGCGCTGGCGCAGGCATCCGCTGTCATCGCCGATGAGATGCGCTCGAGCTTCGTGCTGCCGGTGCTGCCCGACACGCAGTTCTATTCGCGGTACAGCGCCTCGCAGTTCTACCCGAAGTACGACACGAATCCGTTCGAGGTGCAGACCGACTGGATCGTCGAGCACCAGGATGACCTCAACGTGCCGTTCGTCGTGCACGTCGGCGACGTCGTCGACCAGCAGTGGGTGACGGGCGAGTGGGATGCCGCGGCCACGGCCATGCAGAAGCTGACCGATGGGGGCGTGCCGTACTCGGTCGTGCCCGGCAACCACGACGTCGCCGACATGAACGCGCGGTCGTCGGAGGCGAACTCGTGGCAGTACCTGCAGCGGTTCGACGCGGGTCGCATGGCCGCGCAGGGCGGTGAGACGTTCGTCGACAGCTTCCAGAACGGGCTCTCGACCGCGTACATCTTCGAGGCCGAGGAGCACGAGTGGATGTCGCTCGCGCTCGCGTGGAACGCCTCGGCCGACACGTTCGCGTGGGCGCAGCGCGTGATCGACGCGAACCCGGGCATTCCGGTGATCCTGTCGTCGCACGCGGTGATCAACATCGCGCTCGACCAGACGTCGCCGGCGGACTGGTGGTGGGGCGAGGAGCTGTGGAACCAGCTGATCCGCTCGAACGACGAGATCATCATGACGGTCAACGGGCACTTCCACGGCACCACGATGCGCGAGCGCACGAACGACTTCGGTCACCCGGTTTACCAGGTGCTCACGGATTACCAGATGGCGGCCGACGGCGGCAACGGATACATGACGCTGTTCGAGTTCGACCTCACCAACGACCGCATCGACGTCGAGTCGGTGTCGCCGTGGGTGACGGTGAAGGACAAGGAGTCGCTGACCGCGAACGACACTCCCGTGCTGGATGGGAAGTGGCAGTCGTTCTCTATGGATCTGGACTTCGAATTGCGGTTCGGATACTCGCCGGTTGCCGGTTCTGAGACGAAGGGCGACCTGTCGGAGCGGGCCAAGGAGATCGTCCTGGAGGGCTGGGACGGCACCGGCGTCGGCGAGCAGTGGGCCGCGGCGGGTCGGGCGGATGACTACGTCGCCGTCGACGGCACAGTGGCGCACTGGCGGTTCGGTTCGGTGGCGGAGGGTGTCGTGGATTCGTCCACGGAGATCCCGGATGTGGCCGGCGACAGCCCGATGTATCGCAGCGCGATCGAGAACACGGATGCCCCGGAGAAGCTCGAAGACGTGCAGGTATCCCACTCGAACGTGCCGTTCTATTCGTCGGATCGCGGAGCCGTGTGCTTCGCTGACGTGCACCGCAACGCGAGCGGCCCCGACAACATGTCGTACATCTCGACCGAGTACGGGGCGCCGGCGACGTTCGCGGATCTCTCGTCGTCTTCGGGGTACACGGTCGAGGCGTTCCTGCAGCTCGACGAGGAGTGGACCGAGGCCGCCAACCGCTGGAGCGCCGCGCTGACGCGTGGCGGCGCACGCCAGTGGATCGGGATCAACGACTCGTCCGACCCGGGTGCCGGCGCCGCGTGGCTCGGCATCTCGAGCCTGCGCGAGTACCAGTTCTCGGCGGGCGACACTGACACTCGTAACTCGTACACGCTGTGGTCGGGCGAGATCATGCAGGGGTCGTGGCACCACGTCGCGATCGTGAACGACCCTCGCGCGGACACCGCCATCATGTACGTCGATGGCGTGCCGGTGCTGCGCAACGCGTCGAACGTCGGCGGCATGATGGCCGCGGACTTCATGCCGTGGATCATCGGCGCCTCGACCTGGAACACCGAGGTCGAGCACGGCTGGCACGGGTGTGTCGGCGAGGTGCGCGTGGTGGATCATGCGCTGTCTTCGCGTGAGTTCTTGTACCAGCGGGCTGATCTTGGGTCTGTTTTCTCGGTTTCCGGTGACTTCGATGCGGTGCTGCCGTCGGATGCTGTGGTGTCGTCGTTCTCCGGGCGCGGGTTTGCCGGGTCTTCGGTGAGTGTGGTTGTTGATGGGGTGTCGCTCGGGTCTTCGGCCGTTGCGGCTGACGGGTCGTGGACCGTTGCGCTGTCGTCGCCCATCTCGGGATCCGGCACGCACGCGGTGTCGTTCGTTCCGTCGATCGGGACGCGGAGTGCTGCGGCTGTATCTGTGTCCGTGGTGATCGGTGAGGGCGCTTCGCCGTGGACGCCGGTGGAGTCGGATCTGACGGACGCGCTGGAAGGCGTGATCTCGGTCGACCCGTCGCGCTTCGCGCCGGGGGCTACGGTGTCGGTTTCGCTGCCTTCGAGGTTCGACGGTGCGACGGTCTACGGGTATCTGTTCTCTTCGCCGGTGTCGGCTGGGTCGGGGGTCGTGGCTGATGGTGCGGTCTCGTTGACCGTGCCGGAGACGGTGCCGTTCGGTGAGCACCGCTTCGCGCTGTATGCCGCGGATGGGGAGGTCATCGGGTGGGATTCGGTGACGGTTGTGGATCCTGCTGGTGGTTCGGATGGTGGGGATGGTTCTGGTGGTGAGAACGCCGGTGGTGGAGCGGATGCCGGGACAGGTGCGGGGTCTGAGGATGGCTCGCTCGCCACGACCGGGGTCGATGGGCCGTGGATGCTGCTGTGGATTGCGCTCGGCGCGGGCGCGCTCGGCGCGGGTATCACGCTGGCTCTCCGCCTGCGGCGGTCCTAGCCGCCGGGTGGGAGGGGCTCATAGCGCCCCTCTCACCCGACTGGGTCCCTGAGCTTGTCGAAGGCCCCGCCCCCGAAGACCCGGTCCCTGGGCCCGTCGCAGGCCCCGGTAAGAACTGGGTCCCTGAGCCTGTCGAAGGGCCCCACCCGAGACGCCGTCAGAAGTCGCCGTCGGCGACCTGGAAGCAGACCAACCCGCGCGACCGCCACATCTCGACCACGCTGCGTCGATCGTCGACCACCCCGATGACGTCGTAGTGCGGCGCGATGTACGAGTCGTAGATCTCGCCCTCCACGATGTTGTCGGCGCGCTGGTCGCCGGTGCGGCGGAGCAGCAGCCGATCGAACGGGATGTTGTTGAACGACAGCCATGCTTCGGTCGCCCGGCGTGCGGTCTCATCGCGTCCGGACACGACGAGCAGCGCATCGACATCCGGGTGAGCAGGGAGCGCCTGCGCCGCCATCACGACCGGGCGGTGCGGGGTGTCGATCGAGACGTTCCGCATGTCGTACGGCGAGCGGTCGCCGATGAGGGCGAGGGTGCCGTCAAGAGCGAAGATCGAGGCGTGCGGTCGTGAAGGGGCGGAGGCTGTCGGATGCTTCTGTAGATTTCGCTTGGTGCGGGCGCTAGTGCTGCTGGGGAGTGGATCGCGGCACCTCGCATGAGCGCCTATCTCGGGCGGCGCGGCGCATCTTCGATTCGAAGGCCCGAGAGACATATGCCTTCATCGAAGGATGAAAACTCGTTGTCCGAAAGCGATGCGCCTATAGGCGCAGACTTGACTGCACGACCAAACGCCGCACTATGAGTCCTCTCCAGCGCTCGACTCGGTGGATGCGGCTGCCTGGCGCTCTTCTTCCCTCTGGATAAGCACTCGCAGATCGCGAAGGGAAAGGACCGTGAGGCGCGCCTCGCGCACCCATCGAAATTCCTCGAGCAACGAAGGGTGACCAGATGAGCCAGTTTTCCAGTCAGGCTTTGAGTCATCGGTTACCCACACAAAGTGGTCCCTGTTCTCTTCCACCTCGACGCACAGACAGCCAAGAAGAAAATCTGCCCAGACGAAAAAATCTCCCGCAGCGGCAACCTTCGATCCCTCATCGGCAAATCCTGGCGGCGTTTTTGTAGACAGTCGCGCGCTGGCGACGTCAGCGAACCGCACGCGCGACACCTGCGGAACGCGAGCTGTCTCGAGCATAGATTGTACAAGCGTACGCGAAGTGGCGAGGTACTCGGGTGATTTCGTTTCGTGGAGATCGGAGCTCACCTCTTGAACTAAGCGAGAAATCTCGCCCACTCTAGCGGCGTCAAAATCCAAAAGATTGCCACGCTCGATACGCTTCTTGAGATTACCCAAGTCATTGCGGAAGGAGTTCCACTCATCGTTAGCAAAGACATGATGGTTATTCCAAAACTCGACGAGGGATTGCCCCGGAGTTATCAGCGCAACTTTATTCGCTTTCAACCGTAGGAAAAGGCCGTCAGCGAAAGTGGAGTCGCGACGAAGGCCCTTGAGAATATTGGTATCGAGTCCCACCGCGGCGATTGTTGAGATAGATTCGACGGTGTGTGCATCGAGGATTTTCCGATGGATCTCAGCGCCGTCGCGTGGAGAAGTCAACTTTGTATATAGGGTTTGCTGCGCGACATCAAGATCCATACCAAAGCTCCGCCAGACTTCCGATGACACCGTCGGATCGAGCCTCGACGCCGTCTGCACTCCAGGAGAGCACAGACTCCCGCGTGAGCGTCTCGCCGGGCATGAGCAAAGGCAGTATGCGATCACTCACAGCGTCAGGCGTCCGCGCTCCTTGTGGTCTACGCTCGATGGAAGTTAACACCCAGTTGCCAATACGGCCACCTATTTCAGAGTATGCATCATCGTCAAAATTCCTCCAACCCTCTCCGTTTCGCGGTCGCACTTGGTGAGGGTATCCTGAAAGCTCCGGAATAGACGCCTGCTGAAGAAAGGCTGAACGGGCGACGTGGGCCTGCGGCCGATTCAAGCTCCGCCGAAGCCGCACTAAGAATTCGTCCCTGGGGGGGCGCAAGTCTGCAAGCCGCCGGAGCTCACTTTGCCAGTCTGATTCACCTCTACTGAGGCGCCGTGAGCTACGTGCGATCTGGGCTTCAGCGCTTCCAGTGCTGAGAGCGCCAACGAGCGCAGCAGGTAGAGCGAAGCTCATGATCTCTTCGTAAAGTCTGTCGGCTTCTGAAGACGAGAACTGGCTGGCGACAAGAAGCAGGGGACGTAGTCGGCTCATTGCGAGCGCCTTGATGATAGTAAACGTTCTTGTGCGAGTCTCGGAAGACTCGACGTCCGAGGACGGGTCCAACATCTGGAGATACACGGGCAGATAATTCTCGAGCTTAGTGAGAAGATCGCGAACGCCGCTCGCCTCGGGGTATCGCTTTGAAACGACGCCGTAGAGGTCCCTCGGAATGACATAGCCGTGATCAAGGCTCACCACGTGTCTGACGAAGGTAGTGAGCTCGTCAAACCCACCAACCAGCTCAAGCTGATCTTCAATCTGGTGCCATCGCGCATGAGTCTGGTCACGGTCAACTTGGTCGCTACTACCGATGAGGAAGGACTTGATCAGCTCAGAGGGCGTGAGGCTTTTCCCGCGCGTGTTGATCACTTCATACACGCGAAACGCCGCAGCCCGATCGGGATGCATAAAGACAGCAAACTTCAACCGCTTAGAAATGAACTCTGTCCATTGCCCGACCCGTATGGCAGCGTTATCGTGCTTCTCGAGGTCCGACATCAATAGGTCGTGCAGTGCGGTGTGGGCCTTATGTACTGCTGACGCCATATTCAACTCGATGCTCTCGGCCGAATCGGCGACCAGAAGAGCGCTGAGCGATTGCTGATCCACGACGTCAGTGAGAACTACGCGGGCGAGCTGCTCCTCCGTCGCGAAATCGATGGAATATAGGAAGTCAGTACGCAGGCTCTCGGCGACCAATCGTCTGCCGAGCCTCATGGCGGCGAGGCGCAACGCATTGGCGAGTAGGACTAACGTAACTAAGCGCTGCTGGCCATCGACGATCTCTATACGCGCAGATGGCGATGTCGCGTTGTCGGTTGGATTCGTGACAACGATCAGCCCTAGAAAATACTCTGGAGCATTCAACGCATATGATAGATCGCGCCAGAACTCAGCAACTTGAGTGTCAACACTCCAGCTGTATCGCCGTTGATAGTCAGGTACAACTAGACGATTGTTCGAGAGAAAAGAGCCCGCGCTTACAGTGGACGCCTCGACTTGTGTGCTCATGGTCTCCGCTAGGTGGATGCTCCGCGCTGCGCGCAACGGCAGCGTCATCGATTCACTGTACCGGAAGCATCTTCGGGTGTGGAAGCGCCCAGAAAGACATAGTTCTCATGTGTGGCCTCGAGGCTGCGGACGAACTGCGTTCGTAGCTTCTCTATCCCAGAGTAGTATGTCCGGAAACTTTCGGAAGCTTTATCAGCGGCAACTTTATCCGGCGCCCAAGGTATCTCGATCTCGAGGTAACGCCTTCCGACGTCCTCTCGATTCGTCTGCATGAAGACCACTCGCTTCCACTGTTCACGAGTAACTCTTAGTGAGAGTGCCCATAAGAGATAAAAGGAATCTGCCGCGGAGCCCTTTCCAGGGCGTAGGACTAAGACTTCTTTCGTAACTACGACATCTTCTTGTCCAGGCATGAGCAGGGCAAACTCGCCGATGTTTTTCGATGCCCTCACTGGGGTGACAAGATCGAAAGCCTTCAGCCCGGAACTGCGCGATCGCCAATGGCGTTCCGCGACAACACGCGGGACCATATTTGTTGGGTTGATGTTCACCTGCCCTGCTCTGATGTCGCTCACTTTGATGTAAGGAACCTCGCCGTCGCGCAGGTCTGCCGAGGGCGAACCGTGCCCGTGCCTCGCTTCGATTTCTCCGGACTCGATGAGGCTCTTGAGCGACCGAGCCTTGAATCCGCGATACGCGGGCTTACTAAGCAACGCATCCAAGGGCGCATGATATGCGCGGCTATAGTAAGCGGGCACGCCAACAGAGTAATCCTCGCTCCTCACCCAACGACTGTGCGCTCCTTCATCTCCCACAAGTAGATGTGCGATATCCTCGGCAACGCGATCGTCTATATCCTCCGTTCGGGTTCCAGTCGCGGCGTCAATCTTGTACAGTTCGTTACCATCTTTGTTGATGCCGACTGTCTCTGCGTGCGATACGTAAACGAACCCGTCTCTAAACCAACGAGGTTTATGCGCCACGTTTCTCACCTTCGATCTTTTCCATGACATACAGATTTGTCTTCGCGCGACAAAAACCTTGGAAAGCTTCCATCGGGATGTTAACTACACCTCTCATGATGAAACGCGTAGACATCCACTCGCCGAGGTAGGAGTAGCTCGGAGAAAAGAAGTAGGTTTCCGGTAAAATGATTCCCATTCTTCCCCCAGGTTGAAGTAGTCGGTACGCTCGCTCGAGAAATACAAGCCCAATCTCGAGATCTTTATATTTACCCTTCCCCGCGGCGGAGGAGATTGAGTATTTGTTTGCCTCACAGTCCCTGGCGGCGATCTTCAGGTTTTCGCCAAAAGGGGGATTTGTGAGCACCACGGTGAAGGAATCGTCTCGCATTGATGTTTCCAAGAGCGGGTAGTCTGCTGCCCAGCGGTCTTGTCGGAGCGAGTCGCCGATGTGAATGTGAGCACTGCCATCACCGAGGACGAGCATCATTGCTCGGGTGAGTTTGACGTTAATTGAGTCTTTATCGACCCCGAAGACATTTCGGTGCGCCCATGTGCGTACGGCTGCATCATCGCCGATGCTAGCCGCGAGCTGCCTGAAGGCTTCAACTAAGAAGCCCCCCGTGCCGCAGGCGGGGTCGATTATCTTGTCCTCCGGGCGAACGTCCATGATTCGGACTGCGCTTTCGATTACTCGCGATGGTGTGAAGTACTGTCCCTCGCCGGCTTTAAGGTTCGCGCGACGGAATACTTGAAAAGCATTCGATACTGCTTCCGCGCCTACATCGAGTAAGCTCCAGCCTGACCAAGCAAACACGACCTCACTAATCGTGTGATCATCGAAAAGTAGTTGTGGAGCATGCTCGTCACGGAAGATTTCCTCGCGGCTCTTCACGAGCTCGGCGAATGCTTCTCGGATGTGTATACCTGTCGCTCGTTCGTTCTCGCGAAGCTGAAAGATCACAGGATTCTTCGGGGACAGTTTTGCGAAGATGTCTGACTCTAGCTTCAATAGGAGAAGATTGCACAACTGGTCTAGCTGAGATTCTGAGCGCGTGACCACGCTGTCCCTTGCAACTACCAGATCGAGCAATGCGCGGAAGGAAGTGCGCAGGTCAATTTCGGACGGCGTGTTGAGGTCGGTCCAGACAATTGCTTTATGGGTTGGGTGAATAAAATCATCATTTGGAGCGGGAAGCCGCAGGCCGTCGTGTCGAGTGTGTTTGAAACTTCCGTCAGGTAATTTCCATACGAAAGCAGTTGACGCACCGTTCGACCAAACGCCAAACCTTGCGCGGGGTTCTCGGGCAAGGTACGTTTCTAGTTGTGAGATGCCACTTTTGCTGGTTGGCGCCTTCAGCTCGAAGATGGCGAGAACGTTTTGCCAGTCGGCAGGTGCCTCAGCATCTTCGAACAGGACGAGGTCAACTGGCCATCCGGCGAAGCCGTGCCGCCCTTCCCGGCGGCTTGCTTCGCTCGGCGATTTCGGCACGCGCCACTCAGGCTGCCATTGCATCTGATGGTCGGTCCATCCGAGCACTTTCAGTGCCTCGATGATAGGGACGCGCACTAGAGTGTGCTCTGGGCCGCTGAGTGCCATGTTGTTGCTCTTCTCGATGCGTGATCTGTTCACGTTGATTCTGGGGTCGGGCTCTACGCTACTCGCGGTCGAGGACGTGCTCGGATGGCCGCGCCGGAGTGCCACCCCGTGGCTCAGGATGAGTACTGCTCTGCCCGCGTCGTGTCGACGCGGATTTTGTATCGCAGGCCCAATCCTGTGTCGGCGACGGTGCGCGCGAACCAGGTTGCTCGGTGGAGATCTTCTTCGATGTGGATGTCTCTGCCGTGGATGCACGGAATCCGTGGCGCAGGTGCTTCGGCTGAGACTCGCTCTAGGTCCATGGCGATCATCCGCACTTGAAAGTTGTTGAAGTCTCTTTGAAAGGATGCGCCCGAGAGTGACCGCTCAGGTGGGGGCCCCTCAAACATGGCGAACGACAGCCTTCGATGATCGTTGATCGTGTCTCCAAGGAGGTGTTGCATTTCTGTGAAGCATGGTCCGAGGTCGAGCGTGAGCGTGCGGGTTTCGCCGAGCGCAGGCGAAGTCGATGAGTAAGTTGATGTGGGCAACGGCGCGGCTGTGTACATGAGCATTGTGAAACTGTGCATTACAGGCGCCCATGCTGGGCTGGTGACTCAGCGGTGCGTGCGAAAACCGAAGGAAGCCCATTCCGCGGACGAGGTGTGGAGAGACAGTGGTTCGCGGAATGCGGGAGCTGCGGAACGCAGTCTCGAAGGCGCCAGGCGAGATGCTCCTCAGTCGCAGGCGATCCCATTCCCATCGCGATCCAGGTCGTACACGTCGGGTCCCACGACTTGCAGTGGCCCGCGAACGTATGCCGGTCCGTTCCCACTGCCACCTTCACAGTCAACATCCGACGCAATCGGCACGCACACGCCCGCATAGCTCCCGTGGCATTCCGCGGCGGGCTGCACCAGCGGCACCGGCGCGGGCGGGGGAGGAGGCTGGCGGGTCCCGTTCGATGTGACCTCGTTCACCGGTGCAACCGTCACTGCCTCGGTGACGATGTCGCGCGACACCTCGATGCTGTCGACGTAGGTCACCTTGTATGTCGTGACCTTCGTTCCATCCGCCCCCACCGTGGTGATCGGCGCCTGGCCGACATCGATGTTGGGGTCGTCGACGGCGGTGCGCTCGAACGGGATGGCCGTCGTCTCCTCGATCTCTTCGAACGTCGTGGGTTTCGGGGCGGGAGTCGGTGTCGGCTTCGCCGTCGGGGTCGCTGCGAAGGGTTTGGGCTCAGTTGAGGCGCCGGACGAGCCCGCCTCGCTCGAACCCGACCCGGGCGCACCCAGCACTGCGTTTGCCCCTGAGCCCGCGAACATCAGCACAAGCGCGATGCCGAGCGCGGCGAACGCCGCGCCGCGCGAGCGAACGCGGAAGAGTTTCGCAGACCCTCGCACGATCCCATAGATCGCGACAAAGAAGAGGAACAGCCCGGCGAACATCATCAGCACCCCGAGACTCCGGGTAAGGAGCGTGATCGCGAGGATGACGCCGCCGACAATCAGCCAGGTCTTGAGCTGCGATGATTTCGCCGCGGGCGCCTCGGCGACGGCCGCCGCGGTGCCTGACCCAGAGGAGCCGTGTTCTCGCTCCACTGCGCTCCGTCCCACCACCGCTGCTGCGCTGGCTGGTGCGGGTCGGCGTACCAACCTGGGGGCATATCGGGCATCGTCGCCGTCCTTCGACTCGGGTATGCGTGAACAATACCGATATTTCGGCATCTGTATCCAGATGCATCTACTCGCCCCCGTTCCTGCCAGGATGATCGCGTGAGGTCTGTGAACACGGCAAACAAGATGGGGCGAGACATCGCCCGCGCGATCCCGGATCCGTGGGTGGATGACGAGCTGCTTCGCAAGCACCTACGCCGGACGATCGGCCCGAAGATCAACCTGCACCGTTCCGACGAAGACAGGTCGAGTGAAGCCTGGCAGGGCTGGGTTGCCATGGTCGCGGTTCTGCTGATCGTCGCTGCCGCCGTCACTGTCCTGCGGCTCCTACCTGCCGACTTCCCCGATCTACCCGACTGGATCGACTCACCACGTCAGTGGTTGGCGGCATATCCGGCGTTTCCATTCATCGGCGTAACGGCATCCCTCGTCATCCTGGTCGCGCTGCTTTCCATTGGCTCACGCTCTGCATCCAAGCGCGCGAGCGCAAAGTACGACAGAACGGTGGCTGAACTGCACGACGCAGCCTTCCAAGGGGCGCTTTCAGTGCTGGAGGGGCGCCGCCGCAAGGTCGGCATGCCCATCGAACCGTCGCGCCATCGGTCATTCCCGCCGCCGTCCCCTCGCCCGGAAGGCGTTACCCCGCGCGGCGCGGAAGAGGTTGTCGCTCAGTGGATGCGTCACCTCGGCGAGGCGGATGCCGAACTCACGAGCTACACGGGCGATGGCGGCATGGATGTTGTCGGGCAGAAGAGCTTCGCTCAGGTGAAGCACTTCTCGAAGGCCGTGGGCGTTGCGCCCATTCGCGAGCTAGCCGGTGTCGCGGCGAATGATCGCCAAGGTCGCCACGCGCTCTTCTTCACGAGCGTCGGCTATGCGTCGGGTGCCGTGGACTTCGCTGACGATGCCGGCATCGCGCTCTTCGTCTATGACGTGCAGAACGCCGGGCTCGAAGCGATGAACGCTCGCGCCAAGACGCTCATGTACAACGGGATCTCCTAGCGACCTCGGGTCGTCTTTCCCACGGGAAGGTCTCGCTGAGTTCAACGGAAGCGCGTGCTCACCGGCTCCAGCAGGAACAGCATCGAATCCGGCTCGAATGACCCCACCCGTGCCACGATCCGCACGTTCTGACCGACACCGATCGTGTCGGGAACGTTCTCGCCCTCGTAGTGCAGGTCGCTTGTGGTGTTGACATCACGGAACTGGAAGCTCGGTCCGCCGAAACTCTGCGTTTCGCTGTAATCGCCGGAGGCGATAAGGATGTCGTAGCGCGTGTTGTAGTCGCCGTGTTGAGCCATTGCGCCGATGCTGCCGTCGAACTCAATGAGGCGACCCTCGTAGGTGTCGGCGAACTGCTCGACAGGTGCTCCGTCCGATGGTCCCGACAGCAGCGCCGCGAGATCGGCGTTGTTCTCGGCAGTGAGGATCTCGTCGGTTGTCGGCTTGACGGGTTCAGTCGATTCGACCGGCGCTTCGGAAGCTGGAGTCGCTTCCGCAGCGGTTGAGCTGGTGGGCGATGAAGATGCCTCAGGCTCCTTCGACCCGCCACCGGACACGGAGACGCCGATCACGATCACGATGGCGCACACCGCCAACACACCGCCGATGATCGCGAGTGTGCGCCACGGGACGGGTGTCTTGGGTCGGCGAAGTGTGATCTGGGTCTGGATCTTGCCGACCTCTTGGGACACGAACTCCCAGCCGTCCTTCTCCCACTTGGCGATCGTTCGCGCTTCGAGCCCGCGCACCGATCGAACAGTGGTCAGGTCGTACTTCACTTCACGATCGGGGCTCGACGGCGTCGAGTTGTTCTCACTGCTCACGTAGATCCTTGGTCAGGTGGCCGCCGCAATTCGCGGGCTTCTCTGATCATGGCGCATCGGAGACGCTGCTCATGCCAACAACGTGTCGTGCGCGTGCGCTTCACTCGATGGCCTTTTCCACCTGCCCCCGCAAATCCCGAGCCGAATACCCCGGCCACCCGTGCAGCACCCCGACCCACTCCCCGGGCAACCCCGAAGCACCCCACACCGCCCCGCCCAACGCCCCGGCGATCGCGGCAACGGTGTCCGTATCCGCCCCACCCCGCACGGTCCGCTCCAACGCATCCACCAGCGACGACGCCCCGGCCACAGCAGCCAACGCCCCCTGGAGCGCCCGCACGACCCAGCCGTTCTGCGCCATGAAGTCCCGCGGATGGGCCCCGGGCGCCAGCGCCTCATCGATCAAGGCGCCCCAGCGCGCAGCATCCGCCGCCGGCAGCAATGACAGCTGACCCCGGGCGTCGAGCTCGCCGGTGAGGATCGCGTGCCGGATCGCCGCCGACCAGAGGATGCAGGCCGATGCGCTGTCCTGCTCCCAGTGGGTGAGCTGCGAGATCGCTTCGGCGGCGGCTGCGAGCTCTGTGGCGGGCCGGTCGAGATACCCGAGCGCGAGCGGACCCGTGCGCATAAGTGCCCCGTTGCCTCCGCTGCGTCCGGCGCGGTCGTGCTCGGCGCGGGATGCCGCGAGCACATCGGCCTCGGTGAACGGCTGCGGGATGCGCGCGAGCACCGCGCGGGTCTGCGCGCCGACGTCTTTCGCGGTCTGCGCCCATCCGATCCAGCGGCCGACGATCTCCTCGCGCGACGCGGCATCCTCCAGCCGATCACCGCGCGCGAGCACGTCGAGGATCGGCACGGCCATGCTCGTGTCATCGGTCCACTCGCCGACGCCGTGCCCGAACTGCCCGACGCCGAATACTGGCGTCACCGCATCGTCGAGCGCCGGACCGAACTCGTACTGCGACCCGAGCGCATCGCCGGCGGCCGAGGCGAGCACGGTACCGACCGCGCGGTCGAGCTGAGGGGCGGTGAGGGGCATGAGGTTTCCCTGGGGTGGTCGATGGCAGTGAACGTTCTAGAGCGCGTTGTAATAGGCGCGAATGTAACGCGCCATCAGTGCGCGACGGTCGCCCAGGAACCGCTCGTACGTATCTGCAGTTGTCGCGCTGAGATCCGTCGGCACGGCGTTCATCAAGAAGTTTCTCTCGAGATCCTCGGTCGAAACGATCTCGCCCAAACGAAGATCCCCCGATGACACTTGCGCGCCGACGATGCCCATATAGTCCGACGGGGCTCGGTCCTTGATCGCAATATTGATCGGCGTTTCGGTCAAGGCGAAATTCGCGATCTGGTTGTAGTCGCTCCGATCGTTGATTCCGCTCTTGATCAGATAGTTCTTCGGCACGATGTGATGGATGTCGCCGACTTCCTCGATCATGCTCGAGATCGTGATGTTCTTCGACAGGAATCCCTTTGCGCCTCGGTGCACCTGAGCGGCGAGGAACGTGAGGAAGTACGGACTGCGCACGCTCGACGATTTCATGTCCATCGGCAAGGCGACGTCCCAGAAGTTCGCCGCGAGTTGCGATGCTTCGATATCGTCCAGGGCGCGTCGCGCGCCGAGCTCGTCGATCCGCTTGATATCGGCCTCGAAGGCGGTCTCGAAGCTGCCGGTGTAACGCCCCGTGAGGATTGACATCACGAACCACTTGCGCACCACGTACTTGATGTCCGCTTCGTTCAGCGTGCGCTCGGAACGAAGTTTCAAGTAAAGCGCGTAGGCGAAGTTTAGCGCGTTCTTGGAACTGATGAGACGCGGTGCGATGAATCCCGCCGACCGAATCGTCAGCGTGAACTGGCGGAAGTTGCGCTCGTTGACGATCTCGAGCAACACGCGGTCGAGCCGTTCGAACGATTCGACAGCGAGTGCTTCGTCGAACGATCGCGATTCGAAGTCGCGACCCGACAGCACGCTCACGAGTGCGGCGACCTTACCACGCCCGAACTCTTTGATGCCGGCGACGCGAATGACGTCGGTGTAGCTCGGGTCGTAAAGATCGGAGGAGTCGTTCCTGAGCCAGGCGATGGCATTCAAGTAAGGGGATGCTGCGAACTCGGCGTCGTTGGCGGCGATGTCGTCGTACACATGAGGCGCGACAGATAGGTGGCAGAAGTAGTCGATGAGCTTGCGCAGGTTCGCACCGAACTGGCCATGGCTGGCGATCTTGCTCATCGCGAAGTCAGCGCTGCTCAGTGGCACTCCCTTCGAGTTGATGCGGATGAAGATCTCGGTGACGGTCTCGATGTCGAGGTCTTCTGCGAGGGTGATGATGCCGACTTGGGCCTGCTTGATCGACGTGAGGCGCTCAAGCGAGCGCTGCGCGACCTCGGCGTCCACCCCGGGGTTCGCGTCGAGATACGCCTTGGTCGCGGAGAAGTTCGGAGCGTTCACGAACTCAGCGACGTCTGAGATCCACGCGGCGTCTCGATCGATGACGGGAGTGAGCGTCGCGAACTTCTCCGTTGCCGGGTTGAACGCGATCTTGATGCGTTTTTTGCGATAGGACTTGTCGACGACTTGCTGACCGACGAGGGCGGCTGTCATCGCGGTGATGCGCTGCTGTCCGTCGATCAGGATCTGCCTGAAGGCGGACTTCGAACCGTCCTTCAGCCCGACATCTGCGCTCTGCCAGGTGATGAGATAGCCGATCGGAAAGCCGTTGTAGAGCGAGTCCAAGAGGTCGCGGACCTTGGTGGAGTCCCACACGAACGGCCGCTGCATTTCGGGGATTGCGACCTGACCCGATTTCACCCACGAGAGGAGTGTGTCTACGGGCTGTTGGTGAACGGAATACTTGGCCATTGTCTACAGACCAGCCAGCAATGTTGCCTTGGCGGCGGTGAACTCTTCGTCGGACAGAATGCCCTCCTGGTGCAAGGCCGACAGTTCTCGGAGACGGTCGGACAGAGTGGGTGCGGCCGGAATGGCGGCAGCCACCGCGACTGCTTCTACCGCGACTTCGGCCTCGTGCTCGGCGTTCACGCCGAGCACAGACTCTCCTGCGTCGACGAGCGCGCGGGCGACCGCGTCATGCTCCTTGTAGCTCACGTTGAATGCGCCGTTGTTCTTCTGGTTCACCAGCGTGTAGATCGACTTGTCCGTTGTGATGACGAGGTTCGATTTTCGGGCGGCGTTAGCCGCAAGCTGCGCCACCCCCTCCGTCGCGAGCCCGACGACGGTTCCCTTTGCGAGCATTTTGCCGCCTTTCATGAGGCCAGACATCGCCTGCATGACGGCTCCTTCCAGAGGCAAACTCGGCGTAGCCGAGGTGGGCTTCTCTGCCTCGGGTGACGCGAACGAGATGGAGCGAAGCTTTTCGAACGGCGTGTACTTCTCGATCTTGGCGGCCGTCGAAGCACCTTCTTCGGCCTCAGCGACACGCACATATCCACCCTCGTAGATCTCGATCGTCGAGGTGCCGAAGACGCCGCTGGTGACCATCGGGCCGGCAGCAAGCGCACGTTCGGTGTGCGCGCGCTCTTTCTCCTCCCGAGCCGATTCTTTGTCGGCAATCGCCTTCTTGCGGGCCGCGCTGATCTTGGCGAACACGCTTGTGCCTCCGGTGGCCTCGGAGGTCGCAACGGCCACAGCGACTGTGCCCACCGGCGGCGGGGTGGTGGGCGTCGCGGGCGGCGCAGGGGTCCGGATATGGGCCGTCCAGGATGCTCCGTCCCAGAATCTTTCGTTACCGCTGCCGTCCGGGTACCAGCCCGCTGGTGCTTGCTCGCTCACGCGTTCATATTGGCATGAATGGAGGACACTGCGCCTCACAGGTGAGGCGGCTGGCACGCGCGGCGGCGGTCACGAAGAAGCAGTCGGGTGCCGTCCTCTTCACGAGGGTCCGTCGCTAGCATCTGAAACATGGCCCAACTCGAACCCCTCACCGATCGCAATGCAGTCGAAGAAGCGCTCGCTGAATGCGATCAACTCGGCCGATTCGTCTTCCTCGAGAAGTACGGATTCGGCGAAGCCAAGGAGTACTTCCTCGTCACAGACTCAGGCAACTACGACTCGAAAGCCATCTTCGCCGCGGCATACGAGCGCCAGCACGGCGTGAGACTCACGAGCGACGACTTCTCTGGGGGTAAGCAGGGGGCTGCGCGGTGGCTCGATGAACTCGGGTTCACCATCGAGGGCCTCGATAAGAAGGAGGGGCGACTGACTTTCGATGCGTTCGAAGCCGCGCTCAACGCCTTTCATCTTGCAGTGGAGAACATCGCGCCAGCTCGTGCATTCGTCGCCAGCCGTGACTTCGTGTCGTTCTATCTCCCGCCCAGTCGTCAGTACATCGCGATGATTCCACGCGGAGAGACGCGGCCTACTGCTTGGGTGAATAAAGGGTATGTCTGGTTCAAGAACGACGATGGGACGCAGGAGGGTATCCCGTTCCCCTATAACAAGCTTCGCGATGGCGGCCGTAGCTCGGGCCAGCGTCGGCAGGAAGAAGCGGAGAGTCGAGTCTGTCCCACACCGGGGTGTGGGATGGTCCTCCCAGCCAATGGAGTCTGTGACTTCTGCTGAGCGTCGCCGGGATGGAGCATTTAGCTCGGGCCACTCGTGACGCCAGTCGGCACGATCACGCTCAGTTGAACCTCGGCCGTATGCGCTCGAGCAGTTGCGTTCTCAGCCGAGCCGCATCAGAGCGCCGGTCGGTTACGAGCCACCCTACGTCGCAACGACGCAACCATTCGGCTACGGCATCCGCTTGCTCTTGGCTGATCCTGCGGGCACGCGCCCGATCGACACCGAGAACGTCAACGGCGACGCGGGCACGCAAGTTGCTTCGGGTGAGATCCTGGCTCGTGGATAGATGTTCTGTGATGCGGCGGCGAAGGTTGCTGCTCGCGCTGAGGTAAATGCATACTCCGTCGCGGAACCACGCGACTAGCCCCGGCGTCTCGGGCACCTCATCGAGATCAAGCTTGGCTGCTTCGACTCGGGTCGGTACGACAGAAGAGGAGTCCAGGTCCGCAACGGTCGAGTCCCCGAGCTCCAACAGACTGTTCGCGATGACGGGCCAGACGCTACTCTCCTTCGCTTCATCGGGAACCGCGGCAGAGAAGGCGAGCAAGGCAGCCCTCAGCGCCGCGTCGGCCGGGGCGAGTGCTTCGGCGTACCCGCTCGCAAGAAGATAGGAATGAGTCGATGCGGAGTGAGCGAGAACTGCATCGAGAAAAATGTCGTGCAAGCGCGGACTCGCCAGAACGACGAACTCCAAGTCGCCTTGCCAGAGGCGGCTGGTCGTAGAGCTGTCCTTGAGCGTGAGCACGGTGCCGAACGGGCCACCCGTTGCGGGCAACGCGCGGCGGACGTCGTGAACGATCTCGTGAAAGTGCGGGTCATTGACGCCGAAGCCAGTGAAGAGCAAGCGTCGGGTCATCAGCGTTGCTTTCACCAACGAACTCAGTGCCGCACGGTCGGCGTTGAAACTCAGGTAGTCGTCGCGCGTGAGGACGATTGAGTTCGGGTCGGTGACGCTTCCGTGCAGTTTCAGCAACCAGCGTTCGGGATCAGTCGCGTCGCCGGGAATCACTCTCCGCGGCATCCCGCCATCGTCGGCTGCCAATTCGAAGAGCTCGTCGTAGTTCAGCGTGACGGCTTGCTCTGAGTCCAGCGCGGCAAGGAGAGCGGGCGCGAGCCCGTAGCGTCGCATGTCGACCGCTTCGATGACTTGGCGAGTGAAAGCGTCCGGATCTCCCGGGAACACCCGATCAAACTCTCGATGAAGGTATCCAGCTTGATCGAGTACATCATGGTTTTTCGCGAGGTCTGCTGCGACCGATTCGTCCAGTCCTGCCGTGCGGGCGAGTGACTCGATAAGTCCGGCCCAGTTCGGAGCGCCCGCGGACACGCTGATGCCCGCACCCATAAATGGGACGAGTCTCGCATCATGAGCTTCTGATCCCAGGCGAGTGGCCGTCTTCAGTTGTTCCTTCGTCAATCCGGGCCAGGCTTGGCGGTCTGCGCGACGTATCGCTTGGGCGAGGTCATAGTCTCGAGCAGTTCGTAGCACGATCGCAATGTCGACCCGGTACTCCTTCGCTGCTTCGCGGCATGCGTCGTAAAGCTCTCGGAAGATCTCACCGCGGACGGGTCCACCACCGCCTCCCCCGACGCCGAAGAGTGGCACGGCGAGAAGCGGGAGGCTGTCGGCGCCGCGCGTAGGGCCGGTTCGACGTTCGGACGCCGCCTTCGCCGCGACGGCGAAGAACTCATGGACGCGAGGGAGGATGTCAGACGCGCGGTCTATGCCACCGTACGGGACGGCGGTGATGATGATTTGCGGATCCCGCTCTAAACCGTCTTGTGGATTCAGCGGGAGTGTAAATCGCAACTCGGCTTGATAATCAGCACGGATGTTTGGATCCAAGCGCTGTTCGACGTGATCACCGGCGTCTCGCCATCCGCCCTCCGCCCGGAGCTCTTTGTCCGAGGTCCACATGAACGCGTCACATGCGAAGCGGCGAACATCGCCTTTGATAACGAAGACATGAGGCGGCGGCTCGAGTGTCGAAGTCATGAGCCGATCCTGACAGGCATGCCTTCGCGGCGAAAGGTTGAGAAGACGGTAGATGCGCAGCCGCTGTTTTCGACAGCTACAGAGTGCAGTCCCGTCGAGACCATTAGTCTCGTGGATGCGCTCTTCGCTCAGGAGCCGCCGGGGTGGGACCCTTCGACAGGCTCAGGGGTCCAGTGGCGTGTGCGGCCCTTCGTCTCGTCGCTCCGCTCCTCGCTCAGGAACCGGAGGTACTGTCAACCCTCCGCGACCCCGTCCGTCCCACCCGCTAACCTGGCCCCACCGACACACACGATCCCAACCGGAGGGGACCCGCATGTCATCCGAAGCCACCACCACGTTCCACTCGAACGCCGACGCCGCGACCACTGCTGCAGCCGTGCAGAAGACCCTCGCCGACACCAAGGCGAAGGTGCTTGGGCAGAGCCCCGACGGCACGCAGATCGACTTTCAGACCCGCAAGACGATGCTCAACTGGGAGCTCATCGGGCGCGCGACGGTCGTGCCCGCGGCATCCGGGTCCGACGTGCATCTCTGGCTGAACGTGCACCACAACCGCCCGCCGGCACTCATGGACGGCGTCAAGAACAAGAAGGCCGTCGAGAAGCTCGCTGGTCAGATCCAGGCGAACCTCGGCTGACGGCATCCGCTGTGTCGTTCGTGCGGGTCGCCGACGGTCTCGCGATCGTCGACGAGATCCTGCGCATCCGCCGGGGTGAGCGTCGCGGACCCGACGGGCGCCCCGACGTCGAGGTCGACTGGCGCGCGCTCACCCCGTGGATCGTCGAGAACGATCGGGTGAGGATCTTCCCGCTGGCGCGGTCCGAGGGTGACGACCCCGACGAACGGATGCCGGCGCTCCGGCGCGAGCTCGAGATGGCGTTCGTCCACTTCTACGGAGGAGACGGGTTCCACGCGGAATCGCCGCTCGACCCCGATGAGGGATACGGCCGCGTGCTGAGTCGGGAGAAGCTCGTGTCGTTCCCGCGTGCGGTGTGGCGGGTGCAGGACTACGCGTTCACGCTCGTGCACGCCGTCGATCCGCACACTCCCGACGCGACGACGCTCGCGCTCCACATCTTCCCCGCCGAGTGGCGCTGGCCGGTGCTCGGCAACGCCGACACCAAACGCGCGACCTCGCACCGCCGCCGAGTCGAGAAGCAGGTGCGCGAAGCGAACGCGAGCTGGACCTGGCCGGAGGACGCCGGTGAGTGACCGGCATCCGTGCTGCGATCCGTACCGCGACGGTGACCGCACCGACCCGAACGACGAGCAACGCGCCGGTCGCGTGCGGATCGTCGAGACGTCCGAGCCCGGCTGGTCGATGACCTACCGCGTCGAGTGCACGACCTGCGCGCGCCGCTTCACCGTGACGCAGATCGACGGCCCGGCGCTGCGCTGGACGTGGGTTCCGCAGGGCGAGAAGCGCCGACGCGCGCACTGATCGGTGCGCAAGCGTGCACTGATCGGTGCCATATGTCGGTTATGGGCGCTCAGAACCGTCGTTTCGCACCGCTCCGTGCACAACCGATCCGTGCACGCGCACCGATCCGTGCACAAGAGGCCGCATCCCCCGCACCTACGCCCGCCGCACCCGCAGCACGAACGCCACCGCCGCCAGCGCGATCACGACGACCCCGTATCCGAAGCACACCGCCTCGAGCCCGACGACGCCCACGAGCAGCCCCGCCGCCACGGCCGGCACCCCGAACGCGAGATACGCCAGCACGTAGATCACGGCGAACGTGTCGGCGCGCTCGGTCGCGGGAATCTTCGGCTCGAGCGACGCGACCACCCCCGAGAACGCGGTGCCGAAGCCCATGCCCGTGACTCCCGCGGCGACGAGATAGAAGGGAAGCGACTGCACCGAGAGCGCCGCGAGCGACAGCGCGGTTCCGACGGCCAGGGCCGCCGTGCCGAACAAGACGGTGGTGCGCGCCGGCATCCGTCGCATCGCGAACGCCGTGACGGCGCCGACCCCCGCGAGCAGCACGACGCCCAGTCCCTGCCACACGTGCGCCTCGCCGCCGAGCTCGCCGCGCACGATGTTCGCACCGAGCGAGAGGAACAGCCCGCCGGTCGCCCAGCCCGCGATGATCGCGGGCGCACCGCGCCAGAAATCCGAACGGATGCCGGTGGGCACCGACAACCGGAAACTCAGCGACGCCCAGACCCCGGGCCGACGCGGCGCGGTCTCGGGGATCGCGAAGAACAGCGCGGCGAGCAGCACGTACGCGGTGGTGAGCGGCGCGAAGACGTCGAGCAGGGCCTCGCCGGTCACGTCGAGCAGCACCGCCGACACGAGTGCGCCGGACGCGAGACCGATGCCGGGGCTCAGCGAGTTCCAGAGGGCCGCGGCCTTCGGGCGCCCGGTCGGGGCGAAGTCGAGCACGGTCGCCGACAGCGCCGAGATGAGCAGACCGCTCGCCGCGCCCTGCAGGATGCGGGCGAGGAACAGGGTGGCGACGGCATCCGCATGCCAGAACAGCACCATGCTGGCGGCGAGCAGCAGGAATCCGCCGACCGCCACCGGCCGCCGGCCGATGCGGTCGGAGAGCGAACCGGCCGTGAGGAGCGTGAGCAGCAGTGCCACCGCGTACACGGCGAACACCGCGCTGATGACGATCGCGTCGAACCCGATCTGCTGCGCGAGCACCGGGTAGAACGGCGACGGCGCGCTCGCGCCCATCATCATCACGATCTGCGCGACGACCGCGAGCGGGAAGCCGAGGCGGGAGCGTATGCCGTCGCGACGCTGATCCGCGCGGGCTCCCTGAGCCTGTCGAAGGGTCCCACCGCGCTGCGGCGGCACGGTGATCGACTCGGTACTGGTCATGCGGCGCTCCTCAACCGTTCGAGTTTTCTCGAACCATCCGACCGTACTCGCCATCCGTCGATTGTTCAACTATTCTCGAACCATGCCTGGCGATCTTCCGCACCCGGAGCGCTCCGAGATCCAGCTGACCGACGTGCTCTTCGCGCTCAGCGACCCCGAGCGCCTCGCCATCACCCGCCAGCTGGCCGACGGTCCGCTCGACATGGCCGCCTGCCACGCCACCGACCCGAACCTGCCGAAGTCGACCAAGTCGCACTTCATGAAGGTGCTGCGCGAGGCGGGCGTCATCCGCAACGAGCCCGACGGCCGGCGTCGCCGCCTGACCCTGCGCCGCGACGACCTCGACGCGCTGTTCCCCGGGCTGCTGGACTCGGTGCTCGCGAAATAGCTGCCGCTGAACAGCGGATAACGAACCCGCAACACCGGCATATCGGTTCTCAGCGTTCTGTCAGGATGAGCGTATGACTACACCGAACGACACCCCCGCGGGCTGGTACGACGACGGCTCCGGACGTCAGCGCTGGTGGGACGGTCAGCAGTGGGGAAACTTCGCCGACGAGGCCAGTGCTCCGGAACCCACGGCTCCCGTCGCCCCCGCTGCCCCGGCAGATTTCTCCGCGCCCGCGCCCGCGCCCGCCTTCGCTGGAGCATCCGCTCCCGCGTACCCCGGCGCGCACACCGCCGTGGCGGAAGAGCCCAAGAAGAAGCTCAACGTGCTCGCCCTGGTCGCGGCCATCGTCGGCGCTGTCGGCTTCATCTTCGCGTGCGTGCCCGGCGCGCTGATCCTCGGCTGGATCCTGCTGCCGATCGCTTTCATCCTCAGTATCGTCGCCCTCTTCCTCAAGGGTGACAAGAAGTGGCTCGCCTTCATCGGCCTCGGGCTGTCGATCGTGGGAACCATCGTCGGCTTCGTCGTGTTCTTCGCGGTCGTCGCCAACTCGTTCGAGGTCGCCTTCGGCAGCGGAGAGACCACGGTCTCCCAGCCGGCCGAGGACGAGTCGGATGCGGATGCCGACGCCGAAGAGCCCGTCGCCGAAGAGCCGGCCGATGCGGCACAGGGCACCCGCGAGAACCCGTACCCGGTGGGGTCCACGATTGACAGCAGCGACTGGACCGTCGTCATCAACTCGATCAACCCCGACGGCAACGCAACGGTCTCCGAGGCAAACCAGTTCAACGACCCGGCTCCGGCCGGTTCGCACTACGAGATCGTCAACTACACCGTCACCTACAAGGGCGACGAGTCGGGCATCGCCGCTGAGGTTCAGCTCGCCGCCGTCACGGCGTCGGGCTCGGTCATCAACAGCTACGACGCGCTGGTCGCGCTGAACGACGGCATGGGGCTCGACGAGCTCTACGCCGGCGGCTCGGCCACCGGATCCGAGGCCTTCCTCGTTCCGGACGGCGAGACCGTCGTCTATCGCATCACGCCCGGCTTCTTCGCCGACGACGTCTTCGTCAAGTAACCACCAGCCCGAGTGAGGCCCCGGTTCGCGGAAGCGGCCGGGGCCTCCTCCGTATGTCCCTCCCATTGCATCTGTCCGCGACCTCGGCGAGGCTCGAAGCATGGCCATCACTGCGACTCGGATCGACGATTACTTCACCCGCTACGCCGCAACGCTGACGAACTTCGACGCCGGCGCGTGGGCGAAGCTGTGGGCCGAGCCGGGGGTGGTCGTCGACGACGCGGCGTCGATGGTGGCCGAGTCCCGTGAGGCGCTCGTGCAGGGGCTCTCGATGTCGTTCCCCCTGCACAAGCGGCTCGGTTTCGCCGCGGCGGGGCACGAGGTGCTCGACATCACCCTCGTGACGGACAAGCTCGCGCTGGTGCACGTTCGCTTCGCGTTCCGTGATGCCGAGGGTGCTCGCCTCAGCGAGATCACCAGCTACTACCTGCTGCGCGACAACGGTTTCGGGCTGCAGACGGCGGTGTGCATCGAGACGGATGCCGCCGAGAAGACCCGCGAACTCGCCACCGCCCGAGGGGTCGAACTGCCGGGGTGAGCTGCGGGGACGCGAGACCTCGCGCTCGATCGGTGCGAAGTGTTGGTTATGGCGCGTCATTACCGACATTTCGCACCGGTCGGCGGCACTCGGACGCGTCGGAGCGCCGCGCCGCCGCGCCGCCGCGCCTACGACGCCACGCGACCCGGAGCCGCGGCATCCGCACCGATCTCGGCCCATACGGCGTCGAGCGACAGGCCCAGAACCCCCGCGATCGCGGCGATCGTCGAGAACGCAGGTGTCGCGACGCGGCCGGACTCGATCTTCCGCAGCGTCTCGGGGGAGACTCCGGCGTCGAGCGCCACGCCCAGCATCGACCGCTCGCCCCGCGCAGCGCGCAGCAGGGCACCGAGGCGCTCGCCGCGTTCGACCTCGGCGGGGGTGAGGGGCATCCGGACCATCATGATGCCAATACTAATCCCGGGATAGGATTGCCGGGATAGTTATTGGTCGCCACCGGAAAGCACCCCATGATCGAAATCCTCACGCCCGACGAACTCGACCGCGCCCGCGCGACCGGCGCCCTCGTCGGCGACATCCTGCACGCGCTGAAGGCCCGGGCAACCGTCGGCACCAACCTGCTCGACATCGACCGTTGGGCGAAGCAGATGATCGAGGATGCCGGCGCCGAATCCTGCTACGTCGACTACGCCCCCTCGTTCGGTGACGGGCCGTTCGGTCACTACATCTGCACCGCCGTGAATGACGCCGTGCTGCACGGCATGCCGCACGACTACACGCTCGCCGACGGCGACCTGCTCACTCTCGACCTCGCCGTCTCGCTGCGCGGGATCGCGGCCGACGCGGCGATCAGCTTCATCGTCGGCGCCACGCGCGACCCCGAGGACGAGCGTCTGATCGAGACGACCGAGCGCGCGCTCGCCGCGGGCATCGCCGCCGCCCGCCCCGGCGCCCGCATCGGCGACATCTCGCGCGCGATCGGCACGGTGCTGAAGGCCGAGGGGTACCCGATCAACATGGAGTTCGGCGGCCACGGCATCGGCTCGACGATGCACCAGGACCCGCACGTCGCCAACAACGGACGCCCCGGCCGCGGCTACGTGCTGCGCCCCGGCCTGCTGCTCGCGCTCGAGCCCTGGATCATGGCCGACACCGATGAGCTCGTGACGGATGCCGACGGCTGGACCCTCCGTAGCGCGACGGGTGCCCGCACCGCCCACACCGAGCACACGGTCGCGATCACGGAGAACGGCGCGGAGATCCTGACGCTGCCGACGCGGTAGGTGAGGTCCCCCGGGCGGGGCCCTTCGACAGGCTCAGGGACCCAGTCCGGACGAGGAACTCAGCCCTGGGTCGCTGAGCCTGTCGAAGCGTCGCAGGGCAGCATGACCTAGCTGCGATGCAAGACACGACGTGCGCGTCGCGCCGACCGGCCCGCCAGGTCGCGTAGCCCCGTGCCCGACCCCTCGCGCTGCAGCTCGACGCCGCCGCTCGAGCCGGTCGTGAGAAGCACGGCGCTGCCGGCCAGCAGCGGCGACGATCCCGCGCGCATCAGCGCACCGGCATCCGAGGTCACGGGCACGTCGAACGTCCACCCGGCCCGCCGCACCTTCGCCATCAGGCGGAGGGTCGAGGAGGGGCCGTGGCCGGCGAACACCCTCAGCGGATCGATCGCGACCGAGATGCCGGAGCGCGCACGGGGTCGCTCGCTCGCGATGCGACGTTCGTCGCCCGGCTCGTCGCCGAGGAGGAACAGTTCGATCCGGTCGTTGGTGCGCTCGCGCCCGGCGATGAGCGCCTCGGGCGGCAGGTCGGTGAGCGACTCCAGCGGCAGCGACGACAGGCGGTCGGTCTCGGTGTCGAAGACGAGCGCCTCGCGCCCGTCGCGCAGGATGCTGACGTCGATCGACAGGTGCAGTCCGCCGCCGCGCGACCAGTTCGCCGAGGTCACCGCGGCCACACACGACAGCTCCGTCTCGAACTCCGCGAAGCGCACGAGGTCGTCGCGCAGCCCGGCACGCAACAGCGCCGCGCGGATGCGGTGGGGGAACGACAGCCCGGCGTCCACACCGGGGCCGAAGCGCCTCTCGACGATGGGTGTCACCACGTCGATCAGCCGGTTTCGGTAATCGGCGGGGTACCGCAGCATTTGCCTGCCGCTCAGGCGCTTGAGGATCTTGCCGCGGAACCAGTGCCGCAGCAGGCGGTCGCGCAGGGTGCCCGGCTCGGTGTTCGCCTCGACGACGTCGAGCACGTTCTCGAGGTGCGGGTAGTAGGTCTCGGGATCGATGCGCGAAGCGCTTGCGCTGCCCGGATGCTTGACCCACGCGTAGCAGGGCACGCTCGCGAGGATCGAGATCCTCGACGCCGCGAAGTACGCCTGCATCACGTAGAGGTGGTCCTCGAGGCGCACGCGGCCGTCGGGGAAGCGGATGCCGTGGGCGCGCAGGAACTCCGTGCGGAACAGTTTGTGCGGTGTGAGCATCTCGAGCAGCGGGTGCTCGCCGAGCACGGCATCCGGAATATCGCGACGGAAGATGCGGCTCGGCAGGTCGCGTCCGATGCCCACCTCCTTGCCGACGACGATGTCGGAGCCGTTCGCATCGGCGTAGTCGCAGAGGGCCTGGAGGGCGGTGTCGAAGAGGTAGTCATCCTGGTCGACGAACTGCACGTAGGTTCCCTGAGCGGCCGCGACGCCCTCGTTGCGCGGCGTGCCCGGCCAGCCGGAATGCGGCAGATTCAGCACGCGAACATGCGGTCGATCCTGAGCGACGCGGTCGAGGCGCTGCTTCGTCGCCTCGTCGGATCCGTCGTCGCAGAGGAGGATCTCGAACTGATCCGGGCGCAGGCTCTGCCGGTCGAGCGAGGCGATGAGGTCGCGGAACCCGTCGCCCGGGTTGAAGACGGGCACGATCACGCTGACCCGGATGGACGGCTTCTGGATTCCGATGAACGACGACATTGCCGCCAGTAGAACACTCGTCGCTGTGACCCGCACCGGGATTGCATTTCCCCCGGGCGTGTGGTGGGCACGATCGGGGCGGTCTCAGGGGGTCGGTGGCCCGTCCGGCTCGGGCGGCGCGTCGGGCGAGGCATCCGTCTTGTTCTTGTTCTGCGCGTCGATCGCCAGCCCGATCGCGATGCCGAGCGACAGCCCGAGCCCCATACCGAGGCCGAGGTTGTCGAAGAACAGCAGGCCGGCCACGACGCCGAACGGGATGCCGAGGGCGATGCCCATGACGAGGCCGGTCTGGGTCTCCTTCGCGGACTTCTCTGACTTCTCTTCGGGATCTGTCATGCCTACGACGGTACGGAGGTCGGAGGGACGGCGCATCCCCCGCGTGGGGGACCCGGATTCCCACCCCGCACCCAGGTGAACGATATATCGTTGAGTATCGTTCACCACCCCATCTGGAGGTCATCATGAACAACGCATTCCCCTTCGGCGGAACCGGCAGCAACAGCAGCAACGCCGACAACCCGCTCGGCAACATCTTCGGCACCGGCGGCCTCGGCGGCCCCAACGGTCCGGCCGGCGCGCTCTTCGACGCCTTCGACCAACTGCGCAAGTCGTTCGACCAGCAGCGTCCGTCCGGCGGCAGCCGCATGGCCCGCGGTGATGTCCGCGCGGCGGTGCTCTCGCTGCTCGCCGAGCGCCCGATGCACGGCTACCAGATCATCAACGAGATCTCCGAGCGCAGCGGCGGCTCGTGGAAGCCGAGCGCCGGCTCCGTGTACCCGACGCTCCAGCTGCTCGCCGACGAGGGCCTGATCGAGGCCGAGGAGCAGAACGGTCGCAAGACCTATTCGCTCACCGAGGCGGGTCGGGCCGTCGCCACCGAGACGACCGAAACGAAGGCTCCGTGGGAGTCGACCTCGAAGGACGGCCACCGCAACGACCCGCGCTTCCACGCGCTGCCCAAGGCCGGTGTCGACCTCGCCGCGGCCGCCGCTCAGGTCGGCCGCAGCGGATCGCCCGAGCAGGTGCAGGCCGCGATCGACGTGCTCGACGACGCCCGCCGTAAGCTGTACAGCATCCTCGCGCAGGACTGATCCGGCCGGGATGACGCGCTTCTGCCCGCCCGGCCTCCGGGCGGGCGTTCCCGACGGCGGAGGAAGAACACGATGACGGATGCCCCGGCGCAGAGCGCCCACCGCGCTCGCTACCGTCGCATCATCTCCTTCGCCGCTCGGGAGTTCGTGAAGATCTGGTGGTTCGAGCTCGTGCTGCCGCGCTTCGGCATGAGCGGCATCTCCGAGCGCACGCGCGCTCCGCGCATGCAGAAGTTTGCCCGCCGGTTCCACGGCCTCGCGGTCGAGCTCGGCGGCCTCATGATCAAGGTCGGCCAGTTCATGTCGTCGCGTCTCGACGTGCTGCCGCCCGAGATCACCGCCGAGCTCGCCGGCCTGCAGGACGAGGTGCCGGCCGTACCGTTCGCCGATATCCGGGTGCTCGCCGAGGCCGAGCTCGGGATCCCGCTCGGGCGTGCGTTCGCGTGGGTCGACGAGACTCCGCTCGCCGCGGCATCCCTCGGTCAGGCCCACCGGGCGAAGCTGTCGGAGCAGGATGCCGCCGACACCGGGCTCGACACGGTCGTGGTGAAGGTGCAGCGTCCGGGGATCGACGGCATCGTCGCGACCGACCTCGCCGCCCTGCGCCGGGTCGGGAAGTGGCTCACGCGGGTGCGCATCGTGTCGGACCGGGTGGATGCCCCCGCCCTCGTCGAGGAGTTCGCGGCCACGAGCCTCGAGGAGATCGACTACCTGCACGAAGCGGCATCCGCCGAGCGTTTCCGGGAGGCCTTCGCCGACGACCCGCGCGTCGACGCGCCGGAGATCGTGTGGGAGCGGTCGACCCGCCGCGTGCTGACGCTGTCGGACGTCACGGCCATCAAGATCAACGACACCGACGCGTTGCGCGCCGCCGGCATCGACCCCGCGCAGGTCGCCGAGGTGTTCGCCGAGGTCATGTTCGACCAGGTGTTCACGCACGGCTTCGTGCACGCCGACCCGCACCCCGGCAACATGTTCGTGACGCCGCGGGCGGCGGGAGCGGATGCCGGTGACCCGCCGTGGCACCTCACCTTCATCGACTTCGGCATGATGGCCGAGGTTCCGGCGAACCTGCGCGCCGGCCTGCGCACCCTCCTGATCGCGGTGACCGCGCGGGACAGTCGCGGACTCGTCGCCGCCGCGAAGGAGATCGGGGTGCTGCTGCCCTCGGCCGACACCGGCGAGCTCGAACGGGCGCTCACCGCCCTCTTCGCACGCTTCGGCGGCATGGGCTTCGCGGAGCTGTCGAAGGTCGACCCGCGCGAGTTCGCCGACTTCGCCGATGAGTTCGGCGACATGGTGCGCCGTCTGCCGCTGCAACTGCCCGAGCACCTGCTGCTGCTGATCCGCGCGGTGTCGCTCACCTCGGGCATGTGCAGTGCGCTCGACCCGACGTTCAACGTGTGGGATGCCGCCGAGCCCTACGCCAACCGGCTGCTGCGCGACGAGAGCGGCAACCTCGTGCAGGACATGGCGCAGCGCGCCATGAAGACCGCCGGCATCACGATGCGTCTTCCCGACCGCATCGACGCGATCATCACCCGCGTCGACGACGGCAACGTCACCTTCGACACCTCGCGGCTCGAACGCCGTCTCGACCGGCTCGAGGGCATCGCCCGCCGCATCGGGTCGGGCGTGCTCTTCGCCGCGATGCTCGTGGGTGGCGCACTGCTCGTCGAGCCGGTGCCCGGACTCGGCTACACCCTGCTCTGGGCATCCGCTCTGCCCCTGTTGCACTCGGTGTTCTCGGGCTTCTTCCGCCGGTAGCCGCGGGGCCGCCCTGCGACGCTTCGACAGGCTCAGCGACCCAGGCCGGGGGTGTCTCGGAACTGGGTCCCTGAGCTTGTCGAAGGGCCCCGCCGCGCCCGCGAGCGGAGGAGATCTCGCGTTCGGCAGGAGCATCCGCCGCTTTTGGTCCTGCGCAGCGCGAGTTCTCCTCCCGAGCGAATGGATGCTGCCGCCCTGCGACGCTTCGACAGGCTCAGCGACCCAGGCCGGGTGGGGGTGTCTCGAAACTGGGTCCCTGAGCTTGTCGAAGGGCCCCGCCCCGCGCAAGCCCCCGTCCCGGTGAACGCGCCGTGGGAGAATGGTTTCTCATGGAGACCCCCGAAGAGAAGCCTCCCCGCACCACCGCCACCAATATCGTCCCCAAGGCCACCGAGACGGGCCGCAAGATCGTCCGCGACATGTCGGCCGTTCCGCCACGCGGACTGCACCCGGCGCTGATCCCCGGCGTCTCGGTCGAAGAGACCGGGCGCACCTATCGCACCGACCACCTCGTGTTCGGCGTCGCGCTCCTCGCGACCGTCGCGTTCATCGCCTGGGGCGTGTTCGCGGGCGACAACCTGTCGGGCACGGCGAGCAGTGTGCTCGCGTGGGTGGTCGAGTACTTCGGCTTCTTCTTCACGACGATCGCCACCGTGATCCTCGTGTTCATGCTGTTCGTCGGCTTCAGCCGGTACGGGCGCATCCCGCTCGGCCGCGACGACGAAGAGCCCGAGTTCTCGATGTTCTCGTGGATCTCGATGCTGTTCGCCGCCGGCATGGGCATCGGTCTGGTGTTCTGGGGTGCCGCCGAGCCGCTCACCTTCTTCGAGACGCCGCCGCCCGGCACCGTCGAGGCCAACACCCTCGAGGCGATGCACACCGCGCAGGCCCAGGTGCTCTACCACTGGGGTCCGCAGGCCTGGGCGTTCTACGCGCTCGTCGGCGGCGCGATCGCCTACGGTGCTTTCCGCCGCGGCCGCACCCCGCTGATCTCGTCGATCTTCGCGCCGCTGCTCGGCGAGGGCCGCACGACCGGGCCCCTCGGCCGCACGATCGACATCTTCTCGATCATCGTCACGCTCTTCGGCACGGCCGCCTCGCTCGGACTCGGCGCCCTGCAGATCGGCCACGGCGTCGAGCTCGTCACGGGCATCGGAGAGGTCGGCAACGGCATCCTGATCGCGGTCATCGCCGTGCTCACCGCCTGCTTCATCGCCTCGGCCGTCTCTGGCGTCTCGAAGGGCATCCGCGCGCTCTCCAACACCAACGCCGTGATGGCGCTGGTGCTCGCGTTCTTCGTGTTCTTCGTCGGACCGTCGATGCTCATCCTCAACGTCATCCCCTCGGTGGCCGTGCAGTTCCTCGGAGACCTGCCCACCATGATCGCCCGCTCGGCGTCGCAGGGTGCCGAGGTCGAGACGTTCCTCTCGGGCTGGACGATCTTCTACTGGGCCTGGTGGATCTCGTGGTCGCCGTTCGTCGGCATGTTCATCGCGAAGATCTCGCGCGGCCGCACGCTGCGCCAATTCGTGGCGGTCGTGATCGTCGTGCCGTCGGCGATCTCGCTCATCTGGTTCGCGATCTTCGGCACCACGGCGATCAGCCAGCAGATGGACGGCGCCGGGCTCGTGGTCGATCCGCCCGAAGAGGTGCTGTTCGGCGTGCTCGAGAACCTGCCGTTCCCGCTGATCACGAGCATCCTGCTGATCCTGTTGATCTCGATCTTCTTCATCACCGGCGCCGACTCGGCCTCGCTCGTGATGGGCACGCTGTCGCAGCAGGGTCGTCCGGAGCCCGCGCGCTGGGTCACGGTCACCTGGGGCGCCCTGGTCGGCGCGATCGCCGCGGTCGTGCTCGTGTCGGGTGACGAGGGGAGCGGACTGCAGTCACTGCAGAACGTGACCATCATCGCGGCGCTGCCGTTCGCGGTGATCATGGCGTTCATGATGGTCGCGTTCATGATCGACCTGCGCCGCGACCCCATGATCCTGCGCGAGCGGTATGCCCGTGCGGCGGTGCGCCACAGCGTCATGGCGGGCCTCGAGGAGTACGGCGACGACTTCGCCCTCGTACCTGTCGAGTACGACCACTCGGGTGACGACCTCGCCTGGATCGACGAGGAGACCGTCGACGAGACGCTCTCCGAGGTCTACGAGGCGGCGACCGAGGCGATCGACATCATCCCGCAGGGAGACGTCGACGCCGCGGTGGATGCCGCCGTCGACCCCGAGCAGACGGATGCTCCGGAGCGGCCGCGCGTCGACTGATCGGTGTGCGCGGGGGGCCCTTCGTCTCGTCGTTGCGCTCCTCGCTCAGGAACCGGTTCCGGTTCCGGAGCGAGCGCAGCGAGACGAAGGGCCGACCCGGCGAAACCTCAGCCGAGGCGGGTCAGGCGCACGACGAGCAGGCCGACCGAGGTGATCAGCACGAAGTAGCTGAGCACGAGCCCGAGGATGGCGGCGAGGAGCATCCGCCCTCGATGGCCGACGGCGCGGTGCCCGACGAACACCGCCGCTCCGGCGACGACGATCGAGACGAGATACCCGACGACGCCGCTCGTGAACGTGAGGAACACGATCAGTGCCACGATCCCCGCGGCCAGCGCGATGAGGTGACGGTACGGGTTCGGTTCGGCCGCGGTCATGCCCCGAGCCTATCCAGACGAGGGGCGCGCTACTCCTCCGCACCCTCCGCCGTGGCGGTGATGCGGGCGGCCATGCCGGCGAAGATCGCGCCGTGGAACGGCAGCACCGCGAGCCAGTACAGACGTCCGCTCAGCCCGCGCGGGAAGAACACCGCCCGCTGCTCGTACCGGGCGCCCGTCCCCTCCGGCAGGGCGCGCAGCTCGAGCCAGGCCGAGCCCGGCACCTTCATCTCGGCGCGCAGCCGCAGCAGCCCTCCGCTGGCGGGTGAGGCATCCGTCGTCGTGCCCGGTGCCTCGACGGCCTCGACGCGCCAGAAATCGATCGCGTCGCCGACCCGGGCGTCGGTGCGGCTGCGGCGTCCGCGGCGCAGGCCGACCCCGCCGACGAGGCGGTCCATGAGACCGCGCACCGCCCACAGGAACGGCGACGAGTACCATCCGTTCGATCCGCCGATGCCCAGGATCACGCGCCACAGCTGATCGACGGATGCCGTCGTCTCGAGCGACCGTGCATCCGTGAACACCGTGCGCCCGGCCCAGTCGGGGTCGCTCGGCAGCGGGTCGCTCGGTGCGCCCGAGACCTCGGCATCCTGCCAGCTGGTCTCGATCGTGTCGTTGTTCGACCGGCCGATCGCGAGCGCGACGGCCCGGCGATACGGGGTCAGGCCGCCCGTCGGCCGCGGGATGAGGTCGTCGACGTCGCGGTTCTTCACGACGCACTCGTTCTGCAGCGAGGCGACGAGCGGGCGCGCGATCGAGCGCGGCACCGGCGTCACGAGGTTCACCCAATGCGAGGCGAGACCCGGGGTGAGCACGGGCAGGGCGGCGATCGCGCGCTGGGGGAGTCCGGCCTCCACCGCGTAGCCGTTCATCATCTGCCCGTAGCGCAGCACGTCGGGGCCGCCGATGTCGACCGCCCGGTTCACGCTCTCGTCGACCCGGGCGGCACCGAGCAGATAGTGCAGCACGTCGCGGATCGCGATGGGCTGGATGTGATTGCGCACCCACTTCGGGGCGGGCATGTACGGCAGCACCTCGGTCAGGTGACGGATCATCTCGAACGACGCCGAGCCCGACCCGATCACGACCCCGGCCTGCAGCACGAGCGTCGGCACCCCCGATTCGAGGAACACCTCGCCCACCCGCACGCGCGAACGCAGGTGCGGCGACAGCTTCACGTCGTCGGGATGCAGTCCGCCGAGGTACACGATGCGGCGGGCCCCGGCCGTCGCCGCGGCATCCGCCACCGTCTGGGCCGCGCGTTCGTCGGCCTCTTCGAAGTCCTTGCCGGCGCCCATCGAGTGGATCAGGTAATAGACGACATCGACGTCGCGTATGGCTTCGGCCACGGCATCCGCGTCGTCGGCCGAGCCCTCGATGATCTCGCAGTCCGGACCCCAGGGGAAGGATGCCGCGCGGGCCGCGTCGCGCGCCAGGACCCGCACCCGGTATCCGGCGTTGAGCAGGCGCGGGGTGAGGCGTCCGCCGATGTACCCGGTCGCCCCGAGGACCAGGGCGACGGGGGCGCTGCCGTCGTCTCGGGGGATCGCGCGCAGGTCGTCTTCGCGTCCGGTGGGCTGGGTGAGCTCGGTCATGTCCCGAGCGTAGGTCGGATCACCGGAGATTTCACTAGGCTGGCGTTTCACTAGTCAAACTAGTAATCTTTCTTCCGAGGAAGGTGATTCGATGTCCCCGGCAGTGGAGAAGACCCGCACGATCGGCACCCGACGCGCCCTCCGCCGGACGCCCGGGATGATCCCCGCAGACGGCGTCGACCTCACCCCGCTGTCGGCCCGGCAGGCCGTCGGCCGCATGTCCGGCATCACCGCTCCCGTCGAGCGCCGATCCTTCTGGCGCGCCGCCGGGATCGTCGGCGGCGTCTCGCTCGTCGCCGCGGCATCCGCTCCGCTCATGGCCGGACTGCTGCTCTCCGGATGACCCGGCATCCCCGGATGCCCCACCAGACCATCGCGAACCACCGAGAAGAAAGGAGCCCCCCATGGGACTCGACGACAAGATCAAGAACGCCGCAGAGGACATCGCCGGTAAGGCGAAGGAGGCTGCGGGCAAGGTGACCGGCAACGAGAAGCTCGAGGCCGAGGGCAAGGCCGATCAGGCCAAGGCCGACGTGAAGAAGGCCGGCGAGAACGTCAAGGACGCCTTCAACAACTGAGCGAGCCGCAGGAACTTCGGGGAGACGGTGGGTGTACCGTCTCCCCGAACTCTGTCCCGGGGCATTCGCCTCGCGACGGGAAGAAAGTGAGAACGACATGTCCGATCCCGTGAAGAGCGAATCCCTCTGGCAGCGGCTGCTCCGCCGCTTCCGACCGGCGCCCACCGAACCGCGTCGGCTCACGGTCGACGACGTGACGGTGGTCGATCGCCCCATGCTCCGACGGGCGGTCGCCGGAACCGTGGTCGGCAACCTCATGGAGTGGTACGACATCGGCGTCTACGGCTACCTGGCGGTGATCATCGGACGGGCGTTCCTGCCGGATGCCTCGGCCGGGGCGCAGTCGCTCTTCTCGCTCGGCGTTTTCGCCGTGACCTTCGTCGCGCGCCCGCTCGGCGGCATCGTGCTCGGCCAGCTCGGTGACCGGATGGGGCGTCAGCGCGTGCTCGCCTTCACGCTCATCATGATGGCCGCCGCGACGTTCCTCATCGGTGTACTGCCCGACTTCTCGGTCATCGGGGTCTGGGCGCCCATCCTGCTGATCGTGCTCAAGCTCGCGCAGGGCTTCTCCACCGGCGGCGAGTACGCCGGGGCGACGACCTTCATCACCGAGTACGCGCCCGACAAGCGACGCGGGTTCTACGCCTCGCTGCTCGACCTCGGCTCCTACATGGGCTTCGCGATCGGCGCGGCGTTCGTCTCGATCCTCCAGCTCACGCTGTCGGCCGACGTCATGCAGGGCTTCGCCTGGCGCATCCCGTTCCTGGTCGCGCTGCCGCTGGGTCTCATCGCCATCTACTTCCGACTCAAGATCGAAGACACCCCCGCTTTCCAGGAAGCGCAGGATGCCGCGGCCCACGCCGCCGACGAAGCGCAGGCCGCGGCCGATGCGCCCAAGGGTGTCATCGCCCTCATCCGCGCGTACTGGCGCGAGCTGCTCACGGCCTTCGTGCTCGTCGCCGCGGCGAACACGGTCGGCTATGCGCTCACCTCGTACATGCCCACGTATCTCACCGGAACCCTCGGCTATGACGAGGTGCACGGCACGCTGCTGACGCTCCCGGTGCTCGTCGCGATGGCCCTCTGCATCCCGCTCACCGGTCGGCTCTCCGACCGCATCGGCCGCAAGAAGGTGCTGTTCATCGGCTCGATCTCGGCGATCGTGCTCGCGGTGCCCGCGTTCCTGTTCATGATGCACGGCGAGATCTGGTCGACCGTGCTGGGACTCGTGCTGCTCGCGTTCCCGGTGACGTTCTACGTCGCCAACCTCGCCTCCTCGCTCCCGGCGCTCTTCCCGACGTCGTCGCGCTACGGCGGCATGGGCATCTCGTACAACCTGGCCGTCGCGCTGTTCGCCGGTACCGCGCCGGTCGTGATGGAGGCGCTCGTGCAGATGACGGGTTCGTCGCTCGCGCCCGCGTTCTACGTGATCGGCACGTCGATCGCCGGGTTCATCGCGGTGGTCGTGCTCAAGGAGTCGGCGCGCCGACCGCTGCCCGGCGCGATGCCGAGCGTGCAGACCGAGCAGGAGGCCATCGAGCTCGTCGAGGGGCAGGACGACAACCCCGACCTCGACCTCGACGAGCTGTTCCCCGAGCGCGTCGAGCAGGCGGCGGATGCCGCGGGCGACGCCGAGCCGGCCGAGCCCGAGAAGGTCTGAGGCGGGCGGGCTAGTCGCCCGCCCCTCCCTCGCCCTGCGCTTCCTCGTGGTCGCGGATCACGTCGCGCAGTTCCTGATCGAGATCGGATGCCTCTTCGATCGCCGAGGTCATGCCGGCGAGGAAGCGGGTGACCACCGCGCGCTCCTTGTCGGACATCTCGTCGACGAGCGACAGCATCCGCCGGTGCATCGCACCGAGGGTGTGGCGCACCTCCTCGTCACTGCTGACGGTGGGGACGACGATGCCCGCGCGGCGGTCGGTCGGGTGCGCCTCGCGGCGGACGTGCCCGCCCTTCTCGAGGCGGTCGATGAGGGTCGTGGTGGATGCCGTCGAGATGTCGAGCATGCGGGCGATGTCGATCGAGCGCACGATGCGTCCGGCGCGCTGCTCGCGCAGCAGGAAGCGCAGCGCGACGAGGTCGGTCTCGTTCATGCGCATCGACGCGCGCGTGCGGGCGCGCATGGCCGTCTCGGCCGAGCGGTAGCGGCGCAGCAGGTTGAGTACATCGACCGTGCTGGCGGACTCGGCATCCGGGTACCAGTAGCCCGAGCGCGTGAACTCCTCGGAACTCTCCATCACGCTACCCCTTCGTTCTCGGCGCTCACGCTCTGCGACTCGCGCTCGAGCATCTCGATCGTGCCGTCCTCGACCTCGGCGGGAACGATCTGCAGCACACCACCGGTGATCGCGTCGTGCTCGGCGGCCGCGACCTGCTCCAGCCGCCACACCGGCACGGTGGGGAAGCGCTCGCGCAGGCGCTCGACCATGTCGGAATACAGGATGTATCCCGCTTCGTCGAGAGTGAATCGCTCAGCCATGGCATCCTTTCCGGCAGGCGGTATTCCATCTTCTCACCAGAAAGACGCCCTGATCGCCATTGAAAACCGCTAGGCCACCTCGTTACGTGAGCGTCTTGTAGCATGGAAGGGTCAGGGGGTGACACTTGGTGAATGAAACGACGACGATCACATCCGATCTCGTGCACTGCGTCGACGAGTTCCGTCGGGTCGATGCGCAGTTCGCGCGACGCCTCGCTGCGGTGCGCGCTCCGAACGACACCGACCGGGTCGCCATGCGCTTCATCGCGGACGCCCCGGCCGACGCCCCGGTGACGCCCGGTGATCTCGCGGCGCACCTGAGCGTGAGCACTGCGGCCATCACGAGTGTGATCCGCCGCCTGCAGGAGCGCGGTCAGATCGTGGTTGCCCCGCACCCGGCCGATGCCCGGTCGAAGGTGCTGCGCCCCTCGCTGCGCGACATCAACTCGCCCGTGGACGACCTCACGCGCCGCGTCGAGGAGATCGGCGAGGAGTTCACCCCCGAGCAGACCGCCGTGATCACCCGCTTCCTCCGTCGGCTCACCGAGGAGATCGACGACCTTCCGTAGGTTCGCGTCGACCGTTATATCGGTCGATGTTTCGTTCCGCTTTGAAAGTAACTAGGTAACCTAGTAATGTAAATCTCACGCAGTCTCGACCACGAGGAGAGCAGCATGGGACACCTGACCTACGGAAACACCAACGCCCCGATCGACGTGGATGACGCCCTGCTCGTTCACCTCCGTGCCGTCACCGTCACGAAGCTCCGGCGCAACGAGTCGTTCGCCCTCACCGTTCCGACCTTCGACGGCACGGTCCAGACGCTCTGGATCCACGCCTCCATCCCCCTCCGGTTCTCGTTCGACGGCGACCCCCAGCTGCACCGGCCGCTGCTCGCGAAGATGATGGAGGCCGCGAACTCCGCGAACGGTCTCGACCTTTCGCGCGAAGAGTACGCCTCGTCGCTCGAGCAGGCTCGCGAACTCCAGACTGTGAGCGCCTGACATGCCCCATCGAGATCGCAAGGCATCGCGCGCGTCACTCGCGAAACCGCGTCGCCGGTTCACTGTTGCTCTGCCTGCTCGCGGCCTCTGGGTCGAGGTCGAGCGAGGATTCCACGTCGGCAACGAGCGCGGGGTGTTCCTCGGCTCGGTGAAGGCCGCCGACCCCGAACCCGGTTATCACGCCTTCGGGCCGACCTCCGAGCACATCGGGTGGTTCGACCAGCTCGAAGCGGCGAAGGTCGCCGTGATCGCGGCCACCGGAGTGGGCTCGCTGGCCCACTGACGGCTGGGCGAGACGACGGGCCCGGACACGGAAGAGGGGGCCGCGGGTGAATCCGCGGCCCCCTCTTCGTTCACTCAGACCTGCGCGTTGCGGCGGCGGATCATCAGGCCCGCGCCGGCGAGCAGGGCCAGGATGCCGAGCATCCACAGCAGCGAAGCCTCGCCGCCCGTCGCGGGCAGCGTGCCGTCACCGGCATCCGTCCCGTCTCCGGGCGCGACGACCCCGCCGTCACCCGGCGTGCCGGGGGCACCCGTGCCGGGGTCGGTCGGATCGGCAGGCGGCACCACCGTGACCGCGCTCTGCGCGACCGCCGTCGTGCCGTAGTCGTCGGTCACCGTGTAGACGAGCGCGTACGCGCCCGCCGACGGCCCGACCATGCGCGCCGCGCTGGCCGCCTGCACCAGCTCGACCTCGATCCGGTCGGTCAGATCGACACCGTTCGCGTCCTTCGCCGATACCCCGGCGAGCTCGTCGAACTCCTCGCCCTCGACGACGGTGCGGGTCGGCGGGACACCGCCGAACGTCGGCTCGACCGCGGTCACGGTCACCGTCCGCTCGACGACCGTCTCGTTGCCGGCCAGGTCGGTCACCCGGTAGGTGAGCGTGTAGAGACCGGGCGTGGTGGTGTCGACCGTGCCCTCGACCGTGATTGCCGAGGTGACGTCGCCGTCGATCTCGTCGGTCGCCGAAACTCCGGCGAGCGGCTCGAACGGCTGACCCTGCGCCACCTCGGACTCGGCGGGAAGGCCCGCGAACTCCGGACCCTTCTCGTCGTTCACCGTGCGGGTGAGCGTCACCTCGTCGATCACCTTGCGATCCATCGTCTGGTAGGTCGTGAGGGTGATCGCCGCGGGCGTCACGTCGACGTCGGTGTACTGCGGCTGGTTCGACTGGTCCTTGATGGCCGCCTCGGGAGACGACGCGTCGAGACCGTAGAACTTGCTGCCGCTCGAGGAGTTGCCGGTCACGTACAGCACCTGCCCCTCCTCGGCCGCGAGCGTCACTCCCGACTTCTCCTGCGCCTCCAGGTCTCCGGCCGGCGTCGTGCCGTCCATGAGGTAGCTGCGCGTGTAGATGTGGTCGTGACCGGCGAGCACCAGGTCGATGCCCAGTTCGCTGAACACCGGCGCGAGGGCCGCACGGCGCTCCTTCACGTCCTGCTCCACGGAGTGGAACGCGGCCGAGTACAGCGAATGGTGCATGACGACGACGATCCAGTTGGCGTCGGCTCCCTGCTCCTCGACGACCTCGCGCAGGAAGGCCGCGTGGTCCTCCTCGTTCGTGCTGCGCGCGTTGGTGTTGATGTTGAGGTAGAGCACGCCGTTGTAGGTGTACCAGTAGTCGCCTCCGGCTCGCCCGTCGATGCCCTCGTACCCGTGGGTCTCGGAGCGGTTCGGGGTGAAGAAGTGCGAGTTGAACTGGTCGGACTGGTTGTCGTGGTTTCCGATCGTCGCCTGGAAGGGCACCTGCTTGAGCAGCTCGGGGGCGATCAGCGAGGCGTACTCGTCTTCGGAACGGTGCGTCTCGATCTGGTCACCACCGCTCACGATCATCGAGGCATCCTTCTCGAACTGGTCGATCTGACCGAGCGATGCGGCCCAGCGGTCGCGGTCGTTCTGCCAGCTGCCCGACGCACCGATCTGCGCGTCCGTCAGGTAGACGAAGCTGTACGTCTCGTCGAACGTGCCGGTCCACAGCTCGTACGAGCGCGACCATCCCATGTCGTCGTTCCCGACCCGGTACAGGTACGAGGTCTCCTCGGCCAGTCCGTCGATGACGACCTGGTTCGAGTAGCGCCCGTCGCGGGCCTGCGCAGTGGTGGCGTCGAGCGTGCGCGCCTCGGCGACCGGGAACCCGGCGCCGGTGCGTGCGGATGCCGGTGCCACCTGCACCTGCGCCGCGATCCGACGGTCGGTGTAGAACGTCAGATTGCGCTGCGTCTCGTCGGATCCCACGTGCAGGAGCACGTCGGAGATCGCGGCGGGAGCGCCCTGGGCGGCGATGGTGAGCGAGGTCAGCTGCATGAACACGTCGGAGCTCGTCGCGTTGGTGTTGTGCACCTGCACCGCGATCGTGTTCGTGCCCGCCCGCAGAGCGGATGCCGGAACCGTGAACGCACCCGTCAGCGGCGCCGACCCGTTGTCACCGGCGTAGACCATGTTGCTCGGGCCGTTGCCGATGCGCGCATCCGCGAAGCCGCCGACGAGCTGCCCGTTGACGTACACGCGTGCCGCGTCGTCGTAGGCCAGTTCTCCGTTCAGCTGAGTGATCTGCGCGAGGTCGGCCTCGTCGATCTCGAACGTCGTGCGGAAGAAGAACGCCTCCGTATTGGTGGTGCCCGTCTTGTACTGGGTGACGAGGGTGCTCGGCGTGTAGCCGCCCCCCAGGTCGCCGATCACGCCGTTCTTCGCGCCGAAGCTGCCGGCGCCGGTCTTCCACGACGTGTCGTCGTAGTCGGCGGCGGTCCAGCCGGTGTGGGTCGCCAGGCCAGCGGCGGGGTCGTCGGTCGTGTCGTGGAAGCGCCAGACGGTGTCGGCGTTCGTGACCGCGGTGCCGTCGATGTCGATCGGCGCCTGCACGGTCGGCTCGGTCGGCTCCTGCGCGTCGGGGCGCGTCGGCAGCGTCGGCTCACCCGGTTCGGTCGCATCGAGCGGGCGCAATGCGACGTCGAAGACGTGCATGATGCCCTTCGAGACGTCGTTCGGCAGGGTGACGCTCTTGACCGTCTTCTTCGTGTCGAGCGGAACGACCGCCGTCGCGAAGAGGGTCGGCTTGGCGGTGTCGGAGCCACCGGCGAGCGTGTTGCGCTTCGTGAGCGGGACCAGGCGGATGTTCCCGGGCTCGGCGCCCGTGTTCGTCCAGTCGGTGAGGCGCACATCGACCTTCTTCGTCGAGCCGTCGGTGTAGGTCACCAGGGCGGTGCCGCGCGAGGGGCCGTTGGTCGCGAGACCGAGGAAGGAGATCCCGGATGCCGCGACGTCGCCGAAGTCGAGCACCTGGCCGTTCGGGATCCAGTGGTCGACCTCGCCGGCCACCGTGTCGGGCCAGGTGAACTCCACACCGGTGTCACCGAGGGGGAGCTTCGCCCCACCGGTGACGCCCGCCGCCGCGAGGTCTTCACGCGAGAGGCCGATGCCACCGGCATCCAGTCCTCCCATGTTGACCGCGCCGTCGGAGGTGATGCCGATCGAGTTGCGGTTGTCGCTGCCGTCGCGGAACGACGGGGGCACGTCGCCCTCGCCGGTGCCCCACGTCGAGGCCGTCGCGCCCATCGTGAAGTCGAGCGTTCCACCCGAGCGGGCGAAGTCGGCGGGCAGCCACGACGCGGTCTGCGCCTGACCGTTCACCGACAGGCCCGTCGTGTAGCGACGGTCGTCGCCGGCGCCGGGAGCGTCGATCGAGATGGTGCGGTCGGAGCCGATCGAGGTGATCTCGATGTGCTCGAACATCGGCGCTGAGACCAGCAGGTCGGCGGTGCCCCAGATCGCGGGCATCAGCCCGATGTTGGCCCACACGTACCAGGCGCTGAACGAGCCGAGGTCGTCGTTGCCGGCCAGGCCGTCGGGAGCCGCGGTGAACAGCTCGTCGGCCGCGCGGTACAGCGTCTCTGTCGTCTTGTGCGGAGCCTGCAGCCAGTTGTAGACCCACGGCAGGCCGAAGCTGGGCTGGTTGGCGATGTACGCGGCGTCGCTGAAGGCGCCGGCGTCGAGATCGCGCAGGATGCGGTCGAGCTGCTCGGTGGCCTCGTCCTTGCCGCCGCGCAGGTCGATGAGGTCGGCCATGTTGTGCGACACGTTGAAGCCGTACTGGTGCCCGGTCGACTGCTCGAACTGCGCGCCCTGCGTGGTGAGCGAGGTGTTCAGGAAGCCGTTGCGGTTGCGGGCGTCGATGTGCCCGGTGGCCGTGTTGAAGATGTTCTTCCAGTTCTGCGAGCGGGTCGAGAACTGCTCGTACGCGGCCTCGTTGCCGAGGCGCTTCGCCATCTGCGCGATCGCGAAGTCGTTCGTCGTGTACTCGATGGTGCGCGAGGTCGCGGCGCCCTGCTTGTCTCCGTCGATCCATCCGTGGATGCCGTACATCACGGCATCCGATCGTCCGGTGTTCGTCATCGGCAGCGTCTGCGTAGCGAGCATGCTCTCGAGAGCCTTCGCGCGGTCGTAGTCGGTCGAGCCGAAGTCATCCGTCGCCGCGACGATGTTCTGCAGCGAGTCGCCGCTCATCTTCGTCTGGATCTGGTTGTAGGTCGGCCAGCTCGTCCACTTGCCCGACTGCGAGACCATGTCGACGATCGACTGGTTGATGTCGCTCGCGCGCTCCGGGTAGAGCAGGGCCACCAGCTGCGACTGGCCACGGTAGGTGTCCCAGCCCGAGAAGTTCACGTAGAAGTCGCGGCCCTCCTCGACGCTGTGGATCGTTCCGTCGTAACCCGTGTAGCGGCCGTCGACGTCCTGGAACGTGTTCGGGTGCAGCAGCGAGTGGTACAGCGAGGTGTAGAAGGTGATGCGGTCACGGTCGGTGCCGCCGGTCGCATCGATCGATCCGAGTCCCTCTTCCCAGGTCGCGCGCGCCTGAGCGCGGGTCCGGTCGAAGTCAAGCGCGTCGGTCTCGGCCTGCGCGTTCGCGCGGGCGCCGTCGACCGAGACGTAGCTCAGGCCGATCTTGGCCGTGACATCCGCGCCGTCCGCGAAGGTCAGGTAGGCGCCGGCGCCGTGCTTGGTAGCGGCGGATGCCTCGGTGCCGCCGGCCTGCACGCCCGCCGGTGTCCACGTGCCGAACGACTCGACCGGCTGGTCGAAGGTCGCCGAGAAGTAGGCGGTGTACTGCGAGCCGCCGTTGCAGACGATGTTGGCCTTGACCGAGCCGGTGAGCTCACCGGTCGCGGGGTCGAAGGCGATGTCGGAGGCGTGCACCTGGTTGTTCGATCCGCCGGCTTCGAAGAGCAGTGTCGAGGTCGTGGCCGTCTCGTCGAACGAGTAGCGGCTGACCGCGGTGCGGGTCGTGCTGGTGAGCTCGGCCTGCACGTTCTCGAGGCCGACGGAGTAGTAACCGGGCTCGGCGGTCTCGTCGTCGTGCGAGAAGTCGAGGAAGTACTCGCCGATCGCGCTCGCCGGGTTGGTCGGCAGGGCGCCGTCGGTCAGGGCTCCCGTGAAGGGGATGACCGGGAAGTCGAAGCCACCGAAGTTCGACCGGCATCCCGTGCCCGAGAGGCGGGTCATGCCGAAGCCACGGATCTGGTCGGCGTCGTACTCGTAGCCGCCGAACTGCTGGCCGTTGCCGGTCTCGAACGTGGTGGGGCTGGACTGCACCATGCCGAACGGCACGGTCGCGCCGGGGAAGGTATTGCCGTAATGGTCGTTGCCGCGACCGTTGTTCGCGTCGTTCATCTGGGTGCCGATGAACGGGTCGACAGCCTCGAACGGCGTGAGCGTCGAGACCTCTTCGGCATAGGCGGCGGGCGTCACGAGGACGGACGACGCCGTGAGGGCGGTGATGATTCCGGCGGCGAGGGCCGCGCGGCGTCTTCTCATGTGTCGGCCGGGGGATGCCGAACGCATGGGGGGCATGCGATTACCTCCATGTGGTGGGTGGATGCGCTGCCCGCATTCTGACAACGCTGTCAGGAACACTATGGAGGTTTGTGGACGCGATGTCCAACAACAGGTGAACGAAAGATGTCGGCGGGCGGGGCGGGGCCCTTCAACAGGCTCAGGGACCCAGCAGCTGGTAGCTGGGTCCCTGAGCCTCAGAGGCTGGGTTGCTGAGCCTGTCGAAGCAGCCCGCCCCGCGGCATCCGCTTACTGGGCGGTGTAACCGCCGTCGACGAGGTGGTAGCTGCCGGTGACGAAGCTCGCTGCGTCGCTGGCGAGGAAGGCGATGAGGTTCGCGACCTCGTCGGCCTGGCCGAGGCGGCCGATCGGGTGCTTGCTCACGAGGTACGCCTTCGCCTCTTCGCCCATGGTCGCCAGCAGCGGGGTGTCGATGAAGCCGGGGCCGACCGAGTTCACGCGCACGCCCTGCGCCGAGTACTCGAGAGCGGCCGACTTCGTCATGCCGACGACCGCGTGCTTCGCGGCGACGTAGGCGGGGGAGTTGGCGAAGCCGACGCTGCCGAGGATCGACGCGACGTTGACGACCGAACCGCCGCCGTTGGCGAGGATCGCGGGCAGCTGCGCCTTCATGTTGCGGAAGACGGCGTTGAGGTTGATCGAGATGACCTTGTCCCAGGCCTCGTCGGAGTACTCGGCGGTGGGGGCGGATGCTCCGCCGATACCCGCGTTGTTCACGCCGATGCGCAGAGGGGCGAGGGAGTTCGCGAGCTCGACCGAGGAGGCGATCCAGGCCGGGTCGGTCGCATCGCCGACGGATGCCTCGGCGACGCCGCCCGCGGCACGGATCTCTTCGACGACCGCGTTCGCGTGCTCGGCGTTCAGGTCGTTGACGACGACCGCGGCGCCGTTCTTCGCGAGGAGGAGGGCGGTGGCCTTGCCGATTCCGCTGCCTGCTCCGGTGACGATCGCCGAGCGGTCCGAAACGTCGTACTGAGCCATGGGTGGGCTTCTTCCCGGGCGGGCACTGCTTCCGGGAGATCTTCTCGGACGGTCCGTCCTTCTCTCCAGCCTACGCCCGTTCCGAGTGGGTGGATTCGCGTGAATGGAGTTTTCGGGTGGTGTTCGGCATCCGTTCGGGAGGAGTTCTCACGGATGGGAGGAGGAATCTCCCGCATCCGTCCTCCCTACGCGGAGATCTCCTCCCGAACGTGTGCGGGGCGGGCGCTCGCTCCGAGGGGTTAGGCGACCCGGGCTCACTGACCGAGGAGCCCGAGCAGATGGCGGGCCTGGGCTTCCGTCGAGCCCGACGGGTTGCGGGAGAATCCTCCGTTCCCCGGAAGGAGCATCGCGAGCCAGAACGCGGCCCAGAGGGGCCGGTACGCGTGGAACCGATCCTTACCCTCGTCCGAGATCCCCACAGCGGCGAGCAGAGTTCCCGCGTCGAAGACACCCGTGAGGCGACCCGCGATGTGCTCGACGTGATCCGCCAGGTCATAGGCCGGATCCGTGAGCCCGCCGTCCTCGAAATCCACGAGGCGGCAGGTGCGCCCGTCCCAGAGGACGTTCGCGGGATTGAGGTCTGCGATCCCGAGGCTCACGATCTCGGGGGCGGGGAGCGCATCAGACGACGAGAGCCAGGCCGCCGCGGCGTCGATGCCCGCGCGTACCAGAGCCGGATCGTGACATGCCGAAAGGTCCTCGGGGGCGCGGAGCCATTCGCGAAGAGCGGGGCGGAGCGTGGATGGGCCGAGGCGGCGCTCGCCGATTCCGGATGCCATGACCCGGTCGAGGGGGATGCCGTGCAGCCGCCGCAGGGTCTGTCCGAGAGACGCGGTCTGCGCGGGAGTCAGAGGTGCGCCCCCGAGAGCGTCACCGGGAAGCCGCGTCATGACGACCACGGGGTGGCCACCCACCGTCTCGCGCCTCAGCGGCCGGGGCGCGATGCCCGGTGCGTGCGCCTCGATCGCCTGGAGACAGGCCCACTCCCGGTCGGCTTCCCCCTCCGACCAGGTGAGGAACCTCTTCTGCACCTCACCCCCGGTGAACGTCAGGTCGTGCGTGTGGGACTGCATGCCGGACAGCATACGTGCGCGACGACGGTCCGTCGTGGGACGTCGCTCCTGTCGGGTGGCGCACGCCGCGGAGGCGCTTCGTCTCGCTCCGCTCGCTCAGGAACCGAGGAAGCGGTCAGCGGATGCGGGCGATCTGCAGCTGGATGCGTGCGGTGTCGGGGGTGTGCGCGAGGAGCGTGTCGGCGACGCGGCGCGCGGTGGCGACGCTGCTGTCGTCGGTTGAGGTGGCGATGCGCGTCGAGACGACCGAGGTGCCATCGGGTTCGGTCGAGACGAGGATGTCGGCCACCGGGCCGTCGGAATCCTTCGCGGATCCCGCCGCGACGACCTCCGGCAGGCGGGCGAGCAGCGGCCGCGCCGTGAAGATGTTCGTGACGCCGGGAACGGTGCGCACGTGGCGGGCGAGGTCGACGGGTTCGTCGGGCGTGGTGGTGCTCATGACACATCCTTGATGTCGGTGTGGATGTCTTCGACGGAGATGTTGACGGCGACGACGTTCAGGTCGGTGTGCTTCGCGAGGGCGGCGTAGGCGACGTCGCGGAGCTCGTCGGTCAGGTGCTGGATCGACGTGCCGAAGCGCACGGATGCCGTCAGGTTGATCTCGACGGGAGCGCCGAGCGTCTCGGCGTCGCCGACGATCTCGGTGCGGCTGATGAAGACGCCGTCGATCGCGTCTCCGCTGTCACGCAGGAGCGCGCGCACTGCCCCCTCGGTGACCGTGATCTGCACACGCGGATCGGGGTGGCTGATGGGCAGGCTGCGGCCGGCGCGCAGCTCCTCCTGGATAGAGGTGAAGATGCGCTCGAACCAGGAGTCGGGAGGTGCGGGCAGCTCGGCGGCATCCGCATCGATGAGGTCGCGCGACAGGCGACCCACGCGTTCGAGCGCCTCGAGCGCGTTGAGGCAGTCCGGGCAGCTCTCGATGTGCGGGTCGCGCGGCGTGCGGTCACGGTCGAGGTAGTCCGAGAGCTGATCGATGGTCGTGCCGCAGTCGAGCGCGTCATCGTGATCGTGCGCGGTCATCGCCAGCCTCCCATCTGGATCGTGATGCTCGAACGGGCACGGGAGAGGAGTCCTCTGACCGTGCTGGGTGAGGTTTCCATTTCCTCTGCAATCTCGGTGTAGCTGAGCTCTGCGACCTGGCGCAGCAGCCAGCACCGTCGTTGATCTTCGGGCAGCGTATCGAGGGCCTTCGACAGGGCCGCGAGCTGGGCGTTGCGGATCGCGATCTGCTCGGGTTGGGTGCTCTCGGTATGAGGGGCATCGTAGCCGGTGAGCGTGGCATCCGTGGGGCGTCTGCGGATGAAGGCGAAGGCCTCGCGGCTGGCGATGCGCATGAGCCAGGACTTCACGGCATCCGGATCCCGCAGCGAGTCGAGCTGGCGCCAGGCCGTGACGAGGGCGTTCTGCACGACGTCGTCGGCCTCGCTCAGAGAGCCGACGATGCGCGACACGTACGCCCGCATCGAACCCGCGTACCGCCGCACGATCTCGCGGAAGGCGGAGGAGTCGCCGTCGACGGAGCGATGCACCAGGACGCGATCCGAGACGACCGTCAGATCGCCGCTGCGCGGATCCGTCGAGCGGGCCATCGGACCTCCACCAGAACTTTCTGAAACTTTTTTGTGACGGATCGCGTGATCCGCGCCTCTTACTTGTGAGCGACGTTATCGCTCCCGATCCGGATCCCCCAGGGGTTGTGGTCGGCCGTCGAAAGAGATAGGACACGTCATGGCAACGCAGGATCAGAAGAACACGTCGACCAGCCCCGCCGAGAAGGAGCTGCCCGACACCACCGGCACCCCGACGCCGGCCGCCGTCGCTCCCCGCGTGGACCGTTCCGCCGGGTTCTCGACCTCTCGCATCCCCGCGGATGTCGACGCCGCCGGTACGACCACGATCGCCGAGGGCGTGGTGGCCAAGGTCGCCGGTATCGCCGCTCGTGAGGTTCCCGGTGTGTACGCACTGGGTGGCGGCGGAGCACGCGCATTCGGCGCGATCCGCGACGTGATCAACGCCACCGACCTCGCACAGGGCGTCAAGGTCGAGGTCGGAGAGACCCAGGCCGCGGCCGACCTGACCATCGTCGTCGAGTACCCCGCACCCATCCAGACCGTCGCGAACAACGTCCGCGCCGCGGTCGCCGGGGCGATCACCCGTCTCGTCGGCCTCGAGGTCGTCGAGGTCAACGTCGAGGTCAACGACGTGCACGTGCCCGGTGACGACAACACCCACGAGAACGAGGAGTCGCGCGTCTCATGAGCCCCACCACCACCGGCGCCCTGATCGGCGCACTTCTCGCCCTCGCCGCCCTGCTCTTCGGCTTCTGGGGATTCCTCCTCATGGCCGTCTTCGCAGGGGTCGGAGCGATCGTCGGACGCATCGCCTCCGGCAAGCTCGACGTCCGCGGTCTCGCCGACGTCATCACGGGGCGGCGAACCTCCTGATGCGCGTCGACCAGAACGTCATCGCCGGTGGCCGCCCCGCGGGGCAGGCCACCGGCGGGGAGTCCGTCCCGGGCCGCGTCGAGGTGAAGGAACGCGTCTATCGCACGGTCGCGGAACAGGCATCCGCATCGGTGATCGGCGTCTCCCGCAGTGACGTGAAGGCCGACGTCGTCGCGCGAGGTGCGGGGTTCGCCCTGCGCATCTCGTCACCGCTTCCCGTGCCCGATCTCGACGACACCGCCGCGATCGCCCAAGCCACCCCGGTGCTCGACCGGGCCCGCGAGCTGCAGGAGCACCTGCAGCGGGAGCTGACCGGCCTCTTCGGCCACGAGGTCACCCGCGTCGCCCTCACCATCACCGGCGCCATCATTCCCGAAAGGAGACGAGTGCGATGAGCACCCCCGCACTTCGCCGCGTCATCCGACGCGAGACCCACTCGCCGCGCACCGTCGCGATGTTCGTCGCGGTCGTCCTCCTCATCCTCGCCCTCGCCTACGTCGCCCTCGAGATCGTGTTGAGCCTCGCCGCTCAGCCCGCGCTCCTCGTCGGCCCGGTGGCGGCCGCGGGCTGGCTGGTCGGCCTGCCGACGCAGCCCGCCGGTCTCGTCATCGCCGGCAGCGTCGTGCTCGCGCTCATCGGCCTGGTGTTCGTCATCCTGGCGATCACCCCGGGGCGACTGTCGAAGCACACCCTCGATGCGGGCGACCGCGCGGTCGTCGTCGACAACGGCGTGATCGCGAGCGCCCTCGCCCAGCATCTCTCCGAGGAGACCGGGATCGCGCGCGACGCCATCACCGTCGGCGTCGGCCACCGCAGCATCGACGTGACCGTGCGCCCCGGCGCCGGAGTGCCTCTCGAGCAGAGCGAGGTTCTCGCCCTCGCCGAGTCCGAGCTGCAGACGTATCGGCTGACCCGCAGCATCCGCACCCGCGTTCGCATCGAACGCGCGACCGAGAAGGACGCCGACCTGTGAACGCCACCAACCGTGCGCTGAACCGCACCCTGCTGCTCCTCATCGGCCTGATCTTCCTGGCCCTCGGTGCCGTCGGCATCGCCCTCCTGAGCTGGCCGACCGCGGCCGACGTCTGGACGGATGCCGGCAAGAACGCCGAGACCTGGCTCGATCAGGCGGGCGCCGCGACCGCGATCGCCGGCGGGGCCGCCTCGTGGCTCGGTGTCGGAGCCGTCGTCGCGATCGTCGTCGTGATCGCGCTGCTGATCCTCGCCCTCACGAGCGTCTCGGGTCGTCGGTCGAAGACGGCGCTGCGCTCCTCCGGCGCGCAGAACCCGCTCGGACGCGTCACTGTCACGGAGTCGTTCGTGTCGGATGCCGTCAAGAAGTCGCTCGCGGGCCGCGACGAGATCCTCTCGGCGAGCGTGACCGCCAACGACGTGCGCCACGAGCCGGTGCTGCACGTGGCGGTCACCCCGCGACAGAACACGGATCCGCGCGAGCTGGTCGATCACCTCGACCGGCTGCTGACCAACCTCGCCACACTCACCGGCCGCGAGACCGCCGCCTACGTGTCGATCCACACCAGCCTGCGCGCCCGTCTCGCCCACGATCAGAGGCGGTTGTCGTGACGGCATCCGCCCGCTGACCGGACTCACAGACTCGCCGTCGGTCGCGCATGGGCCGACGGGAGGACGGCGGGGGCAGGACCCCGCCGCCAGAACCACCATCACGAAGGGAAACATCATGGGACTCGACGACAAGATCAAGAACGCCGCGGAGGACATCGCCGGTAAGGCGAAGGAGGCTGCGGGCAAGGTGACCGGCAACGAGAAGCTCGAGGCCGAGGGCAAGGCCGATCAGGCCAAGGCCGACGTGAAGAAGGCCGGCGAGAACGTCAAGGACGCGTTCAAGGGCTGACATGATTCCCAGCCGCGCGCTGGGTGAGACCTGCTGGGGACAGTGGGAGGGGGCGGGGCCATTCGACGGCCCCGCCCCTGTTTTCGTGCCTGCGGTGCCGGCGGTGAGCGCACCGAAGACTGTTGCAGATCGAGAATGCTAGCTAAGCTAGAGATCATGGAAAAGCACGAGAGGCTGCGGTGGGTCGGCCTGGTCTTCATCAGCATCGCGGTGTCGTTGATCATCGTCGACTCGACGATCGTGAACGTCGCGATCCCGGCCATCGTCGACGACCTCGGCATCACCTCCACCGAGGTGCAGTGGGTGCAGGAGTCCTACACCCTCGTCTTCGCCGCCCTGCTGCTGGTGTTCGGCAGTCTCGCCGACCGGTTCGGGCGACGGCGGATGCTGCTCATCGGCGTCGTCGTCTTCGCGGGGTCGTCGGTGCTGGCGTCGCTCGCCTCGGACGGCGGTGCGCTGATCCTCGCCCGCCTCGCGCAGGGGGTCGGTGGAGCGATGATCCTGCCGACCACGCTGTCGATCATCAACGCCACCTTCCGCGGCCGTGAACGCGGGATCGCCTTCGCGGTGTGGGGGTCGACCATCGGAGGCATGGCCGCCGTCGGGCCGCTGCTCGGCGGATGGCTGACGACCGCGTTCTCGTGGCGGTGGGCCTTCGGCATCAACATCCCGCTCGGCGTGCTGATCATCATCGGCGTCGCGCTCACCGTCGCCGAGACGCGCAGCGATCGTGCCGAGCGCATCGACGGGGTGGGGGCCCTGCTCTCGGTCGTCACGATGGGCAGCCTCGTCTTCGGTCTGATCGAGGGGCGCACCTACGGTTGGTGGGGCGTCGAGCAGCGGCCCGAGATCGGCGACTGGACCTGGCCCTTCGACATCTCGCCCATCCCGTTCGCGTTCGCGCTGGCGCTGGTCGGGCTCGTCGCCTTCATCGCCTGGGGCGTTCATCGTGAGCGCGCCGGTCGCTCGACCCTCCTCGCCCTGCGGCTCTTCTCGATCACGTCGTTCCGCAACGGCAACATCGCCGCCGCGGTCGTCTCGCTCGGCGAGTTCGGGATCATCCTCGCCCTGCCGCTGTGGCTGCAGTTCGTGCTCGGCTTCGACGCGCTGCAGACGGGTCTTCTGCTGCTCTCGCTCGCCGGCGGTTCGTTCCTCGCGAGCGGCATCGCGGGGGCGATGAGCGGTCGGATCGCGCCGGTATGGATCGTTCGCATCGGACTCCTCGCCGAGATCGTCGGTGTCGCCGGCGTCGGCCTCGCGATCGGTCCGGATGCCTCGTGGGTTCCGCTCATCCCTCTCCTGTTCGTCTACGGGGTCGGTGTCGGGCTCGCGACCGCCCAGCTCACCGGCGTCGTTCTGGCCGATGTGCCGGTGGCCGACAGCGGCGCCGCCTCCGGCACGCAGTCGACCTCGAGACAGCTCGGGGCGGCGCTCGGAGTGGCGATCCTCGGAACCGTGCTCTTCACCAGCACGGCCGGCATCCTCGCCGCTTCGCTCGACGACCAGGGCGTGCCGACGGCTCAGCGCGATCAGGTGGTCTCGTCGGTGGTCGACAGTGCGGGCGCGGCGATCAGCGGACTGGCGGCGAACCCCGAAACGGCGGATGCCGCGGATGCCGCGCGCGAGGCATTCTCGGACGGCACGCGCTACGCGGCGTGGACCGCCGCGGGCTTCCTCGCCCTCGGCCTCCTCGCGACGGTGTCGCTCGGGGGTGCGGCGGCGCGCCCGTCGGAGCGCGAGGAGAGCGAACGCGAGGCCGAGGACCCCCGATAGGTTCCCGGCCCTCGGTGCGACGTCTCCCGGTGCGGCGGCGCGCCGCACCGGGAGCGACGTCGAGTCTCGATGCTGATTAGCGTCGTCGTATGCATCGACCGTTCATGAAGACGCCCGAGCAGCTCGAGTCCCTGGAAGGGCAGCAGTATCTCGTGCTGCGTCCGACGTGGGAGTTGGCGGATCGCTACAGCGCGGAACAGACCGACGCTCTGGCGCTGAGTCGACTCCCGCATCCGCACACCGGCCACGTGACGCTGCGGGGCTTCTACGAGCCGGAGCGTCGTGCAGAGCTGAGCGCACTCGTGCGCGCCTGGGCGATCGAGCAGGACCCGATCGAGATCACCGGCGAGGCCATCGACGCCTTTCCGGAACCCTGGCAGATCCTCATCCTCCGCCTGGCTCGCACCGACTCCCTCCTCTCCGCCTATGCGACTCTGACCGACAGGCTCGATGCGACGGATTTCCGGCGGCTCGGTGAACTGCCGCTCGACGAGTGGACGTTCCACATGTCCGTCGTCTACGGCGCGACGCTGTCGGGCCCGGAGTGGAAGGCGCTCGAGTCTGCGCGAGTCTCGGAGTTCGCACGCCCCGTGCGCGAGACGGCCACCCAGGTCGAGCTGGTCTCGTACTCGAACGGCGTGGAACACACCGAGGTGATCCCGCTCGGGCGCTGAGGACGGGTCCGGGGGCGGGAGCCTACCCTTCGGTTTAGTTCTGTTTAGTGCCTGGGCGACATCGGCAATGTCTTTTTCGCGCGATTATTCGCTCCTTTTGTGTGCGCAGAGCACACTCTTGACGCATGCTTACAAAACCGGTTTACTTGGGTCGAGCGATCCTCCGCGATCGCCCCACCACAGCAGGTAGCCGACCCGAGGCGACCGAACGAAGGAGTTTCTCGCAATGAAGCGTTATGCAGGTGTTCTCGCCCTCGCCGCCCTCGCGCTGCCCCTCGCGGCATGCGGCTCGTCCGGCGGCGACGCAGCCCCCGACGGCGGGGAGCTGACCTCCGGCCCGATCTCGATCTGGTACTCGACGAACGAGCAGGAGATCGAGTGGGCCGAAGCCGTGGTCGAGGCGTGGAACGCCGACCACCCCGACGAGCAGGTCACCGCCGCGGCCATTCCGTCGGGCAAGTCGTCGGAAGACGCGATCGGTGCCGCCATCACCGCCGGCAACACCCCGTGCCTCGTCTACAACACGGCGCCGGCCGCGGTTCCCGCCTTCCAGAAGCAGGGCGGTCTGGTCAACATTTCGAAGACGTTCGACGACGGCGAGTCCTTCATCACCGAGCGATCCGGCGACGCGGCCGACGGCTTCCGCTCACCCGACGGCGACCTGTACCAGGTGCCGTGGAAGGCCAACCCCTTCATGCTCTACTACAACAAGGACGTCTTCGCCGCGGCCGGACTCGACCCCGAGAACCCCGAGCTCGCGACCTACGACGACGTGCTCGCCGCCGCCGCGGCCGTGAAGGAGAGCGGCGCCGCCGACTACTCGCTGTACCCGCCGGCATCCGGCGACTACACGAACTCGCTCTTCGACTTCTACCCGTTCTTCCTCGCGAACTCGGGAGGCACCCAGCTCGTGAGCGACGGCGCCGCCGCGTTCACGAGCGAGGAGGGCCTCGAGACGCTCGAGTTCTGGAAGACCATGTACGCCGAGGGGTACTCCTCGGCCGAGGCCTACAGCGGTGACGCCTGGGCCGGTCCCTTCGCCGACGGAGTGTCGGCCATGGGCATCGCCGGCCCCTGGGGCGCCGGAGCGTTCGACGGCAAGGTCGAGTACGGCGTCGTGCCGCTGCCGACCGCCGCGGGCACGGCCGCCGCAGACACCTACACCTTCGGCGACTCGAAGAACGTCGGCCTCTACACGTCCTGCGAGAACAAGCAGACCGCGTGGGACTTCGTGAAGTTCTCGATGGATGCCGAGAACGACCTGGCCCTCCTCGAGACCACGGGGCAGTTCCCGACCCGCACCGATGTCGATGCGATCGCCGCCGACTACCTCGCGACGAACCCCGTGCTGGCGACCTTCGCCGCCTCGGTGCCCCTCACGGTCGACGTGCCGAACGTCGCGGACGCCACCGAGATGTGGCAGACGTTCCGCGACGCCTGGGGTCAGGCCGTGCAGGCGGGAGAGGGCGACCTCGAAGAGACCTTCTCGACCGCCGCGGACAAGATCGATGCCCTGATCGCCCAGGGCTGATCGATCTCGACCGGCTCCCCAGCCGGTCACCACCCCGGGGTGCGCGTGTCATGGCGCGCACCCCGGGACTCTTCGCTCCGCCGTCGTGCCGGAGCCCCGCCGCCGCACCCGCAACGGTGCCCGGCAACGCAGAAACCCGGCAAAGGAGCCCCGCCATGAAGCGCATCGCCGCGTTCATCGCCTTCACCCTCGCTCTCGTCCTCGGATCGTCCGCGCTCGCGGCTCCGGCATCCGCCGCCCCGGAGGACGACGTCGCGACCGTCATCGATCGCCTCGAGGAGTACTACCTCGGGCAGGGCGACGAGATCATCATCGCCAACGGCATCTACCTCGCCCGCACGTCGGAGGCGCTCGACTACGTCGCGTCGCAGAACGCCGACGGCTCGTGGCCCGACGTGAACTACGCCGATCGCACCAGCTCGGCGAACGGCAGCGTGTGGTCGGCGTACACCGCGCTCTACCGGATGCTCGCGATGACGCAGGCGTACAAGGACCCGAACGCCGAGGGCTTCGGGGACCCCCGCCTCGTCGACGCGGTCGGTCGGGCGCTGCTGCACTGGGATCGTGTGAACCCGGGCAACACCAACTGGTGGGAGACCGAGATCGGCGAGTCGATCGCGATGGGGCGCATCTCGATGTTCCTCGGCTCGGCGCTGAGCCCCGAAGCGTTCGACGTCGCGTTGAAGCACAACACCGGCAAGCTCGACCCGGTCGGTGCGAACGGCGCATGGCGCACCTCGAACTACATCTTCGAGGCGCTGTCGACCCGCGACATCGCGAAGGTCAAGGAGGGGTTCGCGACCATCGTCGCCACGATCGCGGTCGATCACTCCGGCACCGTGCAGGAGGCCGTGCAACCCGACGGCAGCTTCTGGGCGCACGGCGCGCAGCTCTACAGCGAGGGCTACGGCATGGTGCTCTTCACCTACGCCGCACTGTGGTCGGATGTCGCCCGCGGCACCGGTCTCGCCTTCACGCGCGACCAGCTCGACTCGATCGCGTTCTACTTCATCAGCGGTACGCGCTGGCTGATCCGCGGTGAGATCGGCATGCTCTACCTCAACTACCGTCCGCCGAAGACGGTGAACGACATCACCAGCCATGCCTCCGAGTTCATCGAACCGCTGCAGCGGATGGCGCGCACCGACGCCCTGTACGCCACCGCGTACCAGGCGGTGCTCGACGGCGTGCTCGGCAAGACCGAGACGAACGGCGTCACCGGCAACAAGTACTTCTGGCGCTCCGAGTTCTCCTCGCACCTGCGCGACGGATACGGCATCTTCACGCGCCTCAACTCGTCGCGCACCTTCGGCGCCGAGCTGCGCACCTCGTACCGCGATGAACTCGGCAACCCCGTCTACTGGAACGCGATGGGCTCGACGGCGATCCAGGTGAACAACCGCGAGTACCTCGATCTCGGACCCGCCTTCGACTGGTGGCACTACCCCGGGGTGACCGCTCCGAACGTCAAGCGCACCGAGCGCGGCTTCGAGAACCGCGGCCGCAACGGCGACGGCGGAAGCTTCACCGGCGGTACCTCGAACGGCGAGTTCGGAGCGAGCGTTCTCACCCTCGACACCGCGGGGACCGCGGCGCAGAAGAGCTACTTCTCGTTCGACGAGGGCATGGTGGCGCTCGGCGTCGGCATCGCGTCGACCAGCGACGCGGCCGTGCACACGACCATCAACCAGGCAGCCGCGAAGCCGAATGCGAGCGTGGGCGGTCGGCCCGTGGCCGGCGGCACCGATCAGCAGGGCGTCGGGTCGGCCACGTGGGCGTACAACGACGAGGTCGGGTACGTGTTCGCCGCGGGCCAGGACGTGAAGGTCTCGAACAAGACGCAGTCCGGCAGCTGGGAGGGCGAGGAGGCGATCAGCCGCGATGCGTTCTCGCTGTACGTCGACCACGGGGCGAAGCCCACGGCCGGCGCCTACGACTACACGGTCCTGCCCGCCGCCACTCCCGCGGAGGTCGAGGCGTACGCGGTGAAGCCCACGATCCGCACCCTGCGCAACGACACCGCGGTGCAGGCCGTGCGCAGCAGTGACGCGGGCATCACGATGGCCACCTTCTTCGCACCGGGATCCCTCGACCTCGGCGACGGCCGCACCCTGACGGTCGACCAGCCGTCGATCGTGCTGCTCGACGAGCGGGGCGATACCCCGGTCGTGAGCCTCTCGAACCCCGACCGTGCCGGCCTGTCGGTCGGTGTCACCCTGGCCGGGGGCGGAGCCGAGAAGCACGCGGTGTTCCGACTCGGTTCGGGCGAGAACCTCGGCAAGACGGTGACCGCGCCGCTCGTCGACGGGACCCTCCCGGCATCGTCGCCGTTCGCCGCCAGCAGCACCGCCGACGGCTCATCCGTCGACGCCCTGGGCGACCGGGACGCCGCGTCGGTGTGGCGCTCGGCCGCCGGGGGGACGCAGTGGGCCGCGGCCGCGCTGCCCCGCGGATCGTGGGTGACGAAGGTCACGATCGACTGGGCGGATGCTCACGCCACCGACTACGTGGTGCAGTCCTCGCCGAACGGCGTCGACTGGACCGACCGCGCGAACATCTCGGGCGGCGACGGCGGCGTCGACGAGGTGCCGATAAACCCCACCGCTGCCGAGCACGTCCGTGTGCTCCTCCTCGGCGGAGAGGGTGCGGGCTACGGCATCCGGGAGCTCACCGTGGCGTCGAGCGTGAATCTCGCTATCGACAGTGCCACCCGGGCGTCCGGCTACGCCGGATACAACCTCGTGTTCTCCCTCGCGGACGGCGACCCCGACACGCGCTGGCGGGGCAACAACGCCGACAGCGCCTGGGCGCAGATCGACCTCGGATCCTCGAAGCCGGTCTCCACGGTGCGTTTGTCGTGGGAGGCGGCGTTCGCCAAGACCTACAAGATCCAGCTCTCCGACGACGGAAGGTCGTGGCGCGACGCGTACACGACTCCGTCGGGCGGCAGCGACGGGGGGATCGACGTCATCACGCTCGACGGGCAGACCGCGCGCTACGTGCGCATGCAGACGCTCACCCGAGCGCTCAACTACGGACCCTCGCTCTGGGAGTTCGAGGTATTCTCCGACCGCCTGGTCGTCGAGGCCCCGGCCGTGCCCGCCGCCAACGCGAACCTCGCCCTGGGCCGACCGACCACCGTCGACAGCGTGCACCAGAACAACGCCACCATCACCGGGCCCAAGGCCACCGACGGCTCGAAGTCGACCAAGTGGTCGTCGGCGCGCGCGGTCGCCGAGCACTGGCTCCAGGTCGATCTCGGGAGTGTGCGCTCGGTCTCGCGCGCCGTGGTGGCGTGGGAGGCCGGTACGTCGAACGACTACCGGATCGAGGGTTCGATCGACGGTGCGACGTGGATGCCGTTGGCCCGCGTCCAGACGGCGCAGCCCACGCTCACCCACACGCACGACTTCGCGCCCGCCGAGGTGCGGTACGTGCGCCTCGCGGGTCTCCCCTCGACGCAGTACGGACTCAACATCTGGGAGTTCGAGCTCTACGGCGGATACACCTTCGAGTGCACGGGACCGGTGACCGCGCCACGCGACTCGACGGCGGTCGTCGCCGCCACCGTGTCGCCGGTGACCCCCGACGACGTCTTCACCGCGATCTCGATGGACGAGTCCGTCGTCACCGTCGCGGGAGACGCGCGGGTGTCGCCCGACGGGCGGGTCGAGGTCGACCTCCAGGCCCGCGAACCCGGACGCACGACGGTCGGCATTCGTCATCAGGGCGGCACGGAGATCGCGTGGTGCGGGGTGACGGTCGACGCCGACACCTCGTGGCTGCAGGCGCAGATCGATGCGGCGAACGCCCTCGACAGCACCGCCTACACCCCCGAGAGCTGGGCGCCGTTGCTCCCGGCGCTCGAGGCGGCGAAGCAGGTGCGCGGCACGCCCGGCGCTCCCCAGGAGGATGCGGATGCCGCGGCCGCTGCTCTCGAGGCGGCGCTCGCCGGCCTCGTGCGGCTCGACGCCGTGTCGAGTGCTCCGCGCGATGTCGTGGCGACGGCCTCACGGGATGTCGTGACCGTGCAGTGGTCGGCTCCCGAGCGTCTCGGCGGATCGCCCGTCACCGCCTACGAGGTCACGGTGGGCGATCACGTGGTGCAGGTGGTGGACGGTGCGCTGACGGCATCCGTCGCCGACCTCGCCCCCGGCGACTACGGCGTCACCGTGCGCGCGCAGAACGCCGGCGGGTGGTCGGAGCCCTCGGCGCCGGTGACCGTCACGGTCGATCCCGACGTCGTGACACCCGTGGTGACGGTCGAGGGATCACCGAAGGTCGGCGGCCGCATCGACGTGACGGGCAGTGGCTTCGAGCCGGGCGTCGAGTACGTCATCCAGCTGCGATCGACTCCCGCCGACCTCGGTGTGGTCATCGCGGAGGACGGGGCGATCGCGTTCCGCGGTGTCGTCCCCGAGGACACCGATCCCGGCGAGCACACGATCGTGGTGATGCAGGCGGATGCCGACATCGCCTCGACCCCGGTGCTCATCCTCGCCGCCGACGAGCCGGGCGTCCCCGGTGGACCGGGCACCCCCGGCACTCCCGGCGGTGGTACCCCCGGAGGGGGAACTCCCGGCGGGGGAGCCGACGGCCCCGGTGGCCTGCCGGCGACGGGCGGCGACCTGACGTGGTTGCCCTGGACGCTCGCCATCGCGTTGCTGTTGCTCGGATCGGGCGCCGTCGCTGTGCGGTTGCGGAGAGGCGCCACGACCGATTGAGTGCGAGTGCGAAGGGGTCGTCCCACTCGGGGCGGCCCCCTTCGTCGTGCCCTAGCGCGCGCGTGGCGGGTGCTTCGACAGGCTCAGCAACCCAGTGAGGGAGCCTGTCGAAGGGTTTCGGGTGGGTGAGGTACTGGGTCCCTGAGCCCGTCGAAGGGTCCCGGGTGGGCGTGAGGGTACTGGGTCCCTGAGTCCGTCGAAGGGTCCCGGACGAGGAGCCCGGGCGGGGGGACACGACGAAGGCCGCCTCCCGAGGGAGGCGGCCTTCGAGGTCCGGGACTCAGAGGTGCGTGAGCTCGGCCACGCCGATCGACGAGTCGGCCATGCCGTAGAACACGAACGTGCGCTCGCCGATCTTCTCGACCGCGGTCGGGAAGACGACGTTCGCGAGCGTGCCCTGCGTCTCCTCGGCGGTCTCGGGCGCGAGCAGCGGCTCGGGCGAGCGCGCGAGGATCCGCCGCGGGTCGTCGGCGTCGAGCAGGATCGCACCGGCGGAGTACACCGACCCGTGCGCCAGCTCGAAGCCCTTCGGGGTCGCGCCGGAGACGCCGTGGTGCAGCAGCAGCCACCCCTCCGGCACGCGCAGCGGCGAGGGGCCGGCGCCGATCTTCGCACTCTCGTACGCCATCTCGGGCGCGGCGATCATGGCCGAGCCGTGCACGCGGGTGAGGGCGGAGGCATCCGCTCGTGCCGCCTCGACGTCGACGTAACCGATCCAGATCGACGGACGGTCGTCGTCGATCCCGGCCGGCGGGCGCGCACCCTCACCGGGGCGCAGCCAGTCGAGGTCCCACATCGGGCGATGCAGCAGGGCGATGCTCGGGCGGCCGTCGGGCCCGGGGACGAGCTCGGGGAAGAACACGATGTCCTTATTGGCGAACAGGTTGAGATCGCTCGCGAGCTCGGGCTGGTACGCGAACTGGATCGGTCCGAGCCGTTCCCACGAGACGGTGTCGCGTGAGATCGCGAGAGCGGGTCGCGGGCCGAGCGGGCCGTAGGCGATGTAGGTCATCACGTGCAGGCCGAGGGGCTCGAGGAAGGTGATGCGGGGGTCCTCGACCCCGCCGTTCTGGCGGCCGTGCTCCCACTGCTCGTCGGGGGCGAGCACGACGCCGAGGCGCTCGACACCGACCGGCACGCCGTACTCGACGACCACCCTCGCGCGCGCGATGCGCGAGACGTTGCCCGCGGCCACGACGCGCGGGAAGAGGTAGAGCTCGCCGTCGGGGCCCCAGGCCGTGCCGGGGTTGAGCACCCCCTCGGCCTCGAGCGGGTCGTCGACGCTCGCCGTCATGATCGTGCCGAGACGGGTCAGTGCGTAGGGGATCCGCGTCGTGAGGTCGGCGGCGGGTGGGGAGGATGGAGTCATGGCGATGCCTTCGGGGTCTTTCGGTGTCGAGTGCTCAGCCCTTGATGGCCGAGCCGAGGTTCGCGGACGTGAAGTGCCGCTGGAACAGGAGGAAGAGCACGACCACCGGCACGGCGAGCACGCAGGCGCCGGCGAGCACGGCGCCCATCGGGTTCTCGAGGAACGAGCCGTTCGTCTGCGAGAAGTTCGCCAGGCTCACGGCCAGGGTCTGCTTCGTCGCGTCCTTCGTGACGAGGAACGGCCACAGGAACTCGTTCCAGGGCCCGATGAAGGTCACGAGCATCGCGGTGAGCACGGCGGGGCGCACGAGCGGCACGGCGATGAAGAGCAGGATGCGCACCTCGCTCGCGCCGTCGATGCGTGCGGCGTCGAACACGTCGCGGGGGATCTGCAGGAAGTACTGGCGGAAGATGAGCACGGCGACCGAGTTGATCGCGAAGGGCAGGATCATGCCGATGAAGTTGTCGGCGAGACCGAAGTAGCGCACGACCATGACGTACAGCGGGATCATGAGCAGCTGGAACGGGATCGCCTGCACGAGCAGCACGAGGGCGAAGACCATCCCTCGACCGCGGAACGAGAGAACCGCGAGCGCGTAGCCGACGAGCAGGCCGAACACGAGGGTGCAGCCCACCACACCGGCGGTGAAGATCAGGGAGTTCAGCAGTGAGCCGAGCAGGTTCACCGACTGGTTGATCGCGACGAAGTTGTCGAAGGTGAGGTTCTGCGGAAGCGGCAGCAGACCGAACAGACTGGTGTCGCGCGTGCGCTGGAGGGCGCCGATGATCATGTAGTAGAACGGCACGAGCGCCGCGAGCGCCCCGATGAGCAGCAGCACGAAGCGCAGCACACCGAGCACCCGTCCGCTGCGCGCGGGGCGGGCGGCCTTGTCGGGAGCGATGCGGGTCGTCGACGTGGTCATCGGTTCTTGCCTTCCGTGATGCGGCGCGAGACGAGCGAGACGATCATCACGGCGATGACGAGGATCATGCCGATCGCGGCGGCGATGTCGGGCTTCCCCTGCTGGATGCCCTGCTGGTACATGAGCAGCGCGGGGGTCATCGAGGCGTTGTTGGGCCCTCCGCCGGTGAGCAGGTACGGCTCGGTGAAGATCTGCCCGGTGGTGATGATCGACAGCAGCACGACGAGCGAGGTGACCGGGCGCACGGCGGGCAGCGTCACCGAGCGGAACCGTTGCCAGCGTCCGGCGCCATCGAGCTGGGCCGCCTCGTGCAGCTCTTTGGGCACGTTCTGGAGTGCAGCGAGGTACAGCAGGATGTAGAACCCGAGGTTCTTCCAGGTGACGTACACGGCGATGAGCGGCATGATCAGCGCCGGGTTGGCGAGCCACGACGGGTCGGGGGCGAGCGAGCCGAGCAGGGAGTTCACGACGCCGTTGCCGTTGAACAGGAAGATCCAGACGGCCAGCGTCGCGACGGATGCCGTCACGTAGGGCACGTAGTACGAGATGCGGAAGAAGCCCTTCCAGTGCACGACGGCGTCGAGCCCGGAGGAGAGCAGGAGGCCGAGCACGACGGTGAGCGGCACGTTGATGACGAGGAAGATCAGCAGGTTGCCGAACGCCTGCCGCACGATCGGGTCGGCCAGCACGGTCGCGAAGTTCTCGAAGCCGACGAACGGATGCTCGACCGCGACGCCCGGGGCGGTGAAGTAGAAGTCGTGCACCGACATCCAGATCCCGAATCCGAACGGGATGAGGAAGACGACGATGACGAAGAGGATGTACGGAGAGCTCAGCAGGAGTCCGAGGGGATTGTCGCCGAGCCATCGGTGCAGCGCGCCGCCGCGACGACGCGGCGGGTCGGCCTTCGATCTCTGCGCTGGTGCGGCACTGCCCATGGCGATTGTTCCTCACTGATACGACCGTTCCGTCGTCGCATCCGGCCGTGGTCCGGTGGTGCGCGACGGTGACAACTCCTTTAGTAAACCGGTTTTGCTGTGCGAGGTCAACCTGCCGGACTTCCGGTGGAGGACGGCGCTAAATCCCGCTAAACGGTCGGTTACACTACAACCATGAACGCGACTCCCCCCGACGGCGTCGGCGCCGATCGGCCCGCCTCGCCCGTGCTGCAGCGCAAGATCACCATCGGCGACGTCGCGGCCAGGGCCGGCGTCTCGAAGAGCGCCGTGTCCTTCGTCTTCAACGGCCGCTCCGGCGTGGGTGAAGAGGCGCGCGAGCGCATCCTCGAAGCCGCTCGCGCTCTCGAATGGCGGCCGGATGCCCGGGCGCGCGCTCTCTCGCGCAGCCGAGCCCAGGCGCTGGGCCTCGTGATCCGTCGCGCCCCCGAGCTGCTGAGCACCGACCCGTTCTTCCCGCAGTTCGTCGCGGGGGTCGAGAGCTTCCTCTCGACCGTCGGCTACGCCCTCGTGCTGCAGGTCGTCGACGGCGAGGAGGCCGAGCGCGAGGCCTACTCGCGCTTCGCCCACGAAGCCCGGGTCGACGGCGTCTTCCTCACCGACCTCCGCGTCGAGGACGAGCGTCCGGCCGAGCTCGCCGGACTAGGGATGCCCTGCGTGCTGCTCGGTTCGGGGACTGGCGAGGGCACGGCCCCCATCGGGCTCGACGACGCCGCCGGCATCCGTCGCGCCGTCCGCCATCTGCACGCCCTGGGTCATGAGCGCATCGCGCACGTCTCGGGTTCCGATCGCTACGTGCACTCGCGCGTGCGTCGCGAGGCCTGGGCCTCCGAGCTCGCCCAGCTGGGGCTGCGCCCCGGCACCGTCGTCGAGGCCGACTTCACCGGTGCGGCCGGCGCGCGCGCGACGCACGAACTGCTCGACGACCCCGAACCGCCGACCGCCATCATCTACGCGAACGACATCATGGCGATCGCCGGCATCTCCGCCGCGATCGATCGGGGCGTCCGCGTGCCGCACGATCTCTCGATCATCGGCTTCGACGACATCCCGCTCGCGCCGTACATCATCCCGCCGCTGACGACCGTGCGACAGGACGTCTTCCAGTGGGGCAACGCCTGCGCGCGCGCCCTCGTCTCGATCGTCGAGGGGAACGAGCCGGGAGCGATCGAGCTGCCTCCGGTGGAGTTCATCGTGCGGGGCAGCACGGGGCCCGTGCGGGGGCAGGGCGAGGCGATCATCGAGGCGGCGGGATGACCGCGCCCGCTCCGCGCCTCGTGGCCTTCGATCTCGACGACACCTTGGCGCCGTCCAAGAGCGCGATCGACCCCCGGATGGGGGCGCTCCTGGTGGCGCTCGCCGAGCGCGTGACCGTCGCCATCATCTCCGGCGGGCGACTCGAGCAGTTCACGGCGCAGGTCGTCGACAGGCTGCCCGCCGCCGGCCCGGAGACGCTGGCGAACTTCCACCTGCTCCCGGCCTGCGGCACCCAGTACTACCGCATCCGTCCGCACGGGATCGAGACCGTCTACGCGCTCGACCTCGCTGCGGGGCGTCGCGCCGCAGCGACCGCCGTGTTCGAAGAAGAGGCGCGCCGGCTCGGTCTGTGGGAGGAGACGACCTGGGGCGACGTCATCGAGGACCGCGGCTCGCAGATCACCTTCTCGGCGCTGGGGCAGCAAGCTCCGCTCGATGCCAAGGCGGCCTGGGATCCGACGGGCGAGAAGCGCAACGCGCTCAGCGCCGCCGTCGCCGCTCGATTGCCGGATCTCGAGGTGCGCTCGGGAGGGTCGACGTCGATCGACGTCACCGAGCGGGGCATCGACAAGGCGTACGGCATGCGACGACTGGTCGAGCAGACCGGCATCCCCCTCGACGACATGCTGTTCGTCGGCGACCGGCTCGATCCCGCCGGGAACGACTACCCCGTGCTCGCGATGGGAGTCGAATGCCATGCGGTCACCGGCTGGGAATCGACGGCGGAGTTCCTGGAGGGTCTCCTCCCGCGGTTGTGAGCCAGGGCCGACACCCGTTCGGGAGGAGATCACACGGATGGGAGGACGGATTCTGAGAATTCGTCCTCCCATCGCGGTGTTCTCCTCCCGAACCGGGGGCGGGAAGAGCGCCCGGGATCAGCCGGCGGCCGGCGCGATCTCGTTCGGCGTGACCTCGAGCTCGGTGCTCGCGAGCACCTCGCCGGTGGTGAGGTCGACGGCGTGCACGCTGTTCGCGGCGGGCTCGGTCACGTAGGCGATGTCACCGGCCACGACGATCGCGGGGTGGGCGTCCTGCCACTCGGCGGGTCCCTCCCACGCGTCGATCACGGGGAAGGTGTCGGTGATCTCGCCGGACTCGGGGTCGAGCACGTGGATCGACCCGTCGGATCCGAGGATGTACGCGAGTTCACCCGGGCCGCGGGCGACGTCGCGGAACGTGTACTCCGCGCCCTCGGGCAGGTCGACGACCTCGTACGTCAGCGCCTCGGTGTCGATGAGGGTGACGGCGCCGAGCAGGTAGCCCTCGGCGTCGGGGTCGTTCTTGTAGTCGCCGACGATGATCGGGCTGGATTCGCTCACGTAGGCGTTGCCCATCCGGCCGTAGGGCTGGTCGGGGGCGGAGAGCTTCGTGATCTCGCCGTCGGCGTAGACCAGGGCGCCGTCCTCGCAGCCGAAGACGACGACCTCATTCGCGGCCGTGCCCTCGCCGTGCACGCCGGGGCACTGGTCCGACGAGGCGATCTCCGCGCCGTCGGCGTCGCGCACGACGATGCCGTTGCGCCCGTCGGCGTTGCCCACGGTGGTGAGGAACGTGCCGTCCTCGAGCACGATCGAGACGCCGTGGTGCGCCTCGACGCCCGCGATCGTCTCGACCTCGGGAAGTCCGTCGGATGCCGCGAGATCGGCCGTGTCGAAGATGGTCGTGTCGCTCGTGCCGTCGGCGTAGAGGATCGTCTTGCCGCCGTGGCGAACGACGTGACCGGGGGTGTCGGCCGCGAAGACCGTGTCGGTGAGGGCCGCGTCGTCGGAGGAACCGGCGCCGGTGTCGAGCACCTGGAAGCCCTCGCTCATCGTGACCATGACGTGCCGGTCGTCACCGGCCGGATTGAGGCGGGTGAACTCCTCGGAGTCGAAGTCCGCGACGGTCTCGAGGGTCTCGCCGTCCAGCACCAGGATGCCGCCGTCGTACGAGATCGCGACGCGGGCGCCGGCATCCGTCGTCGAGCTCTCGCTCGCCGGGGCATCCGCGGCGGGGGTGGTCGAGCAGGACGCGAGGGTCACGACCGCGCCGAGGGCGACGGCACCGACCAGCGCTCTGCGCAGGGGGAGTTTCTTCATGCAGGTGCTTCTTTCTCTGTGAGGGGTGGTCTCAGCGGGTGAGACCGGAAACGATGCGCTCGGTGTTGACGCGCATCATGGTCAGGTAGTCGGGGGCGCCGCCGTCGGCGTCGGTGAGCGACTCGGTGAAGAGCTCGATCACCTCGACGTCGATGTCGGCCTCGTCGGCGAGAGCCCGTGCGAGACGATCGGGCGACGACGACTCTGCGAAGATCGCCGGGACACCGGTCTCCTCGATCGCGTCGACGAGGTCGGCGAGATCGGATGCCGAGGGCGCGGCGAGCGTCGTGCCGCCGGGGATCACGGCCCCGACGACGTCGAAGTCGAAGCGCTCCGCCAGGTAGCCGAAGACGTGGTGGTTGGTGACGAGGGCGCGACGGTCGGCGGGGATGCGCGCGAAGGCATCCGTCATCTCGGCATCCAGGTCGTCGAGCTCGGTGCGGTAGTCGGCGACGCTCGACTGCAGGGCGTCGGGATCGATCCCCTCGATCTCGGCGAGCGCGGGTTCGAGCGCGTCGACGACGGCGAGCATCTGCGCCGGGTCGGTCCAGAAGTGCGAATCCGGCATGCCCGCGGCATCGCCCTCGCTGTAGTCGAGCACCTCGATCGCGTCGCCGGCGACGAAGGTGCGGGCGTCGGAGGCGGATGCCGCATCGAGGTGCTGCTGCAGCCCCTCCTCGAGTCCGAGTCCGTTCGAGACGATCAGGTCGGCCTCGCGCAGGGTGGCCGCCTCCTGCGCCGAGATCTCGAAGGAGTGCGGGTCGGCGTTCGGCTTCATGAGCGTGACCACGCGCGCCTGACCACCGACGAGCTGCCCGACGACGTCGCCGAGGATGTTCGTCGAGACGACGACGAGGGGGCGCGGGTCGGTCGCGGGCGGCGCGCACGCCGTGAGGGTCGCGGCGAGCAGGCCGACGGTGGCGAGGGCGGTCGCGGCGCGGGAGCGGAGGCGGGGCGGTCGCATGTCAGCGTCCTGTCTCGGCGACGAAGGCCGGCTCGGTGGCGGTCTCAAACGTGCGGGCGATGCGGGCGGCATCGGCGTAATCGATCTCGTACAGCTGCCGCTCGACGGGGGCGCTGAGGTAGGCGCGGTGCTGGTCGGCGACGAGCACCGGGGCCGCGCCCGACGCGAGCGAGGCGGCGACGAGGGGCGCCGTCTCGGCGAGCAGCGAGCCGTCGGCGGCGCTGAGCACGAGCATCCGCCCGTCCTCGGCCAGCCCGAGAAGGTGACCGTCCTCGTCATCGACCGCGGTCACGTGCACGAGCGGGGCCGGTGCCGTGAGCAGCGTCCAGGTGCGGGCCCGGGTGTCGAGCAGGCGGATGTCGGTCGGGCTCGCCAGACCGGCGACCGTCGGGCGCCCCTCGCGGTTGTCGAAGGAGGCGACCGCGCCGGTGGGAGCATTCGCCGGGTACGGGATGTGCTCGACGACGAGCTCGCCGTCGTCGACGTGGGCGAGCAGGGCGCCGTCGGCGCATCCGATCACGGCGCCGACCCGGGTCGTGATCGTGCCCGAGGGGGCGGCGCACGTCTCGTCGAGTCCGGTCGGCTCGCCGTCGGCGGTGTAGCCGGCGACGCGCGCCCCGACCCCGTCGACCGCCTCGGTGACGAGCGCGAACGACCCGACGGGAACCACGAGTCCGGCGTGCGGCTCGCGCTCGAGGCGGAACTGCTCGCGGATCTCGCCCTTCGAGAGAGCCTCGGTGCTGAGCAGCACGGCATCCCCCGAATCGGTGAACGAGATGCCGGTGCCGCCGGAGGTCGAGCTGTTCGTCGTGGCGACGGTCGCCGAGCCGTCGCCGTCGACCGTTCCGAGCAGGGCCGGGGCCGCGCGGTAGTAGTGGAAGTGGTCGACGTGGTCCCACGTCCACACGCCGCTGTCGACGATCTCGATGCCGTCGCCGACGTCGGCGAACAGGTAGCGGCCCTCGGTGGTCATCGCCCGCGGTGCGTCGATCGCGCCGATCTCGGTCACGGTCTCGTCGAGCAGGTCGAGGTGCGTGACCGTGCCGGCGGGGTCGATCGCCGTGAGCCCGAGCGGGGGTTCGGCGACCTCCTCGGCTCCGGCGATCGCGCCGTGCCCGTCACCGGTGGAGGGGGCGTCGGTCGCCGTCTCGGCGGACGTGTCGGCGGTGGGCGCTCCGGTGCAGGCGGCGAGGCCGAGCGTGAGGGCGCCCAGGAGGGCGAGGGAGGTCGAGCGGGAACGCACGGGGTCCTTTCGGGGGCGGGTGGGGCCGGTTCGGGCGGTCATGCCGCCACCGGTGCGGTCGTCGCGTGGGTCGTCGAGCGGATGCCGGTGACGGCTGCTCGGGCGACCCACGAGAGGCAGGTCAGGGCGATCGCCGCGGCGGCGACGGATGCTCCGGCGGCGGTCGCCGCGAACCATGAGGTGACCAGGCCGAGGAAGACGGCGACGATGCCGAATACGCAGGCGAGCAGCATCCGCGTGGGGATGCGGGTGGTCCAGTGGCCGGCGGCGACTGCGGGGGCGAGCAGCAGACCGACCACGAGCATCGAACCGACGGCCTGGTACGAGGCGACGACCGCGAGGGTGACGAGGCCCACGAGCGCGGCCTGTGCGAGCCGCGGGCGCAGGCCGAGCACGGTGGCGATGCGGGTGTCGAGCGCCAGCGCGACGAACGAGCGGTGGAAGCCGCAGGTCACGGCGAGGCCGATCGCGGCGGCCGCGGCCAGCAGCACGAGGTCGGCCGAGGTGATGGCGAGGATGTCGCCGAAGAGGATCGCGGTCGCGTCGGTGGCGAAGCTGCCCGAGTGGGAGATGATGATGACCCCGAGGGCCAGCATCGAGACGAACAGCAGCCCGATGCTCGTGTCGTAGGACAGTTTCGCTCGGCGCTGGAGCGCACCGATCCCGATACTCATGGCGACGGCACTCAGGGCGCCGCCGGCCAGCACGGGCAGGCCCAGCACCGTGGCCAGCGCGACGCCGGGGAGCATGCCGTGGGCCAGTGCCTCACCGAGGAACGCCATGCCGCGGATCACGACCCACGTGCCGACGACGCCGCAGAGGATCGCCACGAGTGCGCCGCCGAGCATGCCGCGCTGAACGAACTCGAGCGCGAAGGGGGCGAGGAGAGGAAGGGTCACGTTGAGCGAGCCTAGAGCTTTTTGAGAATGATTATCAAACTCATATGATCGAGACATGACTTCGTCCCCCGTGCTCGCCGATCCGATCGCCGTCCTTGACGACGTGCACGTCGCCTTCGACGGCGTCGACGTGGTGTGCGGCGTCGATCTGCGCATCGTGCCAGGGGAGTTCGCGGTCATCGCCGGGCCCAACGGCGCCGGCAAGTCGACGCTGCTCGAAGTGCTCGCGGGCACGCGCTCGCGGCGGCGCGGTCAGCGTTCGGTGCCCGGCGCCGTCGCCTTCGTGCCGCAGCGCGCGGCGATCCCGCCCCGGTTGCCCGTCACGATGCGCGACGTCGTCGCCGTCGGCGTCTGGGGTCGGCTCGGCCCATGGCGACGGATGGACGGCGAGGCGCGCACGGTCGTGGCTCGGTCGCTGGAGCGACTGGACATCACCCGCCTCGCGTCGAGCCCGTTCGCCTCACTCTCGGGCGGGCAGCAGCAGCGCGCCCTGCTCGCTCAGGGTCTCGCGCGGCAGGCCGACCTGCTGCTCCTCGACGAGCCGACGACCGGGCTGGATGCCGAGAGCAGTCGGCGCATCCGTTCGGTGCTGCGCGAGGAAGCCGATCGGGGCGTGGCCGTGGTCTGCGTCTCGCACGATTCGGCATTGCTGGATGCCGCGGATCGGGTTGTGCGTGTGGAGGAGGGGCGGGTCGTCGGGGTGCCTCGCGCGTAGCGGAGGAGATCTCGCGCAGCGCAGGAGCGGATGCCTCGAACGCTCCTGCGTTGCGAGAGATCTCCTCCTGAGCTGACGCCGCGGCATCCGCTCGTCTGCACGGACCGCGCACGTCTGCACGGAGATTCGGGCGGATGCTCCGTGCAGATGTGATTCGTCCGTGCAGGTGAGCGCGGGGTGCGCCCTTCGTCTCGCTTCGCTCGCTCAGGAACCGAGAAACCCGGCTCCTGAGCGAGAAGCGCAGCGACCCGGTTTCCGTAGAGCCGCTACTGGGGCCCTGAGCAGCCCCTGGGTCCCTGGGCCTGTCGAAGGGGCCCTGTCCGAGACGCCCTACGGCACGAACTGCGGCTCGGGCTCCACGACCTCGGGCGCGACCCGCGGGGTGCGGGCATGGTCGACCACCGCGATGACTGTGGCGGCGACGAGGAAGATGCTGACGGCCCAGAGCGCCCACATCGCGCCGGATGCCGGCCTGCCGGCGAAGCTCGTGTCGGAGAAGAACGCGTAGTAGATGATCAGCGCGAGCGCCATGCCGATCGCCGAACCCGTGCGCTGTGCGAACTGGATGAGCGATCCGGCCACACTCGAGCGGTGCCCCGGCGTGTGCAGCAGTGTGCGCGCCTGATTCGCGGGCGCGGAGAGGCCCGAACCGAACGCGCTGACGCAGAGGAGCGCGGCGATGAGCGGCGGAACGGTGCTCGTCGAGGCCGCGCCGAACACGAGCCCGCTCCCCGCGAGGGCGAGTGCGCCGGTTGCCGTGCCGAGCGCGACCACGTGGCCGTTCGTCGGCGAGACCCGCGTCGCGATCCAGGAACCCAGGAGGCTCGCGGCGGCTGCCGGCAGCATCCACATCGCCGTCTCGAGCGCCGACAGGTGCGCGAGCTGCTGCAGGGCGATCGTCACGACCAGGGTGCCGGCGGTCGCCGCCGCGTGCATGCATCCGGAGATCAGCACGCCCGCCGGGAGGTGGGGGAGGCGGAACAGTTCGGGGTCGACGAGGGGTTCGCGACCGCGCCGGGTGACCCGTCGCTCGTGGGCGATGAAGGCCGCGAGGAAGGCGATGCCGAGTCCGATGCCGACGAAGATCCACGGTGCGGGGGGTTCGGTGCCGGAGATCGCGCTGAGCGGGCCGATCGTGAGGACCACGCCGACCGCGAGCAGCACGGTGCCGATCGTGTCGTATCCCCGGCGGCGCTCGCCGACGGGTTCGTGAACGACCACGAACGCGAACGGGAGGATGATGGCGCCGGCGACCACGGTCACGAGGAACAGCAGTCGCCAGCCGAGCTGGTCGCCCGCGACGTCCATGATGAACCCCGCGAGCACCGGGGCTCCGAGCGAGGTGAGGGAGGTGATGGCGGCGAGGGCGGCGAGTGGCTTGGCACGCTCTCCGGCGGGGAACACGCGCTGGATGAGCCCGAGTACCTGCGGCATGAGCAGGCCGGCGCCGAGGCCCTCGATCACGCGCGCCGCCACCAGCCACTCGATCGTGGGGGCGAAGGTGCACGCGACACTCGACGCGACGAACACGATCATGCCGGTGAGGAACACCGTGCGACGCGGCACCACGTCGCCGATACGGCCGGCGGGCAGCAGCATCGCGGCGTAGGCGAGGGTGTAGCCGACGAGCATGAACTGCACGGTCGCGGGGTCGCCGCCCATATCCGCCTGGATGGCGGGAAGGGCGATGCCGAGCTTCGAGACGTCGAGGATCGTCAGCGCGGCGGCCCCGGCGAGCACGGCGAAGACCGCCCACTTCCTGCGACCGCGCGTGCCGTCGATGGTCGTCGCATCCGACACGTTGATCCTCCTGAAAGTAATACCGACGTAACGTAAAGGACTATATAACAGTATTGGACTATCAAGACACACTACGAGATTGGGTTTGAGATGAGCTCGAGAACAGCGCTGATCATGATCGACATGCAGAACATGTACCTGCAGCAGGAGCGGCGGAGCGCCCTGGGGTGGCCGCCGATCTGGAACTTCGACGAGGTCGTCGCCGAGTGCGCCGAGCTGCTCGCGGCCGCTCGCGCACAGGGGATGCCGGTGATCTACACGCGGCAGACCTCCCGCGCCGACGGCGCGGACGCGACGCCGAGCATGCGCCGTCTGCTGGCGTCGTCGGCTGCGAGCGACGAGGAGTCGCCGATCGGCGACGACGCCGACTGGGGCTCGCAGGTGCTCGACGCCGTGCGCCCCGAGCCGGGTGACATCGTGATCGAGAAGCACCGGTGGGATGCCTTCTTCAACACCGACCTCGACCCGATCCTGCGCAACCTCGACGTCACCCGCCTCATCGTCGCCGGCCTGCAGACGAACGTGTGCGTCGAGACGACCTCGCGCACCGGCATGATGAAGAACTTCGACGTGGCGGTTCCGCTGGATGCGGTCTCGACCGACGGAGAGGCGCTGCACCGCGCCGCCCTCGACTCGCTCCGCGTGCTCTACGTCGAGGTCGCCCCGTGGCGCGAGCTGCTGGCCGAGGATGCCGAGTGGGCGCAGCGGTACACGACGCCGGGCTACGGCCGGACGGCCGAGGATCTGGCGACGATCGGCGCCTGAGCGGCACCGCCGCAGGACGGCTCCCGAGGGGTTGTCTCCGCACGCATCACGCGCGTGCGGGGGCGGCCCCTTCGAGTGCGTCGGGCACGGGGATCTCGGGATGCTCGAGCACGACGCGCAGTTCGTCGAGCCAGTCGAGGGTCAGCGTCGTCTGCCGCAGCCACAGCGTGTAGAGCGCTCGCCGACTGCGCCAGACCGGGCTGTCGTAGTCCTCGCGCTCCTCCTCCCAGTTCGACAGGAGGTGGGTCAGGCTGAACTGCCGCTGGCGCTGGAACGTGACCTCGGCGTCGAGGAGGTAGGCGGCGTCGGCGTCGTCGAGCGTCCAGAGGTTCAGCAGTCGCAGCATCGCGTCGTCGCGCACGCCGTGGTCGGGCTGATCGTGGAGCAGCCAGCGCCGGAGCTCGTCGAGGCCCTCTTCGTTGATGATGTAGCTCGTGCGGCCGCGCTGGTTGCGCTCGCTGATGTCGATGAGGCCGAGCTTCTCCATCTTCGTCAGCTCGGAGTACACCTGCGAGGGACTCGCGTGCCAGGCGCGGTCGTTGACGTCGTTGAAGCTGGAGTTGAGGTCGTATCCGGTTCGAGGCTTTCCTCGCGAGAGGGCGGCCAGGATCGCGTGCCGGAGGGCCATGGGGGTCCTTTCTCTGACGGACGTCGTGCAGATTTCTTCGGACTGCGACGTGATTCTCGCGTGTCGGATGCCCGGAAACACGGGGCTCGTCCCGACGGGGACAACAGTGTCATCAATACGAAACAGTACCGAAACAGTACATCAGTGCATAATTCCAATTATGGACTACAAAGCCATCGCACAGAACCGGTTAGTGCGTCTCGTGAGCGGTCGGATCGTGATGACCGTCGTGACGGCGCTTTTCATCGCCGTCGTCGTCTTCTTCGCCATCCGCGCCATCCCCGGTGACCCCGCGCTGACGATCCTCGGAACCGACAGCAGCCCCGCCGAGCGCGAGAAGCTGCGCGAGGTGATGGGCCTCGACCAGCCCCTGATGTCGCAGTTCACGATCTGGATCGGGCAGGTGCTCGGCGGCAACCTCGGCTTCTCGTACAGCCAGGGTCGCCCCGTGACCGACATCATCGGACCGGCGCTCACGAACACCCTGCTCCTGGGCGGACTCGCCAGCATCCTCGCGATCGGTCTCGCCATCGTGATGGGCAACCTCGCCACCACTCGGTTCCGCGGCGTGCGCCGCACGACCGACTGGATCGAATCACTGTTCCTGTCGGCCCCGCAGTACACGGTCGCGCTCGTGCTGCTCATCGCCTTCGCGGTGGTCTGGCCGCTGTTCCCCGCCGGCGGTGTCTCGACCCGCGGCGACGGCTCGGTCGGCGACCTCGCCGCCCACCTCCTGCTGCCGGCGACCGCGCTGGCACTCGCACCCGGCGCCCAGATGGCGCGGTCGCTGAAGACGTCGATCTCGACCCTGCAGTCGACCGACCTGCTGCCCACCCTGCAGGCGCGCGGCCTCTCGCCCTGGCGGCTGACCGTGCACGCGCATCACAACGCGCTGCCGCCGATGATCACGGTGCTCGGCATCCAGGTCGGCACGATGCTGGGCGGCGCACTGTTCGTCGAGCAGATCTTCAGCATCCCCGGCCTCGGCGCCCTCATCGTGCAGTCGGTCGGCCTGCGCGACTACACGCTCGTCCAGGCCGTCGCCCTGATCATCGCGATGATCTTCGTCCTGGTGCTCCTCGTCGCCGACGTCGTCAACGCGGTCCTCGACCCGCGAATCAGAAAGGGACGCGCATGAGCGCACTCGCCGAACCCCCGGTCCTCACCGCCTCCGTCGCGGTTTCGGATGCCGTGCCCCGATTCCGTCGCCGATCGGTGCTCAGCCGGATGCCGCTGCGATCCGTCGTCGCGCTCGGCATCGTCGCGCTGCTCACCGCCGTCGTGCTCGCGGCTCCGCTGCTGCCGCTCGCCGACCCGCTCACGGGGTCGCTGTCCGAGCGTCTGCTCCCCTTCTTCACCGACGGCCACGTGCTCGGTACCGACACGCAGGGGCGCGACCTGCTCAGCCGACTCGTCTACGGAACCCGCACCTCTCTCATCGTCAGCGTGGTCCCCATCATCATCGCCACCGTGCTCGGCCTCGCGATCGGCACGATCGCCGGTCTCGCCGGCAAGGTCACGAACACGATCCTGATGCGCGGGGTCGACCTGCTCTTCGCCTTCCCCGGAGTGCTGCTCGCCCTGCTGCTGGCGATCTCGTTCGGTGTCGGCCTGGGCACGCTGATCCTCGCGCTCACCCTCGTGTGGATCGCGCCGGTCGCCCGCATCGCCGAGACCGAGGTCTCCCGCATCCGCGAGCTCGACTTCGTCACCGCGGCCCGTTCGAGCGGGGCGACGGGCGGCACGATCCTGCTGCGGCAGATCGTTCCGGTCACCCTCCCCGCCGTTCTCGCGTACTCGACCTCGCTCGTCGGTGCCAACGTCGCGATCTCGGGCGGTCTCGGATTCATCGGACTCGGCGTCCCCTCGCCGCAACCCGAGCTCGGGTCGATCCTCTACGAGATGCAGGCGGCGGTCTACACGAACCCGACACTCGCGCTCGCGCCCGTGGTGATGATCCTGCTGCTCTCGATGCTCTTCCCGCTCGTCGGCGACGGCATCCGCGATGCGATCTCCGGAAAGGGACAGAAATCATGACCGAGACCCTTCTCGCCCCTCCGGCCGGCGGCCTCGCCGACCCGGCCGCGCTGGTGCTCGACGCCACCGGCATCAGCGTCTCGTTCCCCCGCTCGGGCGGCGGCGCCAGCACCGTCGTCTCGAACCTCGGCCTCGGTCTCGAGAAGCGTCAGGTGACCGTGCTGCTCGGCGAGTCCGGCAGCGGCAAGTCGGTGTTCGCCCGGGCGGTGACCGGCCTGGCGGCGCGGACCGCGACGGTGAGCGGAACCTCGTACTTCGACGGCGTCGACCTCATCGGCGCCCCGGCATCCCGTCTGCGGATGCTGCACGGCGACCGCATCGGAATGGTGCCGCAGGACCCGAACTCGTCGCTCGACCCGATGCGGCGCATCGGATCGCAGATCGTCGAAACCCTGCTGCAGCACCGCCAGTGCCCGAGTCGCGCGGCCGCCAAGGCGCGTGCGCTCGAGCTGCTCGAGCAGGTGCAGATCCGCGATGCCGAGCGGGTGATGCGCTGCTATCCGCACGAGGTCTCGGGCGGAATGCGCCAGCGCATCGCCATCGCGATCGCGATCAGCTGCGGGCCCGAACTCATCGTCGCCGACGAACCGTCGAGCGCGCTCGATGCGGCCGTCGGCGCACACGTCGTCGGATTGCTCGACGATCTGCGCAACCGTCTGCATACGGCGATCCTCTTCATCACGCACGACATCGGCGTCGCGACGCTCATCGCCTCGCAGGCGCAGGACCGCGTGGCCGTGATGCTGGGCGGTCAGATCGTCGAGCTGGGCTACGCGCCCGACGTGCTGCGCGCTCCCCGCCACGAGTACACCCGAGCGCTCCTCGCCGCGGAGCCCTCGGCCGGAGTGCCGCGCGGCGGGCTCGCCGTCGTTCCCGACTCCGTGCGGATGCGCCGCGACTGGGGAACCCTGCACGAGGTCGCACCCGGCCACGCCGTCGCCGACGGAAGCGTCGGAGCCGGCGGATCCGACGGAGCACAGGAGGAGGCAGCATGACCGCGGTACTGGAAGGCTCCGGCATCGTGAAGCGCTTCGGCGACTTCACCGCCCTGCACGGCGTCGACTTCTCGATCGAGTCCGGACGCACGCTCGGTGTCGTGGGCGAGTCCGGCAGCGGCAAGTCGACGCTCGGGCGCATCGTGATGCGCCTGATGCGACCGGATGCCGGCACCGTGCGGCTCGATGGGCGCGATCTCTTCGCGCTGAGCGCGAAGGAGCTGCGGCAGGCCCGTCGTGACTTCCAGCTCGTGCCGCAGGACCCCCGCAACGCCCTGAACCCGGCGATGACGATCGGTGACAGCCTCGCCTTCCAGCTGCGCGCGCAGGGTATCGCCCGCCGAGAATGGGCGTCGCGTTCGGTCGATCTGCTCGCAACCGTCGCCCTCGCCGCCGACTACGTGCACGCCTTCCCGCACGAGCTGTCGGGCGGACAGGCCCAGCGCGTGGCGATCGCCCGCGCCATCGCCAGCAAGCCGAAGCTGCTGATCTGCGACGAGGCGGTGTCGGCGCTCGACAAGTCGGTGCAGGCGCAGGTGCTGAACACGTTCGCCGACCTGCAGGCGCAGCTCGGGGTGGCGATGTTCTTCATCACGCACGACCTCGCCGTCGTCGAGCACATCGCCGACGACATCCTCGTGCTCAACCGCGGCCACGCCGTGGAGTCCGGCGAGACCGCCGCCGTGCTCGCCGACCCGACCGATCCGTACACCCGAGAACTTCTGGCCGCGCGCACCCTGATGCACGCCTGAAGACCGCACCACCCCTACCCGCACCACCGCACCACTACCCGCACCACACACAGCGAACCTGAGGAGAGACATGAACACCCCATCCCCACGCCGCAGAGCGGCAATCGTTGCAGGCCTCGTTCTGGCGTCGAGTCTCGCGCTCTCGGCCTGCTCCTCCGGTGGAGCGCCGACCGGCGGATCCGACGGCGAGCAGGAACTGGTCATCGGCTCGCAGATGGCCTCGTTCCCGAGCCTCGACACCGGCGCGATCACGACCGCCGGCTACGAGGGCCAGCGCCTGATCGGCAACCTCGTGTACGAGGGCCTCACCAAGCGCGATGTCTCCGACCCGAACGCACCCGCCGGTGTGGCGCCCGCGCTCGCCGAGTCGTGGGACGTCTCGGAGGACGGCCTGCAGTACACCTTCCACCTGCAGGAGGACGTCACGTTCCACGACGGCACCCCCTGGGACGCGGATGCCCTGATCTACAACATCACCCGCTACACCGACGAGTCCGACCCGAACTACGACCCGGTGCTCATCACTTACTACACGGTGCTCACCTTCGTCGATTCGGTCGAGAAGGTCGACGACCAGACGGTGACATTCACCCTGAACCAGCCGTTCGCCTTCTTCCTGGCCGACCTGTACAACGTCTACTTCGCGAGCCCCACGTCGCTCGACGAGTCGGGGGCCGCGGGCCAGGCCACGAACCCGGTCGGCACCGGTCCGTTCGTGTTCGACTCGCTCGCCCAGAACCAGTCGATCTCGTTCACCCGCAACGAGGATTACTGGGGAGACGTCGCCAAGCTCGACCGCCTCACGGTCGAGCTGATCCCCGATCCCTCCGCACGCACCGCGGCTCTGCGCTCCGGACGCGTCGACTGGATCGAGGCCGCGCTGCCCGACGACCTCGCGAGCCTCGAGGATGCGGGCTTCGTGGCGACCGGCAACCCGTTCGACTGGGAGTGGTCGTGGCAGCTCATGACGCAGGAAGCACCGTTCGACGACATCCGTGTGCGTCAGGCGATGAACTACGCGATCGACCGCGACGCGATCGCGGACGACCTTCTGCACGGCACCGCCGCTCCCGCCGCCCAGATGTTCGCCGAGGCGAGCCTGTACTACACCGCCGATGACGACCTCTACACGTACGACCCCGAGAAGGCCAAGGCGCTGCTCGCCGAGGCCGGCTATCCCGACGGCGTCGACGTGACCGTGGGCTACATCACCGCCGGATCGGGCTCGATGCAGGCCAAGGCCATGAACGAGGGGCTGCAGGCGCAGCTCGCCGAGGTCGGCATCGACGTCTCGCTCGAGCCGGTGGACTTCTCGGGCATGTACGCGCAGCTCGGCGAAGGCAACACCGGATGGCAGGCCGCGAACCAGGCGTTCAGCCTGGAGCAGCCCTCCAGCTGGAAGGGCTTCTGGTTCGGCTGCGACGGCAACTTCTTCAACTACTGCAACGAAGAGGCCGAGGCGCTCTACGACCAGGCGCTGGTCACGGTCGACGACGAGGAGCGCGCCGCTCTGCTCACCCAGGTCGGACACCTGGTGACGCAGGATGCCGCGTGGCTGTTCGTCGCCAACGACACCGCCCCCCGTGCGATGTCGTCGGCCGTGCAGGGCTTCGAGCAGCCGAAGAGCTGGTGGCTGGACTTCACGTCGGTGTCGATGGCCGAGTGAACGGATCACCCCTGAGGTGACTGAGGGGAGGAGGGCGACGGGACGCAGGTTCCGTCGCCCTCCTTCTGCGTGCTGCTGGTCCCTGAGCCGCTCGTGGGCCCCTGAGCGCTACTGGGTCCCTGAGCCGCTCGTGGGCCCCTGAGCGCTACTGGGTCCCTGAGCGCTACTGGGTCCCTGAGCTTGTCGAAGGGCCCCGCCCCGCCCCGTTCTCAGTTCTCAGTTCTCGGTCGGAGTCGGGGTCGACGGCTTCTGCGGCACCGGCTCCCACACGACGAGCAGGAATGCCGCGATCGGTCCGAAGAAGAGCGTGAGCAGGAACCACGTCCACGCCGAGCGGTTGCGCGTGCGGGCGTAGCCGCCCGCGAGCAGCGCGACGGAGGTCCACATCGCGGAGACCAGGGGGAACAGGGAGTTGTAGTCCATGCGCTCGACCCTAGGTCGAGGTTCCCGGGCGTGGCGGCGCCGGTCGGGCGCGCCTGCCGATCACCTGCAGGGAGTTCTGACACGTGCAGGGAGAAACGGGCGGATGCTCCCTGCACGTCTGTTCTCTCCCTGCAGGTGAGCGCGGAACTGGGGCGCTTCGACGGGCTCAGCGACCCAGATCGGCGTGGTTCTGGGGGAACTGTCGAATCTGCCGCGGCGTGACATCAAGCTGGCTCGTCGGCGTTCCTGTGGAGCGACTGAACCCGGTTACACCCTCCTGAGCGCTGGCCACGCTCGCGTGAAGCGTCCGGAGTCCGCCGAGCTCCACGACCCGACCACCTGACCACCGCCGTTGACTGACCGGCTCACTGCGCGCTCGCCTGATAGCACGGGGCACCTTAGAGCGGCGCGCTGGATGAGTCGCGCCGCTCGTCGGCAACGCCCGATGCTCCAGCGTTTAGCGCATTGTCAGTCGATGCGGAATTCAGCTCGGCGATGCGTAAGGAAGCAAGCTCGCTACAAAAGTTCGCAGTCACCGAGGTCACGAGCGTGATGCCGACCGCGATGATCATAGGAACGAGAACCGGTCGCTCGTCGTCGCCGAGTGTCCAGAATCCGATGATCACCGTCTGGAGAGTCGCCGCAGCCGTGATTGCGCCGGATACGGTGCGGGACGCCGCCAAAGTTCGGAGGCTCAGTCGAAGGCTTGTGAGACGGCGCACGAAGGTGGCGGAAGCGATGGAGAGGATCGTCAACCCGGCGACCACGCCGACCAGAGGGAAGCTGCCCTCCGAGAAGAATCCTCCGACCGTAATCAGAGCCCCACAGGCCGAGATCGCACCGAGGACATAAGCCGAGAGGGTGAACTGATCGGCAAGCTGGTTTGCAAGCGCCCCGTGCAGTCGGACGACGAGCTCGTCGCTGGCGATTGGCTCGTCCGCGCAGCTGTCGGGCAGGTCGTCATGCGCCGGAAGACGCAACATGTCGTTGAGCAAAGCACGCTGGGCGTCCGTTCGCTCGGTTGTCAGGAGCGCCGCGAATTGTTCAAGGCGCTCGCCCCAGGTCTTGAAGTCTCTCGCGCGGTTCTCAGGAACCGCCTTCTTGACCCTCCACAGTGTGGCGTGGGTGAGGTAGTTGCGTGCAGTCCAAGGCGCGAGTGTCTTCAGCGCCTCCAATAGTTCGCGCCCAAAGAGTCGGCTCGCGCTCACTGTCTTGCTGCGGAAGTACTGACACAACCTGATCTGATCCGAAACAACGTCCTCGTCAAGGTCGGCGACCCCGCCCTTGGCCGCTAACGCGCGACCGACTCGTATCAAGGCGTCGCGGGCCTCCTCATCCGTCATCTGCACGTCTGCGTCCCAAACCTGCATCAGGCGGTCCTCCCGGTCCCGCCTGTCCAACTCATCAGGGGGCAAGTACTCGTCCGTCTCCATGCCACCACCGTAGCCACCAGCACGCAACTGGCGCCGCACCTAGTCGATTGTGGCGACCAGGACGCGCGGTCTTCTGGCTCGCGTCCAGTACATGACGAGCCCGATCGACGCTCCGACTATGCGCTTCATAGCCGACACGCGTCGCGCTGGCACTGGTTTACGCGTACCAGCGGGTGATGCCGACCATCGGGATTCACCGCCTGGCACCAGAAACGCGCTCGCTCGCACTGACTATGCGTGTATTTCGACGAGGCTGCCGCTGGCTTATCTCCCGGAACATACCTGTCCGTATGCAAGAACGAGTTCGCCTTGCGCGTGTCGCCACAGGGATGCCCCGGTTCTTGACGAACGTCACCGCCGCAGCTGTAGGTGTGGCCGCGGATCCGCTTATCGGTTCCTCGAGCATCGACCAAATCGTGATGCTGCTGCGTGCTTCGATCCCTCACATCTGCCCGAGAGTTGACCGCCCCCCAACAGAAGGTGGGCACATTCTTCGCGAAACCGGGCGCGGAGGCGGCCGTGCGCGTCGTCATCATCGGTTGAACAGCGGCAGAGCGCACTGCGGGTAGCAAGAGGTGCGGGCAGGGCTGGCCGGATCACTAGGAGAGTCATCGTCGAGGCGCGCGAGGGGCGCATAGCGATACGTTCGCACTGCGCGGTGCGACCCCCGGGCAGACGGTAAGCGCCCGCGATGTCACGAGTTCAGCGCCGTGGGTATCGTCCATGAACGTGCGCTTCTCCGCCAGCACCAATACGATGCAGAGAACGGGGGTTTGCGAAGGGGGAATCGACTATGCCGCTACGGATATTGCACGTGAGCGACATCCACTTTGACGATCGCGGGTGGGACGAGGACCGAGATCAGCGCACTGAACTCGTGCGCGATCTGAAGGCTCACGTGGAGCAGAGCAGCAAGATCGACGCGATACTCGTCGGCGGCGACATCGCTTTCGGCGCGGAACCAGCTCAGTACGTCACCGCGCGGGAATGGATTGACGAGCTGCTTGACGCCGCCGGTGGCCTGGAGCCGAGTGACGTCTGGGTGGTCCCCGGCAATCACGACGTCTCGTGGGAGACGATCGGAAAAAGCGCCATCGCCCGAGACTTTCGGACAGCCGTCGCTGGCTGCGACCTTACCGACATTGACTTGGTGTTACAGGAACGCCTCGCTCTGGATCCGCAAGCCGGATCTGTCTTAGCCCCCCTGGATGCCTACAACGAGTTTGCTTCGACCTTCGGTTGCGGCATCACTGCAGAGTCACCTATGTGGGAAGACGACACTCTCGAGGTCGATGGTTTGGTCCTGCGGCTCACCGGTGTGAACTCTGCGCTCGCAAGTCATAAGGATTTCCACGAACCAGACAAACGTAACCTCGTCGTCGGCACTCACCAGGTTCAGCTCGACCGGCAACCCGGCCTGCTCCATCTCGTAATGATGCATCACCCCCCGAGTTGGCTCCGAGATTGGGAACATATCGCGCCGTACTTGCAGCGCGCCCACCTAATTCTTTTCGGTCACGAGCACGCGTACAGTTCCTTGCAGCCCGACGGAGACGGAAGCACGGTGCATGTGAATGCGGGGGCCGTAGCTCCGGAGCGTCAAGCGGGGGGCGAACAGGACCCGTTCCTTGCGAGCTACAACGTCATCACTCTCACCAAGGTGAGCAAGGGCATCGAAATACATGTCAACCCCCGGTACTGGAGCAGGGCGCATACGCGGTTCGTCGCGCATCCTTCGGGTGAGATGACGTATTTCGTGAGGAACGATCCCGGCGCCCCGAGTGTCGTCGACGATGCCTCGCCCCTCGCTCATGGACCGGAAGACGAGGCTGTCGTGACTGCTTCTCCTCTTCTCGGCAATGCGGCAGACATGCCGGCCGCCGTCCTCTCGAGCGCGGCGCGCAAGGACCTTCGTCGAACAGCCGTGAGGTTCTTGCAGCTGTCGATCACTCGTCGAAGAGAGATCGCACGTAGTCTCGGCGTCCTGAGTGACGAAGACCTGATCACGCCTGACGCCGAACTATGGACACGCGTTCTGAGACGTGTACGTGACCGTAACTTGATTGACCAACTCGAAGAGGAGCTTCCGTGACAAGTGGTCCGACGTTCGATGAGATGGCCGCCGCTCTGTCCGCGGCGACGATGGAAATCGAGATCGCAGAGATTCAGAACCGGATGACGGCCGCAGCTGACGCGATCACCGAGGTCTCGGTGCTCGATCTTGTTGCCGTGGCATACAGCGCGCCGGTCCCCGACGCGTTTCAATCTGTAGAGTCCACCGTCCGTGCACACGACGGGACATGGGTGACTGGCCGACGTGAGGAGGTGGTTCGGATCGTGGCCGGAGCAGCAGTAACCGCGCTGTTGCGCGACCCTGATCGCCGCCTGCTCGCTGCTCTGGCGTGCCAGTCTGCAAGATATTTGGGATTCGAAGCTCGTAGCGGCCAGCTGGACGATCTCGCTGATGCGACGGTGTTCGATGAGAGTACCAGCGGGCGCGCCCGCACGGCTATCACGGTGCTTCGAGACTCGGCTAGGAAGCTGCTTCAAGGACATCAAGATCTCGAGGGGCCCCAGGCCGTGTCCGCAGTGCGTTCGCTCGCTCGACGCTTCGAAGAGGTCGCGGCACAGGTCAGCACTCGCCTGGATCGTATGGATGAAGAGCTCAACACACTGTGGTGGTCACGTAAACGAGTTCACTCGAACTCTGGAGTCGAATGGACGGAGATTGCCGAACCGCAGCGAGTCATCCGGGCGGCCATCGAGGTCGAAGAGTTCGTGACGGTCGCTCCCGCGGCGCGCGGGACGATCGAGGTTCTGAATGACCTCGTCGGCGATCTCGATGACGGGCAGACGATTCCACTCGTGGACGTCGCTGAGGAGTTGTTGGATACCGTTCACTCGGGCTCACCGTTGAGCCACCTACTGCTTCCCGTGAGTTCGGTGGCTTCCGCTCTGATGAAGTTCAAGAACGATCGAGATGTCGCCTCGCCTGTTGTCGAACAGAGCACCGGTCTCGATCCTTCCCACCGTGTGCCGCTCGTCGGGCTGGGGGCACAGCTCCTCCGCGAGTACTCCATGATGAGGGTGTCGTAACGATGCCAGCCAACGACGAACTCGACAGCGACGCAACCGCTGCCACGACGCTCGATGGTGACGACGATTCGCTCACGCTTGACGAAGAAGACGGCGCTGATGAGGAGACCGAGTTCGATCTCGGCGACTCGGCCGAGCTACCGCCGCCGAGGGCTCGGATCAAAATCACCGGAGGAGATGGCCTCACGCTCAGTGAGGCCAACGTGCTAGTCGGAGATGTCCCCTCAACGGTTGTTCTCATCGCCGGTGAAGCGAATGCGGGTAAGACAACTCTGCTAGTGGAGCTGTTTGCTCAATTTCTAACGGGACCGGTGCACGGTTGGCAGTATGCGGGTTCTAGGACGCTGTCTGGATTCCATCGACGCCATAAACCCGCCCGGGCATCGTCCGGCTCGACATCCCCTGCAACTGAACGGACGCAGGACGACGACATTCGTCACCTCCACCTTGCGGTCGCCTCTCGGACCCGTCGCGTGGACCTCGTCGTCTCGGATATTCGCGGCGAGGTGTTCGAGTCGATCGTGGACGGGGCCGACGCCCACGACCAGCTACCTTTCTTGCCCCGCGTCGACGTCTGCTTGGTACTGGTCGATGGCGAGCTGATGCGACGCGCGTCCACGAGGACCCTTCAGCTGCTGAGGGCTAAGCAACTTCTGATGGGCCTACTCGCGCCCGATGCCCTCGCGGACGGGGCGAAGGTTCTGATAGTCGCTACGAAGGCAGACACCCTGACGCCTCAGTTGCAGGACACCGTGACGTCAGAGCTCGACAAGATGGTTTCTTCGGTTCTTCGCCGGCCAGTTTCGGTGTCAACGAGTGTCCTCAGCGCCCGACCCGCAGATCAGACGTCTCGGCAAGGACTTGTGGAAGTCTTCGAGATACTCGTATCCGACCGCGAACGCCGTCCTCAGATTCGGCAGCAGGTTACGCTTCCTGGAGCTCGATACTTCTGGAATGGAAACAGAGCATGACGAATACGCCGCGAGCGATCCTGATGGGATTCCCCCACGCCGGAAAATCTACCTATCTCGCGTTGCTGTTCCTGGCCATACTGCGAGGCGAGCGTTGTTCAATCGAGCTAACGGATCATCGCGACGACCGCGAGCACGCCAACATGCTCACGTCTGCCCTACTTAACTGCGAGGAGGCGGGACGCACCGAAGTCTCACAGAGCAATGGCCTGCGCCTGTCGATTCGGCATGCATCGGGGGAAGAAGGCCAGCTCGATGTGCCGGACCTGTCCGGGGAAACATGGCTTGACGTCATCGAAACGGGAACGATGGACGTTGACCTGTTCGACGATCTGCGCAGCGCACGCTCAGCGGTACTTTTCATACATGTCGGTGATTTCGAGCATGACCCACTCATCGCGGAGGTGAACGCGGCAGCTCACGCCCTCGGTGAGTCACGGCCTCCGGAGAACTCCGCGCCCCAACCCTCTACGCCCACGCAAGTCGACGTCGCCGACCTGTTGCAAGTTCTCGACGAAACAGTGGATCCGAGATGTCAAGTCAGCGTTGTCTTGTCGGCCTTCGACTTGGCCGGCGATATCACCCCCTCCGAATGGCTGGCAGTGAACGCGCCACTCGTTGCTCAATATCTCCACACCGCCCAGATTCGAAGGGAGATTCGTATCTTCGGGCTCAGCGCGCAGGGCGGAAGCTTCACGACCGAACGGGAACGGTTGTCCGACCAGGATGGGCTTGATCGGGCCACGATGACAGACGGCGACGGAAACGAAGCCGCGATCGATGCGCCAATCATAGGCGTGCTACAGCTATGAGAACAGCCACGGTCCATCAAGCCCTCTACGGCTATTCGCGCGGGCACCGGCTGTTGAGCTCCTCGTTGCAGATCGAGGCAGACGCTGGTCGCTTGCTACGCGTCGCAACTGACATGAGCTTCGAAGGCCGTAGCGGCTCGTACCTATCCGTGCTCCCGCTCGCGTCCATCCGGATGCAAGCCTTTGTTCGCACCTGGCCCGCAGGCTCCTGGATGAGGCCGGGCTCGGTGTGGTCACACGTTCTGCTAGTCGAGTGGTCCGATCTCGCCCGGATCGAGGACTTCCGCGACTTACTCAATCTCAACCGGCCGCGAGGTGTGCGAGACGATGAGGAAGCTGAAAGCCTCGCGTACGAATGTTCCCGCGAGCTTCCCCTTGCCATGATGCCTCGTTCGACGGAGCTCCCCGTCTCCGGTGGCGTTCTTGACCCAGCCGTGCTGGCCAGTGCCGTCTACTCGTCCAGTCGCGCTGTAACCGCCACCTCCCCCTCGCCGGAGCGCGAGGAGGACGTGCTGCTGGAGTTGTATGCCCAGCAGTGGCCGCGCCTACGCCGATCCTTTGCGTTTCGGACCCGCTATCGTTCCTCCGACACCACGGTGCGTTTCGACCTTGAGGTGGTCGAGAGGGGCGATCGAGTCGACGCGAGTTGGCCAATCCGCGACTGGTCGAGGCCCCTTGCCGAGGACATTCTCGGCCACCGGCCAGCGCTGCGACTCTTCCTCCATACTTATGGCGCGGAGAGCCGACGGGGCCGGCGGGACATGTCCGTCCTCACCCGGATTTTCGAATCCATCATGAACGAGAACTATCACGAAGCGCTCTCCACCCTCTTCGATGAATTCCCGTCCCCTGGCCAGATGCGTCGCCTCAAGACCGACATACTCGCCGAAACAGGGCGCATCGAGCTCCCGGAATCGGAGCGACTCGCTCTCGCGATCTCGTTCTCGGCGCATCTAGATCTGGACGAACTCGAACTGGGTCAGCGATTCGTTCGATTGGTGCTATCGGGGTCCGTGACTAGGGATTCCCTCGAACAGGTACACGAAGCCGAGCTCGGTGCCATCCCTGAATCCCAGATCGACTCGGTCCTTTCTGCAATCGCAGACCATCTCGACGATGAAACCGTCGCGCGGTTCGCGGGTATCCATGAGGATCTCGGGCTTCTCGTCATCGCTCGTCGTCCAGAGTTCCTCAGGAACCCGGGCGTATGGCAGGCACTCGAGGGCGAGTCTGTGGGAGACGTGTTCGCATCGCTCGACGCAGGCGAGCAGAATCACATCCTTGAATCTCTTCTGAGCAACGGATCCATTGAGGCCCTTACTCTTGCCTGTAGCGCATCGCCCGAGGCGTGGTGGAGCCTCGTCGACCTGGTCAGCCGCAACGCAGATACAGTCAGACAGGTCATCGCGCAGGCCCATGTCCTACGCGAGACCCTGCACAGAATCGGCTTGGCTAGCCTCTCTGGCAAGGTCTCTCGCGGAACGTCTCCACGTTTCGCTCTAACCGTCCTACTAGCCGCACCACTTCATGCCGGTTTGTGGCGACGAGTCAACGCCCGCGACTGGTTGAAGACCCTAGAATCGGTCGCATCGGGCGAGCTTCGCGGTGTTCCCTCTTGGGTGCAAGAGCGGTTGCTCGCGGTGGGCCTCGTTGCCTCCATCCAAAGCGGGGAAGTCCCCCTACGCAAAAGGGGATGGCTGGTCACGTTCCCGCTTCTACACGAGGCGTTGAGAAGTGAGGGCTTCGATGCGGAGGCGTGGGGGGTTCTCGGAGCCGCGTTGCCTTCAGGCCCTACATGGGATCGATGCTACCGGCTTCGTCGAGGTGCCGTGAGCGAGGTTCGGCGGGACGAATGGGGAGCGGCATCGACCAGCGATCTGATACGGGGCGCCGGAAGGCAAGCCTCGGACATGGCTGAGCAGATCACGCGTCGAAAGAACGCTCGAAAGAGTTGGGTAAGTGACGTCTTGAAGATCCTTGGGTTCCACTGACACGTAATCTCTCACTCTCGAGAGTCCAAAGTTCGAGACGATCAGACGTTTCCGAGGCGTTGAGCGCCATGCCCGTCGCCGGCCAGAACCTCTGTTCGTCGCGCGAGCCCTCGCGCATAGCGCGCGATCTAGGGCATCTTGGCGGCGGCCGCCATGTTGGCACGCTGCAATTTAACGAACTCAGGCGAGTCCACGCGCGTGATCTTCTCAACGCGACGCAGCTGATTTCGAATTTGCTTCCGTAGCTTGCGCATGTCGCGGCCCTCGGTTGCGAGGTCGTCATAGAACCGGCGGGCAACCTGGTAGGCCCACCCCTCCCGATGGGGGTCTGACTTCAAGAGTTGCATCAGGTTTCCGGTCGGATCGATTAGATGGGAGTCCGGCTCGTCGTTCAGCGCCGAGATAAACACCCTTTGCATGTCCTCGACGTCTAAGTCCCGCTCTAGGAGCACAGCGCCGCAAACCATCAGGGCATCAAGTCGAAGGTTCCTGCCCAGCCTAAGCAGCTCGTCGAGACTTGCAAGTTGCTCAACGATTTCTCGACGCAACCGCTGAGCCTTCCCCCAGGGCACGTGCAGTTCGATCGATCGGACGACGTCGCTGAGTGATGCGGAGATCAAGGTGGAGACTGGCAGCGTAATCACAATGAGAAGTGACGCCGCGACTGAGAGCAAAGACAGCCAGTAGTAGATGTTGTCTATCAGCAGTACCGGTCTGTCTGGATCGAGAGACAGGCTCTGCAAAGCGGTGTACTCGGATAAAGTCAGCAGCAGCGCGAGAAGGAAAAACACGATCGACCAACGAATGCGTCGTCCCCGAAACTGATATGTGCTCTTCCTGCTCAACCGGCGAACAATAACTCGAGCTTCGATCACAAACGCGAGCGCGACCACCGGAACTATCTGCGCGATCGCACCCCAGTAAAGTGTCAGATCACCCTGGGTCACGGGGTCAGCCTACTGGCCCCAGACACGTTCGCTCGTCCACGCGACAACCGCCTACGGCGCCGCCGACCATCAACCCACAAGAAACGGTGGGTCCGCGCCATCTGGACCCGCCTAGCCCTGAGCTTCGGTCTCTCGCCTCCAGTGGATCTCAACTCCTGCTGCCGTGGCCCGCTTGACAACTCCCCTCTATGCCGCGCGATGCGCTTCCTCAGTCTCATCCTTGACTCGGCGCCGGCCTCGCCTACTTCCTGACTACGGTGAGCCGTGGTGGTCTCTATAGCCCGGATAGAACGCGTTAGGCGGAGCAGTGCCGATACAGTCGGCTCCCCCACCCCTTCTCTTCAAAAATCGCCCTCGGTCCACTCGGTGATCATGTCCCTCACTCCAGATCCGAGCGCTATGGACTGGCACGGCGACTTGCGAGATGGCAAGGTGCCTCCGTTAAGAACTAGGTTCGCCTATCGAGACAGTGGATTCCTCTCTCAGAAAGACCTCGGCTCTCAGAGAGACCTCGGCGACGGCGTCCGATCCTCGCTTTACGTCGGACTTAGTCCAATCTCATCGCGATTCCGACAGGAACCTCTTGACACGCCCCGCGCCCCGGTCTAACGTACAACCAAATGGTTGCACAAAGAGAACTCACCGAAGCGGAGGTCGACCGTGTCTTCCACGCACTGGCCACGTCGACCCGGCGCGACATCCTGCGCCGGACGATCGAGAACGAGCAGTCGGTCTCGACCCTCGCCGCCGAGTACGAGATGTCGTTCGCCGCGGTGCAGAAGCACGTCGCCGTGCTGGAGGCCGCGAACCTCATCGTCAAGCGCGCCGAGGGACGCGAGCGCCTCGTGCGCGCGAATCCCGAGATGATCGCCCGGGCCAGGGCGCTGCTCGCCCGCTACGAAGAGCTGTGGAGATCGCGCATCGCCCGCCTCGACGACCTGCTGGCCGCGCCAGCCCCGAGCACCGACAGCACCACGAGCACCACGAAGAACACCGAACCGACCGAACACGAACAAGGAGACTGACAATGCCTGTCACCGATGTGATCACGGATGCCGAGAACCTCACCATGACGGTCGTCGCCGATCTGGCGGCCCCGGTCGAGCGGGTGTGGGACGCCTACAGCGACCCGCGTCAGCTCGAGCGCTTCTGGGGTCCTCCCGGATGGCCCGCCACCTTCACCCACTGGGACCACACCGTGGGCGGCAAGGCGAACTACACGATGAACGGACCGCGCGGCGAGAAGGCCTCCGGCACCTGGGAGTTCCTCAACATCGACGGCCCGAACGGCTTCGAGGTCCTCGACGCCTTCGCCGACGAGGACGGAACCCCGAACCCCGACCTGCCGTCGATGCGCATGACGTTCACGTTCACACCGACCGCCGAGGGCACGCGCATGGTCAACACCAGCTACTTCGCCTCGGCCGAGGCGCTCGAGCAGGTCGTGGCGATGGGCGCCGTCGAGGGGACGACGCTCGCGATGAGCCAGCTCGACGCCGTGCTGCAGGACCTCCGCGACTACGCGCAGGGCAAGGGCACGCGGGTCGAACTGCTCGACGACACCCACGTGCGCATCACGCGCCTCGTCGAGGGGCCGCGCGAACTGGTCTGGCGTGCGCACAACGAGCCCGAGCTCATGAAGCAGTGGCTGCTCGGACCCGACGGGTGGGAGATGACCGAGTGCACGGTCGCGACCGAGGTCGGTCAGGGCTACGTCACCTCCTGGGCTCCGGTCGGCGACACGGAGGGCGAGGCGTTCGGCTTCGAGGGCGAGGCGCTGCTGATCGACGCCCCGAAGCGGTCGGTGCAGACCGAGCGGATGATCGGGATGCCGGTCGAGACGCTCAACGATCTCAACCTCTACGAGGAGGACGGCGCGACCCTCATCACGCTGTACATCGAGTACCCCGACAAGGAGACGCGCGACATGATCCTCGCCACCGGCATGGCCGACGGCATGGAGACCTCGTACGCCCGTCTCGAGCGGGAGCTGCTCGCGGTCTGACCGTTCACAACTCCGGAGAAACCGGCCGATTCCGCACGGATCGGTCGGTTTCTTCGCGTTGCGGGCGCTGATCTCCGGAGTCGTGAACGGTTGCCGGTGCCCAGCGGAACCTGTCGACGAACCGGCCCAGTCGAGGCATCCGCACGAGGAGGAGCAGGATGCCGTAGCCCAGAGCGCCGCCGGTGACGTTCGAGAGGAAGTCGTTGATGTCGGCGACGTGACCACCCGCGAAGAACCGCTGCGCCGCGAGCTGCGAGAGCTCGACCGCGAGGCTCACCCCGGCGCTGATCGCGACGACTCGCGGCCACGTCGGACGTGCGAGCACGAGCGCGACGAGGATGCCGAGCGGCACGAAGACGAGAACGTTCGTGAGAGCGTCGGCGATCTCGTAGTCGGCGAAGGGCACGAGCGCGAGTGCCGGAGACCAGGGCTCCCCACTGCTCGGCTTGCCCAGGAAAATCGGGAAGATCGTGTTGCCGACGATGCCTGCTCCGTACACGGCGAGGGCCGCGGCCACCGCGGCGCGGGGCCACGAGAACGCACGGCGGATCTGCAGTCGCCACAGCATGAGCAGGAAGACCACGAGCGCGAGGGGAATGACGACCGGCAGCACCGGCACTTCGCCGAAGGGATTGTCCATCGCATTCGACGTTACGGTCAATGCCGTCGCCGCCGCATCAGCCTGCGGAGTGATGTTCGGCACTCGCCCGTGGCACCAACTCAGGAAGAATCGACGATCCGGGCCCGAATCCGGGGGTCTCCGTGCCCGACGGCCGCACTCTTCCTGAGTTGGGTACGCCCTCCCGAGCAGCCACCGTCCACCCGGGCGGGATAAAGTGGCGACACGATGAGGATCACGCGCCGCACTCTGCTTCTGGGCGCCGGGGCCGGAGCCCTTTCGGTGCTGCTCGCCTCGTGCACCCCGGAGCCCGAGCCCACGCCCACGCGCACCCCGACGCGTTCGCCCGAGCCGCAGCCCACGAACGGCGTGCCGCTTCCGGCCGCCAGCATCCGCTCGACCTGGACGAGCGACCAGTACGCGTTCGGTGCCGTCAGCTTCGTGCCCGCCGGCGTGGGGGCCGAGACCCGCAGCGCCCTCGCGCGTCCGGTCGACGACCGCCTGTTCTTCGCCGGCGAGGCCACCGATGAAGAGGCCCCGGCCACCATGCGCGGAGCGATCGCCTCGGGTGAGCGCGCCGCCGATGAACTGCGGGATGCCGCGGGCGACGGCGAGCGCATCGCCGTGATCGGTGCGGGGCTCGCCGGCGCCACGGCAGCCGCGCGGCTGAACGACGCGGGGTTCGAGGTGACCGTTCTCGAAGCGCGCGACCGCGTCGGCGGACGCGTGTACTCGCGGCTCGATGACGCCTGGCCACTTCCTCCGCAGCTCGGTGCGTGGCTGTTCGGCGAGGCGGATGCCGACCTCGTGCAGACCCTCGAGGCCGAGGACATCTCCGTCGTCGACCTCGCGGGCTCGCTCTGGCGCTCGCCCGACGGAGATACGGATGCCGTCGCCACCGAGTCCCTCACGGCAGCGATCGCCGCCGCTCAGGCCGCCCCCGTCGACAGCTCGGTCGCGGATGCTCTCGTCGCGGCCGGCGTCGACACGGCCGACCCCACGATCCTCGCCCTGCTCGCGCTTCTCTCGACGGCCTCGGGCGCGGAGGCCGCGAAGCTGTCGAGCTGGTTCGCCCCGCCGCTCCCTCCGACCGAGCCCCGCGCCGCCCGCGACAGCCTGCTGCCGTTCATCGAGCACACGCTCGACGGCGTGCAGGTCGGTCTCAACCAGCCGGTCACCCGCCTCGCCTACGACGACACCGGCGTGAGCGTGCGCATGGGCACCGGTGAGGCGCTGTCGTTTGACCGCGTCGTCGTGACGGTGCCGCTCGGAGTGCTGCAGGAGCAGGGCATCGAGTTCGACCCGCCGCTGCCGTTCGCCAACCGCGGCGCGATCTCGGCGCTCGCGATGGGGTCGATCGAAACCGTGTGGCTGCGCTGGGACGAGCCGTTCTGGAATGCCGAGGAGGCGGTGTGGCACACGGTCGGCGGCGATGTCGGCATCCGCACCTGGATCAACTTGCTCCCCGCGACCGGCGAGAACGTGCTGGTGGGGATCGTCGGCGGCGATGCCGCGGCGAGGTTCTCGGAACTCGGCAAGGACGAGGCGGTCACCCTGGCGCTGGAGGCGCTCGGACCCTACGCGGCGTGACGCGGCGGTGCGCCGCCTGGCACGGCGGTGCGTCGTCTACCCGGCCTGATCCTGCCGCAGGCGACGGGGCAGCGGCATCCGACTGATGAGCACGAGCGCGGTCGCGACGGTCGCGAACGTCGCGAGGGCGATGCCGGACGACACCAGGAACTCGGCCGGTCCGCTGATCTGCCGCGGGTCGAGGAAGTAGTACGGGTACCAGCCGATGATCGGGCCGCGGATCATCGTGAACCCGCCCCACACGAGCGGGTAGATCAGCGTCGCCGGGATGACCCGCCACGGCACCGCGCGATGGCCGGGCGCGAGCGCCCAGGCGAGTGCGGCGCAGGCCGGCAGGTAGAAGTGCAGCACCTGATCGGACCAGGGCACGTCGATGCGGATGCCGCGCAGCCCCGCCTGCCAGACGAGGATGGCGAACACGATGCCGGCCGTGATCGTCCAGGTGAGCACGAGGGCGAGGGTGACGGTGAGCCAGCGCGGATCGCGGGCCTTGCGGAGCGCGATGATGCCGGCGATCGTGAGCAGCACCACGAACGCGACGTTCGACTGGTTGGTCAGGTAGGCGAAGAAGTTCTGGCTGGCGATCGTGTGCGAGGCGAGCCCCCACGCGAGACGGTGGATGAGGGCGACCAGGCACAGCGCGGCGGCGCCGAGTCGGAGCAGGCCGAAGACGGTACGCGTCCTCACCGCTGCGTCACCCGCCGTCCACTCATCCGCCGAGTCTACTTTTGGTCGGCTCCGCGGGCCGTGGGAACGCGCCTCAGCGGCGCGTGCGGGTCGACCACAGAGCCAGTGCGACCAGCGCCGGCTGGAAGAACAGTCGCACGAAGCGCTTCATGTCGGTGTCGAGGCCGAAGCCGTCACGCTGGTGCATCCACTGCGAGACGTTGCCGGGGAACACCGCGATGAAGAACAGCGCGGCGATCGTGCCGACCCGACGGCGTCGCTTGCGGGCCAGCAGCAGCGCCGAGCCGAGACCGACCTCGACGACGCCCGAGGCGAGCACGGTGACGTCGGGGTCGAGCGGCAGCGATTCGGGTACCTGGGCTTGGAACTCGCGGCGGGCGAACGTCAGGTGCGAGACGCCGGCGAAGACGAGGGAGGATCCGAGGAAGATGCGGCCGATCGTGCGCGCGGTTGTCGACATGAGGCGAGTGTACGCGCGTCAGATCAGACGGCGCAGGGCCGCTTCGAGCGAGATGCCCTGCGCCTCGGCGCGGTCGCGCAGGCGGGCGTGCTCATCGCCGGTGAGGCTCAGGCGCAGCTCGATCGGGTCGGCCGAGGGAGTGTCGAAGTCGTCGAACAGCGACGACGTCTCGGCCCAGAGCGGGGCATCCGAGGGGGCGGTCGTGACCGGAGCGGATGCCGCAGACGGGGCGTGCTGCGCAGATGCCGCGACCGGGGCGGAGGCCGCGACGGCGGCGCCGGCGCCGGACGCGAGCGTGAACCCGGGGCCGCGGCGCGGTTCCTGCTTCGCCTGATAGGCCTTCGCCGCGGCATTCGCCCGCTCGTCGGCGGCCTCGTTCAGCCGGTCGCCGGCATGCCCCTTGACCCACGAGAATTCGACGTCGCGCCCGCGGATCGCCTCGTCGATGCCCTCGAGGATGTCGCGGTTGAGCACGGGGCCGCCGTCGGACTTGCGCCAGCCCTTGCGCTTCCAGCCCGGCATCCACTTCGTCACCGAGTCGATCACGTACCGGCTGTCGCAGCGGATGAGCAGCTTCTCGTCGGTGCCGGCCGTCGCGCGCAGCAGTTCGAGCACCGCCTGCAGTTCGCCCTGGTTGTTGGTGCCGTGGGGAGACCCGCCCGCCGCCCAGTTGTCGTCGTCGATGTACCAGGCCCAGCCGTTGGGGCCGGGGTTGCCCAGAGCGGAGCCGTCTGCGGCGGCGGTGATCGTCATCCCTCCACCGTAGCCCGGGCCGCCGACGTCGCCGGCGGGGCGCGTCTCACGAACGTGAGGGGTCACAACACGCCGCAGCGGATGCCGGTGGCGCGGCGTGTTTTGACCCTCACGAGGAAAGAGGGCGCGTCAGCGCAGGGTGCGGCGCATCCGGATCTCGCGGCGACCGTCGGGGAGCAGGTCGCCGGGTTCGTCGAGGGGTGTGAAACCCGCGCGCTCGTAGGCGCGGTGCGCCGACGGGTTGTCGGGCATGACCGAGAGATCGAGGACGGATGCCCCGGCCTCCGTCGCCCAATCGACGATGCGATCGATCAGATCGGCGGCGAGTCCCGTGCCGCGCGCCGACGGAGCGACCCACATCGAGATCAGTTCGGTGCGGGAGGGGTCGTCGGCCACCGGCATGCCGGTGATCATCCCGACGACGTGCTCGCCGTCGATCGCGAGCAGGTCGTGCGCTCCGGGAACCGACAGCCGCTCCCGCCACCGCGACTCGGGCGCCTCGATCCAGTCGGTGAGCTGCGAGCCGAAGGCGGCGGGTGATTCGCGCAGGGCCTCGAGACGCGCGGCGCGCCACAGCATCCATTCGTCGGCCGTCACGCGGCGGACCTCGATGCCGTCGGATGCGGGGGAGGTCATGTCAGTCCTCGTCCGGTTCGCGATTCTCGGTCGACACCGCGGACGGTGCCGGGGGCGCGACGGGGAACACGATCGACCCGAGCTCGGCGCCGAGGCCGATCGACAGCGGGTCGACGGCGGGCGTCGTGGCGAGCGTGTCGACACCGTCACGTTCGAGCGGCTCGGACGGAAGCCCGGCCCACTGGTTCTCTTCTTCTTCCGGGCGGTGCTGGAACAGTCCCATTCGCCCATTGTCTCTCCGTCGCAGCGGGGTGGTGCCGATTCACACCGGATCCACGGGGCGCGCGGGCGGGGCCGAGGCGCGAGGGGTCGAGACTGCCGTGTTCAGGCATCGCGAGCGGCGTGTGGAGACCCTCGCGGCGAGAACGGGCGTCATGCCGAGGCGAACGGGCCTCAGGCCGAGGCGGCGCGCACGGCATCGACGAGGTCGCGCCAGGGCCCGGCGACGGCGCCATCGGGGAGCTCGCGTTCGAGGTGCTCTGTGGGGGTGCGCGCGCGGATGCTCCAGACGAAGCGGTCGGCGCCGGCGGAGCTCTCGGGGTCGGCGCTCCACGGGCAGCGTTCGATGAGCGCGATCCACGGTTCGGCGTCAGGAGAGTCGGATGCCGCGATCTCCACGCGCCATCGTCGGCTGATCCCCGCGATCCCGCCCGTGCGCACCACGGCGATGACCACCCCGGGGTCTGCTGACCGCCCGCTGTCGCCCGGCGGCTCGGGCGCAGCCGACGGCTCGGCGTCAGTCGGCTGCGGGGACTCGCTCATCCTCATAGACTCCCACGGTCGTCCAGGCGCGTCGAGCGGCTGTCGCGGTGGCCTCATCGACGTCAGATGCCGCGGCGACCGTCGCGTCGGCGAAGGCCGTGAACGTCGCCGTGCTCGACAGCCCTCCGGTGAGCGCGCGGTACCAGACGGTGCCGGCGGTCTCCCACGCGTTGCCCCCGAGGTCGGTCGCGAAGAGGGCGAAGGCGCGGTTGGGGATGCCGGAGTTGATGTGCACACCGCCGTTGTCTTCGGTCGTGCGCACGAAGCCGCTCATGTGGTCGGGCTGCGGGTCCTTGCCGAGCTCGTCGTCGTCGTAGGCCGTTCCGGGCGCGATCATCGACCGCAGCGCCACGCCTTCCACCGCCTCGGTGAAGATCTCGGCGCCGATGAGCCAGGTGGCGTCGGCGGCGCTCTGCCCCTGCGCGTACTGCTCGGTCAGCGCACCGAACACATCGGCGATCGATTCGTTGAGCGCACCGGGTTGCCCCTGGTACTCGAGGTTCGCGGTGTGCTGCACGACCCCGTGGGCGAGTTCGTGGCCGATCACCGTGAGCGATCCGGTGAAGCCGCGGAACACCTCGCCGTCGCCGTCGCCGAACACCATGCGCTCGCCGTCCCAGAAGGCGTTGTCGTAGTCGACGCCGTAGTGCACCGTCGCGTCGAGAGGTGCGCCGGCATCGTCGAGCGAATTGCGGCCGAACGCCGAGAGCAGCAGTTCGAAGGTCGCCCCGAGCCCGTCGTAGGCCTCGTTGACCGGCGCATCGGCGACGGGCGGGTCGTCTTCGGAGCGCACGACCGCGCCCGGAAGGTCTTGCGTGTTCGCCGCGTCGCTGATCGTGCGGTTCGGGGCATCCGACAGCTGCGCGACCAGGTCGCCGTTCTCGTCGATCGAGAGGTCGATGCGGGCGCGGAACGGCGGCCGGCCCGCGGTGAGGGTCTGCCGCGCGGCGGCGGCCGCACGCGGGAACCGCCCCGATGCAGCCAGCCGGGCGAGCAGATAAGACGGGACGACTCCGTGGCTTTCGATCTGTGCGCTCATGCAGCGACCCTACGCCGGGTCTCCGACACTGCGGCAGAGTCTCGCGCCCGTCACGCCGGTTCGATGCTCATCACCGTCGTGCGCAGTACCCCGCCGTCGAGCGGCACCTCGTAGCGCACCGGCATGCCGGGGTGGGCGGGCGAGAACCAGTACGTCTCCACCGGGGCATCCGGGCCGTCGGACGTGTCGTAGCGCGTGCACTCGACGCGGCCGAGGGGGATGTCGATCGCCTCGGTCGTGACGGTGGTGTGGTCGGCGGGGAACGCCGCGTGGTGCTGCAGATCGGTCCAGGTGACCCGGCTCGTCACGACGTCGGCGGGGTTCTCGGCGAACCAGGCCCGGAGCGTGGCGCCCTCGGCATCCGTCTGCTCGAATCGGTTGAACCGCTCGTGCTGAGATCCGTCGGGTGACTCGACGAACAGGCGGATGGTCTTCCCGGCGCCGGTCGCCTCGCGGATCTCGTCGGCCGTGAACGGCGTCGGCAGCAGGCCGGGGCCGAGGACATGCGCATCAGTGGGCATGCAGACATTGTGCCCCCGACGGGTGGCTCGGGTCGAGGGGCTGCTCCCGTCCGCAGGGCACGCCCGGGTTTCTCGCGTAAAATCGGCACAATGACCGATGCGCCCCGCGACGACCTCAGCGATTCCGGCGACCTCGGCCCCGGCATCGATCCCGACGATCTCGCCACGACCCTGCGCGTGCTGAGCGAGCTGCACGAGATCGACAACGAGCACCCCGACTTCGTGGCCGTGCGCCACGCGACCGCCGCGATGTTCAAGGCCGTCAAGCGCGTGCGCCGCAAGGAGATCCGCGACGCCATCGCCGAGGCCGACAAGGCCGTCGTCGCCCGCACGGCGACCGGTGCACCGGACCGCATCGACGACGAGACGCGCGGCAACGACCTCGCCACGAGCGTCGTCGACGCCCCCATCGCCGGCGAGCTGCTCAAGCCCCGCAACTGCTACATCTGCAAGCAGCCGTACACGCTGGTCGACGCGTTCTATCACCAGCTGTGCCCGGACTGCGCCCGCTTCAGCCACGGCAAGCGCAACGCCCGCACCGACCTCACGGGCAAGCGCGCACTGCTCACGGGCGGCCGCGCGAAGATCGGCATGCACATCGCGCTCCGGCTGCTGCGCGACGGCGCGCACACCACGATCACCACGCGCTTCCCGCGCGATGCCGTGCGCCGGTTCACCGCGCTGCCCGACTCCGCCGACTGGCTGCACCGCCTGCGCGTGGTCGGCATCGACCTGCGCGACCCCGCCCAGGTGATCGGCCTCGCCGACTCCGTCGCCGCGCAGGGGCCCCTCGACATCCTCATCAACAACGCCGCGCAGACCGTGCGCCGCTCGCCGGGTTCGTACTCGCTGCTGGCGGATGCCGAACTCCACCCGCTTCCCGACGGCCCGCTCCCCGAGATGGAGACCTTCGGGCACACCGCCGATCCGCACCCGCAGGCGCTGCAGGCGTCCGTCGATGCCCACCCGCTGCTGTCGGTCGCCGCCCTCGGCGGAACCGTCGCCGAGCAGGGCGGCCAGGCGCTGACCGCCGAGGACCTCGCCCGCGTCGCGATGGCGCCCGGTTCGTCGTCGCTCGAGAAGCACGCCGACGGAACCGCGATCGACGCCGGCGGACTCGTGCCCGACGTCAACACCGTCAACAGCTGGGTGCAGTCGGTCGACCAGGTCGATCCGCTCGAGATGCTCGAGGTGCAGCTCGCCAACACGACCGCGCCGTTCCTGCTCATCAGCCGCCTGCGCGCGTCGATGGCGGCGTCGTCGGCGCACCGCAAATACGTGGTGAACGTGTCGGCGATGGAGGGGCAGTTCTCGCGACGGTACAAGGGGCCGGGGCATCCGCACACCAACATGGCCAAGGCCGCGCTCAACATGCTCACGCGCACCAGCGCCGGCGAGATGCTCGAGAAGGACGGCATCCTGATGACCGCCGTCGACACCGGGTGGATCACCGACGAGCGCCCGCACTACACGAAGGTGCGACTCGCGGAGGAGGGCTTCCACGCCCCGCTCGACCTGGTCGACGGCGCCGCCCGCGTGTACGACCCGATCGTGCGCGGCGAGGCCGGTGACGACATCCACGGCGTCTTCCTGAAGGACTACGAGCCCAGCCCCTGGTGAGTCGCGGCTCGAGACCCATCTGAGTCGCGCGCCGACTGCGGAGATCCGTCGCCGAGCAGTGCGGGCACTCTGGCGCAGCGGATGCCCCTGGACGGGCGGATGCCGTCGTCAGCGGCGTACGAGGTTGGCGGATGCCCAGGTGCCGAGGTCGTCGAGGATCGGCAGCAGTCCCTCACCGCCGGGTGTGAGTGCGTAGGAGACGGTGACCGGCGGGCCGGCGTCGACCGTGCGTGCGACGAGACCCGCATCGGCGAGTTCGGCGAGGCGGTCGGAGAGCACGGTGTCGCTGATGCCCGCGACCGCGCGGCGCAGGGAGACGAACGTGGAGGGGCCGCCGCCGAGCGACGACACGATCATGCCGTTCCAGCGCTTTCCGAGCACGCTGAAGGCGAGTGTGACGGCGGCGTCGCACCGGTGCAGATCGTGCTCGATCTCGGCCATGCCCTCATTCTAGCGTGCTACGTTAACCGATGTCGCTAAGAAAAACCGAGCGACTACGAAAACGAGAGGTGTCATCCATGTCCCTGTTCCGCCTCGATGCGAGCATCCTTCCCGCGTCGTCCGCCAGCCGGTCGCTCGCCGACCTCGTCGAAGCCGAGTGGACCGCGTCTCACCCCGACTCCCGCGTCACCCGGCGCGACCTCGCCGCCGACCCCGTGCCCGCGACCGCGTGGGCGGATGCCGTCACCGGCGGCTTCGTCGACGAGGCCCAGCGCACCCCCGGACAGGTCGAGGCCCGCGCCCTCGCGACCTCGTTCGCCGACGAGCTGATCGGCGCCGACGCGCTGCTCTTCGCGGTGCCGCTGTACAACTACGGCGTCTCGCAGCACTTCAAGACCTGGTTCGACGTGGCCTACACCGACCCGCGCATCGACCCGACCGGCACCGCGCTGCGAGGCAAGCCCGCCACCCTCGTCACCGTGCTCGGCGGCAACTACGCGCCCGGCACCCCCAAAGAGGGCTGGGACCACTCGACCGGCTGGCTGCGTCGCGTGCTCGAAGACGTGTGGGGCCTCGACCTGCGCGTCGTGGAGCGTCCGTTCACGCTCGTCGGTGTGAATCCCGCGCTCGACGCTTTCGCCGACACCGCGCGCGAACTCAAGGAGAACGCCGAGACGGATGCCCGCACCTACGGGCGCGAGATCGCGGCACTGCGCGGCAACGTCGCCTGAACTGAGGTGGGGCGGGGCGGCCGCGCGCTCGTCTGCACGGAGATGTCACGTCTGCACGGAGCATCCGGTGGTTTCGTCGTGCACGTGTGATCGATCCGTGCAGATGAGACGGCGGGAGGCGCGGTACCTGGCGCCCTGAGCTCGTCGAAGGGCCCGCCGTGTTGTGCACGTGCAGGGAGGATGCACACGTGCAGGGAGGACCGGGGGGATTCTCCCTGCACGGGTGCATCGCACCTGCAGGTGCGTGTTCAGCAGCCGGGGGCGGTGGGTTGTTCGGTGCAGGTGTGGGCGACGAGGGCGGTGTGGGCTTCGTAGATCCGGATCTGCTGGGTGGGTCCGGGGATGGTGAGGGTGCCGGTGAGGGGGATCCACCCGGTGCCGAGGTCGATCTCGGCGGTGTAGTGGATGGTGACGGTGGTGTCGTAGGTGCCGCGGTCGGTGTAGGTGTGGCTCGTGGCGGTGGGGGTGAACTGGGGCTGGCCGAGGGCGTCCCAGGTGGCGCCGGGAGTGGTGGTGTGGGCGGTGGTGCCGTCGCCGTAGGTGAAGTCGTAGCCGACCGGGGTGAAGCGGGCGGTGAGGGGTGCGCCGAAGAGGGTGCCGGTGCGGGTGTGCACGGATGCGGTCGTGACGAAGTTCGTGGGGAGTCCGGCGATGCCGACGTTGGAGGGATCGGCGGTCGGGGTCGCGGTCGCCGGGGTGAGGGTGACGAGGTCGGTGATTGAGATCGTCGGGGCGGCGGGGGCGGATGCCGGGGCCTCAGGCGTCAGACCGGGTTCTGCGCCGCGCACGCATCGGAGGTCGGAGACACCGCGACAGTCGTCCGTGTCGTAGTTCTGCTGCGGGCGCGAGTAGCGGGGCGCGGACGTTCCCGGGTTCGAGTAGCCGGAGTTCGAGCCCGGATTCGACGACGAGCCGGGGTACTGCGGGCTCGGCTGGGTTCCGGTGACCGTCACGGACGTGCCGTCCGTCGAGCCGCAGAGGCCCACGGTCTTGATCGCTGGCGCGCAATCCTGCGTCGCTGCGACCGCAGGAGCAGGGTGGAGAGAAAGCATGAATACAAGCGCGAGCACGGCACCGAGCCGTTTCATCTTCATCAGCACTCTTCCGCCGACGCAGCGGACTCGGTCGTGATCTTGAGCTGATCGCCGACCCGCACGAAGGTAACGAGCTGAGCGACGACTTCTTCACGATCCTGCGGAGTCACGTCCGCGTTGTTCGCGTCACGCACATGGAGGCCGCTCCCGTCCAGGCAAATGCGTGCGCTGATGGTGGGCTCGCTGTCAAGACCCGAAGCGTCGACTCCTGTGAATGACGTGAGGCTATTAACTCCCACGAGACGCAGCCCCTCCTCCTGCAGGAACCGAATCCCGTCGATATCAGCCTCCAGCGCCTCTCCAATGAGGAAGTCCTGCGGATCCGGATCCGACCCTCCCGCAATCCGCGCGTTCCCGGCCTCGTTGTACGCCCGGTACACCTCCTCCGCCGCGGCGAACGCCTCCTCTTCGCTGGCGAACGCCGGCGTCGGAGTGGGCGTGGGTTCCGGGGCGGGTGCGCAGCCGCTGAGGGCGGCGGCGACGACGGCGAGTGCGAGGGTGGCAGCGGGGTATCGAGTCGACATCACCGCCACAAAGTAGCCCGAATCTGAGCGCACCCGCGGGAGTTATCCACAGGCCGCCGTCGCGCATCGCGGGGTGGGACCCTTCGACGGGCTCAGGGACCCAGTTCTGGTGGGGTGGGCCCTTCGTCTCGCTGCGCTCGCTCAGGGACCGAGTGGGGGTGGGACCCTTCGACGGGCTCAGGGACCCAATTCCGGTGGGCGGGCCCTTCGTCACGCTGCGGTCGCTCAGGAACCCGACCGGCGGCATCCGTTTGCAGGGAACGACGACGGATGCAGGTCCCTGCAGATGTCGGGCCCGCTCGCTCAGGGACCGGCGGGCCGGGGCAGCCACACCGTCACGATGAGGCCGCCGTCGGGGCGCGGGGTGAGCACGAGACTCCCGTCGTGGGCCTGGGCGATCCGCTCGGCGATCGCGAGGCCGAGACCGACTCCGACGTGGTCGTCGCCGCGGGCGCGCTCGGCACCCCGCTGGAACGGTTCGACGAGCACCTCCGCGCGATCGGCCGAAACGATCGCCCCGGTGTTCTCGACCACGACCGCGAGCCCCTCGGGGAGGTCGTGGGTGCGCACGGCGACGCGTCCGTCGAAGTCGAGGTTGTGCATGATCGCGTTGTGCACGAGTTCGTCACCAGTTGTTGCAGCAGCGCCGCCGACCCCGAGACGACCGCGGGAACCCCACCGACCTCGACCGTGACCCCGCGGCGGTCGGCCAACGGCAGCAGGGCCTCGACCGCCTCTTCCGACACGAGCGACAGATCGAGGGGCTCATGCGTGAACGACCGCCGGTCGGCACGACTCAGCAGCAGCAGCGCCTCGGTCAGTTCGATCGCCCGGACGTTGACCTCGTCCAGCCGCGAGATCAGGGCGTCGACGTCGCGATCGGGATCGGTGCGGGCGACTTCGAGCAGTGTCTGCGAGATCGCCAGAGGGGTGCGCAGTTCGTGCGAGGCGTTCGCGGCGAATCGGCGCTCCTCCTCGACATGGGCCTCGATCCGTTCGAGCATCGCGTCGAACACGTCGGCCAGGTCGCGGAACTCATCGGCCGGACCCTCCAACCGCACCCGATGCGACAGCGACCCCTGGGCGGCGAGCTGAGCGGCGGCGCCGATGCGCGACAGTGGCGCGAGCATCCGTCCGGCCAGCAACCATCCGCCGGCGAGCCCGACGGCGATCAATCCGATCATCGCCCAGGTCGCGAACGGGGTGAACGCGCGGATCAGGTCGGAGCGATTCGGCACGAAGAATCCCGCATCGATGTTCTGATCCGGCACGTACCGCAGTAGCCACAACCACACGACCGCCAGCAGCACGAAACCCGCCAGCGCGACGACACCGGCGTAGCTGATGGCGAGTCGCAGACGTGCGCTCATCCCGCGATGTCTAAGCATCGGCATCCGCCCTGGCATCCGCCCCGGCATCCGCCGCCGCACCCCCAGCATCCGACACCGCACCCCCGGCATCCGTCGCGATCCGATACCCGACGCCCGGCACCGTCACGATCACCCAGGGTTCCCCGAGCCGCTTGCGCAGCGATGACACGGTGATGCGCACGGCGTTGGTGAAGGGGTCGGCGTTCTCGTCCCAGGCGCGCTCCAGCAACTCCTCGGCGCTCACGACCCCGCCCGCCGCGTCGACGAGCACCTCGAGCACCGCGAACTGCTTGCGGGTGAGGGCGACGTACCGCTCGTCGCGGAAGACCTCGCGGCGGAACGGGTCGAGCCGCAGCCCCGCGACCTCGAGCACCGGCGGCCGGGCGCGCTCGCGGCGCCGCCCCAGCGCACGCAGGCGCAGCACGAGTTCGCGCAGTTCGAAGGGCTTGGTGAGGTAGTCGTCGGCGCCGAGCTCGAACCCCGAGGCCTTGTCGTCGAGGCGGTCGGCGGCGGTGAGCATGATGATCGGGATGCCGCTGCCCGACGCGACGATCGCGCGGGCGATGTCGTCGCCCGACGGGCCGGGGATGTCGCGGTCGAGCACCGCGATGTCGTAGGAGTTGATGTCGAGCAGCTCCAACGCGACGTGCCCGTCGCCCGCGATGTCGGCGGCGATCGCCTCGAGCCGCAGCCCGTCGCGGACGGCCTCGGCGAGGTAGGGCTCGTCCTCGACGATCAGCACACGCATGGCTGCGATCCTACGCACCCGCGCATATCGGGAGCATATGCAGAACCGCATACGCCCCGGCAACAGCCCGGCGACTGCACTGGGGGTATGAACAGCACCACCTCCACCACCCGCCGTGCGCGGCGGATCGTCTGGTCGGCGATCGCACTGATCGTCGCCGTCATCGCCGCCTTCGCCGTGCAGCAGTCGCTCGCCGCAGCGGATGCCGTGCTCTCGCACAGCTTCACCGCCGGCCCCGGACCCGACGCCTCCACCGACGACAGCGCCGCCGAGACCTCGGCGGGTGCCGCCTCGATCCCACCGGGAGGATCGGTGCTCGCCCCGAGCGACGCCGACGGTGTGATCCGTGACGGCGACCAGCCGACGGTCTTCGACACCGACCGCGTGGCCGTCGGCAACCTCGACCCGGCGCTGCTCGACGCGCTGCAGCGCGCGGCATCCGACGCCGACGTCCCCTTCCTCGTCAACAGCGGCTGGCGCTCGGCGGCCCTGCAGCAGCACATGCTCGACCAGGCCGTGATCAGCTACGGATCGGCCGAGGAGGCGGCGCGGTGGGTCGCGACGCCCGAGACCTCGCTGCACGTGTCGGGCGAGGCTGTCGACCTCGGCGGTCTTCCGACCCTCGACTGGCTCGCCCAGCACGGCGCCGGTTATGGGCTCTGCCAGATCTACGCGAACGAGTCGTGGCACTACGAACTCCGGCCGGATGCCGTGACTGAGGGCTGCCCCGAGATGTACGCCGACCCGACCGAAGACCCGCGGATGCAGCGATGAGCGCCGTCATCGAGGGGGTCGCGCTCTCGCTGCTGCACGCACCGACGCTCACCACCCTGCCGACGGCCGTCGCCGCGAACATCGCGCGGGTGCGCGCCTCGACGCGCGCCGCCGTCATGGCGGTCGTCAAGGCCGACGGCTACGGCCTCGGGGCCGTGCCGGTCGCGCGCGCCGCGGTCACGGCCGGGGCGACCTGGCTGGGAGTGACGGATGCCGCCGACGCCGTCGAGCTGCGTGAGGCCGGGCTCACGCAGCCGATCCTCGCGTGGCTGAATCCCTCGGGCGTCGATGCGCGGCTCGCGCACGAACATCGCGTCGACATCGCGGTGGGATCGGTCGAGGAGCTGCGACAGCTGGCCGCGGATGCCGCCGCTCCCGTGCGTGTGCACCTGCACCTCGACGCCGGGATGGCTCGCGGCGGATGCCCGGTCGAGGACTGGGCCGAACTGCTGCGGGTCGCACGGTCGGCGCGCGGACGGATCGAGGTCGTAGGTGTGATGGGCCACCTGCCGCGGGCCGACGCCGGCGACCCGTGCGCGAACGCGGCGGCGGTGCGGCGGTTGCGTCAGGGGAGGGATGCCGTGCTGCGCGCCGGCTTCGGGCCGCTGACCGTGCACCTCGCCGCGACCGCCGGGGCGCTCACCGACCCCGCCACCCACTTCGACCTCGTGCGGATCGGAGCCGGCCTCGTGGGGATCGATCCCTCCGAGACCACAGCGCTCGCCGGGGCCGCACGGTGGACGGCATCCGTCGTGCACAGCGCGCACGTGCCGGCCGGAACCGCGGTCGGCTACGGCGGAGACCACGTCGCGGAGCGCGCGACGCACCTGAGCGTGATCGGCGTCGGATACGCCGACGGGGTGCCCCGCGAGCTGTCGCCGGCGGCGGGTGTCGCGATCGACGGTGCGCGGCATCCGATCGTCGGACGGGTGTCGATGGATCAGATCGTCGTCGACACGGGAGATACCGCGGTTCCGCGCGGTGCGGAGGCGGTGCTGCTCGGGCCGGAGGGCGGTGCGGTGCCGTCGCTGCAGGACTGGGCGCGCTGGGCCGGAACGATCCCGCACACCATCCTCACGGGCATCGGCCCCCGCGTGCAGAGGAGCATCGCATGACCGTGCACGTGCTGGTGGTCGGGGGAGGGCAGAACGCCGAGCACAACGTGTCGCTCGCCTCGGCGGCCGCGGTCGCGGCGGCCCTGCGGATGGGGGACCACATGGTGACCTGCGTCACGATCGACCGGGAGGGGATCTGGCGGGCCGACGGCATCCGGGCGGGAGCGTCGGCGGCGGAGTCGCTGGCTCTCGCGATGCCGCTGATCGCGCAGGCCGACGTCGTGTTCCCTGCGGTGCACGGAGCGCCGGGCGAGGACGGCGCACTCGCGGCGCTCTGCGCGCTCGCCGGAGTACGCGTGGTCGGCTCGGGGGTAGGCGCCGGCGCGCTCGGGATGGACAAGTGGGTGACGAAGCTGGTGGCGGATGCCGTCGGCATCCGGACGGCGCGGGGACGCGTGATCTCGGCCGAGGACATCGGTGACGTGGAGTTCGAGGGTGCCGTCGTCGTCAAGCCGGTCTCGGCCGGATCGAGTCACGGGGTCGCGCTCGTGCGCGAGGAGGCCGAACTGCTTCCCGCGCTGCGCGCGGCGGCGCGACTCGACCGGCGCATCCTCGTGGAGGAGGTCGTCCGCGGACGCGAGATCGACGTCGCCGTGCTGTGCGAGGCGGGCGGCATCCGTTGGGCGGCACCGCCGCTCGAGATCCATGCCGAGGGGCTGTTCGACACGGCGACGAAGTACGACGGAACCGCGCGCTTCACGGTGCCGGCGCAGCTCGCGTCCGACGAGTCGGCGGGCCTCAAGCGAGCCGCGCTGGCGATGTTCGACGCCCTCGGATGCGGGGGCCTGGCCCGCATGGACTTCTTCCTCACCGACGACGGGCCGGTGCTCAACGAGGTCAACACCATGCCCGGGCTCACCGCCGCCTCGCAGGCGCCGCGCATGTTCGCCGCCGCCGGGGTGGCGTATCCCGACCTGGTGGCGCGGCTCGTGAAGGGGGCTCGGGTGCCACGCTGACTCGCTCCCCGTGACCGACTAGAGCCGGTCGACCGCCGTGACCGTCACGACCGCTTCCCCGGCCTCATCGGATGCCGCGAGGTCGACCGTCGCCGAGATGCCCCAGTCGTGGTCGCCGGCCGGATCATCGAAGATCTGGCGCGCCGTCCACGTCGTCTCGCCGGGGGTCAGGATGAGCAGCGCGGAACTGCGGGCATCCGCCCCGGTGAGGATCTGGTCGTGCTCGGCGAAGTAGCCGTCGAGGGCGTCGTTCCAGGCATCCGCTCCGAAGGCGGGATCGAGTTCGGCGAGGGCGTCGACGTCTTCACGCGCGGCGAGCTGCACCCGGCGGAACAGCTCGTTGCGCACGAGGGTGCGGAACGCGCGCACGTTGCTCGTGAGGCGCTTCGGTGCGGGCGGCACGATCTCGTCGGGGGAATCGACGCGTCCGTTGTCGATGCCGGCGCGCAGCTCTTCCCACTCGTCGAGCAGGCTCGAGTCGACCTGGCGCACGAGTTCGCCCAGCCACTCGATCAGGTCGCGGAGGTCTTCGGTCTTGAGCTCTTCGGGGATGGTCTGGGATGCCGCGCGATAGGCATCCGACAGGTAGCGCAGCACCACGCCCTCCGAGCGGGCGATCTTGTAGAAGGCGACATATTCCCCGAACGACATGGCGCGCTCGTACATGTCGCGCACGACCGACTTGGGGTGCAGTTCGAAGTCGCGGATCCACGGCTGCGCGGCGCTGAAGGTCTCGAACGCGGCGGTCAGCAGCTCGTCGAGCGGCTTCGGGTAGGCGACCTGCTCGAGCAGCTCCATGCGCTCGTCGTACTCGACGCCCTCGGACTTCATCGCCGCGACCGCCTCGCCGCGAGCCTGGAACTCCTGCTGGCTCAGCACGGCGCGCGGATCGTCGAGCGTGGACTCGACGATCGAGATCATGTCGAGGGCGTAGCTGGGGGACTCGTCGCCCAAGAGCTCGAACGCCGCGAGGGCGAACGGAGACAGCGGCTGGTTGAGGGCGAAGTTCGGCTGCAGATCGACCGTGAGCCGGATCTCCCCGGCATCCGTCTGCTCCACCACTCCCGATTCGAGCAGGGTGCGGTAGATGCCGATCGCCCGCAGGGCGAGTTCGCGCTGGCGGGCGCGCGGCTCGTGATTGTCGTATACCAGCGCGCGCATATTGCCGAACACGTCGCCCCCGCGGCCGATGACGTTCAGCATCATCGCGCTGGTGATCTGCATGTGCGAGGTGAGCGTCTCGGGTGTCGCATCGATGAGCTTGCGGAACGAGGGCTCGCCCCACGACACGAAGCCGTCGGGCGCCTTCTTGCGGATGATCTTGCGCTTCTTCTTCGGGTCGTCACCCGCCTTGCGGATGGCGGCGAGGTTCTCGCTCTCGTGCTCCGGCGCCTGCGCGACCACGGTGCCCGCGGTGTCGTAGCCCGCACGACCCGCGCGGCCGGCGATCTGATGGAACTCGCGGGCGTTGAGCTGCCGCATCCTCGTGCCGTCGAACTTGGTCAGCGCGGTGAGCAGCACCGTGCGGATCGGCACGTTGATCCCGACGCCGAGCGTGTCGGTTCCGCAGATCACGCGCAGCAGACCGCGCTGCGCGAGCTGCTCGACGAGACGACGGTACTTGGGCAGCATCCCCGCGTGGTGAACGCCGATCCCCGCCCGCAGGAAGCGCGAGAGCGTCTTGCCGAACGCCGTCGTGAAGCGGAACGCACCGATCAGATCCGCGATCGCGTCGCGCTGCTCGCGGGTGGCGACCTTCGTGCTCGACAGCGCCTGTGCCCGCTCCATCGCCGCGGCTTGCGAGAAGTGCACGATGTACACCGGTGCCTGGTTGGTGTTCAGCAGTTCCTCGATCGTCTCGTGGATCGGGGTCTGCTCGTAGAAGAAGTGCAGGGGCACCGGGCGCTCGACACCCGTCACCGTCGCCGTGTCGCGGCCCGTGCGGCGGGTCAGGTCGGACGCGAGCGCGGTCACGTCACCGAGCGTGGCCGACATCAGGATGAACTGCGCCTGCGGCAGCTCGAGCAGCGGCACCTGCCAGGCCCATCCGCGGTCGGGGTCGCCGTAGAAGTGGAACTCGTCCATCACGACCTGGCCGACCTCGGCATCCGTCCCCTGCCGCAGCGACAGGTTCGCGAGGATCTCGGCGGTGCAGCAGATGATCGGAGCATCCGCGTTCACCGAGGAATCACCCGTGACCATGCCGACGTTCTCGGCGCCGAACACCTCGACCAGTGCGAAGAACTTCTCGCTCACCAGGGCTTTGATCGGTGCGGTGTAGTAACTGCGGCGTCCGTCGAGCAGGGCGGCGAAGTGCGCGCCGATCGCGACGAGCGACTTCCCGGTGCCGGTCGGGGTCGACAGGATCAGGTTGTTGCCCGACACGATCTCGATGATCGCCTCGTCCTGCGCGGGGTAGAGGGTCAGGCCGGTCGACTCGGCCCATTCGACGAACGCCGTGTAGACGGCATCCGCATCGGATCCGTCGGGAAGGGTGGCCGGGTCGAGGAGGGATGCCATGGTGCTTCGATCATCCCATCCGGCGCGGGCGGTCGATGCCTCAGACCGAGGTCGCGGCGCGCAGCGCGATGCGGATCATGTCGCCGAAGGTCTGCTCGCGCTCCTGCGCCGTGGTCTCCTCGCCCGTGACGATGTGGTCGGAGACCGTGCAGATCGCGAGCGCGCGGCGGCCGTGGAAGGCGGCGAGCGTGTAGAGGCCCGCGGCCTCCATCTCGACGCCGAGGATGCCGTGCTTCACGAAGGGCTCCGTGAGTTCGGGACGCGTGCTGTAGAACTGGTCGCTCGAGAACAGCTGACCCACGTGCACGGCCGAATCGAGTTCTTCGCTCTCGCTCGCCTCGACCGCTGCGCGCAGCAGGGCGAAGTCGGCGACGGGGGCGTAGTCGAGTCCGTGGAAGCGCACCCGGTTGATGCCCGAGTCGGTGCTCGCGGCGTTCGCGATGATGATGTCGCGCACCTTGAGCTTCTCGGTCAGCGCACCGCACGAGCCCACGCGCACGATCGTCTGCACGTCGTACGAGTCGAACAGCTCGTTCGCGTAGATCGCCATCGAGGGCTGACCCATGCCCGAACCCTGCACCGAGACGCGGTGACCCTGCCAGGTACCGGTGAAACCGAGCATCCCGCGGGTCTCGGAGTAGAGCTCGGCGTCATCCAGGAAGGTCTCGGCGATCCACTTGGCCCGCAGCGGGTCGCCGGGGAAGAGGACGATGGGGGCGATCTGACCGGGCTCCGCCGCGATGTGGGTGCTCATTCCTCCAGCGTAATCAGAGCGTGCAGGAGCGCGGCATCGGATCAGCCGGCCCGCCGCACCATCTCGCCGATCCAGATCGGGGCGAACGGAGAGGTGCAGCCGGGTGCTGTCGGGTAGTCGGCGAGCACCTGCAGGCGGTCGCCGATCGCGAGGGCGCGCTCGCGCAGATCCGGATGATGGATGCCGATCTGCGCGAGCGTCTCGTTCATCGACCATTGCGGCCGTGCCGGGGCATCCTTCATCTGCGCCTCGATCAGGTCGAGCAGACGGTCGAGGTCGAGGCCGGCGGGGTCCTTGACGACCCGCACCGAGGTGAGCGACCAGGCCGCCGCAGCGACCGTCGGATCGGCGTCGTCGAACCAGCGCAGGCGCATCTCCTCGGCGAGCGGGCTCTTCTTGGCGACGTAGTTCACGAACCAGTCGTTCACCTTCGGCGGATCGGTCTCGCGCAGCATGGCGTCGAGTTCATCGGCGCTGAAGTTCTTCGGGCGGCAGACGAGGAGGGCGAGCAGGCGGGCGGGCGTCTCGCCCGTCGCCCACAGCTCGTGCGCGAGCGGGTGGTCGATCTTGATGGTCTTCGCCAGCGCGCGCAGGCGGCTCAGGTTCATGCCATGGTCGTCGCCGCGCTTCTCGTTGGCCGCGCGCATCTTCGGGTCCTCGAGGGCGGCGAGTTCGGCGAGCGCCCGGTCGAGGGTGACGTCGCTCATGGGACCAGAGTAGGCCGCGAGGCCGACATACCGACGTCCGGATGCCGCCGCCGGATCACTCGTCGTCGACGAGCTCGCCGCGGATACGGCGGAGATCCTCCATGAGCGATCCGATGAGGATCCAGTGCTGGCTCGACGGCGGCCGGATCACGAGCGGCGCGGTGAGGGCCGGGATGGCGGAGGTCAGCGTCTCGGGTTCGGGGGCGACATCGGCGATCTGCACGGCGAGGCGCACGTCGTGCCCGGCTCGTCGAAGTTGCTCGGCGATGGCGATCACCGCGGGTTCCTCGCCGATCGAGTCGTCGTAGTGGTCGGCGTAGGCGCGGGTCATCCCGATCACCTGCGTGACGATCGGCGACAGCCGTTCGAGCAGCGCGCGCATCTCCCGCAGATCCGCGCGGTGCGTGGATCTGCGCGGGTTGAGGGTGAGCGATTCCTCGCCCGCGGCGATCGCGGCATCCGCGGCATCCTTCATCGGGCGCAGCAGGCGGGCCTCGAGCATCAGCTCCTGCATCCGTGCCGGAGGTTGCGGGTTCGGGAGAGCGTCGGCCAGCCGGTCGAGGCTCGCCGCGAGCTCGGCACCGAGCAGGCCGAGGTGGTGACGCGCGGGGGCCACGAGCACGGGCGGCACGATCAGGGCGTTCACGACGATGCCGATCGCGACGCCGATGAGCGTCTCGATGATGCGGGCGAACGCGTACTCGGGGCTCGACGAGCCGAGGGCGAGCACGAGCATGGCCGAGATCGCGACCTGGTTGCCGGTGCCGGGGGAGGCGCGGAAGATCCAGGCCACGAGCATCGCGACGACGATCGCGAGCAGCACGATCCAGCTCGGGGACCCGAGGAGCAGCCCCAGGCCCATCGCGATGACGACGCCCGCGATCACGCCGATGCTGCGCTCGAGGGCCTTCGAGAGCGACTGGTTGACGCTCGGCTGCACGACGAGGAGGGCGGCGATCGCGGCGAACACGGGCAACTGCGAGGGGAAGACCCATCCGGCGATGAGCCAGGCGGCGATGGTCGCCGCTGCGGATTTCACGACCTGCAGCAGCGGGGATCGCTGGCTGGCGCGGATCGCGGCGGGAATGCGCATGTCCCCACGGTAGTCCCGGAGTGCCGCTTCTCGGGGTGTGCGCGGGAACGGGTGGATGCTTCGACCAATTGCTGATATACCGGCGTAACCAGTTAGTGGTTCGATGTACCCATGGACCAGGGACAACGGCTGCGCGGCGAGACCGTCGCGGTCTGGGCCACGGTCGTCTGCTTCGTGCTCGGCACCTCCGCCGGCTTCCTGCTGCTGGGCCCCGAGCCTCGGATGCTCATCGGCTCCGGCTCCCTGGCGCTTCCCGCCGCCTCCGCCGCCGGTGTCATCGCCGGCGGCGCCTTCGTCGTGAGCACTCTCCGGCATCGCCGGAACGAGACCGCGCCGATGCCGCGCTGGCAGCGCATCATCACCGATATTTCGGCGATCGCCCTCACCGTCGCCTTCGCCGGTGTCGCGGGCATGGGCGTGCTCCTCGGCACCCAGGTGCTGGCGATCGGGCTGCAGGGCCTCGAGCTGACGCTCGTCGGCGGCGCCCTCGTCACCGGGTTCGCCGCGGCCGTGGGCGGACGCTTCGCCTTCGCCGCGGGCATCGGGCTGCGCACGGCCGACCTGTCGAGCATCCTGTTCGGCTATCTGGTGATCGGCACCCTCTTCGCGATGGTGACCGCCGCCGACCCCCGGTGGTGGGAGATCAACTTCTCGCAGCTCGGCATGGGCGACGACGCCTGGGCGTTCAACGGCACCCTGGTCGTCGCCGGTGCGCTGGTCGGCACGGTCGGCGCGTACATCGGCCGCGACCTGCACCGCATCCTCGGAGACCCGGCGCTCGGGCGCATCGCGGTCACCTCGGGACTGTGGATCGTCACCGGGTTCGCGCTCGCCGGGGTGGGCCTGCTGCCGCTGCACCGCTTCCCCGAGGCGCACAACATCGTGGCGCCCATCACGCTCCTGTTCTTCGCTGCGTCGATGACCGTGACGGCGATCGTCGTGCCCGGGGCACCGCGCGCACTGAGCATCACCACGATCGGGGTGGGGGCGCTGGTCACGGTCGCGTTCGTGCTGTTCGCGGTCTTCGGTCTCATCACGATGACCGCGCTCGAGGCGATGGCGGTCGGTCTCGGGCTGCTCTGGATGACGACCCTCGTGCGCGTGCTCGCGATCCTCTCGCCCGACGTGCCGCGTCCGTCGGCGCGCGCGCACCTGCTGCACGCCTGACCCGGGCGCCGAGCATCCGCCTTCGAACGGGTGCTGTCAACCCCGTCGTCGCGATCGGCGATGCCGTGCTGAATAGGACTCCGACTTACAAGGAGGAATCACCATGGCGCAGATCATCGAGACCATCGACGTGGACGTCCCCGTCACCACCGCCTACAACCAGTGGACGCAGTTCGAGAGCTTCCCGCAGTTCCTGTCGGAGGTCGAGTCGATCACCCAGATCGACGACACCCACAACCGCTGGAAGGTCAAGGTCGGCGGTGTCGAGCGCGAGTTCGACGCCGAGATCACCGAGCAGCACCCCGACGAGCGCGTCGCGTGGAACAGCATCGGCGGCGACACCGAGCACGCGGGTGTCGTGACGTTCCACAAGCTCTCCGACATCAAGACACGGGTCACCGTTCAGATCGACTGGGAGCCCGAGGGCTTCGTCGAGAAGGTCGGCTCTCTCGTGGGAGCCGGATCGCACGCCGTGAAGAAGGACCTCGAGAACTTCAAGGAGTTCATCGAGACGCGCGGCGCCGAGACCGGCGAGTGGCGGGGCGACGTCGACGCCTGACGTACGCGGGCTCGATCGCCGAGCCACCCCTCTGCAGCCCAGCCACCCCCTTCTGCCCCGTGCAGGAGGGGGTGGCTCGCGCATAAGGGGGTGGGTCGGCCGAAGATAGGGAATCCGTCCGATGTCGTGAGGGGGCCTCAGAGCGTTGTCTAGGGATATCGACAACGAGGAGGCGTCATGTACGAGCAGACCTATTCGCACCAGGTGGTCACCGCATTCGAGCAGCAGCAGCGGGAGCGGGCGATCGAACGGCGCCGGTCGATCCGCGAGCACGCCGAGCAGATCGTGCCGCGCCCGGTGGGCGTGATCGGGCGGATGCTGGGGCGTCGGGCGAGCGCACTTCCTGTCGTGCGTGGTCGGCGTCGGGCGCCCGCCCCGCAGGGCTCGACGACGGATGCCGCGCTCGCACGCAGCCGCGCCACCGGTGTGCCGCGCGAGCCGGTCGCGGCCCGGTGAATCCGGTCGTCGCACTGCGCCGAGACCGGCCCGGCGTCGGCGATCGGGCGAGCCCGGCGGATGTCGGAGGGGAGTGGCACGATGAAGGCATGTCCTCCTTCGCGCCGAGTTCCGCGATGGTCGGGCGCGAAGCCGAGATCGGCCTCGTGCGCCGGCTCTTCGAGGGTGCGGCCGAGGGCGTCCCGGTCGGTGTGCTGGTCGACGGCGAAGCCGGTATCGGCAAGTCGCGGCTGCTGCGCGAGTTCGCGACCGAGGTCTCGACGCGCGCCGACGTGCACGTGGGCTGGTGCCTCGATCTCGGCGCGGCCCGCACCGCCTACGGGCCCCTCACGGCGATCCTGCGCTCGATCGTGGGGCACCTGGGCGCCGAACGCGTGCGCGAGGCCGTCGGCGTCGGTGCCGAGGCCCTCGGCATGCTGCTGCCCGAACTCGTCGACGAGCCCGCCGACCGGGCGCGCACGAGCCCCGACCGCCTGCGCGACGCGATCGCCACGCTCATCGAGACCGCGGCCGAGGCGGCCCCGCAGGTGCTCGTGATCGAAGACCTGCACTGGGCCGACGAGTCGACGCTCGCGCTCCTCTCCTTCCTGCTGCGCACCCTCGCGCGGGGGCGGGTGCTCCTGCTGCTCAGCTGCCGCAGCGACGACGTGCGCCGGGGCGATGCCGTGAGCCGGTTCATCGTCGAGGCGACGCGGTCCCGCCTGATCGAACGGGTGACTCTGCCGCGGCTCGACGGCGACGCCGTGCGCGCCCTGGCCGAGCAGCTCACCGGCCGCTCGGTCTCCGACGGCGCTCTCGCCCGCATGCAGGAGCGCGCCGAGGGAGTGCCGTTCTTCGTCGAGGAGATCGCCGACTGCACGACGGGTCCGCTGCCCGACGGTCTGCGCGACGTGCTCCTCACCCGCTTCGATCGCCTCGGCGACGACGCGCAGCGGGTGGTGCAGGTCGCCTCGGGAGCCGAGCGCCCCCTCTCGCACCCGCTGCTGTCGACGCTGGCGGGGCTGCCCGAGGATCGGCTCGACGAGGCGATCCGCGAGGCGGCGCGCGGCGGCATCCTGGTGATCGATTCCGACCTCTACCGGTTCCGGCATGCGCTGCTGCGCGAGGCCGTGCACGACGACCTCCTGCCCGGTGAGCGGTCTCGGCTGCACCGCGCCTACGCCGAGGCGCTCGAGGCGCGGCGCGACGGAACCGACGGCGTCGACACCGCCTCGCTCGCACATCACTGGCATCTCGCGCAGGACGAACCGCGCGCGCTCCTCGCCTCGATCGACGCGATGCGCGATGCGAAGGGGCGCTTCGCGTTCGCGGCCGCCGCGCGCTTCGGCGAGCTCGCGCTCGAGATCTGGCCGAGCGTGCCCGACGCCGCGACCGTCGCCGGGCTCTCGCACGTCGACCTGTTGCAGACGCTCGGATCGGTGCTCCGCAACGCCGGTGACGGCGAACGCGCACTCGCCGTGATCAGCGCCGCACTCGACGAGATCGACCCCGAGACCGTCGCGCCGAGGCTCCATGCCCGTCTGCTGCGCGACAAGGCCCAGTACCTCGCCAACCTCGGCCGCCCCGGCGCGATCCCGCTCACCGAGCAGGCACTCGACCTCGCGGCGCGGGTCGGCGACGATGCGCTGCACGCCACCGTTCTCAATCAGCTCGCCAGCCGTTACATGGTCGCCGGGCGACTGCATGATGCGCTCCGCGTCGCCGACGAGGCCGAGCAGATCGCGAGCCGTGCGGGCGACCGCGATCAGATGTCGATCGCGGCGAACGTGCACGGCGTCTCACTCGCACACCTGGGCGACATCACGGGCGGCATCCTGGAGTTCGACCGCGCGCGTGACCTCGCCCGCAGCTCCAACGCCGACCTGCGCTACCGCGTCAACTACTCCGATGCCCTCACCCTGCTCGGTCGCTACGGCGAGGCGGTGCTCATCGCCGAAGAAGGCCTCGCCCTCGCGCGATCACTCGGTGTCGGACGCAGCTCGGGCTCGATCATGATGCAGAACATGTCGGTCGCGCTGTTCGAACGCGGCGAGATCGAGCGGGTCGACGAGATGATGTCGCGCGATCACCGGCAGGGAGCGCTACGGGTCTTCCGCATGTACTCGAGCATGACGCGGGTGCGCGCACTCGCCTGGCGCGGGCGGTCGACCGAGGCCGCCGACATGCTGCGCGAGTGGCGCCCGGCCTTCGTCGAGACCGGGCAGACCGAGCGGCAGATCTGGTACGACCTCATCACGATGACCGTCGCCGTGGCCGAGAGCGCCGGAGACCTGCGCGGTGCGCTCGCCGAGATCGTCGTGATGCTCGACGACGACGGCCCGGTACTTTTGCACCAGAGGCGACTGCTGCTGCAGGCGGCGGCGATCATCGCCGAGCTGCGCGCCGAGGGCGACGACACCGCTGCGGTGTCGGAACGGGTGGCGGATGCCTGGGCGGCGCAGCCCGCTCAGCTGCTCGCCGACTCGTGGTCGCCGATCGTCGAAGCTCTGCTGTCGCCGTCCGACCCCGCGTTGCAGCGAGCGATCGACGTGGCCGAGGGAGACGACGTGCCCGTCGTGTTCCGCGTCATCACTCGTCTCGAGCGAGCGCGACTGCTGCTGCGCACGGGCGATCGAACGGCGGCGGGGATGCTGCTGGCCGAAGCCGCGACGATCGCGCGGACGCTCGGCCACGCCCGCCTCACGACCACGGTCACGACCTTCGCGCACGCGGCCGGGCTCTCGCTCGATCCGGTGCGCGGTGACAGCGCGGTGACGGCATCCGCTCCCGATCCCGACGCGCTCACCGCCCGCGAACGGCAGGTGCTCGACCTCCTGGCCGAGGGGCTGAGCAACCGCCAGATCGGCGAGCAGCTCTTCATCAGCGTCAAGACGGTGAGCGTGCACGTCTCGGCCGTGCTGCGCAAGCTCGGCGTCAGCACCCGCACCGAGGCGGCCATCGCGGCGGGTGCGCGCCTGCCCGCCCAGGTGAACTCCCGACCGGGCGTGATACGGTGACCTTGCTCCTCCTTCCGGGGGATCGTTCATCACCGGCCCGCGAATCTCCACGAGACGTGTGCGGCCCTCTACACGGATCCGACTTCTGCGCCGATCGGTTCGGCACGGATTCCGAAAAACCTTCATCTCACGCCTCCTCGCCGGAGAGCGTCACCCTGTACCCATCGGATGCTCCGGTGCGGTGCTGCGGCCGTGTACAACAGCGGCCACATCAAAAAAGAAAGAAGAAAACACATGGCCACTGGCACTGTGAAATGGTTCAACGCGGAAAAGGGCTTCGGCTTCATCGCTCCCGATGACGGCACCGACGACCTGTTCGCCCACTACTCGGCGATCACCGGAAGCGGCTTCAAGGAGCTGCGCGAGAACCAGAAGGTCGAATTCGACGCTGAGCGCGGCCCCAAGGGCATGCAGGCTGCGAACATTCGCCCCCTCTGATCCCTCGTGATCGTATGAGGCCGGTCGGCTCCTTCGGGAGCCGGCCGGCTTCTTCGTTTCCGGGGTGAGTCCCTTCGTCTCCCTCCGCTCGCTCAGGAACCGGATCCGGCTCCGCTCGCTCAGGAACCGGCTCGGGGACCACTGGAATACGGGTAACGATGCGGCCACCCGAATTGAGGTTCGCCTTACTTCGGGTTACATTAGGTCAGCCTTACCAAACCGGCGCGACTCTGCGCCTCACCCCTCCTCAACCCGAAGGGATCTGCTGTGCGCACTTCTCGTCTCCTCGCCGTCGGTGCCGCCGCGGCACTCGCGCTGAGCCTCACGGCCTGCGCGACGTCCGCCTCCGAGAGCGGTTCGGATGCCGGCGCCAACCCGGCCTCCGACGACGCCTTCCCCGTGACGATCGAGCACGTCTACGGCGAGACCACGATCGAGTCCAAGCCCGAGCGCGTGGCGACGGTCGCCTGGGCGAACCACGAGGTGCCGCTGGCGCTCGGCATCGTGCCGGTCGGTTTCAGCAAGGCCAGCTGGGGCGACGACGACGACAACGGCATCCTGCCCTGGGTCGAGGAGAAGCTCGACGAGCTCGGCGGCGAAGAGCCGGTGCTCTTCGACGAGGCCGACGGCATCGACTACGAGGCCGTCGCCGACACGAACCCCGATGTCATCCTCGCCTCGTACTCCGGCCTGACGCAGGAGGAGTACGACACCCTCTCCAAGATCGCTCCGGTCGTCGCCTACCCCGAGATCGCCTGGGGCACCCCGGTCGACGAGATGATCGAGATGAACTCGAAGGCCCTCGGCCTCGAGGAGGAGGGTCAGGCCCTCATCGACGACCTCCACGCCGACGCCGATGCAGCGCTCGAGGAGAACAGCGTCCTCAAGGACAAGAAGGTGCTCTTCGCCTTCTTCGACCCGACCGACCTGAGCCAGATCGGCTACTACACGGCCGTGGACACGCGCCCCGGCTACCTGCACGACGACCTCGGTCTGCCGTTCCCCTCGATCGTCGAGGAGTCCGCCGACAGCAAGGAGTTCTACCTGTCGGTGAGCGCCGAGGACGCCGCGAAGTTCGACGACGTCGACGTGATCGCCACCTACGGCGACGAGTCGCTCATCGCGACCCTGCAGGCCGACCCGCTGCTGTCGAAGATCCCGGCCATCGCCGAGGGACGCATCGCGATCCTCCCTGATGCCACCCCGATCGCGGCATCCGCCAACCCGTCGCCGCTGTCGATCCCGTGGGGTCTCAGCGACTACCTCGCCCTGCTGGCCGCGCCGCTCGCTCAGTAATCGATCAGTCCGCTCGCGCGGAGTGACACCTCAGTGACCGCCACCACCACCATCGCACCGGGCGCCGCAGACCTGCGGCGCCCGGTGCTGGTGCGCACGCTCTGGCTTCTCGCCGGAGTCGCACTCCTGCTGGTCCTCAGCATCCTGTCGGTGTCGTTCGGCGTGCGCGCCGTGTCGTTCGACGACATCGTCGCGGCGTTCAGCGGCCACAGCGACACGATCGAGCAGGCCGCGATCGTCAAGCGCATCCCGCGCACGGTGCTCGCTCTGCTCGTCGGCGCCGCGCTCGCTCTCTCGGGTGCCACGATGCAGGCCGTCACCCGCAACCCGATCGCCGACCCCGGCATCCTGGGCGTCTCGAACGGCGCATCGCTCGCCGTCGTGATCGGCATCGCCTTCTTCGGACTGGCCAACCCTTACGGGCAGATGGCCTTCGCGATCGTCGGTGCCGCCGCCGCGGCGACCTTCGTCTACACGGTCGGGTCGCTCGGTCGCGGCGGCGCGACCCCCCTCAAACTCGCCCTGGCGGGCGCCGCCACCTCGGCCGCGTTCGCCTCGCTCATCAGCGCCATCATGCTGCCCCGCGTCGATCTGCTGCAGACGTTCCAGTCGTGGCAGGTCGGTGGCGTCGGCGGCGCCGAGTGGCCCCGCATCGCTCTCACCGCCCCGGTGCTCCTCGTCGGTGCCCTCATCTGCTTCGCCAGCTCGCGCGGCATGAACTCGCTCGCGCTGGGCGACGACATGGCCAAGGGGCTGGGCGAGCACGTCTTCCGCACCCGGATGCTGTCGGCCCTGGGCGCGGTCATCCTCGCCGGTGCCGCCACCGCCATCGCGGGACCGATCGGATTCGTCGGCCTCGTCGTCCCCCACGTCTGCCGCATGCTGATCGGCACCGACCACCGCTGGCTGCTGCCGTTCTCGGCGGTCGCCGGCGCCGCGCTGCTGACCGCGAGCGACATCGTCGGACGTGTGATCTCGCCGACGTCCGAAGAGATCCAGGTCGGCATCATCACCGCGATCATCGGCGCCCCGTTCTTCATCTGGATCGTCCGCCGTCAGAAGGTGCGTGAGCTGTGACCACGACCGACCGCACGAACTCCTCGGGAAGCACCGGCCCCGCCGGTGCCCCCGAACACACGCTCGACCGCCCGGAGCAGACGGCATCCGCCCGCGTCGCCGCCATCGTCGCCGGGCGCCGTGCGCGCCACCGCCGCCACGCCAGCGCGACGATCGTGCTCGGCATCCTCGTCTTCGCGCTGTTCGCCGTCGCGCTCATGGTCGGCAACACGTTCTACACGCCTGACGAGGTCATCCGCGTGATCCTCGGCGAGACCGTGCCCGGGGCCTCGTTCACGGTCGGCGACCTGCGTCTGCCGCGCGCGGTGCTCGCGATCCTCACCGGTTTCGGATTCGGCATCGCAGGTGTGAGCTTCCAGACCCTGCTGCGCAACCCGCTCGCCTCGCCCGACATCATCGGCATCTCGGCGGGGGCGGGCGCGGCGGCCGTGTTCGGCATCATCGTGCTGTCGCTCAACGGGCCCGTCGTCTCGGTCTTCGCGCTGGCGGGAGCCGTGCTCACCGCGCTCGTGATCTACCTGCTCTCGATCAAGGGCGGCTTCGCGGGCACCCGGCTCATCCTGATCGGCATCGGCGTCGCCGCCATGCTGCAGAGCCTCATCTCGTACATGCTGTCGCGCGCCGCGAACTGGGACATCCAGACCGCGATGCAGTGGCTCACCGGCAGCCTCAACAACGCCTCGTGGGAGCGGGTGCTGCCGATGGCGATCGCCGCAGCCGTGATCGTCCCGCTGATGCTGTCGCAGGGGCGGGCGCTGGGTGCCCTGCAGCTCGGCGACGACTCGGCATCCGGCCTCGGCATCCGCGTGAACGTCACCCGCCTGCTGTTCATCCTCGGAGCCGTCACCCTGCTCGCCTTCGCGACCGCCGCGACGGGGCCGATCGCCTTCGTCGCGTTCATGGCGGGTCCGATCGCTGCACGCATCACCGGCCCCGGCGCGAACCTGCTGCTGCCCAGCGCCTTCGTCGGCGCCGTGCTCGTGCTCGGCAGCGACCTGATCGCCCAGTTCCTGCTCGGCACCCGTTACCCGGTCGGCGTCGTCACCGGCGTGCTCGGCGCTCCGTATCTGATCTACCTGCTCATCCGCACCAACCGCTCGGGAGGATCGCTGTGACCGTCTCGCACAGCCTGTCGGCCGAAGGGGTCACCCTCTCCTACGGCGACCGCACCATCATCGACGGCCTCGACCTCACGGTCGCGCCCGGCAAGATCACGACGATCGTCGGAGCGAACGGATGCGGCAAGTCGACGCTCCTGCGCTCGCTGGCGCGCCTGCTCTCGCCGGCCGCCGGCCAGATCGTGCTCGACGGAAAGTCCGTGCACGCGCGACCGACCAAAGAGGTCGCCCGCATCCTGGGTCTGCTGCCGCAGTCGCCGGTCGCCCCCGAGGGGATCGCCGTCGCCGACCTCGTCGGGCGCGGGCGGCATCCGCATCAGAAGACGCTCGCCCGCTGGAGCGCCCACGACTACGAAGTCGTCGCCGATGCGCTCGACGCCACCGGGGTGACCGAGCTCGCCGACCGCAGCGTCGACGAACTGTCGGGCGGACAGCGCCAGCGCGTGTGGATCGCGATGGCACTCGCGCAGGAGACCGACATCCTGCTGCTCGACGAGCCCACCACGTTCCTCGACGTCGCCCACCAGGTCGAGGTGCTCGACCTGCTCACCGACCTCAGCGTCGCCCGCGGCACCACGATCGTGATGGTGCTGCACGACCTGAACCTCGCCGCTCGCTACGCCGACGAGCTCGTGGCGATGAAGGAGGGGCGCGTGCACGCGATCGGCGCCCCGGCCGAGGTCGTCACCGCCGAGCTCGTCGAAGAGGTCTTCGGCCTCGCCAATCAGATCACCATCGACCCGGTCTCCGGCAAGCCGATGGTCACACCCATCGGGAGGCACCATGTCCGCTGAGACCACCACCACCGAGAAGCCGGCGTACATCCTCGCCCGTGCCGAGGTGCGCCGGGTCGAACGCGTCTCGCCCAACTTCGTGCGGGTGACCTTCGGCGGCGCGGACCTCGACGAGTTCGGCACGCCGGGCGAAGTGTTCGACGCCCGCATCAAGCTGATCTTCCCGCCGGCATCCGGCATCCTGCCCCCGCTGGAGCGCGACACCCCCGACTGGTGGGCGTCGTTCCTGGCCGTGCCCGAAGACGAGCGCGGCACCATGCGCACGTACTCGATCCGCGACCTGCGGGTCGATCCGGCCTCGGGCGACACCGAGGTCGACATCGACTTCGTGCTGCACCTCGCGCCCGGGCTCACCGGTCCCGCGTCGCGCTGGGCGAGCGCGGCCGAGTCCGGGCAGGAGCTCATCATCATCGGACCGCGTCGCGGCGTGGTCGCGGGCGGCGGCACCGAGTACCGGCCCGGCGATGCGCCCTCGGTCGTGCTGGTGGGTGACGAGACCGCGGCCCCCGCGATCGCGCGCATCCTCGAAGACGCCCCGCGCGACCTGCGCGGCACGGCGTTCATCGAGGTGCCGTCGGCGGCAGACGAGCTCGCGATCGACGCTCCCGCCGGGGTCGAGGTGCACTGGTTGGCGCGCGACGCCGACCAGGCCCACGGGCTCCGGGTCATTCCAGCGGTGCTCGCGCACCTCGGAGACGCGGATGCCTCGGACGAGATCGCGGTGAAGGACATCGAGAGCGACGACCTGCTGTGGGAGACGCCGGCGTACTCGGGGCTCGGCGAAGAGATCGCGGCATCCGACGCCCCCGGCGATCGGTACTTCTGGATCGCCGGCGAGAGCGGTGTGGTCACGACCCTCCGCCGTCACCTCGTGAAGGACCTCGGCATCGACCGCGGCCAGGTGGCGTTCATGGGCTACTGGCGCCGCGGCGTCGCCATGCGCGGCTGAGTTCGCGAGGCTGAGTTCGCGAGGCCGCCCCGCCTAGCGCACTGACCGGTGCGAAATGTCGGGTATGGCGGCTCAGAACCGACGTTTCGCACCGATCGATGCAGAAGTCCCGCCACCCGGATGGGCGGCGGGACTTTCGCTGGGCCGGACGGATGCCGTGTGGCGGGGTTACTTCGCGAGGAAGTCCTTCAGCGCCGCGTTGACCTCGTCGGCGTGGGTCCAGAGGAGGCCGTGCGGGGCACCCTCGACCTCGACGTAGTCGGCCGCGGGAACCGCCTGGTGGAAGCGGCGGGCGGTGGCGTCGATCGGGAGGATGTTGTCCTTCGTGCCGTGCAGGATCAGCGTGGGCTTCGCGGCGGCGGCCACGGCCTCGACGTCGGCGCGGAAGTCCTCGATCCACGACGAGACGACGGCGTAGGCGGCGACGGGGGCGCTGCCGATCGCGACGTTCCAGCTGCCGGTGACGGCCTCCTGGCTGATGCGGGATCCGAGGTTCTCGTCGAGGTTGTAGAAGTCGTTGTAGAACTGCGTGAACCAGGCGAAGCGGTCACCCTTGGCAGCGGCCTCGATGCCGTCGAAGACATCCTGCGGCACACCCTCGGGGTTGTCGTCGCGCTGCACGAGGAAGGGCTCGAGCGAGGCGAGGAAGGCGAGCTTCGCGACGCGGTCGGAGCCGTAGCGGCTGACGTAGCGGGCGAGCTCTCCGGTGCCCATCGAGAAGCCGACGAGCACGACGTCGCGCAGGTCGAGGGTCTCGAGCACGGTGTTGAGGTCAGCGGCGAACGTGTCGTAGTCGTAGCCGACGTTGACCTTCGACGATCCGCCGAAGCCGCGGCGGTCGTACGTGATGACGCGGTAGCCCTGGGCGAGGAGTTCGCGGGTCTGGCGCTCCCAGCTGTGGCCGTCGAGCGGGTAGCCGTGGATCAGGACGACGGGCTGACCCGAACCCTGGTCTTCGTAGTAGAGCTCGATCGGGGTGCTGTTCTCGTTGCCGACGGTGATGTAACCCATGATCCTGATCCTTTCGGTTCGGTGAGAACGATCGTTCTCGCCTGATGTGATCAATCTAGAGAACGATCGTTCTCATGTCAAGTAGACTTCTCGCATGACCGAAGACGAGGCACGCGAACGCATCCTCTCCGCCGCCGAGGAGCTCTACTACCGCAAGGGATACGCGGCCGTCGGCATGGACGAGCTGCGTCAGTCCGCCGGCGTGTCGCTGCGCCGCCTCTACGGTCTCTTCCCCGCGAAGAACGACATCGTCGCAGCGGTGCTCGAGCGCAAGCACGGCGAGTGGGAGTCCGGCCTGACGGCCGCCGTGACGGATGCCGGGGGCGACCCCCGCGCCCGCCTGCTCGCCGTCTACGGGTACCTCGAGGACTGGTTCTGCACCGACGACTTCCGCGGCTGCGCGTTCATCAACGCGTTCGGCGAGCTCGGCGGCACGAATCCCGAGGTCGCCGAGATCGTGCGCTCGCACAAGGCGTCGTTCCAGGAGTACATGTCGGGCCTCGTCGCGAGCACGGGCGCCTCGCCCCTCCTCGCCGCGCAGCTGTCGATCCTCGCCGAGGGTGCGCAGAGCACGGCGGCCATCTCGGGCGACGCGGCGGTCGCGGCTCAGGCGCGGGGTGCCGCCGAGGTGCTGATCGACGCGGCGGTTGCGGCCTGACTCCGACCGATTCTCGAAGCGCAGCGCGACCGACCCAATTCGCTAGCCAGGCTAGACAATTGCCAGGCGAGAGTCAAGGCCCCTGCGGCGGCGCCGACCCCTCAGTATCGTCCGGGGCATGGAGTCACAGACGAAGGGCATCGCCCGACAGAGCCTGATCATCGCCGCGGCATCCTTCATGCTCATCGCGGCCGCCGTCGGCGCCGGAGCGTTCGGCGGAGCATCCGTCGACGATCTGCAGGACGGCGCGCTCTCGGCGCAGGGGTCGTACCTCGCCCCCGCCGGCCCTGCGTTCTCGATCTGGTCGCTGATCTACATCGGCCTGCTCGCGTACACGGTGTGGCAGGCGCTGCCCGCGCAACGGGCGGATGCTCGGCAACAGGCCGTCGGCGGGTGGATCGCCGCCTCGATGGTGCTGAACGGCCTCTGGTTGGTGACCGCGCGGTTCCTGACGCTGTGGCTCACGGTGATCGTGATCGCGCTGCTGGTGGCGGTGCTCGCCCGGGTGATCGTGCTGCTCGGGCGGTTCCCCGCGAAGAACCTCGCCGACCGCATCCTCACCGACGGTGCCAACGGCCTGCACTTCGGCTGGGTCACGATCGCGACCGTGGCGAACACCGCAGCGTGGTTCACGCAGATCGCCCCGGCGGACTGGGCCGATCAGGCGGATGTCTGGGCCGTCGCCGTGCTCGTGGTGGTGGCGGTCATCGGTGTCGCGGCGGCACTCGTGACCGGCCGCATCGCCCCGGCCCTCGCGACGGCATGGGGCCTCGTCTGGCTCGCCGTCGGACGCTTCACCGACGCCCCGGAGAGCGTGCCGACCGGCATCGCGGCCCTCGTGGTCGCCGTCGTGCTCGTGCTCGCGGGCGTGATCGGGGTCGTGCGGGGGCGGGCGGCTCGCTGAGACATCACTTCGGTATCGTGTGCGCATGGCCACCGAGAAGAAGACATTCACCACGGCGATCGGCGTCGACGTCAAGGGCGAGACGTGGAGTTGCGTCGAGATCCCGGATTCGGCCGAGTTCTTCGGCACGGGGAAGACCGTCAGGGTCGATGCCGTGGTCGACGACCTCATCCTGGAGAACGTCGGTGCGATGGTCACGGGAACCGGCGGTCACATGGTCTCGCTGAGCGCGAAGGTTCGCAAGGCACTCGGCAAGGACATCGGCGACGAGGTTCAGGTGACCGTCACCCCGCGATAACGCGGCTCAGACGACGAGGCGGTAGCCCATCCCCGACTCGGTGAGCAGGTGCACGGGCGCACTGGGCTCCTGCTCGAGCTTCTTGCGCAGCTGCGACATGTACAGCCGCAGGTAGCCGGAGTCGGAGACCTGCTCGCTGCCCCAGATCTCCTTCAGCAGGTCCTGGCGGGTGACGAGGGCTCCCGGATGCCGCGACAGATGCTCGAGCATCCGCCACTCCGTCGGGGTGAGGTGCACGCGCGATCCGCCGCGCGTGACGGTCTTGGTCGCGAGGTCGACGACAACATCGCCGAACGTCACGGTCGACTCGCCGCCGGCCGGAACCGCGCGCCGCGACAGCGCCCGCAGGCGGGCGAGGAGCTCGTCGACCTGGAACGGCTTGGTGACGAAGTCGTCTGCCCCGGCATCCAGCGCCTCGACCTTGTCGGCCGAGCCCGTGCGTCCCGAGACGACGATGATGGGCACGTTCGTCCAGCCGCGCAGGGCCTGGATCACCTCGATGCCGTCGAGTCGCGGCATGCCGAGGTCGAGCATGATGAGGTCGGGGTGGGTCTGGGCGGCGGCGGCGACCGCGGCGGCACCGTCGGCCGCGACGACCACCTCGTATCCGTGTGCGGCGAGCGTAATGCGCAGCGCCCGCACCATCTGCGGATCGTCGTCGGCGATGAGGAGCTTCACTCCGTGTCCTCCGTGTCGGCGCCGGCCAGCGGCAGTGAGATGACCATCGTGAGGCCGCCCCCGGGGGTGTCCTCGGGAGTCAGGCTACCGCCCATGCCCTCGGTGAAACCGCGCGACAGGGCGAGTCCGAGACCCAGGCCGGTCGTGTTATCGGTGTCGCCGAAGCGCTGGAATGGCTGGAAGATGCTGTCGCGTCGCTCCACCGGCACGCCCTCGCCGCGGTCGATGATGCGGATCTCGGCCCGCTCTCCCAGGGCGCTCGTCGACACGAGCACGCGGGTTCCGGCGGGGGAGTGGCGGTGCGCGTTCGCGAGCACGTTCACGATCACGCGCTGCAGCAGCACCGGGTCGGCCCGCAGGGCGGGGAGGGCCGGATCCAGGGCGAGCTCGACGTCGGCCGGCCCGAGACCGAGTTCGTCGACGGCGGCGAGGATGGGGCCGGTGGCATCGAGGCGCGTCGACGAGACTGCGAGCACGCCCGCTTCGACCCGGCTGACGTCGAGCAGGTCGGTGACGAGGGTCGAGAGGGTCGCGAGACTCTCGTCGGCCGTGGCGAGCAGCTCGGCGCGGTCGTCGGGGGAGAGGTCGTGGGCTCCGCGCAGTCCGCCGATCGCCGCGACCGCCGAGGCGAGTGGGCGGCGCAGATCGTGGCTGAGCGCCGAGAGCAGGGCGCTGCGCACCTGGTCGGTCTCGACCAGTGCGGCGGCCTCCTTCGCCGTCTCGCGCAGCCCGGTGTGCTCGATCGCGGCCGAGAGCTGCGCCACGATCGCGTCGAGCAGGCGCCGGGCCGGGGCGTCCAGCGCATCGCCGCTGAGTTCGAGCACGGCGTGCGACGCGCCGACCTCGACCGTCGTGGTGCGACCGTCGGCGAGCGGCTCGCCGTCGCTGGCCAGCACCTCGCCCTCGGCCGTGAGCAGTCGCACGCCGCTCAGCCCGAACGCCTCGCGCGTGCGGCTGACGAGCGCCAGCACGGCGTTGTCCCCGCGCAGCACGTTGCCGGCGACGGCCGCGAGCAGTTCGGCCTCGGCGGTCGCTCGTTTCGCGGTGCGGGCACGGCGCGCGGCCTGGTCGACGATGATGCTCACGAGGATCGCGATCACGACGTAGAGCGCGAGGGCGAGCACGTGCAGGGGGTGCGCGACGGTGATCGTGAACAGCGGCGCGACGAAGAGGAAGTCGAGGGTGATGCCCGACAGCACGGCCGCGAACACGGCGGGACGGATGCCGCCGATCAGGGCCACCACGACCACGAGCAGTTGATAAGCGAGCACCTCGGAGGTGATCGACTCGGGGCTGCGGAATGCGAACATGATCCACGACAGCAGCGGCCCGAAGGCGAGCGCGACCGCGAAGCCGAGCAGTTGCCGTCGCCAGCCGAGTGCCCCGCCGGTGATCCGGGGGAGGGCGATGCGTCCACCGGCGGCGGCGTGCGTGACGATGTGCACGTCGATGTCGCCCGAGCGGCGGATGACCTCGGAGCCGATGCCCGGTCCGGTCAGTGCCGCCATCAACCGCCCGCGCCGGCTCACGCCGATGACGAGCTGCGTGGCATCCGCTCCCTGCGCGAATTCGACGAGGGCGCCGGGGATGTCGTCGCCGATGATCTGGTGGAAGCTGCCGCCGAGCGACTCGACCAGCGCGCGCTGCGCCGCGAGTGCGCCAGGGGTCTCGTCGCGCAGGCCGTCCTGCGTGGAGATGTGCACCGCGAGCAGTTCGCCGCCCGCCGAACGTGCGGCGATGCGGGCACCGCGACGCAGCAGGGTCTCGCCCTCCGGGCCTCCGGTCAACGCCACGACCACGCGCTCGCGGGCCTGCCAGGTGCCCTCGATGCCCTGCTCGGCGCGGTAGCTGCGCAGGGCGCTGTCGACCTCGTCGGCGAGCCACAGCAGGGCCAGTTCGCGCAGCGCCGTGAGGTTGCCCAGCCGGAAGTAGTTCGAGAGAGCGGCGTCGATGCGCTCGGCCGGGTACACCAGACCCGCCGAGAGGCGGTCGCGGAGGGTCTGCGGGGCCAGGTCGACGACCTCGATCTCGTCCGCGGCCCGCACCACGGCATCCGGGATCGTCTCCTGCTGCGCGATGCCGGTGATCTTCTCGACCACGGCGTTGAGCGACTCGATGTGCTGCACGTTCACGGTCGTGACGACGTCGATCCCGGCATCCCGGATCGCCTCGACGTCCTGCCAGCGTTTCGGGTGCCGCGAACCCGGAACGTTCGTGTGCGCGAGCTCGTCGACCAGGGCGATCTCGGGCCGGCGGGCGATCACGGCGTCGACGTCGAGCTCGGTGAGGGCGATGCCCCGGTGCTCGGTGGTGCGCCGCGGCACCTCGGGCAGACCGATCGTCTGGGCGAGCGTCGCGGCACGGCCGTGGGTCTCGACGACCGCGATCACGACATCGCGGCCGTCGTCGAGCAGGCGTCGCCCTTCGGCGAGCATCTCGAAGGTCTTGCCGACGCCGGGGGCCGCGCCGAGGAGAACGCGGAGACGGCCCCGCCGCTCTCGTGTCATTCGCCCTCCCGCTCATCGAGCGCGAGATTGAGTTCGGCGACGTTGATGCGCTCTTCGCCGAGGAATCCCAGATCCCGCCCTTGAATCCTAGACTCCACGAGCGCGCGCACCGCGCCGTCGGAGAGACCTCGGGCCTCCGCCACCCGCGGCACCTGCAGCAGGGCGTACGCGACGCTGATGTGCGGGTCGAGTCCCGAGCCGGATGCCGTCACCGCGTCGGCCGGCACCTCGGCGGGGCTCACGCCCTCGCGCTCGGCGATGGTGGCTGTGCGCTCCTCGATCGCGGCGATCAGGTCGGCGTTCTCCGGGCCGAGGTTGCTGCCGCTGGAGGCCGCGCCGTCGTAGCCGTCGCCGGCGGCCGAAGGGCGGGACTGGAAGTACTCGGGAAGCGCGTCGCCGTCGGCCGTGCCTGTGCTGAGCTCCGTCGAAGCAAAGGACTGGCCGATCAGCGCGCTGCCCCTGTCGTCGGCGAGGGGTGAGCCGTTCGCCTGCGCGGGCAGGATCAGCTGGCCGATGCCGGTGACGACGAGCGTGTAACCGACGCCGAGCACGAGGGTGAGGACGAGCATCGCGCGGACGGCGACGCCCGCGGTGCGGACGGTGGTGCGGGTGGACGACATGAGGGGGCCTTTCAGAAGCCGGGGAGGAAGCTGACGACGAGGTCGATCAGCTTGATGCCGATGAACGGGGCGATCACGCCGCCGAGTCCGTAGACGAGCAGGTTGCGCTGCAGGATCTGCGAGGCGCTCGCCGGGCGGTACTTCACGCCGCGCAGCGCCAGCGGGATGAGGAACACGATCACGATCGCGTTGAAGATGATCGCGCTGGTCACGGCGGATGCCGGGGAGTGCAGTTGCATGACGTTGAGCACCGCGAGGCCGGGGAAGACGCCCATGAACATCGCCGGGATGATGGCGAAGTACTTGGCGATGTCGTTCGCGAGCGAGAACGTGGTGAGGGCGCCGCGCGTGATGAGCAGTTGCTTGCCGATGCGCACGATGTCGATGAGCTTGGTCGGGTCGGAGTCGAGGTCGACCATGTTGCCGGCCTCCTTCGCCGCCGACGTACCGGTGTTCATCGCCACGCCGACGTCGGCCTGCGCGAGCGCCGGAGCGTCGTTCGTGCCGTCGCCGGTCATCGCGACGAGACGACCGCCCTCCTGCTCGCGCCGGATGAGGGCGAGCTTGTCTTCGGGGGTCGCCTCGGCGAGGAAGTCGTCGACCCCGGCCTCGGCGGCGATCGCCTTCGCGGTGAGCGGGTTGTCGCCCGTGATCATGACGGTGCGGATGCCCATGCTGCGCAGCTCGTCGAACCGCTCGCGGAGGCCGTCCTTGACGATGTCCTTCAGGTGCACGACGCCGAGGATCTCCTCCTTGCCGGTCCCGGAGCCTGCCGAAGGGCCCTTCACCGCGACGACGAGGGGCGTTCCGCCGCTGGAGGCGACGGCATCCGTGCGGCTCATCAGCTCGGCATCCGTCTGGGCGGAGCCCTCGGAGAGCCACGCCCGCACCGCGGAGCCGGCGCCCTTGCGGATCTGCGTGCCGTCGGCGAGGTCGAGGCCGCTCATGCGCGTCTGCGCCGTGAACGGCACGACGACGGCATCCGTCTGCTCGTCGATGCGGATGCCGCGGCTCGCCGCAAGATCGACGATCGACGCGCCCTCGGGCGTGGGGTCGGCGAGCGAGGCGAGAGCGGCGACGCGCAGCAGCTCGTCGGCGTCGACGCCGGGCAGCGGCAGCACCTCGTGGGCGCGGCGGTTGCCGTAGGTGATCGTTCCGGTCTTGTCGAGGAGGAGCGTGGTGACGTCTCCGGCGGCTTCGACCGCACGGCCCGACATCGCGAGCACGTTGCGCTGCACGAGGCGGTCCATTCCGGCGATGCCGATGGCCGAGAGCAGCGCGCCGATCGTCGTCGGGATGAGGCACACGAGCAGGGCGATGAGCACCGGGATGCTGACCGGCGACGCCGCGTACGACGCGATCGGGTTGAGGGCGAGCACGACGATCACGAACACGATCGACAGGCTCGCGAGCAGGATGTTCAGCGCGATCTCGTTCGGAGTGCGCTGACGGCTCGCACCCTCGACGAGTGCGATCATGCGGTCGACGAACGTTTCGCCCGGCTGGGAGGTGATGCGCACGACGATCCGGTCGGACAGCACGCGCGTACCGCCGGTGACGGCGCTGCGATCGCCGCCCGACTCGCGGATCACCGGGGCGCTCTCGCCCGTGATCGCCGACTCGTCGACGGTCGCGATGCCCGCGACGATGTCGCCGTCGCCCGGGATGAGCTCGCCCGCCTCGACGATCACGAGGTCGTCGCGCTGCAGTTCGGCCGACGAGACCTCGACGGTCTCGGTGCGGGCGGCGAGAGCATCCGTCGCGGCGTCGTATCCGACCACCCGTCGCGCCATGGTGCTCGTGCGGGTCTTGCGCAGGCTCGCGGCCTGAGCCTTGCCGCGGCCCTCGGCGACCGACTCGGCGACGTTCGCGAAGAGCACGGTGAGCCACAGCCACACGGCGATCCCGGCGGTGAACGGCGCGGGCACGGGGGTGCCGCCCGACTCTCCGGGGCCGCCGAGGAACGGCTCGGCGATCGCGAGCACGGTCGTGAACGCGGCGCCGACCCAGACGATCAGCATCACGGGGTTGCGCACGAGGGCGGCGGGATTGAGCTTGCGCAGCGCACCGGGCAGGGCGGCGACGAGCTGCGGCCAGCCGAACGTGCGCGGCGCCTTTTCGGTGGACGGCGCGGATGCCGCGGCATCCGCTTCTCGAGTGGTGATGAGTGTCATGGTCAGACGAGTCCTTCGGCGAGCGGGCCCAGGGTGAGCACCGGGAAGTAGGTGAGCGCGGTGACGATGACCGTCACGGCGAGGAGCAGGCCGACGAACTGCGGCCGGTGGGTGGGCAGGGTGCCGACGGTCTCGGGCACCTTCTCCTGCGCGGCGAAGGAACCTGCCAGGGCGAGCACGAGAACGATCGGCAGGAAGCGCCCGAGCAGCATCGCCACGCCGAGTGCGGTGTTGAACCACGGGGTGTTGGCGGTGAGACCGGCGAACGCCGAGCCGTTGTTGTTCGCCGCCGAGGTGAACGCGTAGAGCACCTCGCTCATGCCGTGCACACCGGGGTTCAGGATGCTGGTGGCCTCGACGTCCGCCCGGATGCCGGGGATCGCGAAGCTCAGCGCCGTGCCGAGGAGGACGAGGGTCGGCGTGACGAGGATGTACAGGCTCGCGAGCTTGATCTCCTTCGGGCCGATGCGCTTGCCGAGGTACTCGGGCGTGCGGCCCACGAGCAGCCCGCCGACGAAGACGGCGAGGATCGCGAGGACGAGCATTCCGTACAGACCCGATCCGACGCCACCGGGGGCGACCTCGCCGAGCATCATGTTGAGCATCGGCATCATGCCGCCGAGCGCCGTGTACGAGTCGTGCATCGAGTTGACCGCACCGGTGGAGGTGAGGGTGCTCGCGCTGCCGAACAGGGTCGAGCCCAGGATGCCGAAGCGCACCTCCTTGCCCTCCATCGCGGCTCCGGCGAGCTCGGGGGCGGTGCCGCGGCCGGCGAGTTCGAGGGCCGAGAGCGCGAACGTCGAGACGAGGAAGATCGTGCCCATCACGGCGGCGATCGCGTAGCCCTGACGGTGGTCGCCCACCATGCGGCCGAACGTGCGGGGGAGCGCGAACGGGATCGCGAGGATCAGCAGGATCTGCAGCAGGTTGGTGAACCCGGTGGGGTTCTCGAAGGGGTGCGCGGAGTTGGCGTTGAAGAAGCCGCCGCCGTTCGTGCCGAGCAGCTTGATGGCCTCCTGCGAGGCGACGGGTCCGCCCGGAATCGTCTGCGGGTTCCCCGCGACCGTGGTGATGTCGGTGAAGCCGGCGAAGTTCTGCACGACACCGCCCGCGAGCAGGGCGAGCGCCGCGAGGATCGAGATCGGCAGCAGCAGGCGTCCGAGTCCGCGGATGAGGTCGACCCAGAAGTTGCCGATCGTGGTCGAGCCGCGGCGGGCGATGCCGCGGATCAGCGCGACCGCGACCGCGAGGCCCACCGCCGCCGACACGAAGTTCTGCACCGTGAGACCTGCGAGCTGCACGGTGTAGCCCATGGTCTGCTCGGGCGAGTACGACTGCCAGTTGGTGTTGGCCACGAACGACGCCGCGGTGTTGAACGCCAGGCCCTCGGGCACGGCGGGCAGGCCGAGCGACTCGGGCAGGAACGCCTGCAGCCGCTGCAGTCCGTAGACGAGCAGCAGACCCACGACCGAGAACGCCAGCACACTGCGGGCGTAGGCCCGCCAGGTCTGCTCGGATGCCGGGTCGACGCCGATCACGCGGTACACGCCGCGCTCGACGCGGGCGTCGCGCGGGCTCGTGAAGACGTGCGCGATGTAGTCGCCGACCGGGCGGTAGAGCAGCACGAGGGCGACGATGAGGACGGCGGCCTGCAGCACGCCGAACCAGATCTCGGCGCCCATCAGATGCGCTCCGCCGCGACGAGGGCGATCACGAGGTAGACGACGGCCGCGGCGGCGAGGGCCGCGGCGATGATCTCGAAGACGATCACAGCTTCTCCACCCCCTTCGCGGCGAACGAGACGAGGGCGAACAGCGCGAGAGTCAGCGCGAGGTAGAGGATGTCGAGCACGTCACCGATACAACTCCGCGGGCGCCGGGCATTCGACGATCCTCACGGTTCCCGTACGGTGCTCGCGCCGATGCATGCGCCTTGCTCACGGCATCCGCTCCTCCGGGGCTCGGGAGATCTATGCTCACGAGGTGGGAGACAAGACGCGGCGACTCGGGGCCGGAACGTGGATCGTCGGCGGGCTCGTCGCGGTCGCGGTCGTGTGCGTCCTCACCGGCATCCTGCCGGGGGCGGATGCCGGGGCGCTCGGCGAGAGGATCGCGCCCGTTCTCGGGTTCGTGGTCGCGATCACGATCGTCGCCGAGCTCGCCCGCGACGCCGCCGTGTTCGACGTGGTCGCCCAGCGCCTCGCCCGCTGGGGTCGCGGCCGGGTTCTGTTGCTCTGGGGGCTCGTGATCGCGCTCGCCGTGGTGAGCACGGTGTTCCTCTCGCTCGACACGACCGCCGTGATCGTCACGCCCGTGGTGGTGGTGCTGGCGCAGAGCATCGGGGTGCCGCCGATCCCCTTCGCGCTGGCGACCGTGTGGCTCGCGAACACTGCATCGCTGGCTCTGCCGGTGTCGAACCTCACCAACCTGCTCGCGGCGTCGCAGATGGGCGGTCCGGGGGCGTTCTTCGCGCTGAGCTGGGCGCCCACCCTCGTCGGCATCCTGATCCCGGTGGCGATCCTCACCCTCGTGCATCGGCGCACTCTGTTCTCGGCCTACGAGGTGCCGCCGCCGCGCCGCTCGGCCGATCCCGTGCTCTTCTGGTCGGCCACCGGCATCCTGGTCGTGCTCATGCCGCTGCTCGCCCTCACGCACGACGTGTGGATCCCGGCATCCGTCGCCGCCCTCGCGCTGATCGTGCTGTTCGCCGTGCGTCGGCGCCGTGCGCTGCGGCTCGGTCTCGTACCCTGGCAGGCGCTCGCGCTCGCGGGGGCCCTGTTCGTGATCGTCGAGACGCTCCACGCCCGCGGCATCCTGGACTTCCTGACGACCCCGATCGCCGGCGACGGTCCTGGCGACCTCTTCCGTCTCGCCGCTCTCGGCGCGGTCAGCGCCAACGCGATCAACAACCTGCCGGCCTATCTCGTGCTCGAGCCCGCGGCCGGCGACCCCGTCGCGCTCATGGCACTGCTGATCGGAGTGAACCTCGGTCCGCTCATCACGCCGTGGGCATCGCTCGCGACCCTGCTGTGGCACCACCGGATCACCGCTCTCGGCGTCGAGATCCGCTGGGGCCGGTTCATGATGTGGGGTGCGATCGCGGCGATCCCGACCGTCGCGGTGGCGGTACTGGCGCTGCTGCTGGTGGCGTGAGTCGCACGTCGATGGGCGGAGAACTCCCTGTCAGGCGGATGTTCTCGTCCGATTCTTCCGCCCAACGGCGAGAACTCCGCCCAACGCCGAGAGCTCCGCCTCCGAAGAGACGCGACCTACTCCTGCGGCGGACCCTCCGGTCGGTGGGCACGGCGACCCGAGACGACCACCGGGGCGACCGGGCGACCGGCTCGCTCCTGCCCGGGCAGCGGGCGCGAGCGGCGTCCGTAGATGAGCTCCGACGAGTCGAGCAGCCACGGCACGAGCGTGATCGAGACGCCGTGCACCAGCATGAGCTGGTTCGCGAGACGGCGGGCGCGGCGGTTGTGCAGGAACGATTCCCACCAGTGCCCGACGATGTACTGCGGCAGGTAGACGGTCACCACCGACGAGCCGTGCTTCTCGCGGTACTGCGTGATGAACTGCGTGACCGGCTGCGCGAACGACCGGTACGGCGACTCGACGATCACAAGCGGGATCGGCACGAGGTGGTCTTTCCAGTCCTTCTGCACGGCGGCGGCGGCATCCGCCGAGACGGCCACGTGCACGGCCAGGGTCTTGTCGTGCTTCGCGGCGATCGCGTAGTCGATGGCCTTCATGACCGGCTTCTGCAGGTGGTTGACGAGCACGATGGCGACGTCGCCGGATGCCCCGAACCGCGTCGTGTCGTCGATCGCGATCTCGTGGTCGACGTCGCGGTAGTACCGCTTCACGCCGAGCATGAGGAACGCGAGGATCGGGATGGCGAAGAACACCAGGTACGCGCCGTGCGTGAACTTCGTGATCGTGACGATCAGGAGCACCAGCACGGTGAGCGTCGCGCCGGCGGAGTTGATCACCAGGCCCACGCGGGCGGATCGGCGATCGGATGCCGCGGCCCCGTCGTGAGAGGCCGCACCGTGCCCGCGCAGCACGCGCCGCCAGTGCCGCACCATGCCGATCTGGCCGAGCGAGAACGACACGAACACGCCGATGATGTACAGCTGGATCAGCGTCGTCAGCTTCGCCTGGAACACCACGAGCACGACGATCGCGGCGATGCCCAGCAGGATCATGCCGTTCGAGAACACCAGGCGGTCGCCGCGGGTGTTGAGCGACTTCGGAGCGTAGCCGTCGCGGGCGAGCACGGCGCCCAGCAGCGGGAATCCGTTGAACGCGGTGTTGGCCGCGAGGAGCAGCACGCACGCGGTGGCGGCCTGCACGACGAAGAACAGGATGCTTCCACCGCCGAACGTCGCGGAAGCGATCTGCGCCATGAGGCTGGGTTGCGGGTTCGTGCAGTCGAACCCGATGAGATCGCAGGGGTTCTCGGCGTAGTGCACGCCGGTGATGAGCGCGAGGGCGGTGAGGCCGGAGAACAGGCAGATGGCGATCGTGCCCATGAGCACCAGGGTGGACTGCGCGTTGCGCACCTTCGGCGCGCGGAAGGCGGGCACTCCGTTCGACACGGCCTCGACGCCGGTGAGGGCGGAGCATCCGCTCGAGAAGGCGCGCAGGATCAGCAGGATCACCGCGGCCTGGCTGAGGTTCTCGGCCTGCACCGAGAAGTCGGCACTGGAGGCGACCGGCGCATCGCCGAGGAACGTGCGCACCAGTCCGGTCACGATCATCAACCCGACCGAGCCGATGAAGACGTAGGTGGGGATCGCGAAGACGAGGGATGCCTCGCGCACTCCGCGCAGGTTCACGATGATGATGAGGATCACGAACCCGACCGCCAGCTCCACGCGGAACGGGTCGAGGCCGGGCAGCGCCGAGATGATGTTGTCGACACCGGAGGCGACCGACACCGCGACCGTCAGCACGTAGTCGACGAGCAGGGCGGCCGCCACGATCACGCCGGGGATCTCGCCCAGGTTCTTCGAGGCGACCTCGTAGTCGCCGCCGCCCGAGGGATACGCCTTGATGAGCTGGCGGTAACTGAGCACGACCACGATCAGCAGCACCACGACCGCCACCGCGACGAGCGGGGTGAAGGAGAGGAACGTGAGCCCGCCGATCAGCAGGATCATCACGAGTTCCTGCGGGGCGTAGGCGACCGAGCTGAGGGCATCCGACGCGAAGATCGGCAGGGCCATGCGCTTCGGCAGCAACTGGTCGTCGACCTGGGCGCTCGTCAGGGGTTCGCCGATGAGGATGCGCTTGACCGCCGGCGCATCGCCGCCCTCTCTGAATTCTTCCGACACGTCCGGCGACACTACTCCTGCCGAACGGCATCCTGACGGCATCCTCACGGAATCCCTACGGCCCGGGCGGGCGCCCTCACGAAATCCTCACGGGGCGGACGGACGGATGCACAGCCGTTTCCGATCACGGGTGGATAACGTCGAGATCATGACCACCCTCCCCGTCGATGAGATCTCGATCCAGGAGACCAAGGCCCTGCGGGACCAGTTCCAGCGGTTCCTGCGCGAGTACGAGTTCGGTATGCGCGAAGTCGAGACGAAGATCTCGATCCTGCGCGACGAGTTCACTCACGACCACGCGTACAACCCGATCGAGCACGTCAAGAGCCGGCTGAAGTCTCCCGACAGCATCGTCGAGAAGCTCGCGCGCAAGGGCATCGACGAGCCCGACTTCGAGCTCATCCGCTCCGAGATCACCGACATCGCGGGCGTCCGCGTGACGTGCAGCTTCGTCGCCGACGTCTACCGGCTGTTCGATCTGCTCACCGCGCAGGACGACATCACCGTGCGGGTCGTGAAGGACTACATCGCCACGCCCAAGCCCAACGGCTACAAGAGCCTGCACGCGATCATCGAGGTGCCGGTGTTCCTCTCGACCGGTGCGCTGTCGGTGCCGGTCGAGGTGCAGTTCCGCACGATCGCAATGGACTTCTGGGCCAGCCTCGAGCACAAGATCTACTACAAGTTCTCGAACCAGGTGCCTTCGCATCTCGTCGACAGCCTGAGCGATGCGGCCGAGGCCGCCGCCGAACTCGACACCCGGATGGAGCGGCTGCACCGCGAGGCGCACGGGGTGCCGAAGCGCCAGCTCGCCCCGCCTCCCCCGCCGCGCATCGTCGAGGTGTAGCCTCGGCGCCATCCGATCGGTCGTCCGCTCCGAAGAACCGGGGAGCACCGTCACCGGTGGACGAGGAGGGCATCATGGCCGATCGGCGTAGTGGAAAGCGGTTCATCGCGTGGGCGGCGCTGGCCGGCCTGATCAGCGGCGCGGTGTTCCTCGCCGTCGCCGAGCTGTTCGCCCTGCTCGTCGCCCGCGCGGCGAGCCCGGTGCTGGCCGTCGGCGGGTTCGTCATCGACATAGTGCCGCAGCCGTTCAAGGAGTTCGCGATCGCGACCTTCGGCGAATACGACAAGATCGCCCTGCTCGCCGGTCTCGGACTGGCGGTGGTCATCGCCTCGGCGATCGCCGGCATCCTGCAGCTCGTGCGCGCCCCGCTCGGTGTGATCGCACTCGGCATCGCCGGCGTGCTGTCGACCGCGGCGATCGTGACGCGCGCCGGGGTGACGCCCCTGGCCTTCCTGCCTCCCGTGCTCGGCACGGTCGCGGGTGCCGTCATCCTCGTGCTGCTGATCCGCCGGCTGCGCCGCTGGCGCGAGGCCGCGCTGGCCCCGGCCGCGGCGAAGAAGCCCGCCGTCGACCCGTCGACGCCCCCGATCACCAAGCCGTCTCCCACCGACCTCGCCACCGCCGACACGAAGGTCGGCGTCAGCCGTCGCGGATTCTTCGGCCTCGCCGCGATCGCCGGCATCTCGGCCGTCGTCGTCGGGGTGGCATCACGCGCGGTGAGCATGACGGTCTCGTCGGTGGAGAGCATCCGCAAGGCGTTGAAGCTCCCCACCCCCAACAGCACCGTCACCATTCCCGACGGCGCCGAGCTCGACGTGCCGGGGATCAGTCCGCTCTTCACCCCGAACGAGGACTTCTACCGGGTCGACACGGCGCTCACCGTTCCGACCATCGACCCCGACACCTGGCGCCTCGTGATCGACGGAATGGTCGACGAGCGGGTCGAGATGAGCTTCCAGGATCTGCTCGACATGGGGCTCGACGAGTACGTCATCACCCTGACCTGCGTGTCGAACGAGGTCGGCGGCGAACTCGTCGGTAACGCGAAGTGGCTCGGCGTGCCGATCCGCGACGTGCTCGCGAAAGCCGGCGTGAAGTCCGGTGCCGACATGGTTCTCTCGCGCAGCGTCGACGGCTACACCGCCAGCACGCCGTTGGCGTCGCTGACCGACGACAACCTCGATGCGATCCTCGCGGTGGCGATGAACGGCGAGCCGCTGCCGCTCGAGCACGGGTTCCCGGTGCGCATGGTCGTGCCGGGCCTCTACGGCTACGTCTCGGCGACGAAGTGGCTCACCGAGCTCAAGGTCACCACTTTCGCCGACGACGAGGCCTACTGGACCCCGCGCGGGTACAGCGCCGAGGCGCCGATCAAGTTCTCGTCGCGCGTCGACACCCCGAAGCTCGGCGAGGCGGTCGAGGCCGGACGCATTCCGATCGCCGGGGTCGCCTGGGCGCAGTCGGTGGGCATCGACCGGGTCGAGGTCAGCATCGACAACGGCGAATGGACCCCGGTGACGCTATCGAAGGCCATCAACGACGACACCTGGGTGCAGTGGTTCATGGAATGGGATGCGACCCCGGGCACCCACTACGTGGCGGTGCGGGCGATCAACAAGAACGGCGACACGCAGATCGAGGAGCGCGCGCCGATCGCGCCGAACGGCTCATCGGGCTGGCAGCGCTCGCTCGTGCGGGTCAACTGATCGGTGCGGGTGGCCCCGGCGCGTCCTAGGGTGGACGCATGACCTCGCCCTCCGCCTGTGTGATCACCGTGTCCGACCGATCGTTCGCGGGAGAGCGCGAGGATCGCGGCGGCCCCATCGCCGTCGGGCTGCTCCGCGAAGCGGGATGGCACTGCCCGGATGCCGAGATCGTCGCCGATGGCGCCGACTCCGTCTCCGACGCTCTACGTCGCGCGCTGGCCCGCGGTGTGAAGCTCATCGTCACGACCGGCGGCACGGGGATCGCTCCGCGCGACGAGACGCCCGAGGGCACCCGTCCGGTGATCACGCGCGAGCTTCCCGGGCTCGCCGAGGAGCTGCGTCGTCACGGTCTCGCCGACACCCCGAAGTCGGTGCTGTCGCGGGGCCTCGCCGGCGTCGTCGACCCGTTCGGCGCGCTCGTGGTGAACCTGCCCGGCTCCACGAACGCCGTCTCGTCCGGCATCCCGATCGTGCTCACCGTCGCCGCGCACATCGTCGACCAGCTCGCCGGCGGTGACCACGGATGAACGACGTCCGCATCGCCGCGATCGTCGAGCACCCGCTCGACCTCGACGCGCACCTCGCCGCGGTCGACGACCCGCGGCTCGGCGCGGTGACGACCTTCGTCGGGCGCGTGCGCGACAACGACCCGGATGCCGACACCCCGGTGATCGGACTCGAGTACAGCGCCCACCCCGACGCCACCGTCACCCTGCGGCGTATCGCCGCGGAGGCCGAGGGCGGGGCCGAGGGCGGCACCGGCGCACTCGTCGCGGTCAGCCACCGCATCGGTCAGCTGGCCGTGGGGGACGCCGCCGTCGTGATCGCGGTGGCATCCGCGCACCGGGCCGAGGCCTTCGCCGTATGCCGCGAGATCATCGAGGCGATCAAGCGCGACCTTCCGGTGTGGAAGCGCCAGCACGAGTCCGACGGCACCTCGTCGTGGAAGGGTATCGGCGGCTGACCTCCACCAGCCCTCGTAAGGATGGACATCATGAAGACCCGCGTTTTCGCCAGCGTCGCTCTGCTGGCCATACTTCCGCTCGCCGGGTGCGTCGACACGACGGCTGAGACGGCAGACGAATCCGACGCTTCCCAGAGAGAGGCGTCCTGCCAGATCGTCGTCGACGAGCTCCCGGAGTACACCGCCCAGCTCGCTGAGAGTGCAGATGGCCTCACCACCTACGGCCCGTCCACGATGCTCTCGTTCCACACTGGGGCCGATGAGAAGCTGGCCGCCGTTGCGGCGAAGCTCGATGACACCGAGGTGAAAGACGCCGTCCTCGCCGTGCGTGACGCCGCTGCACGGTTCATCCCGATCTGGGAGAGAGCTCACGAGGATCCCGACACGTGGGCGGATGGAACTCTGACCGCCGACATCGCAGCCGCCGATGAGGCCACCACCACTGCACTCGCTGAACTCGGCGACATCTGCCCTGGTGTGAACGACGTCACCCCTTAGCGATCGGGTGACACCCCGGACCGGATTCTGATTCGGATTCCGTGCAGGTGAGTTCCGCTTCTCGCCACCGAGTCTCGAGAAGCGGCGAGGGTCACGGACAGGTGACCGTGAAGGATACGGTTCCGTCGCGCTGCTCGAATCCCTGAAAGTCGTACTCTCCGATCGACGTCTTCTGGGGATCGCGAGGAAGAACCGACACCTCTGGAGACTTGCCGGCAATCACGATCATCCCGTCCTCCGGGCACGACCGTAGCCCATCGGGGATCTCGCCCGTCACGGTGTGTCTCTCGCCGTCCACACGCCCGCATCGCCACGCGAGAGTATCGATCAGCCGCCCGCGAAGGGCGGGAGCACGTCGATGAGCTCGACCCCGTCGAGAGAGCGATCGTCATCGCTGCGCACGCCGTCGACCATCACGGCGCAGCGCGGCAGGATGTCGGCGAGTGCCGGGTGATCGGCGACGACCGCGGCGCGGAGCCCGTCCAACGTGGGCTCGGTGCGCTCCTCGGCATCCGTCCCCGCGGCTTCGGCGGCGGCGGCGAAGTAGCGCACGCGGGTCATGCGGATGCCTCGCCGGGTTCGGACTCGCCGGGTCGCACCCAGTCGCCCGAGCGCCCACCCGACTTGGCGGTGATGCGCACGTCTTCGATCACGACCGAGCGGTCGAGTCCCTTGACCATGTCGACGACCGCGAGCGCCGTGACCGAGACGGCGGTGAGCGCTTCCATCTCGACGCCGGTGCGGTCGGCGGTGCCGACGGTGGCTTCGATCTGCACGCCGTCGTCGACGATCTCGAGGTCGACGCTCGCTCGGTGCACGCCGATCACGTGGGCGAGGGGCAGCAGGGATGCCGTCGACTTCGCGGCCTGGATACCGGCGATGCGGGCGACGGCGATGACGTCGCCCTTCGGGGTGGTGCCGTCACGCAGAGCGGCGACCACGTCGGTGCTGCAGCGCACGAACCCCCGGGCGGTGGCGGTGCGGACGGTCGGCTGCTTGAGAGTGACGTCGACCATGTGCGCGTGACCGGCGGCATCCAGGTGGGTGAAGCTCATTCCACCAGCATGACATCGATCCGATCGCCGACGGCGACGGCTTCCACCTCGGCCGGAACGATCGCGAACGCCTGCGCCCGTGCGAGTCCTCCCGCCAGGTGCGAGCCGGAGCCTCCCGCGGTCGCGGGACGCACGGTGCCGGCGACGAGGTCGACGACGGCCGGAAGGTACTGGCGTCGGCCCGGAGGCGTGGTCCACGCGGCATCCGCGGTCAGCGATGCGAGCGGCCGATGGATCGCGGCCCGCCCCTGCATCGCCAGCAGCGCCGGCCGCACGAACACCTCGAACGACACCGCGACGCTCACCGGGTTGCCGGGCAGGCCGAAGACGAGCGTGCCGGAATCGAGCACGCCGAACGCCTGCGGCTTGCCGGGCTGCATCGACACGCTCGCGAACTCGACCTCGCCGCCGCCGTCGAACGCCCCGCGCACGGGCTCGTAGGCCCCGGCGCTCACACCGCCCGTGAACACGATCACGTCGGCACCGAGGGCCACCGCGTCGGCCGTGACCGCGCGCACGGCATCCGCCTCGTCGGCCACGCGGGCGACCAGTACCACCTCGGCATCCGCCCCACCGACCAACTGTTCGAGGAGCGGGCCGTTCGAATCGGGGATGCGCCCCCGCACGACGGCATCGCCGGGGGCGAGCAGCTCGCTGCCGGTCGACACGACCGCCACGCGCGGCGCGCGGCGCACGGCGACCTCGGCGATCCCGGCGGCGACGGCCGCGGCGATCTGGAACGCGCCGAGCCGTTCGCCGGCGCGCACGACGGGGTCGCCCGTGACGAGATCGGCTCCCCGGCGGCGCACGAACACGCCCGCCTTCGCCGGCGCGCGCAGCACCCGCACCTCGCCGAGAGAGTCGGCGAGACCGCCCGCGGTGTCTTCGAAGGGGACGATCGCGTCGGCGTCGGTCGGCGCCGGCGAACCGGTCATGATGCGGGCAGCCTCGCCGGGGGCGAGCGCCGGGTCGTCCGAGACCCCGGCCGGCAGATCGGCGACGACGCGCAGGGTGACGGGGGCATCGGCGGATGCCGTCGCGACATCCGCGTACCGCACGGCGAAGCCGTCCATCGCGGAGTTGTCGAAGAGCGGGATGTCGTGCGCGGCGGTCGCATCGGCGGCGAGGGCGCGGGCGGAGGCGTCGCGGATCGCGCGGGTCTCGGACGGCAACGGACGCACCGCGTCGAGCACGCGCGCGAGCTGCTCCTCGACCGTGCGGCGGCCCCCGGGTGCGGCGCTCACGCCGTGACCTCCGTCGCGACGCGGGCCGGGCCCGCGGGGCGGATCGCGACCTCGTGCTGCCGCGCCGAGAGGGCGTCGATCACGGCCAGGCGACCCAGCAGCGGGTCGCCGGCACCCGTGACGAGCTTCACGACCTCGCTCGCCAGCATCCCGCCGACCTGCACGCACAGCGCGCCGAGCACGCCGACCTGCGCGCAGCTGGGCGGTTCGCCCTCGGTGCCGATCGGGAAGAGGTCGGCCAGCACGACGGCATCCGATGCGGGTGGGTCCGACCAGAACACCGTCACCTGAGCGTGCCATTCCTGCACGGCGCCCCAGACGAGGGGAACGCCCAGGACTTCGGATGCCGCGGCGACGGCCCGCCGCGTCTCGAAGGAGTCGCTCGTGTCGACGACGATGTCGGCGCCCGCGAGCAGCCTCTCGGCGTTGTCGGGGGAGAGGCGCTCGGAGCTCTGCACGACGGAGGTCTGCGGGGCGAGAGCCGTGATCGCGCGCGCCGCAGAGGCGGTCTTGGGGGTGCCGATGTCGTCGACGCGGTGGGCGAGCTGGCGCTGCAGGTTCGTGAGTTCGACCACGTCGTCGTCGATCACGGTGAGGGTGCCGATGCCGGCCGCGGCCAGCGCGAGCAGGGCGGGCGAGCCGAGGCCGCCGGCGCCGACGACCGCGACGTGCGCGGCGTTGAGGCGACGCTGCCCCTCTTCGCCGATACCGCCGAGCACGGCGTGACGCGCGGTGCGCACGAGCTCGGTCGGGTCGAGGGCCGGTGCGGGGGCGACGAGCGGGTCCATGGGTTCAGGGTATGCCGTGCGCTCGCCGTTCCGGAGGCCCATGAGGGGTCAAGACACGCCGCGACACGTGGCCCGCATCCGGCGTGTTGTGACCCCTCACGGAGAGATCGGTTGCGGGCGAAAGATCTATACTCCGTTTGTGCGGAATCCTGGGTTCGGAATCTCCGCATGTGCGGTAGATTCGTGTCTATGCAGACGTATCGGATCGCACGAGCCGCCCAGCTTCTCGGGGTCAGCGACGATACGGTGCGCCGCTGGGTCGATCAGGGTCTGCTGCCCGTGACCGACTCCACGCCCGCCGAGATCCCCGGCGATGCCCTCGCCGCCCGCGCGCTCGAGCTCGCCGACGAGGCGACCGCGCAGAGCGACTCCCTCTCGAGCGCCCGCAACCGCTTCGTCGGCATCGTCACGCGCGTGCAGATCGAGGGGCTGATGGCGCAGATCGACATCCAGGCCGGGCCCCACCGGGTCGTCTCGCTCATGTCGGCCGAGGCCGCGCGCGACCTGCGGCTCGAGATCGGCTCGCTCGCCACCGCCTCCGCCAAAGCGACCCAGGTCGTCATCGAAGTCCCGAAGGGTTGACCATGCACCGCTCTCTGCGCCGCTCCACCGCCGTCGGCATCGCCGCGCTCGCACTCGCGCTCGCGGGGTGCGCGAACGCGGCGCCCGCCCCATCGTCGACGGAAGCCGCGGCCGACACGCTCGACGGTGAGGTCTCCGTCTACGCCGCGGCCTCGCTGGCGGGCGCTTTCGACGAGATCGCCACGGCGTTCACGGCCGAGCACCCCGACGTGACCGTGGTGCCGGTGTACGACGGCTCCTCCACCCTCGTGACGCAGATCCTCGAAGGCGCCCCGGCCGACGTGTTCGCCTCGGCCGACGAGGCCAACATGGACAAGGCCGGAGATGCCGCCGTCGATCCGGAGCTGTTCGCCTCGAACACCCTCGTGATCGCCGTTCCCGCCGGCAATCCGAAGGGCATCGCCGACCTCGCCGATCTCGCCGATGCGACGACGGTGCTGTGCGCGGCCGAGGTGCCGTGCGGTGCGGCATCCGCGAAGCTCCTCGATGCGGCCGGCGTCACGATCGAGGCCGCGAGCCTCGAGCAGAACGTCACCGCGGTGCTCACGAAGGTCGAGACCGGCGAGGCCGACGCCGGCCTCGTCTACGCCACCGATGTGATCGGCCGTGACGACGTCGAGGGCGTCGTGCCCGAGAACGCCGACGACGTCGTGAACCACTATCCGATCGCCGCCCTCGCGGACGCCCCGAACCCGGATGCCGCGCAGGCCTTCGTCGCCTTCGTGCTGTCGGATGCCGGACAGGCCATCCTCGCGGAGTTCGGATTCGGGAAGCCGTGAGCACCGCCCGCGTGCCGGGGTACGCCCCGCGCGCACTCGCGATCCCCGCGACGATCGGGCTCGTCTTCCTGCTGCTACCGCTGATCGCGCTGATCTCGCGGGTCGAGTGGGCGACGTTCCTCGACGACGTGACCTCGGATGCCGCTCGCTCCGCACTCGTTCTCTCGCTCGGCACGGGACTCGTCGCCACGCTGCTCTGCATCGTCGTCGGTGTGCCGCTCGCCCTGCTCATCGCGCGCTCCGGCCCCCGCGTCGCGGCGGTGCTGCGCGCCGTGGTGACCGTGCCCCTCGTGCTGCCGCCGATGGTCGGCGGTGTCGCGCTCCTCTACCTCTTCGGGCGCGCGGGGTGGCTCGGCGGGCTCGGCCTGTCGTTCAGCACTCCCGCGGTCGTGCTGGCGCAGTCGTTCGTCGCCCTGCCGTTCCTCGTGCTCGCCGTCGAGGGAGCCGTGCGCGCTGCCGGAGTCGATCACGAACGCACCGCCGCCGCCCTCGGTGCCGGACGCTGGACGATCCTGCGCCGGATCACCCTCCCCCTCGCGGCTCCCGGCATCGTCGCGGGCGTCGTGCTGTGCTTCGCCCGGGCGATCGGCGAGTTCGGGGCGACCGCGCTCTTCGCGGGCAACCGGCCGGGGGTCACGCAGACCATGCCGCTGGCGATCTACACCGCGTTCAACGGTGCGGGCGTCTCGCAGGGTGCGGCGGTGGCCCTCGCGCTGCTGCTGCTCGCGACCGCGATCGCGGTGCTCCTGCTCGTGCGGGGCTGGCGGCCGGGAGCGGCGCGATGACGGCGCTGCGGGCGCATGTGATCGTCGAGCGCGAGCACTTCGCGGTCGACGTCGCCCTCGCCGTGGCCGCCGGTGAGACGGTCGCGGTGATGGGCCCGAGCGGCGCAGGGAAGTCGACGCTGCTGCAGGCGCTCGCCGGGCTCGTGCCACTCGGCGGCGGCGAGATCTCCATCGGCGAGCAGGTCGTCGACCGCACCGCCGCGCCCCGCGTGCAGGTCGCCCCCATGCACCGCGGAATCGTGCTGCTCGGACAGGACGCCCGCCTCTTCCCGCACCTCTCCGTGCGCGAGAACGTCGCCTTCGGCCCGCGGTCGGCCGGCGTCGCGGCTCGCCAGGCCCGGGCATCCGCCGATGCCTGGCTGGAACGCGTCGGCCTCCCCGGCGCCGGCGATCGGATGCCGCACGAGCTGTCGGGCGGCGAGAGCCAGCGCGTCGCCGTCGCCCGCGCGCTCGCCGCCTCGCCGCAGGCCGTGTTGCTCGATGAACCGCTCGTCGCCCTCGACCCCGACACGGCGGCCGGCATCCGCCGAATGCTGCGCGCGCAGCTCGCCGGCGTCACGACCGTCGCCGTCACCCACGATGCCGCCGATGCGGTGGCGCTCGCCGACCGGCTGCTCGTCATCGAGGCGGGGCGGGTCACGCAGAGCGGACCGGTGCGTGAGGTGCTCGGCGAGCCGGCATCGGACTTCGTCGCCAGCATCGGCGGGGTGAATCGCCTGGTCGGCGGCGCGGACGGAGCGGACTGGGTGGCCGGCGAGGTGCGACTCGCGAGTGCGGATGCCGCGTCGCGGGCGCTCGCCGCGGTCGACGGGGCCCCGTTGGCCGCCGTGTTCCGCCCGGAGGATGCGCGGCTGGTCGGGGAAGAGGCGGCGGCCGTCGACACCTGGACGGTCACCGTGACGGATCTGGAGCAGACGCTCACCGGAGTGCGCGTGCGGACCGGCCTCGGGGTCGTCGACGTGCCGCTGGCGGATGCCGGGGGGCTCGCGGTCGGGAGCACGGTGCGGGTGAGCGTCGATCCGGCTGCCGTGCGGTTCGTGGCCGTCGACTGATCCGGCGGCGGCATCCGTTCGGCCTGGCCGACCGCCGGGCCCTGGCAATCCCCCGTCGATCGCCGACGCACCCGCCCTGACCGGTATTCCAGCGGCTATTCTCGGAGGATGACGGGGATCGAGGGGGAGCGATGACGGCCGTACCGGTCGTGATCGGCCGCCGACCGCCCGCTGCCGAGTCTCGCGAGCGGGCGGCGGTCGACCCGCGCGGGCTCGTCGACACCCACGGCCGCGTGCACCGCGACCTGCGCATCTCCCTCACCGACCGCTGCTCGCTGCGCTGCACCTACTGCATGCCCGAGCAGGGCAATGAGTGGCTCGCACGCACCAGCATCCTCTCGACCGACGAGATCGTCGAAGTCGCCGAGGTGGCCGCCGCCCTCGGCATCCGCACGTTCCGTCTCACCGGTGGCGAGCCGCTCCTCCGGCCCGACATCGTCGACGTCGTGCGGCGCATCTCGCGCATCCAGGGGGAGGACGGCCCGGTCGAGGTCGCGATGACGACCAACGGGATCAGCCTGGCCCAGAAGCTCCCCGCACTCATCGACGCGGGTCTCACGCGCCTGAACATCAGTATCGACACGATCGACCGGCAGCGCTTCGCCGACCTCACCCGACGCGACCGGCTCGACGACGTGTTCGAGGGCATCGCGGCGGCCGCGGCATCCGAACTGCGACCGCTCAAGCTCAACGCCGTCGCCATGCGCGGCGTCAACGACGACCAGCTCGCCGACCTCGTGGCGTTCGCGATGGGCGTCGGCGCGCAGCTGCGCTTCATCGAGCAGATGCCGCTCGACGCGGGGCACACCTGGGATCGCGCGACGATGGTCACGCGCGAGGAGATCCTCGAAGCCCTCGGTGAGCGGTGGTCGCTCGAGCCGGTTCCCGGACGCGGGGGAGCGCCCGCCGAGAAATGGCGCATCGACGGAGGACCCCACGAGGTGGGCGTCATCGCCTCGGTCACCGCCCCGTTCTGCGGTGCCTGCGACCGCCTGCGGCTCACCGCCGACGGGCAGCTGCGCAACTGCCTCTTCTCGAACGACGAGTACGACCTCACGACGCTGCTGCGGGGCGAAGCATCCGTTCCCGGACAGCGCGACGATCAGATCGCCGATCTGCTGCGGTCCTGCATTCTTGGAAAGCTGCCGGGCCATGCGATCGACGACCCGTCGTTCCTGCAGCCCGCCCGGGGGATGAACGCGATCGGCGGCTGAGCGGGCGGTTCTCCGCGGAGCTATGCGCGGGGCGGGTGGTCCTAACTCAGGAAGAACTCGCCGAAACGCGCCGAAAACGGGCTGGAAGGGGCAATCCGACCGGTTCTTCCTGAGTTAGTGCACGGGCCCGCCGCCGCCTCAGCCCAGGAACTCCCGCGCAGCGGCCGACATCGCGGTGACCCCGACCTCGATCGTCGGGTGGATGACCGGCGCGAAGTACGGCGAGTGGTTGGTGGGGATGTCCTTGTCGAGCGTGCCGCCCGCCATCGCCGCCGCGAACGTCGCCGGGTCGACGCCGCCCCAGAACCAGAACACGAGGGGCGCGCCGGTGTCGCGGGCGAACCAGGAGACGTCCTCACTGCCGGTGAACATGCCGGGATCGACGACGGATGCCTCCCCGAGAACACTCTGCAGCGCTCGGGTGACGCGGGCCGTGGCATCCGCATCGTTGATCGTGGGCGGCAGGGTGTGGTCGGTGCGGATCTCGGGCTCGCGCTCGGCTCCGGATGCCGCGGCCTCGGCGCGCACGATGCGCTCGACGCTCGCGAGCACGCGGTCGCGCATCTCGTCGTTCGGGTATCGCAGGCTGAGCTCGAGCTTCGCCTCGGCGGGGATGATGTTGTTCTTGAGTCCGGCGTGGATCGAGCCCACGGTCACGACGGCGACATCGCGCGGGTCGACCTCGCGCGAGGCGATGGTCTGCAGGCGCATGACGGTGGCCGCGGCCATCACGATCGGGTCGATCGTGGAGTGCGGGCGAGAGCCGTGCCCGCCGCGTCCGTGCAGGGTGACGGTGAGGCCGTCGGATGCCGCCATCTGCGTGCCGGGGCGCACCCCGATCGTGCCGGCGGGCAGCGGGGTGACGTGCTGGCCGAGCACGATGTCGGGCTTCGGGGCGATGTCGAGCAGCCCGTCGTCGAGCATCGCGCGGGAGCCGGCGCCATATTCCTCGGCGGGCTGGATGAGCACGACGAGCGTGCCCGACCACTCGGCGCGCTCGGCGACGAGCTTCTCGACGGCACCGATCATCGCGGTCACGTGCATGTCGTGGCCGCAGGCGTGCATGACGGGCACGGTGTTACCGGCGGGGTCGATGCCGGTCGCGGTGCTCGCGTAGGCGAGGCCGGTCTGCTCGCCCACGGGCAGTGCGTCCATGTCGGCGCGCACCCACACGACCGGGCCGTCGCCGTTGGTCAGGATGCCGACCACGCCCGTCACCCCGACGCCCTCGTGCACCTCGAGTCCGAGGTCGCGCAGGTGGCCGGCGGCGATGCCGGCGGTGCGGGTCTCCTGGAAGGAGAGTTCGGGGTGCTGGTGCAGGTCGACGTAGAGCGCTTCGAGATCGATCGTCATGGCCCGAGCCTATCCGGCGGCGAGCGGGTCGCGCCTGGTGCACCGATCGGTGCAGAACGTCGGGGGTGAGCCTCCAGAACCGGCGTTTCGCACCGATCAGTGCACGGGGTCGCCCGGGTCAGGCGCCCGCGACGTAGGTCTCGAGGGCGGGGCCGGGGCGCAGCACCGCGGTGACGATCGCCTGGATGGCGAAGGCGCTGGTCTCGCCGAGCTCGATGAGGTCGGGGTGCAGCAGCCACTGCAGCTGCAGGCCGTCCATCACGGCGAGGATGCTGGCGGATGCCGCGGCGATCGTGTCGGGTGCGGTGACGCCCTCCTGCGCGCAGAGCTCGTGGAACGCGGCGGTCACCTCGCGGCGGAGGGTCGTGTAGCGCTCCTCGAAGTACTCGCGTCCGGGGTGGTGGTCGGTGACCGACTCCGACGAGAGCACGGTGTACGCCTGCACGATGCCGGGGCGCAGCTCGTTGGCGAACGCGGTGCGCACGAGGTGCAGGAACAGCTCCGGCCCGTCCGGGATGTGCTTCTCGGCGAGGTCGGCCACGTCGGTCTGGTCGCGATAGGCGAGCACTTCGAGCAGCAGCTTCTGCTTCGAGCCGAAGTGGTGGAGCACGCCGGCGTGGGTCATGCCCACCTGTTCGGCGACATCGGCGAGGGTGCCGTTGGTCGATCCCTTGTTGCCGAAGATCTCGACGGCGGCCTGGAGGATCAGCTCGCGCTTGGCGCGGGTCGCCGGGCGCACCCGCGACTTCTCGCTGCTCTCGTTCACGGGACCCCCGTCGTTGGTGTTCAGGCTTGCCATCTTACTCACCAGTAGGTAACCTCACGAAAGCTTACTTTCTCGCCAGTAAGCAAATCACGACGCCGTCGATCGACCGACCGCTCGACGGCAACGCAGCACAATGACCCGTGCCCCCAAGGAGAAGCAATGAAGCTCAGAAGGTCCTTGATCGCCCTCGCGGCGGTCACCGCGCTCGGCACCACCGCGCTCGCCGGATGCTCGTCCGGTGGATCATCGGATGCCGGTGACGGCGCCGGCTCCGCCGCCCTCACGATCGCCAAGCCCGACGGCGCGATCACCACCGAGTCGAACAACCCCTACGTCGGCGACTCCGCCGCCTCGAAGTACGGGTACGGCAAGGTCATCTTCGAGACCCTCGGGCTCGTCAACCAGACCGGCGACCGCGGCGTCACCCCGTGGCTCGCCGAGAGCATCGAGTGGAACGACGACTACACGCAGCTCACGGTCGTGCCGCGCGAGGGCGTCACCTGGAGCGACGGCGAACCCTTCACCGCCGACGACATCGTCTTCACCTACGAGCTCGTCTCGACCCCCGCGCTCGACACCGCCGGCCTGAAGTTCGAGGGGGCGACCGTCGACGGCGACGCCGTGACCCTCACCTTCGGAGAGTCGAAGTACGTCAACCAGGCGCGCGTGCTGCACGTGCCGATCGTGCCGAAGCACATCTGGGAGAACCTCGACGAGCCGGCCACCGACCCGGTCACGGGCGATGACCTCGTGGGCACCGGCCCCTACGTCCTCTCGAACTGGTCGACCGAGTCGGTCACCCTCGAGGCCCGCGACGACTACTGGGGCGGCGACCTCGCCGTGCCCGAGCTGCACTACGTCTCGTACGGCGACAACACCGCGCTGACCACCGCCCTCGCACAGGGCGAGGCGGACTGGGCGCAGGCCTTCATCCCGCAGATCGAGGAGCAGTTCCTCTCGGCCGACCCCGAGCACAACAAGTTCTTCGTCGCCCCGACCACGGGATCGGCGACGCTGTTCATGAACCTGCAGGAGAAGCCGTTCGACGACCCCGCGTTCCGTCAGGCGCTCGCCTGGGTGATCGACCGTGACGCCTACGTCGACATCGCCCGCGAGGGCGCGAGCGAGCCCGTGTGGTCGGTGACCGGTCTGTCGTCGATCCTCGAGGACGAGATCCAGCCCGAGTTCGCGGGCCAGAACTACGAGGTGGATGCCGAGAAGGCGCGCGACCTGTTGGAGGGCGCGGGCTACACGTGGAAGGACGACGCGCTCGTCGACCCCGACGGCACGCCCGTCTCGTTCACGCTCTCGGTGCCCTCGGGCTGGAGCGACTGGAACACCGCGCAGGAGCTCATCGCCGAAGACGTCAAGGAGTCCATCGGCGCCGAGGTCAAGATCGACATGCCCGACTGGGGCGGCTGGGCCGACCCGCGCGACAACGGCACGTTCTCGGCGATCATCCACTGGCTCGAGGACAGCGGCACGGCCTACGGCCTGTACACCTCGACCATGGACCCGCGTTGGATCTCCCCGGAGGGCATCGCCGGCTTCAACTTCGGCCGGTTCGAGGACCCCGCCGCGACCGAGGCGCTGAACACCTACGCGAACGCCTCCTCCGACGAGGAGCGCACCGCATCGCTCGACACGCTGCAGAAGATCTTCGTCGAGCAGGTGCCGGCGATCCCGCTCGGTGCGCACCCGCTGCTGGGCGAGTACAACACGCGCAACTACGTCGGCTGGCCGTCGGAGGAGGACCCCTACGCCTCGGGTGACCCGACGCAGCAGAACATCGTGCAGATCCTCACGAAGCTGAAGCCCGCCAAGTAGCCCTTCGTCTCGCTCCGCTCGCTCAGGGACCGGTCGCCATGCACCGGTTCCTGAGCGAGGAGCGGAGCGACGAGACGAAGGACGCCCCACGAAGGAACCCCCATGCCAGACCCCCTCCTCACCGTGCGCGACTTCTCGGTCGTGTACGACGTCGATCCGCCCGTCGCGGCGGTCAAGAACGTCACCCTCGAACTGCAGCGCGGCGAGATCCTCGGTCTCGCCGGCGAGAGCGGATGCGGCAAGACCACGCTCGCGTACGGCGTGCAGCGTCTCTTGCGGGCGCCGGCCGTGATCACCGGTGGCGACGTCACGTTCCACGACGCATCGGGTGTGGATGTCGACATCAACTCCCTCGACGTCGATGCGATGCAGCGCTTCCGCTGGGACAAGGTGTCGATGGTGTTCCAGGGCGCCATGAACGCCCTGAACCCGGTGGCGACGATCGGGTCGCAGCTCGAGGACGTGTTCGAGATCCACCGCCCCGACATGAACCGCCGCCAGCGCCGGGCCGAGGCCGAGGAGCTGCTCGAGATCGTGAAGGTCGGGCGGCAGCGGGTGCGCTCGTTCCCGCACGAGCTGTCGGGCGGCATGCGCCAGCGCGTGATGATCGCGATGGCGCTCGCGCTGCGTCCGCAGCTGATGGTGATGGACGAGCCGACCACCGCGCTCGACGTTCTGGTGCAGCGCGAGATACTCAAGCAGATCTCGCAGCTGCGGCACGAGTTCGGCTTCTCGGTGATCTTCATCACTCACGATCTGCCGTTGCTGCTCGAGATCAGCGACCGGATCGCGATCATGCGCGAGGGAGAGATCATCGAGCTCGCCACCGCCGAGCAGATCTGGCGGCAGCCGCAGCAGGAGTACACGCGCACGCTGCTGTCGTCGTTCCCCCGGCTCACCGGGGAGAGAGGGGTGCTGGTGCGATGACCACCCTCGAGTTCCAGAACATCACCAAGACCTACACGGTGCGCGGCGCCGGGCAGATCACCGCTCTCGACGACGTGAGCTTCACCCTCGACTCGGGGCGCACGCTCGGCCTCGTCGGTCAGTCGGGCAGCGGAAAGTCGACGATCGCGAAGATCCTCACGCAGCTCGAGACCCCCACGAGCGGTCGGGTGCTGCTCGACGGCGCACCCGTGCCGCGACGCGGCACGGGCCTGCGGCGGTACCGCCAGCAGTTGCGCATGGTCTTCCAGGATCCGTTCGCCTCGCTCAACCCGTACCACTCGATCCGCTACCACCTCGAGCGGCCGATCCGCCTCGACGACGTCGTGCCGAAGAAGGACACCGAAGACGAGGTGCGGCGCCTGCTCGCGCGCGTCCGTCTCGATGCGGATGCCGTGATCGATCGCCGCCCGCACGAGCTGTCGGGCGGCCAGCGCCAGCGCGTCGCGATCGCCCGCGCGCTGGCCTCGCGTCCGTCGATCCTGGTGGCCGACGAACCGGTGTCGATGCTCGACGTCTCGATCCGCCTCGGGGTGCTCACCCTGCTCGCCGACCTCCAGCGCGAAGAGGGGCTCGGCGTGCTCTACATCACGCACGACCTCGCCACCGCGCGCCACTTCAGCGACGAGATCATGGTGCTCAACCAGGGGCGCGTGGTCGAGTACGGCACCGCCGACGACGTCATCCTGAACCCGCAGGACCCCTACACGCGCGAGTTGCGCGCGGCATCCCCCGATCCCGAGAAGCACTTCGCCTCGGCATCCGCGAACGGAGGCGCGCTGTGAGCACCGCATTCCCCCAGCTCGACGACAACGACCTCATCCAGCAGGACGCGCTCGAGGTCGGCACGACCGCGACGACGGCCGAGCGCGGGCGACGCCCGGTCGCCTGGCGCTTCTTCCTCGGGCGCGCGGGCTTCTACCTGTTCACCCTCTGGGCCGCGATCACGATCAACTTCTTCCTGCCGCGCTTCATGAAGGGCGACGCGGTCAGCTCGTACCTCGCGCGCAACCGCAACGTCAGCCCGGAGGCGGCGGAGTCGCTGCGTATCCTTCTCGGCATCGACAGCGACAAGTCGATCTGGCAGCAGTACATCGAGTACTGGGGGATGCTGTTCCGCGGCGACCTCGGCATCTCGACGCTGCACGGGCTGCGGCCGGTGGGCGAGGTGCTCGCCGCCGCCCTGCCGTGGACGCTGGGCCTGGTGGGCCTCGCAACGATCATCTCGTTCCTCATCGGCACCGTCGGTGGCGCGATCGTCGGCTGGAAGCGGGGGAGCAGGCTCGACGCGCTCATCCCGATCACGACCTTCTTCAACACGATCCCGTACTTCTGGCTGGGGCTCATCGCGATCGCGATCTTCTCGTCGACGCTGAAGTGGTTCCCGTCGTCGCACGCCTACGACAAGGGCCAGTCTCCCGAGTGGAGCCTCGACTTCATCGGCCAGGTGATCATGCACGGCACGCTGCCCGCGATGACGATCATCATCGCGTCGCTCGGGGGATGGATGCTCGGCATGCGCAACATGATGCTGACCGTGCTCGACGAGGACTACATCACCGTCGCGCAGGCGAAGGGCATGCCGAACCGGCGCGTGCTGTGGGCATACGCCGCGCGCAACGCGGTGCTGCCGCAGATCCAGAGCTTCGCGCTCTCGATCGGCTTCATCGTCGGCGGCACGATCGTCATGGAGATGGTCTTCAGCTACCCCGGCCTCGGCAAGCTGCTGCTCGACGCCACCAACGCCAAGGACTTCGCTCTCATGCAGGGCGTCTTCCTGGTGATCACGCTCTCGGTGCTCGCGGCCAACATCCTCGCCGATGTCGTCTACGCGTACCTCGACCCGCGCACCCGCCAGACGGAGGCCTGAGATGACCGATACACGCAAGACCTTCTGGTCGCAGCTCTCGCAGGCGTTCGCGATGTTCCGCAACCGCAAGTCGATCGCCGGGCTCATCATCCTCGGCATCTTCGTGCTCATCGCGATCCTCGCCGACTGGATCGCGCCCTACGGCCCGACCCAGAAAGACCGCTCGGCGCTGCGCCAACCGCCGTCGTTCGAGCACTGGCTCGGCACGACGCACATGGGCGAGGACGTGCTCAGCCAGATCATCTTCGGCACCCGCGGCGTCATCGTGGTCGGCTTCCTGTCGGCCGCGATCGCCACGGTCATCGCGATCACGATCGGCGTCATCGCCGGCTACCTGCGCGGCTGGAAGAGCGAGTCGCTGTCGGCGCTGACGAACGTGTTCCTGGTGATCCCCGGCATCCCGCTGATCATCATCATCGCCTCGCAGTTCGACAACCCGCCGATCATCCTCATCGCCGCGGTGCTCGGCCTCACCGGCTGGGCGTGGGGTGCGCGCGTGCTGCGCGCGCAGACGATGTCGCTGCGCAACCGCGACTTCATCCAGGCGGCGCGCGCCAACGGCGAGCCCCTGCGCCGGATCATCACGGTCGAGATGCTGCCGAACCTCATGGCGCTCATCGCGTCGAGCTTCGTCGGCACCGTGACCGCCGCGATCCTGGGCCTGACGACGCTCGCGTTCATCGGGGTGATCCCGGTGAACAACCTCAACTGGGGAACGATCCTGTTCTGGGCCCAGCAGAACGGCGCGTTCCCGCGCCTGTGGTGGTGGTACGTGCCCGCCGGGCTCTGCATCGCGATCATCGGCGTCGCCCTGTCGCTCATCAACTTCGGCATCGACGAGTACGTCAACCCGCGCCTGCGCTCAGCGGGCGAGCGGGCGCGCGCGCTGAAGAAGAAGGGGCTCGACGTGAACGATGCCGTCACGGCGGTGCGCAGCATCCCGATGGCGAACACGGATGCTCCGCCCAGCTCGACCCGAGACGATACGACCACGCAGAACTCCTCGACCATCCTGACCCGGAACGCGAAGTGATGACCTCTCCCACCCTCACCACGGCTCTGCCGTACCAGGACCCCGCCCTCTCGATCGACGAGCGCGTCGCCGACCTCCTCGGGCGCATGACGCTCGAGGAGAAGGTCGGGCAGATGCTGCAGCTCGACGCGCGCGACGATCTCGACGACCACGTCCTGCGCCGTCACGCCGGGTCGATCCTGCACACGTCGCCCGAGCGCATCCTGCGCGCGAACGACCTGACCGCCCAGACCCGCCTGCGCATCCCGCTGCTGGTCGCCGAGGACTGCATCCACGGCCACTCGTTCTGGCCGGGGGCGACGATCTACCCGACCCAGCTCGGCATGGCCGCCTCGTGGGATGCCGAGCTCGTCGAGCGCGTGGCCCGCGCCACCGCCGAGGAGGTCGCTGTCACCGGCATCCACTGGACCTTCTCCCCCGTGCTGTGCATCGCCCGCGATCTGCGCTGGGGCCGAGTCGACGAGTCGTTCGGCGAGGACCCGTTCCTCATCGGCGAGCTCGCCTCGGCGATGGTGCGCGGCTACCAGGGCGACGGTCTCGACGACCCGACCGCGGTGCTCGCGACCGCGAAGCACTTCGCCGGCTACTCCGAGACGCAGGGCGGGCGCGACGCCAGCGAGGCCGACATCTCGCGCCGCAAGCTGCGCTCGTGGTTCCTGCCGCCGTTCGAGCGGGTCGCCCGCGAGGGCTGCCGGGTGTTCATGCTCGGATACCAGACGATGGACGGCATCCCGATCACCACCAACGACTGGCTGCTCACCGACGTGCTGCGCGGCGAGTGGGGGTACACCGGCACCCTGGTCACCGACTGGGACAACGTCGGTCGGATGGTGTGGGAGCAGCACGTGCAGCCCGACTATGCGCACGCCTCGGCCGCCGCGACGCGCGCCGGCAACGACATGATCATGACGACGCCGCGCTTCTTCGAGGGCGCGCTCGAGGCCGTCGAGCGCGGGTTGCTGCCGGCGGATGCCTTCGACGACGCCGCCGCGCGCATCCTCACCCTCAAGTTCGAGCTGGGGCTGTTCGAGGACCCGCGTCTGCCGCGCGATGACCTCGACGAGATCGTCGGCAGCGCCGCGCACGCCGAGTTGAACCTCGAGATCGCGCGCCGGTCGATCGTGCTGCTCGAGAACGACGGCGTGCTGCCGTTGGATGCCGCGGCGCCGACGAAGGTCGCGGTCGTGGGTCCGCTCGCCGAAGACGCGCAGACGCAGCTCGGCGATTGGGCCGGAGGGTCGGGCCAGGCCGGATGGCTCGACGGTCAGCCGCGCGAGATGATCACGACCGTGCTCGACGGGCTCTCGGGTGTCGGGGGCTGGGAGGTCTCGCACGCGCGCGGGGCCGACATCCTCACCCTTGAGGACGACCCGCAGGGAGCGCTGTTCCCCGACGGGCAGCCGCGCCCGCGCATCGTGAAGCCGTGCGCCCCCGATGAGGCGCTGATCGCCGAGGCCGTCGCCGCCGCGGAGGCCGCCGATGTCGTGGTCGCCGTCGTCGGAGACCGCATCGAACTCGTCGGCGAAGGCCGTTCGACCGCCACGCTCGAACTCATCGGCGGGCAGAACGCCCTGCTCGACGCGGTGATCGCTACCGGCAGGCCCGTGGTGGTGGTGCTGATGGCGTCGAAGCCGCTCGTGCTGCCGGCATCCGTCTCGCAGGCCGCCGCCGTGATCTGGGCCGCGAGCCCGGGCATGCAGGGCGGCCGTGCGATCGCCGAGATCATCGCGGGCGAGGTCGAGCCGTCGGGCCGTCTGCCGATCTCGTTCGCCCGGCACGTCGGCCAGCAGCCGACGTACTACAACCAGATCCGCGGGCAGCACGGCGATCGCTACGCCGACCTCACGCAGGCGCCGGCCTGGGGCTTCGGCGAGGGGCTGTCGTACACGACGGTCGCGTATTCGGACCTCGCGCTGGAGCGTTCGTCGCTCGGCCTCGGCGACATCGTCGTCGGGCACGTGACGGTGACGAACACGGGTTCGCGGCCGGTTCGCGAGACGGTGCAGGTCTACGTGCGGGATGCCGTGACGAGCGTCAGCTGGACCGATCGCGAGCTCAAGACCTATCGCCAGGTCGACCTGGCACCCGGTGCGTCTGAACGTGTGCGGGTCGAGGTGCCGGTGGCCGACTGCACGATCGTGGATGCCGCGGGCGTGCGGGTCGTGGAGCCGGGGGAGTTCGCCCTGCTGGTCGGCCCCTCGTCGCGCGAGGAGAAGCTGCTCGGGGCGGGGTTCACGGTGGAATGACGGTCCGGCGGTGGTACGCGCACGGCGGATAACCTGGCGTCGTGCATCGATATCGCGAGATCGCCCGCGACCTCACGATCCAGATCGCCGAGGGCGCATTCGACGCCACCGGGATGCTGCCCTCGGAGGCTCATCTCGCGGCCGACTACGAGGTCTCGCGCGGCACCGTGCGCAACGCGCTCGTGCTCATGGCGCGGCAGGGCGCGATCGCCCCGCGACGCGGTTCGGGCTGGCTGGTGCGCACGACGGTGCAGAGCCAGCGGTTCTCGGAGATGCGGTCGTTCGCGCAGTGGGCATCGAGCCGCGGCATGGAACCCGGCGGGCACGTGCTCACGCAGCAGCGCCGCCCGGCGACCGCGACCGAGGTGCGCCGCTTCCGGGGAGGTCGCGGCATCGGCGAGGTGCTCGAGGTCGTGCGTCTGCGATCGCTGAACGGGCGCGTCGTCATGCTCGAACGAACCGCGTATCCGTCGTGGATCGCCCCGATCATCGAGGAGCTGTCGCCCGACGAGCCGTCCGTGGTCGGTGCGCTGGAATCGCGCGGCGTGCGCATGGTGCACGGCGAGCAGACGATCGATGCGATCGCGGCTCCCAGCGAAGACGCCCGTCTGCTCGACGTGAGGCGTTCGAGTCCGCTCCTGCGCGTGAATCGCGTCAGCTACTCCGCCGACGGTCGTGCGATCGAGGCGGGCGACGACCGCTACCTCCCGGATGTCATGTCGTTCCAGATGCAGGCGTCGCTGCAGGGATACTCGCTCACGCGCGAGCTGGGCTGAGCGGCTCGACCTCGGCCCACGGCATCCGTGGTCCTGGCTGTACAACTGTGCATCGTGGGCTCCCGGATTCGGAGCGGATGCCGCAGCCGTCGCCGTTCGGACGAATCGCGTTCATCGACCGGTCATCTTGCGGCTGTTCTGTCGCTACAGGAGGCGATCACGACCTCCGATGGGCGTCCCGTCGGGGACGCCGACACTGTTCCCGGAAGGATCACGTCAGACATGTCCTCGTCACCTCCCCCCGTGGTGCGCCGTCGTCGGAGCGCGTCCCTGCTCGCCGCACTCGCCGCAGCCGCGGCGCTCCTCGTGTCGCCGCTGCTCGCCGCGTCGCCCGCAACCGCCGCCGCGGCATCCGAGATCACCCTCGAAAGCTCCGACGTCGCCGTCGGGGATACCCTCTCGGTCGCCTACTCGACCGATCGCCCGACGGCCACGAACTGGCTGGCGATCTACCCCGAGTCCCGGCCCGAGCCCTGCGACGCCTGCGGCATGGCCTGGGCGTACGCGCCCGGCGCGACCGGCACCGTGCAGCTGCCTACGAACGACCGTGCGGGCAACCCGCTCGCCGCAGGTAGCTACCGCGTCGAGTACCTCTACAACGACGGCTACTCCCGCGTCAGCGAGCCGGCGACGTTCACCATCGCGGCAGAGCCGGGCACCGGAGAGCCCGGTGAGGGCCCGGAGGTCGACCCGACGAAGCCGATCGACCTGTCGGTCGTACAGCTCAACGTCTGGGGCAAGACCACCGACGCGACGATGCTCGCCGAGATCGGCGCCGACCTGATCTTCGTCGAGGAGGCGCAGAGCGCGGCAGCAGCCGTCGCCCGCGACCTCGGCTTCGACTTCCACTCCACGGGCGGCAGCGCGGGTGTCATCTCGCGCTATCCGATCGTCGACGTGGGCGTCGTCACGACGCCCGGCACCCAGGGCGGATGGACCAAGGCGATCGTGCAGGTGGGCGACACCCAGATCGCCGCGTACGGAGGCCACCTCGAGTACCGCTACTACGCCACCTACCTTCCCCGTGGATACGCGGGCGACGTGCTCGGCTCCGGGTTCCCGACCGAGTGGCGCGGGTGGAACAAGCTGAGCGGTCCCGTGACCGACGTGCCCCAGATCCTCGCGGCGAACGAGGCATCCGGGCGACCGGCATCCGCTGCGGCCCTCACCGCCGACATGGCGAACGAGCGCGAGGCCGGACGCCTCACGATCATGGGCGCCGACATGAACGAGCCGTCGGTGCTCGACTGGACCGAGAGCACGGCGAACCTCTACGACCACAACGGGGTCGTCGCCCCGTGGCAGACCTCCCGCATCCTGCGCGACGGCGGTCTCGTCGACGCGTACCGCGCCGTGTACCCCGACCCCGTGACCCACCCGGGCTTCACGTGGCCGGCCGACACCCCCAACGTCAGCGTCTCGCAGCTCGCCTGGGCGCCCGAGGCCGACGAGCGCGACCGGATCGACTACATCTTCTTCGCGCCGGACGACCGCCTCACCCTGACGGGCACGCGCATCGTCGGACCGAAGGGCGACATCGTGCGCGGCGCCCGCGCCCTGCCCGTCTCGGACGAGGAGATCTTCACCCCGCAGACGCTGTGGACCAGCGACCACAAGGGCCTGCAGTCCGACTTCGTGATCTGCGGCGAGGCCTGCCAGGCGGCGGAGCCCGAGCTCGGCGAGCTCGTCGTCGGCACGCCGTCGATCACCGGCACGGCGACGGTCGGCGCCGAGGTCACCGCGGTGACCGGCGAGTGGACCGCGGGCACCGCCTTCTCGTTCCAGTGGCTGGCGGATGGCGCGGCCATCGAGGGTGCGACCTCGGCCACCTTCTCGATCCCGGCGGACCTCGCAGGTCGTGCGCTCTCCGTGCGCGTCGGCGGGACTCTCGAGGGATACGTCCCGGCCGAGGCGACGAGTGCTGCGGTCACCGTGACCGCTGCGGAGGTGCCCGGTTCGGATGCTCCGGCGGTGGTGCTCGGATCGTCGAGCGTGGTCGCGGGCGGAAGCCTAAAGGTCAGCGGCGCGGGCTTCGCGGCGGGCGCTCAGCTGAAGCTCGAGCTACGCTCCACGCCGGTCGCTCTCGGTACGGTGACCGCGTCGGACGCGGGAGCCTTCTCGACGACCGTCACCATCCCGGCATCCGTTCCGGCCGGAGCGCACACGCTCGTCGTGATCCTGCCGGACGGCACCGAGGTGACCGCCGCCGTCACCGTGACCGCGGCGCCGAGCGCGGGTGCGGATGCCGGTGGCGAGGCGCTCGCGCAGACCGGTGGAGAGATCCTGATGCCGGCGGTGTGGGCCGCGGTTCTGGCGCTGCTGGTCGGCGCGGGGCTGATGGTGCGCCGCCGGATGCGTCAGTCGTAACGGCATCCGTCCCTGGCGCTGAGCCACCCCTCTCAGTGCGAGCCACCCCCTTTCGCGCCGTGCGGAAGGGGGTCGCTCGTTCGTGAAGGGGTGGTTCGGCGGGGTCAGTCCTCGAGCTGGTCGAGGACCAGTTCTCCTCGCGAATTGAGCGACTCCATCAGGCGCTCGATGCGACGGCCGTCGATCGGCGGCAGAGCCGCCTCGTCGAAGGAGAGGACCAGAGGGATGCTCGGATGCATCCAGATGGTCAACCGGCCGGCCGGGTTCTTCGCCTCGGGGAGCCACGTCATCATGAAACTCTCCTGGCGGCGCAATTTCGTGCCGATCACGATCTTCAGATGCGCCAGCGTCCGATCATCGATCTCGATCGGAGGGCGGGCGCTGTTGTACTCCAGGGTTCCCATGGAGCAACCATACGTCCTCACCGGTCGTCTCTCGCAGGTCATCCGTGCGCGCGCAACCCCGGTCGCGCTCGGGTCGGCGCGGGCGTATCGTGCCCGGATGGACGGCATGCCAACGATGGAGAGAACAGAGATCCTGATCGACGGCGTCAGCGCGTACCTCGCCCAGGAACAAGACCTCGACGTGCTCCTGCGGCAGATCGAGACGGCCGCGAGCGGACCCGCGGCGTTCGTCGAGTTCGTCGTCGTGGGGAATCGGCGGGTGAAGGTTCTCATCACCCCGAGCTCCCGCGTCGTGATCTCCACCGAGACGGTGCAGCACGACCCCCGTGACACGGGGAACGACGCCTTTCCCTACGGGGGCCTTTACGACTTCGACCCCGAGCCGCTCGGCTGACGCCGCGTATGGGGTCGCCGTCACTCGCCGATGGTGCGGACGACCCGGGCCGGGGAGCCGAGGGCAATCGTCCCGGCGGGCACGTCTTTGGTGACGATGGAGCCTGCGCCGACGACGGCATCGTCGCCGATGGTGACGCCGGGGAGTACGGTGACGTTCGCGCCCAGCCACACGTTGCGCCCGATGGTGACGGGAGCGGGGAGGAGGTCGGCGCGTCGGCGGGGGTCGATGCCGTGCTGCAGTGTGGCGATCACCACGTTGTGACCGATGAGGCTGTCGTCGCCGATCGTGATCCCGCCCTGATCCTGAAAGCGGCACCCGGAGTTGATGAAGACCCGCTTGCCGATCGAGATGTTCTTGCCGAAGTCCGCGGTGAACGGCGGGAACAGCGTGACCGTGTCATCGACGGGTGTGCCGATCAGCGCACCCAGGAGTTCTCGCACACGGTTGGGCTCGTGGTATCCGGTGTTGAGTTCGCCGGCGATGCGGAGCGCCTCCTGGCTCGTCTCGTGCATCACCGCGTGGCCGGGTGATCCGCCGGGGATGGTCTCCCCGGCGTTCAGGAGGGTGAGGAGGTCGGTGAGGTTCATGCGACCCACCGTAGGTCGCGGCGCGCGAATGAGGGATGCCCTGTCGGTACACGCTCCGATGGGGCGACCTCGCGATGAGGGGGCATGGTACGTCGTGCCGGGGCATCCGTCGAGGGGCGCGGTGAAGTCGCCGCGGGGGCGCACGGTGAGTGCACACCCCACGGAGCCGACGGAGGCGCACCATGTATTTCCACGTGCAGGAATTCATCAACGAGATCGCGGCGGACGAGCCGGATCCCGCAGCGGCGAACGCGCTGCAGGAGGGGCTCGGCGGTCAGTTCGGCGAGATGCGCACCATGATGCAGTACCTGTTCCAGAGCATCAACTTCCGCGGCCCCGACGGCAAGCCGTACAAGGACCTCATCCAGGGGATCGGCACCGAGGAGATCAGCCACGTCGAACTGATCGGCACCACGATCTCCCGGCTCCTCGACGGTTCGCCGAAGTACCAGGGCAAGCCGACCGACCCGGTGGATCAGCCGGGTGCCGGCGGCGCGACGCCGCTGAGCATCGCCGTCGACACCAGCAACATCCACCACTATCTCGTCGGCGCGCAGGGCGCGCTGCCGGTGGATGCCGTGGGCAACCCGTGGTCGGGGAGCTACGTGTACAACTCGGGCAATCTCGTGCTCGACCTGCTCTACAACCTCATGCTCGAATCGACCGGGCGGCTGCAGAAGTGCCGGCTGTACGAGATGACCGACAACAAGACCGCGCGCACGACGATCTCGTACCTCATCGTGCGCGACCAGGCGCACGAGAACGCCTACGCGAAGGCGCTCGAGACCCTCGGTGTGAACTGGCGGACGTCGCTGCCGATCCCGAAGACGAACGCCGAGCAGTTCCCGGAGGTGAAGAAGCTCCTCGACCTCGGTCTGCAGAGCAAGAACTACTCGTTCGACCTCACGGCGCAGTCCGAGGCCGGCAAGATCTTCCAGGGCGCATCGCCGTCGAACGACGGCACCGAGCTCGACGCGAGCGAGCAGGCGCCCGAGGGTTTCCCGATGACCATCTCGCCGGAGCGCCCCGAGGAGTTCTCACCGGGCGCCGACGACGAGCTGCGCAAGCTCACCGAGGCGACCGCGGCGATGGAGATGGCCGACATCGATGCGACGTTCGGGCGGATGACGTAACTAAGAGGGAAGACGTCGACTCGAAAGCCAGTCGGTGGATGCTTGCTCGAGCAGGGCCGCGAGGTTGGCGAGTCCGGGGTCGGCGCGATCGGAGGCGCGCGTGACGAGGTGGATGCTGCGGGTGACGGGTGCGTCGAGTTCGAGCAGCTTGACGCCGGCGGGCGTCGCGGCGACGGTAAGGGCGGGGACGAGAGCCACCCCCACTCCGGCAGCGACGAGCTCGAGCTGCACGGCGAAGTCCATCGACTCAGCGACGATCCGCGGACGGAAGCCGGCGAGGCCGCAGGCACGTTCCATCATGTCGAAGCACGATACGTCTGATGTGGGCGCGATCCACGCCGCGGACGCGTAGTCGGAGAGCGTGGCAGTGGCCGCCGCTGAGTGCGCTGGGGCGCTCACTGCCAGCCACACGGGTTCGCTGCCGAGGAATCGGACGTCCACACTGCTCGGAAGATCGCGGGGCACGTTGGAGTAGGAGTGCACCACGGCGAGGTCGACGTCTCCGGCGGCGAGCGCACTGATGGAAACGCTGGGCTCGGCCGTCGTGAGGTGAACATCCAATGCGGAACCGGCATCCGACAACAGTGTTCGATACGCGTCGGCGACAAGGGTTCGCGCGGCGGAGGGGAAGGCGGACAGCGTGTAGCGCCCCACAGTTCCCGCTCTCAGAGCATCCACCTCGAGTTCCGCGAGTGAGAGCCGACCCAGGATGTCGTGCCCGTGGTTCGCGAGTGCTGAACCCGCGGCGGTCAACGTCAGCCGGCGTCCCTGTCGGCGGGTCAGCGCGATCCCCAGCTCCTTCTCGAGAGCGGTGATCTGCATGGAGACGCCCGGTGCGCTGAGGTGAACTTCCTCGGCAACGGCCGCGATCGTGCCGAGGCGTTGCAGAGCGGCGAGCAATCGAAGCTTGCGAACATCAATCATTTTATTAGTAAGTCTTGTTTAGGTGATTAGTCACAGATCGTCAGTAGTGCTTAACGTGCGATTTTGGCACGCTGACAGCATGAGAGTCAACAGAGCACTCCTCGCGGGACTATTCGTCGTCGTTCTCTGGGCGTCGGCGTTCCCGGCGATCCGAGTTGCCGCGCCCGCGCTGGGCGTCATCGGGCTGTCGTTCGCACGGTTGGCAGTAGCTGCGGTCGCTCTTCTGATCGTCGCGGTGGTTGTGAAGGCGCGATTTCCGAGGCGCGAGGATCTCGGCTGGATCGCGGCATGCGGATTCTTCGGCGTGGCCGTGTACCAGTTGCTGTTGAACTGGGGGGAGCTCTACGTCCCTGCGGGCACAGCGAGCATCATCGTCGCGGCGGCGCCGCTCGTTTCCGTCGTGGTCGCCCGTGTTCTGTTCTCCGAACGAATCTCGCCCGTCACGGTCGTCGGCAGCGTCATCGCTCTCGCCGGAGTAGCCCTCGTGTGTCTTGCGCGTGCAGGCGTATCTCTCTCCGCTGCGGTCTGGATCGTCGTCGCCGCGATAGTCGTGCAGGGCATCTATCATCCGTTGCAGCGTCCGTTGCTGAAGAGGTACACCAGTATCGAGGTCGCTTGTTACGCGATGATCGCCGGCACGATCATGACGCTTCCCCTCGTGCCGTTCGATATCGACGCGCTTCTCACGGGGGGACTCGCGCCGTGGCTTGCGGCGATCTATCTCGGTCTGCTGCCGTCCGCGGCGGGGTTCGTCCTCTGGGCCTATGCCGTCGCCCGGATGCCTGTTGCCGTGTCGACATCCCTTCTGTACCTGGTACCTCCCGTCGCGGTGCTCATCGCCTGGGTGTGGCTCGGCGAGCTGCCCATCCTGTCCGAGTTGCTGGGGGGCTTGGTCGTCATCGCGGGAGTGATCACCATCTCCCAGGTGCCGCGGATACTTGCACGTACGAAAGCCCGTCGAGAAGTCCGCGGCTCGATCGCGGCCGAATAAGGAAAGCAGAACACGCATGCGCATCCTCATCGTGGGCGCCGGAGCAGTGGGTGGGTATTTCGGATCCCAGCTCATCGCCGCGGGCGCCGATGTCACCTTCCTCGTCCGCCCTGCCAAGGCGGAACAGCTCTTCGCCACAGGCCTTGTCATCATCGACCCGGAGGGCCGCCGAGAAACCACGCATGTGACGACAGTGACCGCCGACAGCCTCGGAGTCGGGTGGGACCTCATTCTCCTGGCGGTGAAGGCCACGGCGCTCGACGGTGCGCTCGCCGACATCTCCCCCGCCGTCACGCGCGACACCGCGATCCTCCCCTTCCTCAACGGAATCGACCACCTCGAAACTCTGAGTAACCGATTCGGGCGTCAACACGTGCTCGGTGGTGTGGCCGTCGTCGCGGCGGAACTCACGGAACACGAAGAGATCGCGCTTCTCGCACCCGGCGCGTCCATCGGGTTCGGAGAGCTCGACGGCCACATGACGGACCGAGTCTCACGCATCGCGAATTCGTTCGCCCCCGCGGCGCTCGAGTCATCCGTGTCTGACTCGATCATTCAGGACATGTGGGAGAAGTGGCATTTCATGGCTGCGGGAGGTGCCGCCACGACACTGCTCGGAGGCTCCGTCGGCCAGATCGTCAGCACTCCCGGTGGACTCCAGTCGATCGAACGCATCATCGACGAGGCATCCGCCATCCAACAGGCGGAGGGTCATTCCCCCCGCGCGGCCGCGCTCTCCCGAACACGGGCAATCCTCACCCAACCCGGATCAGGGTTCACCACGTCGATGTACCGCGACTTCGCCGCACGCCGTCGCACTGAGGGAGAAACCATCCTCGGCAGCCTTCTCTTCCGCGGAGCGGAACACGAAATCGCCACGCCACTGCTGGAAGCGGCAACGGTCAAGCTGCGCATCTTCGACGCGATCCACGTGTAGCGCAACCACCAACTCCGGAGATGCTCGGCGCTCCCCCTCAGCGTCCACCGCCGTTGAGAATGTCCATCCAGTCGGCGGGAAGCCGGTCGCTCGGACCGGGAACGGCCTGTGATTCGGGATGGCTCGTCGGTGCGGCGAGCGACGGGCCATCGAAAGCGGTCTCGTCACGGAAGTCCCAGAACCAGTCCTCCCCGGGTTCGAAACTCTGCATCACGGAGTGGCCGGTCTCCTGCCAGTGCTTCGTCGCGTGCGTGTTCGGGGAGTCGTCGCAGCATCCGATGTGTCCGCATGCGGCGCACCGTCGCAGGTGAACCCACCACGAGCCGGTCTCATCGCATTCCACGCACCCCGTACCGCTGGGAGGCACTGTCACGTCGATCATCTCGGGATCTGTCGTCATGCCGCCATCATCGCGGTTCCCTCGCCGCTTGGACAGGCCCTCCTGGGGCCACTGCTAGGTTCGGACCTGCACAGGGGAGGAACGCGCATGACCGCAACCGAGGGTGACGTCTCCGAGGAAGAGCGGACGGAGGCGGCGAGGCTGGCCCTCGCGCGCGCGAAGTACGGATGGGTGTGGCCGCTCGCGGGTCTCAACGTGATCGCGCTGATCTTCGCGATCATCGGAGGCGTCGGCGAGACGAACACTTCCTCGTTCCTCTTTCCTCAGATCTGGGGATTCAGGTTCCCGATCGGTGCGGGTATCGGGGTGATCTCGGCATCCGTCGTCGTGGCCGTCGCGATCACCGCATCGAGGCGAGGCGTCGATCGCGCGGATCGCAGGTACCGGTTCTCCGCGTGGTTGACTCTCGCGTCGACGGTGATGTTCGCGGTCTTCCTCGGAGGAATGGGTGCACTGTTCCTGCTGCTGACCGCGGCCGATTGAGCGTTCGCAGCGAGGCACCCGCTGAGCGGCCTCCGATCGAGAAGGATAGGAGAATGGTGGATCAGACGCGCACGGTCATGGAGCAGCTGACGGACATCACCGTCGACGAGCCGCTCTTCTTCATCGCAGCGCTCCCCTGGACGCGAGCTCGCGAGCAGGATGACTCCCCACCTCAGCGGAAGATCTTCTTGACGCACGCGACGCAGACCCTGGCGGACTACGCGACGCTCGAGCAGCTGGACAGCCATGTGAGCCTGGGGTACAACTCGCTGTTGATCGGTCAGCGCGTCGGACTCATGCAAGCGGGCGAGGTCACCGCAGCGTGGCCCGTCGACAATACGGGTTGGCCGTGGACTGGAGCGCGTGGTGGCGGAGCGTGGGCCTTCCGTCACGACCCCAGCCCCGGCTACCAGAGGACCCCCGCCTCGAGCAGAGGGTTCGTCGTCGCCCAGGGCAGTCTGACGGAGGTCATCGATGCCGCCGAATCGGCGTCGATCGCTCACCCCGACGAGGCGATCGTCGTCGCCGGTGAGTGTTTCTTCGAAGCCCACTGGCACTAACCTCGTACCCGTCGAGAAACCAATGCTAGACACGACACCATGACTACCTACCCGACGGCGCGAGATCAGCAGACGGTTCATGCCACACCTGCGTGATGTGCGGATCGTCGTGCTCGGCATCCCCGATGACTTCGACTTCATGGACCCGCAGTTGGTCGGCCTTCTTCAGCGCAAGGTCCCTCCCCATCTTCGAGGGCGCTGAGGGTTCGTGTCGGGGCACTGCTAGGTTCGGAGCTTCAGGGGGAGAGGAACGGGCATGACCGCACCCGAACATGATGTCTCTGCAGAGGCGCGCAGAGCGGCGGCTCGGCTGGCTGTGGCTGACCCTCGTATCGACGATCACGTTCGCCGTCTTCTTCGGGGGCCTGGGGCGCTGTTCCTGATGCTGTCGACCGCGGTCCGCTGAAGGGGGCCTGATGCGTGACGTCAAGGTCGGCGGGATCAACACAGCCGACGAGTTTGCACGGCCGGCGAAGCCGCTGGGCGCGCTCGCCTGGAGCGCACTGATCCTGTCGTTGCTGTCCTTGCCGTCACTTATGCCCTACGGATGGCTGGACCCCGTAGGCGCCCTGATGCTCATGCGCGTCGGTGTCATTGCCCTCATCCTGAGCGTCATCGCGACCGTCCGGAGATCGCGGCCGCGCGGGGTCGCTCTCGCCGCCCTCGTGATCAGTGGCCTGTTCGTGCTGGTCGTCGTTCTTGCCGCAGGGCCCCTCGGGTTCCTACGTCTCCTGGTTGCCTTCTGATCTAGCGTTGACGAATCCTGGCGACGGCATACCCCAGGGGTGGGGCGATCAGTAAAGAGGACGCGCGACTCCGTTGGCGTTGTCGACAAGGATGGGGATGCGGAAAAGATCGACGAAAAGCCACCCCACGAGCACGACCAGGATGCAGAGTCCGATGTTGCGTGACGTGGGGTGCCCGCTGGCGAGGAAGATCGCTTGCGTGATCGCCATCACCGGGAACATCCACGCGGTGCTGGACCTGCGGAGGTAAAAGCGGTGAGCCCCGAATCCGCCGAGAAATAGCCACAACAGGTTCGCGGCAGTTCGGGTCTTGATCGGTGTCGGCGCCGAATGCTGCGGAGCGATCGGTCCCCATGAGGTTCCGTCCCACCACTGCTGTTGTCCGCGTGCATTGACATGCCAGCCGGCGGTGGGAGGTGTGGTGTTCGGAGAAGTCACGAACTGAATCTATCGGCACTGAGAGCAGTGAGCGGGCGGCCCCACGTCGTTTAGGGCGTCGGAAGGATATCCGTCCCGATGTGGCTCTGGGGCAGACTGAACGTATGAGGCGCAAGGGGATCGAGAGCCCGAGGGTGGTGTGCCTTTGCGGTTCGCTGCGCTTTCCCGACCTGTTTGACTCCGAGCGGAGACGACTGACCGCACTCGGCATAATCGTGCTCGCTCCAGAAGCAGTGAGCGGCGAAATTACGATGACTATGCGCGCTGCTCTTGGTGAGCTGCACCTGAGGCGGATTGACCTCGCCGACGACGTTCGCATTGTGAGCGAGGGCGGCTACATCGGAGAAGCGACTCGTCGTGAAATCCACTACGCACGCGCGATGGGGAAGACCATCAGCACAGTGGAGGCGCACCTCGATCTCGACGCAATCTGAATGCCTCTCCCCGCGGCATAGAGTGGATCGGCCCCATCGGGCCCATCACCCCCCCTCTGGAGCATCCGTGACCTCCGTCGACGACCGCGCGCGCTATCGCGCGAATCCCTCCGTGCTCACCGCGCTGAAGAGCCCTCGTTTGCTGACGCGCGAGGTGCTTGCCGGTCTCGTCGTCGGTCTCGCACTGATCCCCGAGGCGATCTCGTTCTCGGTGATCGCCGGCGTCGACCCGGCCGTCGGCCTGTTCTCGTCGTTCATCATGGCGATCGCGATCTCGTTCCTCGGCGGACGCCCCGCCATGATCACCGCCGCGACCGGCGCCGTCGCCCTGGTGATCGCGCCCGTCGCCCCGACGTACGGCATGGACTACTTCATCGCCACCGTCATCCTCGCCGGCGTCTTCCAGGTGCTGATGGCCGTGCTCGGCGTCGCGAAGCTCATGCGCTTCATCCCCCGCAGCGTCATGACCGGGTTCGTGAACGCGCTCGCGATCTTCGTGTTCAGCGCCCAGGTGCCGCAGCTCATCGGGGTGCCGTGGTTGGTGTATCCGCTCGTCGCGCTCGGCATCCTCGTCATGATCTTCATGCCCAAGATCACCAAGCTGGTGCCGGCGCCCCTCGTGTCGGTGGTCATCGTGACCGCCGTCGTGCTGGTGTTCGCGATCAACGTGCCCACCGTGGGCGACCAGGGCGCCCTGCCGCGCAGCCTGCCCGAACTCTTCATCCCGAACGTGCCGTTCACGTGGGAGACGTTCACGATCATCGCGCCGTACGCGCTCGGCGTCGCACTCGTCGGGCTTATGGAGTCGCTGATGACCGCGAAGCTCGTCGACGAGATCACCGACACCCACTCCCGCAAGACCCGCGAGGCCTGGGCGCAGGGCGCGGCGAACATGCTGTCGGGCATCTTCGGCGGCATGGGCGGATGCGCCGTCATCGGCCAGACCATGATCAACGTGCGCTCCGGCGCCCGCACCCGCATCTCGACGTTCTTCGCCGGCGTCTTCCTCTTCCTGCTCGTGGTCGTGTTCGGCGACTTCGTCTCGACGATCCCGATGGCCGCACTCGTCGCCGTCATGATCATGATCTCGATCAGTGCGTTCGACTGGCACAGCATCCGTCCGTCGACCCTCAAGCGGATGCCGAAGAGCGAGACGTTCGTCATGATCGTCACCGTCGTCGCCGTTGTGCTCACCCACAACCTCGCGGTCGGGGTCGTGGCGGGAGTGATCACGGCATCCGTCCTGTTCGTGCGCCGGGTGGCGCACGTCGTCTCGGTCACCCGCACCGTCTCGGACGACGGCGAGGTCGCGACCTACGTGGTCGACGGAGCCCTGTTCTTCGCGTCGAGCAACGACCTCACGACGATGTTCGAGTACGCCGCCGACCCCGCACGGGTGGTCATCGACCTGTCTCGATCGCACGTGTGGGATGCCTCGACCGTCGCCGCGCTCGACGCGATCGAGACGAAGTACGCCCGGCACGGCACGTCCGTCGAACTCGTCGGGCTGAACGAGGCGAGCGGTGCGTTCCACGGGCGACTGACGGGGCAGCTCGGCGGCGAGGGGTAGCGCGCATTACGCTGCATCACGGCGACCGACCCTCGGGGCTCCGGGGTGATTTAGCGTGAGGGTATGACTGCAGAGCCCCGCGTGTACGTGATCCACGAGAACGCCGAATGGTTCCCGCCGTTCGCCGCGGCCTTCGAGGCCGAAGGCGTGCCCGCGCAGGAATGGCTGCTCACCGACGGGTCGATCGACCTCAACGCCGAACCGCCCGCGGGCGTGTTCTGGTCGCGGCTGAGCGCCTCGGCCCACACGCGCGACCACGGCGACTCGAAGGAGTTCGGCCGTGCCGTGCTGCGGTGGCTCGAAGCATCCGGTCGCACCGTCGTGAACGGCAGCCCCGTGCTCGAGCTCGAGGTCAGCAAGGCCGCCCAGCACGCCGCACTGCAGCGTGCCGGCATCGAGGTGCCGCGCACCATCGCCGTCTTCGGCACCGCCGCGCTCAAGGAGCGCGCCCGCGAGTTCACCGCCCCCTTCATCAGCAAGCACAACCAGGGCGGCAAGGGTCTCGGCGTGCGCCGCCACGACAGCCACGACGAATTCGACGCCTGGGTCGACGGCCCCGACTTCGAGGCCTCGCCCGACGGCATCACGCTGCTGCAGGAGAACCTCTTCGCCGCCGCCCCGTTCGTCACCCGGGTCGAGTTCGCCGGTGGGGAGTTCGTCTACGCCGTGCGCGTCGACACCAGCGCGGGCAGCTTCGAGCTGTGCCCGGCCGAGGCGTGCGCGCTGCCCGGCGCCGACGGCGTCGAGCCCGAGCCGCTGTTCCGCATCCGCGAGGAGATCACGGCGCAGCATCCGCTCGTGCAGCAGTACCTCGCATTCTTGAAGGACGCCGGCATCACGGTCGCGGGCATCGAGTTCATCGAGACCGTCGACGGCCGCTTCGTCACCTACGACGTGAACACGAACACGAACTACAACCCCGACGTCGAGGCCACCGCCGCCGTCTCGGGCCCGCGCACGATCGCGAGTTTCCTCGGCGGACTGCTCGCCCGCGATGCCGCACCGGTCGGGGTCTGACGCCTCGCGCGTTCATAACTCTTGAGAATCGGGCCCTCAAGCCTGCGAAAGCCCCCGGAACCAGCGTTCCGGGGGCTTTCTTCCGGAGTTGTGCACCGGGAACTCCGTACCTAACTCAGGACAAAACGCCTCGAAGTCGCCAGAATGCCCCCGATTCCGCGGATTCGGGGGCATTCTTCCTGAGTTAGTGCCGCTTGCCGCCGAAGCGCTACCGCCCGCTGCCGGCGATGACGCCCTCCTTGACGTACCGCTGAGCGGCGAGAACCAGCACGAGCGCCGGGAGGCTGGCGATGAGGGATGCCCCCATCGTCGCCGCCCACGTGTTCATGTTCGAGTTCGCGAGCGCGTAGATGAACACGGTCACGGGATACATGTCGGTCTTCGTGACGAGGGTGAGGCCGAACAGCAGATCACCCCAGGCGAAGAGGAACGTGAACACCCCGGCCGTGATGATCGCGTTGCGCGACAGCGGCACGACCACACGCCACAGCGACCCGACCGGTCCGAGTCCGTCGAGGGTGGAGGCCTCGATGACCTCGGTGTCGAGGCGCAGCATGAACGAGCGCAGCAGGATGATCGCGAACGGGATGCCGGCCGTCGCATTCGCGAGGATCAACCCGATGTAGCTGTTCAGCGCGCCCCACGTGTTGAACATCGCGTAGAACGAGTTCGCGAGCACGATGCTCGGGATCATCTGCGCGAGCAACAGGATGACGAGTCCCAGGCTCACCGCCCGCGACCGCAGCCGGCTGAGCGAGTAGGCAGCGGGCACCGCGACGACGAGGGTGAGCAGCACCGATCCGATCGCGGTGATCAGGCTGACGCGCAGGCCGTCGAGGCCGCCGTCCTCGAACGCCGTCACGTACCCGTCGAGGGCCGGGGCGGTCGGGAACCACGCGGTGTCGGTGGAGTTGGCATCGGGCTGGAGGGATGCCGAGATCATCCAGTAGATGGGGAACAGGTAGACGATGAGGATCGAGACCGTGAGCACGGTCCAGAACCAGCCGCGGCTGCGGCGGGGAGTGCGGGTGCTCATCGCTCGGCACGCTCCTGTCGGGCGGACAGCCACGTGTAGACGGCGGCGAAGCCGAGGCTGATGACGAGCAGCAGCATGCCGTAGGCGCCCGCGTGCCCGAACTCGAACAGGCTGAACGCCGAACGGTACGAGAGCACGCCGAGGGTCATGGTGCTGTTGGCGGGGCCGCCCTGGGTGAGCGCGAGCACGAGGTCGACGATCAGCAGGTTGAAGACGACGCTCATGACGACGAGCACCGAGATCACGGGCCAGATGCTGGGGATGATGATGTGCCACAGGCGCTTGAACGCCCCGGCCCCGTCGAGGGATGCCGCTTCGAGGTGCTCGACCGGCACCTGCTTGAGGGCCGCGGCGAGGATCGTCGACCAGTACGGCAGGCTCGCCCACACGGTCACGATGATCACGGCGGCGAGGGCGGTGGCGGGATCGGCGAGCCAGGCGTTGCCGGGCAGGCCGAGGAATCCGAGGATGTCGTTGATCGCCCCGTCTCCCGCGAGCAGCGACTTCCAGATCGTCGCGACGACGACGGCCGGCAGCAGCCAGGGGATGAGGATGAGAGCGGGCAACCAGCGGCTGCCCGGGAAGCGCCGCGTGAACAGCAGCGCGAGCGCGAGGCCGATCACGAGTTCGGAGATCACGGCGACGACCGTGATGGTGAGGGTGTTCACGATCGCGATACCGGTGGCATCCGCGCGGAAGATGTCGATGAAGTTCTGGAACCCGACGAACGGCGCCTCGCCGGTGATGAAGGTGCCGGTCGTGAAGTCGGTCGTGCTCATGAACACGCCGTACCCGAGGGGGAACAGGAAGAACGCGGCGAAGAACAGGATCGCGGGCACGAGGAAGGCCCACAGCTCGAGGTTCCGTCGCCGCACCAGGGTCAGGCCGAAGCGGCCGAAGACACGAGTCCCCGGCCGCTTCGGCGCTGTGGCAGCGGCTGTCATCAACCCTGGTCGGCCTTGCTCAGCGCTTCCTCGGCGCTCACGCCGTTGACGGTCGCGTTCTGCAGCGCGTCGACGTACTTCGCCTGCAGGGCGCTCCACTCGGTTCCGAGCGTCGCCGGGTTGAAGGCGTTCGCGACGGGGGTGACGAAGGCCTCGGCGGCCGGGACCTCGGCGACGAAGGCTTCATGGGCCGACGTCAGCGCCGGGACGTACCCGCCCTGCACCGCGGTGTCGACCTGGTTCTCCTCCGAGGCGCGGCACTCGATCAGAGCGGCCGCCGCCTTCTCGCGCTTCTCGTCGCCCTGCACCGGCACGGTGTAGGCGTAGCCGAGGAGTCCGACGCTGCTCTCGTCGGCGCTGGTCGCGGCCGGCACCGAGAACGTGCCGTACTCGAAGTCGAGGCTCGTGTCGACGAGGTTCCAGGGGCCCGAGACCGTGATCGCGGCCTTGCCGGACTTCCACTGGTCGATGCCGTCCCAGCCCCAGTTCACGAACTCCTTCGAGAGGCTGCCGTCGTCGACGAGGGTCTTGTAGAGGTCGACCGCCGCGACCGCGCCGTCGCTGGTGAGGTCGGCCGGGTCGCCGCCCGCGCTCAGCAGGAACGGCAGGAAGTACGACGACGTCGAGCCGTCGCCCGCGATGCCGGGCAGCGCGATGCCGTAGTGGTCGGCGGTGGTGGTCGCCTTGGCGGCGGCGATGAGTTCGTCGAAGGTGGTGGGCAGCTCGGTGATGCCCGCCTCCTCGAAGTACGCCTTGTTGTAGAACACCGAGTAGTCCTCGACCTGCGTGGGCAGACCGTAGAGCGTGTCCTCGTATTCGCCGAGGGCGGCGACCGGCTCGGCGAGACCCTCGGTCGTGAGGCCGAGGGTGTCGAGGTCGGAGAGCACGCCTTGCGCTGCGAGCGTCGGCAGCTGGGTGTCGGTGTTGACGAGCGCGATGTCGGGCAGCGACTTCGAGCTCGCCGCCTGCAGCAGGCTGGTCGTGTAGTCGCCCGAGAGGGTTTGGGCGTCGATCGTGATGCCGAGGTCGGCGGCGCACTTCTCGAAGTACTCCTTCTGCAGCGTCTGGTACGGGTCGAAGTCGATGCTGCTCCACGACGTCAGCTCGACGCCCTCGAAGTCATCGGCGTCACCGGAGGAGCTCGACGGGGCGGACGAACCGGTGCAACCGGCGAGGAGGGCGACGGAGGCGACTCCGGCGGCGGCCGACAGCGCGACCCGGGTGGCGCGCGTGCGAGAGGTGCTCATGAGGGTGCGGGATCCTTAGCTCGACCGGGCTGTGACCGATCGTCGGGAGAAGGTCGGGCGGATGCCCGTGGCATGAGTCTCTCGGACGTGGGGGCATGCGGTCACGGGTTCGGAAACACGGCGAAATGATGTGACGCAGATCGTCATTCCCGCGAAATCTGCGCGTTACGCAGGGGCGGTTTCGGGACGCTTCGACAGGCTCAGCGACCCCGTTCTTGAGACTGGGTCCCTGAGCTTGTCGAAGGGCCCCACCCCGCGAAACCCCCCTCAGCGCCGCCGAGCCCCCGCGGGGTGGTCGGCGCCGAGCCGGTCCGCGCCGTCGGTGCGCAGGCGCGAGCGCAGCGTTCCTTCCGAGGGGCGTCCGCCGAACAGCCCCCGCTCGCGCAGTCGGGGCGCGAGCAGCGTCGAGAAGTCGTCGAGCGACCCCGGCGACAGGTACTGGTGCAGCAGGAACCCGTCGACCCCCGACGCCTCGACGAACTCCTCGACGTTCGCGGCGACCTCGTCGGGAGTGCCGATGAACCGGTCGTCGGCGAAGGCGGTCACCGAGGCGAAGCGGCGTCGCACGTCGCCCGCGGTGAGGGGCGGAGCATCCGACCGCGTCTCCTTCGTCTGCGTGTGGTTCGTCGACTGCTTCACGATGGGCTCGTCGTCGGCGTAGGCGGCGAAGTCGATCCCGCTCCAGCCGGCGTACGCGGCGAGCTGGGCGTCGGCGTTGTAGTGCGACTGATAGGCGTCGAGCTTCTGCTGCACCTCGATGCGGGTGGGCGCGAGCACCGGGTTCATCCCGACGACGGCGCGGATCTGCTCGGGGTCGCGGCCCAGCTCGGCGGCGCGGGCGCGGATGCCGGCGAGCCCCTCCCGAATGGCCTGCGGGTCGGAGTCGCCGACGAAGATCAGCTCGGCGTGCCGGGCGGCGAACTCGCGCCCGCGCGGCGACCAACCGGCCTGGATCAGGTAGGGCGTGCGCTGCGGCGACGGCGGGCTGACGTGCGGACCGGCGACGCGGAAGTGCGCGCCCTCGTGATCGACGCGGTGCACCTTCGACGGGTCGGCGAAGCGCCGCAGCTCGCGACTGCCGACGTAGGCGTCGTCGTCCCAGCTGCGCTCCCACAGGTCGTAGACGACCTCGAGGAACTCGTCTGCCCGGTCGTAGCGACTGTCGTGCGCGAGCACGTCGAGGCCGAAGTTCGCGGCTGCTCCCGGCAGGTACGAGGTGACGATGTTCCAGGCGATGCGCCCGGCGGTGAGGTGGTCGAGCGTGCTGAAGCGGCGGGCGTGGGCGAACGGATGCTCGTACGTCGTCGACACCGTCGCCCCGAACGCGATGCGCTCGGTGACCGCTGCGAGAGCGGGGATGTGCAGGAGCGGGTCGTGCGCGGGCAGCTCGACGCCCCACTCGAGCGCGGTGGCGGGGCCGCCGCCGAGCGTGTCGTACATGCCCAGCACGTCACCGAAGAAGAACAGGTCGAACTCGGCCTCTTCGGCGCGACGGGCGAGGTCGATCCAGTAGCGCAGGTCGAGTGCGCCGAGGCGCCGGTCATCGGGGTGGGTCCACAGGCTCACGGCCCCGGACCCGTTGCCGACGCACGCCTGCTCGTACAGGCCGAAGAAGAGGGGCTTCGTGTCGGTCATGCGCGGGCTCCCTCGAACGCGCTCCCTGAGCCCGTCGAAGGGCCCCGCCCCGCGGAACCCGCCTCCCACAGCATCCGTCCGTCGACCACCGTGCCGAGCGCCTCAGGCGCGCTCTCGACGATCTCGGCGAGCGCATCGCGCGGGTCGGCGGATGCCGTCGCGAACACCGCGAGGTCGGCCCGGGCGCCGTCGATCAGGGTGCCCGCCGGTGCGGGCCCGTCGGCGAGCCCGAGGGCGCGGGCACCGCCGGCCGTCGCCGCGTGCAGCAGCCGGGCGTGCAGGTCGTCGGCCGAGTACCCCTGGGCGCGGGCGAGCCGGTGCAATTCGGCGACGTCGTCGAGCACCCGCAGCGAGGGCGACGACGACAGCGAGTCGGTGCCCACCCCGATCGGATTGCCCTCGGTCAGGTACGCGGCGATGGGCGGGGCATCCAGTCCGATGACGGCGTTCGAGCGCGGACACAGCGCGACCGACACCCCGCGTTCGCGCAACAGGGCGCGGTCGGCGGCGTCGACGTAGATGCCGTGCGCGAGGTGCGAGTGCGGCGTGAGCACGCCGACCGTGTCGAGGTAGTGCACGACGCCGTTGCCCGATCCGTTACCCGAGAGCAGCTGCATGTCGGAGTGCCCGAGGCCGCGCCAGCGCTCGGCGAGGGGTCCGGTGCCGAACCGGGCGAACTCGTCTTCGGATGCCGACTCGGCGGCGTGGATGTGCAGACGCACGCCGTGCGCCTCGGCGAGCCGCTGCAGTTCGCGGAACACATCGGTGTCGAGCGAGTAGATCGCATGCGGTGAGAGGCCGGTCGCGGGAGGGGAGGGGAGCGCGTCGAGCTGGGCGAGCACGCGCTCGGGGCCGTCGTGCTGCCAGGCCGCGCGCTTCCAGCCGAACACCTCCCAGAACACGACGCCGTGCAGCCCGGCGTCGTGCACCGCGCGCCCCGCCTCGGGGTCGGTGACGATCTCGGCGACGGCGGTCGTGCCCGACTCGATCGACAGGCGCACGCCCTCGGCGGCCGACGCCGCCCAGTCGTGCTCGACGCGGTAGCCCTTCTCGAACGCGAGCGCCCAGGTCTCGAAGCTCGGGTACTGCCCCCGGCCCACCGCTGCCATGTCGGTGTACTGCAGGTGCGTGTGGGCGTTGACGAGTCCGGGCGTGAGGGCGCCGTCCCATTCGCGGCGCTCGCCGATCGCGTCGCCGAGCTCGGCGGTGAGTGCGTCGTGCGCGCCGACCGCGACGATGCGTCCGTCGCGCACGGCGACCGCGCCATCGGCGATCGGGGGCGCGGCGACGGGCAGCACGGTGCGCGCGCGGTGGAGGGTGATGTCGCTCATGGTCGTCTCTCGGGTGTGCGGGTCGGGTCGGGTTCAGGGGGTGACGTCGCGGGGGCGCCAGGATGTCAGGTAGTCGCTCTGCGCGGACGAGACGGCATCCAGTCCGCCGCCGAAGGCGCCGAGCGCCAGCGCCGCCACGCGATCGTCGGCGCTGCGGGGCAGAATGTGCACCGCGGGCGTGAGGGTGCCGCGGCCCGCGATCAGGTAGTCGACGGCCGAGAGCTGCACTCCGAACGACAGGTCCATGACCTGGATCGGATTGCCCTCGGCGGCGCTCACGTTGATGCAGTGGCCGTCGTCGAGCACGCGGATGCTGCGCCCGTTCGCGAGCCGCAGCACCGACACCGCGCCGCGCCGCGACGTCTCGACGGCGCCGGCGTCGAGGGCCGCGAGCAGCGAGATCTCCTGGAACGCCCCGCCGCCGACCGCGACCGCGGCGCCCTCGGGCAGCCGGTCGAGGTGCTCGACCGCGACGGTGTGCGCGATGCCGGTCGTCGAGATGAGCACATCGGCGTGCGCCGCGGCATCCGCCAACGGCTCGACGGCGTACCCGGCGAACGCCGCCTGCAGAGCGGCCACCGGATCGACCTCGGAGACGGTGACGCGCGCGCCGAGGGCGGCGGCGTGGCGGGCGACGCCGCTGCCGACGCGTCCGAAGCCGACGACGACTACGTCGCTGCCCGCCCACGACTGGTCGAGCAGATCGGCGACCGCCAGCACCACCGACTGGCCGGTGCCGTGCGCGTTGTCGAACAGCGACTTGGTGCGGGCGTCGTTCGCGGCGACGATCGGGATGCGCAGGGCTCCCTCGCGCTCCATCGTGCGCAGCGGGCGCACGCCGCTCGTCGTCTGCTCGGTCGCGCCGGCCATCGACCCCAGGATGCCGGGGCGCTCGGTGTGCGCGAGACGGATGGTCGCGGCACCGTCGTCGACGATCACCTCGGGGTGGTGGTCGAGTAGGGCGAGGACGTTGTCGCGGTCCTCGGCATCGGTCGCCCCGCGGTGTGCGTAGGTCGGGATGCCGGCGTGCACGAGCGCCGCGGCCACCGCGTCGTCGGTGTCGCGCCCGACGCACGAGACGGCGACGTCGGCACCGGCCTCGGCGAGCAGCAGTGCGACGGTCGCGGTCTTCGGTTCGAGCACGTCGGAGACGGCGATGCGGATGCCGCGCACCCGCCCGCTCTCGCGCAGCTCGGCCGCGAGAGCCGTCGTCGCGGGCATGAACTGCCGTGCCCAGGCGATGCGTTCGGTGCCCTCGCGCCAGAGGGCCGGGTCGGCGATGCGGCCGGTCATGCGAGCACCAGACGGGCGAGGTGGGCGTCGGCCAGTGCTGGGTCGCTGAGCTCGTCGAAGCGTCCCCCATTCTCGGCCCGGGCCGTGAGGATCGACAGGGCGACGAGCGCGTCGGCGAGGAGGCTCGACTGCCCCAGCGTCTCGAACACCCCCGGGGCCTCGACGACCCAGGTGCCTTCTCCGACACGGGTGACGAACGGGCGAACCGTGTCGCCTGCCGACGGCACCAGGCCGTTCGCATCCACGGACGCGTCGATCAGCACCCCGGTCACGGATGCCGGGTCGACGGGGGAGTGTCCCTCGCCGGTCGTCAGCACGAGGTCGGCCACGGGCCACGGCTCGTCGACCGTGCGGGCACCGGCGAGGTGCGCGCGGAGGCGCGCGACCGGATCGGCGATCCCGCGGATCACCCGGCTGCCCCCGATCGTGAGCGTCGCGGCGAGACGATCGGCGACGGGGCCGTCGCCGATCACGAGAGTGGATGCCGCGGGCAGCACGAGGTTCGTGCGGCGGGCCAGCGCGCGCACGATCTGCTCGGCGCGCGCGTGCGCGAAGATCGCCGCGAAAGCAGGGAGTTCGCGCGGGTCCGGCGCCGAGTCGGCGGCGGTGATCGTCACGCCGAACGCCGCGCGCGCGGCATCCGCCACCTGCTCCGGCAACGCCGCGAACCGCCACGACACGGCGGCGGGCGCATCGCCCGGCTCAGCGAAAGGCGCCGGGAGAGCGGATGCCGCGGCCGCCGCCCACCGGAATCCCGGGGGCGTCACGGCATCCGTCGACGGGGTGCGGGAGGGGGCATCGGTCACGGTCGCGACGCTATCCGTTCGCCGTCACGCGCCGCCGGTCTGTGACCTCTCATGACGCGCGGGCGAGCGCCGCGGGCGCGCGTTGTCTAGCGTCGGGGCAATGAGCGAAGGCATCCGTCCCGAATCCGTCCCGCACGAAGTGCTCGAACCGGTGTACGACTGGACGGGCTTCGGCTTCGACACCCGCCAGATCCACGCGGGGGAGTTCGACGAACCCGCCCACGGGTCGCGCATCGCGCCGATCTACCTGAGCGCGGCGTTCCGCTTCGACTCGTTCGACGAGAGCACGCGCCGCTTCGGAGGTGAGGACGGGCAGATCTACTCGCGCAACCTCAACCCCACGAACGAGGTCGCCGAGCGTCGCATCGCCGCACTCGAGGGCGGCGTCGGGGCCATCGTGGTGTCGTCCGGGCAGGCGGCGATCAGCGCCGCGATCCTGTCGATCGTCGGCAACGGCGACCGGTTCGTCTCGACCGCGAGCATCTACAGCGGCACGCGCATCCTCTTCGGTCGCTCGTTCGCCCGCTTCGGCGTCGGCGTCGACTACGTGCAGGACCCGACCGACGAGGCCGAGTGGGAAGCTGCGATCGGCCCCGACACCAAGGCGATCTTCACCGAGACGATCCCGAACCCCAAGAACGACGTGGTCGACATCGCGGCGGTCGCCCGCATCGCCGAGCGCCACGGCATCCCGCTCATCGTCGACAACACGATCGGCACGCCCTACCTCGTGCGCCCGCTCGAACTGGGCGCGCACATCGTCGTGCACTCGGGCACCAAGTTCCTCACCGGCCACGGTGCCGCGATCTCGGGCATCGTCGTCGACGGCGGCACCTTCGACTGGGCCGGCAGCCCGCGCGACTACCCCGGCATCACCGACTCGCCGGCGCCCGGCGTGCCGAGCGCCCTCGAGACGTACGGCCCCCGCGCCTACGAGTACTTCGTGCGCGGCGGCATCGTGAACGACCTCGGTCCGGCGCTCTCGCCGTTCCACGCGTTCCTGCTGCAGCAGGGCATCGAGACCCTGTCGCTGCGCATGGAGCGGCACGTGTCGAACTCCCGCGCGATCGCCGAGTTCCTCGCCCAGCACCCTGCGGTCGAGTACGTCGACTACGCCGGTCTCCCGGGGCATCCGCAGCACGAGATCGCCCAGCGCACGCTCGACGGCCGCAGCGGATCGGTGTTCGCCGTCACCGTGCGCGGCGGGCGGGCAGGCGCCGAGATCTTCATCGACAGCCTGCGGGTGTTCAGCCGCATGACCAACATCGGCGACGTGCGCTCGATGGTGCTGCACCCGGCGACCACCACCCACCTCTCGTTCACGCCCGAACTGCGGGCCCAGCTCGGCATCGACGAGGGGCTCGTGCGGCTGTCGGTCGGCATCGAGACGGTCGCCGATCTGATCGCCGACCTCGATTCGGCGCTCGCCGCGGTGAGCGCGCACCTTCCCGGCGATCCGGATGCCGCAGAGGTCGCACCGTGACCGCCCGCAGCCAGTGGACCGGGGTCGCGACCCGCGAGGAGAACGCGCACTGGCGCTCCGTCGCGCAGGCCGTGGCCGCGGAGCTCGCGGTCGACGTGCTCGCCCGCGAACGCGCCGGCGCCGTGCCGCGCGCCGAGTCTGCGCTGCTGCAGCGCTCGGGACTCACGACCCTGCTCGACCCCGCATCGCTGGGCGGCGGGGGAGGCCACTGGTCATCGGCATTCCTCGCGGTGCGCGAGATCGCCCGGGTGGATGCCGGCATCGCGCAGTTGTTGGGCTACCACTACGCCAACTCGGCCACGATCGCCCTGGTCGCGAGTGCCGACGAACGCGACGACTGGTACCGCCGGTCGATCGAGGGCACGTGGCTCTGGGGAGACTCGGTGAACCCGGTGGACCCGACGCTGTCACTCACCCCCGACGGAGACGGGTTCCGGCTGGCGGGGGTCAAGCGCTTCTCGACGGGATCGTCGGTGGGCGATGTGATCCTCGTGAACGCGGTGGTCGATTCGGGTCCGGACGAGGGGCGATTCGCTTTCCTCGTGCTGCCGGCGGGGCATCCGGGTGTCGAGGTGCAGGACGACTGGGACTTCCTCGGTCAGCGCCTGTCGGCCAGCAACTCGGTGCGGTTCACGGATGCTCCGGTCGGCCGCGAGCACCTGCTCGGCTTCGGCACCGACGAGTGGTTCCAGGCGCTGCTCACGCCCGCTGTGCAGCTGCTCTTCGGCAACCTGTACCTCGGCATCGCGCAGGGCGCGCTCGACCAGGCGCGCGAACTCACCAACGCGCGGCCGAACGCGTGGTTCCTCAGCGGCGCCGAGCGGTACCGCGACGACCCCTTCGTGCAGCGCCTCTACGGCGAGCTCGTCGCGCAGGTCGCCGCGGTCGAGGCGCTCGCCGATCGCGTGAACGAGGAGTACGACGCGGTCGTCGCGCGCGGGGACGAGGTCGACGAGCAGGCCCGCGGCGACATCGCGATCCGCGTCGCGCAGCTCAAGGTCGTCTCGAGCGAGACGGCGACCGACGTCGCCCACCGGGTGTTCGAGGCCACCGGGTCGAGTTCCACCGCCTCGAAGATCGGCCTCGACGCGCACTGGCGCAACATCCGCACGCACTCGCTGCACGATCCCATCGACTACAAGAAGCTCGAGGTCGGCGCCGACTTCCTCCTCGGCATCCGTCAGCCCCTGTCCCTCTACACCTGACCTTTCTCCGGTCCCTGAGCGAGGCCCTTCGTCTCGCTGCGCTCGCTCAGGAACCGCGGAGCGACGAGACGAAGGGCCGCCACGCGACGCGTCGTCGGGATCAGCGGCGGATGCTCGGACGAGACAGGTCGGCGTAGTCGACGACCAGATCTGCGGCACCGCGCGGGTCGCACTGCTCGAGATAGATCCGTTGGCCGCCGACATAGCGTGCGTTCTCGGGGGCGGCGGGGTCTGCCGGGAGGCCATCGCGCGTCGCCATGCGGCGAGCGGACTCGCGGAACGGAACGTCGAGGAAGATCGTGAAGTCCCACGCATCGCGCAGCTCGGTGCGATGCAGGAAGATCCCGTCGACGATCACGAGCGACCCCGCCACCACCGCCTCGCGCGGTCCATCGAGCAGGTCGTCGGTGTCGACGTCGTGAGTAGCGCGGAGGAAGGTTCCCTCGTCGGTGCGGAAGGGCCGAACGACCTCTCGGTGGAACGCGGCGTAGTCGTAGGAGTCGCGCCAGAATCCTTCGGCCGAGTGCCGTCCGTGGCGGTAGCGCTCCGCCCGGACCCGATGGAAGCCGTCGATCGAGATGCGCTCCACACGGGTGCGATCACGCAGCGCGTCAGCGAGCTGATCTGCGAGCACGGTCTTGCCGGCGCCGTCGACGCCGTCGATCCCGACGAGGATGCTCGGTCCGGTCGGTGAGGGCAGCGGCACGGCATCCGCCAACTCACGCAAGAACGTCGAACGGTGATCTTTCATCGCCAGGCTCCCCGGGTCGCGCGGACCGCACCAACCTGCCACGACTTCTCTGACAGACTCCTGAGCGCCCTTTCTCGGTTCCTGGGCGCCCTTCGTCTCGTCGCTTCGCTCGCTCAGGGACCGGTGTAGCTACCGGGTCTCGAGGTCGTGCAGGCGGGTCCAGAAGTGGTGGAGGCCGTGCTCCGACAGGGTGGCCGAGGCGCCGAGCGTCTCGAACAGCGCCCGAACGGCATCGCCGGCGAGGGGCACGAGACCCGCGGCCACGAGCTCGACATCGGCGACGGATGCCGTGCCCTCGTCGGCACGACGCAGCACCGACTCCGCGGCGGCGGAAGCCACGGCCGAGCGGGCGGCGGAATCGGCGAGAACCCGCAGGAACTGGGGGTCGTCGGCCGCGCGCTCGGTGTTGCCGTGCTGCTGACGGCGGGTGCGCGCTGCGGTCTGCGCGGCGCCCGTCTCGGTGACCTCGGCGATCAGGTCGGCGAGGTCGCGCACCAGCCCGGTGGCGCGGTCGGACGGCAGAGCGGAGGCGGGCATGGTGCTCCTCGGAGAAGAAAGCGGCGGGATGCTCCGACTGTATCGAACGGCATCCGTCGCGAACGTCATGCGCGTTAACAGGGACGCCCCCGCTCCCCGGTGCTGGATACGCTGAAGCCATGACCTCCCGTCCGTTCGGCTCCCTGGATTGGGCGCGGAGAACCCCCGGAATCCCGGCGCTCCTCGACGAGATCCGCCAGGCGAGCATCGCCGATGCCCCCGAGCTCCCGCAGAGCTTCTTCACCCGTCTCGCCGCCGCCGGCTTCGGCCGCATCCGCGTGCCCGTGGCCGAGGGTGGTCTGGGCGGCGATGTGCTCGACCTGCTCGACGCCCTGCTCGCGATCGCGGCGGCCGATTCCAACCTCGCCCAGGCCTGGCGCACCCACGTGCTCGCGACCGAGCGTCACGTGAAGTCGCCCGCCGGCCCGCTGCGCGACCGCTGGATCTCCCGCGTCGCCGCGGGTTCGATCATCGGCGGCGGCTGGACCGAGGCCGACGGCTCCGGCCCGAGCGTCTTCACCACCCGCCTCTCGACCGAGACCGGCGTCCCGCGTCTCACCGGACGCAAGTTCTACTCCACGGGCAGCCGTTACGCCGACTGGCTCGAGTACAGCGCGGTCGACGATGCGGGCGACCTCGTGATCGCGGCGCTGCCGGTGGATGCCGAGGGCGTCACGCTCCTCGACGACTGGACCGGCTTCGGCCAGCGCGCCACCGCCAGCGGAACGACCGTGCTCGACGGAGCTCCGGTCGATCCCGACGACGTCGCCCCGTGGCAGACGCAGCACCTCGGCACCCCGGGCTGGCAGCAGATGATCCTGCTCGCGGTGCTCGTGGGCATCGGCGAGGGTGCTCGCGCCGCGGCATCCGATCTCATCGACCAGATCGACCGCGCGCACGGCGGATCGCCGATCCTCGTGCTCGAGGGCTACGGCCGCATCAGCGCGCTCGTCGCCTCGGCCCGCGCCTCGCTCGGCGAGATCGGTCGGCTGAGCGAGATCGCGCACCGGGCGATCATCGCCGGAGATGCGGATGCCGAGACCCTCGCCGACGACGCGGTCAACGCCGTCTTCCAGGCGCAGGCCACGATCGTGCCACAGGTCATCGAGGCGGCCGACAAGCTCATGACCCTGCCCGCCCTCCTGGACGACGTCGCCGAAGCGCAGAACCTGCGCAGCTCCCTGCGTCTCGACCGGTTCTGGCGCAACGCCCAGACCCTGTCGACGCACAACCCCGTGCTGCACCGCCTGCGTGCGATCGCCGACCGCGAGATCTACGCGATCGATCGCATCGCCGATCCCGCCGAGCGCGAGGCCGCCGTCGCGCAGTCGATCGCCGACGGCATCCGTCCTCTGACCGTCGTGCGGCTCGATGCCGCGCTCGCCGCCCGCCTCGCCGCCGACCCGCGCTCGCTCGATGCGGTGGCCGCGGCGTTCGGCGGTCGCGAGCCCGTGCTCTTCCAGTTCGACGAGCGCCCGGGCGCGCACTTCGACGCAGCCGTCGCGATCGCGACCCTGCTGCACCGCCTGCCCACGGCGTGGTTCGCCGTCGGCACCGGCGATCTGTCTCTCACCGGTCACCCGTACAACCTCGCCCGGCGCATCGCCTCGCTCGAGCAGCTGTCGGGCGGACGCACCGCCTGGGTGCTCGACGACGGCGACACCGAGACCGAGGAGCAGCGCGACCGCATCCGCGTCGTGCAGCAGCTGCTGCGCACCTGGCCGCGGGAGAGCATCGCCGCGGATGCCGGTGCCCACCACTTCGCGCAGACCGAGAGCATCCGTCGCATCAACGCCGACGGCGCCTTCCCGACGGCGGGCCCGCTCAACGTGCCGAGCAGCCCGCAGCACCTGCCGGTGTTCGTGTCGTCGCGCAGGTTCGACGACGTGCACCGCTACGTCGACCTGCTCGTGCGCGACGACGCCTGGGTGCTGCCCTACGCGGATGCCGCCGGCCACCCGCTCGCGACCGGCCATGCGGTGGATGACATCGACGGACTGCTCGCGATCGCCGGTGCGCTGCCGCAGATCGCGGATGCCGGGTCGGATGCCGCGTCGGATGCCGCTCCCCAGACCCTGCGCGCCCGGCTGCGGTTGCCCGCGCCCGCCCTGTACGAACTCCCCGGAGCATCCGCCCGCTTCGAGCGCGGCAGCGAGACGGAGGCATCATGAGCGACGAGAACCGCCTTCTCACGGTCAACATCAACGTGCTCGGCGTCGGGCAGCGACCCGCCGCCTGGCGCGCCCCCGACATCCGCCCTGACGCGATCGTCGACCTCGCGCACTGGCAGAACGTGGCCCGTATCGCCGAGCGCGGTCTCGTCGACGCGATCTTCCTCGCCGACCGCCCGGCGATCACCGACCCGCGCAGCCGTCCGGTGCAGTACCTCGATCCGGGCGTTCTCGTGCCGGCGATGGCCGCGGCCACCGAGCACCTGGGCTTCGTGGCGACGGCATCCACCACCCTCAACGAGCCGGTCGAACTCGCGCGCCGCCTGTGGGCGCTGCACACCGCGACGCAGGGGCGCTTCGCGTGGAACGCCGTCACCAGCTGGGACGTCGAGGCCGTGCGCAACTTCGGCATCACCGAGGTGCCCGAGCGTGCCGTGCGGTACGCCCGCGCCGAGGAGTTCGTGACCGTCATCAAGCGCCTGTGGGAGACCGCGGGCACTTCCGACATCGTGGATCACGACGGCTCGTTCTCGGTGCATGCCGGGCTCGAGATGGACGCCCTCGTGCCCGAGCGGCCTGCCATCGTGCAGGCCGGCGGGTCTGAGCCGGGCTGGCGTCTCGCCGGGCTCGTCGCCGACGGGGTGTACTCGGTCGACCACGACCCGGCATCCGCGGCGGAGCACCGTCAGAAGATCCGCTCCTACGCCGTCGAGGCCGGTCGCTCGGCCGACGACGTGCGGGTCTTCCCGGGGCTCGCGGTCGTGATCGGCAGCACCGAGCAGGAGGCCTGGGACCGCTTCGACCACTGGGAGCACCTCGCCCCCGCGACCTACAGCCTCAACGAGCTGTCGAAGGCGCTCGGCGCCGACTTCTCGGGGCTCGACCTCGACGCGCAGGTGCCCGAGAAGGTGCTGGCGGATGCCGAGGCGCAGGATGCCGGATGGTCGGCGGCGTACCGCCGGGTGCTCATCGAGCGGATCCGGTCGGAGCAGCCGACGATCCGCCGCCTGCTGCGCGACTTCGGCGGGTACGGGCAGCGGTTCCTCGCCGGGACGCCCGAGCAGATCGCCGACACGATGGAGGAGTGGTTCCGGGCGGGGTCGGCCGACGGCTTCAACATCATGCTCGACCTGTTCCCGTCCGGGTTGGAGGACTTCGTCGACCAGGTCGTGCCCGAGCTGCAGCGCCGCGGGATCTTCCGTCGCGAGTACGGCCAGGGCGGGGTGCTGGAGCGCTTCCGCCGGCCCTAGGCGGGCGGTTCGTGCCGCGCGGCGGGAGGAGATCTCGTGCTGAGCAGGAGGCATCCACTGTGCTGATCCTGCGGAAGGTGTGATCTCCTCCGGTCGGTGACGGAACGGGGCCGCTGAGCCCGTCGAAGGCTCACGCGGTCAGTCCCGCCGAAGCTCCGGATCATCGGGGGCGACGTTCTTGACCCACTGCTGGATCTCGGGTCGCTCGAACCCGTACGGCACGAATCCCTCTTCGGTGGCTCGCGGTTCGTCGGTGAAGAGCGACACGTCGCCACGCGGCGCCGGCACGATCTCCACCCGGATCCCGCGGTACCTGCCGAAACGCGTCATGCTCCGAGCGTATCGGCGAGCAGAGAGGAGTGGCGCTCCGCACCCGAACGGTGCCGGCGGAGATCTCGCCGTCGGGCGGAGATCTTCCCCCGATCCCTCCGCCCATCACGGAGAACTCCGCCCCACGCGGTGCGAGAGGGGCTCGCGCACGCGCGAGGGGAGGAGATCTCGCCTTGTGCAGGAGGCATCCGCTGTTCTGATCCTGCGGAGCGTGTGATCTCCTCCGAAGCGGGGCGGGTGCTGTGGGGTGGGGCCCTTCGACAAGCTCAGGAACCCAGCGCCCTCAGGGACCCAGTCGTGTGAAGAAGCTGGGTCGCTGAGCCTGTCGAAGCGTCCCGCCCCGAAACCTCAGACCTGGTCGAGCCGACCCGACCCGGCGAAGGCCGGAGCGCCGACCGCGATCGCCGCAGACGCACCGAGGCCGAAGGCCGTACGCGCCCCGACGATGTCCTCATCGCCCTCGTCACCGATCACCGGCACCGTTCCCCACACCGGCAGCGCGGCCGCGTCGAGCACCACATCGACCCCCGGCCCCACCTCGGCAGAAGCCGACAGCAGCACCGTCACGGGTTTGTCCGACACATCCACCGGCACCGTCAGCGGCCCGCCGATCGACGGGAACGCGAGATCCGAGATCCGCACGATCCGTGAATCGTCGACGTACACCCCGGCCTCGGAATCGCCGACCATCGCATCGAGCGGCCACGACTCGAACAGCCGCGAGATCAGCGCCAGCACGGATGCCGACGTCCCGGCGAGTCCGATCCGCCGCCCGTGCAGGTTCGACAGGGTCGAGATGTTCCGACCCAGGTTGATCGGATGCTGCCGCTCACCGATGATCGGCACCACGACGACCCGCCGCGTGATCGCGAGCAGCGCCCCCGCGGCGGCGGTGCGGTCGGGCCCGGGGCCGGTGAGGTCGCCGAGCAGCAGCACGTCGGCCGCGGCATCCAGTTCGGCGCCGAGTGCGGCGCGCGCCGCACGTCCGGAGCCCGAGCGCACGGCGAAGGCGGCGAGGGTGGCGTCGTCGACGCGCAGCAGACGGGTCATCAGCGGGCCTCTCTCATCCAGCGGGTGAACGGCCGATCGCCGTGCGAGGCGAGCAGCCCGCGCTTGCGCAGCACGGGCGTCACGTGCTCGGCGAACTCGCGCAGGCCCCACGGGTTGGTGTCGAACAGCAGGTTGAAGCCGTCGGCGGCCCCGGCATCCACCCAGTCGGTCATGATGTCGACGAGCCGTTCGGGCGAGCCGACGAAGAGCTGGTGCCCGAACCCTGCGAAGTACCGCAGCAGCTCGCGCACGGTGAGGTTGCCGGCCGCGCCGTAGGCGGCGATCGCCTTGCGGAACCCGATGGGTGCGGCCGAGGGGTCGCCCGACAGGCGCTGGATCTCGCCCTCGGCCGGGGCGTCGAGGTCGAGCCGCGAGCCGTCGATGCCGAACATCGCGGTGAATCGCTTGAGCACGTAGCCGTTGGGGCTGCGCTCGTGGATCGTCTGGAAGCGGCGCTCGGCCTCCTCCTCGGTCGAACCGACGACGAGGTGGATGCCGGGCAGTACGAGCGGCGCGGGCCGCCCGAGCTCCGCCGACCGGCGGCGCAGGTCGAGGCGGTTCTCGGCCGCCGTCTCCTTCACGGTCTCGGCCGCGAACACGGCCTCGGCGCTCGCGGCGGCGAGCTGACGCCCGCGCGGCGAGCCGCCGGCCTGCACCACGAGCGGTGCGACGTCGGGCAGCAGAGCCCGGATCGCGGGGTCGACGCCCAGATCGGCACGACGGATGCTGTTGCCGAAGTACTCGCCCTCGTGCACGTAGTCGGTGTCGCCCTGCACGGCGGCGAGGAACGCGGTGTAGGCATCGACGAACTCCTCGGCGCGGGCGTAGCGCTCCTCGCGTCCGGGGTCGGAGGTGTAGCCGAAGTCGGTGACGGCGGGACCGGTGACCCCCGTGACGACGTTCCACCCGAACCGTGAGCCGCTGAACGCGCTGACGCTGAGCAGACGGCGGGCGAGTTCGACCGGGTCGTTCGTGCTCGACGAGACGGTCGAGATGATTCCGAGGTGCTCGGTCTCGGCGGCGACCGTGGCCAGCGCGGCGAGGGGCTCGAGGAGCCGGCTCGGACGGATCGCCGGGTTCGATGCGAGTCCCGGGGTGTCGGCGAGGAAGATCGCGTGGATGCCGGCGTCCTCGGCCGTGCGGGCCGCGTCGCGCCAGAAGTCGGCACCGAACACGCGCAACGGGTCTTCGCCCGGCGCGCGCCAGGCGCCGGCATCCGTGCCGTAGTCGTAGACGTTCGCGCCGATCACGAGGGGGCGGGTCATCGGGCGGGCTCCTTCTCAGCGGGCGTGGACGCGGTCGCGGATGCTGTCGTGGATGCGGTGGCGGATGCCGGAGCGGATGCCCCGAGCCGACCCGTGCCGACGTACCAGATCTCGGGGAGGTCGCTGCCGACCAGCGCGCGCTCGCCGAGCGCCCGGGCCTTGAGGTGCACGGGGTTGTGGTTGCTGAGCGTGCGGGCATTGCGCCAGTGCCGATCGAGGGCGAGGCGGCCGTCGACGAGCGATCCGCCGCCCAGATCGAAGACGCTCTGCGCGGCCTGCTGCACGAGTGCCGGCACCGTGATCTGCGCGCGCGTGACGGCGAGGTGCCCGTCACCGGTCTGCTCGGCGAGGGGGCGATCCAGGTCGGCTCCGAGCAGCGCGGCCGCCGTGCGCACCGACGCCACCACGGCCTGCGCGAGACCGTCGAGAGTGCCGATGCGCTCCTGCAGCTGCGGGTCGTCGGCGGGCACGGCGGTCGAGGCGTGGCTGAAGTTGCGGGTGCGCGAGCGCAGCCAGGCGATCGCGTCGTCGCGGGTGCGCAGCGCGATCCCGGCCAGCGTCGCGAGATGCGTGAGCTGCAGCACGGCGTCGAGGTTGCCGAGCCGGTCGGTGCGCGAGCCCTCGCCCACGCGCACGCGCTCCGGGTCGACGACCACGTCGGTGAACTCGACCGTGCCCGAGGTGGTGAGCCGCTGGCCCACGCCGTCCCAGTCGTCGTGCAGCACGACGCCCTCGGCATCCGCAGCCACGATCGCGACCAGGTGGCGGCCGTCCTCGTCGGAAGCGAGCACCGAGATCCGGTCGGCGTAGCCCGTGCCGGTCGCATAGGCCTTGCGGCCGTTCAGACGCAGGATGCCGTCGGCATCCGTGCGCAGCGTCGTGCCCACCGTGCCGATCTCTCCGGCGCCCTCGGTGGTCGCGCCGGCGAAGAGCAGGCCGGCCGCGATCTCGGCGGTCGCGGCATCCGTCTCACCGCGGGCGATGGCGCGGGCGGCGCGGTCGCTGGTGGTGAAGTGCGTGCGCAGGCTCTGCGTGACGTTCGCGTCGGCACGTGCCAGGAGGATCTGCAGGTCGACGAGCTGCGGGTACGTGAGCCCCGCGCCCCCGGCGGCGACTGGCAGGCGCGCTGCCGTCAGCCCGAGGCGGGCGAGCTCGCGCACGTCGGCGCGGAGTCCCCGCTCCGGGTCGCGGTCGTGGTCGCGCGCTGGCGACTCGGCGGCGATGCGGCCGATGACCTCATCGATCTCGGCGACGTTCGCCAGGGCGACCCCGACGTCTGCGACCGAGGTGAACGCGAGCAGATCCTCCGGCATCCGTCAGTCCGTCCCGCCCGCGCCCGACGGGCCGGAGTTCGGCCAGCCCGCGGGGGCCGTGCGACCGGCCGGGTCGAGCGCCGGACGCGTGCGGCCGTAGGCGAGCGCGTGCACGAAGCGGCGGCGGAACTCGGTCAGATCGAACGAGGTCACCGCCCGCGTCGAGGCGCCCTCGGGCGTGCCCCACACCAGCGGCAGACCGTCGCTCGTGAGAGCGACCCGAGTCGCGAGCGAACCCGCGGCCGGGGTGAAGTCGACCGGGCCCTCGATCCAGCCCGTCACGATCTCGGGGCGATGCAGGATCACCGACGACAGTCCGTCGTGGGCGGCCGAGATCCGGCGCCCCCACTTGTACTGGTAGAAGTCGTTGTACGCATCGAGGATCGTGCCCGCGAAGTGCGCCGCCGGCAGATCGGAGCCGAGCAGCAGCGCCGTGACGTCCTCCTCGAGCAGCGCCTGCGAGGTCACGTTGACGCCCACCATGATCACGTTGCCGCTGTTCACGGCGCCGAACACGGCCTCGGCCGCCGCGCGGTCGTTGTTCGTGTTCGCATCGGTCACGGTCGGGGTTCCGGGCGCCGGGTACGGGCCCGCGCCGCCCATGATGACGACCGAGCGGAACTTCAGGAACAGCTCCGGGTCCTTCTCGAGCGCCAGCGCGATGTTCGTGAGCGGTCCGAGCGGGTGCAGGTCGACCTGACCCGGGTGCTCGTTGGCGATGCGCACGAGGTAGTCGGCCGCGGACTCCGCCTCGAGTGTGGGCTCGGGGCGCTCGAAGCCGCGGTCGCCGAGGCCGTCGTGTCCGTGCACGAACCAGGCGATCGACGGGTCGCCGTCGAGGGGACCGCTCGCGCCCAGGTAGATCGGGATGCGCGGGGCGTCCGCCACGTCGAGCACGTACGCGACGTTGCGGGCCGAGTCCTCGACCGCGCAGTTCCCGTAGATCGTCGTGATACCGACGATCTCGACGTCGGGCTGGGCGAGCAGGTAGAGCAGGGAGTGGGCGTCGTCGATGCCGGTGTCGGTGTCGACGACGATCCACTGCTTCTCGGGGGCGAAGTCGGGCATGATCCTGCTCTCAGTGCTGGTGCTGGTGCGCGGGCTCGGCGAGCTTGAACGCCAGGCGTCCGTGCGCGAAGCCACCACCGGCGCGGATGGCGGTCGCGACCCAGGCGGCCTCGGCCAGTTCGGCCTCGTCGGCACCGGCCGCGACGGCCTTCTGCGAGTGCGCGTCGATGCAGTACACGCACTGCGTGGTGATGCCCACGGCCAGCGCGATCAGCTCGCGGTACTTCAGCGGGATCGCCCGCGACTCGTCGGGAGCGAACACGGCGCTGTCGAAGGCCGCGAACGCCGCGAGGATGTCGGGGGTGTGTTCCTTGTAGACCTTCGTGTAGGTCTTGTCGGCTTCGCTGTCGAAGTAGGCGCTCATGCTCTGCTCTCTGCTGGTGTGCGTCGGGTGCTCCCGCCGCCGGGCGCGACGGCGCCACCGAGGAAGGAGGGTCTACCGCGACGCTAAGACCTGCGGCATCCGCCCCGCACCTCGGAGTGCAACACGAGGTCATCCGGAGCGAGCGGTCAGACCTCGTCCTCGTCGCTGAGTCGGCGGGGGCCCGCCCCGAGACTGCCGAGTGCGTCGTCGGGGTTCAGCAGACCGCACGCCTTCATCGACAGGCATCCGCAGCCGATGCATCCGGTCAGTTCGCGTTCGAGGCGCTCGATGCCCTCTCGACGCTTCTCGAGCGCGCGCTTCCAGCGGCGCGAGGCGCGCTGCCAGTCGTCGTGGCTCGGGGTCTCGGTGAGCGGCACGTCGGCGAACGCCGTCTGCACGTCGGCGAGCGGGATGCCGAGGCGCTTCGCCACCGCAATGAGCGACACCCGCCGGATCATGTGCCGCGGGTAGCGGCGCTGGTTGCCGGGCGTGCGGAACGAGGCGATGAGGCCGATCGACTCGTAGAAGTGCAGAGCGGATGCCGCGACCCCCGTGCGTCGCGTCATCTCGCCGATCGAGAGGGCGTCCTCGGCGGTGTGCGCGGCATCGGCGTGCGAGGTCATCCCTGCCTCCGGAATACTGTGGCTCATGCCCGCGGATCCTGGCCCGCGGATTTGACCTAAAGTGTACTTGAGGTTTTAGCGTGGAACGCTGACCCGAAGGAAGACCCGATGACCTATGTGATCGCCCTGCCGTGCGTCGATGTCAAGGACCGCGCGTGCATCGACGAGTGTCCCGTCGACTGCATCTACGAGGGTGAACGCTCGCTCTACATCCACCCCGATGAGTGCGTCGACTGCGGGGCGTGCGAGCCGGTGTGCCCCGTCGAGGCGATCTTCTACGAGGACGACCTGCCCGACGAGTGGACCGACTACTACAAGGCGAACGTCGAGTTCTTCGACGAGGTGGGCTCGCCCGGGGGTGCGGCCAAGGTCGGCATGATCGCGCACGACCACCCGCTCATCGCCGCACTTCCCCCGCAGGAGGGCGCCGAGTGAGCACCGCAGAATCCGGCATCCCCGTCCCCAGCGCCGTCGGCGAAGGGCTCAAGGCGGCGTTCCGCACCCACCCCGCCGGCGTCGCGATCATCACCGCGGCGACCCCCGAGGGCCCCGTCGGACTCACCGCGTCGAGCGTGGCATCCGTCGCCGTCGACCCGGCCGCGATCGTGTTCTCGGTCACCCGGGCGACCGGAAGCGCGGGCGGGCTCCTCTCGGCCCCGACCTTCGTCGTGCACCTGATCGATCACGATCACTCCGAATTGGCGCAGAGCTTCGCCGTGAGCGGGTCGGAGCGCTTCACGCCCGAGCAGCAGTGGAGCACCCTGCCGACGGGCGAGCCGTACCTGCCCGCAGCCCGCTTCGCCCTGCGCTGCCGCGCGCTGCAGACCGTGCCCGTCGGTACGTCGAGCGTGGTGATCGCCGAGGTGCTCGAGGTGTTCGCCGGCCCGCAGGGCCGCCCCCTCGTCTACGTCGACCGCAAGTTCCACAGCCTCCCGCACCAGCCCTGACCGGCCCCGCGTGTACCCAACTCAGGAACATCGGCCGTCGAACGGCAGTTTCGGCCACTGAATCGGACGATCGCGCCCGTTCTTCCTGAGTTAGGTACGCCCCCCGCGGCGCATAACTCCTCAGAACCGGCCCCCGAACCCCGGTTCTGGCCGAAAACTACCCCGGAACGCCCGTTCTCTCCGGAGTTGTGAACCCCGATCCGCTCACACCGCGGCGGTCGAACCCCGGTCCGTGAGCACGAACGGCAGATCGGCGGGCGGGACCTCGCCTTCGCCCAGCTGCGCGAGCACCGCGGCGGCCGCGCGCTCGCCCTGCTGCAGCGGGAACTGATCGACCGTGGTGAGCCCGAAGATCTCGCCGAGCTCATGCCCGTCGATGCCGATCACCGAGAGATCCTCCGGAACGCGGATGCCGTGCTCCCGCGCCGCGAGGATCGCCCCGATCGCCATCTCATCGGATGCCGCGAACACCGCGGTTGGCCGTGGACCGCCCCCGCCGAGCAACTGATGAGCGGCGCGCAGGCCGCCCGCGATCGTGAAGTCGGCGGCCACCACGAGCGACGGGTCGACCGGAATGCCCGCGTCGACCAGCGCCTCCTCGAACCCGCGGCGACGATTGGTCGGCACATGGAACTCCTCGTCGAACTCGGCGGTCGCTCCGATGTACGCGATGTCTCGGTGGCCCAGCCCGATCAGGTGCTCGGTGGCGAGGCGGGCGATGCCGAGCTCGTCGACCGTGAGGGTCTCGAGGGTCGGATGCGGTCCGCCGATCGCGATGATCGGCATCCCCAGCTCGAGCAGCCGACGCGTCTCGTCGTCGTCGAGCCGGATCGACACGGCGATCACGGCATCCACGCCCTGACGCCGCAGGAAGGTGTCGAACACGTGCCGCCGCGTCTCGCGGTCGGGGGTGATGTTGTAGAGGGTGATGTCGAAGCCGGCGCGCATGAGCGCGGACGACACCCCCGACAGCACGGTGCTGAAGAACCAGCGGTCGAGGTAGGGAACGATCACCCCGACCGTGCGGGTGCGCCCGGAGGCGAGGCTCGACGCACGCGACGACACCACGTAGCCGAGGCTGTCGGCGGCCCCCAGAACCCGTGCGCGCGTCTCGTCCGACACCTTGCCGCGCCCGCTCAGGGCGCGCGAGACGGTCGCCGTCGAGACGCCGGCCAGTCGTGCCACGTCGTCGATGCTCGCCATCGCGCCGCCTTTCGAATCGGGGTGATCGGGTGGGTGAGCGGATGCCGGGGCCGCACGCACGTGCGGCCCCGGCCGGAGGGCATCAGCCCCGCGTGAACCAGACGGTCGTGTCGACGGGAAGCTCCGAGCCCGCGAAGGGCTGGCTCTTCACGAGGAACGTCGCGTCGTCGGGCAGCGCGATCGGTGCAGTGCCGAGGTTCGCGACCACGTGCACGTCATCGCGGCGGAAGGCGACGGCATCCGCACCGAAGTCCTCCCAGACCAGCGAGCCCGAGCCGAAGCCGTGCGCACGGCGCAGCGCCAGCAGTTCGGTGTAGAGCGAGAGGGTGGAGTTCGGGTCGGCCAGCTCGACGTCGCGCGCGTACGTCGCCCATTCGTCGGGCTGCGGCAGCCACGAGAGTCCGGTGTCGTTGAAGCCGAACGCCGGGGCATCCGCCTCCCAGGGCAGCGGCACGCGGCATCCGTCGCGTCCGTAGCGCTCGTGCTTCGTGCGGAACCAGGTCGGGTCCTGACGGTACTCGTCGGGGATCTCCATGGCCTCCGGTAGGCCCAGCTCCTCGCCCTGGTAGAGGTACGACGAGCCGGGCAGCGCGAGCATGAGGGTCGTCGCCGCGCGGGCGCGGGCGAGGCCGATCACGGCGTCGGGCTTGTTCGGGGTGTTGGGGCCGATGCCCTCGCCCTGCGGGTTGTCGACCGTGAGGGCGAGGCGGGTGGCGTGGCGCACCACGTCGTGGTTCGAGAGCACCCAGGTGCTGGGGGCGCCGACCGCTCCGAAGTCGTCGAGCGATTCGCGGATGACGTCGCCGAGTGCCTTCGCGTCCCACGCGGTCATCAGGTACGGGAAGTTGAAGGTCTGGTGCATCTCGTCGGGGCGCACCCACAGCGAGGTCTTCTTCAGCGTCGGCAGCCAGGCCTCGCCGCAGAGGGCGCGGTCGCCGTCGTACTCGGCGAGCAGTTCGTGCCAGTCGCGGTAGATGTCGTGCACGCCGTCCTGACCCCAGTACGGCACGTTCGCCTCGCCGCCGCCCATCGAGTCGGCATCCGACGGAGGGGTGTAGTCGGGCAGGCCGTCGGCCTTGATCATGCCGTGCGCCACGTCGACGCGGAAGCCGTCGACGCCGCGGTCGAGCCAGAAGCGCAGGATCGAACGGAACTCCTCGCGCACCTCTTCGTTGGTCCAGTCGAAGTCGGGCTGGGTGGCGTCGAAGATGTGCAGGTACCACTGGCCGGGGGTGCCGTCTGCCTCGGTCACGCGCTGCCACATGCCGCCGCCGAACACCGACTCCCAGTTGTTCGGGGGCAGTTCGCCGTTCTCGCCCTTTCCGTCGCGGAAGATGTAGCGGGCGCGCTCGCGGCTTCCGGGCGCCGCCTTCAGTGCCTCCTGGAACCACACGTGCTGGTCGGACGAGTGGTTGGGCACGAGGTCGACGATCACGCGGATGCCGCGGGCATGGGCCGCCTCGAGCATGGTGTCGAAGTCGGCCAGGGTGCCGAAGAGCGGGTCGACGTCGCGGTAGTCGGCGACGTCGTACCCGGCGTCGCGCTGCGGGCTGGTCATGAAGGGGCTCAGCCAGATCGCATCGACGCCGAGGTCCTTCAGCGAGTCCAGGCGGCTGGTGATGCCGGGGAGGTCGCCGATGCCGTCGCCCGAGGCGTCGGCGAAGGAGCGGGGGTAGATCTGGTAGATGACGGCGCTGCGCCACCACTCGGATCCGGGCGCGGCGAACTGTTCGATTTCAGGCATCCCCCGAGCCTAATGCAAGCGCTTGCATCACTCGCGCACCGCGCACCCGGGAGTACGCTGACGGCACCATCACGAGGAGGTGTCGCATGATTCCCGAGATCAACTACTGGGCCGTTCTGCTGGCCACGCTGTCGAGCATGATCGTCGGCTCGATCTGGTACTCGCCGAAGGTGTTCGGTACGCGCTGGTCGAAGCTCGCGAACGTCGACATGGATCGCCCGGCGGCCACCGCGGTCTGGCCGATCATCACCACGGTGATCGTGAGCTTCATCACGGCCTGGGTGCTCGCCGGAGCATCCGCCATCGCCTGGCACTTCTACGGCGGATCCTGGTTCTGGGGTGCCGTCATCACCGCGGTCACTCTCTGGGCCGGCTTCACGGCGGCCCGCTTCATCACCCACGACGCCTTCGAGGGGCGCTCGACCCGGCTCACGACCCTCAACATCGCGCACGAGCTCGTGACGGTGCTCGTGATGGCGGCGATCATCGGGCTGTGGCCGCCCGCGATGACCGTGTAGTGCGCCGGGCCCCGCACCGATGAAGCCTTTATTCATACACGAGCAGAAACTGTAAGAAATCCCCTTCCCTCTCGGCGACGGAACTGCGATGATCATCGCGTGACCTTCGGGTCGCCCGTGCGCGTTCCCCCACCGCGCACGGAGTTTGACGAGAGGTCCCCCAATGTCTCGTTCCCGTTCTCCCCGTCGTGCTGTCGGCTGGACGGTGGTCGTCGCGCTCGTCGCCACCGCCGTGCTCGCCGGTGCGGCATCCGCTGCCACCGGAGATCCCGTCCCCGCCGACGAGACCGCCGACCCGACCGCTCCGGAGCCCTCCGTGTCGATCGCCCTCGCCTACGAGTTCCTCGATGCGCGCACCGACCAGTTCTGCGACGGCGAGGGCATGTGCCTGCCGCGCAGCTACGAGGGCGGGTTCTTCACGACGCCGACCTGGGACTTCACACCGTCGTTCGTCTACGACGACGCACTGGTCATCATCGCGTACACCGCCCGCGGTCTTCCCGACGACATCCGCCGCGCAAAGAGCATCGGCGAGACGCTGCTCTTCGTTCAGGAGAACGACCCGATCGGCGACGGGCGCGTGCGCACGCACTACGAGCCCCACGCCATCCGTCAGGGCCGCATGGAGATCACCGGACCCGGCACGTTCACCGGAAACCAGGCCTGGGCCGGGCTCGCCCTCGCCCGCCTGTTCCACGCCACCGGCGACCAGCGCTACCTCGACGGTGCACTCGACATCGCGAACTGGATCCAGACGAACACCGCCGACATGGTGCGCGCCCCCTTCGGCTACACCGGTGGGCAGACGGATGCCGGTGACTCGCTCGTCTGGAAGTCCACCGAGCACAACGCCGACATCGCCGGTTTCTTCGGGCAGCTCGCCCAGCTCACCGGTGACACCGTCTGGGCCGACCGCGCCGCCGTCGCCGCCGCGTTCGTCACCGCGATGCAGAGCCCCGACGGTCACGTCGACACCGGTACGCTGCTCGACGGCAGCACGGTCAACACTCACCCCATCCCGCTCGACGCGCAGACCTGGACCTCGCTCGCGACCGGCGACCCGCGCTACGACGCAGCACTCGACTGGACGCTCGCGAACCTGGTCGGCACCGACGGCCCCTACACGGGCCCCGGGATCAGCGATGTCGACACCTCGAAGGTCTGGTTCGAGGGAGCAGCGCACCTCGCACTGGCCCTGAAGCTGCGGGATGCCGCCGGCGATGCCGCCTACGCGGACACGTTGCTCGACAGCATCCGTCTCGGTCAGCGCGATGCCGCGAACGGCGACGGCAAGGGCATCGTCGCGACCTCGACCGACGGCCTCGACTCCGGGTTCGGCGACCTCTACTACGCGAGCCTGCACACCGGCGCGACCGCCTGGTACCTGCTGGCCGAGGCCGGCGACAACCCCTTCACTCTGCCGGCCGACTGACCGGCGGCAGGAATGACGGAGGGGGCGGATGCCGAAGCATCCGCCCCCTCCGTCGAAGAAGTTACGCGGCGACGCGCGCGACCGCGGCGATCGCGCTCGCGAAGAAGCCGATCCCGTCGATGCCGGAGCGCATGGCCACCGAGGTGTCGGGGCCGAAGCCGGCCTCGGTCGCGTGCTCGGGGTGTGGCATGAGCCCCACGACGTTGCCCGCCTCGTTCGTGATGCCCGCGATGTCGCGCAGCGAACCGTTGGGGTTGACGCCCGCGTAGCGGAAGGCCACGAGGCCCTCGCCCTCGATGCGGTCGAGGGTCTGCTCGTCGGCGATGTAGCCGCCGTCGGCGTTCTTGAGCGGGATGACGATCTCCTGCCCGCGACGGAACTCGTTGGTCCACGCCGTGTCGGAGTTCTCGACCGTCAGCTTCTGGTCGCGACGGATGAAGTGCTGGTGGCTGTTGCGGATGAGTCCGCCGGGCAGCAGGTGCGACTCGACGAGCATCTGGAAGCCGTTGCAGATGCCGAGCACGGGCAGGCCCTTGGCGGCGGCATCCTTCACCTCGGCCATGATCGGCGAGAGCGCGGCGATGGAGCCGGCGCGCAGGTAGTCGCCGTAGCTGAATCCGCCGGGCAGCACGAGGGCGTCGACACCCTCGAGGTCGTGCGAGCCGTGCCAGAGGGCGACGGGCTCGGCGCCGGCGATGCGCACGGCGCGCTGCGCGTCGCGGTCGTCGAGCGAGCCGGGGAACGTGACGACCCCGATGCGTACGGTCATTCGACGACCTCGATGCCCACGACGTCTTCGATCACGGAGTTCGACAGCACCTCGTCGGCGATGCGGGTCGCCTCGGCGAGCAGCTCGTCGGTGACCTCGCCCTCGACCGTGAGCTCGAAGCGCTTGCCGATGCGGACGTCGGAGAAGCCCTCGACGCCGAGGCGTGCGAACGCTCCGGAGACGGCCTTCCCCTGCGGGTCGAGCAGTTCGGACTTGGGCATGACGTCGACGACGATGGTGGGCATGAACGGCTCCAGAAGTCGCGGGCAGGAAGGCGCGTCCAGTCTACCGCCCTGCTCCGGTCGCGATTCGCCGCCGGGCGTGGCGCGCGGGGCGTCGCTCAGGCGTGGAAGACGGTGTGCAGATCGCCGATGAGCTCGCGGCCGCCGAGGCCGTCGATCTCGAACAGCACCGAGATGCCGACCACGTGGCTGCCGAGGCGCTCGACGAGCTGGCGGCCGGCGGCGAGGGTGCCGCCCGTCGCGAGCACGTCGTCGATGAGCAGCACGCGCGATCCCGCGGGCAGGTCGTCGTGCATCTCGATGGTGGCGGTGCCGTATTCGAGGGCGTAGTCGACGGATGCCGCGGGGCGGGGCAGCTTGCCCGCCTTGCGGATCGGGATGAGTCCGGTGCCCGCGGCGATGGCGGCGGCACTCGCGAGGATGAACCCGCGGGCCTCGATCCCGGCGATCACGTCGAACTGTCCGGCGAACGGCTCGATGATGGCCTCGGTCGTGACGCGGAGGGCCTCGGCGTCGGCGAGCAGCGGCGTGATGTCGCGGAAGACGATGCCCGGCTGCGGGTAGTCCGGCACGTTGCGGATCAGCGACTGGGCGCGGACGAGGGCAGGGGAGAGTTCGGCTTCGGGCACTGAGCAAGGGTACTCCTCGTGTTCGAGGGTTTCGAAAACGGGGGCCCTTGACAATCGTGGGAGCGCTCCCATATCGTGGCCGGAACGTCGTGGGAGCGCTCCCATCGCGGAGCCCACGGCTCAGCACCATCCCGACGCACCACCCACCGCACCACCTCACAAAGGAGTGAACTGTGAACGCACGCGCCCGCCACCGGGTCCTCACGACCGCAGCCGTGGCATCCGTCTCGGCCCTCGCCCTCGCCGGCTGTTCCACCGGCGGAGGAGGCGAGGGCGGCTCGAACGCCGACGAGGAGATCACCCTCACCGTCACCACGTTCGGCACCTTCGGCTACGACGACCTGTACGAGGAGTACGAGGCCGCCCACCCGAACATCACCATCGAGGCCACCAACATCGACACCGGCGGCAACGCCCGCACCGACGCCTTCACCAAGATCGCGGCCGGCTCGGGTCTCAGCGACGTCGTCGCGATCGAGGAGGGCTGGCTCGGCGCCGTCATGGACGTCTCCGACACCTTCGTCGACCTGCGCGACTACGGCATCGAGGACCGCAAGGACGACTGGGTCGACTGGAAGTACGGTCAGGCCACGGATGCCGAGGGCCGGGTCATCGGCTACGGCACCGACATCGGCCCCTCGGGCATCTGCTACAACGGCGCCGCGTTCGAGGCCGCCGGTCTTCCGAGCGACCGCGAGTCGGTCGCCGAGCTGCTGAACGGCGACTGGGAGAACTACTTCCAGGTCGGTGCCGACTACACGGCCAAGACCGGCAAGGCCTGGTACGACCACTCCGGCTTCGTCTGGAACGCGATGGTCAACCAGCTCGACGAGGGGTACTACACCGCCGACGGCGAGCTGAACGTCGAGGGCAACGCCGAGCTGCAGGAGCGCTTCGAGCTGCTGGGGGCGGCGACCGAGAGCGGCCAGTCCGCCGCGCAGACCGCGTGGGACTGGAACGGCGGCAAGTCGTTCGTCGACGGCACCTTCGCGACGTTCGTGTGCCCGGGCTGGATGCTCGGCGTCGTGCAGGGTCAGGTCGAGGCCGGCGGCGGCGACGCCTCGACCGGCTGGGACTTCGCGGATGTCTTCCCCGGCGGAGCGGCGAACTGGGGCGGCGCGTTCCTGTCGATCCCCGAGTCCTCGCAGCACAAGGAGGCCGCGGCCGAGCTCGCCGACTGGCTGACGCAGCCCGAGCAGCAGGTGAAGCAGTCGGCCGCGGCCGGCAACTTCCCCTCGACGGTGAAGGCGCAGGAGACCCTCGCCGCCGACGCCACCCCGAACGCGTTCTTCAACGACGCCCCCACCGGCGCGATCCTCGCGGAGCGCGCGAAGGGCGTGGTCGCGCAGTTCAAGGGCGCCGATGACTCGGTGATCCAGGAGAACGTCTTCGGCCCGGCGCTCAGCGCGCTCGACCGCGGCGAGACCGACACGAAGGGCGCCTGGGATCAGGCGATCTCCCTCCTGAACGACCTGGTCGGCTGACCGGCCCTTCGACAGGCTCAGGGACCCATCGGTACTGGGTTGCTGAGCCTGTCGAAGCATCCCGCAAAGGAACCCCATGACTCTCACCGCACCGCCCGCGCAGCAGCGGGTGGCGGCATCCGCCCCTGAATCGGATGCTCCGCCGAATCGCTCCTGGCGCCATCGCGTCTCCCGCTTCGACCAGAACGCCTCGCCGTACTTCTACATCTCGCCGTTCTTCCTGCTGTTCGGGTTGGTGGGCCTGTTCCCGCTGCTGTACACGGTGTACGTCGCCGTGCACGAGTGGGATCTGCTCAAGGGCGAGGGCGGGTTCGTCGGCTTCGGCAACTTCGTCGAGATCCTCGGCGACGGGATGTTCTGGAACTCGATCTTCAACACCCTCAGCATCTTCCTGCTGTCGGCGATCCCGCAGCTCGCGGTCGCGCTGACGATCGCCTACCTGCTCGACCGCGGGCTGCGCGCCCCGACGTTCTGGCGCATGAGCGTGCTCATCCCGTTCGTGGTCACCCCGGTGGCGGTCGCGATCATCTTCTCGAGCATCTTCAACGAGGCCGACGGTCTCGCCAACAACCTGCTCAACCTCATCGGCATCGCCGACCAGCAGTGGAAGCACGACACCGCGCTGTCGCACATCGCGATCGCGGTCATGGTGAACTTCCGCTGGACGGGGTACAACGCGCTCATCCTGCTCGCCGCGATGCAGGCCGTTCCGCGCGACCTCTACGAGTCGGCGGCCCTCGACGGCGCGGGCGCCGCCCGCCGCTTCTTCTCGATCACGATCCCGACGATCCGCCCGACGCTGATCTTCGTCACCATCACGGCGACCATCGGCGGACTGCAGATCTTCGCCGAGCCGCGGCTGTTCGACGTCTCTACCGCCGGCGGCATCGGCGGCAGCGACCGGCAGTTCCAGACGACCGTGCTGTTCCTCTGGGAGCTCGCGTTCTTCCGGCGCGATCTGGGCGAAGCATCCGCTGTCGCCATCCTGCTGTTCCTGTTGATCGTCGGCATCGGCGTGATCAACTTCCTGATCTCGCGACGGATATCGACGGGGGATGCCGGCCGCAACCGCGCCGCGCGCCGCCGCGCCCGTGCGACCGCCGCCACCCTCGAGGAGGACGCACGATGACCGCGACGATGGCACTGAGCGTGCCCGAGAAGATCCGCCGTCGCCGGGGCAGTGCCCTCGGCAACGCGGGGATCGGCAGCCGCCCCGGCTTCCTCACCTACGGCCTGCTGGCCGCGTTCGTGATCGGCAGCGTGTACCCGCTGTGGTGGTCGGTCGTCGTCGCGAGCGGCACGAACGCCACGCGCGGCGAGACCCTGCCGCTCATCCCGGGCGGCAACTTCCTCGCGAACGCCGCCAAGGTGTTCGACGCGATCCCGTTCTGGCTGGCGCTGGGGAACTCGTTCCTCATCTCGGGGATCATCACGATCTCGGTCGTGACGTTCTCGACCCTCGCCGGCTACGCGTTCGCGAAGCTGCGCTTCAAGGGACGCGACGGCCTCATGGTGTTCGTGATCGCGACCATGGCGATCCCCACGCAGCTGGGCATCATCCCGCTGTTCATGCTCATGCGCGAGCTGGGTTGGACGGGCTCGATCGGGGCCGTGATCGTGCCGACACTCGTCACCGCGTTCGGCGTCTTCTTCATGCGGCAGTACCTCGTCGACGTCATCCCCGACGAACTGATCGAAGCCGCCCGCGTCGACGGCGCCAACCAGTTCCGCACGTTCCTGACGGTCGGGATCCCGGCCGCCCGCCCCGCGATGGCCATCCTCGGACTCTTCACGTTCATGACCGCGTGGACCGACTACCTGTGGCCGCTCATCGTGCTCTCGCCCTCGAATCCCACCCTCCAGACCGCGCTCAGCCAGCTGCAGTCCGGTTACTACATCGACTACTCGATCGTGCTCGCCGGTGCGGTGCTCGCGACCCTTCCGCTGCTCGTGCTCTTCGTGGTCGCGGGCAAGCAGCTGGTCAGTGGCATCATGGCGGGCGCGGTGAAAGGATGACTCCATGACCCGTGCGTTTCCCCAGAACTTCCTCTTCGGCGCCGCCACCGCGGCCTACCAGATCGAGGGGGCGGCTTTCGAAGACGGGCGCACCGCGTCGATCTGGGACGCGTTCTCGCGCGTACCCGGAGCGGTGATCAACGGGGACAACGGCGACGTCGCCTGCGACCACTACCACCGGTACCGCGACGACGTGGCGCTGATGAAGGACCTCGGCCTCCAGACGTACCGCTTCTCGACCTCGTGGTCGCGGGTGCGCCCCGACGGCGGCGCCGTGAACGCGCAGGGCGTCGACTTCTACGAGCGCCTGGTCGACGAGCTGCTCGCCGCCGACATCCTGCCGTGGCTGACGCTGTACCACTGGGACATGCCGCAGGCGCTGCAGGAGACCGGCGGCTGGACGAACCGCGACACGGTCGACCGCTTCCTCGAGTACGCGGGCACCATGCACGACGCGCTCGGCGACCGGGTGAACGTGTGGACCACACTGAACGAGCCGTGGTGCTCGTCGTTCCTGTCGTACACGGGCGGTGAGCACGCGCCCGGGCACACGAGCGTCGCCGAGGGTCTGCTCTCGGCCCACCACCTGCTGCTCGCCCACGGCGAGACGGTGCGCGAGCTGCGCGGGCGCGACGCCTCGCTCAACCTCGGCATCACGCTCAACCACACGGTCGCCGACCCCGCCGACCCGACCAACCCCGCCGACGTCGACGCCGCGCGCCGTATCGACGGGCAGTTCAACCGCTGGTTCCTCGACCCCATCTACCGGGGCGAGTACCCGGCCGACATCGTCGAGGACATCCGTGCGGTGGATGCCGCGGCCGTCGAGACCTTCGAAGCCGCGATCCACGATGGCGACCTCGCCACCATCGCGCAGCACATCGACACGCAGGGCGTGAACTACTACCACGGTGACCTCGTCTCGGGCGCCGTGCCCGAGAACGTCGCCGTCGAGAGCGTGCCGGACACCGAGCGCAAGGTGCGCAGCCCCTACCCGTCGTTCGAGAACATCCACAACGTCGAGCGCGGCCTGCCCCGTACGGCGCAGAACTGGGAGGTGCAGCCCGAGGGGCTCACCCGACTGCTGCAGCGCGTCTGGACCGAGTACGCGCAGCCCGCCGGAACCGTGCTGTACATGACCGAGAACGGCGCCGCCTACGACGACGTCGCGGTCGTCGAGGACGGCGAGACGCGCGTGCACGACGACGACCGCGCCGAGTTCCTGCGGCTGCACCTCGCTGCGGTGCTCGACGCGGCGGATGCCGGGGTCGACGTGCGCGGATACTTCTACTGGTCGCTGTTCGACAACTACGAGTGGGCGTGGGGCTACGACAAGCGCTTCGGCATCGTGCGCGTCGACTACGACACCCAGGAGCGCACGCTCAAGGACTCCGCGCGGGAGTACGCTCGCATCATCGCCGCTCGCTCTCTCTGAGACCGGGCGGCGAGGGCGGTCGGAGCATCCGATCGCCCCGCCGGATCGGAGGAAGAGCTGTGTCGCGAGCGACGATCGAAGAGGTGGCCGCTGCCGCCGGAGTGTCACGGTCGACGGTCTCGCGCGTCGTCAACGGTTCGACGGCGGTCAGCCCTGAGGCGCTCGCCGCGGTGCACGATGCGATCGAGCGGCTGAACTACGTGCCGAACCGCGCGGCGCGATCGCTCGCGTCGCGTCAGACGCACGCGATCGCCCTGATCGTGCCCGAAGACACTACGCGGTTCTTCGGCGACCCGTTCTTCGCCGCGATCGTCGCCGGCATCACCGGCACGCTGCGCACCTCCGACTACCTGCTGAACCTGCTCATCGCGAGCGACGACCCGGGCGACAAGATGACCGGCTTCGTGCGCAACGGCGGTGTCGACGGGGCGTTGCTGGTGTCGCACCACACGAGCGACGCGTTCATCGACCGGATCGCGGATGCCGTGCCGGTCGTCTACGGCGGGCGCCCCGTGCGCACGCGCGAGACCGACTACGTGGTCGACGTCGACAACGTGGCCGGGGCGCGTGAGGCGGTGCGCCGCCTGGTCGACATCGGCCGCACCCGTATCGCCACGATCTCCGGTCCGCTCACGATGCTGTCGTCGATCGATCGCGTGCAGGGCTTCCGCGAGGCGCTGGCGGATGCCGGGCTCTCGCCGTTCGCCGAGGAGGAGGGCGACTACAGCGAGGCCAGCGGCGCCGACGCCGCCCGCCGCATCCTCGCGGCGGGCCGCCCCGACGCGATCTTCGTCGCGAGCGACCTGATGGCCCGCGGCGCTCTCACGGCGCTGCGTGCCTCCGGCATCCGCGTTCCCGACGACATCGCCCTCGTCGGGTTCGACGACTCCTCGGTCGCGCTCAGTTGCGACCCGCAGCTCACGACGATGCGTCAGCCGATGTACGCGCAGGGCGAGGCGATGGCGCAGGTGCTGCTGTCGCGGCTCGCCGGGGGAGACCCGCCCCGCACGACCATCCTGCCGACGGAGCTCGTGGTGCGGGGTTCCGCCTGACGTCGGTCTCTCGGCGTGGGACCCTTCGACGGGCTCGGGGACCCAGTTCTGTGGGAGTGGGCCCTTCGACAGGCCCAGGGGCCCACTTCTGTGGGGTGGGGCCCTTCGGCGGGCTCAGGGACCCAGTATCGAAACTGGGTTGCTGAGCCTGTCGAAGCACCCGCCACGGGAACTGCACGGGTGCGCCCCTGTCGCCCCTCCGGGACAGGGGTGCACCCGCGGCTTCAGGGGCCGCCCAGGAGCGACGTGAAGAAGTCGCCGCCGAAGAGCGTCAGCGCCGTGACGCCGGCCGAGAGCAGAACCACGCCCACGGTGCCCGCCACGGCCAGCACCGAGATGCCGTGTCCGCCGAGGCGCTGTCCTCGCAGCCCCACCGAGACGCCGGAGCGCGACGCGATCTCGCCCGCCGCGTCGTCGCGGTAGAGCTCGGTGCGTGCCGCGAACCGGCGGTGGAACTCCTCGGCGAGAACGAGCGCCGCGGCCATGGTGGCGGGGCGATCGAAGCGCGTGCTCCCCGGCAGGTACACGTACAACCGGTCGGAGACGAGCTCGATCTCGGCGCCGCGTCCGAGGTCGAGCACGCGCGCCATCAGGTCGGGCGTGAAGATGTACAGGGCGTCGGTCTGGTAGCCCTCCGGCACGATCAGCCGGAACACCTTCGCGAACTCGCCCTCGAGCTCCATCCGGGCAGCGCCCCGGCCGAGGCCCAGCGTCGGGACGATGCTGCGTCGCCGGTTCGCGAGCACGATGTGCGGCACCGACGACGGCAGCGGCAGCTCGATGAACGCGAACGGTCGCTGCACGGTCGCGCCCTCCTGGCCGCGCGACAGCGAGTGATGGATGCCGAGCTCGAACGGCATCCGCGGATCGTCGCCCGCGACCACCGCGCGCTCCTGGCCGCGCAGCACGCCGGTGAAAGGAGCGCCGGGGCGGCGGGTGTGCTCGAGTCGATCCGCGTAGGCCCAGCCGTTCTGCCAGGCGAACGCCGCGATCTTCACGCGACGGCTGAGGCCCACTGCGAACCACACGAATCCGACGGCCGCGAGCAGCGTGTAGCCGATCACGAACACCGCGAGGATCGGTGCGACGGCGAGGATGTCGGTGCGCCCGAGGAACCACAGACCCGCGAGCATCGCCGCCGCGAACAGCAGCACGACCACGAGCAGGAACACGAAGCGCCGGTGCAGCGGGGTCTTCGTGATCCGCTCGTAGGCGACGATGTCGCGGATGCCGGCGCTGCGCTGCAGCGGAGCGAGGTCGACGGCTACAGCGTCCACGGCAGGGTCGCCCACGGACCGTTGCGCGTCTCGGTCGCTGCGGCCTTGAAGTCCGCCCACCCGTCGCCGAACTTCTCGAACGACTTCTCGTCGACGCGGCCGTCGGACCAGTGCATGACCCGGCCGGCGATGTAGCTGAGGCCGAAGTCGGCCCACGAGGAGAACGCGGGCCGCGCCTCGACGTTGATCGCGTGGATGATCGAGCGGGCCTCGGGCACGTCGCCGTGTCCGAGTGCGACGCCCCAGGTCGCCATCGCGACGGCCTGGCCGATCGCGTACCCGTCGAGGGTCTGCACGAACAGACCCGGCGTCACGATGTCCTTGCCGACGCGCTTGCGCACCTCGGACTCGATGTACTCGATCGCGGTGATGAACGTCTTGGCGTCGCGCTTGTCGCCGCCCTCCTCGACGATGGCCGCCAGCCATTCCTTCGCCTTCGGGGCGCGGCCGAGGCGCTCGGCGAGGGCGACGCGCACGGCGAGGTACAGCACCCAGACCTCGCGGCGGCGGCGCACCGTGGTGAGGCGGTCGATGTTCGACAGCCACTCCTCACGGGTGTGCACGCCCCACTGCTCGACGAGCACCGACTTCTCCGACGGGCCGAGGTCGCTCGCGGTCGGGTCGTTCCACGGGCCGGAGGGCAGGTTGCGGATCTGCAGGAAGCCCAGGGCGATCTCGTTGGCCTCGGCATCCGTCGTCGAGAACTTCTCGGAGGGCTTCACCTTCGCCGCGGGGATGATCCAGAGGATCAGGAAGAAGAGGGCCACGGCGCCGACGATCGCCCACACCCACCACTGGCCGATCAGCCAGCCGACGATGGACCCGAGGTCGTTGAAATCGACGGGCGCGAGACGGTGCATGGAGGCTCCCCAGAGATAATTAAACTGAACGTACATTCAGCGAGTAATCTATAGTACGGGGACGCACATCGGTGCACATTCGGGGGCAACGGGGAAGTGAACTTCACATGGCGCGATCGGAAGACCAGAATCGACGTGCGCGCGAACGAGCCAAGGAGGTCATCCTCCAGGCGGCGATCGAGGTGTTCGAGGAGCGGGGCGTCTCCGGCGCCAGCATCGCCGAGATCACCAAGCGCGCCGGCGTCGCCCAGGGGCTCGTCAGCTATCACTTCGGCGGCAAGGATCAGCTGATCGCCGCGGTCATCGACCGCTGGTTCATCACGCTCCTCGAGCTGCCGAGCGTCGAGGGCGACCCCGACGAGGTGCTCGCCTCGATCATCGACAGCGTGTTCCAGGCGACGGCCTACGCCGTGCCGCTGCAGCGCGTCGTGCTCGCGATCCAGCAGCAGCCGGCCACGCACCGCCTCTTCGCCGAGTCCGAGGACCGCTTCAGCGAGCAGGTCACGATGGCCGAAGACGCGGTGCGCAACCTGTTCCGCGCGCGCGGCGCAGCCGATCCCGGGCTCGAAGAGGTCATGTTCCGCAGCGTGCTCGAGGGCGTGTTCGTGAAGTACTCGGTGTACCGCGACACGTATCCGCTCGAAGATGCCCGCCGCTGGGTGCGTCGGCTCTACGACCTGCCGGAGCCGACCGTGCCCCTGCCGCTCGCCGTCGCCCCGCACGAGGGTGAGCCGCGCCCCCGGGCTCGCGGCGGGGTGTGCGAGGGTGCCGGCTCCGACGACTGACTCGGCTCTTCGTCCCGTCGCTGCGCTCCTCGCTCAGGAACCGCGCAGCGAGACGAAGGGCCGGCGCCTCCTGTCGTGCGTGCCGGGGTCAGGCCGGGTCGCCGCCCAGCGGTCCGACGGGCTCGAGCGGCTTGGGGTCGTCGGCGCCGGTCTTGCGCGCGCGGGCGATGAAGTTGCCCACGTGGTAGATCAGCAGCGCCGCGACGGTGCCGAGCACGATGCCGCCGAAGGCGAAGTCGCCCAGGTTCATCGAGAACCCGGCGATGCCGATCACGAGCGACACCGCGGCCGTGTACTGGTTCACCGGACGCGAGAAGTCGACGCGGCTGTCGACCCAGATCTTGATGCCGATGATGCCGATGAGGCCGTAGAGCGCGGTGGTCGCGCCGCCCAGCACACCGGCGGGGATCGAGTTGAACACCTCGCCGACCTTGGGCGAGAAGGCGAGGAGGATCGCGAACAGACCCGCGACCCAGTAGACGGCGGTCGAGTAGACGCGGGTGGCGGCCATGACGCCGATGTTCTCGCCGTACGTCGTGGTTCCCGAGCCTCCGAAACCGCCGGCGATGGTCGTCGCGACACCGTCGGCGATGAGCGCGCGACCGGTCTGCTTGTTGACCGTCGGGTCCTCGGTCATGGTGGCGACGCCGCGCACGTGGCCGATGTTCTCGGCGACGAGCACGAGCACGACGGGCAGGAACATCGCGATCGTCGACCAGGTACCGGGGGCGACGAAGTCGGGGAACTGGAAGTCGGGCAGGCCGACCCAGGATGCCTCGGCGATCAGCTCGTTGGGGGTCTTGCCGCCGCGCAGCTCGTTCGGCACGTCGAACGAGCCGTTGAACGCCGCCCAGATGAAGCCGACGGCCACGCCGAGGAAGATCGAGATGCGGCCGAGGAATCCGCGGAACAGCACCGCGAACACGATGATCGCGACGAGGGTGATCGTTGCGGTGACCGGGTCGAGGGTGAAGTTGTTCCACGCGGTCGGCGCGAGGTTGAAACCGATGAGAGCCACGATCGCGCCGGCGACGACCGGGGGCATGAGCGCATCGACCCAGCGCAGGCCGGCGAACTGCACCACGAGACCGACGAGGGCGAGCAGGATGCCGACGGCCACCACACCCGCGAGCGCCGAACCCGTGCCGCCCGCGGCGACCGCCGCGGTGATCGGCGCGATGAACGCGAACGACGAGCCGAGGTAGCTGGGGAGGCGGTTCTTGGTGATCAGCAGGAAGAGCAGGGTGCCCACGCCGCTGAACAGCAGCGTGGTCGAGACGGGGAAGCCCGTCAGCGTGGGCACGAGGAACGTGGCGCCGAACATCGCGACGACGTGCTGCGCACCGATCGCGATCGTGGCGGGCCAGTTCAGACGCTCTTCGGGGGCGACGACGGCGCCGGCTTCGACGGTGCGGCCGTTGCCGTGGATCTTCCACAGGGGCATGCGGGCTCCTCAGGGATTCGGGGTGGGGGAGTGCTGGAGCAACACTACCGATTCCTGAGTGTTCCCTGGGTGCCCTTCGTCTCGCGTGGGGGACGCTTCGACAGGCTCAGCGACCCAGCCACTGGGTCCCAGAGCCACTGGGTCCCTGAGCCTGTCGAAGGGTTCCGCCCTGCCTGGCTACGCCCCGAGGCGGTCGATCAGTTCGCGGTAGCGGTCGGCCGTGCGCGAGACGATGTGCTCGGGCAGCGCGGGGGGCTCGCCCTGCTTGTCCCAGTGCGACGCCAGCCAGTCGCGCACGATCTGCTTGTCGAAGCTCGCCATGCGCTGGCTCGGCGTGACGCCGGTGCGCCAAGCCTCGGCATCCCAGTACCGCGACGAATCGCTCGTGAGCACCTCGTCGGCCAGGCGCAGCGTGCCGTCGGCATCCGTGCCGAACTCGAACTTGGTGTCGGCGAGGATCAGACCCTTCTCCTCGGCGATGGCGGCCGCGCGCGTGTAGAGGTCGACCGAGACGTCGCGCAGCTCGGCGGCGCGCGCTTCGCCCACCAGCTCGACGGTCTGCGCGAAGGTGATGTTCTCGTCGTGCTCGCCCATTGGCGCCTTGTACGCGGGGGTGAACAGCGGCTCGGGCAGGCGGTCGCCGTTCTTGAGCCCGGCGGGCAGCGGGATGCCGCAGACCGTGCCGCTCTCCTGGTATTCCGCCCAGCCGGAACCCGTGATGTAGCCGCGCACCACGCACTCGACGGGCAGCATCTCGAGGGACTGCGCGAGCATGGCGCGGTCGGCGACGGCATCCGGGATCTCGCCCTCGGCGAGGTGGTTGGGGGTGTCGAGCTGCGCGAACCACCAGCGACTCAGCCGGGTGAGCAGGGCGCCCTTCTTCGGGATGCCGGGTGACAGCACGAAGTCGAACGCGCTGACGCGGTCGCTCGCCACGACCAGGATGCGCGTGTCGGCGGGATCCTCCGAGGCGTACAGGTCGCGGACCTTGCCCGAGTAGAGGTGACGCCAGCCGGGGATGCTCTGGGACGTGCTGTCTGCAGGAGTGCTCACCTGCCCCATTATCCCGGTCGCGCGAGGGTGCCGTGTCAAGGGGAGTGGCGGATGCCGCGGCATCCGCGATGCTCTCCGCAACGAACGGAGGATGCATGTCGAAGGAACTGTCGAAGGGCGACCGGGTGAGCTGGAACACCTCGCAGGGGCGCACACGAGGGACCGTCGAGGAGAAGCGCACGAGGGACTTCGAGTTCGCGGGGCAGCATTTCACGGCGACGGCCGATGACCCGGCCTACATCGTCGAGTCGGAGAAGAGCGGTGATCGCGCCGCGCACAAGGGATCGGCCCTGCGGCGACTGAAGAGCTGACGGCGCGCCCCCCCCGCGTCGCCGTCAGCCCGGTCGGTGTCAGTCGTTCAGGTGCGCGATCGCGTAATCCGCCTCTTCGGGCGTGAACTTCTCGCCGTACTCGCTGACGAGCTGGTCGCGGATCGCCGACGGCGACATGGCCATCGTCTCCTGGTAGGTCTTCGCCTTCTCGAGCGCGTTCGCGTTCCAGTCGGCGACCATCGTGTCGACCGCGTACTGCGCCGCCTCGGGCGAGAACTTCTCGCCGTACTCCGAGGTGAGCTGGTCGTAGATGCCGGCCTTGCTCATGTGCATGAAGTCGGAGTAGGTCTCGGCCTTGGTCAGCGCCGAGGCGTACTCGGCGGGGACGGCAGGTGCCTCGGGCTCGGCCGGCGCCTCTTCTTCGACCGGTTCGGCGGATGCTTCTTCGACGGGCTCCTCGGCGGTGGTCGTCTCCTCGGGTGCGGCCGACTCGACCGGGGCCGAGACCGCGGGGCGGTCGGAGGTCGGGCGCGACGACGCCTGCGAACCGTTCACGGCGCTGCTGACGATGCCGAGCGCGATCACGATGCCGGTCACGATCCAGGCGATCTTCTTGTGCTCCTCGTGCCCGGCGAGCGCGAACCCCTTCGAGTCGCGGGTCGAGTTCGTAAGCACCAGGATCAGGTCGATGAGTGCCCAGATGCCCAGGCCGCCGAACGTGACGAGCTTCAGGATGCCGGTGCCGACCTTGCCCAGGTAGAAGCGGTCGACGCCCAGCACGCCCAGCAGCAGCGCGAGCAGCCAGGTCACGAGGAACGACTTCTCGCCGATCGCGACGGGCGGTGCGGCCGGGGCGGGGGAGCCTGCCGCCGGTGCGGGGGAGCCCGGGGCCGGGGCGCCGGGTGCGGGGTATGCCGCCGTGGGGGCGGTGGGCAGCGGGGAGGGCGGGGGCGGGGGCGTGGAGCCCGTGTTGTCGAAAGTCATGACGAATCCTCGGTTCAAGGGGTGGGGACGTGGGTGGCGGATGGCGCCCTGGTCGGCGCTCGTCCATCACCTTCGCAGCCCCGCTCGGCCGGGGGTATCGGCCATCCGTCCACACCCGGGTACGCCGTTCGGCAGAGGCTTCTCGTGCCGTCCGGCAGGCGCGCGCGAGGCGCGCGGGGCAATACGCTCGGTCTGTGTCGGCATCGAACCCCTCCTCAGCGCGCTCCCGCGGTCGCGCCGTGACGTACACGGCCGGGTCGATCGCGCTCCTGATCGTGGGCGCGGTGCTCGACATCTGCGCCGTCGCCAACGTGCCCGGCGCCGCGACGTACCCGACCGTCGACGGGGCGGCCGGAGGCACCCTGCGGATCACCCCGGTCGGCGTGGGCATCGCCCTCTTCGCGATCGCCGCGTGGTTCACGGTGCTCTGGCGGCGGCGGCATCCGCTGGTCGTCGTGATCGCCGGTGGCGTGCTCGCCGTCGTCGGCACCTCGTATCTGCTGCTGCTGATCGGCGCCGTCGCGCTCATCCGTCAGAAGCCGACGAAGGTCGTGCCGATCGGCGCCGTCGTCGGCGGGAGCGTGCTGCTGTTCGCGCTGCGCGAGGCGTTGACGCCGTGGGGCGGGGCCCTGCCCTGGTTCCTCACGACCAGCATCGGCGCGGTCGACAGTGTCGAATGGAACGTCGCGGTGATCGTCTGCGCGCTCGTGTCGCTCGGTATCGCCGCCGGGTCGGTGGCACTGGCCCGCACGCGGGACCGCGCGGAGCGCAGCGAGCAGCGGGCGGCCGTGCAGACGCAACGAGCCGACGTGCTCGCCGAGCAGACCGTGCGTCAGGCCGAGCGCGAGCGCATCGCCCGCGACATGCACGACGCCCTGGCCCACCGCCTCTCGGTGGTCTCGCTGCACGCCGGAGCGCTCGAGGCGGCGGCCGACGAGGGCGTGACCGGTCAGATGGCGAGGACCGTCCGCGAGCAGACCCACGCCGCACTGCAGGACATGCGCGGCCTGATCGGCGAGCTGCGCAGCGGAGCGGATGCCGAGAGCTCCGCTCCCGCGACGATGCGGGCCGTCGGCGCCCTCGTCGCCGGTCTCCGCGGCGCGGGTCACGCGATCACCTCGCTGATCCTGATCGAGTCGCCCGAGCGTGCGGGCGCGCTCTTCGACGGCGCGGTGTTCCGGATCGTGCAGGAGTCGCTCACCAACGCCGTCAAGCACGCGCCGCGCGCACCGATCGACCTGATCGTGCAGGTCGCTCCCGAGTCGGGCGCGCGGATCCGCGTCGTGAATCCGGTCGGCGCCGGGGTGCCGGCGGGTGCCCCCGGAAGCATTCCGGGCGGAGGGAACGGCGTGCTCGGCATCCGCGAACGCGCCACGGCACTGGGTGGCCAGGCCTGGATCGGCGGGTACGAGGGCTCGTTCATCGTCGACGTGACGCTGCCCTGGCAGGAGCGCGGCTGAGCCGCGCCGATATGCTCGGTGCGTGACCGGTTTCGACGACACCCCCGTGCGGGTGCTGATCGTCGATGACGAACCCCTCATCCGCAGCGGATTCCGGTTCGTGCTCGGTGCCGACCCGTCGATCGAGGTCGTCGCCGAGGCATCCGACGGCGCCGCCGCGATCGAGCTCGTGCGCACGCACCGACCCGACGTGGTGCTCATGGACGTGCGGATGCCGGTGATGGACGGGCCCGAAGCGACCGCCGCCATCGTGGCCGAATCGGGCGCTCGAGTGCTCGCGATGACGAGCCTCGACGCCGAGGGGCAGCTCGTACGGATGCTGATCGCCGGGGCGCTCGGTTACCTGCTGAAGGATGAGTCGCCGACGCGCATCATCGATGCGGTGCGACGCACCGCCGCGGGCGAGAGCGTGTTCTCGGCGCAGAGCACGGCGCAGCTGGTGCGACGCGCGGTCGAGGGCGAGCAGGGGCAGGGGCGCGCCGCGGCGGTCGCCCGGATCTCGGTGCTCACCGAGCGCGAGCGCGATGTCGCCGTGCGGGTGGCTTCGGGCGCCACGAACCAGGAGATCGGCGCGGCGCTGCACATCGCCCCGGGCACCGTGAAGACGCATCTCGAGCAGGTCTTCGCCAAGCTCGCGGTGCGCAATCGCGTGCAGGTCGGTGTGCTCCTCGAACGCGCGGGGCACGGACCGATCGACGTCTGACGGCTGCGGTCGCAGCATCCGCCTCCTCGCCGGGGGCGTGCTTGATCGCGCCGCGGAACAGGCGTATAGTCCACGTGGACTAATCGAAGTGGAGCAGGTGATGAAGGATCCGATCGACACGCTCACACCCATGGGTGTGATGGTGCTCGCGCTGCTGCGCGAGGGCGACATGCACCCCTATGAGATGGTCCGTCTGCTGCGCATCCGTCAGGACGACCGCCTGCTCACGATCACCAACGGGACGCTCTACCACACGGTCGCGCGCCTGCAGAAGACCGGCCTGATCGACGAGATCGGCATCGATCGCGACGGCAACCGTCCCGAGCGCACCACCTACACGCTGACCGATGCCGGTCGCGACACCGTCATCGCGTGGGTGCGCCGCGAACTGCCCCGCACCGACAGCGAGACCGACTTCCGCATTGCGCTCGCCGAAGCGCACAATCTCGAGCGCGATGACGTCACCGCGCTGTTGCGCGAGCGTCGTTCCGCTCTCGTCGACAGCCACGTGGCCCACCGCGACGGGCTCCGCGCAGCACACGAACGGGGTACTCCCGCGCAGGTGCTCGTCGAGATAGAACGCCAGGAGGCACTGCTCGAGGCCGAGGTGCGCTGGCTCGACACCCTCCTCACCCGACTCGACGGCGACGGGCTCCGCTGGGGCCCGAACGACTTCGACGACACAGACCGCTACATCGCTCAGCGAAAGGCTGCACAGCAATGACCGATTCCCGACAGGCCGTCGGCCCCCAGACCGGCCCCTTCGCCGCGGGGCAGGCACCGAAGAGCCCCTGGCCCGCCCTCTGGGCGCTCGTCATCGGCTTCTTCATGATCCTCGTCGACACGACGATCGTCTCGGTCGCGAACCCCGCGATCAAGGCCGCCCTCGACCCGAACACCAACAACCTCGACAACGTCGTGTGGGTGACCAGCGCTTACCTGCTCACCTACGCCGTGCCGCTGCTGATCACCGGCCGCCTCGGCGACCGCTTCGGACCGAAGAACATCTACCTCATCGGACTCGCGATCTTCACCGCGGCATCCCTCTGGTGCGGTCTGTCGAGCTCGCTCGAGGGCTTGATCGCGGCCCGCGCCGTGCAGGGTCTCGGCGCCGCGTTCATGACCCCGCAGACCATGGCCGTCATCACCCGCACCTTCCCGCCCGAGCGCCGCGGCGCGGCCATGGGCCTGTGGGGTGCGACCGCCGGTGTCGCGACGCTCGTCGGCCCGCTGCTCGGCGGCGTGCTCGTCGACGGCCTCGGCTGGGAGTGGATCTTCTTCGTCAACCTGCCCGTCGGCGTGATCGCCTTCGTCGCCGCGTGGATCCTCGTGCCCAAGCTCAAGACGCACCCGCACCGCTTCGACATCCTCGGCGTCGTGCTGAGCGCCGTCGCGATCTTCCTCGTGGTCTTCGGCCTGCAGGAGGGTGAGAAGTACGACTGGGGCGTCATCTGGGGCCCGATCTCGGTGTGGGGCATGATCATCGCCGGCATCGTGGTGCTCGCGATCTTCATCGTGCAGCAGTGGAAGACGAAGTCCGAGGCGCTCGTGCCGCTGGAGCTCTTCAAGGACCGCAACTTCTCGGGAGCGAACGTCGCGATCGCCGCGGTGGGCTTCACGGTGACGAGCATGTCGCTGCCGCTGATGTTCTTCCTGCAGACGGCCCGGGGGCTCACCCCGACCGAAGCGGCGCTGCTGATGATCCCGATGGCGGTGCTCTCGGGAGTGCTGGCTCCGGTCGCGGGCAAGATCCTCGACCGCACCGACCCCCGCATCATCCTGATCCCGGGTCTGCTCGCCGTCTCGGGAGCCCTGTTCTGGTACTCGTCGCTGGTGAACATGGACACCCCGATCTGGATGTTCCTGTTCCCCTCCGCCCTCATGGGCCTCGGTAACGCCGGTATGTGGGGTCCGCTCGCGACGACCGCCACCCGGATGCTCCCGATGCGCCAGGCCGGCGCGGGCGCGGGCATCTACAACACCACCCGCACGATCGGATCGGTGGTCGGATCGGCCGCGATCGCCACGTTCATGCAGGCGCGCCTCGAGGCGAACCTGCCCGGCATGGACGACGCCGGCGGGTCGATCGGCTCGGGTGGAACCCTTCCGGATGTCGTCGCCGAGGGCTTCTCGACGGGCATGTCGCAGGCGATCCTGCTGCCGGCCTGCGTGATCCTCGTCGCGCTCATCGCGTCGCTGTTCCTGCGCGGTGCGCCGAAGCATCCGACCGTCTGATCCTCCGACGAACGCCCCGCCCCGAAATGGGCGGGGCGTTTCGCGTTGACTAAGGTAGACGGGCGGCGACCGGCCGGTCGCCACCCCGATCCGAGGAGCATCCGTCGTGATCCCACACCCCTCTTCCCTGCGCGCCCGGCTCCGCCGCCTCGCCCGCACGACCGGAGCCGCCGTGCTCGCGACCGCCGTCGCGGGCGCCGCGCTGCTCGGCGGAGCCGCCCCCGCCACGGCCGCCGACGGTGAGACGTACGTCATCGGCACCGACACGACCTTCGCGCCGTTCGAGTTCACGAACTCCGACGGCGAGCTCGTCGGCATCGACATGGACCTGCTCCGCGCGATCGCCGACGACCAGGGCTTCGAGGTCGAGATCCGCCAGCTCGGATTCGACGCGGCCCTGCAGGCCCTGCAGTCGAACCAGGTGGATGCCGTCATGGCCGGTATGTCGATCACCGAGGAGCGTCAGCAGACGTTCGACTTCAGCGAGCCGTACTTCACCAGCGGCATCCAGCTCGGCGTTCTCGAGTCGAGCGACATCGATTCGCTCGACGACCTCGACGGCAAGACCGTCGCGGTGAAGACCGGTACCCAGGGCCAGACCTTCGCCGAGGACAACCAGGACGAGTACGGCTTCCGCATCACGCCCTACTCCGACACGACCGACATGGTGGATGCCGTCAAGGCGAACCAGGCCGTCGGCTACTTCGAGGACTTCCCGGTGCTGGCGTACGGCATCCAGCAGGGCTCCGGTTTCCGTCTCGTGGGCGAGCCCGAGCTCGGCGGCGAGTACGGTTTCGCGGTCAACAAGGGCATGAACCCCGAGCTGATCGAGAAGTTCAACGCCGGGCTGGCGAACCTGCAGGAGAGCGGCGAGTACGACGAGATCGTGGACACCTACCTCAGCGCGGGCGAGGCATCCGCCCAGCCGACCGACATCATCTCCGTCGCCGTGAAGTACTGGCCGGCGCTGATGAGCGGACTCTGGCTGACGATCCTCGCGACGCTCGTCGCCCTCGTCGCCGCCTTCGTGCTCGGCATCGTGTTCGGCTTCGGACGCCTCTCGAAGTTCCTGCCGTTCCGGTGGATCGCGACCGCCTACGTGTTCGTGTTCCGCGGCACCCCGATCCTGGTGCAGGCGTTCTTCGTCTTCTTCGCCATCCCGCAGCTGTTCCCGGGCCTGCAGTTCAACCCGTTCGTGGCCGGAGCGATCACGCTCTCGCTCAACACGGGTGCGTATATGACCGAGATCATCCGCGGCGGCATCCAGGCCGTCGACCCCGGTCAGAACGAGGCATCGCGGTCGCTGGGTCTCGGCCACTGGAAGACCATGCAGAAGGTCGTGCTGCCGCAGGCGTTCCGCATCATGATCCCGTCATTCGTGAACCAGGGCATCATCACCCTCAAGGACACGTCGCTGATCAGCGTCATCGGCCTCGCCGAGCTGACGTTCCAGTCGCGTCAGATCATCGCCTCGACCTATCTGTCGGCGCAGGTGCTGACGATCGTCGCCATCATCTACTTCGTCGTGATCACGCTGCTGACGCTGCTCGCGAACCGCCTCGAGAGGAAGTTCAACGCATGAGCAAGATCGCCGTGCAGAACCTGCACAAGTCGTTCGGAAGCAACGAGGTGCTCAAGGGCATCGATCTGACGGTCGACGACGGCGAGGTCGTCGCGGTCATCGGGCCCTCGGGCTCGGGCAAATCGACACTGCTGCGCTGCCTCAACAAGCTCGAGGAGCCCACGTCGGGCAAGGTCGTCATCGACGGCGTCGACCTCACCGACAAGAGCGTCAAGCTCGACGAGGTGCGCCAGCGCATCGGCATGGTCTTCCAGCACTTCAACCTGTTCCCGCACATGACGGTGCTCGAGAACATCACGCTCGCGCCGGTCGAGCTGGGTCGTCTGTCGAAGTCGAAGGCGCGCGAGCGCGCGCTGGCCCTGCTCGAGCGGGTCGGCCTGTCGGAGAAGGCGGATGCCAAGCCCGCCTCGCTCTCGGGCGGTCAGAAGCAGCGCGTGGCCATCGCCCGTGCGCTCGCGATGGACCCCGAGATCATGCTGTTCGACGAGGCCACCAGTGCCCTCGACCCCGAGATGGTGGGTGAGGTGCTGCAGGTCATCCGCGATCTCGCCGAGGGCGGCATGACGATGGTGCTCGTGACGCACGAGATGGGCTTCGCCCGCGAGGTCTCCGACCGCACGGTCTTCATGGACGGCGGCGTCGTCGTCGAGGAGGCCGCGCCGGCCGACCTGTTCGAGGCGCCCAAGAACGAGCGCCTGAAGGAGTTCCTCTCGAAGGTGCTGTAGTTCGCGGCATCCGCTCTTTTGCTTCGCCGAGCCACCCCTTTCTGCTCGAGCCACCCCATTGCGGGCGGTGCGGAAGGGGGTGGCTCGTTCGTGAAGGGGTGGCTCGGCGCTCGGCGCACGGAATTGCGACCGGACACCGCCATCTGATGGGGTGGGGCGATGACCGTGCAGCTCGTTCGACCGACCGCCGACCTCTTCGACTCGTGGGCAGCCGCCGTAGCGGAGTTCGGTGAGGGGCATGTCGACGGGTCGGGTCTGACGGCTCCCGTGACGCCCGACCGAGCGACTCTGGATGCCCTGATCGCGGATGCCGAGCGCCTCGCCGACACCGCGATCGCCCCGCCCGCCGACCGGGTGCACAACGACCTGTACTGGGTGGTCGACGGAGACGAGGTCGTAGGCTTCCTGTCGTTCCGGCACACGCTCAACGAGTGGCTCGCCGAGGCCGGCGGGCACATCGGCTACTCGGTGCGGGCCTCACGCCGCCGCGAGGGGATCGCGTCGGCCGCGCTGCGCCTCGGCCTCGAGCGAGCGCGCGAGATCGGCCTGGAGCGGGTGATGATCACCTGTGACGTCGACAACGAGGGCTCGTACCGCACGATCGAGCGTGCCGGCGGAGTGCTGCAAGACATCAGCGACCAGTCGGCGCGCGGCCAGGGGATGCTGCGGCGCTACTGGATCGCGCTGTAGAGCAGCGTCATTCCGCGACGCGGGCGGCGATGTCGCCGCGGTAGTGCGCGCCCTCCAGACGGATGCGTCCGATCGCGTCGTACGCGCGGGCGCGGGCGGTGCCGAAATCGGATGCCGTCGCCACCACGTTCAGCACACGGCCGCCGGTTGCGAGCAGGTCTCCGCCCGGAGCATCCGGACCCGCCGTCGCGGCGTGCACGATGCGCACGCCCTCGACGGCCGCGGCATCCGCGAGGTTCTCGATCGGGCGACCGGTCTGCGGGGCCTCGGGGTAGCCCTCGCTCGCGAGCACCACGGTGATCGCGACGTCGTCGCTGAAGACGGGCTCGGGCTGGTCCTCGAGGGTGCCGGATGCCGCGGCGAACAGCAGCTCCGACAGGGGCGTGACCAGGCGCGGCAGCACGACCTGTGTCTCGGGGTCGCCGAAGCGGGCGTTGAACTCGATCACGCGCACACCCGCGGGGGTGAGGATGAGGCCGGCGTAGAGCAGGCCGATGAAGGGGGTGCCCTCGGCGTCGAGCTGGCGGATCACGGGCACGGCCACGTCGCGCGTGACCTCGGCGACGAACTCCTGCTCGCTTCCGAACTGCTCGGCGAGCCAGGGCAGCGGCGAGTAGGCGCCCATGCCGCCCGTGTTGGGGCCGGCGTCGCCGTCGAGCGCGCGCTTGAAGTCCTGCGCGGGGCTGAGGGCGCGCACGGTGTCGCCGTCGCTGAGGAAGAAGAGCGAGACCTCGGGGCCGGAGAGGAACTCCTCGACGAGCACCGGGCCGGCGGGCAGATACTGCTCGGCGTGCGCGAGGGCCTCGGCACGGTCGGAGGTGACGATGACGCCCTTGCCGGCGGCGAGACCGTCGGCCTTCACGACGTGCGGGGCACCGAGGTCGTCGAACGCCGCCTCGACCTCGGCGGTGGTGGTCGCACGCACGGCGCGGCCCGTGGGAACACCCGCGGAGTCCATGATGCGCTTGGCGAAGGCCTTAGAACCCTCGAGCTGGGCCGCCGCCTTGCCCGGGCCGAAGACCGGGATGCCGCGCTCGCGCAGCGCGTCGGCGACACCAGCGACCAGCGGTGCCTCGGGGCCGATGACGACGAGGTCGATCGCGTGCTCGTTCGCGAACGCGGTCACCGCGCCGCCGTCGAGCACGTCGACCGCGACGGGGGTCGCATCCTGTGCGATGCCGGCGTTGCCGGGGGAGACGAAGATCTCGTGCTCCGCCTTCTCTGCTCGCAGAGCGAGGATGATCGCGTGCTCACGGGCACCGGAACCGAGGACGAGGATCTTCACCCGCCCAGCCTATCGAGCCTCGCCCGTCGGGTTTCGGTGGGTTGCCGGGGCGGGCGGTGTTCGCGGGGTGGCACTAACTCAGGACAAACGGAGCGCTATGGGCCATCTAGGGCAGGAAAGCGCAGAATCAGTCAATTTGTCCTGAGTTAGGTACAGGTGCAGCTCGGTCCCTGAGCTTGTCGACGGGCCGCCGGTCCGTGAGCCCGCCGAAGGGCCCCGCCCCGAGGACCCCTCAGACCGGCCGCTCGTCGGCGACGTTCCACGGCACGGTCCACCCGGCCGCGTCGAAGATGCCGCTGAGCACCATGGCCGTGAAGCCCCACACGATCGTGCCGTCGACGTCGAACGCCGGAGCCCGGAACGTGCGGTCGCCGAACGTGCGCACCGAGGTGTACCGCGTCGCCGGGTCGAGCAGCTGCGCCACCGGCACCCGGAACACCTCCACCGTCTCGGCGTGATCGATCGCCGCCACCCGCGACGGCGTGCGCCACCACCCCAGCACCGGGGTGACGCGATGGTTGCTGGCCGCCAGGGGGATCTCGGGCAGGGTCGCCAGCACGTCGACGCCCTCCGGGTCGAGTCCGGTCTCCTCTTCTGCTTCGCGGAGCGCGGTGGCGGCGGCATCCGCATCTCCCGGCTCGACCCGCCCGCCCGGGAACGACACCTGACCCGGATGCGACGAGAGCGTGGGGGCGCGGCGCTGCAGCAGCACGTCGAGGTCGCGTGCGACGGCCGCATCGGGCACCACGGCCGGTTCGCGATCGAGCACGCCGAACAGGATGAGCACCGCCGCATCGTGCGCGTTCTCGGGATCGAGGAGTGCGGGGAAGGGGCCGCTCCAGCCGTGCCCGGATGCCGCGGCGAGCAGCTCGGCGCGGGCGCCCTCGGGATGCATGCTCATGCTGCGAGCCTACGCGCGGTCATAGGGTGAGGAGATGGCCAAGAAGATCGACATCGTCGACGGACGCACGGCGCTCGACGTCGTGAAGCAGGCGGATGCCGCGGGCGAGAAGCCTCCGCGTCCCGCCCTCGCCACGGCCGTGCGGTATCTGCTGCAGCTGCTCGACGAGAAGGCGCCGGGCAACAGCGTCGAGGTGCGGGTGCCGCCGTTCGGCGCGGTGCAGGTCATCCAGGGTCCGCGGCACACGCGCGGCACGCCCCCGAACGTGGTCGAGATGGATGCCGCGACGTGGCTCGCGGTCGCGCTGGGCGAGGAGCAGTGGGCGGATGCCGCGGCATCCGGTCGCATCGCCGCCTCGGGCACGCGCGCCGACCTCGTCGACGTGCTTCCGCTGCGCCCGTAGCGCGCCGGCACCTAGCGCCGCGCGACCACCAGCGGAACCCCCGTGGAGGGGTGGGGGAAGACGTCGACGGGCTGACCGTAGACCTCTTCGATGCGCGGCGCCGTGAGCACCTCGGCGGGGGTGCCGGTGGCGACCACGCGCCCCTGCGACAGCAGGGTGACGCGGTCGGCGTGCGCGAGGGCGGCGTTGAGGTCGTGCAGCACGATCGCGACGGCGACTCCCTCGGCCGCCTGCAGGCCGATGAGCCGCATGACGTCTTCGTGGTGCTTGAGGTCGAGAGCGGCGGTGGGTTCGTCGAGCAGCAGGATGCCGGTGCTCTGCGCGATCACGCGGGCCAGCGCCACGCGGGCGCGCTCACCGCCCGACAGAGACGTGACCGAGCGGGCGCTGAGCGGCAGCACCTCGGTCGATCCCATCGAGGTCGCGACGATCGCGTCGTCGTCGTCGGCCGCGGGAGTGCGCGCCCAGGGCGAGCGCCCCATGCGCACGACCTGCTCGGCCGTGAACGGGAACGTGACGGTGTTCTCCTGCAGCAGCACCGCCCGCTGCTGCGCGAGGGTGCGCGAACGGATGCCGGTGACCGGCGCCCCGTCGAGCTCGACCCGTCCGGTCTGGGCCGTCACGTCGCCGGCGAGCACGCCGAACAGGGTCGATTTGCCGGCGCCGTTGGGGCCGACGAGGGCGTGGATCTGCCCGGCGTGGATGTCGATCGAAGCGTCGTCGAGGATCGCGCGACCGTCGCCGACGCGCACGGTGAGCCCGGTGCCCCGCAGGCGGACGGTCATGCCCAGCCTCCCGCCCGGCGGCGCGTGCGCACGAGCAGCCAGAGGAAGAAGGGGCCGCCGACGAGCGAGGTGATCATGCCGATCGGCAGGTCGGCGAGGGGCACGGCGGTGCGGGCGACGAGATCGGCCACGGCGATGAGCAGCGCGCCGCCGAGAGCCGAGGCGATCACGAGCGGCAGGTGCGCGGGGCCGATGATCATGCGCATCAGGTGGGGCACGACGAGGCCCGCGAACCCGATGATCCCGGCGAACGCGACCGCCGCGCACACCAGCAGCGCCACGGTGACGATGACCGTGATGCGCAGCAGTTCGACGTTGAGTCCGAGGTGCCGTGCGGTGCGCTCGCCGAGAGCGAAGAGGTCGAGGCTCGGAGCGACGATCAACGCCACGACGATGCCGATCGCGACCAGCGGTGCGACGAGGGTGACGTTCTGCCACAGCGCGCCGTTGAGTGATCCGAGCTGCCAGAACACGATCTGCTCGCGCGTCGAGGTCGTGCCGATGAACGTGAGGAACGCCATCCCGGCGCCCGCGATCGCGTTGATCGCGATACCCGTGAGCAGGAGGGTGACGACCTCGGTGCGCCCACCCGAACGGCTGATGAAGTAGACGGAGAGCACCGCCACGAGTCCGCCGATGAAGGCGAACGCGGGGGTCGTCCACATCCCGAACGAGGCGAGTCCCAAGGTGATGCTCGCGGCCGCGCCGAGGGCGGCGCCCGACGAGACGCCGACGACACCGGCATCCGCCAGCGGGTTGCCGAAGATCGCCTGCATGAGCACGCCCGACACCGCGAGCGCGGCGCCGACGAGCAGGCCGAGCACCAGCCGTGGCATCCGGATGCTGTTGATGACGCCGTAATCGGTGGCGTTCGACGGCGCCCAGGCGGTGTCGATGCCGATGCCGTGCAGCAGCACGCCGACGAGATCGGTGGGGGAGAGGTCGTACTGGCCACTCGTGATCGATGCGATGCAGGTGATCACGAGCGCTGCGAGCAGGCCGATGACGACCAGCGCGAAGCGCAGCCCCCGGCGCGTGGTCGGCGTCGGGGTGACGACCTCCGAGGTCATTTCGCGGGCTCGGGCGCGTAGAGGGCGCGGGCGAGGGCGCTGATGATCTCGGCCGAGCGCGGCCCGAAGCTCAGGATCTCGCTGTCGGCCATGTCGATCACGCGGCGGTGGGTTCCGGCGGGCGTCTGGGCGACGGCGGGTACGCGTTCGATCAGACCGTCGATGCCCCCGACCGATTCGAGTCCGTCGGTCATCATCACGAGCACGTCGGGCTTCGCGGCGACGAGGGCTTCGGCGGTCATGGGCTTCATGCCCTCCCAGCCGATCTCCTCGGCGACGTCGACGCCGCCGACCGCGTCGATGAGGGAATCGGCGCCGGAGTCCTCGCCGAAGATGTAATAGACGTTCGCGCTGCCGCGCACGTAGAGGAAGAGCATGCGGGCGCGATCGGCCTCGTCGGCGGGCACGATCTCGGCGATCTCGGCCTCGGCGTCGTCGAGCTCGCCCGCGAGGCGTTCGATGAGGGCGGCTCCGCGGGTGGGCACTCCCAGGGCGCCGGCGATCTCGGTGACGAGTTCGTCGGTGGTGTCGATGCGGCGGTCGCTCGAGATGACGACGACCGCGATGCCCGCGTCGCGCAACTGCTGGCGCACCTCCTTGGGCCCGATGGTCGTGTCGGTGAGCACGACGGTGGGGGCGAGCTCGAGGATCGCCTCGGCGTTCAGGCTGTGCCCGCTCTGCGTGACGACGGGGAGGTCTTCGGTGCCGGCGAACTGGGTCGAGGCATCCCGCCCGACGACCTGGTCGCCGAGGCCCAGGGCGAAGACGGTCGAGGCGATGGTGCCCGAGATGTCGATCGGCAGGATGCGGTCGGCCGAGGTGATCGTGACCTCACGGTCTTCGCTGTCGGTCACCGTGACCGGCAGCTCGGGCGCGGTGTCGTCGTCGATGGGGGTGATGGCATGGCTCGACAGGCAGGCGGTCGATCCGCCCTCGACGGCGCGGACGTCAACGACGAGGTCGAGATCGGCGAGAGCGACGGATGCCTGGGGGCAATCGTCCGCGGGCGTTGCCGAGGCGTCGGGGGTTGCGGCATCCGCGCCGGGCTGTGCGCAACCGGCGAGTCCGATCGCGAGCGAGGCAGCGAGGAAGACGGCAAAGACGCGGCGCATAAGGCAAGGCTATCCTAAAACTTGACGCGAGCCTCGCGCACAGCCTACGCTCAGAAACGGTAGCTGCTTAGTGCAGCCTAACCTAATCCCTTCGCCCGACTGCATAGCGGCACCGCCGGCGTGCGTGCCCGCGCACCCCGGGGCCCGGAGAGAAACCGTGAACTCCACAGCACCCAGCACCACAGCGACAGGCCGCGTCCGCGCGGCGATAGCTGCCCTGATATCGCTCTTCCTCGTCGTGACCGGCCTCACGGTCGCTCAGCCCGCGCTCGCGGCCGATACCGTCGTCACCACCAGCGTCACCGTGGCCGATACTTCCGGTGTGACGGTGCGGGCCACGGCATCCGCTCTTCCCGAGGGAACGGCCGGCGCCTACGCCGCCGTCATCGAGAAGGGCAGCGAGAGCGGCGTGACCGCGGGTGGCGGATTCGCGGCCATGCAGTTCGTGCGCACCGTCACCGACGGCGGCTTCACGGTCGACCTCGCGGGGGCGGCATCCGCCTTCGACCGCACCAAGGCGTACGAGGTCATCGTCTGGCAGCAGCACACGATCCCGGACGCCACCAACATCTACGCCCGCGCCGATGTCGCCATCAGCGCGGAGCAGTGGGATGCCGTCTTCCCGCCCGCGACCGAGCCGGAGACCCCCGCTGAGCCGGAGACCCCGGCCGAGCCGGAGACGCCCGCTGAGCCGGAGACCCCCGCCGAGCCGGAGACGCCGACCGAGCCGGAGACCCCCACGCAGCCCGAGACGCCGACCGAGCCCGAGGTTCCGGCTTCCGCCGCGATCTCCGTCTTCCTCGCCGACGGCACCACGCCCGCGGCCGACACCGCGCTCAAGGCCGGCGACAAGGTCGTCGTGAAGGGCACGGGCTACGACCCGACCGCCAACGTCGGCGGCCGTGGCGCTCCGATCCCCGCGAACCTGCCCCAGGGCACCTACGTCGTGTTCGGCAACTTCGCCGAGAACTGGAAGCCGTCCGCCGGTGCCGCAGCCGCGACCCGCTCGGGTTCGGTGCAGGCGTGGGCGCTCGCCGAGAGCGTGCTCGACCAGGTTCCCTCGCAGTACCAGGCCGCCGTGCGCGGCCAGTGGGTGCCCCTCGCGGCCGACGGTTCGTTCACGGCGACCCTGACGCTCAAGGACACCACGGCGACCCCCGGCTCGTACGGCGTCTACACCTACGGTGCCGGTGGCGTGAACAACGCCGACCAGGAGCGCAGCGTCGCCCTCAACTACGCGCCGGCCCCGAAGGTCGCCGTCTCCGACCTCGCCGTCAGCGATGCGGGCATCACGGCGAATGTCACCGGCACGCTGTTCGGCGCCGCGACCGGCGTCTACGCCGCGATCATCGAGACCGGCACCGAGGCGAACGTCACCGCGGGCGGCGGATTCGCGGCGATGCAGTTCGTGCGCAACGTCTCGGGTGGAGCCTTCTCGGTCGCGCTCGCGGCTCCGGCCTCCGCTCTCGACCGCACGAAGACCTACGAGGTCATCGTCTGGACGCAGCACACGTTGCCGAACGCGCAGACCATGCTCGCGCGCACGCCCGTCACGATCTCGACGGCGCAGTGGGACATCGTCAAGCCGGTTCCGGCTGCCCCGTCGATCTCGGTCTTCCTGGCCGACGGCGTGACCCCGGCCGAGGGCACCGCTCTCAAGACCGGTGACAAGGTCGTCGTGAAGGGCTCGGGATACAGCCCGACCGCGAACGTCGGTGGCCGAGGCGTGCCGATCCCCGCGAACCTGCCCCAGGGCACGTACGTCGTGTTCGGCAACTTCGCCGAGAACTGGAAGCCGTCGGCATCCGCTCCTTCTGCGAACCGCTCGATCGGCTCTCAGCTCTGGGCGCTCTCCGAGACCGTGCTGAACCAGGTTCCGGAAGCATTCCAGCCGACCATCCGCAGCCAGTGGGTCGACATCGCGGCGGACGGCACGTTCACCGCGACGCTCACGCTGAAGGACTCCGCGGCCAAGCCCGGTGCGTACGGCGTCTACACCTACGCCGCCGGGGGCGTCGTGAACGCCGAGCAGGAGCGCAGCGTCGCCCTGAACTACAACGAGGCACCCGTCGCGACCGCGACGGTGAAGGCGGCGACCGAGGACGGTCTGACCGTCACGGCCGGAGGCTCCCAGCTCGGGTCGATCACGGGTGCGTATGTGGCGCTGATCGAGGCGGGTACCGAGGCGGATGTGACCGCCGGTGGCGGGTTCGCGGCGATGCAGTTCGTGCGCAACGTGTCCGGTGGTGCGTTCAGCGTTGATCTGGTGGCGGCGAAGGCGGGTCTTGACCGGTCGAAGTCGTACGAGGTCATCGTCTGGCAGCAGCACACCCTCCCGACCGCGTCGACGATCTACGCGCGTCAGGCCGTGAACGTGTCGGATGCGCAGTGGAACACGGTGTTCCCGCCGAGCAGCCCGACGGTGTCGGGTTCGGTGTCGGTGGCGTCGACCGAGGGTCTGACGGTCGCTGCGTCTGGGTCGAACCTGGGGCCGATCACGGGTGCGTATGTGGCGCTGATCGAGGCGGGTACCGAGGCGGATGTGACCGCCGGTGGCGGGTTCGCGGCGATGCAGTTCGTGCGCAACGTGTCCGGTGGTGCGTTCAGCGTCGATCTGGTGGCGGCGAAGGCGGGTCTTGACCGGTCGAAGTCGTACGAGGTCATCGTCTGGCAGCAGCACACCCTCCCGACCGCGTCGACGATCTACGCGCGTCAGGCCGTGAACGTGACGTCGGCCCAGTGGGATGCGGTGTTCGGTCCCCTGGACGGCCCGAAGGTGACGACCGCGGTGACGTCCGCGACCGCCCAGAACGGCCTGACCGTCACGGCGACCGGTTCGAAGCACGGCTCGATCACGGGTGCGTACGTCGCGCTCATCGAGAAGGGCACCGAGGCGGACGTCACCGCCGAGGGCGGCTTCATCGCGATGCAGTTCGTGCGCAGCGTCTCGGGCGGCGGCTACTCGGTCGACCTCACGGCGGCGGCGAGCGCGCTCGACCGCACCAAGACGTACGAGGTCATCAGCTGGCAGCAGCACACGATGCCGACCGCATCGACGATCTACGCCCGCAGCACGGTGACGGTCACCGAGGCGCAGTGGGATGCGATCTTCGGCAAGAAGCCGCCGCAGCCCCCGCAGCCTCCGAAGCCCCCGGTCACCCCGACCGCTCCGGTCGCGACCGTCCCGGGTGGCTCGCTGCGCTGGGACGTGTCGAGCACGTTCCTGCGCTACATCACGAGCGACATCGCCAAGGGCGCGATCGAGGTCACCGGTGGTGCCACGCGCGCCGACGGACTGTTCCAGTTCGGACAGGCGACCGGCAGCACCTACGACCCCGCGACCGGCCTCGGCACGGTCTCGTACGTGGGCGCGGTCCGGTTCACCGGTCACGGCGGCATCCTCGATGTCACGGTCGCCAACCCGCAGATCCGCTTCACCTCGGCGAATGCGGCGACGCTCTACGTGACCAACGGCGGAAGCCAGGTGCCGTTCGCGACGCTCGACCTGTCGCGTGCGGGCAAGACCACGGCGAACGGCGCGGTCACCTACACGTCGGCCCCGGCATCCATCACCTCCGCCGGCGTCAACCAGGTTTTCCAGGGGTACTCGACGACTCTGAGCCCGGTCACGTTCACGATCGGCTCCGCAGCCGCGGCTCCGAGCGGATCGACCGGCTCCGTCGCGGCGGCCGCGACGGTCGTCAAGAAGGCGGCCCTCCCGGCCACGCCTCCGGCGACCACCGGTATCGAGATCGACGACGAGAACCTCACCGCCCTGCAGTCGGGCAAGACGGCGACGATCACGGCATCCGGTTTCGAGCCGAACGAGAAGGGCATCCAGGTCGTCGTGTATTCGACGCCCGTCCTGCTCGGCACGGTGGATGCCGACACCAACGGTGTCGCCACGTGGACCGGCACGTTGCCCGCCACGCTCGAGAACGGTGAGCACACGCTCACCCTCCAGGGCTCGGTGACCCGCGGACTCGTCTTCACGCTGGCTCGTGAGACCGTCGTGATCGGCGCCTGCACCGTCGAGGGCGCGAGCCTGAACTGGGGATACAAGGAGTCGTTCCGCACCTACATCGAGGGCATCGCGAAGGGCGGCTGGACGCTCACCGACGTGGTTTACCAGTACCCCGACTTCGTGTGGTCGAACGGCTCCGGCTCGTACGACGACGAGAGCGGCGCGGGCCTCGTGACCTACGGCGGCAGCATCAACTTCACGGGCCACGACGGCGCGCTGAACACGACGCTGGCGAACTTCCGCCTCGAGCTCGCGGGCGACACCGGCTACATCGTGGTCGACGTCACCGGCACCACGCAGTCCGGCGAGGCCATCGACCTGAAGGACGTGCGGTTCGCCGAGTTCTCGCTGGCCGACGTCACCGCGGTCGACGGAGTGATCACGCTCGACGGCATCCCGTCGACGCTCACCGAGGCCGGTGCCGCAGCCTTCGGCACCTACGCCGCGGGCGAGGAGCTCGACCCGGTCAGCGCCGTCATCCCCGTCGGTGCGGACTGCGGAGTCGCGGCCCCGGCCGACGACGACGAGGAGACCGAGTCGGAGGCGACCACCGCGGTCACCGCCGTCACCGAGGTCGCCGACGAGCAGGGCGGCGTGCCGGTCTGGGTCTGGATCGTCGGCGGACTCGTGGTCGTGGCCCTCGTCGGCACGGGCGGTGTGCTCGTCGGGCGCCGCAGCCGCTCGACGGCAGAGTCGTCCGTCACGACCACCGAGGTCTGACACCCGATCGAACCGCCCTTCCGCATCACGCGGGAGGGCGGTTCGTCGTGGGTGGGTCGGGCGGAGGTCTCCGTGATGGGCGGAGCGACGCAGTGATGGGCGGAGTTCTCGGTGATGGGCGGAGGTTTCTGGGCGAAGCATCCGCCCGACGCGGAGTTCTCCGCCCGTGACGGAGGAGATCGCGCCTTCCCGACGGAGGAGATCTCGTCTTCCGCAGGATCAGAACGGCGGATGCTTCCTGCGGAGCGCGAGTTCTCCTCCGCTGCATGCGGGCCCTTCGTCTCGCTCCGCTCGCTCAGGAGCCGGGTCTCAGGGGCCGCAGACACCCGGCTCCCGATGGAGGAGCGGAGCGACGAGACGAAGGACGTGCCGCGGCCCGCAGGGAACGGTGGGAGAATGGGGGTATGTCCTCCTCCGAGACCCCGCAGACCGTCGAAGCGACCGTGCGCCACGTGCCGCGGTACGGCGTGTTCATGGGTATCGGTGTCGTGCTGGGTGTGATCGCCGCCGGCATCCTCACCTTCACCGGCAGCTTCGAGGAGTCGCAGGCCCTCGACGTCGTCTACCCGCCCGGCCAGGTCTTCGGATTCCTGCTGCTGTGGACGGTGCCGATCGGGATCGCCCTCGGCGGTGTCGTCGCGCTGATCCTGGAGCACACCGGCCGCCGGCACGACCGAGTCGTGCGCGTCGACCGCGAGACGATCATCGAGATCCACGACGAGGCACCCGGAGCGCAGACGGCACCCGAAGCGCAGGCGGCACCCGAAGCCGCGGCATCCGAGGCCGACGCACCCGCCCCCGAGCGCGACTGACCCTCAGGCCAGTTCGGCGATGACCGGCCGGATGGCCGAGTCGAACGCCACGATGTCTCGGCGCAGACCGTCGGTCACCGCGACGGTCAGATCACCGATCCACCAGATGCCGCGCTGCGAGAACGGCAGCACCTGCACGTTCAGCTCGAACGAGTGGGCCCGCCGGCCGATGTCGCGCTCGAACTCGGCGATCGCGCTGGCGTACGCCCGGTAGGCGTCGCCGCCGGTGTGGCTCTTCATCGACTTCACGTAGCGGTCGTGCGCGGCGCGCGCGTAGCGCAGAGCGGATGCCGCGTGCGCGGCGATCCCCGCCCCGAGCTCTTCCGCGCCGGAGGCGGGCAGTGCCACGAGCGTGTCGAAACCGTCGATCAGTTCGAGGGGCACACCGGAGGGGTGTGCGCGCGGCTCGACCGTCATGTCCCAGTAGTCGCGCCACTGCTTCTCGATGGCCGACGTGGCGTCGGCGGCATCCGGCGCGCGCACCGGCAGATCGCGCAGAGTCGGCAGATCGTCGGGAACGCGGATGCCGAGGGCCTGGCGCAGCGCGAGCGCGACGAGCACCGGAACGCTCGCGTCTTCGCGGATGAGCCACTGCGGCTTGTCGGCCATGGCCCCATCGTAGGGCTGTGGCCGCGCTCGGGGTGAGAATCCGGGAAGCAGTGCTAACCGCTGCCGCGCGCCGCGTCAACCCGCGCGCCCTTTCGACCGTCCAGGCGTAGACCGGGGGAAGTGGGCCATCCGCTGCCCGCGGACGAGAGGAAGAGATGATGCGCAATCAGGAGAACGAACGCACGGGCGAGGGCCCGGCAGCCGACGGCGCCGACGGAGAGTCCGGAGCGATGAGCGGGATGGAGACGGGGACCGCGCCCTGGGGCGTGACCGGCGAAGGCGACGCGCGGCACGGCGACGCCGCGGATGCCGGAGGAGAACGCGACACTACCGACGATGTCGACGGGGCGGACGACGCTCAGCACTGACGGTGACGCCGATGCGATCGCCTCCCTCCGCAGGAGCCGATCGCATCTCGGCACGCCCGGCGGGCGGTAGGCTGGACGCGTGGCTGCCTCCCCCACCAATCCCTATTCCGAAGCCGGCGTCGATACCGCTGCCGGCGACCTCGCCGTCGAGCTGATGAAGTCGTCCGTGCGGGCGACGCACGGCCCCGAAGTGCTCGGAGGCGTCGGCGGATTCGCCGGTCTCTTCGACGCGAGCGCGCTGCGCGACTTCCGCCGCCCGCTGCTCGCGACCAGCACCGACGGCGTCGGCACGAAGGTCGCGATCGCCCAGGCGATCGACAAGCACGACACGATCGGCCAGGACCTGGTCGGCATGGTCGTCGACGACATCGTCGTGGTGGGAGCGAAGCCGCTCTTCATGACCGACTACATCGCCTGCGGCAAGGTCTTCCCCCAGCGCATCGCCGACATCGTGCGCGGCATCGCCGAGGCGTGCGCCGCGACGGGCACCGCGCTGGTGGGTGGCGAGACGGCCGAGCACCCGGGTCTGCTGGGTCCGCGCGACTACGACGTCGCGGGCGCCGCGACCGGAGTCGTCGAGGCCGATGCGATTCTCGGCGCCGACCGCGTGACCGACGGCGACGCGGTGCTCGCGATCGCCTCGAGCGGTCTGCACTCCAACGGCTACTCGCTCGTGCGTCACATCATCACGGGCGCCGGCATCTCGTACGGCGACAACTCGGCCGACCTCGGCGGCACGTGGGGCGAGGCCCTGCTCGAGCCGACCCGCCTCTACACGCTTCCCCTGCTGCGTCTCATCGACGCCATCCCGGGCGCGGTGCACGCGCTCAGCCACGTCACCGGCGGCGGCATCGCGGCGAACCTCGCCCGCGTGCTCCCGCAGGGGAGCTGGGCCGAGGTCGACCGCAGCACGTGGTCGCCGAGCCCGGTCTTCCGCGTGCTCAGCGACATCGCCGGTTCGTCGCTCGAGTCGGCGGAGGGCACCTGGAACCTGGGTATCGGTTTCCTCGCGGTGGTCTCCGACAGCGCGAAGGATGCCGCGATCGCGGCGCTCCAGGCCGAGGGCATGCCCGCGTGGCAGGTCGGTACGGTGCGTTTCGACGGGCGTCCGGCAGGAGAGTTCGAACAGGGCGCCAAGGGCGTCGACGGTGGAGCGGTGCGCCTCGTGGGCGCCTACGCGGACGGAGCGAAGTAAAACCCCATGTGCGGCATCGTCGGAATGGTGGGGACGGCCCCGGTCAACCAGGACATCTACGACGCTCTCCTCCTGCTGCAGCATCGCGGCCAGGATGCGACGGGCATCGCCACGGCAGAGGCGAACGGCGTCATGCACAACGCCAAGGCGCAGGGGATGGTGCGCGAGGCGTTCCGCACCCGCGACATGCGTGCGCTGCTCGGCAACGTCGGTCTCGGTCACGTGCGCTACGCGACCAAGGGCACGGCATCGAACGAAGAGGAGATGCAGCCGTTCTACGTGAACGCGCCGTACGGCATCATCCTCATCCACAACGGCAACCTCACCAACACGCGTGAGCTCACCGCCGAGATGGCGAAGCGCGATCGCCGCCACCTCAACTCGTCGAGCGACACCGAGCTGCTGCTCAACGTGCTCGCGGGCGAGCTGCAGAACACCACCTCGACGGTCGACCTCGACCCCGAGCGGGTCTTCGAGGCCGTCGAGCGCACGCACGAGCGCATCGAGGGCGCGTACGCCGTCATCGCCGTGATCGCCGGCTACGGTCTGCTCGCCTTCCGCGATCCCTTCGGCATCCGCCCGCTGATCCTGGGGCGTCGCCCGTCGACCGTGCCCGGCAACGAGGGCAAGGACGAGTGGGTCGTCGCGAGCGAGTCGCTGGTGCTCGAGAACGGCGACTACGAGGTCGTGCGCGAGGTCGAGCCCGGTGAGGCCGTCTTCATCACGACCGAGGGTGAGCTGCACACCAAGCAGTGCGCCGCCGAGACGCAGCTCTCGCCGTGCGCGTTCGAGTACGTCTACCTCGCGCGTCCCGACTCGGTCATGAACGGCATCTCGGTCTACGAGTCGCGTCTGCGTATGGGTGACCGTCTCGCCGACACCATCGCGAAGCACGTGCCGATGAACAAGATCGACGTCGTCATGCCCATCCCCGACTCGTCGCGCCCCGCCGCGATGGAGGTCGCCCGCAAGCTCGGCATCGAGTACCGCGAGGGCTTCTACAAGAACCGCTACGTCGGCCGCACCTTCATCATGCCGGGGCAGGCGGTGCGCAAGAAGAGCGTGCGCCAGAAGCTCAACGCGATGTCGACCGAGTTCCAGGGCAAGAACGTGCTGCTCATCGACGACTCGATCGTGCGCGGCACGACGTCGAAGGAGATCATCCAGATGGCGCGGGATGCCGGCGCGATCTCGGTGACCTTCGCCTCGGCGGCGCCGCCCGTGCGGCACCCGCACGTCTACGGCATCAACATGCCGTCGCGTCACGAGCTCATCGCGCACGGTCGCACGATCCCCGAGATCGCCGAGGTGCTGGGCTGCGACCACCTCGTCTACCAGGAGGTCGACGACCTGAAGGCCGCGATCACCGAGGGCTCGGTCGTCGACGACCTCGACATGAGCTGCTTCGACGGCCGGTACGTCACCGGAACCGTGAGCGACGAGTACCTGGCCTGGGTGGAGAGCTCGCAGACCTCATGATCGCGGAGGGCCGCCCGCTCTGGCAGGGGCGGGCTCTCGCGCTGATCGGGATCGTGCTCGTGGCGTTCTCGCTGCGTTCGGCGGTCGCCTCGCTGTCACCGGTGATCGACCACATCTCCCGTGACTTCCCGGTGTCGCCCGTGATCGTCGGCCTCATCGGCGCCGCGCCGCCGGTGTGCTTCGCCGTGTTCGGGCTGGTCACCCCGCTCGTCGAACGGCGCTTCGGGCTCGAGCGCGTCGCGGTCGGCGCCCTCGCCCTGATGTCGCTCGGACTCCTGCTGCGCGGCTTCGCGGGCGATTCGACGAGCCTGCTCGCCGCGACCGTGGTCGTGTTCGCCGGTGTCGGCGCGGGCAACGTGCTGCTGCCGCCGCTGGTGAAGAAGTACTTCCCCGACCGTCTCGGCGTCATGATGACGCTGTACTCGACCATGATGGCGGTCTCGACCTTCGTGCCGCCGCTCGTCGCCGTGCCGGTCGCCGACTCGCTCGGCTGGCGGGTGTCGCTCGGGCTCTGGGGCGGGTTCGCGGTGCTCGCGCTGCTGCCGTGGATCGCGCTGCTGATCGGTGAACGCGGGCGCGCGTCGACGGCATCCGCTCGTGCCGCCGACGTCGTGCTCGACCCGACCGACGGGGTCGACGACCTGACGGATGCCGCGGCCGTCGCCACCGGACCCATCGCCACCGTGCCGGCCAGCCCGCGCGTGTTCGGCCGGCTGTGGCGGATGCCGTTGCCGTGGGCGCTCGCGCTGGTGTTCGGCACGTCGTCCACCATGGCCTACGTCGCCTTCGCCTGGCTGCCGACCATGCTGGTCGACATCGCCGGCGTCACCCCCGCGACGGCCGGATTCCTGCTCTCGCTCTTCGCACTCGCCGGTCTCCCGTGCGGGCTGCTGGTGCCGATCCTCATCGTGCGTTTCCAGGCGACGCGGCCGCTGTTCCTGTTCGCGGTCGCCTGCGGGGTTGTGGGTCTCGGCGGTCTGCTGCTCGTGCCGACGGTCGCCCCGGCGCTGTGGGCGATCATCTACGGGCTCACGGCGATCCTGTTCCCGCTCAGCCTCGTGCTGCTGAGCATCCGTGCGCGCACGCCCGAGAGCGCCGTCGCGCTGAGCGGATTCGTGCAGAGCATCGGCTACGGCATCGCCGCGGTCTTCCCGCTGCTGATCGGTCTGCTGCACGAGACCACCGGGAGCTGGCAGGTGCCGTTGATGGTCGTCATCGGCGTGCTCGTCGTGTCGATCCCCGCGGGTCTCGTCGCCGGGCGCCGCCGCACGATCGAAGATGAGTGGGAGGCGCGGCACGGCCGCTGGTGAGCTCGACGCTCAGGGCACGTGCACCTCGTCGCCGACGCGGATGACTCCCGCCGGCGTTTGCTCGTCGCTCGGCGGGGTGACCGGCAGGAACAGGCGTCCGAGCGTCGGCTCGTCCTGTCCGAGCGCACCGGTGAGGGTCGTGAGCACCTTGACGTCGCGTTCGCCGGTGTCGGGGTTCGCGTGGGTCGCGAGGCAGCGCACGATCGGTCCCTCCGTGGTCAGCGTGACGTCGCCGATCCGCACCTCGCCGTCCCAGTCCAGCTCGGCCCACGCATCGACCCCGTCGATGACGATGTTCGAGCGGAAGCGTCGATCGTCGATCCCCGTTCCCACCGCCTCGCCCAATGCCTCCGCGCTGCCGCGGCTGTGCAGAGAAACGTAGCCTCGGGCTCGGTCCTGGAAGCGCGAGGTCTCGCCGTCACCGACCAGCACGAGGGGGAGTCGCCCGGGACGCTCGAGGCGACGACCCTCCCGCGTCGCGCGCACGAACGCGGTGACGGCATCCGTCAGCTCTGCGCGTCCGTCGCCGTCGAGACCCGCCTCCGCGAGCACCGCGCCGTCGTGCTCGATCCGCACTCGTGCACGGGCGTCGTCGTAGTGGGTGCGCAGGGCGGCCAGCGCCGGAAAGTCCTGCAGCGCGAGGCCCTTCGCCTTCGGCCAGTGCTCGAGGCCGTCGCGCTCTTCCGGCGTCGCGGCATCCGCGAAACGGAACGCGAGCACGCGATCTCCCGCGGCCCGTCCGTCGGCCTGCACGGTCAGGGACCCGACCGACTCCGGAGTGAAGCCCTTGATCGGGTGACGGTAGAGAGCGACGACATGGGGCATGCGTCGATCCTCGCAGATCGTGTCGCCCGGGTACGACGAAACCCCCGTAGGTCATACGGGGGAGAAGTCGAACAGAGGGGCGGTCAGGCCTTCTCTAGTTCGTCCTCGTCTTCGTCGGCATAATCGTCCGCCCACTTATCGACGTAGGCGTCTTCGTCGGTCGGGTGACCCAGCTCGCGCTCGAGCGCGGAGTAGTTCACCGACGGACTGTACGCCTTGAGTTCGCGGGCGATCTTTGTGTGCTTCGCCTTCTGACGGCCACGGCCCATGCGCGAGACCCCCTCACGAGTTAAGCGGCGGGTGGTCAGGACCCGCGGCATTCACGACACCGGCGCGCAGCCGGTAAGAGTAGCATTCAGAATAGCACGCGGGTAATACCCTCTGGCTGATGCCAGGCTGGTGAAGGGAGCGATCATCATGACCGAGAACACCTCCACTCCGTCCGACGAGGCCGCACAGAACGCGGCTCTGCAGAAGGCCGTGATCGTCGGAGTGCAGCCCCATCAAGACGGCCGCGTGGTCGACGAGGCCGTGCGCTACGCCCGACTACTCGGTGTGCCCCTCGTGGTCGCCCACGTCGACGTGACGCGTTTCGTCACCTACGAGGACCCCGACGGCTACGTGCACTCGGCCCCCATCGACATCAACTTCGACGCCGGTGCGGCCGAATTCGAAGCCGTGCAGGCGGCGGTCGCCCCGGCCCTCGACGCCTCGGGCATCACCTGGACCGTCCGTCAGCTCGTCGGCGACCCGGCGCTCGCGATCAAGCAGCTGGCGAACAAGCTCGACGCGCAGCTGATCGTGATCGGCACCCGCAAGCGGGGCATCGGCGAGAGCATCCGAGAGTTCTTCACCGGATCGGTCGCCGCTCGCCTGGCGCACCGTCAGCACCGGTCGATCCTCGTCGTGCCGCTCGGCGACCTCGTGCCCGACTCGCAGAAGGAGATCTGGCCGGAGGCGGCGGAGTAGGTCTCCGGAGCGTCTCAGCCGACCCAGCTCGGGTCGTCGAACAGCCGCTGGAGGTCATCGACGAGGCGGCCGGTGTGGAAGCCGTCTGCCGCCGCGTGGTGGATCTGGATCGCGAGGGGCTGGATCACTTGGCCCGCGCGCTCGACGTAGCGGCCGAGGGTGAAGATCGGCGGGAGATGCGTCCCGGCATCCTTGATCTGCAGTGAGAACGCGGTGAACGTCGTCCACGGCAGGCTCGAGACGTCGAAGGTGTTGGGCGGCGTATCGGACTGCGGGAACATCTCCGTCGCCGAGCGGTGCGTGCTCAGGAGATCGACAGCGCGTTCGTGGAAGGCCGCGAAGTCGGGGTCATAGGGCGTCCACACGCTCGCGAACGTCTCGCGGTCGGGGTTGAACACGGTGAACGCAGGGTGCACGACGTCCCAGATGCCGGGTGCGCCGTCGGCGGTCAGGCCCATCCGGAACTGCTCGTGACGGTTGACCGCATCAGCAAGGGCCCAGATCTGTGTCGGATATGTCTTGCGCGCGGCGTTGCGGATCGCCGCCGTGAGCCGCGTCGCATCGAGCTCGACCGTGAGGGCGTAGCTGCACGGCACGGCGGTGGAGTAGTGCCGGAAGTGCTGGACGCGTGGCCATGAGTCGAGATCGATCGGTCGGAGGGTGCTCACGCCGTCATCCTCTCATCGGTCCCCGCGGTGAGCGAGGGACCTGACTGGTCCGATTCCATCGTGAGACTCAGCGCTGAAGTCGAAAGCTTCGGCCGGTACTCCTAGCCTCCCGGGCAGTCGCACGGGCTGCCGCTGTAACACTGGCACACGGGCGCCGGGTAATCAGCGTCAGTGACTTCGCGGCGCACGTCGAGATCGTCGAGGGAGTAGACGCGGTCGAAGTGCTCGAGCTGAGGGATGTCAGGGCACCTCGCGGGCGTGGTGACGATGCGATCCCGAGTCTGCGGGAAGGTCAACGTGACACAGACCGCGGCGGATTGTTGGTCGTACGTCCACCCGCCTCCCGTCTGCGCCCCACCCGATGCGAGCAGAGAGAGAGCCGGGCCGTCCTCGCCATCGCTCATGTTCAGAAGGAGCGTTCCTCCGCGGTTGTCCTCCAGTGGCACACCGTGACGGGCGTCCGCGATGAATCCGAGCGCGACGATCGCTTGTTCAGGATCAGCGACGATGTCCGCACGGTAGGGCCAGAGGTCGTCCTGAATCTGCTCGACGGACGAGGCGGTCGAACGCTGAAGGATGTCTGTGATGCTGGGAACGCATGCGGTGAGGGCGATGACCGAGAGCGCCACCGTAGCGGCGACTGCGGTGCTGCGGCGCAGCGGACGAGCGATGCTCATGGGGTGACAGTAGCGCAGAAGGTCCCGATATCGGCGGGCGATACCGGGACCTTCTTGGGGCGGGTGATGCGGGGCGCGGCGCTTCGACAGGCTCAGCGACCCCGTTCCGTCGGCGGCGGCCTAGCGGGTCGTCGAGATGCCGACCGTGACCGCGCGGGCGGCGGCGTCGAGGGCGTTCTCGAGATCGGTCACCACGTTCGCGGGGAGTGCGCCGCCCTGTGCCACGTGCGTGCGCAGATCGGTGCGGATGCGTGCACGGAACGCGTTGATCACGGCATCCGCCCGGTGCATCTCCTCGCGGCTCGTCACCCGGGTGTCATCGGATGCCGAGCGCGGGCGGCTCTTCGCCGACTGGCGTTCGTCGTGCGCAGCGGAGGCGAGGTCGGCCCGGAGGGTCTTCATCGCGTCCTGCACGCTCTGACGCACCTCGTTCGCGATGAGGCGCACCGAGTCGGCGAGCCCGGATTCGATCCCGGCCAGGTCGTTCTCGCGGGAGGCGAGTTCGGCGCGTCCCTCGTCGGTGATCGCGTAGATCGTGGTGCGCCCGTCGACCGTCTTGGTGACGAGCCCCTCTTCCTCGAGCTTCGCGAGGCGCGGGTAGATGGTGCCGGCGCTCGGGGTGTAGGTGCCGCCGGTGCGATCGGTGAGCGCCTGGATGATGCCGTAGCCGTGCTGCGGTGACTCGGCGAGCAGCGACAGCAGGTACAGGCGCAGGTCGCCGTGCGAGAAGACGGCGGGGGTCATGCCTCTTCCTCCCATTCCGCGTCGTTCGTGATCGACTCGGGGGTGCGGCGCAGAACCGTGACGCCGCCCGAGACGGAGTTCACCCGCAGGTCGACGAAGCGCCCGGCGAGCTCGCCCTTGGTGCCGGTGTAGTTGCTCGGCCCCGAGGAGCTGCGCTCGATGCCGTCGATGAGCAGGCGGCCGCTGAGCGAACGGATGACGTAGTTCGCGGCGAGCGACTCGTCGAGGCGCACCGTGGTGCCGCCCGAGACCGAGTTCACCGAGATGGTGTTCACGTCGCCGGCGGCGTCGACGGTCGTCGAGCCCGAGACGATGTCGACGGTCGCTTTGCGCACGACGCCGGTGACGGCCACGTCGCCCGACACGCTGTTCGCGTTGATCGAGCCGGTGAGACCGCGCACCTGCACGTCGCCCGAGACGGTGTTGACGGTGAGGTCGCCGATCAGGGTGTCGACGATGAGGTCGCCCGAGACGGTGCTGAGGCGAGCATCATTGCGGATCCCGGAGACGAGGGCGCCGGCGCTGACGACGCCGAGATTCAGCGCGATCGAGCGGGGCACGGCCACGCTCACCTCGGCGCGAGGCCCGCCGCTGCCGAAGTTGCGGAACACCTCGAGGAAGTTGTCCCAGCCGAGCTGCGGGTGGTCGATCTCGACCTCGCCGTCGTGGGATTCGATGCGGAGGTCCTTGGTGGTGACGCCGTGGACCTCGATGCGGATGCCGGGTTCGTCGTGCGCGATCACGTCGACCTGTCCGCCGACGAGGCCGACCTTGAGGCGCGTCACGGATTCGATGTCGATGACGCGTTCTTCGCCGGGGGCGATGAGCCACTTCTCGGTCATGTCTGCTTCTCCTGGGTTGTGCGGATCGAGATATATCGTGTTCGAGAAAGATAACACGATATATCTCGACATTGTCAAGAGGTCGGGAAACTCTGGGGTTAGCGGGCGCTTGACATTGACGCAACGTCAACTTCTACGGTGGAGACATCCATACGGAAGGAGAAGCGCATGAGCAGTCGGGACTGGTCGATCCAGGAGATCGCCCGCCTCGCCGGCACGACCAGCAGAACCCTGCGTCACTACGACGACATCGGACTGCTGGCGCCGACGCGCATCGCGGCGAACGGCTACCGCCACTACGACGAGACCGCCCTCGTGCGCCTCCAGCGCATCCTGCTGCTGCGCGAGCTCGGACTCGGGCTGCCGCAGATCGCGGAGGTGCTGGGCCCTTCGACAGGCTCAGGGACCCAGGGTGCCGAGGGCTCAGGCACCCAGGGTGCCGAGGGCGCAGGGACCAAGCGCGCGGAGGCATCCGCTCTCGAAACCCACCTCGCGCTGCTGCGCGAGGAGCAGATCCGGCTGGCGCGACAGATCGCGTCGGTCCAATCCACCATCGACGCTCTGAGAGGAGGTGAAGAACTCATGGCAGAGAACATGTTCGACGGCTTCGACCACACGCAGTACAAGGACGAGGTCGAGCAGCGCTGGGGCGCGAAGGCCTACGCCGACGGCGACCGCTGGTGGCGGAGCATGACGGATGCCGAGCGCACCGACTGGAAGCAGAGGGTCGCCGACCTCGGTCGCGACTGGATCGCCGCCGCCGAGAGCGGCATCGACTCGGCATCCGATGAGGCGCAGGCTCTCGCCCGCCGTCACGTCGAGTGGCTGACGGGAGTGCCGGGGACTCCGGCATCCGCCCCCGACGGTGACGTCCGCGCATACGTGCTCGGACTCGGCGAGATGTACGTCGCCGACCCGCGCTTCGGCGCGAACTACGCCACCTCGTCGGGTGGCACCCACGGCGCGGAGTTCGTCCGCGACGCGCTCCGCGTGTACGCGGAGGCGAATCTGTAGGCCGCCCTTCGTCTCGCTCCGCTCGCTCAGGGACCGGTTTCACCAGCCGGTCCCTGACCGAGGAGCGAATCGACGAGACGAGATGAGACGAGTCAATGGGCCGCCCCGCGGCATCCGTTCGGGAGGATTTCTCGCGTTCTGCAGGATCGAAACGGCGGATGCCTCGTGCGGAGGGCGAGTTCTCCTCCGCTGCTGCGCGCGGGGGCCCTTCGTCTCGCTGCGCTCGCTCAGGAACCGGGAGGGTGCCGTACCCACAGGGGTGTTTCGCGCGCAAGGGGTGGTTCTGCGGAGGGGGCGCGGGCGTAAGGTCGGGGCATGACGTGGAGGCGAAGGCGGCGGCGGAGCACGGCCGCACCGCTGTTCGTCGTCGCAGCATCCGCCTACGGGGCCAATGCCGCGCTCGGCACCGCCGTGGCCGCGAAGGTCATCGACACGCGGAACTTCCGGTGGGTGCACCACGCCCTCTACATCGCGACGTGCGTCACCACCGGCGGAGCCATCGCCGCCGGTCTGTGGGCGCGCCCGCGCCGAGCGAGCCGTCGCGCCGCCCTCGCCCTGCTCCCCGCTGCCGCGCCGCTCGCGGCGATCCCCTACCTCGGCACGCACAGCGCGCGGCATCCGCTCGTCGCGCTAGCCGCCGCCCCCTTCATCGTCGCGGGCGTCGTGTGCTCGCGCGTGCCGTCCGCCGACCGGAAGTGACCCCATGGAACTGCTCGACGCCATCCGCCGCCGCAAGACCACCAACGGCGGATTCCTGCCCGATCCGGTGAGCGAGGAGCACCAGCGCATCCTGCTCGAGGCCGCCGGGCGTGCGCCCTCGCAGCTGAACAGCCAGCCGTGGCGGTTCGTCGTGATCGAGAACCCCGACACGATCGCGCAGATCTCGCGCATCTCGGGCGAGAGCATGACCGAGGCGATGTCGAACGGCACGTTCTTCGAGCGCTACAAGCCGTACTTCCGTTTCAGCCAGGCCGAGATGGACGAGAAGCGCAGCGGGATGCTGTTCGACAAGCTGCCCGCGGCGCTGCGCCCCTTCACGAGCCAGGTGTTCACCAAGCGCGGGCAGAAACTCATGAACACGTTCGGCGTTCCGAAGACGCTGGGCGAGGAGAACCGCAAGCTCGTCGCCGGGTCGCCGCTGCTGCTGGGCGTGATGCTCGACCGCAGCGAGTACCGACCCGGGCAGCTCTCGTCGTTCTACTCGGTGTTCAGCATGGGCGCCGCGATGGAGAACATCTGGCTGACGACGGTCGAGCTGGGGATGGGTATCCAGTTCATCTCGTTCCCGATGGAGGTTCCGGGGCGGTGGGACGAGATCGTGCGGCTGCTGCGCGTGCCCGACGAGCTCGAGCTCATGGCCGTGTACCGGCTCGGCTACCTGCCGCCCGAGCAGCGCCGCCCGGCGATCGACTGGTCGAGCAGTCAGCGCAAACTCGCCTCGCAGTACGTCTTCCGCGAGGACTGCGAGACACCGCAACAGGGGTGGGATGCCGCGCCCCCGCACGCGGACTGACTCCTCAACGGATGCAGGGGGGCGTCAGCGCCGGCCGGTGCGGGGGAGTTCACGGAGGTCCTTCAGCGCCGGGCCCTCGATGCGCGTGCCGTCGGCGGCGAAGCGCGAGGCGTGCAGCGGGCAGTCCCACGTGCACTCGGCGTCGTTCCAGGCGAGCACGCCGCCCAGGTGCGTGCAGACGGCGTCGACCGCGCGCGTGACGCCGTCGACGGTCGAGACGCCGACCGGGAGACCGGCGCGGTTCGCGATGACCCCCTCGCCCTCGGCGGGGCGCGGTACCGGCACGGGATGGGTCTCGGCATCCGTCCATCCCTTCACCGCCTCCTTGCCGACCTCGAGGCCCTCCTGCGCACCCTGGGCGAGATCGGCGGGAACCGTCATGCGCGTGGCGATCGTCGTCATCCAGTGCGGCCGCTCGCGCCACGGCGTGCCGAGGATCTCGGACGACAGGCGGATCGCCGCCGCCGGGCCGTTCGACAGACCCCACTTCGCGTAGCCGGTCGCGAAGCGGATGCGGCCGAGGCCGCGCGGCATCGCGCCGACGAAGGGGATCTGGTTGTGCGATTGGTAGTCCTGCGCCGACCAGCGGTGCGTCTCTTCGGCGCCGGGGAAGTGCTCCTGCGTCCACCGCACGAGGTCTTCGACCGCCGCCTCTTCGCTGTCGGATCGTCCGACCGGATGCCCGTTCCCGCCCACCACGAGCTGGGCGATCCCGCCCGGGCCGTCGGCATCCGCCACCGGACGGATCGATCGGCTGGGCGAGTCCACCGAGAGGAACGTCTCGGCGGGCACCTCGCCCGGCACGCGGAACGAGACGCAGTACGACCGCATGCCGCTCGTCTTCGTGAAATACAGCCCGCGGTCGAGGATCGCGCTGCCGGTCGCCAGCACGACGTCCTTGGCGAAGATGGGTCCGACGGCGGTCTTCACGTGCGTCTCGGGGATCACCCGCACCCCGGTGGCGCGGATGCCGGTGTGCAGCGTGCCGCCCGCGGCGAGGAAGACGCGGGCCAGAGCATCCGCGACCTCGACGGGATCGATCGTCACCTGATCGTCGAGGGCCACCGCCCCGGCGATGGCGAACGGAAGCGCGCCGAGGTCGCCGGCCGCGAGCATCCGCGTCGGCAGGCCGGCTTCCTGCGCGGCGGCGTGCTGCGCCTCGAGGGTCTCGAGTCCGCTGCGGCCCTGGGCGTACGAGTGGTCGGTGCGGCGGAGGTACGAGACGTCGGCGCCGTCGGCGAAGGCGGTGAGCCAGTCCATCCCCGCCCGGTTCGACGCGACGTACGCGCGCACGAGCGCGGCCGGATGGTGCTCCCGGATCTCGGCCAGGCGCTTCCCCTGCAGGAGGGAGAGCTTGCCGGTGTTGCCGCCGGTCGCGAGCTCGGCGACATCGCCCGATTCGATGACGGCGACGTCGAGGCCGGCGCGGCTGAGCATCACGGCGGTCGAGAGACCCGTGATCCCGGCGCCGACGATCACCACGTCGTGACGCGCGCCCGGCTCGAAGGGAGTGCCGAGGGGAGCGGGGGCGTCGGACTTCCACAGGGGCTTCATGCGGGCCAGTCAACGCGGCCCGCACCGCACCGCCCACGCCCTTGACAAGTGCTCGGCGCGCCCTCGCGAGGAGTAGCGTGATGCCGTGACCCTCCGCCGCCTGCTCCTCGTGCTGGCCGGCGGCACGATCGGTACGGCGGCACGGTTGGCCCTGATGCTGCTGATCCCCGATCACGGCGGATTCCCCTTCGCGATCCTCATCGCCAACATCGTCGGGGCGTTCCTCATCGGCGTCGTCGCGGCGCGGTTGCCCGCGTCGAGGGATCTGCGCGTGTTCCTCGCCACCGGCATCCTGGGCGGTTTCACGACGTACAGCACCTTCATGACGGGCGCGCTGGCGCTCTGGGCGGATGCTCCGCTCGTGGGTGCCGCGTACGCCGTGGGGTCGCTCGTGTTCGGCCTCGTCGCCGCGGCGGCCGGGCTGCGCATCGGCCGTCCCCGACGTGATGCGGGAGTGCGTGATGCGGGAGCCCCGTCATGAGCCCGCTGCTGTTCGTCGCGGCCGCGCTCGCGGGAGGTGCGGGCAGCGTGCTGCGATACGTCGTCGATCAGGGCGTCGCCCGCTTCGCGGGCCGTCGCTACCCGTGGGGCATCCTGCTCATCAACCTCACCGGCTCGTTCGCGCTCGGGCTCGTGACGACGGCGCTTCCGGAGCAGCTCTTCCTCATCGGGGCCGGGTTGATCGGCGGCTACACGACCTTCAGCACGGCGATGCTCGACACCGTCGCACTGCAGCGGGGCGGCGCACGTCGGGCGGCGGCCTTCAACGCCGTCGGGATGCTCGTCCTGGGGCTTCTCGCCGCCGGTGCGGGGCTCGCGCTCGGCGCGGCGCTGCGGTAGACGGCATCCGCTCCCAGCTTCCTCCCACCCCAAAAATGTACAAATGTACATGTACGGACGTACGGGAGGACTCCGATGGTGACGAAAGCGCGGCGCAGACGCGACCCTGAAGCGCGCCGCCGCGAGATCGTCGAAGCCGCCGCCGAGCTGATCGTCGAGATCGGCGTCGACGCCCTCACCCACCGCAAGGTCGCCGCCCGGGCGTGCGTTCCGCTCGGGGCGACCACCCAGTACTTCGATACTCTCGACGACCTGCGCGATGCCGCTCTCGGCTTCCTCGTGCGCGAGATCGAACTGCGCATCGAGGCCACCCGTCAGGCCGTCGAATCGGTCGGTGTGACGCCCGAGGCGCTGGCCCGACTCATCACCGAGAGCCTCGCCGACGCCCGCGCCCTCGAGACCGATCGGGCCGTCGTGACCGCCGCCGTGCACGATCCGCGCGTGCGCGAACTGGCTCGGCGCTGGTCCGACCAGGTCGTCGAGTTCATCGCCTCCGTTCACGGACTGGACAGGGCCAAGGCCGCAGCCGTCTTCATCGACGGCGTACTCTGGCACGCCCAGATCAGCGACGACCCCCTCGAGGAGCGCCTCATCCGAGACGGCCTCGCCGGGATACTCACCCCGGGCAGCACCGCACCCGCAGCATCCGCACCCGCAGCACCTTCCCTCGCACCCGCACAGACAGCACCCTGAGGAACAACCTTGTCGAAACTCGCCGTCCTGAGCCTCAAGAACCGCGCGCTCATCGCCCTGATCACGATCGTCGCCGCGGTCTTCGGTGGGCTCGCGCTCACGAACCTCAAGCAGGAACTCATCCCCTCGCTGGAGCTGCCCGCGCTCGTCGTGATGACCACCTACCCCGGCGCCTCGCCGGAGGTCGTCGAGAACGACGTCTCGACGCCGATCGAGGCGGCGATCCAGGGCGTGCCCGACCTCGAGTCGACCACCGCCACGAGCACCACCAACGCCTCGATCATCCAGGCGAGCTTCACGTACGGCACGAACCTCGCGACCGCCGAGCAGAAGATGCAGCAGGCGATCAACCGCATCTCGTCGACGCTGCCCGAAGACATCGACCCGCAGGTGCTCGCGATCTCGATCAACGACCTCCCGGTGATCCAGGTCGCCGTGTCGGGCTTCGACGACGCCGACAACGCGCAGGCCGAGCTCGAGACCGTCGCGATCCCCGAGCTCGAAGACGTCGATGGCGTGAACGCCGCCGAGATCGTCGGCGGGGTCGGCCAGCGCATCACCATCACCCCGGACGTCGCGGCGCTCGCCGCCGCAGGTCAGAGCACCCAGGCGATCAGCGACGCGCTCGAACAGAACGGCACGCTGTTCCCCGGCGGTGACATCACCGAGAACGGCGAGACGCTCACCGTGCAGACCGGCGCGAAGATCGCCTCGGTCGACGAGATCGCCGCCCTGCCGCTCGTCGGCACCGACCTCACCGTCGGCGACGTCGCGACCGTCGTCCAGGAGTCCGACCCGGTCAGCTCGATCTCGCGCGTCGACGGCCAGGATGCGCTGTCGATCTCGATCACGAAGCTCCCCGCCGCGAACACCGTCGAGGTGTCGGCCGGGGTCATCGCCGCGCTCGACGAGATCGGCGAGGCGTTCCCCGACGCCACGTTCACCGTGATCTTCGACCAGGCGCCGTTCATCGAGCAGTCCATCGAGACGCTCGCGGTCGAGGGCCTGCTCGGACTCGTGATGGCCGTGCTCGTCATCCTGCTGTTCCTGATGTCGGTGCGCTCGACGCTCGTCACCGCGATCTCGATCCCGACCTCGGTGCTCGTCACCTTCATCGGTCTGCAGGCCTTCGGGTACTCGCTGAACATCCTCACCCTGGGCGCGCTCACGATCGCGATCGGCCGCGTGGTCGACGACTCCATCGTGGTGATCGAGAACATCAAGAGGCACTACGTCGGCGACGCCGACAAGGGCGATGCGATCCGGCTCGCGGTGCGCGAGGTCGCTATGGCGATCACGGCATCCACCATCACCACGGTCGCCGTCTTCCTGCCGATCGTGTTCGTCGGCGACATGGTCGGCGAGCTCTTCCGGCCGTTCGCGATGACCGTGTCGATCGCGATGATCGCGTCGCTCCTCGTCTCGCTGACGATCGTGCCGGTGCTCGCGTACTGGTTCCTCAAGCCCGGCAAGCCGCTGCTCGACGAGAACGGCGCAGCCATCGACCCCGAGCACCAGGATGCTCCGCCCACCCGCCTGCAGAAGGCGTACCGCCCGATCCTCGGCTGGACGCTCAAGCACTCGGGCGTCACCGTCGTGCTGGCCGTCGTCGTGCTCGGTGCGACCCTCGCCGCGGCCCCCTTCATGAAGCAGAACTTCCTCGGCGACTCCGGTCAGAACACCATGACGATCACGCAGGACCTCGGCCCGACGGCCAGCCTCGAGACCAAGTCCGATGCCGCGATCAAGGTCGAGGACGCACTCAGCGGCATCGACGGGATCGAGCATGTGCAGGCCTCGATCGGGTCGAGCGGCTCCTCGGTGCGCGACGCGTTCTCGGGCGGATCCTCGGGCGTGACCTACTCGGTGCTCACCGATGAGAGCGCCGACCAGGAGAAGCTGCGCGCCGATGTGCAGGACGCGATCGACGGTCTCTCCGACGTGGGCGACGTGTCGGTGGCCTCGTCGGCCGGGTTCGGCTCGAGCGACATCGAGATCACGGTCTCGGCCTCGAACGGCGACGACCTCTCCACGGCGACCACCGCCGTGATGGACGAGCTCGACGGGCGCGACGGCATCGATCAGGTGAGCGACAACCTCGCCGCCGCCCTGCCCTACATCGCCGTGGTCGTCGACCGTGAGGCCGCCGCCCAGCGCGGGCTCTCGGAGGTCGCCGTCGGAGCGATCGTGTCGAACACGATGCGCCCGCAGCAGCTCGGCTCGGTCGAGATCGACGACACCGCACTCACCGTGTACCTCGTCACCTCCGAGCCGCCGGCCACGGTCGAGGCGCTGCGCGAACTGACGATCCCGACGCAGCTCGGCCCGGTCGCGCTCAGCGACATCGCCACGGTCGAGCAGCGCAACGGCCCCACCTCGATCACCACCGAGCAGGGGCAGCGCACCGCCACGATCACCGTGCCCCCGGCATCCGACGATCTCGCGGTGGCGACGGCATCCGTCTCCGCTGCGCTCGCCGCGGTCGACCTGCCCGCGGGCGCGTCCGCCGAGATCGGCGGCGTCGCCTCGCAGCAGGCCGACTCGTTCTCACAGCTGGGTCTGGCGATGCTCGCCGCGATCCTCATCGTCTACGTGGTGATGGTCGCGACCTTCAAGTCGCTGCGCCAGCCGCTGCTGCTGCTCGTGTCGGTGCCGTTCGCGGCCACCGGTGCGATCCTGCTGCAGATCATCACGGGCGTGCCGCTCGGTGTCGCCTCGCTGATCGGTGTGCTGATGCTCATCGGCATCGTGGTGACGAATGCGATCGTGCTCGTCGACCTCGTCAACCAGTATCGGGAGAAGGGTCTGTCGACGGTCGCCGCCGTGCAGGCCGGATCGGAGAAGCGTCTGCGGCCGATCCTCATGACGGCGCTCGCGACGATCCTCGCCCTCACCCCGATGGCGCTCGGCATCACCGGGCACGGAGGGTTCATCTCGCAGCCGCTCGCGATCGTCGTGATCGGTGGACTCATCTCGTCGACCGTGCTCACGCTGATCGTGCTGCCGACGCTCTACAACCTCGTCGAGGGTGCGAAGGAGCGGCGCCAGGCCCGCAAGGGCGGGGGAGCGGATGCCGCGCCGACGGACTCCGCCCCGGATGCGCCGGAGGGGCCCGATGCGGGTTCGGCGGGGTCCGCGGTGGCGGTGGACGAGCTGGAGCTCACCGAGGCCGAGGTGTCGGTCGTTGCGCACGGAGCGACGCTCAGCCGCCGGGAACTGCGCGAGCGCCCGTGGCTGTCGCAGTGATGCGCTGTCCCTAACTCAGGACGAAAGGCCCCGAATCCGCGTGAAAGCGTCGGATCCGGGGCCTTTCGGGTCGATCGTCCTGAGTTATTGCACGCGTCTGCCGGAGAGTCAGCCCAGCGAGATGCCCCAGCCGAGGGTCCAGGTCTCGCCCGGAGAGAGGCGACGGACGCCGATGCCGCTGTTGAACGCGTCGGCGGGTGCGGTCATCGGTTCGATCGCGACGGCCAGGTCGTGGCCGGGGTAGTTCGTCGCCGTGTAGACCTGCACGAAATCGAAGCCCTCACCCTGCCAGAGCGTGAGGCGGCGGCCATCGGGAGCGGTCAGCGAGTGCCGCACGCGTCCGTCGGGGTCGCGCGCGAGATCGGTGAAACCGGTGTCGAGCTTCGCATCGCCCAGGCGGATGCCGTCGCGCAGAGCTGCCTCGACCGCACGGGTGCCGGTGGGCAGCATCCGCTCGTCGGTCTCGAAAGCGGTCGACGCCGGCACGCGGAGCACGAGGTCGTGCGCGTAGACATCGCCGATGGTCACGTACGGGTGCGTTCCGAGGGCGACGGGGGCCGCGGTTTCCGATCGGTTCGTGAGCGTGTGCGTCACCGCGACGCCGTAGTCGGTGAGGGCGTAGGTGACCGAGGTCTCGATGAGGTACGGGTAGCCGGTCTGCGGCACGATCGTCGCGCGCAGGGTGGCCGAGGCATCCGTCTGCTCGATCTCGTAGGCGGCGAACCGCAGGAGTCCGTGGCTGGCGTTGCCGAACTTCGGCTCGGTGATCGCGAGCTGACGGTCGGTGCCCTCGTCGTTCCATCTCCCGTCGCGGATGCGGTTGGGCCAGGGTGCGAGGACGACGCCCGAGCACCCCGGAGTCGGCTGATCGAGCGGATACGGAGAGATCAGGTCGACGTCGCCGATGCGCAGCGCGCGCAGCGAGGCGCCGACCTGGGCGATCTGCGCGGTGACGTCGCCGCGACGGAGGGAGACCTGGATGCCGGTGGGATTCACCTCGCCATCGTATGGCCGCGGGGGAGTCTTTCAGGTGCGGCGGGTACACTGGGGAAGTCGGCTTCGGACACCCGCGCAGCGCGCGGACGTTTTACCTGTTTGAAGTGTGAGTCCAGGGGCCGATGGTGAGCGTCCATCGACGCGCATTCAACCATCACATGAATGGCCCCGGCCCTTGAGCGTCCGGCACCCCTGATCCACGGGTGCTTCTCCGCGTGCGCCGTGCTGTTCTCGTGCGAGAACGAAAGACACACATGCCGAAGAACAAGAAGCCCCAGGGCGGCCGCGCCGCTCGCAACTTCGAGCCGCGCTACGGCGCGAACAAGACCTCCTTCCACGACCGTCACCGCGGCGCATCGTCGCGTGACGGCGGCCGCGACGAGCGCGGCGCACGATCGGATGCCGGCGACCGCCGCTCCGCTCCCGCCGCAGGTGGGTACGACCGTCGTCCCGGAAGCCGTAGCGCCGGCCACCGCGGCTACCGTCCGGCCGAGGCCGAGTCGGGCGCTCCGAAGCAGCGCTGGGGTGCGCAGGAGCGCGCCGGTCGTGACGAGGCCCGCAGCATCCGCAACCGCGCCGAGTCGGGCCGCCGTGAGGCGCCGCACCGTCGCGACGAGCGTCCCCGTTTCGAGGGCGGCTCCGAGCGCCCCCGCTACAACGACCGCCCGTCGGCCGGCCGCCGCTTCGACGACCGCCCGCGTCGCGACGACCGTGGTGGCGCCGAGCGTCCGCGGTTCAACGATCGTGGTGCTGACCGTCCTCGTTTCGACCGTGACGAGCGTCCGCGTCGTGACGACCGTGGCGGCGCAGAGCGTCCCCGGTTCAACGACCGCGGTGCCGACCGCCCCCGGCTCGACCGTGACGAGCGTCCGCGTCGTGACGACCGTGGCGGCGCAGAGCGTCCCCGGTTCAACGACCGTGGTGCCGAGCGTCCTCGGTTCGACCGTGACGAGCGTCCGCGTCGTGACGACCGTGGGGGTGCCGAGCGCCCTCGGTACAACGACCGTGGCGCCGAGCGCCCTCGTTTCAACGACCGTGCGGCATCCGATCGCCCCGAGCGTTCGTACGATGCCGACCGCGCCCGCCGCGCCTTCGACCGCGACCGCACGCAGCGCTCCTACGACGCACCGGGCGAGCGCAGCCGTCCCTCGACCGGTGGCGCGTACCGCACCGACCGCCCGCGCCGCGACGAGCGTCCGAGCCGTGACGCGCGCCCCGGCCGCAACGACTGGAACGCCAAGCCGAAGGCGGCCTTCGAGCCGACCGACGACGTCGTGCACGAGCGCCTCGAGGCGAAGTCCGTCGCAGCCGTCGAGGTCGACGGGGTGAGCTTCGGCGACCTGGGCCTCGGCTCGAACATCGTCGAGACCCTCGCCGGCATGGGCGCGGCGACGCCGTTCCCGATCCAGGCGGCCAGCATCCCGGCCGTGCTCGGCGGGCGCGACGTGCTCGCCCGTGGACGCACCGGCTCCGGCAAGACCATCGCCTTCGGTGCCCCGCTCGTCGAGCGCGTGCTGCAGTCGCAGGCCGGCAAGCGTCGTGAGTTCGGTCGTTCGCCGCGCGCGATCATCCTCGCTCCGACTCGTGAGCTCGCCCTGCAGATCGACCGCACGATCCAGCCGATCGCCCGCAGCGTGGGTCTCTTCACCACCCAGATCTACGGCGGCGTGCCGCAGGGTCGCCAGGTGGGCGCGCTCAAGAAGGGCGTCGACATCGTGATCGGCACCCCCGGTCGCGTCGAGGACCTCATCAGCCAGGGCAAGCTCGACCTCTCGGACTGCCGCATCGCGGTGCTCGACGAGGCCGACCACATGTGCGAGCTCGGATTCGTCGAGCCCGTGCAGCGCATCCTGCGTCACACCGCCGACGGCAGCCAGAAGCTGCTGTTCTCGGCGACGCTCGACCGCGAGGTCGCGGCTCTCGTCGACGAGTTCCTCGTCGACCCGGCCGTCTACGAGGTCGCCGGTGAAGACCAGGAGTCCAGCACGATCGAGCACCGCGTGCTCGTGATCGAGCACCGCGACAAGGCCGAGATCCTCACCTCACTCGTCGACCGCGAGGGCAAGACGCTGGTCTTCGCCCGCACCCGCGCTTACGCCGACATGCTCGCCGAGCAGTTCGACGACGCCGGCATCCCCGCGGTCTCGCTGCACGGAGACCTGAACCAGGCCAAGCGCACGCGCAACCTCGAGCGTCTGACCTCGGGCCGTGTGAACGTGCTCGTCGCCACCGATGTCGCCGCCCGCGGCATCCACGTCGACGACATCGATCTCGTCGTGCAGGCCGACGCTCCCGACGAGTACAAGACGTACCTGCACCGTTCGGGCCGTACCGGCCGCGCCGGTCGCTCGGGCCGCGTCGTCACGCTCATCACGCGTCAGCGTCAGCGTCGTATGACCGAGCTGCTCGACCGGGCCGAGATCGACGCGCCGTTCGAGAACGCGCGCATCGACGACGACATCATCGACGAGATCACCGGTCGCACCCCCACCGCCGAGGCGCTCACCCGCTGAGCCGCGGGCGTGCGCCGCTGAGGGTCGCGTGACCTGAGGGGTCACGAAAGGCCGGGTCGGAAGCATCCGACCCGGCCTTTTTCGACCCCTCGCGCGTGAGCCGCGGCACAACTTCGGAGTTCTGAGGCGACACGCCGGACTGCAGGGCTGCCGGCGCGGGGTGTCTCGTCCGATCTCCGAAGTTGTGCGGGCCGGGCGGGCGGGTGCGCGTAACGGAGGAGAGCGCACGATGCGCAGGAGCGGATCCGCGAGAGGCTCCTGTGGAACGAGAGATCTCCTCCCCAGGGCGCGGACGGTGCGGCACCGCGAGGGGTCGAGGCACTCCGTATCGGATGCCGGGGCTGCGGCGTGTCTTGACCCCTCAGGGGGGGGCTACCCGAGCTCGTGCTCGTGGATCGCGGTGGTGAGGTTGGCGCCGTTGAGGTCGAGGTAGAGCACCTGTTCGGTGACCGTGAGGGTGAGCGTGTTGCGGCGCTCGATGTGCGGCGTGACCTGGTCGATGAACCCGGGGTCGAAGCTGAACACGCGCAGGTCCTCGGAGCGGTGGATGCGCTTGCCGGCCCAGGGGAGCATGACCTTCTCGGGGTCGCGGTGCGTGTAGACGACGGTGCGCTCGGCGAGGCGGCTGCCGTAGTGCAGGCGTTCGGCGTCGGGGGCGCCGACTTCGATCCAGGCGGTGATCGCGCCGGTGAGGTCGCGGACGAGAACGGCCGGCTCATCGGTCTTCGAGATGCCCTCGCTGAATCCGATGCCCTCGGCAAGCTCGAGGCCGTAGGCGAGGATGCGGGTGATCATGTAGGCGTCGGTCTCGGACGGATGCCTCGCCACGCGCAGCGAATAGTCCTCGTAGACCCCGCGGTCGGTGTCTGCGAGTTGCACGTCGAACGTGTGGATGGTGGAGCCGGTAGCCATAGTCACCGAGCCTACGGGCCTGCGGCGCTCCGCCCCGACCAGCGGATGCCGCAGCCCACCCTCAGAAGAGCATGGGCTGCGCGGCGGCCGAGGTCGCCGAACCGGTGGTCCGGAAGGTGACGGCCGGGCTCGGACTGCCCGGTGCCCGCCCCGTCGTCGGCGCTCCGTCCTGACGCCAGATCGACTCGACGTGGCCCTGTCCCGGACGGAATCCGCGCCGGGGGTAGTCGTCTTCGTGGCGCGCGTCGAGGCCGTGCAGCCGGATCAGCGGTTTGACCCGTTTCGCGAGCCACTGCCGATAGGGCTTCGGCGCCTCGGCGGACGCTCCCGGGTAGAGGCCGCGGTACGACGAGACGAGGTCGGGCCGGTGCTCTCCGAGCCACTGGAAGAACCACGGCTTCACACCCGGCCGCAGGTGCAACGCTCCGTAGATCACCGTGCGCGCGCCCGCCTTTTTGATGCGCTCGAGCGCATGCGCGATCGCGTCGACCGAGTCGGTCATGTGCGGCAGGATCGGCATCAGGAAGACGGTGACGGGGAAACCGGCATCCGACAGCGCCTTCACCGTGTCGAGCCTCGCCTGCGTGCTCGGGGTTCCCGGTTCGATCGCCTTCTGCAGCTCGTCGTCGTACATCGCGATCGACATCTGCACGTCGATCGGCACGCGCTGCGCAGCCTTCACGAGCAGAGGGATGTCGCGGCGGATCAGCGTGCCCTTCGTGAGGATCGAGATCGGGGTGCCGGATGCCGCGAGCGTCTCGATGATCCCGGGCATGAGCTTGTAGCGCCCCTCGGCCCGCTGGTAGGGATCGGTGTTCGTGCCGAGAGCCACGGTCTCGTGCTGCCAGCTGCCCTTGCGCAGTTCGCGCTCGAGCACCTCGACGACGTTCACCTTGACCACGATCTGAGAGTCGAAGTCCGACCCGCCGTCGAGGTCGAGGTACTCGTGCGTCCCGCGGGCGAAGCAATTGTGGCTGATGACTCCGTTGGCGACGAAATCGCCGGTCCCGGTCGTGATGTCGAGGAGGTCCTGCACTTCACCGAGGGGTTCGATCGACACGACCCGGAGATCGGATGCCGTTTTCACAGCGGTTCCGATGATGTCGAGTTTTCGCGTGATGGCAGGTGAGGCGATCGCGAAGAACCTCTGGCGGCTGGGTAGCCCGCCCGTCACGCGCACGTCGCGGACTCCGTTAGCGCGCGCGCCTTCGACGATGTGGGGAACGTCGAAGGCGCGCATGCCCTGCTCGATCAGGCGGATGAGTTCGGGATCCCCATTCGAGATGCGGAGCACTCCGCGCGAACAACTCCCTTCCGCATCAAAGATGCCGCCGAGGAATCCAGCGAACCAGCTCTCGTTCGGTTCCTCGGGCGAGAGGATGAGTTGCTCGATCCGCTCGACTCCCGCCCGAGCCGCCGTGTGAATCGCGTTCGCCGCGCTCCGAGTCTCGGTCTGAGCGGCGAATGGTCTGGTCCTCGTCGGCACATCCTCAGCTTCGAGGAACTCCCGAGTCCGGTCGAGAGCCTCCGGATCGACCAGCGCCAGGCGGAACATGTGTACCTTCCGCACCCGCTCCGGGCTGGGATAGGTGCCGTGGAAGATCATTCCGTCTCCACGAATCATCCCGGCCAGGTAACCGCGTCGATAATCGGTGCTCGTCTGATCGATGTCTGCCCCCGCCGGCCCGATGCCGAACCCCAACAACCGGTTGTTCGTGGTGAGGTGTGGTCTCTGCCCGGACTCTGCGTCGGTGACGTGCTTCCATCCGCGCTCGGTCAGGAATCGGTGATCCCCGCTCGCGATGATCTCGGTGCCGTCGGCCAGCGTCACCCGATACGCCGCCTTGCGGGTCGACCACTTGGCGCGGATTTCGGTAGGCACATAGCGGCGGTACGCGCCCTCGCGCTCGGTGCCGATGATCTGGTCACCGATCTCCAGGTCGCGTAGGGGGCGCTGGCGCCCGTCGGCGCAGAGGATCAACGTGTCCGGCGAGACGCAGTAGACGCACGCATGACTGCATCCCCGATAGGGGTTGATCGTCCAGGCGAACGGCATGCGCGATGCGCCGGGAACGTGGTTGAGCGCCGACTTCGAGAGCACCTCGTGGAAGGTCACCCCGGCGAACTCGGGGGTCGTCACCGACCGCAGCACGCTCGACCGGTCTTCGAGACCGGGGAGTGCCGCGGCATCCGTCTCTCCGAGCTTCTGTCCCTGCCAACGCATGCTTCATTCGAACATGCATCCGAAATTAATGCAAGCGAGGTTCGAAGAAAATGACGAAGAGGCTATCCCGTCGGTTCGGTCGCCCGGATCAACCCGCACTCCACGCACGACCACACGACGAGGAAGCGCTCGTCGTCGAGGATCTCGAACGTCAGTGCTCCACCGCAGGTCGGGCAGACCAGGGGGTTCGGCACGTGCGCGTCCATCTCCTCAGCCTACGGACGTCCGCCTACCCCCGGGTCGGCAGGAACGGGTCGATGCCGGTCGGCGCACCCAGCGGATGCCGTCGCTCCGACACCGGTCGCGGCCCGGCGCCGCGCACATCCGGCACCCGGATGCCGAGACCCCCCGCCGGCGACCCCTCCCGCACGCGCAGATCGCGCGCTGCGGCATCCATGAACAGCGGATCGGCGGTGATCGAGTGCCGGTCGTGACCGAGTGCCGCCCACTCGTCGTCGAGGCGCTCGACGATCTCGAAACCGACCCGCCCATCCGGTCCCGTCGAGCGATCGGCGTTCGCCGCCCGCACCGCTCCGTCGAGCGGCGTCGCATCCCAGAACAGATTCAGGTCGCTGTCGATCCCGAAGCGCCGCAGGTCGCGGTGGTCGGGGTAGCCGATGAACGCGGGCATGCCCTCGCCCACCACGATGTTGCGGTGGAACGTGAACGACACGTGCTCTTCGGGGCGGGTGATCGACACCTGCCCGTTGCGACCGAACGCCCACACGTTGTCGCGGATGATCACTTCGCGCCCGTAGTGCTGGTGGTAGGCCTGGCTCGACACGTCGTGCACCACGTTCTGCTCGATCACCACGTGCGACGAGCCCTCATCGAGGTAGATCCCCCAGCCGCCGTAGTTCGCGCACTCGATGTCGTGGATGTGGTTGCCGCGCACGACCGTGCCCGGCGCGATGCCGAGCAGGTAGACGCCGCCCATGTCGTTGAGCAGCCCCTGGCCGAGGTGGTGGATGTGGTTGCCCTCGATGAGGTTGCCCTCGGACGGGCTGTGCAGATAGTCCCACATCCAGCCGACCGAGATGCCGGAGTAGAGGAGATCGCTGATCTCGTTGTGCGCGATCACGTTGTGCGATCCGTGCTGGAAGAGCACGGCGACGGCGTTGGGATAGACCTGACCGCCGCGCGCGATCGTGCAGTCGGAGACCTCGTTCGCGCGGTTGTACTCCGCCGCCAGGGCATCGATCCCTCCGCCCGAGCGCACGGCCCCGGCCCCCAGATCGCTGAACGAGACACCGCTGATGAGCGCCCCGCGCGTGCCGGGGCCGAGGCTCACGCCGTAGCCGCCGACGCGTGCGATGCCGCCGCCGATGAGCGCGCACGAGCGGGCGAAGTCGAATCGTACGGCGGCGGGGACGGTGCTCGCCGCCTGCACGTCGGCCGCGTACCGGCCAGCCGACGGCAACTGCGGGTCTTCGCGTACCCCGAACGGCGGCACCGCGGGCGGCACGACCTCGAAGTCCGCCTCCGCGAAGTGCATACCTTCGAACCGCACCTCGCGTACGGGCGCGTCGTCGGTGCCGTCGAGCGTCACGAAGGCGTCGGTCACGGGCATCCGCACGTCGAGCGCGTCGATGTCGATGCCGGGCTCCGGCAGGTAGAGCACGTGCGGACCCGACGCGCCGACCAGCTCGCCGGTCACGTCGAGATACCACTCGCCGGCGACCTCGCCGAAGCGCTCGGCGACGTTGTCGAGCCAGTAGCGCGCGAAGAGCTTCGCGGCATCGTCGCGCAGCGCGAAGATGCTGCGCAGCGAGCTCGTGAGGGTGCGGGTGTCGCGGTCGATCGCGGTGATCGGCATCCGCTCCTGCACCCAGTAGTGCGGCACGACGACCTCGACCGCGAGCTGCTGCGCGAGCTCGGGGATGTCGCCCTCGGCGAAGCGGAACGACGCCGCCCCGTCGAACAGCGTGCCGACGAAGCTGCCCGCCGGGTCAAGGCCCTGCTGCTGCTCGACGCGCAGGAATCCCTCGCGCGGATGCCGGGGGCGCGCCGCCGCGACGCCGTCGACGTAGAGCCGCCGGGCCGCCGCCCGCGGCGAAGGCGCGGCGTAGGCCGCGACCCCGTTCACCGTCACCGGACGCCAGCCCGTCAGGCGCACGGATCCGCGCAGCACCGGCGGGTTCGCGGCATCCGTCGCCACCACCGCGGTGAAGGAGTCGGATGCCGTGAACGAGACGGGCTCGTGATGCCGGTACTCGCCTCCGGCCATCCAGATCACGGCCCGCTGACCCGGCTCGCGCCGTGCCCGCACGAGGGCGAGGCCGTGCGCCAGGTCGTTCGCGGGGTAGCCGTGCGAGCCGTCGGCGTAAGGCGACCCCTCCGGGTCGACGTACACCTCGATCCGGTCGGTGCTCATGGGATCAGCCCTTCGTAGCTCCGGCCGTGACGCCGGCCGAGATCTGCCGCTGGAAGATCAGGTACACGATGATGATCGGCAGCACCGCCAGCAGCACGCCGGCGATGTACGTCGGCACGTTGTCGGGGTACTGGCCGCGCAGCGCGCTCACGCCGACCATGACGGTGCGGTTCTGCGGCGACTGCATGATCAGCAGTGCGATGAGGATGTCGTTCCAGACGAACAGCGCGTTCAGGATGCCCATCGAGATCAGCGCCGGCTTGCCGACCGGGATCATGATGCGCGCCCACACGCCGAACAGGCCGTTGCCGTCGACGCGCGCCGCCTCGGTGAGCTCCTTCGGGATGCCCGAGTAGTAGGAGGTCATGAAGAACACGGTGAACGGCAGGAACTGCGCCACGTACGCGGCGATCAGACCGGGGAAGGTGTTGATCAGTCCCATGTCGCTGAGCACCTTGATCGTCGGCACCATGATCACCTGGAACGGGATCATCATCATCGCGAGGATGATGAGGAACGCGACCTTGCTGCCGCGGAAGGTGAGGTGGCTGAGCGCATAGCCGCACATCGACGCGAGCACGAGCAGGATCGCGACCGAGAACACGGTGACGATGATCGTGTTCGCGAAGTAGCGGCCCATGTCGGCGTTGTTCCACGCGTCGAAGAAGTTCTGCACGTTGAAGGTCTGCGTGACCCCGAGACGATCGAGGACGTAGTCCTTGCGCGTCTTGAGCGAGATGTTCAGGCCGTAGAGCATCGGTGCGATCGTGGCGATCGCGAGCAGCATCATCGGTACGGCGATGATCCACTTGCCCAGGCGTTCGCGGCGCATCATGCCTCCTTCGTGGCGCGACGCAGCACGCGGATCTGGATCAGGCCGATGACGAGCACGATCAGCAGCAGGAAGACGGATGCCGCGGACGCGAGCGCCGGGCGGGCCTCGCCGTTGAGCTTCCAGATGAGGAACTCGGGCAGGTAGCTCGCCGCCCCCGGACCGCCGGCGGTCATCGTGTACAGCAGGCCGAAGAGGCCGGTGAGCATGCCGATCGTGGTCGTGACGAACACGAACTGGATGGTCTGGCTGAGACTCGGGATGATGACGTGCACGATCTGCTGCCAGAGGTTGGCGCCGTCGATCTTCGCGGCGTCGAGCAGCTCGGCGTCGAGGGTCGCGAAACCGGCGAGGAAGATCGTGAACGCCATGCCGAACGTCGCCCAGATGTGCACGACGAGCACCGAGGGCAACGCCGTGGTGGGGAGGCCGAGCCAGTCGACGCCCGGGATGTTGATGGTGTTCAGGGCGCCGTTGATCGGACCGTTCGCGGCGAGCAGGATGTTGAAGATCGCGCCGATGATGATCGGCGAGAGCACCACCGGCAGGAAGTACACGCTGCGGTAGAAGCGGTGGCCCGGGATCTTCAGGAAGACGAAGGTAGCGAGGATGCCGGCGACGAAGACCTGGATCGGCACGAACAGCAGCACGACCAGCACGTTGCGGGCGGATGCCTGGAACCGGGCGTCGCCGAGGAGGGTGAGGTAGTTGTCGAGGCCGACGAACTGCCCGTTGAGCTCCTTGTCTCCCGTGAACGAGAAGTTCACGCCGAGCAGGAGGGGGTAGAGGCGGAAGACCGCGAGGATGAGGATGACCGGCAGCACCATGAGGTAGGGCGCGAGCCGTTCGGACGTCCACGGCTTCTTGCGCAGCGGCTGGCCGAGATCGCGGCGTGCGCCGCGTTCCCGGCGGCCGCGGCCCGGACCCTTGTTCGCGAGAACGAGGGTCCGGGTCGAGGTGGTGTCGATCGCCAAGGGATCAGCCCTCCGACGCTGCCAGCTGGGCTGCGGCGTCCTGCACGGTGACCTCGCCGCCGAGCAGCTGCTGGCCGAGGCGGTGCAGCAGGTCGAGCGTCTCGGCCTCGAGGGCGGTGTGGAGCAGCGGCTTGCTGCCCGCCGACTCCGCGACGATGTCGTTCGCCGACACGATGTCGGTGTCGAGCTCGATGGTCGTGTCGGACGTGATCTGACCGCCCGCGAGCGAGTAGGCGGCGAGGGCGTCGTGGTCGACCGTGGCCTTGATCCAGTCGACGCCGAGCTCCTTCTTGTCCTCGTTGAGCACGCCGTATCCGATGCCGCCCTCGGCCGGGAGGGCCAGGGTGGTGCCGTCGTTGACGGTGACCGGCATCATGAACCCGAGATCCTCGCCGAGGAACTCGTCGAACTGCTTCCAGTGCGCCGTGCCGCTCATGAGTCCGATGACCATGGCCGACTTGCCGCCCGAGAACAGGTCGAACGAGTCGTTGAACATCGCGGTGGAGTTCGCGCCCTCGTTGTACCAGCCGTCGGCAGCGGTGTCGGCCCACATCTGCAAGACCTGCACCGCATGCTCGCTCGTCCAGTCGCGGTCGCCGTCGATCCAGGCGTCGTACTCCTCGGGGGTGAAGACGCCCGAGCCGAAGCCCGAGAGGAAGAACTCGATGCCGAGGCCCTCCTTGTTGCCGAGCGCGAAGCACGAGGCATCCGTCTTCTCGGTGATCGAGGTGCAGGCGGCCGCCAGCTCGTCCCAGGTCTGGGGCGGGTTGTCGGCGTCGAGGCCGGCTTCGGTGAAGAGGGCCTTGTTGTAGTAGATCGGGAAGCCCTGGAGGAACATCGGGGCGGAATAGGTCTCGCCGTCGGCCTGGAAAGCGGGCCAGCCGGCGAGGGTGTCCTCGAGGTCGGCGAGCTCGTCGGTGACGGGGATGAGGGAGTCGGCGCGGCTCTTGAGCTGCGTGCCGCCGTTGAACAGGGCGACGTCGGGGCCGGTGCCGGCCTCGATCGCGCTGCCGAGCAGCGTGTAGTACTGGTCGAACGGCTGGTTGACGATCTCGACCTCGACGTCGGGGTGCTTCTCGGCGAACGCCGCCTTGACGTCTTCGGTGTATGCGGCCGCGGCCTCGTCAGCGTCGCCCCAGTTCCAGACGACGAGCTTGTCGCTCGTGCCCGAGCCTCCGCCGGTCGATCCGTTCGGCGATGCTCCACCGCATCCGGTGAGTGCCAGTGCCGCCACGCCGATGGCGGCGGGGATGGCGATCCTTCGCTTCATTGCGATCCTCTCAACATTGATAGGGAAGTTGCTGCAGGGACCCGAGGGTGCAGGCCTTGCGTCGAAACATACTACGTCTTACGAAAACGATCAAGCAAACATCACATGACTGATGTTCTTTAGGTCGTGCTGAGGGTCGTGCGAAGGGTTGCGCGGCGGAGGAGGGCCCCGGCGCCTCCGTCAGGAACGCTTCTTCGACGGCAGGCGGCGGCGCGACCACGAGCCGAGGATGTGCTCGCTCATCGCGAGGCGCGCGGCCTCGGCGTCGCCGGCCGAGATCGCCTCGAGGATCGCGGTGTGCTCGGCGAGGGTCAGCTCGAACGCATGCGCGGGGTCGACACCGGTGAAGCGGTCGCTGCCCACCGCATGAGCGATGAGCACGCGCGCGATGTTCTCGGCGAGACCGTTGTCGGCGAGCTCCATCACGGCGAGGTGGAACTTCACGTCGGCCTCGCGGAATGCCGCCGAGTCGTCGACGTGAGCCTCCATCGTCTCCAGGCTCTCGCGCAGGCGGGTGCGGGCGTCGTCGTCGACCGCGCGGGCGGCGGCGGCGGCCATCGCCGCTTCGAGCGCCCCGCGCACCACGCTGAGGTCGTCGAGCACGCCGAGGGTCGAGTCGTTCTCGATCATGGCGGTGAGCACCGAGGGGTCGAGCACGTTCCAGCTCGTGGAGGGATTCACGTGGGTGCCGCGCCCCTGGGCGACCGTGACCATGCCCTTCTCCTGCAGGCGCTTCATCGTCTCGCGGATGACGGTGCGGCTCACACCGAACTGCACGCTGATGACGCTCTCGGGCGGCAGCAGGTCGCCCGGTGCGTACTCCCCGGTGACGATCGACTGGACGAGCTCGTTCAGCACGGTCGCGCCGATGCGATCGATGGGGGTGCGTGCGCGACCGGCGGTGGTGGCGTCTGCGGGCGGGGTCATGCCTGACACTCTATTGACCTCCGGAATGGGGCGGCAGGGGACACTCGCGAAACGACAGACATATGATGTATGTTGTTTTCACATTCGATCTCTCACACTCAAGGGCGACATGAAGATCACCGGCTACCGCACGCTGCGCACCGTCCACGACTGGGGGCGCCCCGTCGGCGACGTCAACGGGTTCATCGCATCCGGCGTCACCGACGTGCCGCTCGTGATCCTCGAGACCGACGAGGGCATCGAGGGTGTCGGCATGGGGTCGCACGCCGACCTCGAGCGCCTGTTCCCCGCCCTCGAGGGGCAGGACCCCCGCGCCGTCACCACCCTCTACGACGCCATGCTCGCGCGGGTGTTCAAGTCGTCGCACGGGGGCGCGACCTTCGGTGGCATCGGCGCCTTCGACACCGCGCTGTGGGACATCAAGGCCAAGCTCGCGGGTGAGCCGCTGTGGCGTCTGCTCGGAGCGGGCGACCGCTTCGTGCCCGGCTACGCCTCGGGCCTCGACGCCGCACTCGACGACGAGCAGCTCGCCGCCCTCTACCGCCGCTTCGGCGAGCGCGGCTACACCGCCGCCAAGCTCAAGGGCGGGCGAAACGTCGAGGCGGATCTGCGCCGCTTCGGCATCCTCACCGACGTGCTCCAGGCCGGCGGCGCGGCGCCTGCGCTCATGCTCGACGCCAACGAGTCGTGGAACCTCAAGCAGGCCGTCCGGCACGTCAGCGCGCTCGAGGAGCGCATCGACCTCACCTGGGTCGAGGAGCCGCTGCGGCGGTGGGATGCCGCGGGGCATGCGCGCCTGAGCGCGGCGATCAAGGCCTCCGTCGCCACCGGCGAGAACCTCACCGGGCTCGAGCAGTACCGTCCCCTTCTCGACGCCGGCGGTGCCGACATCGTGCAGGCGGGGGCGGTGTGGGGCGTCACGCACTTCCTGCGCGTGGCGATCGCCGCGCACGCCCGCGATCTGCCCGTCAGCCCCGTCGGGCTCACCGCGAACCACACCGTGACGGCGGCCGCGGCGGCCGTGCCGAATCACCTGTCGGCCGAGGTGCAGGATCTCGGGGCGCCGTTCGGTCTCGTGCTCGATCAGGAGTTCGCCGACGGCGGCGTCGTGCTCGGGGACCGTCCGGGCGTCGGCATCGAGGTCGACGAGGCGCTCATCCTCAAGGCCCGCAGCGAGGCCACCTGGCAGGAGCCGGCCGGGCCCCATGTGCGCTCGAAGCGCGCCGGACTCCGCCTGATCGACCACGGCACCTGGAGCGAATGATGCAGGTGCGTCACGGCATCCACCGCATCCAGGCGCCGCTCGGCGAGCGCTTCATCGCGATGTACCTGCTCACCGGCCCTGAGGGCGCCCTGCTGTTCGACACCGGTGTCGCCGACTCCGTGCCCGGCACCCTGCTGCCGACGCTGGAGGAGATCGGGTTCGATCTCGCCGACCTGCGCTGGGTGGTCAGCTCGCACTGCGACTTCGACCACACGGGCGGCAACGCGGCGCTCGCCGCGGCCGCTCCGCATGCCGAGTTCCTGGCCGGGCGCGCCGATGTCGCCATGACCGAGGACGTCGAGGCGCTCATCGCCGGGCGCTACGGCGAGTTCGCCGTCCGCGACGGCTTCGACGACCCGCCCGAGACGACCGCCGAGGTGCGGCGTTCGACCGGTCTCGTGCCGGTGGCGCGAGCCCTCGACGGCGGCGAGACGTTCGATCTCGGCGACCGCACGATCGAGGTGCTCGCGGTGCCGGGGCACTCCCCGGGGCACCTGGCACTGTGGGATGCCGCGAACGGCACCCTCCTCATCTCGGATGCCGTGCTCGGCGAGACGGTGCCGACGGCCGACGGTCGGGCCGCGTTCCCGCCCACCTATCGCGACACGGCCCGGTACGTCGACAGCATCCGTCGGTTGCGCGCCCTCGACGCCGAGCTGCTGCTCACGGCCCACTACCCGGTGTACGAGGGCGCGGCGGTGGCCGGGTTCCTCGACGACTCGCTCGCGTACGTCGAGCGCGTCGACCGGGTGATCGAACAGGTTCTCGCCGGCGGGGAGGAGCTCACTTCGCTCGAACTCATCCGGCGCGCGGCAGCCGATCTGGGGCCGTGGCCCGCAGCTGCGGCCGAGTATCTGATCTTCCCGATGACCGGCAATCTCGAGCGCCTCGCGCAGCAGGGCCGTGTCGCCGAGGGTGATCGCGACGGCATCCGCACCTGGCGGTGGGTCGTATGACCGCCGCGACGGTGCGCCTCGGCGCGATCGGTGCCGGCTGGTGGGCGACGAGCAATCACTTCCCGCTGTTCGCGGCGCGCGACGACGTCGAGCTCGTGGGCGTCTGCGGCAAGGGCGACGGGCTCGAAGCCGTGCGCGAGAAGTTCGGCTTCGGGTTCGCGACGGAGGACGCGACGGAACTGCTGGATGCCGACATCGACGCGGTCGTGATCTCCACCCCGCACGATCTGCACCACCCGCTCGCCGCACAAGCGCTCGACCGTGGACTGCACGTGCTGTGCGAGAAGCCGATGACCCTGCACGCCGACGAGGCGTGGGATCTCGCCGCCCGCGCCGGGCGCGCCGGCACCGTCTTCCTCGTGCCCTACGGCTGGAACTACAAGCCGTTCACGGTGGCGGCCAAGCGGATGCTCGATGCCGGGGCGGTCGGCGAGATCCAGTACGCCCTGTGCCATATGGCGTCCCCCACGCGCGGACTGTTCGGCACCGACCCGACGCACATGCTCGAGCGCTGGAACTCCGACACCGCTCCCGACCCGACCACGTGGTCGAGCCCCGAGCACGGCGGCGGGTATGCGCACGGCCAGATCACCCACTCCTCGGCGCTGCTGTTCTGGCTCACGGGGCTGCGCGCGGCATCCGTCGCCGGTCGTGCGATCACCGCCGGGGCGCCGGTCGACCTGTTCGACGCGGGAGTGATCCGCTTCGAGGGCGGGGCGCTGGGGTCGCTATCGGGGGCCGCGACGCTCGCCGACGGCGACAAGTACCAGGTCGACATCCGCCTGTTCGGCACCGAGGGCGTGCTCATGATCGACGTCGAGCGCGAGCGCGTGACCCTCAGCCGCTACGACGGCCGCCGCGAGGAGCTTGTGATCCCCGAGGGGGAGGGCGAGTACGAATGCCTCGTGCCGCCGGCCCGCTTCATCGAGCTGATCACCGGTGCGAGCCGCGAGAACAACTCCGATGTGACCGTCGCCGCCCGCTCGGTCGAGCTGATCGATGCGCTCCTGCGCTCGTCGGCCGCCGGCGGCGCCGACACGGCCGTCTGATCACGCCCGTCTGACAACCAGAGGAACGACATGTCCGACACCCCCACCCGCGGAATCCTCGACGGATACCGTGTCATCGACTGCTCGATCGCGATGGCCGGGCCCTTCGCCGCGCAGCGCCTCGGCGACCTGGGCGCCGACGTCATCAAGGTCGAGCCGACCGCCGGCGAATGGCAGCGCTTCGCCTCGGCCGGTGGCGCGCAGGGCAACGAGATCAACGTCTCGTTCCTCTCCCTCAACCGCAACAAGCGTTCGCTGGCCGTCGACCTGAAGTCGGATGCCGGGCGCGAGGTCGTGCGCGACCTCATCGCCGGGGCCGACGTGTTCCTGCAGAACTACCGCCCGGGGGTCGCCGCGCGTCTCGGCCTCGACTACGAGAGTCTGGCGGCGATCAACCCCTCGCTCGTGTACGTCTCGATGTCGGGCTACGGCGAGGACGGGCCCTACAAGGACCGTCCGGGCCAGGACCTCATCCTGCAGGCCATGAGCGGCGCGATGCTGTCGGCCGGGCGCGCGGGCGAGCCGCCGACTCCGGCGGGTCAGTACCTGGCGGACGCCGTCACCGCATCGACCGCGTTCGAAGCCGTGCTCGCGGCGCTGCTGCACCGCGAGCGCACCGGTGAGGGGCAGCTCGTGACCGTGAACATGCTCGACGCGCTCACCACCCTGCAGATGCAGGAGCTGAGCGTCTACACGGTCGGCGGGGTGCCGCAGAAGCGCGGCAGCGAGCCGAACGCGCACGTCTACATCCGCGCCCCCTACGGCGTCTTCGCGACGAGCGACGGCTACCTCGCGCTCGGGTTCGCCGACCTCGAGAAGCTCGGCGAGGTGCTCGACGAGCCCTCGTTCGCTGGTCTCGACCCCGAGGTGCACGGCTGGACGCACCGCGACGAGCTGTATGCGACGGTGGCCCGTCACCTGCGTGAGCGCTCCACGCAGCACTGGCTCGACACGCTGCTGCCCGCCGGCATGTGGGTGGGTCCGGTCTACGGTTACGAAGACCTCGTGGCCGACCCGCAGATCATCCACAACGGCACGTTCGTCGAGTACGACCACCCCACTGAGGGGCGCATCAAGACACCCGGGTTCCCGTACCGGTTCGCGAAGACGCCCGCCCGCATCGACCGCGGCGCCCCGCTCACCGGTGAGCACACGGCCGAGATCCTCGCCGAGCTGGGCGTCTCGCCCGAGCGCACGCAGGAGCTGCTCGATACCGGCGCGGTGGCGCAGACCGCCGTGCCGGTGCCCGTGGGTTCGAGTGCGGTGCCGTCGTGACCGACTACGTCGGCCTGACCTGGGATCACCCGCGCGGCCGTCACGCTCTGGAGGCAGCGGCCGGCGACCTCGGCGACGGCGACACCCTGCGCTGGGAGGTGCAGTCGCTCGAGGGGTTCGAGTCCGCGCCGATCGACGAACTCGCCCGCCGCTACGACCTGCTCGTGCTCGATCATCCGCACCTCGGCGACGCGCTCGTGAGCGGCGGCATCCGTCCTCTCGACGAGCTGTTCGACACCGCACGGATCGCGGCATGGGCGGATGCCGCGGTGGGGCCGAGCATCGCCTCGTACACGCTCGACGGGCGGCTGTGGGCTCTGCCGCTGGATGCCGCGACGCAGGTGTCGGTGCGCCGCCGCGATCTCGTCGCCGAGGCGCCCGAGACCTGGGACGACGCTCTCGCTCTCGCCGAGCGCGGGCTCGTCGCGACGAGCCTGGCCGGCCCCCACGCGTTCCTGTCGCTCTGCTCGATCGCGGTGTCGCTCGGCGACGACCCGGGACGCGGAGAGGGACTGTTCGACCTCGCCGTCGCGCGGCGGGCGCTCGATCTGCTCGCCCGCCTCTCGGTGCACGCCCCCGCGGGCACCGAACTGCTCAACCCGATCGGTCTGCTCGACCGGATGCGCGACCGCGGCGACATCGGGTACATCCCGCTCGTCTACGGCTACGTGAACTACAGCTCGCCGGTCGTCGCCTTCGACCGCGCACCGGCGCACGCGGGACGCCTCGGATCAACGATCGGCGGCACCGGCATCGCGATCACCCGTCGCTCCGCGCCCTCGCCCGCCCTGCTCGCGCACCTGGAGCACCTGCTCAGCGACGACGCGCAGCGCGGGTTCATCCCCGCGCACGACGGTCAGCCCGGCCTGCGCGCGGCGTGGACGGATGCCGCGGTCGACGAGGCCGCGTACGGCTTCTACTCGCGCACCCTCTCGAGCATCGAGGCGTCGTGGGTGCGACCCCGGATCGCCGGGTACATCCCGTTCCAGTCCGCGGCATCCGCTCTCGTGCGCGATGTCGTCGCCGGGCGCCGACATGCCGACGACGTGCTCGACGAGATCGAAGCGCGGTTCGCCGCTCTTTCTCCCGATGCCGCGACCGCCGACGACCGCCTGCAGAAGGAGACCGCATGACCGACTCGGCCATCACCGACGAGCCGTTGATCGTCGTCACACGAGAGGGGCACGTCGCGACCGTGCGCCTGAACCGCCCCGCCAAGCTCAACGCCGTCACCCAGGCCATGAGCGACGAGCTCGTGGGCATCGTGCGCCGCCTCAACGACGACCCCGAGGTGCGGGCCGTCGTCTACACCGGCACGGGTCGCGCGTTCAGCGCCGGCAGCGACATCTCGACCCTCGACCGGTACGAGACGCCGTGGGAGTTCCGCAACCGCCGCGACTACTGCGACGCGCTGCGCGAACTACGCAAGCCCGTGATCGCCGCGATCAACGGGTACGCGTTCGGGGGAGGGCTCGAGGCGTCGCTGACGTGCGACATCCGCATCGCCGCCGAGACCGCGAGCTTCGCCGCTCCGGAGATCAAGCTCGGCTGGATCGGCGGGGGAGGGATGTCGGTGCTGCTGGCGAACTCCATCGGGGCGAGCAACGCCGCCCTCATGCTGCTCAGCGGCGACCCGATCGATGCGCAACGCGCCCTCGCCTGGGGTCTCGTCAGCGAGGTCGTGCCCGCCGATGATCTGCTCGCCCGGGCGCAGGAGCTCGCCGCGACGATCGCCTCGCGTCCTCCGATCGCGGCCGAGGCCGCGAAGGCCAACCTGCGCGCCGCGTTCAACCTGCCGCAGGACCAGGCCATCGCCTACGAGCGCGAGATGCAGGGCATCACCTTCGCCACCGAGGATGCCGCCGAGGGGCGCGCCGCCTTCGCCGAGAAGCGCCCCGGCGTCTTCCACCGGCGCTGACGCCCGGTGATCCCGCCGATATCGACCGAGCTCCCGACCGACCTCCCGAGGAGAGACATGAGCGACACCTGGACCGGAGACGCCGCCGGCATCCTTCCCGCCGATGCGAGCGACGCCCTGCTCGTCGGGCGTGTGCAGACGCCGGCAGGCCCGAGCGTGGTGGTGCTGCGCGACGGCATCCTGCGTGACCTGTCAGCCACCTTCCCGACGATGACCGCGCTCACCGAGAGCGCCGACCCGGCAGCCGCCGCGCGTGCCGCCGACGGGCCGTCACTCGGTGCGTTCGCCGACGTCTGGGCGAACACCGCGCCCGACACCCGCGACGATGCCCACCCGTGGCTGCTCTCGCCGATCGACCTGCAGGTCGTCAAGGCCTCGGGCGTGACCTTCCCCGTATCGATGCTCGAGCGCATCATCGAGGAGAAGGCGCGCGGCGAGGCCGAGTCCGCCGACGGCATCCGCGCCACGATCCTCGACGCGCTGGGCGGTGACGTGCGCGACCTCGTGCCCGGATCGCCCGAGGCCGCCCGCCTCAAGCAGGTGCTCATCACCGCGGGACTGTGGAGCCAATACCTCGAGGTCGGCATCGGCCCCGACGCCGAGATCTTCACGAAGGCGCCCGTGCTCGCCACGGTCGGCGGTGGATCCGACGTCGGCGTGCTCGCCGAATCCCGATGGAACAACCCCGAGCCCGAGGTCGTGCTCGTCGTCTCCTCGCGCGGCGACATCGTCGGGGCGACGCTCGGCAACGACGTCAACCTGCGCGACATCGAAGGGCGCTCGGCCCTGCTGCTCGGACGCGCGAAGGACAACAACGCCTCGGCATCCGTCGGCCCGTTCATCCGCCTCTTTGATGGAGGGTTCTCGCTCGACGACGTGCGCGCCGAATCGGTCACGCTCTCGGTCGAGGGCGACGACGGCTTCGGTATGCGGGCCGAATCGCACATGGCGCAGATCAGCCGCGACCCCGCCGATCTCGTGCGGCAGGCGTCGGGCGACCACCACGCCTACCCCGACGGCTTCGTGCTCTACTTGGGAACGATGTTCGCGCCCACCGACGACCGCGACGAGCCCGGCCACGGCTTCACCCACCACCTCGGCGACGTCGTGCGCATCTCGTCGCCGCACCTCGGCGCGCTCGTCAACCGGGTGCAGCACAGCGAGGATCTCGCCCCCTGGAGCGTCGGCATCGGCGCGCTCATCACCAGCCTCGCTCAGCGGGGACTGCTCGGAAAGGCCAGCGCATGACCACCCTGACGACCACCGATCCCCGCACCGGCGCACACTCCGACACCGGCATCGAAGCGACGGATGCCGCGGTCGTCGCTGCGACCACCGCCGCTGCGGCATCCGCCTTCGCCGACCTGCGCTCGCGTCCGCGCGCCTGGCGGGCCGGGCTCCTGCGCGCGCTCGCCGACGGGCTCGAGGCCGACCGCGCCGCGCTCGTCGACGCCGCTCTCGCCGAGACCGGGCTGCCCGAGGCGCGCCTGAACGGCGAGCTCTCGCGCAGCGCCTTCCAGTTCCGTCTCTTCGCCGACGCCGTCGACGAGGGCGGCTACCTCGAGGCGATCATCGACCACTCCGGCCACACACCGCTCGGCCCGGGCCCGGATGTGCGGCGGATGCTCGTGCCGATCGGCCCCGTCGCCGTCTTCGGCGCCAGCAACTTCCCCTTCGCGTTCTCGGTCATCGGCGGCGACACCGCCTCGGCGCTCGCCGCGGGCAACCCGGTCGTCGTCAAGGCGCACAGTTCGCACCCGGTGACCTCGCAGCGCTCGTTCGAGTCGCTCGTGCGCGCGGCCGCGGCGTACGGGGCGCCGGAGGGCACGTTCGGGATCGTCTACGGCCAGCAGGCGGGAGCCGTTCTCGTCGCCGACCCGGTCATCACGGCCGTCGGGTTCACGGGGTCGCTGTCGACCGGCAAGATCCTGCAGGCGATCATCGACGAGCGCGAGACGCCCATCCCGTTCTACGGCGAGCTGTCGAGCCTGAATCCGCTCGTCATCACGCCGGGGGCGGCGTCCGCGCGCACCGCGGCCCTCGGCGAGGGTCTGTTCGGGTCGGTCACGGGATCGGCCGGGCAGCTGTGCACGAAGCCCGGCATCGCCTTCGTGCCGGCCGGGGCCGAGGGTGACGCGCTCGTCGCCGATGTGGTGACGAGGGCGCAGGATTCCGCGGCGCAGACCCTCCTGAACTCGCGCATCCACGGGGCGTTCGACGAGATCCGTGAGCGGCTGATCGCCGAGGGCGGGGCGCGCAGCCTCGTTACCCCGCACGCCGGAGCCGACGGTTTCTCGCTGACGCCCGCGGTGCTCGAGATCGCGGCGACGGATGTCACTCCGGCGGTCGCCGAGGAGGCGTTCGGCCCCCTCGTGGTGCTCGTGCGGTACGCCTCGACGGGCGAGATCACGGCGGCCCTGCAAGCCGTGCCGCACTCGCTGACCGCCACGATCCACTCGCAGCCCGAGGAGGCCGAGGTGCGCGGCGAGCTCACCGACGCCGCGCGCGACCTCGTCGGCCGCATCGTCTACGACGGATACCCCACGGGGGTGCGGGTGTCGTGGGCCATGAACCACGGCGGCCCCTGGCCCGCGACCAACACGCAGCACACCTCGGTGGGCGTGACGGCGCTGCGGCGGTTCCTGCGCCCGCTCGCCTGGCAGGATGCCCCGGCCGACGTGCTCCCCGCCGAGCTGCGCGACGGTGCGGTCGATGTGCCCCGCCGCGTCGACGGCGTGCTGGAGTTGGCCGGCGCCTGACCCTCTCGTCGGGACCCTTCGTCTCGCTGCGCTCGCTCAGGAACCGGTTCCTGAGCGAGGAGCGCGGCGACGAGACGAAGGACCCCGCCCCGCGGCATCCGTTGAGGAGGAGTTCTTGCCGTTGGGCGGAGTTTTCGCGCGGATTCTTCCGCCCAACGCGGAGTTCTCCGCCCGAGTCGCGCGTGGGGACGCTTCGACAGGCTCAGCGACCCAGCGTCTGAAACTGGGTCCCGGTGTTTGCCACTGGGTCCCTGAGCTTGTCGAAGGGCCCCGCCCCGCGGCATCCGTTGAGGAGGAGTTCTCGCGTTCGGGAGGATCGAAACGGCGGATGCCTCCTGCGGAGCGTGTGTTCTCCTCCGTTGGGTGAGGGCGAGGGCCCTTCGTCTCGCTGCGCTCGCTCAGGAACCGGTCCCTGAGCGAGCGCAGTGACGAGACGAAGGGCCCTCAGCCGAGGATGCCCTCGGGCAGCAGCCCGCGCGAGATCAGCGCGTCCCAGAGGCCCTCGTCGACCACGGCATCCATACGCTCGACCCCTTCGACGACCTGGCGCGCGTCGCGGCATCCGAGAACCACCGAGGTGACGGCCGGATGCCGCAGGCTGAACTGCATGGCGGCGGTCGGCAGGTCGGTGCCGAACTCCTCGCACACCTCGGCGATCGCGTTCGCCCGGGCGATGAGCGCGGCCGGGGCCTGCACGTAGTCGTAGGTCGCGTCCGCCGCGACCCGCGGTCGGGCCAGCAGGCCGGAGTTGTAGACGCCGACGTTCACGATGCCCACGCCCGCCTCGAGCGCCGCGGGCAGCAGGTCGGCCAGCGGCCCCTGTTCGAGCAGGGTGAACCGCCCGGCCAGCATGACCACGTCGATGTCGGTCTCGCGCACGAACCGCGCCGGCAGTGCCGACTGGTTCATGCCCACACCGATCGAGGCGACGACGCCCTGCTCGCGCAGCTCGATGAGCGCCCCGATGCCCTCGGTCGATGCCTGCTCCCAGTGGTGGTCGGGGTCGTGCAGGTAGACGATGTCGAGCCGGTCGAGGCCGAGCCGGTCGAGGCTCTGCTCCACTCCGCGCAGGATCGCGCCGCGCGAGAAGTCGAACTCGCGGCGGTACGCCGCGGGCACCGCGAAGCCGCCGTCGTCGAGCTGACCGGCCGAGTACACCTGCGGCACGAGCGTGCGCCCCGCCTTGGTCGAGAGCACGTACTCGTCGCGCGGATGCTCGGCGAGCAGTTCGCCCAGTCGCCGCTCGGAGTAGCCGAGACCGTAGTGCGGGGCCGTGTCGAACAGGCGCGATCCGCGCGCCCATGCCTCCTCGACCGCACCCCTCGCCTGCTCGTCGGTGGTGACGCGGCCGAGGTTGCCGAGCTGCGCGCCGCCGAGTCCGAAGCGGGTGAGCGGGGTGCCGGTGCGCAGGCGCGCGCTCTCCATCGTGACCGGGGGCATCAGCGCCCGAGCCATCCGCCGTCGACCGGCAGCACGATTCCGTCGACGTAGTCCGAGGCCGCCGACGACAGGAACACTGCGGCTCCGCCGAGATCGGATGCCGCGCCCCATCGCCCCGCCGGGATGCGGGCGAGGATCGACTCCGAGCGCTCGGGGTCGTCGCGGAGGGCCTGCGTGTTGTCGGTGGCGATGTAGCCGGGGGCGATCGCGTTGACGTTCACGCCGCGACCCGCCCACTCGTTCGACAGCGCCTTGACGACGCCCGCGAGACCCGACTTCGCCGCCGCGTATCCGGGGACGTTGATGCCGCCCTGGAAGCTGAGGAGCGACGCGGTGAACACGATCTTGCCGCGTCCGCGCTCGAGCATCGATCCGCCCACGGCCTGCGCGAGAGCGAACTGGCTGGTGAGGTTGATGCGCAGCACGCGTTCGAACCACTCCATCGGATGCTCCGCCGCCGGCGCGCGCAGAATGGTGCCGGCGTTGTTGACGAGGATGTCGACCTCGGCTGCGCGCAGTTCCGCGCCGAGCTCGGAGACGGCGTCGGCATCCGACAGATCGCACCGGATCGCGCGGAACCCGCGCCCGCGTGCGGTGACGGCCTGCTCGATGTCGCTGCCGGAGGGCTCGATGCTCGTGCTGACCGCGATGATGTCGGCGCCCGCGTCGGCGAGCGCCGTGGCGATTCCGAAGCCGATGCCGCGGTTCGCGCCCGTGACGACGGCGCGCTGACCGGTGAGGTCGAAGAGCCCGCTCATGCGCCGGCCTGCACGTCGACGAGGATCTTCATCGCGCGCCCCGCTTCGAGCTCGGCGAAGGCGTCGGCGGTCTCGGCGAGCGGCACGATGCGCGTGATGACCCGGTCGGTGGGGATCACGCCGTCGGCGAGGAGCTCGATCGCGGTCTCGAAGTCGGCGCGCTGGTAGACCCGTGCGCCGAGCAGGCGCAGCTCGCGCCAGAACACGCGCTGCAGGTCGACCTCGCGCGGGGTGGGGTGGATGGCGACGACGACGATCGTGCCGCGCACCTTCGCGAGCGCCGTCATGCCGCGCACTGCGGTGGCCGCGCCCGAGACCTCGAACACGACGTCGGCCCCGGTGCCCGCGGTCCACTCCTCGACCCAGGCGACCTGGTCGGATGCCGAGGGGTCGAGCGTCGTGAATCCGAGATCTTCGGCCTGGGCGCGGCGCTGCGCATCGATCTCGATCACGACGACCTCGGCACCGGTGTGCCGGGCGACGGTGGCGATGAGCGTGCCGATCGGGCCGCCGCCGATCACGACGGCCTTCTGCCCGGCGGTGAGGTCGGAGCGCCGCACGTCGTGCACCGCGACGGCGACCGGTTCGACGAGCGCGGCGTCATCGAGGGGGATGTCGGCGGGAAGTGCGAGGAGGGTCTCGGCCGGAACGTTCCACAGCCCCTGCAGCGAGCCGGGGGAGTCGATGCCGATGAAGTTCAGGTTCTGGCAGATGTGCTCGTTGCCGGCGAGGCAGGCGGGGCAGGTGCCGTCCCAGTCGAGGGGCATGACGGTGACCTTGTCGCCGACGCTCCAACCGGTGACCCCGGCGCCGAGGGCGTCGATAGTGCCGCTCATCTCGTGTCCGAAGACGAGCGGGCGCTCGACGCGGGCGTCCATGTCGCCGTGCAGGATGTGCAGGTCGGTGCCGCAGAGACCGGTGTAGGCGACGCGGATCCGCACCTCTCCGTCGCGCGGTTCGGTCTGATCGGCCGTGCGCACGTCCAGCGTGCGATCGCCTACGTAATTCACAGTCAGCACTGATTGCTCCTCTTCTCGCAGAGTTCCAGATTACTCATACGTATGATGAATCTCCACCTGCCTGTGAATGCATATCGGTGACCGCGCGGCGATCGGGGCAGAATGGAGATCATGCCCGAATCGCCGCACGCTCAGCATGCGGCTCCGCGCTCCCCGATCCGTGGTCCCGCCCTGCCGATCGGCGTCGCGGTGACCGCCATCGGCATCCTCCTCTCTCTCGCTTCGGCGCCGGCATCCTCGACGCCCGAAGCCTCGCGGATGCCCGAGCCGGTCGCGGTCGTGCAGGTGCCCTCGGTCGACGTCGGCTCCACCCCGGCCGCCGACCCGTGCGCCGAGGCATCCGTGCAGGAGTCGCTCGCCGCCGGAGACGACGCGGCCACCATCGCCGGCTTCGGTGGGGGCGAGGCGTTCCGCGCCGCCGTCGTGGCGGGCAACGCGCCGTGCATCTCGCTCTCCGACCCCGCGCGGGTGTGGGTCGTCGTCAACAAGGCGCGACCGCTCGACCCCGCCGACTACGCGCCCGGCGCTCTCGCCGACGTGCCGCTGCAGATGACCACGGCATCCGGGCAGGTGCGCACCGACGTCGCGACCGCGGTCGGCGACATGGCTAACGCGGCCATCGAGGCCGGGGTCGGGCGCCTCGGTGCGAACAACGGCTACCGCTCTTACGGCCTGCAGGTCACGACCTACGAGTCGCACGTGCGCGACCAGGGGCAGGCCGGGGCGGATGCCGGATCCGCGCGCCCCGGACACTCGGAGCACCAGACCGGCCTCGCGGTCGACGTCGTCGCGTGCGGTCTGGGGTGCGGCGGGCTCGACGGGTTCGGCGGCACCACGCAGAGCGACTGGGTCGCCGCCCACGCCTGGGAGTACGGGTTCATCGTGCGCTACGAGGACGGGGGCTCCGGCATCACCGGCTACGCTCCCGAGCCGTGGCACCTGCGCTACGTGGGGCGCGACCTCGCCGCGGCCTACCAGGCGGGCGGGTTCCACACGCTCGAGGAGTTCTTCGGGCTTCCTGCCGCGCCCGACTACCTGCCCTGAGCGACGCTCGGAGGCATCCCACAATCGCGGTACCCAGTACCACGAAACGCGGGATGCATTCCCACAACGTCCTGTCGCGGCATCCGTCATCGCCCTAGAATCGCGGGAGCAAAGACGCCGACACGTTCAGGAGGACGCGCAATGGAACGCGACATCTATGAAGAGGATCACGAGGCCTTCCGCGACCTCGTCAAGGACTTCGTCAAGCGCCACGTGACGGGTGCGGACATCGAGCGGTGGGATGCCGCGGGCGAGGTCGACCGCGACACCATGCGCGCGGCCGGCGAGGCCGGGATCATCGGCCTGTCGGTTCCCGAGGAGTTCGGCGGGGCCGGGATGCTGCAGGACTACCGCTTCCGCGCGGTCGTGAACGAAGAGGTCATCGCCGCCGGCGCGGGCTCGCTCGCCGGGGCCTTCGGCATCCAGGACGACCTGGCGGTTCCGTACCTCGTGCACATGGGCACCCAGGAGCAGAAGTCGAAATGGCTGCCGCGGATGGCGACCGGCGAGGTCGTCGGCGCGCTCGCGATGACCGAGCCCGGCGCGGGAAGCGACCTGCGCGGCATCAAGACCACTGCCAAGAAGGTCGACGGCGGGTACATCGTCAACGGTGCCAAGACGTTCATCTCGTCGGGCGCGACTGCCGACCTGGTCGTCACGTTCGTGAAGACCGGTGAGGGCAACCGACCGGATGCCTTCAGCCTCGTGCTCATCGAGAACGGCATGGAGGGCTTCGACCACGGCAAGAAGCTGCACAAGATGGGCTTCCAGGGCCACGACACGGCAGAGCTGTCGTTCAGCGACGTGTTCGTTCCCGACGAGAACCTCATCGGCGGAGTCGAGGGCAAGGGCTTCGTGCAGCTCATGATGAACCTGCCGCTCGAGCGCCTGTCGATCGGCGTCGCGGGTGCCGCGGCCGCGCAGGCCGCCCTCGACTGGACCGTCGCCTACACGAAGGACCGCGAAGCGTTCGGCGAGCGGATCATCGACTTCCAGAACAGCCGCTTCGCGATCGCCGACATGGCCACGACGGTCGACGCGCTGTGGGCGTACATCGATCGGGCGCTGCTCGCGTACTCTCAGGGCAAGCTGTCGGCCGAGGAGGCCGCGAAGGTCAAGTTCTGGGCCACCGAGCGCGAGTGGGAGGTGCTCGATCAGGGCGTGCAGCTGCACGGCGGCTACGGCTACATCACCGAATACCCGATCGCCCGCGCGTTCCTCGACGCCCGCGTGCACCGCATCTACGGCGGCACGAACGAGATCATGCGCGAGATCGTCGGCCGCCAGATCGCCGGCAAGCGCTGACCCTCGGCCGGTTCCTGAGCGAGGAGCGCAGCGACGAGACGAAGGGCCGCCCCGGTCCCTCGAGCTGGGTCCCTGAGCCTGTCGAAGGGCCCCGCGCGACGTCTCAAGCGCGAATGCTAGGAGGTGGCAATATCCTTGCTACCCGAGTAGCATTGAAGCATGACGAACAGCAAGGTCAGCCTCAGCCTCAGTGCGAGTGACGTAGCGTTCCTCGACGCGGAGGTCTTGATGGGAAAATACGCCACCCGGTCGGCGGCGGTTCAGGATGCTGTGTCGCTCTTGCGCGAGAGCCGTCTGGCAGATGCCTACGCCGAAGCATTCGCTGAAGGCTACGACGACGAATGGGACACGGCTGCCAGCGACGGACTCGCCTCAGCGTGAGTGCGCCGTCGACCACGCTGCTGCGGCGCGGCCAGATCGTGCTGGTCGCCTTCGACCCGGTTGTCGGGGCCGAGGCCGCGAAGACCCGTCCTGCCGTTGTCGTCAGCAACAACACGGCCAACACCGCGGCTGTACGCAGTACGCGCGCGACGGTAACGGTCGCGCCGGTCACGTCCAATGTCGCGCGAGTCCTCCCATTTCAGGTTCTGTTGCCTGCGGCGGGCACCGGGCTCAGCGTCGATTCGAAGGTACAGATCGAACAAGTCCGCACGATCGCGACCTCGCGCATTGTTCGGCCGGTGGGATGGGTGCCTGCCGAACTGATGGGAGAGGTCGACGAGTGCCTTCGCATGCACCTCGCACTGTGATCGTCGTCCGGCATTAACGCCGCGCGTCAGCGGCGTCCGCCGACGCCGGCGCGGCGTAGGCGATCCGCGATCAGGATGCCGAGGGCCGTCGCCGCGACGCAGCTGGCCATCGTGACGGCGAAGAACGCCGCCTGGTACCCGAGGCCGAAGCTGCCCAGGTCGAACCAGGCCCACGCCGAGATCGGGTAGACGATCGCGACGGCGACCGCTCCGACGTAGTGCATCCAGGTGCCCCAGTAGCGCCACAGCACGAACAGGAACGGCAGCTCGGTGAACGCCGCCCACCAGAGGTTCGTGGCGACGCTGCCGAAGCCGTACCCCGAGAACGGCACCATGACGAGCCCCGCGATCAGCGCGACGAGCAAGCCGACGAGCGGACGCTTGAGCAAACGCAGCGCGATCACCGAGGGCAGCAGCCACAGTCCGGCGAGGCCCATCCCGAGGAAGGGCAGTGGTCCGGTGAGCAGGGTCGAGAGCCAGTTCATCGGCGCGAGCAGAACCGCCCCGGCGACGCCGAGCGCCGCGCAGGTCAGCAGCAGGGCAGTCGGGAAGCGCACCCGTCCGCGCGCGGGCCGCGTCGCCACGGCATCCACTTCCGTCGCCGCATCCGCGCCCGAACCGGCAGCCGACGAACCGGTATCCGCCCCGTTCATCCGAGCGGCTCCGCGGCGGCCTCGCGAGCGGCCTTCGACGTCGGGGAGGCGGCACCGATCTTCCAGTAGCCGCAGAAGCTGACGGTGTTCTTGTCGACGCCGCGCTCGCCGACGAGCAGCTTGCGCACACCCGAAGCGAGCGACTGCTCTCCGGCCGCGTAGGTGTGGAACGTCTCGGCCGGCAGGTCGATCTCGGCGACCCGCTGCAGCGCGAGGGCTCCCGGCTGCTCGTCGTGCGGGCGCAGCACCCACTCGACCGAGAGCCCCTCGGGGTGGGGGAAGTCGAGGGCGTCGTCGAGCGACGGCACCTCGATGATCGCGGTGCCGATGGCCCCCGCGGGAACGGATGCCGCGATCGAGGCGATCGCCGGCAGGGCCGTCTCGTCGCCCACGAGCAGCACCCGGTCGACACCGCGCTCGGGGTTGAAGGTGAGGCCCTCGTCGATGATGAGCACGTGCTCGCCCGGGGTGCAGGTCTCGGCCCACCGCGATGCGGGTCCGGCGGTGCCCTCGGCGGCCGATCCGTGCAGCACGAAGTCGACGTCGATCTCGGCGCCGCGATCGCCCTCGGCCGGTCGGTACGCGCGCACGCTGTAGTTGCGCATCACGGGGCGCTCGCCGTCGGGGATGCGCAGGAACTTCAGGTACCCGAACATCTTGTTGGCCTTGGCGGGCACGCGGTCGAGTCCGGCGTCACCGCCGATCGGCAGGAACAGGCGGAACCACTGATCGAAGCCCATCGGCCGGAACTTCTCGATCTCACCGCCACCGAGGGTCACGCGCATCCAGTGCGGGGCGAGACGCTCGGAGCGCAGCACGGTGAGGTGCACGAGTTCCTGCGTCTCGGGCTTGACGAGCTTGCTGAACGCCATCGGGTGCCTTTCAGAGGGAGGTCGGTTGCCAGGGGGAGAACACGAGGAGGATCACCGCGGATGCCGCGAGACTCAGCGCGACGAAGATCGTGTCTCGCGTGCGGAACGGCACCAGGTGCCGCTCGGTGCGGGTGGGGTGTGCGCCGAAGGCCCGGGAGTCCATCGCGAGGGCGACGCGCTCGGCGTGCCGGATGGCCCCGGCGAGCAGCGGGACGATGTACCCCCATCCGCGTGCGATGCGCGAGAAGGGGCCGTTGCCGCCATGGTGTCCTCGCACGCGATGGGCTGCGCGGATCACCGAGAGCTCGTAGCCGAAGCGCGGCACGAAGCGGAACGCGGCCAACGCCGTGTAGCCGATGCGGTACGGAACCCGCAGCTGCTGCACGCTCGCCCGCACGAGGTCGGGTCCGCTGGTGGTGAGCCCGCCGATGAGGGCGAGCGAGATGATCGCGCCGAGGCGCAGCGCCGTGGCGAAACCGATCATCAGTGCTCCGCTGTAGAGGGTCCAGTCGCCGATCCGCAGCACCGGGGTCGTGTCACCGACGAGCGCGGTGTCGACCCAGAGCGAGAAGCTCACGCCGATCACGGCCATGCCGACGGGCAGCACCGCGAGCAGCAGGAGCAGACGCCAGGTGAGGCGGGCGCCGACGAGCAGCAGCACATAGGCGAGCAGCAGGAACGCGGCCGGAGTGGCGAGGTCGCGCACGAACACCAGGAAGATCATCGCCGGGGCGAATCCCGCCACCTTCGCGAGCGGGTTGAGGGCGTAGAGGAACTGATGCCGCGAGGTGACGGTCATCGTCGCGTACGGGTCGAACGCGGTGGCGGTCATGCCTCGGCCCCCCGTGCGTGCGCCGCGAGCACCCGCTGCAGGGCGGGCAGGCGGAGCCCCGCCGAGGTGAACGTCTGCTCGTCGCGGAAGAGATCGGCCGTGCGTCCGCTCGCGTGCACGCGCCCGTCGGCGAGGATCACGGTGTGCGTCGTGTGCTCGGCGACGAGCTGCAGGTCGTGGGTGACGATCACGATCGTCGTGCCCTCGGCGCGCAGACTCTGCAGCAGCGCGAGCAGTTCGGTCGCCCGCGCGCGATCCTGGCCGAAGGTCGGCTCGTCGAGCGCGAGAACGCGGGGGCGGGTGATCAGCGCGGTGCCCACCGACAGGCGGCGCTTCTCGCCGCCCGACAGCAGGAACGGATGCACGTCGGCCTTGTGCGCGAGGCCGAAGCGCTCGAGCATCTCGGTCACGCGCTCGGTGACCTCGGCATCCGTGATCTGCTCGCCCTGCGGCCCCTGAGCCTGTCGAAGGGTCAGCCCGTGCGCGAGCTCGTCGAACACCGTGTGCGCGATGAACTGATGCTCGGGGTTCTGGAACACGAAGCCGATGCGGGCGGCGAGGTCGCGGGGAGCGGCCCGCCCGGGATCGATGCCGTCGACGTCGACCTGCCGCTTCGGCGGCGGAACGACGCCGGCGAGCGCCTGGATGAGCGTGGTCTTACCGGCCCCGTTGGCGCCGACGATGGCGGTGAGGCTGCCGGGCGTGAGATCGAGGTCGATGCCGTGCAGGATCTCGGTGCGGCCCCGGCGCACGGTGAGCCCGCGCGCCCGGATGATCGCCTCGCCCGAGGGCGCGGCATCCGTCGTCGGGTCGGTCGCGGTCGCGGTCGCAGCCGCGCTCGCGGGGGTGGATGCCGGGGGCAGTTGCGCCGCCAGCTCCTCGGGTGTCACGGGCAGGGGGTCGAGACGGATGCCGTCGTCGCGCAGTCGCAGCGCCGCCAGCGTCGCCGCGGGCAGCCACACCCCCATCGCGACGAGCTCGTCGGTGTGCGCACGGAGGATCTCGGCGACCGGGCCGTCGTAGGCGACGCGCCCCTCGCGGTCGAGCACGATCGTGCGGGTGACGAATCCCATCGCGGCGTCGAGGTTGTGTTCGACGAGGAGGATCGCCCGGTCGCCCGCGGCGATCACGTCGGCGAGGGCGGCGTAGACGTCATCGATGCCCTGCGGGTCGAGGTTCGCGGTCGGCTCGTCGAGCACGATCAACGGCGACCCCATGGCGAGGGCGCAGGCGATCGCGAGGCGCTGGCGGCCGCCGCCCGAGAGCCGGTCGGGGTTGTCGTCGCGGCGCTCCCATAGCCCGACGCGGCGCAGGGCGTCTTCGGTGCGGGCGGTGACTTCAGCGACGGGCAGGCGCAGGTTCTCGGGGCCGAAGGCGACCTCGTCGTAGAGGGTTCCGGTGACGATCTGGGCATCCGGGTCTTGGAAGACCATCGCGACCCGCGTGCTCAGCTCGGAGGTCTGCGCGTCGGCGGTGCCGACCCCGCCCGCCTCGACCGTGCCGGTCATGGTGGCGGGAAGCGCGTGCGGGATGAGCCCGTTCAGCGCGAGCGTGAGCGTCGACTTGCCCGAGCCCGAGGGGCCGAGCAGCAGCACGACCTCGCCCGGGTCGATGTCGAAGGTCACGTCGCGCGGGGAGGGGTGCGCGGCATCCGCGTGGGTGAGAGAGACATCACGCACGCGGAGAAGAGGCGCGGATGGGCGCACGGCGAGACCCCGGGTCGGTGGACGTACGTCTTCGGTGGAACGTACGTCTCTAACTTAGCCGAGCCTTACCTGGCCTCGCGACGTGCATTCGTGAGTCCGTAAGGGGTCAAGACACGCCTCACGCCCGGCATCCGCTGAGGCGTGTCTTGACCCCTCACGGAGAGTCGAGCGCGACGGATGCCGGGAACGACGCGCTCAGCGACGGGCGACGCCGGCGCGGCTGAGTGCCGTGCCGACCGCGAGGCCGATCGCGGTCCACGCGATGGGGCCGAGCACCGAGATCGCGAGGTACGTGATCTGCGCCCACAGCGGCATCGTGCCGAGGTGCGCGGCGAAGAACACGGCGACGGCCACGACGACGCCGATCAGCGCCGCCGAAATGAAGAAGCGCCAGGCGCCCCAGGCGCGGTAGCGGGTGAGGGCCGCGACGCCCTCCTGGATCGCGCCGAACAGCAGCGCCGTGCCGATGAAGCGCAGCGCCCAGGCCGGGTTGAACGCGCTCGAGACGAGGGCGGCGATCAGGTGCGTGATGAGCGCCACGAACGGACGCCGCAGCACCTCCTGCGCGATGATCCCCGGCAGCACGTGCGAGCCGAGCACGAGCCCGTAGAGGAAGAGCAGGGGGCTTGCGAGCAGGATCGGCGTGACCCATCCGGCGATGCCTCCGATGAGGCCGGTCGCGACGCCGATCGCGGCGCAGATCAGCAGCACGCGGGTCGGCAGGACAGAGGTTCGGGCCACGGTTCCAGCCTACTTGCGCGCACGATGCGCGGATGCCGAGGGGGCCGTGCAAAAGCACGGCGTCGGTGGTCAGCGCAGGCGTTCGGCCAGGTAGGGCGCCGTGCGGCTCGCGGGAATCTGCGCGACCTGCTCCGGGGTTCCGGCCGCGATGACGCGGCCCCCCGCGTCGCCACCGGCGGGCCCGAGGTCGATGACCCAGTCCGACGCGGCGACGACGTCCATCTCGTGCTCGACGACGACCACGGTGTCGCCGGAGTCGACCAGCGCATGCAGCTGCGCGAGCAGCCGTTGCACGTCGGCGGGGTGCAACCCGGTGGTCGGCTCGTCGAGCAGATACAGAGTGTGGCCACGGCGCACGCGCTGCAGCTCGGTCGCCAGTTTGATGCGCTGCGCCTCGCCGCCGGAGAGCTCGGTGGCGGGCTGGCCGAGGCGGAGGTATCCGAGCCCGACGTCGAGGAGAGCACGCAGGCTGCGCGCCGCCGCCGGAATCGAGGCCAGCGCCTCGGATGCCTGCTCGACGGTGAGGGCGAGCACGTCGGCGATGGTCCGGCCGTCGTAGGTGACCTCGAGCGTTTCGGCGTTGTACCGCGCGCCGTCGCACGTCGGGCAGCGCCCGTAGCTGCCGGGGAGGAACAGCAGCTCGACCGAGACGAATCCCTCGCCGAGGCAGGTCTCGCAGCGCCCGCCGACGACGTTGAACGAGAAGCGTCCGGCGCCGTACCCGCGCTCGCGAGCGAGGTCGGTGCGGGCGAAGACGGCACGTACGGCATCGAACAGACCCGTGTAGGTCGCAAGGTTCGAGCGCGGTGTGCGGCCGATCGGCTTCTGGTCGACCCGTACGAGACGATCGATGTGCTCGAGACCGCGCACGTCGCGCACGGTCAGGGAGTCGCCGCCCGCATCCGGCACCGTCGCCTCGGCCGGCCGGGAGTCGTCGCCTCCGGCATCGATCGGGGTGTCGTCGATCTCGTCGGGGGTGTCGTCCGAGCGCAGGTGCGCGCGCACGACTTCGGGGAGCACCCGACTGACGAGTGTCGACTTGCCCGACCCCGAGACACCCGTCACGGCGACGAGGGTGCCGAGCGGGACGGATGCATCGATGTCGGCGAGGTTGTGCAGGCTCACGCCCTCGACAGTGAGCCACGCCGATGCCTCTCGGCGGTCGCGTCGCGTCACGGATGCCGCATGCGCGTCGGGGAACAGGAACGGCCGGGTGACGGATGCCTCGACAGCGGCGAGCCCCGGGACCGCGCCGCTGTAGAGCACGTGCCCACCGCCTTCGCCGGCACCGGGGCCGACGTCGACGATCCAATCGGCGTGCCGGACGATGTCCATGTTGTGCTCGACCACGAAGACCGAGTTCCCGGAGCGTTTGAGCTGTGCGAGCACGTCGAGCAGCTGCTCGGCGTCGGCGGGATGCAGACCGGCCGAGGGCTCGTCGAGCACGTAGACCACCCCGAAGAGTCCCGACCGCAGCTGCGTCGCGAGCCGGAGCCGCTGCATCTCACCGGGGGACAGGGTGGTCGTCGCTCGGCCCAGCCCCAGGTAGCCGAGCCCCAGGTCGGTGAGCACCTCGATGCGCGCGAGGAGATCGGTCGTGAGGGCGACGGCGACGTCGGTGCGCTCGCCCGAAAGAGTGGTGGGGAGCGCAGGCGTGACCTCGGTGAGCTGCGTCGTCGGGCGGATGACGTCGGCGAGGTCGGTCAGCGGGAGAGCGTTGAGCTCGGCGATCGATCGGCCGGCGAACGTGACGGCCAGGGCCTCGCGCCGCAGCCCCGTACCCCCGCACAGCGGGCACGGTCCGGAACGCACGAACTGGAGCACCTTGGTGCGCATCATCTGGCTCTTCGAGTCGGAGAGCGTATGGAAGACGTACTTCTTGGCGCTCCAGAACATGCCGTTGTAGGGCTTGGCCACGCGGTCGCGCTGCGGGGTGATCTGCACGACCGGCTGCTCGTCGGTGAAGAGCAGCCACTCGCGATCGGCACGGGGAAGATCCCGCCAGGGGACGTCGACGTCGTAGCCGAGCGCGATCGTGATGTCGCGCAGGTTCTTCGCCTGCCACGCGCCCGGCCAGGCGGCGATCGCACCTTCGCGGATGCTCAGCGAAGGGTCGGGCACGAGCGAGTCCTCGGTGACGGTGTGTGCGACGCCGATGCCGTGACACTCCGGGCAGGCTCCGGCGACGGTGTTGGGAGAGAACGCATCGGAGTCGAGCCGGGTCGTGAAACCCTCCGGGAAGGTGCCCGCCCGGGAGAAGAGCATGCGCAATGAGTTCGACAGCGTCGTCACGGTGCCGACGCTCGATCGCGAGCTGGGCGCGCCGCGCCGCTGCTGCAGGGCGACCGCCGGGGGCAGGCCCGAGATCGATTCGACGTGCGGATCGTGGCCCTGCTGGATGAGCCGCCTCGCATACGGCGCCACCGACTCGAGATATCGGCGCTGGGCTTCGGTGAAGATGGTGCCGAACGCGAGCGACGACTTGCCCGATCCCGAGACTCCGGTGAACGCGACGATCCGATCGCGTGGCATGTCGACGTCGACGGAGCGGAGGTTGTTCTCGTTCGCCCCGCGGACGCGGACGAACGAGTCGGGTGCGTTCTCAGAGGCGGAGGGCATTGTCGCGAGTGTATCCGCGACGTCGGACATCGCCCTGGGTGCCGTTCAGGAACGGATGCCGCGGCATCCGTTCGTCGCATCGTCGATGCCGCTCGTCGCACGGCATCCGCTCCCGCTCCTCGACCCCCGCGCCCGTTTCCTAGCGTGGGGGAACGCAATGACGCGCACCCCGAGGAGAACCCCATGACCGCACCTTCGTCGCGCCGACGCGGCGCCGGAACCGTCGACGACGAGCCCATCATCGTCACCGACCCGAAACTCCCACCCGTCGCCCTCTCTCCCGAGCACGAGGAGAAGAGCCGGCGCTGGACCCTCCCGAAGATCCTGATCTGGACGGCGATCGCGCTGCTCGGCGGTGTCGCCTGGGTGATGCTCGCGATCGTGCGCGGCGAGACCGTGAACGCGATCTGGTTCGTCTTCGCCGCGGTCTGCACCTATCTGATCGGCTACCGCTTCTACTCGAAGGTGATCGAGAAGTACATCACCCGCCCCGACGACCGCCGCGCGACACCGGCCGAGGTCAAGCAGGACGGCAAGGACTACGTCCCCACCGACCGCCGCGTGCTCTACGGGCACCACTTCGCCGCGATCGCCGGCGCCGGCCCGCTCGTCGGTCCCGTGCTCGCCGCGCAGATGGGCTACCTGCCCGGCACGATCTGGATCATCGTGGGTGTCGTGCTCGCGGGCGCCGTGCAGGACTACACCGTGCTGTTCTTCTCGATGCGCCGCGGAGGCCGCACCATCGGCCAGATGGCCCGCCAGGAACTCGGGCGGATCGGCGGCACCGCCGCGATCATCGCCTCGCTGCTGATCATGCTGATCATCGTCGCGATCCTCGCGCTCGTCGTCGTCAACGCCCTCGGTGAGAGCCCTTGGGGCGTCTTCTCGGTGGCGATGACCATCCCGATCGCGATCTTCATGGGCATCTACCTGCGCTTCCTGCGCCCGGGCAAGGTCACCGAGGTCTCGATCATCGGGTTCGTGCTGCTCATGGCCGCGATCATCGGCGGCGGCTGGGTCGCCGGCACCGAGTGGGGTCAGGCGATCTTCCACCTCGACCGCACCACGATCGCGTGGGGCATCATCATCTACGGCTTCATCGCCGCGGTGCTCCCGGTGTGGCTGCTGCTCGCTCCCCGCGACTACCTCTCGACGTTCATGAAGATCGGTGTGATCGTGATGCTCGCCGGCGCGATCATCCTGGTGCGCCCCGAGATCACGGTGCCCGCGGTCAGCATCTTCGGCGAGAACGGCATGGGGCCGGTGTTCGCCGGTCCTCTCTTCCCCTTCCTGTTCGTGACCATCGCCTGCGGAGCGTTGTCGGGCTTCCACGCCCTGATCGCCTCCGGCACGACGCCCAAGCTCGTCGAGAAGGAGCGTCAGACGCGCTTCATCGGCTACGGCGGCATGCTCATGGAGTCGTTCGTCGCGATCATGGCGCTCGTCGCCGCGATCTCGATCGACCAGGGCATCTACTTCGCGATGAACGCGCCATCGGCGGTGACGGGCGGCACGGTCGAAGGCGCGGTCGCCTTCGTGAACTCGCTGGGTCTGACGGGGGTGAACCTCACTCCCGAGATGCTCACCGGCACGGCTCAAGCGGTCGGCGAAGAGTCGATCGTCTCGCGCACCGGCGGCGCCCCGACCCTCGCGCTCGGCCTCGCGCACATCATGCAGCAGGCGCTCGGCGGGCAGGCGCTCATGGCGTTCTGGTACCACTTCGCGATCATGTTCGAGGCGCTGTTCATCCTCACGGCGGTGGATGCCGGCACCCGCGTCGCCCGCTTCATGCTGCAGGACTCGATCGGCGCCTGGTTCCCGAAGTTCCGCGACGTCTCGTGGCGGCCCGGCGTGTGGATCTGCACGGCGATCATGGTGGCCGGCTGGGGAGCGATCCTCATCCTCGGCGTCACCGACCCGCTCGGCGGGATCAACACGTTCTTCCCGCTTTTCGGCATCGCGAACCAGCTGCTCGCCGCGATCGCGCTCGCCGTGGTGATGGCGATCGTCGCCAAGCGCGGCCGCAGCTACGTCAAGTGGTTGTGGATCATCGGCCTGCCGCTCGCCTTCACCGCGGTCGTCACGGTCACGGCCTCGCTCTACAAGATCTTCTCGCCGGTCCCGGCGATCGGATACTGGGCGAACCACTTCCGCTACCTCGAGGCGCTGAACACCGGCGACACGTCGCTCGGCGAACGCGAGGTGCTCGAAGCGGTCATCCGCAACACGGCCGTGCAGGGCACGCTCTCGATCATCTTCGTGACGCTCGCGCTGATCGTCATGATCGCGGCGATCGTCGTCACCATCAAGGCGATCCGCAACGGCGGCGGCGAGAACACCGAAGACGAACCGGTCGCCTCGCGCCGGTTCGCCCCGGCGGGCTTCCTGCCGAACGCCGACGAGCGCGAGCTCGAGAAGCAGTGGGAGCCGATCCTCGCCGACGAGCGCAAGGTCTCGAGCCACTGACATGGTGATCCATCACACGGATGCCGCGCCCACGCCGCTGCGTGCACTGCTCGGTGCCGTGGCGCGGGTCGGGCGCGGCATCCGCTGGTACATGACGACGCTGATGGGCGACACGGCCTACGCGACCTACGTCGCCCATCACCGTCGTCATCATCCGGACGAGGACCCGATGACCGAGCGCCAGTTCTGGCGTCAGCGCATGGACGACCAGGACCGCAACCCCGGCGCCCGGTGCTGCTGACCGGTGCGCATAACTGGGGCCCTTCGACAAGCTCAGGGACCCAGTTGTGCGTGGCGGGGCCCTTCGACAAGCTCAGGGACCCACAAGGGCTGGGTCGCTGAGCCTGTCGAAGCGTCCCCCACGAGGCACCCTGCCTAGGCTGATCACATGACCGACGTCGTTCTCGCCGCCGTGCTGGGCGTGCTCGGCGGCATAGCGCTGACGGTGCTGCTGCTGCTCGCCCGCCGTCTTGCGCGCGGCGCGGCCGATCTCGGCAGCGAGGGTGAGCAGGCGGCTCTGCGGGCGCTGCATCACGCGAGTCTCGCCGCTCCGCACCTGCGCGCGGGGCTCTCGGCTCCGGAGGTCGTGAAGGCCGCTCGCCATCTGCGCGTGCTGCTCGGCAGCGCCGCGGTCGCGATCGTCTCCGCCGACGACACCGTCTCGTTCGACGGCGCGCCCGATGGGCTGGAAGCCGCGGCCGTGCGGATCGCGAGCCGCGTGCGCGAGTCGGGTCGCCGACAGGTCTTCCCCTCGCGGGCCGCCGACGACCACCTCGAGGGCGTCGGTGCGCCGATCGTCGTCGACGGCCACGTGATCGGCGTGGTCGTCGCGTTCGCCGCCCCCGTGCGGGCGGCGCTGGTGCGCGCTGCGGAAGAGGTCGCCGACTGGTGCGCGGCACAGGTCGAGCTGGGCGGACTCGACGCCTCGCGCACCCAGCTCGCCGAGGCCGAACTGCGCTCGCTGCGCGCGCAGATCTCGCCGCACTTCATCTACAACGCCCTCACGGCGATCGCCTCCTTCATCACGACCGATCCCGCCCGCGCCCGCGATCTCGTGCTCGAGTTCGCCGACTTCACCCGTTACTCGTTCCGGCGGCAGGGCGAGTTCACGACCGTGGCCGATGAGCTCGAGAGCATCCGTTCCTACCTCGAGCTCGAGCGCGCCCGCTTCGGCGAGCGTCTGCGCGTGACGCTGCAGATCGCGCCCGAGACTCTCGCGACGGTGATCCCGTTCCTCTCCGTGCAGCCGCTCGTCGAGAACGCGGTGCGCCACGGGCTCGAGCCGGGCGAGGGCGGGGGCGAGATCCGGATCGCGTCGCGCGACGAGGGCACGCACACCGAGATCACGGTGGAGGATGACGGCATCGGCATGGATCCGGATGCCCTGCGCTCCACGCTCACAGCGGCCGACGACGGCCTGCACGTGGGGCTGCGCAACGTCGATACGCGTCTGCGTCAGCTCTACGGCGCGGACGGCGGTCTGGTCGTCGAGACGAATACCGGCGCCGGTACCCTGGTGCGCATGCGGGTGCCCAAGTCGCAACCGCTGAACGACCCGGACAACGACTGAGGTGCGGCCATGATCGACGTGCTCGTCGCCGACGACGAGAGACCGGCGCTCGACGAACTCGTGCACCTGCTGGGCACCGATGAGCGCATCGGCGACATCCTCACGGCCACGACGGGTGCCGACGCCCTGCGGCAGCTGTCCCAGCGCGCGGTGCGCATCGCCTTCCTCGACATCCACATGCCCGGTCTGCTCGGCACCGAACTCGCGCGAGGACTGCTCTCGCTCGCCGAACCGCCCGCCGTGGTCTTCGTCACCGCCGACGACGCCCGCGCCGTCGAGGCGTTCGAACTGCGCGCGGCCGACTACCTGCTCAAACCCGTGCGCGCCGGCCGCCTGCGGCAGGCCGTCGACCGGGTGATCGAGCGCGGTGACGCACCCTCGGCCGGTGACGACGAGGTGCTGCCCGTCTCGATCGGCTCGGCGGTGCGCTTCGTGCGCCGCAGCGACATCCGCTGGGTGCGGGCGCAGGGCGACTACTCGCGGCTCCACGCCGACGGCGATGCCGGGCATCTCGTGCGCATCCCGATCTCCGAACTCGAGGCGCGATGGGCGGATGCCGGATTCCTGCGCATCCATCGCTCGACACTGGTGCGGGCATCCGCCGTCACCGAGGCCCGGCTCTCGGGCACTGATCCGTCGGTATCGGTGGGCGAGATCGTGCTACCGGTGAGCAGGCGTCTGGTGCCGACCGTGCGCGAGGCGCTGGTGCGCAGCGAGGGGCTGCCGTGACCGAGGCGCCGAAGCGGGTGCGGGTGACGGCGGATGCCGCGCCGCGCCGCCAGACGACGGCGACGCGCGGGATCGCCCTGCCGGGCTCCCCGGTCGACGAAGCGGATGCCGTGTACGCGCGCGCCCTGATGCGCAGCCAGTTCCGGCTCGCCCTCGGCACGATCGCCGGGTTCGTGCTGGTGGTGCTGGCGATGGCGTTGACGATCGCGCTCATCCCTGCGATCGATCGGATCGTGCTGTGGGGGCTGCCGTTGTCGTGGCTGCTGCAGGCGTTCGCGTTCTATCCGGTGATCCTCGTGTTCGCGCTGCTGTACGTGCGCACCGCCGCGCGCAACGAGCGCCGGTACCGTGCCCTGCGGGACCGCGAGTGAACGCGGTCCTCGATCTGGTCGGCGTCGCGCTCGTGGTCGTCGCGACGCTGCTGATCGGCGTCTACGGCCTGCGGATCTCGCGCACGACGAGCGACTTCTTCGTCGCCTCCCGCACCGTGCGCCCGGTGTGGAACGCCTCGGCGATCAGCGGGGAGTACCTCTCGGCGGGCACCTTCCTGGGGCTCTCGGGGCTGGTACTGCTCGACGGGGCGCGTGGGTTCTGGTTCCCGATCGGCTACGCGGCGGGGTATCTGCTGGTGCTCGCGTTCGTCGCCGCACCCCTGCGCCGCAGCGGGGCGTACACGATCCCCGATTTCGTCGAGGCCCGGTTGGAGTCGACCTCGGCACGACGGGTGACGAGTGCGGCCGTGCTCATCATCGGTTGGCTGTACATCGTGCCGCAGCTGCACGGTGCGGGCATCACCCTCGTCGTCGTCGCGGGGCTGCCGGAGTGGGTGGGCGCGGTGACCGTGGCGGTGCTCGTGGCTGCCGCCGTCGCCGCGGGCGGCATGCGCGCGATCACCTACGTGCAGGCGTTCCAGTACTGGCTCAAACTCACGGCACTCCTCGTGCCGGTCATCCTCATCGCGTTCGCGCTGAGCGGCGGTCCGCACGACTTCGACCCCGCGCTCGTGTTCCCCGCCGAGGCCGGCCCCTCGGGGTTCGACGCCTATGAGACGGCCTCCCTCCTGCTCGCCCTGCTGCTGGGCACGATGGGGCTGCCGCACGTGCTCGTGCGCTTCTACACGAGCCCGACCGGCGTCTCGGCGCGCCGCACCACCGTGATCGTGATCGCGATGGTGAGCGCGTTCTACGCGGTCTCGAGCGGCATGGGACTGCTGGCGCGCATCGCCGCGCCCGACCTCGCGGTGCCGGGTCTCGCCGACACCGTCGTGCTGCAGCTGCCGTCGCGGGTGTTCCCCGGCATCATCGGCGAGCTGCTGACGGCCCTCATCGTCGCCGGGGCCTTCGCGGCATTCCTCGCGACGTCGGCGGGACTCGTCGTGTCGCTCGCCGGGGTGATCAGCCAGGACGTCTTCTCGGGCTCGGTGCGCTCGTTCCGCGTCTCGGCGCTGCTGTGCGCGCTGGTGCCCCTCGCGATCGCGCTGCTCACGGTGCCGGCGGGGTTGGTCGCGAGCGTCGGCGTGGTGTTCGTCGTCGCGGCATCCACGCTGTCGCCGGTCGTGCTGCTGGGGGTCTGGTGGCGCGGGCTCACCGCGCGCGGGGCCGTGGCCGGCATGGTGAGCGGAGGGGTCGCGTGCGGGCTCGCGCTGCTCGTGCACGCGGCGATCGACGGGGTCGGAATCGCCGCACCGTATCTCGCGCAGCCGGCCGCGTGGACGATCCCGCTCGCCGTCGTCGTCACGGTCGTCGTGTCGGTGCTCGACCCGCGCGGGCCCTCGCCCCGCACCGACCGGTTCCTCGCCCGCGTGCACACCCCCGAGCGCGGGTGAGGGTTCACCGCGGGCGTCAGAGCTTGCGGCTGCGGGGCATCAGGCGCACGGGCGGCAGCGGAGGAGCCGGGATGCGCACGTCGTGCCCCTCGACCTCTCCGAAGCGGGCGGATGCCGCCTCCCACTCCTCGCGCGCCTCGGCGATCTCGTCGTGCGAGCGGCCCGCGAAGTTCCACCACATGACGATCTCGTCTTCGAAGGGCTCGCCGCCGAGCACGAACAGCAGGGCGCCCTCTGCGCTCTCGACCGTGACCGTGTCGCGGGAGTCGCCCAGATAGAGGGTGTCGTTGAGCGAGAGCGGATGCTCCGCCACCTGCGCATCGCCCTCGACGAGCATCACAGCGTGCTCCCACTCGGGGCGCAGCGGCAGCCGCACGCGGGTTCCCGCGGGCACGACGATCTCGGCGCCGATGATCGGGGTGTGCACGGTCGCCGGTGAACGGACTCCGGCGAACTCGCCGAGAACGACGGTGGCGGAGGCATCCTCTCCCAGCTCGGCGGGAAGAGACAGGCCGGGCAGTTCGGTGTGCCGCTCGAAGCCGGCGGCCCCGTGCCGCGCGGACTCGGGCAGCACCACCCAGAACTGCAGGGCGTCGAGGGGGATCGGGTCGTCGCCGATCGAGTACTCGGAGTGCGAGATGCCGTTGCCCGCCGTCATGAGGTTGAGCTGCCCGCGGCGCAGATCGGCATCGCTGCCGAGAGAGTCGCGGTGGCGGATCTCGCCGACGAGCGGCCAGGTCACGGTCTGCAGGCCGATGTGCGGGTGGGGCTCGACGCGCATGCGGGTGTCGGCGGGGCCGAAGCGGTCGAGGAAGCACCACGCGCCGATGGTCGGCAGGTTGCGGTGGGGCAGCGCACGCAGCACGTTCATGCCCCGGACTCCGCCGAGGGGAACCTCGCGGGGTTCGAGGACGATGCGCCGCTCGCCGATCATGCGCCCGGTCGCTTCGGCCAGCGGATCTCGGCGCCCGGGATCTCGTGCGTCTCGAGGTAGGAGGCGATGTAGGGGCACAGCGGCACGATCGCGTCGCCGCTCGCCGCGGCATCCGTCAGCGCGGCCTTCGCGAGCTTGCCTGCCAGCCCCTGCCCCTGGAACGCGGGGTCGATCTCGGTGTGCGTGAACCGGATCTGGCCGTGCTTCGTCTCGAACGCGGCGAAGCCGGCGAGCAGGTCTCCGGTGCGGATCTCGTAGCGCGAGTCGTCGTCGTTGCGGGTGACGGTGATGTCGGTCATCGGATGCTCCTTCGGGCGTCTGGTTCAAACTTACGCCCGCGCGGGGGGAGCGCGGCTGACCCCTCAGGGTGTGGGGATACGGCGGCGCCCGCCCGCCGATGAGTCACCTGTGGAGAGGGGCGGGCCGGCGTCGGCGGGGGTCGTTACGCTGGAGGGATGCCGCAGACTCCCCGTGACCCGTACGTGGACCTGCCGTACGCCGACGAGCCCTACGACGACGGGTGGGAACCCAGCGCCCCGCCCGAGCCGATGGACTGGGAGCCGCAGGGCGCCGGTTTCGAGCCGCCCCTCGACTGGGGCCCCGGCCCCACGACCCCGGTGTCGACGGCATCCGCACCGCGGCCGAGCAGCGCACCCGTCACCCGCCGCGCCACGCCGAGCCGCTACGCGACCGCGCGCGAGGCGCTGCACACGGTCTTCGGCTACGACGATTTCCGCGGCGACCAGGCCGCGATCGTCGATCAGGTGATCGCCGGCGGCGACGCGGTGGTGCTGATGCCCACCGGTGGCGGTAAGAGCATCACGTATCAAGTTCCCGCGCTCGTGCGCGAGGGCACCGGACTCGTCGTGAGTCCGCTCATCGCGCTCATGCACGACCAGGTCGACGCGCTGCGTGCCAACGGCGTCAACGCCGCCTACCTCAACTCCACGCAGTCGCCGCAGGAGCGTGCCGAGGTCGAGCGCTCCTACATCGCGGGTGAGCTCGATGTCATCTACGTCGCCCCCGAGCGTCTGTCGAACGCGCAGACCACGGCGCTCCTCCAGCGCGGCACCCTCAGCGTGATCGCGATCGACGAGGCGCACTGCGTGTCGCAGTGGGGGCACGATTTCCGCCCCGACTACCTCGCGCTGGGCGACCTGGGCGAGCGGTTCCCCGGGGTTCCGCGCATGGCGCTCACGGCCACCGCCACCCGCGCCACGCACCAGGAGATCACCGAGCGCCTTCAGCTCGGTACCGCGCAGCACTTCGTCGCCAGTTTCGATCGGCCCAACATCCAGTACCGGATCGTGCCGAAGGTCGACCCACGCAAGCAGCTCGTCTCCTTCATCAAGTCGCAGGAGTCCGCCGAGGGCGCCGCCACCGGTCCCGCGGGAATCGTCTACGCGCTCAGCCGCAAGTCGGTCGAGCAGACCGCCACGTATCTCGCCGCGCAGGGACTCGACGCCCTGCCGTACCACGCAGGCCTCCCCGCCGAGGTGCGGGCCGCCAACCAGTCGCGGTTCCTGCGCGAAGACGGCGTCGTCATGGTGGCGACGATCGCTTTCGGCATGGGCATCGACAAGCCCGATGTGCGTTTCGTCGCCCATATCGACCTGCCCAAGTCGGTCGAGGGCTACTACCAGGAGACGGGGCGGGCGGGGCGCGACGGCGAGCCGTCCGTCGCCTGGATGGCCTACGGCCTGGGCGATGTCGTGCAGCAGCGGCGCCTGATCGACCAGAGCCCCGGCGACCGCACCTTCAAGATGCGCATGGGACAGCACCTCGACGCGATGCTGGCCCTGTGCGAGACCGTCGAGTGCCGCCGGCAGAACCTGCTCGGCTACTTCGGCCAGGAGTCGCAGCCCTGCGGCAACTGCGACACCTGCCTCGAAGACACCGAGACCTTCGACGGACTCGTCCCCGCCCAGAAGCTGCTCTCGACGATCGTGCGCCTCAAGCGCGAGCGCAACCAGGCGTTCGGTGCGGGGCACCTGATCGACATCCTCCGGGGCGCGTCGACCGAACGCATCCGCCAACAGGGCCACGACAAGCTCGCCACCTACGGCATCGGGTCCGATCTCTCGGATCAGGATTGGCGCAGTGTGGTTCGCCAACTTCTCGCCCGAAGCATTCTCATGGCGCAGGGGGAATATGGCACGCTCGCGCCCGGCGAACAGGCCGCCGGAGTGCTGCGCGGAGAGACCGCCGTGCCCCTGCGCAAAGACACGATCGGGCGCGCGACGACCACGCGTGCGCGGAAGGCGACCGCCGCGGATTCGGTCGATGCCGACGACCGGCCGTTGTTCGAAGCCCTCCGGATCTGGCGTGCGGAAACCGCTCGTGAACTGGGCAGACCCGCGTACATGGTGTTCAGCGACGCCACGCTCCGCGCCCTCGCGGAGAACCGCCCGGCGAGCCTCGCCGACCTCGATGGCATCAGCGGCATCGGAGCGAAGAAGCGCGACGACTACGGTGACGCCGTGCTCTCGGTGATCGCCGCCAACTGATCCTCTCCACCAGCGTCTCCGTCGATGACACGGGGCGCACAACGACGTTTCGCGACCCCGAATATTCTCGAAATGGAATTCACTGAACGCCTAGACAACCATCGAAATCTCCCGTAGAAACACTCTTACTTGCGCCTGACCGGTAAAGAAGCCGGTTCCTGGGGGGGCCTAGTGACGACGAACTTCGTTCGACATCACGGGAGGGCAAATGAGCAGTACACGAAGGAGGACTCTGCCCAAAAGCAGGATCCTCGCAGTAGCAGCAATCAGTGCAGTGGTGGTCGGGAGCGTCATCGCCCCGACAGCGGCGGTGGCAGCTCCAGGGGACGAGTCTGCCTCCAGTTCGCGGTTCCTCACGGGCAGTCTTCTGCTCGGTGGACTACCGCTCGACGACGTCGTGGCGCTTCAAGGGGTGCAGACGACCAACGACGGGTCGACGGGTGAACCCGTCGTCGACACCGGAGGCCTCGACATCACGGCGCTCAACGCGCTGAGTGTCAGCGTCCCGGGTGGTCTCAGCGTGCCGGCGCTCTCGAACTTCCTCACGCTCGGTGCGGCGAACCAGTACTCCGCCTCGAATCCCGATGGCTCGAGTCGCGCCGCGACCGGGGCAGTCGCGGACAACGGCGTAGTCGATACCACGGGCGCCGGTGCGTACCCGGCGAATGCCTCGCTCAACCTGCAGGGGCTGCTGGGCTCGACGGTGACGAGCGTCGTCGGAGACCTCGACGTCTCGCTCGGGGCGATCAGCTCCGAGGTTTCTCTTGCGGGCGATGGGACCGTCTCCCGCGACTACAACGTCGCCGGAGGAACGGTGACGCTCCAACTTCCCGCGGTGGCCGGGCTGACGAACACGCTCGTCGGTACCGGCGGTGTCGCCTCGACCGTCGACACGGCCGTGGGCACGCTCACCGGACCGAACGGCCTCCTGGCGGGTGCGATCGCGGGCCTCAACGCTGCGTTGGCGCCTATTCTCGGCAACCCGAACCTGAACATCACCATCACTACCCAGGTGAATCAGGCGCTGAACACCTTCCTCGACACGCCCATCGGCGATGACGTGGTGACGGTCAACCTGCGAACAGGAGTCGTCTCGGCCGATCTCGATGAGTTGCTGGAGGACACGACCGGCCGGGGACTCAACAGCCTCGAGGTCGATGAGGAAGTGCTCTCGGCGGAAGTGCTCAACAACCTGATCACCCGCGTCGGGAACGTGCTCGGCACGGTTCCCGAGCTCGTGCGCACGACGCTCACCACCACGCTCAACGCCGCGGTCCTGAACATCTCTGGCACCGTCTGCGTCGTGGGCACCGGCGCCACTTGCTCCACGACGCCGATCGACCTCGGAACCGGCGTCGTGATCGCGGTGACGAACCAGACCCTCGGCAGCATCACCGGCGCTCCGGGATCGCCCGCTCCGGCGGCCACGATCACGGTCAAGGTGGCGGGAGCGAACGTCCCGATCGCCCTCGGCACGCTCGTCGCAGCTCTCGCAGGGCCGATCAACACCGTGCTGCTCGGACCGGGTGGTGTCGTCAACACCGTCGTGCCCACCGTGACAACGGCGGTTACGGGGATCGTCACCGCGATCGCCCCGGCGGTCAGCCTGCTCAACGGCGTCGTCTCGCTCCGCGGCAACGTGCAGCCCGACAACGGCCCGATCTACAGCCAGGAGGCGTTCGTCCTCACGGTCGGCGCGATCGCCGGCGGAGGCGGGGTGGGCACGCTCGTGCTCGCTCGAGCCGAAGCGGGGCCGAATGCGCTCGCTCCTCTGCTCGAGGCGACGAGTCCGGTGAAACCGGGACAGCCCACCACGCTGACCTCCAGCGGTTGGCCGGCGAACACCGCCGTGAGCGTCCAGCTCGCCGATGCGGAGGGAACGGCGGTCGGTGATCCGATCAGCGTGACGACGAGCGGTGACGGGGACTTCCCCGCCGGAACGACGCTGGCGGTTCCGCCCACGGCGGCAGCCGGCGACTACACGATCACGGCATCCGCCGGTGATCAGACGGTCGAAGCGCCGCTGGTGGTCGAGGCCTACACGCCGACGGTCTCGGCGACCGGTCCGATCACGGTCGGAGAGTCCACGACGCTCACCTCGGGCGGCTGGCCCGCCGAGGCCGAGGTCACCTTCGAACTCGAAGACCCCACCGGCGCCGCTGTCGGGACTCCGGTGACGGTGACCACCGACGAGGACGGCAACATCCCCGCGGGCACGACGCTGACGGTTCCGGCCGGCTCCGCGATCGGCGACTACACGGTCGCCGGTGAGGACGAGTTCGGAAACACGGCCGAGGGCACCGTCACGGTGCTCGCCGTTCCGGGCACGCCGCAGCTGACGGCATCCGGTCCGGTGAAGCCGGGCCAGACGACCACGATCGCGTCGGGCGGGTGGCCCGCCGCGGTCGACGTCACCTTCCAGATCGAGACCGAGGCCGGCGATCCCGTCGGCGACCCGGTCACGGTGACGACCGACATCGACGGCAACATCCCGGCCGGCACGACCCTCACGGTCCCGATCTCGACCGACCCGGGCGACTACGTCGTCGTCGGTGAGGCCGAGGGCGACACGGCCGAGGGTCCGCTCGTGGTGGCTCCGTGGACCCCGTCCGTCGAAGCGTCGGGTCCGGTGAAGCCGGGTCAGGCGACGACGATCGCCTCGGGCGGATGGCCGCCGGCGACGTCGGTGACGTTCCAACTGGAAGACGCCGAGGGTGAGCCCGTCGGTGCTCCGGTGACGGTCACGACGGATGCCGAGGGTAACGTGCCCGCAGGGACCGTACTCACGGTTCCCGTCGGCACGGAGCCGGGCGACTACACGGTCGTCGGTACCGGCGTCGAAGGGATCACCGCGGAAGCGACGGTCACGGTGGAGGCCTGGACCCCGACCGTCGAGCTCTCGGGGCCGGTGAAGCCGGGGCAGCCCACGACGATCACCTCGGGTGGGTGGCCGCCGCTGGCGAGCATCACGTTCCAGCTGGAGGATGCCGATGGCAACCCGGTCGGTGACCCGATCACGGTCGAGGCGGATGCCGATGGCAACATCCCCGCGGGGACGACGCTGACGGTTCCGGCCGACGCGGATCCGGGCACTTTCACGGTGGTCGGCACGGATGCCGATGGCAACACGGGTGAGGGGGATGTGACGGTGGAGGCCTGGACCCCGACCGTCGAGCTCTCGGGTCCGGTGAAGCCGGGGCAGCCGACGACGATCACGTCGGGTGGGTGGCCGCCGCTGACGGAGGTCACGTTCCAGCTGGAAGACGAGAACGGCGACCCCGTGGGCGAGCCCGTCATCGTCACGACCGACGAGAACGGCGACGTTCCACCCGGAACGACGATCACGGTTCCGGCCGATGCCGACCCCGGCACGTTCACGGTCGTCGGTACCGACGAGAACGGCAACACCGGTGAGGGAGACGTGACGGTAGAGGCATTCGCGCCGACGCTCGACGTGACCAGCCCGGTCGCGCCTGGAGCTGTGACCACAGTCACCTCTGACGGATGGCCGCCGCTGACCGACGTCACGTTCCAGATCGAGGACGCTGCGGGCGACCCGGTGGGTGCTCCCGTCACCGTCGAGACCGACGAGAACGGCGTGGTGCCCGCGGGGACGCAGCTCACGGTTCCGGGAACGGCCGAGCCGGGTGACTACACAGTGGTCGGCGAGGACGTGAACGGCAACACCGTGGAGGCCGACCTCGTGGTCGAGGCCACCGGAACCGACACCGATCCGGTGACGGACCCGGGCACCGACACGGGCACCGATCCGGGTACGGACACCGACACGGGTACGGATACGGATACGGATACGGATACGGGTACGGACACGGACACGGGTACCGACACGGACACGGGTACGGACACGGATACGGGTACCGACACAGACACGGGTACGGACACCGATCCGGGTACCGACACGGATACCGATCCGGGTACCGACACGGATACCGATCCGGGTACGGATACGGACACTGATCCGGGTACGGACACGGATACCGATCCGGGTACCGACACGGATACCGATCCGGGTACGGATACGGACACTGATCCGGGTACGGACACGGGTACGGATACCGACACGGGTACGGACACGGGTACGGACACGGACACGGGTACGGACACCGACACGGGTACGGATACCGACACCGGTACGGACACCGATCCGGGAACCGACACGGGTACCGATCCGGGTACGGACACGGATACCGACACGGTTACGGATACCGACACGGGTACGGACACGGACACCGGTACGGACACGGGTACGGACACCGACACCGGTACGGACACGGGTACGGACACCGACACGGGTACGGACACGGACACCGGTACGGACACCGATCCGGGAACCGACACGGGTACCGATCCGGGTACGGACACGGATACCGACACGGGTACGGATACCGACACGGGTACGGACACGGACACCGGTACGGACACGGGTACGGACACCGACACCGGTACGGACACGGACACGGGTACGGACACCGACACGGGTACGGACACGGACACGGGTACGGACACCGATCCGGGAACCGACACGGGTACCGATCCAGGTACGGACACGGGTACGGACACGGGTACGGACACGGACACGGGTACGGACACCGACACGGGTACGGACACGGACACGGGTACGGACACCGACACGGGTACGGACACGGACACGGGTACGGACACGGACACGGGTACGGACACCGACACGGGTACGGACACGGACACGGGTACGGACACCGACACCGGTACGGACACGGACACCGGTACGGACACGGATCCGGGAACCGACACCGACACGGATCCGGGCGCTGACCCCGGCACCGACACCGACACGGGTACCGACACCGGAACCGACACCGGAACCGACACCGGGACCGACACCGGGACCGACACGGGCACGGACACCGGAACCGATCCGGGTTCCGAGCTCGGGATCACGATCCTCTACCCCCAGCGCGCACAGGGCGAGTCCCAGTCCGCGACGGGAACCGGGTTCCGGCCGGGCGAGGTGGTGACGGGCGTCATGCAGTCCGCGCCGCTCAACCTCGGCACGCAGGTCGCGAACGCGGCCGGCCAGGTGACGTTCACCTGGACGATCCCGGCAACGCAGGATCTCGGCATCCACACCGTGACGCTCACCGGAGCGGAGTCCGGATCGGTCTCCATCCAGTTCCGAGTGACCCCGTCGGGTCTGGCGACCACGGGTGCGGAATCCGGACCGTCGCTGGTCTGGGGCCTGGCGTTCCTGTTGGCCGGTGCGGCCCTCGCGGCCGGCGCGCGGAGGAGGCGGATGTCGGTGACGTCGAAGACGTGACCGATCACGATCGGCGGCACCCGGGATCCCCCGGCTCGGGTGCCGCCGTACGTCTCCGCAGCACGCCGAGCAGAGGACGCAGATGACCCACACGTCGACGAGAGCGCAGCCGATTCCGAAGGCGGCGAAAGTCGCCAGCGCGGCAGCGCTCCTCCTGGCGGCGGCGCACATCGCTCTCACCGCCGTGTTCAACGTCCCGTCGACGGAGGTCAAATACGAGGCGCTGCCCGGTCGGGCGGCGGATGCCTGGATCCGGCCCTACTTCGTGCAGGACTACCGGATCTTCGCCCCCGACCCGGCCAGCGCCGACCGCAACCTCTGGGTGCGGGCGTGGGTCGAGACGCCGGACGGCGAGCGGGTCGAGACGAAGTGGGTCGACGTCACGGCCATCGAACTCGCCGAACCGTACCGCCGCGTGCTGCGCAAGCAGCTCACGGTGATCGGTGCGGAGCAGCTCATGACCTCGTTCGGCAAGCTCACCGAGGCGCAGAAGGCGGTCGTCGAGGAGAACTTCCACACGAGCCCTGACCTGGCCGAACTGAACGAGGCTCTGCTCGCGGCCGACGATGCGAACGCGGGTGATGTGCGTTCCTTCATCCGCGCCACAAACTACACGACGTCGTACGCGACGCAGGCGGCGCGCGCACTCTGGGGCGACGACGGCGAGATCCTCGCCGTGCAGACCCGGTCGGTCTACAGTCCGGTGATCCGGTGGGACGACCGCAACGACCCGGATGCCGTCCGCCCCGACTCCTCTTATACGCAGCTGGGCTGGCGCCCCGTGCTCGACTGGTCGCAGCAGAGCGAAGACGCGTTCGCGCGCACGTTCCTGCACTGGGCCGAAGCGGCCGGCGTGACCGGCTCGCTGACCGGCGACGAGGAGGATGCCGGATGAACACGGTCACCCGACTCTGGGATTCCTTGCTCCACTGGCTGCTCGATCGCCGCCACGCGACCTACGGCCTCGCCGTGATGCGCATCGGCTTCGCGGGACTCACGATCGTCAGCATCCTGCTCTATCTGCCGGACTACTCCTATACCTTCGGTGAAGGATCGCGCTGGGGAGAATCGCTGTATCGACCGAGCGGGGTGAACACCTACATCTGGCCGATCTCGGTCCTGTTCTCGCGCAGCGATCCGGACTGGTTCACCTACCTCAAGCTCGCTCTGCTGCTCGCGGTCGCCGTGGCGTACCTGCTGGGCTGGCGGATGCGGATCATCGCTCCGCTCTTCGTCGTGCTGTGGCTCGGCTACGCGTCGACGAACCCGCTCGTGCTCAACACCGGCCACTACCAGACGTTCCGGGTGATGCTCCTCTTCCTCCTGCTCGCCGACACGTCGCGGCGCTGGTCGCTCGATGCGCGCCGTCGACGGATCACCCGTGACGAGCATCCGCTCTCGTTCCGCGGCCACATGCTGCCGCGCTGGGTGCCGGTGCTGTCGAACAACGTCGCCGTCATCCTCATCGGCGCGCAGCTGTGCATCGTCTACATCACCAGCGCACTGTGGAAGCTGCAGGGATCGATGTGGACCGAGGGCATCGCCGCCTACTACCCGCTGCGTCTCGAGCAGTTCATCCTGTTCCCCTGGCTCAACGAGATCGCCTGGCACGTGACCCCGGCGATCTTCATCGCCTCGTGGCTGAGCGTCTACATGCAACTGCTCTTCCCGCTGACGCTCCTCAACCGCTGGACGCGCATCTTCGGACTGATCGCGATCACGGGCATGCACGCGGGCATCGGCATCCTGATGTCGCTACCGTTCTTCTCGCTCGTGATGATCTTCAGCGACATGATCTTCGTGCGCGACGTGACCTGGCGCAAGGTGCAGCTCTGGGTCGTGCGGAGGTGGAAGCGACGCCGGACTGTGAGCAACCGACAACCCGACGCGGGCACATCCCGACAGGGCATTGGAGAGGATGCACAGGTGACTTCGCCCGAAGTTGTCGGAGTTCTACGATAAGAGCACTCCACCTTCTTCTCCGAGAGGAATGCTCATGGTCGACGCCGCCGTCCGCACCACGAAGACCCCGATCGTCGAGGCCACCAGCCCCGCCATCGATGTCGCCCGCGTCAACGATCTCCTGCTGGGGACCTGGGGCGACACCCGCCGCGAGGCCCGCGAGATGATCAAGGACTCCGCCTTCTGGCGGCAGGACGACCTCGGCAAGGACGAGCACCGCGAGCGCGTTCTCAGCCAGCTGCACCTGCTCGTCGAGAAGAAGGCCGTGCACCGGGCGTTCCCGAAGTCGCTCGGCGGCGAGGAGAACAACGGCGCCAACATCGCGAGCTTCGAAGAGCTCGTCGTCGCCGATCCCAGCCTGCAGATCAAGTCGGGTGTGCAGTGGGGCCTCTTCGGATCGGCCGTGCTGCAGCTCGGCACGAAGGAGCACCACGAGAAGTGGCTGCCCGGCATCATGGACCTCTCGATTCCCGGCGCGTTCGCGATGACCGAGATCGGCCACGGATCGGACGTCGCCGCGGTCGGCACCACCGCGACCTACGACCCCGCGACCGAGGAGTTCGTCATCCACACCCCGTTCCGCGGGGCGACCAAGGAGTACCTCGGCAACGCGGGTCTGCACGGCATCGCCGCGACCGTGTTCGCGCAGCTCATCACGAACGGTGTGAACCACGGCGTGCACTGCTTCTACGTGCCGCTGCGCGGAGACGACGGCGTCGATCTCCCCGGCATCGGCCGTGAGGACGACGGACTCAAGGGCGGACTCAACGGCATCGACAACGGGCGCCTGAGCTTCGATCAGGTGCGCATCCCGCGCACCAACCTGCTCAACAAGTACGGCGACGTCGCCGCCGACGGCACCTACACCAGCGCTATCGACAGCCCGGGTCGCCGCTTCTTCACGATGCTCGGCACCCTCGTGCAGGGGCGCGTCTCGCTCGACGGTGCGGCATCCTGGGCATCCGCCCTCGGCCTGCACATCGCGATCACGTATGCGACCCAGCGCCGCCAGTTCGACGGCGCCGACGGGCAGGAGGTCGTGCTGCTCGACTACGGCAAGCACCAGCGCCGCCTGCTGCCGCGCCTGGCCACGACCTACGCGCAGATCTTCGCGCACGACGAGTTCCTGCGGAAGTTCGACGGCGTCTTCTCGGGGCGCACCGACACCCCCGACGACCGCGAAGACCTCGAGACCCTCGCCGCGGCGCTCAAGCCGCTGTCGACCTGGCATGCGCTCGACACGCTGCAGGAGGCGCGCGAGGCGTGCGGCGGTGCCGGCTTCATGTTCGAGAACCGTCTCGTCGGACTGCGCGCCGACCTCGACATCTACGTCACCTTCGAGGGCGACAACAACGTGCTGCTGCAGCTCGTCGGCAAGCGCCTGCTCACCGATTACGCGAGCCAGTTCAAGGGCAAGGATGCCGCTGCCCTCGCCAAGTACGCGGTGGGGATGACCGCCGGCAAGCTCTTCCACGGTGCGGGACTGCGCCAGTTCGGTCAGTCGGTCGCCGACCTCGGACAGGTCTCTCGGTCGGTCGAGAACGGTCTGCGCGAGGAGCAGCAGCACCAGTTGCTCACCGAGCGCGTGCAGCAGATGGTGGCCGACATCGCGAACCGGCTGCGTCCCGGTGCGAAGGACAAGGCGCTTGGCGCCCGCCTGTTCAATGAGAACCAGGCCGAGCTCATCGAAGCGGCCCGCGCTCACGGTGAGCTGCTGCAGTGGGAGGCGTTCACGGATGCCGTGCACACCGTCGACGACGAGCAGACGAAGGCCGTGCTCACGTGGCTGCGCGACCTCTTCGGTCTGCAGCTCATCGAGAAGCACCTCGCCTGGCACCTGATCAACGGGCGTCTGTCGACGCAGCGCGCCGCGGCGGTGTCGAGCTACATCGACCGGCTCTGCGCCCGCCTGCGGCCGCACGCGCTCGACCTCGTGAACGCGTTCGGCTACGAGCCCGAGCACGTGCGCGCACCGATCGCCTCGGGTGCGGAGAAGGCCCGGCAGGACGAGGCCCGCGCGTACTACGCCGACCTCGCAGCCTCGGGCGAGGCTCCGATCCAGGAGAAGGCGCTGCGCGCCGCGAAGAAGCACTGAGCCGGGGTTCACAACTCCGGAGGAACTGCATGGAAAAGGGCCCGATCGGCGTGATCGGGCCCTTTTCGCCGATTCTCCGGAGTTATGAACGGGTCGGACCGGTGCCCGGGGCGGGCGGGTAGGTCGGAATCGCCGGGGAGTGCGCCGCAGGACCCATCCCCGTTCCCGGGAAGTACTGTGCGGGCGACGGCGGGTAGATCGGATGCTGACCCGGGAGCTGCCCGGACGACGAAGCCGCGACCGGGGCTGCCGGGGTCTGCTGCGCCCGCGAGCGAACCCGTTGCAGCACGAACGTATAAGAGAGGTACAGGAAAGCCGCTGCCGTGCCGGTGCCGAAGAGCAGAAGGGCCGGGAGCGTGCTGCTGATCTCCCGGGGCAACTGGAACAGCGCAGAGAAGAACACGTCGGGGAGAAGCACGAGCGCGTTGACCACGAGAAGCGCGAGCGCGGGCAGCAGGAGCGCGAACGGCGACCAGCGCGTCACCGCGATCCCGATCACCACGAGGATCACCCCACCGAGCACCGAGGCCACGGCGACGGGCTGCACGGCCATCTCGAAGCGCTGGTAGGCGTACAGCATCCCGGTTCCGATCCCCCAGGCGAGGAGTCCCGCGCCGAAAGCGAGCAGGACGGGGGCGAGGATGCCGCCGACGATGCCGAGGCCCGCACCCTTGGGCTCGGGGCGTCGACGCGCGAGGGCCAGGACCACCCCCATCGTTCCGAGCGCGGGGAAGAGCACGAGCGGCACGCCGTAGATGATGCCGTCGGTCCACTCGAGGGGGAGGCGGACCGCGCGCTGCGAGGTGATCAGCGCGGCCGGGAACATCGCGAAGACGATCGGTGCGAGGGAGAGCACGCCGACCGCGATGAGACCCGCCGAGCTCCAGATCCCCGTGATCACCACGGCGACGAGCAGCAGGATGCCGAGGACCTGCAGTGCGGTCGGTCCGGCCAGCTCCGCGAGGTCGAGCTCACGGGCGTATTGGAAGACCGAGGACATCCAGACCCGGCCCCCTCCGGCGAGGAGTCCGGTGCCGACGGGCGCGAGAACCACGGCGACGATGACGGTCAGGACACGCGCGAGCGCGGACGATCGGTACATGGGACTTCCCCTCCAGAGTCTCGTGCTCACCGTATCGACTCGGGGCCGTTGCGCGGAAGACGGGATAATCGTCGGCATGAGCTTTCTCTGGCGGTACTTCCGTCGCGAGGTCGACTATTCGTCACTCGATGACGGCACGCCCGACGACGACGCCCCGCTCCCGGCGCCGTCACGGGCCGGGCGAGTGCTCGCCTGCACCGTGGTGATCCTGTTCGGCGCGGTCTTCCTCGTCGCCGTGGTGGCCGTCGGCATCCGGGTCGAGTGGGTGCTGACCGACACGATCCCCTGGCGCAATACCGAGATCTGGGCCTGGCCGCCCATGGTCTTCTGCGCGATCGTCGGCGTGGCCGTGACCGGCTTCGGCGTGCGTCTGCTGATGACGGCGATCCGCGGTCCGCGACTCTGAGAAGACGCGACTCTGAGAAGAGGGGACAGGCGGCGCGGGTAACGTCGTGTGCATGACCCGCGTGAACGCCTATGCCGCCCCCTCCGAAGCCGCTCCCCTCGAGAAGACGACGATCGAGCGGCGAGAGCTCGGCCCCCACGATGTTCTGATCGATGTCGCCTTCGCCGGCATCTGCCATTCCGACATCCACACGGTGCGGGGCGACTGGGGTGCCCGCGAGTACCCTCTCGCGCCGGGACACGAGATCACCGGCACGGTCGCGGCCATCGGTGCCGAGGTCACGAAGCACGCGGTCGGCGACCGCGTCGGTGTCGGCTGCATGGTCAACTCCTGTGGGGAGTGCGACCAGTGCCGGCGCGGCGAGGAGCAGTTCTGCCGCAACGGCGCCGTCTTCACCTACGGCAGCGTCGACCGCGACGGCACGATCACGCAGGGCGGCTACTCCGAGAAGGTCGTCGTGACGGAGGGCTTCGTCGTGAGGATCCCGGATGCGCTCGCGCTCGATGTCGCCGCGCCCCTGCTGTGCGCGGGCATCACGACCTACTCGCCCCTGCGGCACGCGGAGGTCGGGCCGGATTCGCGGGTGGCGGTCGTGGGTCTCGGCGGGCTCGGCCACATGGGCGTGCAGATCGCTCACGCGCTCGGAGCGGAGGTCACCGTTCTCTCCCAGACGCTGAGCAAGAAGGACGACGGTCTGCGCCTGGGCGCCGACCACTATTACGCGACGAGCGACGACGACACGTTCCGCTCGCTGCGCGGCTCGTTCGACATGATCCTCAATACGGTCAGCGCGCCGATCGATCTGCGATCGTACCTGGGAATGCTCGACGTCGACGGGGCGATGGTGTGCGTGGGGATGCCGTCCGATGCGCTTCCCCTGTTCGTCGGATCGCTCATCGGCGGACGCAAGTCGATCTCCGGCTCCAACATCGGCGGCATCCGCGAGACGCAGGAGATGCTCGACTTCTGCGCCGAGAAGGGCATCGCCGCCGAGATCGAGGTGATCCCGGCATCCGACATCAACGCCGCCTACGAGCGCGTGCTCGCGTCGGACGTGCGCTACCGCTTCGTGATCGACGCCTCCACCTTCGCCGCCTGAGGTCCGCGGGGTGGGCCCTTCGACAAGCTCAGGGACCCAGTGCTTTGGGTCGCTGAGCCTGTCGAAGCGCCCCACCGCGAGGGGCCGTGTCGGTGCCCGCCGCTAGCGTGGGGGCATGAACTCGTTGATCACCGGTCCCGACGAACGCGCGCGCTGCGGCTGGGTGGGTGACGACGCCGAGTACCGCCGCTATCACGACGAGGAGTGGGGCACCCCGTTGCACGGCAATCGGGCCCTCTTCGAGAAGATGGCGCTCGAGGGCTTCCAGGCCGGTCTGTCGTGGATCACGATCCTGCGCAAGCGCCCGCGATTCCGCGAGGTGTTCGCAGGGTTCGACCCGGCGGTCGTCGCGGAGTTCGGCGACGACGACGTCGAGCGCCTGATGGGCGACGCCGGCATCATCCGCAACCGGGCGAAGATCCTGGCGACGATCGGCAATGCGCAGCTCGTGCGCGACATGGCCGAGGGCGAGCTCGACGAGCTGATGTGGTCGTTCGCGCCGCCGGCATCCGACACGCGCCCGGCGTCGTTCGCCGATGTGCCGGCGGTGACCGCGGAGTCGACCGCGATGAGCAAGGAACTGCGCAAGCGGGGGTTCCGCTTCGTCGGCGCGACGACCATGTACGCGCTGATGCAGTCGGCGGGAATGGTCGACGATCACATCGAGGGATGCTGGCGCGCCTGAGCGCGTCGCCGGTCGCGGTTATACTCGTGCGCGGGGGAACCCGCGGTGCGCTCGTGCCGCGGCGCTTTCGATGCGACCCCCGTCGATGACAATTCCCGGGGGAGGGCGAGTGGCGAAGCGGATTGCCTCCACGCCTCCGGTGCTGTCGGGCTACAGCTACGTGCGCCCGCTGGGCTCCGGTGGATTCGCCGACGTCTTCCTCTACGAGCAGGACATGCCCCGCCGCGTCGCCGCGGTGAAGGTGCTGCTGGCGGATGCCGTGAACTCCGACGTGCTGCGCGCGTTCAACGTCGAGGCCGACATCTCCGCCCGCCTCAGCGCGCATCCGTCGATCGTCACGATCTATCAGGCGTCGATCTCGTCGGACGGGCGCCCGTACTTCGCGATGGAGTACTGCCCCGACACGATGAGCGCCCGCTACAAGAAGGCACCGCTGCCGCTCGCCGAGGTGCTCGATATCGGCGTGCGCATCGCCGGCGCGCTCGAGACCGTGCACCGGGCGGGGCTGCTGCATCGCGACATCAAGCCCTCGAACGTGCTCATCAACTCGCTCGGTGCGCCGGTGCTCGCCGACTTCGGCATCGCGGCCGCGGTGCTCGACGAGGGCGACTCCGAGACCATCGCGATGTCGATCCCGTGGAGCGCCCCCGAGGTGCTGCAGGAGAAGGTGTCGGGCTCGGTACCCAGCGAGGTCTGGAGCCTCGGGGCGACGCTGTACACCCTCCTTTCCAGCCGCAGCCCCTTCGAGCGCGACGACCGTGCGTCGAACACGCGTGAGCTGCTCACGCAGCGCATCGTGAAGGCCAAGTACACACCGCTGCCGATCGCGGGCATGCCGAAGGTCATCGACGAGATCCTCGCCACGGCGATGGAGAAGGATCCGGCGCGCCGGTTCCCGAGCATGGCCGCGTTCGCCGACCGTCTGCGTCATGCGCAGTACGAGCTCGGCATCGCGCCCACCGCCTTCGAGGCGGCATCCGCCGAGTGGGCCGCGGCCTCGCCGGTCAGTTTCTCGGATGCCGCGCCCCGCGGCCCCGTCGTCACCACCGTCGCTCCCGACTCCCGTCGCGCCGCACGCGCCGCGAAGCAGCAGGGCGCTGCCCGTGACCGCGACGACCTGCCGGTCGCGACCCGGGCCCCGTCGCGTTCTCCGCTCGTCGCCGGAGTGATCGGCGCGCTCGTGGGCGCTGTCGTGATCGCGGGCGTCGGCGTCGGCATCCTCTTCCTCACCGGGGTCCTGTGATGGCGATCGGCGAACGCGACCGCACCGCGACGAAGCCCCGCTCCCGCGGGCGCGTCATCGCCGCGATCTCGGGCGTCGCGGCTCTCGCCGTGGTCGTCACCCTCGCCGTCACGGCGCAGGGCTACCAGTCGCAGGAGGTGCCCCGTCTGGAATCGGCCGTCTGGGTCATGCGCGACAGCGGCCAGTACGCACGGGTCAACACCGACCTCGCCGAGATCGACACGGTGCGCAACGTCGACGATCCCGAAGCCGTGTGGCAGAGCGGTTCCTCGGCCGTGCTCTACGCGCAGGGCAACCGTCAGCGCTGGGACCTCGATCCCGCGAGCCCCGGAGACCTGATCGCGGATGCCGGCGACGAGGGCACTCCTCTCGCCTCCGAGCCGACCCCGGCCGGAACCCGCGAGATCGTGTCGGCCGGGCCGTACGCGGCCTATCGCACCGACACCGGACAGGTCTCGGTCACCACTCTCGACGCGGGGGCAGGCACGGCTCTGGTCGACCCCTTCGCCGCGGTCGAGGTCGAGGAGGGCGAGGACCCGCCGTCGTACACGGCCGATGCGATCGGCCTCTCGCCCGAGGGCGTGCTCGCGCTCTACTCGGCCGAAGAGGGCGCGGTGCGCCGGTTCGACATCGATGAGCACCGCTTCCTCGGTGACGGCGCCGAGGTGTCCGACGCCCCCGAGGGCGGTGACGGTCTCGAGCTCACCGTGGTCGGCGATCGCTGGGCGATGCTCCAGGCCGCGGAAGGGCGACTCTGGACGTCGGGCGCCGACGCCCCGATCACGATCGACGTCGCCGAGGGCGCACGACTGCAGGCGGGCGCGGCATCCGGTGACGACGTCGTCGTCGCGGACTCCGACGGTCTCGTCTCGGTGGCGCTCGCCTCGGGCGACGCAGAGCGTATCGCCGAAGCATCCGGCGTCCCCGCGCGCCCTGTCGTGGTCGGCACGACGACCTACGGCGCTTGGCTCGACACCGGGTCCGGCACCCTGTGGGCCGGCGGCGAGACCACGTCGCTGTCCGTCCCCGACGATGCGCTCGAGTCCGCGACCATCGAACCCGTCTTCCAGGGCAACGGCGACCGCGTGGTGCTCAGCGAGATCGGCACCGGTCTGCTCTGGACGGCACCGGACGGCGTGCTCATCCCGCTCGAGCAGTGGGCGATCGACGACGACACCGAGCAGCAGGAGGGCACGATCATCGTCGAGGACGTGGCGGAGCAGATGCCGCCCGTCGCCGTCGACGACTCGTTCGGCGTGCGGGCCGGCGAGCAGGTCATCCTGCCCGTGCTTCTCAACGACCACGATCCGAACAAGAAGGACGTCCTGACGATCGACCCCGAGTCGGTGTCGGCGGGACTCGGCGACGACGGCTTCGGTCGGCTGTCGCTCGTGTCCGACGGACAGTCGCTCGTCGTCGACATGACCGCGACGAGCGGACAGGCCTCCTTCACGTACGCCGTGACCGACGGGGCCGCGGTGTCGCCGCCCGCCACCGTCACGCTCACCGTCGTCGATCCCGGGGTGAACTCCGCCCCGGTCTGGTGCGGTGTCGACGCGTGCCAGCAGGAGTGGCCGACACCGCAGCTGCTTCCGGGCGGCAGCACGGTCGTCTCGGCGCTGTCGGGATGGGTCGACCCCGAGGGCGATCCCTTCGTGCTCGTCGACGCCTACGAGACCGACTCCGCCGCCCCCGTGATGGTCGTTCCCATGGCCGACGGTCGGGTCGCGATCCGTCACACCGACCCGAACGCCTCGGATGCCGTCATCCCCGTGACCGTCGTGGTCGAAGACGTGCACGGTGCGCGCGCCGAGAAGAACCTCGACGTGCAGGTCACCGGCAGCCCCGCGCTCCTCGCCTCGCCGGTCGCGCTGACCGCGCGGGTGGGGGAGCCCCAGTCGATCCGCATCTCCGATCACCTCTCCGGGGGCTCCGGGTCGTACCGCCTGGTCGACGCCGTGCAGACGGCGGCGACGGCGGCGGGCCTCGAGGTCGCGCCGAACCTCGCCTCCGGCGACGTCGAGCTCACGGTCGCCGAGCCCGGTCAGTACGTCGTGACGTACACCGCGCAGGATGCCACGACGCAGGCCGAGCAGTCGGCCGTGATCCGCATCACGGCGGTCGACGGGGCGGCTCCCCTCGCGATGGCTCCGCTCACCGCTTTCGTGCGCGAGGGCGAGGACACCACGGTCGACGTGCTCAGTGCCGTGCAGAACACGACGGGCCGCGTGCTCATGCTCTCGGGAGCCGAGAGCTCGTCGCCCCAGTTGAGCGTGCGCGTCGTCAACAACGAGAGCATCCGCGTCAACGGCACGACCGACGACGGCGAGCCGGGCGTGATCGGCCGTGCACGCGTCACCGTCGCCGACGGCTCGGGTGCGGCCGTCGAGGGAACGGTCACCGTCTTCCTCACGCCGCCGTCGACCGTCACCCGCCCGATCGTCTTCCCCGACGCGATCACCGTGCGGGCGGGGTCGCTCACCCGCATCAACGTGACCGCCAACGACGTCGCACCGCGGGGCGAACCCCTCGTCGTGCAGCCCGAGGTGACCGGTTCGGGTGAGGCGGGAGAGCTCGTCTTCGCCGACGGCAACGCGCTCCGCTATCTCGCCCCGTCGACGCCCGGCACGTACCGGCTCACCTACTCGGTGTCGCTCGAGCGCAACCCGTCCCTCTCCGACGACGGCGCCGTGACGGTGACCGTCGTGCCGCCGGGCACCAACCGTGCTCCCACGCCCACCACGCTCACCGGTCGGGTGCTCAGCGGGCAGACCGTCTCGCTGTCGGTGCCCGCCACCGGGATGGACAGCGACGGCGACCGCGTCGTGCTCGCCGGCATCGATCAGCCCGGCAAGGGCGCCGGCACGGCCACGATCTCGGCGCGCGGCGACTCGATCGTCTACCGCGCTCCGGCCGGAGGCGTCGACGGCGGCCAGGCGACCTTCCGTTACACCGTGCGCGATCCGCAGGGCGAGACGGGCACCGGACTCGTGCGGATCGGCGTGCTCGACGCCGACATCGACGATGCGGCCCCGGTGACCTTCAGCGACTACGTGCGCGTCGAGGCCGGGTCGTCGACGCCGGTCGTGCTCGACCCCCGGGCGAACGATCTCGACCCGGCGCAGGGCGACCTCGAGATCACCGAACTGGTGCCCAACGCTCCGCCCGTCGCCGGCAACCCGCTCTACGAGCGGCTGAAGTCGCTGATCGACCCCGACACGTCGCTCGAAGACGGACGCGTCGTGCTGCGCGCGGGCGACGTGGCGGGCACGAACTCCTACTTCTACACGGTGACGTCGAGCCGCACGCAGAGCACCGCGCAGGGCCTCATCGTCGTCTCGGTGACCGATGGCGCCGTGACCGACCAGCCCACCGTCGCCGACACGGTGCTCACCGCGCGCGACCGCGACGATCTCGCCGACCGCGGCATCGACGTCGTCACCGACCGGGTCAGCTGGCCGTCGGGCGACGCGAGCTCGCTGAAGCTCAGCCTCTGGGGTGACCAGCCCGGCTTCTCGGTGCAGGGCGACCGCATCGTCGGCGCGGCCCCGGCCGAGGGCACCCTCGTGCCGTTCCAGCTCACGGGCACCGCCGCGGGCGGACGCGACGTCGTCGCCTACGGGTTCCTGCACATCCCCGCGTTCGACGACATGCAGGTGCAGATCACGCCGGGCGCGACCCCGGTCGTGGTCGACGAAGACGCCGAGGCGACGTTCACCGTTGCCGACTACCTCGACCTCGCGGCGAGCGACGCGGTCGAGATCGGAACGGGCGAGTTCACCACGCAGCGCGCCGCCGCGGTCTGCCTCCCCGCAGGCGGGGGAGAGGCGACCTATCGCGCCGGCCGCGAGTCGCCCTGGTCCGACACGTGCCTCGTGCCGGTGCGGCTCCAGGGCCAGGAGCGCTGGTCGTACATCGACGTGCCCATCAGCATCCGTCCCGCCGAGCCGCAACTGCTGCTCTCGTCGATCGCCCACACCGTCGCGCCGGGCGCGAGCGCGGACTTCGACCTCTACGCGAACATGGCGAGCTGGGAGGGCGGCCGCGAAGGCGACGCCCGTTCGCTCGACTTCCGCACGGTCTACAGCGGCGCCTCGTTCACGGTCACGCAGAACGGCCCGACGCTCACCGTCGAGGCGCACGCCGACGCGCGGCCCGGCTCCGCCGAGGCCGTCGAGGTGACCGTCTCGCAGTACGGCGAGGCCGCGGCATCCGTGCGTCTGGTCGTCGGTGCGGCGCCGCCGGATGCTCCGCGCGGGGCGACCTTCACGAAGCAGTGCGTCGTGACCAGCCCCAGTTGCTCGATCGACGTCGTCGACATCGCCGGCGAGTACGACCCGTTCGCGGGCAAGCAGGGCTCCGGCTTGAAGCTGGTGTCGCTCGGCTCCGGCGCCCGGTGCGACGTCGCGACGCTCGCCGCGTCGGGAGAGCGCGCGATCACCGCGAGCTGGCCCGGCGGCGGGCAGGCTCCCGGCGGGCAGTGCGTGGTGCCGTTCGTGGTGGCGGATGCTCAGGGCCGCACCGGCACGGGCACCCTCACCCTCGATCTGCAGGGCTACCCGCAGGCGCCGGCGAGCGTCACGACCGTCGGGTACACGCGCTCGACCGTCGTGCTCGAGGTGCCGCTCGGTGAGGCCGGACGCGCGCACCCCTCGGTGACCGGCGTGACGATCCAGCAGGACGGCGCGGCCGCGAACGCCTCGTGCGGGCCGGCCGGTGGCGGCCTGTACCGCTGCACGGTGAACGGCCTGGTCAACGGCGAACCGCATGCGTTCACGGCATCCGCGGTCAACTCCGTCGGTGCATCGGCTCCGACCTCCGCGCACACCAGCTGGGCGTACGCGGCACCGACGGTGTCGAACGCGACGGCGACGCCGGTGTATGTGGCCGGCACGACCAGCCGGACACAGGGTGTCGTGAGCCTCTCGATCGATGCCCCCGATGACGCGCGCTCGTTCCGCGTCGAGGAGACGGGGCAGGTCATCGATCGCACGGGCGGAACGACGGCGGCCCAGATCACGCTCGCTCCGGGTGCGCAGACGCTCACGATCGTGCCGATCAGCCAGTTCCAGCCGCCGACCGGCAACGCGGGCAACGAGGGTGGCGCGTTCACCACGCAGGCGACGGTGGCGGGAACTGTGTTCTTCGATCCGTCGCACACGGATGCCAGGCCGTCGTCCAACACCTCGATCAGCATCGCCTCTCCTGGCACCGGAGCAGCACAGGCGAACGGCAGCGCGCTCGGCGTGAACGTGACCTACGTCGCGTGGCGCTCCGGCACCGTCTCGTGCACGGCCGGCCCCAGCGGGGAACTCCGGGTGTCGGGAGCCGAGAAGCAATCCCCCTCTCCCTCGTTGGACGGGCTGGTCGAGTACCAGCTGTACAACGTCAAGGCATGCGCCTCGAACGGCTACGGCGTCAGCGAGACCTCTGCCACACAGGTGTTCACCTTCACGTCGGTCGAGGGCCCCGGAGGCGACACGAGCTATCGCGTCGCGACGACGCCGAACCAGAGCGGAAACTCGTACTCCTACCCGCTCGAACGCGGACCGTCGATCTCGGTGCGCGACGGGTTCGCGGCACAGTACAACGTCTACGGCACGTGGCGCTCGGAGTTCTCGTTGACCGCCGACACCGCACCCGCCCAGGTGCTCGCACAGGCATGCCACACGTTCGTGACGGGGTACTGCTCGGCACCGGTGCAGATCACCGCCCAAACCGTGCCCATGATCGTCAACGTCCAGTTCCGCGAATGCCTGCCCGAGAACATCGCCGACGTCGTGAGCGTCTCGGGCGCGGCGAGCGGGTCGCATCTGCCTCCCGCCGCGGTGGCGGTCGACCCCGCGGCGCCCGAGGGCGCCTATGACATCACCCTCACCTGGACAGGTGCGTACGGGCAGCTGGATGCCATCACGCACCGCGTCCCCGCCCCCTGCCCCTGACCCGTCCGAGACCATCGAGAAGAATACTGTTGCTCCTATGCCTGCTTCCTCCGCTGCACCCGTGACCATCGCCCCCGAACAGGCCGCCTGGTTCGCCGAGACGTTCTCGATCCTCACCGGCAACGTCGAGCAGGTCGTGCTCGGCAAGCGCCACATCGTCGAGCTGGTGCTCGCGGCGGGCATCAGCGGGGGGCACGTGCTGCTCGAGGACTACCCGGGCACCGGCAAGACCGCGCTCGCCCGGGCCATCGGCCAGACCATCTCGGGCACGAGCACGCGCATCCAGTTCACCCCCGACCTGCTCCCCGGCGACGTCACGGGCATCACCGTGTACGACCAGAAGGAGGGCACGTTCGAGTTCCACGCGGGTCCGGTGTTCGCGAACATCGTGCTCGCCGACGAGATCAACCGCGCGAGCCCCAAGACGCAGTCCGCGCTGCTCGAGGTCATGGAGGAGGGCACCGTCACGGTCGACGGCGTCACCCGCCCGGTCGGCTCGCCGTTCCTCGTGATGGCGACGCAGAACCCCATCGAGCAGGGCGGCACATACCGTCTGCCCGAGGCGCAGCTCGACCGCTTCATGATCAAGACCTCGATCGGCTACCCCGATGACGCGGCGACCATGCGCATCCTGCAGGGTGCGGCGCAGCCGACCCGCGTGCTCGACGGCATCGTCGGCACCGACACCATCCTGACGATGACCGAGATGGCGCGCGGCGTGTACGTGAACCCGCTCGTCTCGGACTACATCATGCGCATCGTCGACGCCACGCGCCGGGCATCCGAGGTGCGTCTGGGTGCCAGCGTGCGCGGCGCGATCGCGCTGTCGCGGCTCGTGATGACCTGGGCCGCGAAGAACGGTCGCACCTACGCCACCCCCGACGACGTGCGCGAGCTCGCCGTCGTCGCTCTGGCGCACCGACTCGTGCTCGAGCCCGAGGCCGAGTTCGACGGCGTGACCGCGGTCGCCGTGGTCGGCCAGATCCTGCTCGACGTCGAACCCCCGCGCGAGAACGGCACTGCGTGAGCTTCAACACCGAATCGCGCCTGACCCGCACCACCGCCGGCACGTCGACCTCGACGCGCACGGCGACGGTGACGCGGTACTCGCGTACGCGCCGCGGCCCCGTGCGGGGAGCGGTGTTCGGCATGCGCCGAGCGGCTCGCACCGTGACTCGCGTCGGTCGCCGCACGGCCGGCTGGGTGCGCGAGACGGTGACGGCCGCGGGCATGCTCGTGGCCGCGGCCCTGGTGCTCGGCGTCGTCGCGGGGCTGCTCTTCGGCTGGGTCGAGGCGTGGGCCGTGGCCGCGATCGCGCTGGTGCTCCTGATCGTGTGCGTGCCCTTCGTGCTGGGCGCGCACGACTACCGCATCCACCTCGCTCTCGACCGTGATCGTGTGGTCGCGGGGGCTGAGATCGGCGCGACGCTCGACGTGCGCAACAACGGCAGCCGCCTGTCGCTGCCCGGCGTGGTCGACGTTCCGGTCGGCGAGGGCCTGGTCGAGGCGCACGTGCCGCTGCTGCGCCCCGACGGGCACCACCGCGAAGAGCTCACGATCGCGGCGCACCGTCGCGGCGTGATCGACGTCGGGCCGATGACGATCACGCGTGGCGACCCGATCGGCATCCTCCGCCGCGAGATGCGCTGGCCCGAGGTGCAGCGCATCCACGTGCACCCGGTCACCGTGCGCATCCCGAGCACCAGTGCGGGGCTCATCCGCGACCTCGACGGCACCCCCAGCACGACGCTCGTCGACGCCGACCTGTCGTTCCACGCCGTGCGCGAATACGTCGTGGGTGACTCGCAGCGCCACGTGCACTGGAAGTCGACCGCCAAGACCGGCACGCTCATGGTGCGGCAGTACGAGGAGTCCCGGCACGCCCGCATCGCGATCATCCTCGACCTCGACGCCGAGTCGTACGACAGCGACGACGAGTTCGAGAACACGGTGAGCGCCGCGGCATCCCTCGCGCTGCAGGGCGTGCGCGACGGCCGCGACGTGCTGTTCTCGGTGAGCAACGAGATCCCCGAGCACAGTCGCACCGAGGTGCTGTCGATCCGCACCCTTCCGACCGTCACCCCGAAGGCGATGCTCGACGCGACCTCGACCCTCGACGCGTCCGACCGGGTCATGCGCCTCGAGGCCGTGGCAGCGCTGACGGTGCAGTCTTACCCCGACCTCTCGATCGGCTTCCTGCTCACCGGATCGCGCACACCGCTCGAGCGACTGCGGCACGCCGCGGTGAAGCTGCCCGCCCAGGTCGACGCCGTCGCCGTGCGCAGCGAGCTCGGCGAGCAGCCCACGATGCGCACGGCCCGCGAGCTGTCGGTCATGACCCTCGGAGCGCTCGGCGATCTGCCGCAGATGCTGGCCCGAGGAGCGCTCCGATGAGCGGCACGCGCACGCCTCTCCGGGGTGCGAACGGCCCCGCACTCCGGTTCTCGGCCCTCACGTTCTGGGCGCTCGGTTTCGTGGCGGTCGGCATCGCGCTCGCGACGGCCGCCGCCTGGCCGGTGTACGAGTCGCCGCGCGCGCTCGTCGTCGGTGTCGCCGGCGGCCTGCTCGGGATGGGGGTGGCGGTCCTCGCGCGGATGCTGCGCTGGGGCGCTCTGCTCGCCGCGCTCGCGGCCGTGGCGATGTACCTGATCGTCGCCGTCCCCCTGGCGATCCCCTCGGCGCTGTCGTCGGTGCCCGCGTTCCTCGGCGGCCTGCGCGACGCCGTGTTCGGCGTCGTGCTCGGCTGGAAGCAGATGCTGACCCTGGCCCCGCCGCTCGGCGAGTACCAGGCGGTGCTCATCCCGTTCCTCGTCGTGATGCTGTTCGGCGGATTCCTCGCGACCTTCCTCGCCCTCCATCCCGGGCGTCGTGCCCTGGCGGCGGTCCCGGTCGTCGCCGCGATGAGCGTCTTCGGAGTGGCCTTCGGGTTGAGCGCGACGAGTTCGCCGGTCGTCGTCTTCGGCATCGAGGTGCCCGCTCCGCGCGAGTGGCTCATCGGGGTGGGGGTGTTCGCCGCCGCCCTGGTCTGGGTGATCGGCCGGGCGCGCATCGAGCGGGCGCAGGCGCTGCGCATCGTCGCGGCGACCGGCGTCTCGCGCCGGGCGGCACCGGTGTGGCTCAGCATCCGCCGGCACCTGCTCGCGGGCGCGCTCGTGGTCGTCGCGCTCGTCGCCGGCGTCGCGGCGGCCCCCGTCGCCGCCGGCTGGACCGACCGATCGGTGCTGCGCGACGAGGTCGAGCCGATGATCGTCGTGCAGCAGCAGACCAGCCCACTCGGCTCTTACCGCGCGTGGTTCGCGGGGGATCGCCTCGACGAGACCGTGTTCGGCGTGCAAGGCAACCCCGGAGCCGTCGATCGCGTCCGTCTCGTCACGCTCGACGCTTACGACGGCAACGACTTCCACATCGCCGAGGACGACCGCTTCAGCCGGCTCCCGCGCACGGCCGGCCCGGGCGAGGGTCGTATCGCGCTCGACATCACGGTGGGCGATGCCTACCGGGGCATCTGGGTTCCGACCCCCGCCGGACTCGCCGAGGCGCCGGCGTTCGCCGGATCACGGGCGGATGCTCTCGCCGACGGGTTCCACATCGACGCCGACGGCGACACGGCCATCACGATCGCGGATGCTCCGGGCGGGGGGAGCGGCTTGGTTCCGGGCGACCGGTACTCGGTGCTCGTCGACGCTCCGGCCACCGGCGACGGGATCGCGCCGCTGCAGGGCGGCGACTCGACGCTCGACGCCGACGCGTTCCCCGCGCTGGTCGAGTGGGCCGAGATGCAGGAGCAGCCGCGCACCGGCGCCGGCTACGTCGAACTGATCGACCGACTGCGCTCGCGCGGCTACCTCAGCCACGCGGTGCTCGACGACGCCGCGTCGGCCGGGTGGATCGCCGCACTCGACGGGGCGGAGGGCTACGGCTTCGCCTCGAGCTATGCCGGTCACTCGGCGGCGCGCATCGAAGAGGTCTTCACCGCGATGGTCGAGCAGGAGCGGCGGGCCGGGTCGGATGCCGCGCCCGAGCTGCTCGTGTCGGCGATCGGAGACGACGAGCAGTTCTCGACGGCCGCCGCGCTGCTCGCCGAGCACTGGGGCCTCGAGTCGCGCGTGGTCATCGGTGCGCGTCTCGCGGGCGCCGAGGAGGTGCCCGGCATCCCGGCCTGCACCGAGGTCTGCACGGGCGAGAGCATGAGCGCCTGGGTCGAGGTGCGGTCCACCGGCGGCGAATGGATGCCGATCGACGTCACGCCGCAGTACGCGATGCTGCCGAGTGCGATCACCGAGGGCGAGCAGTTGCCCGAGCATCCGACCGTGCCGGAGCAGCCGCGCTCGGAGGCGCTCGATCCGCCGCAGGCGCAGAGCGACTCGAACGACGACGCTCCGCCGCTGGAGGCCCCCGAATCGGAGTTCCTGGCCGTTCTGCTGCCGATCCTGCGCGCCGTCGGTCTCGGCGTCCTCGCGCTCGTGCTCCTGGCGCTTCCCCTGCTGGTGCTGTTGATCGCGAAGGGCCGCCGGGCACGCGCACGGCGCGACGCCGGTGATCCCGAGGTGCGGCTCGCGGGCGCCTGGGAAGAGCTCGTCGACCTGTACACCGATCACGACGTCGCCCTGCAGACCCAGGGCACGCGCGTGCAGCGCGCCCGGTCGACCGATCGCTCGGCCGCTGTGCGGCTCGCGGTGCTCGTCGACCGCGGCATCTTCGCGGGGCATCCGCCCACCGATGCGGATGCCGTCGCCGCCTGGCAGATCGTCGACGACGAACGAGCCGCGCTGTCGACGGCCGACAGCCGGTGGCGGCGGCTGGTCGCGCGGGTGCGCCTCACCTCGTTGCTGAGCCGGGCGAGGCCGACGAGCGGTCCTCGTTTCGCGGGTCGCCGTCCGGTGATCGGTACGCTCGCAGTAGCCGGTTCGCCCCACGACCGGCAGAAGGAGACCCTATGACACCGTCAGCAGAGTCCGGACTGCTCTCGATGCTCCTCATCGGATGGGGTGTCGGCCTGCTCCTCGGCCTCGGCATCTACGTCTGGTACGCGGTGGCGCTGTCGCGCCTGTTCCCGCGGCTCGGGGGAGAGGCGTGGAAGGGCTGGGTGCCCATCCTCAACGAGGCCGAGATCCTCGCGCGCGGAGGCGTCGCCGCCTGGAAGGTCGTGTTCTACCTGATCCCGATCGTGCAGATCTACGGCATCTATCTCAAGGTGATCGCGACGCATCGGATCAACCAGCAGTTCGGTCGCGGCGCCGGGTCGACGGTGCTCGCGATCCTGCTGCCGCCCGTGTGGGCGACGATCCTCGCCGCCGGGGCGCCGCCGTACCCGGAGGGCGACCGCCTCGCGGCTCTGCAGCCGGGCCCGCGCCGCACCCCGCAGCCGCTGCTCGAGCCGACCACCGGAGACACCCGCGACTATGCGCTCCCGGCCTTCGCGCCGCAGCGCCCCGCTTCGGCACACGCCGGAGCGGCTCCGTCGGGGGGATTCATCCCGGCCCCGCGCTCGACGAACGCCGGGTCGGAGGCATCCGTCCCGCCCGCCGGGAACGCCGGGATCCCGGCCGAGTGGCAGGCGTTCGCCCCTGCCCCGCAGGCTCCCGCGTCTGCGCCGCAGGCTCCGGTTCCGCAGTCTTCCGCGCCCGAGTCTTCCGCGCCCGAGCCTTCCGAGGCCGCGCCTTCCGTGGCCGCGCCGCAGCCGCCTGCCCCCGCCCCGCAGCCGCCGGCTCCGTCCTTTGCTCCGCCCACGGCACCCGCTCCGCAGCCGCCGGTCGTCTCCGCTCCGGCCGCGCCGCCGGCCGCTCCGCCCGCTCCGGCCGCCGCCCCGGTGCCTCTCGCCGCTCCGGCCGCACCCGCGGGTCCCGCCGAGGAGTTCCCGCTGCCGCCCGCCTTCGCCCCGACCCCGCCCGTCTTCACGCCCCCGGCGCCCCCGGCCGCTCCGGCCGCGACGGTGCCGCCCGTGACGGAGACCCCGGCACCCGGAATCCGTCCCGTCCCCCTGATCGCCACGCCTCCGGTCGCTCCCGCCGCGCCGACCGAGACGTCGGCGGCGGAGGCTCTGCTCGCGCACGACGCCGAGTCCGACGACCTGCTCGCCGACGACCTCGCACAGACGATCATCAAGCCCCGCCAGGTCGCCGTCGACGACGACCTCGAGGCGACCGTCGTCGTGGCACGCAAGCGCGGAGTGCGTCGCTCACTCGTGCTCGACGATGGCCGCAGCTTCGCGCTCTCGGGCGCGAGCGTCGTGATCGGACGCAACCCGGTGGGCGATCCGGGCGAGCAGCGTCTGTCGATCACCGATGCGACCCGCACCCTCTCGAAGACCCACGCGCGACTCGTCGTCACCGATGACGAGTGGCGGCTGACCGATCTGCACGCGACCAACGGCGTCGTCGTGGTGGCCGAGGACGGCACCGAGGTGCTGCTCGACCCGGGCGAGAGCGTGGTCGGAACCGGACGCTTCATCCTCGGCGAGGTCGGGATGCACGTGATCGCGGAGCGCGATTCGTGACCGTCGAACAGGTCGTCCTCAATGTCGCGTCACTGACCGACACCGGTCTCAAGCGCGCCGCGAACGAGGACTCCCTGCTCACCGCGGCCCCCGTGTTCCTCGTGGCCGACGGCATGGGCGGGCACGAGGCCGGCGACCGGGCGAGCGCCGCGGTGGTCGCCGCCTTCGAGCCACTCCGGGGCACCGCCGTCACGATCGATGACGTGCGTCTGGCGCTGGGACGCGCGACCGCCGTGGTCGAGTCGATCGCCGCCGCGCACAAGCAGGGAGCCGGCAGCACGGTCTCGGGCGTGGCCCTGGTCGAGCACGAAGGACTGCCGCACTGGCTCGTCTTCAACGTCGGCGACTCGCGGGTCTACCGCCATCACGCCAACGATCTCGTGCAGCTGACGATCGATCACTCGCTCGGCCAGGAGATGGTCGACGCGGGCGAGATGCGTCCCGAAGACCTCGCGACCTTCGCGCAGCGCAACATCATCACCCGCGCGATCGGCGCGGCCGACAGCGAGGCCGACAGCTGGCTCCTCCCGGTGATCGACGGCGAGCGCCTGCTGCTCTGCTCCGACGGTCTCAGCGGCGAGGTGAGCGACGAGGCGATCCGCGCCACCCTCACGATGTGCGGACGCCCGGAGACCGCGGCATCCGCTCTGGTGCGCCGGGCGCTGCAGGCGGGCGGACGCGACAACGTCTCGGTCGTCGTGATCGACGTCGTCGCCGGCGGCCTGCGCGCCGGCCGTGACGACGACACGGCCGGCCGGTTGGCGGTGTCGGTCGGCACCGATTCGATGCTCGAGGGCACGACGATCCCGGTGCGCGCGCGATGACCGACGAGAGCATCGACGAGGAGACCGTCATCGTCACGCGACGCGACCGTCGTCGCGCGGTCGAGCAGGCGGAGTCCGTGCAGGCGGATGCCGTGCAGGCGGATGCCGTGCAGGCGGATGCCGAGTCGCAGCCGGCGTCGTCGCAGACGGATGCCGGGGCGCACGTCGAGGAAGACAACGAGGCGACGGTGCTCGTCGGGCGCTCCCGCCCCGCGGCATCCGACATCGACGAGGCGACCATCGTCGTCGACCGTACCCGCGACACATCGTCGGACGATGACCACGAGGCGACCGTCGTGGTCGACCGCGCCCGCCCGGCATCGTTCGAGCCGGACGAGTCGACGGTCGTCGTCGATCGCTCGGGCGGCGCTGCCGTCGCGCCGTCGGGTCTGGAGGAGACGATCGTGCGTCCCCGGCGCGGCCTGCGTCGCCGGCGGACCACGGTGTTCGATGATCCGTCCGACCTCGATGCGACGATCCCTCGGGGACCGGTCTCGTTCGAGCGCCCCACCGAGCCCGAGCCGCCGGCGATCTACAAGCCCCGCCCGGCTCCCCTCGTGCCGAAGGCCCCGCCCGCGGTCGGCGGCGGTCCGGCACCGACCCGCATCGAGGACCCGGGGCTCCCATCCGTGGCGCGGCAGGGAGTGCGCCGCAGTCGCACGGCGCTCCTCGCCTTCGTCGGTGCTTGCGCGGTGTCGGTCGCGGGGCTCGTGACGCTCGGCTTCGTCGTCTTCGCCTGACGCCGCGACGCTTCGCCTGACACGTACCGAACCGCATGGGGAACTCTCCCCATGCGGCGGTATTCCAGCGCGCGGTTAGGATGATCAGGTGCGCCGAGCGGCCCGAGGCCGTTCGGCCCCAGTCGAGCACGGACCTGTGGGGGGAACACGGAATGAAGGCGCTGTCCTGGATGCGCGCGCGACCGAAGACGCTGGCGTCCGCCGCCGGCGTCACCGTCGGTGTGATCGCGATCACCACCATGGCCTTCACCTACGAAGGCTTCCCGACCACCAAGGTCGACCTGAACGACGGCGGTGTCTGGATCACCAAGACGTCGAGCCTGCTGGTCGGCCACTTCAACCACGAGTCCACGGTGCTCGACGGCGGGCTGCGCACGACGGGTGAGAACTACGACATCCTGCAGGATGCCACGAACATCCTCGTCGTCGACGAGAGCGCCTCCACGATGACCGCGGTCGATCCCGCCCGCGTCGCCCTCGGCGATTCGGCCGCGATCCCCGCCGCCTCGAAGGTCGCCCTCGGCAACCGCACCACCGCGATCCTCGATCAGAAGACGGGCGAGCTGTGGGTCGTCCCCGTGCAGGGCGTGCCCGGGTTCGAACCCGAGGTGCAGGACCCGGTCGCCGAGCTCGGCGCCGACGCCGACGTCGCGGTCGGTACCGACGGAACCGTCTACGGTCTCTCGGCCGAGCGGGGCGAGGTCGTCACGGTCCCCGTCGACGCCGAGGGCGAGGCGGGCGCCCCCTCGGCCGCGTCCGTCGGCGAGATCGACACCTCCGCACGGCCCACCATCACCGTGGTCGGCACGACCCCGGTCGTGCTCGACGCCGCAGCCGGCATCGTCACCTCTCCCGGCGGCTTCCGCGCCGAACTCCCCGGGGCGAACGAGGCGGTGCTGCAGCAGGCATCCGCCGAGACGGATGCCGTCGCCATCGCCACCCCGGATGCCCTGGTGCGTCTGCCCTTCGACGGCAGCGAGCCGAGCACGACCCAGGCCGGGGGCACCGGAACTCCCACCGCGCCGGTCTGGCTGCGCGGCTGCACGTACGGCGCCTGGGCGGGGACGGCGACGTTCATCCGCGAATGCCCCGGCAGCACCAACGACGTCAATGCGACGGTCGAGGGCGCCGAGGAGTCGCAGAGCCTGGTGTTCCGCGTGAACCGCGACGTCATCATCCTCAACGACGCCGTCGGCGGTGCGGCCTGGCTGGCCGACGAGAGCCTGCAGCGCGTCGATAACTGGAACGACCTCACCCCGCCCGAGGGCGAGACCGAGAACGAGGACGACTCCACCGAGGAGACCGTCGAGACGACTCTGCCCGAGCGCAAGGAGGAGAACACCCCTCCGATCGCCGAGGACGACTCGTTCGGCGTGCGCCCCGGTGTCACGACCATGCTCCCGGTGCTCGATAACGACAACGACCCCGACGGCGACGTGCTGGTCGCCACGCTGGTCGAGGCGCAGCCGTCGATCGGAGAGATCCAGCAGGTGCAGAACGGCGGTTCGCTGCAGATCGCCGTCGCAGAGGATGCGAAGGGCTCGGCGACCTTCACCTACGAGGCCGACGACGGTCGGGACGGCAAGGACACGGCGACCGTCACCCTCACGGTTTACGACGAGAGCATCAACACCGCTCCCGTGCCCAAGCGCAAGACGAGCCTCACGATCGAGACCGGCGGCACGGTCTCGTACAACATCCTCCCGGACTGGATCGATCCCGAAGGCGACGACGTCTATCTGAAGGACGTCGTCCCCGCTCCCGGTGACGAGGTCGACTTCAGCACCGACGGCCAGATCACCTACAAGGCCACCGCGAGCCTGCAGGGCCGCAAGGAGGTGCAGGTCACGGTCGCCGACGGCTACGGCGAGAGCGCGACGGCATCCCTCACCCTCGACGTGCGCCCCGAGGGATCGACGAAACCGAAGACGAACGCCGATCACGTGGTGACCCGCGTCGGCGAGCAGGTCACGATCGCCCCGCTCGCGAACGACACCAGTTCGGGCCGCGAGCCACTGCGCCTCGGTCGCGTGAGCGAGGTGACCGGCGCCACCGTGCTGCCCGACGCCCCGAACAAGACGTTCACCTTCAGCGCCGACAAGGCCGACACCTACTACGTGCTGTACCTTGCGACGGCCGGTCCCGAGAACGGCGAGGGCATCGTGCGCGTCGACGTGCTCGAGGCGACCGAGACCGATCTGCCCCCGGTCGCCGTGCGCGACGTCGCACTTCTGCCCACCGGTGGCGACGTGCTCGTGGGTGTGCTCGCGAACGACGTCGACCCCGCGGGCGGCATCCTCGTCGTGCAGTCGGTGTCGATCGAGGAGGACTCCGGCATCTCTGTGTCGGTCATCAACCACGAGACGTTGCGCATCACCGACCAGGGTGCGCTGACCGATCAGGCGCGCATCACGTATCGCATCTCGAACGGCTCGAAGTCGGCCGAGGGTGAGGTCGTGGTCATCCCGATCCCGGCGCCCGACAAGTTGCTCCAACCCGTCGTGAACGATGACACCGCGACCGTGCGCGCGGGTGACGTCGTCACGATTCCGGTGCTCGACAATGACACCCACCCGAATGACGACGTGCTGCACGTCGTGCCCGAGCTCGTCGAGCCGCTCGTCGATCCCGAGGACGGCGAGGCCTTCGTGTCGCAGGACACGGTGCGCTTCAAGGCCGGCCCGGTCGCGAAGACGGTCTACCTGACCTACGAAGCCGTCGATTCACGTCAACAGAAGGATGCCGGCTACGTCACCATCCAGATCCTGCCGGTCGACGAGGAGACGAACGCCGCTCCGCGCCCGCAGGACCTCGTGGCGCGGGTGCTCGCCGGGTCGACCGCCAACATCGCGGTGCCGCTCGACGGCATCGACGCCGACGGCGACTCGGTCGAGCTGATCGACATCGCCTCCAACCCGACCAAGGGCCGCATCACCGAGACCGCGCAGAACTACTTCACCTACGAGGCCTTCGACGGCTCGGCCGGTGTCGACGTGTTCAAGTACCGCGTGCGCGATCGCCTCGGCAAGGAGGGCATCGCGACGATCCGCGTCGGCATCGCCCCCGCCGAGAAGGTCAACCAGGCGCCGTATGCGGTGAAGGATGCCGTCGTCGTGCGACCCGGTCGTGAGATCGCCGTGCCCGTGATGGAGAACGACTCCGACCCCGAGGGCGACAAGATCGTGCTGGTCGAAGACGGCCTCGAGGTGCCCACCGAGACGGGCATCGAAGCGCGCGTCTCGGGCGATCGCGTGCTCGTGCAGGCGCCGGATCGTCCGCTCGAGACCTCGCTGCAGTACACGATCCGCGACACCCGCGGCGCGACCGCGACCGCCGCGCTGCAGATCACGGTCGACGACGACGTGCCGCTGCAGGCGCCGATCGCCCGCGACGACCGCGTGCGGCCCACCGACCTCACCGAGGGGACGATGGATGCCGACATCGACATCCTCGCGAACGATGAAGACCCCGACGGCACCACCGATCGGCTCGAGGTGACCCTCGGTGAGGGCGCGACGCAGCTGGAGAACGGGATGGTGCGGGTCACCGTCACGGAAGAGCTCCAGCTCATCCGTTACACCCTCACCGACCAGGACGGCCTCGAGGCATCCGCGTTCATCTTCGTGCCGGCCGAGTCCGACCTGCGCCCGATCCTCGACTCCACCGAGCCGCTCGAGGTCATGAGCGGCGAGACCAAGGAAGTGCCGCTCGCCGACTACGTGACGGTCGCCGGCGGCGGCACGGCCCGCATCACCGAGCACGCCCGCGTGAGCGCCGTGCACGCGAACGGCGCTGACCTCGTGCAGGACGAGACCACGCTGGTCTACACCTCGGCCGACGGCTACTTCGGGCAGGACGCGCTCACCTTCGAGGTCACCGACGGCACCGGGCCCGACGACCCCGAGGGGCGCAAGGCCACGCTGAGCATCCCGATCAACGTGCTGCCGCCCGACAACCAGCAGCCCGAGTTCATCGGCACCGAGATGGTCGTCGCCGCGGGCGAGGACCCCGTGAGCCTCGATCTCGTGCCGCTGACGACCGACCCCGATCCCGAAGACGCCGGCGTGCACACGTACAAGTACGTCAGCGGCGCGGGCGACGGCATCAGCGCGCGGATCGACGGACAGGAGCTGCTCGTCGAGGCGGGCTCGGATGTCGCGAAGGGCACGGTCGCCTCGCTCAAGCTCGAGATCTCCGACGGCACGACCGACCCCGTCGAGGGCACGGTGACGGTGCGCGTCGGGGCGTCGACGCGTCCGCTCCCGGCCGCCAACACCGACACGATCTCGGAGGCCGACCAGGGCAAGAGCATCACGGTGCCCGTGCTCGCGAACGACTTCAACCCGTTCCCCGAGACGCCGCTCAAGCTCATGAACGCGTCGACCGAGTCGGGGTCGGGCGGTGCCGAGGTGCAGGGCGACGAGGTCGTGGTGACTCCCGCCGCGGACTTCGTCGGCACCATGGTCGTGCGCTACCGCATCCAGGACGCCACGAAGGATCCCGACCGCGAGGCCAACGGCCAGATCATCGTGACCGTGCAGGGTGTGCCGGATGCCCCGGGCACTCCCACCGTGTCGAGCGTGCAGGATCGCACGGTCGTCGTCTCGTACGGCGCACCCTCGAACAACGGCGCCGAGATCACGAAGTACACGGTGCGCTCGGTGACCGGCAATCCGTACTCGAAGGAGTGCGGCTCGACGACCTGCACCCTCGACGGCCTCACCAACAACGTCGAGTACTCGTTCCAGGTCACGGCCACCAACCGCGTCGGCGAGTCCGAGCCCTCGGGCGGCTCGGCGATCGCGCGGCCGGACGCGCGCCCCGACACCCCGAACCCGCCGACCCTGAAGTTCGGCGACAAGTCGCTCGACGTGAGCTGGCAGACGCCCACCACCCCGGGGTCGCCGGTCGAGAGCTACACCCTCGAGATCTCGCCCGCCCCGCCGTCCGGCGTGACGCAGAAGCAGGTCACGGGCAACTCCATGACCTGGGAGGGCCTCGAGAACGGCGGCAACTACCAGGTGCGCGTTCAGGCCCACAATCGTGCGCCCGAGCCGTCGAGCTGGAGCGGATGGTCTGCATCCGAGATCCCGGCAGGGCCCCCGATGCCCGCCGCCGCGCCCACGACCGCCGAGATCCAGGGCGTCGGCAACCAGGCGCAGATGCAGGTCTCGTGGGAGCCCGGCAGCGCCAACGGTGACGCGATCGACTCCTTCCAGCTCGAGGTGTGGGAGGGCAACACCCTCCGCAACACCCTCACTCCGAATGCGGGCGCCCGCACGCAGGCGGTCACGGTCTCGACCTCCGAGACGCCGTACACCTACCGCATCCGCGCGATCAACAAGGCCGGTTGGGGCGAGTGGAGCCCGATGTCGGCGCCGCGCCGCGGTGTGAACAAGCCCAGTGCGCCCTCGTTCTCGTCGGTCACCGACGGCGACCGGGCACTCACGCTCGCGTGGACGCAGGGTGCGCGCAACGGCGCCCGTGAGAACGAGGTGCAGTACCAGTACTCGCTCAACGGCGGGGGGAGCTGGGCAGGCATCCCGGGCAACAACGTGATCTCGGGCCTCACCAACGGCACGACCTACAACGTGGTGCTGCGCGCGGTCGCCACCGTCGACGGCACGACTTACGCCAGCGACGGCTCTGCCACGCGGTCGGGCCGTCCCTACGGGCCGCTCAGTCAGCCGGGGCTCTCGACCCGCCAGAACGCGACGAGCGTCACGTTCGAGTGGAACGGCAACCAGTCGATGAACGGCCGCGAGCTGAGCTCGGTGCAGATCCGGATCGACAGCGGCGGATGGGAGGACGTCGGCGCGACCGGCTCGCGCACGGTCGGCAACGGCTACAGCCAGCAGCACTCCATCACGGTGCGCGTGACGGACTCCGCCGGTCAGACGATCGAACGATCCGCCAGCGAGACCTCCGGCTCGAAGCCGCCGCCCAAGGCCTGGGTCACCTCGAGCGGTAACGCGAACGGCCAAGACAACTGCAACGACGGCACCTGCGCGTACTTCTACGTCACGATGCGCGACTTCCCGCCCAACAAGACCATGTACCTGCAGTGTGCGAGCAACGCGCCCGCACCCTACGGCGGCACGTTCGGCGGACGTAACGTCACCACCGACGGCAACGGCAACTTCGAGCAGCAGATCGGCTGCTACCTCGGCATGCGCCGCGGAACGATCGAGGCCTGGGTCGTCATCGACGGCACGGCCTACGAGCACAGGGTCTGGCAGTGATGCCGCACCACACCCCCGCACGCGAAGACACCCCACGAGAACAGGGAACGACACACTCATGACCATGACTCCCGAGCAGGCCACCTGGTTCCAGGGCACCTTCCACCGTCTCGTCGAGAACGTCGACAAGGCGGTGCAGGGCAAGCAGGAGATCGTCGGCCTGGTGATCTCCGCGATGCTCGCCGAGGGGCACGTGCTACTCGAGGATGCGCCGGGGACGGGCAAGACGAGCCTCGCGAAGGCTCTCGCCGCCACCGTGCAGGGCACCAGCGCCCGCATCCAGTTCACCCCCGACCTGCTGCCGTCCGACGTGACCGGCGTCACGATCTACGACCAGCAGCAGCACCGGTTCGAGTTCCACAAGGGGCCGATCTTCGCGTCGATCGTGCTCGCCGACGAGATCAACCGCGCCTCGCCGAAGACGCAGTCCGCACTCCTCGAGGTCATGGAGGAGTCGCGCGTCACCGTCGACGGCGTCACGCACGAGACCGGGCGCCCGTTCCTCGTCATCGCGACGCAGAACCCCATCGAGCAGGCCGGAACCTACAAGCTCCCCGAGGCCCAGCTCGACCGCTTCCTCATCAAGACGTCGATCGGCTACCCCGACCTCGCCGTCACCGAGAGCATCCTGGCCGGGGCATCCGACCGCAACCCCTCCGCCGGCCTCGGCGCGATCATCACCACCAGCGCGGTCGCCGACATGGCCGACCTCGCCGCGACCGTGCACGTCGAGCCCGCCGTGCTGCGGTACACCGCCGAGCTCGCCGAGGCGACCCGCACCGACTCGGCGACCCGCCTCGGAGTCTCGGTGCGCGGGGCGATCGCGATGATCCGCATCGCGAAGGTCTGGGCCGCCGCCCACGGCCGCCACTTCGTGCTGCCCGACGACATCAAGGTCCTCGCCCGCCCCGTCTGGCAGCACCGCATGCTGCTCGACGCCGAGGCCGAGTTCGCCGGAACGTCGAGCGAGACCGTGATCGCGCGGGTTCTCGACTCCGTGGCGGCCCCGCAGGCGCGAACGGCGGCCTGATGACCACGGAGGCCCTGCAGAGCACGCACCCCACGATCGACCGCGACGCCGGCTGGCGCGACATCGCGGCGGTCGTCGGTGTGCGGATGCTCGCGCGCCTCCGTCTCATCGCGCAGGCGGTGCGTCCGCTCGCGTGGGTGCTCATGGGCCTGGCGGTCGGGTTCTGGATCCTCGGGCAGGTCGCCGGGTGGGTGGAGTTCACGATTACCGCCCTCGTCATCGCGATCGTCGTCGCGCTGTGCGCTCTGTTCCTCATCGGCCGCACGGCCTACGACGTCTCGCTCGATCTCGCCCGCACCCGGGTCGTGGTGGGGGAGCGGGCGATCGGCGCCCTGAAGCTCGCCAACCTCGGAACGCGCGCCATCCTGCCCTCGCGCGTGGTGCTGCCGGTGGGGTCGGGACGAGGAGAGTTCGGCATCCAGCGCCTCGCCCCGGGAGCCGAGGCCGAGGAGCTCTTCGCGATCCCGACGCAGAAGCGCGGCGTCGTGAAGGTCGGTCCGGTGAGCGTCGTGCGCGGCGATCCACTCGGTCTCTTCGAGCGCGCCCGCCGCAGCGACGACCCGGTCGATCTGTTCGTGCACCCGCGCACGATCCTCTTCGACGGTCAGTCGCTCGGCTTCCTGCGCGACCTCGAGGGGATGCCGGCGGCCGACCTGTCGCGCGACGACGTCTCGTTCCACGCCCTCCTCGAGTACCAGCCCGGCGACGACCTGCGTCACGTGCATTGGAAGTCGACCGCCCGCACCGGCACCATGATGGTGCGGCAGTACGAGGAGACCCGTCGTTCGCACTTCGTGATCGGCCTCTCGCGCTCGACCGGCGACTACGCCCGTGACGAGGACTTCGAGCTCGCGATCTCGGCCGCCGGATCGATCGGCCTGCGCGCGCTGCGGGATTCGCAGCGCGTCGACATGCGGGTGCAGGGCAGGGAGCTGCCCTCGAGCACCGGCAAGCAGTTGCTCGACTCGCTCTCGGCCGTCGAGAACTCCAAGCCCCGCGAGGGCGGCATCGCCGAACTCGCCGGCGTGCTCGCCGCGAGCATGCCGCTCGCCAGCATCGTCGTGCTGGTGTGCGGATCGAAGGTGCGCACCGAAGATCTCCGGCTCGCGTGCGCGCGCCTGCCCTTCGGCGCGCGGGTGCTCGCGATCGTCACCGACTCCACGCTCTCCTCGCCCGAGCTGCGGCGCATCGGCGACGCCGACGTCGTCACGATCGGCGCGCTCGAGCAGATCCCCCTCGCCCTGCAGAAGGTGCTCGCATGACCGCGCCCGCGATCCCGGCTGCGCCGACCGCCCTTCCGCTGCGCCGCTGGATCCTCGATCTCCTCGCCACCGCCCTGCTCGTCGGCGCGATACTCCTCGGCTTCTGGCCGACCTTCGCCGGCGGGTCGTTCCTGCCCGCGGCGATCGGCGGACTCCTCCTCGGCCTGGCGGTCGCCGGCGTCTCGGCCTGGCGTCGCTGGGGCATCCTGATCATCACCGGTCTCACGATCGCGGTGTATTTCGTCTTCGGTGGGGCGCTCGCGTTGCCCGGCACGACCATCGCCGGTTTCGTGCCCACGATCGAGACGCTCCAGAAGCTCGCGCTGGGCGTGGTGACGTCGTGGAAGCAGATGCTCACGACCGTCGCCCCGGTCTCGGCCGCCGACGGCCACCTGCTCGTACCGTTCCTGCTGGCCCTCGTGGCGTCGACCGTCACGGCCTCGCTCGCTCTTCGGCTGTCGAACGTGGCCTGGGCGCTGATCCCCGCGGGCACGCTGCTCGTGCTGGTGATCGCGCTCGGCACTCCCGAGGCGGCGTTCCCGCTCGTGCAGGGACTCGTGTTCGCGGTCGTGGCCATCGCCTGGATGGCACTGCGTCAGCTGTGGGCCCCGCAGAACTCGGCCGTCTCGGTGAGCGAGGTCGACCCTTCGCGTGCCGCCCACATGCGCCTGCGCCGTTTGCTGGCCGGAGCGGCCGTGCTCGCGATCGCCGCGGGAGCGGGCATCGCCTCGTCGGCCATCGCCGCTCCCGCCGAGACCCGCCACGTGTTCCGCGACGTGATCATCCCGCCGTTCGACATCCGCGACTACCCGAGCCCGCTGCAGGCGTTCCGTAAGAACGTGCGCGACGAGAAGGTCAAGACGCTCTTCACCGTGCGGGGCCTGCCCGAGAAGGCGCGCATCCGCATCGCGGTCATGGACCAGTTCGACGGCATGGTCTACAACGTCACCGACGGGGGACCGGGGTCGTCGAGCGCGTTCACGCCGCTGCGCTCCGACATGTCGCCCGAGGCTGAGGGAATCCCGGTCACGCTGCAGGTCGAGATCGCCGAGTACGGCGGTGTGTGGGTGCCGGATGCCGGTGCGGTCTCCGAGATCGAGTACACGGGCGACCGCGCCGAAGAGCTGCGCCGCGGCACGTTCTACAACACCGAGACCGGCACCGCGGTGGCGACGCCGCGGCTCACGGCGGGCGACACCTACACGGTCGACACCGTCATCCCGAACGAGATCGACGACGACCGGCTCGCCGAGGTCGAGTTCGGCAACGTCACCCAGCCCAAGCAGAGCAACGTGCCCGAGGAGCTCACCTCGCTCGCGGCCGAGACGGTCGCGGATGCCGAGTCCCCGATCGAGCAGGTGCGGGCGCTCGAGACGATGCTGGCCGACGGCGGGTTCTTCAGCCACGGTCTGGAGGGCGAGGTCATCTCTCGCGCCGGCCACACCGCCGAGCGCATCTCGACCCTCGTGGGCGGCGACCAGATGATCGGCGACGACGAGCAGTACGCCGTCGCGATGGCGCTGCTCGCCCGCGAGGTCGGCATCCCCGCGCGCGTCGTGATGGGGTATTACCCCGACGAGGAAGACGCGAAGGCCGCCGAGTTCGCCGCCACCGGCGACGACGTCCACGCCTGGGTCGAGGTGAACTTCGAGGGCGTGGGTTGGCTGCCGTTCAACCCGACTCCTCCCGAGGACCAGGTGCCGAACGACCAGAACACCAAGCCGCGCGTCGATCCGAAGCCGCAGGTGCTGCAGCCGCCGCCCCCGCCGCAGGAGCCGGTCGATCTGCCCCCGACGCTGCCCGATGACCGCAAGTCCGAGGACGAGACGCTCAACATCCTCGGCATCCTGGGCGCGATCCTCGCGATCGGCGGCATCACGCTCGCGATCCTCGCCATCCTCGCCTCGCCCTTCATCGTGATCGGTGCGTGGAAGGCGGCCAAGCGCCGTGCGCGTCGCAGCGCCGCGCGCACCTCCGACCGCATCAGCGGCGGGTGGGACGAGCTCACCGATCGTGCGACCGACTACGGCGCGCGGATCGCTCCGGGAGGCACGCGCGTCGAGGACGCCGCGACCGTCGTCGCCACGCTCGATGTACCGAAGGCGGCCGCGCTGGCGCAGCGGGCGGATGCCGAGATCTTCGGCCCGACCGATCCGACGCCCGCCGATGTCGAGGCGTTCTGGAGCGAGGTCGACGACATCGTCGGCGGCCTGGGCAAGGAGGCCGGCTTCTGGCGGCGCTGGAAGGCGCGGGCGAATCTGCGCTCGCTCCTCGGCGGAACGGCTCTCTCGCACGGCTTCCAGAACCTGAAGGATGCCGCGGCCGCCCGCGTCGCCGACTCCGCGGACGCGCGCGCACGCCGCGAACCTGGCACCATCGAGAACAACGACCGCACCACCGCCCCCGAGAGCGAGAACCCATGACCCAGCTCCCCTTCGGTCAGATCGCCCCGATCTCCCGACGCGCGGTCGCGTACCTCATCGATGCGCTGATCGCCGGCGGTCTGGCGATCGTGCTCAGCGTGGTGCTCGGCATCGCCACCGCGCTCTCGGGTGGGCTCGAGGCGTCGTTGCTCACGGTGACCATCGGCGGGCCGCTCGTCGGGCTCGTGCTGCTGGGCTGGTTCGTGGTCTACACGAACATGCAGGCCGGTGCGGGCTCCATCGGCATGCGCGCTCAGGGCCTGCGCCTCGTGTCGGAGACCGACGGGTCGTCGATCGGCTTCGGCCGCGCCCTGCTGCGCAACATCATCTTCGGTCTCGCCGCCGGCATCGTCGTGGGGTACTTCACGCCGCTGTTCGACGGGTCGGGTCGCTTCCAGGGATGGCATGACAAGGTCGGCCGCTCGCTCGTGCTCGACGCCCGCGCCGAGGGCGGGATCGTGCCGATCGCGGCGCCGGCGACCACGGCGATGCCGACCGTCGACGGTGCGTCGCCGACGTCCCTCGCGCCGACCGCTCCGTCGCAGCCGCCCGCGATCCCGGGTCTGCCCCACCCCGGATCGTACGGGGCCCCGCATGCCCCGACCCCGTACGCATCGGCCTCGCACGCTGCGGTCTCGCCCTACGCACCGCCGGCCGCTCCCGGTCAGTCGCCCGCTGCTCCTCCCGCAGCCGCGGGGGTTCCGCAGAGCCCGCCCGCTCCGGCCGAGGCCTACGCGCCGTCGGCGCCCGTGTTCCCCGCCCCGGCGACGCCGGTGGCACCGGCCGCGCCGATCGGCGAGGGCGGCGACCTGATCGCCTTCGTCCCCGGCGTGACGCAGGATGCTCCGCCCCGCCCGCCGCAGCCCCAGGCCTCGGCCCCGGCCCCCGCCGAGCCCGAGCCCGTCGCCCCGGCATCCGCGCCGACGCCGCCCGCGCCCCCGGCACCGGTCACCGCACCGGCGCCTGCCGCGCCCGCCCCGGCCGCCGCGGCCGCGCCGGCTGCTCCCGCCCCGGCACCGCTCGTCGACGACCCCGACGTCGAGTCGACCCGCATCAGCATCCCCGGGCACCGTCTCGTCTTCACGTGGGACGACGGCACCCGCGTCTCGGTCTCGCGGCGCACGGTCTTCGGCCGCAACCCCTCCCCGGAGGAGGGCGCGGCGACGGTCGCGGTGCGCGACGAGACGCTCTCGCTGTCGAAGACGCACTTCGAGGCCGCCGCCGAGACCTCGGGCGGATGGGTGCTCGATCGCCACTCGACCAACGGCACCACGATCGTGCGCGAGGGTCAGCGCATCGCCTGCCCGCCCGGTCAGCGCGTGCCGATCCGGCTCGGTGACGCGATCGAGATCGGCGACCGCATCGTCACGGTCGGGGGCTACGCATGAGGCCCGGACTGGTCGTCTCGTCGGGCGCGGCGACGCACGCGGGTCTGCGCCGACCGCTCAACGAGGACGCCTACCTCGCCACCTCGCCCGTGTTCGTCGTCGCCGACGGCATGGGCGGGCATGAGGCGGGGGAGCGCGCGAGCGCGGCCGTCATCGCCGAGTTCGCCTTCTCGATCGGGCGCGCGGCGCTCGAACTCGACGACGTGCGCCGGGCGCTGGCCACGGCCCGCGAGCGTGTCGAGGAGCTGTCGACCTCGGGCAACGGCCGTGCGGGCACGACGCTCAGCGGTGTCGTGATCGCCGATGTCGACGGCATGGGCTACTGGCTCGCGGTGAACATCGGAGACTCGCGCACCTACCGCTTCGCCGACCGCGAGCTCGAGCAGATCACCGTCGACCACTCGGTCGTGCAGGAACTCATCGAGGCGGGCGAGCTCACGCCGCTCGACGCACTCACCGATCGTCGGCGCAACATCATCACCCGGGCGATCGGCGCCTCCAGCACCGGCGACGCGGACTACTGGATGTTCCCGGCCGAGCTGGGCGATCGGATGCTGGTGTGCTCCGACGGCCTCACCTCGGAGGTGTCGGACGAGCGCATCCGCGACATCCTCGGCACGACGCCCGACCCGCAGCGGGCTGCCGACGCGCTCATCGAGGCGGCCGTGGCCGCCGGCGGGCGCGACAACATCACCGTCGTCATCGCCGATGCCGTCTCGGTCGCCTCGCGCCCGGGCACACTGCTCGCCACCGACGACGACATCGACATGAACACGCGTCCGCGTGAAGCCGCAGCAGGAGGGGGTCGCTGATGCAGACCATCTATCGCCCGGGCCAGTGGAATCTCATCGTGATCCCCGGCGCGCTCGTCGCGCTGCCGCCGGATGCCCCGACCGAGGTCGTGTCGACGCTCTGGGAGCGGCTCCCCGCGCACAAGACGCTGGCGACGGTGGTCGACGTGCTCACGACGCAGGCGGGCGGGTCGTTCACCGCGCTGCCGCCGTTCGTCGCGGCGGTCGCCGAGGGCGCCGATGTGCGCATCGCGCTGCGCGGCGGGGTCGCCGCCCGCGTGACCGCGGTCGACGGCGCGCACGAACTCTCCGGCGCCGAGGTGACGACGTGGAGCGAGCGCTTCATCGGCGGAGCCACGCGCATCGAGATCACCGTCGAGACCGTCGAGGGCGACGCGGGCCTGCCGGTGCATACCGGAATCGTGCGCGCGGCCGCGGTGAGCGCCGATCTCGAATCCGACGACGCCGCTCCGCTGACGGGTGCGCTCGGGCCGGCGCCGGTCGTCGTCGCCACGCACGAGGGCGCCTCGGCCACGGCGCTCGCCGCCGCCCCGGTGCCGCTCGCCCTGTTCGGAGGTGCAGCGCTCGGGGGTGCAGCGCTCGGAGGTGCAGCGCTCGGAGGTGATGCCGCCGTCAGCGCCCCGCTCGTCGGTGCCGTCCCGGTGCCCCCGGTCGTGTCGCCCCCGGTCGTGACGCCACCGCCCGTTCCCTCGGCCGTGACGCCTCCGGCCGCGCCTCCCGTGCCGGATGCTTCCGTGCCGGATGCTCCCGTGGCTGATGCCCCCGTGGCTGAGCCGCCGGTCGCGCCGGTGACCGAGGAGATCCCCGAGCAGTCCTCCGACTCGGCTCCTCTGCCCGTCATCGAGGATGCCACCCTGGTGCCCACCGAAGACACGATCACCCCCGACGACGACGACATCTTCGACCAGCTCTTCGGGGCGACGGTGCACACCGCACCGGCGCCGGCCGATGCCCCGCCGGTACCGCCACTCCCCGCCCAGGGCGACCACGACGGTGCGACGATCTCGGCCGCCGAACTGCGCGCCCTGCGGCAGCAGCCCGCCTCGGCCGACGAGACGCCGACCGCCGTGCTGCCCGTCGCGGGAGCATCCGACGGCCCGACCATCGGTCGACTGCGGGTGTCGAGCGGACAGGTCGTCGAACTCGATCGCACCGTGATCATCGGGCGTCGTCCGCGCTCCACGCGGGCGAGCGGGGCGAGCCTCCCGCACCTGATCGCGGTCGAGAGCCCGCAGCAGGACATCTCCCGCAGCCACCTCGAGGTGCGCCCCGAGGGCGACACCGTGGTCGTGATCGACCTGCACACCACGAACGGGTCGACGCTGCTGCGTCCGGGCGCCGACCCCGTGCGCCTGCACCCGGGGGAGCAGACGCTCGTGCTCACCGGCGACGTGGTGGACCTCGGCGACGGGATCACCGTCGCCTTCGAGGACCTGCCGTGAATCGTCGCCCGTCACCGCCGCCCGTCCTTCCCGGCTTCACCTACGTGGAGCCGCTGGGCACGGGCGGCTTCGCCGACGTCTTCCTCTACGAGCAGGAGATGCCGCGCCGCCGGGTCGCCGTGAAGGTGCTGCTCGCCGACCGCATCTCGAGCGGATCCGCCCAGGAGTTCGCCGACGAGGCCAACGTCATGGCGATGCTCTCGACGCACCCCGCGATCGTCACGATCTACCAGGCCGGTGTCGCGGGCGACGGCCGCCCGTACCTCGTCATGGAGTACTGCCCGCGCCCGAACCTGCAGCTGCGCGCCCGCAAGGAGCCGTTCTCGGTCGCCGAGGCGCTGCGTGTCGGCGTGCAGGTCGCCGGCGCCGTCGAGACGGCGCATCGCGCCGGGGTGCTGCACCGCGACATCAAGCCGGCGAACATCCTCGTCACCGAGTACAACCGCCCGGCCCTCACCGACTTCGGCATCGCGTCGACCACCGGTGCGACGACCGAGGCATCCGGCATGTCGATCCCGTGGTCGCCGCCCGAGTCGTTCGCCGAGCCGCCCACGAGCGGCCCGCGCACCGACGTCTGGGCACTCGGAGCGACGCTGTTCACGCTGCTCGCCGGGCGCTCGCCGTTCGAGCGACCGGGTGAGCGCAACTCCAGCGCCGACCTCATCGAGCGCATCGAGCGCGCGGCCCTGCCGCACCTCGGCCGACCCGACTCCCCGGAGAGCCTCCAGCGGCTGCTCGAGCGGGCCATGGCGAAGAACCCCGACGACCGGTTCCCGAGCGCGGTCGCGTTCGCGCGGGCGTTGCAGAAGGTGCAGATCGAGCTGTCGCACTCGGTCACCCCGATCGACATCGTCGACGAGCATCCGTCCGCCGAAGAGCTCGAAGACGACGACGACGGCCTGACCCGGGTGCGCGAGGTCGTCAGCATCGACCCCGACATGGCCACGTCGACGCGGCCCTCGGCCACGACGCAGCGCCACACCCCGCCGCGCACGCCGGAGGTGCCCCGCTTCGACGCACCGGTCGCGCCCTCGGCGTTCGAGCAGACGCAGCTGCGCCCCTCGGCCGCGCCGGTGCCCCCGCCCGTCCCCGACGACGAGCACACTCTGCTCCGCGCGCCGCAGGTGGTCGCGCCCGAGACCCCGGCGTTCGTCCCGGCTCCGCCGGCACCCGGTTCCCCGGCGGCTCCCGCGCCCGCGGCGACGAGTGCCCGGCGCTCGCGCACGGGTCTCTGGATCGGTCTCGCCGCCGCAGCGGTGGTGCTCGTGATCGGCGGAATCGTCGGACTCAACCTGCTCGTCGCGGGTCTCGAGCCCGAACCCGCCCCTCAGGCATCCGAGGACGCGCAGCCGCAGGACGTCGTGCCGGACGTGGTGCCCACGCTCGCCGCGCCGACCGGCACGCGGGAGGGCTCGACCGTCACGTTCACCTGGACGAACCCCTCTCCGCAGGAGGGCGACAGCTACCTCTGGCACCAGGTGCGCCTCGACGATGTCGGCGAGCAGAAGCAGACCGCGGAGACGACGGTGCAGGTCGAGAGCCCGGCGGGCGATATCGTGTGCATCGAAGTGATGCTTCGGCGCGAGGACGGAAGAGCCTCGGAGCCGGTACGGGGGTGCGTGGAGTGAGCGGTACGACCGGAGTGACCGTCGAGTTCGCCGGGGAGTACTTCCCCATCGAGCGCGGGGGACGATTCATCGTGGGCCGGGAGGGGGATCTCGAGCTCGACGACAACCTCTTCCTGCACCGGCATTTCCTCGAGATCACGGATGCCGACGGGCTGTGGTGGCTGTCGAACGTCGGCACGCGGCTGACGGCGACCGTGACCGATTCGGCCGGCGGGGTGCAGGCCTGGCTCGCGCCTGGCGCCCGACTGCCGCTGGTGTTCGAGAAGACCACGGTGGTCTTCAGCGCGGGGCCGACGACCTACGAGCTCACCCTGCACGCCGCCGAGCCCGCGTTCCGCGCGACCCGGCGCGACCACGACGACGGCGGTGCGTCGACCATCGGGGACGTGCCCCTGACCCTCAGCCAGAAGCTGCTGATCCTCGCGCTCGCCGAGCCGCAGCTGCGCCGCGACGGCACGGGCATGAGCGACATCCCCACGTCGGTGAAGGCCGCCGAGCGCCTGGGCTGGACCGTCACCCGCTTCAACCGCAAGCTCGACAACGTGTGCGACAAGTTCGACCGCGTGGGCGTACCCGGTATGCGCGGAGGGCAGCGCAGCTTCGCCACCAACCGCCGTGCCCGCCTCGTCGAGCACGTGATCGCCTCGCGTCTAGTCAGTCGCGAGGACCTCCCGCTGCTCGACATCTCGCACGCCGACGAGGTCGAAGGGGAGCAGGAGTGATCTGGGAGATCGACGACGGCGCGTCCGTCGTCGAGGGTCTCGACGCGCACGGACGCCCGGATCCCGCCTACGCCGCCTCGCTCGGGCTGCTCCCCGCGCGCAAGGGATCGCGCGTGCTCGCCTCGCTCCTCGAGGCGGCCGTCGCAGTGCTCCTCGCCCTGCCCGCCCTCATCGTGCTGCCTCCGATCCTCGCCGACATCGCCTCCGGCGGGTTCGACGTCGATGCGTTCTTCGCCCGGGGCGACCTGGTCTGGGTGATCGTCGCGCTGGCCGTCTCGCAGGTGCTGACCCTGGCCTACGTGATCGTGCAACTGGTGATGCACGGGCGAAAGGGTGTGACGCTGGGCAAGGCGGTGTGCGGCATCCGCTCGGTGAACGTGCGCACCCTCGAACGCCCGAAGTTCTGGCGCGGAGCGGTCGTGCGCTACCTCGTCGCCTCCGCCTCGCTCATCGTGCCCGTGATCGGCCCGGTGCTCGTGATCGCCCTGTCGCCGCTCTTCGACATCGAACGTCGCGGGCGCGGGTGGCTCGACCTCGCCGCCGGCACCTGGTTCGTCGACGTGCGCCGGGGCCTCAACCCCTACGACCAGAAGCGCATGCGCATCGCCCGCAAGAGCGTCAAGATCTCGGAGCACGAGGAGAAGGCGCCGCTGCCCTCGCTCGCCACCCCGGTCGACCGTGACGCCCCCGCCGAGTACGTGCCGAGCGCGCGTCTCTCCGGCGGGGTCATCGGCGCGCATCGGTCGCAGACGCCGCAGCCGGAGCAGACGGATGCCGCCGCTCCGGGCTCGATGGTCGCGGCGGTGCCGCCGTCGCTCGCGACCGGCGCCCCTCCCGCGTTCCCGGTCGCCCCGGCCGCAGCTCCCGCCCCGGCCGTGCCCTCGCCCGCACCGCCGGCCTCGGTGCCGGCCGGGCCCGTCGTGGCACCGCCCCAGGCGCCGGCGGCCCCCGCTCCGGGACCCGCCGTCGCGCAGCCCGCACCCCCGGCGCAGGTCGAACCCGGCCCCGCGGTCGCGGCCCCGGCGGCGCCCGCTCCGGCATCGCCTTCTCCGGCAGTGCCCGCTCCGGCATCGCCTTCTCCGGCAGTGCCCGCTCCGGCATCCGTTCCCCGGGCCGACGCCGGCGACGGCATCCGCGCCGTGCTCGTGCTCGACTCGGGCGCGCGCGTCGAGGTGCGCGGAACAACGCTGTTCGGCCGCGCGCCCGCCGCCGCGGCGGGCGAGGGCGAGGCGCAGCTGATCCCCGTTCCCGATGAGACCCGGTCGGTCTCGAAGACCCACGTGGCCGTGATGCCCGCGCGCCGCGGTGTGTTCGTGGTCGACCGTGCGTCGACGAACGGGAGCGCGATCATCCGCGACGGAGCCGAGACGCCGCTCGTCGCCGGGCACCCCGCCGAGCTGCGCACGGGCGACACCGTGCGCTTCGGCGACCGCACGATGCGGGTGGAACACGCATGACCGGGGCCGAGTGCCCCACCGCCGGAAGACGTGAGACGCGCCCCGGGCGCGGTGAGGATCGACGATGAGAGTCAAGCTGACCCTGCGCCGCCCGGCGGCGCCCCTGACCGACATCGTCGTGATGGCCGACTCGACCGCGACCGTGGCCGACGTCGCGCGCCAGATCGCATCGACCGATCCGACCCGCAGCATCCCGGCCTCGCCGGCCGATGTGCTCACCCTCTCCGTCGCCCCGCCGACCAGCGAGCAGCTCACCATGCTCACCCCCGACCTCCTCGTCGGTGATGCCCCGATCGGTTCCGGCTTCCTCGCCGAGGTCGTCAACCTCGGCCCGAACCGGGCGTCGGTCGGCACCGCCGGGGCGCGCCCCGCCGCCGTGCTCACGGTGGTCGCCGGCCCCGCGCAGGGCCAGGAGTTCGCCCTGCCCCTCGGACACTTCCTCATCGGTCGCGACGCCGCGAACGACGTGACGATCGCTGATCCGCTGGTCTCGAAGCGCCACGCGCGCATCGAGGTCGCGACGACCTTCGTCGAGATCGTCGACCTGAACTCCGCCAACGGCATCCTCGTTGACGGCGGCCTCGTGCAGCGCCTGCGCGTGATCCCCGGCCAGCGCTTCACCCTCGGTGACTGCGAGTTCGTCGTGCACCTCGTGAGCGACTTCGACGGCTCGGCCGCCGGCGACCCCGTGCTCGAGCGCGGGGGCGCGCTGCTGTTCAACCGCAGCCCGCGGGTCGAGGCGCGATTCACCGGCGAAGAGCTCGACGAGCCCCGCTACCCCCGCGACCAGGTGCAGCGGCTCTTCCCGTGGCCCATGCTGGTCGCGCCGATCCTGCTGGGCGCGGCGATCTTCGCGATGAGCGGGAACCCGCGGTCGCTGCTGATCGTCTTCATGTCGCCGCTGATGATGTTCGGAAACTTCATCTCGCAGAAGACGAACCTCGGGCAGCGCCTGCGCAAGGAGGTCGAGAAGTTCGAGGAGAACTTCGAACGCCTCGAGGAGAAGCTCTACCTCGCCCAGCCGCGGGAGCGCGAGGTGCGCCAGAACGAAGTGCCCGCCGTCGCGGTCGTGTTCGACGAGGCGATGCGACTCGGCCCGCTGCTGTGGACCCGTCGACCCGAGCACTGGAACTTCCTGGCCGTGCGGTTGGGGAGCTGTACCGACGAATCGCGTACGCGCATCAAGCGCTCCGACATCCCCGAAGCGCTCCCCGAGTACATCGAGCGCGTCGACCGCCTCGAGGAGCGGTACAAGATGATCGACGACGTTCCGATCCTCGAGTCGCTGCAGAGCTCGGGATCGATCGGCGTCGCCGGCCCCACCTCGCTCGCCAGCGATGCGCTGCGGGGACTCGCGGTGCAGCTGTTCGGGATGCACTCGCCCAACGAGCTCGTCGCGGTCGCCCTCACCGAGCCCGGGTGGGCGAACGAACTCGACTGGCTCAAGTGGCTCCCGCACACCTCCAGCGAGCGCAACCCGTTCAAGGACGTCGCGCTGGCCGACTCGGCCTCGACGGGCACGGCCCTGCTCAACGGCCTCGAGGAGATCGTGCTCCGCCGCTCGCGTGAGGCGAAGTCGCAGCGCCCGCCCTACGGTGACGACTGGGACCCGATGTACTACGGCACCGACGTCAAGCGCGCCGCCGAAGAAGCGACGTTCCCCGGCCAGACCGCGATCTTGGTGATCGTCACCAACGACGCCCCGGTCGACCGCGCGCGCCTCACGCAGATCCTCGAGCGGGGAGCGGATGTCGGCGTCTACGGCCTCTTCGTGGCCCCGGTCGTCGAGTCGCTGCCGGCCGCGTGCCGCTCGTTCGTCGACGTCACCTCGGGCCTCGAGCAGGCGCGCGTCGGCACGGTGCGCAACGGCGTTGCCTACCAGGACGTGCGCGTCGAGGGCGTCTCGCACGCGTACATGACGATGTTCGCCAAGCGTCTCGCGCCGGTCGTCGACTCGAGCACCGTGATCGAGGACTCCTCCGACATCCCGAACTCGGTGATGTTCCTGTCGCTCGTCGGCAGCGAGCTGGCCTCCGACCCGAACGCCGTGATCGACCGCTGGCGTCAGAACAACACCATCCTCGACCGTTCGGGTGCTCCGCAGTCGCGCCTGAAGAAGGCGGGCAACCTGCGCGCCATCATCGGGCAGTCGCAGACGGATGCCATGACCCTCGACCTGCGCACGCAGGGGCCGCACGCACTCGTCGGTGGAACCACCGGCGCCGGCAAGAGCGAGTTCCTGCAGGCCTGGGTGCTCGGCATGGCGGCGGCGCACAGCCCCGACCGGGTGACGTTCCTCTTCGTCGACTACAAGGGCGGTTCGGCGTTCGCGGATTGCGTCGATCTGCCGCACTGCGTGGGCCTGGTCACCGACCTGAGCCCGCACCTCGTGCGACGCGCGCTCACCAGCCTGCGCGCCGAGCTGCACCACCGCGAGCATCTCTTCAACCGCAAGAAGGCGAAGGACCTCCTCGAACTCGAGAAGCGCCGCGACCCCGAGACCCCGCCCGCCCTCGTGCTCGTGATCGACGAGTTCGCGGCGCTCGCCGGAGAGGTGCCCGAGTTCGTCGACGGCGTCGTCGACATCGCGCAGCGCGGTCGCTCCCTCGGCATCCATCTGATCATGGCGACCCAGCGGCCCGCGGGTGTCATCAAGGACAACCTGCGCGCCAACACCAACCTGCGCGTCGCCCTGCGCATGGCCGACGAGTCGGATTCGAAGGACGTCGTCGACGACCCGGTGGCGGCGTCGTTCCCACCCTCGCTCCCCGGTCGCGGCATCGCGAAGACCGGCCCCGGTCGTCTCGTGCCGTTCCAGTCGGCGTACGCCGGTGGGTGGACGACCGACGAGGTGCAGCAGGCAGAGGTCAAGGTGGCCGAGCTGCGGTTCGGATCCATCCAGACGTGGGAGGCCGACCAGGCACCCGAATCCGACTCGCACGACGAGGACCTCGGCCCGAACGACCAGAAGCGCATCGTCTCGTCGCTCGTCGCGGCATCCTCGATCGCCGGCATCCCGGCCCCGCGCCGCCCGTGGCTCGACGACCTCGAGCGCGCGGTCGACATCCGCGACCTGCCGGTGCTCGGTGACGGGCAGATCCTGCTCGGCAAGATGGACGTGCCCTCCCGGCAGATGCAGGAGCCCGCGTACTTCGTGCCCGACAAGGACGGCTCGCTCCTCGTCTACGGCACGAGCGGCTCGGGCAAGTCGACCGTGCTGCGCACCGTCGCGATCGCGGCCGGGTTCCACGCCGGGCACTCCGAAGTCGAGGTCTACGGCCTCGACTTCGGGTCGGGTGCGTTGAGGAGCCTCGAGGTCCTCCCGCACGTCGGATCGATCATCGGCGGCGACGATGCCGAGCGCGTGCAGCGCATCCTGCGCTCGCTCGCGCGGGTGCTCGACGATCGCGGCAAGCGCTTCAGCGCCGCGAACGCCTCGAGCCTCACCGAGTACCGCGAGATCACCGGGTCGCGCGAGCCGCGCATCCTGCTGCTCATCGACGGATTCCCGCAGTTCCGTAGCGAGTGGGAATCGACCACCGCGCGGATGCCGTTCTACCAGACCTTCATGCGCATCCTCGGCGAGGGGCGCCCGCTCGGCGTGCACGTGATCGCGAGCGCCGACCGCTCGGGTTCCGTGCCGACGGCGGTCAGCGCGAACGTGTCGCGCCGCGTGGTGCTGCGTCTCTCCGACGACTCCGGCTACGCGATGCTCAACGCCCCGAAGGACGTGCTCGACGAGACGTCCGCCCCGGGTCGTGCCATCGTCGACGGCCTCGAGACGCAGATCGCGACGCTCGGCGGCACCCCCAACGTGGCCGAGCAGACCAAGCTGCTCGAGCAGCTCGCGGCCCAGCTGCGCGGAGCCGGGGTGCGCGAGGTCGAGGAGATCGGCGCGCTGCCCACCCGCCTCTCGGTGCGCGATCTGCCCGATCGCCTGGGCGAGTTCCCGGTGCTGGGTGTCGCGGAGGACACGCTCGCCGCGCGCGACTTCGATCCTGTCGGCACGTTCGTCGTGGCCGGTCCGCCGCAGTCGGGCAAGACCACGGCGCTCAAGGGGCTCATCACGTCGATGCGGCGGCTCGACCCGACGGTCAAGCTGTTCCACTTCGGCGGACGGCGGGCGCAGCTCAAGGGATACGCCGACTGGACGCGCAGCGCCACCACGCCCGAAGAGGCGAAGGAGCTCGCGAAGGAACTCGTCGAGCTCGTCGCCGACGAGACGCTCGGAATGCGCATCCTCATCGTCGTGGAGGACGTGCCGCAGTTCGCCGACTCGCCCGCCGAGCGCGATATGAAGGCGCTGTTCCAGGCGATCAACCGCAGCGACCACCTCATGATCGGCGACGCCGACGTGACGCAGGTCACCAGCGGCTTCGGGTTCATCGGCGACTTCAAGGCCGGCCGCAAGGGCATCATCCTTAAGCCCGACTCGTTCGACGGCGACGCGGTGTTCAAGGTGCCGTTCCCGAAGGTCAAGCGCACCGACTTCCCCGAGGGTCGTGGCATCTTCGTGCAGGCCGGTCGCCAGGTCACGGTGCAGATGCCGCTCGTCGAGGGCGACCGCATCGGGTGAGCTCCCGTCTGCGGCGGCATCCGGTCGGGAGAAAACCCGGGGCGGATGCCGCCGCTTCGGCGTGCCGGACGGTGGGAGGCCGTGACGCGCCGCCCGCGCAGCATCCGGTCTCCGTTTTCTCGCGTGGCCGAGCGCGGAGGCGCGTGCGTCCTACGCTGGTCGCGTGGGTGTGTTCGATGCGGTGGTGGAGTTCGAGCGGGGCGTGCTCGAGCGTGACGAGGCGCTGAAGCCGGTCTGGGAGCGTTTCGCGGTGTTGGGTGAGGCGCGGTTGGGGGTGTTGCGGGAGCGTGTGGGGTTTCCGTCGTGGCCGGGGGTGACGTCGGCGTCGGCGTTGAAGGCGGCGTCGGTGGAGGCGGAGGTGTTCGCGGTGCTGGCGGAGTATGCGCGGGAGGCTCGTGGGTTGGTGCGTGCGGGTGATGCGCAGCGGTGGGCCGGGCTGGTGGGCGAGGCGCAGCGTCGGAGCGGTGAGGGTTTTCTGGGTGAGTTGCAGGAGAGCACGGTGGGTGCTGCTCTGTTGCGGGAGCGGTGGGGGTGGGTTCCGCGGTCGAGGTCGCAGCGGGGTGGGATTCCGTGTCAGTGCGGGTTTGCGACCGAGGGTGTTCTGCCGCGGGCGTTGTGCGATGACTGTCAGGAGACGTTGTTGCGACGCTGGGTCGCGGAGGAGCGGCGGATACTGCGCGGGATGCCCGAGTACGCGGAAGAGGTCACTGCGGTCATCGAGCGCACCGCGCGAAAACAGGAGCAAGTGTATGTGACCGGCGGCGAGTACACCGCGTCTGAAGCGACTGGGTTTCGTCGAGCGGGAGGCCGCGTGGTCTCCCGCTTGCGTCGGCGGCACCGGGAGGAGCTGCGCGGCGTAGAGATGTCTCGATGGGAGACGCTGGGAGCACCTCTCGCCGCCGCGTCGATGCTCGCGTATCGCGAGACGGCGAGCAAGGTCTTGAGACGCGGACTCGGCGCCGCCGCCCTGACTGAGCTCGTCGGACTGGCGCTGCAGGTGAGAGCGCAGCATTCTCGACCGGCGACTGGACGCAAGAGTCGACGGTGAGCGCGTGCGGAGGCGCGCACGGCTTACGCTTTTCGCATGGGTGTGTTCGATGCGGTGGTGGAGTTCGAGCGGGGCGTGCTCGAGCGTGACGAGGCGCTGAAGCCGGTCTGGGAGCGTTTTGCGGCGGCGGGTGAGGCGCGGGTGCGCGAGGTGTCGCGCGATGCGGCGTTTCCGTCGTGGCCGGGGACGACGTCGGCGTCGGCGTTGAAGGCGGCGCTGGTGGAGGCGGAGGTCTTCGCGGTCCTGGCGGAGTATGCGCGGGAGGCGGGGCCGTTGGTGCGTGCGGGCGATGCGGAGCGGTGGGAGGCGCTGGTGCGCGAGGCGCAGCGCCGGAGCGGTGAGGGGTATCTGGGGGAGCTGCACGAGAGCGTCGTGGGTGCCGCGTCGTTACGGGAGCGGTTCGGATGGGCGCCCGCACGGCGCACACAGCGCGGGGGGATCCCGTGCGACTGCGGGTACGCGACGGACGGGACACGTCCATCGCGTCTCTGCGACGAGTGCGAGGATGCACTGCTGCGGCGATGGGTCGCGGAGGAGCGGCGGATCCTCCGGGGGATGCCCGCTTACGCCCAGGAGATCGCGGCGGTGATCGCCGACACGGAGGCGAAGCAGCGCAGGATCCTGGAGAAAGGGAGCGACGAATACAGCGAGACGTTCGGTCAGCGGAAGGCCGGGGGAAGGCGTCTCGGCCGACTGCGCCGGGCGCATCGGAAGGAACTCGACGCTCAGGACCTCCGCCGATGGACGCGGCTCGGCGAGATGGTGGAGCATTCCTCCACCACCAGCATCCGCACCACCGCGGCGAAGACGCGCGGTCGGGGCCTCGGCGCCGCCGGCATCACGGAGCTGGGGATTCTGGCCGATCGCGAGAGCATCCGGGCGCTGACGAAGAAGGCCGAGAACGGCACCGCGCGCCGTGCCGCGCGGTGATCCGCAACATGGGGAGTGCTCCCCATCGTGTGAGACATCGCCGCCCACTAATGTCGTATCGTCCAGGAACTGAGGAGGGGCGATGAGCGGCCAGAGCATGATCGTGCCGATCGAGTATCTGCAGACCACGAGCGAGCAGCTCACGGCGATCGTCAGCGAGTTCGAGTCGGCGTCGGGGCGCCAGGACGACGTCGAGGCCGCCGTCGCACGGCCCTACGGCGACGGTCGACTCCAGGACCGCTGCCATGACTTCGAGGGCAGCTGGAACGACAGCCGCGACAAGCTGCTGACGAAGCTCAAAGAAGTCGCCCAGCGAGTGCAGGGGACGGTCGACGAGGTCACCAGTCTCGACTCCGAGATGGCGACGTCGATGGAGCAGTCGGGCAGCAGCGCGGGCGGATCCGGCGGTCACGCGCCGGTGGCGTACTGACACGGAGGGGCGGGAAGATGCAGACGCACAGCGGACGCGATGTCGAGGTGGTCGCGGGGGATGCTGCGGCGATCTCCACGCGAGGGTCGCAGATCACCGAGCTCGGCGAGAGCATGGTCGAGGCGGCGAGCACGCTCGAAGGCATCAAGGACGGCACGATCGTCGGGCGCGGATATGCGATGGACAAAATCAAGGAGGTCATCGACGACGTCCACAAAGACCTCGACGAGGCCGGTCGGCGTTACACGCCGGCGGGGTCGACCCTCTCCGCCTACGCGACGGCGCTCGCTCAGGTGCAGTCGCGCATGCAGACGGTGGTCGCGGATTGCGAGTCCAGCCTCACGGCCCTGCAGACGGCGCAGTCGAACGCGGCGGATGCATCGGCCGCGCTGAGCACCCACAACACGAACACGCGTCTGAACCCGCCGGAGGAGGATGCCGCGGCGGCCAACACCGCTGCGGGGCAGGAGCTCGCTTCTGCGGCATCCGGAGCCCAAAGCGCTCTGAGCACGGCATCGAGCGATCACGATGACAACCTCGCCGCTTTCGACGCCGAGTACGACACCTGGCACGAGGCGTACGAGACGGCCGTGTCGGGCCTCACGGATGCCAACGACATCGGCAAGGACTCCACCTGGGAGGACATCGCGGGAGTCCTCGCGGTCGTCGCCGAATGGGTCAGCTGGGTCGGTCTCGCGATTGCGGTGCTCGGCCTCATCATCGGCGGCCCCTTCTTCGCGATCGCCGCCCTGGTCGTCGGCGTCATCGCGCTCGCCCTCACCGTCGCGCTCATGTTCGACGGCCGCAAGGGGTGGGGGGATCTCGCGTGGGCCATCGTCGGAGTTCTCCCGATCGGCAAACTCGGTCAGGGATTGGGCAAGTTCTTCAAGGCGATCCCGAAGCAGCTCACCGGGCCGCTCGGGCAGATTCGCAATATCCACAACATCTCCGCACTGCCGAAGAACGGCTGGCGCGCGGCGAGCAAGCTCAACTTCGCAAACTTCGTCGAGAACGTCTCGCGCACCCGGCTGACGGGGCCGTTCACGCTCGCAGGACTCGGACAGCGATTCCTCGGCGGAGCGAATCGGTCTTTCACCGTCGCGTTCCAGGAGGCCGCTGCGGTCGGTACCGGTTATGGGAACAGGCTCTACACGCAGCTGCCGCAGGCGCTGCAGCAGCTGGCCAAGTCCGATGCTCCCACGCTGTTCGAGCAGGCATGGAACGTCTACAAGTGGGCGGACAAGGGCGTAGCCATGACCAACGGTCGACCGTCCGGTGGCCTCTCGCCCGCTGGCCTGCTGAACGGGATCACCCGATGACGCCGCTTCCCGTCGAGACGGCGACCGATGCGCGATGGGACTTCGCCTACGACGACGAGTGGTTCCTCCCGCTGCCGACCGCCCGCGATCTCGCGGGCGACGGCGGAGAGGAAGCGTGGGTCGACGCGGCGGTCGAGCTCTACGCGACACGTTCGTCTCTCACCGACGGCGATCTGGATGCGATCCGCCTCACGGCGCAAGGCCTCGTCGGGCTCGCGGGCAACGCAGCGACCCAGCTGTGGTTCATCCCCCGCGGGGTGTACAGCGACGTCCTCGTCGAGATCACGGTGGCGGATGCCGAGGCGCTCGATGAGCGCGCTGTGCTGGAAGAGATCGTGACGCTGCCCGACTCCACGGCATCCGAGCTGATCCAACTCGAGACCGACGCGCACGGCAACGGATTCCTGCTGCGCCGCACCTCCGCCGTCGTCGTCGACGGCGCCGCGCGCCCGATCGCCAACTGGACGGTCATGCTCCGTGCGGGAGAATGGGTCATCATGATCGAGGCGATGGGCTCGACCCTCGAGTCCTTCGCCCTCATGGAGGAGCACATCCTCCGCGTGATCGACGGCATCACCCTGCCGGCGTGACCGCCGCCCCGAACAGACCAGCGCGAGGAGCCCTTCGGTGAACGAGATCAACGACCTCGGCGTCGAGATGCAGTTCGGCGTTCCCCCGTTTCGCCTCGTGCTTCCTCCGGGCTGGGCGCGGCACGTGCCCACCAATGCGGCGCAGCAGGAGGACGTGCGCAAGGCGAGTGCGATCTTCATGCAGGCCGGGCGTCCCGACCTCGATGCCGAGTTCCGCACCATGATGGCGCAGGTCAACCAAGTCATGCGCAACACCAAGGTGTTCGCCGTCTACCGGCAGCAGGACGTGCCGATGGAGGAACTGCTCCCCCTGTCGATCACGGCCTCGCTGCTCACGGCCGCCCACGGCGAGAACCTCGACGGCTGGGTGACCGAGGCCTTCCGCCTGCGGGGCGCCGTCTTCCTCGACGACCACGTCAAGCACATCGTGCGCTGGGTGACCGAGGCGAAGCGCCCATCCGGGGCGTCGTCGATCGACGGCGTCGGCGGACGCACGATCACCTACGTCGTTCCGGTTCCCGGCACGCAGCGCCGGAAGGCGCTCGTGTTCACGTCGACGATCGTCATCCCGGACGGCGACGTGCTGCCCGCCGAGGTGCTCGATGAGCTGGCGCTGCTGAGCGATTCGATCGTCTCGACCTTCGCCTGGGAGAGGGTCGCGGAGGAGGACGCCGTACCCGCGGTCTCGCCCGCTGAAGCCGGTTGAGGGCGTGGCGGACCACCGATGCGTCGCCCGAGCGAACCGATGCTCTGGATCGCCCACGATGCCGAGGGCGAGGCATGAAGCCGGTCGTGCGCCTCTCCGGTGACGATGAGACGGTCACCGCGGTTGCGAACGAAGCGGTGGAAGTGCTTCGCGCACAGCCGCAGGCGGCATCGGCGCTGTTCTCCCGCCTGTGGAACCTTCATCAGCGTCGGCGGCGCTTCGTCTCGGCGTCCGCGGCGCCAGCGATCGCCACCGCGAGCGCGCCGCCACGGGCGCAGTCGAGCGCGGGATATCTCGCCGTGTGGGGAACGCTGCTCGGCCTCGGACTGACGGCGGCCCTGACGTCGGCGGTGATGCTCGGTCCGTCCGACCGCAGGAACGCCTTCACCGACCCCGAGCTGGCCGTGTCGACCGCCGTCGTCGCGGGAGTGATCGCCATACCCGTTCTGCTCGTCGTGCTCTTGCTTCGGGTGCCTGACGTTCGGAGCGCCCGCATCGGCGAAACCAGCGCGGTCATGGTCGGCCTGCTCTGTGCCGCCCTGCTGGTGACACGCCTCCTCCTCGGTACCGGCGACGACCGCAGGTTCACGCCGGAAGACCTCGCGATCTGGCTGCCGATGACAACGGCTATCACCCTCCTCATCGCGGGGGTCGCGATCCGTAGCGATCGGGTGCGGAGACAGGATGCTGCGCTCACGCCCCGCGCGCGAGCATCCGTCGATCCGGGCGACCTGCGCCAGATGTGGCGTGATGCGGAATGGGCGGCGTCGTCGTCCTCGCCGACGCCCTCCGACAAGGCCGAGTGGTCCCGTCGACTCGACACCCTGGCGAGCGCGGGAATCGACGCCACGACCATCGCCCAGGCGCGCACGCTCGCGCCGGCCGCCTGGGTCGCGTGGCTCGCCTACGACGGCGAGATCGACATCGCCGGCGTCATCCCCCGGCCCTGATTCCGGTTCTTCGCCCGGTTCGGCTCGATGGGGAGGTCTCCCCATCGACGGTGGGGGTGGGGGTTGTTAGGTTTGTGGGTATCGGGCCGGAGGGGTCCGGTTCATTCGATTTCCGGAGGTGTGGACGATGGCCGATTTCGGTGCGTCTTATGCAGAGATGGAGCAGGTGGCGTCGTCGCTGTCGCAGGCTCGTGATGACATTCAGGGTCAGTTGGACACGCTGAAGGGTCAGGTGGACACCCTTCTGGGTGAGGACTTCAAGACGCAGCATGCGTCGGGCAAGTTCGGTGAGGGTTACACGGAGCTGACGACGGGTCTGAAGACCGCGGTCGATGGCATCAACGACATGTCGGAGTCGCTGCTGGGCATGATGCGTGCGATTCAGGACCTCGACACGCAGCTCGCCGGCAGCTGACCGAGCGTTCTTCGTGGGGCGTCGACCGACAAGGTCGGCGCCCCCTTTCGACCGGTGACCAGGGGAGGGGACACGTATGCCTGATGTGAGTATCGACTACTCGGCCATGGAGGCCAGCAAGACCGCGTACGCGAACATGCGCACGTCGTTGGATGCCGCGACCAGCGCTCTCGGCAGCGTCTCCGGCTCGGCCGTCCCGCAGCAGGAGCTGCGACGCCGTCTCGAAGACCTCCACGATTCGTGGGGTGGCGGCATCGACAAGCTCGGTCGCTACGCGGAAGATGCGAGCACCGGCCTGCAGGGCATCCTCGAGGCGTTCCGCGGGCTCGACTCCGAGCTCGCCGCCAGCATGGAGCCCGAGGAAGGGGCATCCGCATGACCGCGTTCCCCGCTCTGGGATTCGATCCCGCTCCCGGCGATCTCGGCGAGCTCGAGGGCTTCGTGCTCGGGCTCTCGACCGGCTGCGACAGCGTCGACGACGCGCTCGCGATGCTCAACGGCGACGATGACGCCGCCTGGACGGGCGAAGCCGCCGTGGCGTTCCGCGCCGCGATGAGCGAGGACTTCCGTCCGCACCTGGTCGACACGGGTTCGGCCCTGCGCACCTCCCGCGATGCGCTCAGCACCTGGGTAACGCAGCTGACCGGCTACCAGCAGCGCGCTCGCGAGCTCGAGGATCGAGCGGCCACCGCCGCCGCGTCGGTGAGCAGCAAGGCGACCGCGAAGGACAAGGCCGTCGACGGCGCCGACGCCGAGGATGCCGATCCCGACGCCGTGTCGAATGCGACCACTGCCCTCGCGACGGCGCAGGGCGCGCTCGACGACGTGATCGCCGAGGCGCAGCGCCTCAAGATCGAGGTCGACGACGACGCGGCGATCGCCGCGCAGCACCTCGTGAGCGCGAGCGACACGCTCAACTCCTATGCGGGCAACGCGTTCTCGAACTTCCTCGAGGGGGCGGGCGACTGGCTGGCGGATGCCGGCGAGTGGCTCATGGACAACGTGGTGCCGATCCTGGAGGACATCCTCCGCGCGGCGCTGCCGATCATCGCCATCCTCTCGCTCTTCATCCCGGTGCTCGGCACCGTGGCGCTCGTCATGGCGATCGCGCTGGTCGCGATCGACGGGCTGCAGGCGCTCACCGGCCGCGGGTCGTGGACGGACTTCGCGATCGGCGCGGTCGGGTTGCTCGCCGGTGGTCTGCTGGGTGTCGCGGCGAAGACGCTCATCGGCCCCGGCGGTGCGGTGCTCATCCCGTCGATCCAGCGCATGACCCCGGCTCTCGCCGGTGGCGGGACGGCGGCGGGAACCCTCGCCGTCACCCTGAACATCAACATGAGCAACATGGTCGCCAACACCTACTGGATGACCAACACCGCCATGGACGCGCACAGCAAGGGGCAGGACTTCGTCGACAGTCTGTTCGGTCCGTGGCAGAACCTCGCCGAACGTGTCGACAACACGGTCCACGGCAACGGCCCGAAGACGGACGACGAGCTGTGAGCGTCGAACAGGCAACCGGCCACCGGGTCTGGCAGCGGATGCCGCAGGGCTGGATCGAGTTCCGTGCCCTCGGCGATCGCTCGCCAAACGAATGGCTGGAGCGTTACCTCGAGGGCGGCAAGGGCTGGCTCCCGGACGAGGCGCGTGAGGCGATCGTCGCCGGCTTCCACGAGGGTGTGCGCACCTTCGCCGACACCGGATTCGACTTCGCCGGGGTGTCGATCGTGCTCGGTGAGCGGCCGGCGGTGTCGTTCCTGTGCACGAACGTGGTCGTCACGGGACCGGAAGACACCGCGGATGCCGTCTCGCTGCACCGTCTTCTGCCGCTCGGTCGCTTCGGCGACGACGCGACCGCCGAGACCTTCGCGTCGCCCGACGGGCGGGTCGGCACCGTGACGAGCGGACTGGTGTCGCGCGGGAGTATGGACGCGGTCATGACGGTGGGTGAGATCCGTCTTCCCGACGAAGCGGGAACCGTGGTCGTCATGGGCATGTGCTCCGACCCGGCGCAGCGGCAGGAGCTGGCGGTGATGACGGCGTTCGCGCTGTCGATGACGCAGTACCTTCCCGAAGGCGTCGAGCCGCAACTGCCGGAGGGCGCGCGATTCGAGACGCCGCTCGACGACGGCCTAACCTGAATCCATGCCCTTCGCCCTGATCCTCCCGGCCTCGCGTCCTCTCATCGCCGAGGCGGGATCCGATGACGCTCGCCCCGTCGAGGCCGACCGCGCCGCCGCGGCGCTGCGGGCGGACTTCGAACGATGGTCGCGGTGGGGTCTCGGCATCCTGGGCTTCGCCCTCGCTGCCGGGGGTTCATTCGTGGCGGTCGGTCTCATCGAGACGGTGCGGATGCTGGGCGGCACGCCCGTCGGCAGCGACCTGGTGACGATCGTGGTCGCCGTCATCGTCACTCTCGCGGGCGTCGCCCTGCTGGTGCTGCTGTGGTGGTCGGGGCGGCGGCTCCTCTCCGCCGCGACCTGGTGGATGCGCCTGCCGTACACGCGCGGAGGGCGCCAGCGCCGCGCCGGCGGTTGGCTGCAGGCTCGCACCGTGAACTTCGAACCGCGGGTGTTCGTGCGGATCGTCACGGCGACCCTGGCACTGCTGATCGCGGTGGGCGGGATCGCACTGTTCGTCCGCGACCTCATCGAGGGGTCGAGCGAGCTGACCGCGGCGGCGGGGGTCGTCGGTGTGATCGCCGCGCTCGCCGGCATCGGTCAGATCGGCGGGGTGATGCGGATCGTGTCCGGTCTCTCGGAGCGGGACCCGCTCTGGGTGCGGATCCGGTCGGGCGTGATCGGCCGCTGACCTCGCCGTCACTCGCGGCTCGATGGGGAGGTCTCCCCATCGACGGTGGGGGTGGGGGTTGTTAGGTTTGTGGGTATCGGGCCGGAGGGGTCCGGTTCATTCGATTTCCGGAGGTGTGGACGATGGCCGATTTCGGTGCGTCTTATGCAGAGATGGAGCAGGTGGCGTCGTCGCTGTCGCAGGCTCGTGATGACATTCAGGGTCAGTTGGACACGCTGAAGGGTCAGGTGGACACCCTTCTGGGTGAGGACTTCAAGACGCAGCATGCGTCGGGCAAGTTCGGTGAGGGTTACACGGAGCTGACGACGGGTCTGAAGACCGCGGTCGATGGCATCAACGACATGTCGGAGTCGCTGCTGGGCATGATGCGTGCGATCCAGGACCTCGACACGCAGCTCGCCGGCAGCTGACCGAGCGCAGTTTTCGAGGGGTCGACGGTTCGCCGTCGGCCCCTCGTCGTGTCCCGACCTCGTTGCCGGTACCGGATGGATGGGGAGTCCTGCCCATCGTGGCATCCCGATATGCCCCACTAGCGTGAAACCACGGAGCACCGGGGGGTGAAGATGTCGGACGTCGCGATCGACAAGGCGGCGCTCGACGGGGCGATCCTGCAGATCGACCTTTCGATCGGCAATTACGTGATGTATGCGAACGACATCTGGGCCCGCGACACCGGCGTCGGCAACCCAGTGGGGCGCACGAGCCTCCGGGTCATGCTCGAGAACGCACTCGGTCAGGCGTCGATGGAGGCGAAGGCGCAGCACCTCGACGGCATCGCGATCAGCGACCGCCTCAAGAGCATCAACGATTCGTTCGATGACCTCGACGTCTCGCTCGGCGCCGGATGGGATTCCGACTATGTCGCTGACTTCTCCTAATCGCGGCTGGACGCTCGAGGAGATCGAGTACGACAGCGGCTCGCTCGAAGGCATCCATCGTGACCTCGAGACGTTGATCGATGAGGGTGGCAACGCCCGGATCGTGCTGCGCAACATCGACGGCGGACTCGAAGGGCGCGGCGAGAGCATCGATCGCGTGCGGACCGAATCGGGCGCCCTCGCGAGCCGGATGAATCCGACGATCCTCACCCTCGAGCGCATCGCCGATGTCGTGCGCGCCTACGGCGAGGCCGTGGCGCAGCACGCGAAGGCGGCGAACGACCTCATCGACGACATCGAGACGGCCCACGCCGCGAAGGAGACTGCGGCGGCCGATCTCGATGCGGCCGAGCTCGCGCAGCGCCAGTGCACGCCCGACGACACCGCGCAGACCCGCAACACGGCGGAGCAGGGCGTGACGGATGCCGAGAGCGGTCTCGCCTCGGCCACCAGCACCCTCGACGATCTGTGGGAGCAGTGGGAATCGGCGTACTCGCTGTGGGATGAGGCCTATGGGGCTGCGATCTCGGGCCTGGTCCGCTCCGATGGCACGACCCTCAGCAACTCGACGCTCTCGGCGATCGATGCGCTCGCGAACGCCGACAGCCCGGCCGAGGTGGCCGAGATCTGGGACAGCCTCACCGATGCGCAGCGCGCGGCGTTGGCCCGCACCTACCCGGAGTTCGTCGGCAACCTCGAAGGCGTTCCCTACCTCGACCGGTTCCTCGCCAACAAGGCCGCCTACGACCGGGTGATCGAAGGCGGCCCGTATGGCGAGCCACTCGACTCGCAGCTCGAGCAGCTCGGGCGCGAGGTCACGGACTTCGATGGCCAATTGCTGATGTTCCACCCGTTCGAGCACCCGCAGGCAACCGCCGCTGTGATGTACGGCGTGCGCATCGTCGATGATGAAGGCAACCCTGTCGATCCGATGGACGGCATCACCAACGTCAACGTGCTGGTCGGTGGGATGTTCTCGAGCCTCGACGACCTCAAGGCATGGGGGGCGAGTGGCCGCAACCTTAACAAGTTCGCGAACGAGTACGGTGAGGGTGTGGGGTCGGCGACGATTGCCTGGTACGGCTACGACTCCCCGAATCTGGCGACCGAACACGTGATGGGCAGCGCGACCGAGGGCGCGGCGAGGCTCAGTTCCACGCTGCGAGGGCTCGACAACGAGGTTTCTTCACAGGTCACGACGTCGGTGATCGGGCACTCATACGGCAGCACGACCGCGTTCCTCGCGGTGGGCGGATCGCCCGACAACCTTGGAGTCGACAACCTCATCGCAGTCGGGTCGGCAGGCGTCCCCGACGGGTATCACGCAGGCTGGACCGGAGACGCGCCAATGGACTACTCCGGCACGCAAATCTACGCCTCGCGTGCTCCCGGGGATGTGGTCGCACGGTACGGGGAGCACAGCTCGTTCGGCCACGGGATGAATCCCGAGGCGTTGCCGGGTGCGGTCAGTTTCGAAAGCGACGGGGGTGAGGTGCCGAGCCTGGGCGGTGGTACCGAGATGGCGGTCGGAACACCCGGGCACGCGGCCCACGACGGCGGCAACACGGTGTGGGGGTGGTGGGAAGCGGGTAACGGGTACCTTTCTCGCGACTCGGAATCGTTCCGTAACATTGCCAACATCATCGCCACCGGCGAGCCGATCAATTGACTGGTACGCGGTGACGATACACGAGGAGTAGAGGCGTGCAGATGAGGAAGCGCTGGCGGGTGTCCGCTGCTGTGGTGGTGTTGTCGGTTGCCCTTACGGGGTGTGTGAACGGAGACGGAATGATTCCCACGGGTGACGAGCTTGTTGCTCAGTCGAAGCAGCACTACTTCGACTACCGGGCCATCACGAATGATGTCCAGGCGCTCATCTACGACGGGCCCTGGGAGTCGGATATCGGTTTGTTCGGGATGCAGCCTTCGGGCGCCGGGTGCGGTGACGACAGTTACAATTTCGATCTCACCCGCAACACGAAGATCGATCCGGATGAGCGGGATGGGATGCGCGAGAAGGTGCAGGATTATCTTGCCGATGCGGGCTTCGAGGTGGAGGGTCAGGAACTCGGCTCCGGTGACGCGCAGTCGTCCGATGTGATCGTGCGTCGGCAGGGCGACTTCTCGTTGCTGATGGTGACGTTCATCGCCAACGGCTCGGTTCTCGTCACCGCGACCACAAAATGCTGGCCCGGCGACCCGGCAGAGCTCAGCAAGCTCATCTTCGGCGGTGTCACCCTCTCGGAGGGGTATCTGCCGCGAGAGGAGTCGCCGAGCGATCCGCTCTTCTTCGGCGTCACGCCAGGTGAGCCGGCCTTCGGCCCCACACCCGCACCGTAAGCGTTCGTCAGCGCGCGAGATCCGCCAGGTGGCGCGCGTCGTGGTTGAGCACCTTGACGATGATGCCGCGGCGACGGAGGTCGGCGACCGTGCGCGACTCCTCTTCGCCGTCGCGCCCGAGCGCGTGCGTGTTCGCGACGACGAGCACGTCGCCCTTGTGCAGGGTGTCGATGAGGCGGGCGAGACGATCGCCCCAGCTCTCGAGGATGTCGGGTGCCGGGTGACGGAACCCCTCGATCGGAACGCCGAAGCGCGTGAGATCATCGCGCTGCTGCACGACCGGAGGCATGCCCTCGCGGGAGACCACGAGTCCGACGAGGCGTGAACCGTCGGGGCGAGCGAGCCAGAAGTCGCGGTTCTGCTGCAGTTCGGTGAAGCACTTGGGGCACTCCGCCGCGGCGTGCGGCAGGTGCAGCGGGCTCGTCAGCGCGTCATCGACCGATGCCGTGCCGGTGGTCCGGTCTGTCGTCTCGCTCATGGGCGCACCTCCGGACTCCATTCTGCCCTGTCGGTGCCGAATCCGTATCGACTCCGCCGACGGGATCGGATGCCGCTCAGAGCTGTTGCAGGCGACGGGGAGGTCCCTCGAGCCGGGCGATCGTGATCTTCACGTCGACCAGCTCGTGCTCGACGCCGAGGAGGCGTTCCTCCACCCGGTCAATGCGGGCGTCGACTCGATCGAGTCGGGCGTCCACCTGGTCGAATCGGCGATCGACCTGCTCGAACCGGGCGTCCACCTGGTCGAACCGGGCGTCGACCTGCTCGAACCGGGCGTCGACCTGCTCGAACCGGGCGTCGATCCGCGCATCCATCTGCACGAATCGCGCGTCCAGACCGCGCGTCTGGTGGGCGAGCATCGCGCCCACGCCGCTGAGCACCGTCGCCGTGAAGGCGAAGAGCGCGATGATCATTCCGATCGTGTCAGGAGACAAGGTCACCGGTCCATTCTGCTCCGCGGAGCGTCGTCAGTCCAGTAACCATATGTTGGCGAATCGCGTACGTGTGGGGACAGTGGATAAGTCGGTTATCCACACGTTCGCGCCGGAAGAGTGGGTCAGATCAGACCGAGCGACCGCACCGCATCGCGCTCCTCGACGAGTTCGGCGACCGAGGCGTCGATCCGCCGCCGGGCGTCCTCGCCGATCTCCAGAGCCTCGACGACCCGCCACTCGCCGTCGACCGCACGCACGGGGAACGACGAGATCAGGCCCGCGGGCACCCCGTACTCACCGTGCGAGACGACGCCGGCCGAGGTCCAGTCCTCGGTGCCGCGCACCCAGTCGCGCACGTGGTCGATCGTGGCGCTCGCCGCCGAGGCGACCGACGACGACCCGCGCACCCGGATGATCTCGGCACCCCGCTTGGCGACCCGCGGGATGAAAGTCTCGTCCAACCACGCCGGCACGTCGCCGACGATCGCGGCGAGAGCCTCCGCCGCAGGCTCGCCCGCCACGGTCGCGTGCGACACGTCGGGGAACTGCGTCGCGGAGTGGTTGCCCCAGATCGGCAGGCGCCCCACCGTCGCGACAGGCACGCCCAGCGTCTGTGCGAACTGCGCCCTGGCGCGGTTCTCATCGAGGCGAGTCAGCGCCGTGAATCGTTCGGCCGGCACGCCGTCGGCGGATGCCGCGGCGATGAGCGCGTTCGTGTTCGCGGGGTTCCCGACGACCGTGACCCGCACGCCGGGTGCCGCGTTCGCGGCGATCGCCGCCCCCTGCGGGCCGAAGATGCCACCGTTCGCGGCGAGCAGGTCGCCCCGCTCCATGCCGGGTCCGCGCGGGCGCGCGCCCACGAGCAGCGCGAGGTCGGCACCGTCGAAGCCGATCGCCGCGTCATCCGTCACCTCGACGTGCTCGAGCAGCCCGAAAGCGCCGTCCTGCAGCTCGAGCGCCGCGCCCTCCGCCGCTCCGATCCCCTGCGGGATCTCGAGCAGCCGCAGCCGCACCTTCTCGTCCGGTCCGAGCAGGTCTCCCGCCGCGATGCGGAACAGCAGCGCGTAGCCGATCTGTCCGCCCGCGCCCGTGATGGTGATCGTCGTGGTCATATCCCGAGCCTACGACCGTCCGAGGGGCGGAGTACCCTCGGAGCCATGACGTTCAACCCCGACGCCGACCTGTCGACCAACACCACGCGCCGCCGCGGTCGCAACGCGGCGATCGCGGGAGGCACAGGAGTCGGGGTGCTCGGCCTCATCGCCCTGATCGCGGGGCCGCTGCTCGGGATCGACCTGACGGGGCTTCTCGGCGGCGGTACGTCGACGGGCGGTTCGGGCTCCGACTCCGGGAGCTCGGTCATCGAGAACTGCGACACGGGGCAGGACGCGAACGAGAACGTCGACTGCCGCATGGCCGGCGCACAGGTCGCACTCGACGCGTTCTGGGAAGACAACGTCGAGGGGTACGTGCCGCCGACCCTGACGGTGGTCGACGGTGCGACCTCGACGCAGTGCGGCACCGCCTCCAACGCCGTCGGGCCGTTCTACTGCCCGCCCGAGCAGGGCGTCTACCTCGACCCCACGTTCTTCTCGCTCATGCAGCAGCAGTTCGGGGCATCCGCCGGCAACCTCGCCCAGCTCTACATCGTGGGTCACGAGTGGGGCCACCACATCCAGAACATCGTCGGCACGATGGATCAGTACCCGAACAACGGCACCGGAGAGGGCAGCAACGGCGTGCGCATGGAGTTGCAGGCGGACTGCTACGCCGGTGCCTGGATCGGGCGGATCTCCGAGCAGACGGACGCCGACGGTACGCCGTACCTGCAACCGACCACCGAGGAGCAGCGGCGGGACGCATTGGATGCCGCTGCCGCGGTGGGAGACGACCACATCCAGGAGATGTCGGGCGTTTCGAACCCCGACAGCTGGACGCACGGGTCGAGCGAGCAGCGGCAGTATTGGTTCGCGCTCGGCTACAGCGAGGGCCTGGGGGTCTGCGCCGAGACGTTCACCCGCTCGGTCGACGACCTCGACCCCTGAGACTGACCCAGGGGTGCGTCAGGCGCGCAGCGCCGCCAGCAGGGTCTTCACGAGGCCTCCCACGCCGCCGCTTGCGCGGAATCGGGTGAGCCCCTCGCTCACCTCGGCGCCGGTGCGCGAGGTCACGAACCACGGGGGCGTCGGCAGGATCGTGACCCGACCGCCGCCGTTGAGGCCCGGCGCGGAGCGAGGGAACGGCCGGAACGGGCCGCGCAGCACCGATCGCTCGACCCGATCGAGCAGCAGGGCGTTGTGCACGACGCCGATGCCGCTGCCGACGTCGTCGATCGTGCTGCCGGGGAAAGCGCCCCAGGTCAATGTCGGGGTGATGAACGCGAAGCCGGTCCAGCCGTTGATCGCGATCGATCCGTACCGGAGGTCGGCGATCGCCCTCTCGAATCCGGTGCCGAGCGACTTCTCGGTCGCCGGGTCGATGAGCACGTTCGCCCCGAGTGTGCCCTGCAGCTCGTCGTTCGCGTAGGCGACGGCGGCGTCGAGGAACTCCTGGCCCGTCCCGGCGACGCTCACGACGCCGAGGACCGGTGCGAAGTACTCGGTGCTCTGCAGGGCCGAGGCGTCGTCGTCGCCGTCGATCTCCACGAGCAGCCGGTCGCCGAGCACGAGGGCATCGGGGTAGGCATCGGATGCCTCGTTCATGCGGTTCGTCGACCCCGGGTACCAGGTGGGTCGCTCGGGCGCGCTCGCGTAGGCCCGACGGAGCGCGGCGCGGAAGGCATCCGCCTGGTCCCAATCCTCCGACAGGATCACGACCTGCCCGGCGATGCAGTTGTGGCCGCTGTTCTGCAGCCGCATGGTCGCGACGTGCTCGGCCTGGTACCGCAGGTCGGCGTCCGACCAGTCGCCGGGCACGACGATGATCGGCGAGACCCCGCCGAGTTCGGCCGTGATCGGCTTCGACATCGACGGCTTCTTGCGGCGGGCCCCGCGCGCGGTCTTCGGGCCCCAGACGATCGCGTCGAACGTCGCCGCGGACCCGGTGATGTGCACGTGCGAGAGGTCGGAGTGAGCCGTGAGGTAGGCACCGACCGCCGGGCCGCCGCGCACGATGCGCAGGAACCCCGGCTCGATGAGCGGGGCGAGCGCGCGCTTGTAGATCGGCACGAGGGGATCCTGCGTTGGGTTCACCTTGAGCAGCGCGGTGCGGTTCGAGGCGAGCAGTTCGTACAGCACGTCGAGCACGGGGATCGAGGTGACGTTGCCTGCGCCGAGCACGAGCCCCACTCCGCCGGAGACGGTCGGGGTGCGCTGGCCGAGCCCGGCGGCGGCTCGGGCCGCGCGCGGTGTCGTGCCCGGTTCGAGCCAGACCTCGCCGGTGAATCCCGACAGCAGGAAGCGATCGATGCCGGTGAGGGGGAACGCATGCACGCGCGTGCGGCCGCCGGGGGCGCGGTCGATGGTGATTCCGTCGAGCGGGTTGGCGCCGCGGGCGAGCCGCGAGAGCGTCTCGATGTAGGCGTCGAGCGCGCCGAGCACACCGTAGGGCCCGCTCAGCCATTCCTCGCCACGGAGCGGATGCCGCGCATCGAGCCCCTTCGTCGCCGCGGCGGTCGTCGCCCAGTCCTCGGCGGTCGCGGCCACGCTCGTGCGCACCTGACGCAGCAGCGTCACGCGCTGCGCGACCGTGAGCGCCGACCACACTCGGGCGCCCGTGTGCAGGTCGTCGATCGCCGTATCGAGCCGCGCGTGCTCGCTCTCGCCGATCTCGGGCGTGGTCGTGGCGACGGGCGTGGAGGTCACAGGCGGCTCCTTCGGACGGGATCCCAGCTTATGCGTCGATGTCGTGGCGGCGCAGGCGGTAACGGCGAAGAGGCAGGAGACTCGCGAGCATGATCAGTGCGGGAAGGATGCTGAAACTGAGCACGATGCCGGTGATGGCGGCATCCGGCTGCTCGACCGTCGTGCCTGCGACCGTCGAGACGTACCCGGTCAGGGCGAGGGTGAGCGAGACCGTCGTCGCACCGAGAGCGAAGCCGACGGTCTCCCCGGCGGTCCAGATGCCGGTGAAGGTGCCCGCGCGCCCGCTGCCGTGGGTGCGCTCGTCGTGCGAGATGACGTCGGGCAGCATCGCCATCGGCAGCGACTGCAGCCCGGCGTAGGCGATTCCGGCCACCGCGACGGAGGCGTAGATCCAGGCGCCGGGCGTCCAGACTGCGATCGTGAGGGATGCCGCGGCGAGAGTGAACAGCACGCTCGCGATGCCGAACGCGCGCTCCTTGCCGACCCGCCGGGCGATGACCGTCCAGACGGGCGTCGCCACGAGCGCAGGGCCGACGAGCGCGACGAACACGAACGTCACGGCGTCCTCCGACCGCAGTACCCAGGTCGCCACGTACTGCGCCCCGGCGAGCATGGTGCCGGTCGCGAGCGCCTGCAGCAGGAACGCGCCCAGCAGCGCACGGAAGGGCTGGCTGCGCCGCAGCGCCCGGAACCCCGAGGCGTACTGCTCTCGGATGCCGGCGGCCGGGGCCACCGCGCTCTCGTCGCCGACGCGGCGTGCGGCCGCGGCATCCGCCGTGCGCGTCGCCACGAACATGCCGATGCCGATCGCGAGTCCCGCGACGATCCCCATCAGCAGATATCCGAGCACGGGGTCGTCGCCCGCCTTGCGCAGTGCGGGGCCACCCGCCCCGAACAGGAGGATGGATGCCGTCAGCACCACGACCCGCCAACCGAGCAGGCGCGTGCGCTCGTCGTAACCGTCGGTGAGCTCGGCGGGCAGCGCGACGTACGGCACCTGGAACAGGCTGAACGCCGTGGCCGTGGCGAGGAAGGCGAGCAGCACGCACACCGCACCGGCCATCGGACCCCACGATGGAGGAACCGCGAACGTCAGCGCGAAGAACACGGGCAGCGTGACGGCGCCGAGCACCATGAACCCGCGACGCGAGCCGGTGCGCGCGAGCTGACGGTCGGAGGCGGCGCCGATCAGCGGGTCGATCACGACGTCCCAGATCTTGGCGGCGGTGACGATGATTCCGGCGGCCAGAGCGGCGACGCCGAGGTTGTCGGTGAGGAAGTACGTCAGTACCAGCCCGGGCAGCGTGGCGTATCCGCCGGTGCCGACGGAGCCGATCGCGTACAGCACGATCGTGCGCGCGGACAGGCGGACGGATGCTCGTTCGGGCCGAGCCTCTGTGCTCATCGCGCCAGTGTAGCGGTGGCCCTTCGTCTCGTCGCCCCGGCACAACTTCGGAGATTGCACACGACACGCCGCTGAATCGGATGCCGTCGCGGGGCGGCGCTCCGGAACTCCGAAGTTGTGCGGGCGCGGCGCTCCGGAACTCCGAAGTTGTGCCGACGCGGCGCTCAGATCAGGGAGAGCTCGCGCAGCTTCGCCTCGACGTCGGCGTTCGACGGCTCGACCTGGTGGGAGGAGTCGGGGTACAGGACGACGGGGATGTTCGTGCGGCCGGAGATGTCCTTCGCGACGTCGGCACCGGAGGGGTCGGCGACGAGATCGACGTACGTGTACTCGACGCCGAGGTCGTCGAGCTGCTTCTTGGTGCGGATGCAGTCGCGGCACCAGTCGGCACCGAACATCGTGATGGTGGATTCAGCAGGAGAAGTCATGACACAAGCGTAGAACGCCCTGGCGGGGAGAGGGCCGAGAGGGGGTTGTCGGTAAGGGTAGCCTTACCTATAATCGAAGCCATGAACCACGCGAGCGAGCACCTGGACGACCCCGACTGGGAGAGCATAGAGGGCGCCGTGCTCGTCGCCGGAGACGCGGCGGACGCCGGGGTGATCGCGGGGATCGCCGCCCGACTGCCGTGGGACGCGACAGGCGTGATCCTGCTCGAAGCGGCCGCGCGCATCCAAATGCGTCACATCGACGTGCCCGACGGCGTCTCGGTGCGCTGGCTCGTGCGCGGCGACGGTATCCGTGCGCACACCAAGGGCGAGCGCCTCGCCAATGCCGTGCACTCGTGGTGCGTCGAGTGGGCGTGCAGCGAGCCGCCGGCGCAGTGGACCGTCTGGCTGGGGCCGCACACGCCACCCCACGTGGCGCGCATGGCCCGCAGCCTGCTCGGCGTATCGAACTGAACCGCGCGCGGACCGACCGAACCGCTAGCGCGCGAGCGCCGGAGCCCCCGCACCCGCGGTGATCGCGTCGAGCGCTCGCCGCAGCGACGAGCTCGAGGTGTGCGCCGTGTACGGGAAGTACACGATCTCGACGCCGACGCGCGCGAACTCGCGCTCGAGCCGCAGCCCCTTCTCGGTGCCGCGCCAGTCGTCGCCCTTGAAGAAGTGCGTGAAGCGCACGTCTTCCCAGGCATCCAGCTTCGACGGCGTCGTCTCGACGTGCACGTCGTCGACGAACGAGATGTGTCGCACGATCTCCGCGCGCTCCGCCGTCGGGATGACGGGCTCGATGCCCTTCACCTCGCGCAGCATCTCGTCGCTCACGACGCCGGCGATCAGAATGTCGCACTGCTGCTTGGCGTGGCGCAGAAGGTTCAGATGCCCCACGTGGAACAGGTCGAAAGCTCCCGCGGCATAGCCGATACGCGTCCCCATGATCTCCCCAGATCAGTGATTCCCCAGTAGGCGGATCCCCATCCACCTGCGACTCCCACAGCCGCACGGGTCAGTCTAGACCTCCCACGTGCGAAAGCGCACCCCCGGATCCGGACGTGCGGCAGGGCGAGGTCAGGTTTCGAGCGCATAGGAACCCGTGGCACGATGAGATGCCGCACAGCGGCGCGCGCAGAGGGGGCGACATGGACACGAAGGTCACGGTCATCGTGCCCACCTTCAACGAACGCGAGAACGTCGCCGAGCTCGTCGCCCGCACCGCCGCCGCGCTGACGGGGTACGACGCCGAGATCCTCTTCGTCGACGACAGCAGCGACGACACCGCCGACGAGGTCGCGCGGGTCGCCGCGGATGCTCCGTTGCCCGTGCGCGTGATCCATCGGGTCGAGAACACGGGTGGGCTCGGCGGTGCCGTCGTGGTCGGCCTGGAGGCCGCGGCATCCGATCTCTGCATCGTCATGGACGGCGACCTGCAGCATCCTCCCGAACTCCTGCCCGTCCTGCTCGCCCGGCAGGCCGAGGGCGATGCCGACGTCGTCGCCGCCTCGCGCTACATCGGTGGTGGCGACACGAGTGGGCTCGGCACCGCGGTGCGCTTCGGCGTCTCGCGCGCGGCCACCTGGCTGACGCGGGCCATGTTCCCGATCCGCCTCGCCCGCAGCACCGACCCGATGACCGGGTTCTTCCTCGTCGACCGGAGTCGCCTCGACCTCTCGACGCTCCAGCCGCAGGGCTTCAAGATCCTGCTCGAGATCCTCGCGCGCACCGATCTGCGCATCGCCGAGGTGCCGATGGAATTCGCGGAGCGGCGCCACGGCACCTCCAAGGCGAGCCTGCGCCAGGGCGGCACGTTCATCGCGCATCTCGCTCGGCTGCGCTTCGGCAAGATGTCGCTGTTCGCCCTGATCGGCGCGGTGGGCGCTGTCGCGAACCTCGCCATCATGTGGCTGCTGACGGCGGCCGGCGTGCCGTACATCTGGGCGGCGATCATCGGGGCGGTCGTCACGATCGTCGGCAACTTCCTGCTGCAGGAGCGGTTCGTCTTCGCCGACATGCGCACGAATGCCCGCGGGGTGTGGCAGCGTTTCGCGGCGTCGTTCGCGTTCAACAGCATCGAGGCGGCGCTGCGCATCCCGGTGATGGCGCTGATGGTCGAGACCTGGCACATCTCGAGCGTCCTCGCGACGGGGCTCTCGCTGATCGTCGCGTTCTTCGCGCGGTTCCTGTTCCACTCGCTGGTGGTCTACGCGCCCCGACGCCGAGGGCAGAGCGGCGAGCCGAAACCCGACACCGCCACGCTGCGCATCATCCGCGCGATCGACGAAGAGGCGATGCGTCCGGGCGAGCTCTGACCCCGCTCGCCTCGCGACGGGATGCCAGCCGCGCCACCGGGATCGCCGTGAGCGCGAAGAGCAGTGCCAGGGTGCGCGACGACGTCAGCAGCGGGCTGAAGAACGTGTCCCAGGCGCCGAGCAGCACGAGCCACACCGCGATCCCGGCGGCGGCCTTGACCGAGACGCTGCGCGCGACGGCGTAGATCGCGCACCCGATCAGCGCGACGGCGAAGATCGCCCCGACCGGGCCGAAGCGCAGCCACAGGTCGCCGACCACCGAGTGCACCTCGTACTGGCCGCCGAACATGTATCCCTCGACGTAGCCGTTGTCGGGGTCGTAGTTCAGCTCGCTCATGCCGGTCTTCGCGATCCACACGTCGTGCGAGACGGGGAGCACTCCGCTGCCGAACCCCTGCGGCCGCTCGGCGACGAGCGCGGTCGCCGCTCCGAGTTCGGGGCGTCCGCCGGCGATGAGCGACCCGGAGGTGTCGATCTGCGCCTGGGTGCGCTGCTGGGCGGCGTCGCCGAGCGCCCCCTCCAGGATCAGCGCCTGCAGCAGGCTGAAGGCTGCGAGGCTCAGCACGCCGAGCAGTACGAGAGTCTGCAACGGGCGAGGCCGCCGGGTTCCCGGCGGCATGAACATCTGCCACAGCACGATGACGGCGGCCAGCAGCAGGAACGAGGTCATCGATCGGGAGTCCGACGCCAGGCACACCACGGCGAGCGCCCCGAGCGCGAGCAGGTCGAGCCACCGCCGTCCGCTCATCGCGGTGAGACCGAGCACGATGATGATCACGGGCACCGCGAGCGAGTACTTCCAGAGGTTCGCCGAGTTGCCGCCCGTGAGAACCACGTTCGCCAACGCCCCGACGCCGAACGCCACGGCGGTGCCACCGAGACCGATCTGCGTGCGCGCCCATAGCAGCACTCCGATACCGCCGGCGAGCGAGAGCAACGTGAACGTCTGCTCGAGCAGCAGGCTCGTCGACACCGGGCGCATGGTCTCGAACAGCGTGAGCACCCCGCCCCACACGGCGGCGATCGCGGCGAGGGCGAGCAGCAGGCGTGCGAAGCGGAACCTCGCCAGCACGTGCCACCACACCGGCAGCAGCACGACGGCGGCGATCAGCGAGAGGCTCACGCCCGGCCCGAACTGGTACCGGACCGCGGTCGCTGCCGCAGCGGCCGCCGCGACGATCGAGGTGGTCGTGTACTGCTCGGCGCGCCCCATGCCGGGTGCGCCGATCAGCGCAGGTCTCCGCGGAACACGGCGACCTTGGCGCCGAAGAGGTAGTCCACGGTCAGGGTGACGTCGTCGCGGTCGGCCTCGGGCACCGAAAACAGGTAGGTGCCCTCGGCGGAGTCACCGGGTTCCACGGTGCCCTCGAACGGTGCGCCGCCGGGCTGCGTCAGCGTGCCGGCCGGTGCACGATCCTCGCCGATGTAGGCGTTGACCGCCACGTACTCGAGGTCGAGCGGCTCGTCGCCGGTGTTCGTGATGCGCACGGTCGCGCGGATCGCGGGACCGGAGGTCTCGCCCGCGAGAGTGGCCTGACCGTCGACGGCCTGCAGCGACGACAGCGAGATCTCGATGCCCTCCTCGGTGACGATCGTCTGGTCGGGGGCGACCGGGCTCAGCTCGGCGAAGGGCTCGTCGGTCGCGCCGGCCGCGGGCGTCGGCGTCTGCGTCGGTCGCGGGGCATCGGGATCGACGATGTCGCGCGGAGGAGTGGTGGGAGTGGCGGATGCCGAAGGCTCGGTGCTCGGCGTTCCGGCGAGTAGCGGCGGCACGAAGATCGCGCCCAGGACCGCGAGCGCGATCACCACGACCAATGCCGACAGTGTGATCCACACGCGCCGACGATTCGGCTGCGTCTCTTCGGTTGCGTCCATCGCAGACCCCCTGCTCCCCGTGTCTCCCCATCCGGCGCCGCAGTGGCGGCGGCCGGTGATGAGAGTTTAGACCGCGGGCCCCCGCTGCGAACCAGCCTGTGCAAGAAGTCGTCGTCCGTCGCGCACACCGCGCCACGCCGCGCGCAGCGGAGCGATCGGGCGGAGGAACTGCCGGCGTCCCCCGCGCAGCAGAACCTGGCGTGCATTGCTCCAGGCGGTGCGCGACCAGGCCTCGGCATCCGCTCCGTCGAGCAGCAGACCCGCGAAGAGCAGCCGGTTGCGGATGTTGTAGTAGTAGTACAGCTCGGACTTCGCCTCCGGTCGCTGGGCTCTCGCGCGATGCGTGCCGCCCTCGTCGTGCACCGCCAGAGCGTCGTCGACGACGAGCAGGCGCGCCCCCGCGCGGGCGGCACGCACCGAGATGTCGACGTCCTCCCAGTACAGGAAGTACGCGTCGTCGAAGCCGTCCGTGAGGTCCCACGCCTCGCGGGTGAACCACAGGCAGGCTCCGCTGAGCCAGGGCAGGCGCCGGGCGTCCGGGTGCTCGCGGCGGCGACGCGGCCCGCCCATCGATCCGTCGTCGAGGTACACGTCCATGCCGGCGAACCACACCCGGCCCGCGGCGTCCTCGACGCGCGGCGAGGCGACGCTGGGCCCCTCCGCGGTCGCCGCGGCCAGTGCGGTGACGGAGCGACCGTCGATCCGGGCATCCGGATTCAGGAGCAGGATGTCGGTGACCCCGAGCTCGTCGAACGCCACGGCGGCTCCGGCGTTCACTCCGCCGCCGAACCCCGCGTTGTCGTCCATCGGCACGAGCCGCCACCCGTTCGCGACGCTCAGGGCCTCGACGCGTGCGCGCTCCTCCGGTGTCGAGCGGTTGTCGACGACGACGATCCGCGCGTCCGGCACCGCCGCAGCCGTCGCGGTCAGGTTCTCGGCGAGAAGGCCCGCCGAGGCGTAGTTGACGACGATGATCCCCAGCATCCGTCGTTCGTCCATTCGTGCATCCTCCCCGTCGTCACGAAACCCACGGACCCGTGCGAGGGCACCTGTGGCTATAGTGAAGGCTACATTTGACGCCACCTGGGGAGATGTCGTGTCAGAGATTCGTGGGGCGATGCTGCGTCTGAAACAGGCGCAGAAATCATCGAAGGGCGCGGCGGCATACTCGCGCTACGTGAACCGGCCTTTGGGGCGCCCGCTCGCGGCGACGGCCTACGCGTGGGGGATGACCCCGTCGCAGGTCACCATCGTGAGCGCGCTGTGCACCCTGACCGGGGTGGCGCTGATCGCGCTGCTCGCGCCGACGGTCTGGTCGTCGGTGCTGGTGGCGGCGCTGCTCGTGCTCGGCTACGCGCTCGACTCGGCCGACGGGCAGCTCGCGCGTCTCACCGGAACGGGCTCGCTCGCGGGGGAGTGGCTCGACCACTTCTTCGACTCGCTCAAGCTCGCGACGATCCATCTCGCCGTGCTCGTGTGCTGGTTCCGGTTCTACGATCTCGACGACCTGTGGCTGCTCGTACCGCTGGCGTTCGCCGCGATCGCGAACACGTTCTTCTTCGGCATCATCGCCGCCGACTTCCTGCGGCGCATCCACCGGCTCCAGTCCCCGGCCGAGACCGAGGAGGCGCCGCGCGAGGCCTGGCGCTCCGGCTCGCTGTACTCGCTCGCGGTGATCCCCAGCGACTACGGATTCCTCTGCCTCGCCTTCGCGCTGCTGTGGTGGCAGCAGGGCTTCGTGGTGATCTACACGGCGCTCGCCGCGATCAATGCGCTGCTCCTGCTGCTCGCCGCACTGCGCTGGCACCGCTCGATCAAGGGCCTGCAGGCCGATGGCTGAGCGCCCGGGGCCCGTGCGCGTCATGCAGTCCTTCGGGGCGCCGCGAGTGACGACCAACCCCTACATCACGATGCTCGATCGGGCACTCGCCGACTCCGACGAGGTCGAGCACCTCCGCTTCTCCTGGCGCGGCGCGATCCTCGGCCGCTACGACGTCTTCCACTGGCACTGGCCCGAGGTGAAGCTGCACGGCGGGAGTGCCGTGTCGTCGGTGGGCAAGTACGTGCTGACCGCGCTGCTTTCGCTGCGGCATTCGCTCTCCCGGCGGATCGCCGTCGTGCGCACCGTGCACAACCTCGAGCTTCCCGACGACAACGCCGCCCGGCTGTGGCTGCTGCGACGCATCGAGCACCAGGCCGATCACCGGATCGTCCTGAACGAGACCACGCTGCTGCCGGAGGGCACCGCGCGCTCGGTCATCCTTCACGGGCACTATCGCGACTGGTACGCGCCGCAGCCCCGCGCCGACCGGGTGCGCGGGCGCCTCGGAACCTTCGGCGGCGTGCGCCGGTACAAGGGCGTCTCGGGATTCGTGGATGCCTACGCCGAGGCCCGCGGAGATGATCGCGAGCTCAGCATGACGATCGGCGGGAAGGCCTCGACGCAGGAGTTGGCCGATGATCTGCTCGCGCAGGTCGAGGGGCTGCCCGGGGTGACGCTGCAGCTCGCGTTCCTCAGTGATGCCGAGCTGGTCGAGCTGGTCACGGCATCCGAGCTGGTCGTGCTCGCCTATCGCTTCATGCACAACTCCGGCAGCGTGCTCGCGGCCCTGTCGCTCGACCGGCCGGTGCTCGTGCCGCGCAACGAGCCGAACGAGGCGCTCGCCGCCGAAGTGGGCGCGGAGTGGGTGCAGATGTACGAGGGCGAGGTCGACGGCCGCGCGCTGCTCGAGGCGCTGCGCGCGGTGCGGCGGATCGAGGCCGAGCGGCCGGATCTCTCGCGCCGGGAATGGGCGGATGCCGGGGCCTCGCACGCGGCCGCCTACCGGGCGGCGCTGCGCAGCCGCTGGCTCGGCGCGAAGCCCCGGGGGGTGGACGCGTGATCCGCGAGGCGGCGTTCCGCCTGAAGACCGCGATCGGCGGACGGTCGAGCATAGAGGCCTACCGGGCGTTCCTGCAGATGGACGCGCTCGCACCCGAGGAGATCGCCGACATCAGTGCGCGTCGGTCGGCGGAGCACGCGCGGTTCGCCTTCGCGCACAGCCCCTTCTATCGCGACCTCTACTCGTCGCACGGGTTCTCCGACGACGACCTGCGCGACCCCGCATCGTTCTCGTCGCTGCCGATCGTCGACAAGGCCATGCTGCGCGAGAACTTCGACGCCATCCGTACCGATGAGGCCGACCAGCGCACCAGTGTGGTGTCGAAGACGGGCGGCAGCACGGGGCTGCCGCTGCATCTGCTGCGCGATCTGCGCTTTCCGGCGCGGGCGCTCGAGTGGCGGCTGTTCGAGTGGTGGGGCGTGACGCCCTGGGACGACCGCGGCATCGTCACCCGGCACGTGCTCACGGGAGCCGCGCGGCTGCGGCACGATCTCGGGTGGTTGCCCTCGCGGCGCGTGCAGCTCGACGCCTTCCAGATCACGGATGAGGCGGTGTCGCAGTTCGCCCGCGACTGGAACCGGGTGAAGCCGCGGTTCCTCATCGGCTACGGCGGCGGGGTGCTCGACACCGTGCGCCGCCTGCGGCGTCTGGGGCTGGAGGTGCATCCGCCTCGTGCGATCGCGGTGACCGCGGCTCCGCTCACCCCCGGCACGCGCGCCGAGATCGAGACGGCCTTCGGCGCCCCCTGCTACGACCACTACCGCTCGGCCGAGATCCCCTGGATGGCGGGGGAATGCAGTCACCAGAGCGGCTTGCACGTGTTCGCGGACGTGCGGCGGATAGAGATCGTGGACGCCGCGGATGCTCCCGTGCCCGACGGCGTCGAGGGCGAGGTCGTCGTCACCGACCTGAGCAACCGGGTGTTCCCGGTGGTGCGCTACCGCCTCGGCGACATCAGCAGCTACCTGCCCGGCACCTGCGCCTGCGGGCGCGGCCTGCCGAGACTGGGCGCGATCTCCGGCCGGTCGTCGGATGCCGTGCGCCTGCCCGACGGCACGACGATCGCGGGTGCGCTCGGCCACATCTTCGACGATGCGCCGCTGTCGATCCGGCAGTTCGAGATCGTGCAGGAGGCCGACTACGCCGTCACCCTCCGCTGCATCCCGAGCGATGCGCCGGATGCGCAGGCCGGGATCGACGCGGCCGCCGCGAAGCTGCGCTTCGCCACCAAGGGCCTGGTTCCGGTGGCGGTGGAGCGGGTCGAGAGCATCCCGCAGGTGGGCGGCAAGATGCGCTTCATCCGCAGCGCAGCGCCGGTCCCACCGGCCTGATTCCGGCCCGTCGGGCTTCCGATATATTTCAGTTTCGCAACGATCTTCCAGTAGGCGTGTGTACACTGACCCCTGGCCGCCGCCCTCCGGGTAGGCGGTGCGTACCGATACTGCACACCATCTCGCCCGGAGGGGGCAAGTTGGAGGGGCGCGGTGTACGCGGGCTGAAACCCCTAGGAGAACCCTGTTGCGTCTTCGACGTCACCATCACCGTCCCGATCCCTCCCCTCGTCTGGCGACCACCGGTGCCACCGCTGCGGTCGCAGCCGTGACGCTGCTGCTCGGCCTGGTCGGCGCTCCCGCCTCGGCGGCTGAGACCCCGGCACCCGAGCCGACGACGACCGAGACCCCGGCCCCGTCGCCGGAGCCGCAGCCGAGCGCGAGCGAGGTGCCGGCCCCCGATCCGGCGTCACCCGATCCCGCCCCCGGCGACTCCCCGGCCACGGATGCTCCCGCGCCCGAAACCCGCAGCGCGGCGGCAGCGGCACCGACCGTGCTGCTCGCCGACGACTTCGAGCGCACCTCGCCCGCGGGGTGGGGCAGCTCCGACAACGGGCTGGCCTACACCTCGTGGTCGTCGCGTGCGGGTGTCGCGAGCGTCGCCGACGGCGCGGCGACCATCGCGCTGAAGCCCGGCGAATCCGCCTACCTCACCCCTCGCGCCGTCCAGGCGAAGGACGTGCGGCTCTCCGCCGACGTGCGCCTGTCGTCGACGGGCGGGCGGGGCTACTACGCCTATACGACCCGCGTGCAGAGCGACGGCGCCTCGTACCGTGTGCGCCTGCTCACCGACGCGAAGGGGCAGGTGCAGCTCTCGGTGCTGCGCACCCAGGGCGGCAAGGACACCGAGCTGAAGTCGGCGTCGGTGCCGTTGAGCATCCTCGGTGATTCCTGGTACACGTTCGACGCGACCGTCACCGGAACGGATGCCGTCAGCTTCGAGGCCCGCCTCACGCCGAAGGGCACCACTCCCGGTGCACCGCAGCTGACCGTCACCGACACCTCATCGAGCAAGATCGGCGGAGCCGGTGGATTCGCGCTGTGGGGCTATGCCTCCAGCAGCGGCGCCTCGGCATCGGCGCTGCAGATCGATGCCCTCGAGGCCACGGTCGCCACGGGACCGTTGAGCAGCGAGGTCGTGACCGACCCGGAGCCCGAGCCCCAGCCGGAACCGCAGCCGGAACCGGAACCTCAGCCCGAACCGGAACCGCAGCCCGAGCCCCACCCCCAGCCCGAGCCGGAGCCTCAGCCGGAGCCGCAGCCCCAGCCGGGCACCGGTCTCGAGGCCCGCGGTTCAGCCCCGGTCGGCACCGCGTCGTACGCCGTGCCGCAGGGGGCCGTGTTCGTCAACGGTTCGTCGACGTCGCAGACCCAGAACGGCAGCGCGGCGGCGCCGTACCGCAGCGTGCAGAAGGCGGTCGACTCCTCTCCCGCCGGCTCGACGATCGTCGTGCGCGCCGGGGAGTACCACGAGTCCGTCGAGGTGCCCTTCAACAAGACCATGACCATCCAGGCCTACCCGGGCGAGGCGGTCTGGTTCGACGGATCGACCCGGGTGACGTCCTGGACGAAGTCCGGATCGTCGTGGGTGAGCGGCGGATGGACCGCGGAGTTCGACGACGACATGCTCAACGGCAACGCGAGCTGGTTCGTCGACCCGAACTACCCCATGGCCAACCACCCCGACATGCTTTTCATCGACGGGGTGGCGCAGAAGCAGGTGGCCTCGGCATCCCAGGTCACAGCCGGCACCTTCGCGGTCGATTACGCAGCCGACCGACTGATCCTCGGTACCGACCCGAGCGGTAAGCAGGTGCGGGCCAGCGATCTCGGGCAGGCGTTCAACGTGCGCTCCGCGAACTCGCAGCTCAAGGGCCTCGGCGTCCGCCGCTACGCGACCTCGTACGACGTGCTCGGCACCATCCGCATGCACAACGTCGGGGTCACGCTTCGCGATCTGGTCATCGAGGACAACGCCACGATCGGACTCTTCGTGGGCAACGACCGTGCCACGGTCGACAACCTCACGATCCGCCGCAACGGTCTGCTCGGCATGTCGTTGACCACGGCGTACGACTCGACCGTGTCGGACTCGCTCATCACCGACAACAACAACGAGCGCTTCAACGGCTCGCCCGTCGCCGGTGGTATCAAGGTCACGCGCTCCCGCGGGGTCGACATGACCAACGTCGACACGAGCCGCAACGTCGGCAGCGGAACCTGGTTCGACGAGTCCTGCTACGACGTGAACATCGTCGACGTCACGTCGAACGACAACACCGAGATCGGCATCCACGCCGAGCTCTCGTCGAAGGTCACGATCGCCCGCAGCCAGACGTTCGACAACAAGGAGGGCATCCGGATCTTCGATTCGGAGGGCGTGCTCATCACGAACAACGACCTCGGCAACAACTCCCGGCACGACATCAACCTCATGCAGGACGAGCGACGTCAGGCCACCCACAAGGTCGGACGCGACCCGCGCGTGACCGGTGCCGACCCGACGGTGACGTGGATCACCCGCAACATCACGATCCGCAACAACGTGTTCGGCGCGGGCGGACCGCGGGCGATCTTCGCTCACGACACCCAGACCGGGCGGGCCGTCGACACGTGGAACCTCACGATCGACGCGAACCTCTTCAGCAGTTCGAAGGGCGGACCGTCGATGGTCACCTGGGGTGGCTCGGGCAACGTCTACGAGACGTTCTCGACGCCGCTCGCGCTCGCCTCGGCGAAGAACACCGGATGGCGCAATGCGATGACCACCACCGCCGAGCCCTTCTCGGGCATGGCCGACGAGATCGCCGCCAACAGCGGCATCGCGCGTCCGCTCACCGGCGCGGCTGCGACCCTTCTCGGGGTCGGCAGCGGCACCGTGCTGCTGGGCAGCGGCCGCTGACACCCACCCCCACCGAATCCGCCCGCCGCGTCCGGGATGCGGCGGGCGGATGGGTGGTAGGGGCGCGCCGAGCGGCCGTGCCGTGCAGAATGGTCGGGTGACAGCCGACACCCGCCGCCCGCATCTGCTCGTGCACGCCGGCTGGGAACTGTTCGGTTCCGACCGGATGCTCCTCGAGAGCGCACGGGGTCTGCGCGACGCGGGCGAGCGGGTCGTCGTCGCGCTTCCCGCGGCGGGGCCGCTGGTCGGCGAGCTCCAGGCCGCCGGCGTCGAGGTCCTGATCCCGCCGACCTTCGCGTTGCGCAAGTCGGCTCTCCGCCCGCGCAACTGGCTGCGCTCCCTGCGCGATGCCATCCGCGGGTTCGTCGCCGCCGTCGTGATCACCCGTCGCCTGCGACCTCGGACGCTGTACGTGAGCACGATCGTGCTGCCGCTCTGGCCCATCGTCGGCCGCCTGCTGCGCGTGCCGACCGTGACGCACGTGCACGAGGCCGAAGCATCCGCCGCCCGCATCGTCAACACGGTGCTCTATGCACCGCACCTCGCCGCGCACCGCATCATCGTGAACAGCGAGTTCACGATGCGCACGGTGGGCTCGGTGATCCCGGCGCTCGGTCGTCGCGCGACGCTCATCCCCAACGGGGTCGACTCCCCGGACTCGGTGCCCGAGCCGCGCGCGGTGATCGATCGCCTGCGCATCGCCTACGTCGGTCGAATCTCCCACCGCAAAGGCCCCGACGTGGCCGTGGAAGCAGTCGCTCTCCTCGGCGACGCCGGGATCGAGGCGGAGCTCGATCTCATCGGGGCCGTCTTCGAGGGCAACGAGGCGTACGACGAGACCCTGCGGCGTCGCACCGACGAGCTGGGCGTCGCGCATCTCGTGCAGCACCACGGCTTCCGGTCCGACGTGTGGCCGGCGCTCGGAGCGGCCGACGTGCTGGTGGTGCCTTCCCGCCAGGACGAGTCCTTCGGCAACACGGCCGTGGAGGGTGTCCTCGCCGGGCGCCCCGTCGTGGCGAGCGAGATCCCCGGACTGCGCGAGGCGGTCGGGGCGTACGGCTCGGCCGCGTTCGTCGCGCCGGGTGATGCCTCGGCGCTGGCGGATGCTCTCGCCCGCGTCGTCGCGGACTGGTCGGCGCTCCGCGTGACGGCGCTCGCCGATCGTGACCGGGCGAAGGAGCGCTTCGCCCCGGAGGTGTACCGGGCGACGATCGCGGCCTTCCTCAGCGACCTCGCACGGGGGCGCTGAGATCGAGGGCGCAGGGGTCCGAGACCGCTGACGTCAGCGCGAACCCGACGCAGAGTCGAGGAAAGCCGCAGCCTGACGCAGGAACTGCCCGACCTCGGCCGACGTCGAGGTCAGCATCGCGCGGTGCTCGCGCGCCGAGTCGTGGTGCGCGTCGGCGATGTCGAACGGGTTCCGGCGGCGGCGACCGAACAGCGCGCGGTTCGTCTTCGGCGGTGCGGTGAAGCCGCGACGGGCGTGGAGCGCCTCGGCGTATCGGGCCAGGCCCGTGGTGCTCGCGGCATCCGCATCGAATTCGGCGATGATCTCGAACTCACGGGCATCGACGGGCTCGACCCCGAGGTGGATCGCCTCGCGCAGGGTGAATGCGCGGGAACGGGCGGCGGGTGCGGCGGCGGCGACCGCCGAGCGCTCGGCGCGACTGGCGGTGAGGATCAGATCGGCGGTCCGCAGCGCCTCGGCGTCGATCGCCTCCGAGCGGTGGCCGGCGGCGAGGATCGGCGTCTCGGCATCGCCGGAGGCCTCGGCGATCTCGGCCGAGGTCACGCACATGCGATTGCCCGCGGTCCCCACGCGGGTACCCGCGCTCGAGATCTGCCACCCGGCCGCATCGCCCTGCGCGCGGAGCACCAGCTCCATCAGCGGCGACCGGCAGATGTTCGCCTCGCAGACGAAGATCAGTCTGTGCGTCACGTGTTCCCCCGTCGTGCCCCGCAGAGATCTCTGCGGTCCGATCCTCCAACATAGGTGATAATGGTCGCGGGGAAGGCACCGTGCGAGACACTGAGGCACGTCGAGGTGCCGAGGGGATACGGGGACACATGACACTGCAGGACTATTTCCAGTCGCTCAGGAACCACTGGATCGTGATCGTCGTGCTGATGGTGCTCGGCGCGGGTTCCGCATACGGGTACTCGCAGTTCATCGACCCCGAGTACCGGGCCGAGTCGCAGGTGATCGTGATCCCGACCCGGGGCGAGAACACCAGCGAGCTGGTGCAGGGGTCGAACTACGTGCAGAGCCTGGTGCAGACCTACACGCTCCTCGTGAAGTCGCCGACCGTGCTCGACCCGGTGATCGACGACCTCGGGCTCGACGAGACCGCCAACCGTCTGGCGCGACGGGTCGACGTCAACGTGCCCCTGAACACCGTCGTCATCGAGATCGGGGTGACGGATGCCAGTGGCGAGAGCGCGGCCGAGACCGCGAACGCGATCGCCCAGGAGCTCGCGACGGCCGTCGCGGGCGTCTCTCCGGTCAGCGCCGACGGCGAGCCCGCCGTGCGCGTCGACACGATCTCCGCCGCACGCACTCCGACGGTTCCGATCTCCCCGAACACCCGCCTGAACGTGATGGTGGGTGCCGTCGCCGGAATCGCGCTCGGTGTCGTCTTCGCGCTGCTCCGACGGCTTCTGGCCACCCGCATCACGACCGCGCGCACGCTGAGCGACGCCACCGAGGTCGCCCTCCTCGGCGAGATCCCCGAAGCATCCGACACCCACACGATCGCCCGCATCATCCGCTCGCAGCCCGACGGCCGCGTCGCCGAGGCGATGCGGCAGGTCGCCGCGAGCCTCAAGTTCGTCGACGTCGACAAGAACCGTCGCGTCATCCTCGTCACCTCGTGCTCGGCGCAGGAGGGCAAGTCGTCGGTGAGCCTCGGACTCGCCCTGACCCTCGCCGAGGGAGGGCGCTCGGTGCTGTTCATCGAGGCCGACCTGCGCCGCCCGAGCACCGCCCGCTACACCCAGCTCGAGGGCTCGATCGGCCTGACCACCGTGCTGATCGGCGACGTGGAGCTCGCCGACGCCGTGCAGCAGTGGGGTAGACCCGGACTCGACATCCTCACCGCCGGAGCGCAGCCCCCGAACCCGGGCCAGCTGCTGTCGAGCGGCGGACTGCATCGCATCGTCGACGAGGCGCGCGATTCCTACGACTACGTCATCATCGACACCGCGCCCGTGCTGTCGGTCAGCGACGCGCTGTGGCTGTCGACGATGGCCGACGGCACCCTGTTCGTCGTGCGCTCGAACCGCACCAAGGCCGCCGATCTCACGCGCGCCCTGGGTTCGCTCGAGTCGACCAGGACCCCGGTGCTCGGAATCGTGCTGAACGGTGTGCGCGGCGCGGCGAAGAGCCCGTACTACACCGACGAGCCGAGACGCGGCGTCCGCCCGCGCCTCGCCGCCCGCGCCCCGCGCTGACACCGCCATGAACTCGCTCCTGGCCCTCGGCGCTCGCGCGCTGACGATGGTCGTCTCGCTGGTCTGCGGGGTCATCACGACCCGCATGATCCTCGGCGAGACCGACATCCAGCACTACGCCCTGTACTCGCTGCTCATCACGATCCCGTCGCTGCTGACGTTCACCGACCTCGGCAGCGGCGCGGTTCTCGTGAACGCCGTCGCGACCAGTGACGACATCCGCACCGATCGCCGGCTCCGACTGCAGGTCACCTCGGTCGGCCGCATCCTGCTGATGTTCGCGACCGGACTCATGCTCATCAACACCGTGCTGCTCGTCACGGGCGGATGGCGCGCCCTGTTCGGCGACGCCGGTGCGATCCCGGGGGCGGCGCTCGCCGCCTTCCTGTGCATCACGTTGTTCAGCCTGTCGATCACCCTGGGCGTGTGGTTCCGCATCCTGCTCGGGCAGCGGCGCAACCACCTGGTGATCCTGGTGCAGGGCCTCATCTCGCCGGTCACCCTCGGTGGTGTCTGGCTGATGCTCCACCTCGGCGGGCGTGAGTTCGATTCGTATCTCGCGATCGCCTCGTACGGCGCCTCGCTGCTGTCGGCGATCATCGGCTTCCTGCTGGTGACGCGGTCGACGCGGCCGCTGATCCCGGATGCTCTGCGGATGCTGTTCCGCTGGCGCAGCATCCCCGGGGTGAGGGTCATGGACGTCGGCTGGCCGATGCTCGCGCAGATGATCACCTACCCGATCGCCGTCGGGTCGCAGCGTTACGTGCTCGCCCAGTTCGGAACGCCGACCGACGTGGCCGAGTACGGTGTCACGGGTCAGGTGTTCTTCGCCCTCAACGGCCTGGTGATGGCCGCGGGCGTCGCGCTGTGGCCGCAGTTCGCCCGTCTGCGGCACAGGGGTGAGCTGAAGCGCGGACCGTATCTGCTCTCGCTGCTCTTCGCCGGAGCCGTAGCGGCCGCCACCGCGTTCGTCTGGCTGATCGCACCGTGGCTGTTCGAGTTCATCACCCAGGGCGAACTCGACGTGCGCACCTCGACGATCCTCGCCTTCGGCGCGATGATCATGCTCACCGCGGCCGTGTATCCGCTCGGGATGTTCATCATGGACAAACCCGGCATCCGCTTCCAGGTCATCCCGACCCTGGCGATGGCCGCGGTCAGCATCGTGCTCTCGCTCGTGCTGACGCCGGTGCTCGGCATCGTCGGACCGCTGCTCGGCGTGAGCTTCGCGCTGATCGTCTGCCAGGTGATCCCGTACGCGATCTACATCCACCGCCACCGGGATCGACTCCTGAAGAGCGAACCCGATGCCGCGGCCGAGACCGCGGTCGACGCGGTCTAGCCGGGCCACTCCGTCTCCGCGCGGTGCGCGCGGCGCGCGAGGGGATGGATGCTGTCGCCGGCCGCCAGGCGCCGGGCGAGGTCTTCATAGGTTGCGGCGACGTCGTCCCACGAGAACGCATCGGCCGCGCGACGCCGGACGGCAGCGGATGCCGCGGCGACGGCTCCGGCATCCGATTCCGCCGCGTCGACCGCAGCCGCGACATCCGCCGGCGTGCGGAAGTACCAGCCCTGCTCGTCGAGCACCTCGCGGTTGAAGACCACGTCGAACGCGATCACGGCCGTGCCGGCGCCCATCGCGCGCAGCAGGGAGGGGTTCGTGCCGCCGACCGAATGGCCGTGCAGGTACGTCGAGGCGTGGTGGTAGAGCGCGTCGAGGAGGTCTTGGTCGTAGACGGCGCCGAGCAGTCGGATGCGTGGATCGGCGGCGGCGATCCGGTCGATCGCGGCCGTGTACTCCGCGGCGTAGGGCGCGGAGCCGACCACGACGAGCGGTTTCGTGGCCTGCGACATCGCATAGCCCTCGACGATCTCGCGGACGTGGTTCTCGGGTTCGAAGCGGGCGACGACCAGGTGGTAGCCCCCGGGCTCGAGACCGAGTTCGCGGATGCCGTCGGACGGAGCGTCGTCGAGCAGGGGGGCGCCGTAGCGGATCAGCTCGCTCGCGACACCGAACTGGTGGTCGTAGTAGTCGGCGATGCCGGGGGCGTCGGCGATGATCGCGTCGGCCTGACGCACCCCGAACGACTCGGCGGCGCGGTAGTACGCCTTGCCGCGCGGGCCCCACTTCGAGCGTCGCCACTCCAGCCCGTCCATGTGGAGGGCGACCGGGATGCGACGGGCGCGCAGCAGCGGGAGGAAGGGCGAGTTCGCGGCGTTGAACACGAACGCGGCATCCGGTCGGGCCCTGGTGACGGCGTGCACCGTCGACAGGGCCGTGTGGCTGAGGGTCTCGAGCGCCTTCTGACGCACCGCCGGCAGGGTCACGCGGCGCATGCCGAGGTGCACGTCGCCCGCTGTGCCGGCGTCGCGCCCGTAGACCAGCACCCGATGCCCGCGTTCGACGAGGCGCCGTCCGACCTCTTCGACGGCGGTCTCGAATCCGCCGTAGGCGGCGGGGATGCCGCGCGTGCCGATGAGGGCGATGCGCAGGGACGTCGACGACGGAGCGGAGGCGGTCTGCATCGCATCAGTATGCCCGAGGCGGCCGACAACGCCGGAAGACCGCGGGCTATCCTGGGGCGGTGTCCACGCCGCCGCACGAACGCCGCCCGCTGATCTGGGGATTCCCTGCCGAGCAGTCGGTGACGCGCTGGGAGCGCCGGCACTCCGCCGGCGAGGTGCCGAGCGTGTGGCCCTACGGGCTCGACGGTCTGTGCGAGTACGCGCCGGTCGCGGTGCTCGACCTCCCGGCCCCCGGACGTCTCTCGCGCCTGCGGTCGCGCGTGGGGATCGGACCCCGACCGCGCGCCCAGACGGCGTTCACGTGGGACGAGAACGCGGCGTTCCGCATGCAGGTCGCGAGCCCCTACGAGCGGTTCGCCTCCGGAGTGATCTGGCTGACCGACATGATCGAGCGCGGAGCCGACACCGGTCGTCTCGTCGAGGTGCTCCGCGGCGCCGAGACGCTGTGGGTGCTCAGCGAGGCGCAGGTCGAGCCCCTGCGCGCCCTCTTCGGAAGCGCGGGGCCACGGATCGTCGCGGTGCCGTTCGGCGTCGACGCCGAGTTCTTCTCGCCCCGCCCGTACCCCGATCGCCCGCGCATCGTCAGCGTCGGCAACGACCGCGACCGCGATCCGCAGACGCTGTTCCGCGCGCTGGCGCGCGTGCACGAGCAGCGCCCGGACGTCGAGCTCATCGTCCAGTCGTCGGCGTCGACGGATGCTCCGGCCGGTGTCGAGGTCGTGCAGCGGATGAGTCATGGCGAACTGCACGAGCTCTATGCGACGGCATCCGTCATCGCCACCGCGACCCGGCCCAATCTGCACGTCTCCGGCATGACGGTGACGCTCGAGGCCTTCGCGACCGGTCGGCCGGTCGTGAACACCGACACCCCCGGAATGTCGCAGTACGTCACGGAGGGGCGCACCGGCCATCTCGTGCCGCTCGGCGACGACGAGGCCCTCGCGCAGCGGTTGATCGGCCTGATCGACGATCCGCAGCGCGCGGCGGAGATGGGGCTGGCGGGGCGTCGGGACGTCGAGGAGCGCTTCACGACGCACGAGATGTGCGCTCACCTCGCGCAGATCCTGGTCTGACGCCGGGGTGATCTTTCCGGCCCGAGACGCCTGATCCGGGGTGTCGCGGAACCGTCGCGAAACTTCTTCTGGTATCCGCCGCGGTTGTGCGCTATCGTTGCCGCGGATGCGTCTATGGGGGACGCGGGGGAATCCACTTCTTTTGCCGATCACTCGGCAGCCGCCTGGGGAGGCGCTATGCGAGTCCGTCGACTCGACGCGATCGAAAACGATCACGATTCGAATTCACGTCCATTCCGTCGTATCGCACTGGGGATCGTCACCGTTCTGGTGACAGCGATGCTCGGTGCCACACTGACGGCTCCCGCCGCGCAGGCCGATACGGTTCCGACCGATCCGGCGCTGCCGACGACCATGAGCGCCGATCCGCTGCCGACCGTGCAGATCAACGGCATCGTGTGGGCTCAGGCCGTCGCGGGCAACAAGGTCTTCGCCGGTGGCCAGTTCACCAGCGCGCGCCCGGCCGGCGCCGCCGCCGGCACGAACGAGACAGCGCGGTCGAACCTGCTGGCGTACAACCTCGCCACGGGTGTGCTCGACACATCGTTCAACCCGAACGTGAACGGTCGCATCCTCGCGGCCGCCGTCTCGCCCGACGGCTCCCGCCTCTACATCGGCGGCGGGTTCACGGCCGTCGACGGGCAGAACCGCTACCGTCTCGCGGCCTTCAACACCGCGACCGGGCAGCTCATCTCGACCTGGACCCCCGGGACGAACACGATCGTGCAGGGCATCGTCGCCACCGACACGACCGTCTACGTCACCGGTGAGTTCACCAACATCAACAACGTCGCCCGCACCGGTGTCGCCGCGCTGAGCGCATCGACCGGTGCCGTGCTCGACTTCAACCCGCAACTCGCGGGCGGCTACGGCGTGCGCGCCGTGGTGGTGTCGCCCGACAAGTCGAAGGTCGTCATCGGTGGTTCCTTCACCTCGACCAACGGCTCGACCAACCCCGGGCGCGGCATGGCCGCCCTCGACGCGGTCACCGGCCAGAGCCTGCCGTGGGCGATCAACAGCGTGATCCGCAACGCCGGCACCGGCGCATCGATCTACGCGCTCGCCTCCGACGGCGACAGCGTGTACGGCAGCGGCTACGACTTCGGCGGCTCCAAGACCGAGGACGACTTCGAGGGCGCATTCCGTGCGAACTGGAGCGACGGATCGATGGCGTGGATGGAGGACTGCCACGGCGACACGTACTCGATCTTCCCGACCGGGGGCGTGCTCTACACGGCGTCCCACACCCACTACTGCGGCAACATCGGTGAGTTCCCGCAGCTCGACCCGTGGAACTTCAACCACTCGCTGGCGTTCGACAAGAACCCGTCGAACCGCACCATCACGCCCGACCCCTACGGTTACCGCAGCTTCACCGGCAACCCTGCCGCGAAGCTGCTGCACTGGTACCCGAAGTGGCAGCCGGGCTCGGTCTCGGGCATGGACCAGGCCGGATGGTCGGTCACGGGTGCCGGCGAGTACCTGATCTACGGCGGTGAGTTCACGGCCGTCGGCGGCGTCGCCCAGCAGGGCCTCGTGCGTTTCGCGAAGCCGTCGACCGCGCCGAACAAGGTCGGCCCGACCATCCAGGGCGGGGCCTACCAGATCAGCACGCAGTCCTTCCGTGCCGGTCAGGTGCGCATCGCCTGGTCGGCCAACCACGATGCCGACAACGCGAAGCTGACCTACGAGGTCTTCCGCCGCGACATCGCGCAGCCGATCTACACGACCACGGCCGAGTCGACGTACTGGGTGCGTCCGCGCCTGACGTACTCCGACAACGCGGTCACCGCGGGTCAGACGTACCAGTACCGCGTGAAGGTCACCGATCCGAACGGCAACTCGACGACGTCCGACTGGACCTCGGCGACCGTGGCCGCGACCGGCACCGAGAACGCCTACAACATCGCCGTGCTCAACTCGCAGCCGAAGTATTACTGGCCGCTGAACGAGGCGTCCGGCACCTCGGGCATCGACTGGATGGCGGGCAACGACGTCACCCTCGCCGGCGGGACCACCCGCGGGCAGGCCGGCCAGGTCGTCGGAGCGGCGTCCTCGTCGACGGCGTTCAACGGCTCGAACGGCACGGGTGCATCCTCGGTGTCGGAGGTCGGACCCAACACCTTCTCGGTGGAGGCCTGGTTCCAGACCACCAGCACGAGTGGCGGCAAGATCGTCGGCTTCGGTAACAACGCCACCGGCAACTCCGGCAGCTACGACCGGCACATCTACCTCAACAACACCGGCCAGGTGTCGTTCGGTGTCTACCCGGGCACCACCCGGGCGGTCACGAGCGGCGCCGGTTTCAACGACGGGCAGTGGCACCACGTGGTCGGCACGATGAGCTCGTCCGGCATGGTGCTGTACCTCGACGGCAAGCGCGTCGGTTCGCGTTCCGACACCACGACCGGTCAGAGCTACTCCGGCTACTGGCGGATCGGCGGCGACTCGCTGGGCAGCTGGCCCTCGGCCGGCAGCTCGGGGTACCTGAACGGTCGGATCGCCGATGTGGCGGTCTACAACACCGCGATCACCCGTGACGTCGTCGACGCCCACTGGGTGGCCTCCGGTCGCACGTCGGCTCTGCCGGCAGCGCCGGCGGATGCCTACGGCAAGGCGGTCTACGACCTCGACCCGACCCTCTACTGGCGTCTGGGCGAGACCACGGGAACCGTGGCAGCCGACTCCGGCCGCGACGGCAGCACCGGCAGCTACAAGACGAGCGGCAACGCCTCCATCCAGCGCGGTGAGACCGGAGCCCTCGCGGGAGTGACCAACAAGTCGATCCGGTTCACGTCCTCGAGCGTCGGCAGCACCTGGAACAACCGTCAGAACGTGATCAGCGATCGTCAGTACGCGGCATCCGACATCTACTCCATCGAGACCTGGTTCAAGACGACCACGACCGGCGGTGGCAAGATCGTCGGCTTCGGCAACAGCAACTCGAACAACGCCAACGCCAGCTCGAACTACGACCGCCACATCTACATGGACACGGTGGGCCGCTTGAAGTTCGGCACCTACAACGGGGGGACGAACATCCTCACCGCGCCGAGCACCTACCGCGACAACCAGTGGCACTATGTCGTGGCGCAGCAGTCTCCGAGCGGCATGCAGTTGTACGTCGACGGTGAACTGGTCGCGTCGAACTCGGTGTCCAACGCCGAGGACTACGCCGGATACTGGCGGGTCGGCGGAGACTCGACATGGGAGGGCAACCCGTTCTGGGTGGGCTCGGTCGACGAAGTGGCGATCTACTCCGCGCCGTTGTCCGCGAGCCAGATCCTGCAGCACTACCAGCTGGGTAAGACCGGACAGGGCAACGAACTCCCGGTCGCGCAGTTCACGACCACGCCGACCGACCTGTCGGTGGCCTTCGACGCCTCGAGCTCGAGCGATGTCGAAGGGCCGATCGCCGACTACAGCTGGAACTTCGGTGACGGCGAGACCGGCAGCGGGGTCGCGCCGACCCACGCATACACGACGGCCGGAACGTACACCGTCACTCTGACGGTGCGCGACAGCGGGTCGTTGACCTCCTCGGTCAGCCACGACGTGGTCGTGCGCAACCCGAATGTGCTGCCGACATCGGCGTTCACCGCGAGTGCCGAGTTCCTGGCGCTGTCGGTCGACGGTTCGGCCAGCGCCGACCCGGACGGCACCATCGCGAGCTACTCGTGGAACTTCGGAGACGGAGCATCCGCGACGGGCGCGACCGCGGCGCACACCTTCGGCGCGAGCGGCACCTACGCGGTCTCGCTCACGGTCACGGACGATCGCGGCGGCTCGGCGACGAGCACACAGCAGATCGTGGTCGAGGCGGCGAACGTGCCGCCCAAGGCCGTGGCCAACGTCGTGCGCGGTGCGGACGGCATGACCGTCTCGGCCGACGGCAGCGGGTCGACGGACACCGACGGCACGATCACGGCCTACGCCTGGAACTTCGGTGACAACGCGACCGCGACCGGAGCGACGGCCAGCCACACCTACACGACCGCCGGCACGTACACCGTGACCCTGACGGTCACCGACAACCGCGGTGCGACGCACCAGGCGACCTCGTCGGTCGTCGTGGCTCCGGCCTCGACCGAAGACGTGATCGCCCGCGACGCCTTCGCACGGTCGGCGAGCGCCTCGTGGGGCAGCGCCGACGTCGGAGGCGCCTGGACGACCACCGGCGGGGCTGCGGCCTTCTCGGTCGTGGGCGGCGTGGGCAAGATGGCTCTGGCAGCCGGGCAGACCCGCGAGGCGCGCCTCGCCGGAGTCAGCTCGACGAACACCATCACCTCGCTGACGATCTCGTCGAGCAACGCGACCTCGGGCGGTGCCTTCAACCTAACGGTCAACGGCCGTCAGGTCGGGAGCGACGTCTACTCGGGCCGCATCAAGGTCGAGTCGACCGGAGTGATCCGCCTCTACCTGCTGCGCAACGAGACGGCGATCGGCAACAGCGTGGTGCTGCCCGGCAACTACGTCGCGGGTGAGAGCCTGTCGGCCGTGCTGTCGGTGCGGGGAACTTCGCCGACCAATCTGTCGCTCAAGGTGTGGCGCACGGGCACGACCGAGCCGACCACGCCGCAGCTCCAGACGACCGACACCACGGCCGCGCTGCAGCAGGCGGGATCCGTGGGGCTGAAGATGGCCGTCAGTTCGGTCTCGACCGTGTCGACCGTGATCAGCATCGACGACTACAAGGTGGTCACCGGTGCGGTCGTCGCGCCGCCGAACCAGGCGCCGGTCGCCGCGTTCGTGTCTTCGACGACGGGCCTCACGGCCAACGTCAACGCGAACGGTTCGAGCGACTCCGACGGCACGATCGCGTCGTACGCCTGGAACTTCGGAGACGGAGCGACGGGTACCGGCGTCACGGCGTCGCACCCTTACGCCGCGGCCGGCACCTACACGGTGACGCTCACGGTGACCGACGACGATGGAGCGACGCACACCGTCACGGCTCCCGTGACCGTGACCGCGCCGCCCGTCGACCCGCCGGCAGGACCGACGCCGCTCGCGACCGACGAGTTCAACCGCACTCTCACCGGAGGGTGGGGGACGTCGGATCTCGGCGGAGCCTGGGCCACGTCGGGCGGTAACGCCGCCTTCGGCGTCGCCGCCGGTCAGGGAACGGTGACTCTGGCGCCCTCGCAGACCCGTGAGGCCCGTCTGGGTGTCTCGGCGACGAACATCGTGCTCGACACGCTGTTCTCGTCCGATGTCGCCTCGACCGGCGGCACGGCGAGCGTGACGGTGCTCGGACGCACGGTCGGAACCTCGAACTACTCGGCCCGCGTGCGGTTCGAGCCGGCCGGGGTCATCCGCCTCTACATCCTGCGCGACGAGACCGCGATCGGGAACAGCTACGTACTGCCGACCGCGTACACGCCCGGGCAGGTACTGCACACCAAGCTGTCGGTCACGGGCACGAACCCGACCATGATCGCCGCGAAGATCTGGGTAGAGGGGCAGCCCGAGCCCACCGCGTGGCAGCTGCAGGGCACCGACACGACGGCAGCTCTGCAGGCGGCCGGCGGCGTCGGGATCAAGACGTCGATCAGCTCGGCGTCGACCAACCCGGCGACCAAGCTGTCGTTCGATCGCATCGCCGTGGTGGTTCCGCAGTAGGCACGGTGCGGGGAAGGCCAGGCCAGGCGCTCGCCCTCCCCGCATCTGGGCGATCCGGGAGTGCCCGATACGCTCCCGTCGCTGGAAGGCCCGGCATCCTCACGGATGCCGGGCCCTTTCCGTGCGCACGGACCTCCGTGAGGGGTCACAACACGCCGCACGCGGGCCGACCCGCAGGGCGTGTCTTGACCCCTCGCCCGGAGGTGGGGGGCGAGGACCCCTGCGAGGGGTCACGACACGCCGCCCCGAGGGCTCGGCAGGGTGTGTCTTGACCCCTCGCGACTGCCCGCGCCTGCACGGGTGACCAGAGGCGGCCACCGACGACCAACGACGGCCGCACGGGCAGCGCTGGCGCCGCGCGGACGGCTACGCCGGAGCGGAGTTCGGCTTCGGGGGCCGCGCGTACTCGGGCGTCACGTGCCCGATGGCGCCGAGGATGCGACCCTGCGCGAACCAGGTGCGTCGTGTCAGCACGGCATGGGCCGCGACGTCTCCCCGTAGACGCGCGAGCGCGCCGCGAGCCGAGAACACGATCAGGCGGGCGACGCCGCCGAGCAGATGCACACCGCGCAGAAGAATCCGCCGCGGCGTCGACGACGTGCGCGTGAGCAGGCGCGTGCGCATCTGCCCCTGCGAGATGGTCCGGCGTCGCACGAACTCTCGCGTCGTCCGGGCCATGGGAACCTCGTCGCGCACGACGGAGTCGGCAGAGGCGATGATCGACCCGCCCGACGCAAGGATCGCTCGCCCGAACAGCATGTCCTCGCCGCCGGCCAAGCCGAGGTTCGTGTCGAAGGAGACACCGAGCTGCCGCACCTGGGCGGCATCGACCAGCACGTTCCCGGTGGCGAGAGCATCGAGGTGCTGCCCGGTGACGCGTCGTCGGCGTCGCATGAAGCCGCCGGCGACGATCCACGGGTCCGTGCCCTCGGGCCACACGTACTCGACGTAGCCCATCACCACCGCGGGATGCTCCGCCGCCCAGACCCGCAGGAGGGCATCGAGCCAGCCCGGTTGCGGGACGACATCGTCGTCGACCATCGCGACGAGCTCACCGGCGCGGGCGGCGTCGAGCGCAGCCTGACGAGCCGCCGCGATCCCGGGAGTGGGCTCCGAGACGTAGTCGGCGCCGAGGCCGGCGGCGACCGCGGATGCCGATCGCTCCGGGTCGTTGTCGACGAGCGCGATCCGCATCCGGGTGCCCGCGGCTCCCGCGGAGTCTCGGATCGCGGCGACCAGCGGTGGCAGCAGCTCGGTGCGTCGGAAGGTCGTCACGGCGACAAGGACGGCAGGGCCCTCGTCGGGCGTGGCGGCGCTCATGCGTTCAGTATGCCCCGCTGGGCTGCACCATGACCTTCGCCGTACGCCACATGATCTGCAGGTCGTTCATGACCGACCAGTTCTCGACGTAGCGAAGGTCGAGACGCACGCTCTCGTCCCACGACAGGTCGCTGCGACCCGAGACCTGCCACAGACCTGTGATGCCGGGTTTGATGTAGAGGCGCCGGAACACCGTGCCGTCGTACGCGGTGACCTCGGTCGGCAGCGGCGGGCGAGGCCCGACCACGCTCATATCGCCGACGAGCACGTTCCAGAACTGCGGCAGTTCATCGAGCGACAGCTTGCGCAGCACGCGACCGACGCGCGTGACACGGGGGTCGTCCTTCATCTTGAACAGGAGACCCGAGCCCTCGTTCTGCAGCTTGAGCGCCGCGAGCTTCTGCTCGGCATCCGTCGCCATCGAGCGGAGCTTGACCATCCTGAAGCGCCGGCCGTCGCGCCCCACCCGTTCCTGGTGGAAGAACACGGGGCCGGGGGAGTCGAGCTTGATGAGAAGGGCGAGCGCCGGAAGGATCAGGCCGATCGGGATGAGGGCGAGGGTCGCGACGACCACGTCGAGCGCCCGCTTGAGCACGTGCTTGCCGCCCTCGTAGGTCGGGATCTGCACCTGGATCAGGGGGAGTCCCTCGACCGAGGCGAACGAGATGCGGGGGCCGGCGACGTCGGTGAGTCGGCTCGACAGCACCAGTTCGGCGGCCGTGCCCTCGAGCTGCCAGCTCAGGTGCTTGACGAAGTCGGGGTCGCGCTCCGGACGACTGGCGACGATGATCGTGTCGGCGCCGAGCTCGGTGGCCACCGTTGCCACGGAGTTGGAGTTGCCGAGCACCGGGAAGCGGATGTCGTCGATCTCGACGTCGCGGGCGTTGCCGTCGAGCAGTGTCGCCCCGACCACCTGATAGCCGGAGGCACCGATCGGGTGCAGCGTACGGATGACGTACTCGACGTCGTCCCGGTTGCCGACGACGAGTGTGCGGGAGGCGAAGCGCCCGTGACGCCGCTCGCCCTGCAACCAGTGCCGCCATCCCCAGCGCGTGACGAGGAGTGCGAGCAGTCCGACCGGCAGCCCGACGACGAGCATCAGCTGCATCGACTCCCACGCCAGCAGCACGTCGATGATCGCGACCAGCCCGAACGCGAGTCCGCTCGCGTTCGCGACGCCGCGGTACTCGGTCGCACTCGCCTGGAACAGCGCGGCGTCACGGGTGTGGAGCGCGCCGAGCATCAGGAACCACAGCACGGCCAGCGGCGCGCTGGCGCGCAGCACTTCGAGCACTGTGAGGCCGATGGACAGCTGGATCGCCGCCGTCAGTGCGACGGCGAGCAGGATGACAGCCGCATCCGTCGTCCGCAGTCGCATCCGATATCGCCGCTCCCACTGACGGCGGCGTTCCAGCGTTGCGGAGACGCGCGGTGAGACCACCGAGCGCGGCACCGACTTGACGGCTCGCGGAGCGGCAACCGGCACGAATGCCGTTCCTGCGCGAGTGATGCTCACGGCATCCTCTACGGAGGTCATGCCGAGGCTCCTCGAGCCGGTGATGTACGCAAAAATCCCCAGTGCGCCATTGTTTCCCCAGATATTCCCCAGACCGCCAGCCCCACGCTCGCGGTTTCGTCTGCATTCCCGACCCCTCGGGTCCCTCTGACGTTCCGTGATCCCACATCACGGGCGAGCAGACACCGTCCCACACGGCGAATGCATACAGAGAGCACTGCAGACTCCCGTCAGCATAGCCCACGGCGGTCGCGTTCGGTAGGTTCTCCGCGCAACGATCCGAAACGATATTCCGGTGGCCCCGCACGCCGCCGCGACAGCGGGTCTATCCTGGCGCGGTGACACCCAACGCCACTTCGCCGAGACTGCGTCTCACCCGCATGATTCCGCGTGACGCCGCCCAGCCGCACCGGGTCGCCAGCTCGCTCGAGCTGTTCTTCGACCTCGTGTTCGTCGTCGCCGTGAGCATCGCCTCGGCGCAGCTCCACCACGCCCTCAGCGAGGGGCATCTGCAGCACGGGATCATCTCGTACGCCATGCTCTTCTTCGCGATCTGGTGGGCGTGGATGAACTTCACGTGGTTCGCGACCGCGTTCGACACCGACGACTGGCTGTACCGCGTCACCACGATCGTGCAGATGAGCGGAGTGCTCGTGCTCGCCGCCGGCATCCCCAGCGCGTTCGAACACGGCCACTTCGCGCTCGTGGTCGTCGGATACGTGGTGATGCGCATCGCCATGGTCGCCCAGTGGTTGCGGGCGTCGCGCGCCGCGGGTCCGCTGCGCCAGGCGACCCGGCGGTATGCGTTCGGCATCGCCGCGGTGCAGGTGCTCTGGATTCTCTTCCTGCTGGTGCCGGAGGGGCCCTTCCAGCTCGTCGCCTTCGCCGCGTTCGCGCTGCTGGAGATGTCGATTCCGGTCTTCGCCGAGCACGAGCGGCAGACCCCTTGGCATCCGCACCACATCACCGAGCGCTACGGACTGTTCACCCTGATCGTTCTCGGCGAGAGCCTGCTGGCGTCGGCGAACGCGATCATCGAGGCGCTGCACGAGGCCGAGTCCTTCGTGCCCTTCATCTCCATCTCCGTGCTCACCCTGGTGGTGACGGCATCGCTGTGGTGGATCTACTTCTGGCCGGAGCACCATCGTGCGGTCGGATCGTTCGGCAGCTCGCTGCGCTACGGCTACACGCACTACCTGATCTTCGCGGCGGCGGCCGCCTTCTCGGCTGGCATCGAGGTCGAGCTCGACGTGCTCACGGGCAAGAGCGAGCTGTCGAGTACGGCCGCGTCCTTCACGGTGACGGTCCCGATCGCCGTCTTCCTGCTCGGCGTCTGGTGGGTCGCCATCCGCAGAAGCGCCGACCGCGTCGTGAACACGGTCGTGCCGATCGGTGCGGTGCTCGTGCTGCTCGACCCGATCCTTCCGGTCCCCGTGGCGCTCACCGCGGTGATCATGGTGATCATCGTCGTGTTCCTGGTGCTCCACCCGCCGGTGCCGGAGAAGAAGGCCGCCGTCATCGAGAACGCATAGCCCGCGCAGGGGCGACGCATCGCCCGCCGCGCGACCATGGATGCTCCCGACCCGCACACGAGGAGCGCGACCATGACCCGGATCCCCGAGCCCGACCGTACGCCCGAGGGCCCCGCCTACGAAGGTCGCCTTCTCGATCGTCCCGATGAGGAGGTGGTCGATCAGGGCGCAGCCTTCGACCTGCGCACCCTGCTGACGCGCCGCGGAGTGCTGAGCCTGGCAGGGATCGGCCTGGGCGCGGTGGTGCTCGCCGCCTGCGCTCCGTCGGTCACGGCATCCGGTTCTCCCTCGCCGACCGCGACGCCGACGCCCAGCCCGACTCCCACCCCCACGCCGACGTCGGATGCCGTGGCCGCCGACGTCTCGGAGATTCCCGAGGAGACCGCGGGGCCTTACCCGGGCGACGGCTCGAACGGTCCGGACATCCTCGAGGACTCGGGCATCGTCCGCCAGGACATCCGCTCCTCCATCGACGGCGGCGCGACCGCCGAGGGAGTGCCGCTCGTGTTCGAGCTGCAGATCGTCGATGTCGCCAGCGGGGCGCCTGCCGAGGGCGTCGCCGTGTACGCCTGGCACTGCACAGCGCAGGGCGAGTACTCGATGTATTCGTCGGGCCTGGAGGACGTCACCTACCTGCGGGGCGTGCAGGTGGCAGATGCCGCGGGCACGGTGTCGTTCACCTCGATCTTCCCCGGCTGCTACGCCGGGCGCTGGCCGCATATCCACTTCGAGGTGTATTCGGACGTCGCGTCGATCACCGACGCGAGCAATGCGATCGCGACGTCTCAGCTGGCGCTGCCCGAGGCGGAGTGCGCGGCGGTCTACGCGACCTCGGGCTACGACGGCTCGGCTCGGAATCTCTCTGGGATCACACTCGCCAGCGACAACGTGTTCGGGGAGGATTCGGCCGTGTCGCAGCTCGCGACGATGTCAGGGGATGCGTCGGCGGGGTACCGTGCGGTGCTGGTCGTGGGAGTGACGGTCTGACACGGCCTGCGCAAATCTGCTAGTCTGTCTACGCAACGTGTGTGCACGCCCCTCTCGGCGCCCACGTCGCCACTGATCAGGGCCATTCCGGACCACGCACATCGACGCGCGCGGCATCCGCCCACGATCTTCCATCGCGGAGCGCGGACGCGCCCGCCACACAGCAATGATGAGCATGACCATGAGTACGACAACTTTCCATCCGACCGATCCGTTGACCTGGAAGCAGGCCGACCTCGACGTGCACGTCGCGACCCGCGACGGCGAATTCGCCGGTTTCGTCGAGTTCGACGGCACCGCCCACGTCGTGCGTGACGCGCGCGGTGCCGATCTCGGCACATTCGCCGATCTCGACGACGCTCAGCGGGCTCTGGAGTTCTCACACGAACCCCACAGCAAGCGCCGGAACCTCGGTTTTCCCGCGGTTTTCCGCCGCCGCCCGCGCCGCGCCCGCGCCTGAACGACCCCGCCCCTCCGGAATCGCATGCCGGAGGGGCTTTCGTATGCCCTCCCGCGTATGCGGGCAGGGTTAGCCTGAGGTCAGCGATCGGCATCTGCCCTTGGCTTCTGAAGCTCAAGGGCTCCCGATCGGAAGGAGAGCATCATCTCCACTTCACAGCTCGAATCCACCGCTTCCACGCTCGGCCCCATCCGGCAGACCTATTCCGGAAACGCCGACTTCCCGCCGATGGCGAAGGCGTATCGCGATGTGCAGCAGGTGGTCAAGGAGACCGGCCTGATGCAGCGCACCCCGGTCTTCTACTCTCTCGTCGCGGGGGCTCTCGCCCTCGGCTTCGGTGGTGCGATCACCGGGTTCATCCTGCTCGGCGACAGCTGGTTCCAGCTCCTCATCGCCGGAGCCCTCGGCATCCTCTTCACGCAGGTCGCGTTCCTCGCCCATGAGGCCGCCCACCGCCAGATCCTCGCCTCCGGGCCGTCGAACTTCCGCCTGGCGCGGATCCTCGCGGCCGGCGCCGTCGGCATGAGCTACCACTGGTGGGACTCCAAGCACACCCGCCACCACGGCAACCCGAACCAGGTCGGCAAGGACCCCGACATCCAGGTCGACACGATCTCGTTCCTCGAGACGGATGCCGCGCAGTCGCGCGGTCTCGTGCGCCTGATCACCCGCAAGCAGGGCTGGCTGTTCTTCCCGCTGCTCACGCTCGAGGGCATCAACCTCCACTACATCAGCCTCAAGCACCTCACCACGCAGAAGAACGTGAAGGGCCGCTGGACCGAGCTGAGCCTCATCGCGCTCCGCCTCGCGCTGGTCATCGTGCCGGTCTTCCTCTTCCTCCCCCTGGGCATGGCCTTCGCATTCATGGGCGTGCAGCTCGCCGTCTTCGGCGTCTACATGGGCGCGTCCTTCGCTCCCAACCACAAGGGCATGCCGGTCATCGCGCCCGATGCCAAGCTCGACTTCTTCTCGAAGCAGGTGCGCACCTCGCGCAACGTCAACGGCGGCTGGTGGGCCACCTGGTTCATGGGCGGACTCAACCACCAGGTCGAGCATCACCTGTTCCCGAACATGTCGCGCCTGCACCTCTCGAAGGCACGCGGAATCGTGCGCGACTACTGCGCGGCCAACAGCATCCCCTACACCGAGACGAGCCTGTGGCGGTCGTACGCGATCGTCATCGCGTACCTCAACCGTGTGGGACTCGCCGCGAGCGATCCGTTCGACTGCCCGGCCGCGTCGCAGATGCGCCGCGCATAGACGACGACCATGACGAAGGCCCGAGCGGAATCCGCTCGGGCCTTCGTCATGCAGGGGTGTGTCAGCGTGCCGAGTCGTCGTCGCTCTCGACGACCTCGATCGTGATCTTCTCGAGCGGACGATCGTCGTCGATCGCCTCGTCATCGAGCACCTCGTCGCCCAGGAACTCCTCGGCGGGCTCGTCGTCGACCGTCGCGACCTCGCCGAGCGACGCGGTCGCGCCGCCCTCGTCGGAGAAGACGCCGTCGGGGCGGATGAGCTCGCGCACCTCGGCCATGAAGCTCGTGAGCTGCTGCTGCTGCCAGCGCAGCTGACGCGTGCGGTCCTCGGCATCCCGCAGCACCGTGTTGGTGTGCGTCGTGACGGCGTCGACGATCTTCTGCGACTTCACCCGCGCGCGGTCGAGCGTCTCGCGGGCGCGCACCTGGGCGTCTGCCTCGATGGACTGCGCCTGCGAACGCATGAGGCGCTCGTAGTCGTCGGCCTTCGCCGAGATGCGCTGGGCGTGGTCGAGAGAGGCCGAGACCTGCTCGTTCGCATCGCTCGTGATGCGCTCGGCGTGGGCGACGGCCTGGTTGTGCAGCACGAGGAACTCCTGCTGAGCGTCGTCCTGGCGGCGGGTCAGTGTCTCTTCGAACTCGAGCACGCGGGCGTTCATCTCGCGCACGTCGCGCTCGGCGTCGGCACGCAGCTGGGTGGTCTCGCGGGTGACGAGCGAGCGCAGTGCGGCCGCTCCCTTCTCCGCCTCGGTGCGGATGGCCGTGGCCTCCTGCGAGGCCTGGTTGACCTTCTCGGTGGCGTGGGCGCCCTCGCGCTCGATGCGCGCCTCGTGCGCCGTGTACTCGGTGTCGATCTTGAGGCGCACCTGGTCGGCATCCCGCTCGGCCTGGGAGATGATGCGGGCGACGTCGGCCTCGGCCTCGGCGCGCTGGGCGGCGACCTCTTCGCGGGCGGCGGCCATGAGGCGGTCGGCCTGCACCGCGGCGTTCTGGATCAGGACGTTCGCCTGCTCCTCCGCCACGCGCAGGATCGCCTCGAACTGCTGGCGCGACGGCGCCTCCTCACCGTCCGGGGCGGGGGCGTCGACGAGCTCGGAGGTCAGCGTCGCGACCTGCTGCTCGGTCTCGGCGACTTTCGCCTTCAGAGCGGTCAGCTCGCTCTCGAGCTCTTCGCGGGCGGAGCCCTCCTCCGACTTCAGCGCATCGATCGCGTCGGCGTGACGCACCTCGGCGTCGGCCAGGTCGGCGTTGGCCTGCTGCAACTGGTTGCGCAGCGTCGACAGCGCGGAGTCGACCTCCGCCTTGTCGTAACCGCGGAAACCGATCGTGAACGCCGCCGGAGACGACGAGGAGCCCTGCGGGGAGGAGGCTGCGGGCGGCGTGGTCTCGATCAGCTGGTCGAAGAAGTCGGGGGAGCGGTCGCCGCTGCGGTCTTCGGACTCGGAGGATTCGCTCATGGTTCGTGCCTTTCTGGGGCAGGTCCGTGAGGACCGGGGAGGGATCGTGAAGGGCCGATGCCGTGACAGCCGCTGCGAGCCGCTGTCGCCGTCGCAGTCCAGCCTAGTTGCGTCGGGCGGGAGTTGCGTGCCGGTTTCACCCGGCGCGAAAGGCGAATTCACCCCGCGCGAGGGGCGATCAGGCGTCGAGTGCCCAGCGGGCGTTTTTGGGGTCGAGCAGGTGACCGCGAAGGTATTCGAGGTGCGGCCCCTCCGACACCGTGACCCCGCGCGCTGCGGCGGCGGTCGAGATGCGCGTGCGCAGGTCCTGCCAGAACGAGACGGTCTGGGGGAAGCCCATGTACTCGCGGAAGGTCTCGACCTGCACGCGCGTGCCGGCGGGATCGGGCACCAGGCGCACGATCGTGTCATCGGGCTCGACGAAGCGGATGCCGAAGCCGCCGTCCGCGCGCCCCGGGAAGTCCTTGGGCTTCTTGCCCGCGGCCTCGGCGACGATCTCGCGCGCCGCGTCTTCGGGGGCGTGGATGACGACGGTGGTTCCGAACTCGACGAGCACGTTCACCAGTTGCTTCGCGGCGAACTTGCGTCCGGCGTTCTCGCCGGCGGCTGCGGCCTTGCGGTTCGCCCACCTCTTGATGAAGGGCCCGCCGATGATGAGTACGAGGACGAGAATGCCGAGAAGGATGATTGTCGGGTCCACGGCCACAGCGTAGCGGGTGCGTGCGGTCGGCTGGCGCGCACCGATATTTCGGTTAGCTCGACAGCACGTGATCGAGCACCAGCTCGCCGCTGGCGTTGAGGTGCTGCATCAGTTCGGCGATGCGTTGCGGGTCGACGGTGGGCGGCTGCTCCTCGTCGAAGCCGAACTGCAGGGGGATCGCCGGATGGATCCAGACCGTCGCCCGCTTGTTGGGGCCGCTGTCACGCGGCGCCCACGTCATCATGAAGCTCTCCTGTCGGCGCAGCTTCGTCGCGATGATGATCTTGAGATGCGCGAGCGTCACGTCCTCGATGATGATCGGGTCGGAAGTGCCGTCATACCTGAGCCTGCCCATAGAAGAACCGTACTTGTTATTCGGGGAATATCACGCCGATGTCCGCCACGAATTCCTGTCGCGCTGGTACCGTGACGGCGGGGGACATCATGTCCGCTGGGGCCGAACGACCACGGGAGAGCGCGACATGAAGCGACAGTCACGCTTGCGGCGCGCCCGAGTCGGTGTTCTGGCACTCCTGGCGGTGGTCCTCGCCTCCTTCTTCCCGTCGCTCACGTCGTCGGCACCGGCATCCGCTGCGACCGACGGGCAGATGGTCGTACCCTCATCCGGGAACATCCAGTCGAAGGTCGGCGACGGATGCCGCAACAACTACCGCAAGCACGACGGCATCGATATCGGCGGAGGCGGCGGAACGCCGATCCTGGCGGCCTATGACGGCGTGATCAAGGCGCGAACCGCGAACAGCGGGTACGGCAACTACGTCGACATCGAACATCCCGGCGGCTACGTCACCCGCTACGGGCACATGGCCGCGCCCGGCATGCAGGCGGCAGGCACGCGCGTCAGCCGCGGACAGCAGATCGGCGTCGTCGGCAAGACCGGCGCCACCGACGCGTACCACCTGCACTTCGAGGTGTGGCGCAACGGCAGCGTGTACAGCGCGATCAACAACGGCTTCACGTGCCTGACGAACGTCACGCGCGGCAGTTTCATCCCGATGAACTTCCCCGGTCTCGGAACCCCGGTAAACCCCAAGGTGCTGACGGCCGACTACAACCGCGACGGCAAGGCCGATCTCGTCGGTGTGGCCGCCGATGGCGATCTCCACTTCCTCGGGGGGAACGGCACCGCGGCGCTCAAGCCGCGCGTCGTCATCACCTCCGGCTGGGCGGGCCGCGGACAGATCGCGCACGGCGACCTCAACAACGACGGCCACTCCGACCTGATCGTGGTCCGCAACGATGGAACGCTGGAGTTCTACGGGGGCAGTCCTGCGGCCGGAGGAGGGTTCGCCTCCCAGCGGGACATCGCGACCGGATGGGGCGGACTGCTGCATCTCGTCTCCGGAGCCGACTACACGGGAGACGGCCTCCACGACGTCATCTCCGTCCGTCCGGACGGCAACATGACGATCCATCTCGGAGACGGCAAGGGCGGATTGTCAGGGCAGACGCGTCCCGGCGGACCGGAGTGGAATTCGATGGTCTACCTCGTGGGCGGCGACTTCGACCGCGACGGGCGCGGAGATCTCATCGCGATCGATGCCGCCGGCACCCAGTACTTCTACCCGGGCATCCCCAACGGCTTCGCCGCGCGTCAGATCGTCGGGCGCGGATGGACCGGGTTCACGGCCATGACGGGCGGCGTCGACTACAACGGCGACGGGCGCCCCGACCTCGTCGCGCGGATGGCGAACGGCGACCTTCGGGTCTACCCCGGCGGCGGGAACGGCGGGTTCGGCGCCTCGTACGTCATCGGAACCGGGTTCGGCTCCTACCTGCAGATCGAGTGATCGCGACCGGCGTCAGCCGAGAAGCAGCATGATCAGGAGCAGCACGGGCAGGCATCCGATCGTCGTCAGGAAGACGGTGTCACGGGAGATCGCCTCGCCGACGCCGTAGCGCTGCGAGTAGTTGAACACGTTCTGCGCGGTCGGCAGAGCCGCGAGCACCGTGACGATCAGCACCTCGTGCGTGGTGAGCCCGAACACGAACTGGGCGAAGACCCACGCGACCAGTGGCATGACCGTCAGCTTCAGGATGCTCGCCACGACGACATCGCGTCGGTGCCCCCGCGTGCCGAGCACGCGCTGGCCGTGCAATGACATGCCGTAGCTGATGAGGAGCACCGGCACCGCGGCATCCGCGATCAACTGCGCGGGTGCCAGGACGATCTCCGGGAGTTGCAGGCCTGTGACCGACACCAGGGTTCCGAGCAGGGCGCCGATGATGATCGGGTTCGTCGCGGTGCGCAGCAGCGTGCGGCGCAGAGAGGTGCGCTCGGCCGTGGCGGCGTCGAGGATCGTGAGCGAGACCGGCGTGAAGACCAGGAGCTGCAGAAGGATCACCGGCGCGGGGAATGCCGCACTCCCCAGCAGATAGAGGGAGAGGGGCAGGCCGATGTTGTTCGAGTTGACCTGACCGGCCGAGAGAGCGCCGATCGTCGTCTCGGCCACCGACCGACGCCAGGCGAAGCGCGCGACGAGGGTGTGGATCAGGATCACGACGACCGCGGCGATGGCCGACACGGGCAGCAACGACGAGAACAGCATCGTCGCGTCGGCGTGCGCGAGAACGGTGAAGAGCAGGAACGGCGAGAGCACGAAGAAGACCAGGCGACTCAACACCGGACGCGCGTGCTCGCCGAGCAGATCGATCCGTGCCAGCACGTAGCCGACGATGATCGCGACGCCCACCACGACGAATCCGGTGAGTGTCTCGAGCATTCTTCGAGCGTATCGAGGTGCCGCGAGCCGGACGAATCCGGGGGCGCGGGGGAAACACGTCGGGCGGTGCGAGCCGGAGCCCGCACCGCCCGACGGCGATCAGATCAGGATCGGATCAGAGGGTGTTGCGCGTCCGCATCCGACGGACGGTGAGCAGTGCTGCGCCGAGGAGCAGCAGGGCCGCCGCCGTCACCACGTACGGCGTCGCATCGGTCATACCGGTGTTGGCGAGCGAACCCGGGGCGCTGCCCGAGCCCTCGCCCGCGCCGCCGCCCGTGGTGGGAGCCGCCGCGACCTCGTACGAGACGGTCGTGCTGTTGCTCTGACCGTTGACGGTCTGCGTCACGACGAGCGAGAACTCGCCCGCCTGGGCGGTGAGCGGAACGCTCCATGCGCCGTCGGCGACGGTGGTCGATCCGGCATCCGCACCATTCAGGGTGACGCTGATCGCGGCCTCCTCGATGCCCGTTCCGGTCGCGGCCGTCGGGGCGCTGGCGAAGGCGTAGGCGCCTCCGGCCAGCGGTGCGTCGACGATCGGGGCCGTCGGGATCACGGCGAAGGCCGAGGTCGCAGATGCCGAGGTGATGCCGTCGAGCTCCTGCGTGGCGCTGACCGAGTAGGCGTCGATGCCGAGGTCGACCTCGACGCTCCAGGTGCCGTCCTCGCCGACCGTGGCCTCATCGGTGACGTCGCCGGTCAGGGTGACCGTCGCGCCGATCTCGCCGGTTCCGGAGATCTCGGTGACCTCCGACACGATGCGGTCACCGTTCGCGGGCGACGTGAAGACCGGGGCTGCCGGGAGCACAGCGACCGCGAACGGCGTCGCCGCCGACTCGTTGAAGCCGTTGCGCACGATCGCGCTGAACTCGTACTCGCCGACCTCGGGCGGCGCGGGGAACGACCAGTTGCCGTTACCGTCGATCGGCACCTCGAAGGGTGCGCCCTCGGCCTGGGTGACGACGAGCGTCTGACCTGCGGCTCCGGTGCCGGTGATTGCACCGCCGATACCGACCTGAGCGGGCGAGGTGACGGTCGGAGCGTCGACGTAGAGCGCGACGGTGTAGCCGCCGGTGAGGGAGAGTGCGTTCTGCAGGTCGGCTGCGAACATCACCGGACCGTCGGGGCCCGTTCCGCCGCCGGACAGGATGCCGACGGCCGTGTTTCCCTGGTAGACCGCGCCGCCCGAGTCGCCCTCAGCCGAGTTCGCGGACGTGAGGAAGCCGTAGACGAGGCGTCCGCTGACGTTCGCCCAGACGCCGGTCTCCGTCACCTGCCCGGAACTCAGACCGGTCGTCCGGCCGGACTTGCTCACGGTGCCGAACTGCGGAGCGCCCACGGCACGCACCGGCGTGGTGCTGAGTGAGAGGTCCTCCGACGCAGAGGTCGTCCAGTCGGTGATCTCCGGGAGCAGCGTGAGGTCGACGTTCTGCACGTCCCATACCGAGATGTCGGTCGAGGTGAGGTCTCCGCTGGCGCCGGTCGAGTTGCCCGGGCCGCCGTACTGCGAGAAGGAGAGCTCGGCGAGGCCGTCCACGAGAGCCACGTCGCCGTTCTCGGGGTCGCCGCCACCCGCCGGGTCGCCGGTCGGGAGCGTCAGAGCGCTGAACGTGTACGCGCCGTCGTCAGTGCAGTGACCGGCGGAGATGATCGCGGGATCGCCGGTGGGCGTCCAGCCCGAGAAGCCGATCGAGCAGAGACCGCCGACCTCCGGGGATGCCGGGTCGAAGGCGAGGTAACCGGCACCGGCGACGACATCGGTGGTCGCCAGGGACTCGAGCGGAGCATCGAGCACCTTGACGACGACGTTCGAGTGACCGTCGACGAAGGCATCCGCTTCGCCCGGCAGGGAGTCCTGCGGTGCGGTCGTGTAGACGACGACCTGGCCGTCGGCGTTCGTGCCGACGGCTTCGACGCCGTCGGTCGTGAGCAGCTGCTTGGCGTTCGCGTCGAACGACGCTCCGCTCGTCGGCGCCGCGCCGTCTTCGTCAGCCGTGGCGGCCGTGGGGATCAACGCGCCGGACAGCGCGAGGATGATGGCCGCGGTGGTACCGCCGGCCAGCACTCTTCTCTTGTTGGGGGTCATCTTCTCGTCTCGATATTTCGCAGTGCAGGTGATCGACGGCGCGCGCGAAAGCGCTTGCGCGTGCCCGGGGACACGCCCAACCTAGCCAACCTGTGAGCGCGCTGTATGCGATCGGAGCGAGGTCTTGCGCGAATTGTCATTGGGGAGATGTCCCCATGACGCACGGCGAAACAGCCGGTCAGCGCCGAGTACGCGCTCGCGTCTTCGTGACGCTGCCGAGGGTCGCGCGCACCGGGGTGCCGAGGTACAGACCGAGCGACGCCCCCGAGGCGAGACCGATCCCGATGACGGCGGCGTCGATCAGCGAGCCGCCCGCGCCGACGACGCCCATGCTGGTGCCGCCGTTGTGCACCATCTCGAGCAGCCCCTGGAATACCGCCACTCCGGGCACGAGCGGCACGATGGCCGCGGTCGTCACCGCGACCGACGGAACGTGCAGGTTGTGGGCGATCAGCACCCCGACGAAGCTCGCGAGCAGAGCGCCGATCGCGCTCGCCGCGGCCGGGTGCAGATTGAGGGCGACGGATGCCGTGTACCCGGCGATCGTGATCGCGCTGAGCAGAGCGCTGACGAGGATGATGCGGATGCCGGCGCCGTTGAACACGGCGACGGCGACGGCGATGATGATCGCCCCGGCGAAGACCCCGAGCAGGGGACCGAACGGGGCGGGGTCGTCGGGCAGGTCCATCGTGAACCCGAGCACGCTACCGAGCTCGAGTCCGACGAGGATGCCGATCACCACACCGAGGGTCTGCATCGTGAGGTCGAGGATGCGTCCGCCGGCGGTGAGCGCGAACCCGTCGATCGCATCCTGCGCGGCGCCGACGACCGTGAGCCCGGCGAGCATGAGCACGATGCCCGATGCGACGATGATCGAGGGGCGGATGCCGACGAACGGCTCGATCCCGGCGGACCCGAGCGCCGATACGGCGACCGCGACCACAGTGGTGACGAATCCTCCGGCGATCTGGCTGAAGAAGAGGGGAACCCGCACGCGCGCGAGGCCGGCCTGCGTGAGGGCGGCGGCGAGGGCGGCGATGAAGGTGAGTCCCACGATGATCGGTGACGCGCCGAGAAGGATGCTGACGCCGACGGCGAGCATCGCCCGGGCGACGACGACCACGGACTGCTGGTAGCGGAACGGCACGCGCCGGATCACGCGGAACGCGGTGCGGGCGGACTCCAGGTCGAGCCCCGCTTCGACGTCGGCGACGAGCGCCTGCACGCGTTGCAGTTTGGCGTGGTCGGGGGCGGCGACGCGCACGACGCGCAGCAGAGTCTCGGGCCACACCTCGCCGCTCAGGTGGAACGAGACGGTCACCGAGTTGTAGGTGACGTCGACCTGCACCCCCTTGAGGGCATAGGCCTCGCACACCCGGGTGATCGCGAGCGTGACCTCGTGAGCGGAGGCGCCGACCGCGAACATCGATTCGCCGATGCGCGTGGCGAGGTCGAGCACGCGGGGCACCGTGCGCTCGTCGATGATCGGCATGGCCTCGGTGTGCGCGACGTTCGAGGGATCGTTGTGCAGGATCCGCTGCATCGAGGCGAGCAGTCGCCGGCGCGAGTTCGAGGGCATACCTCTATCCTCTCGTCCGGGTCAGGCGAACGATGAGAGAGCACGCCGATATGCCACGCTGTCGGCTCGTGTGCCGGCCGTGACGAGGAGGGCGTTGTCACCGACGCGACGGGTGTGCTCGCTCTGGCACGGGATCGTGATGATCGTCGTGAGTCCCGCCCGCCACGCGGGGATGAGGGCCTCCAGGTCGCGGTGCTCCGGGTCTTCGGTGAGGGTGTGCGGGCGCGCGGCGGCGCGCTCTTCGAAGGCCGAGTGTTCGTGGTCGGTGTAGGAAGGGTCGTCGAAGGCGGCGTCGCCGAACTCGTCGCGCCAGGTCGGGCCCATCATGTCGCGGAGGAGGTTCTCGCGATCGGGGTCGCCCGGTTCCATCGCGAGCAGTCGCGGGAACTGGTCGTGATCCTGCTCGCGGCCGGCATGGACGGAGGCCGCCCGCCAGAGTCGATTCCACGCTCTCTCCCAGTGAGCCCGGGTGTCCGCGTCGAGCACGGCTGCAGCCGGCGCGGGAGTCCGGACGAGGAGCGGCGGAAGGTCGTCGCCGGTGGGCTGGAGCCCGTACGCCTCGCGCAACCAGAGGAGTTCGAAGAGCGCATGCGGTGCGTCTTCGATACGGATGACCATGTCGTGCGGCCAGCGGTTACCGGGGATCGGGTTCACGGATCGCATCGGAGAAGTACACCCGAGATGCGCGCCGGGCGAAAGACCTCCCGGGGCTATTGCGCTCCAGGCCAGCGGATGCCCGCGGGCAAAGCAAAACCCCCGCCATGTAGAAGCTAGGCGAGGGTTTCTGGGCTGATTGTAATGATCAGCCTTGTGGCTCCGACCGGCATCGATCCGGTGACCTTTCGATTTTCAGTCGAACGCTCTACCAACTGAGCTACAGAGCCGCGCGACCGGCGAACCTGTCGCGTCCTAGACGAAAAGCCCTCTCCGAAGAAAGAGCTCATCGCACGGAGCGACCCTGACGGGACTTGAACCCGCGACCTCCGCCGTGACAGGGCGGCACGCTAACCAACTGCGCTACAGGGCCATACTTGTTTTCAATTATATCGGACGTGGTGACCCCAACGGGATTCGAACCCGTGCTACCGCCGTGAAAGGGCGGCGTCCTAGGCCGCTAAACGATGGGGCCGAGTCAGTCCCGGGGGACTTCCTTGCCGACGCTCAAGCATAAGCGATAGTCGGGGCAAATCGCGAATCGAGGGCGAGTCAGCGCGCTCCCGGGCGTGTTCCGGGAGACGATGTACCCGTCAGCATGCCCTTCGACCGACCCGCGCGCCCTGGTGCGCATGTGAAAGTTGTTGTTACTGTGACATGTGTGAAACCGGCGGAAGGGGCCGTGTGAACGACCAGATCACGAAGGATGCCGCAGCAGCTGCAGCATCCGAGGAATGCGGCTGCGCGCCCACGCCCGCCGAGCGCGACGCTCTCTGGAAGCAGAGCTTCAGCCGTCGCAGCGCGCTCGGGCTCGGCGCGCTCAGTGTCGTCGCCCTCAGCGCCTTCGGGGTCACCTCCGGCGTCTCCGCCGCCTACGCCGCGTCGTACCCGAGCTGGGACGACGTGCAGAAGGCCAAGAACAACGAGGCAGCCAAGGGCGCCGAGATCCAGCGCATCGAGGGCCTGATCCAGTCCCTCACGCAGAAGGTCGCGCAGACCCAGGCGGCTGCCAAGACCGCCTCCGACGAATACTTCACGGCCCAGCAGGAGTTCTTCGCCGCGATCGCCGAGGCCGACACGCTCCAGGCGAAGGCCGACGAGCAGGCGGGCGTCGCCGACGAGTCGGCTCGCAAGGCCGGCCAGGTCGCTGCGCAGATCTATCGCAACGGTGGCGACGACACCTCGCTCGAGTTGTTCTTCGCCGGCTCCGCCGCGAACGCCGATGAGCTGCTCTCGCGCCTCGGCACGATGGACAAGCTCCTCGAGTACAACCAGTCGGTCTACGACGATGCCGTCGCCGCCCGCAACTCCGCCCAGTCGCTCAGCGACCAGGCGAAGGTCGCACGCGACGAGCGCGACCGCCTGCAGAAGATCGCCGAGCAGAAGATGGTCGCGGCCCAGCAGGCGGCGGATGCCGCGCAGGCTGCCCTCGACGAGCAGTCGGCGAACCTCAACACCATGCAGGCGCAGCTCGCCGCCCTCAAGGACACGACGACGAAGACGGTCGCCGGCTACCAGGCCGGTGTCGCGGCTCGCGAGGCCGAGGAGAAGAAGCGCCGTGAGCGCGAGGCCGCCGAGGCCGCGGCGAACGCCGGCGGCAACAGCGGCGGCGGAGGCGCCCCCGCCGGCAGCGGCAGCGGTTGGGTGCGCCCGCACGGCGGTTACCGCAGCTCGGGTTACGGTCCCCGTTCGCAGCAGTGCAACGCGAACGGATGCTCGTCGAGCTGGCACTACGGCATTGACCTCGCCAACGGTTGCGGGGCGGCGATCTACGCCGCGTACGCCGGTGTCGTCGACGCCGCGTTCTACAACGGCGGGTACGGCAACTACGTCCGCATCCAGCACGGCACCGGCGTCGCGACCGGCTACGCGCACATCCGCGACGGCGGCTTCGCGGTCAGGGCCGGCCAGCAGGTGCAGGCCGGGCAGATCATCGCCTACGCGGGCAACACCGGCGGATCCTTCGGCTGCCACCTCCACTTCGAGGTCTACATCAACGGGTACTACACGAACCCGGCCGACTTCATGGCCGCGCGCGGCATCTCGATCTGAGCATCCGCCCCCGACATGCAGAAGACCCCCGGCCGCTGAGCGGATCCGGGGGTCTTTCGCTTCGAGCGTTGGCGAGGGGTCAGTGACCCTGCTCGCCGAAACGGACGATCGCCTCGTCGAGGATGCGCTCGGCCTCGGCCTTGTCGCCCCACGCGTCGACCTTGACCCACTTGTTGGGCTCGAGGTCCTTGTAGTGCTCGAAGAAGTGCGCGATCTCCTTCTTCGTGTACTCGGCGATGTCGTCGATGTCCTGGATGTGCGCCCAGCGCGGGTCCTTCGACAGCACGGCGACCAGCTTGTCGTCGCCGCCGGCCTCGTCGCTCATCTTGAGCACGGCCACGGGACGCACCTCGACGACGACGCCCGGGTAGATGGCGTGGTCGAGCAGCACGAGCACGTCGAGCGGGTCGCCGTCCTCGCCGAGCGTGTTGTCGAAGTAGCCGTAGTCGGCCGGGTAGCCGAAGGTCGTGTAGAGCACGCGGTCGAGGTGCACTCGCCCGGTCTCGTGGTCGACCTCGTACTTCACGCGGCTGCCGCGCGGGATCTCGATGACGGCGTCGTGTGCGCCCATGCGTGTGCTCCTCAGGAGAAAAATCGGTTGGATGCCGCGGACAAGCCTACTCGGCAGGTCCGGGCGTCTGAACGTCGGAGTCGCGCGAACGCCCGCGAGACAGCCGATCGACCAGCCGGGAGACGGGGGCGTTCAACAACAGCAGGAAGAGGGCGGCGTACCCGATCTCGGGAACGAGCACGGCGACGAGCAGTGCCGCAGCGAACAGGATGATCGCGGCCAGGTCGCCGAGCACCCCCTCGCGGTAGGTCGAGGGCGGCGCGGTCGAGAGCTCCGGGCGCCGTCCGAGATAGATGCCGCCGGCCAGCGTCGCGAGCTGCGTGGCGATCAACGTGCCGATGTACACGACCTTCTGCAGTGGGTCGGTGTCGATCTGCCCCAGCATGGCCGTCGGCACGGGCAGCCACACGATCGTGGCCATCCACGCCAGGTTGATCCAGATCAGCGGCGTGGTGATCCGCTCCACATCGCGGTACTGACTGTGGTGCCCCATCCAGAAGGTCGCGATGAGCAGGAAGCTCAGTGCGAAGCTCAGCAACTGCCCCGAGTGCTCGTGGAAGAACTCCGCCGTCGTCAGCTTGCCGGACGCGGCATCCGACACCGCCTCCATGAGCGGCAGGATGAGCAGCGTCATCGCGATCGCGACGACGGCGTCGACGAACGCCTTGAACCGCTCGGTGCGGAACGGCGGGGTGCGGTGCGGTGCGGTCACGGCGTCAGGATAGTGCCGCCGCAGGGGCGGGCGCACGCCCCGCGGATGCCGTGCCCTAGCGTGGAGGGATGCCGTCACTCGACCCCGCCATCGCCGAGATCCGCCGCGCCGTGCGCACCGCACTGGCCGATCTGCCCGAGGGTGCCGCCGTCGTGGTGGCTCTGTCCGGGGGAGCGGACTCCCTGGCACTGACCGCCGCGGTCGCCTTCGAGGCGCCGAAGGTCGGCATCCGCGCGACCGCCGTCACCGTCGATCACGCCCTTCAGACGGGATCGGATGCCGTCGCCGCGCGGGCCGCCGAGCAGGCGACGGCCCTCGGTCTCGAAGCCCGCGTCGTGCGGGTCGAGGTCGACGACGCGACCGACGACGGCCCCGAGTCGGCGGCGCGGGACGCGCGCTATCGGGCGCTGCGGGATGTCGCCGACGAGGTCGGCGCGCGAGCGGTGCTGCTCGGCCACACGCTCGACGACCAGGCGGAGACAGTTCTGCTCGGGCTGGCCCGCGGCGCCGGAGCCGCGAGCCTGCAGGGCATGGCGCCCGTGCGGGAGGACGACGACGGCGTGCGCTGGATGCGCCCGTTGCTGGCGGTGCGTCGCACGACGACGCGCGCCTTCTGCGCGGCATCCGCTCTCGATGTCTGGGACGACCCCCACAACCTCGACGATCGTTTCTCCCGGGTGCGGGTGCGCGAGCGCGTGCTCCGCGTGCTCGAGGCCGAGATCGGGCCGGGAATCGCCGAGGCTCTCGCGCGCACCGCCGAGCAGCTGCGCGAAGACGCCGAGGCGTTCGACGAGATGATCCACGAGACCATCGAAGACATCGTCGAGCACGCCGAAGCCGGCATCTCGGTGAGCGTCGCGGCGCTCGCAGCGAACCCCGCGGCCCTGCGCAATCGCGTGATCCGCCTCGTGGTCGACAGCGAGTTCGGGGTGAGCCTCACCCGGCTGCAGACGCTGGAGGTCGCGCGCCTGGTGACCGACTGGTCGGGTCAGGGCCCGATCGACCTGCCCGGGTGCGCCGCCGCCCGCCACGGTGGGCGCATCGTCTTCACGGCGCGCACCTGACCTGCGGCGGGCGGCGCCCGTTACTTCTTGCCGCCGAAGAGCCCGCCGACGATGCTGCCCAGGTCGATGCCGCCGTCGCCCGACTTGTTGCCGCCGCCCAGCAACCCGCCGATGATGTCGCCGACGCCACCGCCGCCGGAGTTGCCGTTGCCGCCGCCGAGCAGACCGCCGATGATGTCGCCGATCCCGCCACCGCCCTGCGACTCGGTCGAGGCGGAGCCGCTCTTGCCCTTGCCTGCGTTCGCGATCAGACCCATCACGATCGGCGCGAGGATCGGCAGGAGCTTGCCGAAGTCGATGCCCGCGGTCTTGTCTGACTGCGTGAGCTTCTCGGTGACCTTCTTCTTCTCCTCGGCTCCGAGGATGTGCGTGACGATCTTGTCGCCATCGGCCTGATCGATGTCCTTGATCGAGGCGGCGCCGCCCGTGCCCTCGTGCTTCTTCAGCGCCTTCTGGATCGCCGCCGAGCCCTCGTCGGTCGAGGCGTTCTTCGCGAGCCCTCCGAGAAGCACCGCACCGCCCTGCTCGACCGCGGTCTTCGCGACGTCGGGAGAGACACCGAGCTGCTTCGCGATGTCGTCGATCGGGACCTGCTTCAGGATGTCGTCGAGAGCCATGGGAATCCTTCCGTCGGTGGGCGTCCGCCCGTCTCACGGCTCAGAGTAGTGCGGATGCCGGGGCAGGGGGAGAGCGGTGTCGTCGATCGCCTAAAATCGATCCATGCGCGCCACGGAAATCCAGGCTGACCTGTCCGAGATCCTCGTCACCGAGGAGCAGATCCTCGCCAAGCTCGACGAGCTGGCCCTGCGGGTCGCCGACGATTACGCGGGCAAGGACCTCATCCTGGTCGGCGTGCTCAAGGGCGCGGTCATGGTGATGGCCGACTTCGCGCGGGCGCTGCCCTTCCACGCGCCGATGGACTGGATGGCCGTGTCGAGCTACGGTGCGAGCACGAAGTCCAGCGGCGTCGTGCAGATCCGCAAGGACCTCGACACCGACCTGAACGGCAAGCACGTGCTCATCGTCGAGGACATCATCGACTCGGGGCTCACGCTGAGCTGGCTGCTCGAGAACTTCGAGTCGCGCGGCGCCGAGTCGATCGAGGTGCTCGCCCTGCTGCGCAAGCCGGAGGCCGCGAAGGTGGTCATCGACTGCAAGTACGTGGGCTTCGACATCCCCACCGATTTCGTCGTCGGCTACGGCCTCGATTTCGACGAGAGGTACCGCAACCTGCGCGACGTCGCCGTGCTCGCCCCGCACGTCTACTCCTGACGCGCTACGCCGTGGGTGAACGCACAGCAGGCGCCTAGTACGCGCGCGATACGCTGATCCGATCATGGATGTGAAGAAGCTCGGCAAGAATCCGCTGATCTACGTACTGGTGATCGGCCTGCTGCTGATCCTCGGGTTCGTGCTGGTCTCGAACATCGCGGCACCCAAGCAGATCACCACGCAGGAGGGTCTGAAGCTGCTCGGCGGCTCGACCGTCACCGAGGTGGTCAACACCGACGGCGACCAGCGCGTCGACCTCACGCTCTCGAAGCCGTTCGAGGGTGCCGACAAGGTGCAGTTCTACTACGTCGACGCCCGCGCCGACGAGGTGGTCACGGCGATCAACGACGCCGACCTCAAGGAGGGCTTCAACGACGCCGTGCCGCGCGCGACGTGGTTCGACGGCTTCCTCTCTCTCCTCCTGCCGCTCGTGCTCCTGGGCCTGCTGTTCTGGTGGCTCCTGTCGTCGATGCAGGGCGGCGGCGGCAAGGTCATGCAGTTCGGCAAGTCGAAGGCGAAGCTCGTCAACAAGGAGACCCCGACGGTCACCTTCGCCGACGTCGCCGGCGCCGACGAGGCGATCGAAGAGCTCCATGAGATCAAGGAGTTCCTGCAGGACCCCGCGAAATTCCAGGCGATCGGCGCCCGCATCCCGAAGGGCGTGCTGCTGTACGGCCCTCCCGGAACCGGTAAGACCCTTCTCGCCCGCGCTGTCGCCGGTGAGGCCGGAGCCCCCTTCTACTCGATCTCGGGTTCGGACTTCGTCGAGATGTTCGTCGGCGTCGGAGCCTCGCGTGTGCGCGACCTGTTCAACCAGGCCAAGGAGAACTCGCCGGCGATCATCTTCATCGACGAGATCGACGCCGTCGGTCGTCACCGCGGCGCCGGCATGGGAGGCGGCAACGACGAGCGCGAGCAGACGCTCAACCAGATGCTCGTCGAGATGGACGGCTTCGACCCGAACGCGAACGTCATCGTGATCGCGGCGACGAACCGCCCCGACATCCTCGACCCCGCACTGCTGCGTCCCGGCCGTTTCGATCGCCAGATCGGTGTCGACGCTCCCGACCTCAAGGGCCGTCAGAAGATCCTCGAGGTGCACAGCAAGGGCAAGCCGCTCTCGCAGAGCGTCGACCTCGAGGTCGTCGCCCGCAAGACGCCGGGCTTCACCGGTGCCGACCTCGCGAACGTGCTGAACGAGGCGGCGCTCCTCACCGCCCGCTCGAACGCGCAGCTCATCGACAACCGCGCGCTCGACGAGGCGATCGACCGCGTCATCGCCGGTCCGCAGCGTCGCACCCGAGTGATGAAGGACCGCGAGAAGCTCATCACCGCGTACCACGAGGGCGGGCACGCGCTCGCCGCCGCGGCCATGAACTACACCGACCCGGTCACCAAGATCACGATCCTGCCGCGCGGCAAGGCCCTCGGCTACACGATGGTGCTGCCGCTCGAAGACAAGTACTCCGTCACGCGCAACGAGCTGCAGGACCAGCTCACGTACGCGATGGGCGGCCGCGTCGCCGAGGAGATCGTGTTCCACGATCCGACCACCGGCGCCTCGAACGACATCGAGAAGGCGACCTCCATCGCCCGCAAGATGGTCATCGAGTACGGCATGACGACCGAGGTCGGTCCGGTCAAGCTCGGTTCCGAGGGCGGCGACATGTTCGTCGCGCGCGACATGGGCCGCGGACGCGAGTACTCCGAGAAGGTCGCCGAGCGCGTCGACGCCGAGGTGCGCGCGCTCATCGAGCAGGCCCACGACGAGGCCTACGAGGTGATCAGCGCGAACCGCGACATCCTCGACCGTCTCGCCCTGGCGCTGCTCGAGGAGGAGACCCTCGACCACAACCAGATCGCCGAGATCTTCACCGAGATCCGCAAGCTCCCCGAGCGCCCGCTGTGGCTGTCGAGCAGCGACCGTCCGGTCTCGGACGTGCCGCCGATCGAGGTTCCGAAGAAGGTCGTGCCGGTCGCGGCGTCCGTCGAGGAGCCCTCGGCGACCGCCCGCGCACAGGAGCCGTCAGGAGCCACGAACCCGCGTCCCGCGACGGCCTGATCGTGGGCGTCGACAGGGCGCGGATCGAGCGGCTGACGCGTGAGCTGCTCGAGGCGATCGGTGAAGACCCGGATCGTCCGGGGCTGCGCCAGACGCCCGCGCGCATGGCCGAGCTGTACGCGGAGTTCTTCGGCGGCGTCGGCGAGGATGCCGCGGCTCCGCTCGAGCGCACGATCAGCGTGACCCGGGGCCCCGCCCCCGACACGCTGCCCTCGGGCGCGGTGCTGCTGCGCGATATCCGCTTCCGTTCGGTGTGCGAGCACCACCTGCTGCCCTTCGCCGGCCGGGCCCACCTGGCCTACCTCCCGGGGGAGCAGGTCGTGGGTCTGGGTGCGCTGGTGCGCGTCGTCGAGATCCTCGCCGCCCGCCCGCAGGTGCAGGAGCGGCTGGGCGAGCAGATCGCCGACACGATCGCCGAGAACCTCGACACCCGCGGTGTGCTCGTCGTGCTCGACGCCAGCCACGGGTGCGTGACGATGCGCGGCGGACGCCAGCCCGAGGCATCCACCCTCACCATCGCCGCCCGCGGCATCTACGAGGACCCGATCGCGCGCGCCGAGCTCATCGCCCTCATCGGTCCGTCGTCCGGTGCACTCTCGTGACCGGCATCTGGGGCATCGTCAACGTCACTCCCGACTCGTTCAGTGACGGCGGACGCTACCTCGACGTCGACTCGGCGGTCGCGCGGGGACTGAAGCTGCGCGCCGACGGCGCCACCGTGCTCGACATCGGCGGGGAGTCGACGCGCCCCGGCGCGGAGCGTGTGGACGCCGCCACCGAGCAGTCGCGCGTGATCCCGGTGATCGAGCAGCTGGCCGCGGCCGGCGTCGCCCTCAGCATCGACACGATCAACGCCTCGACGGCGTCGGCGGCGGTGCGCGCCGGGGCCCGCATCGTCAACGACGTGTCGGGCGGGCTCGCCGACCCCGAGATGCGCGCGGCCGTCGCCGAGTCCGGCGCCGACTACGCGATCGGGCACTGGCGCGGTTTCTCCGACGACATGTACGCCCGCGCCGACTACCATCGCATCGCGCGCGAGGTCGCCGGAGAGCTGCAGGAGCGCCTGGGCGAAGCCGCCGCGGCGGGCATCGCACCGTCGCGGGTGATCCTCGACCCGGGCATCGGATTCGCCAAGGCGGGTGCGCAGAACTGGGATCTGCTGCGGGGACTCGACGACATCGTCGCCCTGGGACCCCGCGTGCTCATCGGCACCTCGCGCAAGCGGTTCCTGGCCGAGACGTTGGGCCAAGCGGATGCCGACGTCACCGAGCAGCGTCGCGACCTCGCGACCGCCGTGACCAGCGCTCTCGCGCTGCGCGCCGGCGTGTGGGCGGTGCGCGTGCACGACGTGGCCGCGACCCGCGACGCGCTCGCGATCGCGCACGCCTGGGAAGGGCGCTGAGCGCCGGCCGCTGCGTCGTCGGTGCTCCCGCGTACGCTGGGGTGATGGACTCCCTCGATGAGATCGTGCTGACCGGGCTGACGGTGTTCGGCCGGCACGGTGTGTACGCCCACGAGCGCGCCGACGGGCAGGAGTTCACGATCGACCTGCGCCTGCGTCTCGACCTCGCCCCGGCCGCGGCATCCGACGACGTGGTCGACACGGTGCACTACGGCGAGTTGGCCGAGAAGGTGGCGGCGATCGTCGCGGGAGAGCCGGTCGACCTGATCGAGACGCTCGCGTCGCGCATCGCCGACGCCGCCCTCGGCGACGAGCGGGTGCACGACGTCACCGTCACGGTGCACAAGCCGCACGCCCCCATCCCCCTCACGTTCACCGACGTCTCGGTGGTCCTCACACGCGGGCGCATCACGGCAGGAGGCGTCGCATGAGCCGCAACCTCACCCGACCGCCCGAGGTTCCGCTGCCGGGTCCCGGTCGCGAGCCGGTCACCGCCGTCGTCGCCCTCGGAGCCAACCTCGGCGACCGGCACGCCACGATCACCGCCGCGGCCGAGCGCATCGCGCGCCTTCCCCTGGTCACCGACGTACGACTCTCTCCGCTGCACGAGACCGTCGCCCTCCGCGTCGACGGGCCCGACCCCGACGCGCCGGGCTACGTGAACGCGGTCGCCCTGGTGACTACGCGCCTCGCCCCCGAGATCCTGCTCGGCATGCTGCATGCGATCGAAGACGAGAACGGGCGCGAGCGCCACGAGCGGTGGGGCGACCGCACCCTCGATCTCGACCTCATCGCGTACGGCGACGAGGTCTCCGACGACCCGCGTATCGTGCTGCCGCACCCGCGTGCGTTCGAGCGCCTCTTCGTGCTCGACCCGTGGCTCGACATCGACCCCGACGCCGAGCTCGCAGGTCACGGCCGTATCGCCGACCTCGCCGCCGCGCTGCGCGCGCAGGGGGAGTGATGCAGCGCACCTCCGCCGGGCTCCTCGTCATCCTCGCCGTCGTCGGCGCCGGTCTCGGGTTCCTCCTCGATCAGCTGCTGACGGCGATGGGCCGCGCGACCTTCACCCCTTCGGTCTTCCTCCCGGTGCTGCTCGTGCTCATCGCGGCGGCGGCGCTCGCCGTCGCCTGGCCGGTGCGGCGCAGTGTGCGCACCGGCATCCGCATCGATCCGTTCCGTGCGCTCCGCGCCGCGACGCTCGCTCGCGCCTCGAGTCTGCTCGGAGCCCTGCTCGCGGGCTTCGGCGCCGGTCTCCTGGGCTTCCTCCTGACACGGCCGATCGATCCCCCGGTAGGGTCGACAGTGGCGATGATCGCCCTGATCGCGGGAGCAATCGTGCTCGTGGTCGCCGCCCTCGTCGCCGAACAGTTCTGCACCCTGCCGAAGGATCCTGATGACTCAGAGCCCAGAGAACGCGCCCCTGAACCCGGCCGAGGGCACTGACCTCGCCGCCCTCGACCAGGGGGTGTACACCTCTCTCCGCACGGCGCGCAGCGAGGCCCGCCTCGAGCTCGACGGCACCTGGCACCAGATCTCGCCGCGCTACGCCATCTCGCAGCTGCTGCAGAACGCGCTCCTGCTCGTCGTCGTGATCGTCGCCGCCGCTGTGCTCGCTCTCGTGCTGCACCAGAGCTGGGTGTGGATCCCCGGCGCCGTGCTGACGCTGCTGATCGTCGTGACGATGATCATCCTGCCGCGGCAGGCGCGGGCGATCGGCTACATGCTGCGCGCCGACGACATCGTCTTCCGCAAGGGCATCCTCTGGCAGCGCATGATCGCCGTGCCCTACGGGCGCATGCAGCTCGTCGACATCACGCAGGGTCCGGTCGACCGCGGCTTCGGCATCTCGCAGCTCAAGATGGTCACCGCCGCCGCGACCACCGGCGTCCAGATCCCCGGCCTCACGCAGGCCGCGGCCGAGGCGCTGCGCGACACGCTCATCGAGGTCGCCGAGACCCGCCGGACCGGCCTGTGAGCGAGCCGCAGTTCCCCGCCCCGCCGACGCCGGCGGACGCCGCGCCCGCCGGGAAGGCGGATTCGTCGAACCTCGCCGACGGCGAATGGCATCGGATGCATCCGCTCACGCCCCTGTTCAAGGGCGGGCTGGTGCTGCTGATCGTCGCGGGCATCACGTTCGCGAACCTGCGCGACCGGGTGATCGCCTGGTTCGTGAACATCACGACGCCGAGCGACACGCACTACAGCGACTACTCCTCGGGCGACCCGGTCGACTGGGTGCTCGAGAACAACCTGATCCTCATCGCCCTTCTGGCGGTGCTCGGGCTCCTGATCGTGCTGGTCGCGATCTTCTGGTTCGTCTGGCGCTTCCAGCAGTTCCGCATCACCGGCGACCACGTCGAGGTGCGCAAAGGCATCATCTTCCGCTCGCACCGCCGCGCCCCGCTCGACCGCGTGCAGGGCGTCAACCTCACGCGGCCGTTCCCGGCGCGCATCATCGGCCTCGCCAAGCTCGAGGTCGTCGGCGCCGGAACCGACGCGAACGTCGAGCTCGAGTACCTCGCCACCCCGCGGGCCGAGGCCGTGCGCGCCGACATTCTGCGCCTCGCGTCGGGCGTGCGTGCGGCGCGGCAGGCCGCGGCATCCGGTGCACCTGCCGGGCCGACGACCACCCGCGCCCAGCTCGTCGACTCGATGAACCACGGCGTCACGGGACTCATCGCCGGCGTCGACCTCGAAGACGTGGCACCCGAGAGCGTCGTGAAGATCCCGACCGGCCGACTGGTCGGCTCGCAGCTGCTCGCGGGCGTGCTGTGGTTCGTCTTCTTCGCGCTGATCTTCGGCATCACGATGGGGTTCATGTTCTTCGGTGCCCTGCTCGACGGAGACGTGGGCGGGAGCTTCATCTCGCTGGGGCTCGCGCTCGGCATCGGCATCCCCCTCGTCATCGCGGTCGTGGGTATCACCTGGGCGCAGATCTCGAAGTCGCTCCGGTACTCGATCGCTCCGACGCCCGACGGCGTGCGCATCACCTACGGTCTGCTCACGACGGTCACCGAGACGCTGCCCCCGGGCCGTATCTTCGCGGTCGAGGTCACGCAGTCGCTGCTGTGGCGCCCGTTCGGCTGGTGGTCGATCAAGATCAACCGCATGAGCGGCAAGAGCGCCGCGCAGCAGTCCTCGGGCAGTGCGCAGCAGTTCAACATCGTGCTGCCGGTCGGCAAGCGGGCAGACGTCGAGCGGGTGCTCGGGCTGATCCTGCCCGACGTGCCGGCGGCCGACATCCCGCTCATCTGGGAGCACGGCATCCTCGGACCGGTCGAGGGCGACCCGTACCGCACCATGCCGCGTCGCGCCGGATGGCGTCGCCCCCTCTCGTGGAAGCGCCACGGCTACACGGTCACCGACTTCGGCCTGATCCTGCGTCGCGGTGTCATGTGGCGCAAGCTCGCGGTGTTCCCGCTCGCGCGGCTGCAGGGCGTCTCGCTCTCGCAGGGACCGATCGACCGTGCGCAGCGCGTCAGCGGCGCGCAGGTGCACACGGTTCCCGGTCCGATCCACGGCATCCTCTCGGGCCTCGAGCGCGACGACGCCCTTGCACTGATCGGCGACGTCTCGAGCCGGGCTGCTGCCGCGGCTGCGCGCGACACCTCGCACCGCTGGAGCGAGCATGCAGGAGAAGCGGATGCCGCGGCCGCGGGTGCGCCCGTACCGCCGCCGTATGCGCCGGTGCCTCCGCCGTACGCGGGGCAGCCCGGTGCGGATGCGGGTGCACCGCCGGTTCCGCCGCTGCCTTCGGGTGCGCCGCCTGCTGCTCCGGTGCCGCCTGCTCCTCCGGCACCGCCCGCTCCTCCGGCGTCGGCTGCTCCTCAGCCGCCGGCACCGCCCGCGCCTGCCGCCCCTCCCGCACCTCCTGCGTCGACGGAGGAGTGACGTGGTGGAGCGCGACGGACGCCTCGGCGTCGGCATCATCGGCGCGGGTCTCGTGGGGCCCGTCATCGGCGCGGCCCTCGGCGGCGCCGGGCATGCGGTCGTGGGGATCACGAGCGGATCCGACGACGAGCGGGCGTCGGCCGTTCTGCCCGACGTGCCCGTGCTCGACGCACTCGAGGTCGTGCGCCGCGCCGAGCTCGTGGTGATCGCGGTGCCGCACGACCAGTTGGAATCGCTCGTCGCCGGTATCGCCGAGGTCGGCGGATGGCAGATCGGCCAGCTCGTGCTGCACACCGACCCCGCCTTCGGTATCGAGGTACTGCGTCCCGCCGCCGCGAAGGGGGCGATCCCGCTCGCCGTACACCCGGCGATCACGTTCACCGGAACCTCGATCGATCTGCGTCAGTTGCAGGCGGGGTTCGCGGCGGTCACCGCTCCCGCGGCCGTCCTGCCGATCGCCCAGGCCCTCGCCGTCGAGATCGGTTGCGAGCCGGTCGTCGTGGCCGAGGCGGATCGCGCCGCCTACGCCGATGCGATTCAGACGGCGACCGAGTTCTCGCGCTCGATCATCGGACAGGCCACGGGTCGCCTCCGCGAGATCGGCATCGACAACCCCGGCGGCTACCTCTCGGCCCTCGTGCAGTCCACCGTCGAACGGGCGCTGCGCGAAGCATCCGATCCTCCGCCTTTGCTCTGACGGGCGCCCGCGAACGCGTGAGGGGTCACAACGCGCCGCGAGTGCGGCGTGCGGTGCGGCGTGTCTTGACCCCTCACGAGTGAGGGGAGTGAGGGGAGCGCGAGGGGAGCGCGAGGTGCGGGTCAGCGTCCGCCGGAGAAGCCGCCGCCTCCTCCGCCGCCGGAGAACCCGCCGCCGCTCGAGCCGCCGAAGCTCGACGAGCTGCCGGTCGATGGCGCCGTGTACGACGATGCCGATGCGGTGGAGACGGCGAAGGCCGCGAGCGAGGTGCTCAGATACGGTGAGCGACCGTCGCCGATCCAGCCGGGACCCCGCTGCTCGTACGTGTACGCGTGCTCGAGCACCTTGCCCCATTCGTCTTCCATGCCGAAGAGCATCGCGTAGGGGAGCAGACGCTCGTAGAGCACGATGACGTTCGCGCTGCCGTCCTGCCGGCGCTCCGCCCCCGTGTACGACTGCAGCATCTGCAGACGGTCGGCCTCGGCGACGCGGATGAACTCGCGCACCCCCTGCAGATACTCGTACTGCCGGGCACCCTCCGCGGTGAGCATGACGTGCTTCGAGAATGCGTAGAGGCTCGCCAGGAGCACGAAGAAGGCCCCGAAGGCGACGACCACGAGCGCCGGAATCGCTCCGACCCGACCGGTGGCGACGCCCCAGATCGCCACCGCCAGTCCGATCGCGGCGACGGCGATCGCGATCCACTGCAGGATCACGGCGCCGCGGGCGCGCTCGCGCACGGTGAGCCCGCGGGTCTCGGCCTGCTTCTTGCCCAGCGCCTGCAGGACGCCCATGCGCGCGGCGAAGGTCTCGCTCGCGGCGGGGATGTCGACGACGCCGGTGTCGTCGGCGCCGAGGAACAGGTTGTCGACCGCATCCGCGTCGAGCTGGTCGGGGAGACGTCCGTCGGGAAGGCGTCGCAGCCGCGGCCGCTCGGGCTCGGCGCCTTCCTCGATCCGCAGCACCCCGCGGACGGCGAGGTGCACGATCTCGGCGGGGATCACGGCCTTCGCGCCGGGCAGGATCGCGGCCGCGAGCAGCGGGGGCATCGCATCCGGCACGTCGTACTGGGCCACGACGATGCCGGTGGCGGTGCGTCGCCTCCTGCGCACCGCCGAGACGGCGAACCAGCTCGCGACCGTCAGTCCCAGGCCGCCGACCGCGGCGAACATCGGTGCGACGTCGGTGACCGGGTTCGGGGTGCGGGCAGCGGGTTGCGTGACGGTACCCGCGTCGAAGCCGATCGCGACGGTCACTCCGTCGCCGGCGGCGCGCTCGCCCGATTCGACGCGGAAGAGGGCGCCGTCGGCGGTGTCCGTCGGGCCTTCGAGCGTGCATGCCTCCGACGACCCGGAGTATCCCTCGTAGCAGCGGCTGGCGCCGGTGAGGGCGGCGGTCAGGGTGTCGTCGAAGAGGATGTCGGCGCGGAAGGACTCGATCGCCTGCGTGCTGTCGAGGGGGAGGAGGTCCCAGTAGAACTCGTCGACTCCGGTCTCGGCGGCGAGGACGACGTCGCGCATCTCGTACTCGATCACGTAGGTCTGAAGCCCCTGCACGTAGTCGTCGTCGCCGGTGAGCACGTAGAGCACGCCATCGTCGGTGTCGGTCTCGTAGGGAACGTCGGCGCCCGTCTCATCGGTGACGGAGAGGATGCGGGTGTCGATGCCCGCGTTCTCGTAGGAGGTGGCGAGACCGCGGACGATCCCGCGGTTCTGGTCGAAGTCGGGGAATCGGGCGACGAGCTCCTCGGTGACGTGCATGGTGGCTCGGCCCTCGTCGTCGACGCCCACCGTGTAGGTGGCGTCCCACGACGCGTAGGAGAAGTCGTCGACGTCGGCGGAGACGGATGCTCGGGCGCTCGCGGGGCTCGATGCGAGCAACACGAGGCCGGCGACGGCGGCGGTGGTGGCGAGGGCGCGGAGGATCCGTGGGGCGGCCATTCTTCGAGGCTACCCAGCCTCGGCCTCGGATCGGCCTACGGCCTCGGTAAACTGGAACGACTTTTCCAAGGAGCCCCGAATGACCGACGCGTCCGCCGCGCCCGCGCAGAACCCCACCGACCCTTCGAACACGGAGCTCGGCGACGACGAGATCCACGAGCAGAAGGCCGTGCGTCTCGCCAAGCGCGAGCGTCTGATCGCGAAGCGGACGGATGCCGGTGGCGGGGCGTTCCCGGTCGGTGTCCCGGTGACCCACACGATCCCGGCGCTGCGCGCCCAGTACGGCGAGGGTGGTGCCGACGAGCTCGAAGCGGGAGCCGAGACCGGCGTCGTGGTCGGCGTCGCCGGCCGCGTCGTGTTCAGCCGCAACACCGGCAAGCTCTGCTTCGCGACCCTGCAGGCGGGTGACGGTTCGCGCATCCAGGCGATGATCTCTCTCGCGAACGTCGGCGAGGAGTCGCTGGCGGACTGGAAGGAGTACGTCGACCTGGGAGACCACGTCTTCGTGCACGGCGAGGTCATCTCGAGCCGCCGCGGCGAGCTGTCGATCATGGCCGACGGCTGGGAGATCGCATCGAAGGCGATCCTGCCCCTGCCGAACGCGTACGCCGAGCTGAGCGAGGAGGGTCGTGTCCGCAGCCGCTACCTCGACCTGATCGTGCGTGAGCAGGCCCGCCAGACCGTGCGCGCCCGTGCCGCGGTGAACGCGAGCCTGCGGGCCACGTTCACCGGTCACGACTACCTCGAGGTCGAGACCCCCATGCTGCAGGTGCAGCACGGCGGGGCATCCGCTCGCCCGTTCATCACGCACTCGAACGCGTTCGACACCGAGCTGTACCTGCGCATCGCCCCCGAGCTGTACCTCAAGCGTGCGGTCGTCGGAGGTATCGAGCGCGTCTACGAGATCAACCGCAACTTCCGCAACGAGGGCGCCGACTCGACGCACAGCCCCGAGTTCGCGATGCTCGAGGCCTACCAGGCCTACGGCGACTACGACCAGATGGCCGCTCTCACTCAGGAGCTCGTGCAGAACGCGGCGATCGCGGTCGCGGGTTCCACGACGGTGACCTGGGCCGACGGCACCGAGTACGACCTCGGCGGCGAGTGGGACCGCATCTCGATGTACGAGTCGCTGTCTGCCGCTGCCGGACGCACGTTCACCCCGCAGGACGCGGTCGACGATCTCATCGCCTTCGCCGAGGCCAACGGCGTCGATCTGCCCGCCCAGGCGACCCACGGCAAGCTCATCGAGGAGCTGTGGGAGCACTTCGTGAAGGGCGACCTGGTGCGCCCCACGTTCGTCATGGACTTCCCCGTCGACACCTCGCCCCTCGTGCGCGAGCACCGGTCGATCGACGGAGTGGTCGAGAAGTGGGACCTGTACATCCGCGGCTTCGAGCTGGCGACCGGGTACTCCGAGCTCGTCGACCCCGTGATCCAGCGCGAGCGTTTCGTCGAGCAGTCCAAGCTCGCCGCGCGCGGCGACGTCGAGGCGATGCCGATCGACGACGAGTTCCTGCGGGCGTTGGAGCACGGCATGCCGCCGTCCGGCGGCATGGGCATGGGCATCGATCGCCTGCTCATGGCGATCACGGGTCTCGGCATCCGCGAGACCATCCTGTTCCCGCTGGTCAAGTAGTCCGCCCCGCGGTGCGTCGGAAGGTCCATTCCGGCAGCACCGCGGCGTTGATCATCGACCCCACGAGCGCGGCGAGTCCGTAGTCGGGGTCGATCTCGCGCACCAGGTCGAGGTAGTGCGCCGCGTGCGTGGACCGGCCGAGCGCCCACGAGAGCCACGCCGCCGCGGTGAGCGGGGCGGGGCGGGCGGCACGCGGTGCGCGCGACGCGGCGGTGCGCACGACGTCGAGGGCGAAGCTGAGCCGATCGGGGTCGGGCGTCGGACCGCGCCCGAGGAAGATGTCGCCGAGCTCGTCGGGGATCGACCGGCCGTGCTGGGCGAAGTCGAGCTGCGCCGCGAGCGATCGTCGACCGGAGGCGTGGTCCGAGGCCCACTGCAGCAGTGCCACGTCTCGGTAGGCGGGGCGCTCGAGGCACCACAGCAGCGCGGCGACCGCGAAGGGCGGCAGCTCCCCACGGGAGTCGAGCAGCTGCTCGTAGAACGCGGGGACGTCGTCGAGGATCGCGAGGGCGGCCAGGGCCTCGGAGTTCTCGTCGTCGGACAGCGACGACGCCGGGCGCCCGAGCAGTTCGGAGAGGTCGTGCAAGGCCCGCCCGACGCGCTCCTTCTGCGCGAGATCGGCGACGGGGAGCACGGCACCGGATTTCTGATCGCCCGACACGTCTCCGATGCCGGGCACCTTCTCGGCGCGCACCGGCTCGACGGGATGCAGAAGAGGTTCCTCTTCGAGGTAGCTCGCCCATCCGCCGGGCGTGACGCACAGCGCGTCGACGATGCGGAGGCCGGCGTCCTCGGCGCAACCGAGCAGTTCGTCGAGGGCGACGGCGTGGGGGAGGACCCACCCGTCCGGTGTGCTCTGAGCCGCCTCGTCGACGTAGGCGACGACGGCGACCGCGTCGATCGCGGCCACGCGTGAGACGAGGCCGATCGCGGTATCCGCATAGTGCTCGAGCGGCACGTCGTCGCGGGGAAGGTCGATGCGCATCGCGCCGTAGGCGCGGGAGCCCTGGAAGGGGAGCATGACGATGCTGCGCCGGGGCGTGAAGCCGGCGAGGAGGGGGACGATGCCGAGGAACTCGGCGGAATCTGCGGCACGGAGGACGGTGTTCATGAGGCGAGTGTGCCCGGTGGCGGCATCCGCCCGTTCCGGAAAACCGGGCCTGTGGAGGGATTGCCCCGTCCTTCGGATCGGCGCAGGAGGAGTGAGGTCGCGTACCATGGGGGTATGGACAACTTCTGGGTCGCCGCCGCGTGGTCGATCCTTCCGACTCTCGGGGTCAGCGCCATCTTCTTCATGGTGCTCCGCGGCATCCTGCGATTCGACCGCACCGAACGCAAGGTGCACGCGCAGATCGAGGCGGAGGAGCGCGCGGCCCGCGGTCTTCCCCCGCGCTCCTGAGGCACTGTCCCACCCATCCGCTACTGTGAAGCGAACACCGCCGGACGGTGATGCGCGACGGAACCCTTCATCGGTGAGGTCCGTCAGGAAGAGAGCAGTATGACCGCGGAGGGCGTCGCCTGGGCGATCACGGCGTTCCTCGTGGTGCTCGATCTGACCATCCGCATCACGGCGATCATCGTCATCCCGCGCAACCGCCGCCCCACGGCTGCGATGGCCTGGCTGCTGGCGATCTTCTTCATCCCGTTCGTCGGGGTCTTCCTGTTCCTCGTGATCGGAAACCCGCGACTGCCGCGCGCCCGCCGCCGCAAGCAGGACCAGATCAACGAGTACATCGCCGCGACCAGCGAGCACCTGCACTTCGGAACCCTCCGTCCCCACGCGCCGGACTGGTTCGGTCCGCTGGTCGAGATGAACCAGCGCCTCGGCGCTCTGCCGCTCTCGGGCGACAACGGAGCGCATCTGATCTCCGACTACCAGGAGTCGCTCGACGCGATGGCCGACGCCATCCGCGAGGCGAAGGACTACGTGCACGTCGAGTTCTACATCCTGCAATCGGATGCCTCGACCGACAACTTCTTCCGTGCGCTCGAAGAGGTCGCGGCGCGCGGTGTCTCGGTGCGGGTGCTGCTCGACCACTGGGCCAACCGCTGGAAGCCGCGCTACAAGCAGACGATCCGGCGCCTCAACGCCATGGGCGCCGACTGGCACCTCATGCTGCCGGTGCAACCGTTCAAGGGGCGGATGCAGCGCCCCGATCTGCGCAACCACCGCAAGCTGCTCGTGGTCGACGGCGTGACCGCCTTCCTCGGCTCGCAGAACGTCACCGACTCGACCTACAACCTGCCGAAGAACATCAAGCGGGGCCTGCACTGGGTCGACCTCATGGTGCGCCTCGACGGGCCGGTCGTGCTCAGCGTCAACGCGATCTTCCTCAGTGACTGGTACAGCGAGACCGACATCGTGCTGGAGGAGATCGACATCGCCCACGCCGACATCGGATCGGGGGACCTCGACTGCCAGGTCGTGCCCTCGGGCCCCGGGTTCGAGGTCGAGAACAACCTGCGTCTCTTCCTCGGCCTGCTGTATGCGGCGAAGAATCGCATCATGATCGTGAGCCCGTACTTCGTGCCGGACGAGGCCCTGCTGCTCGCCGTCACCGCGGCCGTCGACCGCGGTGTCGAGGTCGAGTTGTTCGTCTCGGAAGAGGGCGATCAGGCCATGGTCTACCACGCGCAGCGCAGCTACTACGAGGTGCTGCTCAAGGCGGGCGTGCGCATCTGGATGTACCGCAAGCCGTACATCCTGCACACCAAGAGCCTGACGGTCGACGACGAGGTCGCGGTCATCGGCTCGAGCAATATGGACATGCGCTCCTTCGGTCTCAACCTCGAGGTCTCCATGCTCGTGCGCGGCGAGGAGTTCGTCGCCGAGATGCGCGAGGTCGAAGACACCTATCGGTCGCTCAGCCGGGAGCTCACCCTCGAGGAGTGGATGCAGCAGCCGCTGCGCTCGACCGTGCTGGACAACCTGGCGCGCCTCACCTCCGCCCTGCAGTGATCGCTCCCGACTTCCGATGGAATATCGCCACCGGTACCCTGGGGGCATGGTCACTCCCTCGCGCGTCGTCGCCGTCCTCTCCGCTTTCGCCGCGGCGCTGCTGATCGCCGGGTGCACCGCCACCCCCGGATCGACCTCGCCCACGAGCACACCCGGTGCATCGACCGCGCCCGGGGCCGGCGATGACGACTTCGCCGACGTCGAGGCCGCACTGCTCGACGAGGGCCGCATGTTCGCCGTCGTCACCTGGGGCTCCTCGACGTGCGTTCCGCAGGTCGACACGGTGACCGCCGAGGGCCAGAACGTCTCGGTGACGCTCGTCGACGGCGCAGCCGACCAGGTCTGCACCCAGGACATGGTGCAGCGCGCCAGCATCGGCGGCCTGCCCGCCGGTGTGGACCCGACGAAGGACATCACGCTGCAGGTCACCTACGGCGATATCTCGGATGACGCCGAGATCGGCGGGGCACCCGTCACCGGCGTTCCCGGGGAGTCGACCGAGTACCAGCCCTCCGCCGGATGGTTCGACGACGGCAGCCTCGTGCTGCTCACCTGGGGCTCGTCGGGATGCCCGCCGGTCGTCGAGTCGCTCGAGGGTTCGGGCAACGCGGGCACGGCGACCTTCGTCACCGACGACACCCAGATCTGCACCATGGACATGGCGCCGCGTGCGACGATCCTCTCGTTCGGCGACGACGCGGTCGACGACGACGGCTTCACCCTCACCCTCGTGGGCGGTGGCCTCGACGGCACGGTGTCGGTGCTCGCCGACTGACACCGCCGGCTGAGCGCATCGCCGGCGGAGCACCTCGCGGCGGAGCACCTCGCGGCGGAGCACCGGAAGGAAAGCCGCGTGTCAGAGCGCGTCGACCGGATGCCCCTCCGGCAGCGCGAGCAGGAGCGCGCTCGGATCGACCCGGCAGGTGATGCGCACGGTATTGCCGAACTCGTCGCCGTCGAGCTCGACCGGCGTGGGCACCGACGTCGCAGCCTCCGCGGCGAGGCCCTGGAAGTAGTGCACCGCGGCATCCTTCCCCCGGCGCTCGAGGATGCGCCTGCCGGCGGCGAAGCGCCGCAGCACCGAGTTCTCCCACCAGATCCTGCGCCAGACGTTGAACCAGCCGAACGCACCGGAGGGCCGGATCACGGCGACGTCGAGGGTTCCGTCGGAGATCGAGGCATCCGGCACCAGAGCGATGCCCGCGGGCAGGGTGCCGCAGTTGGCGAAGAGGATGCTGTGCACCTTCGTCGAATGCAGGCGGCCGTCGTCGATCTGATACACCGAGCGGAAGGGCGAGGCGTTGGCGAGCGAGCGCGCGGCGCCGTCGACGTAGGCGATCCACCCGACCGACTTCTTGAGGTCCGGGCGGGTGTTCGCGATCATGTCGGCGTCGAGTCCGATTCCGGCCAGCACCACGAAGGCGTGCTCGCTCTCGTCACCGCTCTCACGTGTGATGCGCGCCCATCCGATGTCGATCGCGTGGCGGGATCCGGTCAGCGCCGCACGGATCATGTCGTCGGGCGAGCCCAGCGGCAACGCCAGGTTGCGTGCGAGCAGGTTGCCGGTGCCGCTCGGCAGGATCGCGAGGGGAACGCCGGTGTTCGCGATGGCCTCGGAGACCGCGCGCACGGTGCCGTCGCCACCGGCGACGAGCACGACGTCGACCCCACGGGCGAGAGCCTGCGCCGTGGCACCCTGCCCGGCATCCTGGATCGTCGTCGGATAGAACGCCGGATGCTCCCACCCCTCGGCCTTCGACAGCTCGCGCACGGCAGCGCGCAGTCTCTTCTCGTCGACCTTGATCGGGTTGTAGACGAGCGCGGCCTGTCGTCTCGCGGCCGGGGGCTTCGTCATGGCGATACTCTATTCCCGGCATGTGTCATGCAGGTGACACGGGGACGGGTGCCCGAGCGCTCTGGGGAGGGGCCGGAATGGGTGCGCAGGCGAAGAGCGAGTCGATCGGCGATGCGCGTGCACTGCTGACCGAGATGATCACGGACGAGCCCGATCGGCTCCGGCGCCGCAGCATCTCGCTCGGCGTGCCCGTGGACGATGCCGACGACGCCGCCCAGATGGCGCTCTTGCGCGCCTGGAGATCGGTCGCCCACCTGGAGACTCCCGAGCCGGGAAGGGTGTGCTCGTGGCTCGACGCGATCGCGCGCAACGTCGCGATCGACCTCTCCCGTCAGCGGGCACGCCGCCCGCAGACCGAGCTCGACGACGAGATGCCCGACGCCGTGAACGTGGCCGGAGCCGCCGAGATCCGCGTGATCCTCGACGGTGCGCTCGCCGCTCTGCACGACCTCCCCGACTCGCTGCGGGAGCCACTGCTGCTCACCGCCGTCGACGGGTTGTCGGCCGGCGAAGCGGCGGAGCGCCTCGGCATCGACCCCGCGGCGGTCCGCCAGCGCGTCGCCCGCGCACGCAAGGCGCTCGGCGCCTGCCGGCAGAGCGGCATGGGCGCCGACTGACGGGTTCTTCTCGGCCCCGGGGTGACGCCCTGGTCCGCCCGTCGAGACCCATCGAGCCCGTCAAGACCTATCGAGCCCGCCGAGACCCACCGTTGCCGACGTCGGCACCGGTGGGTCTCGACGGGCGTGGTGGGTCTCGACGGGCTCGCAGGAGACCGCGCTGCGCGGTCAGACGGTGCCGAAGGGGTTGTCGACCGCGTAGCGCCAGCCGTGCTCCTCATCGAAGACGGCCACGTCGGCGGTCGTGCCGGCGAGGGCGATCTCGGATCCGTCGGGGCCCGTGCCCGTGATCGTCCAGTCGGCGATCGCGAGGCCGGTGCCGGCGCTCTCGAACACGTGGCGGACGGTCATCGAGATCGGCAGGTCGAGACCGAGGAACTGCTCGAGCGCGCCGCGGACGGCGGCCTCGCCGGTCACCGGGGTGCCGGGAGCCGGGACGAAGACGACGTCGGCGGTGTTCAGGGCCATCAGGCCGTCGAGGTCGCGGGCGTTGAAGCGGTCGGCGAAGGCCAGGTTCAGCTGGTCGAGCGAGGTGACACGGGTGGTCATGGGTATTCCTTTCACAGCGGCGATCGGCCGGATGCCGACCACCGAGGAGAAAGACGATGCGCGGCCCCGGGTGTGACATCCGGCGAGCCTGAGGGGGTGGGAGACCCCCGTAGAATCGTGGAATGATCGACCTCGCTCTTCTCCGCGACCACCCTGATCTCGTCCGCCGCTCGCAGGCCGCGCGCGGCAACGACCAGGCCACCGTCGACATCGCACTCGAGGCCGATCGATCGCGCCGCGCGGCGCTCGCCGCGTTCGAGGAGCTGCGGGCCGAGCAGAACGCGTTCGGCAAGGTCATCGCGAAGGCGCCGAAGGAGGAGAAGCCCGCGCTCGTCGCGCAGGGCAAGGAGCTCGCCGAGCGCGTCAAGCAGGCGCAGCAGGTCGCGAACGACGCCGGAGAGGCAGCATCCGCCGCCCTGGCCCGCATCGAGAACGTCGTGATCGACGGCGTGCCCGCCGGTGGCGAGGCCGACTTCGTCGAGCTGCGTCGCGTCGGCGAGGTGCCCTCGTTCGACTTCGAGCCGCGCGACCACCTCGAGATCGGCGAGATCCTCGGGGCGATCGACATGGAGCGCGGGGCGAAGGTCTCGGGCGCCCGCTTCTACTTCCTGCGCGGCATCGGCGCCCGTCTCGAGATCGCGCTCATGAACCTCGCGCTCGACAAAGCGCTGCAGAACGGCTTCGTGCCGCTCATCACGCCGACGCTCGTGCGCCCCGAGATCATGCAGGGCACCGGCTTCCTCGGCGAGCACGCCGACGAGGTCTACCACCTCGACAAGGGCGACGACCTCTACCTCGTCGGCACCAGCGAGGTCGCCCTCGCCGGGTACCACAAGGACGAGATCGTCGACCTGTCGGACGGCGCGCTGCGCTATGCCGGCTGGTCGACCTGCTACCGCCGCGAGGCCGGATCGCACGGCAAGGACACCCGCGGCATCATCCGCGTGCACCAGTTCAACAAGCTCGAGATGTTCGTCTACACGGAGGCGGAGGATGCCGAGGCCGAGCACCTGCGCCTCGTGGCCCTGCAGGAGGAGATGCTGACCTCGCTCGGCCTCGCCTACCGCGTGATCGACGTCGCCGCGGGCGACCTCGGATCGAGCGCCGCGCGCAAGTACGACATCGAGGCCTGGGTGCCCACGCAGGGCGCGTTCCGCGAGCTGACGTCGACGTCGAACTGCACGACCTATCAGGCGCGCCGCCTCGACGTGCGCCACCGGCCGGTCGTCGACGGGGCGGACTCCGGCTCCGCACCGAAGACCCAGCACGTCGCGACGCTGAACGGCACGCTTGCGACCACCCGCTGGATCGTGGCGCTGCTCGAAACGCACCAGCAGGCCGACGGCTCGGTGCGCGTGCCCGAGGTGCTGCGCCCCTACCTCGGCGGGCTCGAGGTTCTGACGCCGGAGAACACGAAGGCGACGTCGAGGGTCACCGCATGACCGCGCCCTGGCTCGTCGCGCTCGACGTCGACGGCACCATCCTGCTCCAGGACGAGACGATGAGCCCGGGCGTTCCCGAGGCCGTCGCGCGCCTCCGCGATGCCGGTCACGTCGTGACGATCGCCACCGGTCGCAGCTGGATGGCCACCCGCCGGTACGTCGAGCAGCTCGAACTCGACGCCGAGTACGTCGTCTGCTCGAACGGCGCCGTCACGATGCGCCGCGTCGGCGACGACTGGGAGCGCTGGAACGTCGAGACCTTCGACCCCTCGCCCGCGCTCGCCCTTCTGCGCGAGCGCCTGCCGGACGCCCGCTACATGGTCGAGCTCGCCTCGGGCCAGCGGCTCTTCACCGACCAGCTCGACGACTGGACGCTCGACGGCGGCCGGCGGGTGAGCTTCGAGGAGCTCGCGGCCGAGCCCGTGTCGCGCATCGTCGTGGTCTCGCCCGGTCACGACGAGGAGGACTTCCATCGGCTGGTGGCGGATGCCGGCCTGAACGAGGTCTCGTACGCGATCGGGTGGACGGCCTGGCTCGACATCGCCCCGCAGGGGGTCGACAAGGGCACCGCGCTGGAGCGCGTGCGCGAAGAGCTCGGCCTCGTCGGGGAGCGCGTGCTCGTCGCGGGTGACGGGCGCAACGACATCGGCATGTTCGGCTGGGCGCGCACGCTCGGCGGGCGCGCGGTCGGCATGGGGCAGGCGCCGGCCGAGGTGAAGGATGCGGCATCCGAGATCACCGACGACGTCGTCGACGGCGGGCTGGCGAGTGCGCTGAATACACTTCCAGCGCCCGCCCAGGTCAGCGCGGGAGAATAGAACTCGGCTAGACTCACGGCTTGTCGGCAGATCCGTCTGTCGGGAGGGTTGTCCGAGCGGCCGATGGAGCTGGTCTTGAAAACCAGTGGGCAGAGATGTCTCGTGGGTTCGAATCCCACACCCTCCGCTTCCTGAGCCCGGTGCCCCCTCACCGCAGGCAGAACCGAAAGGCACCGTGTGACCGAGAACACCCGACGCCGTCGAACGATCGCGCGCCACGGCCAGTTGCACTCGCCGGGACCCCTCAGCCAGCTGCTGAAGTTCATCGCGATCGGACTCGCGGTGGTGCTGGTGAGCGGTGTGGGCGTTGCGGCGTACGTCGTATACGACCTGCGCAGCACGCAGCTCGCGAACTCCGTCGAACTCGAGGGCCAGTCGGCCGATGCGGTTCCGCCAGACATCAGCGAGTACGAGGGTGGATTCAACTTCGTGCTCGCGGGTGTCGACACCTGCGAAGAGGCGTACGCCGGCTATTTCGGTGACCGCTGCAGCGGCAACGACTCGGAGGGCAACCTCAACGACGTCAACCTGCTCGTGCACGTCTCCGATAACCCCCGCCGCATCACGGTCGTCAGCTTCCCGCGCGACCTCATGATCCCCATCCCCGAGTGCACCGACGACGACGGCAACGTGCACTCCGCGATGAGCAAGCAGCCGCTCAACGTGGCCTACAGCGACGGCGGTCTCAACTGCGTCGCGAAGACGATCTCCGAGCTCACCGGTCAAGAGGTGCAGTTCGCGGCATCCGTCACCTTCGGCGGCGTGATCGAGATCACGAACGCGATCGGCGGCGTCGATGTGTGCCTCGCGAACCCGATCCGCGATCGCTACACGGGCCTCGACCTGGCGGCCGGCACCCACACGGTGCAGGGCCTCGAGGCTCTGCAGTTCCTGCGCACCCGTCACGGTGTCGGCGACGGCAGCGACCTGGGCCGCATCGGCAACCAGCAGCAGTACATGTCGAGCCTGGCGCGCAAGCTCATCAGCGGCGAGACCCTCGGCAACGTGGGCACCATGCTGAAGCTCGCGCACGTCGGTCTCAGCAACCTCGAGACGAGCACGACGCTGGACGACCCGATGACGATCGTGCAGATCGCCCTCGCGGTCAAGGAGGTCCCGTTCGAGGACATCGTGTTCGTGCAGTACCCGACGGGTACCGACTCGCAGAACGCCAACAAGGTGGTGCCGAACTACACGGCCGCCGGCGAGCTCTTCGACGCGATCGAGGCGAACGCGCAGCTGCAGATCACGCACCAGAACACCAGCAACGACGGTGTGATCGTGCAGGAGCCCACGCCTGCCGAGACGACCCCCGAGGAGACGGCCCCCACCGAGGAGACGGCTCCGACCGAGGAGGCTGCTCCGACCGAGCCGGCGACGCCCGACAACGTCGTGGCGCTCCCCGACACCATCAAGGGCAACTCGGCCGCGCAGCAGACCTGCTCGAACGGCAACGTGCGCTGACCGACGGTCAGGTGTGCGGCGTGTAGCGCACGGGGGCATGCGTCGCGGCCACGAGGGCACGCAGCTCCTCGAGCGTCGCCGGCGCTGCACCGAGCGCCCGCGCCTGCACGAGCACGTTGCCGAGCGCTGTGGCCTCGACGGGGCCGGCGAGCACCGGGAGCCCGGTGCGGTCGGCGGTCGCCTGGCACAGCAGGGTGTTGAGGGATCCGCCGCCGACGATGTGCACGACGTCGAGGCGGCGCCCGGTGAGAGCGGATGCCGTCGCCACAGCTTCTGCGAACGCCACCGCGATCGACTCGACGATGCTGCGCGCGAACGCGGGTCGGTCGGTCGGGGCCGTCTGCCCGCTCGCGGCGAGCAGGGCGCCGATACGCGCGGGCATGCCACCCGGCGCCGAGAGCGACGGGTCGTTCGCGTCGAAGGTCGGCACGGGGGCAGTGACGGCGGATGCCGCGGCCAGCAGAGCGACCAGATCGATCGGAGCGCCGTCCTCGGCCTCCCAGGCCCGCACGGTCTCGCTCAGCAGCCACAGGCCCGCCACGTTGTGCAGGAACCGGAAACGCCCGTCGACACCGCGCTCGTGCGTGAAGTTCGCCGCGCGGGCGGCATCCGTCAGCACGGGCTCCGCGAGCTCGACGCCGACGAGTCCCCACGTGCCGCACGAGATGTAGGCGGCGGAGGGAGACGCCATCGGCACCGCGGCGACGGCGGAGGCCGTGTCGTGCGAGCCGACCGCGATCACCGGGAGGTCGGCGCCGATCCGGCGGACGATCTGCGGACGCAGGGTACCGATGGTCGCGCCGGGATCGACGAGTGCGGGCAGGAGCGCGGGAGCGATGCCGAGACGGGAGGCGAGGTCGGTGTCCCACTCCCCGTCGTCGACGCGGAGGAGCCCGGTGGTCGAGGCATTGGTGCGCTCGGCCACACGCGCGCCCGTGAGGAGGAAGGCGAGCAGATCGGGGACGAGCAGCGCGCTCTCGGCCTCGGGAGCGCGGTCGTCGACGCGCAGCTGATAGAGCGTGTTGAACGGCAGGAACTGCAGGCCGTTGCGGCGGTAGAGCTCGTCGAACGCGACGATCTCGTGCACCTCCTCGACGCCGCGAGCGGATCGCTCGTCGCGGTAGTGGAACGGCTCGGCGACCACTTTCCCGCCCGCGATCAGCCCGTAGTCCACGGCCCAGGAATCGATCCCGATGCTCTCGATCCCGGGCTCGCGGCGGACCGCCTCGGCCAGGCCGTCGAGCACGTTCTCGGAGAGAGCCTCGAAGTCCCAGTGCAGGCCGTCGGCGCGTGCGACGGGACCGTTCGGGAACCGCGAGACGGGCTCGAGGTCGAGCACGCCGTCGCCGATGCGGCCGATCATCACCCGGCCGCTGGTCGCGCCGAGGTCGACAGCCGCGACGGCGCGGGTGCTCATCGCAGGAACGCGGCGGCGACGCCGGAGTCGACCGGGATGTGCAGGCCGGTGGTGCGGCTCAGTTCGGGGCCGGTCAGCACGTACACGGCATCCGCCACGTTCTCGGGAACGACCTCGCGCTTGAGGATCGTGCGGTTGGCGTAGAACTGGCCGAGGTCCTCTTCGGCGACCCCGTAGGTCGCGGCGCGGTTGGCGCCCCAGCCCGAGGCGAAGATGCCCGAGCCGCGCACGACGCCGTCGGGGTTGATGCCGTTGACGCGGATGCCGTACTCCCCGAGCTCGACCGCCAACAGCCGCACCTGGTGGGCCTGGTCGGCCTTGGTCGCCGAGTACGCGATGTTGTTCGGGCCGGCGAAGACGGAGTTCTTCGACGAGATGTAGATGATGTCGCCGCCGAGCTTCTGGTCGATGAGCACGCGCGCGGCGGCCTTCGACACGAGGAACGAGCCCTTCGCCATGACGTCGTGCTGCAGATCCCAGTCCTTCTCGGTGGTCTCGAGCAGCGGCTTCGAGAGCGAGAGGCCGGCGTTGTTGACGACGAGGTCCACGCCGCCGAACGCGAGTACGGCGTCGTTCAGAGCCGCCTGGATCGCGTCGGCATCCGCCACGTTCGCCGCGACGCCGATCGCGACGTCGGTGCCTCCGAGCTCCGTCGCCGCGGCCTGCGCCTTCTCGAGGTCGAGGTCGGCGATGACGACGCAGGCACCCTCAGCCGCGAGACGGGTGGCGATGGCCTTGCCGATGCCGGACGCGGCGCCGGTCACGAACGCGATGCGCCCCTGGTGCGACTTCGGCTTCGGCATCCGCTGCAGCTTGGCCTCCTCCAGCGCCCAGTACTCGATGTCGAACTTCTCGGCATCGGAGATGGGGGAGTAGGTCGAGAGCGCCTCAGCCCCGCGCATGACGTTGATCGCGTTGACGTAGAACTCGCCGGCGACGCGCGCCGTCTGCTTGTTCGCGCCGTACGAGAACATGCCCACGCCGGGAACGAGCACGATGAGCGGGTCGGCGCCGCGGATCGCGGGCGACTCGGCGGTCGCATGTGCGTCGTAGTACGCCTGGTAGTCGGCGCGGTATTCGGCGTGCAGCTCGTGCAGGCGTGCGATCTGCTCCTCGGCGGATGCCGTGGCCGGCAGGTCGAGGATCAGCGGCTTGACCTTGGTGCGCAGGAAGTGGTCGGGGCAGCTCGTGCCGAGCGCGGCGAGGATCGGGGCCTTCTCGGAGGCGAGGAAGTCGAGCACCTCCGCGGCATCCGTGAAGTGGCCGACCATCGCGCGGTCGTGCGAGGCGATGCCGCGGATCGTGCCGGCCAGAGCAGCGGCGCGCTCGCGGCGCTCGCCGGACGGCAGTGCCTCGAAGCCGGTGCGGACGCCGCCGAACGGGTCGGTCTTCCCGTGCTCGGCGATGTACGAGGCTGCGGTGTCGATGATCCACAGCGAGTTCGCCTCGGCTTCGTCGGACGTGTCGCCCCACGCCGTGATGCCGTGGCCACCGAGGATGCCGCCGATCGCCTGGGGGTTCGCCTTCTTGATCTCGGCGATGTCGAGTCCGAGCTGGAAGCCGGGGCGGCGCCACGGCACCCACACGACCTTCTCGCCGAAGATCTTCGAGGTCAGGGCCTCGCCGTCGGCGGCGGTCGCGATCGCGATGCCGGAGTCGGGGTGCAGGTGGTCGACGTGCGCGGCATCCACGAGTCCGTGCATGGCCGTGTCGATCGAAGGAGCGGCTCCGCCCTTGCCGTGCAGGCAGTAGTCGAATGCCGCGACCATCTCGTCTTCGCGGTCGATGCCGGGGTACACGTCGACCAGCGCGCGCATGCGGTCGAGACGTAGCACGGCCAAGCCCTTCTCGGTGAGGGTGCCCAGGTCGCCGCCCGAGCCCTTCACCCACAGCAGCTCGACGGGCTGCCCGGTCACGGGGTCGATCTCGGTGCCCTTGGCGGAGGTGTTGCCACCGGCGTAGTTGGTGTTCTTCGGGTCGGCGCCCAGGCGGTTGCTGCGCGCGATCAGGTCGGCGGCGGTCGGGTTCGTCATGAGTGGTGTTCCTTGATCGAGGGGTCGAGGGACGGCGCGCTCAGGCGCCCCAGCCGGCCTGCACGCCACCGACTCGTTCTGCGGCGATCTTCTGCTGGTAGCCGGATGCCGCGTAGGCGGCCATCGGGTCGGCGGCGAGGCCGCGCGACTCGCGCCACTCGGCGAGGGCGGGGCGCACGTCGGTGTAGAACGCGTCCATGAAGATCGCGTTCGCTGCGAGCACGTCGCCGGACTTCTGCGCGGCGGTGAGGGCGTCGCGGTCGACGAGCAGCGCGCGTGCCGTCATCTCCTGCACGTTGAGCACCGAGCGGATCTGACCGGGGATCTTGTCCTCGACGTTGTGGCACTGGTCGAGCATGAACGCGACATCGGGGTTGTTCAGACCGTCGCCGCGCACGACCTCGAAGAGGATGCGGAAGAGCTGGAACGGGTCGGCGGCGCCGACGATCAGGTCGTCATCGGCGTAGAAGCGCGAGTTGAAGTCGAACGACCCGAGCTTGCCGAGGCGCAGCAGCTGCATGACGATGAACTCGATGTTCGTGCCGGGGGCGTGGTGGCCGGTGTCGAGGCAGACGGATGCCTTGTCGCCGAGCGAGACCACCTGCGCGTACGAGGTGCCCCAGTCGGGAACATCGGTGTGATAGAACGCCGGCTCGAAGAACTTGTACTCCAGCACGAGTCGCTGGTCGTCGCCGAGGCGGGCGTAGATCTGCTGGAGCGATTCCTGCAGGCGGTCCTGGCGGCCGCGCAGGTCGGCCTGGCCGGGGTAGTTCGATCCCTCGGCGAGCCAGATCTTGAGGTCGCGGCTGCCGGTGGCATCCATGACGTCGATGCACGCGAGGTGGTGGTCGATCGCCTTCCGGCGGATCGCGGCGTCTTCATGGGTGAGGGCGCCGAACTTGTAGTCGTCGTCCTGGAAGGTGTTGGAGTTGACCGTGCCGAGCGTCACGCCGAGATCTTCGGCGTGCTTGCGCAGGTCGGAGAACGAGTCGACGAGGTCCCACGGGATGTGCAGCGCCACGCTCGGCGCCAGAGCCGTGTAGGTGTTGACCTGCGCGGCATCCGCGATCTTCTCCCACGGGTCGCGCGGCGTGCCGGGGGTGCCGAACACCTTGAAGCGCGTGCCGGAGTTGCCGAAAGCCCAGCTGGGAAGCTCGATGCCCTGCTTCTCGAGCGCGGCGAGGTGGTCAGGGGTGAGGACGGACATTGTCACTCGCTTTCTGTAAAGATGAATCGTTTCATAAGTTACGGCAGTACGAGAGATCCGTCAACTGCCGACGGCAAGCGAATGGGTATCATCGGGCGATGACCGACGACGTCGAATGGGAGACGAGGCTTCGGGCGCTCCCCTCCACCGGGTGGCCCGAATTCCTCACCGCGCATTCCGGGCTTCCCGGTCGCCGCGCGAACCTCGCACTCGTCTCCGCAGTAGCTCGCACAGCCGAACCGGCGGTGATTGCCGAACTCGAGAAGACCGATGACGAGTTCGCGATGATGTGCGTCGCCGCATCCCGCGGTGCTCGATCCGACGACGCCGACGTCCTCAGGCGACTGCGTGGCCACGCCGAGGACCAGCGGTGGCGCGTCCGCGAAGGAGCGGTCATCGGTCTGCAGCTTCTCGGCGATCGGGACATCGCCGCGCTTCTCTCCATCGTGAAGTCCTGGGCGGAAGAGACCGATCCGCTCCTCCAGCGCGCGGCGGTTGCGGCGATCTGCGAGCCGCGGCTGCTGCGCGACCCGCGAACGGTCGGCGATGCTCTCGGCGTCTGCGCGACGACCACGGCGCACTTCGTCACCTGGCCGAGCGAGCGCCGTCGTGCTCCGGACGTGCGAGTCCTGCGCCAGACCCTCGGCTACTGCTGGAGCGTCGTCGTGGCGGCGGACCCCGACGTAGCCCTGGACGCCTTCCTCGGGCTGGATCCCGACCATCCCGACGTGGGCTTGATCGTCGCGCAGAATCTGCGCAAGAGTCGTCTCTCCCGGATCCTTCGCGACAGAGGTGAAGGGGTGGCTCGGTAGCCTGTGGCCATGGGATTCTCACCGTGGGGCTTGGGTATCTCCCTGGCGGTGCTGGCTCCCACGTTTCTGCTGTGGGTGCTTCCGCCGCGGTCGCCGCTCCCCCGACCGCGAGTTCCCGGCGTGCTCGCCGTGCTGGAGCGCAGCGGCCAAGCGCTGTGCCTGGTCGTGCCGGCCGTCACGCTCCCCGGCGCGATGAGCGTGTGGTGGGCGGTGCCCGGCGGGCTGGCGCTGGTCGCGTACTACGCCCTGTGGGCACGGTACGTCGTCGAGCGCACCCCGGATTCGCTCTATCGGCGAACGTGGGCGCTGCCGGTACCGATGGCCGCGCTCCCCGTGCTGGTCTACCTCGCTGCGAGTGGGCTGCTGGGCAATCCGTTCATCGCCGCCAGCGCTGTCGTGCTTGCGGCGGGGCACGTGCCGACATCTCTGATCATCGCGAAGGAACTGCGCACGCCACCCGATCGACGCGCGCTCTAGCGAGCCCCACCCCGCACCGCCTCGAACAGCCCGTCGTCGCCGACCTGCCCGCCCTTGAGGAGCACTTCGACGCCGTCGACCGAGGCATCATCGCTGCGGGCACGCAGCACCACCACGTTCGCGCCGGGATTCGCGGCGATCGACAGGCTCGCGATGCCGAGCGAGCGCACGACGCGGCTCGACGTGTCGCCGCCGCAGACGATCAGGCGGCGGGTCGCCCCGGCGCCGAGAGCCCCGCGGATGACGGACGTCGCCGCATCGGCGATCGCCGCCAGTACCTCGGGATGACCGGCGAACGCCGGGGCATCCTCCGACGAGAGGGCGACGCTGCGGCCCGCGCGCAACAGCGCGACGACCTCGGTCTGTGCGTCGGCATCCGGGGCGAGCGGGCGCACTGCCCAGCCGGCCGCCTGCGCGGCGGCGATCTGGCGCCGGGTCTGCGGCGAGCGGCTGCCGGACACGGCCAGCACCGGGCCGCCGGCGGTGCGTTCTTCGGCGAGGGCGGATGCCGGACGCCCGAGCGCGAGCGCCCTGCTGAGTCCGCCCGATCCGATCGCGAAGAGCGGATGCCGTTCAGTACTCAGCTCTTCCAACGCCGTGCCGATCAGCGCGAGATGCGCGTCGTCGATGGCGTCGAGCACGAGAGCGGCCGTGGGGGAGCCGTCGATCTCTGCGGCGAGCGACGACGCCGTCGAGTACCGGGTGAACGGCACACCGTCGATCGGCAGCGGGGTCTGCCGCGAGAGGTGCGCCGCGAGGTCGGAGTCGTCCATCGGCGTCGACGGATGCTGAGACATGGTCGGCTGGCGGTCGAGCCGGTGCACGGTGCCGCCCTCGGCCGCGAAGTGGTGGCCGAAGACCGTGTAGCGGCCGAAGTCGGGCTGGGCGAAGAGCACGGGAACGGTCCGTGAACCGAAGACCTCGCGGCCGATCTCGATCACCCGGCCGAGGCTCCCGACGGTCGGCGAGGAGTCGGCCGTGGAGCACGCCTTGTACTGAACGATGCGGGGCGACAGATCGCGCAGGGCCGTGAGAGCGGGGCGCACTTCGGCATCCAGCGCATCCGGCGAGAGCGAGCGGGCGATGCCGGCGATCCCGACCACCTCGTGGGAGCCGGCGGCATCCGCGAGAGCCGCGGCCGAGGGCGTGCCGATGAACAGGCATCCGCGCACCCCGTGCCGGGCGAACTGCAACAGCACGTCGACGCTGCCGGTGACGTCGTCGCCGTAGTAGGCGACAGCCGGCGGGGACAGCGGCGAATCAGTCACGGACCGCCCCGAAACGCTCGGTCGCCCGACGCAGTTCGGGCGATGTCGCCAGCGCCTGCGCGGTCGTCTCACCGCGCTCGGCCGAGGCCCACGCGGCGCGCATGCTCTCGACGCCGGCCGCGGCGCCGTCGGGATGACCGTGGATGCCGCCGCCCGCGAGCACGAGCAGGTCCGACGACCCGACCGCGCGACGGGTCGCATGGGCGAGCCCTCCCCACTGGCCCGACGACAGCACCGGCACCGTGTCGCCCACCCCGTCGAGCGGCGTGCGCACGTCGGCGATCGACGCGAGCACCTCGTCGTCGGACTCGTAGAACTTGTTCGAGATGCCATTGGTGTGCAGATGGTCGGCGCCGCTGAGCCGCGCGAGCTTCTGCCAGGCTCGGAACGAGAAGCCGACCTGCGGGGAACGGCTGATCGCGCCGAACATCGCGCGGTGGCCGTGGATCGGCACCTGCGTGAAGCGCCGCACGTGCGCGAGGCCCGCGAGCCCCACCATGTTGATGCACACCATGACGCAGGTGCCCCCGGCGGCGACCACGAGGTCGTGGTTCTGCTCGAGCAGATGGATGTCGTCGGTGATGTTGAACGCGTACATGGGCATGCGCCCCGTGCGGTCGGCGTAGCGTTTCAGCACCGGCATAACGGCGGCCACGCGCTCGGCGAGCGGCGCGGTGGGGCCGTTGCCCTGCAGCTCGTCGTCCTTGATGAAGTCCACGCCCGCCTCGGCCAGCTCTCCCACCACCTCGGCAAGGTCCGACGGCGAAAGACCGATGCTCGGCTTCACGATCGTGCCGATCAGCGCGCCGTCCGGGCGTCCCATCCGCTCGCGCGTGCCGGCGAGTCCGAAGCGGGGGCCGCCGTAGCGCTCGCCGAAGGCCGCGGGGAGGTCGAGGTCCACCAGCTTGACGGCCGCGAGCTCCTTGATCTCGAACAGGTTGCCGGCGACGGCCGCCTGCAGGTTCGGGATCGACGGCCCGAAGTTGTCGAGCGGAAAGCGCAGACGCATCCGTGCGCGCCGCCGCTGCGCCGGGTCACCGACGGTGCCGGGCAGGGCGCTGTCGCCGGTGAGGGGCAGCTCCTCGAGGTCGACGACCTGCGCCGCGAAGCGGGCGCGCAGATCGTCGGATTCGCGCTCGACCCGCACGAAGGTGCCGGTCGACTGCTCTCCGGCGAGGGTCTCGGCGGCCTGCTGCAGCGGCAGAGAGGTCTCGATGACGTATGTCGCGGTGACGTGGGCCGCGGTGACGTGGTCGCTCATCGGGTCACCAGACGATCGGGAGCCAGACCGACATCTCGCCCGGGCCGCGATTGCCCCACGCGAAGTACGGCACGAGCCGGGTCGGGATCTCGACGAGCGGCGCCGCGTCGATGTCGGCGTAGAGGGCGTCTTCGGAGGTGCCGGGAATGGCCTGGAGCGTCGTGGTCACGGCGAGAAGGCGCTGCCCGTCGATCTCGATCCGTTCGGTGCCGAACGTCGCACCGCGGCGCAGCGCAGCCTGTTCGAGCAGAACGTCATCGGGGAGGTCGGCCTCCTCGACGCAGTAGACGACCGGACCGCGCTGCACGGCGACCTGGTTCGCGGCCTCCTCGGCGAGGCGGTGGGCGCGCAGCACGCGCACCGGCATCGGCAGATCGAGCACGATCTCGTCACCGACCGCGAGGGGCCGATCGATCCGCGTGTAGGTTCCGGGAGCGCTCGCCGCGACGGGTTCGCCCGCGACCGTGAGCGCGGCATCCGACGACCATCCGGGGATGCGCAGGTGCACGGGCAGTCCGCCCGCTTCGACCGCGGTCACGGTGAAGACGATCCGTCCATCCCACGGGTAGTCGCTGTGTTCGGTGAGCGCGAGCATCCGCCCGTCGTCGAGCACGGCGCGCAGTTCGCTGCCGCCGTACTGGTGCACGTGCAGACCGGCGTCCGAGACGGATGCCGCGCGCTCGTGCCACCGCGAGAGTGTCCTGGCCGTGTTCGGCGGACAGCAGAAGCAGCTGAGGTACCGCTCGCGCAGACGCTCGTCGGACTTCGGCGGGGCGGGCACCGGGTGCAGGCCCGTGTCGCCCGCACGACGCAGCTCGAAGGGCAGCTCGCGCACCTGACGCAGCGGGTTCGTGTAGAAGTACGAGGTGCCGTCGAGGCTGATCCCGGCGAGCAGCGCGTTGAACGCGATCTGCTCGATCACATCGGCGAAGCGCGCCTCGCCGGTGAGCGCCAGCATCCGCTCAGCCCAGAGGATCATGCCGATGTTCGCGCACGACTCGGCGTGCGCGGTGGTGTGAGGCAGCTGATACGCGCGGCCGTAGGCCTGGTGCACGCGGCTGATCTGCTCCTGCCAGGGATGCCCGTCGGGCGAGGCGCCGTCGTAGAGCGCGCCGCAACCTCCGGTGATGTAGAGCTTGGTGTCGATCACGTCGTCCCAGAGGCGCGTGAGCACCTCGACGATGTCGGCATCGCCGGTCTCGAGGGCGAGGTCGGCGAGCCCGGCGTAGAGGTAGTTCGCCCGCACGGCGTGCCCGGCGACCACGTACTGCTCGCGCACGGGGAGGCGATCCTGGTTGTCGTCGCCACCCTGGAAGTCGTCGCGCACGCGCAGGAACGACTGGGCGAGCCCGAGCCAGCGGCGGTCGTCGGTCGCGCGGTACAGCTCGATCACGGCCATGTAGTGCGAGGGGCAGATCGCGCTGCGGGCGAGCTCGACCGGCTTGTTCTCGGCGAGATCCTCGAGGTACCCGGCGGCGCGCACGGCGACGTCGAGCAGCAGCGGCGATCCGGTGACCTCGTGATGCCGCACGCACATCGTGATGAGGTGGCCGAGGTTGTAGGTCTCGAAGTGGAACCTGTCGGCGAGGTCTGTGGCCGCCACCGGCCCGAGCGCCGCGATCAGCGTGGGCGTGTGCAGGTACCCGTCGGCGCGCTGCACCGAGGCGATGAGTCGCGCCAGTTCGTCGATCGTCTCGGCGAGGGCCGGATCGGAGCGCACCTCGAGCTGGGCGATCGCGGCTTCCATCCACTTGTAGAAGTCGCCGTCCATGAAGGGCGGTCCGACGTGCTCGCCCTGCTCGAGGCCGGCGGCGATGCGGAAGTTGCGCAACCCCGCGCTCACGGCGGGATCGCGGAGCGAGTCCCACATCGACGGAACGGTGACGTCGCGGGTGCGCTCCTGCACGGCGCCCCAGAAACCGCTCGCCCAGCGAGCGTGGTCGGTGCCGAGCGGAGTCAGCGTGCGCGGTCGTGTGCCGGTGGTCATCGGGCGTCCTCCGGGGTCGCGGTGCGGGTATCGGGATCGTCGTTCGCGAGCAGCTCGGCGAGTCGTGCGACCCCCGGCGCGATGCTGGTGAGCACCGGCACGGTGACGCGGGCGCTCTCGGCCGCCGAGGCCATCGAGGCCTGGGCGAGCACGACGACGTCGGCGTGGGCGGCCAGGCGTTCGATCGCAGCGGCGACGAGTGCGTCGTGCTGCGGGCGATCCCCTTCCGAGACTGCGACGAACGCCCCGTCGACGACCTCGTCGAGGATCGTCGGCTCGACACCGGCGATCGCGGCGCGCTCGCGCAGCAGCGCGACGGTCGGGGCGAGGGTGGTCGGGAGGGTGGCGATCACGGCGATGCGTTCGCCCGTGGCGACGGCCCGATCGGCCATCGCCTCGTCGATGCGCAGCACGGGGATGCCGGCACGCTCGGCGGTGGGAGCCGCGTAGCCCGAGATCGACGAGCACGTGAGCATGACGACGTCGGCTCCGCCCTCGCGCGCGGCGCCGGCGAGGTGCGCGAGACGGTCGGCGACGGATGCCGCGCGCTCCGCGTCGCCCAGATCGGCGACGATCCGGTCGTCGAGGTAGTTCACGAACGTCGCGTCGGGCAGGGCCGCGCGGGCGGCGTCGACGACCGGGGCGATCACGACGGCCCCGGTGTGCAGGAAGGCGACGCGGGTCATGCGGTCACCTCCGCGGCGGAGTCGGTGGCGTCGGCATCCGCTCTGTCGAGCGTGACGGAACGCGTGTGCGTGCCGTGCCCGACCTCTTCCTCGGGCTGCCCCGGGAGGGCGAGCACGCCGGTGGTGCCGACGGGCAGCTCGGCAGTGACGTGGAGCACGCCCGCGTCGATCCGCCACGAGACCGCGGCCTCGCCGAACGGGGTGCGATGCCGGGCCGACGCCGAGGTGAGCCCGCCGCCGGGGCGCGGCGCGACGCGAATGCGACGGTAACCCGGGGCATCGGCGGCGAGGCCGGCGACGACGCGGTGCATCCAGTCGACCACGGCGCCGAGCGCGTAGTGGTTGAACGAGGTCATCGACCCGGGGTTCACCGAGCCGTCGGGGCGCATCGAGTCCCAGCGCTCCCAGACCGTCGTCGCGCCCATGCCCACCTGGTACAGCCACGACGGGCACTCCTTCTCGAGGAGAAGGTCGTAGGCGGCGTCGAGCTGACCGTTCGCGCTGAGGGCGTCGGTCACGAGCGGCGTGCCCACGAACCCGGTGCCGATGCGGTTGCCCCCGGCCCGCACGAGAGCGGCGAGCCGGGCGGCGGCGGGGGCGCGCAGCTCGTCGGGGAGCAGGTCGAACTCGAGGGCGAGAGCGTAGGCGGTCTGCGCGTCGGAGGTCATCCGCCCGTCGTCGCCCACATAGGCGCCGATGAACGCCGCCTTCGCCCCGGCGGCGAGGGCGGTGTAGTGCGCGGCATCCGTCGTCTCGCCCAGCGTCGCGGCCATGTCGGCGACCAGCCGTGCCGAGTACGCGAAGTAGCCCGAGGCGACGAGGTAGCGATCGGTGAGGGCGTCGGCCGGGTCGTGCGGGGGAGCAGCAGGGTCGAGCCAGTCGCCGAGCTGGAACCCGGTGTCCCACAACCGCGAGGGACCCGCGATCTCGGCCTGCAGGTCGACCCACGCGCGGGCGCTGTCGAACTGCGCGCGCAGCACGCCCTCATCGCCGAAGCGGCGGTGCAGGGTCCACGGCACGATGGTCGCGGCATCGCCCCAGGCGGCACCCGGGCGCTGCGGGGTCCACATGGTGTCGGCCGGGATGACGGGCACGTACCAGGGCACGGTGCCGTCGGGCAGTTGCTCGGCCTCCAGGTCGCGCAGCCAGCCGGCGAGCATGCCGGAGGAGTCGTACAGGAAGGATGCTGCCGGCGCGAACACCTGGATGTCGCCGGTCCATCCCAGGCGCTCGTCGCGCTGCGGGCAATCGGAGGGGATGTCGACGAAGTTTCCCCGCATGCCCCAGACGACGTTCTCGTGCAGGCGGTCGAGCTGGGGGTTCGAGGATTCGAACCAGCCCGTGCGCTCCATGTCGGTGTGCAGCACGCGGGCGACGAGAGCGCCGGCCGCGGCATCCGCATCGATGTCGCCGGGCCAGCCGTCGACCTCCACGTAGCGGAAGCCGTGATAGGTGAAGCGCGGTTCCCACTCCTCGCCCTCGGGGCGCCCGGCGAACGTGTAGACGTCGGTCGAGACCGCGTCGCGCAGCGGGCGCGTGTAGAGCTCGTCGTCCTGCAGCACCTCGGCGGTGCGGAGCGTCACGGTCGTGCCCGCGGCGGCCGTGGAGCGCAGGCGCACGACGCCGACGAGGTTCTGCCCGAAGTCGAGCACGCGCTTGCCGGCCGGGGTGCGCAGCACGGTGACCGGGTGCACCTCCTCGGTCACGCGCACGGGCGGGCCGGTCGGTGCCAGGAGCGTCGCGGGGTCGCGGCGGCGCAGCTGCACGCGCTGCCAGTCGCCGTCGTCGTACCCCGCGCGGCTCCACCCCGGCAGCTCCTCGCGGGCGTCGTAGGTTTCGCCGTCGTAGATTCCCGAGTGCAGGATCGGGCTCGGCGCCGACCGCCACCGCGTGTCGGTTGCGACGGTCTCGGTCGTGCCGTCGGCGTAGGTGAGCTCGAGCTGACCGATGAAGGAGAGATCGTCGCCGAAGACGTTGCGGAAGCCGCCGCGCCACCCGAGACGACCGCGGTACCAGCCGTCGCCGAGCCACGCGCCGATCGCGTTGTCGCCCTCGGCGAGCAGGTCTGTCACGTCGTAGGTGTAGTAGCGCAGGCGCTCGCGGTAGACGGTCCAGCCGGGGGAGAGCACGTCGGTGCCGACACGCTCGCCGTTGATCTCGGCCTGGTAGAGACCGTGGGCCGACGCATAGAGGCGGGCGCGCACGAGGTCGGGGCGCACGGTGAAGTCGCGGCGGACGAGCGCGGGCCGGCGGTCGTCGCGCATCGGGTTCTCGTTCCAGATCGCGCCGATGGGGCCCGCGGTCCAATCCTCGGGGTGCAGCAGTCCGGTCTCGACCGTGGCCCAGGGGCTCGGGTCGCTCCATTCGCCGTCGGTGCCGCGCACCCGCACGCGCACGGATGCCCGGGCGCGCGAGTGGAGTGCCCGACCCGGCCACGGCACGAGCACCTGCGCGTCGGAGTCGATCTCGAAGGTTTCGACGGCGCCATCGGTGTCGATCTCGATGCGGGAGGCGGCGTGCGTCCATCCGGTGGGAGCGGTGTCGATCACCCACGACAGGCGCGGGCGTGACTCGCCGATGCCCAGGGGCTCGCGGTGATGCTCGAAGCGAACGGCGGATACGGTGGCCGGCATTGGACACTCCCAAGATTTCGAAACGTTTCAGAGACGCAGACAAAGCGTTGTCGTAGCGAATCGCGTTAGAATTGTGACGTTTCAATACTAGGGCATGGAGGTCGGCGAGGTCGATCACGTGCCAGACTCGGACGCGGAGGTCCCCCATGGTCATTGCGGTCACAGGAAGCAGCGGCACGCTCGGTCGCGCGACGGTCGAACGACTGCGCGTCGGGGGAGCCGAGGTCATCGGCTTCGACCTCGCCGGCCCCGCCGGGGCGGGCTTCACGCGCGTGGACCTCACCGACTACGGGCAGACGCTCGACGCGCTGCTCGGGGTGACTGCGCGCCATGAGGGCATCGACGCACTCGTGCACCTCGCCGCGATTCCGGTGAACGGGCTCGTGCCCGATGCCGCGACCTTCGAGAACAACGTGCTGGTCTCCTCGCACGTGCTGCTCGCCGCGCATCGCGCCGGCATCCGCACCGTCGTGCTCGCGTCGAGCATCACGGCCATGGGCTTCCCCTTCGAGGTCGCGCCGCCGTCGCTCCCGGTCGACGAGACCTACACGCGCGCGTTCAACACCTACGGCCTCGGCAAGGTCGTCGAAGAGGCGATGGCCGCGCAGCTCGTCGGATGGCATCCGGATGCCTCGATCACCGCGCTGCGCTTCACCAACGTCGTCGCGCCCGAGGCCTACGACACCTTCGCCGCGGCATCCGAGCCCGACTACCGCCGCGACCTGCTGGGGTCGTGGGTCGACGCGCGCGACGGAGCCGAAGCCGTGGCGCTCGCGCTCGAGGCGGCGACCCCCGGGTTCCGCGTCTACAACGTCGCAGCTCCCGAGTCGGGCAATGCGGCGCCCTCGCGCGAGGTCGCGGAACGGTGGTTCCCCGGCGTTCCCGTGGCCGAGGATCTCGCCGAGTTCGGATCGCTCATGTCGACCCGCCGCATCCAGGACGAACTTGGGTTCCGCGCCCGGTACGACTGGCGCTGACGCTTACCTGCTGAGGGGTCAAGACACGCCGCGCGTCCGCGTACGGTCGTGGCGTGTCTTGACCCCTCACGTGCCTTCGTCGCGACCCGCGCCGTCCGGCCAGGCCGCGAGGCACACCTTGTTGCCCGATTGATCGGCAAGGATCCAGGCGGCGGGGGCCTCGGAGTCGTCGACGATCCGACCCCCGGCGGCGACCGCGCGAGCTACACGGTCCTCGATGTGGGCGCGCGAGAGCGATACGTCGACATGCATGGCGTGCCGCAGGGGTTTGGCAGGGTCGAGTTCTTGCATCCATACGGTCGACCCCTGCCCGAGAGGGTCGATGCAGTTGTCGTCGTCCATCGGGGCGTAGCCGAGGACGGTGCGCCAGAACCTGAGGTCGATGGCATCGGGCGCGGCGGCGACCGCGAGTTGGACCTCCTGAACCGCGCGCGGATCTCCGGCGATGCCCTGTCTGCGCGCCATCTCGGAGATCGTACGGGCGAGGCTGGCGTGCGAGCGCTCGGTGGCCCACACCTCGCGGGTGAGCTTGACGGTGAGGCTGTGCGGCGTCGCCGTCAGCACCGTGCGTTCGCCGAGGTCGGGCAGCTCGGCGATGGCGGACGCGAGGCGAGCGGCCTGGGCCAGCGACTCCACGGTGAACACCGCGGTCGGCCCTCCATGGAGGATCACCCAGTCGCCGAGGTCGCCTTCGGACAGGAAAGCGCGCCACCCCTCTTCGCTCATGGTGCACACCCTACGCCGCGCACTGATCGCGCGAAAGGAACCCGTCTACCAGTCCGCGCGCAGCGACCGCACCATGCCCTGGAGCAGGTGGAACGCGACCTGCTGATCGTCGGCGCTCATGCTCGACAGCATCCGTTTCTCGACCGCGCGCACCGCGGCGGTCGCCTGCGCGAGCAGGTCGCGCCCGGCGGGCGTGAGGTCGGTGGGGAGCGCCTTGCCGACCGGGGCTTCGGATGCCCGCACGACGAGCCCCTCGCGTTCGAGCTGCTGCAGCAGCACGTTCATCGACTGCCGGGTGACGAAGGCGCCGCGGGCGAGGTCGGAGTTAGAGAGGCCGGGGCGCTGCGCGAGCAGTTCGAGGCAGGAGTATCGCGTGATGGTCATGTCGAGGGGGCGCAGGGCCTCTTCCATCGCGAATCGCAGGGCGCTCGCGGCCTCCTTCAGTAGATACCCGAGGGAGGTCGGCAGGTGGATGCCGTCTTGACTCATGTCAGTATTCTGACATAGATTGATGCATGTCAGAAAACTGACACGTATCGAAGGAGCATCCCATGCCCGTCACCGGCCCCGACTTCATCTCTCTGCAGACGCGCGACCTCGACGCCTCGCAGGCGTTCTACGAGAAGTACCTCGGCCTCGTTCGCTCGCCCGCCGGGCCTCCGCACGCCGTCGTCTTCACGACCACGCCGATCGCGTTCGCGCTGCGCGACATCGTGCCCGGAACCGATCTCGCCGCAACGGCGCAGCCCGGCATCGGCGTCGCCCTCTGGCTGCACGCGACGGATGTGCAGAGCATCCACGACGCCCTGGTCGCCGATGGGCGCACGATCGTCGCCGCCCCCATCGACGGACCGTTCGGGCGCACCTTCACCTTCGCCGACCCCGACGGCTACCACGTCACCCTCCACGACCGCGCCTGACGCTCTCGGAGGGGACGCTTCGACAGGCTCGGCGACCTCGTCGTAACCCAGGAGTCGAGACACGCCGCTGGCGCGTGGCCGCGCGCGGCGTGTTGTGACCCCTCACCGCCCGGGGGTCGGACGCGAAAGGGGGCGGATGCCGCAGCATCCGCCCCCTTCGTCGTCGCGGGTCTCAGCCCTTGACCGCGCCGGCCGCGAGGCCCTTCATGATGCGCTGGTTGAGGAAGAGGTACATGATCAGGATGCCGAACACCGTCACGCAGATCGCGGCGAACAGCGGGCCGTAGTTGATCGCGCCGTATTCGCCCGAGAAGTTGAGGAGCCCGACCTGGATCGTGTTGAGGCTCCTCTTGCCGCCGAAGACGAGGGCGATGAGCAGGTCGTTCCAGATGAGGAAGAACTGCACGATCGCGACCGTGAAGATCGCGTTCTTCATCATCGGCAGGCCGATCGCGAAGAACGAACGCAGCATCGAGGCGCCATCGATCGTCGCGGCTTCGAAGATCTCGCGGGGGATCGCGCGGAAGTACGTCGCCATCATGAACACCGTGAGCGGAAGGCCGCCCGCGACGTAGATGAGGATCATCGGCAGGTACGAGCCGCTGAGGCCCATCTTCGAGAAGGCGTTGAACAGCGGCAGGATGATCATCTGCCCGGGGATCATGATGCCCGCCAGGAACAGCAGCAGCACCGAGGCGCGGCCCTTGAAGACCATGATCTCGAGCGCGTAGCCCGCCGCCGTGCCGAGCAGCACGATGAACACGAGCGACGGCACCGTGACGATCAGCGAGTTCGTGATCGTGGTGGCGAGGTTGCCGGTCTCCCAGGCGACGGCGTAGTTGTCCCATCGCCAGTTCTCGGGGAGCGTGTACGAGGGGTTGTTGAGGAACTCGTTGTTCGACTTCAGCGAGTTGATGAACATCCAGAACAGCGGGTAGGCCGTCACGATGACGAGCACCGCGATGGTCAGCCAGGTCGGGATCTTGCGCAGGATGCCGAGGGCGATCGCTGCGGGACCGCGGCGGTGCGGGACGAACGCCTTCGCGCTGGGAACGGCCGTCGTGTCGAGTGTGGTGGTCATGATGCTGTCCTCAGACGGTGTTGTCGCGACGCGACGAGCGGAAGATGACGAGCGTGATCAGCAGACACATGATCGTGAGCACGAGGGCGACGGTCGAGCCGTAGCCGAAGTCGCTGTACTGGAACGCCGTGCGGTACATGTACATCGTCAGCGGCGTGGTCGCGTTGCCGGGGCCGCCGCCGGTGAGGGCGAAGACCGAGTCGAAGACCTTGATCGTGCCGTTGATGCTGAAGATCATCGAGGCGAAGAGGATCGGCAGCGACATCGGGAGCACGATGTAGCGGAAGAGGCTGAACGACTTCGCGCCGTCGAGACGGGCCGACTCGATGATCTCGTCGGGGATGTCGAGCAGGCCGGAGAAGACGAGGATGCCGTAGAAGCCGGCGGAGCGCCAGACGTCCATGATGACGATGACGACGAACGCGGTCGCGCCGTCGCCGAGCCAGTCGATGTTGCTGAGGCCGACGTTCACGAGCAGCTCGTTGACGAGGCCGTCGCCGGGGGCCGACTGGAAGAGCTTCTGGTACAGGATGCCGATCGCGACGGTCGGGAGCACGACGGGGAAGAACACCAGAGTGCGGACGATGACCGAGGAGCGGCGGAGCACGAAGTGGTAGAGCAGCGCGAGTCCGAAGCCGAGCACGACCTGGAACAGGGTGGTCAGCAGCGCGTAGCGGATCGTGAACCAGAAGGCGTCGGCGACGTACTGGTCGGAGAAGAGCCGCTGGAAGTTCTCGATGCCGTTGAACTCGAAGCCTTCGAGGATGCTGCCGGTGAAGAACGTGAGGCCGAACGACCAGAGCACGGGGACGATGGTGATGAGCGTATAGATGACCAGTGCCGGCAGGAGCAGCAGCAGGATCGTCTTCCGGTCGCCGAGGACGGACTTCATGCGTGGCGGCCTTTCGGGTGTAGAGGGGGTGAGACGAGAGAACCGGCTCCGCGCACTCCGGGTACGAGTGCGCGGAGCCGGTGCGGATCAACCGGCGTCGAGAGCGTCCTGGACGAGGGTCATGAACTCCTCGGCCGTGAGCTGGCCCGTGACGAGCAGCGCGGCGTTGGTCGACGAGATGTTGCTCGCCTTCGCGTTGAAGAGCGCCTCGAACCACAGCACGCTGTCGGTGCTGGTGGAGATCTCGTCGGCGATCGTCTGCGAGATCGCGGGCAGCTCGACGTCGGCGTCGTCGGCGATGAAGCCGGTGATCTGGCCCTGCTCGAGCGCCTCGTTGCCGTAGTTCTCGGCGATGCAGCCGAGCCAGGCGCCGGTGCCCTCGTTGTAGGCGGCGTTGCTCATCGTGGCCGGCAGGCCGACGTTCGACGGGTAGGCGTCGGGCGTGCCCTTGCCACCCTCGACGGCCGGGAAGTTGAAGAACCCGACGTTGTCGGCGCCGATCTGGTTGCCGTCTCCGTTGATGTTGCCGAGGATCCAGCTGCCCATGTAGATCATGGCGGCCTTGCCCGTGAGGAACTCGTTGTAGGAGCTGTCGATGTCGAGCGAGGTGACGTTCGCGTCGAAGTAGCCTTCGGCGCCGAGGTCGGCGATCGCCTGCGCGGCGGCCACGTACTCGGGGTCGGTCAGCTTGGCGTCGCCGGACGCGACCTTCTCGAGCGCGTCGTCACCGACCGAGCGGAAGAGGTAGCTCGAGATGAGGCGGGTGATGGGCCAGCCCTGCTCGCCGGATGCCGTGAACGGCGTGTAGCCCGCGGCCTTGGCCTCGGCGGCGATGGTGGTGAGGTCGTCCCAGCTCTCGGGGACGTCCCAGCCCTGCTCCTCGAAGATCTGCTTGTTGTACCAGATGCCCTCGATGTTGTACTGGAACGGCAGGAAGTTGAACTCGCCGCCGTAGAGCTTCTTGATGGTCGACACGGCGCCTTCGGCGATCTTGTCGCGCACGCCGAGCTCGGTCAGCTTCTCGTCGAAGTCGACGAGGTAGCCGCCCTTGGCGAGCTTCGCGCCCTCGGAGGGGTTGCCGCCGGCGGAGAAGATCGGGGGCAGTTCGTCCTGCGTGGCGAGCAGCTGCACCTGGGCGTCGAGGTCGGCCTGCGGTGCCGAGTTGAACTCGAGGGGCATAGCCTCTTCTTCGGCGGCGCACTGGTCGCCGGCGAGGGCTTCTAGCACCGGCTGCGTGGTGGTGTTCTCGGAGTTCTTCAGGAACTCGAAGGTGGTCGCACCCGATCCGCTGTCACCGGCGCAGCCGGAGAGGATGAGAACCCCGGCGCTGGCCAGAGCGGCAACGCTGAGGAGCGGCTTGCGAAGGCGCCGCCGTTCTGCTGTGAACACATTTCCTCCTTGAAAGTGATATCTCGTTATTGAGACGTTTCAAAACTGATGTTAGGGGGAGATCTGTGGCCTGTCAAACGAAAACTGTTCTGAGGCGCGGTGAGGAAGTTCGGCGGCCGTCGGGCGGATGCGCAAGGATGAATCCATGAGCATTGAAACGTCACAATCAGCCGCGGTCGACGACGAGGTGGTCGTCGACGACGCGGTCGATCGACTCATCGCCGAGATGAAGCTCGCGCAGAAGACGGCCCAGCTGGTGGGGCTGTGGGCCGGCGCCCGCCGCGACGACAACGCCGCCCCGATGCAGGATCAGCTGATCGCCGACGGCATGCACGTCGAGGAGTTCGCCGCGCACGGCCTCGGCCAGCTCACGCGTCACTGGGGAACCACGCCGATCACGGTCGAGGCGGGCACCGCCGAGCTGCGCCGCCGCCAGAGTGCTCTCACCGAGCGCACCGGCATCCGCGCTCTCGTGCACGAGGAGTGCCTCACCGGCGTCCTCGCCTGGGGAGCGACGACCTACCCGACCCCGCTGGCCTGGGGCGCCGCGTTCGACCCGGCGCTCACCGAACGTCTCAGCCGGCGGATCGGCGAGGACCTGCGCGCGCTCGGCGTGCATCAGGGGCTCGGCCCCGTGCTCGACGTCGTGCGCGACGCCCGTTGGGGACGCGTCGAGGAGTGCATCGCCGAAGACCCGTTCACGGTCGGCGTCGTGGGCAGTGCCTACGTGCGCGGCCTCGAATCGGCGGGGGTGGTCGCCACGCTCAAGCACTTCGCCGGGTACTCGGGGTCGCGGGCGGGCCGCAATCACGCGCCGGTCTCGGTCGGTTTGCGCGAACTCGCCGATGTCCACCTGCCGCCGTTCGAGCGGGCGATCCGCGCGGGGGCCCGCTCGGTCATGAACGCCTACAACGACGTCGACGGGGTTCCGGCCGCGGCATCCGCCGACCTGCTCACCGGCATCCTGCGCGACCGCTGGGGCTTCGACGGCACCGTGGTCGCCGACTACTTCGCCGTGCGGTTCCTCGAGACGATGCACGGGGTCGCCGCCGATGGCGAAGACGCGGCGGTGCTCGCGCTCTCGGCCGGCATCGACGTCGAACTCCCCACCGGCTCCGACTACCTCGCGCCGCTCGTCGCCGCGGTCGAGAGCGGGCGGATCGACGAGTCGCTCGTCGACCGCGCTCTGCGCCGCGTGCTGCGGCAGAAGCGCGATCTGGGGTTGCTGGAGCCGGCCGCACCCGAGGGCGATGCGACCGTCGACCTCGACTCCGCGGCCAATCGCGCGCTCGCGCGCGAGATGGCGGATGCCTCGATCGTGCTGCTCCAGAACGACGGTGTTCTGCCGCTCGATGCAGGGCGCACCCCACGGCTCGCCGTCGTCGGTCCGAACGCCGACCGCTTCGGGGCGGTGTTCGGGTGCTACTCCTTCGTGAAGCACGTGCTGCCCCGGCATCCCGAGGTCGATACGCTGATCGCCGCGCCCACGGTCGCCGAGGCGCTGCGCGGGCGCTGGCCGGGTGAGGTCGATGTCGTCGAGGGCTGCGCCGTCATGGACGACGACGTCTCCGGGATCGACGCGGCGGTCGCGGTCGCGCTCGCCGCGGACGTGGTCGTGGCGGTGATGGGCGACGACTCCGGGATGTTCGGACGCGGCACGTCGGGCGAGGGCTGCGACCGCGAGGACCTGAGTCTGCCCGGGGTGCAGGAGCAGCTGCTCCACGCGCTCGTCGAGACCGGTCGTCCGGTCGTGCTCGTGCTGCTGACCGGTCGCCCCTACGCGCTCGGCGCCGCCGCCGACCGCTGCGCGGCCGTCGTGCAGGCGTTCTTCCCCGGGCAGGAGGGCGGGCCGGCCATCGCGGATGCTCTCCTCGGGGTCACCTCGCCCTCGGGCCGTCTCCCCGTGCAGATGCCCCGGCCGGGCACCCCGCAGCCGGGCAGCTACCTCGCCCCGAAGCTCGGATCGCTCACCGGCGTCAGCTCGGCCGACCCGACGCCGCGGCATCCGTTCGGCCACGGCCTCGGGTACACGACCTTCGTGCGGGACGGACTGAGCGTCGCAGAGACCCGGGTCGCCGTCGACGGCGTCGTCGAGGCCGAGGTCACGGTGCGCAACGCGGGCGACCGCGAGGGAGCCGACGTGCTGCAGGTCTACGCGAGCGACCCGGCGGCGCAGGTCGTGCGTCCTCTCCGCCAGCTCGTCGCGTTCCACAAGGTGCGGTTGGCCCCGGGGGAAGCGCAGACGTGGCGGGTGCGAATCCCCGCTGCCGCCTTCGCCTTCACCGGTGTCGCGGGGCATCGCATCGTCGAACCCGGCCGCATCGTGCTACGGGTGGCCGCGGATGCCGCGGACGAGGGGCAGGCCATCGAGATCGACCTGATCGGAGACGTGCAGCGCGTCGACGCGATCGCCGACGAACCGGTCTGGGAACGCCGTGGCTGAGCGTGCGTGTGCCGCTCCGGGTGCGTCGCAGAGGAGCCGGTAAAGTGACTGATCGATCACCGAGCCGAAGGAGGCCGCGCATGGCCCGAGTCGGAATCCGTGACGTGGCGGTGCTCGCGGGTGTGGCCGTGGGTACCGTGTCGAACTACCTCAACCACCCCGACCGCGTCTCGGCCGACAAGGCCGAGCGCATCCGCGCCGCGATCGACTCGCTCGGGTTCGTGCCCAGCAACGCCGGTCGGCAGTTGCGCCTCGGGGTGAGCAGCGCGATCGGCTACATCGCGCCCGACGTGAGCAACCCGTACTTCGCCGAGATCGCCGAGAGCGTCGAGCTGCGCGCCAGCGAGCTCGGCTTCACCGTGTTCCTCGCCAACTCTCACCGAAGCCGCGATCGCGAGAACGACTACATCCAGCTCTTCGAGCAGTACCGCGTGCAGGGACTCCTCATGTCGTCGCACCTGCCCGTCGAAGACCGCCTCGCGCAGGTGCGCCGTCGCGGCACGCCCTCGGTGCTGGTCGGCCAGCGCGGGCAGTCCGACGAGCAGCCCTCCGTCTCGCTCGACGAGGTCTCGGGCGGGCGCCAGGCGATGCAGCACCTGATCGAGGTCGGATGCCGTCGCCTGCTGTTCGTCGGTGGCCCGCTCGACATCCCGCAGGTCTCGGGGCGTCTGGCCGGTGCGGGCGAGGTCGTGCGCGAGTTCGGGGCGGCGACGCTCGAGGTGATGGACGAGCCCGATCGCACCGTGCGCGGCGGCAAGCGGATCGGGGCGGCGCTGCTCTCGCGCCCGGCGGACATGATGCCCGACGGCATTTTCGCCGCGAACGACCTCCTCGCGCTCGGCATCATGAACGCCCTCGTCGCCGGCGGCGTCGAGGTTCCGCGGCAGACCGCAATCGTCGGCTACGACGATATCGAGTTCGCGGAAGCCTCGCTCATCCCGCTCACGAGCGTCATGGGCCGCCACGACGGCTTCGGCATCGCCGTGGTCGACCTGCTCTTCGACGCGATCGGCGGCAACGCGATCGCCGCGCCGCATCGGATGTTCGAACCCCAGCTCGTGGTGCGCGCGAGCACCGGGAGGGCATGACCGTGGCCGCGAGCATCCGCGACGTCGCCGACCGCGCCGGGGTGTCGGTGGGCACGGTCTCGAACGTGCTCAACCACGTCGACCGCGTCAAAGAGGACTCCGTCCGGCGCGTGCACGAGGCGATTGCCGAGCTCGGGTACGTGCGCAACGACGCCGCCCGTCAACTGCGCGCGGGGCACAGTCTGATGGTCGGCCTGGTGGTGCTCGACGTGCGCAACCCGTTCTTCACCGAGCTCGCCCGCGGCGCCGAGCGCGAAGCTGCCCGACACGGGCTCTCTGTCGTGCTCGCCAACAGTGACGAGGACGTCGCGCAGGAGGCCCGGCACATCGACCTCTTCGAGCAGCAGCGCGTGCGCGGCATCCTGCTCTCGCCCTATCAGGAGGCGGGACCGCGCCTGCGCCGGATGCGCGACCGGGGCATCCCCGCCGTCCTCGTCGACCGGCGCGGCGCCGACGACTCGTTCAGCAGCGTCTCGGTCGACGACGAGACCGGCGGGTACCTCGCGGCTCGCCACCTGCTCGACACCGGGCGTCGCCGCATCCTCTTCGCCGGCGGCCCCCTCGACATGCGTCAGGTGGAAGACCGCCTCGGCGGTGCACGCCGCGCCATCGCGGAGGTGCCCGGCGCCGTGCTCGACACGCTTCCCTCGGCGGCGTCGACGGTCGACGCCGGTCGTCTCGCGGGCGATCAGGTCGCCGCACTCGCGGCGTCGGAACGCCCCGACGCGATCTTCTGCGCCAACGACCTCGTGGCGCTCGGGGTGCTGCAGGGACTGCTGACGAACGGCATCCGCGTGCCCCAGGACGTCGCTCTGATCGGCTTCGACGACATCGACTTCGCGGCGGCTGCGGCCGTGCCCCTCTCGTCGGTGCGGCAACCGAGCAACCTCATGGGCGAGACGGCGATGCGCCTGCTGCTCGAGAGCGCCGACGACCCGGGCCGTGCGCCCGAGCACATCGTGTTCCAGCCCGAACTCGTCGCGCGCGCCTCGACGGCCTGAGCCCTGGCCCGCCCGCGCGGCCTCAGAACTCCGCGACGACCGGGCGTCCGTCGAGGTACGCGATGAGGTTGAGCACGAGGAAGTTCCAGTTCTGGAAGTTGCGCGTCATGATCGCCTCCCCGGTGTCGGGGTTGTAGAACTCGTGCAGGCATCCTGTCGTGGCGAGGTCTCGACCGAACAGCTCGACGGTCTGCTCCGCGAGCTCGCGGGCGTCGTCGGCGAAGCCGTACTTCTCGAGGCCTCGGAAGACGAGGTAGTTGCTGATGCCCCACACCGGTCCGAGCCAGTTGGAGGGGTTGTTCGACGCACGCAGGTTGTAGGGCTTCTCGAGGCGCGACAGGGTGCGCACCCCGAAGTTCGCCCGGAACGTGCGGGTGTCCTGCAGGCGTTCGCGCATCCGCTCGGCCTGCTCCTGCGACGCGAACCCCGCCCACAGCGGCAGGAAGCTCGACCAGTTGTCGACCCGCAGCAGCAGCGCCGACCACGATCGCGGAGCGCCGCTGTGCAGCCAGTCGTCGCCGTCGATCTCGCGGAAGGCCAGGTCGGCGCTGTAGTAGGTGCCGTCGCGCTCGTCCCACAGGTGCGTGTTGATCGCGTCGGCGAGGTCCTGCGCGCGTCCGCGCCAGCGATTCGCCTCGGGCAGCCGGTCGAGGTCTTCGAGCAGCGATCCGAAGGCGAGCAGTTCGCGGTAGAGCAGCGAGTTGACGTAGATCGAGGCCGTGCTGCGGTCGGGGCGGTAGTAGACCGAGGGGTCGTTGTCGACGCCGATCGCGAAGTCGGTCTGCCAGTACGCCAGGCCCGTCTCGGCGTGGATGTGGCTCTCGAGGTAGCGCTCGAGGAACGACTGGATCACCGGGATGCCGTCACTGATCCACTCGGCGCTGCCCCGGCGACGGCTGAGCAGTGCGGCCTGCTGGGCGATGATCGGCTTGTGCATGTTCTGCGAGAACCCGGCGGCGCGCGAGGGGTCGCCGTGCAGCAGCGGACCCTCGGGCTTGAGCAGCAGCGGCATCACGCCGTCGGCGTCGGTGTGGTCGAGGAAGTTGCGGATCGTGCCCTCCTCGTAGGCGCCGAAGCGCCCCGCCTCGCCGGTCTCGAGCTCGACCTGGCCGAGCACGACGCTGATGAACCAGGAGTCCCAGTCCCACAGCGCGTTCGAGTAGTAGGGGGAGTCGGGCGAGCTGGGCACCGTGTACGGGTGGGCGAGCACGCCGGAGGGCTCGCGGGTCATCTGCGTCGCGTGCTCGGTGACGTAGGTGCGGAGGTCGGACTTCCAGGTGTCGATCATGCGTTCGATTCCTCGGTTCGGGGGAGGGAGATGCGGGTGAAGGCGGAAGGGGCGAGCGCGACGGCTGCTTCGCCGCGGTCGGTCGAGACGTGCAGGGAGCGCGGCTCGTCGGCGATGTTGGCCACGAGGATGTCGTCGCCGGCGTCGGTGCGGGCGCCGATCGCCCAGGTCAGGCCGTCGGGGCTGGGTCCGGTGAGCAGCGTCGCGCCGTCGCGCGCCGCGAGGGCGGCGAGCGCGTGCAGGGCGGACGCGACGGGCAAGTCCTCTCCGTCGGACGAGCGGATGCCGCGCGGCCCCCACTCCTCGAACCACGCGAGCGAGGTGACCCCGGGCACGGCCAGGGCCGCGGCGCTCGCGATCGTCCAGGCGGCGAGTTCGGGCGCCTGCTGGCGGTCGTCGTCGGTTCCGGTGAACTGCGGGCCGTAGCCGTCGCGCAGGTCGTCATGCGGCGACAGCGGTTGGGCGGAGGCGGCCACGTCGTTGAAGCGGGGGCGGAGCGAAACCGGGCCGATGTGCACGGGGCGCCCGGCCGCGCGCACGACGGTCTCTTCGGCGACGAGGCGCTGCATCGAGACGGACTCGACGATCTGCTCGGTGTCGGCGGAGTGGAACAGCGGGGTGACGGTGACCGCGATCCCGTCGAGGTCGTCGGGCAGGCGGTGGAGTTCGCGGTTGAGTTCGGTGAAGTGCGAGCGGCTGCCGCCGATCACCGCGGGCGTGCGGCCGTGCGCGGCGAGGGCGGCGCGCAGCAGATCGATCGCCTCGCCGTCTGAGACGTGCCGGGCATCGCTGACCTGGTGGAAGGCCGTGGCGCGCACGAGGTCGATGCCCGCGAGGGCGGCGACGGCATCCGATATCTTCTCGGGCGCCGCCGGGTCGATCACGAAGCGCACGTCGAGGGGGAGACCGGAGGTGGAGGCCCGGGCGATGGCCGCCCGCCAGTCGCGACTCGCGAGGTCGAGCTCGACGAGCAGGGTCGTGCCGACGGGGTCGACGACCGGAGCGGGATCGGGGGCGGATGCCGCGGCGACCCCGACCGACGGGAAGGGGCCGGCAGGGGTGAGGCGGATCGTGTCGGAAACGGCGCGGATCTCGGCATCCGCCGTTTCCTCAACCTGGATCCGGAGGGCCTGCACGACGTGCTCGCCCTCGATGACGCGGTAGGGGAAGGGGAGCGAGAGTGGCCGGTTGTAGGTCTTGAACGAGGCATCCGTCCAGTTGCGCTGGTCTTCCATCTCGAACACGTCGCCGACGAACGCCAGGTCGATCGCGGCGCCGTCGTGCGTCCAGCCGAGGGACGTGATATCGACGACCGGCTGGTGCGCGCTGATGCGCTCGGGGAACGCGGTCTGCTCGGTCGTGCCGTCGGAGTGGCCGACCTGCAGGGCGGCTCCCGCGACCTGGGGTGGGTGCAGAACGACGAGTCCGGTGCGGTTGGTGTCGACGTCGCGCGTCGCCCGCAGGTCGAGGGTGATGGCGAGTTCGGCGGCGTCGGCCGTGGCGCGGAGCACGCCCCCGAACGCAGGCTCGGTCGTGCGCACGGCGATCTCGAGGCGCGAGTCGTCGCCGGTGATCTCGCCGAGGTCAGGGGCAGGGTGTTCCAGTCGCCGTCGCGCACCACGGCGCGGATGCTGCGGAGCACCCGATGCCCTCGCCACTGCAGGTCGGCGAGCTCATCGTCGCGGCGCTCGATCGTCCAGTCCCCGAGGGTGCGCTCGTCGCGTTCGGGGCGGTTCCACGTCATGATGCGTCCTTGCACGAGGTGGGCCATCGCCCGGATTGGTACGTTTCAATCCTGCCGTACGTGCCGGGTGTCGGGCAAGGCGAGCGGGGGAATCCGGCGGGGATCGGACCGGGTTCGGTCCCGGTTCGTGGGATGCCGCGGAATCCGTTACGATGGCTAGGTGCATCCGAGCTTTCGGGCGAGGATGCCTGGAGACGTCGCATAGTCCGGCCTAGTGCACCACCCTGCTAAGGTGGAGACCTCTTTAAGGGGTCCAGGGGTTCAAATCCCCTCGTCTCCGCAGCGAAGCCCCCGAGTGATCGGGGGCTTTTTCGCGCTCTCCGGTGGAGTCGTGCCGCCGATCCATACCAAAGGGTACGGGCCGATCCTTTGGTATGGATCGTGGGTGCGACCCGATCGAATCCGTCCGGACTGATCGGGTGGGGGGAGCCGGACGCGCGGGATGCTGGGGCATCCACAGAGGAGGAACGCATGATCGGCACGCTGAACGCTCTGGTCGACCTGGTCGAGAGCACCGACGTCGATGATCTCGATGTCGCCGGATTCGCTCGCGCGCGCGGCACCACGGAGTACCACCTGCGCCGGATGTTCTCGACGCTGGCGGGCATGCCGCTGTCGGAGTACGTGCGACGTCGCCGCATGACTCGGGCAGGCGCGGAACTCGTCGCCGGGGCATCCGATCTTCTCGATGTCGCCGTGCGGCACGGATACGGCTCGGTCGAAGCCTTCGGCCGAGCGTTCCGAGCCGTGCACGGGATCGGGCCTGCCGACGCGCGCCGTGACGGCGGACCTCTTCGCACACAACCCACGCTCCGGTTCCGCCTGAGCGTTGAAGGGAGCACTCCCATGCACGTCACCATCACCCATCACCCCGCGATCGTCCTCGTCGGGCACGCGGTCGACGTCCCGCTGATCCACCGCGGGGTCAACCCGCGCATCCAGGAGCACATCGCCGCGATCGCTCCCGAAGAGCACGCGCGCCTCAAGGCGCTGTCGGATGCCGAGCCCACCGGCATCCTGGCCGTCACCGCCGACATCGAGCCCGACGCACCCGAAGGCAGCCCCCTCACCTATCTGCACGGCGTGGCCCGGAAGGAGTCGTCGCCCGTGCCCGCCGACCTCGATGCGATGCCGCTGCCCGCCGGCTCCTGGGCGATATTCGCGGCCGACGGGCCGTTCCCCGAGACGCTGCAGAACCTCTGGGCGGCGACGGCGACCGAATGGTTCCCCTCCAACCCGTGGCGGCTGCGGCCCGGGCCCTCGATCGTGCGGTACCTGGAGTTCACCGGTGCGCACGCGTCGTGCGAGCTCTGGTTGCCGATCGAAGAGGCGTGACCGGGTCGGCGACGCGCGTCAGTGACCCGACGCGCCCAGCGCGGCAATCAACTCCTCGGTCGTCGTGACCTCGGCCAGCAGGGGAACGATCTGCGCGAGGTGCGCTGCACCGACGTCCGGGCGGAAATCCATGACGACATCCGTCGGGAGCGCCACCGAGTAACCGAGCGCATAGGCGTCTCGCGCGGTCGATTCCACCCCGATGCTGGTGGCGACGCCGGTCACGACCACCTGCGTCACGCCGCGGCGGGAGAGCTGGTCGTGCAGATCGGAGCCGGCGAAGGCGCTCCATGGTGCGCGACGGATGCGGATGTCGGCGGCATCCGTCGCCAGGGAGGGGAGGGGTGCATCGCCACCGGCGGGCACCGTCGAGACCCCGTGCGCCTTGGTCATCTCGGTGCGCCCGGGCACCGACCCGCTGACCGTGGCGACGACCACCGGCTTGCCGGATGCCCGGAACGCCGCGGCGAGCGTGTTCGTGTTCGCGACGACCCGCTCGAGGGTGTCCTGCTCCATGCGGGGCGCGGTGGCGACCTGGAGGTCGACGACGATCAGCGCGACGTTCTCGTCGAGGGGTGCGAGCGGCATCAGTCGTTCTCTCCGCCGAAGGTGACGACGACCTTCTCGGCCTGTCCGGGCGTTGCGGCGAGGGCGAGTGCGTCCTGCACGCGGTCGAAGGAGATCTCGTCGCTGATGATCTGCGCGTACTTCTGCCAGTTGTCGATGATGTCGTCGGTCACCTCGAAGATCTCGGTGGGATAGCCCATCGACAGACGGATGTCGAGCTCGGTGGTCAGGAGCCCGCCGAGGTCGATCTCGACCGGAGCCTTGTGCACGGCGACCACGCTGAGCACGGCGCGCTTGCCGGCGACACCGAGCACCGTCCGGATCACCTGCGGCGCACCCGCGGCGTCGATGTATCCCTCGGTGGAGGAGCGCTCGCCGCGCAATCCGATGCCCGTCGACCGGCCGTGCAGCTCGATCAGCCGCGCGGCCACGTCTTCGGTGCGGGAATCGATGACGGCATCCGCTCCGAGCGCCAGCGCCTTCTCGAGGCGGTTGCGCACGATGTCGATCACGACGACGTGCGCGACGCCGCGGCGCTTGAGGCTGAGCAGGGCGCCGAGGCCGATCGGGCCGGCGCCGAAGATCGCGATCCGGTGCTCCGGCGCGGGGTCGAGGCGGTTGACCGCGTGGCGGGCGACCGCCATCGGTTCGTTGAGCGCGGCCACGCTGAACGGCACGTGCGGTGGGATGACACGGAACTGCTCACCCGGCTTCGCATCGAGCAGCACCACGTACTCGCTGAGCGCGCCCTGCGCGCCGCCGGAGCCGAGCAGGCCGTCGACGGTGGCCATGACGTTGATGACGACGTGGTCGCCGACGGCGACACCATCGACCTCGGCGCCGACCTCGACGACCTCGCCTGCCGGTTCGTGACCGAGCGGCGTCGCGCCCTGGCGCGGAGGGATGCCGCCATAGGTCGTGTACATGTGGTCGGAGCCGCAGATGCCGCAGGCGCGCACGCGCACGAGCACGTCGCGCGGGCCGGCGGTGGGGGCGTCGACGTCGACGACGGTCGTCTCGCCGGGGCCGGTCACCAGTACTGATCTCATCGGGGGCTCCATTCGGGTCGGAAGTTCACGCGGCACTTATGTTACACATGTCACATAAGTAGCGGAACACCTTCGGTACTCTCGACTCATGGCGGAATCTCGGATCGGGCGGCCCCCGGATCAGCGCACCCGCGCGGCCGCGCTCCGCGCCACCCGTGAGCTCCTCCTCGCCCGCGGCTACGAGGGCGTCGCGATGAGCGACATCGCCGCCGCGGCCGGCGTGCCGCGCCAGACGCTCTACCGCCGCTGGCCGACGAAGCAGGCGCTCGTCGCCGACTGCGTGCTCGACGACGTGCTGCCGGTCGAACTGGTCGTCGTCGCCGCGACCGGGGACCTCCGTGCCGACATCGACCTCTGGCTGCAGAGCTCGATCGCCTCGATCGAAGCGGATGCCGACGCCGCACTGTTCCGGGCGCTGCTCGTGGCCTCGGCATCCGATGAATTGGCTCGGCAGCGCATGGTCGGCCACTTCCTCGCTCCGCTGCGGAATGCGATCGAGCGTTCGTTCGCGGCGGCGGGACGCGAGGGGCACGAGCTCGTCGCGGATGCGCTGCTCGGGGCGATGGTCGCGGCGATCGTCTCCCGCGATGCCGAGGCGCTGCGCCGCGTGCGGGACCTCGGCGACCTGCTCACCCGCGGATGACGGAAGGACTCGCGATGCCGGCCACCGATCTGAAGAAGACGCTCGACGCGTACCAGGCGAAGCGCGGGGTGTTCCGGCTCGTCGACGTGCCGCCGATGCAGTACCTGATGATCGACGGTGCCGGCGATCCGAACGTGTCGCAGGCCTACGCGGATGCCCTCGCCGCGCTGTATCCGATCGCCTACGGGGTCAAGTTCGCGAGCCGCGCGCAGCTCGGCGTCGACACCGTCGTCATGCCGTTGGAGGGCATCTGGCATGCCGAGGACATGGCGTCGTTCACCTCGCGCCGCGACAAGTCGACGTGGCTGTGGACGATGATGATCATGGTTCCCGACCATGTCACCGCCGAGATGGTCGAGGCGGCGCGCGACAAGGCCGCGGCGAAGAAGGATGCCTCGCCGAGCCTGTCGGCGGTGCGGCTCGAGACCTTCGACGAGGGGCTGTGCGTGCAGACGCTGCACGTCGGTTCGTACGACGACGAGGCGCCCGTGCTCGAGGATCTGCACCACCGCTTCATCCCCGGCAACGGGTTGGAGATGCGCGGCATCCACCACGAGATCTATCTCAGCGACGCGCGCCGGGTCGAGCCGGCCAAACTCCGCACGATCCTGCGGCAGCCGGTGGCTCCCGCGGGTCCCTGAGCGAGCGAAACGAGACGAAGGGCCACCGCCCGCGCTCACGCCGTCGCGGGCTTCTCGCTCCACAGCAGCAGGAAGGCGCCGAGCCCGATCATCATGCCGCCGCCCGTGGCCGACATGGTCGAGAGGCGGCGCGGTGAGCGGCCGAACCAGTCGCGCGCCGCGCTCGCGAGCAGCACCCAGATCGCGTCGCAGCTGACGCCGATCGCGACGACGATGACGCCGAGCACGAAGAGCTGCAGCGGCACGGAGCCCGCGTGCAGGTCGACGAACTGGGGGAGGATCGCGAGGAAGAACGCGATCGACTTCGGGTTGGTGAGCCCCACGATGAAGCCTTCGAAGAGCAGCCGGGTGCCGGACTTGCGCGTGGCTGGTGCGGTCGCGGCTGCGGCGGCATCGTGCCGGTGCCGGATCGCCTGGATGCCGAGGAACACGAGGTAGCCGGCGCCGAGCACCTTCACGATCGTGAACAGGATCACGGACTGCGCGATCACCGTACCGACGCCGAGGGCCACGGCGAGCACCAGCACGATCGATCCGACGGCGGTGCCGAGGATGCTGAGGAACCCGCCGACCCGGCCCAGAGCGATCGATCGACCGATGGTGAAGAGCACCGTCGGCCCGGGGATCACGACCATCACGAACGCGGCGACGACGAACGCGAGCAGCGTCTCGGGAGCGAACATGAGCCGATCCTAAAGGCATATCAATATGCTCTCCACAGATGCGGTTCATATGTCTTCATCTGGGGTCGATCTGTCGTAATCTCGCCTTCGAGATCGGAGGTTCGAATGGTTGATGATGGATGGTCGGTATCGCCCGAGCAGGTATCGGTCGTGCTGCAGAACGTGGACGTGGCGGGGGAGCCTCTGGGGCAGGCGGTGAAGGACGCCCAGGCTCTCGCCGAGCGTCGCTCCGACCTCATCGTGACCGGGCGCACGACTCTCGCCGAGGCATGGGACGACTTCCTCGAAGTGCGCGCACTGGTGCCGGGGAAGGCGATCACCGCAGTGTCGAATGCGGCGGCCGCGGTGGTGGAAGGTGTGCTCGCGATCACGGCGGGTGATGAGGTCATGGCGGAGACTTGGCGCTCAGAACACCCGGGGATCTTCGAGGGGCAGGTGAAGATCTCGTGAGCGCCTTCGTCTCGCACACGTTGCGCGAGGTGCCCTCCTCGACGGCGATGTCGGCACTCGGCACAAGCGCCGAATCGCTCGGAACCCTGGTCGTGGAGACGATGGATGCGGTGAGGACCCAATGGGTGGAGCTGGAAGGCGCGTTCACTCTCATTCCGGCAGGCGACACATCCGGAGCGATGATGACGCCGTCGGAATCCTCGAAAGGGTTCCGCGATGCGATGGACGCCGCGAAGAAGGCTCTGGCGGATGCTGCCGGCAACGTGTTCGCCGTGCTCGAGCAGACGCGCACCGATCTACAAGGGACGATCCAGAATCTCAACGAGCGGCACTACTCGCATTCCCTGATCCTCGATCAGGAGATCGCGACGTTCCAGGCCGACCGTGAGAACGACCCGGTGATCAACGGGAGGAACCATCCGGAGACGGATGCGTACACCACGGCGAAGGTGAACCTCGGGCTGCTCGATCAAGAGGCGGAACGGCTCGCCTTGGAAGTCGAGATGTTCAATCGCTCGGTCGATCAGGCAGAGCAAGACCTTGCCGACAAGCTGCGCGGGATCGAGGGTGGCGATGAGATCTATCAATCCTCGGGGAAGGCGGTGACGACCGCGCAGACGGCTTGGGGGCTCATCCCACCCGGCCTCTCGTCGGGGCCCGGCACGGCGCCGACCGTGGTGTCGCTCGGGGACTACCTCGATCTCGCCATCGCCCGTGCGGCAGCAGACCGCATCAACTGGTTCACGACGGCGGGGGAGAAGGACGTCTCTGACTGGTTGGCCGCCCACCCTGAGTTCTTCGCGGCTATCGGGTTCATCCCTCCCGCGAAGGCCAACGAGATCTGGGATCGTCTCCGGAACCGGTCGACAGCGGATGCCTCGGGCAAATGGGTCACCGGCCCGTTGGCCACCCTCTGGGATAGAGCGCCCGCGTCGATCGGGAATCTCAATGGTGTCAAGACGGCGGATCGCGTGCCGTGGTCGACGCGCGAGGTCGAGCGGTTGCTCGATGATCCGACACTGACGGACGACCAGCGTAAGAAGCTCAATCTGCTTTGGGATCAGCAGGACCGAGAACTTCGAGTCCTCTCCGCCTTCATCGATGAAACCGGGGACGTGCGGGCCTCACTAGTCCGTGGAAACCCGGACACGGCCACCCAGGTGATCACGATCACGCACGGCATCGAGACCGATGTCGGCACTCTGGGTGAGTGGGGTCAGGTTGCGCGAGATGTGTACGACTACACGAATCAGCAAGTCGACTTCCGTCACATCGATGCTTCGACGGCTGTGATTCTGCAGATGGAGTGGGACTCCGGCGGGATGTGGTCTGTGTGGGATGACGAGCTTCCCGCCAATGGTGCCAGTCGTGTCGCGGCGATGGTCGAGGGGCTGCGCTACGTGAACCCTGATGCCTGGCAGGAGGGCTGGGCGCACTCGCTCGGGACGACGGCGGTCACGTTGAGCAACGCACAATCGCCCGGTGTCTTCGACCACATGACCCTTTTCGGGTCGGCAGGTCTCACTCCGGAAGGCAACGCTGCAATGGAGGATGCAATCTCTCACGGAGACGCCAGCGTCTCCGTGACCGGCGCCACCTCCGACTGGATCGCAATCTGGGGACGACCACCAGTGCTCTCCACACACTCCGTCGACCCCGCCGCGAGCGAGGGCGTCGAGATATTCGGATCTGACGGGGGCACAGTGACGGACTACGTCACGCCGGACCTTCGTCCGGTGATCGGTCTGCCCACAGGCGGCCACAACGCAGGAGCGTCGACGGATTGGCTCTATCGTCTCCACCGGTCGCCCGGCTTCACTTTCTCGTACGCGCCTGCGGACAGCGTCGGATATCTCGATCCACGCGGGCAATCGTTCCTCCAAGCGGTGGCGGACTACGCCGAGCGGGTGGAGGGACGGCAGTGACGGCTTCGACGGACCGGGTTGGCGGAGCGTCTCGGCGGTGGATTTCCGTAGTGGCTTTAGGAGCGATGATCATGATGACAGCAGGGTGCTCCCCGAGTGGACACGATTTGTATGGCCAGGCACACGACGTCTACTCATCGATGCGTGAAGAAGTCGCTGATCTGCAGCTCTACGTCTTTGATGGTGAATGGGATCTTGGTGGCTGGGGCGTAATTCCGGAAGAGTGCGGGAGTAGCGGATATCGATTCGCGTTCAGTCGCACGACGCCTCTCGATGATGGATGGTGGCTGCCGCAGGAAACGACCGAGGCGAAGGCGGATGCAATCATGCGCTGGTTGGACGAGCATGGATGGTCGGATATTCGGCTACTTACTTATAGTGGCGGCGTCGCATCGGTGAATATCGAGGCCTCGAACCCCGCAGCGCATGTTGAAGATCTGCTCGTCACCCTCACGCCAGGAACGGCGAACGACATCGTGCATCTGAAGGTCACCGGATCATGCGAGTCGGGTAGCCAGGCGGAGTTGAGAGCGTTGATGTTCCCCGACGGGGTGTCGGATCTGAACGCACCCGAGCGTGCTCACCCGTCCGTGCTGCCGCCGTTCGGACTTCCAGCGCCGAGCCCGACTCCGACTCCGACTCCTGAATCATGAGCGACGACAGGGCGGGCGTGCCGCCCATCGCACCGCTTCAGCCATCGGCGATGCCGAAGGCGAAGCGCGACAGAGCCGAGACCTTCGGCGCGATCGTGGTGTTCACGCCACTGATCGTCACTGGGTTGTCGTTTGTCATCCTGGCGGTGCCGATCTACGGCATCATCGGGCTCGCCATCTTCGGCTATCTCGCGATGGTCTGGTGGGTGTTCGGTGTGGCGTCACTGTTGGTTCTGTTCTTCGCGCTGTGGGGCAACCGGCAGGCGGCGCTCTATGGGGCGCTCGGAATGCTCGAATCGCTGGTGCTGGGCATGATCTACTCACAGTTCCCGGGCGCATGAGCGACGACCTCGAACGCACCGCAGCGCCCGAGCATCCCTACGTTCCGAACTCGGCGCAACGAGAAAGAGCACGGTCGGCGGCATGGGGCTCCATGCTCGCGGCGCTGTGCCTGTGGGTGGCATTCCCGCTCTGGACGGCGTGGTCGGCGTACCTGAACTTCGTACCGATCTGGCAGTACCTGCAGTACGGGGTGTCAATCGTCCTCGCCGCGTTCATCTACAAGAACGTGCACTTCCGTAGTCGATTCGGATCGCTCGCGACCAAGATCTTCGGCGCGCTCGGCGCACTCGCCATCGCGGCGCTCGGCCCCGTCCTGCTCCTCTACATGCTCGAGCATCCGTGGGGGTGGTCATGAGTGGTTTGGATCGGGCTGTGGATAACTTGACCATGGTCGTGACGACCCCGTCTTCGACGAGCGTGGCGGCGATCTTGACCCCGTTGCCGTCGGTGTAGCTGACGACCTCCTCGGCGAGAGCTTCTCGAGTTGCGCGGTGTCTTCCTGATGAGCTGCCGAGTGCTCAAAATGCTCACCACCGCGCGGATCCACGTCTCCTGCACGATGTCTTCGGCATCCGACACACTGCCCAGCATCCGGTAGGCGACGCCGAAGAGGCGACGACGATGAGCGTCGAAGGTCTCGAGCGCATCGTTCAGGCCGTCGGCGGGCGACAGCTCGTCGGGCATGGTCTCCTCTTCTCCACGCGGAGCTGTCGGCTCCACCCGCTCTGACCGGATAGCGCGGCGATCTGTGACGCCGGGCGTGATGAAGAGAACTGCCGATGCTAACCGCTGGCCTACCGCTCTGGCAATGGCATTCTCCGATTCCCTGCGCGCGCCTATCGTCGACACCACAAACAGAATCACAGGAGCCCGCATGACTGCACAGACCCGCACATCCCCCGGCTCCGCATGCGGCGGTGACGAGCACGGACTCGTCCACTCGCCCGCCGCCGACACCCCGGCCACCGCAGACGCTCCGAGCGAGGTCTCGTACGAGCGCGTCGACCCCGACCGCTACGTCGTGCTGCACGACGGCCCCGTCGGTTTCGTCGAGGTCGTGCCGCCCGTGTTCGTCTGCTACGTCGGCCACCCCTACGCCCAGGCGAGCGAGATCGCCCAGGTTCACGACTTCCACCGCGCCGTGGAGATCGTCGCCGAAACAGCCGCGTCACCGCGTGCGCCTAAGATCACGGCATGAGCCTCGAGATCTGGCCGGGAACGCCCTACCCCCTGGGGGCCACCTACGACGGACAGGGAACCAACTTCGCCCTCTTCAGCGAATGCGCCGAGAAGGTCGAGCTGTGCCTGTTCGACGCCGACGGCACCGAGCAGCGTGTGGAGCTGACCGAGGTCGATGCGTTCGTCTGGCACGGCTACCTGCCGGCGGTGCAGCCGGGGCAGCTCTACGGCTATCGCGTGCACGGCCCCTACGACCCCACCGAGGGTCAGCGGTTCAACCCCAACAAGCTGCTGCTCGACCCTTACGCCAAGGCCGTCGCGGGTGACATCGACTGGGGGCAGTCGCTCTTCGGCTACGACTTCGGCGACCCCGACTCGCGCAACGACGAGGACTCCGCCGCGTCAATGGCGAAGGGCGTGGTCATCAACCCGTTCTTCGACTGGGCGGGCGACCGACTGCTCAAGACGCCCTACGCGCAGACCGTGATCTACGAGGCGCACGTGAAGGGCCTCACCGTTCAGCATCCCGACGTGCCCGACGACCTGCGCGGCACCTACGCGGGCATCGCGCATCCCGCCATCATCGACCACCTCGTGCGCCTCGGGGTGACGGCGATCGAGCTCATGCCGGTGCACCAGTTCGTGCACGACTCGGTGCTCCAGGACAAGGGCCTCACCAACTACTGGGGTTACAACACGCTCGCGTTCTTCGCGCCGCACAACGACTACGCCTCGAACGGCCAGCAGGGTCAGCAGGTGCAGGAGTTCAAGGCGATGGTCCGCGCCCTCCACGCCGCGGGCATCGAGGTCATCCTCGACGTCGTCTACAACCACACCGCCGAGGGCAATCATCTGGGACCGATGCTCTCGATGCGCGGGATCGACAACCGGGCGTACTACCGGTTGGAGGAGGACAAGCGGTACTACACCGACTACACCGGCACGGGCAACAGCCTCAACGCCGGCAGTCCGCACGCGCTGCAGCTGATCATGGACTCGCTGCGCTACTGGGTGACCGAGATGCACGTCGACGGGTTCCGCTTCGATCTCGCCTCGACCCTTGCTCGCGAGTTCTACGACGTCGACCGGCTGGCGGCGTTCTTCGAGCTCGTGCAGCAGGATCCGATCGTCTCGCAGGTGAAGCTGATCGCCGAGCCGTGGGACGTCGGCCCCGGCGGCTACCAGGTGGGCAATTTCCCGCCCCAGTGGACCGAGTGGAACGGCAAGTACCGCGACACGGTCCGCGACTTCTGGCGCGGAGAGCCGCAGGCGCTCGGCGAGTTCGCGTCGCGCCTGACCGGCTCGGCCGATCTCTACGAGCACTCCGGCCGTCGCCCCGTGGCGTCGATCAACTTCGTCACCGCGCACGACGGCTTCACCCTGCGCGACCTCGTGTCGTACGACGAGAAGCACAACGAGGCCAACGGCGAAGACAACAACGACGGCGAATCCCACAACCGCTCCGACAACAACGGGGTGGAGGGTCCGACCGACGACGCCGATGTCAACCGTCGCCGGGCGCGCCAGCAGCGCAATTTCCTGGCGACGCTGTTGCTCTCGCAGGGCGTGCCGATGATCGCGCACGGCGACGAGTTGGGCCGCACGCAGGGCGGCAACAACAACGGCTACGCGCAGGACAACGAGATCACCTGGGTCGATTGGGATGCCGCCGACCGGCCCCTGATCGAGTTCACCGCATCCGTCGCCCGACTGCGGCACGAGCATCCGACGTTCCGACGCAGCCGCTTCTTCGACGGGCGTCCCGTGCGCGACGAAGACGGCGAGCGCGTGCCCGACGTCGTCTGGCTGCGGCCGGACGGACGCCCGATGAAGCCCGAGGACTGGGACTCCGGATTCGGACTCTCGGTCGGCATGTTCCTCAACGGCTACGGCATCCGCGAGAAGGACGTGCGCGGGCGCCCCGTCACCGACGTGAACTTCCTCGTCTACTTCAACAGCGGGGATGCCGCGGTCGATGCCGTTCTGCCGCCGGCCCGGCTCGCGAAGGGCTGGGAGATCGTCGTCGACACGGCGGGTCAGTCGATCGAGGGCGCGACCCTGCGTCCGCGCGACGACCTCATCCTCGAGGCCCAGTCGCTGCTCGTGCTGCGCGAGCGCCCCGAGGCGGAGATCGACACCGACGACTCCGTCGAGGCATCTCTGCGTGCGCAGACCGAGCACGTCGAGGCGGTCGAGGCGGCTGCGGCCGCATCCGCCGCCGAGGCCGATGACGCTCCGACCGAGGCACCGGACGAGGAGAACCCGTGACCCGTCGCCCCCTCTCGACGTACCGCCTGCAGATCACCTCGCGCCTCACGCTCGACGAGGCGGCGCGCGTCGCGCCGTACCTCGCCGCGCTCGGTGCGGACTGGGCGTATCTCTCGCCGTTGCTCGCCGCGACTCCGGGATCCGACCACGGTTACGACGTCGTCGATCACTCGCGCGTCGATCCGAGCCGTGGGGGAGCGGAAGGACTCGAGCGCTTCGCGGCTGCGGCGCACGGAGCGGGCCTGGGCATCCTGATCGACACGGTCCCGAACCACATGGGGGTCGGCGTTCCGCGCGCGAACCCGTGGTGGTGGGATGTGCTGCGCCTCGGTCGATCGTCGTCGCACGCGGTCGCGTTCGACATCGACTGGCGACGGGGCGACGACCGGGTGCGCCTCCCGATCCTCGGCGCGGCGCCCGCCGACGTGGTGACGTCGGGCGACCTCGTGGTCGATACGACTCCGCAGACGGATGCTCCGGACGGCACCCTCTCCTACTTCGAACACGTTCTCCCGCTGGCCCCCGGCACGGCCGCGCTCGCCGACGATCTGCCGGCCCTGCTCGCCGCGCAGCACTACGAGCTGCGGTTCTGGGAGGACCAGAACACCGAACTCAACTACCGGCGGTTCTTCGCGGTGCCCGAGCTCGCCGGCATCCGTGTCGAACTCCCCGATGTCTTCGCGGCGTCGCACCGCGAGATCGTCCGGTGGATCACCGAGGGCCTCGCCGACGGGCTCCGGGTCGACCACCCCGACGGCCTGTCGGATCCGGGCGGCTACCTCGAGAGCCTGGCGGATGCGACCGGCGGGGCGTACGTGCTCGTCGAGAAGATCCTCGAGCCGGGCGAGGCGCTGCCCGACTGGTGGCGCACCGACGGCACCACGGGGTACGACGCCCTGGGTGAGATCGACCGCGTGCTCATCGACCCGGCCGGTGTCGCGGCGCTCGACGCGCTCGACTCCCGTCTGCGTGCCGACACCGGCCTTCCCGAGGCGGAGTCGTGGCACGACCTGACGCACACGACGAAGCGGATGATCGCCGAGACGATCCTGCAGTCCGAGGTGCGACGCCTCGTGCGCAGCCTGCCGTTCGGCATAGTCGACGCGGATGACGCGCTCACCGAGATCGTGGCGTGCTTCCCGCTGTATCGCCCGTATCTGCCCGCGGGACGCGAGCACCTGGACCGGGCGCTCGCCGAGGCCTCCCGGCGCCAACCGGATCTCGCGGGGCCGATCGCCGAGCTCGCCCCGCTCCTCGCCGACACGGCGCTCGAGATCGCCGACCGGTTCCCGCAGTTGAGTGGCGCGGTGATGGCGAAGGGCGTGGAGGACACGGCGTTCTACCGCTACACCCGCCTCGGTACCCTGACCGAGGTCGGCGGCGACCCGTCGATCGCGGCGCTGACCCCGGCCGAGTTCCACGCGGCTCAGCAGGACCGCCTCGCCGCCTGGCCGCACTCGATGACGACGCTCTCGACGCACGACACCAAGCGCTCGGAAGACGTGCGGGCGCGGCTGTCGGTCCTCGCCGAGATGCCGCAGCGCTGGGCCGATGTGCTCGCCGATCTGCGCGCGATCGCCTCGACCGGTCACGGTCCCCTCGACTCGCTGCTGTGGCAGGCGGCGGTCGGCGCCTGGCCGATCACCTCCGAACGCCTGCGCGACTACGGCCTCAAGGCCGCGCGCGAGGCGGCCGAGTCGACGACCTGGCAGCACCCCGACGAGGACTTCGACCGAGGCGTGATCGCCATCGCCGATGCCGCGAACGGAGCCGCCCGCGAGACGCTCGAGGGGTTCGTCGCCGAGATCACCGGCTTCGGTCGGTCGAACTCGCTGTCGGCCAAGCTGCTCCAGCTCACCGGTCCCGGCGTGCCCGACGTCTATCAGGGCAGCGAGCTGTGGGATCTGTCGCTCGTCGACCCCGACAACCGACGCCCGGTCGACTTCGCCGCGCACGCGCAGCTGCTCGGCGCGCTCGACACCGACGTGGCGCACGGGCTCCTCCCGGCGGTCGACGGCACGGGTCTCGCCAAGATGCTGGTCACCTCGCGCGCCCTCCGGTTGCGCCGCGACCACTCCGAGCTGTTCACCCGCTACCGTCCGGCCGAGGTCGTGGGCGACGCATCCGCCCATGCCGTCGCGGTCGACCGCGGCCGCGTCACCGTCGTCGCGACCCGCTTGCCCGTAGGGCTCGCGGCCCGTGGCGGCTGGGGCGACACGCTCCTGATGCGCCCCGACAGTGCGGCCACCGATGTGCTCACCGGCCGCCGCATCGACCCGGGCCCCGTGCGCCTGGCCGAGCTGCTCGACACCTATCCCGTCGCCCTGCTGATGGAGGCACGATGATCGAGGTCTGGGCGCCGCGGGCGCAGCGACTGCGGCTGCGCCGCTGGGCGGATGCCGCGGCATCCCCCCACGACACCGAGCTGGCCTCGGCATCCGACGGCTGGTGGCGCGCCGACGTGGCGCTCGCCGAGGGCGACCGCTACGGCTTCGTGATCGATGACGCCGACGAAGCCCGCCCCGACCCGCGCTCGCGTCGTCAGCCCGACGGCGTGCACGGCCCGTCGGCGGCATTCGACGCGTCGACCTTCGCCTGGACGGATGCCGCGTGGACCGGCCGCCCCCTCGCGGGCGGCGTGATCTACGAGCTGCACGTCGGCACGATGACCCCCGAGGGCACCCTCGACGCGCTGATCGAGCGGCTCGACCACCTCGTCGACCTCGGCGTCACGCACATCGAGCTGCTGCCGGTGAACGCCTTCAACGGCCTCTGGAACTGGGGCTACGACGGCGTGCTCTGGTATGCGGTGCACGAGCAGTACGGCGGCCCGCGCGCCTACCAGCGGTTGGTGGATGCCGCGCACGCCCGCGGTCTCGCCGTCATCCAGGACGTCGTGTACAACCACCTCGGTCCGAGCGGCAACTACCTGCCCGAGTTCGGTCCGTATCTGCGCGACGGTCAGCGCAACACATGGGGCGACTCGATCGACCTCGATGAGCCGGCGGTGCGCGAGTACATCATCGAGAACGCGCTGATGTGGCTGCGCGACTTCCACGTCGACGGGCTCCGCCTCGACGCGGTGCACGCTCTGCACGACGAGCAGCCCGTGCACATCCTGCAGGAGCTGGCCGAGCGGGTCGATGCGCTGTCGGCGCATCAGCAGCGGCCGCTCACCCTGATCGCCGAGTCGGACCTCAACGACCCCACGCTGATCCTCCCGCGCGAGGCGGGCGGCTACGGGCTCACGGCGCAGTGGTCCGACGACTGGCATCACGCCGTGCACGTGGCCCTGACCGGTGAGACGGCGGGCTACTACGAGGACTTCGCCGCGGCGGATGCCGTCGCCAAGGTCACCCGCGGAGGGTTCTTCCACGACGGCACGTTCTCGTCGTTCCGCGGGCGTCCGCACGGCCGACCGGTCCCCGACACGGTCCCCGCCTGGCGACTGGTGACCTTCGCCCAGGACCACGACCAGATCGGCAACCGCGCGGCGGGCGACCGGCTCTCGCAGACGCTGTCGCCGGGGAGGCTCGCGGTCGCGGCCGTGCTCACCCTCACCGCTCCCGGAACCCCCATGCTCTTCATGGGAGAGGAGTGGGGAGCCTCCACGCCCTGGCAGTTCTTCACCTCGCACCCCGAGCCCGAGCTCGGTCGCGCGACCGCCGAGGGCCGCATCGCCGAGTTCGCCCGCATGGGTTGGGACCCCGATCAGGTGCCCGACCCGCAGGACCCGGAGACCTTCGAGCGCTCGCACCTCGACTGGGCCGAACTCGACCGGCCCTCGCATGCCGGGCTGCACGCGCTGTACCGCGATCTGATCGCGCTGCGCCGCGCCCGACCCGAACTCACCGACCCCGATTCGTCGCGCAACCGCGTCACGGTCGAGGTGAGCGCGAACTCGGCAGGCAACGCGCCCGACGCCCGTGTCTACCGGATCGACCGCGGTGCGCTGGCGGTGCTGGTGAACCTGTCGCCCGAGCCCGCGTCCTTCGCGGTCGGCCCCGGTGACGAGGTGCTCCTGGCGACGGGCGAGGCGCTCATCGTCGACGGAGAGATCACCGTCCCGTCCGAATCGGCGGCCGTCGTCGCTCCCCCCGAGGGCCCGGAGGCCGTCTCGGGGTGAGAAGCTAGAAGGATGAGCACGTCGTCCCTCACCGCCCCGGCCACCCCGCTGAGCGACGACGAGGTGCGTCGGCTGCGCGAGGACTTCCCGATCCTCGCGAGCACGGTGAACGGGCATCCGCTCGCCTATCTCGACTCGGGCGCGACCTCGCAGCGGCCCTTCGCGGTGCTCGACGCCGAGCGCGAGTTCGCGACCACGTTCAACTCCGCCGTGCACCGCGGAGCGCACACCCTCGCCGCCGAGGCCACCGAGCTCTTCGAGGACGCCCGGGCCACCGTCGCGCGCTTCATCGGGGCCGACGACGACGAGATCGTCTGGACCTCGAACGCCACCGAGGCGCTGAACCTCGTCGCCTACTCTCTCTCGAACGCCTCGATCGGGCGGGGAGGCGCGGCGGCCGAGCCCCTGCGACTGCGGGCGGGCGACGAGATCGTCACGACCGAGATGGAGCACCACGCCAACCTCATCCCGTGGCAGGAGCTCGCCGCGCGCACCGGCGCGACCCTGCGCGTGATCCCGCTCGACGACGACGGGGCGCTGCGCCTCGACACCCTCGCCGAGCACATCACCGACCGCGCGAAGCTCGTCGCCGTCACCCACGTCTCGAACGTGCTCGGCGTGATCAACCCCGTCGAGCAGGTGATCGCCCGCGCCCGCGAAGTCGGTGCGCTCGTGATGCTCGACGCCTGCCAGTCGGCTCCGCACCTACCGCTCGACGTGCGCGCCCTCGACGTCGACTTCGCCGTGCTCTCCGGCCACAAGATGCTCGGACCCACCGGTGTCGGCGCGCTCTACGGCCGCCGCGAACTGCTCGAGATCATGCCGCCGTTCCTCACCGGCGGCTCGATGATCACCACCGTCACCACCACCGAGGCCGAGTACATGGCTCCGCCCCAGCGCTTCGAGGCCGGCACGCAGCGGGTCTCGCAGGCGATCGCGCTCGCCGCAGCGGTCGACTACCTGACCGAGATCGGGATGCCGCGGATCGCCGCCCACGAGGCCCAGCTCGGCGCGCGCCTGCTCGACGGGCTCGGCGCGATCGAGGGCGTACGGGTGCTCGGCGCGGGCATCGCCCTGCCGCGCGTGGGGCTCGCGAGCTTCGACGTCGCCGGCATCCATTCGCACGACGTCGGCCAGTTCCTCGACGACCGCGGCATCGCCGTGCGCGTCGGCCACCACTGCGCCCAGCCGCTGCATCGCCGTCTGGGCGTGACCTCGTCGACCCGGGCCAGCACCTACCTCTACACGACCGACGCCGAGGTGGATGCCGTGATCGACGGCGTCGCCGCGGCCATCGACTTCTTCGGAGCACGCTCATGACGTCCGGCGACCTGCAGAACCTCTACCAGGAGCTCATCCTCGACCACTCGCGCACGCCGCACGGCTTCGGCCTGCGGGGCGAGATCCTGGCGCAGTCGCACCAGGTCAACCCGACCTGCGGCGACGAGGTCACCGTTCAGGTGCACCGCGCGGCTGACGGATCGATCGAGGCGATCGCCTGGGAGGGGCACGGCTGCGCGATCTCGCAGGCATCCGCGTCGCTGCTCGCCGAGCTCGCCGAAGGGCTCTCGGTCGACGATCTCGACGTGCGCATCGCGGCGTTCCGCGAGGCGATGCGCTCGCGCGGCAAGATCGAGCCCGACGAGGAGCTGCTCGGCGATGCCGCGGCTCTCGGCGGGGTGTCGAAGTACGTGGCGCGCGTGAAGTGCGCGATGCTCGCGTGGGTCGCCGCGGAGGATGCCCTGCAGAAGTCGACGCTGTCGCCCTCGGCCTAGGGCGCGCCGACGTCATCCGAGGACTTCTCGGAATACCGGCGGGCGGTGGGCGTTGGCCCCTGCATGACCACTATCGGAATCATCGGTGCAGGACACATCGGCGCTCAGGTCGCTCGCGCGGCCGTCGCCACCGGCTACGACGTCGTGATCGCGAACTCGCGTGGACCCGAGACCCTCACGGATCTCATCGACGAGCTGGGCCCGAAGGCGAAGGCGGCGACCGCGGTCGAAGCAGGTGCGGAGGGCGATGTCGTCGTGGTGACGGTGCCGCTCAAGGCGATCGGTGACGTGCCGGTCGAACCGCTCGCCGGCAAGATCGTGCTCGACACGAACAACTACTACTTCGAGCGCGACGGCCACATCGACGCACTCGACAAGGGCGAGACCACGACCTCCGAGATCGTGCAGGCGCACCTGCCCACCTCGCGCATCGCCAAGGCGTTCAACCACATCATGGCCGCCGACATCACGTCCGACGGAACCCCGGCCGGTACGCCGGACCGCCGCGCGCTCGCGACCGCGGGCGACGACGAGGCCGTCGCGTTCGTCACGAAGTTCTACGACGAGATCGGATTCGACACCGTGAACATCGGACCCCTCAGCGAGTCGTGGCGGGTCGAACGCGATCGCCCGGCGTACGTCGTGCGGCAGAACGCGGCCGAGCTCGAGGCGAACCTGGCGAAGGCGAATCGCCTGCCCTGAGTCGAGATCGATTTCACGATGGGGGACGGATGCCGCGGCATCCGTCCCCCGTCTCATTCAGCTGAATATTCTCGCCCTGGGATACCAAAGTTGGCGATTTCGCTCTGCGAGTGCAAGACTGCCGGAATGACGGGGGCGGGGGCTACCGAACTGGAGTCGGTGCGAGTGACGCGCATACTGCGCGATGACATCGTGCTGGGTCGGCGTGCCCCGGGATCGCGACTTGTCGAGCGCGACATCGCCGCCGAGCTGCACGTCTCGCGGCTGCCGGTGCGCGAGGCCATCCGCGTTCTCGTGTCGGAGGGCGTCGTCGTCGCACGGCCGCGCACGTGGGCCGTGGTGCGCGAGTTCACGCACCAGGACATCCAGGACTTCGCCGAGGTGCGCGAGGCGATCGAGACCCTGATCTTCGTGTTCGCCGCCGAGCGCCACGACGAGGACGGCATCGAGCGCATCCGCCTCGCCTACGAGCGTGAGATGGCGGCGGCCCTCGCGGGCGATGCCGAAGGTGCGCGGATCGCGGCGGGCGAGTTCCACGAGATCGCCGCGCGCCTCGCCGGCAACGACATGCTCAACGAGCTGATCAGCGTTTTCCTCACGCGGCTGCAGTGGTTGTTCGGTCAGCACGACGACCTCCTGGCGATGGCCGAGGAGCACCGCATCATTCTCGAGGCGATCGAGGCCCGCGATTCCGACGCCCTGCGCACACTGATCCCGCAGCACCTCGCGAGCGGGCGGCTCGCGGCCGAGCGGCGGTTGGCGCGCGGCGTCGAGGTCTGAGGGGCGGGCTGGTCCGTTCGGTGCCGGTCTGGTGTGCGGTCTGCGTGCGTGGCACTAACTCAGGACAACCGGCCCCTGAAATCGTTATCTTCGCTCTCCGGGCCCGGATCCGGCCCGTTCTTCCTGAGTTAGTGCACGCCGGTCCGCCGCACTTCGCCCTCACACCGCCCCGGCACACCGCTATATTGGGCCTGTTGGGTGTGTTCGCGTTCTCTGGGGAGCGGTATGCGAGGCGTAGCCGTCGTCGTCGGGGGTCTGTTGTTGATCGGGGGAGCGACGATCGTCGTGCTCGCCGACCAGCAGCGCGCGGCCGAGGTCGCCCAGCTCCACGAGCGCGTGGAGCAGACCACCGAGCGTCTCGACGACATCGGTGACGACAACCTCGGCCTGGCCGCACGGCTCACGGCCCTGCGCTCGCAGATCGCCGAGCAGGATGCCGAGCTCACCGACACCACGGGATTCATGCAGTGATCCGGCGCGCGATGGCGGTGACGATCGCTGCGGCGATCCTGGTGGGCGGCGCCGTGGTCGATCGAGCCGCCGCTCTCGAGGCGGAGCGCGCCGAGACGGTCGCCGAACTGATCGCCGTGACCGAGCAGGCGACCACCTCTGCCGCGCGCACCGCCTATCTCGAAGGGGCCGTCGAACGCGCCGAAGAGGATGCCGCCGACCGCGACGCGGTGCTTGAGGTGCGCCCCGCCTTCGTCGATGAGATCGCCGCTCTCTCCACGGCGTTGGAGGGCGCGGACGGCAAGGTCGACACGGCGGCGCACCGGGCATCCGCTCTGAATGCGCAGCAGACGGTGCTCGCCGAGCGGTCGGATCCCGCGGTGGTCGTCGCGGCCACCGCCACTGTTCACGCGCTCACCGAGAAGGTGGGCGAGGAGGTCTCCGACTGGCAGGCGGCTCAGATCGTCACCGCGGGTCCGGCCGGGCCGGCCTGGAGCACGAGCGGACCCGACGGGTACGCGCGCGTGCGCGCCGCCCTCGACCAGGTGGGCGGGGCGGGCGTGGGCCTGTACGAGTCGTCGTCGTGCGCGGGCGGCACGGCCCCGGCCTGCGCGAACAGCGGCGGCTACATCAAGTACCGCGCCGACATCGCGAACTGGAGCACCGGGCGCCTGCAGTGGGCCATGGCGCACGAGCTCGCGCACATCTACCAGTTCCAGGTGTGGGGCGCGCTCAACGCCTCGGGCTCGTACCAGTCGATGTTCGGGGGAGACCCCGAGTTCCTGGCGAACTGCATGGCGGTCGTGCGCGGGTACCCGGGTGATGTCGGGTGCAACGGCGATCAGCAGGCGTGGGCGTCGGGTATCTGGGTCGGCGCGGTGGGCTGACGGCCGGTCGCTGGCTCAGTCGATCGGCGTCGTCGTGTCGATGGCCTCGCGCAGCGGCCCGCGCATGACGCGCCAGTAGCCGGTGGGGGAGAGGCGCGTGAGCACGTCGATGAGCCGGGCCTCGCGGCCGATCATGGTGCGCGCCCGGCGATGGACGGTCGCGCGCACGATGCGCGCCGCGGCATCCGCGGGTTCGGTGTGGTACATCGCGGCCTGTGCGGCGGCGGCCCGATCGGCGATGGCCGGCGGGATCGCGGCGGCGTACCTGCCGTGCAGGATGATGCCGGTGCGCACGCCCGCCGGATACACCGCGCCGACCGACACCGTGCTGCCCTCGAGCTCGTGCCGCAGCGCCTCGGAGAACCCGCGCACGGCGTACTTGCTCAGCGCGTACGGGATGCGACCGGCCGGTGCGGCGAGGGCGTAGACGCTCGCGAGGTGCGTGATGTGGGCGGCGGGGGCGCGGCGCAGCGCGGGCAGGAGCGCCTTCGTGATCGACACGGTGCCCCAGAGGTTCACGTCGGTGAGCCAGCGCATCTCCTCCATCGTGAGCTGGTCGATGTCGCCGAGCATCGACGACCCGGCGCAGGTGATGAGCGCGGTGATCCGAGGATGGGCGGCGGTGATGTCGGATGCCGTCGCGAACACCGCGTCGTCGTCGCGCAGGTCGACCACGTGGATGGTGAGGGGCGGCGCGCTCGGGTTGCGCGGACCGGCGAGTTCGGTCGAGAGAGCCTGCAGCGCCTCGGCGTTGTGGTCGATGAGGGCGAGGTGCGCGCCGGCGGCGGCGAGCTGGCGGGCGACCTCGGCCCCCATGCCGCTGGCCGCGCCGGTGATAACGGTCGTGCTTCCGGGCAATGTCAGTGGCCGCATGCATACTCCTCGAGGGCGAGCCGAGCGGGCTCTTGCCCATTCTGGCCGAGGCTGCGCGCGGGCGATACGGGTACGCTCGAAGGGAGGAGGTTCCGGTGGGACGAACAGCGGATGCCATCGCCGAAGGCGTCGCGATCGCGACCGCTGCGGCGCGCCTCGCGATCAAGAACCACATCCTCGTCGGGACGATCGCCGAGGACGGGATCTTCGACACCGAGAAGTACATCGCCGACGCCCGTGAGGCGTTGCGAGCGATGGCCGAGGAGTCCGAGGCTGCGGCCGCGAACGTCACCGCCCTGCGCAAGCGGGCCCGTGGTCGGCACTCCGATCCGCGCGGCACGCACGACTACCGCGACCGCGATGTGCGCAATCTTCGACGGCGGGCCAAGCAGGCGAGCGGCGTCGCGGCGAAGCTGCGCGAGATGATGGACGACCCCGAGCAGCTCGGCGCGATGGTCGAAGAGGCGCGCGAGGGTGCGTGGTCGGATGTGCGGCACAACCTCGACCGTCGACTCCGTGTCGAGGGCATGCGTCCCGATCAGGATCCTGACTACTCCCGCATGCGCGAGGCGCGGATGCAGGCGCTGCGGCTCGTCGATCTGCAGGCGCTGTCGTCGCTGCAGCGCGCCAAGGCGAAGCGCAAGAAGAAGGAGAAGGACGCCGAGAAGGAGTCCGCCGAGACCGCCTGAGGGGCTCGTTTCGCTTTCGCGTCGAGTCTCATGTAGGCTATTCCACGGCCCGCTGAGCGGGCTGGGCGCCCGTAGCTCAATGGATAGAGCATCTGACTACGGATCAGAAGGTTAGGGGTTCGAGTCCCTTCGGGCGCACATCACCTGAAACCCCCGTCGCGAGAGCGGCGGGGGTTTTCTCGTCCCCGGGGAGTGTCTCGCCCCCGCACAACTTCGGAGTTCTGGCGCGACGCGCCGGTCGCGGAATCCGTTCGTGCGGTGTGTCGGATCGGATCTCCGAAGTTGTGCCGGGGGAGGAGTGTCTTGTGGGGGACCCTTCGACAAGCTCAGGGACCCAGCCTCACCGGGTCGCCCCGTCTCTGCACTGGGTCGCTGAGCCTGTCGAAGCGTCTCATTCCGCACGAATTCGAAATTCGCGACGGATAAACGCCCGCACCCGATATACCAAAATGCCAAAAGGGGCGACCCGGGAAAGTGCTCGTGCTACCGCCTAGACGAGGAACTCCGCGTTTTATGACGCGAAAACGGAATCTTTTTTCTGGGCCCGGCGTGTCGCGCAATTCGGCTTGCAAATGCGCGAAGACATAGGCCACTGTGAATCCCCAGAGCGGCGCATATGAGGCGCCTGTGAGCATCCGGGGGGATGACTTTGCCCAAGTACATGGTGCGACGTGTTGTCGCGCGCGCAATCGTCGGAGCAGTCGCACTGGTGTCGTTGATGTCGACACCGGTCATGGCACAGGCGGTCGAACCCGCCTCCGCCGACACGGTGATCGCGAGCGTCGCGGCCGCTCCGGTGGTGTTCGCCTCGGCGGACGAGAAGGACTCCGACGGCGACAGCATCCCCGACGTCGTCGAGCGCGAGGTCTGCGGCACCGCGACCTGTGCGATCGGCACCGAAGACCGCGACGCCGACGGCATCCCGGACTGGACCGAAGTGCTCTCGTGCGGCAGCACCACGTGCGCCTCGCCCACGGCCGACCGCGACAAGGACGGCATCCCCGACTTCGCCGAGCGCCTCGTCTGCGGCACCGACACCTGCTCGAACTCGCTCGAAGACGCCGACGGCGACCGCATCGGCGACTGGGTCGAGTTCGTGATCTGCGGCACGCGCACCTGCGCGGACGGCTCGGAGGACTACGACGGCAACGGCGTCTCGGATGCTGCGGAGCTCGCCGCCTGCGTCGTGCGCGTCGACGACCTCGCCATCACCGGTGGCACGATCGCCCTGTGGATCATCATCCTCGCCGTCGTGCTGATCGGCGGCGGCCTCGGACTCTGGATCTGGCAGCGCCGCCGCAACGCCGCGGCCGGCATCGACGCGGTAGATGACGCGGATGCCGACACCGATACGGATGCCGCTGCGCCGACCGAGAGCGACACGGATGCCGACGCGGACTCCGACCTCGACGTCTTCGACGAGCCCGCCGCAGAAGCCGACACCTCCCCGGATGCCGAAGGCACCGACCCGACGCCCGACACGACCCCCGACACCACGACCGACACGACGCCCGACACCGACGACTCCACCGAGGCTGGTCGCTGATGTGGTCGAGGTCCGTCGCGGTCAGTGCGATCGCGGCGCTGGTTCTCGGTGTCGGCGCCGTGGCGCCCGCACCGTTCACGCCCCAAGAGGTCATGGAGCAGGCCCGCTCCGAGGTGCTGCAGAAGGTCTACGCGGCCGCCGGCCTGAACGCCGACGGTGAGCTCGACGACACCGACACCGACGACACCACCGGCACCGCCACCGTGACCCCCGCCCCGGCGGCCCCGCCCGTCCAAGGCGGCATCTCCACGACCACCAGCGCCACCGCCCACACCTCCACCGGCACCTCGAAGCCGATCGAGACCTCGGCCGCGGCATCCGATCTCGCCCCCGGCGAGCCGACCGACATCGCCTCCGACGCGCTCGGCGTGCAGGCGACGTTCTCGGGCCATGACCTCGAGGCTCCCGTCTCGCTCAGCCTCACCGAGGCGCCGTCCGAGGCGCAGGCGCGTCGCTCGGCCGTGGTCGACACCTCGGGTGTGGTGGTGAGCGATCCGGTCGAGATCGTCGCGCTGAACGATGCCGGCGAGAAGGTCACGAGCTTCCCCGCCGAGCTGATCGATCTGCCCAGCGACGACCCCGAGCACGGCCCGGTCGTCAAGGACGTGATTCCGGGCATCACGCTCGAGTTCGACGTCGACATGGCGCGCGTCGAAGAGGCCGAGGTCGAGACCTCGACCCTGCGCATCTACACGCGCTCGACGCCCGACGAGCCGTGGACCGAGCTGCCGTCGTACTTCGACGCCGAGACGCAGACGGTCAAGGGCGAGTCCGATCACCTGTCGCAGTTCGTGGTGATCGGGACCCCGTTCCCGGTTCCGCCGGGACCGGTGGTGGTGCTCGACCCCGACAACGACGAGGGCGTCGTGCAGACGCCGGCTCCGGCGACCGAGTTCCCGTACAACTGGAACCTCGTCGAGGGCCTCGCCAACTACCTCGCGCTGCAGTGCAAGGCGCAGGTCGTGCTGACACGGCCGGCCAGCATCCCGTTCGTCTCCCGTGATACCCGCGCAGGGGTCGCGGCATCCGCCAACCCCGTCGCCACCGTGAGCTTCGGCTTCGCGACCTGGAACGGGTACGCGTGGGGCAACGAGGCCGAGGGCGGCACGATGGCCTACTCGCGCGGCTCGGGTGCCGACAACCAGCTGCGCGACTCGTTCGTCACGCACATGCCGACGTACACGGGGCGTCCGTCGAACATCGAGCCGTCGAACGCGAACTTCCCGTTCGCGCAGTTCGGCGGGGTGCCGGGGGCGTACGCGCACGTCGAGACGCTGTTCCTCGACCACAACTACGACCGCCCGGTCATCGATCAGGGCTTCGGCAGCATCGTCGACGGCACGTTCCGCAGCCTCGGCGGGTACCTCGAGTCGATCGGCTTCGACTGCACCGACCCCGTGCTGGGCGGCTGGCCTTCGCCGCCGTCGCAGGCCGAGCTCGCCCGCTGGCGCCACCTGGGCTACCAGAACTACCAGACCTACGGCGCCGATCCGGTGTCCTTCTCGACCGGAAACCTGGTCGAGTCGTTCCCGCTGTTCGACCTGGCGGGCCCCGGCGCGCAGTCGATCGCGGCGAACCTCGTATACAACGCGCAGGACGGCCGGCTCTCGCGGGTCGGCGCGGGCTGGACGTTCGGGCTGGGAGCCCGGGCGCAGCGCTTCGACGACGACTCGGTCATGGTCGTGCGCGGCGACGGTGCGTCATTCGTCTTCGCGAGCGACGGCGCCGGTGGCTACACGGGCGAGGAGGGGCTCGGCCTCACGCTCACCGAGGGCGGCGCGGGCCAGCTGAACCTCACGAGTGACGAGGGTGAGACCTGGGTCTTCGACGCCGCCGACATCTGGGGCATCGGCGAGCTCACCCGGCACGTCGACCGCCAGGGCAACGCCACGACCCTCACGTACGGGGCATCCGACCCCGACGTGCACCAGTTCACGCCGCTGACCTCGATCACCGACGCCGCCGGGCAGACCGTGCAGGTCGCGAGCGACGGCGTCGGGCGTATCACGGGCTTCACACTGCCGGATGGACGCACCTGGTCGCTGGCCTACAACGACGCCGGCGATCTGATGTCGATCACGAGCGCCGACGGCACCGTGCAGTCGTTCACGTACGACGCCGAGCACCGGATGCTCACGGCCACCGACGGCAACGGCGTCACGTATCTCGTGAACGAGTACGACGCGGCGGGCCGCGTGGTGCGGCAGCTAGATGCCGAGAGCAACGTGCGCACCTTCGCGTACGCCGATGGCAAGACGACCTATACCGACAACGAGGGCGGCGTGGCCGTGTTCGAGTACGACGACGAGGCCCGCATCACGGGCATCGTCGACACCGCCGGTGAGAGGGCGACGTGGGAGTTCGACGACATCGGCAACGTTTCGTCGCACACCGACGAGGCCGGTCGCACGTGGGAGTACACCTACGACGACGACGGCAACCTGCTCGAAGAGGTCGACCCGTCGGGCACCGTCACGAGCTACACGTACACCGATGGCGGCGACGTCGAGACGGCGACCGATCTCGACGGCGACCGCACCGAGACCAACGTCTACAACGCGCAGGGCTTGATCACCGAGGTGCAGCAGGCCGACGGCACGAGCGTGCGGTTCGAGTACAACGCGGCGGGCGACCTGACACGCAGCATCCTGCCGTCGGGAGCCGCCACGACCTATGCGTACGACGCGCGGGGCAACCTGGTGTCGTCGACCGATGCGATCGGGCGGGTCACGACGTACGCCTACGACGCGAGCAACCGCCTCACCTCGGTGACCGATGCGGCCGGCGGCGTCTCGTCGTTCGCCTGGGATGCGGGCGACCGCCTCGCATCGACGACGGATGCCGAGGGCGGGATCACCACCTACGCCTACGACGGCAACGGGCAGCTGACGGCGGCGACCGACCCGATGGGTGCGGTCACCGGCTACACGTGGGATGCGCTGGCGCGCCTGGTCACGGTGACCGACCCCGAGGGCGGTGCGTCGACGTTCGCCTACGACGGTGAAGACAACCTGACGGCGTCATCGGATGCCGAGGGCGGAACCACCGCGTTCGTGCTCGACGAGGCCTACCGCACGGTGGGTGTCATCGATCCGAACGGCGGGGAGTGGGAGCGCCGGTACGACGAGACCGGGGTGCAGACGGCATCCGTCGATCCTCTCGGTGCCGAGACGACGTCGACGATCGACGATCTCGGTCGCCCGGTCACGACCACCGACGCCACGGGTGCCGCGTCGTCGGTGGAGTACGACGCCGCCGGACGCGTGGTGTCGCAGACCGACGCCGCGGGCGGAGTGACGACCTACGAGTACGACCCGATGGATCGGGTGACGCTCGTCACCGACCCGGCAGGGTTCGAGACCGAGTACCTGTACGACATCGACGGCAACCTCATCGGGATCATCGACCGCAACGGCAATCCGACGCTCTACGAGGTGGATGCCGCAGGCCAGGTGCTGCGCGAGACCGATGCCACCGGCGCGGTCACCGAGTTCTCGTACGACGCCGTGGGGCGGATCACGAGCATCCTCGATGCCGACGGTCGCGCGACCGCGATCGAGTACGACCGCAACGGGCAGCAGACGGCGATCGTCGCGCCCGGTGGGGCGCGCACGACCTACGCCTACGATGCCGCGGGGCGCCTGGTGTCGCAGACCGATGCGCTCGGCGGGGTCACGACCTACGCCTACGACAAGGCATCGCGCCTGGTGACGGCGACGGATGCCGCGGGCGGCGTGAGCACCTACGCCTACGACAAGGCCGGCCGGCAGACGCAGGCCGTCGATCCGGTCGGTGAGGTGACGGCGTTCTCGTACGACGAGGCGGGTCAGCTCGTCGGGGTCATCGAGGGTTACGAGCCCGGGGCGGATGCCGCCGCCGATGTGAACGTGAAGACCGCGTACGCGTACACCGCCACCGGTCTTCTCGAGAAGATCACGAACCCGCTGGGGGCGGAGACGACCTTCGCGTACGACGCGGCGGGGCGTCAGACGACCGAGACCGGTCCGACGGGCATCGAGACGAAGACGGCGTACGACGACGCCGGTCGCGTCGAGCGGGTGTCGAACCCGGCTGGACTCGTGGCGGCGTACACGTACGACGCGCGCAGTGATGTCGAGACGCTGGTGCGGTCGGACGGCGAGGTGTCGTTCGAGTACAGCGGCGAGCAGCAGCCGATCGTGATGGACGACCCGACCGGCACGACCGGGTGGGTCTACGACGAGGTGGGTCGTCTGCTCCAGCAGACCGACACCCGGGGTGACACGCTCACCTCGACGTACACGCCGGCGGGTCTGCGCGAGTCGCTGACGTATCCGGATGGCACCGAGACGGCGTACACGTTCGACGCCGCGGGTGATGTGGCGACGCAGTCGACGCCCGAGGGGGTCGTCGAGTATGCGTGGGATGCCGAGAGTCGGTTGACGGGCATCACCCGCCCGAACCAGGTGACGAGCTCGTTCGAGTACGACCCGCTGGGTCAGGTCACGCGGGTGCTGCACGAGACGCCCGAGCCGGAGCCGGTGCCTGCCGAGCCCGAGCCGGAGCCGTTGAAGACGGATGCCGTGGAGTGCCGTGCCGTGGGCACGTATCTCGCCGAGCGGCAGGCGCCGGCCGCGGGTGGGCAGAAGCCGTGTGTGAAGACGTGGGACTACCTGGAGCGGCGCACGCTGCCCGAGGTGGAGTCTCCGGTTCCCGCCGGGGCGTCGCTCGAGTACACGTACGAGTACGACGCCGCGGGCAGTGTGACGGACTCCGTCCGCACGATCACGGGTCCCGAGATCGCGGGACCGTCGGTCCCTGAGCCTGTCGAAGGGCCCGACACCCCGTCCACACCGTCGGTCCCTGACGCGCCGTCGGTCCCTGAGCCTGTCGAAGGGCCCGACACCACGCAAACAGTCGACACCCTCTCTCACACCTTCACGTACGACAACCTGGGTCGCCTGACGCAGTCGGAGGCATCCGATGGTGAGACGAACGCGTACGGCTATGACGAGGCGGGTAATCGCACGTCGTGGGATGTCACGGGCGCCGAGGCGGGGGATTCTCATCTGACGGCACAGTTCAACGCCGCCGGGCAGCTCACGTCGACCAAGACGACGGGTGTGAATGCGGGTTCTGCGTCGTACTCGTTCGATGGTGCGGGTAATCGGTCGTCTCAGACGGTGAATGGTGTTCCGACGTCGTTTGGTCATGATGCGGCGGGGCGGTTGTTGTCGACGCAGACGGAGGGGCGGTCGACGTCGTATAGGTATGACGGGTTGGATCGTCGGACGTCGGTGACGGATGAGACCCGGTTTGGGTCGGACACGACATCGACGACATGGGATGGTCTTGACCCTGTTGCGACCGATAGCGGGTTGCACGGGTCGACGGAGTTGTTGCGGGATCCGACGGGTGAGGTCGTGTTCCAGTCGGGTGCTTACGACGACGCGTGGGTGTTGGGTGATGCGCGCAATGCGACGGCGACGGCGGATGCCGGGGGTCGGATCACGGATCTCGTGGACTACACGGACTTCGGTGCTGCCGGGTTCGAGTCCACCGGGTGGGCGTCGTTGGTCGGTAACGACGGGCAGCCGGGTGATGCGACTCTCGGGCTGGATCATTACTACGCCCGTGACTACGACACCGCGACCGGGTCGTGGGTGCAGCCGGATGAGTGGCGCGGGTTGCTGGTGCGCCCGCAGTCGTTGAACCGGTTCGCGTATGTCGAGAACTCGCCGGTGGCGTTCAGCGATCACCTCGGGTTCCTGCCGATCGGTGGCGGCCTCAAAGGTGGCGTCGCGAAGGCCAACATGAAGAACGCGATGAAGAAGGGCGGGATCGCGGCTGCGCTAGGAAAGAAGAAGGGGTCAAGGCTCCCCAAGCACTCGATGGGGGATCTCGACGGTAAGGCGCCACGCAACTTCGCCAAGGATCCGAGGGATCGTTCTTCGGACTTCACCACTCAGTTGCACCTGCGCAACATGGTCGGCTGCGGATTCGGCGACACTGCCTGCCGGGGAAGTCAGTTTGGTGGATCGAGTAGCTGCTTCTTTATGCCGAATCCAGCGGCATGCCTGATCAACCAGTGGGCGGGAGGCGCCCTACGAGGGGTCGTGGATGCAGTCTCTAATGCTTGGAATCTTGCTGCGGGAGTAGCAAGATTTGCGCGAAACATCCCGCTGACGGCTTTCGGCATCGCTACTGCGGCGATCGGCGGTGCGAGCTGCGACTGGTTCGAGAATGGGCTCGTGCTCTGCGCAGGGTCGAAGCTCGGTGGAACGATCACTCTGGGAAACGTGATCGTCACGGACTACACCCGAGACGGTTTCATCGCGCATCCTGAGCTCGTCAGACACGAGTCAAATCACACCGTCCAGTCGGCAACAATGGGAAACGACGCATACGTCGCGGTCTGGGCTGCGGGTTTGATCTTGTCCGGGGTGTTCGGGCAGTGGCCCAATGAGCGTGGCGGAGGGTGCCTGAACCCGATCGAATGGGCTGCTGGACCTGGAGGTGGATATGAAGAGATTTGCTTCAAGTGGTAGTACCGAGAGTCAGTCATCTAGGCTTCGGTTTACTTCTCGAGCGACTCTGACCGGGACGCTTCTGATCGGACTTCTCCTTTCGTTGGCCGCGTGCAATGACTATTACCACCATGGCAAGTACGAGATGCTCGTCAGCGGAGGAGACCTTTTCTTCACCGTCTGTGAGGGGCAGGTCGCCACTGACATCCTCGTCCAGGAATGGCATCGAGGAATGGGCGAACCGAGCGACGAGACCATTTGGCATGCTGAGGGCGAGGCTGATCTTCGGGCTGGCACTGTGCTCCAAGCTGGCACCGATAGCGACGGACTCTCGACGGTGGAGTTCGCCATGCCAGCACTCGAGCCTGGGACTAAGTACTTCATTGAGGTGCAGGGAGACGTCCCAGGAACTCCGTCAGCTCTACTTGAGATCCCAGCGGACGGCATGCCGAACGGAATGTGGCTCAACTCGGACGGCAGGGTCCGCGAGCGGGCATGCTCGGGCTGACGAGCCGAGCGATTCATGGGCTTTCAAGGTGAGGGGAGGTGTTCGAAGACGATCGCGTCAATAACGCGTACTGAACTGTTTCGAGCGCGACATCCCCCTCGTCGCGATGAGGCGTTGCTGACGCAGGCGAGGAGAGCAGCGTGAGCGCTTCGACCCGCGGTGCGCGGTTTCTCGAGATCGTCGGCGGACTCCTGCTGATGTTCATACGCAGCATCCTGTTGTGGCTGGTCATTCCCATCGCGTTTCTGGCATGGGTCTTCGTGCACGGCTGGGCGCAGCACACCCGGTTGCGGCATGCGCTCGCTTGGTACGACTTCAACACTGTGTCGCTCCTGATGAACGGTCCTCTCCGACTCATGTTTCGGGCCGAACAGCGACCGCCTTTCGTCGGTGTCTCTCATATGGGGAAGGGCGAGTGGCATCGAGTCAGCCTGAACGACTTGCTCTAGTTCAGCCTGGAGTAGCGCGGGATCTGTCGAAGTCGCGTCATGATTCGTGCGCTCGGTCGTCTCTTCAGTGGAGTGGCGGACGCTGCAACGGAGGACTGCGAACGCTGCGCGCGTTCGGGATGATCGGGGGAATCAACGGTGGGCAAGCTTGTCATCACCTAGCTTCTGGACGTGGGCTGCGAGGCAGCGCCGCATCCGCATGATTATGGTCGTCGTGTGCCTGGTGTACGTCGGCATCTCCGGCGCGCTCATTCTGTGGTTCGTTCCTATCCAGGTTCCTGAACTGTTGATCGCTTCTGTCGCGCTTGTGATCGTGACCCCGATAGTGCTCTATTACCAGTTGACGAGCGGTCTCGACTTCTTCGCCACGTCTGACGTCGCGGGCCCTGATCCGTCGCCGCACATCGCGGCGCAGGTGTCGAGGAATGCAAATCACGCCGAGTCTTTCGGATCGCCTCGGTTGCCCGACGACTTGTCGAACCTTGTATCGATCCCGTTATCGCAGGTCGGAGAGGGGCCTGTTCGGGTGCGGACGGAATGGGATCGACATCTGTTCGTCGCGGCCCATCGGATGAGGCTGGTGGGCAAGGACGCCGGTCGCGGAATGAAATCGACCTTGGTCATCGACTCGTCCGGAATGTCACTGATCGCGGGCTGGAGGCGGCCGGGCGTCGTCTTCACACTGCCGGCGTCGTCTGTTCTCGGCCTGTGGAGAGGCTCCGACGTCGCCACGATCGGAGGCTCGGATGTCCTCGTGGCAGTGATCGAGCATGAGGGCGACCAGCTTCTCTTCGCATTCACGGTGAGGCGCTGGAGCCAGGACGAAGAACTGAAGAAGTTCAGGGTCGACGAGCTGATCGCGTTCAGCGAGGTTCCTCGGTGATCGAGCAACGCGGTTTCCACAACGTCAAGGCCCGCGGAGCATCTCGGCGCCGATCCCTGATGCTCTGGTTCTGGTCCTCGATCCTGATGTCGGGCGCCTGCCCACGGCGATGGGAAGCGACGCGGTTGCGGCAACCGATAGTGCTCTTGCCGTCGGCGCAATGAACGAGTTCGACGGTGTGACGTCAGTGTGTCTCTCGGATTCGGACGATGAGTGCTCGACAGGAGAGGGGATGACGCTTCGGTGGCGAGGAGTCATTCGCACCTCCGGGCGGATCGCGGTCATGAACGTCCGCAACGAGATCCTGCTGGAAGCGCCAGCGAGATCCGACGCTGAGGTCGTTGTCTGGAGCAACTCACTGGCAGAACCCGACGCGCTCTGCATCTGCCTGCTGTAGCGAAAACAACGCTCGCCTAGAAGAGCCATCGGAAGGAATCAAAGATGAGTGACAGCAACGACGGCTCGACATACGAACTGCACGTGCCGATCGAGACCCTCAGGGCGGCGACGTCTGTGCTGCTGCGGCATCTCGAACAGCTCGAAGGACCGGTCGTGACGCTTCGAGAGGACTACTTCTGGTCGATCCCCGCTGATGATCTCTACGACGTAATCCGCGAACCGAGTGCGCTCACGATCGGGCAACTGAGTGAGAGTCTTGCGCACCTCGCGTCGGTCTCATCGCATCCGGACGCTGCTCTGTCGTACGGTCTCGTGTGGCTGGCTGACGTGCTCCGTGCCATCGGCCATGACGTGGTCCGCTGATGCGTGCCGCTCGGACCGAGCCGCGCCTCGTCGACCTCGTCTACGACGGGGCCTTCGCTCAAGCCATCGAACGCGCGCACTCGTTCGCTCCGCATGAAGTCCACACCCAGCTTTTCCTCGACGATGAACGTCACCTCGAGGACGCCGGACCCTGCGATGAGTTCCTCAGGGCGTGGATCGACTCGATCGAATTCCCGTTTCTCCGAGCGGAGGCGGCCGACGCCTTCGCCCGGTGCTACACGACCGAGCTCGCACCCGTGCCGAACGGCGAGTACATCGGTGCGTACCTGCTTACCCGGGCACTGCATGATGCACTTGCGCGAGTCATCGAGGTGATCCTGGGTGACGAGCTGAAGGACCTCGAAGAGACTCCGAGGCATCCACTCTCCGCGGAATCGGCAGCGCGGTGGAGAGCCGTCGGCCGAGCCTTGGCAGAGCTCGATCTTCCTCCTGCTGTGTCGCCCGTGGCACCCGGGGGGGGGGGGGGGGGGGGGGGGAGAGAGATGGCCAGCCGGACCACTCGAGGGGAACGCAGACAGACGAACGGCTCGGACGGGCTCGTCGCGGTCGCTCAGGGAGCCCCTTCTGGCGACGAGCTGATCGCAACGGCTGACACCCCGAAGAATGGTCCGAAGTCGCGTCATATTCCGGGCGTTCGGTCGTCTCTTCAATGGGGCGTGGCCTTTGCGGTGATTCCACGAAGGCTCTAAGCGATAGCGACTACCGGAGGAACTGAGTGACGATCGAGAGCAGCAGTGGGACCCCCGTCAGGCGACTCGCCGACGTTCTCGGTCGCGCACGGGGTGAAGCTCGGCACGTTCATGGCTGAACCCGCCGTCGCTGATGCGGCGATCATGCTCTTCGGTGTCTCCTCGACGTCGATGGTCGGCGCATTGCTCATTGTGAATCCTCGGACAGCTATTCGGCTCAACGTCAAGGGCATCCGCGCTCTTGCCGACGTTTACGGGCAGAAAGCCACCGAGCGAATTGTGCGCGACGCCGATCCGAAGTGGGCGGTCAACTTCGGAATCGGCTTGCTGGCTATGGCGCTGGCCTCGCTGGTGATCCTGTTCTTCCGGTTGCACGTGCCGCTTGCGGTCCAGACAACGGCCATGGTGGCGGGGCTTGGCGCCTTGCAAGTCCTGGCGACGGTCGCATTGCTCGCGATTCGACAGCGGAATCGTCGATCCCGGGCCTTCACGCGTCGCAGTTCGTCGACTCGCGACCGCATTCGGATCAACGCAATGATCGTCGGCTCGTGCGGTGTCTCGACTCTGATCCTTCTCGCCGTGCTGCTTGCGACAGTGCCGATCGGAGGATGAGTGAGCGCCCGTAGGCGAAACGCGTATCGGTGGTTGAACCTCGTCCTGTTCTTCGCGGGGGTCGCGCTGATGGCGCTCGCGTACTGGCTGGATGTCCGCGATGGAGTTCCGACTACGAGGCGGGAAGACCAACCGTTCGAGGTCACCGTGGCCGGCGGCCTCGGCATCATCGCGCTGGGAAACGGACTCTACAGATTCTGGAAGAGCTTCAAGAGCGATGATGAACAAAGGAAACGGTGAGTGGCGCGCATGATTCAATCCGGGCTGGCATCCTTCGTCGTGCGATCGATGGAGACGCCACTGGCATCCATCACGGAGGTGCTCGGCATCCAGCCCACCGGGGTCATCCCCAGAGGCACAGTTCTGCGCTCGGGTCGTGTGCAGGAGTGCAACGTCTGGTGCATCGACTCCGACCGGATGGACAACACCGAAGACGACCGAACCGGCACTGTCGCGCTGCGCTGGTTGCTCGATGCCTGCCGTCCCGTAGCGGGGAGGGTGCCTCTGCTTCCGGCGGACTGTGAGACCTGCATCTGGTGGACGGCCGACTCCGACTCCGCCCAGGGCGGATTCGTGCTGCCGGCCGAGCTGATGGCGCAGGTCGCGGCGCTCGGCGTCGACCTCTACACGACGGTGAACCTCGATGACCGAACGGATGCCGAACGCGAGGCTAACGCATGATCGTGCCTCCGGCGCAGAGCCTTCCGCCGGCAAGCTCGCGCACCGTCTGGAACTGGCTCATCGTCGCCCTGCCGATCTTGACGTCGATTCTGGCGTTCGGCTACCTCGCTGATTGGCAGCGGATCTTCCCGCAAATCGTCCAACTGATGGTCGATGATGTCGCGCGCGTAGACCGGCCGACATACGACTCCGCGGAAAGCATGAGCGAGTTCATGTCACTGTTCTTCGAGCTCTTCTTCAGCCCGTGGCTGTGGACGTCGTTCATTCTGGGATGGGGCGCGTACGCGGCATCCGTTCGATTCGCTGTGCTCGATGTGCGCGCGCTGACGGGTCGCGGGTTCCTCCAGCCGTTTCCCTGGGCGTGGACCTTCCTGTCGCCCCTGGTCTATGTGATCGGGCGACACGTCGTCGTCCGGCGGCAGGGCAGCACCGAGCGTGCGCCGCTGATGGTGTCGGTGATCTCGCAGTCGCTGGCTTTCGTGGCGATGACGTACTGGACCGTCGTTCTCACCATGCAGGCGCTGGAGCTGATGCTCCCGATGGTGTTCGCACGCTGAAGCACTCGAGGCTTCTCGTCTCGTTCGCGTAACAGGTGGCGTAGCGCCGTCATGTTCGACGCAGTAGGTCGTCTTATTCATGAGGGGGTGATTCTGGTGCGACTAGAAGCAGAGACGGGTGCTGCTGCGGGGGGCGGCGGCGACGCCGTCGCCGTGGAGATGAAGCCATGACACATTTCGGGTTGTCGACGATGTACTGGGCGGCGATCATAACCACCTTGATCGTCGCAGCCGCGAGCACCAGCGCTCTGTCGGGCGGAACGTTGCCGCCTGAGGCCTATTACTTCTTCGGCCCTGCCTTCCTCGTCTCTCCGCTTGTCGCGCGGGTCGCCTACAAGTACAGCGAACCGCGGGCCGCGCGAAAAGCGCTCCACGGGGCGATGGCCGCCACCGGCGCCGACCACGGCCTCATCCTGCGCCCGTCCGTCAGACAGATGCTGGGCGTGGCCAAGCTGTGGGAGCACTCGGCGCATGCGCGGGCGCTTCAGAAGGACTTCGTCAACGCGCCGACGTTGGCCAGCGCCCGGCTGGTAGCGGTCCGTACCGCGAACGGGCTCGAGCTCCGCATGGGCTTCTCCGGCGAGCAACTGCTCCTCGACCTCCCAGACGGGAGGTTTCGGTTGGGCAACCCACCGGGCATCGGACGGTTGGAACTACTCCACCCGAACGGTGACCCGGCCGCCGAGTTCCCCATCATGCGCATCCGAAAAGGGTTGCTCAAGCCAGCGACGATCGCCGAGGCGAGGGAGGGTCTCGATCCTCGCGGCGCGGCCCCGCACAGGGAGGAGTCCATCAATGACTGAAACCCCCGAACTCCGATTCTTCGACGCGATCGTCCGCGCGGTGCACGCGAGGGGCGAAGATTGGAGCCTCCGCGTCATCGATGCCGCGGTGGCCGCCCTCGTCGACGACCTCGACAGCCCGAGCCTGCGGATTCTCGCCGGGCAGCCGGCCAACGACGAGGTCGCCACCGAGCGGCTTCTCCTCGCTACGTGCGAAGAGCTCGGCATTCCCCACCCGCCCAGACGAGAACGATGGGTGTCGCGCGTGATTGACGGGCGTCGCTGGGAGCGCATCGCGAGTGACAGCATCCGCTTCGCGATCGAGCCGTCGGAGGCGAGCAGCACGGGAGTGGAGCTGTGCATCTACATCAATGATGTCTCGGTCGCCGCCAGCCTCTCCTCCGGCCTCCACCCCGTCGACATCGACCACTTCACGGTCGAGGTCGATGAGCGGCTCGCGCTGATCTCATCGTGCCCGGCATGTGGGGATTCCGAGTGCGACTGGGTCGACATCGACATTTCGCCCGACGGCAAGGCGGTTCACTGGGATTGGGTGAGCGGCGTGCCGAACGGCGTCGACGCGGGTGTCTCCTTCCCGGTTGGCGCATACGAAATGGAGGTCGAGCGCGTCCGGGCCGATCGCTCGTGGGAGACCCCGATGGATGCCGCGCGGCGCCTGGTGTTCGGTCGGGTGGATCACGAGCTTCTCAGGGTGCGCGGGGTGAAGCTCGACTGGGTCGGTCCCGACCACGACGATCCTGCGCGGGTCAGAGTGTGGCTCTCATCTCTCATCGATCGGGATCCCGAGCATCCGTTCCAGGTCTTCCTGCGATTCCCCGGAGACGGGTCACCTGCCGAAACCAGTGCCGCCGAGATCGTTCGAACACTTTCGCGACCGCCTGAAGAGTGGCGCGCGACCTACCTCATGAACAACTCGCGAGACGAACACCTGGCGCCGTCAATCGCAGGTCCGCTCTGGCGGCGCAGGCCGAACCCGGGTGAGCCGCCCGCTGTGGAAGCGCGCGTACTCGGGCCGATCGCCAGCGAACCCGGCTGGTCGGAATGGCTCGCCACCTACGTCTTCGACCCGCGCACGCGCGACAAGACCCTCCGCGAGATCGAGAACATCGACACTCGTGCGGATAACGCCAAGATCGTCACGCGCGGGATCGCCGCGGGGTTGATCGTGTTGCTCGGCGCGGGCGTACTCGTCGGCACGACCGTTCTGGCGGACGGCATGCACGATCCGCCCTTGTGGATGCGACTTCTGCTCCTCACGTTCGGCCTCCTCACGGTCCTCGGGCTCGGCCTCTCGATTTGGCGCATCGGCGGCGGGAGCGTTGCGCGCACGGAGGCCGCGCGGACGCGGGCGATCGAGGCGCTGGAGAATGACAGCCGACGGATGCTCCCGCGCACAGTTCTCCGCGACTTCTACGTCTCCGATCGCGTGAGCGACAGCGATGTGTGGGATGCGGCGCAGCAGCTGCACGCGCTCGACGCCGCGTGGGCCGGCTACGCCCAGTTACGCGAGCGCCGCAACCTCACTCTGGGTCAGGAACTGGAGATACTGGAGGCCGAGGCGTCTGCCCGCATCGTGCTGGATGCTGTCGGCGAGCTGCTGAACCCCGGGTCCGCGCCGGCGGAGGAACACTGGTGAGTGGGCGGTTCGTGCCGATCCCGAAGGACGTGAACGGGTGGTGAGTCGATGAGGCTTGAACTCGACATTCGGTTTCTCAGTCGCTCCGGAGTTGATCTCACGGTCGACGACCTGCGACTCGGGCTATCGCTTGGCATCGTGAAGCCGACGACTGTCGTCGCTCTGGCGAAGCGCGCTGATCTCGAATCGCCTGTCGACCCGGTCATCCAGGAGCTCTCGGAGCTCGATGGCAGCGCGATCGCGGATATTCGGGAGATCCTCGGTGCGGGAGAACAGGCGACGCTCGAGCCGGAGCTGTCTGTCCGAAAGTGGCTCTATCTCGAGCTGCTCGCGACGTACGAACTCAGGGAGAATCTGAAGGATCCTTTCGAGTTCGTCGAACTGATCTACGCCGACTTCGGCTACCCGGAGTCGGTGGCACCCTTCGTGAGATACATGCCGTTGGAGGAAGGCGCCCCTTCTGGCTTGGCGGCCATGACGGAGAGCTGGCGACAGTACTTGACGAGTGAAGCGGAGGCTCTCGTGTGCTCGCGTGAAGATCGGCCGGGCGACCCGGTTGAGGAGCGCTAGCCCCTACCCCTCCACCAGGCTCGTGATCGCCGGATCCCGCCGCGCGACCTCCACCGCGGTCGCGACGATCACTTTCCGCATGGCCGACACCGCGATCGCCGGCCGAACGTCCGAGCGGTGCGCGAGGCTGACCGTGCGGGTCATCATGGGGTGCGACAGGCGCATCGACCGCAAGCCGGGCTGGTCGAGCAGCACCATCGCGGGCACGACGGCGACGCCGAGGCCGCGTTCGACGAAGCGCAGTACGGCGTCCATCTCGGCGCCGGCGAGCACGGGCGCGGGTTCGAGGCCCTCGCTGCGGAACGCGGCATCCGTCGTCGCGCGCAGTTCGTACGTCTCGTCGAAGACGATGAGCGGCAGGGTGGCGAGCTCGTCGAGGCCGATGGCGGATGCCGTCGACACCGGCGGCTGAGACGCCGATGACACGACGACGAGCTCTTCGGCCAGCAGCGGCATCCGCGTCAGGCTCACGCCCGCGGGCGGCGGGCCGGCCGATTCGGTGATGAGCGCCATGTCGACCGCGCCGACGGCGACCTGCTCGACCAGCGCGCGCGATCCGGCCTCGGCGAGCTGCAGCTCGACACCGGGGTGCGCGACGTGGAAGGCCGCGAGCGCCTCGGCGACGAGGCTCATGCACAGTGTGGGCGGGGCACCCAGGCGCACGCGTCCGCGACGGATGCCGGCGAGCTCGCCCATCTCCTCCTTGATCGCCTCGGCCTCGGCGAGCATGCGCTGGGCGCGGGGGAGCAGCGTCTCGCCGGCGGAGGTGAGGGCGATGTGGCCGCGCGCGCGATGGAAGAGTTCGGCGCCGAGTTCACGTTCGAGCGTCGAGATCTGCCGACTGAGCGACGGCTGCGCGAGGTGCAGCGATTCGGACGCCCGCGTGAAGTGCCCGAGGCGGGCGACCTCGACGAATCCGCGCAACTGCTCGAGGTTCATGTCCATAGGCTACCAACATGGTTCGAAGAGGAACTATGCATTGGAGTTATTAGGGTGACCTAACTAGCGTCGAGAGCATGAGTACTCGCGAACGTCAGATCTCCACCACGATCCTCGTCATCGGCACCGGCGGATCCGGGCTGCGCGCGGCGATCGAGGTCGCCGAACACGGCATCGACGTCCTCGCCGTCGGCAAACGCCCCCGACAGGATGCCCACACCTCCCTCGCCGCCGGCGGCATCAACGCCGCCCTCGGCACCATGGACGCCGACGACAGCTGGCAGCAGCACGCCGCCGACACCATCAAGGAGAGCTACCTGCTCGCCACCCCCCACACCGTCGAGATCGTCACGCAGGGCGCCGAACGCGGCATCCGCGACCTCGAACGCTGGGGCATGGACTTCGCCCGCGAAGACGACGGACGCATCTCGCAGCGCTTCTTCGGCGCGCACACCTTCCGCCGCACCGCCTTCTCGGGCGACTACACCGGCCTCGAGATCCAGCGCACCCTCGTGCGCAAGGCCGAGCAGCTCGAGGTCCCTATCCTCGACAACGTCTACATCACCCGCCTGCTCGTGCGCGACAACGTCGTCTTCGGCGCCTACGGCTTCGACCAGGCCGACGGCACCCGCTACCTGATCCACGCGGATGCCGTCATCCTCGCCGCCGGTGGACACAACCGCATCTGGCGCCGCACCTCCTCGCGCCGCGACGAGAACACCGGCGACTCCTTCCGCCTCGCCGTCGACGCCGGCGCCCGCCTGCGTGACCCCGAGCTCGTGCAGTTCCACCCGTCCGGCATCATCGAGCCCGAGAACGCGGCCGGCACCCTCATCTCCGAGGCGGCGCGCGGTGAGGGTGGCATCCTGCGCAACGCCCTCGGCGAGCGCTTCATGCCGAAGTACGACCCCGAGCGCATGGAGCTGTCGACCCGCGACCGCGTCGCGCTCGCCGCGTACACCGAGATCAAGGAGGGGCGCGGCACCGAGAACGGCGGCGTCTGGCTCGACGTCTCGCACCTGCCGCGCGAGACGATCATGACCCGCCTGCCCCGCGTCTACCAGACGATGATGGAGCTGCAGATGCTCGACATCACCAACGACCCGATCGAGATCGCGCCGACCGCGCACTACTCGATGGGCGGCGTGTGGGTGCGGCCCGAAGACCACCAGACCGACGTCGACGGCCTCTACGCCATCGGCGAGGCCTCGAGCGGGCTCCACGGCGCCAACCGCCTCGGCGGCAACTCGCTCATCGAACTGCTCGTCTACGGACGCATCGTCGGCCAGGCCGCGATGGAGCACGCGGCCTCCCTCGAGGCGCAGAAGAGGTCAGCGGATGCCGTCGCCGGCGCACGAGCCGAGATCGACGACCTCCTCGCCGCCGACGGACGCGAGAACGTGCGCGCCCTGCAGCGCGCGATCCGCAACACCATGACCGAGCACGCCGGCGTCGTGCGCTCGGAGGAGGGGCTGCGTCAGGGTCTCGCCGAACTCGACCTCATCGAGGGGCGCATGGAAGACATCGGCATCCACCCCGACATCGCCGGGTTCCAGGACCTCGCGCACGCCTTCGACCTCAAGGCCTCGGCGCTCGCGGCGCGGGCGACGATGGAGGCGGCGCTCGAGCGTCGTGAGACCCGCGGATGCCACAACCGCAGCGACTTCCCCGACACCGACCCGACGCTGCAGGTGAACCTCGTCTGGTCGCCGCGCGACGGCGTGACGCGCGAGGCGATCCCCGAGATCCCCGAGGAGATCGCCGAGCTTATGCGCGAGGTCGACACGGCGGGCAAGCTCGTCGAGTAGGGGTTCCCCATGGCCGGGCGCTTCGACAGGCTCAGCGACCCAGTTCTGGTCCGCGACCCAGTCGCTGCCCGCGACCCGGTTTCGGTCCGCGACCGAGCCGCGCTAGTGGGTCCCTGAGCCTGTCGAAGGGCCCCACACCCCGCGGAAACTCAGTCCTCGGTGTCGACGACCCCGATCCCGACCGCCTCATGGTCGGGTTCGGGCTCGTCGCGCTTCGGGGCCTTGGGCTCTTCACCCGGGTCCTTCTCGGTGCTCGGCTCCTGCAGGTCTTCGGTGCTCGGCACCTCGCTCGGGTCGGCGTCTTCGGGTGACTCGGCCGCATCCGGCGTGGTCACTTCGCCCTCGGCATCCGATGCCGGAGTCGGCGTGGGCGTCTGCGCCTCGGCGGAGAGGTCGTCGGTGGGTTCGGGGGTGCTGTTCGTCATGATCGCTCCCTTCGCGATGTCTGACGTTCAGGATGCCGTCGCAGCTGCCCCGTTTGAAGGGGCTTGACGCGCGCTCAGAAGTGCATCTGCTGGAGCGTGCCGTACTTGATGACGATCTCCTCGACCTCGGGCTGGGCATCCGCCGGCTGCAGGCGCACGGTCTTGCCGCTGCCGTCGAGCAGCACCAGGTCGGGTCCGTTCGAGAACCGCAGCGCCGGCCAGGGCGAGGTCCAGACGATCGAACTGTTCGCATCGAGGGCCGTCACACCCGCGGCATCCATCGTCACCGCCGTGGTTCCATGGTCGCCGCGCACGGGGAAGCGCGCGGGGAACTCGCTGTTCTCCCACTCGCGGAAGTACACCGACAGGCCGATCTTCGCCTGGGGGAACCCGGCGCGCAGGCTGCGGCCGATCCGCGAGATGTGCACGGTGCGGTCGTCGGGCTCGTCGTCGGAGGGGATCTGCAGCAAGCCGCCGATCTCGTAGGTGAGGCGGAAGAGCTCCTCCTGGCGCTTGTCGTCGAGGGCGAGGTCGCTGCTCTCGAGGAACGGCTGCGTGCCGATGCGGCCGGAGCGCACGCTGAACGTGCGGCTGGTGGCGTTCTTCTTGCGGCGCGAGCTCAGCACGCCGAAGACGACGATGCCGATCACGACGAGAACGCCGACGGCGAGGAAGATCAGGATTCCGGTGTCATCACTCACACGCCCACAGTAGTGAGTCAGCGGGTTAACGAAGGTGAACCGACATCGACGATCCGGCGTAGCCTGAAGGGGTGACAGCGTACGTCTCGGCCTTCGACCTCTTCTCCATCGGAGTGGGGCCCTCGAGCTCCCACACGGTCGGACCGATGCGGGCGGCTCTCGACTTCGCGCAGCGGCTCGCCGCCGCAGGCTCGCTCGATCGCGTCTCGCGCGTGGGGTGCACACTCTTCGGCTCGCTGGGCGCGACCGGCATCGGCCATGGAACCCCGGATGCCGTCGTCGCCGGCCTCCGTGGACTCTCGCCCGAGACCTGCGACCCCGCCGCGGTGCGATCGGCGTGGAGCGACTATCCCGCGGGCGCACCCCTCGTCATCGCCGGCGCCCATGAGGTCGCTTTCGCGAAGGAAGATATCGTCTTCGCCCCGCGCACGCGCTTGCCCGGGCACCCGAACGCCATGACGCTCACGGCGTGGGCGAGCGACGGCGAGGCGGTGGTGGAGGAGACCTACTACTCCGTCGGCGGTGGGTTCATCCGTCGCGAGGGCGAGGAGGCCGCGCTCGCGACCTCCGGGTTCCCCTATTCCTACGCGGATGCCGCGTCGCTGCTCGCGCTCTGCGACGAGCACGGGCTTTCGATCGCCGAGGTCGCGCGCCTCAACGAGACCTCCCTGCGCAGCGAAGCAGAGGTGGCCGCGGGGCTCGACGCGATCTGGGACGCAATGGCCGGATGCGTCGACGCCGGCCTGCACTCCGACGGTGTGCTGCCCGGCATCCTCAAGGTGAAGCGACGTGCCGGGGTGATCCGCGGGCAGCTCGACGCCTCGGAGGCCGACGGCCACCGCGAACTCCCGGGCGAGTGGCTCGGTGCCTTCGCGCTCGCCGTCAACGAGGAGAACGCCGCGGGCGGACGTGTCGTCACCGCCCCGACGAACGGTGCCGCCGGCATCCTGCCCGCCGTCGCCATGTACTGGTGGCGGTTCCTCGCCGACTCCGGCCTCGGGGCGGGCAACGCCGTCACTCCGTACGGCGAGCTGGTCGGCAGCGCGCTGCTGGGATTCGAATCGGATGCTCGGGCGCTCGCCCCCTCCGACGCGTTGGACGAGGAGCAGACCGCCGAGGCGAACCGCCGCCGCGGCATCCGTCGTTTCCTGCTGACCGCCACGGCTCTCGGGTCGCTCTTCAAAGCCAACGCCTCGATCTCGGGCGCCGAGGGCGGGTGCCAGGCCGAGGTCGGATCGGCCTGCGCGATGGCCGCCGGCGGACTCACCGCCGTGATGGGCGGCACCAACCGTCAGATCGAGAACGCCGCCGAGATCGCGATGGAGCACCACCTCGGACTCACGTGCGACCCGATCGGGGGCCTCGTGCAGATCCCCTGCATCGAGCGCAACGCGATCGCCGCCTCGACCGCCGTCACCGCCGCCCGCCTCGCCCTGCGCGGCGACGGCAGCCACTACGTCTCGCTCGACGCGGTCGTCGAGACCATGCGCCAGACCGGACTCGACATGTCGACCAAGTACAAGGAGACGAGCGAGGGCGGCCTCGCGGTCAACGTCATCGAGTGCTGAGGGGTGGCTCGGGCATTCCTGCCGGAGCATAATCGCACCATGAGCGGTTCGGTGGGCGGCGAGGGAGCCGCGGTCGAGATCACGGGGCTCCGGGTGCGGAGGGGGCCCGTACACGTCTTCGATGGCATCGATCTGCGCATTCCTCGCGGACAGATCACCGGGCTGCTCGGACCCTCGGGCTGCGGCAAGACCACCCTGATGCGGGCGATCGTCGGCGTGCAGCGCATCGACGCGGGTCGGGTCACGGTTCTGGGGGAACCGGGCGGATCGCCGCAGCTGCGCCATCGCGTCGCCTACGGTACCCAGGGCGCCGCGGTCTACGCTGACCTCACGGTGCGACAGAACCTCGCGTACTTCGCCTCCCTGCTGAAGGCGCCGAAGGGCGATGTCGATCGCGTGCTCGCCGAGGTCGGGCTGCGCGCGCAGGCCGGCCAGCTCGTCGAGTCGCTCAGCGGCGGGCAGCTGAATCGCGTGTCGCTCGCGATCGCCCTCATCGGATCGCCCGAGGTCGTCGTGCTCGACGAGCCGACCGTCGGCCTCGACCCCGTGCTGCGCGCCGAACTGTGGGCGTTGTTCCGGGGCCTCGCCGATCGCGGCGTGACCCTCGTCGTGTCGAGCCACGTGATGGACGAAGCCGCCCGCTGCGACCGTCTGCTGCTCCTGCGCGACGGCCGGATCATCGCCGACACCACCCCGCAGGGACTCCTCGACGAGACCGGCGCCCCCGACGCCGAGGCCGCGTTCCTCACGCTGATCGAACGCGATCAGGCCGCGGCATCCGTCTCTCCTGCCGGTCCTGGTGCCGGCGAGACGCGCCGATCGCGCCGCGCCCGCGGGACGGAGGCCCCGCGTTGAACGGCGCACGGATGCTCGCAACCGCCGGGCGCGTGCTCGCGCAGCTGCGTCACGACCCCCGCTCGATCGCCCTCATGCTCATCGCCCCGAGCCTGCTCGTCGGGCTCTTCGCCTGGCTGTTCAGCGACCAGGACGGGGTGTTCGATCAGTTCGGCGGCGCGATCCTGGCACTGTTCCCGTTCATCGTGATGTTCCTGGTCACCTCGATCACCACGCTGCGCGAGCGCCGATCGGGCACGCTCGAGCGACTCATGACGACGCCGCTCGGCAAGGCCGACTTCATCCTCGGGTACGCACTCGCCTTCGGAGTCATGGCCCTGCTGCAGGCGGTGATCACCGTGTCGTTCGCGGTGGGAGTGTGCGGGCTCGACGTCGAGGGGCCGCTCTGGCAGCTCGGGCTCGTCGCGATCGTCGACGCCCTGCTCGGCACCGCGCTCGGACTGCTCGCGAGCGCGTTCGCGCAGACCGAGTTCCAGGCCGTGCAGTTCATGCCGCTGCTCGTCTTCCCGCAGATCATCCTCGGCGGCCTGTTCATGCCCCGTGACCAGATGCCCGACGTGCTGTTCGCGATCTCGGACTGGCTGCCGCTGAGCCACGCGATCGACACGATCAACGCCGTCGCTGCGGGAGACGAAGGGTGGGACGTGTTCGGGCCGCTGCTCATCGTGGTGGCGTTCGCGATCGGCGCGCTCGTGCTCGCCTCGCTGACGCTGCGCCGACGCACGCGTTGACCGCGGCGAACGGCCTCAGCGCGCGGCGCGGTTCTTCGTGTGTCGAGTCGGGGCGGCCGCCCAGGGATCCTCGGGCCACGGATGCTTCGGGTAGCGGCCGCGCATCTCGGCGCGCACCTGCGCATACGGACCCGACCAGAACGAAGTGAGGTCGTCGGTGACGGCGAGCGGGCGCCCGGCGGGGGAGAGCAGGTGGAAGAGCACCGGCACGCGACCGTCGACCAACCGGGGAGTCTCTGCCCAGCCGAAGCACTCCTGCAGCTTCACGGCGACGACCGGTCGGGCATCCGGATCGTCGGGGGTCGGATACACGATGCGGACGCGCGAACCGCTCGGCACCTCGAGCCGCTCGGGTACGAGCTCGTCGAGACGCCCGGCTTCGGGCCACGGGAGCAGGCGCCGCAGTGCCGAGGTCAGGTCGAGCCGGGCCGCGGGGGTACCGCTGGCCAGAGCGTCGAGCTCGGGTGCGAGCCAGGAATCGAGGGCCGAGAGGAGTCCGGCATCCGAGACGTCCGGCCACGGCGCCCCCAGCTCCCGGTGCAGCAACGCCAGGCGGCTCCGCAGCTCGACGGCGGATGCCGACCAGGCGAACATGCTCAGCCCCTCGCGCTGCAGCGTGCGGCGCACGGCATCCCGCCCCTCGTCGGCAGACGCGCGCACCGGAGCCGAAGAGCGCAGGATGGCGCCCACCCGGCGCTCGCGACGCGCCTGGATGCGACCGCCGACGAACTCCGCCTCGACGCGGTCGGTGAGCAGGTGGCTCGCCGCCTGCTCCATCTGCTCCTCGGTGAGCATCGCAGCCGATCGCACGATCGCCCCCGAACCGGCCGCCGCGCGCCCGGACGCCCGCGTGACGTCGGCGATGGCCAGCCACTCGAGGGCCGCGAGCGAACCGCTCACTCCCGCGCGGGTGCCCGAGGCCAGCAGGAACGTCGCCCCGCTCGCCGTGCGGTCGACGCGGCGGGCGATCCGCTCGGGGAACGCCAGGGCGATCACCAGGCCGACACCGTCGAGATCGGAGCGCACACCCGCTGCCGAGGTTGTCAGGCGCTCGAGGCGATCCGCGTCGCTGCGCCACCGGCGAGAGTCCGGAGTTCGTCCGCCCCGCAGGGCGATGAGCGCCTGCGCGACGTCGGAGTCCGCCGTGCGCACGTCGCCGCCCAGCAGCGCGACGACCTCGGCGGCGAGGCGAGAGCCCACGACCGGGCTGCCGTCACGCAGAGCGCGGGCGAGCCGCGGATCGGTCGGGATGCGTGCCAGGGCTCGGCCCTCGGGCGTCGCGCGACCGTCGTCGTCGATCGCGCCCAGGCCGTGCAGCACCGTGAGGGCGTCGGCCAGGCTCTCGGAGGGGAGCGGGTCGATCAGTCGCAGACCCTTGCCTCCCGGTGCGCCCCAGCTGGCGAGCAGCAGGGCGGCATCCGCGAGATCGGTCGAGGCGATCTCGGGAGTCGGACGCGCTGGTGCCGTGGCATAGGTGCGTTCATCGACGCAGCGGACGACCGTCCCCGCTCCCTGGCGGGTCGCGCGGCCGGCGCGTTGCACGCTCGACGAACGGGAGGCCACGGTGGTGACGAGCCCCGTCATTCCGCGCCCGGCGTCGCGCTGCGGAGTGCGGGCGAGGCAGGTGTCGACCACCAGTCGCACGCCCGGCACGGTCAGCGAGGACTCCGCGAGTGATGTCGTGACGATGATGCGGGGTTCTTCGGCAGGGCGGCGGCCGCGGATCACGGCATCCTGTTCGGCCGCCGGCATCCGACCGTGCTGCTCCCGCACGTCGAACACGTCGGTCGTGTCGCGGATGCGGCGAGCGATCTCCGACACCTCGCGCGCGCCCGGTGCGAAGACCAGCGCGTCGGCAGCGGGATCGTCGCGGTGCAGATCGAGAGCAGCGGATGCCGCGGTGCGCGCGACGTGATCGAGGAACGCCCAGGTCACCCCGCGATCGTCGAGGCGCGGAGCGGGGCTCGGCGCCCACCGTTCGGTGAGGGGGAAGGCGGGCACCCGATGGTCGACGATCGGCGCGGGTTCGTCGTCGGTGCCGATCACGGCGGCGATGCGCTCGGCATCCAGCGTTGCCGACATGGCGATGAGTGCGAGGTCGTCGCGCAGCTCGCGCACCTCCGAGAGCAGGCCGATCAGCAGGTCGGTCTCGAGCGCGCGCTCGTGGACCTCGTCGATGATCACCGCATCCACACCCGCGAGGTCCGGATCGTCGAGCAGGCGGCGCAGCAGCACGCCCGCCGTGACGAACTCGACCCGTGTCTCGGTCCCGACCGCGCGCTCGCCGCGCACGGTGAACCCGACGCGCGTGCCGAGCGGCGATCCGTCGAGCTGAGCGAGCCGGCGCGCCGCGGCCCGGGCGGCCACGCGGCGCGGCTGGGTGACGATCACGCGGCCCGGCGATCGCGTTGCGAGCAGCGGTGGCACGAGCGTGGTCTTGCCCGTGCCGGGAGGGGCGCTCACGACCACCGACGTACTCGTGTCGAGCGCCGCCTGGAGCTCGTCGATCGCGGAGGCGAAGGAGAGCCCCGCGCCGATCGCGGCGAGGTCGAAGGCGGCGGAGGTCATGGTTCCAGTCTGCCTGTGTCGAGAACGGCGAGTAGACGTGGCGCGGCCCGCGGCGGGTGTACTTAACTCAGGAAAACCGGCCCGGATCGGCCTGGATCGGGTGGAAACAGACTGCGCGGTCGAGTTCTTCCTGAGTTGGGTACGGAGAAAACGACGGATGCCGCGACCGAAACGGCCGCGGCATCCGCTGTGTCCTGCTGGTGACTACTCCGCGTCGTCGGCGGGCGGCGGGGGAGTCGTCGGGTTCGGCACGCGCTGCGTCGGTGCGGCGGCGGCGGGGGCGGGGGCGGATGCTTCGGCCACTCCTGCTCCGAATCCGCGGCCCACGGCCTGGCCCTGGATGATGCCGGCGAGGTCGAGACCGGTCGCCGACTGCACGCTGTCGAATACCGAGCGCAGTGCCTTCGCGCTGTCGGCGCCGACGACGTGCGAGGCGCCGTCCTCGCCGGAACCGCCGATGATCGACACGTTGCCGATCGCCGAGTAACCCTTGGCGAACTCGGCCATGATCGACGGCAGCACGTCGAGCACGCGCTGCGAGAGGAAGGCGTCCTGGTTGGAGGCGATGGCCTTGGCCTCTGCCTCGACGGCGGCGGCACGGGCTTCACCCTCGGCGCGGATCGCGTCGGCCTCGGCGATGGCGCGCAGGCGACGAGCCTCGGCCTCGGCTTCTGCCTTCGAGCGCAGTGCCTCGGCCTCACCGGTCGCGCTGGCGACCGCGGCTGCGGCCTCACCGTCGGCACGGGCCTTGTCGGCCTGCGCCTGCTGCTCGGCGATGCGGGTGCGGGCCTCGGCCTGCTTGACCTGCTCGATAGCTGCGGCCTCGGCGGCGCGCTCACGCGTGTAGAGCTCGGCCTGGGCGCGGGTCTCGGCCTCGTACCGCTGCGCGTCGGCGACGCGCTTGACGTCGGCGTCGAGCTGGGCCTGCTTGTTCTCGGCCTGCTGCTGCAGAACGGCCTGCTGAGCCTGCTCGCGGGCGAGGTTCTCGGCCTGCTCCGCCTCGGCGCGCGCCCGACCGATGCCGGCGTTCGCGTTGGCGGTGTTGGTGTCGAGGGCGGTCTGCTCGACCAGGTTGGCTTCCTGGTTGGCGATGAACTTCTGGTTGATCGCACGGTCGGCGTTCGTCTGCGAGATCTCGGCCGACTGTCGCTTCGCCTGGATCTCGGGAGCACCCAGCGACTGGATGTAGCCGACCTTGTCGGTGATGCCCTTGATCTGGAACGAGTCGAGGATCAGGCCCTGCTCGGCGAGCTCCTGCGAGACGTCGGCGGCGATCTGGTCGGAGAACTTCTTGCGCTCGCGCATGAGCTCGACGACCGAGAGGGTCGCCACGATGCCGCGCAGGGCACCTTCGAGCTGCTCGGTGGTGAACTGCTCGATGGCCTTGTCCTGCGAGGCGAAACGCTCGGCGGCGCGGCGCACGAGGATGGGGTCGGAGCCGATCTTGACGATCGCGACGCCGTCGACGTTGAGCGTGACGCTGTCGAGCGACTGCGCCTCGGCGTTGAGCGACACCTGGCGCGAGCGCAGAGAGATGATCTCGTGGCGCTGCGTGATCGGGTTGACGAGCGACTTGCCGTTCACGATGACCGTGACCGGCGACTCCGACATCTCGGGGCGGCTGGTGCCGTCGGCGCCGACGACGGCGCGTTGCACCTTCTGCTTGCGTCCCGAGATGACCAGCGCCTCGTCGGCGCGGGCGACCTTGATCCAGCTGCGTGCGAACAGCAGCAGGATGAGCAGGACGACGACGACGATGACGACGGCGATGCCGACGATGACGAGGATGCCGACGATTCCGGCGAGCTCCATGGGTGACCTCCCTGATCCCCCGAAGGGGAAGTCTGCGTTCCCGCGGCGTGCGGGACTCAACTCCCACCCTGCCAGATCACAGGAACGGATGCCGAGGGGAGAACTCCCCGTGTCAGGAGCGGCGCAGTTTGTCGGAGAGCGCGCGGAGCGTGCGCAGTTCGTCGTCGTCGAGCGCCGACATGCGTTCGGCGATGGATCGCCCGTGCACGGTGGCGACCGCGCGGAACGCGCGCGCACCGGCATCCGTCGCGGTGATGAGCGATCCGCGACCGTCGTCGGGGTCGGCGCACTTGGTGACGAGGCCGTTCGTGACCATGCGGTCGACGAGGCGCGAGACGCTCGGCTGACTGATCAGCATGTTGGCCGTGATGTCGCGCAGACGGGCGGTCATGTCGGGGGAGCGGGTCACCGTGAGCATGACGTCGTACTCGGCCTGACTGATGTCGGTGCCATCGAAATCGGCGAGCATGTCGTGGAAGACCTCGTGCTGCGCGCGGAACAGGCTCTCCCAGGCGGCGAGGGCGAGCTTGCGATCGGTCATCCCTACAGGATACCGGCCTCGGGGGCAGCAGTAAGGGCCGATCGGAGAGGCTCCCGACCGGCCCTTGTCCCTTGCACCAAGAGTGTCCTGCAATCACATTCGGTGAGTGCCACAGCAAACATTCACCGTGTGATCACTGTATAACGGCGAGATAACGAATGCAACGGTTTGATTACGGAAAGTCGGTGGAGAATATCGGCCCCGACGCGCCCGGAAACCCTCCGTCTGTTCGGTGTTCACCGAACGGATGCCGCGTGGACAGGAGCAGGGCCCGCGGCGTCCCTAGCCTGACCGGACACCCCCTCTCGAGACTCTTCAAGGAGTGCCCTTCCGCATGTCTGTTCCGTCCCCCGCCCGTCGGCGCGTCTGCGCCGCGATCCTCGCCGCGACGTTGGCCTCCGGCGCCGTCGTCGCGCTCGGGGGCTCTGCCGCCACCGCGGCGGAGCTGCCCGACACCTTCCTGAGCACGGCCGCGACCACGTGGCACTACTCCGACGACAACACCGACCCCGCCGCCGGGTCCCCCGATCGTCTGGTCTGGACGCAGGCGGGCTTCGATGACTCCGCGTGGAAGACCGCGGCCGGCGCGTTCGGCGCGAAGAACGGCCAGCCGACCGGCATCGGCTCGGGCTTCCCCATCAATACCCTGCTGAACCAGTACATCGCCGGCACGACGGACGACGTCCCGACCTTCCACTTCCGCACGGCGGTCGACATCGACGCCGAGCAGCTGGAGGCCATCGACGGTCTCTCGGCAACTCTCACCTACGACGACGCCGTGCAGGTCTTCGTGAACGGCGAGAAGGTCGCCGGATTCGTCGACGAGAAGGTCGAAGCGGCGCCCGAAGCGCAGCGCAACCTCATGTACGCGGGGAACAGCGGCGGGGACCCCGTCACCTCGACCTTCACGATCGACGCCGACGACCTCGTCGCCGGTGAGAACACGATCGCCGTCGCGCTCTACCAGGACCGCATCACGAGCTCGGACATCTACTTCGACTTCCAGAGCCTCACCCCGATGATCGCGGGCGTGGAGCCGGTCGCTTCGTACGACGACGTGGTCCTCACCATCGGCGCCGACGAGTCGACCCGCAACGTGACCTGGTACACGAACGTCGACACCGCGCAGTCGCTGCAGTACGCGCCCGGCACCGACACGAGCGCGTTCCCGGCATCCGGCATCACGACAGTCCCGGCCACCGGCGGCCTGACGAGCAGCAACGAGTACAACCGTCGCGCCGCCCTCCAGGGGCTCGCCGAGAACACCACCTACCTGTACCGCGTGGGATCCGAAGCGGGTGGCTGGTCGGACGTGAAGTCGTTCTCGACCGCATCGTTCTCGGGCGACTACGGCTTCCTCTTCTTCGGCGACCCGCAGATCGGCGCCTCCGGCAACGCGGAGCGCGACGGACAGGGGTGGGCCGACACGCTCGACATCGCCGAGCAGACCTACCCCGACAGCGAGCTGCTCTTCTCGGCCGGTGACCAGGTCAACACGGCATCCAGCGAGACCGAGTACGGCTACTACCTCGCGCCGGAGCAGCTCTCCAGCATCCCCACCGTGCCGGTCAACGGCAACCACGACGTGGGCTCGAAGGCCTACGCGCAGCACTACACCGTGCCGAACCTCGACGAGACGGCGGGCTCCGCGACCAGCGGCACCTCGTCCGGCGGCGACTACTGGTTCATGTACAAGGACGTGCTCTACGTCGTCCTCAACACGAACAGCAACGACGACCAGAGCCACATCGACTTCATGGAGAAGGTCGTCGCCGAGCACGGTGCCGACGCCAAATGGCAGGTGCTCGCCTTCCACCACTCGATCTACTCGGTCGCCTCGCACGTGTACGACTCCCAGATCGAGCGTCTGCGCAATGCGCTGCCGACCGCGATCTCGGACCTCGGCTTCGACCTCGTGCTCCAGGGCCACGACCACAGCTACACCCGCACGTACCTGATCAAGGACGGCGAGCTCGCCGACGCGACCGAGGTGCCCGGCCAGGCCGAGGTCTCGGCCGGTGAGGGCGAGGTGCTGTACGTCACCGCGAACTCCGCCAGCGGTTCGAAGTACTACGACGTGAAGGCGCCCGACGCCTGGTACGGATCGGTCATCAACCAGGAGAAGGTGCGCAACTACTCGCACGTCGAGGTCACCGACGACTCCATCACCGTCACGACGCTGCGCAGCCAGGCCAACGGCACGGCGTCGCCCGTGAACAGCGTCGTCGACGAGGTCACCCTCGTGCGCGACGACGTCACGGCTCCGGACATCGCCTTCCCAGCGGAGTCGGAGGTCGTGCAGGGGGAGAAGTTCGACGCCCTCGCCGGCGTCACCGCCACCGATGAGCGCGACGGCGACGTCTCTGCGTCGCTCGAGGTCGAGGGGTCGGTCGACACCGACGTGCTCGGTTCCTACGACCTCGTCTACACGGCGACGGATGCCGCGGGCAACACCGCGACCGCCGAGCGCACGGTGAGCGTCGTCGAGGCTCCGGTGGTCGCCCCCGCGAAGCCGAGCGTCACTGTCTCGGGAGAGGCCGTGCAGGGTGGGAAGATCACGATCGCGGGCACCGGGTTCACCCCCGGCGACAGCGTGTCGGTCGTCGTGCACTCCGACCGCGTCGACCTCGGCTCGTTCACGGTCGCGGCCGACGGCACGCTGGCCGCGAGCTGGACGATTCCTGTGGCGTTCGATGTCGGAGCCCACACGATCGTCGTGACCCTCCCGGACGGATCGACCGTAGAGGCGACGTTCACGATCGCGGCTGCGGCGGCGTCCGGAGCGGCCGGTTCGGACGCGCTGGCCACGACCGGTGCGGAGCTGCCGCTCGCGATCGGCGGCATCGCGCTGCTGCTGCTCGTCGTCGGCGGTGTGCTCGTCGCCCGTCGTCGCCTGGTCGCGAACCGCGACTGACGATCACGGATGCCCCGGGCCTTTGGGCTCGGGGCATCCCCGTATCTTCGACATCTCCGAGGAACTCATGAAGTCGTCCGCGTCGGCTCTCGCCCTGCTGCTCGTCGTCGTGCTCACCGGCTGCTCTCCGGTCGCCGAGGCATCGCCGTCGTCATCGATGGCGCCCACGAGCACCCCGTCGGCGAGCGCCGAAGCCTCGACACCCGTCGAGCTCGTGCCCGGCTCGACGCTCGATCGATCCGCGGTGACCGCAGCGGTGCCCGTGGGGGAGACGATCTCGATCGTGGTTCCATCCGCCCCGGGTGAAGAGGAGCGCCTGGCGCTCGCCGCCGTGCAGGACGAGGCCGCCCGTCACCGCGCCACGGTGCAGGTGCATGCGGATACCGACCCTGTCGCGTCGGTCACCACTGCTCTCGCCGATCGTCCCGACGTGATCGTCGCCATCGGTCCCGCGCTCATTGGCGCCATCGACCGGGCCTCCGCCGCCAACCTCGACGTGTCGTTCCTCGTACTCGGCACGCAACTCGCCGAGCCCACCGGAAACGTCATCGCCGTCACCTGGCCCGGAGCCGAGGAACGAGCCGTGTTCGCCGATGCCCCTGCGTCTTTCACGGGTGCCGCGACGTACGCGGGCGAGGCGCTCGGGGTCGGTCTCGCCGCCTTCGCCTCCGGACTCGACGGTCACGTCATCGCTCTCGACTGAGGGCACGACACCGACCGAGGCGCAGCCCTAAGCTCGTCGTGACGAGGGGTCGGGATGACGAAGAAGATCGTGGTGGCGGTGCTCGCAGGGATCGGGGCGGTGCTCTTGCTCGCGGGATGCGCCGGGCCGAGCGGCGTGGGTGCGGAACCCACGCCCACGGTGACGCCGACGGCGGCGTGCCCGCAGGTCGAGGGCGTCGATCTGCCGCCCGAGTGTGCGCCCTACGATCCCGAGCAGGCGATGGACCTCAACGACCGCTACCGCGACCGTATGGAGATCGACAGCGCGACGCACGAGGCGAGCGCCGCCGTCGTCGAGACGCTGCGCATCGACCTCGAGGGGTTGCGCACCGCGGGCACGTTCACGGTCGACACCGTGCGGGCCGCCCTGACGGATGCCGGGCTCCCCGACGCGCAGGTGCGCGAGGACTACGGCGACGTGCTCTTCGGCGTCGGGGGTGTCGACGGCGGATGCGTCTTCGGCGAGGTCACCGAGGAGGGCGTGACCGTGGACATCGGCGGCTACATCCTCGACGGCGGATGCCTGCCCGCGCAGTGAGACGTCGGCGGCCCGGGGCCTAGTCGTTTTCGAGCACGTAGGCCCCGGAGGCATCCGTGAACAGCGCCGTCTGGCCGGGAAGGGCCTGCCGGGCGAAGTCCGAGATCCATGGGAACCGGGCGAGGAACGAGTCGACCGACCACACCTCGTGGTTCGCGGAGTCGTTCATGTAGGCATCCGATTCGAGCCCGGTGACCGACTGCAGGTGCGCGCCCGTGAACGTGACCCAGCGGGGCGAATGCTCGGCGTGCAGCTTCGAGAGGAACACGGGACGGTTGCCGGCGATGCCTGCGGGGGCCGCCACGGCATCGTCACGGGTCACGTCGAGCAGCGCGTCGAGCGAGCCCGCTTCGGCGACCAGCGCCTCCCATCCGCGTGCCGCGGCGTACGCCGCCTCGGTATCGGTGAGCAGGCGCAGCGTGCGCACATGGCCGACGAGGGCACCCTCGTGCCGCACCTCGTCGAACGAGCTTCCCCACCGAGAGCCCGTCGCCATGATCGCCGTGATGCGCGTGCCCGAGAGGAAGGGCTCGGTGTTGCGCCAGGGAGCGCCGACCGGAGGCACTCGGCGGTTGCGGGCGATGTCGTCGCACACGATCTCGATCGCGGCGAGAGCGGCGCCCTGCTGGCCGTCGATCACCTCGACCGCCAGTTCGACCTGTTCACCGGTGTCGGTCGGCAGGCGTGAGGCGCCCAGAGTCATCACCGTCACCGGGCCGTCGGTCGGGCGCTTCTCGACGATGCGGACCGACCCACCGATCAAATCGGGGAAAGGCGCCGGCGCGACCCCCAGCGAATCGAAGACGTGTTCGGGGAAGCCGTGATCCGAGGTCATCGCCCGAGTCTTCCAGTCGCCGAGAGGCGAGGCAACGGGCGGGCGGCGGCTCAGGAGCCGATGAGGCTCCGCTGCTCGACGAGCGGGCAGGTGAAGACGTCGCGCTCGCCGAGTCCGACCCGATTGATGTAGCGCACGACGATGGCGTACGAGGTGAGCAGGCCGACGGAGGTGTACGGCACGTCATGCGCGCGGCAGTACTCCGCGATCATCGGCGCCGCACGGCGGAGGTGAGGGCGGGGCATCGACGGGAAGAGGTGATGCTCGATCTGATAGTTCAACCCGCCCATGACGACGTCGAGCAGGCGAGTGCCCCGAACGTTCCGGCTCATCATGACCTGACGCCGCAGGAAGTCGAGCGTCATGTCGCGCGGCACGACCGGCATCCCCTTGTGGTTCGGAGCGAAGGCGATCCCCATGTAGAAGCCGAACAGGCCCAGCTGCACGGCCAGGAAGACGAACGCGATGCCCGGCGACAGCACGAGGAAGACGAGCGTCAGAAAGCCTCCGAGGCGGATGCCGAGGAAAGCGATCTCGATCCATCGCCGTTCGAGACGACCGCGCGCGAACACCCGGCGCACGCCTGAGGCGTGCAGCGACAGCCCCTCGAAGAGCAGGATCGGGAAGAAGAACACGCCCTGGTGTCCGCGCATCCAGGTGAGCACCGGACCGCGGTGCCTCGCCGCCGTCTCGGCCGTCACGGCGATGACGGGCAACTCGATGTCGGGGTCGGATCCCAGCTTGTTCGGGTTGGCATGGTGGCGGGTGTGCTTGTGCTGCCACCAGCCGTAACTCATGCCGACGAGCAGGTCGCCGAGGATCAGGCTGATCCAGTCGTTCCAGCGCCCCGAGACGAAGATCTGCCGATGGGCGGCGTCGTGGCCGAGGAAGGCGATCTGGGTGAAGACGATCGCGAGCGCGGCGGCCGTGAAGAGCTGCCACCACGACTCACCGATCCAGACGAACGCCGCGAGGCACACGGCGACGACCAGTGGCGCGGCGATGAGCTTCGTCCAGTAGTACCCGTATCGGCGGCGCAGCAGGCCCTGGTGGCGGACCTGCTGCGCCAGCTCGGTGAACGCGCTCGTCGCGCGCGCAGTGCCCTCGCGCGGACGGGTGCGGATGGTCTGGCGGATGTCGTCCATGACGACCTCCTTCTCCGGCGTCGCCGCTAGCTGCGGACAGCGCCTCCTTCTTCGACCCAGTCCTCGATGCGGGAGTCGTCGTCGGACGACCGATCGCTTTCGGAGGGAGGGGTGAACACGACCGCGTCGGCGAGCGCGGCGACCAGCGCCGCGCGCTCCTGCTCGCGGTCGGAGGCGATCTGGAATCGGTCGGCCGCCTGCGCACGTGCCGTGTGCAGGGCGGTCGTGATCTCGGCGAGCCGCTGCGCGAGCACGGAGGCGAGGCCATCGCGAAGCTCTTCCAGATTGGTGTTCGCGATCTCGAGGCGACGGTCCGCCACGTGCAGCTCGACCGTCGGGTATCCGTTCGCGGACAGGTGGTCGCGCATCTCGCTGCTCTGGATCGCATCGACCTCATCGCGATCGGCTTTGCGCGTGAACACCGCTTCGACGGTGTAGTGGTCGGGAGCGTCGTCGGTCATCAGTGCGGCGGGAAGCGAACCGACGAGGACGGACCCCAGGCCCAGCAGTTCAGGGTTCTGCCCTGCGATCTTCAGTTGTGCGTTCATACCGCGACGATAGGTGCGTCGCCGCCATCACGGCAGGGCGTTGACTCCCCGGAACATGCGTGTGTGCGAATATGTCGCGCCAGGATCACCCGTGCGCGAGCACCTGCAGGCCGATGACGGCGAGGCCGAGCGCCGCCTCGGCTCCGAGCGCGACGAGGCGCTGGAACCACGTCAACGGCATCCGCCGTACGGCGATCCAGCCGATGACGATGAGCGAGGCGAGCAGGGCGATCGCGCTGGCGCGCAGCGCGGCATCCGTCGACCAGGCATCGAGCCCCGCGAATCCCAGGAACACGAACAGCAGCACGACCGTGCTGAGCGCCCCGAAGCTCGACGCGAGAGCGTGCCGCAGCTCGGGCGGCGTGAAGAGCCGCTCGTGTACGACGAGGTGCGAGATCAGGTCGGCGGTGAACACGGCGAGCAGGGTGCCCATCACCGTGACGATGAGCGTCGTCGCCGCCTCGCCGGCGCTCACGTGGCCGTGGGTCGAGAGCGTGATGACGACGGCGAGCGCGGCGAACGTGAGGTAGATCCGCTCCTTGAGGTGGGCGGCGCGGGCCGCGCGTTCGGCCTCGTCGATCTCTGCGGCCATGACTGCTCCTCGTTCGCTCTGCGGGTGTGCAGACCAGGCTACGGCCCGCGGGCGCCGCGGTTGTCGGTCGTGCACGACGTTGTTACGGTCGTCGGATGCTGTTCGCCGGAGTTCTCTTCTTTCTCATCGGCTTGGGTCTCTTCACGGGATCGATCGTGCGCGTCGTCCGCGCCAACCCCGGACGACGGGTGCCGTACTGGCGCGAGGCCGAGGTCGCGCCGAAGTGGTCGATCGCGATGCGCGCAGGCGGGGGAGCGTGCATGGCCTTCGGCGTCGGCATGCTCGGCGGCACCTGGGTCGAGCAGGGCGACTCGGCGTGGTGGTGGGTGCTGCCCACCCTCGTGCTGTGGGTCGCGCTGCCGGCCGCAGTGATCGCGATGCACAACGCTCGCGCTCGCCGCTGACGGCATCCGTTCGGGTCGCACGAGAGGTCGGTATCCGCCGCGATGCCGACCTTTCGTGCGCCCGGATCATCTCAGCGCCCGGGGGAGACGTCGGATGTTCGGGTTGCGCATCGGCCTCGGCGGTGTTTATATTACGACGTAAAGTAATTCTCCCAAGAAGGCAGACATGACGCTCAGTGTCGAGCAAGACCTCCCCACCGCGACAGCGGCGGCACCCGCGGAACGGCGGAAACGGCAGTCCCGGTTCCGCCGCAGCCTGCGCCGCTACTGGCAGCTGTACCTCCTGCTGCTGATCCCCATCATCTGGTTCATCGTGTTCCGCTACATCCCGATGGCCAACGCGGTCATCGCGTTCAAGAACTACAACCCGATCGACGGCGTCTGGGGCAGCCCCTGGGTGGGCTTCGACAACTTCGCGAACCTCTTCCGCAACCCCGTCTTCCCGCGCCTGGTCGGCAACACGTTCATCCTCGCCGCGTACACCCTGCTCGCCAGCTTCCCGCTGCCGATCATCCTCGCCCTCGCGCTCAACGAGGTGCGACTGCGCTTCTTCAAGCGCACCGTGCAGATGGTCACCTACGCGCCGTACTTCATCTCGACGGTGGTCGTGGTGTCGATGACGATCCTGCTGCTCTCGCCGCGCGTCGGACTCCTCGGGCGCACGTTCAGCTTCTTCGGCGCCGGGCAGGTCGATCTGCTCGCCAGCGCCGACTTCTTCCGGCACATCTACGTCGCCACCGACATCTGGACCACGACCGGATACTCGGCCGTCATCTACCTCGCCGCCCTCGCGTCGGTCGACACCTCGCTCTACGAGGCCGCCAAGATCGACGGCGCGAGCAGGCTCCAGAAGATCTGGAACGTCGACATCCCGGCGCTGCTGCCCACGGCATCCATCATCCTCATCCTCGGCGTCGGCAACATCATGGCGATCGGGTTCGAGAAGGCGTTCCTGCTGCAGAACGCCCTCAACCTCTCGACATCCGAGATCATCCCGACCTATGTGTACAAAACGGGCATCCTCAATGCGAACTTCAGCCTCGGGGCGACGATCGGGCTCTTCAACGCCGTGATCAGCCTCGTGCTGCTGCTCGTGGTGAACACGGTGTCGAAGCGAGTGACGGGAAACGGACTGTGGTGACCACGATCAACACCGAGGCGCTCCTGACCGAAGAGGTCGTCGTCGCGAAGAACAAGAAGCGCCGGCCGAAGCGCGACCCGCTCACCCGCGGCGTCAAGGTCAAGGAGACCAAGACCGACCGAGTGTTCATCGCCGCGGCTTACATCCTGCTCACGGTCTTCCTGCTCGTCGTGCTGCTGCCGCTGCTGAACATCCTCGCGAGCTCGGTCTCGAGCCCCCAGGCCGTCTCGGCGGGCCGCGTGCTGTTCTGGCCCGTCGACTTCACGCTCCGCGGCTACGAAGAGGCGCTCGGCAACCCCGCGATCCTCCGCGGATTCGGCAACTCGATCTTCTACACCGTCGTCGGCACGCTCATCAGCGTGCTCGGCACGGTCGCCGTCGCCTACCCGCTCTCGCGGACCCAGCTCTTCGGACGCAAGGTCATCACCGGTGGCGTCGTGTTCACGATGCTCTTCAGCGGTGGCGTCATCCCGATGTACCTCGTCGTGCAGTCCCTCGGCCTCCTCGACACCCGCTGGTCGATGCTGCTGCCCAACGCGATCGGCGTCTGGCAGGTGATCATCGCGATCGTGTACTTCCGCTCGGCCGTGCCCGACGAGGTGTACGAGGCGGCACAGCTCGACGGGGCATCCGAACTGCGCATCCTCTGGACCATCGTCGTGCCGCTCGCGAAGCCCCTGCTCGCCGTCATCGCCCTGATGTACGCGATCATGCAGTGGAACTCGTACTTCGACGCCCTGCTCTACCTGCGCAACGCCGACCTGCAACCCCTGCAGCTCGTGCTGAGAGGACTCCTGATCCTCAACGACTCGGGCGGGGGCGGAGACGTCGCCGAGCAGCTGCGGCGCCGTGAACTCGCCGACCTCATGCGGTACTCGACCGTCGTCATCGCGACCATCCCGATGCTCGTCGCCTACCCGTTCGTCGCGAAGTACTTCAACAAGGGGATCATGGTCGGCGCCGTCAAGGGCTGACCCCTCTCACAGACCCACCACCACACACCCCCATTACCCGGGCAAAGGAGATTCCGGCAATGAGACACAGCATCATCCGAGGAGCGGCGGCCGTAGGCGCCCTCGCTCTCGCCGCAGGAGCGCTGGCGGCATGCACGTCGCCCAGCGACGACAACGGCAAGCTCGTCGCGTTCGGCCCGCAAGGCGACAACGGTTCGCTCAAGGACAACGCGTTCACGAAGCTGCTCGAGGAGAAGTTCGACATCGACTTCGACTGGCAGACCACCACCTACGACGGCAGCGTCGCCGGAGAGAAGCGCCAGGTGTCGCTCGCCAGCGGTGACTACCCCGACGCGTACTTCCTCGTGCCGTGGGTCGACGCCTTCTCTCGCAGCGAGGTGCTCAAGTACGGGCAGCAGGGCCTGCTCGTGCCCCTCGAAGACCTCATCGACGAGTACGCGCCGAACCTCAAGGAGCGCTTCGAGGAGAAGCCCGACTGGAAGCAGTCGGTCACCGCGCCCGACGGGCACATCTACGCGATCACCCAGTGGACCGAGTGCTTCCACTGCAGCTACCCGTCGAAGCTGTGGGTCAACTCCACCTGGCTCGACAAGCTGGGTCTCGACCAGCCGACCGACACCGAGGAACTGCGCGAGATGCTGCGCGCGTTCAAGAACGACGACCCGAACGGCAACGGCAAGGCCGACGAGGTCGCGCTCAGCGCATCGTCGGGCGAACCGGTCATCAACTACTTCATGAACGCCTTCACCTACGCCCCGTACGGCTCGCCCACGAGCCCGCCGCCGATGGTGCTCGACGGCGACCAGGTGACGCTCTCGGCGACCACCGACGGATGGCGCGAGGGCCTGAAGTACATCTCGTCGCTCGCGGACGAGGGGCTCATCGACACGGCGTCGTTCACCCAGAACGGCGAGTCGCTGCGCGCGCTGGGCGACAACGCCGAGGCCGAGATCCTCGGTGCCGCGGCGGTGCTGCACCCGTACGAGATCGTCACGCAGGATTCGCCCGACGGGCGCGACACGCACTACGACGCGGTGCCGCCGGTGAAGGGCCCGGATGGCACGCAGTACGCGACCTACCGTTCGCCGATCAGCTCGCTGGGCATGTTCGCGCTCACGAACAAGTCGAGCGAAGAGGAGCGCATCCAGGCGATCAAGGCGATCGACTACCTCGTGACCGATGAGGGCGACAAGCTCGGCGCCATGGGCCCCGAGGGCGAGGCCTGGGTTCCGGCCGAGCCGGGCGATGTCGCTCTCGACCCCGAGCTCGAGCCGACCTTCAAGCCGCTCACGTACGACGAGACCTCGAACTCCGCCTGGCGCTCGATGGCTCAGTACTGGGACTCGCTCGAGTTCCGCAACTCGCAGGTCGTGCCGGAGGACATCTACGCACCCGACGGGTACGAGCGTCGTCTGCTCGAGGCCACGAACCTCTACGAGCCGTTCGCTCCCGACGAGAGCCTCGTCTTCCCGTCGGAGAAGCTGTGGCCGAACCCCGACACCTCGGCGGAGATCGCCGAGCTGCAGACGAACATCGCGACCTACATCACGCAGGCGCAGGCGGAGTTCGTCACGGGGCAGCGCGACATCAACGACGACGGCGCATGGCAGTCGTACATCGACGACCTGAACGGCCTGGGCGTCGACCGCTACCTCGAACTGCAGCAGGAGCTCTACGACGCACTGTGAGCGAGTGAGGTGAAGGACTGCCCGGCGGATGCTTCCGCCGGGCAGTTCTGCGTGGGGTGACTGGTTGCGACGGTTTGACCCTCAGCGAGAGGGGCTTGGGTGCCTGAGCCTGTCGAGGGGCCCCGCCCCGCGGAACCGAGCTCAGCGCACGAGGGACTGGATCGCGGCCGCGGCGGCGCCACGGGCCCAGTCCTCGAAGGTGTGCGGGCGTGCGACGATGCGACAGCGCGCCGCGGCGCCGAAGGCGTGTGCCTCGAAGGCGCTGCGCAGCGTCTCATCGAAGAGGTCGAAGTTCGACACGCCCTCGCCGCCGATGATCACGAGTTCGGGGCCGGTGAGGTTCACGAGCGTGGCGATGGCGGTGCCGACGATCTCGGCAGCCTCGCGGAACGCCGCCTCGGCAGCGGGGTCTCCGTCGTGGGCGAGGCGCACGGCCTCGTCGATGCCGATGATCCGACCGTGCGCGGCCGAGACGGCCGCTTCGATGGCGGGGGTCGCGGCCACGGCCTCGACGCAGCCGTTGCGCCCGCACGGGCATACGCGTCGGGGATCGGCGAGGGCCAGGTGCCCGATCTCGCCGGCGACCCCGTAGGCGCCGCTGACGACCTGGCCGTTCACGTGCAGTCCGCTTCCGATGCCGCGGCCGATCGTGACGATCGCGAACGAGGCCGTGCCCAGACCGATGCCGAACCAGTGCTCGCCGACGGTGAGCGCGTGCACGTCGTTCTCGAGGGTCACCGGTCGGCCGATCCGGTCGCGCAGCCGCGCGGCGAAGTCCTCGTCGGTCCAGCCCATGATGGCCGACTCGCGCACGATGCCGTGACGGCTGTCGACGTCGCCCGAGATCGAGACGCCGAGCCCGGCGATCGCGGCCGACCGCGGCCCGAGCTCGCTCTCGAGAGAGGCGGTGACCTCGACGATGGCCTCGAGCACGGCATCCGGGTCGTGGGCCGCGAGCGCACGGTGCTCGGAGGCGAGCACCGTGGTCGTGAGGTCGGTGGCGACCGCGATGACCTCGTCGACGTTCACCTTCACACCCAGCATGATCATCGCTCCGGGCACGATCGACACCGGGGCGACGGGTCGCCCGGGATTGCCGTCGCGGTGCTCGGCGGGCGGTGCATCGACGAGCCCCGCTGCGACCAGCGGCGACACGGCCTTCGTGACCGCGGCCTGTGAGAGGCCGGTGTGCCGGGCGATCTCGATACGGCTGATCGGGCTGCGCGTGAGGATGGTCGCGAACACCTTCGATCCGGCATCCGATGCGGATCGGATGAGGGTGGTGCGCGTCGACGTGTCGTGGTCCATCAATTCCTCGTTCGTTATCGGCAACCGTAGCGAATCACGGGCGCAGACGGGCGGCGGCGAACTCGAGGGCGTTCTCCTCGTCGAGGTCTCCGCCGGCCTCGTGGCCGTTGTCGGGCCAGAGCACGACGTGCTTCTCGCCCCCGTAAGCCGTGAAGGCGGGGAGCACGGATGCCGGGGGCGTGACCCCGTCGCGCAGCCCGGTGCTCAGGATCGCCGGAGCGTTCGCGCGCTTCGCGTGGTTCACCGCGTCGAAGTAGCGGAGGGTGTCGAGGGCCGCCGCCCGATCGAGCCGGCGGTCGGCGAAGTACTGGGTCAGCAGGGCGTACGGTGCCTCGTTGCTCAGGTCGGCGGCGCGGTTGAGTTCGCTGAGGAAGGGAGCCTGGATGATCGCGACGGCGAGGTCGGGCACGAGCCCGGCCATGGCGAGCGCGATCCCGCCACCCTGACTGGCGCCGACGACGCCCACACGCGATGCGTCGACCAGGTCGAGCGAGCGGAGGGCCTCGACCGCCCGCACCGCGTCGGCGTAGACACGACGGTAGTAGTACTCGTGCGGCGAGCGCAGGCCACGGGTGAGGAACCCGCCGGCCGAGGGGCCGCCGTCGGGGTGGTCATCGTCGGTGTCGCCGTGGCCCTGCCCGCGGGCGTCGACCACGAGGTGCGCGTAGCCGGCGGCGGCCCAGCGCAGGTCGCGCAGCGCATGGCCGCGGCCGTTGCCGTATCCGAAGAACTGCACGAGCCCGGGGAGCGGTGCGGTGGCGCCGTGCGGCGCGCGCAGCCAGGCGCGGATCTGCGTGCCGCCGAATCCGGCGAACGTCACCTCGAACACGTCGATCGCGGTCAAGCGGGTCGGATGCGGTTCGATCGTCACGCCGAGCGGATGCTGTCGCGTCTCGTCGAGCGTCTCGGCCCAGAAGGCGTCGAAGTCGGCGGGCTCGGTCTGCGTGGTCGGGGTGTCGACCGTCACGAACTCACCGCGCATCGACAGCTCCGCTCAGAGCATCGGCGCCGACCGGCACCGAGAGAGTGCCGCCCGCGGGCACGGTCAGCGTCACGCGGTGCCCGTCGTGCTCGACGTCGACCGTGCGGTCCTCGGCGAGGCGGTTGTGCAGGATCGCCTCGGTGAGGTGCCCCTCCGACCACGCGACGTCGGCGACGAGGCCGGTGCGCACGCCGATGCCCTGCACCTCGCCCGTCGTCCACGCGGCCGGCAGCGCGGGCAGCAGGCGCACGACGCCGCCGTGGCTCTGCACGAACATCTCGGCGATCGCGGCCGGGAAGCCGAGGTTCGCGTCGATCTGGAACGGCGGATGCGTGCTGAAGAGGTTCGGCAGCAGGCCACCCCACTCCGAGCCGTCGACCGGACCGTGCCGCGTGGCGTCGCCGTCGAACGGCGTGAGCGCCTCGTCGAGCAGCGAAGCGGCGGTCTCGCCGTCGCCGATGCGGGCGCGGAGCGCGATCTTCCACGCCCACGACCACCCCATCGCTCCGGGGCCGCGCGCGTCGAGCAGGCGGATGCCGGCATCGAACAACTCGGGGGTGCGTTCGCGCGTCGTCACCTCGAGCGGATACATGCCGAGCACGGGGGTGAGGTGGCGGTGCAGCGGTTCGACCTCGACCACGTCGGCCGACCACTCGCTGATGCGCCCGTCGGCACGGATGCCGACCGGGGCGAGGGCACCGAGCGCGCTCGTGATCTCGGCCGCGAGCGTCGGGTCGTCGAGGTCGAGGGCGTCGATCGCCTGGAGGGCGCGTTCGAGCAGGCCCTGCACCAGCAGCAGATCGGATGCCGACGTCAGGCCGATCGCGGTGCCCTCGCCGTCCGAGGCGAAGAAGGAGTTCTCCGGGGAGGTGGAGGGGGACGTGCGCAGGCGTCCGTCGGCGTCGGGCACGAGCCAGTCGAGAGTGAACTCGACGGCGCCGCGCAGCACGGGCCAGATGCGGGCGCGCAGAAGGTCGCGGTCGCCACCGAACTCGTAGGCGTCCCAGAGGTTGTGGGTCAGCCAGACGCCGCCCATCATCCAGATCGCCCAGCTCGGGGCGCCGTGACCGTCGCCGACCGGCAGCGCCCAGCCCCACACGTCGCTGTTGTGGTGGGCGACCCAGCCACGCGCGCCGTAGAGTTCGCGGGCGACGTCGGCGCCGTTCTCGGCGAGCTTCTCGACGAGCGCGAGCAGCGGCTCGAAGGAGTCGTCGAGGCCGAGCACGGGAGCCGCCCAGTAGTTCATCTCGGTGTTGATGTTGATCGTGTAGTTCGACGACCAGGCCGGGCGCAGCTCGGCGTTCCAGATCCCCTGCAGGTTCGCGGCCGGGCTGCCCGCGCGCGAGCAGGAGGCGAGCAGATACGCGCCGAACTCGGCGATCACGGTCGTCTTGAGGGCGAGGTCGTCGCCGCGCAGCAGGTCGCGCTCGACGTCCCAGGTGCCCTCGCGCCGCCCGCCGATCGCGAACCGCGCGCGCGTCAGCTTTCGTCGGTCGGCGACGTGCTCGTCGAACAGTGCGGATGCCTCGCGGCGAGCGGCGGCATCCGCCTGTTCCGCCGCGCGGTTCCGGATCGTCTCGCGCGAGACGTTCCGCCACTCCTCCTCGCTCGCGCCGGCCCACCACGACGCGGCGCGAGACGAGGAGGAGAGGAAGATCAGCAGGCGCCGGGCGCCGTGGACGGCGACACCGTCGGCGGTCACTTCGACACGGCCGTCGGTGCGCCACGCGACGGATGCCGCGGCGAAGGCGTCGTAGCCCTCGTCGTCGGCGTACCGCAGCGGCGTCTGCAGCGGTCCTTCGTGCAGAGGCGCTCCATCGATGGGGGCCACGACGCCGAGCGTCATCCCGCCGTCGCGGACGACGAGGCCATCGGTGTGCAGGGGAGTGGTCAGCGCGACGGATGCCGTGAACTCGGCGTCGGCCTCGATCTCGATCACGAGGGCCTGCGCGGGGGCCGAGACCCACGATCGACGGCGCAGCGTGCCACCGGGAATGCGCAGCGTCTCGAGGAGCACGGCGTCGTCGAGGTCGAGGATGCGCGCGGGGTCGTCCGGCTCGGCATCCGTGATCCGCACGTGCAGGTCGCCGAGCGGCAGGTACTCCTGCGAGTAGGGTCCCTCGAACGCCATGAGGAGGTCTTCGGCGCGGCGCACGTCGTCGGCGTCGAGCGCCGCGCGCACCTCGGCCAGGCGTGCGGGGCCCGCGCCCGCGGCGATCACATCGCGCAGCGCGCGGGCGGGTCCGTCGGGCGTCCCCGACCACACAGTGGAGTCGTTGAGGGCGTAGCGCGCGTCGGCGCCGCCGAAGGCCATCGCGCCGATCCGCCCGTTGCCGAGCGGGGCCGCTTCCTCCCATCGGGTCGCCGGGGCAGCCCACGAGAGCCGGAGATTTCCGGCGGCGGACGAGGGGTTTTCTGCTGCGGAGAGCGACATCGATCTTCCTGTCAAAACCTCGGATGTTTGCTTGCGGTCTCAGCGTATTCATGATTAATTACCGGTGTCAAGTAATTGGCCGGGCCGTTGGGTCCGGTTCTTTCCTGGGGACAACGCGACGGAGCGCCTGGGGTTTCACCGTCGAAACCACCGAGAGGAAATCATGTTCGACACCATCCGTTCGACAACACGGTTGCGATGGGCGGCGGGCTTCGCCGTCAGCGCACTCGTGCTCGGAGCAGGTGCCGCCACGGCATCCGCAGCATCCGCCACCGAGGTCTCCGCGACCCCGGTCACGGCGGCACTCGCGACGAGCGTCGTCGCCGCGACGAACACCGACGAGGAGTCCCTCGCGGACAAGCCCTACATGGGCTGGAGCAGCTACAGCATGCAGGTCTACGCCGGCAACGGGCAGGCCTGGATCAGCGCCGACCAGATCATCGCGCAGTCCGACGCCATGCACGAGAAGCTGCAGAGCCACGGCTACGAGTACATCAACATCGACGCCGGCTGGAACGGCAGCAACGACGAGTACGGCCGCCCGATCCCGAGCGAGACGCTGTACCCGAACGGCCTGCAGGCCGTGATCGATCACGTGCACGGCAACGGCCAGAAGATCGGCCTCTACTTCATCCCCGGCATCTCCGAATCGGTCTACGAAGCCGCGTACCCCGTCTACGGGGCCCCCGAGTGCACGACCGCCGACGTCGTCAAGCGGCCGCTGCAGCAGGCCGACTACTGGGGCATCGGCCACCGCATCGACTTCTCCACCCCCTGCGGCCAGGCCTACATCGACTCGATCGCCGACATGCTCGGCGAGTGGGGCATCGACTTCGTCAAGTTCGACAGCGTGACCCCCGGCTCCGGCGTCGGCGACCTCTCGCTCGACGCCCGTGACGACGTCGCCGCATGGTCGCAGGCGCTGAAGCGCAACAACATCTGGTTCGAGCTCTCCTGGGCGCTCGACATCCGCTACGCCGACTACTGGAAGGAGCACGCCGACGGCTGGCGCATCGACTGGGACGTCGAGTGCTACTGCGAGAACGAAGCTCTCACCACGTGGGACAACATCGCCCGGCTCTTCCCGAAGGCCGCCGAATGGTGGCGGCACGCGGGGCCGAACTCGGGATGGAACGACTTCGACTCGCTGAACGTCGGCAACGGCAAGATGGACGGCCTCACCAAGGACGAGCGCCGCACCGCGGCCACGTTCTGGGCGGTGTCGTCGGTGCCGATGTACCTCGGCAACGACATGACCAACCTCGACGCCTACGGCCTCGAGCTGCTCACCAACGACGAGGTCATCGCGGTCAACCAGGCCGGGCGCCCCGCGCACCCGGTCTCGACCGGCTCGTCGCGCCAGACGTGGTTCTCGACCAACCCCGACGGCTCCGTCACGGTCGCGGTCTTCAACCTCGGACGCACGGATGCCGACATCACGGTCTCGCTCGCCGACCTCGGCGTCGAGGGCGAGGTCAAGGTGCGCGACCTCTGGAAGAAGAAGAACCTGGGCAAGGCGACCGGCGAGTTCGTCGCGACCGACGTGCCCGTGCACGGCACCCGCCTGTTCACCTTCACGCCGGCGAAGAACAGCACGCTCACCCTCAACGACGACGACGCACGGCTCACCTACGAGGGCGCATGGACGCGCAACGGCGGCGCCGAGGTGCCCGCCCGCGCCCAGGCCCTGACGGTCTCGTCGTTCGACTCGTCGCAGGGCGGCACGGCTCCCGAGCCCGGCCCGTCGAACGTGCGCACGATCAACAACAACGACCCCGGCATCGTCTACAGCGGTACGTGGAGTCAGAGCGGTGGACGCGGCATGGGCGACTACCAGGACGACGTGCACTACAGCGAGGCCAACGGGTCGGCGTTCGAGTACTCGTTCGTCGGCACCGGGATCGACTGGTTCACCGAGACGCACTCCTCGCAGGGGGAGGCCGAGGTCTACCTCGACGGCGTGCTCGTCGACACGGTCGACACCTTCCAGGCCGAGGGCCGCGGGGTGCAGCAGCAGGTCTACAGCGTGCGCGATCTTCCGAACGGTTCGCACACTCTGCGCGTCGTGAAGAAGTCGGGCCAGTTCATGCTGAACGACCGCCTCGACATCGTGCAGGAGGGCGTGATCGACGTCGACCACCTCGCCTTCGACCGGGCGGCCCCGGCGGATGCCGTCGTCACGCTGCTGCGCGACCCGAGCGAGCTGCAGAGCATCTCGCGCGACGGCACGCCGCTCACCGACGGCACGGACTACACGATCGCGGGTGACGAGATCACCTTCGCGAGCGGGTTCCTCGCGGCGCTGCCGGATGGCGACACCGGGCTCGAGCTACGGTTCCGCGGCGACCACCGCGACGACGTGCACGCCACGGCCGACGACGGAGCGGCGGTCTCGTTCACGTTCAGCGGCAAGAAGCTGACGTTGACCGGCGCGACCGGACCCGATCAGGGCACCGCCGAGATCTACCTCGACGGCAACCTCGTCGACACGGTCGACCTGCACAGCGACACCCGCCTCACGCAGCAGGTGCTCTTCACGCTCGACGACGTGAAGAAGGGGGATCACACGATCAAGATCGTGAAGACCTCGGGCGACCTGCTCCGCTTCGACAGCCTGTCGTACGTGACGCGGTAGCCCGATGAGACCAGGGGCGCGGGTGGAGTGTGTGCCGCCCGCGCCCCTTTCCTCTTTGTGTGGATGCCGTCAGGCGGCGTCCGGCGTGATGACCAGGCGCGTGCCCCACGGGTCGGCGAGGCGTAGCGTGTGTCCATCGTCGGCGCCGTCGACGCCGTGCGAGCGGATGCGGTCGGCGAGCGCCTCGACGTCGTCGCGGGTGGGCACCACGATGCGCACATCGCCGAGGCCGAGCGAGGCGGCCCGCGGGCCGGCGCCGGCACTCTGCCAGGTGTTCATGCCGATGTGGTGGTGGTAGCCGCCCGCCGAGACGAACAGGGCGCTGCCGAGATCGGCCGTCACATCGAACCCCAGCACTCCGGCGTAGAACGCCTTCGCCGAGGGGATGTCTCCCACCTGCAGGTGCACGTGACCGATCGCAGCCGTGTCTCCCGACGTCGAGGCATCCGTCGTCAGCCACTGCTGCAGGAACGCGTTCGGGTCGAGGGCGAGCGAGGCCATCTGCACCCCGCCGTCGGGCAGGATCGTCCACTCGTCGCGCGGACGGTCGTGGTAGAGCTCGAGGCCGTTGCCCTCGGGGTCGGTGAAGTAGAACGCCTCGCTGACGAGGTGGTCGGCCGAGCCGGTGAACGTCTGCGGAACGCGCTCGGCCATCGACAGGAGGGATGCCGCGAGCTGGTGCTGATCCTGGAACAGGATCGCCGTGTGATAGAGCCCTGCGCCGCGCGGATTCGCGTTCGGCAGCTCCTTCTCCTGGCGGAGCCGCATGATCTTCTGCGTGCCTCGGCCGAGGGTGGCCGTGGCACCGGACTGGTCGAGCACGTCGAGCGTGACGGCCTGCTGGTAGTACGCGGTCATGGCGTCGAGATCGCGCACGAGCAGTTCGACGGTGTCCATGCGCGTGTCATCGGGTGCCGCGCCGGCGGTCGAGACGGATGCCGCGCGCCACGCGCCGGCCGCAGGTGTCAGGCTCATGCGCCGATGGCCTTCACCGACCACGCGGGGAAGTCGGGTGCCCAGGCGAGGCCGGCGGCGGCGAGCTTCTCGCGCGGCTGCACGACCTTCATTCCTCCGGCGGCGACATAGGCGAGGGCGAGGATGCCGGCGACGATCCAGTAGGCGATCAGCATGGTGCTTCTTTCGGTTGATTGACATTTCAACTAACGCGAGAGGTGGCGCGATAATTCCACCGCTCAGGGCACCTCGTCAGAAAGCATCCGTCCGCATGCTCTAGACTGATCTCACCAAGGGGAGTACTCCGCCACGGTGGTTTCGTCATTACGGATGCGTTCGCATCCCGGGCCGCCGGTTCCTGATCGAAGGAATGGAGAAGACTTTGGCGCTGCTGCCGCATACGCCGAGTCTGGAGTCCTCATGGATGTCACCCCCCTGATCTGGATCATCACGATCGCCGTGACGATCGCGTTCTTCGTGTACGAGTTCTTCGCGCACGTGCGCACACCTCATGAACCGTCGATCGGCGAGTCCGCCCGCTGGTCGATCTTCTACATCAGCCTCGCGCTGCTCTTCGGCATCGGCATCGGCGTCGTGTCGGGATGGACCTACGGCGGTGAGTACTTCGCCGGGTACCTGACCGAGAAGGCGCTGTCGATCGACAACCTGTTCGTCTTCCTCATCGTGATGACCGGGTTCGCCGTGCCGAAGAAGTACCAGCAGAAGGTGCTGATGATCGGCATCGTGATCGCCCTGATCCTGCGCGGCATCTTCATCGCCGTCGGCGCGACGCTCATCGAGAACTTCTCGTGGATCTTCTACCTGTTCGGCGCGCTGCTGCTCGTGCTCGCCTACCGTCAGGCGTTCAGCAACCACGAGAGCGACCCCGCCAACGGTCGGTTCATGAGGTTCGTGCGCCGCCACCTGCCGGTCAGTGACGAGTACAACGGCGACAAGCTCACGGTCGTCAAGAACGGCAAGCGCTTCGTGACCCCGATGCTGCTCACGATCATCGCGATCGGCTTCATCGACCTCGTGTTCGCCGTCGACTCGATCCCCGCGATCTACGGACTCACCGACCAGGCGTACATCGTGTTCACCGCCAACGCCTTCGCGCTCATGGGTCTGCGCCAGCTGTACTTCCTCATCGGCGGCCTGCTCGAGCGTCTCGTCTACCTGGCGCAGGGCCTCGCGGTCATCCTCGCCTTCATCGGCGTGAAGCTCGTCTTCCACGCCCTGCACGTCAACGAGCTGCCCTTCATCAACGGCGGCGAGCCCGTGCTCTGGGCGCCCGAGATCCCGATCTGGTTCTCGCTGCTCTTCATCGGTGCGACCATCGCAGTCGCCACCGTCGCCAGTCTCCTCAAGACGCGCCGCGATCCCGCGGCCGTCGCCTCCGCCACCGAGAACACCGACAAATAAGGAGATCTCCTTGAACGCCCACTGTTCTGACTCTTCGGACTCTGACAGTACGAGCGCCCGGTTCACCCCGGGCGCGCACCCCCGCACCGAGCAGGTGACCCGCTGATGGGCGACCTGCTCTGGAACATCGCCCTGGTCTTCGCGTTCGTCCTGATCGGCGGTGTCTTCGCAGCGACGGAGATGGCGCTCGTCACGCTGCGCGAGAGCCAGATCAACGCGATCGGCCTGCGCGGCAAGCGCGGGGCGAAGGTCGCGGCTCTGGCCCGCAACCCCAACACCTTCCTCTCCGCGGTGCAGATCGGCGTGACGGTGGCCGGCTTCGCATCGGCGGCCTACGGAGCGACCTCGATCGCGCCGTCCGTCGCGCCGCTGTTCGAGTCGTGGGGTCTGGATCCGGCGATCTCTCTCACGATCGCGACGATCGCGCTGACGCTCGTGATCGCCTACCTGTCGCTCGTGCTCGGCGAGCTGGTGCCCAAGCGCCTCGCGATCCAGCGCAATGCGCAGTTCGCGTACGCCGTGGCGCCCGCGCTCAACGGCTTCGCGATCGTCATGCGGCCGGTGATCTGGCTGCTGTCGGTGTCGACGAACGCGCTCGTGCGTCTGCTCGGCGGAGACCCGAACAAGACCGGTGAAGAGCTCAGCGACGAGGAGGTGCGCGACATCGTCGCCTCGCATCAGGGTCTCCCCGATGACGAGCGCCGCATCCTCGACGACGTGCTCTCGCTGCGCGGACGTCAGATCAGCGAGGTCATGCGGCCCCGCCCCGAGGTCGTCGCGCTCGACGAGACCGCGACGGCAGCCGAAGCGATGGCCCAGGTGCGCGATCTGCCGTTCTCGCGCTACCCCGTCGCCGACAAGTCGATCGACGACATCATCGGCTTCGTGCACGTACGCGACCTGTTCGAGGCGGCGGGCGACGATCCGTCGCGTCCCGTGCAGACGCTGCTGCGTGACATCCCGTACATCCCGTCGACCGCCCGGGTGCTGCCGACCCTCACGCGAATGCGCGCCGACGGGCACCACATCGCGGTCGTCGTCGACGAGTACGGCGGCACCGACGGGCTCGTCACGCTCGAAGACCTGGTCGAGGAGGTCGTCGGCGAGATCTTCGACGAGTACGACACCGCCGAGATGGATCTCCCGGGCGGAGCGATCGACGGCCGTCTGAACCTGCAGGACTTCGAGGAGGCGACGGGTCTCGAGCTGCCCCGCGGTTCGTCCGACACGATCGCCGGGTTCATCACCGAACAGCTCGGACGCCTCGCCGTCGTCGGCGACACGGTCGAGGTGCCGGGCGCGACGATCCAGGTCGCCGAGCTCGACCGCCGCCGAATCGCGCGCGTAAGGGTGACCCCGCGCGCGGAGGAGGAGGAGGAGGAGCCGGCCCCGGCCGTCTGACCTTCGCCGCGCCGTCGCCGAGCCACCTCTCGCCGAGCCACCCCTTTCTGCGCGAGCCACCCCTCTGCGGGCGGTGCGGAAAGGGGTCGCTCGGTCGTCGAGGGGTGGCTCGGCGAGTGTCGAACGGATGCCGGGGCGCCGGGCGAGGGAACGCGACGTCCACCCGGCGTGCCGATACTCTGGCCGGGACATCGATACGGGGGACACTTCCATGCGCACTTCTCGACTGGCCATTCTCGCCGCCGCTGCCGGCCTTCTCGCCACGGCGCTCACGGGCTGCACCTTCTCGGCATCCGCCACCGCGTCGCCCGACGACATCGCGACGCTCGCGGAGGACGCGCTCGAGGGCGAGATCGGCCAGCGCCCCGAGATCGACTGCGGCGACGACAGCATTCCCCTGAAGGAGGACTCGGTCGTGCCGTGCCTTCTCACAGATCCGGCCAGCGGTGCTGAGTTCGACGCCGACGTCACCCTCACGAAGGTCGACGGCACGAACGTCACGGTTTCGGTGCAGGTCGCGGATGCCCCGAACAACGCTCCCGCACCCGAACCGAGCGAGAGCCCCGCGACCGACACCGGTGGAACCCTGACGCTGACCGCCGAGGAGATCGGCGTCACCGCTGCGCGGGCGCTGACCGACGCGGGCGTGCTCCCGAGCCCGAGCGTGCTCTGCCCGGGCGGATCGCACGAGGTGTCCAACGGCTACAGTCTCGAGTGCACCGCGATCCAGGGCGGCGATCAGTACGCCGCGACCGTCACGATCTCCGAGGTCGAAGGGTCGTCGTACTCCGTCAACATCGTCATCCCGGAGCTCGCCGGCTGATCCCGCCCGCCGGCTGATCGTTCAGGCCGGGAAGACGACCCCGGTCGCCGCCTCGGCGGCCGACCACAGCGCCGCCCCCGTCGCGGGTGAGCGCACGGCATCCGAGGCGGCGACTCGCTTCGGCGCCCCCCGGAACTCGAGCAGCCCACCCGGCCCCCAGTAGTCGCCGCCCGTGGCATCCGTCGCCGTCGACGCGTGAACGATCGGCAGAGCGCCGGCGTCCTTCCCCTGCACGAGCGCGCGCGTCGGACGGGCCAGCGCCCGCACGAGGCGGGAGCCGGCGGCGAGACCGGGCCGTTCGGGCGTGAGGGGGTCCACCGCGTAGCCCGGATGCGCGCAGAGCGCCGAGCGCCCGGATCCCGACCACCGGCGGTCGAGTTCGAACGCGAACGCCATGAGCGCCGCTTTCGAGCGGCCGTACTGACGCAGTGACGATCCGCGCCAGGAAGCGGTGATGCGCGCGGGATCGAGTTGCGCGAAACGGTGCGCGAGTGAGCCGACCGCCACGACCCGGGCGTCGGGCGCAAGTGCTCGGCCAAGCTGTGCGATCAGGGCGAAGTGACCGAGGAAGTTCGTGCCGACCATGAGGTCGAGCCCGTCGGCGGTGCGGGCATCGGGTGTCGCCGCCTTCACGCCGGCGTTGCAGATCACGGCGTCGAGTGTTTCGCCGATGCCGGATGCCGCCTGCGCGACGCTCTCGAGCGATCCGAGGTCGAGGGGCAGCACGCGCAGATCGGCGTCCGCCACCCGGGTGCGAACGGCGTCGACCGCCGTCGCCGCTCGCTCGGCGGAGCGGCATCCGAGCAGTACCCGCGCCCCGCGGGTCGCGAGCTGCTCGACGCACCAGTAGCCGATGCCGGCGTTCGCTCCGGTGACGAGGATCGTGCGGCCGCGCAGATCGGAAGCATCCATTCCCCCAACCTACGCGGCCGCCGTTCCCCGGGATCCCGAAGCGCGGATGCCGCGGTTACGCCGAACGTCGCGAGAGGAGTCCCGCGACGACGTCGATCAGCACGAACCCCACGAGGGTCCAGCCGACCAACGGGAGCCACAGTCCCACCACCGCGCCGACCGCCGCGACGGCCGCCAGCCCCCACCACGGGGCGTCGCGCAGCACCCCGCGCGGCGGTGGTGAGCCCCCGAACCTCCGTGCCGAGCGCGGCGGTCGCCGCTTCCACCACATCACGTACCCGAGCACGACCATCCCGGCGATCGCGAGGGCGATCACGAACAGCACGATCTGGTTCGCGAGACCGAACATCACTCCCATGTGCAGGTCGATGCCCCACCGCGCGAGCTTCGCCGGCAGTGAGAACTCGGCGAAGTCGACCCGGTCGACGACCTGCATCGTCGTGCCGTCGATCGCGACCGAGTCGACCTCGGTCGGGTAGCTCGTCTTGATCCCGCGCACGACCCACGCCGAGCCCGGCGCGGCGGGAGGGGTGATCTCCACGAGCCCGGTGTCGACGTTGGTGCGCTGCGCGATCGCGAGCACCGCATCGAAGGTGGCGGGATTCGCCGCACCGGTCGGAGCGGACACCGCCCCGTGATGCCCGGCGTGCTCGTCGGCCGGGGCATCCGCTCCGTCGAGCGCGGTCGTGAGCTGCGGCGTGCCCCAGTCGAGCGAGGCGCGCAGGCTCGAGACGTTCGCGCCGGCGAATTGCGACCAGGTGATGCCGGTGGCCGAGAGGAACAGCGCTCCGAGCACGACCCAGACCCCGAGAGACGCGTGCCAGCCGAAGACCCGCCGATACCCGGTGTGCGTCGGGTTCGGCCGCAGCAGATCGCGCTTCGCGCGCGCCTTGCGGATGCGGATGATCCACAGCGCGAGGCCCGCCACGACGACGATCCCCAGCCACGATGCCGCGAGCTCGCTGTAGTATCGGCCGATCTCGCCGAGTTGCAGGTTGCGGTGCAGGTTGTCGATCCAGGTGCGCAGCGGCAGCGCCCCGCTCGTGCCGTAGACGGTGAGGTCTCCGTGGATCTCGCCCGTACCGGGGTCGATGAACACGGCGCGGGACTCGCTCGCGGCGAGCCCGTCCTGCGCGAACAGGATGCGCGAGGTGTCACCCGGCTCGGGCGCGGGGCGCACCGCCGACAGCGTCGCCTCCTCACCGACGTGCTCCTCGGCGATCCTGATCTGCTCGGCGAGGGTGAGCGACGTCGACGATGCCGGCGCGTGCAGCTCGTGCGCGTAGACGACCTGCTCGAGCGTCGGCGTGAGCGCGTAGAGCGCACCGCTCAGCGCCGCCACCAGGATGAACGGCCCCACCAGGATGCCGGCGAAGAAGTGCAACCGCAGCATCAGGGCTCCGAACCACCGGGGCTTCTTCGCGCGGCCCGGTCGGGAGGCGGCCGGCGGCGCGGCCTCCGTGACCGTCACGACGAGCCGCCCAGCAGCGTCTCGCCGATGAAGCCGCCCTCGCGGCATCCGGGCGGGATCGCGAACACGGCCGAGCCGATCGGCGTCGTCCACTCGTTGAGCAGATCGAGGTCGGCGAGCCGTTGCTGCATCGGCGTGAACTGCCGATCGATGTCGGCCTGGAACGACACGAAGATCAGGCCGGACTCCGACACGCTCGCGCCTGCCGGACGCTCGTCGTAGTTGTAGGCGCGACGGAAGATCTTCTCGCCGTCGTCGCCGCGGGCGCGGCGCATGTGCGCGAACTGCGGGATCACGGGGAAACCGACCGCCGTGGTCGCGTCGAAGTCCGGTTCGTCGAACTCCTGCGTGCCGGTGAGCGGTGCGCCGTTCGCCAGTGTGCGGCCGACGGATGCCTCGCGCCCGCTGCGATCCAGGCGATCCCATTTGTCGAGGTCCATCCGCGTACGGCGCACGACCATACCGGTGCCGCCGGCCATCCATCCGTCCTCGACCCACACGACGGAGTCGAACTCGGTCGTGCCCGGTTCGGGGTTGGCGGTGCCGTCGACCTGGCCGAACAGGTTGCGCATGGTCGTGCCCGAACGCTCGGTGCCGTACGCGCGGCGGAAGCCCTGCTGGCTCCAGCGCAGCGACGCGAAGCTGCGGGCGTCCTTCAACAGCATCCGCGCCGCGTGCGCGACCGTGAGCGGATCGTCGGCGGCGATCTGCAGCAGCAGGTCGCCGTCGGAGAACTCCGGCTGCAGGCGATCGATCGAGAACGCCGGCAGGGGAGCGAGCCACTCCGGCGCCACGCCCGCCGCGCGTGCGACGAGGCCCGGGCCGAACCCGAACGTGACGGTCAGGCGTGCGGGCGCAGCGGCGAGCTCCGGTTCGGAGTCCGCGAGCGCCGCTTTCCCCTGCGTGAGGCGGGCGGCGTCATCGGTGAGGATGCGCAGCAGCCGGGTGAGGCCGTCGCGATCCGTCGTGTCGAGCAGGTCGAGGGCGAGGAACAGTCCGTGCGCTTGCGCGGCGGTGTCGATCCCGGCCTGATGCGTGCCGTGGAACGGCACGGCCTCCTCGCCGTTCATCGGCGTCGAAGCGGGGGCTGCGGTGCCGGCGTCCTGCCGGTTCAGGGCGTAGTCGACCCCGATCGCCGCGACCGCGCCGACACCGGCGACAGCCCCTCCGAGGAGGAACTGCCGCCGGGTCGACCCGGAGCGATCGGAGCGCGCACCCTCGGTGCGCGGGGGCATCAGTGGTCCATGCCCTCGTGGTCGTCGCCCTCGTCGCCCTCGTAGTTCTCGTTGGCGCCCGAGTAGTCCTTCACCGGAGCGGTGAAGGCGTACGTCGAGTCGTCCGAGAACGTGAGGGTGACGGTGACCTCGTCGCCCGCGCTGAGGGCGCCCGTGAGCCCCATCAGCATGATGTGGTCGGCACCGGGCACGAGTTCCAGCGAACCGCCGGCGGGGATCGAGAACCCGCCCTCGATCTCGCGCATGACCATCTCGCCGGCCTCGTTCTCGACGGTCTCGTGCAGCTCGACCATGCCGGCGGCGTCGGTCTCGGCCGACACGATCGTGACGGCATCCGTGCCGCTGTTGGTCAGCGTGCCGAAGGCCGCCGACATGTCCTCGTCGGTGGCCTTGACCCAGGCGTCCTCGATGGTGACGGTCTCGCCCGCGGGGGCCGCCTCGGTGGGCGTCTCGGCAGCGGCGCACCCCGTGAGGGCGAGCAGCGAGACGGCGACGAGCGCGGTCAGACGGGACAGGTTCTTCGTGGGGGTGTTCATGGAAATGCCTTTCACTTCTCTTCCGCGGCGTCGCCCTCGGCGGACGCGGCGGGTGCCGTCTTCGGACGGCGGAGGATTCGATACAGGACGAGGGCGACGACGGCGATCGCCGCACCCGCGCCGCCGACGAGCAGCAACCGCAGGCCGCCGTCGGTCTCATCAGTGGACTGACCCGTGGGATCCGAGGCGTCCGGAACGTACGAGGGAGCATCGGCATCCGTCGGTGCCTGCGTCGCCGTCATCGGTTCGGCGTCGCCGATCGTGAACGGGACGATGCCCGAGATCGGATGCCCGTCCTCCGAGACCACCTGCCAGCGCACCTGGTACCCGGCGTCGGGCATTCCGGGCTCGACCGTGGCGGTGACGGTGTTACCCGAGACCTCCACGTCGCCGGTCGCCCAATCGCGACCGCTCTCGTCGATCACGAGCACGACCGCGCCCTGGGTGGAATCGCCCAGCACGAGCAGCTCGCCCGAGTACGTCAGGGTGATGCTCTCGGGCGCCGTGGCCAGACTCTCGTCGGCTTCGGGCGTGCTGTGGACGAGCGAATCATGGGCGGATGCCGGCACGGCCGTCGCGAACACCGCGACAGCCGCCACCGCCATCCCGACCGCGAATCTGCGGGCAGGGGACATGGATGACAGACCTCTCAACGGGCGCCGGGAAGCCGACGCCGCATGTGCGTTCGGATGCCCGCGCGGCAGCGTGCCGGCGCAGGCGTGATCGCCTGACGGCACAGAGGCCGCAGGCGCGGATCAGATCGCGGGGGAGAGAGGTGGCGCTCGACCGCGCAGGGTCGACAGCAGCAGGGCATCGCGCAGGGCGACGGGGGAGGAGAAGACGGAAGGCGCCGCGAGCGGGCGCGCGGGTGCCACGAAGGCCGCCGAGGCGACGCGGCGCCGCACCCAGCGGATGCTCTGCTGCGCGAGATCGCGCAGACCGAGGAGCAGCCTTTCGCCGCGGTGCAGAGCGGCGATCGTGAGGGCGGCGGCGACCACGTGTCCGATCCACATGGTGCCGTCGGCGACGACGGCATCCGGGATCGCGCCCGCGGCCGGGAGCACCAGCGGGGCACCGTGCACGTGCGGGGCGACGACGCCCGACGGCGTGATCGTGCCGAGCACGAAGAGCGTGTGGAAGAGGAACTGGCTGACCGCCACCGAGATGCTCAACCGGATGACCGAGAGCCGGCGGCCGGCGAGGAGGACGCACACCATGAACGAGAGCACCCACGGCACGATGATTCCGAGCGGTCCCGGCATCGCCCCGCCGGCGGTGACGTGCCCGGCCAGTGCGACGAAGATCGCCACGGCGGATGCCGCGAACCCGCGCAGGACGGCGGGTCTTCTGGACGGGTGCACGCGTCCATTCTGTCAGGTCGCCGAAACGCCGCGAACGAGGGGCGTCAGATTCTCCGACGCCCCTCGTTGTAATCGACGGGCCCTTCCCCAGGGCCCTCAAGTGATCTCCCCGATCACGTCGGTGCTTCGGGCACCACACCCGAGGGGCGGCGGTCCCCACATGCCGCCCCTCATCTCCCTCCGGAGATCTCGCGTCAGGCGATCACGTGCACGGCGCCGCCGACGATGATCGTCAGGAGCGTGGTCCAGGCGACGATCGCGAGTCCCTGCCAGAAGAGGATCCGTGTCTTGCTCACGCCGGTCGCGGCGAGCATCGTCGCCGTGAACTGCGTCGGCAGCAGCAGCGGGCCGAGCAGGCTCACCCCGGGAACGCCGTAACGCTCGAGAGCGTTCTGGAACTTCTGCTTGCGCGGGCTCGCCGCCTCCGGCGTCTCGATCGCCGCTGCGTCGCCGCCGGCCGCGACGAGCTGACGGGAGCGGTTGCGCTGCACGATCGCCTGCCGTGCGCCGGAACTGGCGAGCACGAGCACCAGCACGCAGAGGAAGTTGCCGACGATGCCCGCGATGGCGGCGACGACGGGATGGATGCCGCCGATGATGCCGATCGAGGCGGCGCCCTCTCCCTCGATGAACGGGACGGCGCCCGCGAGGGCGACGATGAGCGGCTGAACGAGCTCGGGCACCTGGGCGACCAGGTTCTGGAAGGTCTCGATGAGGTTCATGGTGTCCTCCGGGTCTGTGCGGCAACGGTCTCTCCGTTGCGATGCATCCAGTTCACCCGCTGGGGCCCGATCGCGGCAGTGCCGCGGTGTCACCGGAATCCACGCGCTCCGCACGACCGAGGGGTGACAACTGTCACGGCTCTAGGGTGGTGGGGTGAGCACCCCCTCGACACCCGGAGCCCGCCAACTCGCGCGCGGCATCATCGCCACCTGGTGGTACACGGTGTCGGGTGTGCTGTTCCTCGAACTCATGCTGGTGTTCTTCTGGACGGTGCTCGCGTTCGCCGAGCCCGAGAGCATCGTGCCCGGCATGATCGTGGCCATCGGTGGCCTGATCTGGTGGGCGTCCACCGCGCTCCTGCTGCGCGACTACCGGCACCGCGTCGATGCCGAGCCCGGCGTCGCATGGCGGAGCATCCTCCTGCCGATGACCGTCGCGGTGGCGTTCGGCGTCGTCGCGGGCATCGCGCTGGGCAGTTGGCAGCTCGCGCTCATGCCCATCGTCCAGTCGCTCGCGCTGCTGAACTGGCCGGCCGGTGTGCGGTACCGCGTGACCATCGCGGCGGTGCTGGTCATGGGGGCGCTCGGATTCATCGATGCGCACGACGAGGCGGCAGCCGTGTGGTGGATGCCGATCTTCTACACCGCGCTCCTGCCGATCATGACGGTGAGCACGCTGTGGTGGTGGGATGTGCTGAACACGCTCGACCGCGCCAGAGCCTCCGAGGTCAGGCTCGCGGCCACCCAGGAGCGTCTGCGCGTCGCCACCGACGTGCACGACCTGCAGGGGCACCATCTGCAGGTGATCGCGTTGCAGCTCGAACTCGCCGAGCGACTCATGCCCGTCGACGCGGATGCCGGCATGGAGCAGCTCCGCGCGGCGCGCTCCAGCGTCGACGACGCACGGCAGGGCACGCGCGACCTCGCCACCCGCTTCCGCTCGGTGCCGCTGGGCGACGAACTCGCCAACGCCCGCGACCTGCTCACGGCCGCGGGCCTCGAGGTCGAGGCGCGCATCGCCCCGGACGCGGCATCCGCGCCGGCATCCGCCCTCGGGCCGGTGATCCGCGAGACGACCACGAACGCCCTGCGCCACGGCGGCGGCGCGCGGGCACGGCTCACCCTCGCTCGAGACGGCTCGCACTGGCGGTACACGATCGCGAACGACCGTGCGGACGGTGAGGAATCGGATGCCGATGGCTCGGGCCTCGACGGCATCCGCCGCCGTCTCGCCGAGGTCGGCGGAGCGCTGGAGGTGCGCGACGACGGCGGGGAGTTCGTCGTCACCGCGACCGTCCCCGCCGAGGACGCGCGATGATCCGCGTGCTGCTGGCCGACGACGAGGGCATGATCCGGTCGGCGCTCGCCGCGTTGCTGCGGCTCGAAGACGACATCGATGTGGTGGCGGAGTGCGGTGACGGCGACGAAGCGGTGGCCGAGGCGCTGCGCCTCGAGCCCGACGTGTGCCTGCTCGACCTCGAGATGCCGGGCCTCGACGGCGTGCAGGTCGCCGAGCGGTTGAATCGCGCCATCGCGACCCGCTGCGTCGTCGTCACCCGCCACGCGCGGCCGGGTGTGCTGCGTCGTGCGCTGGCATCGGGGGTGTCGGGCTTCCTCCCCAAGTCCCGCGGAGCGAACGAGGTCGCCGCGGTCATCCGCAAGGTCGCGGCCGGCGGCAAGTACGTCGACCCGGAGATCGCCGCCGATGCCCTCAGCGACGAGCGCTCGCCGCTGACCGATCGCGAGCTCGACGTGCTGCGTGCGGGGCGGCGCGGCGAGACGACCGGGCAGATCGCCCGCATCCTCTCGCTCGCCCCGGGAACCGTGCGCAATCACGTCTCGGCGATCCTCGGCAAGCTCTCGGTCGCGACCCGCCAGCAGGCGGTTCTCCTCGCCGAGGAGCGCGGGTGGATCTGAGCCGCCTATCCTGGCATCATGACCTCCGCTGCCGCTAAGCCCTCGGTCCTGTTCGTGTGCGTGCACAACGCCGGTCGCTCGCAGATGGCCGCAGGATTCCTGCGGGAGATCGCGGGAGACCGCATCGAGGTGCGCTCGGCCGGATCGATGCCCGCCGACGCGATCAACCCGGTCGCGGTCGAGGCGATGAGCGAACTCGGCATCGACATCACCGCCGAGCAGCCGAAGGTGCTCACGACCGAGGCCGTCCAGGCATCGGATGTCGTCATCACCATGGGATGCGGCGACGCCTGCCCGTTCTTCCCCGGCAAGCGCTACGAGGACTGGACGCTCGACGACCCGGCCGGGCAGGGGATCGACGCGGTGCGCCCGATCCGGGATGAGATCCGCGCGCGGATCGAGACCCTCGTCTCCGAACTCGTCTGATCCTCTGCGGGGCTGCGGCCGGAGGGAGCCCGGGGCATGTCGTGGTTCGGAACGCTGCCGACGCCGGTGGGAGTCATCGGAGTGGTCAGTGACGGCACGGCGGTCACGCGCGTGACGTGGATCACCGAGGCCCCGGCCGGGGCCGAGCTCGGCCCGGATCCGCTGCTGAGCGAAGCCCTCGGGCAGGTGGACGCGTACTTCGCCGGTCGGCTGACGCGGTTCGACCTGCCGATCGAGCTCGGCGAGCAGACCGTCGCGACCCGTGCCGTCCTGACGGCGCTGTACGAGACCGTCGGCCACGGCGAGACCCTCACCTACGGCGGCCTCGCGGCCCGGAGCGGCACCGAGGTCCCCGCCCGGGGGATCGGATCGATCATGGGCGCCAATCCGGTGCCCCTCATCGTCCCGTGCCATCGCGTCGTCGCGGGCGACGGTCTCGGCGGGTATTCGGGCGGCGTCCCCGGCCACGGTCTCGAGACCAAGCGCTGGCTGCTCGAGCACGAGGGTGCGCTGCCGGCGTCGCTGTTCTGACGGGTCGTTCCGGAGGCGCCGGCGGCGGCATCCGTCATCGCGTCATCGACGCGTCCGACGTCCTGCGAGAATGGACGTGCCGAAGTCCCGAACCGAGGAGCCAACGTGCAGTTCATCTCCACCCGCGGCGGCATGCAGCCGCAGCCGTTCAGCGAGACGCTGTTGGAGGGCCTCGCGCCCGACGGAGGGCTCGCCGTCCCGGCCGAGATGCCGACCGTCGACACCGAGACGCTCGAGCGCTGGCGGGCACTGACCTACCCGCAGCTCGCGACCGAGGTGCTCGGCCTCTTCGCCACCGACATCCCGCGCGAAGACCTGGCCCGGATGACCGAGGCGGCCTACGCGCCGTTCCCGGGCAACGTGGTGCCGCTGCGCTCGATCGGCGACGGTCTCACGCTCGTCGGCCTTTCGGAGGGCCCCACGCTCGCCTTCAAGGACATGGCGATGCAGTTCCTCGGGCAGGTGCTCGAGTACGCGCTGGAGCGCAAGGGATCCGTGCTCAACATCCTCGGAGCGACCTCGGGCGACACCGGATCCGCCGCCGAGCACGCGCTGCGCGGCAAGGAGCGCGTCTCGGTCTTCATGCTCTCGCCGCAGGGCCGCATGAGCGCCTTCCAGCGGGCGCAGATGTTCTCGCTCGACGACGACAATGTGCACAACATCGCCGTCGAGGGCGTGTTCGACGACTGCCAGAACCTCGTCAAGCACCTCGCCGGAGACCTCGACTTCAAGCGGGCGCAGAACCTCGGCGCCGTGAACTCGATCAACCTCGCGCGCATCACCGCACAGGTCGTCTACTACTTCTGGGCGTGGCTGCGGGCGACGGATGCCGACGGCCCGACCGAGGTGTCGTTCACCGTTCCGTCGGGCAACTTCGGCAACATCCTCTCCGGTTTCTTCGCGAAGCAGATGGGGCTGCCGATCCGCCGCCTCGTGCTCGCCGCCAACGAGAACAACGTGCTCGACGAGTTCTTCCGCACGGGTGTCTACCGGCCGCGCAACGCGGCGCAGACGCTCGCGACGTCGAGCCCGTCGATGGACATCTCGAAGGCATCGAACCTCGAGCGCTTCATCTTCGAGCTCGTGGGCCGTGACCCCGAGCGCGTCGTCGGCGCCTGGCGCGACCTCGATGAGCAGGGCTACTTCGACTTCGCCGGCGATCAGCCGCGCTTCGCGCTCGAGTACGGGATCGTCAGCGGCACGTCGACGCACGCCGACCGGCTCGAGACCATCCGTTCGGTGTACGCCTCGACCGAGGAGATCATCGACCCGCACACGGCCGACGGCGTGAAGGTGGCGCGTCAGTACGTGGAGGAGGGTGTGCCCATGCTCGTCCTCGAGACCGCGAAGCCGCACAAGTTCGCCGAGACGATCAACGAGGCCATCGGTGTCGAGCTCGATTACTCGAAGGAACTCCGCGAGATGCTCGGCGCCCCCCAGCACGTCACCGAGATGGCCGACGACGAGCACGCGCTGCGCGCGTTCATCGAGGCGCACGCCCTGCGTTGACGCGCGTCACTCCTCGGGGTCGCCGTGCAGCATCCAGCCGATGCCGAACCGGTCGACGAGCATCCCGAACGTTCCGCCCCACGGCGGAACGTCGAGCGGCATGGTGATCGTCGCGCCTTCGGCGAGCTTGTCCCAGACCTCTTGGGTGCGCGCCTGCGTGTTGCCGCTGAGCGAGACCGAGATCCCGGCGGGCTTCTCGTAGGGCATCCCGTCGGGGGTGTCGGACGCCATGAGCACCAGGCCGTCGGGCGTGGTGAGCTGCGCGTGCATGACCAGGTCCTTCTGACTCGGATCCTGCACCATGTCGGGGAAGTCCCCGAACACGCTGATGTCGAGGTCTCCGCCGAGCACGCTCTGATAGAACTCCATCGCCTGGCGGGCGTCGGTGCGGAACGACAGGTACGGGTTGAGATTCGCCATGACTGCTCCTGGCGAGAGGGATGCCCCGGGTTCGAGGCACGATCAGTCTGCGTCGGTCCGTCACCGCGCACAAGAGAGTTCGGCGAGCGCGTCCCGGTTCAGGCCGGGAGAGCGCGAACCGCGGCGGTGAGCACCTGCGGGACGGTCGGCACGCCCTCCGCGCGGAAGACCGTCTCGCCGTTCGCCGCACGGATGATGACCGTCGGGGTGAAGCGGATGTCGAGGGACTCCGCCGCGTCGGGATCGCGTGCCACGTCGATCTCGGTCACGGTCGCATCCGGCAGGAACCGCACGGCGTCGGCGAGGACGGCGCGAGTGCGCGCGCACGCACCGCAGAACGCCGATGTCACGAGCGTCAGCTCCATGTGCGTCTCCTCTCGGCGGATGCCTCCACCGATGCAACCGCCGAGCGCAGGTTCGTGTTCCCGCCGCCAGGACTCGGTCGCGAGGCGCCGCTCAGAACGCGGTGCGTTTGACGAGGCCGCGATTCCTGCGGATGTTCTCGTAGTCCCACTGGATCGCGCGCGACTCGGCGAGCCAGGCGGCGACCGCGTCGGTGTCGACGTCGTCGGCCGCGACCAAGAGCACATCGGCGGCCTGGAACGACCCGGATGCCTCAAGACCCGGTGCCGCGAACGACTGCCCGCTCCAGAACATCAGCCGCATCCCGTCCTTCAGCCTGCTGTAGCCGACGATCGGATTGCCGTCGAGGAACCAGACGGGATGCGCGTGCCAGACCTTGCCGGTCGCCGCGGGAAGACCGCGCTCGATCTCCGCGGCGAGCAGGTCGGCGATCTCGCGGTCGGCCGGAGCGAGGCGTGCGTGGTACTCGTCGATCGAGCCGTCCCGGATCACGTCGGTCACTCCCTGTCCAGGCCGAAGTTGCGTGTCATCATGCCGAACATCAGCGCAGCGAATGCGCCGATCATCGTTCAGATCTGTGGCTCGGTCATGGCGATCATCCCCCTCGTGTGCGTCGTCGCGTCCATCCTGCCAAGGCTCGCACGGTTGTTCAGACCGCTCAGCACGATCGGTGGAAAACTCGCTCAGGTCGTCATCGGTGGAGGGGAAGCGCGCCCTCACGCATCCCTCGCCTCCGCCCGCGGATGCAGCACACCCGAGGCGGCGCCGAGCACCGCGCCGACGATCGTGTCGACGATCCGCTCGCCCGCGACGTCGAGCGACCCGATGCTTCCGGTCGCCGCGCCCGTCAGCAGCAGCACGAGCGGGGTGATGAACACGAGGGCGAGGGCGTAGTGGCGCACCACGACGAGCTCGATCGAGAACTGCAGCAGCCCCAGTAGCAGGGCCAGCCAGATGCCGGCCGGGTGCAGCAGCGCGAGCAGGATGTAGAGGCCGGCACCGACCACGGTGCCGAGCATCCGATGCAGCCCGCGCTGGAAGGCGGCGCGTCGTGCGGCGGCCACACCGATCACGGCGACGGCCGAACCGACGATCCAGTAGGTGCGATCGGGATCGATCACGAGGCCGAGCAGCACGCCCACGATCGCGACGATCACGACGCGGAGCAGGAGCATCCGGGAATCCGCGTTCCAGGCCGGCCCGGGCAGGATCTCCCGCAGCGGGCGCGCCCGGATCCGCCGGATGCGGGGGAGCGCGAGCGGCGCGAGGGCGACGAGGTACGAGAACAGGCAACCGCCGGTGAGGGCTGCGAGATAGACGAACGGGTCGATCGTTCCGGAGGCGACGACGTGGGCGGACAGGCCGTAGACCAGCACGAAGAACAGGGGGCCGGGAGGGCCGAGCCGGAAGCCGAACGCGAGAGCCGCGCTCACGGTCGCGACCACCACGACACCGATGCTCACCACGAGGGTGTTCCCCGCGACGAGAATGCCGAGGGCGGCGCTCAGGATCAGCGAGACGGCGATGATCGGCAGCACCCGCGCACGATCGACCACCGGGGCGGAGCCCGCGTAGAGCACCGTGAAGGCGCCGGAGGCGGCGATGTAGCCGAGCGGTGCCTGGCCGAGGACGGTCGACACGGCGATCGGTGCCGCGATGCCGATCGCGGCCTGGAGGGCGAGGGGCCAACGCGGTCCACGGGAGGGGGCGAAGGCGAAGAGGCTCACCCCTCCATTCTCCTCCTCGCTCCTGCGAAGGCGGACACGGTCGATACGATGGCGAACGTGACCCCCACCGTGCGCCCCGGCATCGATGAACGCCTCTCGCGGATGATCCAGCTGCCGACCGTCTCGGCCGAGCTCGAAGAGCGGGGACGGGAGCCGTTCGACGCCTTCGTCGCCCTGATCGCCGAGCTGTACCCGTTGACGCACGAGAGTCTCGCGCTCGAGCGCCACACCGATTTCGGGCTCCTCTTCCACTGGCGCGGGAGGGCGGAGGCATCCGAGGGGCCGGTCGTGCTGATGGCTCACTACGACGTCGTCCCGGTCGACGAGAGCGATGCCTGGACGCATCCTCCCTTCGCCGGTGTGATCGCCGATGGCATCGTGTACGGGCGGGGCGCGCTCGACGACAAGGGGCCGTTGATCGTCGTGCTCGAAGCCGTCGAGAACCTGCTCGCCGACGGCTTCGTCCCTGCGCGCGATGTCTACCTGTCGTTCGGTGGCAACGAGGAGACCTACGGGCACGCGGCGCAGGAGATCGCCGCGGTGCTGCGCGACCGCGGCATCGTTCCCTGGCTCGTCGTCGACGAGGGAGGAGCGGTGGTCGATGCGCCCCTGCCGTTCGTACCCGGGCGTGCGGCGATGATCGGCGTCGGCGAGAAGGGCGTGATGACCGTGCGGCTCTCGGCCCGCGGGGACGGCGGTCATGCCTCCGCCCCGCCGACCCTCACGGCGGTGCGGCGCATCGCGCGCGCGGTCGATCGGCTGGGCCCCACGACGTTCCGACCGCGGGCGTCGACGGCGATCCTCCGGATGCTGTCGCGCCTCGCCGATCAGACGCCCGGGTCGGCGCGGCACCTGCTCCGGGTGCTCGCCTCCGCGCCGCTGCTCACGGCGCGGGTCTTCGCCGCGCTCGGGGGAGAGCCGGCGGCGCTCGTGCGCACGACCGTCGCGCCCACGATGCAGTCGGGCGGGACCGCGGCGAACGTGCTCCCGTCGCAGGCGTCCGCCACCGTCAACCTGCGCATCGCGCTCGGAGAGACGACGCAGCAGACGGTGCTGCGCGTGCGTCGGCGCGTGCGCGACCCGCTCGTGAAGGTCGAGGTCGTCGAGGCGAGCGAACCGTCGCCCGAATCGTCGACCGAGAACGCGCAGTTCGCGCTGCTCGCCGAGGCGCTCGAGGTCTCGCATCCGGGCGTGCCGGCCGTGCCGTACGTGATGATGGCGGCGACGGATTCCCGGCACTTCCATCGTTTCGCCCCGGCGGTGTACCGCTTCGCTCCCCTCGAGATGTCGAACGCCCAGCGGGCATCGATCCACGGCGTCGACGAGAACGTCGAGATCGCCGCCCTCGCGCGGGGAGAGCGGTTCCATCGCGCTCTCCTCGAACGGCTAGTGTGATCTCAGTCGCCCCTCGATGGGTCCGGGGGCCCCACGAGAAGCAGGAGTCGCGATGACGCGCACGCGCACACTGGGCACCCTGGCCGCCGTCGTCGGCTACCTCGCGTTCGTCGAGTTCACCAGCGGCGTCCTGCAGGGTTACTACACCCCGATGCTCACCGACATCGCCCGGCACCTCGGCATCCACGACGCCGACGTGAACTGGCTCGAGGGCACGCAGCTCATGCTGTCGGCCCTGGTGGTGCCCGCCTTCGCGAAGCTCGGCGACATGGTCGGCCACAAGCGGATGCTGTTGATCTCGACGGCCCTCACCGCCGCGGCAGCACTCGTGCTGCCGTTCACCGACTCGTTCGGGGTCTTCCTCGTCGCGTGGACGCTCATGGGCTTCTACGTCGTCTGGCTCCCGCTCGAGATCGCCCTGATCTGGTCGCGGTCGCGCCGGATGGAGGGGCGCTCCACGATCACGGCGAAGGCCGCCGGTCTCCTCGTCGCCGCCCTCGAGGGGGGAGCGATCCTCGGGGCGCTCGCCGGAGGTGCACTCGTCGACGTGCTGCCGCTGACGGTCGTGCTCCTCGTGCCGGCGATCCTCATCGTCGTCTGCTTCTTCGTCATCCTGTTCGGGGTGAAGGAGTCGCCCGACCCCACGGGCGGTGCGTTCGACACGGTCGGGCTCATCCTCATCTCGCTCGCCCTCGTGTGCTTCACCGGTGGACTCAGCCTGCTGCGCCTCGAGGGCGGCCTCGTGAACCCGTGGTCGTGGGCGGTGGTGCTGCTCGGGATCGTGCTGGTCGTGCCGTTCGTGCTCTGGGAGCTCCGCCGCGACGATCCGCTGATCGACGTGCGCATGTTCCGCTCACCGGCCCTCGGCCCGGTGTTCCTCACCGCCGGTCTCTTCGGCGTCAGCGTGCTCGGCGCGCAGGCTCCGCTGTCGACCTTCGCGCGCACGGACCCGGGTGTGCACGGCTACGGGCTGGGCACCTCCGGCTTCCAGACCTCGCTCATCATCGGGCTCTATCTCATCGCGATGATCGCCGGCGCGCTCCTGTTCCCGCTGGTCGCCCGTCGCACCACGCCCCGGCTCACGCTGATGGGCGCGTCGCTCCTGGTCGGGATCGGGTTCCTGCTGTTCCTGCCGTTCCACGACACCTACGCGCAGGTCGTGACGAACATGGTGATCGCCGGGCTCGGCTCCGGAGCGCTCGTGGCTGCGCTTCCCGCGGCGGCGGCATCCGGTGCACCCGCCACGCAGACGGGCGTGGCGACCGGCCTGACGAACTCGGTCAAGACCGTGGGCGGGGCGATCGCATCGTGCGTGTTCGGCATCGCGCTGTTGAACGGCGTGGCCGAATCGGCCGGTGCGGCGGCCGAGGGCACCGCCGGGTCGCTCGCCGGGTACTTCACCGTGTGGATCGTGTGCGGCGTCACTGCCCTGGTGGCCGCCGTCACTCTCGTCTTCGTACCGAAGACGGCGTTCACGGATCGTCCCGCCGAGGTCGAGGCGTCGCCGGTCGTCTGATCGCCGGCTGCCATCCGAGCAGTCTGCCAGCGTCCGCAGGGTGACATCTACACGGGGACGTGACCCGTGGATGACCCACGAATCACGCCCCCCTGTGCAGGGAGATCAGTTCCCCTTGACGTTCACGATCTGCCGCAGCGTGTGCCGGATCGTCACGAGGCTCTCGGCATCCGCCATCACCCGATCGATCGGCTTGTACGCCTGCGGGATCTCGTCGATGAAGGCATCCGTGTCGCGGAATTCGATCCCGACCATGGCCTCCCGCAGCTGCTCGTGGGTGAACGTGCGCCGCGCCGCCGACCGGGAGTACTCCCGACCGGCACCGTGAGGCGAGGAGTTCAGCGACAGCGGGTCACCCTTCCCCTCGACCACGTACGACGCCGTGCCCATCGATCCCGGGATGAGCCCGGGCCGACCGGCATCCGCCTGGATCGCGCCCTTCCGCGACACCCACACCCGCTTGCCGAAGTGCTTCTCCGACTCGGTGAAGTTGTGGTGGCAGTTGATCCGCTCCTGCTCGTCGACGGGTGCGCCGACGAAGTCGGACACCTGCCGGATCACCCGATCCATCATCTCCTCCCGGTTCAGCAGCGCGAAGTGCTGGGCCCACCGGAGTTCCCGGATGTATCGCGTGAACTCCGGCGTGCCTTCGACCAGGTAGGCCAGGTCGGGGTCGGGAAGCTCGATCCACCACTGCTTCGCCAGCCGCTGTGCCACCGCGATGTGGTGGCCGGCGATCCGGTTGCCCACACCCCGCGAACCCGAGTGCAGGAACAGCCACACCCGGTCGAGCTCGTCGAGGGAGACCTCGATGAAGTGGTTCCCGGAGCCGAGCGATCCGAGCTGCAGTCGCCAGTTCTTGGCGTAGGACTCGGGGTCGAACCCGTTCTGCTCGGCGAGCGCTTCGAGCTCCGCGATGCGGGGCTCGGCGGTGGCGACGATCTTGTTGTTGTGGTGGCCGGCCGACAGCGGTACGGCGCGCTCGATCTGCACCCGCAGCGGCGCGAGGTCGCGTCCGGCGACGTCGCTCTTCGTGAACTGCGTGCGGACGGCGATCATGCCGCAGCCGATGTCGACCCCGACGGCGGCGGGGATGATGGCGCCGAGCGTCGGGATGACCGAGCCGACCGTCGCCCCCTTGCCGAGGTGCGCATCGGGCATGAGTGCCAGGTGCGGGTGGATGAACGGCATGCGTACCGTGGTGTGCGCCTGATCGAGTGTCTTCTCGTCGATCAGCGACGCCCACGACAGCAGCCGCGCGGAGAGCTTCTCCATGATTCCTTTCCTTCGTGATGTTCAGTCACAGGTCGGGCACTCATAAAAAAAGCCCCGGACCTGACGGTGCGGGGCAGGGGACAGCGGATGCTGTCACACGGCGCGCGCCGGAGGGTACGACTCATCGCGGTCGTGGCGCTTCTGCGGAAGGGCTGCGACCGTGGCGATGGGCTGATTCCGCAGGGCGGTCATGCGTCGTCTCCTCGGCTGAGTGCTGCACCGGTCGGCGCAGCCTTGCAACATTAGGGGGCGGGCGGGGTGGGTGTCAAACGTCGCGCGGAGGGTTGTGCATGAACTCGATGCGGATGCCGCCGTCGTCCTCGACGAACGAGGCGTAGTACCGCTCGGTGAAGCGCGGGTACTCCTTCGGCTCGCGCACGGGTGTCCAGCCGGCCGTGACGGCGATGGCGTGCAGTCGTTCGACGTCGTCGCGGGAGTCGACGGCGAACGCCAGGTGCTGCCAGCCGACGCGTCCGTGACGGTGCGGTTCGGGGTCGTCGTCGCGCGGTGCCATGAGAATCAGCTCGGTCTCGTCATCCTTGTTCCAGGAGAGCGAGTGATCGTCGCCGTAACCGATCGCGAAGCCGAGCGCGGCGAGCACCGGGGCGAACTGGGCGCGCCCGCGTTCGAGGTCGGCGACCGTGATGCCGAGATGATCGAGGAGGGGCATCAGAGCTCGATACCGTGGTCCTCGTCGTTGACGCCGGCGTTGTGCCCGCGCCGCGACTCGTAGCCGAGGAACCACCCGATCCAGACGATGGCGGCGAGCAGCACGCCGAGCCAGACGTTCTGGAAGATCAGGCCGATCACGACGCCCAGCACCAGCAGGCCGACGGTGACGATCAGGCGGAGCGCGAGTCGACGACGAGACGGGTTCATGGTCACAGCCTAGGGCTAGCGGGCGCGGTGGTCCTCGGGCGCGAGGCGCGGACCTCGGCGCGGCTCCTGCACGCCGCTGGCGTGGATGAGGCGGAGCACCCGCTGCCGATGGCCCGCCCACGGGGCGAGGAGCGCGAGCATCCCGTCGTCGTCCGTGCGTGTGCCGGTCAGTGCATAACCGACCTGGTGCGCCAGGTGATAGTCGCCGACGCTCACGGCATCCGCATCTCCGAGCGCGCGGATGCGCGTCTCGGCCGAGGTCCAGAGGCCGATCCCGGGCAGGCTGGCGAGCACGCGGTCGCGGTCGACGCCGGTCTCTGCGGCGCGCGTGGCGCGTTCGATGCTGTCGCCGCGCTGCGCCGCGCGCACGAGCGTCTTCGACTGCGGCGGCTCGACGCCGGCGCGCTGCCAGATCCACGACGGGATCGTGCGCCAGACGGAATGCGGGGGAGCGGCGTGCATCGGCCGCGGGGTCGGGCCGGGGGCGCGCTCGCCGTAGCGGGTGACGAGGTAACGCCAGGCCCCGAAGGCTTGCATGCCCGTGACCTTCTGCTCGATGATCGCGCATGCGAGCGCGTCGAACACCTCGTCGGTACGCGTGAGCCGCAGACCGGGGTGACGGTGGGCGGCATCGGCGATCAGCGGATGCCGGGTCGGATCGAAGCCCTCTGCGTCGTCGTCGGCCCCGCAGAGCCGGGGGACCCGGTCGAGAGCATCGCCGGCTCCCGGGCCCCAGGCGGTCGCCCGCACCTCTCCCGAAGAGGCGCGGAGTGCGATCGTCGCGATGCCGGAGGGGGTGCGCAGAGCGCGCCAGATGACGCCGCCGTCGATGACGGTCGTGGGGTCGTTCCGCCCGCGACGCAGCATCCCCACGGTCCGCAGCAGGTCGAGCGGATGCTCCGGTCGGTACACGATCTCGTGCGGAGCGCGCGCGGCCTCGGCCGCATCGGCATCCGCTGTCATCGTCATGCGCCCACCCTACGTCGGGCGTCCGACAGAGCGATGGGTGCGCGGGTCAGAAGCGGTCGGGCGAGGGGGTGCCGTGTCCGTAGCGGATGACGACATCGGCGTGGCGATCGAAGCGGTAGCCGATGCCGCGCACGGTGCGGACGATGTCCTCGTAGCGGCCGAGCTTGGCGCGCAGTCGGCGAACGTGCACGTCGATCGTGCGCTCACCGGGCGTTTCGTCGTCCTGGGCCTGCCACAGGGCCGAGACCAGTTCCGAGCGCTCGATCGTGCGGCCCTCGCGGAGCACGAGGTACTGCAGCAGCTCGAACTCCTTGTAGGTGAACGCTGCGGACTCGCCGTCGATGAGCACGCGCTTGCGCGAGATGTCGACCGTCACGCCGCCCTCTTCGTCGACGGCGTCGTCCTCGGCCGCGGCCTTGGTACGGGCGATCGCGCCGGGCTCGTGCAGGGCGAGACGCACCACGTCGAGGTCCTTACCGCCGGAGCCGTGCGGGGCGAGGGCCACCGTGGCGTGCGTCTCGGCGCCAGGGGCGAGCTCGGCGAGCGTGCGGCGGAGGGCGTCGACGAGCAGCGGAAGGCTCACGCCGGCCTCGGCGGCCTTGATCTCGTCGAGACCGACGTAGAGGGCGAAGCCGCGCGGCGAACGGGCGGCGGGAAGATCGGCGGCGGTGTTCAACGGTGCGTCTGCCTCGGTGCGTGCGGGAACGGTGCGCAGCGGGGCGGTGGCGGGACGCTCGAGAAGTGCGATGTTCGACATGATGATGAAGTCCTCAGGACGTGAGCCGATGGGCTCTGATGCGTTGCATGAATGACCGGGGCGAGCCGGGAAGCGAGCAAAGGGTGGATGCTCGGGGACCCCTGCCTCGAAGATCGCGAGGGACGGGGTCGGGCGGGTGGCTGTTCGTTCAGCTGCACATTCGGCAACACATGCCAACGCGACCGGGCATCATCATCCCGGCAGTCCCGTTCGCCTCCTGGGCGGACAAAGGGCGTGCGTTGGTGGTCATGGGGGGATTATGTCCGATCGTGTCGGCCCGTGTCAAAACGACCACACGATCGCGCGGCGGGCGTAACGTGGTTCCGATGACGAAATCGACGCTCGCCTCCGGCTTCATCCTCACCGACGAGAAGGACGCCTCCCGCTACACGCTGACCCGCGACGGGCAGCTCGTGAGCGTGCTCGACTACCGCGACGACGGTCGCACCATCGCGCTCACTCGGGCCTTCACGATCCCGAGTTTCCGCGGCCACGGCTATGCCGGGACGGTCGTCGAGGGCGCGGTCGCCGAGATCGAGGAGCGGGGTGACCGCAAGGTCGACGCGGTCTGCTGGTACGTCGCCGACTGGTTCTCGGCGCACCCCGAGAAGGCGTCGTTGCTGCGCTCACGGTGACCGCCTCGTCCGTGACGTTGTGTTACGACGTCGATTTGGAAGGATGGGGCGTATGAAACTCGCCGAGGCACTCACCGCACGGGCCGATCTGCAGCGCCGGATCGAACAGCTTCGCGCGCGGATCACAGCGAACGCCCGTTTCCAGGAGGGGGAGGAGCCCTCCGAGGATGCGAACGCACTGCTCGTCGACGCCGAAGCCGACCTTGCACGGCTGCGCGATCTGATCCGCCTGATCAACGCCACGAATGCACGGCTCGATCTGGGGACCGACGGCACGATGACCGACGCGCTCGCGACGCGGGACGTGCTGCGGCTCCGGCATTCACTGCTGGCGGATGCCGCGGCATCCGCATCCGGCAACACGCAGTTCCCCCGGCAGATGCGTTCGGAGCTGCGACAGATCTCGGCGCTCCCCGTGGCGGAGCTGCGGGCGAACGCGGATCGGGTCGCGCAGGAGCTGCGCGAACTCGACAACCGGATCCAGCAGGCGAACTGGACGAACGATCTGGAGGAGTAGCGGAAGTCGGTAGTCACGACGAGGCGGGCACAACCCCCGCCGGGAGGGGCAAGTCCCGGCACCTGTGGGCGGAGGGCAGCCCTGATCTCGCATCGCGCAGCCCCGCACGCCGCACAGGTGATCGCGCACCGCGCATCTCGCATCACCGCGTGCCGATCGTCGTGACGAGGGTGGGTCAGGGGACCTTCCGCTTACGAACCTCTCGATCGACTTGTTATAGTCGAGCTCTGCTCAGCCCCGTCGGCTGAGGTGGTCAGGCGCCCGCGGCGCACTGGTCCGAGGCTCGAAACCTCCGGCATCCTTCACCAGACACCGGAGGTTTTTCCATGTCGTCATCCCTGCGCGCCCGCCCTCAGACCCGATGGTGGGCGCTCGTCGTCCTCTCGTTGACCCAACTGGTCGTCGTCCTCGACGGCACCATCGTCAACATCGCCCTGCCCCGTGCTCAGGCCGCTCTCGATCTCAGCGACGTGCAGCGCCAGTGGGTCGTGACGGCCTATGCACTCGCCTTCGGAGCGCTCCTGCTCCTGGGCGGCCGGATCGCCGATTTCATCGGACGCAAGCGGGCGTTCCTGATCGGCATGCTCGGCTTCGGAGCCGCCTCCCTCTACGGCGGTCTCGCCCAGCAGGGCTGGGAGCTGGTCCTCGCGCGAGGCCTGCAGGGCGTGTTCGCCGCCCTCCTCGCGCCGGCGGCCCTGGCGTTGTTGACCGTGACGTTCCCGACTGGACGGGAGCGCAACACCGCCTTCGCCGTGTTCGGCACAGTCGCCGGCACCGGCGCGGCCATCGGCATGCTGCTCGGCGGTGTCCTGACCGAATTCGCCGACTGGCGTTGGTGCCTGCTCGTCAACCTCGTCTTCGTCGTGATCGGCGTGGCCGGTGGGGCGATCGTGCTGACCGAGAGCGCGGCTGAGGGCAGCAAGCGCCTCGACATCGCGGGTGCCTTGAGCGTCACCCTCGGACTAGGGTCCCTCGTCTACGGGTTCAGCCTCGCCGAGGGCGGGTGGGCGCAGCCCCTGACGATCGGCTTCCTCGTGCTCGGCGGCGTGCTCCTCGGACTCTTCGTCTGGGTCGAGAGCCGGGTCGCGCACCCGCTGCTCCCGTTGCGCGTGGTCGCCGACCGCGTGCGCGGCGGCGCGTTCCTCATCCAGGGCGTCGCCGGCGCGATCATGATCGGCGCGACCGTGTACCTGACGTTCCACCTGCAGTTCGTTCTCGGCATGGGAGCGCTCCAGGCGGGGCTCGCGAGCCTCCCGCTCCCGATCGCGACCATGGTGCTCGCGCCGATCGCGACCAAGCTGCTGCCCGTGATCGGTCCGCGCCCGATGCTCGTGGTCGGCCCGCTGATCGCTGCGGTCGGCCTGTTCACGCTCTCGGGAATCACACCGGACGGTGCGTACGTCGTTCAGATCGCCCCGGCGCTGGTGCTGCTGGGGATCGGGATGGGCTTCGTGTTCATCCCTCTGCAGAACCTGGCGCTCTCGGGGGTCGCGCCGCACGACGCCGGGGTGGCGTCGGCGGTCGCGAACTCGGCGATGCAGATCGGCGGATCGATCGGGTTGTCGGTGTTCACGGCGGTCTACGCGGCCGCGGTCGGTGGACACGCGCAGACAGAGGTCGGTCCGGAGCGGCTCACGGGTGCCTACGGCTGGACGTTCATCGCCGCATCGATCTTCATGGTCGCCGCCTCGGTGATCGCGGCGACCATGGTTCGCGGATCGAAGAGCGAGCTGCTGCCGTCGCTCGGAGAGGCCGTCCCCTCCGCGCACTGAGCGGAGCCGGTCGCCCATCGGGCGGCGGATCGACGATCGGCCCCGTCGATCCGCCGCCGGGGAACGGCTGCTGCGGCACGCCTCGGACGGAATGTCGGTGGCCCTTCGTACCGTGTGATTATGCGCATCCTGCACACCTCCGACTGGCACATCGGCCGCACCTTCCATGGCAACTCGACCATGGACGCGCTGGCCCAGGTGCTCGGAGCGCTCACGGAGCAGGTGAGGGAGCACGCGGTCGACGTCGTGGTCGTGGCGGGCGATGTCTTCGACTCCGCGACGCCATCGGGTCCCGCCTACACCCTGCTCGGCGATGCGCTGGTCGCTCTGCACGACACGGGGGCGAGCGTCGTCGTGACGAGCGGCAACCACGACTCGGCGGCCCGACTCGGTTTCCAAGCCCGGCTGCTGCGCGAGGGCATCCACGTGCTCACCGATCCGCTGTCGATCGGCACGCCGGTGACGATTCACGATGTCGACGGTCCGGTGAACTTCTACGGGATCCCGTACCTCGAGCCCGCGATCGTGCGCCAGCACTGGCCCGAGGGAGATGCCGAGGGACGTCCCCTGCGCACCCAGGCGCAGACGATGGCGCATGCCATGCACCTCGTCCGCGAGGGCATGGCGCGTCACGACGGGCGCTCGGTCGCGATCGCCCACTGCTTCGCCGCCGGAGTCGATGCGACGACGGGGCTCGAGCGGGAGGTGCGCCAGGGCGGGCTCGACGTCGTGCCGCTCGAGGTGTTCGACGGCCCCGATTACGTCGCTCTCGGGCACATCCATGGCCGCAACCGCCTGAGCGACCGCGTGCGCTATGCCGGAGCGCCGCTGCACTACAGCTTCGGCGAGCAGAGCAAGCCGCGCGGCTCCTGGCTCGTCGAGATCGGAGAGAGCGGGCTCGCGGGTGTCGAGTGGCTCGACCTCCCGGTTCCGCGCCGGCTCGTCACTCTGACGGGCACCCTCGACGAGATCCTCTCCGACGACAACGTCGCGGCTCATGCCGAGGATTGGGTGTGCGCGACCTACACCGACGCGCTTCCGCAGACCGAGCCGATGCGCCGCCTCCGTGAGCGCTTTCCGTTCTGCGCACTGGTGCAGCACCTGCCGGCGACGACGGTCGAGAGCGGTGAAGGGTCGTACGCGGCGCGTCTGCGCGAGGCCGTGAGCGACGACGAACGCATCGCCGCCTTCCTCGAGCACGTCCGCGAGGGCCACGGGCCCACGGCGCGTGAGATCGAGCTCATCCGTGAGGTGCTCGACGACCGGGTGCGCGCAGAGGCGCTCGTCTAGATGCGCCTGCACCGCCTGGAGGCCGAGGGATTCGGTCCGTTCCGCTCGCGCCAGGTCGTCGACTTCGACTCGTTCGCCGACGATGGCATCTTCTTGATCGCCGGTCGCACGGGTGCAGGCAAGTCGAGCATCCTCGACGCCGTGTGCTTCGGGCTCTACGGCGGAGTGCCGCGTTACGAAGGCGGCGAGAAGCGGCTGCGCAGCGACTACTGCGAGCCCGATGACATCTCCGAGGTCTCGATCGAGTTCAGCACCCCGGCGGGTCGCTATCGGGTCACTCGTTCGCCCGAGTACCTGCGCCCGGCCAAGCGCGGGGGCGGTTTGACCAAACAGGCACCGGCGGTGGCTCTCGAAGAGCACACGGAGTCGGGATGGATCGGGCGAGCCGCCCGAGCCGTCGACGTCGCTCACGAGCTCGACGAGATCCTCCAACTGAGCCGCGAGCAGTTCCTGCAGGTGATCCTTCTCGCCCAGAACCGCTTCTCGGAGTTCCTGCTCGCCAATAGCAAGGACCGCCAGGCACTTCTCCGCCGGCTGTTCGGCACCGAGCGGTTCGACGACGTGCAAACGCGATTCGATGAGCGGCGTCGAGCGTCGGAACGCGCACTCGACCTGCGTCTGGCGACGATCGGAGCGCGGCTCGACGAGGCCGAGGCGCTCGTCTCTCGGGAGGCGCTGGGAGCGGATGAGCGCGCGCACACCGCGGAGTCCGAGGCGTCCGGAGAGTCCGAGGCGTCCGGAGAGTCCGCGGCGTCCGGAGACGCTGCGGCGGCGGATGAGCCGTTCGCTTCCGAGTCCGCCGGCGCTTCCGGCGGTGGGCCGACACCCGGAGCCGCGGCGTCGCGGGACGTGCCCGCCGCCGACACGGGCGGACGCCTCGACGATCTTCGCCGCGCCGAGGCGCGAGCCGCGTATCGCAGCGAGCGCCGCCGTGCCGAACGCGACGATGCCGAGCGCGCACTCGCGGCGGCGGATGCCCGACTCGCCGAGGTTCGTGAGGAACGTGCGGCGCAGAGCGAACGCGACCGTTCGCGTGCCGCGCTCGCGATACTGGACGCCGAGCAGCCGCAGATCGACGAGGATCGGGTCGCGCTCGCGTCCGCGCGCAGCGCCGAGGCCCTCCGCGCAGTGATCGATGCCGCCGAACGGGCCGCACGCGCCGCGGAGTCCGCGGCGGAGTCGGCGCGGATCGCGGAAGACGAGTGGGGCGCCGTCGATGCGGGTCTCGACGCCCCCACTGTCGACCTGCTGAACGACTGGGTTGCCGAGCGTCTGAGCGAGCGTGGCGCATGGGAGCAGGCCGCTCTGCTCGAGGAGGGTTCCGCTTCCCGCAACGCGGAGATCGAACGCGCGCGTGCCGCGGCGAGTGAGGCCGCCGCGCGCGTCGCCGAACTCGTCCGGGAGCAGGGCGACCTGCCCGCCGAGCTCGCCAGGGAAACCCACGCGCGTGACGAAGCGAGGCGCACCGCTGACCGTCTCGACGACCTCACCCGACGGCGCGACCAGGCGATCACCCGCGCGGAGGCCGTGCGTCGTCGCGAAGAGCTGCGGGAGCAGAGCGACGCGGCCGAGCGTGCGCTCGCGGAGGCGACCGACGAGCTGGCGACGGCTCAGACCGCGCTCGCGCTCCTGCGTCGACGGCGCCTCGACGGCTTCGCGGGAGAACTCGCCTCGACTCTCACGGCTCAGGAACCGTGTCCCGTGTGCGGGTCGCGCGAGCATCCGGCCCCCGCCGTGCACGCCGACCCGGTGTCGGCAGACGACGTCGAGGCGGCCGAGGCCGTGCGTGACCTGGCTGCTCGACGCGAACGTGCCGCCTCCGAGCATCACGTGTCGCTCCGCGAGAAGATCGCCGGAGCGGAGGTCGCCGCTGAGGGGCGTACCGCAGAGACGGCATTGGCCGAACTCGAGGCGCTCGAGACGGAGCGGCGATCCTCGATCGATGCGCAGAGCGCTCTCGCCACCCATGACGCCGCCATCGCCGCGATCTCCGCGCGAGCGGAGGCCCTCGACGACGAGCGCGCCGCCGCAGAGGCGGCAGTGGGAGCGGCACGCGAGACGCTCGCCGCCCAGGAGCAGAGCGCCCGAGAAGCCGAAGCGCGCATCGTCGAGGCACGAGGTGAATTCCCTTCGGTCGCATCGCGCATCGCGATCACCAGCGACGGCATCGCCGCTGCAACGGCGCTCGCCTCCGCGCTCCGCGACCTCGAACAGCGGGAGCTCGCTCGCGCCGAGGCCGAGGCGGCTCGACGGAGCGCACTCACCGACTCGCCCTTCGAGACGATCGACGACGCCCGCGCGGCTCTGCGCTCGCCGCGCGAGTGCGACGCACTCGAGGAGAAGATCACCCGGCACGCCGTGAGCCGCGAGAAGGAGAAGAGCATCCTTCTGCCGCTCGAGATGCGTGCGCTCCCCGACGAACCGATCGACATCGCGCCGTTCGAAGCATCCGCCGCCGACGCCCGGGCCGGCTGGATCACCGCAGTCTCCGCCGCCGGAGCCGCAGCGGGTGTGCTCGAACGGCTGACGTCGCTCACCGCGGCCGCCGCAGACGAGCACGGTCGCAGCGCCGAGGAGATGGCCGAGCACGCCGTGCTGCAGAACCTCGCCGATTCGATCGCCGGTCGGGGCCGAACACACGAAAAATGACGCTCGAGACCTTCGTGCTCGCCGCCGAGCTCGAGGAGATCGTCGAGGCGGCCAACCGTCGGCTGGGCGACATGTCCACGGGCCGCTACCAGCTCCGGCACTCCGACGCCCTCGCCGCACGCGGCGCCGCATCGGGGCTCGGCATCGTCGTCCACGACGCCTTCACCGGGCAGACACGTCCCGCGCAGTCGCTCTCGGGCGGCGAGACCTTCCTGAGTTCCCTCGCACTCGCGCTCGGACTCGCGGAGGTGGTCACGGCCCGGGCCGGCGGCATCCGTCTCGACACGCTCTTCATCGACGAGGGCTTCGGGTCTCTCGACGCCGACACCCTCGACGTCGCGATGCGCACGCTCGACGAACTGCGGCAGGGCGGTCGAACCGTCGGCGTGATCAGTCACGTCGAGGCGATGCAGGATCAGATCCCGGCGCAGCTCCGCGTACGTGCGACGAGTGCCGGGCCCAGCGTCATCGAGACGCGCTGACGCGACATCCGCTCAGGCGTGCGGACGCGGTATCCGCGCACATGCGCGGATGGCGGCGCCGCTCAGACGCCGTACTCCCGCCGGATGACCTCGCGCAGCTGGACGCTGCACCGGGCGATCGCCGCCCGGAAATCGACCAGCGCGCCCTCCTCGGCGCGATCCGAGATCGCGCGGAACGCCCGGATAGGCACCCCGAACTTCTCGGCGACCCAGATGTACGCATAGGTCTCCATATCGACGAGTCCGGCGCCGGACGGGCGGATGACCGCCGTGATGCCGGCATCGCCCACGAAGCTGTCGCCGGTCGCGATCAGCACGCCGTCGCGACCCGTCGACACGCGCGCCGGAAGTGAGACGTGCTGGCCCGCGATGCCGTCGAGATCGAACACGTCGTGCTGCAGGGCGCTCCCGATCTCGTGGACGCTCGCGTCGAGATCCGGATCGATCCCACCCGCCGTGCCGACGACGACGACCTCGTCGTAAGGCTTCGCGTCGAGCGCGCGTGTGAGGGCGTACGTCGCCTGCATCTTGCCCTCGCCGGTGACGAGCTGATCGAATCCTTCGAGGTTCTCGGGGAACGCTTCGAGTTCGGATGCCATGGCGGCGACGAGAAGTTTCACCTCGCCATCCTGCCAGGTGCCGGCGGGCGACGCGAAGCCGCGGGGCATCCGCGATGCGTCATCCCTCCGTAACAGGACCGGGAGATACTGGGAGGAGGAAGAGTGGAGGAAGCCGTGTCCCTGCAGAAGCAGATCTCCGATGCCCTCGGTGTTCGCGCCGAGATCGATCCCGAGTCCGAGGTCGAACGGCGGGTGCAGTTCCTCGCCGACTACCTCCGCACCACCGGCGCCCGAGGCTACGTGCTCGGGATCTCGGGTGGTCAGGACTCGACGCTCGCCGGTCGCCTCGCACAGCTCGCGGTCGAGCGCGTGCGTGCCGAAGGCGGAGAAGCCCGTTTCCTGGCCGTGCGCCTTCCGTACCGGGTGCAGCACGACGCAGCGGATGCCGAGGCGGCACTCGCCTTCATCGCCGCCGACAGCTCGGTCGAGGTCAACATCCAGAACGGCGTCGACGGCGTCGAAGAGGATATCGAGTTCGCCGTGACCAGCGACATCAGCGATTTCAACCGCGGCAACATCAAGGCACGGGTGCGCATGGTCACGCAGTATGCGCTGGCCGGGCACGAGGGCGCCCTCGTCATCGGCACCGATCACGCCGCCGAGGCCGTGACCGGCTTCTACACGAAGTTCGGTGACGGGGCCGCCGACATCCTGCCGCTCTCCGGCCTCTCGAAGCGACAGGGTCGCGCGCTGCTGCAGTTCCTCGGCGCCCCCGACCGGCTCGCGTTCAAGGTGCCGACGGCGGATCTGCTCGACGGGCAACCCGGACGCGCCGACGAGGACGAGCTCGGACTCACCTACGAGCAGATCGACGACTTCCTCGAGGGGCGCCCGGTGGACTCCGAGGTGGCCGGCCGGATCGAAGCGCGCTACCTCGCGACCCAGCACAAGCGCAACCTCCCCGTGACGCCCGACGACACCTGGTGGCGCTGACCCGGGTGCCGTGAGCTGCGGCGATGTCGGATGCCGCAGCTAGTGTCGAAGCACGACGAAATGGAGCATCGTGCGGATCGACACTCAGGCGCAGCGCGTCATCTGGAGCGCCAGCGACCTCAAGGCCGCAGCCGAATGCGAGTTCGCCTGGTGCCGTGCGATCGACGCCAAGCTGGGCCGGGTTCCGGCGGTCGAAGAGCCCGAAGACGCGACGCTCGCGCGTGCGGCGCTGCTCGGTGACGTCCACGAGAGGAACGTGCTCGCGCGGTACGTCGCCGAACTCGGTGACGACGCGGTGCGCCAGATCGCGAAGGTGTCGTCGACGGATGCCGCGGCGCTGGGTGCTGCGGTCGAGGAGAGCCTGGCGGCTCTGCGTTCGGATGCGGAGGTCGTCTTCCAGGCGGCGTTCGCCACCGAGGAGTTCGTGGGGTTCGCCGATTTCCTGCGACGCGATGCCGACGGCCGTTGGCGGGTGCAGGACTCGAAACTGGCGCGCAAGGCGCGCGTCACCGCGTTGATGCAGCTCGCGGCATACGTCGACCAACTCGATCGACTGGGAGTGCCGCGCGCCGACGAGGTCGATCTCATCCTGGGAGACGGCACGCTCAGCACACACGCCGTCGACGACCTGCTCCCGCTCTTCCAGGTGCGTCGCGCCCGCCTGCGCGCACTGATCTCCGATCGACGCATCGATGCGGGAGCAGAGGGCGACCCGCTCGCCTGGGGCGAAGACCGGGGAGATCTGCAGGTCGTCGCCTGCGGCCGCTGTGCGACGTGCGAGGAACAGGTGATCGCGCACCGCGACCTGCTGATGGTCGCACGCATGCGTCCTGTCCAGCGCGCCCGACTGCGTGCGGCGGGTATCGCGACCATCGACGAGCTCGCCACCGCGCCCACGGCGCCGGCGGGAATGAACGTCGACACCTTCGAAGGGCTCCGTGCGCAGGCCGCTCTGCAGCTCCGCGCCGATGCCAGCGGTGCCCCCACCTTCGACGTGCACTACGCGCCGGCGATCCACACCCTCCCGGTGCCGAGCCACGGCGACATCTTCTTCGACTTCGAAGGCGACCCGCTCTACACGGAGCCGGCGCCGATCGGGGAGTCGCACTGGGGCATCGACTATCTCTTCGGCTGGGTCGACAACGCCGACCAGTACACGGCCATCTGGGCGCACACGTTCGCCGAGGAGCGCCGCGCGTTCGAGACCTTCCTCGACTTCGTCGCCGTGCGCCGGGCCGCCCACCCCGGAATGCACATCTACCACTACGCGCCCTACGAGACTTCGCACCTGGTGGCGATGGCGGCGCGACACGGAGTGCGCGAGGGCGAGGTCGATCGACTGCTCCGTGAGGGGGTCTTCGTCGACCTCTACCCCCTGGTGCTGCGCACGGTTCGCGTCGGTTCGCGTTCGTATTCGATCAAGAAGCTCGAGCCGCTCTACATGGGCGACGACGTGCGCACGAGCGACGTGCAGAAGGGCGACGACTCGATCGTGCAGTACGTCGCCGCGCGTGAGCTCGCGGCGGCGGGCGAGCAGAGCGATGCCGACGCGGTGCTCGCCGATCTCGCGGACTACAACCGCTACGACTGCGTCTCGACGCGCCGTCTGCGCAACTGGCTGATCGAGATCGCGCGGCAGAAGGGTGTCAGCCCCGCCCCTCCCGACGCCGCCGACCAGGTGATCTACGAGCCCTCTCCGCGGTCGGTGGCCCTCCTCGCCGACGCGGAGCGCGCCGTCGACGCGGGCCAGGACGGCCAGGTCCATCGCATCGCCGCAGCGGCGATCGACTACTTCCCGCGCGAGGCCAAGAGCTTCTGGGTCTCGCACTTCCAGCGGCTCCGTGAGCCCGTCACGATGTGGGAGGGCACGCGCGACGTGGTGCGCGTCGATGCGGGCTCCTCGGTCGTGCGCCGCGAGTGGAGCATCGGCGAGGGACGTCGGGTGATGTCCCGCGACATCGAGATCCGCGGTGAGGTCTCGCCGGGAACGACGCTGGGTGTGGGAGCGCAGCCGTTCGCACTGTACGAGGCACCGGCGCCGTTCGACGTCGACATCCCCTCGCGCGCGGTGCACGTGCCGCACGCCGTGACGGTGGCCGAGGTTCTCGACGACGGATTCCTCATCACCGAGACGGCGATCCAGGGGCAGACCTGGGACGAGCTCCCCCTTGCCCTGACGCCCGCCGCGCCGCCGCGGGTCGTCTCCCTGCAGGGAGCGATCGACGAATGGGCCGACGCCGTGCACGCCGCAGCTCCGGGATTCCCGGAAGATCCGGCGACCGACATCCTGCGCCGGATCCCGCCGCGTACACGCTCGGGCGCGCCGCTTCCGCCGGTGGAGGCCGGCGCCGGCGACCCGATCGACGCCATCGTCCGGGGCGTGCTCGACCTCGACCGCAGCTACCTCGCGGTGCAGGGGCCTCCCGGAACGGGCAAGACCTACACGGGGTCACGCGTGATCGCCCGGCTCGTGAACGAGCACGGGTTCAAGATCGGGGTCGTCGCGCAGTCCCACGCCATCATCGAGACGTTGCTCGCCCGAGTCGTCGCCGACGGCGTGGCGCCCGCGCAGGTCGCGAAGGCGCCGAAGGACCCCGACTCCGATCCCGCGTACACGGTGATCCCGAAGAGCGGCATGGCGGCCTTCCTCGCCGAGCACGCCGATGAGGGTGTCGTGGTCGGGGGCACCGCCTGGGACTTCAGCAACACCGCCCGCGTCGAGCGTGGAGGTCTCGATCTGCTCGTGATCGACGAGGCGGGACAGTTCTCGCTCGCCTCGACCATCGCGGTCGCGGCGGGTGCGAAGCGCCTGCTGCTCCTCGGCGACCCGCAGCAATTGCCGCAGGTCAGTCAGGGTGCTCACCCCGAACCCGTCGATACCTCGGCACTGGGATGGGTGATGGACGGCGATGCGGTCGTGCGCCCCGAGTACGGCTACTTCCTCGCCCGCTCCTGGCGCATGCATCCGTTCGTCGCCGCGCCGGTGTCGAAACTCGCCTACGCCGGCAAGCTCGCCTCCGCGCCGGGAACCGAGAAGCGATCCGTCGACGGCATCGACCCCGGGCTCCACGTCGTGCCGCTGAGACACCGTGGCAACGCGACGCAGTCGCCGGAGGAGGCCGCCGAGGTCGTGCGGATCGTCCGTGATCTCGTCGGGCGGACGTTCACCGACAACACCGGCGACGGCGCCAACGCCGACACCGGCGACGACAACACGACGACCCGCCCGCTCACCCCTGCCGACATCATCGTCATCACGCCGTACAACGCGCAGCGCCAGCTCGTGCACGAGGCGCTCGCGTCCGCGGGCTTCGGCGATGTCCCGGTCGGAACCGTCGACAACTTCCAGGGCAAGGAAGCGGTCGTCTCGATCACCTCGCTCGCCGCCTCCAGCGGACGCGATGCCCCGCGAGGTCCCGAGTTCCTGCTTCTGCAGAACCGATTGAACGTCGCGATCTCCCGCGCGCAGTGCGTCGCCTACCTGATCCACTCGCCGGCACTGCTCGACGATCTTCCCTACACGCCGGAGGGCGTGGCGCGGCTCAGCGCCTTCGCCCGCCTGGTGGGCGCGGCGGACTGACCGAGGCGAACCTGTGCACACCCGAGACGAGATACTTCGAGCAGCCGCGGAGTGGGCGTGGTTTCCCCGAGGATCCGAGAGCGAGAACGCGGAGCTGCTCCTCGTTCGCTACCCTCCTCGCTTCGGTGGGGGAGTACGAGGGTCGCAGGTGCGCTCCTCGCGGCGTGCGGACGAGGTTCTCGACCATGCGATCTCCCGTACGGTGCGCTGGGGCGAAGACACCCTGACGTTCTGGACGAACCCCTCGGACGCGCCCGATCTGGAGGATGAGCTCCGCCGGCGTGGAGCCGAACACATCGACACCGTCGCGGTGTTCGCACGACCGATCGATGGTGAGGCCGCGGCCGCAGCACCTCCGCCGAACGGGGCCATCGCCGAGCTGGTCACCGACCTCGACCAGATCCGAGCGGTCGACGCGATCAACGTCGCGGTGTGGGAGCAGCTCGCTCTCGACGACGAGGGCCTCCGTGCCGAGTTCGATGAGCTCACCGCGTCGCTGGAGTCGCGCACCCACGGACGTGTGCTCGCGCGCCTCGCGGGGCAGCCGGTGAGCACGGGAGGGTGGACACTCGCCGACGGCTTCGCGCGTCTCTGGGGCGCGTCGACTCTCGAAGACCATCGCGGACGCGGCGCCTACCGTGCAGTCCTGTCCGAACGCCTCCGGATCGCGGCGCAATGGGGCGCCATGACGGCTCTGGTGAAGGGACGCGTCTCGACCTCTGCGCCGATCATCGCGCGCGCCGGCTTCGAGCACTACGGGGATGAGCGTGCGTACCGCCTCATCGTGGGCTGAACAGCCGCCTGCGGCTCAGACCGTGCCGTAGAGGCGGTCGCCCGCGTCGCCGAGGCCGGGCACGATGTACCCCTTCTCGTTGAGACGCTCGTCGAGCGCACCCAGCACGAGCGTCACATCGCGGTCGCCGACGAGCGCCTCGATCGCTGCGACGCCTTCGGGCGTGCCCAGGAGGCAGATCGCCGTGACGTCCTTCGCCCCGCGATCGAACAGGAACTGGATGGCCGCGGCGAGCGAGCCGCCCGTCGCGAGCATCGGGTCGATGGCGAAGCACTGCCGGTCGCTCAGGTCGTCGGGAAGACGCTCGGCGTACGTCGTGGGTTCGAAGGTCTCCTCGTCGCGCACCATGCCCAGGAATCCGACCTCGGCGGTCGGGAGCAGCTTGACCAGGCCCTCGAGCATGCCGAGGCCGGCCCGCAGGATCGGGACGACGATCGGGCGGGGCTCGGAGATCTTCACACCCATCGTCGTCGTGACGGGGGTCGTGATCTCGATCGGAGAGACCTTGACGTTGCGGGTCGCCTCGTACGCGAGGAGCGTCACGAGCTCCTCCGTCAGCTGGCGGAACACCGGCGACGGGGTACGCGCATCGCGCAGCACCGAGAGCTTGTGGGTGACGAGAGGGTGGTCGGCGACGTGAACACGCATGGAATACAGGCTAATGCGCCGAGCCGCCCGGCACGACATCGGATGCACCGCGCGCGGCGGACGCCGCACGCCGCTGTCGTAGGCTCGATCCATGACCGCCGCCGACCTGCCCGCGATGCGCCGTGCGCTCGTGCTCGCGGCGGAGGCGAGCACCGCGGACGAGATCCCGGTGGGTGCCGTGGTCGTCGACTCCGCCGGTCGCATCATCGCCGAGGGGCGCAACACCCGCGAGGAGACGCACGATCCCACGGGTCACGCCGAGGTCGAGGCGCTGCGCCGGGCCGCGGCATCCGTCGGCTCTTGGAATCTCGAGGGGCACACCCTCGTCGTCACCCTGGAACCGTGCCTCATGTGCGCCGGAGCGATCCTGCAGGCGCGCATCGGACGGGTCGTCTTCGGGGCGTGGGACGACAAGGCGGGAGCCGCGGGGTCGATGTACGACGTGCTGCGCGATCGCCGTCTGCCCTACCGGGCCGAGGTCGTCAGGGGACTGGAAGCGGATGCCGCTACCGCCCTGCTGCGCGACTTCTTCGCCCGCAAGCGCTGACGCTGCGGGCTGGCCGGTCAGTCCGAGGACTTGAAGACGAACGCGTCCGTCGGGGGCTCCGGATCGAGGGCAGGCCGGTACACGTCCGGCTCGATGTAGATCACGCGGGCGGCGGGAACGGCCTCGCGGATGCGTGCCTCGATCTCATCGATGTCGTCGGCGGCCTCGCGCACCGACTTGTCGGCGGTCAGTGCGATCTTCGCCGCGACCATGAGCTCGTCGGGGCCGAGGTAGAGGGTCTTGATGTGGATGAGCTTCTCGACCTCGTCGCCGGCGGCGATCGCTTCGACGATGCGATCGAGGTCGGCGGTGGTGGCGCCTTCGCCGACGAGCAGGCTCTTGGTCTCGATGCCCAGCACGATCGCGATGAGCACCAGCAGCACACCGATCATGAGCGTGCCGATCGCGTCGAACACCGAGTTGCCGGTGATGACGGTGAGCCCGACGCCGAGCAGTGCGAAGCTCAGGCCCGCCAGTGCACCGGTGTCCTCGAGCAGAACGACGGGCAGTTCAGGCGCCTTGGAGCGGCGCACGAACGACACCCAGGACTGCCCCTTCTCTCGAACGAGGTTGCTCTCCTTGATCGCGGTGCGCAGTGAGAAGCTCTCGAGTCCGATCGCGATCACGAGCACGACGATCGGCAGCCACCACCACACGGGGTCCAGTTCGTGCGGGTGCGTGAGCTTGTCGATGCCCTCGTAGATGGCGAACAGGCCGCCGAGGGAGAACAGGATGATCGACACGACGAACGCCGAGACGTACCGCTCGCGGCCGTAGCCGAAGGGATGCGCGCGGTCGGCCTCGCGGCGCGACTTGCGTCCGCCGAGCAGGAGCAGGAGTTGGTTGCCGGAGTCGGCGATCGAGTGCACGGCCTCGGCGAGCATCGACGCGGACCCCGAGAGCAGCCAGGCGACGAGCTTCGCGAGCGCGATGCCCATGTTCGCCAGGAACGCTGCGATGATCGCCTTGCCGCCGCCGGATGCACTCATGCGTCGAGTCTAGATCGCCCCCTCTGGGGATCGCAGGTGCGCCCGCCGTAGGATGACGACATGGCTGACTCTCTCCCCGCTCTCGCGTTCCTCGGTGCCGGTTCGATGGGAGGGGCGATCCTGCGCGGCGTCGTCGCCTCGGGTGTCGCCGTCGACGGCGGGATCACCGCCACGAACCGCTCGCGGGTGAGTGCCGCCGACCTCGCCGACCTTCCCGGCGTCACGACCATCGCCCTCGAAGAGCACCCCGACGGCAACCGCGACGCACTCGCTTCCGCTCGGATCGTGCTGGTGGGCGTGAAGCCGGGGATGGTGCCGGATCTGCTCCGCGAGATCGCCCCGCACCTCGCCCCGGACGCCATCGTGGTGAGCCTCGCCGCCGGTGTGACGCTGGCCACGTTCGCCGACGCCCTGGGCGCCGACGTGCACGTCGTCCGCTCGATGCCCAACACCCCGGCGACGGTCGGCAAGGCGGTCACCGGTCTCGCGGCCGGTCCCGCATCGACGCCCGACGACATGGCGCTCGTGCGCCGTCTGTTCGAGACGGTCGGCGCCGTGATCGAGGTGCCGGAGTCGCAGATCGACGCGCTCTCGACGATCTCGGGTTCGGGCCCCGCCTATGTCTTCCTGCTCATCGAGGAATGGACGAAGGTCGGCCTCGGGCTCGGCTTCAGCGAGGCGGACGCCCGCCTGATGGCGGAGCAGACCTTCATCGGCTCGACGGCGTTGCTCGAAGCGTCGGGGGAGACCCCGACCGAGATGCGCCGACGGGTCACGAGTCCGAAGGGCACGACCGAGCGTGCGATCGCGGTGCTGCAGGATGCGCACCTCGAGAAGACGTTCGCGGATGCTTCGGCGGCCGCGCTGGCGCGCGCTCGGGAGCTCGCCGCCGGGGCGTGACCATGCGGCTGCGATTCTCGGGCGAGATCTGGTTCTGGCGCGGACCCGCGCCGTTCCACTTCGTGACCGTGCCCGAGACCGAAGCGGTGATGATCGGCGAAGTCGCCGCGGTCGTCACCTACGGGTGGGGGATGATCCCGGCATCCGTCACGATCGGCGGAACGCGCGTGACGACGTCGCTCTGGCCGAAGGACGGCGGCTACATCGTCCCGATCAAGAAGGCTCTGCAGGACGGTGAGGGCATCGGCATCGACGACGTCGTCGACGTCACGCTCGACATCGACGCCTGACGCCTCGCCCGACCTGTACGAGTCGCGCGCGTCAGCGGTCGAGGGCGGCGAAGCGCTCGATGTCGCTGTTGGTGCCCGAGACGATGATCAGGTCGTGGTTCGTGACGATCGTGTTCGCCTCGGCGTAGCGGAACGGCTTGCCCGGGCTCTTGACGCCCACCACCGTGACGCGGTACTTCGTGCGCACGCCGGACTCGTTGAGGCCGATGCCTCGGATGAACTTCGGCGGGTACATCTTGGCGAGCACGAAGTCGTCGTCGAAGCGGATGAAATCGAGCATGCGGCCGCTGACGAGGTGGGCGACGCGCTCGCCGGCCTCGCGCTCCGGATAGATGACGTGGTTCGCTCCGACGCGGGCGAGGATCTTGCCGTGCGACTGCGAGACGGCCTTGGCCCAGATCTGCGGGACCTTGAGGTCGACGAGGTTGGCGGTGATGAGGACGGATGCCTCGATCGACGAGCCGACCGCGACGACCGCCACCTGGAAGTCCTGGGCGCCGATCTGGCGCAGGGCGTCGATGTTCTTCGCATCGGCCTGCACGGTGTGCGTGACGCGATCCGACCACTTCTGCACGAGCTCGAGGTTGCCGTCGATCGCGAGGACCTCCCGGTCGAGGCGATCGAGTTCGCCCGCGCAGGCGGCGCCGAACCGGCCGAGACCGATGACGAGGACGGGAGCGTCGCCCCGGAGGACTTCAACCAACGATCGGCCTTTCCACGGGCAGTGAGTAATACTGCGATCGCGATGTCGCGGCGACTGCCGCGGCGAGAGTCACTGTACCAATGCGCCCCATGAAGATGGTGGCGGCGAGCACGTAGGAGCCGGCGTCGGGGAGCTCGGCGGTGAGGCCCGTCGAGAGTCCGACGGTGGCGAAGGCGGAGATCACGTCGAACAGCACGTGGCTGATGTCGGCCTTCGTGATCTGCGCGATGACGATGGTCGACAGGGCGACGATCGTGGCTCCCCAGGCGACGACGCTGAGCGCGACGCGCTGCACGTCGCTGGGGATGCGCCGGCCGAACACCTCGACGGACTGGCGACCCTTCGCCTCGGACCACACCGCGATCGCGAGCACCGCGAGGGTGGTGACCTTGATTCCGCCGGCGGTCGACGCCGATCCTCCACCGACGAACATGAGCATGCTCGCGGCGACGAGCGACGAGCCGTTGAGGTCGGCCATGTCGATCACGTTGAAACCGCCCGAGCGGGTCATCGCCGACAGGAAGAAGGCCTGGAACGTCGTGTCGGCGGCATCCATCGAGCCGAAGGTCTTCGGGTTCTGGTACTCGAGGATGAGGAAGACGGCGGCCCCGAGGACGAAGAGCAGCACGGTCGTCACGAGTGTGAGCTTGGTGTGCAGCGACCAGCGCTTGACGTGCCAGACGTGCTTGGCCAGCGAGTAGATCACGGGGAAGCCGATGCTTCCGAGGAAGACGCCGACCATCAGCAGCGACAGCACGAGGTAGTCGTCGGCGAACACCGCGACGCCGCCGTCGTTGGGGGCGAAGCCCGTGTTCGTGAACGCCATCGCGGCGAAGTAGGGGGCTTCCCAGAGAGCGGCGATCGGACTCACCCCGGCCATCACGAGTCCGGGGTAGAGGAGCACGGCGAGCGCGCCCTCGATGATGAGCGCCGAGAAGGCGACGGTGCGCAGTAGCTGGCCGACCTCCCCGAGGCGGACGGTCTGGCTCTCGTTGACGACGCCGCCGTGCGCGCGCATCGGGTTGGTGTCGCCCGCGGCGAGGAGCTTGGCGCGCAACCCCAGGCGCTTCGAGATCACCATGCCCATGAGGGAGGCGAGGGTCAGAACGCCGAGACCGCCGATGTTCACGCCGACGAAGATGAGCACGTGCCCGAACGGCGACCAGTGGTTCGCCATGTCGACGGTCGCGAGGCCGGTGACGCAGATGGTCGAGACGGCCGTGAACAGCGCGTCGCTGAGCGGGGTGACGGTGCGATCGGCCGCAGCGATCGGCAGCGAGAGCAGCGCCGTGAACACGAGGATCAGCAGCGCGAACACCACGATGGCGAGACGCGAGGGCGAGGAGGTGAGGATGTGACGGCCGTGGGCGGCGACATTGCGCAGGCGTTGCTTGGGGGACGACGCAGACACGATGCCCGACATCGCGTCCCCTTTCGTCTGCCTCCGCCGCAGATCGGCGCCGGCTCAGCACCTGAGACCGAGCCCTCGTCATGGTACTCCGTGCCGGGGACGACTACCCTGAACACATGACCGACATCTTCGACGTGATCGCAGACGGTACGAGGCGAGACATCCTCCAGCTCCTCCTGCGGCGCACCACCGAAGGAGAAGCGGGCACGAGCGTCAGCCAGATCGTCGCCGACCTCGGCATCAGTCAGCCCACGGTGTCGAAGCACCTCAAGGTGCTCCGCGACGCCGAGCTGGTGACCGTGCGCGAAGACGGTCAGCGTCGTTTCTACAGCCTCGCGGTCGAGCCGCTCGAGGTCGTCGACGACTGGCTGGTGCCCTTCCTCGTCGACGCGTTCGGCGACGACGCCCCCGACATCGCCTACCCCGGGGCCCCGATCCCCGAGAGTGCCGCGCACGCGGCGGAGGTGGTCGGGCGCGCGGCGGCATCCGCGAAGCACGTGGTCGCCACGGCCCTCAAGCGACTCGGCGCCTGACACCCCGCTCGACACAGTTCGCCCCCGGCGACCGGGGGGCTGTCGTCGGGGGCGATGCCGCGGGCCCCAGCCCGCGTGTCCCGAGGCGGTGCCTGCCCCGGTCCTGCGCCGAGTGTGACACTTTCGGCTGAGTGAACCTCGGAGAGAGGCTATGCCTCTGCTGTGACGAGTGACGGCACCGTGAGTCCCACTGTTCACACCGGCCCCAAGGGTTTACACGCGTCACTGCCAACCCATAGAGTGTGCTCATTCGAGAAAGGGGTATGTGGGATGCCCGAAGTTCCTGACGTCCGGTTCCTCACTGTTGCTGAGGTGGCCGGGATCATGCGCGTGTCGAAGATGACCGTCTATCGGCTCGTGCACTCCGGCGACCTGCCGGCCATCCGTTTCGGACGCAGCTATCGCGTGCCGGAGTCCGCCGTGGCGGACGCCCTCCAGCGCCCGATCGCCGACGTCGGCTGACCGTGCGGGAGTCCGCATCGTCGGTGTGACGGCGCAGGCCCGACGGTTTGCTAGACTGATCCGAGGCATTTTTCCGTGCCCGTACCCGGGCGTCCGATCATCGCGACGCCCAACCCCCTGACTTAGTGAGGTTTCCGTGGGTTCTGTCATCAAGAAGCGCCGCAAGCGCATGGCGAAGAAGAAGCACCGCAAGCTGCTTCGCAAGACTCGCCACCAGCGCCGCAACAAGAAGTAAGCGGCCAAGACACGAGCGCCCCCGACAGCTCTTCGGAGCATGTCGAATGGGGGCGCTTTGTGTCTCTGCCGAAGGTCCGAGCAGCTCGAAGGAAGCCATGAAGTCGATCACCGTTACCGAACTCGCCGACCGCACGGGCACGCCGCTCATCGACGTGCGCGAGAAGGACGAGTTCGCGGCGGGCCACGTGCCCGGCGCCGTCAACATCCCGATGTCCGAGATCGGCAACCGACTCGAAGAGCTCCCGGCCGAGTCGTTCGACGTGATCTGCCAGGCCGGCGGCCGTTCCGCTCGCGTCGTCGAGGCGCTCGAAGCGCGCGGCTACGACGCCACCAACGTCGAGGGCGGCACGGGCGAATGGATCGCGCAGGGACGCGCGGTCGAGGTTCCCTCGGCGTGACCACGCTGACCCTCATCGGTAAGCCCGACTGCCACCTCTGCGACGTCGCCTCCGAGGTCATCGACGCCGTCGTCGCCGAGCTGCCGGATGCCGCGGCCGAGCGGATCGAGATCGTCGAGGCCTCGATCACCGAAGACCCCGCCCTGTTCGATCTGTGGTGGGAGAAGATCCCCGTCGTCCTGATCGACGGAGAACTGCACGCGCACTGGCGACTCTCGCCGGACCGACTGCGCACCGCGCTCGAGGAGGCCCTGAAATGACCATCCGCCATGTCGTCTCCTGGAAGCTCGCCTCGGAGGACGCCGACGAGCGCGCCGCGCAGGCCGCCGAGGTGGCCCGCCGCCTCAACGCCCTCGACGGTGTCGTGCCGCAGCTGCTGTCGATCTCGGCCGGCGCGAACGTCGTGTTGCCGGAGTCGAACTGGGACGTCGTGCTCGTCGCCGACTTCGACTCCGTCGAGGCGCTCGACGAGTATCAGGTGCACCCCGCGCACGTCGAGGCGTCGGGATACATCCGCTCCGTCGTGAGCGCACGGGTCGCCGTCGACTTCGAGATCTGATCCCCGCACGCGTAACGCACCGAAACAAAACCGTAATCCTGGATCGGGCACTCTTAGTAGGGCATCCACCCGGCACGTGCCAGGATGTTCACCTATCGGCCCACTTCGGTGGGCCTTACCCTGCCATCGACTCTCAGGAGCTGTTATGCACCGTCGCACTACCTTCGCCGGCCTCGCACTCGTGGCTGCCGCAACCCTCGCGCTCGCAGGCTGCGCCGGCGGAACCGACTCCGGAAGCGGGGACTCGGATGCCGGAGACGAGTACGGTCTCGTCAGCGCGGGCACGCTGACCGCCTGCTCCGACGTGCCCTACCCGCCCTTCGAGGTCGAGGACTCGAGCACCGAGAGCGGCTACTCCGGATTCGACATCGATCTTCTCGATGCGATCGCGAAGAAGCTCGACCTCAAGCTCGCCGTCCAGGACGTGGGCTTCGACGCGCTCCAGTCCGGCACCACGCTCGTCGCAGGTACCTGCGACCTCGGAGCTTCGGCGATGACGATCACGGACGAGCGCAAGGCGAACATCGACTTCTCCGACCCGTACTACGACTCGCTGCAGTCGCTGCTCGTGCGCACCGACTCGGGTATCGAGTCGATCGACGACCTCGCCGGCAAGAACGTGGGCGTCCAGCAGGGCACCACCGGTGAGACCTACGCGACCGAGAACGCCACGGGCGCCGAGCTCGTGCAGTACCCCTCCGACGGCGAGCTGTGGCCCGCGATGCAGGCCGGTCAGATCGACGCCATTCTGCAGGATCAGCCGGTCAACATCGAGCACGAGAAGGCCGACAGCGCCTACAAGATCGTCGAGACGTACGACACCGAGGAGTCCTACGGTTTCGCCTTCGCCAAGGGCGAGAAGGACGCGCTCGTCGATGCGGTGAACACCGCCCTGCAGGAGCTGCGCGACAGCGGTGAGTACCAGAAGATCTACGACTCCTACTTCAGCGCGAACTGATCGTCGTGCGTAGGAGTTTCGGAGGTCCTTCACAATGGCGTTGAAACGGACGACCAGGACCAAGCTGTATCGCCTGGTGATGTATGTGGTGTTCTTCGCGGTCATCGCGGGGATCGCCCTGTCGATCAATTGGGAACGGGCGATCCCCCAGTTCCTGAACGTGGAGGTCGCCGCGAGGCTCTTCCCCGACATCATCACGATCGGCCTGCGGAACACGATCCTGTTCACGATCATCGCCTTCACGGGTGGTCTGCTGCTCGGCATCCTCTTCGCGATGATGAAGCTGTCGAGCATCGGGTTGTTCCGGTGGGTGGCTACCGCGTGGATCGAGCTCTTCCGCGGCCTTCCCGCCCTTCTGACGATCTTCTCGGTGGCATTTATCGTCCCGATCGTCTTCGGGTGGAAGGTGCCGGGCGGGCCGGTCGGCGCCGGACTCCTCGGACTCATGCTGGTGGCCTCGGCGTACATCGCCGAGGTCATCCGCGCCGGGGTCCAGGCTGTGCCGAAGGGGCAGACGGAGGCGGCGCGCTCGTTGGGCATGTCGCCGCTGAAGACGATGTTCTGGATCATCCTCCCGCAGGGTTTCCGCATCATCATCCCGCCGATGACGAATGAGCTGGTGCTCCTGCTGAAGGACACGTCACTCGTGTTCATCGCCGGTAGCTTCATCTGGTCGAAGGAGCTCACCACCTTCGTCCGCGACGCGAACACGTCGAACGCGAACGCGACGCCGCTGATCGTCGGCGCCCTGCTGTATCTGGTGGTGACCATTCCGCTCACGCGATACACCGCGTGGCTGGAGCGACGGATGGCGAGAGAACGATGATCACAGAACTGATCGATGTCCACGCTCCGGCGATCGACATCCAGGGTCTCGTCAAGACCTTCGGCGACAACGAGGTGCTCAAGGGCATCGACCTCACCGTCACCAAGGGCGAGGTCGTCTGCGTCATCGGCCCCTCCGGCTCGGGGAAGTCGACGCTGTTGCGCTCGGTCAACCTGCTCGAGGAGCCGACCGGCGGCAAGGTGCTGATCGAGGGGATCGACATCACCGACCCCGAGACCGACATCGACCGTGTGCGCACCCGCATCGGCATGGTGTTCCAGAGCTTCAACCTGTTCCCGCACCTCGATGTGCTCGGCAACCTCACCGTCGCCCAGCAGCGGGTGAAGAAGCGGAGCAAGGCCGAAGCACAGAAGATCGCAATCTCGATGCTCGACCGAGTCGGGCTGTCGCAGAAGGCGGATGCCTATCCGGGGCATCTGTCGGGTGGGCAGCAGCAGCGCGTCGCGATCGCGCGTGCGCTGTGCATGAACCCCGACATGATGCTGTTCGACGAGCCGACGTCGGCGCTCGACCCCGAACTGGTCGGCGAGGTGCTGCAGGTCATGCGCACGCTCGCCGACGAGGGCATGACGATGCTCGTGGTCACCCACGAGATGGGCTTCGCCCGTGAGGTCGGCTCGCGCCTGATCTTCATGGACGGCGGTCACATCGTCGAAGAGGGCGACCCGCGCGAGGTCATCGGCAACCCGCAGCACCAGCGCACGAAGGACTTCCTCTCGCGCGTGCTGTGAGACGTTCACACACGATGAGGCCCCCGGAGCGAATGCTCCGGGGGCCTCATCGTTGTGGAGGAGGGATCAGACCTCGACGACCTCGGCGTCGGGGGCGTGGGTGCGCACGGACTCGATCCCGTTCTCCGCGGCGGACTTCGAGGAGTAGCCCTCGCTCGTCGCGATGACCTGACCGTTGCCGGCCTTGAGGCGGAACCGGTATTCGCCGGACCTGTCGGTGTAGAGCTCGAACTTGCCTGCCATGAGGCATCCTCTCTGTGGTGTCTGCGAGGCGGAGGGCCTCTCGTGCATCACGGTAGCGCCCGACCGCGTGCGGCGGTAGGGCGGGACTCAGGCGCGCGGGTGCACGGCTACGGGCTCGGGCGCGACCGCGATGCGGACGCGATCGCCGAAGGCGGGGTGGATGCCGGGGGCGTGCTGCACCCGGACGATCTCTCCCGCTTCGGTGCGAACGAGCGTGCGACGCATGCTGCCGAGGAAGGTGCTCTCCTCGACGACCGCGTCGGTTGCCGCATCCGCCTCCGAAGCGAAGAACACGTTCTCGGGGCGCAGGTACACGTCGACCGGGCCGTCGGCGGGCGTCTGCAACGGCAGCCGCTGCCCCCACACGACGACGTGGTCGCCCTCGGCGACACCGGCGACGACGCTCGAGAGGCCCACGAAAGCGGCGACACCGGCGGTCGACGGCGTCGTGTAGAGCTGCTCCGGCGACCCGATCTGCTCGATGCGGCCCGAGTTCATCACGGCGATCCGGTCGGAGACGGCGAGCGCCTCCTCCTGGTCGTGCGTGACGAACACGGTCGTGATGCCCAGGCGCAGCTGGATCCGGCGGATCTCATCGCGCAGCTGCACGCGCACCTTGGCGTCGAGCGCCGACAGCGGCTCATCGAGGAGCAGCACCTTGGGCTCGGTGACCAGGGCGCGCGCCAGCGCCACGCGCTGCTGCTGGCCGCCCGACAACTGGTGCGGGTAGCGGTCGGCGAAGTCGGCGAGACCGACCAGGGCGAGAGCATCCTTCGCGCGCTTCGCGGATTCGGATGCCGACACCCCGCGGCGGCGCAGCCCGAAGGCCGTGTTCTCGGCGACGCGCAGGTGCGGGAACAGCGAGTACGACTGGAAGACCATACCGATGTCGCGCTTGTTGGTCGGGACGCGCGAGACGTCCTGACCGCCGAGCAGCACCGCGCCCTCGTCGGAGCCCTCGAGGCCCGCGAGCACGCGCAGGAGCGTGGTCTTGCCGCAGCCCGACGGACCCAGCAGCGAGACGAACTCACCCGGGGCGATGTCGAGGTCGACGCCGTGCAGCACGCGGTTGCCCGCGTAGCTCTTCACGATGCTCTGCAGCTGCACCCGGGTGCCCTCGCCCGCCTCGGCGAGCAGCAGGTTGTCCTGGGTGCGGGGGAGTGCGTGATCGATGGTCATGAGTGGGCCTTTCCGTTGCCGCGTGCGACGCGACCGATGAGGAGGAGAAGGAGGAACACGAGTGCGAGTGCCAGCAGCGTGAAGATCGCCGGCGCGTACGGGTCCTGCTTCTGCACGACGACCATGGCCGTCTGGAACACCTGCCGGTTCAGCAGCGAGGCGATGGTGAACTCGCCGAGCACCACCGCGATGGAGATGAGCGACGCGGCCAGCAGGCCCTGGCGGAGGTTGGGCGCCAGCACCTTGAGCACGACCGTCGGCCAGCTCGCCCCGAGCGACCGTGCGGCCTCGGAGAGCGTGCGCAGGTCGGCGGCGTCGATCGACGCCTGGATCGAGCGGTAGGCGAAGGGCAGCACCGTGATGCCGTACGCGAACGCGAGCGTCCACGTGCCGGTGCCCACCGAGCGGCCGATCTGCAGGTAGATCGGGGCGAGACCGACGACCAGCACGATCGCGGGGATCGAGATCGGCAGCAGCACCGCGAACTCGAAGATCGGCTTGAGCTTGCCGAAGCGCAGGTTCACCAGGATCATCGTCGGCGCGAGCAGGAACAGCACGATCGCGACGGTGACGACGGCGAGGATGAGCGAGTTGCCGAGACCAGTCCAGATCGGCTTGATCGCCGCGGAGGCGGCGGGGTCGAACAGCGCGAGCCAGTGGTCGAACGAGAGCCCGCTCTCGGTGTCGCGCAGCGTGTAGAGGAACGTCGACACGAGCGGGATGGCGAAGAACAGGCCGACGAGGATGCCGATGACCCAGCGGGTCGTGAGCGAGGGGGCGAGACGGTTCACGACTGCCACCTCGCGGCCCGACGCTGGATCAGCGAGTACAGGGCCATCACGACGCCGACCACCACGATCATGCCGAGGGCGAGCGCGCCCGCGAGGTTCTCGCGACCGAGCACGGTCTCGCTCGTGAGTGCGGTGCGGATCTGCAGCGGCACGATTTGCGAGCCCTGGCTCGCGAGAGCGGCGGCCGTGGCGTAAGAGGAGAACGAGTTCGCGAACAGCAGCAGCAGGCTCGCGAGGAACGACGGGGCGAGCACCGGGAGCCCGATGCGCAGCCAGAAGCTCGTGCGCGTGCCGCCGAGGGTGAGGTTCGCCTCGGCCCACTGCGGCTTGAGCGCGGCGAGGGCCGGCATGAAGGTGATGACCATGAGGGGGATCTGGAAGTAGATGTACGGCAGGATCAGGCCGGGCAGTTCGTAGAGCCACGTGCCGTTCTCGTAGATGTTGATGCCGAACGTGTCCTTGAGGAACACCGTCAGCACACCCTGGATGCCCATCATCGCGATGAAGGCGAACGCCAGCATCACGCCGCCGAACTGGGCGAGGACTCCGGCCGCGGCATCCACCGACGAGCGGATCGCGCCCTGCGGATTCATCCCGAGGAGGGCGTAGCAGACGAGCGCGCCGACGACGGCGCCGACGACGGCGGTCAGGAGCGAGATCCAGGCGGAGTTGGCGAACGTGTTCAGTACGACGGGATCGCCCAGTGCCGACACGTTGGTCCAGGTGAACGAGCCGTCCTTGGTGAAGAAACCGGAGCCGATCGCGAGCAGCGTCGGCACGGCCAGGAACAGCACGATGTAGGCCGCGAAGGGTACGAGACCCAACCAGGCCCAGGAAGGCGCGGACCGCCGGGCCCGCGCGGTGTGCGCGGGCCCGGCGGTGGTAGCGGGAGCGGATGCCGGAGCATCCGCCCCCGTGTCGACGAGAGTCGTCACTGGACCGCCGCTGCCCACTTCTCACCGAGCAGCGTGCCGGCGCCTGCGGACTGCTCCTCGGTGGGGACGACCGTCTCCTCGGGAACCTCGGGCAGAGCCGCAGCGAGGTCGGCGTCGATCGTGCCGGCCTCGGTCATGGCCTCCATGCGCACGGGGCGAGCGCCGCCGCCGAGCCACAGGTTCTGCACCTCGTCGCTGTAGAGGAACTCCTGCCACAGGCGCGCCGCAGCCGGGTGCGGGGCGTCGACGTTGACCGCCTGGTTGTAGTAGCCCGCGTAGCCGGTGCCGTCGAAGACCACGACCTCCCAGTTGGGGTTGTCGGCTTTGTGCGAGGCGTTCAGGTAGTCCCAGTCGAAGACGACGGGGGTCTCGCCGCTCGCGACGGTCGCCGTGGTCACGTCGACCTTGAGCAGGTTGCCGGCCTTCTGCAGCTCCGAGAAGAAGTCGATGCCGGGCTGGAAGTCGTCGAGCGTACCCTCGGACTGGACGGTCGCGAGACCGACCGCGGCGAACGCGGCGCCGGCCTGGGTCGGGTCGCCGTTGATCGCGACGGCACCCTTGTAGTCGGCCGAGAGCAGGTCGGCGAGCTCCGCGGGAGCGTCGAACTTCGAGGAGTCGTAGCCGACCGACATGTATCCGCCGTAGTCGCCGACGAAGAGGCCGGTCGGCTCCTTGAGCTCTGCGGGGATGTCGTCCCACGTCTGCACCTTGTAGGGGGCGAAGTAGTCGGTGTTCTGGAGCGCGACCGTGAGGCCGATGTCGAACACGTCGGGAGCGGTGTCGAGGCCCTTGTTGGTCTCGGCGGCCTGGATCTCCTCGGCGCTGGACACGTCGGGGGAGGCCTCGTTGATGGTGATCTCGGGGTACTTCTCGGCGAAGAGGTCGAGGATCTCGCCGTAGTTCGCCCAGTCGCGCGGCAGCGCGATGACGTTGAGCTGGCCCTCCGCCTTGGCGGCGGCCTCGAGGTCGGCGAACGTGCCGAAGTCGGCGACGGACGTCGCGGTCGCGGCGTCGGTCGATCCCTCGCCGGCGTCGGTCGCGTCGGCGGCGCCGGAGCAGGCGGTGAGTGCCAGAGCGGCGGTGGTGACCAGTGCGATACCGGCGCCGATGCGCGCGCGGCGGGTGAAGCGTGCCATGAGTGTCCTCTCGGGTGACCGGCGGTGCGCCGGTTCGGGTTGCGAGAGGAAACTATGGGCCGTGAGTTACCGGTCGGAGCGGCGTGGGTGAACGGAGGGTGACCGGGTGGTGGCGGGGTGGGGTGCGCCCCGTCCTGGCGCGGAGTTCAGGCGGTCTCGACCGTGTACTTGAAACCGAGATGTGACCCGATATACCCCAACTTCTCGTAGAAGCGGTGGGCGTCGGTGCGCGCGGCATCCGAGGTGAGCTGCACCATCGCTGCTCCGACCGCGGGTGCGGCCTGCTCGCCGACCCAGCGCATCACGGCCGACCCGATGCCCGACGACCGCAGGTCACTCTGCACCCGGACGGCCTCGACGAGCAGCCTCCGGGCGCCCCGACGCGCCATGCCCGGGATCGAGGTGAGCTGCAAAGTGCCGACGATCGCCCCGTCGAGCTCGACGACGAGCAGGTCGTTCGACGGCTCGGCGAGGATCTCGAGGAGCGCCTCGGCATACGCCGGCCGGTCTTCCGCCGAGGCGACATCGCCGCGCGCTGCACTGATCGGGTCGTCGGCGAGCAGGGCGATCACGGCATCCGTGTCGTCGGCCGTCGCGCGGCGCAACACCGCGCTCCCCAGGCGCGACGCGAACGGGTACGGCAGGGGGAGGGCCTCGATCATGGCTCCAGTCTGTCAGCGGGCGCGTCGCACGCTGACAGACTGGATGCCGGTGCACGCCCGAATCTCTGGAATCATGGCCGGGTGGATATCGGCACCGTGCTCGGACTCGAGCAGCTCACCTGGGGGATGCTGCTGCTCGTCGTCATCGCCGCCTTCGCCGCCGGCTGGATCGATGCCGTGGTCGGGGGCGGAGGGCTGTTGCAACTGCCCGCGCTGCTGCTCATCCCCGGGATCGCGCCGATCCAGGCGCTCGCGACCAACAAGCTCGCCTCGGTTTTCGGCACCGCGACCAGCAGCGTCACCTACTACCGGCGGGCGAAACCCGACATCCGCACCGCGATCCCGATGGCCCTCATCGCACTCGCCGGATCGTTCGGCGGGGCTGCGGTGGCCACGCTGCTGCCCGCCGCGGCGTTCAAGCCGATCATCGTCGTGGCCCTGCTCGCTGTCGCACTCTTCACCGCCTTCCGGCCGCAGATGGGCGCGGCGACCATGCTGCGCTTCCACGGGCACAAGCACCACATCATGGCCGGCGCGGCTGGTCTCGTGATCGGCTTCTACGACGGCATGATCGGGCCGGGAACGGGGACGTTCCTCGTGATCGCGCTCGTCGCGCTGCTCGGCTACGACTTCCTGCAGGCGAGCGCCAAGGCCAAGATCGTCAACCTCGCCACCAACCTCGGTGCGCTGCTGCTCTTCATCCCGCATGGCTCGGTGCTGTGGGTGCTCGGGGGGATTCTCGCGGTCGCCAACGTCGCGGGCAGCTACCTGGGGTCGCGCATGGCGATCTCGCGCGGCACGAAGTTCATCCGCGTGGTCTTCCTCGTCGTGGTGATCGCCCTGATCGCCAAGCTCGGCGTCGACGTGTGGAACGAGAACCTCGCCCCGGCGCTCGGACTGGTGCACTAAGTCGAGACAAGGCAAAGTCGGAGGTGCGCTCAGACATCTGACGTGAGTGCTGCACGATAAACCAGTTCCGACTTGGCTTGACGCGAGTGCGTTCGCTTGTTGGACTCGAAAGATGGTCTTCTTCACAGAGCTGCCCCCGGAATCTGCGCCCACTCCCATCCGGGCTGTTGAAGCCTCGCCCTGGCTTTATCCGCCGAAGGACGAGCTGCCCGTTGCGGTCCCGTTGGTCAGACGCCTCGCGAGGGTGCCGGGCGCGAGTCTCAGCTTGCGACGGGTCGATGTGTACCGTGCTGGCGTGGAGTTCGTCCTGCGGTTCGACATGGGCATAGAAGCGGGTCTTGATTCCGAGAGGGAGCAGCACCTGCGTGACCTTCTGCATCCGCGCGGGTTCCGCCCGGACCCGACGCGGCAGATGCGGCTTGGTGTGATGTTGTCGGACGGTTCTCGCGCGGATGCGACAGCTGACTCGCGTGGCCTTCCACGCGGTGTTGAGGAGCCGGACGGTCCCTCCTTGACGTTCTCCGGTGGCGGTGGCGAGGGTAGCGGGGATCGGTGGACGACCGAGTTTCGCGCCTGGTTGTGGCCGCTGCCTCCGAAGGGCGCGTTGACGCTCTACTACTTGTTCGAAGGAATCGGCATCGAAGAGGGCTCCCTCGAGGTCGAGGCCACCGAATTGAGGGAGGCGAGTCGCAGCGTCCTGGACGTCTGGACTCCCTGACACCCGCACGCACAAGACGTCATCATGCGACGAGGCCAGGCGGGTCAGCCAGCGAAACGCCAGCGCCCACCCCGTGCCATCGCAATCCGGGTGGTTCTTGGTTGTCAACTCGTCGCGGGAGCGACCGATCGCATAGTAAGGCTGCTCCGACCCGAACTTCGTGTAATTCTGCGAGCCCCCGCGGCGCGCCGGAGGGTCGCACCGTGCTGGTGCACACGGACGATCGTGGAATCGATTGAGGTCACCCCATGGATCCTTCGACGGGCTCAGGGGCCGAGCAACGCGACAGGCCCAGCACCCGGAACCGGGTTGCTGAGCCTGTCGAAGCATCCCCCGCACGGGGGCAGAGGGTCAGGCCTCGTCGTCCTCCGGCTCGTAGTCGACGCCGGCCTCGGCGCGCTGCTCGGCCGAGATCGGAGCGGGCGCGGCCGTGAGCGGGTCGTAGCCGTTGCCCGACTTCGGGAACGCGATGACCTCGCGGATGGACTCGGTCTTCGTGAGGTGCTGCAGCACGCGGTCCATGCCCAGCGCGATGCCGCCGTGGGGCGGCGCGCCGAACTTGAACGCGTCGAGCAGGAAGCCGAACTGCTCATCGGCCTGCTCGTCGCTGATGCCCATGACCTCGAAGACCCGCTTCTGGATGTCTTCGCGGTGGATGCGGATCGAGCCGCCACCGAGCTCGGAGCCGTTGCACACGATGTCGTACGCGTAGGCGAGGGCCGATCCGGGGTCGGTGTCGAACGTCGCCTCGAACTCCGGCTTCGGTCCGGTGAACGCGTGGTGCACGGCGGTCCAGGCTCCGGCGCCGACGGCCACGTCGCCCGAGGCCACGGCATCCGCCGCCGGCTCGAACATCGGGGCGTCGACCACCCAGGTGAAGGCGAACTCGTCGGGGTTCAGGTAGCCCAGGCGGCGACCGATCTCGACGCGGGCGGCACCGAGGAGGGCGCGACTCTCCTTCGTGGCGCCCGCGGCGAAGAACACGCAGTCCCCGGCCTCGGCGCCGACGAGCTCGGCGAGACCCGCCTGCTCGGCCTCGGACAGGTTCTTGGCGACGGGGCCGCCGAGCGTTCCGTCCTCGTTGAAGAGCACGTAGGCGAGACCGCGGGCGCCGCGCTGCTTCGCCCAGTCCTGCCAGGCGTCGAGCTGCTTGCGGGGCTGGCCCGCGCCGCCGGGCATGCGCACGGCGCCGACGTACTCGGCCTGGAAGACGCGGAACGTGGTGTCGGCGAAGTACTCGGTCGCCTCGACCAGCTCGAGGCCGAAGCGCAGGTCGGGCTTGTCGGAGCCGTACTTCGCCATCGCGTCGGCATAGGTCAGGCGCGGCAGCGGGGTCTGCACCTCGACGCCGATCGTCTTCCACATGGCGACGACGAGCGACTCCATCAGGCGGATGACGTCTTCCTGGTCGACGAAGCTCATCTCGATGTCGAGCTGCGTGAACTCGGGCTGGCGGTCGGCGCGGAAGTCCTCGTCGCGGTAGCAGCGCGCGATCTGGAAGTACTTCTCGACGCCGCCGACCATGAGCAGCTGCTTGAAGAGCTGCGGCGACTGGGGCAGGGCGTACCAGCTGCCCGGGCTCAGGCGCGCGGGCACGAGGAAGTCGCGGGCGCCTTCCGGCGTGGAGCGCGTGAGCGTCGGGGTCTCGACCTCGGTGAAGTCGTCGGCGTGCAGCACGTCGCGGATCGCCTTGTAGACGTCGGAGCGCAGGCGCAGGGCGGATGCCGGGGCCGGACGGCGCAGGTCGAGATAGCGGTACTTGAGGCGCGCCTCCTCGCCGACGGTCTCGCTGTCGGCCAGCGCCGTCGAGACCTGGAAGGGGAGGGGAGCGGACTCGTTGAGCACCTCGACGGTGGTCGCGATGAGCTCGATCTCGCCGGTGGGCAGGTTCGGGTTCGCGTTGCCCTCGGGGCGGCGCGACACCTCGCCCGTCACCTTGAGGACGAACTCATTGCGCAGCGGGTGGGCGATCTCCTCGTCGCGGATCACGACCTGGGCGATGCCCGACGCATCCCGAAGATCGATGAACGCGACTCCTCCGTGATCACGACGGCGATCGACCCACCCCGCGAGGGTGACGGTCTGACCGATGTGCTCGGCTCGCAGTGAGCCTGCCGAGTGGGTGCGAAGCACGGAGTATTCCTTCTGTTCTGTGAACGGGCGAACCCGCCCATTCTACGGGGGCGCGCGGCGTGTCTCCGGCGGGCGGAGGGGATCAGTAGGGTGGCAGGGAAAAGGAAGGTGCTCCCATGGAACTCGCCCTCGTCCCCGCCGCCGATGTACCGGTCGTCCCCGATTTCGTCTCCGCGTTCTTCTCGGGAACCACGAGCGTCATCGGCATCATCTTCTACGTGCTGCTGGCGATCGCCTGGTGGAAGGTGTTCACGAAGGCCGGGTATCCGGGCATCCTCGCGCTGATCCCGATCGTCAACGCGATCTTCCTGCTGCGCATCGCCGGGATGTCGGGCTGGTGGGTGCTGCTCTATCTGGTGCCGATCGCCAACGTCATCCTCGCGATCGTCGTCGCGGTCAAGGTGGGCGATCGCTTCGGCAAGGGTGGTGCGTTCTCGTTCTTCCTGCTGTTCCTGATCCCGTTCATCGGGTACTTCATCCTCGGGTTCGGGGACTCCCGCTACCGCAAGGCCTGACGTGCCGGCATCCCGTCTGCACCTCGTCCGTCACGGCGAGGTCCACAATCCCGGCCGCGTGCTCTACGGCCGTCTGCCCGACTTCCACCTCAGCGACGACGGACGGCGCATGGCGCAGTCGGCGGCCGAGCACGTCGCCGGTCTCGGTCGCGACGTCGAGGCCCTGCGGTGCTCGCCGCTGGAGCGCACGCAGGAGTCGGCCGCTCCGTTCGCCGAGCGCTTCCACCTCGAGCCGGTGCTCGACGAACGCGTCATCGAGCCGACCAACGTCTTCGAGGGCACGCAGATGCGCCGCTCGCTCATGAACCCGCTCAACTGGTGGCATCTGCGGCAGCCGTCTGTGCCCAGCTGGGGCGAGCCGTACGTCTCCGTCGCCGAGCGCATGCGCGCCGCGATGGACGAGCTCTGGCACACCACCGAGGCGGGCGACGCGGTGATCGTGTCGCACCAGGCACCGATCTGGATCACACACCTGTCGGTCGCCGGACTCCCGCTGCGGCACGATCCGCGCACCCGGCGCTGCGCCCTGTCGAGCGTGACCTCGTTCGAGCGGGTCGGCGACGTGTGGCGTGAGGTCGACTACGCCGAACCCGCGGCGACGGGCGGCGCGGTCGACGTCGGCGCCGTCTGAGGCATCCCGTTCATGGCCCTGGGAGCTACGCGCCCTCGGCCATGAGCGACTGGATGTGACCGACGGCGGCGAGCTGACCCGCCGCGACCGCCAGCGCGACCGCGGCCATCGCGCCGGGCAGCGAGGCCCGATGTGCGATGTCGCCCGCCGCCGACACCCCGGCGACGGACGTGCGGCCGAAGTCGTCGATCTCGATCGCGCCGGACGGGAGCATCGCGAGTCCCTGCTCGGCGAACGGGGCGCGCTGGCGCGAGACCACCGAGGCGACGAAGATGCCGGCGACAGATGCTTCGCCCTCCGCCGTGGTCAACGTCACCGTCTCTCCCTCCCGCGCGATCGACAGAGGTGACGAGGGGGCGACGACGGCGCCGAGCGCCTCGAGGGTCGCGCGATCCTCCTCCGGGAAGGAACCCTCGGTGGGGAAGACCGTGATCGACGACACGATCCGGCCGAGCAGCCCGATCAGATGGGCGGCGCGGGCGGCCTCGCCGATCACGGCGATCGGCTTGTCCGCATGCTCGTGCCCGTCGCAGAACGGGCAACTGAACGCGCCGGCGCCCCACAGCTCCTGCAGTCCGGGGATCGCCGGCAGTTCGTCGGCCATGCCGGTCGCGAGCACGATGCGTCGAGCCACCACCGTGCCGCCGTCGGCGAGTTCGACGGTGAACGCCCCCTGCTCTCCATCGACCCGCTCGACGCGGGCATCGCGCACCTCGACGTCCGCGTACTCCGCGAGCTGGGCGCGGGCGATCGCGCGGAAGTCGGCGGGCGGGGTGCCGTCGTTCGCGGCGACGTTGTGCATGTGCAGCACCGTGCCGTTGCGGTACTCGCCCGAGTCGAGCAGCAGCGCCGAGCGGTGCATCCGTCCCAGCGTCAGCGCCGCCTGCAGGCCCGCGGGGCCTGCGCCGATCACGATCACGTCGTACATGAGGGGTCCTTCCGACCGGTGGATCTTGTGTTCGCGATCAGTCTGTGACTTCATGTCGGGATGAAGTCAAGCGACGGGGCGCGAGGTTGACATCACTAGTTCGGCTAGTAATCTAGTTTTGCGAGCATTGTCCGGATGTTCGCACCACACGGAGGGAGCGGGACATGATCGAACGGGAAGAGATCGCTGCGAACGAGGATGGCGCGGGCGCCGAGGGGGAGCGCTTCGGGAAGTGGTTGTCCCTGATCAATCAGGAGGACTGAGGTGAGCACCGCGGAGGCTCCCGCCACCATCTGGAACGCGATCGATCAGTCGTACGCGCTCGACGTCGCCCGCGCCGTGGAGCGCGTGCGCGTCGCAGAGGACCAGCTGGCGCGTCGACGTCAAGCGTCGTGTGGACCGAGTCCACTGCTTCGCGAGATCACCCGGCTCATCGCCGAGGCCGACCATCGCAACGAGGCGATCACTCCCGGTGACCTCGCGTCCGAGTTGCAGGTGACGACCGCCGCGATCTCGAAGGCGCTCGAGAAGCTCGAGACCGCGCGGGTCATCACCACGCAGCGGAACCCCGCGGACAGTCGCTCGAAGCTTCTCGTTCCCCTGCGGCGGATCGATCCCTCCGAGGGGCTCGACGCCACGGCGGTCGCCGTCCACCGGATCGCGACGGACCTGAGCGCCGAGCAGTCGGCGGTGGTGAGCGACTTCCTCGAGAAGGTCGCCGACCTCATCACGAGGGAGTGCCGGGACTGACGGCGTCGCTTCGGCGGTCGAGCGGCGGACCTTGCGTCCACGCTCCGTTTGTGACTTCATGTTGGGATGAAGTCACATGCCGAGCATCCGTGGTCCGTCGGCGATGTCGCCGCCCGCGTCGATCTGCCCACCAACGTGCTGCGCCACTGGGAGTCGGTCGGACTGCTGACCCCCGCTCGCGACGACGCCGGCCGCCGTCGGTACGGCGAGGACGACGTCGTGCGTATCGCCGTGATCCAGCGCAGCAAGGCCGCGGGCATGACGCTCGATCAGATCGCGGTGCTGCTCGACGACAGCAGTTGGGGGCGCCATCAGGTGCTGCAGTCGCACATCGACGACATCGACCGCCGCATGGAGGAGATGCGTCGCTCGCGCGAGATGACCGAGCACGCGCTGCGCTGCCGCTCGCACGACATCGCCACCTGCCCGCGCTTCCGGGCGGGCGTCGACGACGTGCTGTCGCGGTTCTGAGGGGCTCCGGTGACGGCTCCCGTATCCGGCCTAACCATAGGAACCTCGGCGTAAACTCGTAACCGTGCCACTCGCCTCGAGGATTCACCCGATCCGCAGCGGCCGCCCCTCCCGCACTCGCCGTTCCCGGCGTGCGGTCGGAGCCGCGCTCGCCGCGGTGCTTGCCGTCGGCCTGACCGCCTGTGCTCCGGATGCCGTGAGCGAGTCGTTCCTGAGCGGTGAGAACACCGGCTACGTCGCCGCCGATGGCGCGATCCAGGAGATCCCCGTCGCCGAGCGCGGCGAGCCGATCGACTTCTCGGGCGTCACCGAAGACGGCGAGGCCTTCGACAGCGCCGACATCGCGGGCCAGGTCACGGTCGTGAACTTCTGGTACGCCGGCTGCGCGCCGTGCCGCGTCGAGGCCGGCGATCTCGAGTCGGTGTGGCAGGAGTACGAAGACCAGGGTGTGTCGTTCGTCGGCATCAACACCCGCGATCAGGCCGACACGGCCAAGGCCTTCTCGACCGAGTTCGAGATCACCTACCCGAGCCTGATCGACGTCGACACCGCGCAGGCCAAGCTCGCCTTCGCGGCCGAGACGCCCATCCAGGCCACCCCCACCACTCTCGTGCTCGACAAGCAGGGCCGCGTCGCCGCCCGCATCATCGGGCCCATCGACGGGACCTCGATCCTGTCCACGCTCGTCAAGGACGCGCTCGCGGAGAGCGCGTGAATCCCCAGGACATCATCGGTTCGGGAGCGCTCTGGCTGGCGATCCCGGTCGCTCTGCTCGCCGGGCTCATCTCGTTCCTGTCGCCCTGCGTGCTGCCGCTCGTGCCGGGGTACCTCGGCTTCCTCGGCGGATCCGTGGCTCCCCGCCCGGTGAACGGCGCGACCGCGTCGACGGATGCCTCGGCCTCGGGTCGCGGTCGCCTCGTCATCGGCGTGCTCCTCTTCATCGCCGGCTTCAGTGCCGTCTTCGTCGCGATCACCTCTCTCGGCGGCGTCGCGAGTGTCTTCCTGATCCAGTGGGGCGAGCTCATCACGCGCATCCTCGGCGTCGTGATCATCCTCATGGGGCTCGTCTTCCTCGGGCTGTTCGGCTTCGCGCAGCGCGAGCTGCGCTTCCACATCGACGGCAAGTACGGCGTGATCGGGGCGCCGCTGCTCGGCATCGCCCTCGGGATCGGCTGGGCGCCCTGCCTCGGCCCCACCCTGACGGCGATCTTCGCCCTCTCCTTCAACGCCGGCGACCCGGTGCGCGCGGGGGCCCTCGGTCTCGCCTATTCCCTCGGCCTCGGCATCCCGTTCCTGCTCGTCGCCCTCGGCTTCGGTTGGGCGACCACGGCCATCGGATTCCTGCGCCGCCACATCCGCGTCGTCAACATCATCGGCGGCGTGCTGCTGATCGCCCTCGGCGTGCTGATGGTGACGGGGCTGTGGACCGACATCATGTCCCGACTGACGGCGGTGATGAGCAGTGTCATCCTCCCGCTCTGATCACGAGACGACCGAGAAGAAAACCCGGAAGAACGAGAGTGCCGTGAGCAGCAAGACGCCCAGGTCCAGCGATCCGCTGCGACCGTCCGACCACGTCGACGGCGACGACTCGATCACGCAGCCGCGCCTCGGTTTCGTCGGGTGGCTGCGCTGGGGCTGGCGCCAGCTGACCTCGATGCGCACCGCGCTGATCCTGCTGCTCGTGCTCGCGGTCGCCGCGATCCCCGGATCGATCTTCCCGCAGCGCATGGCCGACCCGAACGGTGTCACGCAGTGGCAGCGCGACAACCCCGATCTCTTCCCGATCCTCGACGGCCTCAAGCTCTTCGACGTCTATCTGTCGCCGTGGTTCTCGGCGATCTACCTGCTGCTGTTCACCTCGCTCGTCGGCTGCGTGATCCCGCGCATCCGGCACCACTGGAAGGCGCTCCAGGCCCGCCCGCCCCGCACGCCCGCGCGGCTGCAGCGGCTCGACGACTTCCGGGCCGTCACCCGCGACCTCTCCGCGACCGCGGGGAACGGCGAGAAGACGGATGCCGAGGCCGAGGCATCCGCATCGATCGCCGTCGCGACCAAGCAGCTCAAGGCACTCGGGTATCGGGTCGAGCGCTACGACCGTGGGCGCACCTTCTCCGTGTCGGCCGAGCGCGGGTACTGGCGCGAGACCGGGAACCTGCTCTTCCACCTCGCGCTCGTCGGCGTGCTGGTCACGGTCGCCATCGGCGGCGGCTTCGCGTATACCGGTCAGCGGGTGCTGGTCGAGGGCGAGACGTTCGCGAACACGCTCGTCGACTACGACTCGATGAACCGCGGACGCTTCGTCGCCGACGACGCCCTCGCGCCCTACTCGATGCGCCTCGACACCTTCGATGTCTCGTACACCCCGTTCGGCGAGGCGGGTTCCGGCCAGGCCGGCGACTTCTCGGCCAACGTCACGGTCAAGGAGAACGGGGAGGAGCGCACCGGCTCCATCAAGGTCAACGAGCCGCTGCCCGTCGCCGACGACGACATCTTCCTGCTCGGCAACGGTTACGCGCCCACCATCACGGTGCGCAACGCCGACGGCGACGTGGTGTTCACCAACAGCGTGCCGTTCCTGCCGCAGGACACCAACATGACCTCGCTCGGCGTGATCAAGGTCACCGACGGACTCCCCGAGCAGCTCGGCCTGCTGGGCTTCTTCTACCCGACGACCGCCGTGCTCGACACGGGCGCGTTCTTCTCGGCCTACCCCGCGCTCACCAACCCGACGCTCACGCTCGACGTGTACTCGGGCGACCTCGGCATCAACGACGGCACCCCGCGGTCGGTCTACGTGCTCGACACCACCGACCTCACCCAGCTCACCGGTCGCGCGGTCGACAAGGACTCGATCGAGCTCGCTCCGGGCGAGACCGCCGACCTGCCGAACGGCATGGGAACGGTCACCTTCGAGGACGAGTCGCCCGAGGGTGCGACCGACGCCACCCAGTCGGTCAAGCGCTTCGCCTCGCTGCAGATCCACCGCGACGAGTCCGGCGTCTGGGTGCTCGGCTTCGCGGTGCTCGCGCTCGGCGGACTCATGCTCGCGCTGTTCGTGCCCCGCCGCCGCATGTGGGTCAAGGCCACGGTCGAGGGTGACTCCGTCTCGCTCGAGTACGCAGGCCTCGCCCGCGGCGAGGACCCGACGATCGCGGTGGCGCTCGACGACATCGTCGCCGGCCACGGCCGCCTGCTCGATGCAGCCGGGGGTACGGTCGCCCGCGAACCCGCCGCCGACGACCTCACCGAAGATCTCGCGGATGCCGACCCGACGGCATCCGACTCCCCGAAAGTAGACTGACACCATGTTCGACCTCGAAGTGATCTCGCCGGTCCTGCTCTGGACCGCGATCGCGATCTACGCCGCGGCTTTCATCGCGTTCGCATTCGACCTCGCGCGCCGCTCGCAGATCTCCGCCGACGCGCAGACCGTGCGCGAGGCCGAGCTGGTCGGCGCCGGCGCGCGCGGGGGAGCGACGCTCACCGCCACCGGAAAGCCCATCGAGCCGAAGCCCCAGCGCTTCGTCATGGCGCGCATCGGCACCTCGCTCACCGTTCTCGCGTTCATCTTCCACCTCGGTGCGACCCTCACCCGTGGTTTCGCGGCCGGTCGCGTGCCGTGGGCGAACCTCTACGAGTTCGCGATGATCGGCACGCTGCTCATCATCGCCGTCTACCTGATCGTGCTGGTCAAGGTCGACCTGCGCTTCCTCGGCACGTTCATCACCGGCCTCGTGGTGGTGCTGCTGGGCCTGTCGTCGACGAACTTCTACGTCGAGGTCACGCCGCTCATGGACCCGCTCAAGAGCGTGTGGCTCGTGATCCACGTCTTCGTCGCCTCGCTGGGCACGGCGTTCTTCGCCCTCGCCTTCGCGCTCTCGGTCATCCAGCTCATGCAGTCGCGGCGCGAGCGCCTCGTCTCGGAGGGTGCGGCCAAGACCGGCCCCGGGTTCCTGCGCACGTTCCCCTCGGCCGAGCGCCTCGAGAGCATGGCGTACCGCTTCACGATCATCGGGTTCATCCTCTGGACCTTCACCCTCATCGCAGGTTCCATCTGGGCCTACTACGCGTGGAGCCGCTTCTGGGGCTTCGACGTCAAGGAGACCTGGACCTTCGTGATCTGGGTGCTCTACGCCGGCTACATCCACGCCCGTGCGACCCGCGGCTGGCGGGGGAACCCCTCGGCCTGGCTCGCGATCGTCGGCTTCACGGCCGTGCTGTTCAACTTCACGATCGTGAACGTGTTCTTCAAGGGACTGCACGCCTACTCCGGCATCAGCTGAGGCATCCGCCCCTGACATCCACGACGCCCCGTCTCCTTCCGGAGGCGGGGCGTCGTGCGTGCGGGTTCGAAAACGGAGATCGGATGCCGACGACAGGGCGTGTCGTTCGCACGACTCGCCGCCGCGCGGCCCGGACGTCTCCGTTTCCCGGGGCGGGGTGGGGGAACGAACGAACAGGGCGGATGCCGCGGCTCAGGTCGCGAGCACCGCCGTGGCCGAGGTCGTGCGGCGCAGGGCCACCGCGAGGGTGGTCGCGATGAGGGCGAGCACACCCCACACGACGAGGCCGGCGACGGCGGAACCGCTCCCGGCGATCAGTCCCGCGAATGCGGGTGAGGTCGGAAGCGCGGCGCCGAGGCCCGCGAGCCAGTCCGGCACGGTCGAGATCAACCCGGTCGCGACGGCCAGCACGCCGATCAGGGCGCTGACCCACCGTCCGACTCCGCCGAAGATCGCGACGAGCGCCTGGTTCACCGCGGCGAAGACGACACCCGCGAGCACGGCGGTGCCCGCGAAGGTCCACCAGGCGGCCGCATCGTACGAGGCGACGAACTGCACGATGATCGAGACCAGCAGTCCCTGTCCGGCGCCGATCAGCGCGGCGGGCCAGAAGGAGCGCAGTGTGAGCGTCGGCGACGAGCGGCGCGACGTCAGGGTGCGGGCGGTGTGCGCGCGCATCACGATGAACGATGCCAGGCCACCGAACCACAGCACCACCGCGGCGAGCAGCGGGATGGCGGTGGGGCCGAAGATCGTGTCCATCGACGAGGTCGACTCGACCGGGTCGGCGATCACCGAGGCGATCGACGTCGACTCGGAATCGCTGAACGAGGGGAGCGAATCGGATGCCGTGCGCAGACCACCGGCGAGGTCGCCCGCGCCGGTCGCGAGGGTGTCGAGGCCCGTCGCGAGTTCGGTGGCGCCGGTCGCCAGTTCGGTCGCGCCGCTCGAGAGCTGGCCCGCGCCGGTCGCCAGCGCGCGGGCTCCCGCGGCCGACTGGTCGACTCCCTCGGTCGCGAGCTGGTTGAGCCCGGCCGAGATCTGGCTGGCGCCGGAGCCTGCCTCGTTCATGTTGGTCGCCAGGGTGGATGCCGCGGCCGGGAGGCCCGTGGACACCGGGGAGAGGTAGGCCGATGCCGTACCGGCGGCGGTCGCGGAGGTTGCGGCGGACGTCGCCACCTCGCCGAGCTTCGTGCAGAAGTCCGGGTCGGTGACCGACGTCGCGCAGGTGGCGGCGAGCTTGCCGAGTTCTGTGGCCGTCTTGGCCGACTCCGAGGCAGCCGTGTCGAGGAAGGGGGCCCCGCCCTGCGCGGCTCCGACGAGCTTGGCGAAGTCTCCGTTCGGATCGTTCAGCGCGGCCGCCCCACCGGTCAGCCCCGCCCCGAGCTCGCCCGCGGCGCCGGCGAGCTGCCGCGTGTTCGTGGCGATCGTGTCGAGACCGGTCGCCAGCGACGTGGCGCCGGTGCCGAGGTCACCCGCGCCGGTCGCGAGCTGGGTGGCGCCGTCGGGGATCGCGGCCGCGCCGGTCGCGGCATCCCGTGCGCCGTTCGCGAGGTCGAGTGCACCGGAGGCGGCCTCGCCGATCTGATCGCCGATCGTCGTGAAGCCGACCAGGATGTTCTCGGTCGTGGCCTCCGACAGCGTGGTGCCGAGCATGGACGCCGCGACGTTCGCGATCTGCCCCGTGATGAGGTCGTCGGCGACGAGACCGTCGTCGGGCGTGGTGACCTCGATCGTCGCCTTCTCGGGCGTGCCCTCGCCCTCGGAGATCGTGCGCCCGGCCGAGGTGGCCGCCGAGGAGAAGTCCTCGGGGATGGTGATGACTGCCTGGTAGTCGCCGTTCGCGAGACCTTCGGCGGCGTCGTCCTCGTTGGAGATCACCCAGGTGAGGTTCGAGTCGAGGTCGTCCGACCCCTCCACGAGTCCGGACGCGAGCTGACGCCCGAGGGGCGTGACCTGTCCGTCGATCTCGACCGGCTCGTCGAGGTTCACGATCGCGGCGGTCATCGAGTCCAGGCGCTCGGTCGGATTCTGGAGAGCGGTGACGAGGATGCCGCCGATCGCCGCCGGCAGCAGCAGTATGCCGAGGATCGTCAGCCACGTGATGGGCTTGCGGGAGCGTGCGCGCTCGATGGGGAGGGTCATGCGGTCACCTCGGTGGTTGCGGTCGCCCGTCGCGGGGCGCGGGTGTCGAGAAGGTTCGCGTCGGGCCAGCCGGCCTCCGCGAGGATCGTGCGGGCGGTCGCCGCATCGGACGCCGTGGCGAAGACGGCCAGGGAACGTGTGGCCGCGGCATCCCGCAGCATCGCCGTCACCTGGTCGCGTCGGCCTCCGGACAGTCGGTCGATGCCGTCGACGACCACGACCTCCGAGCGCCCGCGCAGGGCCTCGGCGAGGTCGTCGAGCGCGGCATCCGCATCGTCGACGATCACGCAGCCGACGTGCGCCCGCACCCAGGCGGCCCGGCCGGGGAGCAGGTGCCCGACGACGCGGAGTCGCCCCTCGTCGGCGGTCACGCGACCGGCGACGGCCAGAGCGAGGGCCCGCCGCTCACGGGCGTCGCCACCGGTCGCGATCAGCGCTTCGCCCGGAGCGACCCGGAACGACAGGGCTTCCACGACCGGTGCGTCGGTGCTGACCGTGAGCTCGTCGGCCGCGACGACCGAGCCGTCGCCCGGCCACTCGGCCAGATGGCGTTCGCGCTCGACGGCCTCGCCCTCGATGTCGACGCGGGGGAGGATGCGCTCGAGCCAGGCGGGGATCTGCCAGGCGTGTTCGCCGAGGATCGCCATGAGGGCGGGGATGAGCGTCATGCGCACGAGGAATGCGTCGATCGCGATGCCGGCGGCGAGGCCCAGCGCGATCGGCTTGAGAGACGAGTCGCCCTCCGGCACGAACGCGACGAACACCGCGAACATGATGAGTCCGGCGGCTGTGACGACCTTCGCCGATCCCGTGAAGCCGCTGCGGACGGCGCGCTGAGCGGCGGCCCGGCGTTCGGCGCGCGAGGCGGAGCGCGAGGCGCGATCGTGCACGAAGTCCTCGCGCATGCGCGAGACGAGGAAGACCTGGTAGTCCATCGCGAGGCCGAAGAGCACCCCCATGAGCACGATCGGCATGAAGCTGATGATCGGGCCGACCTTCGCCACGTGCAGCAGATCGGCGAACCAGCCCCACTCGAACACCGCGCCGACCACGCCGAAGGCGGCGACGATCGAGAGCAGGTAGCCGAGGGCCGCCGTCACGGGCACCCACAGCGAGCGGAACACGATGGTGAGGAGCACGAGCGACAGCCCGATCACGAAGATCCCGAAGGGCAGCAGAGCGCCTCCGAGCTGGTCGGAGATGTCGATCCCGACCGCCGTGAACCCGGTGACCTTGAGGTCGATGCCGAACTCGTCGAGCCACTCGTCGTGGTGCGAGCGAAGTTCGCGCACGAGGTCGGCGGTGGCGGGGTCGTCGGGCGCGGTCTCGGGGATGATCTGCACGATGCCGGTGTCGGCCGTCTCGTTCGGGGTCGAGAGCGCGACGTCCTTCACCCCGTCGATCTTCGCGACCGCGTCGCCGAGGTCGTCCATCAGCCCGACCGGATCGGTGGAGGTGACGATCGTTCCGGTGAGGATGAGGGGGCCGTTGAAGCCGGGACCGAACTCCTCGCCCACGATGTCGTAGCTCTGCCGGGCCTCGGAGTCCTTCGGCAGCACGCCGGCGTTGGGGAGGGCGAGGTCGAGGCTGAGGGCGGGCACCGCGACGACGCCGAGACCGAGCACGACGGCGATCGACACGAGCACCGGATGCTTCGTCACACCGCCGACCCAGCGCTCGCTGAACGCCCGGCGGGGGGCGCGCGCGGATCCGTCCTTCTTCGTCGCGGCGCGCTCCCGCCGGGGGCGGCCGACGATGCGGCCCTTCATGAAGCCGAGCACGGCGGGAGTGAGGGTGACCGCGATGGCCACGGCGATCGCGACGGCGACGGAGGCGGCGATGCCCATCGTCGTCAGGAACGGGATGCCGGCGAAGCCGAGCCCGATCAGGGCGATGAGCACGGTGATCCCGGCGAAGACGACGGCCGAGCCGGCGGTGCCGACGGCGCGGGATGCCGATTCCTCGGGGTCGACGCCGGCGCGCACCTGATCCTGATGCCGGGCCATGATGAACAGCGCGTAGTCGATGCCGACGGCCAGGCCCAGCATGAGGGCGAGGAGCGGGGTGGTCGACGAGACGGTGGCGAAGGCGGTGGCGGCGAAGATGCCCGCCATCGAGATCCCGACGCCGAGGATGGCGGTGAGCAGGGGGAGACCGGCGACCACGAACGAGCGGAACGTGACGATGAGCACGAGGAGCGCGATGATGAGGCCGACCGCTTCGGTCGGTGTGATGCCCGGGATCTCGGTCGCGAAGAGGTCGCCGCCGAGTGCGGTCTGCGAACCGTCCGGCAACGCCGCGCGGAGATCGTCGACCACGGCGCTCAGCTCGTCCTTGGTCGCCTCCGAGACGTCGGTCGACTGACCGTCGAACTGCAGGCGCACGATCGCGGCGGTGTCGTCGTCGTTGATCATGCCGTCGACCATCTCGTCGTAGGGCGATGTGACGGCGAGCACGTCGTCGATGCCGCCGAGTTCGTCGACGGCATCCTCGATGTGCGCGCGATAGTCGTCGTCGGTGACCTGATCGCCGTCGGCGGCGACGACGACGAACTGCGCGTTCGTGCCGCTCACCTGCGGGAACGAACGGGAGAGCTGCTCGAGGCCGGCCTGCGATTCGGTGCCGGGATCGAGAACGTGTTGTCCGTGCCGGAGCCGAGCACAAGTGCCCCGGAGCCCGCGAGGCCGAGCACGAGCAGCCACGAGCCGAGCACGCGCCAGGGGTGCCGGAACGACCAGCGACCGAGTGAGGACAGGAGAGTGGACACGCGGGTTCCTCCGGAGGATGGGGGATGAGGTGGATACACAGGTGTATCCAATACATAGATGTATCGTAAGGTCGCCCGCATTCGGAAATCTGTGTGCGGGGTGTGAGAATCGTCACGATCGCGAACACCAGGAGGTTTCGATGTCGATACCGGCAACCCGGAGTCGTGAGAACACGCGCGCCCGCCTGCTCGAGGCGGCCGAGCAGCTCTTCGCGGAGGTCGGCCTCGACGGCGCCTCGGTGGAGGCGGTCTGCGAGCGCGCCGGCTTCACGCGCGGGGCGTTCTACTCGAACTTCGAATCGAAGGACGAGCTCTTCCTGATGCTCGCCGGACGTGTCGCCGAGACCCGTGTGAACGCGGTGCGCGAGCGCGTGACCGAGATCACCGCCGAGGGCGGCCTGGTGCCCGGCTGCGATCCGACCGACCTGTTGCAGAAGGTGATGGACTCCGGCAGCGACGACCGCATGGGCGTGATGCTCATGAGCGAGATCCGCATCCGCGCGCTCCGCGACGCCCAGTTCGGAGCGGCGTATCTGGCCCAGGAACGCGAGATGGTCGGCAGCATCGCGCAGATCGTCACGGACATCGTCGACGCCGGGGAGCTGCGGCTGCGCGTGCCGGCCGAGGTCGCCGGACGCATCCTCATGATCGTCTGGGAGGGCATGACCGTGCGAGGCGCGATGGCCGGGCAGGACGACGCTCAGCTGCGCCGCGCGGGCAGCGAGGAACTCGGCCGACTGGTCGATCTGCTCCTGGTCTGACGGGTCTCAGCCCTCGTCGAGCACGCGGTAGCTGCGTTCGAGGCGCGCGAGCCACCAGTCGCGGCGGTCGTCGTCGGCGGCGAGGCGGTCGAGCGCGGCACCGTCCGGGGTGACGCGGTCGGCGCGGATCACCCCGTCGCGGGGGCGCCGATCGGCGACGTCGTCGAGGAAGAGCGATGCCGTCCCGAGGCCGCAGTCGTAGTCGAGGTGGGGGAGGGCGGCGGCGAGGGCGGCGCCCTGCGAGAGTCCGACGGCGGTGTCGAGGGCGCTCGACACGACCGCCGGAAGCCCGGTCGCGGCGATGAGCTGGAGGGCGTGGGTCACTCCGCCGAGCGGCTGCGCCTTCACGACGATGAGGTCGGCGGCCCCGGCGCGCGCCACGGCCAACGGGTCGGACGACTTGCGGATGCTCTCGTCGGCGGCGACCGGGATGCCCAGGTACTTCACGCGGGTGCGCAGCTCGGCGAGCTCCTCGACCGTCGCGCACGGCTGCTCGACGTACTCGAGATCGAACTCGTTGAGCGCGTGCACGGCGTGCTCGGCCTCGTCGACGTTCCAGAGGCCGTTCGCATCGACGCGGATGCGGCCCTCCGGTCCCATCGCCTCGCGCACGGCGCGCACGCGGGCGATGTCGTCGGCGAGCGTCTGCCCGGGTTCGGCGACCTTGACCTTGGCGGTCCGGCATCCGGAGAACCGCGCGAGCACGTCGGTCACGCGCGCGGCCTCGACCGCGGGGATCGTGGCGTTGACGCGGATGCCGTCGCGCAGGGGTGCGGGCTGCGGGCGCCAGGCGAAGTCGATCGCCGCGGCGAGCCAGGTGGCGGCCTCGGCATCCCCGTACTCGATGAAGGGCGAGAACTCGGCCCATCCCTCGGGGCCTTCGAAGAGGAGAGCCTCCCGGGTGTCGACGCCGCGGAATCGCGTGTGCATCGGCAGGGCGACCACGCGTGCGGTGGAGAGGATCTCGCTGAGTTCGGGCGTCATGGGTCTCATTCTCATCTCCCGCCGCCGTTCCCGTCGCACTTTCCGTCGGTCCGGCCGGATCTTTCCGACGGAAAGTGCGACGGGGGCGCAGCCGCGCGCGGGAATAGGGTGGAGAAGTGACCAGCGCATTCGTCTCCGACCTGTTCGACCCCGCCGAGTGGCAGCTCGCGCCCGGCGCCGAGGACTACACCGACATCACGGCCCACGTCTCGAACGACGGAGGCATCGCGCGCATCGCCTTCCACCGGCCGGAGGTGCGCAACGCCTTCCGCCCCCACACGGTCGACGAGCTCTATCGTGCGCTCGACATCGCCCGTCAGGACCCGCGCATCGGCGCGGTGCTGCTCACGGGCAACGGCCCCAGCGCGAAGGACGGCGGATGGGCGTTCTGCTCGGGCGGCGACCAGCGCATCCGGGGGCGCGACGGGTACAAGTACGCCGCCCCTTCGACAGGCTCAGGGATCGCGGGGGGAGGCTCAGGGACCACGGCTTCTCCTTCCCCCGCCTCGTTGGGCCGCCTGCACATCCTCGAGGTGCAGCGTCTGATCCGCTTCATGCCGAAGGTCGTCATCGCGGTCGTGCCCGGATGGGCGGCGGGAGGCGGGCATTCGCTCCACGTGGTCTGCGACCTCACGATCGCCAGCGCCGAGCACGGACGCTTCAAGCAGACGGATGCCGACGTCGGCAGCTTCGACGCCGGATACGGTTCCGCGTACATGGCCCGCCAGACCGGGCAGAAGATCGCCCGCGAGGTGTTCTTCCTCGCCGAGGAGTACTCGGCGCAGCGCGCCTATGAGATGGGCGCGGTCAATCGCGTGGTGCCGCACGCCGAGCTCGAGCGCGAGGCGCTCGCGATGGCCCGCACCGTGCTGACCAAGTCGCCGACCGCCATCCGCATGCTCAAGTTCGCGTTCAACGCCGTCGACGACGGACTCGTCGGGCAGCAGGTCTTCGCGGGCGAGGCGACGCGTCTCGCCTACGGCACCGACGAGGCCGTCGAGGGGCGAGATTCGTTCCTCGAGAAGCGCGACCCCGACTGGTCGTCGTTCCCCTGGCACTACTGAGGCACCGTCATGACCGTGCTGATCCCGATCGAGGCCGATGATCCGCAGCCGCTGAGTGTCGCGCTGCGGCGGGCGCTCGACGGGGGTCCGGCGCTCGGCTTCGGGATGCTCGCCGACGTGCCCGATCGGGTTCCGGTGGGCACGGCCGTCGTGATCGCGACCTCCGGGTCGAGCGGCATCCCCAAGCGCGTGGCGCTGAGCGCCGAGGCGCTGCGCACGAGCGCCGAGGCGACCGCCGACCGCATCGGATCGGGCCGCTGGCTGCTCGCCCTCCCGACGGGGTACGTCGCGGGTCTCCAGGTGCTCGTGCGTTCGATCCTCGCGGGCACCGAACCGGTGGCGCTGTCGGGCAGGTTCTCGCCCGAGGCGTTCGCGCACGCCACGCTGTCGATGCTGCGACACGGTGATGAGGCGCTGTACACCTCGCTCGTACCGGCCCAGGTGGCGACGCTGCTCGACGCGGCCGACGACGTCGCCGTGCGCGCCGCGCTGCAGGCCTACCGTTCGATCCTCGTCGGCGGGCAGTCCCTGCCCGAGCCGCTGCGGGAGAGGGCATCCGATCTGGGCGTGCGCCTCGTGCGCACCTACGGCTCCACCGAGACCAGCGGCGGGTGCGTGTACGACGGGGTCCCCCTCGACACCGTCTCGGTGCGCACCATCGACGGAGAGCTGCGCATCGCGGGGCCCATGCTCGCCGACGGCTACCTCGGCGACGACGAGCTGACCTCGCGGGTGTTCGTGCGCGACGAGCACGGCATCCGCTGGTATCGCACGGGCGACCTCGGTCTGGTCGAGAACGGGATCGTGCGGGTGCACGGTCGCGCCGACAACGTCATCGTCTCGGGCGGCATCAACATCTCCCTCGATCGCGTCGAGCGGATCGTGCGGCAGGTGCCGGGTCTCCATCAGGCCGTCGTGGTCGGCATCGACGACGAGCGGTGGGGCGAGGCATCCGTCATCGTCGCCGCCCGCGGCGAGGTGCTGCGCCGCAGCGAATCCGACCAGCTCGTGCACGCGCGCGACGCCGTCGCCGAGGCGCTCGGCAAGCACGCGCGTCCGGCGCGCCTGATCCTCGTCGACGAGATCGCGACGCTCGCCTCCGGAAAGCCCGACCGCGAGGCGATCCGCCGCATCGCCGCCGAACTGCGCTGAGGGGCGCTATCGCGGCCCGTGCCAGACTGGGGCATGGCCACGTACACGCACGGACATCACGAGACCGTTCTCCGTTCGCACAGTTCCCGCACGATCGCGAACTCCGCGGAGTATCTCCGCCCGCACCTGGATCCGGCCGCCCGCCTCCTCGACGTCGGCGCGGGCCCGGGCAGCATCACGGCCGAGTTCGCGACCGTCGTCGCGCACGTGACGGCGACGGAGATCGACGCGAACGCCCTCGTGCTCTCCCAGAACCTCGTCGCGGACCGCGGCCTCACGAACGTCGACTTCTCGATCGAAGACGTGCACGCGCTCTCGTTCGCCGACGACAGCTTCGACGTCGTGCACACGCACCAGGTGCTGCAGCACGTCGGCGATCCGGTGCAGGCCCTGCGAGAGATGCGACGAGTCACGGTGCCCGGCGGCATCGTCGCGGCGCGCGACGCCGACTACGCCGGGTTCATCTGGTTCCCGCTGCTGCCCGAACTCGACGAGTGGCTGCGGCTGTACCGCGCGGCCGCCCGGGCGAACGGGGGAGAGCCCGACGCCGGGCGACGCCTGCTCTCGTGGGCGCGCGCCGCCGGCTTCGACGACGTCAGGGCGACGGCATCCACCTGGTGCTACGCGACCCCCGAGGAGCGCGCGTGGTGGGGCGGCATGTGGGCCGACCGCATCCTCGAATCGGCGCTCGCGCGCCAGCTCGTCGACAGCGGCCTCGCGGGCCCCTCCGAGCTGCAGGCGATCAGCGACGCCTGGAAGCGATGGGCGGATGCCGGAGACGGCTGGTACCTCGTTCCGCACGGCGAGATCATCGCCCGGGCCTGACGGCCGGTCGCACTCGGGATACATCCCCAGACGGACGCGGCGCGCCCTTCGCTCGCGTAGCGTGAGAGCGTGTTCCGTCCCGTCTCCCGCACCTGGCTCGCCCTCGACATCGTCGGCGCGGTCATCGGTTTCGGTCTCACGGTCGGCATCCCCCTCGTGCCGGGCTCGGGCGGCCTCAGCGTCTGGATCGTCGACGGCGGGTGGTCGGTCACGGCCTACCTCGTCGTCGGAGCGATCGTCTGGGGCGCCGCCGCGATCGCCCGCCTGGCCCCGGCTCTGGCCCTCTGCGTCGCGTGGTTCGGTGCGCTCCTCCAGATGGCTGCGGGGCTGCCACCCGTACCCTTCGACTTCGGCGTGCTGGTCGTGCTGTTCGCGACGGCGGCCTGGGGCAGCCGACGACTGCTGTGGCTCGGCGGCGCCTCGGCGCTCGGCGGCGGGATCGTCGGCGGCGCGTACTTCGGGCTGGCGTGGTCGGGCGAACTGATCACCGACGCCGCGAGTGTGATGCGCGCCGCGCTCACCTCCGTGCTGCTCGGCTCGTTGTTCGTGCTGGCGATGGTGATGGCATGGGGAGCGGGACTGCTCTGGCGGGTCATCCTCGCCGGTCGCGCCACGCAGGTGGCGCGCGCGCAGGCCGAGACCGTGGCCGCCGAGGAGCAGGAGCGCGTGCGCATCGCCCGCGACATGCACGACGTGGTCGCGCACTCGCTCGCCGTCGTGATCGCGCAGGCCGATGGAGCCCGCTACGCCGCCGCAGCGAAGCCCGAGATGGCGACCGAGGCGCTGGGCACGATCGCGCAGACCGCCCGCGGTGCGCTGTCGGACGTGCGGATGCTCCTCACCCAGCTGCGTCACCGCCAGGGCGACGGACCGCAGCCCACGCTCGCCGACCTGGAGACGCTCTTCGCGCAGGTGCGGCACGCCGGCATCGAACCGCGGATCACGATCGACCCCGTGCCCCCGGGTGAGCCGCCCGCGGCCATCCAGCTCGCGGTCTACCGCATCCTGCAGGAGGCCCTCACGAACGCGATCCGCCACGGCGACGGAGCGGTCGACGTGCACCTGGCGTGGCTGCCCGACCGGGTCGAGATCCGGGTGGCGAACACCGTCGCGCCGGGGCCTGGGCCCGTGCAGCTGGGGCAGGGCGGGCACGGCCTGATCGGCATGCGCGAGCGCGCCCAGCTGGTCGGCGGTAGTCTGCATGCCGAGCGCCGGGGAGCGCAGTTCCACGTCTACGGCATGCTGCCGATCGGAGTCACGTCATGATCAGAGTCGTCCTCGTCGACGACCAGTCCCTCTTCCGCGCCGGTGTGCGGATGCTGATCGCCTCCCAGCCCGACCTCGAGGTCGTGGGCGAGGCCGGCGACGGGCGGGAGGCGCTCGATGTCGTGCAGCAGACCCGACCCGACGTCGTGCTCATGGACATCCGGATGCCGGTCATGGACGGCCTCACCGCGACCGCCGAGATCCTCCAGCGCCCCGACGCGCCGCGCATCGTGATGCTGACGACCTTCGACCTCGACGAGGCCGCGGCCCGGGCCATTCGTCAGGGGGCGAGCGGATTCCTGTTGAAGGACGCCGACCCCGAGTTCCTGCTCGCCGCCGTGCGCACCGTGCACGCGGGGTCGAGTGTGATCGCGGCATCCGCCACCCGTGAGCTGTTCGCGCACTTCGCGGATGCGCCGACCCCGGTTCCTCCGCAGTTCGCCGACCTCACCGACCGCGAACGCGAGATCTTCGCGCTCGCCGCACGCGGTCTGTCGAACGGTGAGATCGCGACGCGCGAGTTCCTCAGCGAGGCGACCGTCAAGACGCACATCAGCCGCATCCTCTCCAAGCTCAGCCTGCGCGACCGCGTGCAGCTCGTCGTGTTCGCGTTCGAGCACGGCCTCGCCTGAGATCCGCCTCGCCTGAGCACGGCCCCCGGCATCCTCCCTGCGGCATCGTCGGGATCATCCTCCAGGCGGAGGCGGATGCATCCGCCGGGCGACGACCGCGACGGCACCTGCTCCGTAGCGTCGGAGACATGGAGATCACGACCACCGACCTGGGCCTCGCCGCCCGCGTCCAGCACCTGAAGAAGACCTACGGCTCCGGCGAGGGAGTCGTGCGGGCGCTCGACGACGTCAGCGTCGGCATCCGCCGCGGTCAGTTCACCGCGATCATGGGCCCGTCGGGCTCGGGCAAGTCGACGCTCATGCACATCATGGCCGGCCTCGACACCCCGACCGAGGGGCGCGCGTTCATCGGCGACACCGAGATCACGGGTCTCGGCGACCTCGACCTCACCATCCTGCGCCGCCGACGCGTGGGGTTCATCTTCCAGGCGTTCAACCTGGTTCCCACGCTCGATGCCCTCGGCAACATCCTGCTGCCGTTCGAGCTCGACGGGCGCCGGCCGAGCGCGCTGGAGCGTGCGCGCATCGACGGACTCATCGAGACGCTGGGTCTGGGCTCGCGCCTGCGCCACCGTCCGCACCAGCTCTCGGGCGGACAGCAGCAGCGCGTGGCCATCGCCCGTGCCCTGGCCACCGCGCCGGACCTCGTCTTCGCCGACGAACCCACCGGAAACCTCGACTCGAAGACCGGACGCGAGGTTCTCCAGCTGCTGCAGGCCGCCAGCCGGGAGCACGGTCAGTCGATCGCGATGGTCACCCACGACGCCATCGCGGCCAGCCACGCCGACCGCGTGCTCTACCTCGGTGACGGTCGCATCGTCGCCGACCACCCGCGCCAGACCGCCGAGGAGATCTCGGCCTACATGCTCGCGGCCGAGGTGTCGGCATGACCGCCGTCGGCACGGCCTCGGTGGTCGGTACCGTCGTGCCCGAGACGGCCGCCACGGCTCCGCGCCTCGCGTGGTTGCGCGACCGGGGCATGGGCGCCAGCATCCTGGTCGCGGCGCTGTCGGCGGCGTTCGGGGTGATCCTCGTCGAGGTGACGGCCTTCATCGGTGCGGTGCTGCAAGCCGACCCGTTCATCGGCGACAGCGAGACGCTCGCGATCGTCGTCGCCATCCTCTCGGTGCTGCTCACGGGGGTCGCGATGTACGTCGCCGCGATCGTCACCGCCAACACGTTCTCGACGATCATCGCCGGGCGCACCCGTCAGATCGCGCTCATGCGCCTGGTCGGTGCGACCGCGCGCTCGCAGCGTGCGGAGGTCGGGCGACAGGGCCTCGTGGTCGGCGTGATCGGCGCGCTCACCGGCGTGATCGTCGGTGTTGCGCTCGCTGCCGTCGGAGTGCAGATCGGGCGGATGCTGATCGCCAACGTGCCGGCGGACTTCACCCTCGCGCAGCCGTTCCTCGTGCTGCCCGCCGCGGGCGTCGCGCTCACGACCTGGGTCGCGGCATGGGTCGGCTCGCGACGCGTGCTCACGGTGACGCCCCTGCAGGCGATCGGCGGATCGGTCGAGCGCGGCCACGACGAGGTGTCGGGCAGGGCCGGGCGTCATGTCGGCGCCTGGGTGCTGCTCATCGCCGGTGCCGCCCTGCTCGCGGGTGGGGTGCTGGTCGGACTCGTGACGCCGCTCGGGGTCGTCGTCGCGTTCGTGGGGGGCCTGCTCTCGTTCACCGGTCTCGCGCTCGGCTCGGTGCTGTTCATGCCGCCGGTGCTGCGCCTCGTCGGGCGGATGTTCGGGTCCAGCGCCACCGCGCGCCTCGCCGCCGAGAACGCGCTGCGGTATCCCGAGCGATCGTCGCGCATGGCGATCGGCGTGGTGATGGGCGTCACCCTCGTGACGATGTTCGCGGTCGCGCTGGAGTCGGCGAAGCGGTTGATGATGAACCAGACCTCCGAGGAGGTGCCGCCGGAGTTCTTCGCGCCGTTCGACGCCTTCGCCTCGATCATGATGGTGCTCGTCGCCGTCTCGGCCGTGATCGCCGCCGTCGGCCTGGTGAACCTGCTCACGATCGGTGTCGTGCAGCGGCGCCGTGAGCTCGGGCTGCTGCGATCGATCGGGCTGTCGAACGCCCAGGTGCGCCGCATGGTGCTGCTCGAGGCGACGCACATCACGGTGGCCGCGACGCTCACGGGTCTGGTGCTCGGAGTCGCCTACGGGTGGATCGCCGCCCAGTCGTTGCTCGGCTCGGTGCCGGTGCTGCCGGACTTCACGCCCGCCGGGCTCGTCGCTCCGCAGGTGCCGTGGCTGCCGGTGGTCATCATCGTCGTCGCGACGGCGGTGCTGACGCTCGTGGCCGCCGCGACGCCGACCCGGCTCGCGACGCGGGTCGCGCCGGTCGAGGCGCTGGCAGCCGACTGACGGCGGGCTCGCCGGCTCGCTGAGGGGTCAAGACACGCCGCTGCCGCGGTCCCGCGGGCGGCGTGTCTTGACCCCTCACGGTGCGGAATAGGCTGGACGGATGCCGTCGCCGTTCGATCAGTCCACCTACCAGGTCCGCCTCGACTGGGGGCTCGCCGGCCTCGCACGGCTCGCCGAGGCCGACGTGGTCGTGATCGTCGACGTGCTGCACTTCTCGTCGAGACTGGCGGATGCCGTCGCCGACGGTGCCGCGATCGATCTGGCCGAGGCGGCGGTGTGGTCGACGGACTCCGTCGCACCGGCGCTCGCGGTGACCGCCGCCGCCGGAGGAGCGACGGTGCTGGTCGGAGGCATCCGCAATGCCACCGCCGTCGCACGCACCGTGCAGGCCATCCAGGAGGAGCGTCAGGCGCGCACCTCGGTCGCCCTCATCGCCGCGGGGGAGCGCGACGGCTCGAACGACGTGCGCTTCGCGGTCGAGGACCACCTCGCCGCCGGAGCGATCATCGCGGCGCTCACCGACCTCGGCATCGATCACACGGCGCCCGATGCGGCGGTCGCGGCGGAGGGCTTCCGTGCTCTGCGCCGTGCGCTCGGGCACCTGGTCTCGGCGAGCGGTTCGGCGCGCGACACCGCCGATGCCGACGCGGTCGCCGCGGCATCCCGTCTCGACGCCGTCTCGGCGGTCCCCGTGCTCCGCGACCGGGCTTTCACCGCCTTCGCCTGAGACAGCCGGCGGCACGCCCGGGGGCAGCACCGTGTGCGCGGGGCACGAGCGTAGGGTCGGGGCATGAGGTTCCTCCCCGCAGTCATCGTCGACGCCGTGCTGGTTCTGATCTTCGCCGTGATCGGCCGCGCCTCTCACGACGAGAGCCCCGCCGGATTCCTGCTCACCGCCTGGCCGTTCCTGGTCGCGCTGCTCGTCGGTCACGCGCTCGCCGCATTGCTGCCCGGTCGCCCGCGTCGGCCGTGGTCGGTGCTGTGGGGCGTGGTCGTCTGGGTCGTGGCCGTCGCCGGCGGCATGCTGCTGCGCGTGGTCACGGGGGACACCGCTCAGCTCGCATTCATCATCGTCGCGACGCTGACCCTCGGCGTGCTGCTGGTGGGGTGGCGCGCGGTCACGGCTCTCCTGCGACGCGGGCGCGCCTCGCGGGCAGCGGCCGACGGTCAGCAGGGCGCGACCCTCTCGCACGACGACCCGGAAGAAACGGCCTCCTCGGAGAACGCGAGCGACGGCCCGCGCACGCTCTAGAGCCCAGCGCCCTAGCGCGGCGACTGCGCGGCGAGCTTCACGTCGGCCGTGATCTCGCGCCGCGTCCAGGTGAAGAGGTATCGCTGATCGAAGGTGCGCGAGCACTGGGCGCACGAGGTGGCGCGGGTCGGGCGGCGATGCCGGAACGTCTCGTGCCCGGCGGGGCAGCGGCCGATCCAGGGCGCGAGCTCGACGGCGGTCTCGCCGTGGTGCGTGGTGCCGCCGACGTAACCGAGGTCGCGTGCCACGCGCTTCCAGGCCGGACCGTGCGCGGCGGCGTGCCCGGCGAGGGCATGGGCGACCTCGTGCAACAGCACCTGATGGATCTCGTCGTCGTCGAACCGTGCCGCGAGATAGCGCGACACGGTGATGCGCTTCTTCGTGTAGTCGCACTGCCCGGCGCGACGCTTGGCATGGTCGAAGCCGAACGACCAGGAGTCGTCGAGGTACATCGTCATGAGCGCCTCACCCCAGATGCGCACACGGTCAAGATCCGCCATGCGCTCAGGCTAAGCCATACCGCCGACACCGGGGTGAACGGCCGGTGCGCACGGTCAGCCGGCGACGAGCTGCGACGGGCGACGGCGCTCGGCCGCGTCGATCGCCAGCAGCGTGACTTCGAGCTCGCGATCTGCCGCGCCGGCCTCGCGGCGCAGGAACAGCGACTGCTTGAAGCTGTCGCGCGCGGTGTCGAAATCTCCGGCGTCGAAGGCGTTCTTGCCGCGGTGCTGGTGGGCGAACGCGGCGATCGTGATCCACCCCTGCCCTTCGGCCTCCTCCGCGCACGCGGCGAGCTCCTGCTCGGCGGCGGCGTGCGCCCCACGGAACTGCTGCACGGTCGCACGCAGCACGCGGGCGCGCAGCACATCCTTGCGCGTGCCCGCCATGCGCGCCTGTCGCACGGTCGTCTCCGCGAGGGCGAGCGCCTCGTCGAGGCGTCCCAGCACCTTCAGCAACCACACGCGCTCCAGCAGAGCGGGAAGGCTGCGCTGATCCTCGATCTCTTCGAGCCGTACCGCGCACTCGTCGATATCGACCAGCTCGCGGAGGTTCTCCCGGTCGTATCCCCGGATGAAACTCATTGCTCTCCTTCCGCAGCGTCCCCGTCCAGTCTGCATGCCGTTCACCCGGTCGTCGGGTCGGCACGCCCGCGTGCCCGCATCCCGGATGCGGATCAGCGCAGGAAGAGCGAGGCGTCGGGTCGCGGAGAGGCCACGGCATCCGCATCGGTGACGATGTGCGCGCCCTGCACGAACGTCTTCACCTCGGCGCCCTGCGCGATCTTCGCCGGATGCGGGCCCGCGGCGAGCAGGCGGGGGAGCCACTCGGTGGGCAGGGGAGAGGCGGATGCCGCGACCACGAGGTTGCCGAAGCGGCGTCCCTTGAGCACCTGCGTGTCGGCGAGCACCGCGACCTCGGGGAGCACCGCGGCGACGGTCGCGACCTGTCGGCGGGCGAAGGCGAGTCCAGGGCCGTCGGCGACGTTGATGAGCAGCACCCCTCCCGGGGAGAGCAGCTGCGAGACCTCGCGGTAGAACTCGACGCTGGTGAGGTGCGCCGGGGTCTGCGCGCCGGAGTAGACGTCGGAGACGACGAGATCGCACGCGCCGGTGAGGGCGGCGGGGAGTTTCTGCACGCCCTCGCGCGCATCCCCGATGCGGAGGCGGATCGACGCGCCCTTCGGTAGGGGCAGGTGTTCGCGCACGAGCGCCGCGAGGGGCGCCTCCCACTCGATCACCTGCTGCCGCGATCCCGGACGGGTCGCATCGATGTAGCGCGGCACGGTCAGGGCGCCGGCGCCGAGATGCACGGCGGTGAGCGGTCCCGCGGGCAGCTGATCGATCACGGCGCCCATGCGCACGATGTACTCGAAGTGAAGGTGCGTCGGGTCGTCGAGGTCGACGTGCGACTGCGGGGTGCCGTCGACGATGAGTTCGAATCCGCTCGTGAACTCCGAGGGGGCGATGGTGGCGACGCCGCCGTGATCGAGCTTCGCCTGCGGATGCTCGGTGTCGCGTGCGCGCATCCGTCCCATGCCTGCGAGCCTACGCGCTCGTGCCGTGCCGATCAGCGCTGACGGCCGTTGGTGCAGGTCTCCTGTTCGGCGGTCTGACCCGAGATGCTCGGGTCGAGCGTGGCGCGGGGCGACGGGGTCTCGGTCGTCGGTGCGTCGGTGGAGGGGGCGGTCCCGGGGTCGGTCGCCGTGCCCGGGTCGACGACCTCGACGCCGCCGTTGTTGGTCGCGTCGCCCGTGAGCTGCACCGGCTGACCGGCGGCGAGTGCGGACCACAGGGTCTCGGCGGCCTCGTAGTTCGGGACGACGCGGTCGCTGTCGTCCGGGTCCTCGAAGACCGGGTACTGCGCGAAGACGAAGTCGCTGAACGGGACGTCCTTGATCGACAGTGCGAGCTGCGCGATGCGCACCGGGTTGCCGAGCTCGGTGCTCGGTTTGATGTTGTCGACGGCCGTGTTCGCGAGCCCGAGCACCTTGCTCGGGTCGCTGAGCACCTCGTCGCTGAGGATCTTCTTCACCAGTCGCGACATGTACTGCTGCTGGTTCGAGACGCGCGCCATGTCACTGCCGTCGCCGACCCCGTAGCGCGTACGGATGAACTGCAGCGCTTCGTAACCCGAGACGGTCCGGGGTCCGGGCGCCCAATAGTCGATGCCCGCCTTCTCGTCGCGGATGCCGTCTCCGCCGATGCAGACCTCCACACCGCCGATCGCGTCGGTGATGGCCATGACGCCATCGAAATCGATCTTCGCGGCGAACGGGATCTCGACGCCGCTGAGGTCGGTGATGGTCTTGGCGACGCAGGAGAGCCCGGCGTTCTGGTAGATCGAGTTGATCTGCGTCTTGCTGGTCGCCGAGGCGATCGATCCGTCCTCGCGCGTGCACTCGGGCGTCTCGATCATGAGGTCGCGCGGCAGGGAGACGACGGTGACGTTGCGGGGTTCGGCCGAGACGTGCACGAGGAGGTTGACGTCGTTGAGGATGCCGCCGTCGGCTTCCGAACAGCGCTCGCCGAGGAGCCCGCCTGACACCTCGCCGCACTCGTCGGTGCCGATGAGCAGCACGCTGAACTCGCCCGGGAAGGCGCTGATCGACGGAGGTTCCACCTCCGGCGCGTCCTCGAGCGCCACCGCGTCGGCATTGAAGCGGTTGATGTAGTCGACGACGACGAAGGCGCCGACGGCGATGGCCGAGACCAGGACGACGCCGAGGGTGATCCCGGCGATCTTGAGGAAGCCCTTCATCGGTCCCGGGGTGGGGAGGGGAGCGTGGCGGGCGACGGTGGATCGGTCCTTGTGGCGGGCGCGAGGCATCTCGAGAGCATAGCCAGGGCCCCGGGAGGATGCCTGTGAAGGCCCCACGGAAACGATTGTCACAAGCATGTGACGATCGTGTGAAAAACTTGCAGGCAATTAGTTAGTCGTAGATACTTATTCGACAGGGCGAGCACCCACTCGTCCATCCCCAGGACGTTTCAAAGAGGAGATCCACTGATGCACAAGCGCATTCTTCCGGTCGTGGCGCTCGGCGCCGTGGCTTCGCTCGCGCTGGCCGGCTGCGCCGGCGGCGGCGACAACGGCGGAGCAGCAGACGGAGAGGGCCAGGAGCTCACCGTCTGGATCATGAAGGGCACGAACCCCGATTCCACCGCCTTCTACGACAAGGTCTCCGCGGCCTTCGAAGAGGAGACCGGAGCGACGGTCAACATCGAGGAGATCCAGTGGGCTGACGCGCACGATCGCTTCGTCACCTCGATCGCCGGCGGCACCACCCCCGACATCGCCGAGACCGGCACCACCTGGACCGCCGAGTTCGCCGACGCCGGCGCCCTCCTCCCGCTCGACGAGTACGTCGACGCCGAGGACGGCCTGCGCGACGACCTGGTCGAGGGCCTCGAGGTCGCGGGAACCTACGACGACGAGCTCTACGGCATGCCGTGGTACGCCGGCGTGCGTTCGCTCGTCTACCGCGCCGACGTGTTCGAGGAGCTCGGTCTCGAGGCTCCGAAGACGTGGGACGACATCATCGCCGCGGGCGACGCGATCAAGGCCGCCAAGCCCGACATGCTCCCGTTCCCGGTTCCCGGTGACGCCGAGTTCCAGGTCTACCCCTGGGTCTGGGGTGCGGGCGGAGAGATCGCCACGAAGGACGGCGACACCTGGACCAGCGAGCTCGACAGCACCGAGTCGCAGGCCGGCATCGAGTTCTACACCGGACTCGCGACCGAGCACGGCTTCTCCTCCGCAGGTGCCACCACCTGGAAGGAGACCGACCTCCGTGACGCGTTCACGCAGGGCAACGTCGCCATGATGCTCTCGGGCTCGTGGACGCCGAAGTCGCTCATCGAGGCGAACCCCGACCTCGAGGGCAAGATCGGCGCGGCGGTCATCCCCGGCGAAGACGGCGGCATCGCCCCGTCCGTGCTCGGCGGATCGCACCTCTCGGTCTTCAACACGACCAAGAACGCCGACCTCGCGTGGGAGTTCGTCAAGCTCATGACCACCGGTGAGTTCGCCGAGCAGTGGTCGAACGAGACCGGCTACTTCCCGGGCGTCCAGTCCGCGATGGAAGAGGCCCTCGCCTCGACCGACCCGCTCGTGGCACCGTTCGCCGAGCAGATGGTCGACGGCGGAGCATCCGTCCCGGTCACCCCGAACTTCGGCGCCGTCCAGGCGAAGAAGACGACCAACTCCATGATCCAGGCCATCCTCAGCGGGCAGAAGGACGTCGCGACCGCGACGAAGGATGCCGCCGCTGAGATGACGGACCTGCTCAACCAGTAAGGAAGCACTCCTTCCATGTCGATGGTGCAAGCGCCACTGCCGGCCACGAAGGCGGAGTCCACCTCCGCCTCCGTGGCCGGCGGCCGGAAGCGTCGCGGTCTCTCGATCGTCACGGCCCGCCCCTGGCTCCTCCTCGCGCCCGGGCTGATCATCCTCGCGGTGCTCATGCTCTGGCCGCTCATCCAGGTGTTCATCTACTCGCTGCAGGACTACGGCCTGCGCGAGATCAACACCGGGGAGAACAACTGGATCGGCTTCGACAACTACGTCGAGGCGCTCACCAACCCGACCCTGTGGACGGTGGTCCTGCCCAACACCGTCGGGTTCGCCGCGGTGGCGGTCTTCGTCACCGTGGCGGTCGGCACGCTCGTCGCCCTGCTGCTCGCTCGCCTCGGCACCACGTGGCGCGTCATCGTCTCGAGCTGCATCATGGTCGCGTGGGCGATGCCCGCCGTGACCGGCACCTACGTCTGGACCTTCATCTTCGATGCCGACCGCGGCATCTTCAACTCCGTCCTGCGAGACCTCGGCCTCATGGACCAGTCGATCAACTGGTTCACCAACCAGTGGTCGTTCTACGCGATCGTGCTGCTGAACGTCGTGCACCACGGCTTCCCGTTCGTCGCGATCACCGTGCTCGCCGGACTCCTCGGCGTCTCGAAGGAGATGCTCGAGGCCGCGGCCCTCGACGGCGCCGGCGCGTGGCGCCGCTTCTGGAAGATCATCTTCCCGACCCTCAAGCCCGTCTTCTCGGTCGTCATCATCCTGTCGACGATCTGGGACTTCAAGGTCTTCGCCCAGGTGTACCTGATGCCCGGCGGTGGCGGCGGCAACCGCCAGGTGCTCAACCTCGGCGTCTGGTCGTACGTCGAGTCGTTCGGTCAGAACCGCTACGGCTTCGGTGCGGCACTCGCCGTGCTGCTCACCCTCGTGCTGATCGGCATCACGATCGTGTACATCCGATCCCTCATGAAGGAGGACGAGCTGTGAACCCGCGCGCATCCCTCCGCTCCCGCATCGGTATCGGGATCGCCGTCGCGGCCGTCCTGATCTTCACGCTGTTCCCCGTCTACTGGATGGTCTCCAGCGCCTTCGACAAGAAGGCCTCGAGCGGTGGGCAGTCGCTGCTGCCGCAGGAGTTCACCTTCGACAACTTCGCGTTCGTCCTCACCGAGGGCGGGTTCGGCACGTTCCTGCGCAACTCGGCGATCGTGGCGATCGTCACCGTCGTCGTGAGCGCGCTCGTGTGCCTCCTCGCCGCCGTCGCGGTCGCCCGCTTCAAGTTCAAGTTCCGCACCACGATCCTCATGATGATCCTCGTCGTGCAGATGGTGCCGCTCGAGGCGCTCGTCATCCCGCTGTTCCTCCAGGTGAAGAGCCTGGGCCTGCTCAACAGCATCCTGGGCCTGATGGTCGTGTACGTCGCGCTCTCGCTCGCCTTCGGCATCTGGATGCTCCGCGGATTCGTCGCGGCCGTCCCGGTCGAACTCGAAGAGGCTGCCTACATCGACGGCGCGAGCTGGTGGCGCATGTTCCGCTCGATCCTGCTGCCGCTGGTCATGCCGGGCCTGGTCGCGACGAGCATCTTCAGCTTCATCACCGCGTGGAACGAGTTCATCTTCGCGATGACGATCCTCGGCGCGCAGACCGACCAGTACACGGTCTCGATCGGTCTCAAGTCGTTCTTCGGCCTGTTCGCCAACGACTGGGGCAGCATCATGGCCGCGTCGACGATCATCACCCTCCCGGTCATGATCTTCTTCGTGATCGTGCAGCGCCGTCTGGCCTCGGGCATGGTGGCGGGAGCCGTGAAGGGATGACCGACGACCTCGAGCGCCTCGCGAACGGCGTGCTCTGGCCGGGCTTCTTCGGTACCGAGGCGCCCGCCTGGCTGACCTCCGAGCTGCGTGACGGCCTCGCCGGCGTCGTGTACTTCGGCCAGAACGTGGGCGAGGGGCTGTCGGCGTTGAGCGCCGAGATCCTCGCCGCCAACCCGGATGCCCTGATCGGCGTCGACGAGGAGGGCGGCAGCGTCACCCGCCTCGAGTCGGCCACCGGGTCCACGCTCCCCGGAGCCGCTCAGCTCGGCGCACTCGACGACCTCGTCGCGACCGAGCGCACCGGTGCCGAGCTCGCCCGTCGCGTGCGTGCGGTCGGTGCGAACGTCGTGCTGGGTCCCGTCGCCGACGTGAACACCGATCCGCGCAACCCCGTGATCGGCGTGCGGGCGTTCGGTTCCGAGGAGCCGCTCGTCACACGTCACGTGATCGCGGCGGTGGACGGCATCCAGGACGGTGCCGTCGCCGCGTGCATCAAGCACTTCCCGGGTCACGGCGACACGCATCTCGACTCGCACCACGCGCTGCCCGAGATCGCGCTCGACATCGACGAGTACGAGCGCGTGCACCTGGCGCCGTTCCGTGCCGCGGTCGAGGCCGGGGTCGACAGCATCATGACCGCCCACATCGTCGTCCCGGCGTGGGGCGACCAGCCCGCCACCCTCAACCCGCGCGTGCTCGGCATGCTGCGCGAGTGGGGTTTCGAGGGCGTCATCATCACCGACGCGCTCGACATGGCGGCCATCCGGGAGACCGTCGGGATCGGCGGGGGAGCGGCGCAGGCCCTCGCGGCCGGCGCCGACCTGCTCTGCATCGGAAACCCCACGAACCCCGGCGACGATGCCCTCCCCGACCAGGACGAGCGCGACTTCCGCGCCGCGCGCGACGGCATCGTCGCAGCGCTGCGCGACGGGTCGCTCTCCCGTGAGCGCGTCGAGGAGGCCGCCGGCCGCGTGACGGCGCTCGCGCGCAAGCTCCGTGCGGCCGCCGCCGAAGTGTCGGACGGCATCGAGGAGTTCGACGCGACCGACGTCGTGCGTCGCGCGATCAGCGTCGTCGGAGACGCCCCGGCCGCGGCATCCGCTCTGTCGGTCGTCGATGCACGCCGCCGTTCGACGCTGGCCGTCGACAGCGCCTCGGCGTACGTCTCGGCGACGCTCGCCGACGACGGGCGCCGCGTGCGCCTCGACGTCGCGCACACCTCGGTCGAGGAGCAGGATCGGGTGCTCGACGACGCGGTGTCGACGGAGGGCACGACCGTGCTGCTCATCGACCGTCCCGATGCGGATGCCGCGCAGCGTGCACTCGTGGAGCGCGCGGCCGTGCGCGATCCCGAGGCGGTCGTCGTCAACGTGGGCCTCGCCGCACGCACGGCGCTCCCGCTGCCGACGATCGAGGTGGGAGCCGCCAGTAGGCTGGGAGCGCAGATGGCACGGGAGCGGTTGGTCGGCGCCGCCGGCTGAGACGGGTGCGCACGATGGACGACGACGTTCTCGCGCTGGTCCGCCGCTCGGCCCCGAAGTTGAGCGCGGCCGAGACGCGCGTGGCCGAGCGGATCCTCGACGACCCGATGGTCGTCGTCGAACTCGCGATCACCGACCTCGCCGAGCTGTGCGGCACATCGCTGTCGACCGTCGCGCGCTTCGCGCAGTCGCTGGGCTTCAGCGGCTACCGCGAGCTGCGCGTGGCGGTCGCGCGCTCGGTGACGCTGGCCCAGGCGCAGCAGGCGCGCTTCGGGTTGGATTCGACGACGATCTCGGCCGACGATGGCCCCGCCACGATCGCCGCGAAGCTCGCGGCCCAGCAGATCGACGCGATCGAGAGGACCGCTCACGGGCTCGATGCGGCGACCCTGGATCGGGCGGCGCGGGCCCTCGTCGATGCCCGCCACATCGACCTCTTCGGCCAGGCGGCCTCATCGCTCGCCGCGCAGGATCTGCAGCTGAAGCTCTCGCGCATCGGCAGCGCCGTCTCGCACTCGGCCGATCCGCACCTGGCGCTGACCGCGGCCGCGTTGCGCACGTCGGACGACGTGGCGGTCGCCTTCTCGCACAGCGGCGAGACGGTCGAGACGCTGCGTGCGCTGGAGGTGGCGAGGGATGCCGGTGCGCTCACCGTCGCGGTGACCGGTGTCGCCGACTCCTCGCTCGCGCGGACCGCCGAACTCGTGCTCCTCACGCACGCCTACGAGTCGCCTTTCCGGATGGCGGCGATGTCGAGCCGGATCGCGCAGCTGGCCCTCGTCGACGTGCTCTTCGTGCGCGTCGTGCAGCACCGCGGCGAGCCCGTGTCGATCCCGCTTCGGCTCACGCACGACGCCGCGGTGCACCACCGGCGCTGAGACCCGGGTCCGGAGATCGCGATACCGGATCGCAACACTCTCGTAACGCGAGAGTCTTGGCATACCAACATCCACTGAGTAGCGTCGAGGGAATCACCATGCGGGCGACGATGCCCGCATGCGCAGCGAAACGCCCCACAGGGAAGGTTCATCCATGCACCAGTCACCACTTCGACGACGCGGTCTCGTCGCCATCACGGGGGCGACGATCGCCGCCCTCGCCCTCGCGGGTTGTGTCGCGAGCGAGCGCGGCGACAACGATTCGGAAGGGTCCGGCGACGTCGACGGCACCTTCGTGTTCGCCGCATCGTCCGACCCGGCCAGCCTCGACCCCGCGTTCGCGCAGGACGGCGAGAGCTTCCGCGTCTCCCGGCAGATCTTCGAGGGTCTCGTCGGCACCGAGCCGGGAACGGCCGACCCCGCGCCGCTCCTCGCCGAGAGCTGGGAGTCGTCGGAGGACGGCATGAGCCACACCTTCACCCTCAAGGAGGACGTGACCTTCCAGGACGGCACGCCGTTCAACGCCGAGGCCGTCTGCGTCAACTTCGACCGCTGGTACAACTGGACCGGCCTCGCCGCGTCCGAAGCCTTCGGCTACTACTACAACAAGCTCTTCAAGGGCTACGCCGACACCGCGGCGGATGCCGTGTACAAGTCGTGCACGCCCGACGGCGACTACTCCGTCACGATCGAGCTGAACAAGCCCTTCGCCGGTTTCGTGGCCTCGCTGTCGCTGCCGTCGTTCGCGATGCAGAGCCCCTCGGCGATGCAGGAGTTCGGCGCCGACGAGGTGGGCGGATCCGCCGAGGCTCCGCAGCTCTCGGAGTACGCCATGGGCCACCCGGTCGGCACCGGTCCCTACTCCTTCGAGGAGTGGGCACCGGGCGAGCAGGTCACGCTCAAGGCCTACGACGGCTACTGGGGTGACGCCGGACAGATCGACGAGATCATCTTCCGCACGATCGACGACCCGACCGCTCGCCGCCAGGCGCTCGAGTCCGGCTCGATCGACGGTTACGACCTCGTCGGCCCGGCCGACACGAAGGCTCTCGAGGACGACGGCTTCACCATGGTGTCGCGCCCGCCGTTCACGATCCTCTACCTGGCGTTCAACCAGGCGATCCCCGAGCTGCAGGACCCGAAGGTCCGTGAGGCGCTGTCGTACGCGGTCGACAAGGACGCGCTGATCAGCCAGGTGCTCCCCGAGGGCACCGAGAAGGCCATCGAGTTCGTGCCCGAGGTCGTCAACGGCTACAACCCCGATGTCACGACCTTCGACTACGACCCCGAGAAGGCCAAGGAGCTGCTGGCCGAGGCCGGCTACGACGAGGCCAACCCGCTGAAGCTCACCTTCAACTACCCGGTCAACGTCTCGCGTCCGTACATGCCGGACCCCGAGCAGATCTTCACGGTGCTCTCGTCGCAGCTCGCAGACGTCGGCGTCGAGACCACCCCGGTCTCGGAGGAGTGGGTCGAGTACCTCGACCGCACCACCGGCACGTCGGACCACGGCATCCACCTCCTCGGGTGGACCGGTGACTACAACGACACCGACAACTTCGTCGGCGTCTTCTTCGGCCAGCAGAGCTCCGAGTGGGGCTTCGACAACCCCGAGCTGTTCCAGAAGCTGAACGAGGCGCGCGGCGTCTCGAACCTCGAGGACCAGACGGCTCTGTACGAAGAGATCAACGAGATGGTCGCGCAGTTCATCCCCGGTGTTCCGCTCGCCCACCCGGCGCCCACGCTGGCGTTCGATCCGCGCGTCGAGAGCTACCCGGCCAGCCCGGTGAACGACGAGGTCTTCACGGACATCGTCCTCACCAAGTAGGCCCGACCGACGCGCACCCTTCGTCTCGTCGCTCCGCTCCTCGCTCAGGGACCGGCCTCCCGGTCCCTGAGCGAGCGGAGCGAGACGAAGGGTGTGCGCCCGATCTACGGAGATCTCTGTGCTGCGCACCATCGGCGGGCGACTGCTGTTCCTCATCCCCACTCTGATCGGCCTCAGCATCCTGCTGTTCGCCTGGGTCAGAGCCCTCCCCGGCGGCCCGGCCGTCGCCCTTCTCGGTGAGAAGGCGACCCCCGAGGCCATCGAGAGGGTCAACGAACTCTACGGATTCAACAAACCGCTCATCGAGCAGTACTTCGTCTGGGTGACGAGGCTGCTCCAGGGCGACTTCGGCACCTCGATCCAGACCAACCGGCCGGTCGTCGAGGAGTTCTTCCGCCGCTTCCCGGCCACCATCGAGCTCAGCGTCGTCGCGCTCATCTTCGCGGTCGGCGTCGGCATCCCGCTCGGCTACTGGGCCGCGCGCCGCCACGGCAAGTTCAGCGACCACGCCTCGGTCGTGCTGAGCCTGATCGGCATCACGATCCCGGTGTTCTTCCTCGCGTTCATCCTGAAGTACATCTTCGCCGTGCAACTGGGCTGGCTGCCCTCCGACGGCAGGCAGAATCCGAGGATCGACGCCACGCATCCCACGGGCTTCTACGTGTGGGACGGTCTCATCACGGGCGAGTTCGATGCCGCGTGGGACGCGATCCTGCACCTGATCCTCCCGGCTCTGGCGCTGGGCACGATCCCGCTCGCGATCATCGTGCGCATCACGCGGGCGAGCGTGCTCGAGGTGCAGAACGCCGACTACGTGCGCACCGGGCGGGCGAAGGGCGTCGGATCGTCGACGCTCCGCAACCGCTTCATCCTGCGCAACGCCATGCTGCCCGTCATCACGACGATCGGTCTGCAGACCGGTCTGCTCATCTCGGGGGCGGTGCTCACCGAGACGGTGTTCGCCTTCCCGGGGATCGGGTCCTTCCTGGCCCGGGCGATCTTCACCCGGGACTTCCCGGTGCTGCAGGGCTTCATCATCTTCATCGCGATCGCGTACGCGCTGATCAACCTCGCGGTGGACGTCTCGTACAGCTTCATCGACCCGAGAGTGAGGGTCCAATGACGACCATCACCGGCATCCGGAAGGGGGCGATGTCATGAGCGTCGCACTCCCACCCGCCCAGGGCGGCGGCGTGATCGACACCGTCGCGATCGCCCAGGCCGGCATCAAGGAAGGGCCCGGCGGGTTCTGGCGCGACGTCTTCCGACGTCTGCGCCGCAACCCCACGGCGTGGATCGGCGCGATCATCGTGCTGCTGTTCCTCCTCGTGGCGGGCCTCGCCCCGCTGCTCGCCCCGTATCCCGAGACCGCGCTCCCCGGGGCGAAGTTCATCACCCCGACCTACATCCCGGGACCGGGGGAGCTGCCGCAGTTCCCGCTCGGCCTGGATCGGTTCGGCGGCGACGTGCTCTCGAAGCTGATCTGGGGTGCGCGGGCGTCGCTGCTCGTCGGCGTCATCTCCACCGCGATGGGACTCGTCGGCGGCATGCTGCTCGGTCTCCTCGCCGGTACCTTCGGCGGCTGGGTCGACACCGTGATCATGCGCTTCGTCGACATCATCCTCTCGGTGCCGAACCTGCTCCTCGCGGTCTCGATCGCGGCGATCCTCGGCCAGACGCCGTTCGCGGTGATGATCGCGATCGGTGCCTCCCAGGTGCCGATCTTCGCCCGCCTGCTGCGCGCCTCGATGCTGCAGCAGCGATCGAGCGACTACGTGCTCTCGGCGCAGACCCTCGGTCTCGGTCGGGGGCGCATCACGATGTCGCACGTGCTGCCGAACGCGATCGGTCCCGTGATCGTTCAGGGCACGCTCACGCTCGCGACCGCGGTGATCGACGCCGCAGCGCTCTCGTTCCTCGGTCTCGGCGGCGGTCGCCCCGAGACGGCCGAGTGGGGTCGCATGCTCACCTACGCGCAGGCGGAACTCTCGATCGCGCCGTGGCTGGCCTTCCTGCCCGGTATCTGCATCGCGGTCACCGCGCTGGGCTTCACCCTGTTCGGTGAGGCGCTGCGCGAGGCGATGGACCCGAGGACGCGTGCCCGATGAACGCCCAGGAGAACACGATGAACGACACCCCGCTCCTCTCCGTCGAGGGGCTCGCGGTCGACTTCACCACCATGGACGGCGTCGTGCACGCCGTCGAGGGGGTCGACCTCGAGATCTCGCCCGGTGAGACGGTCGCGATCGTCGGCGAGTCCGGTTCGGGCAAGTCGACGACCGCGATGGCCATCATCGGCCTCCTCGCGGGAGGTGGCAGGGTCGCCAGCGGCAGCATCCGTCTCGACGGGCGCGACATCGCGCACGCCGGCGAGAACGAGCTCCGCACGATCCGCGGGCGCGACATCGGTCTCGTCCCGCAGGATCCGATGTCGAACCTCAACCCGGTCGCGAAGGTCGGCACCCAGGTCGCCGAGACGTTGCTCGCGCACGGTCTCGCCACGCGGCAGAACGTGCAGCAGAAGGTCGTCGAGGCGCTCACCGCCGCGGGCCTGCCCGATCCCGAGAAGCGGGCGAAGCAGTATCCGCACGAGTTCTCGGGCGGAATGCGGCAGCGCGCGCTGATCGCGATCGGCCTCGCCTGCAAGCCGCGTCTGCTGATCGCCGATGAACCGACGAGCGCGCTCGACGTCACGGTGCAGCGCACGATCCTCGATCAGATCGGTGCGATGACGCGCGAGCTCGGCACCGCCGTGCTGCTCATCACGCACGACCTCGGTCTCGCCGCCGAGCGCGCGGAGCGCGTCGTGGTGATGCACCGCGGCAAGGTGGTCGAGCAGGGCCCCGCCCGCCAGATCCTCGAGGATCCGCAGCATCCGTACACGCAGTCCCTCGTGAAGGCCGCCCCCTCGGTGGCGGCCGCGCGCCTGCGTCCGGAGGCCTTCCAGGTCGAGGAACGAGCGGATGCCGCGGCCGACGCGTCCGTGGATTCCGGTTCCGCTGCGAAGGCCGACCACATCGTCGAGATCGAGGGCCTCACCAAGGTGTACCCGGTGCGCGGACGCGGCGAAGATTTCGTCGCGGTCAACGACGTGTCGCTCGCGATCCCGCGCGGCGAGACGGTCGCGATCGTGGGGGAGTCGGGGTCGGGCAAGACGACGACGGCGCGGATGCTGTTGAAGCTGATCGAGCCGACCAGCGGTCTGATCCGCTTCGAGGGCAAGGACGTCGCGTCGCTCAGTCGTGCCGAGACGCGCGACTTCCGCCAGCGCGTGCAGCCGATCTTCCAGGATCCGTACTCCAGCCTGAACCCGATGTTCACGATCGAGCGTCTGATCGCCGAGCCCCTCGAGTTCTACCGCCGGGGGAGCGGCGCCGAGCGTCGTGCGCGCGTGCGCCAGCTGCTCGACGACGTGGCGCTGCCGCAGTCGATGCTCGGGCGGTATCCGTCGGAGCTGTCGGGCGGTCAGCGCCAGCGCGTCGCGATCGCCCGTGCACTCGCGCTCTCGCCCGACCTCATCGTGTGCGACGAGCCGGTCTCCGCCCTCGACGTGCTGGTGCAGGACCAGATCCTCACCCTGCTCGGCGACCTCCAGAGCGAGTACGGGCTCAGCTATCTCTTCATCTCTCACGACCTCGCCGTGGTGCGTCTCATCAGCGATTACGTGTGCGTGATGAAGGACGGCAGCCTGGTCGAGGCCGCATCGTCGGAGGAGATCTTCACGAACCCGCGCGACCCGTACACGCGTCGTCTGCTCGCCTCGATCCCCGGGAACGAGCTCGACATCGCGTCGTGAGGGGCGGGCGGCCGGCGATGTCGCAGGCAGTGGATAGCATGTGACGCATGCGCACTCCTCTTCGATCCGCTGCCCTGCTCGTCGCCGCCGCCCTCACCCTCACCGGGTGCTCGACGCTCATCCCGACCCCGCAGGAGACGAGCGGGTCCTCGTCCGAGGTCGAGGCGGAGGAGACGACGGCGGGCGAACTCGACGCAGCGCCCGCGACGGGAGCCACGATCGCCGGTGACGGCTACACGTTCATCGCGCCCGCGGGGTGGGAGGACCCGCAGCAGGAGATCCCCGGGTTCGATCCCGACAGCTTCGCCGCCGATCTCCAGGACGCCGACGGGTTCGCCGACAACGTGAACGTGCTCAAGTCCCCGGTCGGCGTCGTCACGCCCGACCAGGTCGAGACGCTGGGGTTGAAGGAACTCGAGACGGTGGGCGCCACCGATGTCGTCGTGCACGACCGCGTCGTCGTCGCGGATTCCGAGTCCGCGCACATCTCGGCGGCCATGTCGAGTGAGGGCGTCTCCTACGTCGTCGACCAGTACTACGTCAGCAGCGCCGACCAGACCTACGTCGTGACGTTCTCCTTCAGCGACACGGTGCCGGCGACCGAGCGCCAGCAGACCGCAGAGTCGGTGCTCGTCACCTGGACCTGGGTGTGATGCTCGCCACACCGCGCTGACGGATGCCAATACCGCAGCATCCGATATTGGTCAAGGACTCCACTTGCCATGTCGCAGATTCGTGTCTATAGTTAGTAGTTGCGCTCGCTTCTCCATGCCCTCATATGGTGGTCGGCATTTCGTTGAGCTTCTGAGCGCACACTCCACCTGACGACAAAGGAATCGAGAAGCCCTGCGGGGCTCACGGAGGTTATTCCCTTGGCTGCTGCTCGCAACGCATCCACATCCACCACCACCAAGAACGGACGCGGAGCTTCCCGCCTCTCGTTCGCCAAGATCTCCGACACGCTGACGGTCCCCGACCTTCTCGCCCTCCAGACCGAGTCCTTCGGCTGGCTCGTCGGCAACGACGACTGGAAGGCCCGCGTGGCCGAGGCCAAGAAGGCCGGCCGCACCGACGTCAACGAGATCAGCGGTCTCGGCGAGATCTTCGAGGAGATCTCCCCGATCGAGGACCTCGGCGAGACGATGCAGCTCTCGTTCACGAACCCGTACCTCGAGCCCGAGAAGTACTCGATCGAGGAGTGCAAGGAGCGTGGCAAGACCTACGCCGCTCCGCTGTACGTCGAGGCCGAGTTCATGAACCACCTCACCGGTGAGATCAAGACCCAGACGGTCTTCATGGGCGACTTCCCGCTCCAGACCGGCAAGGGCACGTTCATCATCAACGGCTCCGAGCGCGTCGTCGTCTCGCAGCTGGTGCGTTCGCCCGGTGTCTACTTCGACAAGACGCCCGACAAGACGTCCGACAAGGACATCGTCTCGGCGCGCGTGATCCCGAGCCGCGGTGCGTGGCTCGAGTTCGAGATCGACAAGCGCGACCAGGTCGGCGTGCGCATCGACCGCAAGCGCAAGCAGTCGGTGACCGTCTTCCTCAAGGCCCTCGGCATGACGAGCGAAGAGATCCTGGCGGAGTTCGCCGGCTTCACCTCGATCGAGGAGACGCTCGCGAAGGACACCATCGTCACGAAGGAAGATGCGCTCCGCGACATCTACCGCAAGCTGCGTCCGGGCGAGCAGGTCGCCGCCGAGGCCGCCCGCGCGCTCCTCGACAACTTCTACTTCAACCCGAAGCGCTACGACCTGGCGAAGGTGGGTCGTTACAAGATCAACCACAAGCTCGGTCTCGACGCGCCGCTGACGGACTCGGTCCTCACGGTCGAAGACATCGTCGCGACGATCAAGTACCTCGTGCGCATCCACGCGGGCACCGAGACGTTCTCGGGCATCCGTGGCGGCAAGAAGGCCGAGATCCGTCTCGCGACCGACGACATCGACAACTTCGGCAACCGTCGTATCCGCGCGGTCGGCGAACTGATCCAGAACCAGGTCCGCACCGGTCTGTCGCGCATGGAGCGCGTCGTCCGCGAGCGCATGACCACGCAGGACATCGAGGCGATCACGCCGCAGACCCTGATCAACGTGCGCCCCGTCGTCGCCGCGATCAAGGAGTTCTTCGGAACGTCGCAGCTGTCGCAGTTCATGGACCAGAACAACCCGCTCGCGGGTCTGACCAACAAGCGTCGTCTCTCGGCGCTCGGCCCGGGTGGTCTCTCGCGTGACCGCGCCGGCGTCGAGGTCCGTGACGTCCACCCGTCGCACTACGGCCGCATGTGCCCGATCGAGACCCCGGAAGGCCCGAACATCGGTCTGATCGGTGCTCTCGCGACGTTCGCGCGCATCAACTCGTTCGGTTTCATCGAGACCCCGTACCGCAAGGTCGAGGGTGGCGTCGTCACCGACCAGATCGACTACCTCACGGCTTCCGAAGAGGTCGACTTCAACATCGCGCAGGCCAACGCCCCGCTCGATGCCAAGGGTCGCTTCCGCGAGAGCCACGTCCTCGCGCGCCCCAAGGGCGGTAGCGGTGAGGTCGACCTCTTCCTCCCGGAGGAGATCGGCTACATCGACGTCTCGCCGCGCCAGATGGTGTCGGTCGCGACCTCGCTCGTGCCCTTCCTCGAGCACGATGACGCGCAGCGCGCCCTCATGGGCGCCAACATGCAGCGTCAGGCCGTGCCGCTGCTGCGCAGCGACTCGCCGCTCGTCGGAACCGGTATGGAGGGCTACACGGCCATCGACGCCGGTGACGTGATCACCGCCGAGAAGGCCGGTGTCGTCTCCGAGGTCTCCGCGGACCGCGTCGTCGTCATGCTCGACGAGGGCGGCACGCAGGAGTACCACCTGCGCAAGTTCGACCGCTCCAACCAGGGCACCTCCTACAACCAGAAGGTCGTCGTCACCGCCGGCGAGCGCATCGAGGTCGGAGAGGTCATCGCCGATGGCCCCGCCACCGAGAACGGCGAGCTGGCCCTCGGAAAGAACCTCCTCGTCGCGTTCATGACGTGGGAGGGCTACAACTTCGAGGACGCGATCATCCTGAGCCAGGACCTGGTGAAGGACGACACCCTCTCCTCGATCCACATCGAGGAGTACGAGGTCGACGCGCGCGACACCAAGCTCGGCAAGGAGGAGATCACCCGTGACCTCCCCAACGTCAGCCCGGAGCTGCTCAAGGACCTCGACGAGCGCGGCATCATCCGCATCGGTGCCGAGGTCCGCCCCGGCGACATCCTCGTCGGCAAGGTCACGCCGAAGGGCGAGACCGAGCTGTCGGCCGAGGAGCGTCTGCTCCGCGCGATCTTCAACGAGAAGAGCCGCGAGGTCCGCGACACGTCGCTGAAGGTTCCCCACGGTGAGCAGGGCACGATCATCGCCGTCAAGGAGTTCAACGCCGAGGACGGCGACGACGAGCTCGGCTCGGGCGTCAACCGCCGCGTCGTGGTCTACATCGCCCAGAAGCGCAAGATCACCGAGGGCGACAAGCTCGCCGGCCGTCACGGCAACAAGGGCGTCATCGCGAAGATCCTCCCGATCGAGGACATGCCGTTCCTCGCGGACGGAACCCCGGTCGACATCGTCCTGAACCCGCTCGGCATCCCGGGTCGAATGAACTTCGGCCAGGTGCTGGAGACCCACCTCGGGTGGATCGCCAAGCAGGGCTGGAAGGTCGAGGGCACCCCCGAGTGGGCCGTGCGTCTGCCGGAGCAGGCTTTCGAGGCCGCTCCCGGTACGAAGGTCGCGACCCCGGTGTTCGACGGCGCGTCGGAGGAGGAGATCTCCGGTCTCCTCGACTCGACGCTCCCGACGCGCGACGGCGTTCGCCTGATCGACTCGTCCGGAAAGACGCAGCTGTTCGACGGCCGCTCCGGTGAGCCGTTCCCGGCGCCGATCTCGGTGGGCTACATGTACATCCTGAAGCTGCACCACCTGGTCGACGACAAGATCCACGCACGTTCCACGGGTCCGTACTCGATGATCACCCAGCAGCCGCTCGGTGGTAAGGCGCAGTTCGGTGGACAGCGCTTCGGTGAGATGGAGGTGTGGGCCCTCGAGGCCTACGGCGCCGCGTACGCCCTCCAGGAGCTCCTCACGATCAAGTCCGACGACATCCTCGGCCGCGTCAAGGTCTACGAGGCGATCGTCAAGGGCGAGAACATCCAGGAGCCCGGCATCCCCGAGTCGTTCAAGGTGCTCATGAAGGAGATGCAGTCGCTCTGCCTGAACGTCGAGGTCCTCTCGGCCGACGGCACGCTGGTCAACCTCCGTGACACCGACGACGAGGCGTTCCGCGCCGCGGAAGAGCTCGGTATCAACATCTCCAGCCGCTTCGAGGCCGCCTCGATCGACGAGATCTAATCCTTCGGACGGGCCCGGGACGCAATTCCCGGGCCCCCCGAAGCAGACTTCTCAAAAAGAATTTCCGACACAGGAGAACTAGTGCTCGAGTCCACAACTTTCGATGAGCTTCGCATCGGCCTGGCGACCGCAGACCACATCCGCGCGTGGTCCTACGGCGAGGTCAAGAAGCCCGAAACCATCAACTACCGCACCCTGAAGCCCGAGAAGGACGGCCTCTTCGGAGAGCAGATCTTCGGACCGTCCCGCGACTGGGAGTGCGCCTGCGGAAAGTACAAGCGCGTCCGCTTCAAGGGAATCGTCTGCGAGCGCTGCGGCGTGGAGGTCACCAAGAGCTCCGTCCGTCGTGAGCGCATGGGTCACATCGAGCTCGCCGCTCCCGTCACCCACATCTGGTACTTCAAGGGTGTTCCCTCGCGTCTGGGCTACCTGCTCGACATGGCGCCGAAGGACCTCGAGAAGGTCATCTACTTCGCCGCGTACATGGTCATCTCGGTCGACGAGGATGCTCGTCACCGCGACCTGGGCACCCAGGAGAACAACGTCCGTCTCGAGCTGAAGACGCTCGGCGACCGCCGTGACTCCAAGATCGCCGAGCGCCTCGCTCGTCTCGAGGAGGAGCTCGCTGCTCTCGAGGCCGAGGGTGCCAAGGCCGACGCCAAGAAGAAGGTCAAGGACGCCGCCGAGAAGGAGATGTCGCTCATCCGCAAGGGTGCCGACGAGGCGATCGCCAAGCTCGAGCGCGTGTGGGAGGACTTCCGCACGCTCGAGGTCGGCGCACTGCGTCCCGAGGACGACGTCTTCCACGAGCTGCAGGACCGCTTCGGTCAGTACTTCGAGGCCTACATGGGTGCCGAGTCGATCCAGCGTCGTCTCGCCGCCTTCGACCTCCAGGCCGAGGCCGAGAACCTGCACCTGCAGATCGCCGAGGGCAAGGGCCAGCGCAAGATCCGTGCGATCAAGCGTCTCAAGGTCGTCAACTCGTTCCTCGAGACCGGCATGAGCCCGGCCGCGATGGTCCTCGACGTCGTCCCGGTGATCCCGCCGGAGCTTCGTCCGATGGTGCAGCTCGACGGTGGCCGCTTCGCGACCTCCGACCTGAACGACCTGTACCGCCGCGTGATCAACCGCAACAACCGTCTTCGTCGTCTGATCGACCTCGGTGCCCCCGAGATCATCGTCAACAACGAGAAGCGCATGCTGCAGGAGGCCGTCGACGCCCTGTTCGACAACGGTCGCCGTGGTCGTCCCGTCACCGGTACCGGCAACCGCGCCCTGAAGTCCCTCAGCGACATGCTGAAGGGTAAGCAGGGTCGTTTCCGCCAGAACCTGCTCGGAAAGCGCGTCGACTACTCGGGCCGTTCGGTCATCATCGTCGGACCGCAGCTCAAGCTGCACCAGTGCGGTCTGCCCAAGCAGATGGCTCTGGAGCTCTTCAAGCCGTTCGTCATCAAGCGCCTGATCGACCTGGGTCACTCGCAGAACATCAAGGCCGCGAAGCGCGCCGTCGAGCGCACCCGTCCCGAGGTCTGGGACGTGCTCGAGGAGATCATCCGCGAGCGTCCCGTGCTGCTCAACCGTGCGCCCACGCTGCACCGTCTCGGCATCCAGGCGTTCGAGCCGCAGCTCGTCGAGGGTAAGGCCATCCAGCTGCACCCGCTCGTCTGCGCGGCGTTCAACGCCGACTTCGACGGTGACCAGATGGCCGTGCACCTGCCGCTGTCGGTCGAGGCTCAGGCCGAGGCCCGCGTGCTGATGCTCGCGTCGAACAACATCCTGAAGCCGTCCGACGGCCGCCCGGTGACTCTGCCTTCGCAGGACATGATCATCGGTCTGCACCACCTGACCACGGTCAAGGAGGGCGCAGCCGGTGAGGGCCGTGCATTCGGTTCGGTCGGCGAGGCGATCCTGGCGAAGGACGAGGGAACCCTCGACCTGCAGGCCAAGATCCGCATCCGCATCCCGGGTCTGACGTTCCTCGAGGGCGAAGCGCCCGAGGGGTACGAGCGTCACGGTCTCGTGGACGCCTCGCTGGGTCAGGCGATCTTCAACGACGCGCTGCCGAAGGGCTACCCCTTCGTCCGCGAGCAGGCCGACAAGGGCAAGCTGTCGCAGATCGTCAACAAGCTGGCCGAGGAGTACCCGAAGGTCGAGACGGCTGCGTCGCTGGACCGCATCAAGGATGCCGGTTTCTACTGGGCCACGCGCTCCGGTGTGACCGTCGCCCTGAGCGACATCCTGACGCCGCCGAACAAGGCCGAGATCGTCGCGGGCTACGAGAAGCAGGCCGCGAAGGTCCAGTCCCAGTACGAGAAGGGCCTCACGACCGACGCCGAGCGTCGCCAGGAGCTCATCAAGATCTGGACCGAGGCGACTGACGAGGTGCAGGCCGCGATGAAGGCGCACTTCCCGGAGGACAACACCATCAACCGCATGGTGTCCTCGGGCGCCCGTGGTAACTGGCTGCAGATCCGCAACATCGCGGGTATGCGTGGTCTGGTGAACAACCCCAAGGGTGAGATCATCCCGCGTCCGATCATCTCCTCGTACCGCGAGGGTCTGTCGGTGGCGGAGTACTTCATCGCGACGCACGGTACCCGTAAGGGTCTGGCCGACACCGCTCTGCGTACCGCCGACTCGGGTTACCTGACCCGTCGTCTGGTGGACGTCTCGCAGGACGTCATCATCCGCGAAGAGGACTGCGGCACGTCGAAGGGCCTCGAGCTCCCGATCGCCGCTCCGAACTCGCAGGGTGAGCTCGTGCGCGATGCGAACGTCGAGAACTCGGTGTTCGCTCGTACGCTCGCCTCGGGTGTCGTCGACAGCAAGGGCGAGGTCCTCGCCGACGCCGGTGACGACGTGGGTGACGTGCTCATCGACAAGCTGGTCGCGGCGGGTGTCGAGACCATCAAGGTGCGCTCGGTCCTGACCTGCGACTCCGCCGTCGGTGTCTGCGCGCAGTGCTACGGCCGTTCGCTGGCGACGGGTAAGACCGTCGACATCGGCGAGGCCGTCGGCATCATCGCGGCCCAGTCGATCGGTGAGCCCGGTACCCAGCTGACGATGCGTACCTTCCACACCGGTGGTTCCGCGTCGGCAGACGACATCACGCAGGGTCTTCCCCGTGTGCAGGAGCTGTTCGAGGCTCGTACCCCCAAGGGTGCGTCGCCGATCGCCGAGGCCGATGGCCGCATCACGATCGACGAGACGGACAAGGCCAAGAAGGTCATCCTGACGCCCGACAACGGCGACGAGCCGGTCATCTACCCGGTTCTGCGTCGTGCGACGCTCCTGGTCGAGGACGGACAGCACGTCACGGTCGGTCAGCCGATCCTGGTGGGCACGCTCGACCCCAAGGAGGTCATGCGTGTCATGGGTGCCCGCGAGGTGCAGCGTTACCTCGTCAACGGCGTCCAGGGCGTGTACCGCTCGCAGGGTGTGCCGATCCACGACAAGCACATCGAGGTCATCGTCCGCCAGATGCTCCGCAAGGTCACCGTCGTCGATCACGCCGACACGACCCTGCTGCCGGGTGAGATGGTCGACCTCAAGCGCTACCAGGCGATCAACCGCGAGGCCGTGGCAGAGGGCAAGCGCCCCGCGTCGGGCCGTTCGGAGCTGATGGGTATCACGAAGGCGTCGCTCGCGACGGAGTCGTGGCTGTCGGCCGCCTCCTTCCAGGAGACGACCCGCGTGCTCACCGAGGCTGCGATGCAGGGCAAGCGCGACCCGCTGGTCGGTCTCAAGGAGAACGTCATCATCGGAAAGCTCATCCCGGCCGGAACCGGTCTCTCGAAGTACCGCGATGTCACGGTCGAGGCCACGGAAGAGGCCAAGAGCGAGCGCTACCCGAACCGGATCTTCGCATCCGACGGTGCGTACGCCGACGGCGACTTCGGTTACGTCGACTTCGACGCGTTCTCGACGGACGACATCACGCCCGGTACGTACAACTGAGTGTGAGTGAGTGAACGAAGGCCCCGGGGTTCTCCCCGGGGCCTTCGTCGTATCCGGCCCGGCATCCGAGCGGGCGGATGCCTAGTCGAAGATGCTCGCGATGATGCTGGCCGTGTAGCCGGTGGGCGCGAGGTTGGAGTACTGGGTGTCGATGAGGATGCCGTCGCGCCAGAAGAGGGTGCGCCCGTCGGTCACGGGGTATTGCTCGTTCTGCCAGGTCTTCTCGCAGCGGGTACCGCCGTCGGGCGTGAAGCAGCTGAAGCCCTCGGTGTCGGCCAGATCATTGAGCAGATCGAGCGCGGGTCCGCGGTTCATGCGCTCGATCGTGGTGACGAGGCCGGTGGTGTCGGCGCCGGGGTCGCGCCAGATGCATGTGAGGGTTCCGTTCGGGCCGACGCCCGACGGTCCGAACGCGGCGTCGTTGAGCGGCGTCTCGCCGAGCTGCGACAGCACGTCCTCCGAGAGGATCGCGCGGCAGTCGGTCGGCAGCGCCACGGCGGCGGCGGTGGGTGTCGGTGACGGGGTGGGGGAGGAGGATGCCGACTCGGTGGGCGATTCCGATTCCGAGGGCGACGGAGAGGCTGAGGAGCCCCCGTCGCCGTCGGAGGCGGCGCCGCAGCCCGTGAGGCCGGCGATGAGCAGGAGGGCCGCGACGGCGGCAACGGAGCGTGCCTTCATAGCCACACCGTACTCCTCGGTCATCCCGAGCCGTGCGAGCGGACGATGACGGCGGGGCGCGGTAATGTCGGGCGAGTGAGCACAGACACTTCTTCCCGATCCGCGGTCGTCATCGGAGACGCCCTGATCGACGAGATCCGCGATGAGGCGGGCATCCGCGAACTGGTGGGCGGGGCCGCGTTGAACGTGGCCGTGGGCCTGCGCAGATTGGGCGTGCCGACGACGCTGATCGCGATGGTGGGCGACGATGCGGCCGGCGCGCACATCCGGGAGTACCTCGACGACCACGGAGTCACGCTGATCGCCGAGCCGGCCCCGCACGGATCGTCGCGCGCGATCGTGCAGCGCTCCGCCGGTGGCGAGCCGGAGTACGTCTTCAACGAGGCGGCGCAGCGGCGCAGCATCCGTTATTCGGATGCCGCGCGGCGGGCGATCGCCGACTCGGATCTCGTGGCGATCAGCTGCTTCCCGTTCGATGTTCCGGCCGAGGTCGACGCGCTGGCGGATGCCGTCGGCGACGCGCGCCTCGCGATCGATCCCAATCCGCGTTCGGGCATGCTCAGCGACCGGAAGGAGTTCGTTCGCGGCTTCGAGCGCCTCGCCGCGGCGACCGAGATCGTCAAGGTCGGCGCCGATGATGCGACGCTGCTCTACGACGGCGACCTCGTCGCGCTGCGCGCGCGTCTGCGCGGTCTCGGCGTGCGAGCGGTGCTGGCGACGGCGGGCTCCGACGGTGCGGTCATCGAGACGGATGCCGCGACGATCTCCGCGCCGATCGCGACGCTGCCGGGGCCGATCGTCGACACAGTTGGAGCGGGGGATGCGACCCTCGCGGCCGTTGCCGCGGGGCTGGTCGGGGCGCGTCCTGAGGCGGCGGAGGAGTGGCAGGCGCTGCTGCATCGGGCGATGGACATCGCGGCGGCCACGTGCCGCGCCGAGGGTGGTCTGCTGCGCACTCCCGAGTCGCTCGCGGAGTCGACGCGCGGCGTGCACGGCAGCTGACAGCTCGATTTCATCCACCGGCGTTCGGCGGGTACTATAAATACTCGTGCCCCCGGTTGGCTGTTCAAGTTGGACGGGTGCGCTCTGGCGAGTTACCCAAGCGGCCAAAGGGATCTGACTGTAAATCAGACTGCACTGCATTCGGGGGTTCGAATCCCTCACTCGCCACCAGACAGAAGAAGCCCGGAATCCCGCAAGTATCGCGAGCTCCGGGCTTCTGTCATTGTCGGAGGTCGTCTAGGCGATCCCCGGTAGCTTCGCCAGACTGAATCTCTGCGGGTGGGTTGCCACCCCGACGCTCCCACCGGATCCCTGCATAGTCGGTAAAGCGGATTATGGCGGCAGCGTCCTTCACGTACTCGTCTCGATGTATATGGACTGTCTCCAATATCGATACGTGGTTCGACAGCACCTGCTTCTTCAAGATCGAAAGCTCGTTGCCCACGAGGTCAATGCTCACCTCGATGTCAAACACGAAACTGTCGCTGGTGTTCTGTATTGCCACGGTCGCGCTGACCTCATCCTTGCTGTGGAGGACCGGGCTTATTTGCGTATGTACGTGCTGCGCCTGGCGGGTACGGCGATCAGCCGCGTCGTTCAGATACGCATCACGGGCCGTTCTCGCCGCGCGTGCGGCTTGGACGGCTGCATAGGCGGTGAATGCTGCGGCGAGGAGCGCGATGATCGCGGAGACGATCGCGATGATGGTCGACGCAGTGTCGGGCGCGAGCTGGACAACGATTGGACTCGGTAAAGGCGACGGCATGCACTCACAGTAGAGCGTGAGGATGCCTGTGACGACGTACGGCTGGGCAAAGCGAGAGGGGCACCCGTTTGTGGATGCCCCTCTCGGCGCTTGTCTACGGTCCCGTCGGGCCGTAGACTTCGGGAAGGTTGTCACCGTCCCTCAGGCCAGCGCAGGCCTGTACCTCCTCCGAGGCTGCGACTCAAGGGAACTGGAATTCCGTTTGAGCCGGTAGACCGGGATCACCGCGTCCGGCGACTTTGGACCCCGGCCAATCCCTACCTAGCCATCACGACTCCTCGCGATCTCGGGTGTAGTCCTCGAACGGGTTGTAGTTCAAAGGGGCGAAGAGGTTGTCCTCTAACTTCAAGACGAGGTCTCGCTCTACCGCTCGTGCGAGTGCATTATTAACTGAATTGCGGGGGTTGGTCCACGAGTCGGGGAAGCTCTTGTAGTGGCGGAAGGCCTTGAAGATCTCGTCGCGGTCGGCGGGCCGTCCGAGACGCTCGACCACCTCCGCAACCCAGATGGTTGACGGCACGCGCTTCTTCGCTGCGGGCTGGTACCGAGGGTCGTCCCCTACGTTCGTGAAGTCGATCTCCCTGGCCGCCGGACCCGAGGAGCTTTCCTCGTCATCGGTGGCATCGTCGATGACTGCCTCGTCCTCGACGCTGGGGATGCCGAGCAAGGCCTCGATACTGTCGATCGCGCCGCGCAGGTGCGTGAGCCGCTGGGCGACCGCCTGGAGTTCTTCGTCCAGTTCGATCGCGCGAATCTCAGCCTGGACACGCTCAGAGCGGAGCGTATCGAGGGTGGTACGGAGCGGGTCCTGGGTCATGCCCACAAGTGTGGCACACCACCCGACACAACTCAAGCACCAAACCCTAACTCGGGTTCGGGTGCTCCGATGTGAACACTTCTGGTGTACACAATGTCGGGTCTCAATGTAGAGATGTGGTGTGTGTGGTTTGCGAGCGAACTGTACACGGCACGTCCGACATCGCTGGCGGGTGCGAGATTTGCGCTCGCCTAGCTCCTGAGCGCCGTAACCCTCACAACCAGGGCGGTCGCCGCGACCACATCGGGGTTGACCATGTCGTGCGAGTCGGGGAACAAGTGCATTTAGGTGTCGTACGTGAGCTGGAAGTTCTCGTGGCCCATCCACCGTGCTAGGTCGTGGATCGTGTCGCCCGTGGCAGCGTAGAAGTGGCGGAAGGCGTACCAGACCAGCGGCCGGATGCCGAGTTCCTCCATCGCCGGGCGCACATGGCCGCTGTGGATCGACTCGTGGCGCGGCGGCACGTCGTAGCTCAGCGGAGCGCGACGGCCCGGAGCGCCACCCTTGCGCCGTCCTGGCCACAAGAGAGCGTCGGGATCGTTCCGGGAGCCAGCAAAAGTGAGGGCCGGCGCATCGTCCAGGCGGGCCGCGTCCGCGCGATGTCGGAGTCCGCTCATAGGATCACAGAAGAGGCATAGCAGCCTTGGTCTCGGGCGGCCGTGCGAGCTGTCCGCGTGGAACGGGGGAGTCATGAGGTTACGACAGAAGACGCCGATGCGCCTGGACGAAGCTGCTCCGGAGCTCAGGACCCTGGCGCCGGAGTACTCTTTCGCCGCTCACGGGACGTACTTCACCATCCTTAAATCCACCATCGACGACCAACCCTGGGTTCATAACATCGCTCTCGCCGGTACCTACGGCGCGGGCAAGAGCAGTGTCCTGAGCGAGGTGGCGACGCGATATCCGAAGCGTGTTGTCGAAGTGTCGCTTCTAACGCTCGGGGCCAAAGATGAGGTTCCTGAGAGGACATCGACGTCGACGGAGACTAACCCCGCGGCGTCTTCGAAGACCAATCGGATCCAGAAAGAGATCGTTAAGCAGCTCCTGTACACCCAGAAACCAACGAAGGCTCCAGGGTCTCGGTTCCGCCGGATCGTCGGGCACAACCGCTGGGTCGAGGCGGGCTTCGCTGCAGCTGCCGGAGTCCTCGTCGTCCTCCTCGGACTCCTCGTCGGTCTGGACGTCGTCGCGGCCCCCGCATTCGGCATCGCTTTCGTGGATCGGCCTCACTACTTCGGTGTCGTCGCACTGTTCATCGCTATCGCCGCGCTTGCGGCGACCCTGGTGCTCCTGGTGAGAGCACTCCTGCGAGGTCGCGTCTCGATCGACAAGGTGACCGCCGGTCCCGCCACCATCACTTTGCCCTCGCGGTCAGCGAGCTACTTCGACGAGTATCTCGACGAGATCATCTACTTCTTCGAGACGAACAGAAATCTCGACATCGTCATCATCGAAGACCTCGACCGGTTCAACGACCCGAACATCTTCGAGTCCCTGCACTCGCTGAACGGGATACTCAACTCCGCCAAGCAGCTCGGTGGTCGGGACATCCGGTTCATATACGCGGTCCGGGACAGCGTCTTCGAGAAGCTCGGCAGAGAATTCAACGACGATGTAACCGATGAGGCGCGTGCAGAACTTGTCCGAGCGAACCGCACCAAATTCTTCGAGCTGGTGGTCCCCGTCGTGCCGTTTATCACGCACCGCAATGCTCGGGACCTCATGTCCCGCGAGCTGGAGGACCGAGGCCACCAGGTGTCGAAGGATCTCATCGACCTTGCTGCCCGTCACCTTGCCGACATGCGCCTCATACACAACATCATCAACGAGTACGAAGTCTTCAAGCACCGGTTGCTCGACGTGCCTACCCCGGTGCCAGAGCTGGATCCGGACAGGCTGTTCGCAATCGTCCTGTTCAAGAACGCCCACATGTCCGACTTCGAGAAGATCCGTCACGGCTCCAGCTCCTTGGACACGCTGTGGGGCATCTCCCGGGATCTGATCCGCGCGAACGCGGACAGGCTGCGCGGCGAAGCTCGAGAGCTCCGCGGTCGTTTGCGCCGCCAGGAGGACACTCACGACTTCGCGGCGTCGCTGGCGCGTGAGCTCGTCAGGCGTGTCGATGCGCTTGCCGGCGCTCCCAACAGCGGCCTGGTATCGGGCACGCTGTCATACCAGGGAACCCCCGTCAGCGACGAGGAGCTTCGGTCCCCGGAATTCTGGAAGACGTTCGTCCCGGGTGGCAAACCGCTCATCGTTGTCGCGCACATGCCTGGCTACTACGGGCCTAATACCCAAGAGATGGAGTTGTCCGCCGCAACTATCGAGACGTTGACGGGCATGTCGGTCGATGTCGACGCGTTCACGGCGACAGCCGACGCCCGCGCGGAAAGGAGCATCACAGAGAAGGAAGAGGAGATTGCCGCGCTCTCACGCATGCGGTGGGCCGATCTCGCCGATTCCAAGCAATACACCCTTCGCGCGCAGCAGGCGCCTGACGGTTGGGGCTTCGCTCGATGGGCGGAGAGTGTGCTCCCCTCGCGACTCGCCGCTGATCTCGTGGTCCACGGCTACATCACCTCCTACTTCCCACTGCACGTGTCATCGTTCTACGGTGACGTCGTTCTGCCGCGGGCGATGACCTACGTGATGCGCTTCGTCGACCAACGTAAAGCGGACCCCGATTTCGAGCTCGACGCGCTCGATGTCGAGGCCATCATATGGAGCGAAGGCACGTCGGTGCTCACCGAGAAGAGCATGCTCAACGTCAGCATTCTCGATCATCTGTTGGAGTCGAGGACCGACGATGCGAAGACGGTCATCTCCAGTCTCGTCTCCGAGCCGGAAGCCGAAGAGTTCGTCGACCGATACCTCGAATCGGGTGCGTCCACCGCACAATTCGTCGCCCTGCTGACATCGCAATGGAGTGAGGTGTTCGTACACCTCATGGCGTCGACGGCCGTGGACGGTGCCGACCTGATCACGTTGCTCGACGTCGCCATCGCACACCGCGCTTCGGACCGAGGCTACGCGTATCCCCTGACGTTGCGGCAGCGTATCGAAGCCGGCTACCGAGACCTCCCGTCACTCGCCGCAGACGCTCCCGCAGATGCTGCGAGGACGACGGTCAAGTTCGTCCGTGAGGTCGGAGCCGTGCTGGCGTCGTTGGAGGGACTCCCGGATGCTGCCATCGAGGAACTCCGGACGACCGGTTCGTACGCAGTCACGCAGGCCAACCTCGAGCAACTTACCGGCGGCACCGATTTGTCCCTCGACGCCCTGGCGAAGGTCAACCCATACATTGTGCAAGTCGTCGCCGCGAGTCCTCGGGCCTACCTCGACGCGTGCCAGCAGTCGGACGCGACATCGCATTCGGTGACGTCGCCCGCACTGTTGAAGAAGTTTCTCACTGTCGCTGGCTCCACCGATGACGCCGCGTGCGCCGGGGTCGTTGAACTGGCGCACCCTCGGTGCAAGATCGACCAGATTGAGAACGTCCCGTCCGTAACGTGGGACCCGCTCTTCCGTCACGGACATGCAGAGGTGTCGTTCGAGAACGTCTACGCCTACTTCGAAGACCGGGACGAAGTCGACGATGACATTGCGGTGGCTCTCGCATCTGTGGACAGCCTCGCGGGCTCGCCAGGCGCCGATGATGATGTCCGCGCGGAACTCGCCCTTGCCATCATCGATTCCCCCTCCGACGAACTCACCGCAGGAAGGCGGGTGACCCTGGCCACCTCGCTCGACCCGGGTGTTTTTTCGACATCGGAGGTGCAGCCCCGCTCTGGCAAGCTCATCGGGAAGCTGATCGAATCCGGGCTGATTGCTGATGATGAGGAAGCCTTCGAATCGCGGCTGATGGTCGACTGGGACACTCAGGCGTACGCGATTTCCCGTTCCACAAACTTCCCCGACTTCGTTTCCCCGTCGACCCTTGACGCGAAGTACATATCGTCGCTGCTTGCCGACGACGCGCTGAAGTCCGTGCACTTCCCGGTTGCGAAGGCTTTCTCCTCGTACTCGACCTTGCCGGCTGCAGCCCACCAGGCATATGCCGAGCGGGCGCTGAAGGGCGGTTTCATCCCGAATATTGCTAGCATCCGGCGCTCTCGAAATGGTGGCATCAGTGTTGACCTCACATTGCGCCTCCTGGCCCTGTTCCGTGACGGTGTCTCCGGGGACGACCTCCGCGACGTCGTTCGCTCCCTGGGGTCGCCGTGGTCCAAGCTCGCGGACCCCGGTTACGGCAAGAGCACGCCGGTTCCGTATTCTCCGCATGCCCAGACGGTCCTTACAGATCTGCGGGCGGCAGGAATCGTCAAGAACATCACCCGAGACGGGGACCTGCTCTATGTCACGCGGAGGACGAAGTAGCCGGCCTAAGGAGAGCTCTAGGCTCACGGTCCTGGTGCGCTTCGAGCAGCACTCCATCCAAGTCGCCCATGCGAAGCCGCTCGATGCCCGTCGAACGATAACAACCGCTGATACGCCGGTGCTACTGGCAGGTCGCGAGAAGCGGATTTCGTCATGCCAACTCTCGAGCGGGAGTAGGGCGGTCGAGGGTGTGCGTGGGAATAGCGATCTGCGATCCTTGTAGAGGGTATGGAACGAAGAGATACGCGGATTCCCCACCAGAAAGGCCCCGCGATCGCGGGGCCTTCTTCGTTTTCGGTTCACCTCCACGGCGCTCACCGCAAGTAAGAAGCCCCGTTGAGATCGAGCACCGCTCCCGACGCCCACTGCGCCTCGGGAGAGGTGAGGTAGACGACCGCGGCGGCGACCTCCTCGGGCGTGCCGACGCGGCCGAACGGACTCTGGGCGCGCACGGAATCGCCCTCCGCCCCTACGAGCTTCGACTGCTGACGTTCGGTCGCGACGAAGCCGGGGGAGACGGTCGCGACGGCGATGCCGTGCGGAGCCAGCGCCACGGCCAGCGACTGGCCGAGGGCGTGCAGACCCGCCTTCGCGGCGCCATAGGCGGGGAAGTCGGGCTCGCCGCGGTCGGCGCCGCGTGAACCGATGTTCACGATCGATCCGCCCGCACCCGCGCGGATGAGCGCGTTCGCGACGAGATAGGAGACGTTGGCCGCGGCGCGGAGGTCGACGTCGAGCATTCGCGTCCATGCCTCCTGCCAGGTGGCGTAGTCCACGGCATCCACCCGATGGAAGGTCGCCGAGCTCGGCGCGATCGCCGCGTTGTTCACGAGCACGTCGATGACCCCGAGCGCCGCGGTCGCCTCGTCGACGATGGCCGCCGCATCCGTCGGGTCCGAGAGATCGCCGCCCACCAGGTGATGGCCGTCGCCGTGCAGCAGGGCGAGCGTCTCGGCAGCGGAATCCCGGTCGCTGCCGTAGTGCACCGCGACGCGATCGCCGCGAGCGCTCAGCGCGATCGCGGTGGCCCGGCCGATGCCGCGGGATGCTCCGGTGACGAGTGCGTGTGCCATCCCGCCACTCTACGAGCCGTTCCCACCCGCGACTTCCTAGACTGGGACGATGCGAGCGCTCACCGAAGCAGACGTCCGGGCATCGTTCGTCAATGCGGATGCCGACGAACTCCGGGTCATGGAGATGCCGCACGACTTCGTGCTGGTCGACTGGGACTACCTCGATTTCTTCGCGTGGCGCGATCCGGGCGCCGGGCGCCGCGGGTACGTGCTGATCCCGCACGACGGCGAGATCGTCGGCATCGTGCTGCGCGCCTCCGACCCGGGGCGCGGCCGATCGGGCATGTGCGATATCTGCCGCACCATGCAGCCGGGCAACCAGGTCACGCTGTTCTCGGCGCGACGGGCGGGGGAAGCGGGGCAGCGGGGCGACTCGTTCGGCACCTACATCTGCGCCGACCTCTCGTGCCACGAGAACGTGCGGCTCGCACACCCGCTCGCGCCGAACGAGGTCCTGGCCGACGGGCAGGTCGACTTCCGCCTCGACGGCACTCGCCGCCGCATGGAGGCGTTCGTCTCGCGGGTGTGGCAGTACGCCTGACCGCGATTACGCTGGACGCAACGTCCTGTGCTCGAAGGAGAAGCCATGAGCGATGCCATCCTGTTCTCGGTCGATGAGGGGATGGCTCGGCTCACGCTGAACCGCCCGGCTCGGCTCAACGCCTTCAACGCCGATCTCGCGCACGCGTGGCGCGACGCCACGGGTGAGGCGACGTCGCGTTCCGATGTGAAGGCGATCCTGATCGATGCGGCGGGGCCCGCATTCTGCGCCGGCGGTGACGTGATCGACATGGCGACCACGATGGGGTCGGGCGATGAGATCACGGCTCTGGCAGAGGTCATCAACACCGGCATCCGCTCGCTGACGGAATCGTCGGTGCCGGTCGTCGCGGCCGCGCACGGCACGACCGCGGGCGGAGGACTCGGGATTCTGCTCAGCAGCGACTACGCGGTGGTCGGCTCGCGATCGCGGCTCGGTAGCCTCTACGCGAACATCGGCCTCACCCCCGACCTGTCGGTCTCGGCGCAGCTCGCCCGAGCGGTCGGGCAACGTCGAGCGCTGCAGCTGGTGCTGCAGGATCGCCTGCTCACCGCCGACGAAGCGGTGGAGTGGGGCCTCGCGGCCGAGACGGTGACGGGCGAGGACTCGGCGGCCGAGGCCGCCCTCGTGCGGGCTCGCGGCGAGGAGATCGCCCGCTTCTGGCTCGCCGGTGCCGCGGATGCCTACGGGCAGGCGAAGCACCTGGTGCGCGCGCAACCCGAGCGCACCTTCGCCGAGCAGCTGACCGCGGAGGCGCTCTCGATCGGCGCCGCGATGCAGACGCCCGACGCGCAGGCGCGGATCGCCGCGTTCGCCGCCGCGTCCGCGAAGAAGGCCGGCTGACCCGGACTGCACCGACGTCGGCTTTCGGATGCTTGTGCACATCCGGGGCGTCGGGGCAGTGCCCGCGCCTGCTCGCATGGCAGGATGAGGGGCAACGCCGCTAGAGGGGGAGGGTCGTCATGTCCCAGCCGGAGACCGTGACCGAAGAGAAGAAGAACATGTCGCTCCTGATCAGGGGAGCGATCTGGATCGCCATCGGGGCTCTGATCGCCGCAGCGCTCGTCTGCGTCGTGTGGGTGCTGATCGGTGACCAGGACGGCCTGATCGGCCGGGCATTCCTCACGATCCTGCTGTTCGCCGGATTCGCGGGCATCGCGATCCTCGAGGCGGGACTCGCACCCAAGCGCCCCGACTGGCTGGCGCTCACCAGCATGGTCACCTGGATCATCGCGCTGATCGTCGGTGCCTTCAAGATCTGGCTGCCCGAAGACGACTACTACTTCAACGGAGCGGCGCGGTTCTTCCAGCTGCTCCTCGTGGTCGGCATCCTGCAGCTCGCGCTGCTGCACGTGCGCCTCTTCACCCCGGCTGCACAGCGCCACCCCACCACGTTCAACCGGGTGATCTACATCATCACGGTCGTCTTCCTTGGCGGCCTCGTGGCGATGCTCGTGTTCTATCTGACCTTCCCCGACTCGTTCGAGTACGTCGAGCTCTACTGGCGGATCGTCGTCGCGTTGACGATCCTCGCCGCCGTCGGAACGACGCTCGTTCCTCTGCTCAACGCGCTCTTCGCTCCGAAGAAGCCCGCGCAGCAAGCGCCTCCGGCGAGCGCGTTCCTCTCGTGGCCGACGTTCGCCGACGGTGTGACGCCGCTGCCCGCACTGCCCGACGGCAGCCCCGACTGGAACGCCTACTACACGGGACAGCCCACGGCGTACGTTCCGCAGGCTGCGCTCCCAGCGACGTCGTTCCCGGTGGCGCCCGAGCCGCAGGCTCCCACGGTTCCCGGAGTTCCTCCGGTACCGACCGCTCCCGCCGAACCCGGATTCGCGTACCCGAGCGCGCCCCCGCAGCCTGCCGCTCCGCAGGCAGCGCCGCCGCAGCCGGCGCCCCCTCAGTCCGCACCCCCGCAGTCGGCGCCCTCGCAGTCGGCGCCCTCGGCTCCGCACACGCAGGAAGCCTTCCCGCCGCCGCCTCCCGCCCCGCGTCCTCCGCAGTGAGCGGCGAGATCGAGGTCGAGCTCGCCGAACTCGCGCAGGAGATCGCACGCGAGGCCGGCGCGCTCGCGCAGCGCCGTCGCCGCGAGGGTGTCACGCTCGCGGCGACCAAGACCACGCTGGCCGACATCGTCACCGAGGCCGACCGCGAGGTCGAGGCCCTGATCCGCACCCGGCTCGACGCGGCGCGGCCGGGTGACGGGTTCCTCGGCGAGGAGTCCGAGGCGGCGCAGGGCGAGACCGGCATCACGTGGGTCGTCGACCCGATCGACGGCACCGTGAACTACGCCACCGGCATCCCCGCCTACAACGTCAGCATCGCCGCCGTGCGCGGAACGGCAGACCCGGCGAGCTGGGAGCATCTCGCCGGAGTCGTGTTCGCACCCGCGCTGGGTGAGCTGTTCTCGGCCGCGCGCGGGCACGGCGCCTGGCTGGGTGACGAACGACTCGCGGTCACCGACGAGACGCCGGCAGGCGCGCTGCTGGCGACGGGCTTCGGATACGACCCGGCCACGCACGACGGCGACATCGAGACGGTGAGGCGCGTGATGCCGATCGCGAGGGACCTGCGGCGGATGGGAGCGGCGGCGCTCGACCTCGCCTACGTCGCCGCCGGACGCCTCGACGGATACTTCGAGCGCGGTCTGAAGCCCTGGGATTTCGCGGCCGGGGCACTGCTCGTCCGCGAGGCCGGAGGCGAGGTCTCCCGCTTCGACGTCGACACGGCGCGCCCCCTGATCGTCGCCGGCGGGAGCGCCGTGCATGCGCGCCTGATCGAACGGATCGGCGTGAAAGATGAATGACTCATGGCTTTCCCAGCCGAGGCGAGGTAGTGTTTACGCGATCGTTATTTCCGCCGCCCGAAGGCGGATCATGAGTAAGCGCCCCCGAGCTTGACGTACGACCCCGAGAGAATCGTTTTGCCCTTCGAGAATCCCCAGGCTGAATCTGCGCCCACGCGCCGCTCCAGCCGACTCCGCACTCAGGCCCACGAGGCCACCGCGGTGGGAGAGACGGCGACAGCCTCTGCATCCCCCGCGGCCACCGAGACCTCCGCGCCGCTGTCCCGTCGCGCCGCCCGCATGCTGGCGGCCGAGGCCATCGCCGCCGACGAGTCCGTCGAGAAGATCGCCGCACCCGACGAGGTCGTCTCCGAGCTCGGCGAATCGACGCCGAAGCCGGCCAAGGTCCCCCTCGTGGTGAGCGACGAGCCGATCATCATCGACGGCCCCGCCATCCCCGCGCCGACCGAGAACCTCATCGACGCGTTCGAGCAGGCCTCGCAGGCGTTCAAGGGATCGGCGTTCCACCGCGCGACCGCCTCCGTGCCCGTCGAGAAGTCGTCGATCGAAGAGATCGTGCACCTCGCCCCGCGCCGCTCCGGCCGCATCCGCAAGGTCGTCACCGTCGGGGCCTCCCTCGGTGTCATGAGCCTCGCAGGCCTCCTCGCGGTCTCCATGACCCTTCCCGCCGAAGCCCTCGCCGCCGTGCAGGGCACCTCGGCCGCCTCCGCGTCGCTGGTCGCCCCCGCTGCCGCCGACGAGAAGTCCGCGGCCTCCGATGAGATCCAGGCCTTCGTCACGTCGTCCGACGTGCAGAACGAAGCTCTCGACCGCGGCGACGACTTCAGCACGATCTCCCTCGTCGAGGTCGCCGCCGAACAGGGCATCAACTACTCCAACGAGGTCTTCACCAACGACCCCGAGGCCGCCATCCAGTGGCCGTTCCTCGTCGGCGTCGGCATGAGCTACGGCTACGGCATGCGCAGCGGCCGTCTGCACGAGGGCATCGACTTCGTTCCCGGCAACGGCGCTCCCGTCCAGGCCATCGCCGACGGCACGGTGCGCCTCGCGACCGAGCAGGGCGGCGCCTACGGCGTCACCGTGTACATCGACCACGTCATCGACGGCGAGGTCATCACGAGCCACTACGCGCACATGCAGTACGGCTCGCTGCAGGTGAAGACGGGCGACAAGGTCACCGTCGGAACCGTGATCGGCAAGACCGGCAACACCGGCCGTTCGTACGGCGCGCACATGCACTTCGAGCTCATCGTCAACGGATCGACCATCGATCCGCTGCCGTGGCTCAAGGCGAACGCCGGTCGCTACGAGTATTGACCGGCTCGATTTCATGAGGACGCCACAGTGATGGTATTCTCGTGTGGTTGCCCCGCGAGGGGCAGCACGCCCCGATAGCTCAGTGGCAGAGCACTTCCATGGTAAGGAAGGGGTCGTCAGTTCAATCCTGACTCGGGGCTCGCAGCATTCGTCTCTGCAGAACGCGGATGCGTCGCGGCAGGGTAGCTCAGCTGGTCAGAGCGCACGACTCATAATCGTGAGGTCGCGGGTTCAAGCCCCGCTCCTGCTACAGGAATTCACCCCGGTCTTCGGACCGGGGTTTTCTGTTGCTACGCGACTTCCGCCGACGGAGAGTCGACGGGAGGGCGGCTGAGGATCAGGATTCGCCGCAGATGCATCGCCGCGAGCACACCGGGGCCGATCGACTGACGCAACTCGATCGTGCGATCATCGACCGTCTCGAGGAGGAGACGCACGGCGCGCGTCGCCTCTCCTCGAATGCGATGCGCCTCGGCCGACGTCGGATCCTCGAGAGCGATCACGTCGGCGACCGCATGGCAGGCGGCGGTCAGCGGAGCGGGGAGTTCGAGATCGAGGTCGATCGCCGCGGGGCGATCCCAGATCGTGTCCGCGAGCGAGTCCGCGATGTCCCTGATGTGCTGCGAGATCCGCTCCAACGCCTCCAGCTGTCGGTGCGCATCGTCGGTCTCCCCGCGTCGACCCCACGCGCGGGGATTGCCTCGGCGACTCTCGTCCGCCTCGACGAGAGCGAAGCGCAGCGAACGTGCCGTCTCCGCGAGCGAGGTCGCGTCGTCGGCCCACTGCTCCTTCTCGGGCGGCCACGAATCCGACACCGCCTCACCGATATCGTGCAGGTGCGTCGCGAGTCGCTCGCGGAAGAGACGCAGGCTTGCCGTCGCCTCGGCGGTGAGCGGTGCCGGCGCGATCGCCAGATTCACGACGAGCCCCACGACGACCCCGACCGACATCTGGGTGAGGTATCCCAGGGAGTAGTCGTCGGCATTCTGCCCGCCGATGATCAGCACGAAGAGGGCGGCCATGGGCACGTACTCGCGCCCCACCCCGAACCACCCCGTGCCCGAGAGGAGCACCCCGAGCCCGACGACGATCGGGATGGACCACCACGTCGGACCCACCGTGAGCACGATGATCGAGGCCAGCCCGATGCCGGCGGCGAGTCCGAGCAGGGTCTGGAGCCCGGACTTCACCGACCCCATCAGCGTCGGGTACATGCTCACCAGCGCGCCGAGGGGTGCGTAATAGGGGTACTCGTCGGTGACCCCCGGCATGTATCGCGCGATGAACCACGCGATCCCGACGGCCAGCGCGGTCTTCGCGACCAGCAGAAGTCGTGCGGGACGCGTCGCTGCCTGCAGCGCCGAACGGAAGGGCGGGCGACGCATCAATCCTCGGTGCGGAAGCCCGCGGGTTTGTGCGTGCCGTCGCAGAAGGGCTTGATGGCCGACAGCCCGCAGCGGCAGAGGGCGATCGTGCGCCGGTGGCGCTCGATCGGCGCGCCCTCGGCATCGACAAGGTCGATGTCTCCCCGGACCAGGAGGGGCCCGTCGGGATACGCGGTGATCGTCGGATGCTCGTCGTGCACGCTCATACGTCCCCCCGCTCTCGGAGCGAGGACTCGTCGCGCGACCAGGCCTCGAGGATGTGCTCCCCGACCCAGCCGTCCACCGCGAGGCAGGCGGCGGCTCCGAACATGATGTCCGGCAGCAGATCCGGTCGGTCCTCGGCGAGTCCACCGGCGAGATCGCGAGCGGCGATCTGCTCGTGCACGGCGTCCGCTTCGACGTGCTCGTCGAAGTAGTCGGTGACGTCCTCGCCGTAGCCGAGTCGACGCAGGCCGTCGGCATAGAGCTTGTTTGGGATCGACGACGTCATCTCGAAGGCCGCCAGATGGCCGACGATCGCACCGACCAGCCGACGGTTCAGTCCGAACATCGACATCATGTTGTGCGACGCGAGAGTGATCGCCGGCACATCGTCGACGTAGGTGCCATACGTGTCGTCGAGGTCCGCACCGCGCATCGCGGCGGCGAAGATCTCCGCGTGCACGCGCTCGGGGCGCCCACCGCCGTACTCGTCGGACTGGATCTCGACGAGCGCCGCCTTCGCCCGGCCGGTGAGCCTCGGGATCGCCCACGAGTGGGGGTCAGCCTCGCGCAGCGTGTAGACGGAACGCTGCAGGAAGAACTCGCGGGCCTGCTCAGGGGTCGCCTTGCGGGCGAGGTAACGCGAGAGGCTGGGTCCGTCGTCGTCCGCGGCGAGGGCGAACAGCGCGCGCCCGACGGCATCGACGGTGGGCTCCGGCATCTCCGGAATCGGAACGACATCGCGCAGGCGCTGCTCGAAGGCCGCCTCCAGCACACCACGGACCGCGATCAGCTCGGGATCCCACTCCAGGCGAGGATCCAGTCCGGGGAGCGAACCGTACGCGGAGGCGTAGAGCAGGAAGAGCGCCAGCTGCACGTCGTCGTCGTGCAGGAGATCGGATGCCTCGGCCACCGCGGCCTGCGCACTCCGCACGGTCACGGCATCCGCTTCGCCGGTCAGGCGCTTCCGCACCGCATCGCCGAGTGGGCCGCGCGGGGAGGGGAGCGGGGCGTGGGAAGTGAGGAGAGGGGAGGTCATGTGCTTCTCCGATCAGTGAGGCGGGTGCAGTGTTCTGCGCTGGCGACCGAAGGGTCAGCGAGCGCGGCCCTCGGCGAGGTACGCCAGCCGGTTCAGGGTCTCCGCATTGCGGAAGCGAAGGAGCGGCGTGGTGATCAGGCTCGGCAGCAGTGTCGCGGGCCCTTTCACCGGCTCCTCATCGATGCGCACCATGGCGCCGCCGTCCCACGCGCGGACCCTCAGGGTCACCCGAGCCTCTCCGATCGGCCAGCCCTTCGCGCGGATGACCATGCGATTCGGGGGCGACCACTCCTCGACGACGGTGGTGTCGTCGAGGAGGGCGGGCCAGACACCGACCGAGTGATGCAGCTGGGATCCCTCGGCGGGCCAGGTCTCATCGACCTCGCGCATCCGCGAGGCGCCGACGACCCAGGCCGGGTACAGCCATCCGTTCTCGAGCACCTCAAAGACATCCGCCGGGGTGCATCGGAGCGTGCGCACGTTCTTCGCCATGCGACCACCATCGCGCGTCGAGCGCCCCGGGCCCAGGGGGTTGACGCGGCGGAGGATCGTCTCAGCGCGAGAGGTGCGCGCGCAGCGCCTCCACGACCAGAGCGTGGTCGGCGTGCATCTCGAGGCCGCTCACACCGATCGCGCCCGCGAGCGTTCCGCCGATCCGGATCGGGAACCCGCCGCCCGCCGCTGCGTACAGCGCGGGGTCGAGACGGGATGAGCGCTCGAAGTCCTCGCCCCGGGAGAGGAAGTCGTAGTGCACGCCCAGAGAAGAGCGGCCGAAGTGCTCGACGACGCGGAACTTCCGCTCCAGCCAGGCGTCGTTGAGGGCGCTCGTGCCCGGCGCCGCCATGTGGAAGGCGCGTTGGCCCCCGAGGACCACCGACACGACGATCGGCAACGCGTCGGCGACGGCACGCGCGCGCAGCCAGGCGCCCACCTCCCAGGCATCCGTCACGGTGAAACGATCGACATCCAACTCCCGCTCCTCGGCGGTGATCGCGTCGAGGGCGGCCTGTGCATCGATGCTCATACTCGTGAGACTAGCGGCCCGCCCGCGCCCGGGCGCAGAAAAGCCCGGAATCCGCGAGGGACACCGGGCCTTCTGCGACGGAGATGCCGTCGAGGTCACGCCAGCGGGCGGAGACCCTCCACGAGAGGAGTGGTCGGGCGGCCGATCAGACGCGCGAGCGTGCCGTCGGTGTCGGCCAGTGCGCCGTCGCGGATGCCGGCGTCGAGCGCGGTGACGAAGCCGACGGTTCCGGCGTCGAGACCCGCGGACTCGAGAGCGGCGGCGTGCTCCTCGGCGGTCAGCGCGCGGTACTCGACGGGGCTGCCGATGACCTCGGCGATCGCGGCGGCGAGCTCGTCGTAGGTCCATGCGACGTCGCCGCCGAGCTCGTACGCCTGGCCGAGGTGGCCATCTTCGAGCAGCACGACCGCCGCGGCATCCGCGAAGTCCTTGCGGCTCGCCGAGGCCACGCGGCCATCGCCGACGCTGGCCGCCAGGACGCCGGTCTCGCGGGCCTGCGCGATGTTACCGGCGTAGTTCTCGGTGTACCAGTTGTTCCGCAGGATCACGGCGGGGATGCCGGACGCGGCGATGAGCTCCTCGGTCGCCTTGTGCTCGGGGGCGAGCACGAGATCGCTCGTCGGGGCCTTCGGAGCACTCGTGTAGACGAGCTTGCCGACTCCGGCCGCCTTCGCCGCGTCGATGACGGCCTGGTGCTGCGCGGTGCGGCGACCGACCTCGGAACCCGAGATCAGGAGCACCGAGTCGACGCCCTCGAGGGCTGCCGCGATCGTGTCGGCCCGGTCGTAGTCGACGACCGCGGTGCGCACGCCGCGGGCGGCGATGTCGGATGCCTTGGTGAGGTCGCGCACCCCCGCGACGATCGACGACGGCTCCGCGCCGCGCTCGAGGAGGCTGTCGATGACGAGGCGGCCGAGCTGTCCGGTGGCGCCGGTGACGAGAATGGTCATGAGGGTCCTTTCGTGGGAATGACACCTTCGACAACCCCGCGCTGGTTCAAAACCTTCCGACCTGCGGGTACCCACTTTGAAGTAAGGTACCTACATGACGGTGAGTTATGCGCAGATCCGGGAGAGCACCCCGCTCGTCTTCGAGCAGGGGTGTAGCACCCGCGTGATCCTCGACCACGTGATGAGCAAGTGGGGCGTTCTCGTTCTCTCGTCGTTGTCGGACGGAACGCTGCGCTGGGGAGAGCTGCGCCGCGAGGTCGACGGCATCAGCGAGAAGATGCTCGCCTCCACGCTGCGCACCCTCGCCGACGACGGCCTCGTGCACCGCGAGTCGTTCCCGACGGTGCCCCCGCACGTCGAATACAGCCTGACCCCGCTCGGGCGGGACCTCATGGAGCGGATGCTGCCGCTGATGGCTTGGATCGCCGACCACGCCGACGGGATGCTCGGGCGAAACTGAACTGCGGATTTCACTGAACTGCGGATTTCGTCGCGTGCGTACCCATTCGCGGATGGAATCAGTCGTTCGGAGAAAGTCATTGACGCGATAACCGCAATGGCCCTACTGTCTGACCATGGCAGCTACGACGCCCATCCACCTTGAACGGCCCGACGGCAAGGGGTTGGCGGCAGGCACACTCGGGCTCTGGGGTTCGACCGTCATCGGTCTCGCCTCCACCGCGCCCGTGTACTCGCTCGTCGCGACGCTCGGCTTCGTGGTCCTCGCGGTCGGCGCGCAGGCGCCCATCGCCTTCATCATCGCCTTCGTTCCGATGCTCCTCATCGCGTTCGCGTATCGAGAGCTCAACAACGCCGTGCCCGACTGCGGCACGACGTTCACCTGGGGCACCAAGGCGTTCGGCCCGTGGGTGGGCTGGATGGGCGGCTGGGGCGTCGCCGTCGCGGGCATGGTCGTGCTCGCCAACCTCGCGCAGATCGCCTCGGTCTACTTCTGGTCGTTGATCGGGCAGGACCTCGCCAACAACGACTGGCGCGTGGTCGTCGTGGCCGTCGTCTTCATCGCCGCGATGACGTGGGTGAGCTGGCGCGGGGTCGAGATCGGCGAGCGCATCCAGAACATCCTGCTCGGCATCCAGTACCTCGCCCTCGGCATCTTCATCGTCACTGCTCTCTGGCAGTTCTTCGCGGGAACGGCGCCGAACCCGACGCCCTTCGACATGGAGTGGCTGAACCCGTTCGCGTTCACCGACTGGTCGGGCTTCACCGAGGCCATCCTGCTCGCCCTCTTCATCTACTGGGGCTGGGACACCTGCCTCGCCCTGAACGAGGAGACCAAGGACCCGAAGCGCATCCCGGGCCGCGCGGCTCTGCTCACCACCGTCATCCTGCTCTTCACCTACGTCGCGGTCACGATCGCGGCCATGATGTACGCGGGCCTCGGCGAGACCGGCACGGGACTCGGCAACGAGGCCAACGCCGACGACTTCTTCCTCGCCATCAAGGACGGGCTGCTCGGACCGTTCGGGTGGGTTCTCGTGGTCTCGGTGATCATCTCGGCGATCTCCTCGACGCAGACCACGATCCTCCCGACCGCGCGCGGCACCCTCGCCATGGGCGTCTATCGTGCGCTTCCCGCGAGGTTCAAGGACGTGCACCCGAAGTACAAGACGCCGTCGTTCTCGACGATCGTCATGGGCGTGGTCGCCTCGGTCTACTACATCGGCATGACGCTCATCAGCGACAACATCCTGCAGGACTCGATCCTGTCGCTCGGCCTCGCGATCGCGTTCTACTACGCGATCACCGGCTTCGCCTGCGTCTGGTACTTCCGTCGTGACATCTTCCGCTCGCCGCGGGAGTTCTTCTTCAAGGGCCTCTTCCCCCTGCTGGGCGGACTGATGCTCACCGGAGCGTTCGTGCAGTCGGCGATCGACATGTGGGACGTCGACTACGGCTACACCGTGCTGTTCGGCATCGGCGGCACCTTCGTGATCGGCATCGGATCGCTGGCGTTCGGTCTCGTGTTGATGTTCGTCTGGTACCTGTTCCCGCGGTCGAAGCGGTTCTTCCGCGGCGAGAGCCTGAACCGCGACACCCAGGTGATGGTGCCGGATGAGCCGGCGACCACCATCCGTTCGATCGACGGCGGCATCTGACCCTTCCCGGATCGCAATGACGGCCCCGGCGTCCGCGGATGCTCCGGGGCCGTCGTCGTGGGTGTCCTAGGCTTGTCGACGTGCGCATCCGGCTCGACATCGCCTATGACGGAACCCACTTCCGCGGGTGGGCCCGGCAGCCGACGCTGCGCACCGTGCAGGGCACGCTCGAAGAGGCGCTGGCGCGGATCGTGGGTTCCGACGTGCGGCTGGTCGTCGCCGGACGCACGGATGCCGGAGTGCACGCCTCCGGCCAGGTCGCGCACGTCGACCTCGACGACGCGCAGTGGGCGCGCATCGAGTCCCGGCACGGACGCGCAGCCCTCGACCCGGCCGCCTCGATCGCCGGACGGATGCGCGGAGTGCTCGGCGCGTACTCCGATGTGGCGGTGCACCGTACCTCGATCGCGCCCGAGGGATTCGACGCGCGGTTCTCGGCGGTCTGGCGCCGCTACCGTTACCGGCTCGCGGATGAGATCGCCGGATTCGATCCGCTGCGCCGCCTCGACACGACGAGCGTGCGGGGCCGACTCGACGCATCGGCGATGGACGCCGCGGCGCAGACCCTCATCGGCCTGCACGACTTCGCCGCCTACTGCAAGCCCCGCGACGAGGCCACGACCATCCGTACGCTTCTCGACTACCGGTGGACCCGCGATCCCGAGGGAGTGCTGGTCGCCGAGGTCAAGGCCGACGCGTTCTGCCACAGCATGGTGCGCGCGCTCGTCGGCGCCTGCGTGGCCGTGGGGGAGGGACGACTGGACATCGGCGACCTCGTGGTGCTGCGCGACGCCCTCACTCGCACGAGCGAGTTCAAGGTGCTCGCCGCGCGGGGGCTGATCCTCACCGAGGTCGGCTATCCGGCCGACGATCTGCTCGCCGCGCGCGCCGAGCAGACGCGGGCGCGACGCGACAGCGAGTGAATCAATAACAGACCCGCGCGGCCAAGACAACCCGGAGCCCACCCATAGCGGCCGGGGGTAGCGTGGCAACGATCATGAAGGTCATCTCGTACAACCTCCGCAAGCACCGGGCCGCCAGCGAGCTCGTGGCGCTCGTCGGCGAGCACGATCCCGACATCCTGTGCCTGCAGGAGTGCGACGTGCAGCACCTGCCCGAGAGCATCGGAGGCCTCGTGCTCGCCGATGCGACGCAGGGCAACCGGTTGGGGCTGGCCCTCTACTACCGTTCGAGCACGTTCCGGTTGCGCGAGATCCGGGCGATCGGGCTCAAGAAGTCGCTGCACGACCGCATGCTCAAGCCCGCACACGAGCGCATCCTCGCCGCGCGGCTGGTCGACATCGACGAGGGGCGCGAGATCATCGTGGGGTCCTTCCACGCGGCTCCGCTCACGGCGCTGAACTCGCTGCGACGGCACCAGATCCGAGCGGCGCTGACGTCGCTGGCGGCCCTCGGCGACGGGCTGCCGCAGCTCATGGTCGGGGACTACAACTATCCGGTGTTCAAGGAGAATCTCGGCCAGGCCGTGCGGGATCACGGGTACGCCCTGACCCTCAGCGACGACCACACCTACACCCGCTATCGCGTGTTCCGGGGTCACTACGACTTCGCGACGTCGACGGGCTTCGAGATCGAGCGGATCACGACCCTGCCGCAGGGCACCAGCGATCATCGTCCGATCCTCGTCTCGGTGCATCCGGACTGACGCCGCAGACCCGGATGCCGCAGACTCGAAGCATGACGACGATTCCCGCAGTCCTGGTCGGCGGGCCGACGCTGTACTTCACGTACGGCGGTTACGGCTTCCTGACCGATCCGACGTTCGACGAACCCGGTGTGTACGAGGGAGGATCACGCCTGCGCAAGCTGACGGGTCCGGCCGTGCGTCCCTCCGCGCTCGGCCCGATCGACGTGGTGCTGCTGTCGCACGACGAGCACGCCGACAACCTCGACAACGCGGGTCGCGCCCTGCTGCCCGAGGTGCCGCTGGTGCTGGGCACGGCGGAGTCGGCGACGCGGATCCCGCAGGTCGCGGGGCTCGTACCGTGGCAGGAGCATCGGATCGGCGATGTCACCGTGACGGCGGTGCCCGCGCTCCACGGACCCGAGGGGGCGGAGGCCGTGGTCGGGTTCGTCACGGGTTTCGTGCTCGAGGCGCCCGGCGAGCCCACCGTCTACGTCTCGGGAGACAACGCCTCGGTCGATCTCGTGCGCCGCATCGGCGAGCGGTTCCCGGCGATCGCGATCGCCGTGCTGTTCACGGGCGCCGCGAACGTCGGCGCCTTCGGCGACACCGATCTCACGCTGAACGCGCGGACCGCGCTCGAGGCGGCGGGCGTGATGGCGGATGCCGTCATCGTGCCGGTGCACGCGGAGGGATGGCTCCACTTCTCGGAGACCCTCGAGCGGCTGGTCGGGATGTTCGAGCACGCCGAGCAGGGGCACCGGCTGCGTGTGCTGACGCCGGGGGAGCGGTCCGACCTCGCGTGAGGCCGGTTTGAGGGACCGCGCTCGGTAGAGTATGCTGTCTCTTTGGTGCCCGTGCCGCTCGTCGGCGGGGTGCATCATCCGAACGTGAGCCCTCCACTGGCGTGTTCCTCCCTCTCGGGAAGAACCACCCCGGAGTGGGATTCACGAACTTCTCCGTTCGACACAAGAAAGCAGCACTATCGTGACGCGCACTTACACCCCGAAGGCCGGCGAGGTCCAGCGTGACTGGGTCGTCATCGACGCCACCGACGTCGTTCTCGGCCGTCTCGCCTCGCACGCGGCAACGCTCCTGCGTGGCAAGCACAAGCCCACCTTCGCCAACCACATCGACTCCGGTGACTTCGTCATCATCGTGAACGCAGAGAAGGTCGCGCTCACGGGTCAGAAGCTCCAGAAGAAGCTGGCCTACCGCCACTCGGGTTACCCGGGCGGCCTCAAGTCGGTCACCTACGCCGAGCTCCTCGAGAAGAACCCGGTCCGCGCCGTGGAGAAGGCCATCCGTGGCATGCTCCCGAAGAACAGCCTCGGCCGCCAGCAGCTGTCCAAGCTCAAGGTGTACGTCGGTGCAGAGCACCCGCACGCCGCGCAGCAGCCCCAGCCGTACACCCTCGACCAGGTCGCCCAGTAAGCGCCGTACAGACTTAAGGACATACTCGTGGCTGACATCCAGGACACCACCGAAACCCCCCAGAGCTTCTCGACCTCGACCCCCGAGACCGATGCAGTCGAGGCGGCTCCCCGCCCCGTGCTCAGCGTTCCGGGCGCCGCAGTCGGTCGTCGCAAGCAGGCCATCGCCCGCGTGCGTCTGATCCCCGGCTCGGGCACGATCACGGTCAACGGCCGTTCGATCGAGGACTACTTCCCGAACAAGCTGCACCAGCAGCTCATCAACGACCCGTTCACGGTCCTCAACCTCGCCGGCGGCTATGACGTCATCGCGCGCATCTCCGGTGGTGGCCCCTCGGGCCAGGCCGGTGCGCTGCGTCTCGGCATCGCCCGTGCCCTCAACGGCATCGACGAGGAGAACAACCGCCCGACCCTGAAGAAGGCCGGCTTCCTCTCGCGCGACGCTCGCGTCAAGGAGCGCAAGAAGGCTGGACTCAAGAAGGCCCGCAAGGCGCCTCAGTACTCGAAGCGTTAAGGTCCACTGCTTCCGATGCCGATCTTTGGCACGGACGGTGTGCGGGGGCTTGCCAATGGCATCCTCACCGCCGACCTCGCGCTCACCCTGGCCCAGGCGACTGCTGTCGTCCTGGGCCAGGGCCGTACTGCGGAGGCACGCAAAGCCGAAGGCAAGCGTCTGACCGCAGTCGTGGCTCGCGACCCCCGGGTCTCGGGACACTTCCTGACCGCGGCGGTCGCCGCCGGTCTCGCCTCCTCGGGCGTCGACGTGCTCGAGGCGGGCGTCATCCCGACCCCCGCGCTGGCGTTCCTCGTCGCCGACCGTGACGCCGACTTCGGTGTCATGATCTCGGCGTCGCACAACGCGGCGCCCGACAACGGGATCAAGATCTTCGCGCGCGGCGGCGTCAAGCTGCCCGACGTCGTCGAGCAGCGCATCGAGGCCGCCATGTCCGGCGAGATGCTGCGCCCCACCGGCGAGGGCGTCGGTCGGATCGACCGGTTCTCGGATGCCGAGGACCGGTACGTCGTGCACCTCCTGGGGTCGCTGCCGAATCGGCTCGAGGGCATCAAGGTCGTGCTCGACTGCGCCCACGGCGCCGCCTCCGGCGTCTCGCCCGAGACCTTCCGCGACGCGGGAGCCGATGTCATCGTCATCGGTGCCGAACCCGACGGTCTCAACATCAACGACGGCGTCGGCTCGACGCACCTCGACAACCTCGCGGAGGCGGTCGTGCGTCTCGGTGCCGACATCGGCATCGCGCACGACGGCGATGCCGACCGCTGCCTCGCCGTGGACGCCGCGGGCAACGTCATCGACGGCGACCAGATCATGGCGATCCTCGCGGTGTCGATGAAGGAGCGCGGTCATCTCACCGACGACACGCTCGTCGCCACCGTGATGAGCAACCTCGGCCTGCACGTCGCCATGCGCGAGCACGGCATCACGGTGCGTCAGACCGCGGTGGGCGACCGCTACGTGCTCGAAGACATGAACGCCGGCGGCTTCGCCCTCGGCGGCGAGCAGTCCGGTCACGTGATCATGAGCGAGTTCGCCACCACTGGCGACGGCCTGCTCACCGGTCTGCACCTGGTCGCCGAGATGGCGCGCCAGGGCAAGACGATCGCCGAGCTCGCGGCCGTGATGACCGTCTACCCGCAGGTGCTCATCAACGTGCGTGGCGTCGACAAGGACCGTGTCGATGACGACGAGGTCGTCCAGGCCGCCGTCCGCGCGGTCGCGACCGAGCTGGGCGACACCGGTCGTGTGCTGCTGCGCAAGTCCGGCACCGAGCCGCTCGTGCGCGTCATGGTCGAGGCCGCCGATGCGGAATCCGCGCAGGCCTACGCCGACCGTCTCGCCGATATCGTGCGGGAGCGCCTCGCGCTCTGAGGATCCCGGCTCTTCACCGAGCGCAAGTCCCCGTCCTGAGCAGCCGCTCGCGCCCCTGCGGCCGACGCGAGCTCAGGTCGGGGACTGACCCAGCTGCTCGATGTAGCGCAGGAGCACTCCCTCGCGGAGCGCCCACGGCGAGACCTCGAGCTCGTCGACCTTCAGGGCGGTCATCGCCGTGTGCAGCGAGACCGCGGCGGCGACGATCTGGAACGTGCGATCCGGTGTGATGCCCGGCAGCTCCTGCCGGGCCGACGCGGGCAGGCGCGCGAGGCGAGGGATCCAGGATCCCAGCGACGCGCGGGGGAGCAGCATCCGCTCGGATCCCGACCACCCGGGCACCGGGTACCCGACGAGGCGCGCCAGAGAGCGGATGGCCTTCGACGATCCGACCACGTGGTCGGGGCGGGGGAGGTCCGCGAAGCGGGGCAGCACCTGATCGAGGGTGTCGCGCGCGTGCGCGCGCAGACGCTCGACGTCGTCCTCCCCGGGCGGATCGTTCGGCAGGAACTGGACGGTCATGCGTCCGGCGCCCAGCGGAACGGATGCCGCGGCATCCGGGAGCTCCTCGCCACCGGCGGCGATCTCGAGCGAACCGCCGCCGATGTCGAGGAGCAGGATCTGACCCGCCGACCACCCGAACCAGCGCCGCACCGCGAGGAACGTCAGCTCGGCCTCGGTCTCGCCGTCGAGCACCTGCAGCGGCTGCCCGAGAGCGGTTTCGATCCGTGCGATCACCTCCGCACCGTTCGCGGCGTCGCGCACCGCGCTGGTCGCGGTGGCGAGCAGGGCATCGACGCGCTCCTCCTCGGCGACCCGGCGGGCCTGCGCGACCGCCCGCTCCAGTGCGAGGACCCCCTCTTCGGAGATCGAGCCGTCGGGCAGCAGATACCGCATCAGGCGCAGCACCGAGCGATCGCTCGTCGTCGCGAGCGGACGCCCTCCCGGCCGCACGTCGGCGGCGAGCATGTGGACGGTGTTGGAACCGATGTCGAGGACTCCGAGGCGCACGCGTAGAGACTACCGTCGCCCCGATACGATGGTCGGGTGACCACCGTCGACCCCACGCAGCCCCTCTCGCCGTACCGAGAGATCGGGCGGGCGGAATGGGCGCGACTGGCCGCCGACCTCGATCAGCCGCTCAGCGAGACCGAGGTCGTGGAGATCCGCGGCATCGGCGATCGTCTGAGCCTCGACGAGGTGCGCGAGGTCTACCTGCCCCTCAGCCGCCTGCTCAGCCTGTACGCGACGTCGACCAAGCGCCTCGGCGCGGCGACCAGCTCGTTCCTCCAGGAGGAGGACTCGACGACCCCGTTCGTGGTGGGTGTGGCCGGCTCCGTCGCTGTCGGGAAGTCGACGATCGCCCGTCTCCTGCGCGAGCTGATGAGCCGGTGGCCCGGCACGCCGCGTGTCGAGCTGGTGACGACCGACGGTTTCCTCTATCCGAACGCCGAGCTCGAGCGTCGCGGCCTGATGGAGCGCAAGGGCTTCCCGGAGTCCTACGACCGCCGCTCGCTCATCGAGTTCCTCACCGAGGTCAAGAGCGGTGCGCCCGAGGTGCGCGCGCCCTTCTACTCGCACATGCGCTACGACATCGTTCCCGACGCGCACGTGGTGGTGCGTCGCCCCGATGTCGTCATCGTCGAGGGGCTGAACGTGCTCCAGCCGCCGGCGGCGCCGAACGACGTCGCGGTCAGCGACCTCTTCGACTTCTCGATCTTCGTCGATGCCGACAGCGACCACATCGCGAACTGGTACGTCGAGCGCTTCCTCGCCCTGCGCGAGGGTGCGTTCAGCAATCCGTCGTCGTACTTCAACGTCTTCGCGCACCTCACCGATGAGGAGGCGATCACGACGGCCCTCGGGTACTGGAACGAGATCAACATGCCCAACCTCGTCGAGAACGTGATGCCGACCAAGCATCGCGCTCGTCTGGTGCTGAACAAGGGCGCGGATCACTCGGTCGAGAGCGTGCTCCTGCGCAAGCTCTGACCCCGTCGGGCGGGTTCGATTGTTCGGACGGCTCGCAAAAAAACGCGCCTATTCTTGACGGCATGTGTGGAATCGTCGGATACGTGGGCCCGCGCCCCAGCCAGGACATCCTTCTCGCCGGTCTCGCCCGCCTCGAGTACCGCGGATACGACTCCGCGGGCGTCGCGGTCATCGACGGCGACGGAGCGCTCGGCATGCGCAAGAAGGCGGGCAAGCTCAGCGCTCTGCGCGACTCGCTCTCCGACGCCCCGCTGCCCGACGGCACGACCGGTATCGGTCACACCCGCTGGGCCACCCACGGCGGCCCGACCGACGTCAACGCGCACCCGCATCTCGCCGACGACGACAAGCTCGCGCTGATCCACAACGGCATCATCGAGAACTTCGCGTCGCTCCGCGATGAGCTGGTGGCCGCCGGCGTCGCGTTCCGCAGCGAGACCGACACCGAAGTGGCCGCAGCCCTGCTCGGCCGCGAGTACGCGCAGAACGGCGGCGACCTGCAGCTCGCGTTCCGCAGCGTCGTCAACCGCCTCGAGGGCGCGTTCACCCTGCTGGCCGTGCACCAGGACCACCCGGGGCTCGTCGTGGGCGCCCGCCGTAACTCCCCGCTCGTGATCGGCCTCGGCGAGGGCGAGAACTTCCTCGGTTCCGATGTGGCCGCTTTCGTCGAGCACACCCGCCACGCGCTCGCGATCGGTCAGGACCAGATCGTGTCGATCACGCCCGACGCCGTCACCGTCGTCGACTTCGCCGGTACCCCGGTCGAACCCGAGCCCTTCGAGGTCTCGTGGGATGCCGCCGCCGCCGAGAAGGGCGGATGGGCGAGCTTCATGGCCAAGGAGGTCTCCGAGCAGCCCGAGGCCGTCGCCAACACGATCCGCGGGCGCATCCACGACGGCCAGGTCGTGATCCCCGAGCTCGACGGACTCGACGACCTCTTCCTCGGCATCAATCGCGTCATCATCACCGCGTGCGGCACCGCCTCGTACGCGGCGCTCGTCGGCAAGTACGCGATCGAGCAGTGGGCCCGTGTCGCCGTCGACGTCGAGCTCGCGCACGAGTTCCGCTACCGCGACCCGGTGATCGGCGCCGACACCCTCGTCGTCTCCATCAGCCAGTCGGGCGAGACGATGGACACGCTCATGGCAGTCAAGTACGCCCGCGAGCGCGGCGCACGCACGCTGTCGATCTGCAACACGCAGGGCGCGACGATCCCGCGCGAATCGGATGCCGTCGTCTACACGCACGCCGGCCCCGAGGTCGCGGTCGCTTCGACCAAGGCCTTCTCGGCGCAGATCACCGCCCTCCTCCTGCTCGGTCTGCACATGGGGCGCGTGCGCGGCTCGGTCGCCGACGCGTCGACCGACGTCGACGAGCTCAGCGCCCTGCCCGACAAGATCGCCCGGGTGCTCGCCGATGAGAACGAGCACGTCTCCCAGCTCGCCGGGTGGATGGCCGACACGCGCTCTGTGCTCTTCCTCGGCCGCCACGTGGGTTACCCGATCGCGCTCGAGGGCGCGCTCAAGCTCAAGGAGATCTCGTACATCCACGCCGAGGGCTTCGCCGCCGGCGAGCTCAAGCACGGTCCGATCGCGCTCATCGAGCCCGGGCAGCCGGTGTTCGTGCTCGTGCCGTCGCCCCGCCACTCGGCGCTCGTGCACTCGAAGGTCGTCTCGAACATCCAGGAGATCCGCGCTCGCGGAGCCCGGGTCATCGTGATCGCCGAAGAGGGCGACGCCGCCGTGCTGCCCTTCGCCGACGAGGTCATCCGCATCCCGCTCGCCGGCGCGATGTTCGAACCGCTGCTCGCGGTCGTCCCGCTGCAGATCTTCGCGATGGCGCTCGCCACGGCGAAGGGGCTCGACGTCGACCAGCCGCGAAACCTCGCGAAGTCCGTCACCGTCGAATGAGCCGGGTTCGCGGTGCACGGGTCCGACCGTGCGCCGCGAGTAGGCTGGAACCGTGATCATCGGGACCGGCATCGACCTCGTCGACATCCCGCGATTCGAGCGGACCCTCGAGCGCACCCCTCGTCTCCTGGAGCGTCTCTTCGCGCCCGCGGAGCGGAGCCTCCGGCTTCCGTCGCTCGCTGCCCGGTACGCCGCGAAAGAGGCGCTGATCAAGGCGCTCGGCGGCTCGGACGGCGTGCACTGGACCGAGATCGAGATCGCATCGGAGGAATCGGGGCGGCCGTACTTCGTGCTGTCGGGATCTACGGCCGACGTGATCGTCGAGCGCGGGATCGCGACCCTGCACCTCACGATGAGTCATGACGCGGGACTCGCGACCGCATTCGTCGTCGCCGAGGGAGGCCACCTGTGACCGTTCCGTTCCGCGAGGCATCCGTCGATATCGATGCGATCGCCGACAACGTCCGCCACTTCCGCCGTCTGACCGGTGTGGAGGTCATCGCCGTCGTGAAGGCCAACGCCTACGGTCACGGAGCGGCCTCCGCCGCCGTGGCTGCACTGGCCGGCGGCGCGACGAGGCTCGGCGTCGCCGAGATCCCCGAGGCGCTCGAGCTGCGCCGGCAGGGGATCACCGCCCCGATCCTCGCGTGGCTGCACGCGCCCGGCGAGCGTTTCGACCGTGCGGCGGCCGAGAACATCGAGCTCGGCATCTCCTCGTTCGATCAACTGGAGGCCGCCGCGGCGGTCGCGAGCGTCGATCGCCCCGTCGCCGTGCATCTGAAGTTCGAGACCGGTCTCTCGCGCAACGGCATCGCCCCGGCGGACTGGGCGCGGGTGCTCGCCGAGGCCGCCCGGCACGAACGCATCGGACGTCTGCGGGTGGTGGGGCTCTTCAGCCATCTCTCCAACACGTCCCTCGACGACGATCGCGCAGCTCTGGCGAAGTTCGAGGAGGGGGTCGAGGTCGCGGCATCCCTCGGCATCCATCCCGAGATCCGGCACATCTCTGCCACGGCCGCCGCGATCGACCGGCCCGAGATGCGGCTCGATGCGGTGCGCATCGGCGTTGGCATCTACGGGCTCTCGCCGTTCGACGACCGCACCTCCGCCGAGCTGGGCCTGCGTCCGGCGATGACGCTCCGCGGAGCCGTCGCCGCCGTGCGCCGGGTGCCCGCCGGCACCGGCGTCTCGTACGGCTACGACCATCGCACCGACCGCGACACGACTCTCGCGCTCGTGCCGCTCGGATACGCCGACGGCGTGCCCCGGCACGCCTCGGGTCGGCTGCCGGTCTCGATCGGGGGGCAGCGCTTCACCAACGTCGGCCGCATCGCCATGGATCAGTTCGTCGTCGACGTGGGAGACACCCCGGTCTCGATCGGCGATGAGGTCGTGCTGTTCGGCGACCCCACGCTGGGTGTGCCCTCGGCCGCCGACTGGGCGGATGCCGCCGACACGATCAACTACGAGATCGTCACCCGCATCGGAGCGCGCGTTCCACGGAGGACGACATGAGCGTCGATCCCGCCTTTCTCGGGCGCCGTGAGGTCGCCTCCTCCGACGACATGGAGCGCCTGGGCTTCCTGATCGGCGAGCAGCTCGAAGCCGGCGACCTGCTGATCCTCACGGGTCCCCTCGGTGCCGGGAAGACGACCTTCACGCGCGGCCTCGCCGAGGGGCTCGGTGTACGGGGGCCGGTGCAGAGCCCGACGTTCGTGATCGCACGCACGCACCCGTCGCTGGTCGGCCGAGCGCCGCTCGTGCACGTCGATGCGTACCGGCTCGGCTCCGGAGCCGAGCTCGACGACCTCGACCTCGATCTCGCGCGATCGGTCGTCGTGGTCGAGTGGGGACGCGGCATGGCGGAGGACCTCGCCGATGCCTGGTGGGACATCGAGCTCGAGCGTCCCGTCGGCGATGACGGCGGCGAGATCGATCCGGCCGAGCTCGACGCCGATGCGCCGCGCTACTTCACCATGACGCGCATCGAGGCCTGAGTCCCCTCGCGCCCGGCGCGACAGCCCGACCGACGGCCACCCGTGAACGGCGACTACCCTGGAGAGGTGATTCTCGCCGTCGACACCTCCCTGGGCAGCGCCGTCGCGCTGATCGATCCCGACGGCGCGCGCCGCGCCGAGGCGGGCACGAGCGACCCGCTCGGGCACGCCGAGGTGATCGGCGACCTGCTCGTCGAGGCGCTGGCCGCATCGGGCGGCGACGACGTCTCGCACGTCGTCGCGGGCATGGGCCCCGGCCCCTTCACCGGACTCCGCATCGGGATCGCCGCCGCCCGGGCCTTCGCGCTCGGTCGTGGCATCCCCGTGCTCCCCGTCCCCAGCCATCACGCAGCGGCGCTCACGGCGATCGAGACGGATGCCGTCACCGGGCCGTTCGCGATCGTCACCGACGCGCGACGACGTGAGGTCGCGATCACGGTCTTCGACGGCGTCGACGCCGACGGACTTCCGCGAGTGCTCGTCGACACCGTGCTCGTTCCGGTCGTCGACGCGGACCCGCACCTCGACGGCATCCGCCGGATCGACGTCGCCGCGCTGTCGGCCGTCGACCTCGCTCGCGTCGGCGCCCGCGCTCACGCCGCCGGTCGCGAACTCGCAGGCGCCGAGCCCCTCTACCTCCGCCAGCCCGACGTGAAGCAGCCGGCCGCCCCGAAGCGGGTGGGGCTGTGACCCTGCGCGATGCGACCGCCGCCGACCTCGACGCGATCATGGGGATCGAGCGGCGTTCGTTCCCGACCGACGCGTGGAGCGCCGAGGCGATGGCCGCCGAACTCGTCAGCGAGCACGGGCGCTACCTCGTCGACGACGAAGAGGGCTCGGTCATCGGCTACGGCGGTGTGCGCGCGCTGCGCGGCAGTGCGGACGCCGACATCCAGACCATCGCGTTCGACGCCGACCATCGCGGGGAGGGGCGGGGACGGGCTCTGCTGCGCGCCCTGCTCGATGTCGCGCGCGAGCGCGGGGCGCGCGAGGTGTTCCTCGAGGTGCGAGCCGACAACCCGTCTGCGGAGGGGTTGTACCTCTCAGAGGGTTTCGAGGAGATCGGACGACGCCCCCGCTACTATCAGCCGGATGATGTGGATGCGATCGTGATGCGGCTCGTGCTGCGCAGGTCGCCCGGGAACGACTCCGACACGGGGAGCGAGGTGAGCGCATGAGCGAACCGCTGGTGCTGGGGATCGAGACGAGCTGCGACGAAACGGGCATCGGGATCGTGCGCGGACGCACTCTGCTGTCGAACACGATCGCCTCGAGCATGGACGAGCACGCCCGCTACGGGGGAGTGGTGCCCGAGGTAGCCGCCCGCGCGCACCTCGAGGCCCTGCAGCCGTCGATCGACGCGGCCCTGGCCGAGGCGGGCGTGGGTCTCGCCGACCTCGACGCCGTCGCCGTCACGAGCGGGCCCGGTCTCGCCGGCGCGCTCATGGTCGGTGTCGGGGCGGCCAAGGGCCTCGCGGTCTCGCTCGACAAACCGCTCTACGCGGTCAACCACCTCGTCGGGCACATCGCCGCCGACATCCTCACGGCCGATTCCGAACCTCTCGAGTACCCGACGATCGCGCTTCTCGTGTCGGGCGGGCACACCTCGCTCCTGCATGTTCGCGACCTCACGACCGACGTCGAACTCCTCGGGGAGACGATGGACGACGCGGCGGGAGAGGCGTTCGACAAGGTCGCCCGTCTGCTTTCGCTTCCGTACCCCGGTGGGCCCGAGATCGATCGGGCGGCCGTCGACGGAGACCCGAAAGCGATCCGCTTCCCGCGCGGGCTGTCCCGCGCCTCCGACCTGGCGAAGCACCGCTATGACTTCTCGTTCTCGGGGCTGAAGACGGCGGTCGCGCGCTGGGTCGAGAAATGCGAGGCCGACGGCGTCGAGGTGCCGGTGGCCGATGTCGCGGCGAGTTTCCGCGAGGCGGTCGTCGATGTGCTCGTCACGAAGGCGCTCGCCGCCTGCGCGGATCTCGGCGTTCCCCGACTGCTGCTCGGCGGGGGAGTGATCGCCAATCGCCGCCTGCGCGACGTCGCCCTCGAGCGCGCAGCCGCGGCGGGCGTGACGGTACGCATCCCACCGCTCTCGCTCTGCACCGACAACGGGGCCATGATCGCGGCGCTCGCCGCCGAGCTGATCTCCTCCGGCAAGCAGCCGTCCACGCTCGCCTTCGGCGCCGACTCGACGCTTCCGGTGACGGAGATCCAGGTCGCCGAGGCGGTCACCGTATGACCGACTCCACGGAGCCGACGCCCGCACCGGGGACGCCCACGCCTTCACCGACTCCGCGCATCGACCGGCCGAGCGGCGAGGTCGAGAGCCCGGCAGGTTCCGCACGACTGCCCGGAGCGCGTCGCGACGGATACACGCGGCTGCCGACCGGCCCCGTGGGCATCGAGCCCGTGGTCGTGAGCGGTCCGGATGCGGACGACCCGACGGGCCGCACCGCGTGGGCGCCCGCCGAGACCGAGATGGTCATCGATGACGCCCGCCTCGCTCCGTGGGCGCTGCTCGCAGCGATCGTCGCCCTCGGTGCCTCGTTCTTCGTCGGCTGGGGCCTGCCGGTGGGGGTGGTTGCGATCATCGCGTCGATCATGTCGTTGCGTCGACCGGTCGAGAGCCGGGGGATGGGTCGCTGGGCGCTCGTGCTCGGGCTGACCGCGACGGTGTACAGCCTGGGCTGGCTCGTCTGGGCCGGCATGCAGTTCGAGAGACTGGGCTGACGTCGGATGCTCGACGCCGAGGAAGCCGTCGAACTGCGCGCCCTGCAGGCGCGCGCCTACGGGCGTGAGGGCGGATTGACCACCGCTGAGATGGCACGTCTCGAGGAACTCGGTTCACGTCGTGACCGGGACCCGGATGTCGAGCATCCCTCCGGTCCGGAGCCGGTCACCCCCGGCGGCGAGGTCGCCCCGTCGGAGATCGATGCACACCCGCACGACCAGGAGAGCGCGGAGAATCCGTCCATCGACCGGCCCCGTCGGTCGGCGATACGACGGACGATCACCATCGCGGTCGCGATCGTCGTGGTCTTCGGGATCGGCACGGTCGCCGGCTGGCTGCTCACGCGGCCGGCCGAACACGTCATCGTGATCAGCGAGGCGCAGCAGCAGTGGCAGCAGCGCCTCGTCGACGGCGGCGAGTACGACGCCGGTTCGATCCGAGTCATGGCGGTCGAGGCCGACGTGGTCGTGTGGGCCGCGACGAAGGGGGACGGGGCCTCCACATGCCTCGTGTTCAGCGATGGCGAAGTGTACCGACCGACGTGCAACGGCACGGATGCGGTGCGCTCCTCGGGGATGGATGCGGCGTTGACCGTCGACGTCGATGACGAGCTCAAGCGCCAGGTGTCGGCGCAGCTGTTCCTGACTCTCGACGGACGCCCGGCGGTGCTCTCGCAGAGCTTCCTCTACGGCGAGGCCGACGACTACGGCATGCTCTACGACGAGGACCAGTCGCGAATCGCCGAGAATCTGGTGGCACTCGGGTTCGAGCGGACGAGTCTGTGGATCGCCGGGTACGACCGCGACACTCCCGTATGGTCGGCCACGCGCACGGCGACAGGACAGACGTGCGTGATCTACGACGGCTCCGGGGAAGCCCCGCTTTCGGTGTGCGACCCGAACGCCGCGGAGGAGGCGGGTGCCCGGTCCCTGGCGTTCGAACGCCCGGATGAGGAGACCGGAGGGACGACCCGCATCACCTATGCCTACGGGGCGGGGCCGTCGTACCTCGAGATCGCCCGGGAGTCGGCGCCGGGAGAAGCGAAGTGAGCACTGACGGCGAACTGCGAGATCTGCAGCGCAAGGCGTACGGCCGCGCAGCCGCGCTGACGCGAGACGAGGCCAGTCGTCTGCGTGAGCTCGAACAGGGTCGTCGCACCATCATCCCCGGATCCGCAGACCCGTTCCCCGAGAGGATCCATGCGGTTCCACGCGCGACGGTGACCGCTCCGGCATCCGATCGTCCGACCGACTGTGCGCCGAGCCTCGAGGAGTCCCTCGCACTCGGACAGGTGGAAGAGGCGGATGCTACGGAGACTGCCCCCATCGACGCACGAGAACCGGAGGCGGCTCCGAAGACGCGCGCGGTGCTGCGTCGGCACTGGCGGTTCGTGACGGTCTCCGCAGTGCTGCTGCTCGCACTGGGGATCGGTATCGGCTGGGCCGTCTTCGCGCCGCCGTCCGATGCGATAGCGCTGACCGCGGAGCAGCAGGAGCGGCGTGCTCTTCTCGAAGACGAATCCGACTTCGATCCCGGCACGCTGCGTGCGGTCGGGCAGGACGACGACTCCGGTGCGATCGTCTGGCTGGGCACCAAGGGCGAAGGGGATCTGACCTGCGCCGTCGTCGATGTCGACGAGGCGACGCAATCCCAGTGCCAGCGCACGTCCGATTTCCAGAACGTCGGAATCAACGTCGCGGTCATGCGCCCCGGCGAGACCGTCGACGAGGTGACCGCCGTCTTCACGACGATCAATGCGTACATCGTGGTCGCCACCGACGGCGATCCGATCGCATCGATCCAGCAATGGGACTCGTCGTCATCGATCCTCGCCCAGTTCGTCGGCGACGAGCGCACGCGGGCCGAGGAACTCGTCGCGCAGGGCTTCGAGATGAACCTGAGCGTCGTCGGCTACTTCCGAGACGAGCCGGTCTGGATGGCGAATCGATACGGCGAGACGGTCGAGCCCGAGGCCTGCCTGATCGTCGATGCCGCACAGCTCGATGCGGTCTGCCTGCCCTCCACGACGGCGATCGACGTCGGCCTGTCCACTTTCGTGTCGGACGACGGATCGGGTTCCGGGCCCGGCTCGTCGCTCACTCTCGCCTTCACCGCGAGCCAGACGCCGTACCTGACGATCACCGAAGCCCGAGCGGGCTGACCTACTCGGCGGCGGACACCCGGTCGGCGAGGATCGCGCGGCGCTGGTCTCCGACCCGCACCAGGATCAACGTGGCCGAGGCACCACCGCGCAGCGTGAGCTTCTTGCGGAACTGCGCCGGGTCGATATCGACTCCGCGCTTCTTGATCTCCAGCGTGCCGATGTCGTTCGCCCTGAGCACGGCATTGATCGCCTTCGGGTTCGCGGCCATCGTCTCGCGCACCCGGAAGGACTGCACGAAGGGGCTGGTGAGCGCGGCATCCGAGGTCAGGTAGGCGATCTTCTCGTCGAGCATGCCGGCATCGAGGCTGCGGGCGACGTCGCCGATCAGACGAGCCCGGATCACCGCTCCGTCGGGTTCGTGCAGGAAGGCGCCGAGCGGGCGCACCTCGGCGTCGACGGCGTCGGCGCCGGCGGTGAGTTCGTGCGAGCGCTCGCCGCGGATCACGAGCGCGGCGCGGCGCACGCCGGCCCGAGCAAGAGCCCCGGTCCAGAGCACGAGTTCGACCACGCTGCCGTCGGCGCTGACCCACTGGGCCTCGGCATCGGCCGGCAGCGCATCGCGATCGTGCGCGGGGCCGAGCTTGATCCCGGTCGGCACGCGGGATGCGAGCGCGAATGCCCAGTCCAGCGAGGGGGAGTAGTCGTCGGGCGAGACGCGACGGGTCTCGCTGTGCCCGGCCGTGCGCCGGGCGGGGTCCATCCACACCGCGTCGCGCCCGTCGAGGTCGGCGCTCTCGGCCGTGCCGTGCTGAACGGTCGCGCTCTCACCGAACGGGGCGAGGTTGTACGCCGCGATCGCCGCGGTCACCGGGTCGGCGTCGACCGCGAGCACATCGAGACCGGCTCCGGCGAAGGCAAGGGCATCGCCGCCGATCCCGGAGCCGAGGTCGGCGATGCGGGTCAGCCCGGCGCTGCGCATGCGCTGGGCGTGGCGGGCGGCGACGCCGAGACGTGTGGCCTGCTCGAGGCCCGCGCGGGTGAACAGCATCCGCTCGGCGAACGGTCCGAACTTCACTCCCGCCTTCGCACGCAGGTGCGCCTGGCCGACCACGGCCGAGACGAGTTCGGGGGAGTGTCCGTCGGCCCGCAACCGCGACACCGCGCGCGTGACCTCGTCCGTCGACTCGACGCTGCCGAGCGCATCCAGCAGCTCCAGTCCGACGGGGGTCAGCAGCGCTTGCAGCTCAGACATCTCCACTCGCTCAGCCTACGCGGGCGGCGGGGCTGGCACTCGCGTTGCATGAGTGCCAGCGAAGCGCCTACACTGGCGTTAGCACTCTCGGGTTGAGAGTGCGAACAAGTCTTTCGTGTCAGCGTCAAGAAAGAAGAGGTAGACCGTGTCGGTTTCCATCAAGCCGCTCGAGGACCGCATCGTCATCAAGCAGGTCGAGGCCGAGCAGACCACCGCGAGTGGCCTGGTCATCCCCGACACCGCCAAGGAGAAGCCCCAGGAGGGCGAGGTCGTGGCGGTCGGCCCCGGTCGCATCGACGACAACGGCAACCGCGTTCCGCTCGACGTCGCCGTCGGCGACCGCGTGCTCTACAGCAAGTACGGCGGCACCGAGGTCAAGTTCGGTGCGGACGAATTCCTCGTCCTGTCGGCTCGCGACGTCCTGGCGGTCGTCGTCCGCTGATTCAGCGTTCCCGAGAAGGGGCCCGGATGCTTCGGCATCCGGGCCCCTTCTCGTCAGCGCGCGGCGGAGTCGTCGCGCCCGCGCCGTCGGAGCGACGACGGTCGGGGAAGTCGCAGCGCATGCGCCACGGAGGTGAGGCGCGATCCGATCTTCCACGACGTGCTCGTCTCGATCTCGTGCAGCCGTGAACGCAGGCTCTCGAGCTCGGTTTCCGCTTTCTTCCGTCGAGCGTGTGATTCGGCGAGTTCTTTCTCGACGGCCTGCCGGGCCCGACGCTGCTCATCCCTGTCGCCGGCGAGTCGGAGGGCCTCGGCTGCGCGCTCCTTGCCGAAGCGCACCGCCTCGGCATGCTCGTGCTCGAGTCGCATCGCTGCGATCTGGAGCTGGGTGACCTCGTCGATGCGGATGGCGAGAGCGTCGCTCTCCGGCGCGTCGTCCGCTTCGGTGAAGACTGCCAGGGCGTCGACCACGCTCTTGCGCGCGGAGTCCGCGAGGGCCGCGGCATGCGCAGCATCCGCTCGTGTTCGAGTGCTGCGGTCACGGCAGCAGGAAGGCTGGAGGGCTCGATGCCGAACGGGAAGTCCGCGTCCCAGGTTTCGGCGTAGACGTCGACCTTCGGCTTGGCGATGCTGAGGCGCTTCGTGCCGTAGGCGCACGCGAGGATGCGGCCGTGCAATGAGCTGCCGATCCAGAGGGAGGCCGTGGCGATCTCGCGCACACGGTCGTCGATCGAGCGTGCGTCGCTGAGGGCGATGTCCCAGTCCGGGCGCTCGGCCGAGACCCGGTCGATGAGTTCGCGGTAGCGCTCGATCGAATCGTGCGCGGGCGCTGATCCGGCGACGAAGAGCCGGATGGGATGATCCCCGAGTTCCGAGCACGCGACGATGGCGTCGGTCCATGCCTCGATGCCGTACGTGCGGATGTGTCCTTCCGACAGCTGAAGGAGCACGGAGCTGTCGCGGGGTGCATCGATCGGTAGGACCGACGCGATCGTGTGGACGAGGTCGGGCGCGAGACGGTGCGGGATGCCGAGGCGCTCGAGCAGTTCGGCGGACTTCGGATCACGGACCGAGATGTAGCGCGCTTCGCGCAGGGCGCTCGTGGCGACGGCGGCACGCCAGGGAGTCAGGCCGCCGATGCCCGAGACTCCGACGGAGTTGAGCACCAGGCGCGCCCCGCGGTTGCGGGGGAACGCGCTCGGTCGCGGCACGTACGGCGACTCCATCCGTGCGTTCATCACCTCGTCGAGGAGCGCGTCCTGTTCGGCCGCGTCGAGCGACGAGAACCGCGTCCACTCGGCGTCGTCGACGGCGGTCCGGTAGACGTACTCTCGCTGCGTTGAGCCGACCTCGCCGCCGACGGTCCAGATGCCCGTGGCGGGCTTCTCGGTGAGGGTCGGGCCGGTCGCGGTGATCCGCCGCCCGAGGAGCGCGGACATGTCGACGGCGATCGGCGCGGTGTACTCGACATCGACGATGCCGCGCGCGAAGTGATCGGCGACGACGAGGAAGAGCAGATCGCCGAGGTTGTCGCGTTCGTAGGCGCCGCACGCGACGACCGGGGGGAGCGTGTGCGGGGGCACGGCACGTCCTTCGGGAGACCGCCGCCGTCGGGTGCGGAGGCAGGGCTGTCCGCGAGGGGAATCGCGGAATCGCGAGGGCTCAGGCGATGCCGATCAGTATACCGATCGGCCATTTTGGACCCCGGGAAGAAAGCACAGCATCCGCCACGCGGCATCCGATTCCTGCCGAAATCATCCGGCAGGCCACGGAACCACCAGTGGATGCGCACCGCGGGCATAGTGTTGTGCGGTGAGTTCCGTCCCCCGCGCTTCGTCGAGCCAGACCTCCGGAGTCGCCTACGCGGGCGGTGCCTATCTGCTGTGGGGCGTGCTGCCGCTGTACTTCCTGCTTCTCGTGCCCACGGGGCCGTGGGAGGTCGTCGCCTGGCGAGTGCTGCTGTCGTTCGTCTTCTGCCTCCTGCTCCTCACCGTCATGCGGGGCTGGACCGCGTTCCTGGCGATCATCCGGCGGCCGAAGCTTCTCGGCTGGACGGCGCTCGCGGGCCTGCTCATCTACGTCAACTGGCAGGTGTTCCTCATCGGCACCCTGACGGGCAACGTGGTCGAGACGAGCCTCGGGTACTTCATCAACCCGATCACGACGGTGCTCCTGGGCGTGTTCGTGCTGCGCGAGCGGATCCGCCGGCTCCAGTGGGCGGCGATCGGGATCGCCTCGGTCGCCGTGGTCGTGATCATCGTGGCCCACGGCGAGTTCCCGTGGATCGCCCTCTCGCTGACGGCCTCCTTCGGTCTGTACGGACTCATCAAGAAGCAGATCGGGCCGGCGGTGGATGCCGTCAGCGGTCTGACCCTCGAGTCCTTCTGGTTGATCCCGATCGCCGTCGTGCAGCTCATCCTGGTGGCTCAGACCCCGGCGGGCCTCACGATGGGCGTGAACGGCGGATGGCACGCAGTGCTCTTGGCCTGCGCCGGGATCGCGACGGCCGTGCCCCTGCTTCTGTTCGCCGCCGGTGCGCGCCGGATCGATCTCACCGTCATCGGGATGATCCAGTTCATCACCCCGGTGATGCAGTTCGTCATCGGCGTCGTCTTCCTCCACGAGCCCATGCCGGCCGAGCGCTGGGCCGGTTTCGTGATCGTCTGGATCGCGATCGTCGTGTTCGTGATCGACCTGCTGCTCGCCGCGCGACGAGGGCGAAGGACCGCTCCCACGCCCATCGTCTGAAACCGGTATTCCACCGCGTAGCGGATCGTTAACGCACCGAAACACTTGCGACCCCTACGGAGCGCTTCTGCGCCCTAGGGTTAGAGCACTCGACTGTGGTCACGTCCACGCTCAGTTACGCAAGGGAGCATTATGAAGGCACTGAAGGGTTCGCGCACCGCGAAGATCTTCGCAGGCATTGCGCTTGTCAGCGCGTCTGCCCTCGTCATCGCGGGTTGCAGCAGCACCCCGTCCGATGACTCGTCCGACGGCGGCGCGCCCGCCACCGATCTCACCCTCAAGCTCGGCTCGCTGCTGCCGAAGACGGGGTCGCTGGCATTCCTGGGACCGCCCATGGAGTCCGGTGTCGGACTCGCGGTCGAGGAGGTCAACGCGGCGGAGGCCGGCATCACCATCGACCTCACCGCCGAGGACGAGGGCGACACCGATACCAAGGCGTACGAGACGTCGATCGAGAAGCTGCGCAACGCTGACGTCAGTGCGATCGTCGGTGCGGCCGCCTCCGGTGTCTCGAAGCTGGTGCTCGACGGAAACGTGAGCGCGGGGATCCTCCAGATCTCGGCGTCGAACACGTCCCCCGACTTCACCGCCTGGGAGGACGACGGACTCTACTTCCGCACCGCCCCCAGCGACCTGCTGCAGGGCGAGGTGCTCGGCAACCTGATCGCCGAGGACGGCGCCAAGACGCTCGGCATCATCTACCAGAACGACGCCTACGGCACCGGCCTGAACGACGCGCTCACCACGACGTTCGAGGGCACCGGCGGCGAGGTCGTCGAGTCGGTCTCGTTCAACGTCGGCGACGCGCAGTTCGATGCGCAGGTCGAGTCGATCAAGGCGCAGAACCCGGACGCCGTCGCGATCGTGTCGTTCGAGCAGTTCAAGACCATCGCGCCGCTGCTGGTGAACGCCGGCATCTCGGCTGACAAGTTCTACATGGTCGACGGCAACCTGTCCGACTACGGCGACGAGATCTCGGTCTCGCTCGAGGGCGCGCAGGGCACGAAGGCGGGCCCTGCACTCGAGGACGACTTCACGGATCGCCTGCAGGCGTCGTGGACGGCTGCCGGCAACCCCGAGGTGAAGGACTTCACCTACGCGGCCGAGGCCTACGACGCCGTGATCCTGGTGGCGCTCGCGTCGCTCGCGGCCGGTTCGACCGAGGGCGCCGACATCGCGGCCAAGATGCAGGAGGTCTCGGGCGGTTCGGGCGACGGTGAGAAGTGCACCAGCTTCGCCGAGTGCGCCGAGATCATCAACGACGGCGGCACGGCCGACTACGACGGCTACTCCGGCGACGTGACGTTCGACGAGAACGGCGACCCGCAGGGCGCCACGATCGGCATCTACAAGTACGTCGCGGGCAACACCATCGAGCGCACCAACTGATCGCATCGATGAGTTGATCGACCGATCACTCGGAAGGCCCCGGATGCTCGCATCCGGGGCCTTCCTCGTACGGGCAGGTAGCCATGACTGCACCGCCGTGCGGCATGCGAAAGGGGCGGGACGCCGAAGCATCCCGCCCCTCGTCGAAGCGCTCAGGCGACGTCGTCGGCGAGCGTCCCGAGGTACAGTCCGATGACCTTGGGGTCGCTCAACAGCTCGCGCCCGGTGCCTTCGTACGCGTCCTTGCCCTGGTCGAGCACATAACCGCGGTCGCAGATCTGCAGGCAACGGCGAGCGTTCTGCTCGACCATGATCGTCGTCACACCCGCTTTGTTGATGTCCGAGACGCGGATGAACGCGTCGTCCTGACGCACGGGGGAGAGGCCGGCCGAGGGCTCGTCGAGCAGCAGCACCGACGGGTCCATCATGAGCGCCCGCGACATCGCGACCATCTGCCGCTCACCGCCCGAGAGCGACCCGGCGCGCTGCTTGAGACGCTTACCGAGCTCGGCGAAGATGCCGGTGACGAACTCGAGGCGCTCCGCGTAGATCTTGGGGTTCTGGTAGAGCCCCATCTGCAGATTCTCCTCGATCGACAGCGAGGGGAAGACGTTGTTCGTCTGCGGCACGAAGGCCACTCCTCGCTTGACGAGCTTGTCGGCCTTGAGGCCCACGATGCTCTCGCCGTTCAGCGTGATCTCTCCACCGCGCACGTTGACGAGACCGAACATCGCCTTGAGCAGCGTCGATTTGCCGGCGCCGTTCGGGCCGATGATGCCGATCAGCTCGCCCTGACGCGCGACGAGATTCGCGCCGTTGAGGATGTTCACGCCGGGAAGGTAGCCCGCGTGGACGTCCGTGAGTTCGACGACCACCTTGTCTTCGCTCATGCGTTGTCCTTCGTGTCGGAGTCGACGGGATCCGTCGCCTCGAGCTCTGCCTCTGCCTCGGCCTCGATCTGTTCGCGGATGCGCGCAGCCTCGGCGTCGGCGACGACCGGAATGCGACCGGTGACGGCACCGAGGTCGACGTCCTGGTGGGCGCCGAGGTACGCGTCGATGACCGCGGGGTCGTCCATCACCTGGTCGGGCGGACCTTCGGCGACGACGCGGCCCTCGGCCATGACGACGACCCAGTCGGCGATGTGGCGTACCATGTGCATGTCGTGCTCGACGAAGAGCACGGTCATGCCCTGATCCTTGAGGTCGAGGATGTGGTCGAGCAGCGACTGGGTGAGGGCCGGGTTCACGCCGGCCATTGGCTCGTCGAGCATCACCAGCGTCGGGTCGCTCATGAGCGCCCGGGCCATCTCGAGGAGCTTGCGCTGACCGCCCGAGAGCGCGGCGGCGAAGTCCTTCTCCTTGGCGTCGAGCTTGAAGCGCGCGAGCAGCTCACGGGCCTTGCCCTCGATCTCGGTGTCCTGCGCGCGCCAGAGGAAGGGGAACAGGCTCGACCAGAAGCCCTCTCCGCGCTGCCCGGTGGCCCCGAGCTTCATGTTCTCGAGGACCGTGAGCAGCGACAGCGACTTCGTGAGCTGGAACGTGCGCACCTGACCCATGCGGGCCACCTTGAACGACGGGATGCCCGACAGGTTCTTGCCGTCGAACGACCAGGTGCCGCTGTTGGGCCTGTCGAAACCGCAGAGCAGGTTGAAGAGAGTGGTCTTGCCGGCGCCGTTCGGTCCGATGAGCGCCGTGATGGCGCCGCGGGGGATCTCGAGGTGCTCGACGTCGACGGCGGTCATGCCGCCGAATCGCCGCTGCACCGCGTCGACGACGAGGATCGGGTCGACCTTGGCGACGCCGGGCTTGACCTCGCCCTTCGTCAGACCGGTGGTCTTCGGACGCTTGATGCTTCCCGTCGCCGGCGCGGCGGCCGGCTCGGGGGTCAGTTCACTTGACAAAGGTCATCTCCCTCTTGTCTCCGAGGATGCCCTGCGGGCGGAAGATCACGAGCAGCATGAGTGCGACGCCGACGACGATGTAGACGACGGTCGCCGCCTGCTTGTCGGTCATCGGCAGCAGGCCGGCGTTCGCCAGCTGCGGCAGGAGGCTCGCGAGGAACGCGTTGACCACCCAGAACAGGACCGCTCCGAGCGTCGGGCCGAACACGGTGGCCGCGCCGCCGAGCAGGAGGATCGTCCAGAGGAAGAACGTCAGCGACGTCGAGTAGCTGCCGGGGACGACCGCCGACGGGAGGACGAAGACGATTCCGCCTGCCGCGCCGAGCACACCGCCGACGACCAGCGCCTGCATCTTGTAGGCGAAGACGTTCTTGCCGAGCGAACGCACGGCGTCCTCGTCCTCGCGGATGCCCTTGAGCACGCGCCCCCAGGGGCTGCGCATCAGCGCCCAGACGAGGAGCACGGCGAGGGCGAGCACGATGAGCCCGAACACGCGGTTCCACAGGTCGTTGGCCGTGTACGTCCACGGGCCGAACCCGTAGGTTCCCGGGGGGAACGGGTTCGCATCGCGGAAGCCGCCGTTGTACTGCGCGAGGCCGTCGGCGGAGTTCGTGAACTCGTCGAAGACCTGCGTGGTGAAGAGCAGGCGCACGATCTCGCCGGCCGCGATCGTGGCGATGGCCAGGTAGTCGGCGCGCAGACGCAGGGTCGGGATGCCGAGGAGCACGGCGAAGAGCGCGCCACCGAGCAGGCCGATGAGCATGCCCACGAACCACGGCAGCCCGAACGAGAGCACGGAGATCGCGTAGCCGTAGCCGCCGATGGCCATGAAGGCCGCCATGCCGAAGTTGAGCAGTCCGGCGTAGCCGAAGTGCACGGCGAGGCCCGTGGCGGCCAGCGCGTATGCCAGCGTGATGGGGCTGAAGAGGTAAGCGGCCGTGTTGGTGAAGATGGATCCGAAGTCCATGATGATCAGCCCAACCTTTCCTTGCGGCCGAGCAGGCCCTGCGGTCTGACGAGAAGGATCACGATGAGGATGACCAGGGCGCTCGCGTACTTCAGGTCGGAGGGGATCCAGAGGGTCGACACTTCGACGGCCATACCCACGATGAGCGAGCCGACGAGCGCGCCGAAGGCGGTGCCGAGACCGCCGAGCGTGATCGCGGCGAAGATGAGCAGCAGCATCTGCATGCCCATGTTCCAGGTCACTCCGGGGCGGAAGTAGCCCCAGAGCACGCCCGAGATCGCGGCGAGCGTTCCGGCGAGGATCCAGACGTACCGGACGACCCGGTCGACATCGATGCCGGATGCGGCGGCGAGCTGCGGGTTGTCTGAGATCGCCCGCGTGGCCTTACCGACCCGAGTGCGAGTGAGGAAGAACGCCACCCCGATGATCACGACGATGCTGACGCCCATCGCGATCATGTCGATGTACGACAAGGAGATGGGTCCGAGCCGGATGGGCTCGGGGCTCGCGCCCGGGAGCTGGTAGGTGCCGCCACCGATCATGTACTGGAAGAGGTAGCGGAGCGCGAGCGAGAGGCCGATGCTGACGATCATCAGCTGCACGACTCCCAGCCCGCGACGCCGCAACGGACGCCAGAGACCGGCATCCATGGCCCAGCCCAGCAGACCGCCGGCGATCACGGCCGCGGCGATGCCGAGCCACGGAGGAAGCATCCAGAGGGAGGTCGTCACGACTCCGACGAGCCCGCCCCAGGTGACCATCTCGGCGTGTGCGAAGTTCGACAGTCGCGTCGTGCCGTAGATGAGCGCCGCGCCCATCGACGCGAGTGCGAGGAGCAGGCCGAAGTTCAGGCCGCCCACGAGTCGCGACGCCAGCTGGTCGATGAAGCTGACGGTGATGCGCTCGCCCTCGCCGAGGAAGAGGTTGAGGATCTTGGTTCCGGTGAGACCGAACTCCACCTCGAACGATGCCGTCGTGCCGGAGATCGGCTGCGTGCCCTCGGGGAGGAGCGACGCGTCGACGATCACACCGTCGGGGAGCGTCTCCTCGTTCACCGTGATCGTGTACGTCTCCTTCTCGGGCACGTACAGGCGCCACTTGCCCTCGGCATCCGTCTCGGTCTCACCCTCGAAGCCGCTGCCGGAGACCGAGAGCTCGACGCCCTCGACCGGCTCGTCGTCGAAGGTGATGACCCCGCCGAAGTAGAAGTCGGTGACCTCTTGACCGTCGTCTGTCGTCTCTGCCGAGGCGGCGAGCGGCGGCTGCATGAGGATCGCGCCGAGTGCGAGCAGCACTCCGATGAACGCGACCAGCCACGGCTTCTTCCGGTGGACGGCGATTGTTGTGGATCCCACGCAACCTCCAGGGTGAGTGCACCTTCGCACAGACTTCGACCGTCTCGGGTTGGACGACGCACTTGACTGTAGTGGGCGATCTGCGTTTCGCCTACACCTTTAATCTGATCGAAATGAGAGCGGTACCAATACACCGGTGGGCCGATCGGGGTCGTCACGGTGCCCGGCTCCGGGAATGTTCTCGGCCGCTCTCCGCTTAGAATCTTCATACGGTTTCCCGGCCGGATCCGGCCGGCCCCACGAACTCGGCGTCGCGCGACACGCGCAGGAGGAGCATCCATGGAACAGCACGATCCCTTCGGTTTCGTCGGACTGACGTACGATGACGTCCTGCTGCTTCCCGGGCACACGGATGTCATCCCCAGCGAGGCCGACACCTCCTCGCGAGTGACACGTCGCATCTCGGTCGCCACTCCTCTTCTCTCCAGCGCGATGGACACCGTCACCGAGGCGCGCATGGCGATCGCGATGGCGCGCGAGGGCGGCATCGGCATCCTGCACCGCAACCTGTCGATCGCCGATCAGGCGTCGCAGGTCGACCGCGTCAAGCGCAGCGAGTCGGGCATGATCACCGACCCGATCACCACGACCCCCGACGCGACCGTCGAAGAGGTCGACGCGCTGTGCGCCCAGTACCGCATCTCGGGCCTGCCCGTCGTCGACGGCGACGGCCGTCTGGTCGGCATCATCACGAACCGCGACATGCGCTTCGTCTCGGGCTTCGAGCGCCAGTCGACCCTCGTGAAAGACGTCATGACGTCGGAGGGACTCGTCACCGCATCCGTCGGCGTGGCCGCCGGCGAGGTCATCGCCCTCTTCGCGAAGCACCGCGTCGAGAAGCTCCCCCTGATCGACGCCGACGGCAAGCTCGCCGGACTCATCACGATCAAGGACTTCGACAAGAGCGAGAAGTACCCCCTCGCCACCAAGGACGACCAGGGTCGCCTGCGTGTCGGTGCGGCGATCGGCTTCTTCGGCGACGCGTGGGAGCGCGCCGAGGCGCTGCGCGACGCCGGTGTCGACGTGCTCGTCGTCGACACCGCCAACGGCCAGTCGCAGGGTGTCATCGATCTCGTCAAGCGCCTCAAGGCGGACGAGTCCTTCGCGCACATCGACATCATCGGCGGCAACGTCGCGACCCGCGAGGGTGCACAGGCGCTCGTCGACGCGGGAGTCGACGCGGTCAAGGTCGGCGTCGGCCCCGGCTCCATCTGCACCACCCGCGTCGTCGCCGGCGTCGGTGTGCCGCAGGTGACCGCCGTGTACGAAGCCTCCCTCGCCGCCCGCCCCGCGGGCGTGCCGGTGATCGCCGACGGCGGGCTGCAGTACTCGGGCGACATCGCCAAGGCGCTCGTCGCCGGTGCGGATGCCGTGATGCTCGGATCGCTCCTCGCCGGCACGGACGAGTCTCCCGGCGAGATCGTCTTCCAGTCCGGGAAGCAGTTCAAGCAGTACCGCGGGATGGGGTCGCTCGGTGCCATGCAGACGCGTGGCAAGCAGACCTCCTACTCCAAGGACCGCTACTTCCAGGCCGATGTCCCCAGCGACGACAAGCTCATCCCCGAGGGCATCGAGGGGCAGGTCCCGTACCGCGGACCGCTCGGCGCCGTCGCGTACCAGCTCGTCGGCGGACTCCGTCAGTCGATGTTCTACGTCGGCGCCCGCACGATCGAAGAGCTCAAGACTCGCGGAAAGTTCGTGCGCATCACCTCGGCAGGGCTCAAGGAGTCGCACCCGCACGACGTGCAGATCGTCGTGGAGGCGCCCAACTACAAGAAGTGATCCGCTCGCGCGGATGAGGCGAGGGACGGATGCCGCGGCATCCGTCCCTCGTTCTCTGCGTGGCGTCGCGCGCCGTCAGGCGAAGGGCGTGTGCCACAATCGTGAGGAACCTGCTCGCCCTTTCCCGCGTGCTTCCGGTGGCGAACGCATCGGTGGTATACCGCCCCCAACGGTCGGGAATCTCCCCAAGGAGAGCCGAATTGTCCGTAGATGCCATCCGCGTCCTCGTCGTCGATGACGACCAGGACGTCTCCCTGCTCGTGAAGACGGTGCTCGAGCGACGGGCCGGGTGCGTGGTCGACCTCGCCCCCGACGGTCTCGTCGCGGTCGAGAAGGTCGCCGAGATCCGCCCCGACGTCGTCATCACCGACATCGAGATGCCCGGATTGAACGGACTCGAACTCCTGGCGGAGTTGCGTCGCAAGGTGCCGGCGGTGCCCGTCGTCGTCATGACCGCCCACGTCTCGGTGGAGTACGCGGTCTCGGCGCTCCGCGCCCAGGCCGACGAGTTCCTGACCAAGCCGCTCGACAACGCGCGTCTCGTCGAAGTCGTGCGCAACCTCGCCGAGGAAGGCCGCCGCCGTCGCGAGGAAGGGCGCCGCAAGGAGATCGTGCTCGCGGTCGGAGCCCATCCCGACGACGTCGAGATCGGCGTCGGGGGAGTGCTCGCGGCGCACGCCGCCGCGGGCGACGAGATCACCATCCTCACCCTGTCGCGAGGCGCGCGCGGAGGCGATGCCAACAGCCGTCAGAACGAATCGCTGGCCGCCGCCGAGCTGATCGGCGCCCGCCTGTTCCTCAAGGACCTGGTCGACACGGAGATCTCCGGTGGCGGGTCGACCGTGCGTCTGATCGAAGAGGTCGTCGAGCAGATCCAGCCCACGATCGTCTACACGCACTCCGCGCACGACCGTCATCAGGATCACCGCGCCGTGAACGAGGCGACCACGGTCGCCACCCGCCGCGTCGGCACGGTCGCCTGCTACCAGAGCCCCTCGTCGACGATCGACTTCCGGCCCACGCGTTTCGTGCGCATCGACGGCTTCGTCGACCAGAAGCTGCGCCTGCTCGACTGCTTCGGATCGCAGACCGCGAGCCGCGCCTACCTCGAGCCGGAGTTCGTGCGGGCGACCGCTCGGTACTGGTCGCGCTTCGGTGGCGGCGTGGCGGTGGAGCCGCTCGAGATCGTCCGCGAGACGGCGGCCTTCGTCGGCGCTCATGAGCTCACCCGACAGGAGGGCTGACATGGCCCGCGTCCTCGTGACCGGAGCCGGAGGCCCCGCCGGCGTCGCCGTCATCCGCTCGCTGCTGCGCCGACCGGAGCTGACGGTCTTCGCAGCCGACATGGACGGCTGGGCGGCAGGTCTCTACCTCGTGCCCGCCGAGCAGCGGCGTCTGGTGCCGCCGGGCAAGGCCGACGGCTTCGTGCCGGCTCTCGCGCAGTTGGTGGTCGACGACCGCCTCGACCTCGTGATCTCGACCGTCGACGTCGAACTCATCACGCTCGCCCGCCGACGCGAGGAACTCGCCCCCGCCGTCCTCGCCGCGCCCTCGGCCGACACCCTCGACACCGCGCTCGACAAGCTGCTGCTCGCCGAGCGGTGTGCCCCCACCGGACGCGCACCGCGCACCGTGCTGGCCGGTCCCGACGCGCTCGCGATCGAGTGGGAGTTCCCCGTCTTCGCCAAGCCCCGCCAGGGGGCGGGGAGCCGCGGCATCCGCCTGGTGCCCGATCGGGCGGCGCTCGACGCGCTCCCGCTCGACGAGGGACTGATCGTGCAGGACTTCCTGCCCGGTGAGGAGTACTCGGTCGACGTCATCGCCGATGCCGCGGGGAGGGTCGTCGCCGCGGTGCCGCGCACCCGCGCGCGTGTCGACTCCGGCGTCGCGATCGCCGGGCGCACCGTGCACGATCCCGAGCTCGAGGAGACCGCCGCCGAGATCGCCCGGGCGATCGGGCTGGTGGGTGTCGCCAACGTGCAGCTGCGCCGCGACCGCACCGGAGCCGCCGTGCTGCTCGAGGTCAACCCGCGATTCCCCGGCGCGCTGCCGCTCACGATCGCGGCGGGCGTCGACATCCCCTCGCTGGTGGTCGACCTGTTCCTGGGGGCCGAACTGCCCGAGCGGCTTCCGTTCCGGGAGCTCGCCTCGGTGCGCTTCCTCGAGGACATCGTGGTCGAGATCGATGACGTGCTCGTCTCGGAGCACGCCGGTCACCAGGAGGAAGCGTGAGCATCGGCATCCTCCGCGGCGATCACCACGTCCACTCCACCTTCTCCGACGACGCCGTCTCGACTCCCGAGGAGAACGTCGCGGCCGCCGTCGTCGCGGGCCTCGAGACCCTCCGCATCGTCGACCACGTGCGCCGCGACACCACCTGGGTGCCCGAGTACGTCTCCGCGATCGCGGCCCTGCGCGTGCCCGAGGGGCTGACCGTGCTCACGGGGGTCGAGGCCAAGATCCTCGACACCGCGGGTACTCTCGACATCCCCGAGCTGCCGGCGGGGATCGATCGCATCCTGATCGCCGACCATCAGTTCCCCGGGGTCGACGGGCCCCTCGGCCCGACCGCCGTGCGCGAACGCATCGCCGACGGGTGGGCGACGACGGACGTGCTCGACGACTTCGTCGCCGGAGTCATCGCCGCGATGGAACGCCACCCGGGCAACCAGCTCGCCCACTGCTTCTCGCTGCTGCCGAAGATCGGTCTCGCCGAGAGCGACCTGGGCGAGGAGCGCCTCACGGCGTGGGCGCAGGCCGCGGCTCGCACGGGCACGCTCGTCGAGGTCAACGAGAAGTGGGGATGCCCCGAGCCCGCGTCGCTGGCCGCGCTCCGCGCCGCCGGTGCGGAGCTGGTGGCCTCCACCGACAGCCATGATGCCCGTGACGTGGGCCGGTACGCCCGCGTGCGCGACCTGCTCGGGGCGGAGGCGCTGCCGTGATCGACCAGCTCGAATGGTGGCAGACGGCGATCGTCATCGTGCTCATCCTCTGCATCCTCGTCGGCACGCTGCCCGTCATCAACACGGGGCTGCAGTTCCTCTCGCTGCCGATGCACGCGTTCCGCAACCACTACGGGAAGGCGGCCCCGCATCACCCGAACGTCGCGGTGATCATCCCCGCGTGGAACGAGGGGCTCGTGATCGGGCCCGCGATCGAACGGCTGCTGCAGCTGCAGTACCCGGAGGAGCGGCTGCGGATCTTCGTCGTGGACGACGCGTCCACCGACGACACCCCTGACATCGTGCGGGCCAAGGCGGCGCAGCACCCCGGACGCGTGGAGCACCTGCGGCGCGAGGTCGGCGGCCAGGGCAAGGCCCACACACTGAACCACGGACTCGACATCGCCCTCGCCGACCCGTGGACCGAAGCCGTGCTGATCATGGACGCCGACGTCATCTTCGCCCGCGACGCACTGCGCAAGCTCACCCGGCACCTCGCCGACGAGAAGGTCGGCGCGGTGACCGCGTACATCGCCGAGGGCAGCCGTGATCGCAACTACCTCACCCGGTTCATCGGGGTCGAGTACATCATCGGCCAGCTCTCCGCCCGACGCACCCAGAACGTGCTCGGGGCGATCGCGTGCCTCGCCGGCGGGGCGCAGCTCCATTCGCGGGCGAACCTCGAGGCGATCGGCGGACGGATCCCCACCGGCACCCTCGCCGAGGACACCATGACCACCTTCGAGGGCCAGTTGAAGGGGCGGCGGGCGGTGTTCGAGCCCTACGCCGTCGTGCTGGCCGAGGAACCCCGCACGATCGACGCACTCTGGAAACAGCGTCTGCGGTGGGCGCGCGGCAACGTGCAGTTGACGTCGATCTACAAGCACCTGTGGTTCCGACCGAGCCCCGATCACCAGCTGGGCAGCTTCTCGTTCGGGCTCGCATGGTTCACGATCCTGCTGCTGCCGGCCTTCATGCTGGTCGCGGCGACCGCGCTCGTGATCCTGCTGATCTTCCACAGCGACATCGCGGAGTTCGTCTTCCGGTTCATGTGGATCGCGGCCGCGTGCATCTATCTGTTCTCGATGCTCTATGCCGTGCAACTCGACGGGCGCATCGGTCGGCACTCCTGGCGCGAGGCCATCATGTTCCCGGGCCTCGGCGCGCTCATCCTCATGGCCATCGCGCTGTTCCCCTGGGCGTTCGAAGACGCCGTGCTCGCCCTCGGCGGGTCGCTGAACGACGACACCCTCTTCGTCTGGGCCCTCGTCTTCTACCTCTGGGGCCCGATCTCGATGCTGGGCGTCTGGCTCGCCCGGGCCGTCGAGAAGCTGCCGGGCGGGCGGTTCTTCGCCGGCCTCCTGCTCTACATCTGCGGATACGGCTCGTTGCTGTGCGCCATCACCGTGGATTCCTACATCAAGGAGTGGCGTCGCGCCGACGCCTCTTGGATCAAGACCGAGAAGGTCGGACGGGTCGACTCATGACCGAGATGCCCACACCCCAGGCCGAGGCCGAGGAGATCGAGCAGGACGCACGCTCCGAGAAGCGGCTGGTCTGGCAGGCTCTCGCCGCTATCGCCGTCGTCGTCGTGGTGGTCGTCGTCCGCGAGATGTTCCTCCGATGAGCGCACGCCCGTTGGCCCTCGTGGTCGAGGACGACCTCGACCAGATGTCGCTGCTGCGTCGTCATCTCGACCGCGAGGGCTTCGACGTGTTCTCCGCCGGTGACGCCGAGTCGGCGATCTCGGCCTTCCCGCACATCGACCCCTCGCTCGCGGTGCTCGATCTGCTGCTCCCGGGTATCTCCGGCACCGAGTGCGCGCGCCTGGTGCGGGAGACTTTCCCGCGGTGCTTCCTCGTGATCAGCTCCGTGCTCGACGTGACGTCGTACCCGACGGCGGATGCCGCGCTCCCCAAGCCCGTGCGCGGGGCAGCCCTGCGCCGGGCCGTCGCGGGAGTCGACCGATGAATCGTTACGAGTCCTTGGGCACGGCGGCCGCCCCCGCTCCCGTGCAGCGCGGGTGGCAGCGGTACTTCGACGACCCGACACCGCTCATGAAGCAGGGCCCCACGGCCATCGCCGTCGGCGTCGCAGGGCTGCTCGTGATCGCGGTGCCCGGTATCCAGGCCACGAATCCGGCGGCGGCGATCGTCGGTATCGCTCTGGTGGGGCTCGTCACCGCACTCGCCGCGGTCCTCGCGGCACGGGGCGTTCACGACGGCTGGATCGTGCTCCTCATCCCCGCCGTGGACATCCTGGCCATCGGAGTGCTGCGTGTCGGCACAGGGGGAACCGCGTCGCTGTTCTCGTCGTTCGTCCTGCTCCCGGTGATCTGGCTCGCCGCCTCACCGGGGTTGCGTCCGGTCTTCCTGATCGGGGTCCTGACGTCGATCGCTTTCCTGATGCCGATCGCGCTCGACTCGGCAGCCGGCGAGCTCGCCTGGCTCCGCGGCGTGATCAGCCCCCTCGTCTTCGCGGTGGCCGGGGCGATCGTCAACGAGCTCTCACGTCTCCAGCGTCTGCGCACCGCTCAAGCGGAGGCGCTCGTCGTCGAGCGCACGGCGGCGCTCTCGGCCAACCTCTCGATGGTCCAGCAGCTCCAGGCCAGCGAGAAGCAGTACCAGTTCCTCCTGGAGTCGTTCAGCAGCCTGTGGAGCTCGATCACCGCCCAGGCGGTCATCGCCACCGACCGCAAGGGCGTCGTGATCGCCTGGAATCCCGGGGCGGAGCGCCTCATCGGTCTGTCCGTCGACGAGGCGCTCGATGATGTGACCGTCGATCGCTTCTTCGATCCCTCGGCACTCGGCCTGTTCGCCGATCCCGCGACTCCCCGCTCGCTCGACGACCCGACCGGGATGCGCGCCCTGCTCGACGAGGTCGACGAGGGCCGCACGGTCGAAGCCGATGTCGACATGACCACCGCCGGCGGATCGAGCGTGCCCGTGCGTCTCACACTGTCGCTGTACCAGGGGACGGATGGCGCACAGCGCGGCTATCTGCTCGTCATCACGGACGAGACCAAGGCCGTCGAGGTCGCGCGCCTCAAGGACGAGTTCGTGGGCATGATCTCGCATGAGCTGCGCACGCCGTTGAGCGCGATCATCGGGTTCCTCGACCTGCTGCAGAACGATCCGGAACAACCGTTGACCGCTGACCAGCAGGACTTCGTGGCTGTGATCGAGCGGAACGCGAAACGCCTTCTGAACCTCGTCGGCGACCTGCTCTTCACCGCGCAGGCGGAGTCCGGCCGATTCCCGCTCGAGAAGGCGGAAACCGACCTCTCCGCTCTCGTGCGATCCGCCGTCGAGTCGTCCGGGCCGAACGCTCAGAAGAACGGCGTGGAGCTCCTCTCCGACATCCCGGCGGAACCCATCCGTCTCCTCGTCGACGCCGGCCGAATCGGTCAGGCGATCGACAATCTCCTGTCGAACGCGATCAAGTTCACGCCGAGCGGCGGACGAGTCACCGCGCGCCTGGAGATGCGCGAGGGCGAAGCGCGCATCTGCATCGAGGACACCGGTTTCGGGATCCCGGAGGAAGAGCAGGGGATGCTGTTCACTCGCTTCTTCCGCGCCTCGACGGCGACCCGGAACGCGGTGCCCGGAGTGGGGCTCGGGCTGACGATCACTCGCGCCATCGTTCAGGCGCACGGCGGGACCATGAGCATGAGCAGCGAGGTGGGGAAGGGAACCGAGTTCTGGTTCACTCTTCCGGTCGAGCTGCGCACGGAAGCGCTGCGTCTCGAGGGCCTGCGCAACGTCTGACATCCCGGTGAGGGGTCACGACTCGCCGCGTGCGGACGCCGTCCTGCGGCGTGTTCCGACCTCTCAGCTCACGTGGGGGAGCCGGAACGGCTCGGCGGCGCGCGCCGACTCGTCGAGCGCGAGATCCGCGAGCGTCGCCCCGATCCCGGTCGCGAACTTGAACCCGTGGCCCGAGAAGCCCGCTCCGACGACGATCCGGCCGCGTCGGTCGAGGACGAACGCGCCGTCGTCGGTCGAGGTGTACGTGCAGCTGATCGGCACCGCGCTCGCCGCGTCGAGTCCCGGCATCCACTCGCGCACGTAGCCGGCGAGAGTGTCGAGATGCGTGGGGACGTGCGGGCGGGCGTCGGGATCGACCTCGTCGCCCACGCGGTGGAAGCCGACCTTCACGCCCTCCCCGGGAGTGGGCATGCCGTAGACGGTCGCGGGGTACTCCGCCGGATCGACGTAGTGGTTGAACGACGGCCAGACGGCGTCGTCGACCGGCGCGAAGTGCGCGGGCGTCTCCTCGGTGACCGTGAGGCGGGGGAGCCCGAGCTCTCCGACCAGGTTCCGGCTCCAGGCGCCGACCGTGACCACCACGGTCTCGGCGCGCAGGTGCGAGCCGTCGGCGAGAGAGCGATGTCGATGCCCTCCCCGCGGTCGTCGATCGTGGCGACCGGCGTGCTCCATCGCACGTCGCCGCCCGCGGCGAGGATGCGGCGCTCGAACTCGATCAGGGCAGCGGATGCGCGCACGACGCCGGCGTCGGGCGACCACAGCGCGTCGTCGTCGAAGCGCATGCCGGCCCAGCGGCGGGCCGCCTCGCCTGCGGAGAGCACCTCGGCCGGGATGCCGCGCGCGGCCAGGCGCTCGTGGATCCGCCGCAGGTCGACATCACCGTGCGTGACGAGGCCGTGCAGCCGCAACAGGGGAGCCCCGCCGACGTCGCCGAGCGAGTCCCACCCCTCCCGCGCACGCACGAGGAGGTCGAGGTAGTGATCCTCGTCGTAGGCGTTGTTGAAGTTGCGCGTGGCTCCGTGCGACGCCCCCTCGCGATGGCCGCGGGCGAACCGCTCCAGCACGACGGGACGCTTCCCGCGTCGTGCGAGCTCCCAGGCGGTGGCGAGTCCCATGACCCCGCCGCCCACGACGACGACCGCTGCGGCATCCGCTCCCATGCATCCTCCCGATGTCGCTCCCAGTCTCCCAGCCATCGACCGCCTCCGCGCCCGGGTAGTCTGGAGTGGTGACCATGGAGATCGAGCTCGGCCGAGGAAAGCGCGCGCGTCGCGCGTACACGTTCGATGACATCGCGGTGGTGCCCTCGCGGCGCACGCGCAACCCGGAGGACGTGTCGACCGCCTGGACGATCGACGCCTTCGGCTTCGGCATCCCCGTGCTGGGGGCGCCGATGGATTCCGTCGTGAGCCCGCAGACGGCGATCATGCTCGGGCAGCTCGGCGGCCTCGGCGTGCTCGACCTCGAGGGCCTGTGGACCCGGTACGAGAACCCCGAGCCGCTGCTCGCCGAGATCGCCGGCCTCAGCGACTCTCAGGCGACCGTGCGCATGCAGCAGCTGTACTCGGAGCCGATCAAGCCCGCGCTCATCACGCAGCGTCTCGCCGAGATCCGCGAGGCCGGCGTCACCGTCGCCGGTTCGCTCACGCCGCAGCGCACCCAGGAGTTCTACGACACGGTCGCCGCGGCCGGGGTCGACCTGTTCGTGATCCGTGGCACCACGGTGTCGGCGGAACACGTCTCGAGCGACGTCGAGCCCCTCAACCTCAAGAAGTTCATCTACGACCTCGACGTGCCCGTCATCGTCGGCGGCGCAGCCACCTACACGGCCGCGCTGCACCTCATGCGCACGGGCGCGGCCGGTGTGCTGGTCGGCTTCGGCGGGGGAGCGGCGTCGACCACGCGCGCGACCCTCGGCATCCACGCGCCGATGGCGACCGCCGTCTCCGACGTCGCGGCGGCGCGTCGCGACTACCTCGACGAGTCGGGCGGACGCTACGTGCACGTCATCGCCGACGGCGGCGTGGGCACCTCCGGCGACATCGTGAAGGCACTGGCGATGGGGGCGGATGCCGTCATGCTCGGCGTCGCGCTGGCCCGCGCCACCGATGCGCCCGGTCACGGCTACCACTGGGGCCCCGAGGCCCACCACCCGAAGCTGCCGCGCGGTCGTCGCGTGCAGGTCGGAGGGATCGGCACGCTCGAGGAGATCCTGTACGGCCCCGCTCCCGTGGCCGACGGCACCGCGAACCTCATCGGCGCGCTGCGCAAGTCCATGGCGACCACCGGATACTCCGACCTCAAGGAGTTCCAGCGGGTCGAGGTCGTCCTCGCCCCGTACGAAGCCTGATCCTCCGTATCGCCGCCGTGTCGTCCGCCCCGCTGTTCCCGCCGACCCTCCGTGAGGTGATGCTGCGCGGGCGATGGATCGGCATGCTGCTGTTCTGCCTGCTGGTGGCCGGCGTGTTCGCCTGGCTCGGCCAGTGGCAGCTCGAGCGTGCGATCGAGACCGACCCGCCCGAGCCGGGCGCGACGGAGCAGGTGCAACAGCTCGATGAGGTCGTGGAACCGGGGCAGTACCTTCCCGAGCCGCTCGTCGGTCAGCGGGTCGAGACCTCGGGCACCTGGGTGCCCGGCGACTTCCTCGTCGTCTCGCAGCGCTACAACGACGGCGTCGAGGGCTACTGGGTGACCGGTCAGCTGCGCGTCGCCGAGCGCACCTCGATCGCCGTCGCGATCGGATGGGCACCCGACCGCGAGAGCGCGGACGCGGCGATCGACGAGCTGAACGCCGATGACGGCGGCACCGTCGAGATCGCCGGCCGCATCATCTCCGACGAGGGACCGGTCCCGCCGCCGCACGACGAGCCCGACCGGATGAACCGGATGTCGACGGCCGCGCTGCTCAGCTTCTGGCACGACACCGACCAGCTCGACGTGTATCGGCCGTATCTCGCCGCGATCGAGGCATCCGCCGGGCTCGTCGACATCGATTCGCCTGCGCCGAACGAGATGTCGCCGGTCAACTGGCTCAACGTGTTCTACGCCGTCGAGTGGGCGATCTTCGCGGGCTTCGCCTTCTACCTCTGGTACCGCCTGGCGAAGGACGCGTGGGAGCGCGAGGTCGAGGAATTCGAGGACGCCGCCGCGGCGTCCGCCTGACACGCGCACCTCGGGAACGCGGCCGTGCGCGGCCGGTGAGCAGTCGGTGACCAAACGGCGAACACCATTGAGGATGTCGGACCCTCTCCGTAGGGTCGAAGACATGCGCGCGTCCGGACACACGCTCCGGGCGCTCGCACGACAGGCCCCACAAGGGCCCGACGTCACCGAAATCCACAATGTCGAGGAGACCGTTCGCATGTCAGCCCCCCACGACGACGCCCGCACGGGAGTCGATTCGTCAGAATTCCGGAAGCGGGGGCGCACGGGCGCTCTCGCTCTGACCACCGCAGTCGCGCTGACCTTCGGGTCGCTCGCCGCGGCCCCCGCTTTCGCCGAGGAGCCCGTCGATGACCCCGCATCGTCGAGCACCGAGACCGAGGCTCCGGCGACCCCCGCGCCGGACGACACCGCACCCCCCGCACCGGAGGTGGCCCCGTCGACGCCTCCGGCCGCCGAGGACGAGGCGGACGACGCGGCAGCGGAGCCCGCGCCCGAGGAAGCACCGGCGGCCCCCGCGGAGGATGCCGCGGTCGCGAGCACGCCGGCCACCCACACGATCGCCGAGGTGCAGGGCACCGGCGACGTCTCTCCCGTGAACGGTCAGACCGTCACCGTCGAGGGCATCGTCACCGCCGATTACCGGACCGGTGGCTACAAGGGCATCGTGATCCAGACGCAGGGCTCCGGCGGCGCCGAGGACGCGACGCCCGGCGCCTCCGACGGCGTGTTCGTCTTCTTGAACGCCCTCGCTCCGACTCTCGAGATCGGCGACCTCGTCTCGGTCACCGGGCGGGTGAGCGAGTACTTCGGCCAGACCCAGATCTCGCCCACGGCTCTCGCGGGTGTCGAGGTCGTCACGGCCGATGCCGGTCTGCCCGAGGTCACCCCTCTCCCCGACACCGTCGTGGGCGCCGACCGCGAGCAGTACGAGAACATGCTCGTCGCCCCGGCCGGTACCTATCGTCTCGCGTCGAGCCACCAGCTCTACAACTTCGGCACGCTGTGGCTGAACGCCGGGGAAGACCTCAACGTCAAGAGCACCGAGACGACGCGTCCGGGTGATGATGCAGCCGCGATCGCGGCCGCCAACCGGGCGAACCGCATCCTGCTCGACGACGCGTGGTCTCTGCAGGTCAACAACAACAACCACCCGGGTCAGCAGCCGTACTTCACGACCGACCAGGTCGTGCGCACGGGTGACGTCGTCGACTTCAGCGACGCCGGCTACATCCTGCAGTGGGGCTTCGACGACTGGCGGCTGCAGCCGACCGTGCCGATCGACGACTCCTCGCCCGCCGAGCTCAAGGTCGGCTTCGAGCAGACCAACCCGCGCCCCGAGACCGCTCCGGACGTGGGCGGCGACGTGCAGGTCGGGTCGTTCAACGTCTTCAACTACTTCACGACATTGAAGAGCGAGAACCCCGACGCCCGCGGCGCGGCGAATGCGGAGCTGTTCGCGATCCAGAAGTCCAAGATCGTCGCGGCGATCAACGGACTCGACGCCGACATCGTCTCGCTCATGGAGATCGAGAACTCGGTCAAGCTCGGCAAGCCGATCGACACGGCGCTCGCCGACCTCGTCGACGGGCTCAACGACGCGGCGGGCGGCGAGGTGTGGGCGTTCGTGCCGACGCCCGACGCCCTGAACGACGCGGCGACGACCGACTACATCACCAACGCGATCATCTACAAGAAGGATGCCGTCTCACCGGTCGGCGACAGTGCGACCGTGACCGACGAGTCGGTGTGGGGCAATGCCCGTGAGCCGATCGCGCAGGCTTTCGACATCGACGGACGGGTCGTGACGGTCGTTGCGAACCACCTCAAGTCGAAGTCCCCGCCCACCGGCGCGGGTGCCGAGCCGGCCGACGGTCAGGGTTTCTTCAACGCCGACCGCGTGGCGCAGGCCGAGGCGATCCTCGACTTCGCCGGCGACCTCGAGCAGTCGACCGGGAGCAGCGACCTGCTGCTGATCGGCGACTTCAACGCCTACGGCAAGGAAGACCCGATCGACGTGTTCACGTCGGCGGGCTGGAGCGATCTCGTCGCCGACAAGACCGACGGACAGTACACGTACTCGTTCGACGGCGAGCTGGGTTCGCTCGACCACGTGATCGCGTCGCCGTCGCTCGCCTCCTCGATCACCGGAGCCGGCGTGTGGGGCATCAACTCGCCCGAGTGGAGCGACCGCGGCTACGCGTTCGGAGCCACCGAGGCGGGTACGCCCTATCGGTCGAGCGACCACGACCCGATCATCGTCGGTGTTTCCTCGGAGATCCCGCCGGTGAGCATCGACGTCGTCACGGTGAACGACTTCCACGGACGCATCGAGGCCGACGGCGCCGCCGCCGGTGCCGCTGTGCTCGCAGGAGCCGTGCAGCAGTTCCGTTCCGAGAACCCGAACACGATCTTCGCGGGAGCGGGAGACCTGATCGGTGCATCGACGTTCACCTCGTTCATCAACGACGACAACCCCACCATCGACGCGCTCAACGCGGCCGGTCTGGATGTGAGCTCGGCGGGCAACCACGAGTTCGACCAGGGCTGGGAGGACCTGCGCGATCGCGTGCAGGACCGCGCGGACTGGGAGTACATCGCGTCGAACGTGTTCGTGACCGAGACCGGCGAGCCCGCTCTGGCCCCCGCCTGGGTCAAGGAGCTCGACGGCGTCAAGGTCGGCTTCATCGGAGCCGTCACCGAGGATCTCGACTCGCTGGTCTCCCCGGAGGGGATCGCCGACCTCGAGGTGCGCAGCATCGCCGACTCCGTGAACGCGGTGGCCGACGATCTGCGCGACGGCGACGAATCCAACGGCGAGGCCGACGTCATCATCCTGCTCGTGCACGAGGGCGCCGAGAGCACCGATGTCGCGGCGGTCACGCCCGACTCGCCGCTCGGTGAGATCGTCTACGGCGTGGACGCCGATGTCGATGCGATCGTCTCGGCTCACACCCACCTCGCCTACAACCACGTCATCGACGGCCGCCCGGTCGTCTCGGCAGGTCAGTACGGCGAGAACCTGGGCCTGATGAACATCCAGGTCGACCCGACCACGAAGGACCTGATCTCGATCACCAACGAGATCAAGCCGCTCACCGCCAACGGACAGCCGCTCTACCCGGCCGTGCCCGAGGTCGCCGAGATCGTCGCGAAGGCGAAGGCCGAGGCCGACGTGCTCGGTGCGGTCGAGGTCGGGCAGATCACGGCGGACTTCAACCGGGCGCGTCAGGCGAACGGTTCGGAGAACCGCGGTGGCGAGTCGACGATCGGCAACTTCGTCGCCGATGTGCAGAAGTGGTCGACGGATGCCGACATCGCCCTGATGAACCCCGGCGGTGTGCGCGCGAACCTCGCGTACGCGTCGAGCGGGGCATCCGATCCCGACGGCAACGTCACCTATCGAGAGGCGGCGAACGTGCAACCGTTCGCCAACACGCTCGTGACGCTCACCCTGACGGGGGAGCAGCTCAAGGGCGTGCTCGAGGAGCAGTGGCAGCCCGCAGGGGCGGCGCGTCCGTTCCTGAAGCTCGGCGTCTCGGAGGGGCTCGTGTACACGTACGACCCCACGGCGGCGCAGGGAGCGCGGATCACCTCGATCACGCTCGACGGAACCCCGATCGACCCGGCGGCCGAGTACACCGTCGCGGCGAACTCGTTCCTCGCGGCGGGCGGCGACAACTTCGTCACCTTCCGAGAGGGCACCGGCAAGCGCGACACCGGCAAGATCGATCTGCAGTCGATGGTCGACTGGTTCGACGCGAACGGCACCGCGACGCCCGATCAGGCGCAGCGCGCCGTCGGCGTCACGGTCAGCCCGGCGGATGCCGACGGGTACAGCGCGGGCGATCAGGTGACCGTCGCGCTGTCGTCGCTCGCGTTCAGCGCGGGAGAGCCGGCACCGGGCGAGGTGACGCTCTCGCTGGGCGACACCCAGCTCGCCGCGGGTGCGATCGACCCGGCGATCGTCGACACGACCGACGAGGCCGGACGTGCGACGCTCACCTTCACCGTCCCCGCGGGAGCGACGGGTGAGCAGGCGCTCACCGTCTCGGTCCCGGCGACGGGCACGACGGTGCAGGTGCCCTTCACGATCACGGGTGAGGCGGAGTTCGCCGGCACGATCGACCTGGGCTCCTCGAAGGTGACGGCAGGCAAGAAGCTGCAGATCACCGGTGAGGGTTATGCGCCGGGCGAGACGGTGACCGTGCAGCTTCGACCGAAGAAGGGCGCGCCGATCGAGGTCGGCACGATCCAGGTCGCCGGCGACGGCTCGTTCGACGGCTCGGTGACGGTTCCGAAGAACACCAAGGCCGGCGATTACACCGTCGCGGTGTCGCAGTCGGACGGAGACGAGGCCACGGCATCCGTCACCGTCAAGAAGGCGAGCACGATCGGCGGGATCATCGGCGGCATCATCGATTGGATCCTCGATCTGATCGGCGGATGGTGGTGACCCCACCCCGCTGATCGAAGCGGAGGCCGCCGGGAGCGATCCCGGCGGCCTCCGTCGTCGTTCAGGTCGCTGTCAGGTGTCAGGGGACGAGAACCTGCACGTCGGCCTGCGCGAGGGCTGCGGCGATGTGTGGGGGCGGCGGGGCATCCGTGATCAGGTAGTCGGCCCGGTCGAGTTGCGCGATCTGCGCGAAGAACCGGCGCCCGATCTTCGAGGAGTCCGCCAGGATCGCGGTGCGCTCGGCGCGCTGCATCATCTCGGACATCATCGCGGCGTCGCCGAGGTTCGAGGCCGAGTACCCGCCCTCGTCGACGGCCCCGACGCCGATCAGCGCGAGGTCGCAGCGGATGTCGACCTCCGGGCCGCCGGGCGTCATCGTGAACGTCACGGGTCCGGTCGTCGCCTGGGTGATCGAGCGCACCGCACCGCCGAACACGTACAGGTCGCGGAACGCGGTGGGGGCGAGCTCGGCGGGGATCCGCAGGTTGTTCGTCGCGATCGTCAGATCCTGATGATTGCGAAGCGCGCGAGCGACCGCCAACGTCGTCGTACCGGCGTTCAGCATCACCACAGAGCCGTCCTCGATCAGACCGGCGGCGAGGCGGGCGATGCGCTCCTTCTCCTCGGTCTGCACGCGCATGCGCACGTCGAGGGCGCGGTCCTTGAGCGGCCCGGTCGCGGAACTCACGGCACCGCCGTGGGTGCGCACGAGCACGCCTTCGCGGTCGAGTTGATCGAGATCGCGGCGGATCGTGTCGATCGAGACGCCGAAATGCTCGGCGAGATCGCCGACCGTGACCTGCCCCGTCTGCTCGACGTAGCTGGCGAGATCGGCCTTCCTGCCCGCGGGGAGGCGACGACGATGAGCCGGTGCGGATGTTTCCATGCAGACATCTCTAGCACACGAAAGCGACGAACACCGCAGACTTGTGCAGAAAACGGCATGTCGCGTGCATGAGCGATTATCCGCGGAATATCCGCCCCCGTGGAAGAAATCTGTAACGACATCTCCAGATTGACGCTTGACGCCGCGGCAAATCCGGGCATAACATGGCTCAAAACCGCATGAACAAGCATTGAAGCGCGTGATGCGGCACGATCTCGAAGAGGAGAAGTGATGAGCACAGTGCGACTGGGGCAGCGACGCACCCGGAACATCGTCGGAGCCGCCGCGGCGGCCGTGACCCTTCTGGCGGTGGCGGGCTGCGCGCCCAGCACCGGCGGCGACAGCGGTGGAGACGGCGGTGACGTGACGATCGAGTTCGCCCAGTGGTGGGAGCCGGAACTGCCCGACGGCGAGTTCCGCGCCCTCATCGACGAGTTCGAGGCGGCGAACCCCGGGATCACGGTCGATCTCGTGAGCGGGCCGTACGCCTCCACCAAGGAGCAGCTGTTCGCGGGAGCCGCGTCCGGCACCATGCCCGATGTCGTCGGTCTCGACGGCGCGTGGGTCAACGACTTCGCCTCGCAGGGAGTCATCGCCGACCTCAGCGCGCTGATGGAGGAGTACGACTACGACGACAGCGAGCTCGCCAGCCAGATCCAGGTCGACGGCAGCACGTACATGATCCCGGTCGTCAACTTCGTGTATCCGATGTTCACGAACGACGCGCTCCTCGCCGAGGCCGGTGTCGACGCTCCGCCCGCCACCCGCACCGAGTTCGCGGATGCCGCGGAGAAGGTCTCCGCCCTCGGGGGCGACGTCTCCGGGTGGGTCCTCCCGCTCTCCCTCGAAGCGCCGAACGGTGTGCAGAACGACGTCATGTCGTGGGTCTGGGCATCCGGCGGCTCGATGCTGAAGGACGGTCAGCCCGATCTCACCAACGACGACGTGACCTCCGCGGTCGAGTACATCGGCGAGCTGTGGGACGCGGGAGTGATCGCCTCCGGTTCGTTCACGATGAAGGAGCAGGACAAGGTCGAGGAGTTCACCAACGGCCGGGCCGGCATGATGATCGACTCGCTCGCGCACATCAACCTCATCCGCGAGACGAACCCCGACCTCGAGTTCTCGATCTCGGCGATCCCCGCCGAGGACGGATACGAGGGCGAACGCGGCATTCCCTACGCCTCGTGGGGCATCGGCGTGGCCGAGAACTCCGAGCACAAGGAGGCGGCGTTCAAGCTCGTCGAGTTCCTCATGAGCCAGGAGACCAACTCGACTCTGTCGACGATGGCGAAGGCCTTCCCCGGCAACTCGACCTCGGTTCCCGACTTCGTGAACGACGACGAGCTGTTCAAGACCGCGTTCGACATCTACCAGGCCGGCTACCCCGCCAACGAGTTCACCGGGCTGCCGGTGGCGGAGGAGCTGATGCGCCAGTTCGGCGAGCAGCTGCAGTCCGCACTCGACGGGCAGCAGTCGATCCCCGACGCGCTCAAGGCGGCGCAGACGTCCTGGGAAGCGGAGTTCTGAGCTCCTCGCCTCCCGCCTGAACGGGGTGCCGCATCGCCGATGATGCGGTGCGGCACCCGACCAACCTAGGAGCCCGCACCTCATGAGCCTGAGAACGACCGACGACACCGAGGTGATCGTCACCGGGGTGCCGCACTCGCGGCGCCGACGGCAACTGCGCAAGACCACCGAGTCGTACGCCTTCCTCTCGCCGACGATCATCCTGCTGTTCGTCCTGATGATCGTGCCGATCGTGATGGTGATCGGATACTCGTTCCAGGACAACGTGATCCTGAACAAGTCGCCCGAGTTCGTCGGGATCGCCAACTACGTCGAGGTCCTCTCCGACCCCCGCTTCTGGAAGGCCACCGGCAACACGATCCTGTTCACGGTCGCGAGCGTGCTGGCGCACCTGGTGCTCGGTCTCGCGTTCGCGATGATGCTGAACAGCCCGCTCCTCGGCCGAGTCTCGCGCTCGCTGTTCCGGGCCCTCTACGTTCTGCCGTGGCTGTTCACGGTCGCGGTGATCGCGGTGCTGTGGCGCATGCTCCTCGCCCCGAACGGCGTGATCAACTTCCTGCTCAACACCGACATCGAATGGCTCGCCTCTCCGCAGCTGGCGTTGGGCACCATCATCTTCATCAACATCTGGGCGGGGTACCCGTTCTTCATGGTCAGCCTGCTCGCCGGCCTCCAGGGCGTCCCGGCCGAACTGCACGAGGCGGCCACCGTCGACGGCGCCAGCAACGTGCAGCGCTTCTGGAACGTGACGATCCCGCAGCTGCGACCGATCATCGTGAGCCTCGTGCTGCTCGACCTGATCTGGACCTCGCAGCAGTTCGCCCTCATCTGGATGACCACCGGCGGCGGTCCGATCGACGTCACGGAGGTGCTCAGCACCTTCACCTACAAGCTCGCCTTCGCCAAGTACGACTTCTCGCTCGCCGCCACCTCGGCCGTGCTCGTGCTGCTGATGTCGATGGTGCTCGCCGTCTTCTACGTCCGTCACCAGAAAGCGAGGGACTGATCATGGCGCTCACCGTCAAGAACCGCCGCGTCGTCGCGAAGGGCTCGCTGATGATCGGACTGATCATCGGAGCCGTCTTCGCCGCCGGACCCGTGCTGTGGATGCTCTCGAGCTCGTTCAAGTCCAACACCCAGATCTTCGAGCTGCCCCCGCGGCTCATCACCGACACCTTCTCGTTCGACGCGTACATCGCGATCTTCACGAACGCCGAGACGGTGCGGTTCTTCCTCAACAGCTACATCGTCGCGGGGTCGGTCACGATCCTCACCCTGATCGTCGCGATCCAGGCGGCCTACGCCTTCAGCCGCTTCGACTTCCGGGGCAAGCGCATCCTCAACGTGGTGATCGTGAGCGTGCAGGCCGTGCCGCCCATTACGCTGCTGATCCCGTACTTCGGCCTGATGGTCGGCCTCGGCCTCTACAACTCCTACGCCGGGCTGATCCTCACGTACATGGTGTTCACGCTGCCCTACGCGATCATCATGATGACCGGCTACTTCAACACCCTGCCGCGCGAGCTCGACGAGGCCGTCCGCGTCGACGGCGCGGGGTCGTTCACGGCGCTGTGGCGCATTCTCGTGCCGATCTCGGTGCCGGGCATCGTGTCGGTGGGCATCTACACGTTCATGATCGCGTGGAACGAGTACCTGTTCGCGCTGACGCTCACACGCACGATCGACATGCGCACGGTGCCCATCGGCATCCAACTCCTGATGGGGCAGCACTCCTACGAGTGGAACCAGATCATGGCCATGAGCGTGCTCGGGTCCATCCCCGTGCTCATCCTCTTCCTCTTCTTCCAGCGCTACTTCATCAGCGGCCTCACGGCCGGCTCGGTGAAGAGCTGACCGCCACCCCGCCCGGGGCCCTCGACCATCACGAAAACAGGAGAAACACGTGCTCTACACCGGAAAATCCATCCTCGACGTCGCCAACGCGCACAACTTCGCGATCCCGGCGTTCAACATCAGCGATTGGGCGATGTTCAACGGAGTCATGGACATCAGCGAGGAGAAGAACGCGCCGGTGATCATCGCGATCCACCCGGACGAGGTCTCGCACATCACGACCGACCTGATCGCGGCGATGCACTCCCGCGCGCACCGTTCGAGCGTCCCCGTGGCGATCCACTGGGATCACGGCGGCAGCTACGAGCAGATGATCACGGCGATCAAGGCCGGGTTCACCTCGGTCATGATCGACGCATCGCTGCTGCCGTTCGACGAGAACGTCGCGCTCACGCGCAAGGTCGTCGAGGCCGCGCACGCGGTGGGTATCCAGGTCGAGGGTGAGCTGGGCACGATCGGCGCGAACGACAGCTACGGCGAGTCGGGTGCTGCGGAGATCATCTACACGAACGTCGACGACGCCGTGCGCTTCGTCGAGGAGACGGGCGTCGACAGCCTCGCGATCGCCATCGGCACTTCGCACGGGCTGTACCCCGCCGAGAAGAACCCCGAGCTGCGCCACGACCTGCTCCAGGAGATCAAGGCCGCGGTCGGCATCCCGCTCGTGCTCCACGGCGGATCGGCGAATCCGGACTCCGAACTGCGTCGCGCCGTCGAGCTGGGCATCAACAAGATCAACATCTCCAGCGACATCAAGGTCTCGTACCACAACCGCATGCGCGAGATCCTGGGCACCGACGAGCGTCTGCGCGAGCCGAACGCGATCCAGCCCGAGCCGATCGCCGCCCTGAAGGCGACCGCGGCTGAGAAGATCGAACTGTTCGGTGCGGACGGCAAGGCCGACCTGTACTGACCGGCACGGATCTCGACGGGGAGGACGATCGACGGATGACACGTGATGTGGACGGTCGGCTCGTGCTGGGGCTCGGCGGAACGGTCGACTTCGAACTGCGGTGGGACTCCGCCGTCGTCGGCCGGCTGGCCCGGGAGCATCGCATCCGGCGGCACGAGCTGACCGCCGCGGCGTCGATCGTCGACGAGCGCTCGCTCCTGGTGGCCGTGCTCGCGTTCGTCGCAGCCGGGACCGGGGCCGAGCGCTTCGTCGAGTCCTCCGAGGTGATCGAGCGCTTCGCCGCGCACTTCGACGTGGCCGTGACGCTCGGCGGCACGGGGGTGCGGGCGGGGCTCGTGCTCGACAGCCTCGGCATCCCGAGCGTGCAGCATCTGGTGAGCATCGACGACAACGTCCGCCGTCTGCTGCCGGAGCGCGTCTCGTACGTGTCGTCGGCCGACCGCGACACCCTCGATCCGCACCTGATCGTGCAGTACCCGGTCGGGGCGCACGTGCGGCTGATCGACGGTGACATCGTCTCCCCGAGCGCGAACCGGCTGATCTTCGCGAACGACCCGCCCAATCGCGAGATGCGTCTCGCCGACGATCTGCCGGCGGCCCTGGCCGGAGCATCCGTCTTCCTGGTGTCGGGCTTCAACACCATGCAGGACCACGACCTGCTCGAGCGCCGGCTCGACGAACTGCTCGTGGCGCTCGCGTCGCTGCCCGACGACGCGCTGGTGTACTACGAGGACGCGGGTTTCTACACGCGGGCCTTCTCGCACACCGTCCGCGACCGGCTGCTCTCCCGCATCGATGTCTACGGCATGAACGAGGACGAACTGCAGGAGTATCTGGGCCGATCCGTCGATCTGCTCGATCCGGCCGATGTGATCGCCGCGCTCACCGCGATCGCCCGGCTGATCCCCGCCCCCGCCCTCGTCGTGCACACCCGGCACTGGGCGATCGCCGTCGGCTCGGATGCCGCGCGCCACCGCTCAGCGCTCGAGAGCGCTGTCCGGGTCGCGGCGACGCGCTACCGGCTCGGCGACGGATTCTCGTCGTCGGATGCCGAGGAGACGGCCGCGATGGCGCGGAGCCGACGCGGCGCCGAGCTCGTCGCCGCCGTCGAGCGCGGCATCCCCGGAGCGGTCGGCGTGCCGGCCTTCGCCCTCGATATCGCGGAGCCGACGACGATCGGTCTCGGCGATACCTTCGTCGGCGGGTTCCTGGCTGCGCACGCCGATGTGGATGCTGCGCACGCCGACGCGGATGCCGTGCACGCCGATGTGGATGGAGCGCACGCCGATGTGAATGGAGCTGCCCGATGAACCCGATCGCCCTCGCCCCCAACCGACCGGCCGAGCGCTTCTACCGCGGCGGTGAGCGCCTCCGCGCGTTCCGCGGCGATCCGGGGTCCGCGCCCCGCGAACCCGAGGACTGGATCGGATCGGTGACGACGGTCCGCGGCGAGGAGACCCTCGGCCTCAGCACTCTGCCCGACGGGCGGCTGCTGCGCGAGGCGATCGCCGAGCATCCGATCGCCTGGCTGGGGGAGGAGCACGTCCGCCGTTGGGGTGACGACGCGCGCCTGCTCGTCAAGCTGCTCGACGCGGGGGAGCGGTTGCCGGTGCATGCGCATCCGCACGACGACTTCGCGGCCGGGCATCTCGGCCGCGCGCACGGCAAAGCCGAGGCCTGGTACATCCTCGAGGGCGGGACGGTGCACGTCGGCCTGCGGGAGGACGTGACGGCCGACGCTCTCGCCGATCTGGTCGCGCGCCAGGACGTCGCCGCGCTCCTCGGTCTGCTGCACGCGATCGAGGTCGGGCCCGGCGATGTGGTGTGGGTGCCGCCGGGGGAGCTGCACGCGATCGGCGCGGGTGTTCTCCTGCTCGAACTGCAGCAGCCCGAGGACCTCTCGATCCTGCTCGAGTGGGAGGGATTCGCGATCGACGGCCCCGGGGAGGGGCATCTGGGTCTCGGGTTCGATCTGGCCCTGACAGCGGTGAACCGCACCGGACGTGACCGGGCACAGGTCGACGCCCTCGTCCGCACGGCACCGCGATCGGGGTCGGCGTTCCCGGCCGCCGCCGACGAGTACTTCCGCCTCGATCGGGTTCCGGTCGACGGAGGGCCCGTGATGCTCGATCCCGGGTTCGCGATCGTCGTCGTGGTCGATGGCGAGGTCGCTCTGGGAGGACAGGGGTTCCCCGCGGGGTCGACCGTGCTCGTTCCCGCCGCGGCATCCGAGCGCGCGCTCACGGGTCACGGTGAAGCGCTGGTCGCCCGGCCGCCCGCACCGTGAGGGCGTCGAGCGCGGGCCATCCGCGCCGGATCGAGCGGTGCGGCGCGCCGACTAGACTGGACGCATGCCCGAACCGAAAGTCGCCAGCTTTCCGGCGATCCGCGGTGCGCTGAAGTTCTACCAGATCGCGTCGATCATCACCGGAGTCATGCTGCTCCTGCTGCTGACCGAGATGGTGCTGAAGTACACGCCGATCCACCTCGAACTGTTCCTCGGAGGATCGGGCGGACCGCTCTGGTTCGCCGGCGTGCTCGCCGGCGCCGACTGCGAGTGGTGGTCGCTGTTCGCCCCCTGGACGAACTCGTGCGAGATGACCTCGCTCGGCGACGGCTTCAACGTGTCGCTGGCGATCCTCGTCGCGCACGGCTGGTTCTACGTCGTGTACCTCTTCGCGTGCTTCCGCATGTGGAGCCTGATGCGCTGGCCGTTCCCGCGCTTCATCCTGCTCGCCCTCGGCGGCGTGATCCCGCTGCTGTCGTTCTTCATGGAGGCCATCGTGGCCCGTGAAGTCAAGACCTACCTCGCCACCCGAGAGGCCTCAGAGGTCTCCGCTCCCGCCCCGGAAGGTGCCCGTTGACCGAACAGTCCGAGACCCAGCAGCGCCCCGCGCTCGTCGTCGACTTCGGCGCGCAGTACGCGCAGCTGATCGCCCGCCGCGTGCGCGAGGCCGGCGTCTACAGCGAGATCGTGCCGCACACCGCGACCGCCGCCGAGATCGCCGCCAAGAACCCGGTCGCGATCATCCTCTCCGGAGGGCCCTCGTCGGTGTACGAGGAGGGAGCGCCGCGCCTCGACCCCGCGGTGTTCGACCTCGGCGTGCCCACGCTCGGCATCTGCTACGGCTTCCAGTACATGGCCCAGACCCTGGGCGGCGAGGTCGCGAACACCGGCCTGCGCGAGTACGGGGCGACGGATGCCGTCATCACGGGTGACGGCGGAACGCTGCTCGGCGGCCAGCCCGTCGAGCAGAACGTGTGGATGAGCCACGGCGACCAGGTCGCGCGTGCTCCCGAGGGCTTCGACGTGCTCGCGACGACGGACGCGACCAAGGTCGCGGCGTTCGCGAACGAGGACCGCGGCTTCTACGGCGTGCAGTGGCACCCGGAGGTCAAGCACTCCGATCACGGCCAGCGCGTGCTCGAGAACTTCCTGCACAAGGGCGCGGGCCTCGCGTCCGACTGGAACAGCGGCAACGTGATCGCCGAGCAGATCGAGCGCATCCGCGAGCAGGTGGGCGACGCCCGCGTCATCTCGGCGCTCTCCGGCGGTGTCGACTCCGCGGTCTCCACCGCGCTCGTGCACAAGGCGATCGGCGACCAGCTCACCGCCGTGTTCGTCGACCACGGGCTCCTCCGCAAGGGCGAGCGCGAGCAGGTCGAGAAGGACTACGTCGAGTCCACCGGCGTGCGTCTGATCACGGTCGACGCCGCCGACACCTTCCTCGGCCACCTGAAGGGTGTCACCGATCCCGAGGAGAAGCGCAAGATCATCGGGCGCGAGTTCATCCGCGCGTTCGAGAAGGTGCAGCTCGACCTGGTCGCCGAGGCGAAGGCCTCCGGCGGCGCCCCGGTCAAGTTCCTCGTGCAGGGCACGCTCTACCCCGACGTCGTCGAGTCCGGCGGCGGTGCGGGCACGGCGAACATCAAGTCGCACCACAACGTGGGCGGTCTGCCCGACGACCTCGACTTCGAGCTGATCGAGCCGCTGCGTGCGCTGTTCAAGGACGAGGTCCGGGCGATCGGGCGCGAGCTCGGCATCCCCGAGGCGATCGTCGGCCGACAGCCGTTCCCCGGCCCCGGCCTGGGCATCCGCATCATCGGCGAGGTCACGGCCGACCGTCTGGAGATCCTCCGCGAGGCCGACGCCATCGCTCGTGAGGAGCTCACCAAAGCCGGGCTCGACCAGGAGATCTGGCAGTGCCCGGTCGTGCTCCTCGCCGACGTGCGCTCGGTGGGTGTGCAGGGCGACGGCCGCACCTACGGCCATCCGATCGTGCTGCGTCCCGTGTCGAGCGAAGACGCGATGACGGCCGACTGGACGCGCCTGCCGTACGACGTGCTCTCCAAGATCTCGAACCGCATCACCAACGGCGTGCGCGACGTCAACCGCGTTGTGCTCGACGTGACGTCGAAGCCGCCGGGGACGATCGAGTGGGAGTAGGGGAGACGATGCTCCCCGCGTCGGCGCCGGCCCTGCCGGACGCCGAGTACCTGGTGTTGTCGAGCCGGCTCATCCCCGACCTCGACGGCGGCTACACGATCGCGACGCTGTCGCGCGCCCGGCAGCTGGCCGGTGCGGGCGTGGCCGAGGGGCGTGGGCCGCAGCTGCTCACCTTCGACCCGGGTACCGCGGCCGACCACGCGCAGCACCGGGAGACGTTCGTCTCGCGCGGTGCTCTGGTCGACGCCTCCCGCCTGCGCAATCTCTTCGACGAGGCCGTCGCCGCCGAGGGCGGAGCGACCGTGTGGCTGCGATCGGTCGCCGATCCCGCCCTCGTCGCGAACCCGGGGGTCGAGTACCGCACGATCGCGGATGCCGAGGGTCGGCCGTTCGTCGCGCTCCCGGTGATCCCGGGCAATCCCGACTGGCACCTGAGCGTCGAGCCGGTGCAGATCTTCGATGCGGACGGCGAGGTCGTAGGCGGCGTCGCCGGTTTCGGCGGACTGTACCGCGCGTGGCTGTCGCACCTGGCCGCGGGCCTCGGCGACCGCCCGATCGTCGTCATCTGCGAATCGCGTCAGCTCGGCGAGCTCATCGTGGGGTGGCAGGATCCGCGCGTGCGCATCCTCCACACGATCCACACCATCCACCTCGAGGCTCCCTACACGGCGGATGCCCCGACCAACGCCCTGTGGACGCGCTGGTTCGCCCTCTCCGACCGTTTCGACGCCGTGATCTGGCCGACGGCGACGCAGCGCGACGACGTCGTGGCACGCTTCGGCACGGCGGCGCGGAACGAGACCGTGCCGAACCCGATCGCGGCCGTCGCGCGCCGCGACGACCTGCGGGAGCCGGGACTGGTCGTGGTGCTCGGACGCCTGGCTCCGGGCAAGCGCGTCGATCAGGCCATCCGCGCATTCCTCGCGGCCGACGTGCCCGACACTCGCCTCGAGATCTGGGGCGGCGGACCGGAGCAGGAGCGCCTGACCGCCCTCATCGCCGAGCTCGGTGCGGCAGATCGCGTCGTGCTCGCCGGGTACACCGACGACCCGGGGCGCGTTCTCGACCGGGCCTCGGTCGTACTCACCGCCACCGCCTTCGAGGGGCAACCGCTGTCGATCGTCGAGGCGCTGCTGCACGGCGCGCCGGTCGTGTCGTACGACGTGCGCTACGGCATCCGCGACGTCCTGGGCGCGGGCGGGGGAGTGCTCGCTCCGAGCGGCGATGTCGATGCGTTGGCCGCCGCCCTGCGCGGCGTGCTGGCCGACCCCGCGCTGCTCGCGCGGCTGAGTGCCGAGGCCTCCGAGGTGGCCGCGGCATGGAGCCCCGAGAAGTCGCTGAGCGCGCTCACCGCCGTGATCGATGCGGCCGTGCGTCGGCCGCCCCGGCGCTGAGAACACGCTCGAGAAGAGCGCGCGAGAAGAAATCTCGGAGAATTCCGGATCGCATGTCGATCCGACGCGTTCCCGTTCGACGTCTTTGATGAGAGGGTCGAGACACGATCCCATCGATCAAGGAGAACACCATGAAGTACATGCTCATCATGCGCGCGACCGACGAGGCCGTCGATGCGTACAAGGAGATCCCCTTCGAGCAGGTCATCGAGGCGATGGGGAAGTACAACGAGTCCATGATCAAGGCCGGCGTGCTGGCAGCGGGCGAGGGACTCACCGATGCCGCGGAGGGCTTCGTCGTCGACTTCAGCGCCGAGACCCCGCTCATCACCGACGGCCCCTACGGCGAGACCAAGGAGCTGTTCAACGGATTCTGGATCCTCGAGGTGTCGAGCCGCGAGGAGGCCGCCGAGTGGGCGAGCCGTGCACCGCTCGGACCCGGATCGTTCCTCGAGGTGCGCCGGGTGACCGACGCCTCGGACTTCCCCGCCGACAACGAGTGGATCGAGAAGGAAGCAGGCTGGCGCGAGGAGCAGGCGCAGCGCGCCCAGCAGTGAGATGACCCCCTCCTCCGACGATGCGGCGGTGCGTCCCCTTCCCCCACCGGGGACGGTGGAGCGCACCGTCGCCGCGGTCTGGCGCATCGAGTCGGCGAAGATCGTCGGCACGCTCGCCCGCATGGTCGGCGACTTCGGGTGGGCGGAGGACCTCGCCCAGGAGGCGCTGCTCGATGCGCTGCGGCAGTGGCCGGTCGAGGGTGTGCCCCGCAACGGCGCCGCCTGGTTGACGGCCGTCGCGAAGCGCAGAGCGATCGACGGATGGCGGCGGCAGGAGCGCTTCGACGATCGCATCGCCGTGCTCGCCCACGACCTGGAGCGCGCGCAGGCCGAGGGGATCGACGCCGTGCCCTGGGATCCGGACGCGGTCGACGACGACGTGCTCCGGCTGATGTTCATCGCCTGTCACCCCGTGCTGTCACGCGAAGCCCAGGTGGCTCTCACCCTGCGTGTGGTCGCGGGGCTGTCGAGCGAGGAGATCGCTCGCGCGTTCCTGGTTCCCACGGCCACCGTGCAGCAGCGCATCGTGCGGGCGAAGAAGACGCTGGCCGCGGCGGGGGTTCCGTTCGAGACTCCTCCGCGCGAAGAGCACACCGCCCGTCTCGGGGCGATCCTCGGCATCGTGTACCTGATCTTCAACGAGGCCCACGCGGCGAGCAGCGGGCCGGAATGGATGCGGCCGGACCTCGCCGACGAGGCGATCAGGCTGGGGCGTGTGCTGGTCGGGCTGATGCCGCGCGAGCCGGACGCCCTCGGGCTGCTCGCTCTAATGGAGCTCACCGCGGCGCGGTTCCCGGCACGGACCGACGCGCAGGGAGATCCGGTGCTGCTCGGCGACCAGGACCGACGGCTGTGGGACCGCAGCCGGATCACGCGAGGACGCGCCGCACTCGCGCGGGCGGATGCCGTCGGCCGAGGCCGTGGCGCCTATGGACTGCAGGCGGCTATCGCCGAGCGCCATGCGCTCGCTCCGTCGATCGAGGAGACCGACTGGGAACAGATCGTCGTGCTCTACGAGGCGCTCGGGCGGCTCGCCCCGTCACCCGTCGTCGAACTCAACCGCGCGGCCGCCGTCGCGATGGCGACGGGGCCGGCCTCGGCGCTGAAGGTACTCGATCAGCTGGAGGCATCCGGAGTTCTGCGCGGGTACCACCTGCTGCCGGCGACGCGGGCCGAGATGCTGCGCCGCCTCGGGAGGGAGGACGAAGCGCGCAGCGAGTTCGCGACGGCCGCCGCCCTCACCGGCAACGACCGTGAACGCGCGCTGCTCGAGGCGAAGTCGCGCGGCGAGCGGACATGACTTCGCCCCCACCGGGGGCCGGAGGGGGCGAAGCGCCGCGATCAGCGCACGGAGCGGTGATCAGGCCTTGCTGCGACTGCCACGACCGACGATGAGGCCGTAGATCAGCAGCACGATGATCGACCCGCCGATGGCGAGGAGCCACGTGCCGAGATCCCAGAACTCGGTGAGCGGGCGGTTGAGGATCAGCGAGCCGAGCCACCCTCCGAGCAGGGCGCCGACGACGCCCAGCAGAAGCGTGATGAACCATCCACCGCCCTGCTTGCCGGGCAGGATCAGTTTCGCGATGGCCCCGGCGATGAGACCGAGAAGAAGAAAGCCGAGAAAGCTCATGATGACCTCCTGTGTGCAGACGAGTTTCGTCTGATCGCTCGATTCTGCGCTCTCAGGAAGCTTTCAGGAAACCCCTTGCGCCGCGGGGCGGAACATGCAGGAGGCCCGCCTCCGAAGGGAGACGGGCCTCGTGAGCGACAGACGACGGATCGTCAGTTGTTGCCGCGGACGATCGCGATGATGCGCAGGATCTCGACGTACAGCCAGACGACCGTGACCATGATGCCGAAGGCGCCGAGCCAGCCGTAGACGCGGGGAGCGCCGTTGCGCACACCCTGCTGGATCTGGTCGAAGTCGAGCACCAGCGAGTAGGCGGCCATGATGACCACGAGCACGCCGATGATCAGTCCGAGCGGAATGCCCATGATCTCGGCGCTGTAGAGGCCGAAGGCCTGGCTCGCGGGCAGGACGCCGGTCCACATGAGCACGAGGTTCAGCAGCGAGAAGACGAGGTAACCGACCATCGCGACCATGAAGATCTTGGTGGCCTTCTTCGACGCGCGGATCTTGCCGCTGGCGAAGAGGGCGAGGGTCACGCCGACGACCGAGATCGTCGCGAGCGTGGCCTGCAGCACGATGCCCGGGTAGAGGACCTCGAAGAACGCCGAGATGCCACCGATGAACAGACCCTCGAGGGCGGCGTAGGCGAAGATCAGCGCCGGACGCACCTTCTTGCGCGAGGTGAAGGTGATGATCATCGCGAGGACGAAACCGCCGAGCGCACCGATCATCCACGGCACGAGCGAGACGGTCGAGAACGAGGTGATGTCGGTGCCGCCGAGCGTCCACACCCAGCCGATGGCCGCGGTGACGAGGAGGATGCCGAACAGGCCGGCCGTCTTCCAGACGGTGTCCTCGACGGACATGCGATCGGTCTCGATCGAGCCCGCCGGCGGGGCTGCGTACATGCCCTCGAGCTGCGCGTTGGCCGCGGCGTCGACGGTGGCGTGCTGGAACGATGCGGCCTGGGCTCCCCGAGCACCCTGCGGTGCGCCGGGGTAGGTCGCGACATTGCGCGGATCCTGCTGCTTGAAAGCAGGGTTGTTGAATGCGAAGTTGCTCATGGTGGGCCTCACTCCAGAAGGGTGTCGTAGGTCGCTTTCCTCCACGATACCGGCGTGGGGCGCGCGATGGGTGTTCTACGCTGAGAGCGTGCCCAGGAAAACTCCCCTCGTCATCGGACACCGGGGCGCGCCCGGGTATCGCCCGGAGCACAGCCGCTCCTCGTACGAGCTGGCGCTCGCGATGGGGGTGGATGCCGTCGAGCCCGATGTCGTCGCGACGAAGGACGGCGTGCTGGTCGTGCGCCACGAGAACGAGATCTCGGGCACGACCGATGTGGCGGAGCATCCGGAGTTCGCCGATCGCCGCACCACCAAGCGGGTCGACGGGCAGGCGCTGACGGGCTGGTTCACCGAGGACTTCACCTGGGACGAGCTCTCGACGCTCCGCGGGCGCGAGCGTCTGCCCGAGGTGCGCGCCACGAGCGCCAGCTTCGACGGCGGGCAGCCGATCCTGCGTCTCGTCGATCTGCTCGACCTCGTGCGGCGCGGGTCGGTCGAGCACGGGCGCGAGATCGGCGTGGTGCTCGAGGTCAAGCACGCCACGTACTTCGCGAGCATCGGTCTCGACCTCGTGCCGCTGATCGAGCGCGATCTGCGGGCCGCCGGCTGGGCGGACGGAGAACTGCCGCTGATCATCGAGTGCTTCGAGCAGACCGTGCTGGGTCAGCTCCGGGCCCGCGGCATCCCGGCCTCCTACATCTACCTGATCGAATCGTCCGGCCGCCCCTACGACCAGCTCGTCGCCCACGGCAAGAGGGCGCTCACCTACAAGGCGACGGTCGCACCGCGGGGCCTCAACGGCCTGATCGGCTCGGTCGACGGCATCAGCGTGAGCAAGAAGATGCTGCTGGCGCACGGCAACACGATCGTCGCCGACGCGCATGCGCGGGGCCTCAAGGTCTTCACCTGGACGTGCCGACCCGAGAACGCCTTCCTCGCGCCCGAGTTCCGCGGCGACGGGGGCAAGGGCGCCTTCGGCGACTACGAGGCGGAGTGGGGCGTGATCGCGCGACAGGGGATCGACGGCGTCTTCGTCGATCACCCCGACCTGGGCGTGGCGTTCTTCCGCGGCTGAGGGATCGGGCACCGGCAGAGCCGGCGTCGGAGCGACCCGGCGGTGCGCGGCGGGAGCGTCGGAGCCGGATGCCAGACTGGCCCGCATGAGTGGAATCGTCGTGGAAGACGTCAGCCGGGCGTTCGGGACGGTGCAGGCCGTCCGGTCGGCCACACTGCGCGCGGAACCGGGGCGGGTGACCGGACTCGTCGGGCCGAACGGCGCGGGCAAGACGACCCTGCTCCTGATGCTGGCCTCGCTGCTCGCCCCCGACACCGGCACGATCCGCATCGGCGGCGTCGACCCGATGGTCGATCCGCTGGCCGCCCGCCGGCTGCTCGGGTGGATGCCCGACGCGCTCGGCGCCTGGCCCTCGCTGACGGCGCGCGAGACACTCGTGACCACGGGTCGGCTGTACGACATCGCACCGACGGATGCCGCGCATCGGGCCGCCGCGCTGCTCGACCTCGTCGGGCTCACCCCGCTCGCCGATTCCCCCGCGAAGGTGCTCTCCCGCGGGCAGAAGCAGAAGCTCGGGCTCGCCCGGGCGCTCGTGCACGACCCCCGGGTGCTGCTGCTCGACGAGCCCGCCTCGGGACTCGATCCCGAGGCCCGTGTGCAGCTGCGCGTGCTGCTGCGCCGTCTCGCCGCCGAGGGGCGCACCGTGCTCATCTCCAGCCACATCCTCTCGGAGCTCGAGGAGGTCGTCGACGACGCCGTCTTCCTCGTCGCGGGGGCAGTGGTCGACGCGGCGCCGGCCCAGGCATCCGTCCGAGCCTGGCGGATCCGGCTGCTCGGCGCCTCGACCGATCGGTTGGCCGCCGACGCCTGGCAGGTCGCGTCGACCCTCGGGGTGGCTCCGGAGTCGCTCGGCGCCGACCGCGGAGCCGTACTGATCGGCTTCGAGACCGAGGAGTCCGCCGCGCACGCGCTGCAGAGGCTGGTCGCCGCGCAGCTCCCGATCTCGGAGTTCGCGCCGGCGCAGAGCGCGCTCGAACACACGTTCCTGCATCTGAATCCGACGGTCGCACCCCCGCCCACGGCTCACCCCGGAACGGAGGCCGGAGCATGAGCATCGCCCATATCGGCACCATCGCCCGTCTCGAACTGACCCAGCGCCTGCGCAGTGTCGGTTGGTACGTGCTGCTCGGCGTCTTCGCCGCGGTGCTCCTCGGGGTCACAGCGCTGTCGTCCGCCGTCTACTCCTACGGCGACGCCCCGGGGGCGGGGATCTTCTCGATCGTCGTGAACATGGTGCTCCTGCTCGTCGTGCTGGTGTCGCCCACGCTGAGCGGCAACGCCATCAACGGCGATCGCGAATCGGCGACCCTCGCCGCGATCCAGGTGACCGCGGTTTCGACGGGCGACATCATGCTCGGCAAACTCGTCGCCGCGATCGCGACGGGCGGGGCATTCCTGCTCGTCGCGCTGCCCTTCCTCGCCTTCTCGCTGCTCGGCGGGGGCGCGGACCCGCTGGTGCTGCTCATCTCGATCCTCGTACTGGCCGCGGAGATCGTCATCGTCGCGGCCATCGGGGTGGGGCTGAGCGGTCTGATCGCGCGTCCGTTGTTCTCGGTCGCCACGACGTACCTCGTGGTCGCCGGTCTCGTGATCGGCACGCTCATCGTGTTCGCGCTGGGCGGGCTCGCCGTCCGCGGCGAGGCGACGAACTACAGCCGTCCCTACGACGAGAACGGCCCGATCTGCGACCAGTGGGAGGAATACACCTACGAGGTGCCGCGCTTCGATCTCGTGTGGTGGGCGCTCGCCGCGAACCCCTTCGTCGTGCTGGCCGATGCCACGCCCACCGAGTACGGAAGCGGCGGGTATCCGGTCGATCTGTTCGGGCAGATCAAGTACGGGGTGCGCAGCGCGCAGCTGTCGCCCCTCGAACAGCGCTGGGACGACTGCGCGGTGGGGAGCCCCGGTCCGACTCCGCGCGAGGTGATCGACTCCACGGTGCCGAGCTGGTTCGTCGGGCTCGGAGTGCAGGTCGTGATCGCCGGGTCGCTGTTCGCCGGCGCGTGGTCGCGCACGCGTACGCCCGCACGGATGCTGCCGCCGGGGACGCGCATCGCCTGAGCTCCGGTCGCGGATGCCGGACCGTGCGCGGGAGGAGACGGGCGGCGGTGGTGTCGGTGGCGCCGCCTAGACTCGTAGAGCCATGACCGAAGCTCCTCTCATCGTTCCCGGAACCGCCGGCCCGCAGGGTCAGGACGACCTCCTCGCCGGCCTCAACCCGCAGCAGCTCGAAGCCGTCACCTATCGCGGTCCCGCGCTGCTCATCGTCGCGGGGGCCGGATCGGGCAAGACGAGCGTGCTCACGCGTCGGATCGCGTCGCTGCTGCGCAGCCGCGAGGCCTGGCCGAGCCAGATCCTCGCGATCACCTTCACCAACAAGGCGGCGGGCGAGATGCGCGAGCGCGTCGAGGGCCTGATCGGCGATGCGGCGCGCGGCATGTGGATCTCGACCTTCCACTCGGCATGCGTGCGCATCCTGCGGCGCGAGGCGCAGCAGTTCGGGTTCACCAAGTCGTTCACGATCTACGACTCGGGTGACTCCCGCGCGCTCATCAAGCGTCTGGTCAAGGAGCACGAGGCCGACGCCTTCGGGCTGACCCCGGCATCCGTGCAGTCGCGCATCTCGAAGCTCAAGAACGAGCTGTCGGATGCCGAGTCCTATGCGCGGCAGGCCAACATGTCGGACCCCGCCGAGCGGATCTTCGTCGAGGTCTTCGCCGACTACCAGCGCCAGCTGCAGAAGGCGAACGCCTTCGACTTCGACGACCTGATCGGGCAGACGGTCTATCTGTTCCGCGCGTTCCCCGAGGTGGCCGACACGTATCGCCGTCGGTTCCGGCACATCCTCGTCGACGAGTACCAGGACACCAACCACGCGCAGTACGCGCTCATCCACGAGCTCACGCGGCCCCTCGCATCGTCGTCGGCACCCGACCCGTATGCCTCGAACGGCATGATGATCTTCGAGCCGGAGCCCGAGCCGAAGAACGCCGACACCGCTGGCGCCTCGCTCACCGTCGTCGGCGACTCCGACCAGTCGATCTATGCGTTCCGCGGCGCCGACATCCGCAACATCAGCGAGTTCGAACGCGACTTCCCCGGGGCGCGCGTGGTGCTGCTCGAGCAGAACTACCGCTCGACGCAGAACATCCTCTCGGCGGCCAACGCGGTGATCGGCAACAACTTCGACCGCAAGGAGAAGAAGCTCTGGAGCGACCGGGGCGAGGGCGACAAGATCATCGGCTTCACCGGCTACTCGCAGCACGACGAGGCGCAGTTCGTGGCCGACGAGGTCGAGGCGCTGCACCGCGCCGGCATGCCGTACTCCGAGATGGCGGTCTTCTACCGCACGAACTCCCAGTCGCGTGCGCTCGAGGAGATCTTCATCCGTTCGGCGGTGCCGTACAAGATCATGGGCGGTACCAAGTTCTACGAGCGAGCCGAGATCAAGGATGCGCTGGCGTATCTCGTGGCGGTCGCGAACCCCGCCGACGAGATGGCGGTGCGCCGCATCCTCAACAAGCCGCGTCGCGGCATCGGCGATGTGACCGAGACGGCCATCGCCCGCTTCGCCGAGGAGCAGGGGATCACGTTCCGCGACGCCCTGTCTATGCCGGCACAGCTCGGCTTCGGCCCCAAGATCCAGGCGGCGATCGCGCAGCTCGACGCCGTGCTCACCGAGGCGACGGCCATCATGCTGCCGCCGACGGGCGAGGTGCCGGCTCCGACGACCGTGGCCGACGGCCTGAGCCTGCTGCTCGCCAAGAGCGGTTACCTCGATGCGCTGCGCGCCAGCCGCGACCCGCAGGACGAAGCGCGCGTCGAGAACCTCGACGAGTTCGTCGCCGTCGCCCGCGATTTCGCACGCAACAACCCCGAGGGCACGATCGTCGACTTCCTCACCGATGTGGCGCTCGTGGCGGATGCCGATGACCTCGACGACGAGTCGGGCACCGTGTCTCTCATGACGATGCACACCGCCAAGGGCCTCGAGTACGACGCGGTCTTCGTCACGGGTGTCGAGGAAGACCTCATCCCGCACCGCATCTCGGCCGGCGAGCCCGGTGGTCCGCAGGAGGAGCGTCGGCTCTTCTACGTCGGTATCACCCGTGCTCGCAAGCGCCTGCACCTGTCGCTCGCGATGACCAGGGCGCAGTTCGGCGAGGTGACCGTCGCGATGCCGAGTCGTTTCCTGCAGGAGATCCCGGTCGCTCTGATCGACTGGCGCCAGTCTCCGGGAGACGTCAACTCCCGCGGGGGCATGCAGTCGCGCGCCCTCAACGCGCGCCGTGCGGGCGGATTCGGAGGATCGGGGTCGGGTGCCGGCTCCGGCGATCGCTTCGGAGTCAAGCCGCTGCCGGGCCGCGATTCGCTCAAGCCCCTCTCGACCGCCATGGACCGCTTCCCGAACCGCGTCACGGCCAAGGTGCGCGACAACGGCGACCTCGAACTCACCGCGGGGGACCGCATCCGCCACGTCGACTTCGGCGAGGGTCGCGTCGACGCCGTCACCGGTGAGGGCGCCAAGCGCATCGCGCACGTGCGCTTCGACACCGCCGGGCAGAAGAAGCTCCTCATCAAGGTCGCACCGATCGAGAAGATCTGACGGCACCGGCCCGGTGCTGCCGGGCCCACCGCCGCCGAGGGCGGAGCCGCGGAGGGTTAGGCTGGCTCATATGGCCCTCTTCTCCCGCCGCAAGAAGTCCGCTGACGACGCCGTCACCTCCGCACCCGACGCCGCCGAGGCGGTCGAGACGCCGGCGGATGAGGCTCCGGTCGCCGCGGCGGAGGAAGCCCCCGCCGCTCCGTCGATCGGCATCTCGGTGCAGGCTTTCCGCGGCGTCGGAGCGGAGGCGGGTCCCGAGGTCTCGCTGCCCGACCCCGACGCGACGCCCGCTCCGGCCGTGCAGACCGCGCCTACGGCGCCCGCCGCCCCTGCCGCTCCCGCCGCCGAGCCGCGTCTGCCTCTCGCCCCCGCGTCGCCGCCCGAGCAGACCGAGTCCGTTCCCGGCATGAAGGACAACGTGCTGCTGCGCGAGGCCCTGAAGCAGGTCGAGAAGGGCGCGAGCAACGAGCAGCTGCTCGGCGTCATGCGGCAGGCGCTGCAGGGACACCTCTTCATCCGCGTGAACGGCGATGCCCGTGCGCAGATCGCCGAGGGCAAGCCCCTCGCCGTCGCCGTCGTGCGCGACGAGGAGCGCCAGTTCATGCTGGCCTTCAGTTCGGCCGCCGCCGTGCGCGACTCGGTGAAGCTCGAAGCCGACCCCTCCTCGACATCGGCCGTGGCGCAGCCCTCGACCTCCGTCATGCAGCAGGTCGTCGCCGGCGACTTCGCGGGCCTCATCATCGACAACGCCTCCGCGCCGCACCGGGTGGTGTTCCCGACCGAGCTGCTGCAGAAGACGCTCGAGCAGGCCGATGCCGAGATGACGGTCAAGGCCATCGTCGCGGCCCCGCGCGAGCAGGACTCCGCGACCCGTGCGGGCGAGGCGCTCGCCGAGACGCGCATGTGGGTGGCCGTGAACGACGGTGGCGCCGACGGCCAGGTGGGTATCGCCGAGGCGCAGACGACCGACGGCAAGCGCTTCCTGCAGCTGTTCTCGCACCCGCTCGAGGTCATCGCCCTCGGCCGCGGCGACCGACCGCTGCCCTTCGAGCCCGCGCAGCTCGCGAAGGTGCTCGCGGGGCACACCGAGATGGCGGGCGTCGTGATCGATCCGGCGGGTCCCACCCTCATCGTCGAACGCGATGCCCTCACGCGCGTGCTCGAACTCGCCTCCGCGACCGAGGACTGACACCACACGACGGAGGGGCCCTGCTTGCGGCACGCCCTTCCGCGGGCGACAGCCGCGCTCTAGGGTCGTTGCATGGCCTCCGAACGTGTGCCCGTGACCGTGTCCGACCCCGAGGGGGAGCGCGAGGTCGTGCTCTCCAGCCCCAACCGGGTCGTGTGGCCGGAGGTCGGGGTCACCAAGGCCGAGCTGGCCGACTACGTGCAGTGGGTCGCCGATCCCTTCCTCGCGTCGAACGGCGACCGACCGGTATCGCTCGAGCGGTTCCGTGACGGCGTGGGGAGCGAGGGCTTCTTCTCGAAGAATCCGCCGAAGGGCACTCCCGACTACGTCGACGCCGTGACGGTGACCTACAACAGCGGGCGGCGGCATCCGCAGATCGTGTTGAACCGGCCGTCGGCGATCGTCTGGGCCGTGCAGATGAATACGATCGTGTTCCACCCGTGGGCGTCGCTCGCGAGTGACCCCGACAACCCCGTCGAACTGCGCATCGATCTCGATCCGCAACCGGGCACGGACTTCGCGGATGCCGTCACCGCCGCCCACGGCCTGCGGGAGGTGCTGAGCGAGGCGGGACTCGAGGCGTTCGCGAAGACGAGCGGCAATCGCGGTCTGCACGTGTTCGCGCCGATCGAACCCACCCACGAGTTCCTCGACGTGCGCCACGCGGTCATCGCCGCGGGGCGGGAACTCGAACGCCGGATGCCCGATCGGGTCACGATGAGCTGGTGGAAGGAGGAGCGCGGAGAGCGCATCTTCATCGACTTCAATCAGGCCAACCGTGATCGAACGATGGCGGGCGCCTACAGTCCGCGTGCCCTGCCGGGTGCGACCGTGTCGACCCCGGTGCACTGGGACGAGCTCGAGGGCCTCGATCCGACGAGGTTCACGGTGCGCAGCGTTCCGCAGCGCCTCGACGAGATCGGCGACCCGTGGGCCGACAAGCAGCAGAAGCCCGGACGCATCGACACCCTTCTCGCCTGGTGGGAGCGCGACGTCGAAGACGGCCTGGGCGAGCTGTCGTTCCCACCCGAGTTCCCCAAGATGCCGGGGGAGCCGCCGCGCGTGCAGCCCAGCAAGAAGGTGGCGGCGCACTGGGATGCCGACGGGGAGCCTGCCGCGAAGGACTGAGTCAGCCGATCACGTCGGCGAGGTCGTATCCCGCGACCGAGTCGAGCTGCGCGTAGGTGCACGAGCGCGCTTCGCGATCGGGACGCCAGCGTTCGAACTGCACGGTGTGGCGGAAGCGCGCACCCTCGAGCTGGTCGTAGCGCACCTCGAGGACGCGCTCCGGACGCAGGCGCACGAAGGAGACGTCCTTCGATCCGGTGAAGCGCGATCGCTCGCCCTCGCCGGTGACGGCGTCTCCGGCTTCGTCGCGCTCGACCAGGGGCGCGAGCTCCTCGACGAGGTCGCGGCGGCGCGCGTCGCTCCACGCGGCGACGCCGCCCACTTGGCGCAGCGTTCCGTCCTCGTCGTAGAGGCCGACGAGGAGCGAGCCGACTCCCGCGCCGGACTTGTGGATGCGGTATCCGAGCGCCACGACGTCGGCCGTGCGGGCGTGCTTGACCTTGATCAGCGTGCGCTTGCCGGGGGCGTAGGGCTGGTCGAGCGGCTTCGCGACGACCCCGTCGAGCCCGGCGCCCTCGAATTCCGCGAGCCAGCGCACGGCGGCATCGTGATCACGCGTCGTACGGGTGATGTGCACGGGATGCGCCACGTCCGCCAGAAGCGACTCCAGGCGAGCCCGGCGCTCCGAGAACGGCCGGTCGAGCAGGTCGTCGTCGCCCTCCGCGAGCAGGTCGAACGCGATGAACATCGCCGGTGTCTCGGCGGCGAGGCGCGCCACGCGGGAGGCTGCGGGGTGGATGCGCTGGCTGAGCGCCTCCCAGTCGAGACGCTGCTCTCCTTCCGCGCCGGTCGCGACGACGATCTCGCCGTCGAGCAGGCACGGGCGGGGGAGCAGCTCCGGGATCGCCTCCACCAGTTCCGGGAAGTATCGGGTGAGCGGCTTGGCTCCGCGGGATCCGATCTCGACGGTCTCGCCGTCCCACGCGATGAGGCCGCGGAACCCGTCCCACTTGGGTTCGAAGAGCAGGCCGCCGGGCGTCTTCGCCGGATCGGGCACGGTCGCCGCGGCCTTCGCGAGCATCGGGGCGGGGATGTCGTAGCGCATGCCTCCATCCTGGCGAGCACGTGCGCGCGGCGGAAGGGGACGCGAGGAGTCACGACATGCCGCGCCGGCGCCGCGAGGCGCGGCGTGTCCTGACCCCTCACGGGAATGGGGCGTCAGGGGAAGAGGTCGCCGAGCTCGTGCGGCTCGCCGGCGTCGGCGAGGGCCGTGCGGGCGGCGAGCCATCCCGACATGCCGTTGACGCCGGGCCCGGGCGGGGTCGCGGCGGAGGCGAGATAGACGCCGGGCATCGGCGTGCGCCACGGGGCTGCGGAGAGCGTCGGCCGCTGCAGCGCCTGCCGCATCGTGAACGCCCCGCCGAGCACGTCGCCACGGATCTCGGCCGGGTTGACGGCCTCGCGTGCGGATGCCGGCACCGAGCGGTGCGCGAGGATGCGGTCTCGGAACCCCGGGGCGAAGCGCTCGACCTGACGCGTGATCAGCTCGGTCGCGTCGAGGTCCGAGTCGAGGGGAACGTGGATGTAGGTCCACAACACGGCCTTGCCCTCGGGTGCGCGGGTGGCGTCGAAGACGGAGGGCTGGACCGCGAGCACGTACGGGCGCTCGCTCACCCGCCCACGGGCGACGGCGTTCTCACTCGCCCGCACCTCCTCACGTGTGCCGCCGAGGTGCACGGTCGGCGACTGCGCCACGTCGGCGTTCGCCCACGGCACCGGTCCGTCGAGCTCGAAGTCGACCTTCGCCGCGGCCGGCCCGTACCGGTAGCGGGAGAGTGCGCGAGCGTACCCGGCGGGGATTCCGGGGTGGGTCAGGGCGAGACGCGGCGAGGTGTTCAGCAGGAGCAGGTCGCCGCGCGCGGGATCGCCCCAGTCGAGGATGCCGAGGTCGCGCACGTGCAGCCCCGTCTCGACGCGACCGCCGTGCGCCTCGAGGTCGGCGACGAGCGCGTCGGCGATCCGCTGGGCGCCCCCGCGCGGATACATCCAGCCCTGTGCGTGACCGAGGGCGGCGAGCAGAAGCCCGGCCGCCGCGCCGGGGAGCGAGGGAACGGGCGTATTGGCGTGCGCGAGCACGCCCGTGATCAGGGCCGCCGCCTCCGGGGTGCGGAAGGCGCGCGAGGCGAGCGGTGTGCCCTGGTCGAGCATCCGCAGGGCGTAACGCGCGGCGGTGAGCGGCTCGTGCGGCCAGCGCGGGATCTGATGGCCGGTGAAATCGACGACCCCGTCGATGTGCCCGCTCAGCGGCCGCAGTCGAGCGAGCCATGCATCACGGTCGGCCCCGAGGGCGGCGGACGTCTTCTCGATGCCGCGCCAGGCGATCGCCGCACGGCCGCCGTCGAGCGGATGGGCGTAGGAGATCTCGGGACGGATCCAGTCGATGCGGTCGGCGAGGCCGAAGGCGCGGAAGAACGGCGAGGCGAGTGCCGCCGGGTGCACGGCGGAGCAGACGTCGTGGCGGAAGCCGGGAAGGATGCCGTCGGTCGTGCGCACGCCGCCACCGATCGTGTCGGACGCCTCGAGTACCCGCACCTCGTACCCTGCCCTGGCGAGCGACACGGCGCTCGCCAGACCGTTGGGCCCGCTGCCGATGATCGTCGCCCGCACCATGCCGCCAGTCTTGCACGGCCCGCGCCGGGGGCGGGGAGCGGAAGCGGTCGAGACGGCCCCGGGATCGTGCGATCCTGGAAGGGATGAACGAAGTACAGGGCCCGACCCCGACCGGCACCTCCCGTCCCTACCGCTCCCTCGCGGAGGCGCTGCGCGCGCACCGCATCGACCCGGTGAACCACGAGTTCATCGGCGCGATCGTCGACGCCGTGGGTGTGACCTCGTTCATCGACCGCGGCCGCTACATCGAGGCCCTGCGCCGCGGCGACCACGCCTCGCTCCACATCGGGCGCACCTACACGAACGGGTTCGCCGAGGACGAGACGATCGTCGTCGGCTCCACCCCGCTGCGCCTGCAGCCCAGCGAGGGGCGTGCGCCGTACTTCTACGTCACCCACCCGAGCGAGTACGCGCCCTCCGTCCCCGCGCGTGCGGCGAAGCGTTCCTCGACCCCGCGCACGCCGTCGGTGCCGCGCGAGAAGGCGCCGAAGCCGGTGACCGAGCGCGACTACGGTGTGTGCGACGTGTGCTTCATGGTCAAGACGCCGTCGGGCGGCTGCGGCTGCGACTGAGCGCCGCTCGCCGGCATCCGTCCTCCACCGTCAGGCGAACGCGCTCATCCCGGTGATGTCGCGCCCGAGAAGCAGCGCCTGCACGCTCTCCGTGCCCTCGTAGGTGTGGATCGCCTCGATGTCGGCGAGGTGCTGCATCACGCCGTTCTCGAGCAGGATGCCGTTGCCCCCGAGCAGGTCGCGGGCGGTCGAGGCGATGCGGCGTGCGGCGCGGGTGTTGTGGAACTTCGCGAGCGACGCCTGCGTCGGACGCAACGCGCCCGCCGTCTCGAGGTCGGCCATCCGGCGGCAGTAGAGCTGCATCGCGGTGAGGTCCTCGAGCATGTGGGTGAGGCGCTCCTGCACCATCTGGAACTTCGCGAGCGGCTTGCCGAACTGCACGCGCTGGGTCGCGTACGCCAGGGCGGCCTCGTAGCAGGCGGTGGCGTGGCCGAGTGCCGACCAGGCGACGCCGGAGCGGGTCGCGTAGAGCACGACCGACGCATCCTTGAAGCTGTGCGTTCCGGGGAGCACGGCGTCGAGGGGAACGCGCACGTCGTCCAGGCGGATGTGCGCCTGGTGGATCGCACGCAGCGACGCCTTTCCGCGGATGACGGTGCCGGTGTATCCGGGGGTGTCCTGCTCGACGAGGAAGCAGCGCACGGCGCCGTGCTCGTCGGCGGATTCGTCGTCGACGCGCGCCCAGACGAAGGTGATCCCGCCGGATGCCCCGTTGCCGATCCACTTCTTCGTGCCGCTGATGACCCAGGCGTCGCCGTCGCGGCGCGCGACCGTCTCGAGTGAGACCGAGTCCGACCCGTGGTCGGGCTCGGTGAGGGCGAAGGACCCCAGCACGCTCGCGTCGGCGAGGGCCGTCAGCCATTTCTCCTGCTGCGCGGGCGAGCCGAACAGTGCGAGGGTGCGGAGCGCGAGACCACCCTGCACCGCGAGGATCGTGCCGAGGGAGCCGTCGCCTCGCGAGACCTCCATGTTGACCAGTCCGGCGGCGAGAGGGGAGAGACGCGTGAGGGCGGGGTGCTCGACGCCGTCGACGACCAGATCCATCTCGCCCAGGCGGCGAGCGGCGGTCAGCGGGTACTCGGCCCGGTCCCAGGCGTCGGCCATCTGCGGGGCGACCTCGTTGACGTACGCCTGCGCGCGTTCCCAGGCGGCACGATCGGCATCCGGGATGTCGGCGAACACGGCGTAGTAGTCGCTGCCCTGCCGTCCCGTGACGTCGTACGACGAGACGCGCTCGCCGGGCAGGGGGGAGGAATCGATGCTCATGGGGCTCCTTCGTGGCACCAGGTATCGTACTCCTCGAAACTGAGTTCCACGACTCCGGGAGCGCGAAAGCGGAACCCTGCCCGAGGGACCCGCCGCAGAGCGCTCAGTCGAGCTGCGAGCGCAGGCGCCGCGTGACCTCGGCGACCGGCATCGACCGCGGGAACACGGCGACGACGACATCGTCGGGAGCGCTCGCCGTGGCATCCGCCGGCACGCCGTAGCGACGGCGCACGTCCGCCAGTGCCGCCTGCAGGGTCGCGAGAGGCACCTTCTTCGTGCCGCGCAGCAGCTGGCGCAGCACGTGGTTGTGCACCGCGGTCACCAGGGCAGCGAAGCCGACCGCGTCGAGCGGGTCGACGCCGGGGAGGGCCCCGCGCAGGTACTCGTCGAACAGGCGCTCGTAGCGGAACACCGTGATGATCTCGCGCTCGCGCAGCACCGGGACCTCGCGCACGATCCGATAGCGGCGGCGGGCGAGCTCGGGGTCGTGGGCGAAGTGCGAGAAGACCGACTCGGATGCCGCGCACACCGCGCCCCACGGATCGTCGTGTCCCTCGGCGAGGAACACCCGCAGGCGCTCCAGCAGTGCCTCGTGGTCGGCGAAGACGACGTCCTCCTTACCGCCGAACTGGCGGAAGAAGGTGGATCGCGAGACGCCGGCCGCCTTCGCGATCTGCTCGACCGAGGTCTGATCGAAGCCCTGCGTGTCGAAGAGCTCGAGGGCAGCGGCCACGACGCCGGTGCGCAGTTCAGCGGATTCGTGCATGGCACGAGCCTAGACCTCGCGCTGTCGAGCATGCGGATGGTGTGACGCGGGCGGGCCCCGGCGGAGCATCCGGGCCCGCAGGAGCGTCCAGTCCGAGGTAGTAGGCTGGGGGACTGGTCGATGTCTCGACATCGAGAGAATTACCAGACAGCAGCCCAGTGAAGGAACCACAGTGGATCTGTACGAGTACCAGGCACGAGACGTTTTCGAGAAGTACGGAGTGCCGGTTCTCGCCGGCATCGTCGCCGACACCCCCGAGGAGGTGAAGGCAGCCGCGGAGAAGATCGGCGGCGTCGTCGTCGTCAAGGCGCAGGTCAAGACCGGTGGTCGTGGCAAGGCCGGCGGCGTCAAGGTCGCCAAGACCCCCGAAGAGGCCTACGAGGCGGCCAAGGCCATCCTCGGCCTCGACATCAAGGGCCACATCGTCAAGCGCGTCATGGTCGCCCAGGGCGCCCGCATCGCCGAGGAGTTCTACTTCTCCGTGCTGCTCGACCGCGCCAACCGCTCCTACCTGAGCCTCTGCTCGGTCGAGGGCGGCATGGAGATCGAAGAGCTCGCCGTCGAGCGCCCCGAGGCCCTCGCCCGCGTCGAGGTGAACCCGCTCACGGGTATCGACAAGGAGAAGGCCGTCGAGATCGCGCGCGCCGCGAACTTCCCCGAGGACCTCGTCGAGAAGGTCTCCGACGTCTTCGTGAAGCTCTTCGACGTCTACAAGGGCGAGGACGCGACGCTCGTCGAGGTCAACCCGCTCGTGCGCACCGAAGAGGGCGACATCATCGCACTCGACGGCAAGGTCACCCTCGACGACAACGCGTCGGAGATCCGTCACCCCGAGCACGAGGCTCTGGAAGACAAGGATGCCGCCGACCCGCTCGAGGCCAAGGCCAAGGCATCGGGTCTTAACTACGTGAAGCTCGACGGCGAGGTCGGCATCATCGGCAACGGCGCGGGACTCGTCATGTCGACGCTCGACGTCGTCGCCTACGCCGGTGAGAACCACAACGGCGTCAAGCCCGCCAACTTCCTCGACATCGGCGGCGGCGCCTCGGCCGAGGTCATGGCCGCCGGTCTCGACGTCATCCTCGGCGACCCGCAGGTCAAGAGCGTCTTCGTCAACGTGTTCGGCGGCATCACGGCGTGCGACGCCGTCGCCAACGGCATCAAGGGCGCGCTCGAGACGCTGGGTGCCACGGCATCCAAGCCGCTCGTCGTGCGCCTCGACGGCAACCGCGTCGACGAGGGTCGCGCGATCCTCGCCGAGTACGCGCACCCGCTCGTGACCCTGGCCGCCACCATGGACGAGGGCGCCGACAAGGCCGCCGAGCTCGCCAACGCTTGAGACTGAAGGACTAGAAGAATGTCGATCTACCTCAACAAGGACTCCAAGGTCATCGTCCAGGGCATCACCGGCGGCGAGGGCACCAAGCACACGGCGCTCATGCTCAAGGCCGGCACGCAGGTCGTCGGTGGCGTCAACGCCCGCAAGGCCGGCACCACGGTCTCGCACACCGACAAGGACGGCAACGCCGTCGAGCTGCCCGTCTTCGCCTCGGTCGCCGAGGCGATGAAGGAGACCGGCGCCGACGTGTCGATCGCCTTCGTGCCGGGCGCCTTCACGAAGAGCGCGATGGTCGAGGCCATCGACGCCGAGATCCCGCTGCTCGTCGTGATCACCGAGGGCGTGCCCGTCGGTGACTCCGCCGAGGCCTGGGCCTACGCCCAGAGCAAGGGCAACAAGACCCGCATCATCGGGCCGAACTGCCCCGGCATCATCACCCCCGGTGAGGCGCTCGTCGGCATCACGCCCGCGAACATCACGGGCAAGGGACCGATCGGCCTCGTGTCGAAGTCGGGCACCCTGACCTACCAGATGATGTTCGAGCTGCGCGACCTGGGCTTCTCGACCGCCATCGGCATCGGCGGAGACCCGGTCATCGGCACGACGCACATCGACGCGCTCGCCGCGTTCGAGGCCGACCCCGAGACGAAGGCCATCGTCATGATCGGCGAGATCGGCGGCGACGCCGAGGAGCGTGCGGCCGAGTACATCAAGGCGCACGTCACCAAGCCGGTCGTCGGCTACGTCGCGGGCTTCACGGCTCCCGAGGGCAAGACCATGGGTCACGCCGGTGCGATCGTCTCCGGTTCGGCCGGAACCGCTCAGGCCAAGAAGGAGGCCCTCGAGGCCGCCGGGGTCAAGGTCGGCAAGACGCCGTCCGAGACCGCCGACCTGATGCGCGCGATCGTCGAGTCGCTCTAAGCGCTAAGCTGTAGGAGAAGGCCCCGGGCTCCACCCCGGGGCCTTCTTTCATGCCCGGGGAGCCCCGTCAGTGTTCGACCAGGGCGTCCCACATGAGGGCGACGTGCCGGGCGTCGGTGCCGCAGCATCCGCCGATCACCCGGACCGACGGCATCCGCTCGGCCAGGGCGGCCACGGCGATCGCCAGGTCTGCCGGGTCGCCCTCGTCGATGGTCTCGGACTCGTCGAGTTCTGCGTGCGACCGACGCGACGCATTGGGGCGGAGTCCGACGATCCTCGGCACCGTCGCCGCGTCGAGGGCGTGCGCGAAGTGGTCGGGATGCGCGCAGTTGAGGAGATAGCCGTCGGCGGGTGAGCCCGCGTCGACCAGATCGATCGTTTCGGCGAGCGTGCTCCCCGTCGCGAGGCGGCCGTCCGTCTCCACGGTGAACGAGATCTCGACGGGGATGCCCTCGTCGCGTGCCGCCCGCACGATCCCGATCGCCTCGGCCGCGTCGGAGAGCGTGTACGCCGCGATGATGTCGACGCCCGCCGCGGTCAAGGACTGCACCTGCGGACGGTGATAGGTCAGCGCATCGTCGGCTCCGGTCGTCGGATCCCACGTCCCGGGGCGGTACCCATCGCCTCGGGGGCCGAGCATTCCCACCAGGCGTACATCGGGCAGGTCGGCGTAGTCCTCCGCGACCGCGCGCATCAGGGACACCGCCTCGCGGTTGATCCGATCGAGTGCCGTCGCGTCGTATCCGAGCCGCGCACCCCAGTCGGCGCTCGCACGCCACGTCGCCGATTCGAGGCGCAGGCCCGCGCCGTTCGCGCGGGCGATGTCGCCGTAGGCGCGATAGTACTCCCGGAACAGGCGCCGTCCGCGGCGAGAGTCGAGCAGCACGAAGGCCGCGAACTCCGGCAGATCGATGCCGTGATGGAAGATCAGGTCGGTCTCGAGACCGCCGTCGGTGACGTACCGCTGCGCGTCGGCATCCATGGATTCCGGTCTACCACCGCGCGATGGCCCGCGCTACGGGACTTCCGGACACGAAAGAGGGGCGGATGCCGCAGCATCCGCCCCTCCGTCGACTCGCTCTCAGATGCCGATGCCGAACAGTGCCTCGATCGGCCCGCGGGCGAAGAAGATCACGAAGCCCGCGCCGACCACCCAGAGCAGCGGGTGGATCGTCTTGGCGCGACCGGAGAAGGCGTTCACGACGATCCAGCTGATGAAGCCGGCGCCGATGCCGTTGGCGATCGAGTAGGTCATCGGCATGACCGTGGCGGTGAGGAAGACCGGAAGCAGCACGCGGAAGTCGCTGAGATCGATGTTCTTGATCTGAGCGAGCATCATCGCACCGACGAGCACGAGTGCGGCGGCCGCGACGGCGCCGGGCACGAGCGAGGTCAGCGGGGTGAAGAACATCGCGACCAGGAACATCGCACCCGTGATGAGCGTGGCGAATCCGGTGCGTGCGCCCTCGCCGATGCCGGCGCCCGACTCGACGAAGACCGTCGCCGACGACGACGAGGTGCCACCACCGGCGATCGCGCCGATGCCCTCGACGACGAGCGCGGACTTGATGCGCGGGAAGTCGCCCTTCTCGTCGGCGAGGTCGGCCTCCTTCGCGAGGCCCGTCATGGTGCCCATGGCGTCGAAGAAGTTCGAGAACAGCAGCGTGAACACGAACATCACGAGGGCGACGATGCTGACCTTCTGCAGGTCGAAGCCGAAGTCGACCTGGCCGACCAGGCTGAGGTCGGGCAGGCCCACGATCGAGCCGGTGAAGCCGAAGTCGAGGCCGAACGGCCAGATGAGGTTGACGATGCCGCCGAGCACGGTGCCGCCGACGAGGGCGATGAGGATCGCACCCTTGACGCGCAGCGCGGTCAGCACGCCGCCGATGAGCAGCGTGACGACGAAGAGCAGGGTCGGGATGGAGGCTACGGAGCCACCGATGCCGAGGTCGACGGGCGGCGAGGCGTTGCCGGTCGCGGTCACGAAACCGGCGTTCACGAAGCCGATGAAGGCGATGAAGAGGCCGATGCCGACCGTGATCGCGAGCTTGAGCTGCACGGGAACGGCGTCGAAGATCATCTTGCGCAGGCCGGTCGCGGCCAGCAGCACGATGATGACACCGTTGATCATGACGAGCGCCATGGCCTCGGGCCAGGTCACCGAGCCGACGACCGAGAAGGCGATGAAGGCGTTGATGCCGAGTCCGGCGGCGAACGCGAACGGCAGACGCGTGATCACGCCGAACAGGATCGTCATCACACCGGCGGTGAGCGCGGTGGCGGCGGCGACCGCGGAACCGGACAGCACGTTGCCGTCGACGTCGGGCGTCGCGAGGATGATCGGGTTGAGGATCACGATGTACGCCATCGTGACGAACGTCACCAGGCCACCCCGGATCTCGGTGCCGAAGGTGGAACCGCGCTTGGTGATCTCGAAGAAACGATCCAGGGCGTTCTTCGGCTCAGCGGCGGTGGGTGCGGGGGACGGGGCAGTTGTCATTCGGGTGAACCTCCGGATGAGACGATATCGTCTCTCCCGCGCCGCGCGCGCCCACCGGCATCCGCCCGGATTCTCGTCGTAGTCTCGAAAGGCTATGCAACGCCTTCTCGTCGCCCTCCTCGCCGCGTTCGACGCCGCCATCGCGGCCGCCGTCGGACTCGCCGTGCTCCTGGCGCCGCTGACCCTGCTGTGGACCCTCGCCTTCGGCGCCGCGGCCGACTGGGGTGCGCTCTGGCCGCTGACCGGCACGCTGTGGGCGTTCGGGCACGGGGTACCGCTCGACATCACGATCGCGGACGCGGCGCTGGTCGCGGTCGGTGTTCCGGCGGCGGCGGCGTCCTTCACCGTCTCGGTCGCCCCGCTCGCCCTCCTGGTCTTCACCCTGCTGTTCGCGGCGCGCTCGGGCGCGCGAGCCGCGAACGCCGGCTCGTGGGTGACCGGTGTGCTCTCGGGCACGGTCGTGTTCGCCGCGATCGCCGCCGGCGTCGCCCTCACCTCGCGTCTCGACGCGGCGAAGACCTCCCTGCTCCTCGCGATCCTGCTGCCCGCGGCCGTGTACCTCGCGGGTGCGGTGTGCGGAGCGGTGCGCGTGGTCTGGGAGGACGGCGACGGCGGGCCGATCGATGCGATCCACGACCGTCTGGATGCCTGGACCGAGTGGACCCCGGTGCCCGCGGCCATCGTGCGGGGAGCGGCGTTCGCCCTCGTCGCCGTGCTCGGCGTCTCGGCCGCAGCGCTCGCCCTCCTCACGCTGTTCCGCGGCGGTGAGGTCGTCGCCCTCTTCCAGGCCGCACGTGTCGACGTGCTCGGCGCGGTCGTGATCACCCTCGCCCAGTTCCTCTACCTGCCGACGCTCCTCGTCTGGACGGCGTCGTGGATCGCCGGACCCGGATTCGCCGTGGGCGTCGGTACCGCGGTGTCTCCGGCGGGCACGCAGCTCGGCGTCGTGCCCGGCATCCCGGTGCTGGGGCTGCTGCCCGAGAACAGCTCGATCTGGATGCTCATCGTCGTGCTGCTGCCGGTCGCCGCCGGTGCCGTGGCCGGCTGGGCCGTGCGCTCTCGCCTGGTGTGGGAGGGGACGCCGCTGCGGATGCTGCCGCGCGCCGTGATCGCCGTCGGCATGGGCGCCGTGACCGCGGGTGTCGCCGCCCTCGCCGCGCTGCTCACCAGCGGGTCGATCGGTCCGGGGCGTCTGGCCGAGACCGGCCCGTCGGTCGGCGCCTTCGCGCTCGCCCTCGGGGGAGAGGTGCTGCTGGGCGCCGCGATCCTGCTGCTGTCGCCGCGCAACCGCGACGAGCTCGCCGAGGAGCGCACCGATCGCTGGGTCGCCGAGATGACGGCATCCGATCTCGACGATCTGATCGGCGACGCGGCATCGCCCACGCCGTCTGCCGGATCCGCCGATACACCAGCGGATGCCGCCCCTCTGCCCTTCGCGGAGACGGCTCCGCTCGACGACGTCACCGGGGAGGGGCGCCCTCCCGCGCCCCGGTAGACTGGGCGCGTGCTCACGGTCGCCGTTCTCATCTCGGGCACCGGCTCGAATCTTCGTGCCCTCCTCGAGGCCGCCCGCCACCCGGACTTTCCCGCGCGGGTGGTCGTCGTGGGCGCCGACCGCGAGGCCGACGGCCTGGCCCACGCCGAGGAGTTCGGCATCCCCAGCTTCACCGTGCCGTGGCACGAGCACGAGAGCCGCGAGGCCTGGGGCGAGGAGCTCGGCCGCCAGCTCGCCGTCTGGAACCCCGACCTCGTCGTGCTCAGCGGTCTCATGCGCCTGCTGCCCGCATCCCTCGTGGCGCAGTTCTCCCCGCGTCTCGTGAACACCCACCCGGCCTACCTGCCGGAGTTCCCGGGCGCGCACGGGGTGCGCGATGCGCTCGCCGCCGGCGTCGCCGAGACGGGCGCCAGCGTGATCGTCGTCGACGACGGCGTCGACACCGGACCGATCCTCGCGCAGGAGCGCGTGCCGATCCTCGACGGCGACACCGAGCACACCCTGCACGACCGCATCAAGCCCGTCGAGCGCCGCCTGCTGATCGATGTCGTGCGGCGCATCGCGACCGGCGAGCTCGCGCTCGACGCCGCTTCCTGATCCTCTTCCTCCCCTCTCACGCCCGACGCACGAAGGAGCATCACCATGGCCGGCCCCCGCCACGACCCCTCGCTGTACCGCGATCGCGACACGGTGCCGATCCGCCGGGCGCTCGTCTCGGTGAGCGACAAGACCGATCTGCTCGTCCTCGCGAAGGCGCTCGCCGACTCCGGCGTGCAGATCGTGTCGACCGGTTCGACCGCGGCGACCATCCGCGAGGCCGGCTTCGAGGTGACCGACGTCGCCGCGGTGACCGGTGTCGCCGAGATGCTCGACGGTCGCGTCAAGACCCTGCACCCGAAGATCCACGGCGGCCTGCTCGCCGACCTGCGCCTCGAGGACCACGAGCGTCAGCTCGCCGACCTCGACATCGCACCGTTCGAGCTCGTCGTGGTGAACCTGTACCCGTTCGTCGAGACCGTCGCCTCGGGCGCCCAGGGCGACGACGTCGTGGAGCAGATCGACATCGGCGGGCCCGCCATGGTGCGCGCCGCCGCCAAGAACCACGCGAACGTGGCGATCGTCGTCTCGCCGCAGTCGTACCCCGGGATCATCTCGGCGATCGCCGAGGGCGGCACCTCGCTGTCGCAGCGGCGCGAGCTCGCGGCCCGCGCGTTCGCGCACACCGCCGCCTACGACACGGCCGTCGCGTCGTGGTTCGCCGAGGGCACCCTCCAGGACGACGGCGACCTGCCGGCGCACCTGACGATCCAGGCCGAGCGCCTCGCGACGCTCCGCTACGGCGAGAACTCCCACCAGCGCGGTGCGATCTACACGCGCGCGGGCGGTCACGGCATCGCCCAGGCCACGCAGCTGCAGGGCAAGGAGATGTCGTACAACAACTACGTCGACGCGGATGCCGCCCTGCGCGCCGCCTACGACATGATCAAGCCGGCCGTCGCGATCATCAAGCATGCCAACCCGTGCGGCATCGCGACGACCGCTCCGAACGCCCTCGACCCGATCGCCAGCGCGCACCTGCGCGCGCACGAGTGCGACCCGGTCTCGGCGTACGGCGGAGTGATCGCCGCGAACGGCACCGTGACGCTCAAGATGGCCGAGAACCTCAAGGACATCTTCACCGAGGTCATCGTCGCCCCCGCGTTCGAGCCCGCCGCCCTCGAGGTGTTCAAGGCGAAGAAGAACCTGCGTCTGCTGCAGCTGCCGGAGGACTGGCAGCAGGAGCGCATGGACGTGCGCCTGGTCTCGGGCGGACTCCTGCTGCAGGACGCCGACCGGTTCCCCGACGACATCGTCTCGGTCGCCAAGAACTGGGAGCTCGTCTCCGGTGAGCGCCCGAGCGACCTCGAGATGGAGAACCTGATCTTCGCGTGGAAGGCGTGCCGCGCCGTCAAGTCGAACGCGATCGTGCTCGCGAAGGACAACGCCACGGTCGGCGTCGGCATGGGCCAGGTCAACCGCGTCGACTCGTGCCGCCTCGCGGTCGAGCGCGCGGGCGAGCGCGCGGGCGGTTCGGTCGCGGCATCCGACGCGTTCTTCCCGTTCGCCGACGGCGCCCAGGTGCTCATCGACGCCGGTGTGACCGCGATCGTGCAGCCGGGTGGCTCGGTGCGCGACGAGGAGGTCGTGGATGCGGCCCGCAAGGCCGGCGTCACGATGTTCTTCACGGGAGAGCGCCACTTCTTCCACTGAGCATCCGCAGTTCCCTCGAGGCCCTCATCCGCAGACCGCGGGTGGGGGCCTCGGTCCGTCCGGTCTCTCGGCGATCGGAGATCGGCGATCGGCGGCCGGCGTGAGGAGTCACGACACGCCGTCTCGCGCCGCGCGGATGCGACGTGTCGTGACCTCTCACCGTGATGTCCGATTTCCGCCAGTCGATGTCGGAGGCCCGTGACAGCATGGAGTCATGAGCCTCCCCGTGACCGACTTCGACGAGCGGTATCGCGCGATCGACGCACGCGACACCCGTTTCGACGGGCAGTTCGTGACGGCCGTGCGATCGACGGGCATCTACTGCCGGCCGAGCTGCCCGGCGCGCACGCCGAAGCCCGAGAACGTGACGTTCTACCCGACGAGCGCCGCGGCGCACGAGGCGGGCTACCGGGCATGCAAGCGCTGTCTCCCCGAGGCGGCGCCCGGGTCGCCGGCTTGGAATCTGCGCGGTGACGCCGCGGCCCGTGCGATGCGACTCATCTCCGCGGGCGTGGTGGAACGCGAGGGAGTGTCCGGCCTCGCCGCGCGGCTCGGGTACTCGAGCCGGCATCTGAACCGGGTGCTGGTGAGCGAGCTCGGTGCCGGGCCGCTGGCCCTCGCCCGGGCGCACCGTGCCCACACGGCGCGCATGTTGCTCGTCGGAACCGACATGCCCGTCTCCGACGTGGCGTTCTCGGCGGGGTTCGCCAGCATCCGGCAGTGCAACGACACGATCCGCGAGGTCTTCGCCCTCACGCCCAGCGAGCTGCGCGCGCGACGACGGATGCCGATGGCCGCAGCTCCCGGCACGATCGACCTCGTGCTGCCCTTCCGCGGGCCGCTCGATGCCTCGGGCGTCTTCGCCTGGATGGCGGCCCGCGCATTGCCCGGGGTCGAGGTGGCCACCGAGACCTCGTTCGCACGGCACCTGCGCATGAGCGGAGGGCCGGCGTGGTTCGAGGTGCGGCAGGATGCCGCCGAGCGACTGCATCTGCGCGCCCGGGTCACGCAGCTGGGTGATCTCGCGCCCCTGGTGGGCACGGTGCGGCGCCTGTTCGATCTGGATGCCGACCCGCGGGCCGTCGACGACGCGCTCGGTGCGCACCCCGAGCTCGCGCCGCTGGTCGCCGCGACCCCGGGGATCCGAGTGCCGGGAGCGGCCGATCCCCACGAGATGCTCATCCGCGCGATGGTCGGTCAGCAGATCACGGTCGTCGCCGCCCGTACGGCGCTGACCGCGCTCGCCGACGCCCTCGGAGAGCGCACCGACGACGGTGTGCTCTTCCCGACCATGACCGCGATCGCCGAGCACGGCTCCGAGGTGCTGCGGGGGCCGGCCGCCCGCATCCGTGCCATCACCGGTGCCGCTGCCGCGCTGGCGGACGGCTCGCTCACCCTCACGGTCGGTGACGATGGGGCCGAGCAGCGGGCCGCGCTCCTCGCGATGCCGGGCATCGGGCCGTGGACGGCCGACTACGTGCGCATGCGGGTGCTCGGAGACCCCGACATCCTGCTCCCGGGTGACGTCGCGATGCGAGCCGGGGCCGCGGCCTCCGGTCTCCCGGGCGAACCGCGTGCCCTGACGGCGTGGGCGGAGCGGACGGCTCCGTGGCGGAGCTACCTCACCGCGCACCTCTGGCGCGCGGCCCCCGTCCGCTCGGCGAAGCGCGCGACGACGACACCGATCACGACGACACCGATCACGAAGGAGACCCCATGACCGCCCTCATCCAGACCATCGACACTCCCGACGGGGCGTTCACCATCCTCGCCGACGACGAGCAGCGCGTGCTGGCGTCCGGTTGGACGGCCGACCGCGGGGCGATCCTCGGAAGGCTCGCGGCGGCGGTGCGCCCGGCAGAGGTGCGCGAGGGCGAGACCGAAGCAGCGTCGGCCGTGCAGGCGTATTATGCGGGCGACCTCGCGGCGATCGACGCCGTGCCCGTGCGTCAGACGGGCACCTCGCTGCAGCTGTCGGGCTGGGCCGCGCTGCGGGAGATCGCCCCGGGCGCTCCGCTCACGTACACCTCCTTCGCCGCCGTGCTCGACAACCCGCGCGCCGTGCGGGCCGCGGCATCGATCTGCGCGCGCAACGCCCCGGCGCTGTTCGTGCCGTGCCACCGGGTGCTGCGTACCGACGGCACCCTCGGCGGCTTCGCCTGGGGACTCGACGTGAAGAAGCGCCTGCTCGCACGCGAAGAGATCGCGCGCTGAGAGACCGGGGCCGACGGGTCGCGCGAGAGGAAAGGAGGAATTCCTCTTGCGCACAGCTTGTTCACAGCAATAGGCTGGAGGGCTGTCGCACCGACCGGACGACACCGCCGAGCCCTGAGGAGGACACCATGACCACGATCCTGGTCACGCAGATCGCAGCTCTCGGCACGACTCCGGTGCGCACGTTCCACTAGAGCCGCACCGCGCTCCGCGCCCCGCCTCTTCCCCGCCGGACGCCGGACTCGACGAGTCCGCTGCACTCACCGAGACCGCTCGGCGTCCGCCTGCTCCGCAACCTCTTCCGCACGAACCGTCTGAGAGACATGTCTTCCTCGCAGAATCCCCCCGCTTCCTCCTCCCTGTCGACCGCCGCAGCGCTGTGGCGTCTCAAGCCCTTCGTCCGTCCCGTCATCTGGCGGCTCGCCGGCGGTGCCGCCAGCGCGCTCGCCGCGGCGATCATCGCGCTGATGATCCCGATCGTCCTCGAGCAGATCATCCAGGGCCCTGTGCAGACCGGCGAGCTCGGAGCGATCGTCTGGGGCGCGGTCGCCGTTCTCGGCCTCGCCCTCGGTGAAGCCCTGATGGTGTTCCTGCGCCGCCAGTTCGTGCTCAAGCCCTCGACCGAGGTCGAGTACCGCATGCGCACCGATCTCTACGCGCGCCTGCAGACCCTGCCCGTGGCGTTCCACGACCGCTGGCAGTCGGGCCAGTTGCTGAGCCGCATGATGCAGGACATCGGCCTCATCCGCCGCTGGCTCGCCTTCGGTCTCGTGCTGCTCGTGGTGAACATCCTCACGATCATCATCGGAGCGGCACTCCTGTTCCGGTGGCACTGGCTGCTGGGCACGATCTTCATCGTCACCGCGATCCCGCTGTGGATCCGCGGCTACCTCTTCGAGAAGCGCTACGGGGCCCTCACCCGCCGGAGCCAGGACCAGGCGGGCGACCTCGCCACGAGCGTCGAGGAGAGCGTGCACGGCATCCGTGTGCTCAAGGCGTTCGGGCGCGGTAAGCATGCGCTGAGCCGCTTCAGCCGCCAGGCCGAGACGCTGCGCGAGACCGAGATGAGCAAGGCCGGGGCGATCGCCTCGATCTGGTTCTGGCTCGACCTCATGCCGCAGATCGCCTTCGGTCTCAGCCTCATGTCGGGGATCTGGCTCATCTCGCAGGGCGCGATCGACCTGCCCGAACTGTTCGCGTTCTTCGCGATGGCGACGGTGCTGCGCTGGCCGATCGAGTCGATCGGCTTCCTGTTCTCGTTCATGCTCGACGCCCGCACGGCGACCGACCGCGTGTTCGAGATCTTCTCCGAGACGAACACGATCACCGACCCCGAGAACCCCGTGCACATCGAGAACCCGCGGGGCGAGCTGGCATTCCAGAACGCGCATTTCCGCTACCAGGACGCCGGCGCGCAGGAGCGCGACCTGCTCGACGGCATCGACCTCGTGCTGCGGCCGGGCGAGACCATGGCGCTGGTCGGCCTCACCGGCAGCGGCAAGACCACCCTCACGACGCTGCCGACCCGCCTCTACGACGTGACCGGCGGTTCCGTGACGCTCGACGGCGTCGACGTGCGCGACCTGCCGCTGGCCGAACTGCGCCAGCACATCGCGATGGCGTTCGAGGACGCGACGCTCTTCTCGGCGACCGTGCGCGAGAACGTGCTGCTGGGTCGCGCCGAGCTCGACGTGCACAGCGACGAGGCCGAGCGCGTCCTGCGCGAAGCCCTCGACGTCGCCCAGGCATCGTTCGTCGACGCGCTGCCCGATGGCGTCGAGACGGTCATCGGTGAAGAGGGACTGAGTCTCTCGGGCGGTCAGCGACAGCGACTCGCGCTCGCGCGTGCGGTCGCCGCGAAGCCGAAGGTGCTCGTGCTCGACGACCCCCTCTCGGCGCTCGACGTCGACACCGAAGCGCTCGTCGAGGAGGCGCTGCGCCACGTGCTCGCCGACACGACCGCGATGATCGTCGCGCACCGGCCGTCGACCGTCGCCCTCGCCGACCGCGTGGCGCTGCTCGAGGCCGGGCGCATCACCGCCGTCGGCACGCACAGCGAGCTGCTGCGCAGCAGCCGCCACTACCGTCACGTCATCTCCAGCCTCGAGGCCGAGGAAGCGGCGCGCACCGGCGCGATCCCCGTGATCCGCGACGACGAGGCCGACGAGGCTCACGACATCGAGGCGGGCATCCGCGCCCAGAACGGCGAGCAGCCCGACGAAGATCTGATCACCGAGAAGGAGGTGCGGTCATGAGCGCCCTCATCGGAACGCAGGACGAAGACCGCTCCCGGTACACCAAGGAGGAGAGCAGGGCCATCCGGCAGCGCTCGCTGCGTCTGCTCGGCTCGCTCGTGCGGCCGCTCAAGGCGCGCATCGTGCTGGCAGCCGTCGTGCTCGTCATCTCGACCGCGCTGCAGGTCGCGGGCCCCATCCTCATCAGCATCGGGCTCGACCGTGCGCTGCCGGCCGTGATCGAGCACTCCGACTGGATGCCGACGTTCATGATCGGCGGCGTCTACCTGCTCGCAGGGGTCGTCGCCGCGGTGATGATCGCCTGGTACGTCATCATCGCCGCCAAGCTGACGCAGGCGGTGCTGCTCGATCTGCGCAAGCGGATCTTCCTGCACACGCAGCGTCTGAGCCTCGAGTTCCACGAGTCGTACACCTCCGGGCGCATCATCTCGCGTCAGACGAGCGACCTCGACTCGATCCGCGAGCTGCTCGACGGCGGCCTCAACGAGCTCGTCTCCGGCGTGCTCTTCGGCCTGTTCACCTTCATCGCGCTGTGCATCTGGGACTGGCAGTCCGGACTCATCCTCGCGATCGCGGGTGTTCCGCTGTTCTTCCTGATGCGCTGGTTCTACTCGCGGTCGCAGCTCGTCTACCGCGAGTCGCGCGTCATCAGCGCACAGGTGATCGTGCAGTTCGTCGAGACCATGACCGGCATCCGCGCGGTCAAGGCGTTCCGCAAGGAACCCCGCAACGACGTCGCCTTCCAGAAGATCTCGGGGGAGTACCGCGACGTCAACCGCCGTTCGCTGATGCTGTTCGGCACCTTCGAGCCCGGCCTGATGGGCGTCGCGGCGCTCACGCTCGGCATCGTCGTGCTCTGGGGCGGCGTGCGCGTCGCCGAGGGCGCGCTGACCGTCGGCGTGCTGCTGTCGGCGGTGCTGTACGTGCGCAACTTCTTCGCGCCCATGCAGGAGATCGCGATGTTCCTCAACTCCTACCAGTCGGCCACCGCCGCGCTCGAGAAGGTGTCGGGCGTGCTCGAGGAGGTGCCGACGGTGCCCGACCCCGAGAAGCCGGTCGACCTGTGGGAGTCGCGCGGGCACATCGAGTTCGACGAGGTGACCTTCGGGTACAACGGTGAGAAGACGATCCTCCCGAACTTCTCGCTCGACATCCCCGCGGGGCAGACGATCGCGCTGGTCGGCACGACCGGTGCGGGTAAGTCGACGCTGGCGAAGCTCATCTCGCGTTTCTACGACCCGTCGAAGGGTACGGTGACGCTCGACGGCGTCGACCTGCGCTCGCTGCACCCGAAGGACCTCCGCCGCGCGATCGTCATGGTCACGCAGGAGGCCTACCTGTTCAGCGGCACCGTCGCCGACAACATCGCACTCGGCAAACCCGACGCCTCGCTCGACGAGATCCGCGCTGCCGCCCGGGCCGTGGGCGCGGACGGGTTCATCGAGGCGCTGCCCGACGGCTACGGCACCGACGTCAACAAGCGCGGTGGCCGCGTGTCGGCCGGTCAGCGTCAGCTGATCTCGTTCGCCCGTGCGTTCCTCGCCGACCCCGCGGTGCTGATCCTCGACGAGGCGACGGCGTCACTCGACATCCCCTCGGAGCGGCTGATCCAGGATGCCCTGCAGACGCTGCTCGCCGACCGGACCGCGATCATCATCGCCCACCGGCTCTCGACCGTCGCGATCGCCGACCGGGTGCTCGTGATGGAGCACGGCGAGATCATCGAGGACGACACCCCCGATGCCCTGATCGGCGGCACGGGCAAGTTCGCCCAGTTGCACGCGGCATGGCAGGAGACGCTGGTCTGACGCGACGAGCCGTCGCACGGCACGACGCGGAACGGCGCACCCCGGGAGATCCCGAGGTGCGCCGTCTGCGTGTGGAGCGGCCGCGACTACGCCTGGATGAACGCCAGGATGTCGGGGTTGATCACGTCGGCGTGCGTGGTGAGCATGCCGTGCGGGTAACCCTCGTAGATCTTGAGCTCGGAGTTCGGCAGGAGCTCGTGCTGCTTCAGCGCGGCATCCTTGTACGGCACGACCTGGTCGTCGTCGCCCTGCAGCACCAGCACCGGAACCGTGATCGACTTCAGGTCCTCGGTCTGGTCGGTCTCGGAGAACGCCTTGATGCCCTCGTAGTGCGCGAGCGCGCTGCCGGTCATCCCCTGGCGCCACCAGTTGGCGACGACGGGCTCGGAGACGGCTGCGCCCTCGCGGTTGAACCCGTAGAAGGGACCGGAGGCGACGGGCTGGAAGAAGTCGGCGCGGTTCGCTGCGAGCGCTTCGCGGAAACCGTCGAAGACCGAGATCGGCGTGCCCTCGGGGTTCGCCTCGGTCTGCACCATCAGCGGCGGAACGGCCGAGACGAGCACGGCCTTCGCGACGCGCCCCTGGGGCTGGCCGTACTTGGCGACGTAGCGGGCGACCTGGCCGCCTCCGGTCGAGTGGCCGATGTGCACGGCGTTCCGCAGATCGAGGTGCTCGACGACCGCCGACGCGTCACTGGCGTAGTGGTCCATGTCGTGCCCGGTGCCGATCTGCGAGGAGCGTCCGTGACCGCGACGGTCGCTGGCGACGACGCGGAAGCCCTTCGACAGGAAGAACAGCATCTGCGCGTCCCAGTCGTCGGACGACAGAGGCCAGCCGTGGTGGAACATGATGGGCTGGGCGTCGCGCGGACCCCAGTCCTTGAAGAAGATCTCCGCGCCGTCTTCCGTGGTTACGAATCCCATGTGGGCCTCCATCGTCGGTGCCGCACCGAATCGTGGTCGGTGCGGCGGTGTGGGCTTGTGCGCCCATCGGGGAGTGATGAGCAGGATCAACGTACCCCCGTGCGGCCCCCCGGGACAGGGGTTTCCGGAAGGATTCGACACCTGTTCAGTGAGGTTCCCTCCCCGGTCCTGCTCAGCGCCCCGGCCAGCGGCTCGATAGCATCGGAGGATGGACCCGTTGATGCTCCTCGGGGAGTGGTGGTGGATCGCGGCGGTCGGCGCCGGCGGTGTCACCGCGGGCGCCGTCGGGCTGCGGCGTCGCAGCACGCGCAGTGGTCGACGCCTCGCCGTGGATGCCGCGCGCCATGACCTGCGAGCGGCGAAGGTCGCGGTGGTCGAGAAGCGCGCAGCCGTGAAGATCGCGCGCGCCGATCACACCCGCATCGCAGCCGAACGCACCGCACGCCGGGCGACGGCGGAGCACGTGGCCAGCGCGAAACGGATGCTGCGCGACGCCGAGCGCGATGCGAAGGCGGCCGCGGCCGATGTGCGCGCGAAGCAGGTGCGCCTGAACGCGGCCCGCGCCGCGCTCCCCGCGGCATCCGCCCCTCGCCCGCTGGAGCGGTTGCGCGCCGACCACGATGCGATCGTCGCGCGCTGGATGACCTACGAGACCGATCCCGGTCTGCAGATCGCCTACCCGGCGATGTCGGACGTGAAGCAGCCGGCGACGGCGGCATACTTCCACGCGGCGAATCGTGCGGCGGAGGCGCGGCGCACGGCGGGGGAGCGTCCGACGCCCGCGGAGTTCGCCGACTACCGCGACGCCGTCGACGCGCTCGCCCGTGCCTTCGAGATCGCCGAGCACACCGCGCGCGGGCGGGGGGACACGACGGCGAGCGTCGGATGGCAGGACGCCGCGCAGGACGCGATCTCGCGCTCCGCCGAGGCGATCGATCGTGCGGCGGGAGCGGCGGCATCCGCCTTCGCCGCGTGGTCGGCGCGCAAGCGCCCGCGCGGCGACGACCGGGAGAGCCGGGACGACCGCGATCGGTGAGATCCCGCCAGGATCAGCGGGACCCCACCGCGCTCGCTCAGGGAGCGATCGTGCGGTTGCGCACCAGCTCGCGGTACCAGTGACCGGAGTCCTTCACGGTGCGCTCGAGCGTGTCGAAGTCGACCCGCACGATGCCGAACCGCTTGGCGTAGCCGTAGCCCCATTCGAAGTTGTCGAGCAACGACCAGACGAAGTATCCGCGCAGGTCGACGCCGCGCTCGAGAGCCCGGTGCGCCGCGGTGAAGTGCCGACGCAGGTAGTCGGTGCGCTCCGGGTCGGGAACGGTGCCGTCGGCCGAGACCTCGTCGTCGAACGCGGCGCCGTTCTCGGTGACCATGAGCGCCTGCTCCGGGAACTGCTCCGAGAGTGACACGAGCAGCTCCTCGAGTCCCTCGGGTGCGATGTTCCAGCCCATCGCCGTGTACGGGCCCGGCTGCTCGACGAACTCGACGAGCTGATCGCTGCCCGGCCAGGCGGTGCCGCCCTCGGTGCCCTTGTGGCCGTCGTTCTGCTGCTTCGGCGAGACGCCGTCCCAGAGCCGCACGGTCGCGGTCGAGTAGTAGTTGACTCCCAGCACGTCGATCGGCTGGTGGATCGTGGCGAGGTCGCCCTCCTGCACGAACGACCAGTCGGTGACCGAGGATGTGTCGTCGAGCAGATCGTCGGGGTACTCGCCGCGCAGCATCGGACCGGTGAACGCGCGGTTCGCGAGGGCATCGATGCGACGCATCGCCTCGGCCGCACCGTCGCCCTGACCGCGCAGCACGTGGAAGTTCAGCGTGACCGAGTAGTCCGGGTCGCCCGTCGAGGTCGCCCGCAGCGCCTGCACCGCGCGCCCGTGCGCGAAGTTGAGGTGGTGCACGGCCGACAGGGCGGATGCCGGTTCGTGGCGCCCCGGTGCATGCCCGCCCTGACCGTAGCCGAGGTAGGCCGAGCACCACGGCTCGTTGAGCGTCGTCCACGTGTGCACACGGTCGCCCAGGGCCGTGCCCATGATCTCGGCGTACCGCTCGAAGGCGTCGGTCGTGGAGCGCGCGGTCCAGCCGCCGGCATCCTCGAGGTACTGCGGCAGATCCCAGTGGTACAGCGTGGCGACGGGACGGATGCCGCGGGCGAGCAGCCCGTCGACGAGACGCGAGTAGAAGTCGACGCCGGCCTGGTTCACCCCGCCGGACACCGTGGGGACGATGCGCGGCCACGCGATCGAGAACCGGTAGGCCTGCAGCCCCAGGTCGGCCATCAGGTCGAGGTCCTCCTCGGTGCGGTGGTAGTGGTCGCAGGCCACGTCTCCCGTGTCGCCGTTCCACACCTTGCCGGGGGTCTTGCTGAACGTGTCCCAGATCGAGGGGGTGCGCCCGTCCTCGGCGGCGGCTCCCTCGATCTGGTACGACGCGGTCGCCGACCCGAACGTGAAGTCCGCGGGGAAGACGAGTCCCGAGCCCCGGTAGTCGTCGCGGGGGGTGAACAGCGTGGTCATGCGGTGATCTCCTCGAGGTCGGCCGTGTAGGTCTCGGTGCGACCGTCGGGATTCGTGACGGTGACGGCCGCGGTGCCGGTGCCGCCCGCGAAGACGCGCAGCTGCAATCCGTCATGGTAGTCGTAGTCGGGTCGATCGACCCGGGCGCCCCAGGGGAGCACGGTTCCGGGGCGCACGTACAGGGGGAGCGAATCGAAGCCGTGCCGCTCCCGCCGCCACCCGCCGCCGGTCACCGTCTCGCCCGTGAGCAGCGAGGTCCACTCGCCGGCCGGCAGGTAGAACTCGACCTCGCCGTCCTCGGTGAACACGGGGGCCACGAGCAGGTCGGAGCCGAGCATGTACTGGCGGTCGAGGTACGCCGTCGCCGGGTCGTCGGGGAACTCGAGCACCATTGGCCGCATCAGCGGCACACCCGTGGCGGCCGCGTCGAGGCCCTGCGCGTACAGGTAGGGCATGAGGCGCATCTTGAGGTGCGTGAAGCGACGCGTGACCTCCACCGCCTCGTCGTCGAACGCCCACGGCACCCGATACGAGCTCGAGCCGTGGAACCGCGAGTGGGAGCCGAGCAGGCCGAACGCTGTCCAGCGCTTGTAGACGCCGGCATCCGGCATCCCCTCGAACCCGCCGATGTCGTGGCTCCAGAAGGCGAAGCCCGAGAGGGCGAGCGAGAGGCCGCCGCGCAGGGTCTCGGCCATCGACGTGTAGGTCGACGTCGAGTCGCCGCCCCAGTGCACGGGCATGCTCTGCCCGCCCGCGGTCGCCGAGCGGGCGAAGAGCACGGCATCGCCCTCGCCGCGCGCCTCGGTGAGCACGTCGTACACGGCGCGGTTGTAGAGGTCGGTGTAGAGGTTGTGCATGCGCTCGGGGTCGGCGCCGTCGGCCCAGACCACGTCGATCGGGATGCGCTCGCCGAAGTCGGTCTTGAAGCAGTCGACGCCCTGCGCCACGAGAGCGCGCAGTTTCGACTGGTACCAGGCCGTCGCCTCGGGGTTCGTGAAGTCGACGAGCCCCATGCCCGCCTGCCAGAGGTCCCACTGCCACACCGAGCCGTCGGCGCGCTTCACCAGGAACCCCTGGTCGGCCGCCTCGCGGAACAGGGGGGAGCGCTGGGCGATGTAGGGGTTGATCCACACGCAGACGCGCAGGTCCTTGTCGTGCAGGCGGCCGAGCATTCCCTCGGGGTCGGGGAACACCCGCGGGTCCCACTCGAAGTCGCACCAGTTGAACTCGCGCATCCAGAAGCAGTCGAAATGGAAGACCGACACGGGCAGTTCGCGGGCCGCCATCTCGTCGAGGAAGGAGTTGACGGTCTGCTCGTCGTAGTCGGTCGTGAAGCTCGTCGACAGCCACAGTCCGTACGACCAGGCCGGCACCACGGGCGGGCGACCGGTGAGGGCGGTGTAGCGCCCGAGCACGTCCTTGGGGGTGGGCCCCGCGATCACGAAGTACTCCAGCTGTTCGCCCGACACCGAGAACTGCACGCGCTCGACCGCCTCCGAGCCGATCTCGTACGACACGTGTCCCGGGTCGTTGACGAGTACGCCGTAGCCCCTGCTCGAGAGGTGGAACGGCACGTTCTTGTACGCCTGCTCGCTCGAGGTGCCGCCGTCGGCGTTCCACACGTCGACCGTCTGGCCGTTCTTGACCAGCGGACCGAAGCGCTCGCCGAGTCCGTAGATCTGCTCGCCGACGCCGAGGTCGAGTTGCTCGTGCACGAAGACGGATGCCGCCGGCATCCCGCCGCCCTGACGCGCGTTGCTCACGATCCCCGGGTCGACCTGGGCGCCCTCGGCGAGCTGGACGTATCCCTGCGCCTTGTGCCCGCTGCCGGTGACCCGGCGTCCGTCGACCGCGAACGACAGGTCCCACGGGGCACCGGGGGTGACCGTCGCCACGAGGGAGCCCGCGTCGAGGACGCCGCCGGCGTCCGACACCGACACGGATGCCGTGGCACCACCGGCACCGGGGAGGGCGAAGCCGCCGTGCCACCGCCGGCCGTTGTGGTGGGCGATCCGCACCCGGATCACGCCCTCGGCGGGGGAGGAGAGGGTGGTCGTGAGCACGGGCCGGTTGAGGGTGTCGCCGCGCTTGGAGATCACCATCGTCGGAGCGGTGATGACGAGACCTGGGCCGTCGGGGGTCTGGGTGGTCTCGGCGATGTCGTACGCCTCCTGCGCGTACAGCGCGGTGACGCCGGGGCGCAGCTGCCAGAACCCGTCGGTGAACTTCATTACTTGACTGCTCCTGCCGTGATGCCCCGGGTGAGGGTGCGCTGGAAGATGAGGAAGAAGATGAGCGTCGGGATGATGCCCAGCAGGGCCGAGGCGCTCGTGGTGGTGACGTCCATGAGGCGGTCGCCCTGCAGCACGCTGATCGCGACCGGGACGGTCTGGTTGGCGTTCGACGCGAGGAACGTCAGCGGGATGAGGAACTCGTTCCACGTCCAGATGAAGAAGAAGATGAGCAGCACCGACAGCGTCGGGCGGCTGATCGGGAAGACGACGCGCCACAGGATCTGCCAGCGGGTCGCGCCGTCGAGCGAGGCGGCCTCGAGGATCTCCTTGGGGAAGGTGCCGTACACCGACGACAGCAGGTACGTGCCGAACGCGGCCTGGATCACCGTGAACACGATGATGACCGACCAGACGTTGTCGTACAGTCCGACCGATTTGAACATGTAGTACAGCGGGTACAGCAGCGCCTCCTGCGGCAGCAGGTTCGCGAGCAGGAAGAGCAGCACGATCCAGGAGCGTCCGCGCACGCGTCCGATCCCGATCGCGAAGGCGTTGAGCATCGAGATCACGACCGCGAGCACCGAGACGATGCCGGCGATGAAGATCGAGTTCCAGACCTTCTCGGGGAAGTTCACGCGCTCCCAGAACTTGATGATCCCACCGAAGTCGAGGGTCTCGGGGAAGGCGAGGGGGCCGGAGGTCGCGTAGTCGAGCGGCGACTTGAAGGAGTTCACGAGCACGAGGTAGAACGGCGCGATCACGAGCAGCGCGCCGACGATGACGAGCGCCAGCAGGAGCCAGTCGACGGGACGCTTCTTGGTCATGCCGCCGCGCGGACGGCTCGCGGCCTTCTTGCCGGTGACGATGGCGGTGGTGGCGTGCATCACAGACCCGCCCTTTCCTTGCGCTCGAGCGAGTTCTGGACGCGGATGAAGATGATCGACACGATGACCACGACGATCGTGAGCACGGTCGCGATCGTGGCGCCGTAGCCCACGTTCCGCTTGGTGAAGAACTCCTGGTAGGCGTAGTACGCCGGGACGAGGGTGGACCCCGCCGGTCCGCCGCGGGTGATGATGTACACCGGGCCGAACACCTTGAGCGCCGCGATGGTGCAGGTGAGGGTGACGACGAAGATCTCGGGGCGGATGATGCTCATCGTGATCGCCGAGAAGCGCTGGAACCAATTCGCGCCGTCGAGTTCGGCCGCCTCGTAGAGCTCGGGGTCGACGCGCTGGAGCGCGGCCATGAACACCACGACGGGGTAGCCGAGCTGCACCCAGACCATCACGACCATCAGCACGATGAGCGCGGAGGGCATCTGGCCGAGCCAGTCGTAGGCGGGGATGCCGAACCAGGCGAGGATCTGGTTGAGCGCGCCGTCGCCGCCGGGGCGCACGATCCAGCCGATCACGATGCCGGCGACGGCGATCGGAAGGATCTGGGGGAGGTAGTAGGTGGCCCGCAGGAAGCTGCCGACCTTGCCGCCGAACTTGCGTCCGACGACGTCGAACAGGAGGGCGGCGACCATGAGGCCGATGATCGTGGGCACGACGACCATCGCGAGGATCATCCACACCGAGTTGGTGAAGGAGGTCCAGAAGTCGCTGTCGGTGAGGATCTTCTGCCAGTTCTCGAGACCGATGAACTCCGGCGTGCGTACGCCCTTCCACTTCGTGAAGGTGAGGTACACGTTCCAGATCAGCGGGACGATGACGACCACGAGCAGCAGCACGAAGCCGGGGAGCAGGTACATCCAGTAGGCCCCGGTCCCACCGCTGCGCTGCGGGATCGACGGTTCTTCGGGCGGCAGCTTGGTGCGGCGGCCCTCGCGGGTGGCGAGTGACATGTTCATCTCCAGGAGGGTGCGGGGGCGGCGCCGGTCGGGCGCCGCCCCCGCGGGCGGATCAACGGAATTCGGCGGTGCCCTCGTCGTACTGCTCGCCGAGGTTCGCGTTCGTGGTCTCGGCATCCTGCACGCCGGTGACCAGACCCTGCAGCTCCTGCACGATCACGTCGTAGAAGCCGGGTGCGGGCCAGTCCGGGTAGAACGACAGGCCGTCGGCGTCGAGCACGCCGTTGAACGTCTCGATGAGCGCGGCGCTCTTCTCGTCGGTGATGTCGGCGGTGTCGGCGGCGACGGGGAGGCCGCCGTTGTTGCCGATGATCGCTTGGATCTCGGGGCGCATCGTGATGTCGATGAACTCGTACGCGAGCTCCTTGTTGGCGGCGTTCTCGGGAACGACCCAGAGGTTGCCCGAGGAGCCGAGCGAGAGATCGGCGCCCGGGAAGGCGTTCATCGTCCACTCGAAGCCGGTGGCCTCGGCGACGAAGCGGCCGAACCACCACGAGCCCGACACGAAGATCGGCGAGGTGCCGTTGATGAACGAGACACCGGCGTCCTCGGCCTTGACGGAGGAGACGTCGGAGGCGATGTAGCCCTTGTCGACGTACTCCTTCAGGGTCTCGGTCGCGGAGGTGATCTCCGGACCCTGCCAGTCGACCTCTCCGTCGTAGAGCTGGTAGGCGTCGACGAAGCTGCGGTCGCCCTCGAGCAGGGCGAGCTGGTACCAGAGCTGGCCGAGCGGGTACTCGGCGCCGGCCTCGGCCAGCGGGGTGATGCCCTGTGCCACGAAGGCGTCGAGCACGTCGACGAACTCCTCGTAGGTGGTGGGGATCTCGAGTCCCGCTGCGGCGAAGGCATCCTGGTTGTAGTAGACGCCGACGAACTCGCCGTAGTTCGGCACGCCGAACCAGGTGTCGCCGCCCATCACGCCGTCTTCCGAGTACTTGGCCGTGGTCTGCAGCGACGGGGCGAGCTTCTCGTCCCAGCCGTACTCCTCGACGGCGTCGGAGATGTCGGTGATGAGGCCGGTCGAGGCCAGGAAGCCCGCCGTCGCGTTGCCCTTGTTGAATTCCATCAGGTCGGGGGCGGCGTCGGTGTCGAGCACCTGGCTCGCGGTCTTCTGGATCTGCTCGAACGACTTCTCCTCGAACTCGACCGTCGCGCCGGTCTCCTCTTCGAAGATCTTGATCGCTTCGTCCCAGGCCTTGCCCATGGCGCTGTCGGCGCCCTCGTAGTGCCAGAGCTTGAGGGTCTGGCCGTCTCCGCCGTCGTCGGACGATCCGGCGGTGCAGCCGCTCAGCGCGATACCGGTCGCGGTGAGAGCGGCCAGGGCGGTGAGCGTCTTCGTCCTGCGTGTCGTGCGTGCCATCGTCGGCACTCCTTTCTCGGTGGCCCCGGAGGGCCGAACACTGCATCGGTGGGGTGTTCAGTTGTGGCGATCGCGTGATCGTCGAAGCGTTTCGATCTCGGCGATACGGGAGGGAGGTGTGAGGGCGAGGTCAGTCGCGGGGCGGTCGGACGGAACCCGCGCCGTGGTACTCGGGCGCGATGAGGTGGATCTCGGGCGGCACGTTCGTCTCGTCGAGGTGGCGCACGGCGATGTCGACCGCGAGCTCGCACGACTGCTGCGGCACGAGCGGGATGGTGTCGATCGGCGCTGCGAGTACGGAGGTGTCGAAGGATGCCGCGGCCGAGATGACCGAGGCGTCGACGCCGAGCGCGAGGCCGCGTTCGTCCAACACCTCGAGGAGCACGTCGTGCACGTCGCCGACGGCGTGCACGACGAACGCGCGGATGCCGTCATCGAGAGCAGCTTCGGCCGATCGGCGCACGAGAGCGGGGTCGGTGGCAGCGGCCCCGGTCGCGGTCCAGGTCAGGACGACGCCGCGGTCGGCGGCGCGCTCCTCGACCCCGCGGAGGAGTCGGCGGGGGAAGTTCGATTTGCGGTACGAGACCTCGGTCTGGCCGAGGAGGTGCACCGCGGTGTGGCCGGCGTCGGCGAGTCGATCGATCGCGAGGTGGCCGGCGGCCTCGAAGTCGAGGTCGACGCAGGTGAGGTCGCGCTGATCGTCGGGGAGCCCGATGAAGATCGTCGGCGTGCGCACCGAGCGGGCGATGTCGACGCGCTCGTCGTCGGGCGCCACATCGAGCACGAGGATCGCATCCACGAGGTTCGACGCGGCGACGCGGTTCATCCCATCGGAGGTCTGCTCGTCGGTGAGGAGGAGGATGTCGTAGCCGCGGCGGCGGGCGGCGACGGCGGTGGCCAGCACGAACGCCATGTGCGTGGGGGCGTGCGTGTCGGCGCGCAGCGGCTCCGTGAGCGCGAAGATGTGGGTGCGGCGGCCCGCGAGCATCCGGGCGCCGGCATCGGGCTGGTACCCGAGCGTCTGCGCCGCATCCTCGATGCGGCGGCGGGTCTTCTCCGACACGGGACGCTTGCCGCTGAGCGCGTACGACACGGTGCTGATCGAGACACCGGCGGCAGCGGCCACCTCGTGGATCGTCGTCATCGTGACTCCATCGTCGCTCTGGGTGAGATTGTCGAAGCGCTTCGCTCAGGCTTCTTCAGCGATGATAGACACGGTTTGTGGTCGAGCGCAACATATTTCTGTCACGCCGGGGGAGATGCGCGCGGGCACGGTCGCCCGACGCCCCGGCCGAAGGCGACGGGGTCTCGATGGGGGAGGGGATTCGAGACCCCGCCGCCGGCTTCAGGACGCGATGCGGATCGAGGCGATGACCTCGCCGTACTCCGTCTCGCCGACGGGCGTGAAGCCCACGCGCAGGAAGAACGCCTCGGGGCCGTCGTCTCCGGCCTCGTAGATCACATCGACATGGTCGAGACCGCGGGAGCGGGCTTCCTCGAGCAACTTCTCGACGGCGAACCGGCCGACGCCGCGACCCTGGTCGTCGGCGTCGACGTTGATGCGCCACAGCACCGAGCGGAAGTGATCCTCCGGGGCCTCGGGATCGAAGTTGGCGCTCACGAAGCCCACGACGGCATCGCCGTCGAGGACGACCCGCTGCCACGACGTGGCCGGGTTGATGACGGTCGCCGCGATCCCGTACGAGACCGGAGCGAGGAACTGCTCCTGCCCGGGCTTGAGCGACATGTTGTTCACGGCGACGATCGTCGCAGCGGAGAGTTCGACCATGCGCAGTTCGGACATGACCCCAGGCTAACCCCTCGCGCGCACGCGCACACTCGATCGGGTCGAGATTTCTCCCACAGCGTTGCGGGTATCTTGGTATCGAGACAAATCGCCCTTGTGAACGGAGATCATCCGGTGACTGACGACGCCATCATCTACACCTACACCGACGAGGCACCGGCGCTCGCCACCGCCTCGCTCCTGCCGATCATCACGGCCTACACCGGTCAGGCGGGCATCGAGGTCGAGACCAGGGACATCTCGCTCGCCGGCCGCATCCTCGCAGCCTTCCCGCAGAAGCTCACGCCCGAGCAGCAGGTGGGCGACGCGCTCGCCGAGCTCGGCGGCCTCGCCACGCTGCCCGAGGCGAACATCATCAAGCTGCCGAACATCTCGGCATCCATCCCGCAGCTCAAGGCCGCGATCGCCGAGCTGCAGAAGGCGGGATACGACATCCCGGACTTCCCCGACGACCCGACCTCGCTCGACGAGAAGGACGTGCGCGCGCGCTACGACCGCATCAAGGGCTCCGCCGTGAACCCGGTGCTGCGCGAGGGCAACAGCGACCGCCGCGCGCCCCTCGCGGTGAAGAACTACGCCAAGAAGCACCCGCACCGCAACAAGGCCTTCGCCGAGGGGTCGAAGACCCGCGTCGCGACGATGGGCCACGACGACTTCAAGTCCAACGAGAAGTCGTGGGTCGCGGCATCCGACGACGTGCTGAGCATCCGCCACACGGCCGCCGACGGCACCGTCACCGTCCTCAAGGAGGGCCTCAAGGTCCTGCCGCGCGAGATCATCGACGCGACCTTCCTCTCGGCCGCGGCTCTCGACGCCTTCCTCGCCGAGACCCTCGCCCAGGCCAAGGCCGATGACGTGCTCTACTCGGTGCACCTCAAGGCCACGATGATGAAGGTCAGCGACCCGATCATCTTCGGCCACGTCGTGAAGGCCTTCTTCGCCGACGTGTTCGCGACCTACGGCACGCAGCTCGCCGAGGCGGGTCTGCGTCCGAACGACGGTCTCGGCTCGATCCTGTCCGGTCTCGCCGATGTCGCCGACGGAACCGCGATCGCCGCGGCCTTCGACAAGGCCATCGCCGAGGGTCCGCGCCTGTCGTACGTGAACTCCGACAAGGGGATCACCAACCTGCACGTGCCCAGCGACGTGATCGTCGACGCCTCGATGCCCGCCCTCGTGCGCAACGGCGGCAAGCTGTGGGGCCAGGACGGCGGCGAGGACGACACCCTCGCGGTCATCCCCGACTCGTCGTACGCCGGCGTGTACCAGGCCGTCATCGACGACGTGATCGCGAACGGCCCGCTCGACCCCGCCACGATCGGCACCGTGCCGAACGTCGGTCTCATGGCGCAGGCGGCCGAGGAGTACGGCAGCCACGACAAGACCTTCGAGATCCCCGCGGCCGGTGTCGTGCAGATCCTCGACGGCGAGGGCAACGCGCTCATCGAGCACGAGGTCGAGGCCGGAGACATCTGGCGCGCGACGCAGACCAAGCACATCGCGGTCATGGACTGGGTCAAGCTCGCGGTCACCCGCGCTCGCGCGACCGGCGACCCGGCGGTCTTCTGGCTCGATGCGAACCGCTCGCACGACGCCCAGATCATCGCCAAGGTGCACCAGGGTCTCGCGCTGCTCGACACGCACGGCCTGACGCTGACGATCCTCGCCCCCGAGGAGGCCACGCGCTACACGCTCGCGCGCATGCGTCACGGACTCGACACCATCTCGGTGACGGGCAACGTGCTGCGCGACTACCTCACCGACCTGTTCCCGATCCTCGAAGTGGGCACGAGCGCCAAGATGCTCTCGATCGTTCCGCTGCTCGCCGGTGGTGGGCTGTTCGAGACGGGTGCCGGTGGCTCCGCGCCCAAGCACGTGCAGCAGCTCGTCGAGCAGAACTACCTGCGCTGGGACTCGCTCGGCGAGTTCTTCGCGCTGGCGGCCTCGCTCGAGCACTTCGCCGACCGCACGGGCAACGAGAAGGCCCGCGTGCTCGCCGAGACCCTCGACGCCGCGACCGGAACCTTCCTCGAGGAGGACCGTTCCCCGGGTCGCGCGCTCGGCACGATCGACAACCGCGGCAGCCACTTCTACCTCGGCCTGTACTGGGCGCAGGAGCTGGCGAAGCAGACGAAGGATGCCGAGCTCGCTGCGGCCTTCGCGCCCATCGCCGCGGCACTGACCGAGAACGAACAGACCATCGTCGCCGAGCTCAACGCGGTGCAGGGCTCGCCCGTCGAGATCGCGGGGTACTACCGCCCCGACGACGCGCTCGTGACGGCGGTCATGCGTCCGTCGGCCACCCTGAACGGGATCATCGACGCGCTGAACTGATCGCAGACACGACGAAGGGGCGGATGCTTCGGCATCCGCCCCTTCGTCGTATCCGCTCGTGTTCGGGAGTGATCCCGGATCAGACGTGGACCGCGTCGGTCAGTTGTGGACCGAGACCTCGAGGCCGACCGGCGACCAGTCGTAGACGTACTTCGCGAGGTCGATCGGCAGGTTGACGCAGCCGTGGCTCATCCGGTTGCCGTAGTTGTTGTGCCAGTAGGTGCCGTGGAACCCGATGTTGGTCGTGAACCAGGTGATCCACGGGACGTCCTCGGTGCAGTACGGGGCGCCCTCGTAGCAGCCCATGTCCTGCATGCGGGTGTGCGCGAAGACCTTGAACTCGCCCGTCGGTGTGGGGGTGCCGGGAAGGCCCGTCGACACCAGCCAACTGTTGACGACCTGGTCGTTCTCGTAGAGCGTGGCGCGCTGCGTGCTGAGGTTGATGTCGATGTGGCGGTAGAGGTTCACCGACTCGAACGGCACCTCGGAGACCGCGAGCGGGAACACCCCGTCGCCCGCCTCGATCTTGGCGGCGACGTCGTCGGCGATGCCGGTCGTCTCGCCGATCGTGCGTCCGGTGACGCCCTCGGTCTCGGAGCGGAGCACATTGCCGGCCGAGTCGACGATGTTGCTCGCGTTCACGGGTGCGCGGTCGACGATCCCGGGCAGCAGGTCGACGGTCTTCTGGATCTCCGCGGCGTCGGCCGAGACGGCCAGCTGGCCGCCCTCGTCGGTGACGGTGAGCCACGAGGCGACGACGTCGGCCGTGAGCGGCACGGTGCGCTCCTCGCCCACGTAGAACCCGGCGGTGCCGAGCAGGGTGTTCAGCGAGGCGGCGGTGGTCGCGGCGTCGTCGTCGGTGACGGCGGCCGCGGCCTCGGTCGGGTCGCCCGAGAACTCGACGTTCGAGCCGCCGGCGGCGACGGTGTCGATGATCGCGGCTGTGAGGGCGTCGACGTCGATCGCGGTGCCGGCCTCGGCGGGGATCGTGACGTATGTTCCGCTGGCGGCGTCGAAGGTGACGCCCGCATCGGTGGGGTCGACGAAGCTGGAGGGCACGGCGTCGCGCAGGGCGCTGGTGGCCGTCGCAGCGTCGAGCGTGATGTCTCCGGCGATCGGCTCGCCCATCCAGGCGCCGAGGTTCCACATCGGACGCTCGGCGAAGGCCTGGTTGCTGAGCGCTTCGCCGTCGAGGGCGATGCCCAGATCGCTGCCGGTGAGCACCGTGCCGTCGCCTGCTCCGGTGAGAGTGATCTGCGTGTCGGCGAGGTGCGACTCGATCGCGTCGTTCGCCGCTCCGGGCGTCATCCACCCGACGTTGATGCCGGCGACCGTGGTGCCGGGGGCGATGAGGATCATCGAGGCCGCACCGGCGCCGATGGCCACGACGCCGAGGCCGAGGCCGATCCAGAGGCCCAGGCGGCGCTTCTTGGGGGCCGGTTCGTTCGGAGCCCACGCGAGGGGCTGCTCGCCTGTGGGCGGCTCGGACTCCGCCGCGGTCGGCGCTCCGTCGAGCGCTTCTGTCGCAGCCTCGTGAGTCGAGATCACATCCGTCACGAACTTCACCCCCCGGTTATCTAACGTGCCGTCTTTGACAAGAGTACCGGAGAGCATATAACGGGGAGGCAACGGTCGCCCGTGGCCTCCCCGTGAGAATCACTCGACGATCGCGATGCCGTCGATCTCGACGAGCATCTCCTCGCGCGGCAGGCCCGTGAAGACCGTGGTGCGCGAGGGCAGCACACCGCTCGTGGTGTGCGCTTCGACGAATGCGCCGTAGGCGTCGTTCATGATCGGGAAGTCCTCGCGCTTGGTGAGGTACACGCGCAGCATGACGACGTCGTCGAACGTCGCGCCGGAGGCCTCGACGATCGCCTTGACGTTCTCGAGCGTGCGGGTCGTCTGCGCCGCGACGTCACCGGGGTAGAGGTACTCGTTGGTCACGGCGTCGACCGGGCCCTGGCCGGAGACCTGGACGAAGGGGCCCTTGCGCACGCCCTGCGAGAAGGTGTGGGCGGGAGCGGGGGCGGCGTCGGTGGAGATACGGGTCTTCGCAGTCATGAGGCCAGCCTAGTAGCCTTGTTAGATGCCTCAACAAATTGCGGATGCCGTGGACGGAGCCCCCGGAGAGGCCCTGGTGCTCAGCGCCGACAAGGCCGCGCAGGGTCGAGTGCGCGTGTACCGTGGGGCGACCGTGGTCGACGGCACGGGTGCGGATCGCTTCGTCGCCGACGTCGCGGTCGAGGGCGCGCGCGTGGTCGCGGTGGTGCGGGAGGGCGCGGAGTCGCCGACCCTCGTGCTGCCCGAGGGGGCGATCGAGGTCGACGCCCGCGGACTCGTGCTCGCACCGGGGTTCATCGACATGCACGCCCACAGCGACCTCGCGGTGCTCGCCGGCGCCGCGCACGACGCGAAGATCCTGCAGGGGGTCACCACCGAGGTCATCGGCCAGGACGGACTCGGCTACGCGCCGCTCGACGACGCGACCGCACCCGTGATCGCCGCGCAGATCGCCGGCTGGAACGGGCCGACCACCGCGCCGTGGCGAACCGTCGCCGATCTGCTCGACGCGATCGATCGCGCATCCGTCGCGAACGCCGCGATGCTGGTGCCGCAGGGCAACCTGCGGATGATCGTGGTGGGTCACGAGAACCGTCCGGCGACGAGCGACGAGATCGCTCGGATGCGCGCGCTGCTCGCCGACTGCCTCGACGCGGGCGCCTTCGGCATGTCGAGCGGTCTCACCTACACGCCGGGGATGTACGCCGACACCGACGAGCTCGAGGCGCTGTGCCGGGTCGTGGCCGAACGCGGCGGATACTGGGCCCCGCACACGCGCAGCTACGGCGGATCCGCGCTCGATGCCTATCGTGAGGCGCTCGACATCGGCCGGCGCACCGGGTGCCCGATCCACCTCACGCACGCGACCATGAACTTCGCCCCGAACCGCGGGCGCGCACGCGACCTTCTCGAACTCATCGATCAGGCGATCGCCGACGGCGTGGATGCGACGCTCGACACCTATCCCTACCTGCCGGGGGCGACGACGCTCGCTGCGCTCCTTCCGAGTCGGCTCTCCGAGACCGGCTCGCTGCTGCGCACGCTCGCAGACCTCGACGACGCCGGACGCGAGCGCGTGCGGGTCGAGCTCGAGGAGATCGGCTGCGACGGGTTCCACGGGGAGCGGGCGGACTGGACGCAGATCCAGATCTCCGGCACCGCCAACCCGGAGCTGGGCGACCTCGTGGGACGCACCATCGCCGAGATCGCCGCGACCGAGGGTCGTCGCGCGGTCGACGTGGTGCTCGACACGATCATCGCGGATGCCGGAGCCACGGGCATCCTCATGCACATCGGCGACGAGGCCAACGTGCAGGCGATCATGCGCCATCCGCGGCACACGGCGGGGAGCGACGGCATCCTGATCGGTGCGCGACCTCACCCGCGGGGACGCGGCACCTTCGCCCGCTATCTGGGTCACTACGTGCGCGAGCTCGGCATCCTCACGCTCGAGGAGGGCGTGCGGCATCTGTCGGGTACACCCGCGCAGCGCCTCGGCCTCGACCGCGGCGATGCGCCCCGAGGCGTGATCCGCGAGCGGGCGACCGCCGACCTCGTCCTCTTCGACGCACGGACGATCGCCGCGGGGGCCACGTTCGAGTCTCCTCTCCACCCGCCCGTGGGCGTGGTCGAGGTGCTGGTCGGGGGAGTGCCGGTCGTGGCGGACGGCGCGGTCACGGGCGCCACCCCCGGTCGGGCGCTGCGCATGCCGCCGGCGCCCCACCGCGCGACCGTGCCCCGGATCGCCGCGCACATCGACGAGAACACGACGGGGTTCCGGTGGTCCACGCGCACGCCGGTCGTCGGAGCGGACGACCTGGTCGCCGCGATCCGCCGGCTCGGCGGCGGCGAACGAGCGGAGGACCGGGGTGAGGCGGTTCCCGCCATCCGACTCCGCGTCGATGCCGCGCTGGCCGAGGCTCCCGATTCCGAGGGGCGCATCGGCGCCGAGGCCTTCCGCCTGTCGGTCGATGCCGGGGGGATCGAGATCGTCGGCGCGACACCGGCCGGCGTCTTCCGTGGCGCGACCGTGCTGCGTCAGCTGCGCGATCCCGATGCGGAGGCGGAGGCGGACGCCGTGATCCCGGCCGGCGTCTGGCAGGGCTCGCCGGCGTACGGCTGGCGCGGGGCGATGCTCGACGTCGCCCGGCACTTCCGTCCGGCCGACGACGTACGCCGCCTCATCGACCTCCTCGCCGATCACCACCTCACCGTGCTCCACCTGCACCTCACCGATGACCAGGGCTGGCGCTTCGAGGTGCCGGGATATCCCCGTCTGACCGGGATCGGCGCACGGCGCGAGGCCACGCAGCGCGGCCATGGCCCGCTCGCGACCGTGGAGCCGGGCGTGCACGAGGGCTTCTACACGCAGGCCGAGCTGCGCGAACTCGTCGCCTACGCGGCGGAGCGCTTCGTCACGCTGGTGCCGGAGGTCGAGCTGCCCGGTCACATCCAGGCGGCTCTCGCGGCCTACCCCGAACTCGGCAACGTCGACGTGGGCGAGCCGATCACCGGCCCCTGGCAGCGCTTCGGCGTGAACCCGCGCACGCTCGCGCCGACCGAAGCGTCGCTCGCCTTCGGGCGGGCGGCCATCGATGCGCTCTGCGACGTGTTCGACGCGGAGTGGATCGGCATCGGCGGCGACGAGGTGCCGGTCACCGAATGGGCGGAGAGCCCGGCGGCGCAGGCGCGCATGGCCGAGCTCGGTCTCGCCGACCCGCACGACGTGCAGCCCTGGTTCACCGCGCACTTCGCCGCTCACGTGCGCAGCCGCGGTCGCACCGCGCTCGCCTGGGACGAGGTGCTCGAGGGCGATGTTCCCGAGGGAGTACGCATCCTCGCCTGGCGCGGCCCCGTGGCGATGCGCGAAGCGGTGCGCCGCGGCATCCCGGTCATCGCCTGTCCCGACCTCGAGGTGTACCTCGACTATGCGCAGGCGGATTCGGTCGAGGAGCCCATCCGCGTCGGGCCGCCGCTGACCATCGAGCGCAGCTACACGCTGCGGATCGAGGAGGGCGCGGTCGGCGGGCAGGCGAACGTCTGGACAGAGCACCTGCCCACGCGCGACCGTGTGGACTTCGCGATGTTCCCGCGCCTCGCGGCGATCGCCGAGCGGCTCTGGGAGGGTGGGGATCCCGCCCCGTTCGACGACTTCGCGCGCCGGCTCCCCACGCACCTGCGGCGCCTCGCGGCCGCCGGGGTGCGGTACCGTTCCCCTGACGGTCCCTCGCCCGTGCAACGGCGACCCGGCGTGCCGGGCAAACCGATGACGATCGAGGCCCGCGAGCAGATCGTCGCGGGCCTCGTCGCACGCCTCGTCACGGGGGCGAAAACGGCTCCCGACGAGGCCGTCACACAGAAGTAACGTTTCGGTAACCTCGCGGACTCGCTCGGCGAGCGGGGTTGCGTAAATTATGTTCGTAAGGTCTACTAACAAACATGTCCGTGTCGGATGAACAGCGCCCCGCATCGTCGTCGGAGTACGTCGATGCGAATACGCACGCCTTCGGACCCGGCCGCCACCTGCGCTCGCGGTCGAAGGTCCTCCCCGAGCACGCGCGCGGGCACAATCGCGCCCTCGTGCTGCAGACGCTGTACCACGCCGGCGCGATGAGCCGAGCGGACCTCTCGCGCGAAACGGGCCTCACGCGGGTCACCATCTCCGACCTCGTGGCCGAGTTCATCGCCGACGGGATCGTCATCGAGATGGGCCTGCGCGAGACCGCCGGTCCCGGCAAGCCGCCGATCCTCATCGACATCGACCGTGTCGGTCACCAGATCCTCGGGCTCGACCTCTCGGGCCCGCACGCGTTCATCGGAGCCGTGCTCAGCCTCGACGGCGACGTGCTCGAGCGCCGCGAGGTGCCGCGGCCCGAGTCCGCCGACGGCGACGCGGCCTACGCCGCCACGCTCGAGCTCGCACGCTCGCTGGTCGCCGCCTCGACGCGCCCGCTGCTCGGCGTCGGCATCGGCACCCCCGGTGTCGTGCGCCCCGACGGCATCGTGCTGAGCTCGCCGAACCTGGGCTGGACGAGCTTCCCCCTCGAGGCCAAGCTCGGCGCCGACCTCGACCTCCCCGTGCTCGCCCGCAACGACGCCAACGCCGCCGTGCTGGCCGAGTACACCTTCGGCGAGGCAAAGGCAGACTTCATGCTCATCAAGATCGGCCGCGGTGTCGGCGCCGGTCTCATCACCGGCAGCCAGCCGCTGCTCGGCAGCCGCTTCGCCGCCGGTGAGATCGGTCACGTCACGGTCGGCACCGACGGGGGGCCGCGCTGCGCCTGCGGGAAGGACGGATGCTTGGAGGCATGGCTGAGCGAGACGCGCCTGAGCGAGGCTGTCGCCGCCGACCCGTCCGCCCGCGACGAGATCCTCCGCGACGCCGGCACCCGTATGGCGATCGCCATCGCCCCGATCGTCGCCGCCCTCGACCTCTCGGAGGTCGTGCTCTCGGGTCCCGCCGACCTGCTCGACGGCATCCTCATCGACGCGGCCGTCGAGACCCTGCACGCCCGCACGCTGGAAGGCGTGTTCGAGGACGCTCTCATCCGCCTCACCGTGCAGGACGACATCGTCCTCCGCGGAGCCGCGGTGATGGTGCTCTCGGGCCAGCTGGGAGTCTCGTGACCCGTACGACCCCGAGCCCCGGCATCCCGGAGCTCGCGACTCGTCGAGGCGCCGGCGAGTCCGCGGGCGGCGCCGTGCGCGTCGGACTCGACGTCGGCGGCACCAAGATCGATGCCGTCGCGGTCTCGCCGTCGGGCGAGATCATCGGACGCCTGCGGCGCCCCACCGGGTGGGGCGATGACGCCGTGGTCGAGAGCATCGTGCTCGCCGTGCGCGCGCTGGCCGCGGAGAACGCGATCGCGATGGCCGACATCGGCTCGGTGGGCATCGGCATCCCCGGGCTCGTCGACGTCGAGAGCGGGCGGGTCCTGCACGCGGTCAACCTCGGCGTCGAGTCGCTCGACCTCGCCGCGCGCGCCCAGGCCGAGCTCGGCATTCCCTTCCGCGTCGAGAACGACGTCAAAGCCGCAGCGCTCGGCGCCGCCGTGCTGCGCGGAGCGACCGGGTCCATGGCCTACCTCAACCTCGGCACGGGTGTCGCCGCCGGCATCGTGATCGACGGCCGCATCCACCGCGGCTCCCGGGGCACCGCCGGGGAAGTGGGGCACATCTCCGTCGACCCCCGCGGACGCGTGTGCGGGTGCGGGCAGCGCGGCTGCATCGAGACCCTCTGCGGCGGCGGCGCACTCGCCAAGGCCTGGGGCAGGCCCGGCGCGCTCCCGGTCAAGGACATCATCGAGGCGGCCGACGCCGGCGACGCCGACGCGATCCGCCTCCGCGCCGATCTGCACCACGGGGGAGCGGCCGCCGTACGCGTGCTCGTGCTCTCCGCGGATGTCGACACCGTCATCATCGGCGGCGGACTCACCGCTCTCGGCCCGCGCCTGGAGGATGGCATCCGCTCGGCCCTGCAGGCGGATGCCGAGACGTCGCCGTTCATGCGATCGCTCCACCTCGATGAGCGCATCGAGATGCTTCCCGCGGGGTCACCCGCTGCCGCCTTCGGTGCCGCGCTCGTCGGCGCCGCCGTCCCCGAGAAGGAGATCGTCTTCCATGGCTGAGGTCGTCATCGTCGAGAGCAAGGAAGCCGCCGGCTCCCTGGTCGCCACCGAGATCGTCGAGCTGCTCGACGCACGCGCGGATGCCGTGCTGGGTCTCGCGACCGGGTCGACCCCGCTCCCCGTGTACGAGGCGCTGCGCGTGCAGCTCGCCGGTCGCGACCTCTCGCAGGTGCGCGGCTTCGCGCTCGACGAGTACGTGGGCATCGACCCGCACCACCCCGAGAGCTACCGCTCGGTCATCACGCGCGAGGTCGTCGAGCCGCTCGGCCTCGACCCCCGCCGCATCCACGTTCCCAACGGAGCGATGAAGACGATCCAGCACGCCGGCGACGACTACGAGGCCGCGATCGCCGCCGCGGGAGGCGTCGACCTGCAGATCCTCGGGATCGGAACCGACGGTCACATCGGCTTCAACGAGCCCGGCTCGTCGTTCGCCTCGCAGACCCGGGTGAAGACGCTCACGGCACAGACCCGCGAGGACAACGCGCGCTTCTTCGACTCGATCGACGACGTTCCGATGCACTGCATCACGCAGGGACTCGGCACGATCCTGAAGGCACGCCACCTCGTGCTGCTCGCGTTCGGTGAGGGCAAGGCCGAGGCCGTGGCCGCCGCCGTCGAGGGCCCGCTCACGGCGTCGCTGCCGGGCTCGGCGATCCAGCTGCACCCGCACGCGACCGTCGTCGTCGACGAGGCCGCCGCATCGCGTCTCGCGCAGGCGGACTACTACCGCTACACGTTCGCGAACAAGCCGGCCTGGCAGGGCATCTGAGCGCGCTCGGACGAGCAGCGGGCCCGCGTCAGGGCTGAGGCGTCACTCCACGCGGAGCGGGCCACGCCTCACTGAGGAGCGGGCCACGCCAGCGGCAGCAGGTGCTCGACGCTGAGGGGAGCGAGGGGGAGGGCCGACACGTCGTCGGGCGTGATCCAGCGCAGCTCCTCGAGTTCGGCCTGCACGCTCACCTCGCTCGGATCGATCGTCGTGCGGAACGCGTCGGCGATCACCCGGTGGCCCGGTTCGTTCGCGGCTGCCGAGACGAACCGGCCGAGGGGTTCGATCGCGCTCTCGTCGAGCTCGAGTCCGAGTTCCTCGTGCAGTTCGCGCAGCAGCGTCTGCGAGGGCGTCTCGCCGTGCTCGGGTTTGCCGCCGGGCTGCATGAACCGGGTGGTGCCGCGCTTGCGCACGACGAGCACGCGTCCGGCGCCGTCGTCGATGATCGCCGCGCTCACATGGATGTCAGGCATCGGGGGCGAACACCTTTCCCGGGTTGAGGATGCCGAGCGGGTCGAACACCCGCGCGATCTGCCGCTGCAGCTCCCACTGGTCGTCGCCGAGCTCGTCGGCGAGCCAGCGGCGCTTGAGGGTGCCGATCCCGTGTTCGCCGGTCAGCGTGCCCCCGAGGGCGATCGCCGCGCGGAAGAGGTCGTCCGCCGCCTGCCATACCTGCGCGGGCGTCTCGGCACCCGCGAACAGGAAGTTCGGGTGCAGGTTGCCGTCTCCCGCGTGCGCGACGGTGGGGATCGTGAGTCCGTACTGCCGCTCGATGCGCGCGATCTCGTCGAACATCGCCGGCATCGCACTGCGCGGCACCGAGACGTCTTCGATGAGGGCGGTGCCCAGCGATGCCATCGCCTGGTGCATCGACCGGCGGATCGCCAGCAGGCGCTCGCCCTCGACGGGGTCGTGCGTCACGGCGACGGTGCCCTGGTGGACGCGCAGGATCTCGGCGATCGCATCGGCCTCCGCCTCGGAGGCGGGCCCGTCTGTCTGGATCGTGAGCTGCGCGGCACCCGGCGTGGGGGCGGGGAGGTCGAGGACGGTGTGCACGGCGGCGAGGCTCGCGGCGTCCATCAGCTCCATGATCGCGGGCTGCGCGCCCGAGGCCGTGACGGCGGCGGAAGCGCTCGCGGCGCTGCGGACGTCGGGGAACGTCGCGGCGATCGTGCAGACCGTGCCGACGACGCGGCGGCGCAGCTTGAGCGTGGCGCCGACGACGACGCCGAGGGTGCCCTCCGAGCCGATCACGAGCGAGGTGAGGTCGAGACCGGTGACGCCCTTCACGCTGCGGTGGCCGAGATGCAGCAGGCGGCCGTCGGCCAGGACGAGGTCGACCCCCAGCACGGCATCGCGCACCACACCGTACTTGGCGCACAACAGCCCGCCCGCGCCGGTGGCGATGTTGCCCCCGACCGTCGAGATCTCGCGGCTCGCGGGATCGGGCGCCCACCACACGCCGTGCTCGGCGAGGAGACGGTTGAGATCGGCGTTCAGGATGCCGGGTTCGACGACCGCGAGGAGGTCGTCGGGGCGCACTTCGAGCACCGCGGTCATGCGGGCGGTGGAGAGGACGATCTCCCCCTCGCCGGCGTTCGCGGCTCCGGCGAGGCCGGTGCCGGCGCCCCGCACGACGACGGGGGTGCGCGTGGCGGTCGCGATGCGCATCGTCTCCTGCACGTGCGCGACGGTCTCGGCGTGCACGATGGCGAGGGGGCGCCCCTCGGCGGCATGTCCGGAGCGGTCGGCCCTCGCCTCCTCGAGCGCAGCCGCGCGCGTGTCGACGAGATCGCCGAGGGCCGCGGTCAGCTGCGCGAGGACGCTCATCCGAGTGCGCGTCGTCCGCTGATGAGGCCGGTGACGATCGCGACGAGGGCGAAGGCCGATCCGACCAGGGCCTGATCCATCGACCACCAGGCGATCGTGACGCCCACGTAGATGAGCAGCTCGACGGCGGCGCGCAGGAACGGGTGCACGCGCAGCACGGGGCGCGGCGAGAGGAACAGCGCCCAGACGAGGATCACGACGACCGGGGCGCCGATGCCCACCACGATGCTCCAGGGGAGATCCCAGGTGGCGAAGCCCCAGAGCGCGAGAGAGGCGACGGCCACCACCAGCACGACGGCACGGATGACGTCGATGACCGTGATGACGGGGCGCTCGACGCCGGGTACGGGGGTGGGATCCTGGGGCATGGATCCAGTCTATTCGGCGGGAACCGGCTCCTCGTCCGGTACCACGACGACCTCGGGCGTCACCGCGGCGTCGACCCGGGCATCCGTCTCGGCGGGAGCGGTCTCGACTGCGGGCTCGTCCTCGACGGGTGCCGGGGCCGGCTGCTCGACCGGGGCGGGCTGCTCGACCGGGGCGGGCTGCTCGGCGGGAGCGGGCTGCTCGGCGGGAGCGGGCTGCTCGGCGGGAGCGGACTGATCGACGGGCCCTGGTTCTTCAAGCTCCGGGCCGGGAATACCGAGGAGCACGTCCCCCGTCTCGCAGTCGGTGACAACCTCGACGAGGCTGCGCAGGGTGACCGATTCGCTCGCCGGGCCCTGCTTGTCAGCGATGGGATTCCCTTCTGCGTCGATCAACGTGTAACGGACTGCGACGGAGACATTCGTTTGCAGCTGGCTCCAAGACGGGCGGATATCTGCTGTTCCGCGTCCGACGCTGTCGAGGTGTCCGATGTCCGTTCCGCCGGTCTTCGCGTCAAGTAGCGGCTGGACGTGGGATTCGGCTGCGCCCTCGATGCTCAAGAGGAAATGGGTGACAAGGCGGTCGTCCAGGCAGACGTCTGCCGACATGATCTCCGGGTTCCCCTCCGGAAGAACGGCCTCGACGGGCGGCTCTTCTTCTTCCTCGTCCGGAGGCGTCGTCGGAGTGGGGGTAGGAGTGGGCGTAGGCGTAGGCGTAGGTGCAGGGGTGGGAACCGTCCCGGGACCCGAATCGCCGCCGGAGCCCGGAGCCGGATTCGCCGGAGTCGTGACGACGGGGGCCGTGGGGACGTCCGTACCGGTGTCGGCATCCGTCTCGTCGTCGGCCACCGGAGGAACGGTCTCGTCCTTCGGCTTCTCGACGGGCTCGTCGAGCTCGTCATCCACGGGTTCGGTGCTCATCGACGCGTCCGGTCCGACGTCCGAGGAGATCGACGACGAATCGGAGTCGCCGGCACTCGGCAGTGACGTCGACGGGTTCGCCCCGGCCAGGCCGGGGATGATCGTCGCCGCGGCGACGACACCGGCCACCACGAGAGCGGCCGAACCGGCGCCGACGAGGGCGCCCATGCCCGACAGCATCCCGCCGGATGCTCCTGCGGAACCACCGGCAGACCCGCCGGCACCACCGCCGGCCGACCCGCCCGCTCCGCCGGCACCGCCGGCTCCCGCGCCACCGGCGGTCGAGCCCGCCGCGAGGGCGCCGGATCCGCCGTCGCCGGCGACCACGCCGCCGGGCACGCTGGAGGGCATGGCCGCGAGAGCGACGATCGGTGCGCCGCCGCCCTGCAGGGTCGCCAGGTACCCCGCGGCGCCCGTGACGCCGAGCACGAGGGGGAGCAGCACGAGCGCGAGGCGCTTGGAGACGTCCTTCGCCTCGGCGGCCACGATCATGCAGCGGGCGCACTCGTCGAGGTGCGCCTCGATGCGACGGTGGTCACGCGATCCGAGATTGCCGCGCGAGTAGGCGCCGAGGTGCTCGATCGTCCACTGGCACTCCGAGCCCGGGGCCGAGCTGCGCAGGTGCGCCTGGATCCACGCCTCGCGCAGACCCTCGCGCGCGCGGAACGCGAGCTGTGAGACCGCGCCCGACTTCATGCCCAGGAGCGGAGCGACCTCCTGCGGCCGCATCTGCTCGATCTCGGTGTACCAGAGCACTTCCTGCCAGCGCGTGGGGAGACTGCGGAACGCCTGCGCGGTGAGGCTGCGATCGAGGGCGTCGTTCGACGCCTGGTCGGTGCTGTCGGGGTCGGCGACCGCGTCGAGCTCGTCCATCGCGTCTTCGCGGCGCGAGCGACCCCAGGCGGCGGCCGTGTTGCGGATGCTGGTGAAGAGGTAGGCGCGGAACGAGCCGTTGGGTCCGCCGCCCTTGACGATCGCCTGGTAGATGCGGGTGTACGACTCCTGCACGAGGTCGTCGGGATCGATCGACGAGGTGACCGAGCGTGCGACCGCGATCCCCGAGGGGTAGTGACGACGCCAGAGTTCTCCGAACGCCCCCGTGTCACCCGAACGGGTGCGGAGGATGAGGTCTGCGTCGGCGATCGTGTCGTCGATGTGAGGAGTGTTCTCTTCGTGCACTGTGATCCCTCGGTCGTGGGGCACGGGTATGTGCCTTCACAGAGTGAGACGCGCGATGGGCCGGATCATCACGCGAGTTCTCCATTCTCTCTCGGAACTCGCGCGAGGGCCAGCCCTCGCCGGAGTCCGAGGTCGAAAAAGTCTGGAAAAGAAAGGCCCGGTCAGAAGCGAATATTCACGAGTCTCAGAACTTTTCTCAGATTTTTTCTCAGGTTCGCGTAATGAATCGTGCTGCACGTCGTCTCATCTGTAGAGACAGCCACGACGAACTCCACCGGGGGGCGGGGTTCGGGCTCCGATGCAGGGGGTTCACGCATCGGTCGGGCGGGTCGGGAGCCTCGGGGGAGGAGTTCTCGGCCCCCCTCTCTACGTGGGGGAACCCGAGGGTGCCGATCCGGGGGGATCGGCACCCTCCACTCTCTCCGCGCGAAGGGACCGGAGCTGCCTGCGCTGCGCGTCGGCGTGCGGTGGAGGGATCTAGGCCCTGCGGGGCCGCGCCCCGACCCACACGCGCGCCACGCGCAGTTCTGCATCGAGCAGCACGGCATCGCCCACCATCCCGGTGCGCAGCGCGCCCAGCTCCGAGGCGAAGCCCACGGCTCCGGCCGGGGTCTCGGTCAGCGCACGCACCGCGTCGACGAGCGCGACGCCCGCGGCGACCGCGCGCCGCAGAGCCTCGTCCTGGGTGAGCGTCGAGCCGGCGATCGCCCCCGTCTCGACGGTGCGGGCGATGCCGTTCTCGACCGTCACGCTCACCGCGCCCAGGTCGTAGCGGCCGTCCGCGCTCCCCGCCGCAGACATGGCATCCGTGATCAGGGCCACGCGCCCGGGAGCGGCGTCGAACACGAGCTTGACGACGTGCGGATCGAGGTGCACGTCGTCGGCGATCGCCTCGAGCACGACACGGTGATCGGCCGCGGCGGCGAGCACGGGCCCCGGAGCGCGGTGGTGGATGCCGGGCATCGCGTTGAACGCATGGGTGAGGATCGACGCCCCCGCCTCGAACGCGGCGACCGACATGGCGGCATCCGCATCGGTGTGGCCGACGGCGGCCGCGGAGCCTGCCGCGACGATCCGGCGGATCGCGTCGAGTCCGCCGGGAAGCTCCGGGGCGATCGTGATCTGACGGATCGTTCCGCGACCCGCGGCGAGCAGCCGGTCGACGTCATCGGGCAGCGGTGCGCGCAGGAGCGACGGGTCGTGGGCACCGTGGTGCCCCGGATCGAGGAACGGCCCCTCGAGGTGCGAGCCGAGGATGTCGGCATCCGTCTGCACAAGGTCGGCGATCAGTGCGGCGCTGCGGGCGAGTTCATCGAGCGGAGCCGTCACCAGTGACACCACGGCGCGGGTCGTGCCGTGCGCGCGGTGCAGGTCGCGCGCGGTGCGGATGGAGTCGACGCCGTCGTCGAACGATGCGCCGGCCCCGCCGTGCCCGTGGATGTCGACGAAGCCGGGCGTGAAAATCGCATCGGAGCCGGCGACGGATGCCGCGTCGACGACCTCGTCGGCGGGCGCCCAGTCGGCGCCCGTTCCGCGTGCGGCGACCCGGCCGTCGGCGAAGCGCACCCAGGCGTCGTCGACGATCTCGCCGCGATCCACGACGCGCGCGGAGTGGACGACCAGGCTTCCGGTCGCTGCAGGGTGGACGCTCATCGATCGCTCCAGGGGATGTCTGCGACGGGGTGGAATCGGGTCCCCTCAGCCTTCCACAGCGGAGCGAGGGCACCGAGCCGCTCGCGGAACGACGACCATTCTCGTCCCTCTCCATGCTGTGGCGACCAGGCGATCTCGGCCTCCGCGGCGGCGCGCGGGAAGACGAGCAGCTCGACGTCGTCGATCGTGCGCGTGGTCTCGGACCACAGCGGTGCCTCGGTGCCGAGGATCGCCGCATCCGGAACATCGAGCACGGCGGTCGGTTCCCACTCGTACGCGGTTCGCACGTCGATCACGGCGGCCCAGGTGAGGCCGAGGGGGAACTCCTCGTCGTACTTCATGTCGAGGTACGTGGCATCCGCGGCCGACATGATCAGCGCCCCGCCGCGTTCCACGAAGTGCGCGGCCTCGGCGGCGTGCGAACCGGTGGGGACCTTCATGCCCCAGTACTGCCCGATCGTGCCCTCGGCGATGCCGTCGGCGGCACCCATCTCGTGCCAGGCGGCGGGGATCTTCCCGGCATCCACGACGATCTGCGTCGCGCGCTCGGCGAAGTGGTCGAAGTCCTCCTGCGACGTGCCCAGCGACTCGTCGCCGCCGATGTGGAGGTACGGGCCCGGGGTCATCTCGGCGAGCTCGCGCACGACGTCGCGCACGAAGTCGTAGGTGCGCTCCTCGCGGATGCGCACGCTCGAGTGGCCGACGCCCCAGCCGAGGTACGTCTCTCCCGCGACGGGCAGGGGCTGCCCCAGCGTCTCGGACTGCGCGACGAGGGCGTCGTTGAGCACCGGCGCCTCGACGAGCTCGGGGTAGGCGACGCCGACCGCGTGGGTGTGCCCCGGCAGATCGATCTCGGGGATCAGCACCACGTGCCGCGACGCCGCGTGGGCGACGATCTCGCGGTAGTCGTCCTTCGTGTAGAAACCGCCGGGGTCGCCGCCGGCCGACGTCGCCGATGACCGCTCGGTGAGCAGCGGCCAGGAGTCGATGTGCACCCGCCACCCCTGATCGTCGGTGAGGTGCAGGTGCAGGCGGTTGAACTTGAGTGCGCTGGTGGCGTCGATGAACCGCTTCACCTCGGCGACGTCGAAGAAGTGGCGGGCGACGTCGAGCATCACTCCGCGATGCGTGAAGCGCGGGGCGTCGTCGATCTCGACGCACGGCAGGCTCCAGCCCTCGTCGTCCTCGCGGAGCAGCTGCAGCAGGGTCTGCACGCCGTAGAACAGGCCGGCCTCGTCGGCGCCGATGATCTCGACGTGCGTGCCGACCGACAGGCGGTAGCCCTCGGATGCCGCGGCGTCGGCGTCGATGCGCAGCACGATGTCGCCCGGGGCCGGGGTGTGCGCCGGCTCGTCGACGGAGGTGAGGGGAGGGGCGCCGCGCCGTGCGGCCGCGGCCGTCAGGACGTCGGCCGCGGGGGAGGAGCCGTGCACGCGCGTCGTCGCGGTGATCGGCATCCGTCCTTCGTGCACGACGGCCGCGGCGGGCACCGGGACGAGCGGAAGCTGATGTGTAAAGACCATGAACAAACCCTAGCCGCGCGGCGGGGAGTCGACCAGGGGGAATCCGGTATGCTCGATCTGTCGCGACTGGCGTCTGGGTGGGTTACCACCGGGGAGCGACCGACCACGGAATTCGACCGCGCGCCTGGGCCGATGAGAACACCCTTCGAATCCGTCGTCAGAGGAGCCCGTCATCATGACCGACCGTTACTTCAACGCCCCGCTCGCCGAGGTCGATCCCGAGATCGCCGAGGTGCTCGACCGCGAGCTGAAGCGTCAGCAGACCTTCCTCGAGATGATCGCGTCCGAGAACTTCGTGCCCGTCTCGGTGCTGCAGTCGCAGGGCTCCGTGCTCACGAACAAGTACGCCGAGGGCTACCCCGGCCGTCGCTACTACGGCGGCTGCGAAGAGGTCGACGTCGCCGAGGAACTCGCGATCTCGCGGGCGAAGAGCCTGTTCGGCGCCGAGTTCGCGAACGTCCAGCCGCACTCCGGCGCCTCGGCCAACGCCGCCGTGCTGCACGCGATCGCGCGCCCCGGCGACACGCTCCTCGGCCTCTCGCTCGACCAGGGCGGCCACCTCACGCACGGCATGAAGATCAACTTCTCGGGCCGTCTCTACGACATCGTCGCCTACGGTGTGAACCCCGAGACCTCGGTCATCGACATGGACGAGGTGCGTCGCCTCGCGATCGAGCACAAGCCGAAGGTCATCATCGCCGGCTGGTCGGCCTACCCCCGCACGCTCGACTTCGCGGCGTTCCGCGCGATCGCCGACGAGGTCGGCGCACTGCTCTGGGTCGACATGGCGCACTTCGCCGGTCTCGTCGCCGCGGGCCTGCACCCGAACCCGGTGCCCCACGCCCACGTCGTCTCGTCGACCGTGCACAAGACGATCGGCGGCCCTCGCTCGGGCTTCATCCTCACGAACGACGCCGACATCGCCAAGAAGATCAACACGGCCGTGTTCCCGGGCCAGCAGGGCGGCCCGCTCATGCACGTGATCGCCGCCAAGGCGACCGCGTTCAAGCTCGCCGCGACCCCCGAGTTCGCCGAGCGACAGGAGCGCGTGCTGCGCGGTGCCGCGCTGATCGCCGAGCGCCTCTCGCAGCAGGACGTCAAGGACGCCGGCATCGCCGTGCGCTCCGGTGGCACCGACGTGCACCTCGTGCTGGTCGACCTGCGCGAGGCCGAGATCGACGGCAAGCAGGCCGAAGACCTGCTGCACGACATCCACATCACGGTCAACCGCAACGCCGTGCCGAACGACCCGCGTCCGCCCATGGTCACCTCGGGTCTGCGCATCGGCACCCCGGCGCTCGCCACCCGCGGGTTCGGCGACACGGAGTTCACCGAGGTCGCCGACATCATCGCGCTGGCGCTGCAGCCGGGTGCCGACGTCGAGGCTCTCCGCGCCCGCGTCGACGCGCTCGCCGCCGGCTTCCCGCTCTACCCGGACCTGCAGCAGTGACCGCGGTCGTCCTCGACGGCAAGGCGGCATCGGCCGAGATCAAGGCCGAGCTGACCGAGCGCGTCGCCGCGCTGCGCGCCCGCGGGATCACCCCGGGCATCGCCACGGTGCTCGTCGGTGCGGACCCCGCGTCGCAGCTGTACGTGGGCATGAAGCACCGCCAGTCCGAGGCGATCGGCATGAACTCGATCCAGCGCGAGCTGCCGGCCGATGCCACGCAGCAGCAGGTCGAGGCGCTGATCGACGAGCTCAACGCCGATCCCGACTGCCACGGCTACATCGTGCAGCTGCCGCTGCCGAAGCACCTCGACACGGATGCGATCCTCGAGCGGATCGACCCCGCGAAGGATGCCGACGGACTGCACCCGACGAACCTCGGTCGCCTGGTGCTCAACGTCAACAGCCCGATCCACACCCCGCTGCCGTGCACGCCGCGCGGCGTGATCGAGCTGCTGCTGCGCAACGACTACGACCTGAAGGGCAAGCACGTCGTGGTCGTCGGCCGCGGGGTCACGATCGGCCGCTCGATCGGACTGCTGCTCACGCGCCGCGACATCAACGCGACCGTGACGCTCACCCACACGGGCACGGTCGACATGCCGCGCTACCTCCGCGAGGCCGACGTGATCGTGGCCGCCGCGGGCGTCGCGCACCTCATCCGTGCCGAGGACGTCAAGCCCGGTGCCGCCGTGCTCGACGTGGGTGTGACCCGCACGACCGACCCCGAGACGGGCAAGAGCGTCGTCTCCGGCGACGTGCACCCCGACGTGGCCGAGGTCGCCGGCTTCCTCTCGCCGAACCCGGGCGGGGTCGGCCCGATGACCGTCGCGCTGCTCATGACGAACGTGGTCGAGGCGGCAGAGCGCCTCGCCTGAACGAAGACGCTGACGGCATCCCGCTCGACGGATGCCGTCAGCGTCGGCGCACGCGCGCCTGCACGCTGTCGTAGACCTCGGAGGCCTTCGCCTGCAGCTTGTCGTCGACCTGGTCGTAGATCATCCACCCGACCAGCAGCAGGAGCGGCGGGATCACGTAGCCCCAGAATCCACGGGCGTCGACGCCGCTCAGCCACACCGTGAGCGCCCAGACGATCAGTTCGACCAGGTACACGAGCACGTACTGGACGACCTTCTCACCAGCCTTCGTACGGTCGGCGGCCGACTTCGCGGCGGATCGGCGGAAGGCGGCTGCCAGCGTCGGCTTCACGAACAGCGCGGCGAGGGTGAGGATGATCGCCGCCCAGAACGCGTGCCATCCCACCGAGACGCCCCGCAGCAGCAGTCCGATCAGCAGCAGAACCACCACGTTGAACACGTAGAGCGAGCCGAATCGCACGATTGCCTTCTTCATGGGATCAGAATCCCACAGCCCGCGCGGAGTGCGCATCCCCGGAGCGACCGGGGATGATGTCAGCGCTGGCCGCCGAGCGAGCTCTGCACGTTCGAGATGCGGGCGTGCTCGTCGAAGCTGAAGGTGGCGGAACCCGTCGCATCGACGACGGTCGCGCCCGAGAAGGCCTCGTCGGTCCAGGTGAGCGTCCAGCCGGCGAGGCGGGCGAGATCCCACACCGAGGTGCGTGCGTCGGGCAGGGTGAAGCTCGCGAGCATGCGCGGCATGACGATCAAGGCGTCGGCCACGGTGAGCTGCGGCAGCGGCGCGTCGAGGAGGAAGACGGCGCGTGTGCCGCCGCCGACGGGAGCGGAGTAGTACGGGGAGCGGCCGGTGAGTTCCACCGCGACGCCGCCGACGGTGTGTGCGGCCGCGGCGATCCAGTCCTCGTCGCCCGAGGCATCCGCGGGGAACGGCACCTCGGCCGAGGTGAGTTCGGCGATGCCGTGCTCCTCTCCGTAGGCGCGCAGCTGCGCGGCGACGCCCTGCGGGTCGCCCTGCGGGTGCGCCCAGGCCCAGAGCATCGAGCGCGGCCCCGGGGCGATCGTGGCGATCAGGTGCGCACGCGTGACGAGCTGACGCGAGGGGTCGGCGTTCGCGGTGAAGGTGAGGGTACCCGCCGTCATGTCGGCGTCCCAGCGATGCTCGCCCAGCGCATCGGCAGCGGCCGAGAGCTGATCCTGGCGGATCACGGAGTAGAGGGCGGCACGATCGGCGAGAGGCTGGAGCGCAGCGAAGGTCATGCGAACAGTTTCGTGGCTGAGCCTATGAATCCGCCAGTCAGTAGCTCTGTTTCTCACCCCGGTCCGGAGCATCCGAACCACCCGAGGCGATGAACCGCGCTGCGAGAGCCTCGGATGCCCGCGCGAGCAGCGCCACGTCGGCACCGACGGCCACGAAGTCGGCGCCGGCGGCGAGGTAGGCCTCGGCAGCCACCGGATCGAAGGCGTTCACCCCGACCGGGGTTCCGGCCGCCTTCGCCGCGGCGAAGACGCGCTCGACGGCGGCGACGACATCCGGATGCGTCTGCTGACCCAGCAGGCCCATCGAGGCCGAGAGGTCGGACGGGCCGACGAACACGGCATCCACCCCGTCGACGGCGGCGATCTCGCCCGCCGCCTCGACGCCCGCCGCGGTCTCGATCTGCACCGTGAGCGACGTGTGCTGCGCCGAATCGCGCAGGTAGCCGTCGACGCGGTTCCAGCGCGCACTGCGGGCGAGGGCGCTGCCGACACCCCGCACGCCCTCCGGCGGGTAGCGGGTGGCGGCGACCGCGGCCCGAGCCTCCTCGGCGGACGACACCATCGGCACGATCACGTTCTGCGCGCCGAGGTCGAGGATCTGCTTGAGGGCCACGACGTCGTTCGCGGGCGCGCGCACGACCGGTGTCACCGGATACGCGGCGACCGCCTGCAGCTGCAGGAGAACCGAATCGAGCGTGTTGGCGGAGTGCTCCATGTCGATCAGCAGCCAGTCGAGGCCGGAGCCCGCGGCGACCTCGGCGAGCAGCGGGCTGCCCGAGCACACCCACATCCCCACGAGCGGGCGATCGGATGCCGCGAGCCGGTCGCGGAAGGGGGGATCTAGATGAAGCGGCATGCGATCGTTCCCATCGGTCCGTAGTCGCACAGCACCTCGTCACCGCGCGACACCCACATCGGGCGTGTGAACGATCCTGCCAGGATGATCTCGCCGGCCTCCAGGCGCGCGCCGTGCTGGTGGAACTTGTTCGCGAGCCACGCGACGCCGGTGGCCGGGTGGCCGAGCACGCCCGCGGCGACGCCCGTCTCCTCGATCTCGCCGTTGCGCGACAGCACGCCGGGCACCCAGCGCAGATCGATCTCATCGGGACGCTTGCGCACCGAGCCGAGCACCATCGCCCCGTAGGCGGCGTTGTCGCTGATCGTGTCGACGATCGTGCGGCCCTCGAGCTCGATGTGCGAGTTGAGCACCTCGAGCGCGGGGACCGCGTAGTCGATCGCCCCGAGCGCGTCGTCGAGCGTGCAGTCGGGGCCCTCGAGCGGATGCTTGAGCACGAACGCGAGTTCGACCTCGATGCGCACGTTCGAGAAGTGGTCGACGGGGATCTCGGCGCCGGACTCGTGCACCGTGTCGTCGAACATCACCCCGTAGTCGGGCTCGGTGATGCCCGTCGCCTGCTGCATGGCCTTCGACGTCAGTCCGATCTTGCGGCCCACGAGCGTGCGGCCCGCGGCGATCTGCGTGTCGCGCCACACCCCCTGGATCGCGTAGGAGTCCTCGATCGTCGCCTCGGGCCAACGAGACGTGATCCGGGGGATCACCGTGTGCTCCCGGTCGGCCCGGGCCAATTCTGCGGCGATCTGCGCGATCACCTCTGCTGACAGCATCCGCATCTCCTACAGCTGGTGGCCGAGCTTGTACTCGCCCTGCTTGTACTCGGGCATCGATGCCTCGCCCTCGTCCGGCCGCGTGTACGAGAAGCCGTCGGCGCCGATCGTCACCGCCATCTCGCTGGAGTCAGTGCGGGCGACGACGGGCTGAGGGTTGCCGTCGAGGTCGAGCACGAGCGACGCCTCGGTGTACCAGGAGGGCACGACGGGGTTGCCCCACCAGTCGCGACGCTGGTTGTCGTGCACGTCCCACGTGATGACGGGGTTGTCGGGGTCACCGGTGTAGTAGTCCTGCGTGTAGATCTCGACGCGGTGTCCGTCGGGGTCGCGCAGGTAGAGGTAGAAGGCGTTCGAGACGCCGTGGCGACCGGGTCCTCGCTCGATCGCGTCCGAGCGGCGGAGCGCGCCGAGCTTGTCGCAGATCGCGAGGATGTTGTGCTTCTCGTGCGTGGCGAACGCGACGTGGTGCATGCGGGGCCCGTCTCCGCCGGTCGCCGCGGTGTCGTGCACGGTGGGCTTGCGGCGCATCCATGCGGCGTACACGGTGCCCTCGTCGTCCTGGATGTCCTCCGTGACGCGGAAACCGAGGTCCTGGTAGTGGCGCACCGCGCGGGGCACGTCGGGGGTGACCTGATTGAAGTGGTCGAGGCGCACGAGCTCGCCCGGGGTGTGCAGGTCGTAGCGCCACGAGAGGCGCTCGACGTGGGTGGTCTCGAAGAAGAACTCGTAGGGGAAGCCGAGCGGGTCGACCACGCGCACCGAGTCGCCGATGCCCTGCACGAAGCCGTTCGGCTCGCGGCGCACGTCGCAGCCGAGCTCGGCGTAGAAGGCGACGGCGCGGTCGAGATCTTCCGCGCTGCGCACCCGGTACGAGAACGCGGCGACGGCGGCGATCGGCCCCCGGCGCAGGACGAGGTTGTGGTGGATGAACTCCTCGGTCGAGCGCAGATAGATCGCGTCGTCGTCTTCGGCGGTCACGTACAGCCCGAGCACGTCGACGTAGAACTGACGCGAGGCGGCGAGGTCGGTGACCACGAGTTCCATGTAGGCGCAGCGCAGGATGTCGGGCGGCGTGCTGGTCGGCGTCGCGACCGGGTTGTCGGAGTGGATCGGTGCCTCCTGCGACACGTAGTAGCCGGAGGAGGTGAGAGTCTTCTGCGTCTTGTCGGTCATGTCAGCGTCCTTGCTGTCGATTCCTGCGTGACAGGAGGGGGTCAGTTCTTGCCGAAGGTGGGGTTGTGGGCGCCGCCGAGCGTGATGTGCACGCTCTGCTGGTCGGTGTAGAAGTCGATCGAGCGGTAGCCGCCCTCGTGGCCGAGGCCCGAGGCCTTCACGCCGCCGAAGGGCGTGCGCAGGTCGCGCACGTTGTTGCTGTTCAGCCACACCATGCCCGCCTCGACCGACTGCGCGAAGTTGTGGGCGCGCTTCAGATCGTTCGTCCAGATGTAGGCGGCGAGGCCGTACTTCGTGTCGTTCGCGAGCGCGAGCGCCTCGTCGTCGGAGTCGAACGGGGTGATCGCGACCACGGGGCCGAAGATCTCCTCCTGGAAGATGCGGGCGTCGGGGGCGACATCGGCGAAGACGGTCGGGGCGACGAAGTTGCCCTCGTCGAACCCCTCGGGGCGCCCGCCGCCGGCGACGAGCCGGCCCTCGGTCTTGCCGATCTCGACGTAGCTCATCACCTTGTCGTAGTGCTCGGGGTGAACGAGTGCGCCCACCTCCGTCGTCGGGTCGTGCGGGTAGCCGACCTTCACGCGCTTGGCCTGCGCCGCATAGCGCTCGACGAACTCCTCGTAGATCGAGCGTTCGACGAGGATCCGCGAGCCGGCCGTGCAGCGCTCGCCGTTGAGCGAGAAGACGCCGAAGATCGTCGCGTCCACCGCGGCCTCGAGATCGGCATCGGCGAAGACGACGGCGGGCGACTTGCCGCCGAGCTCCATCGACAGGCCCTTGAGGAAGGGGGCGGCGTTGCCGAAGATGATCTGCCCGGTGCGGCTCTCGCCGGTGAACGAGATGAGGGGCACGTCCGGATGCTTCACCAGCGCGTCACCCGCATCCTCACCGAGCCCGTTGACGAGATTGAAGACGCCCTGCGGCAGGCCCGCCTCCTCGAAGATCCCGGCCCACAGCGACGCCGACAGAGGCGTGAACTCGGCGGGCTTGAGCACCACCGTGTTGCCGGTCGCGAGGGCCGGGCCGAGCTTCCACGACTCGAGCATGAACGGCGTGTTCCACGGGGTGATGAGACCCGCGACGCCGATCGGCTTGCGGTTGACGTAGTTCATCTGGCGACCGGGCACCTTGAAGGCGTCGTCGGACTGCGCGACGATCAGGTCGGCGAAGAAGCGGAAGTTCTCAGCGGCGCGGCGGGCCTGGCCCAGCGCCTGCGTGATCGGAAGGCCGGAGTCGTACGACTCCAGTTCGGCGAGGCGGGCATCCCGCGACTCGACGATGTCGGCGATGCGGTGCAGCACGCGGGAGCGCTCGCGGGGGAGCATCCGCGGCCAGGGGCCCTCGGTGAACGCGCGGCGGGCGGCGGCGACGGCCCGGTCGATGTCGGCCTTCTTGCCCGCGGATGCCGTCGTGTAGGTCGTGTTCGTCACGGGGTCGAGCACGTCGAAGGTGTCGCCGTCGACCGAGTCGACGAAGGCGCCGTCGATGTAGTGCTGGATGTGCTCGGGCAGGTCGGCGGGAATGCGCGGATCGGTCATGACTGGTCTCCGGTCGTCGGGGCGGTGCGGGTGTGCAGTGCGTCGAGGAACGCGTCCATCGTGCGCCAGCGGTGGTTGCGGGCGGCGAGTTCGATCTCGAGCGGATCGGCACCCGCTCGGATGAGGTCGAGGATCTCGGTGTGCTCCTCGACGGAGTGCTGGGCGCGGCCCGGGATCGACGCGAAGGTCGAATCGCGGATGCCGGAGAGCCGCGACCATCCGCGGTGCACGAGGTCGAGCAGATGCGGGTTCGGGCACGGCTCGAACAGCACGGAGTGGAACTGCCGGTTGAGCTCGGTGAAGGCATGGGCGTCGAGGTGGTCGAGCATCCGGGCCATGCGGTCGTTGATGCGGGCCGCTTCGTCGAGGGCGTCGTCATCGAGCAGCGGGGCGGAGAGAGCGGTCGCCGACCCCTCGACGATGCCCAGCGTCTGCATGGTGTGGGCGTACTCGCTCTCGTCGACGAGCGTGACCCGGGCGCCGACGTTGCGCTCGAAGGTGACGAGTCCCTCGGCCTCGAGACGGCGGATGGCCTCGCGCACGGGCACGACGCTCATCTTCAGGTCGTCGGCGATCGAGCCGAGCACCAGGCGGTAGCCGGGACTGAACATGTGCCCGGTGATGCGCGAGCGGATCCACTCGTACGCGACCTCGGACTTGCTGGCGGCGGTGGTCGTCATGCGTTCGTGCCCGTCTCGGTGTGCGGGGCCGTCTCGTTCTGCGGGGCGGTCTCCGCCTCGTACCGGGCGCGCCATTCGGCGTTCAGGGGGAACAGGCCGTCGACGGGATGCCCCGCTTCGACCTGCGTCGCGATCCACGCATCCTCGTGCTCCTGGGCGATCGCGGCGTCCGCGATCTCCTCGGCGAGGGCGGGTGGGATCACGATCACGCCGTCACCATCGCCCACGACGATGTCGCCGGGCTGCACGGACGCCCCGCCGCAGGCGATCGTGACGTCGACCTCCCAGGGCACGTGCCGGCGACCGAGCACCGAGGGGTGCGCGCCCTGCGAGAAGACGGGGAGGCCGATCTCTGCGACCTGGTCGAAGTCGCGCACGCCGCCGTCGGTGACGACGCCGGCCGCGCCTCTGGTGCGGGCGCGCAGGGCGAGGATGTCGCCGAGCGTGCCGGTGGATGCATCGCCGCGCGCCTCGATCACGATGACCTCGCCCTCCTCGACGGCGTCGAACGCGCGCTTCTGGGCGTTGTAGCCGCCGCCGTGGCTCGCGAAGAGGTCTTCGCGGAAGGGGACGAAGCGCAGCGTCTTCGCGGTGCCGACGATCTTCGAGCCCGGGATGTTCGCGGTGACGCCGTCGATGAAGCACGAGTGGTGGCCGCGCTTGCGCAGTTGGGCCGAGAGCCCGGCGGTCGGGGCCTCGAGGAGCTTCGCGCGGAGGGCGGGGGAGAGTGTGGGCCCTTCGTCTCGCTTCGCTCGCTCAGGAACCGGGTTCCTTCCCTCCTCGGTTCCTGAGCGAGGAGCATCACGACGAGACGAAGGGACCGCCACGAGACCGGCGGCCTCGGCGGAGCCCCAGGCCTCGGTGCGCTGCAGGTCGTCGACAGCGGGGAGCGACCCGACCGTCTCGTCGAAGGCGACGTGGCCCTGCGTGACGGTCGTGACGAGCCGGCCCGACGTGGGGACTCCCGGGGCGTCGGGAGCATCCACCTCGATCTCGACCACGTCGCCGGGGACGATGACGGATGACCCGGCCGGAGTGCCGGTGAGGATCACGTCGCCGGGCTCGAGCGTGAAGTGCTGCGACAGGTCGGCGACGAGCTGCGCGAGCGGGAAGATCAGCCCGGCCGTCGTGTCGTCCTGGCGGAGTTCGCCGTTGACCCAGGCGCGCACGCGCAGCGCCGTCGGGTCGACCGTGCGGGCGTCGATGAGGTGCGGTCCGAGGGGTGTGTAACCGTCGCCACCCTTCGAGCGCACGTTCGATCCCTTGTCGTTCGCTCGCAGGTCGTAGAGGCCGAGGTCGTTCGACGCCGTGACCCACGCGACGTGCGTCCAGGCATCCGCCAGAGCTACCCGCCGGGCGGAGGTGCCGATGACGAGCGCGATCTCGCCCTCGAACGCGAGCAACTCGGTGCCCGCGGGACGCTCGACCGTGCCGCCCGAGACCCCGACGGAACTGGACGGCTTGAAGAAGTACGAGGGGGCGGCGGGGCGACGCCCGCGCTGGTCGGCCCGGGAGGCGTAGCTCAGATGGATCGCGATGATCTTGCCGGGGCGGGCGATGGTATCCGTCACGGGGCGCCTCCTCGCGCTTTCTCCGACACCTTGTGCGTCGTATCCGAAATCATATATCATCGCTTCCACCCCCGGCAAGCACCTCCGACCGAGACTCGGATGCACGCCGTGACAATGCAGTCACGAACAAAGGAGACACCGCATGAGCGGTCAGTCACAGGCGGGTTTCACACCCACCGGAACCATCGCGACGGCGGCCGACCGTCGCCGCGTCGTCTTCGCCACGGTGGTCGGGACCACCGTCGAGTGGTACGACTTCTTCATCTACGCCACGGCCGTCGGGCTCGTGTTCGGGCAGTTGTTCTTCGCGCCGCTCGGCGCCGACAGCGCCCTGATCGCGTTCGCCACGGTCGGCGTGAGCTTCCTCTTCCGCCCGCTCGGAGCGTTCCTCGCCGGCCACTACGGCGACAAGCTCGGACGCAAGACGGTGCTCATGTGGACGCTCATCCTCATGGGTCTCGCGACCGCACTTATCGGTCTGCTGCCGACCTACGAGACGATCGGCATCACCGCCCCGGTGCTGCTCGTCCTGCTGCGCATCCTGCAGGGCATCTCGGCCGGCGGGGAGTGGGGAGGCGCGGTGCTCATGGCCGTCGAGCACGCCCCGCGCGCCAAGCGCGGCATCTTCGGCGCCTCGCCGCAGATCGGTGTTCCGCTCGGTCTGCTGCTGGCCTCGGGTGTCATGGCGCTCATGACGGTGATCGCGCCGGGCGACCAGTTCCTCGCGTGGGGCTGGCGCGTGCCGTTCCTGCTCAGCGTCGTGCTGATCCTCGTGGGTTACTACGTGCGTCGCCGCGTCGAGGAGAGCCCGGTGTTCGCCGAACTCGCGGAGCGCAAGGAGAAGGCGAGGATGCCGATCGTGCAGCTGTTCCGCAAGCACGCGCTGCTCGTGATCATCGCCGCGCTCGTGTTCGCGGGCAACAACGCCGTCGGCTACATGACCACCGGCGGCTACATCCAGGGATACACGACCAACCCCGAGGGTCCGATCGGGCTCGAGCGCGGTCCGGTGCTGTGGGCCGTCGCGGGATCGGCGGTCACCTGGCTGATCAGCACGCTCGTCGCGGGCTGGATCTGCGACCGCATCGGCCGCCGCACGACCTACATCATCGGCTGGGTGCTGCAGCTCGGCGGCGTGTTCGCGCTGTTCCCGCTCGTGAACACCGGGGAGATCGGACTCGTCTTCGCGGGCCTCGCGATCCTCACGATCGGCCTCGGCTTCACGTACGGCCCGCAGGCTGCGCTGTACACGGAGCTGTTCCCGGCCAGCATCCGCTTCTCGGGCGTCTCGATCTCGTACGCGATCGGTGCCATCGCCGGAGGCGCGTTCGCCCCGACCATCGCTACGGCCATCGTGTCGGCGACCGGTTCGACGCAGGCCGTCACCTGGTACCTCGCCGGCATGACCGTGATCGGACTCATCGCGACGCTGCTGCTGCGTGACCGTTCCGGCATTCCGCTCGGCCCGGATCACGAGGAGGAGCAGGCTGTGAGCCCGATCCACGGACTCGCCCGGGCCTGACCCGCGGATCCGTCCCATCGCAGTTTCGGTCGGCTCGGTGCACCCGGGCCGACGGAAACTGCGACGGGAGCGCAGAAGCCGCGCACAATGAGAGAAGTTCGGAAGGAATCGACGACGATGCAGTTCCACCACCACGGCTATGTCTCCGGCGACCCGCGCGTGCAGGATGCCGCGGGCACGGGTATCGAGCGACCCGATGACCTGCCCGACGAGGTCGACGTGCTCATCGTCGGCTCGGGGCCGGCGGGAATGCTCCTCGCGGCGCAGATGTCGCAGTATCCGGGCGTGACGACCCGCATCATCGAGAAGCGCGACGGACGGCTCGTGCTGGGTCAGGCCGACGGCATCCAGCCGCGCAGCGTCGAGACCTTCCAGGCGTTCGGGTTCGCCGAGCGCATCACGGCCGAGGCCTACAACATCGGCTGGATGAACTTCTGGGGGCCCGATCCTGATGACCCCGCCGGCATCGTGCGCACGGCGCGCACCGCCGATTACGCCTACGACATCTGCGAATTCCCGCACCTGATCGTCAACCAGGCGCGCGTGCTCGACTACTTCGCCGAGGCGGCCGCCGACGGGCCCGCCCGCATCGTGCCCGATTACGGCGTCGCATTCGAGGGGCTGACCGTGCACGACGAGGGCGGGTACCCGGTCGAGGTGCGCGTGCGGTACGTCGCAGGAGCGCGGACGGGGGAGGAACGGGTCATCCGGGCGAAGTACGTCGCCGGATGCGACGGTGCTCGCAGTCGTGTGCGCGAGGCGATCGGTCGTATCCATGTGGGAGACGTCGCGGCGCACGCCTGGGGCGTCATGGACGTGCTGGTGAACACCGACTTCCCCGATTGGCGCACCAAGTGCGCGATCAACTCGCGCGCCGGGAACATCCTCCACATCCCGCGGGAGGGTGGCTATCTCAGTCGCATGTACATCGACCTCGGCGAGGTCGCGGACGACGACGACCACCGTGTGCGGCAGACGCCGATCGAGGAGATCATCCGTCGGGCGAATGCGATCCTGCACCCGTACACGCTCGACGTGCGCGAGGTGGCGTGGCACAGCGTCTACGAGGTCGGCCATCGCGTGACCGACGGATTCGACGACGCCCCCGAGGATTCCGGGCGCTCGCCGCGGGTGTTCCTGACCGGCGACGCCTGCCACACGCACAGCGCCAAGGCCGGGCAGGGCATGAACGTCTCGATGCAGGACGGCTTCAACCTCGGGTGGAAGCTCGGTTCGGTGCTCACCGGCCGCGCGCCCGAGGCCCTGCTCGCGACGTACGGCGCCGAGCGGCGACCCGTCGCGCAGCAGCTCATCGACTTCGATCGCGAGTGGTCGAGCCTCATGGCGCGCAAGCCGGAGGAGATCTCGGACCCGCAGGAGCTCGCGACCTACTACCTCGCGACGGCCGAGTTCCCGTCGGGGTTCATGACGCAGTACTCGGCATCGATGATCACCGGGTCGGATGCGCATCAGGGACTGGCCACCGGCTTCCCGCTCGGGAAGCGTTTCCGCTCTGCGGAGGTCGTGCGGGTGGGCGACGGGAACGTGGTGCACCTCGGACACCACGCGCGCGCCGACGGGCGGTGGCGCGTCTACGCCTTCGGCGACGCGTCCGGTGAACGGTTGGCTGCGTGGGCGCAGGCTGCGGCACCGCTCTTCGAGCGATTCACCTCGGCGGATGCCGATGCGGACGCCGTGTTCGACGTGAAGGCCGTGTATCAGCAGCCCTTCGAGGACGTCGAGGTGACGACGACGCCGGCGCTGTTCCAGCCGCGGACCGGGCCGCTCGGTCTCGTCGACTGGGAGAAGGTGTACGCGGCGGGGCCCAGCAAGTGGACCGACGTCGACATCTTCGCCGAGCGGGGACTGTCGCGCGACGGCGTCGTCGTGGTTGTCCGACCCGACCAGTACGTCGCCGCGATCCTGCCGTTGGATGAAGCGGGCGTGCGGGAGCTGGCGGAGTTCCTGGCTGAAGGGATGCTGCAGGCGCGGTGAGGCTGACATTGTCTCCCGCCTGCTCCAGGGTCTGATCTGGCGAATGTCGGAGGTGCGGCCTACCGTGGATGCGGACGGGCGATGACGCCCGCCGTGACCTGAGGAGTGGCGTGATGGACTGGAAGATCGAACTCATCTTCGTGCCGGTGTCGGATGTCGACCGCGCGAAGGACTTCTACGTGAAGATCGGCTTCAACGCCGACCACGACCAGACCCCGACCGAGGGGCTGCGGTTCGTGCAGATGACTCCGCCGGGCTCGGCGTGCTCGATCGCGTTCGGCACCGGGCTGGGCCTGGATCTCGAGCCGGGTCAGCAGAACTCGATCCAGGTCGTCGTTCCGGATGCCGACGAGGCTCTCGCCCACCTGCGGGGCCTCGGGGTCGATGCCCGCGGCGTCGAGGATCTCGACTGGGGGCGGTTCGTGTCGTTCGACGACCCGGACGGCAACACCTGGACGCTGCAGGAGCTGCCCGACTACGGCGCGCAGGGCTGAGGATTTTTGGCGGCGCGGGGCTGAGGGGCGCGGTCAGGCTCCTTCCGCGACGATCTCGACCTTGAAGCCTGCGGCATTCTCCAGCCATCCGGCGTAGTGGTCGGGGCCGCCCGCGTGGGGGTAGCGCTCGTGGTACAGCGGGCGCCAGCCGTTCTCTGAGGCGAGCGAAATGATCGCGTCGACGGCCGTTGCGGTGCCTCCTTGGAAGGCGAGGTGGTTGACGCCCGGGCGACGGCGGTCATGGCCTTGATCGTCGACGCCCGGCGGGGTCGTGATCGTGAGGTACGGCCCGCTGTCGGCAGCCCAGGTCTGACCCTCCGGCCATTCCTGCTGCAGTGAGAAACCCAGCCGCGGGAGGAGCCATCCCCAGTCGCGGCGAGCGGATTCGGGGTCGGCGACCCATACTTCGACGTGGTGGAGACCGGGCATGGCATCGATTCTCGCAGGCGCAGGCGCAGGCGCAGGCGCAGGCGTAGGCGCAGGCGCAGGGGCAGGTGCGGGCACAGGGGCGGGGGCAGGGGCAGGCGCAGGGGCAAGGGCAGCTGCAGGCGCAGGGCGACGGACACGGCCCTCACCGGGAACACCCTTCTGCTCGACCGTGTTCATGCGCGGATCGGTGTTCGTGTCCGGTGTATCGCTGTCGCTCTCGAGGTCGCGGTCGAGGTCGCGGTCGCGGTGGCGGTGGTGGTGGTGGTGGTGCGTGGTGCGGGTCGGGGTGTTCGCCATTTTTGGTGGGGGTCCCACCAGGCGGGTCCGCGGACGTGGGGTGTGCCGTTGTGCATGCGGATGGTCCAGCCGGAGGTGTCGAGGGTGCGGTGGTGGTGCCAGCAGAGGGTGACGCCGTTGTCGGTGTGGGTGGGTCCGCCGCGGGAGTGTTCTGTGACGTGGTGGATTTCACACCAGGCGGCGGGGACGTGGCAGCCGGGGATGAGGCACTCGCGGTCACGGAGCGTGATCGCGCGGCGTTGGTGGACGGTGAATACCCGGTCGGTGGTGTCGATGCCGATGATGCGACCGGTGGGGTCGGAGGTGACGCGTTGGATGCTCCCGCCGCACGCTGTGTGTCGGGCCGTCGCGAGGGAGACCGGGGTGTCGATGCCGTCGACGTGCGCCCATCCCCGCCCGGACGCGTAGTCCTCCGCGGTCACGGACACGACCAGGGTCGGGGCGGCGCCGCCGAGGGAGGGCATGTCACTGTGGCGGGCGGCGATTCCGAGGGCGGCGGCGAGGGCGTCGTGCTGCTTCTGCGCCCGGGACCGCCCATCGACCATCCCGCCAGGGTCGCCCGAGGGCAGGGCATCGTCGGACGGCAGAGCGTTGCCGTTGAGCCGGGGAAGCGGTTCACCGAGCAGGGCGTCATCGACCGAGCCCATCGTCGCTCCCTCAGCGGAGGGGGCGAACCGCACCCCACCGGCCATGCCCGCATCCGGGAGCGGGGTCGCGGGGGCGGGTGGTCGGTCGACCTTCGGGTTCAGGTACGCGTCCCAGATGCGTTGCAATTGCCCCGCCGTCTCCGGCAGCAGTGACCCGCGGATCGGTATCACCCCGTCCTTCACTCGTCCGAGGACGATCCCGCGGGCGCGCATCGCGCGTTCTTCGGCAGGTTCCGCACCGTCCGGGTCGAGGTAGGTCACGATCACCCGCGACAACAGCTTCAAGTCTTCCGGGGTGGCCGGCGGGCCCGAATCGAACTCGCGCTCGGCATCGGCATCACGGTCTCCGTCCATAGCCCCGTCGCCCTCGACGGCGACGAGTCCCCGGGCGTACTCCGCCAACTCGACGTCCGCCCGCAACCGGTCCGCTGACCCGATCCGCGGCCCCGCCTGCTCCACAGGCCCGGTCGCGGCCAGTAGCCCCGCGACCCCGACGGCCCCGTCCAGCAGCGCTTCCCGCAGGGCCGGCCATCGGGCGGGCAGCATCGCCCCGGAGGAGAAGTCCAGCTCCCGACGGACGACCTTTCCGGCTTTCACCACCCGTGCCGCCCCGGCCGCGTCCGTACGCAGCACCCGCTGGACGAGTTCGTTCATCGTCCGGCATCCGAACCGACCGCAGAACGCCAACTCGCCCGCTCCCGCCGGGCGCTGATCGACCGATCCGACCGTCTCCACGATCACCGCATCCACCCGCCTCGCGACCTCACCCGCGGCGCGGAGCACCTGCATCTTCCCCGCATCCGACAGCCCCGCCAGCGCGTCTGCGCGCAGCACCGCGGCCAGGTCGGCGGCGACCCGGTCCAGAAGCTCGGCGGTGCTGTTCATGCGTCCCAGCCCACCAGTAGCCACCGACATTCCGACACAAAAACCCCAGGCCAAAGGAGATATCGACGCGATCGGTGGAGAACTCGGGGCAACACGACACCGGTGCAGAACGAGTGCACACGGGCGGGACCCTTCGACAAGCTCAGGGACCCAGGTCGTGCGGCAATGCCGCGGCCCTTGGTCTCGCTGCGCTCGCTCAGGAACCGGGAGGCTCGCTGCGCTCGCTCAGGAACCGGGGGTACGCAGCCGCGGCCCCGCGTCTCGCTGCGCTCGCTCAGGACCGAGAGTCTCGCCGCGCCCGCTCAGGAACCGTCGGCGGGAAGCGGGAAGGCGCCGCCCGCCACGACGATGCCGCCGGACTCCGGGATCGTCACGATCAACTCACTCGGCCGACCGACGTGCGCGCCCTGGCGGATGCGAATCGTCTCTCCCGCGTATCCGTGCTCCCGCAGATACGCGCCGGTCGAAGCCGCCGCGGATCCCGTCGCCGGATCCTCGGTGATGCGTCCGACCGGGAAGAGATTGCGAGCCTCGAACGCGGTCGAATCGTGTGCGTGCATCACCGTCACCGTTCCGAGCCAGCCCTGCGCGCGCATCAGATCGGCGATGTCGGCGGGACGGAAGCGGAACTGGTGGAACAGCTCCCGATCGGCGACGAAGACGATCGGATGCCAGTTGCCGGCGAATGACTCCTGCACGGGGAACCGCGGATCGACGTCGGCCACGGTGAGACCCAGCAGGTCCAGCAAGCGATCGCGTACCGCCGGGTCGAGCTCGCGCACCTGCGGCTCGACGCTCGTGAAGGACACGGTGATCGCGCCCGCGGCATCCGCCACCGACTCCAGGGCCACCGGCCCCGCCGCGGTCTCGAATACGACCGTTCCCGCCCCGTCACGTTCGGCGAGGGCGACCGCCGTCGCCACCGTCGCGTGACCGCAGAACGGCACTTCAGCTCCCGGCGAGAAGTACCGCACTCGGTGATGCGGCACCCCATCGACCTCGGAACGCCCCGTCACGAAGGCGGTCTCGGAGTATCCGACGTCGGCGGCGATCCGTAGCATCCGCTCGTCGTCGAGACCTGCGGCGTCGAGCACGATGCCCGCGGGGTTGCCGCCGTCGGGCGTCGCGGCGAACGCGCTGTAGCGCAGGATCTCGGGGTTCTCGGGCATGGATCGGAGCCTAACGGACCGCAGCGAACGGACGGGAACGAACGGACAGGAACGAACGGATGCCGCGCCTACGAGTTCACGCGGATGATCTCCTGCTGGTACGGCGCGATCACGTCACCCGAGATGCGCAGGTCGAGCAGCAGGAAGCGGCGGGTCGCCGGGTCTTCGGCAGCCCACGATTCCAGGCGATCGAGATCTGCGAGCGTGCGCACGACCACGCCCTCGGCGCCGACCGCTGCGGCGAAGGCGGCGAAGTCGACCTCGGGAATGCGCATCGGCGCCTCGGCGAGCCCCTTCAATCCGTACAGGTTGACCTCGGCACCGTAGGCGGCGTCGTTCCAGATCACCGCCACCCCGCGACCGGCGGCTGCACGCACCGCGGACTCGAGATCGGCGATCGCCATGAGTCCGCCGCCGTCGCCCGAGGTGAGCACGACGGTGGCGTCGCGCCGAGCGAGAGCGGCACCGACGACGCTCGGCCAGCCCTGTCCGATCGACTGGAAGGCCGTGCCGATCATCATCATCCGGTCGGGCGCGGCGACCGGCCAGTACATGTTCGCCCAGCCGATGAAATGCCCGCCGTCCGAGACCACCACGCGGTCCTCGGGCAGCAGCGCGGCGATGCGCCGGGCCGCGGAGCGAGGGTCGAGACGCCCGTCGGGGGCGAGATCGTCGCCGTGGTCGTACGCCCGTGCTGCGGTGACGTCGACGCTCTCACGCCACGGCGCACCGATCGAACCCGTCACCCGCCCCACCAGCGCCTCGGCCGCGAGACGTGCGTCGGCCCGGACGAAGCCACCGACGTGGGCGTGCGTGGCCGCCGGGGCGATGTCGATCTGGAACACCTTCGTGCCGGGCGCGAACAGCGCGCCGAAGCGCATCGTGAACTGGTTCAGTCCCGCGCCGAACACGACGGCGACGTCGGCCTCGCGGATCAGCTCCATCGCCCCCTCGGCCCCGAAACCGCCCGTGACGCCCAGGTCGAAACGAGTGTCGGGGAAGACTCCGCGGCCGAGGGCGGTGGATGCCGTGAGCGCGCCGGTGGACGCTGCGAGCTCGCCCAGCGCCGTGCTCGCTCCCGACAACCAGGCGCCGCGGCCGGCCAACAGGAACGGCCGCTCGGCCGTGGACAGAGCGGCGGCGATCTCGTCGAGCATCCCCTCGGCGAACTCCCCGCTCGGTGCCAGCGCTGCCGGCGCCCGCGGCTCCGGGGCCGGCGGCACGGGGCCGGCCTCCCGCGCCGCGACGTCGTAGGGGATCGCGAGCACGACGGGTACGCGGTAGGTGAGCGCGTGCTCGATCGCGATGACGGTCGTCGCCGCCGCGTCGGCGCGGCCGACGGTATAGGTGCGCGCACCGACCGCCGAGGCGAGGGCGATCTGGTCGACGTCCCACGGACGCGGTCCGGACGTCGGCTCGTCGCCGACCACGAGCACGAGCGGCACGTGCGCCTGCACCGCCTCCGCCAGCGCCGTGAGGGTGTTCGTGAATCCGGCGCCGTAGGTGGAGGTGCCCGCGGCGATCCGGCCCGAGGCGCGGAAGTGCGCGTCGGCGGCGACCACGGCACCCTGTTCGTGGCGTACGGCGGTGAAGACGGCATCCGTCTGCGTCTCGATCGCGTCGAGGAAGTAGGCGTTGCCGTTTCCCATCACCCCGAAGACGGCGTCGATGTGCTGGGCGAGGGTGAGCGCGACGTGCGCGGAGACGGAGGGCATGGCGAAGCCTTTCGAGACAGGGACGGAGAACGACGTTCCGTATGTGTCTCGCACCCGCGTCGGCGAGGAGTGCTTCGTGCCTCTTTTTCAGGCACCGGTCGCAGGGCGGCCGGACGTGGTCAGTCTATCGCCGCGATGGAGGACAATGGATCGGGTGACTGACGCATCGAACGAGCGCGAGACGCTCACCTGGGACGGCTTCGGCGCCGCCACCCGCGACCTTGCCCGTGACATCCTCGCCAGCGGCTTCGAGCCCGAGGTCGTCGTCGCGATCGCCCGCGGAGGGCTCCTGCCCGCCGGCGCCATCGCGTACGGTCTCGGCGCGAAGAACTGCGGCGCGATCAACGTCGAGTTCTACACCGGCATCGGCACCGTGCTCGACGCCCCCGAGGTGCTCCCGCCCGAGCTCGACATGGCATACCTCGACGGGCGCCGCGTGCTGCTCGTCGACGACGTCGCCGACTCGGGCCGCACCCTCGCCCTCGCGGTGCAGCTGCTGAAGGACAAGGGCGCCGACGTGCGCTCGGTCACGATCTACACGAAGCCGTCGACCATCATCCAGCCCGACTACGCCTGGAAGGACACCGATCTCTGGATCAACTTCCCGTGGTCGTTCCAGGGAACCGTGCGCGAAGAGGACCTCGGGCTCGCACCTTCGGCCTGAGCGGATGCCGTAGCCGGCGCTCTTCTCACCTCACTCCCGCAGCAGGGAGCGGAGCGTCTGGATCGTGTCGGCCTCGCCCGGCGCCTTGTCGGGGCGGTAGCCCTTGACGCGGGCGAAGCGCAGCGCGATGCCCCCGGGATAGCGCGGGGATCGCTGTACGCCGTCGATCGCGATCTCGACGACCAATTCGGGCCGCAGGAACACGGTGCCCTGCGTGCGTCGGGTCTCGAGCGTCGGGAACGTGGCGGTCTGCCAGCGCAGCAGTTCGTCGGTGAGCCCTTTGAACGTCTTGCCGACCATGACGAGAGCGCCGGGTTCGCCGAATTCTCCGGCGGGATCGAGTGCCCCGAGATGCAGGTTCGACAGCAGACCCTGACGGCGCCCCGAGCCCCATTCGGCTGCGAGCACCACGAGGTCGTAGGTGAGTACGGGCTTGACCTTGACCCAGGACTTGCCTCGGCGACCCGCGGCGTACGGCGAGTCGATGGCCTTGGCGACGATGCCCTCGTGGCCGGCGGCAAGGGCATCGTGCGAGACTCGTTCGGCGGCCTCGGCATCGGCCGTCACCGTTCCCGGGATGCGCCAGGGGCCGGCGACCCGTTCGAGCTCTGCGAGCCGCACGCCCAGCGGCTCGTCGATGAGGTCGCGCCCGTCGACGTGCAGCAGATCGAAGAACCACGGGCGCAGGGCGAGCTCGCGCGCGGCGTCGGCCCCGAACCGCGACATCGTCTCCTGGAACGGACGCGGCCCACCGTCTTCGTCGAGGGCCAGCGTCTCGCCGTCGAGGATGAGGTCGTGCGCGGGCAGGGCACGCACGATCTCGACGAGCTCGGGCACGCGGTGGGTGATGTCGGCGAGGCTGCGGGTGTACACCGACACCTCGTCGCCGTGTCGGTGCACCTGGATGCGGGCACCGTCGAGCTTGTACTCGACCGAGGCCTCACCCGTGATGCCGAGGGCATCGGTCGGGGTCGCGGCGGTGGCGGCGAGCATCGGCAGCACGGGACGACCGACGCGGAGCCCGACCTCGTCGAGCGATTCGGCGCTTCCGGTGAGTGCGATCAGCGCCGTCTCGCCGAGGTCGCCCGACAGCATGGCGGCCCGGCGTACGGCGGGCACCGGACGATCGGAGGCGCGGGCGATCGCGTCGAGCAGCACGCCGCCGAGCGCGCCGGTGCGCAGTTCGCCGAGCATGGCCCGGGTGAGGAAATCCCACTCCGGCGCGGTCGCCCGTGCGGCCAGCGCCTGGAGGGTGCTGCTGCGCACGCTCGCGGAGCCGGTTCCGGATGCCGCGGCGAGACGCTCGAACGCCTGATCGACGTCGGTGATCGCGAGCGTCGAGGCATCGGCGTGGGAGACCTCGAGGGCGCTCATTCCTCGCCATCCGACGCCGAGGCGACCCTGCCGCGGTATCGCGAGCAGGAGCCCGGTCAGCGGCGCGATCTCGTCGGCGTCGGCCTGGACCAGCAGCCGGGCAAGCGCGTCGATCTTCGCCAGGCGCGAGGACGTGGCGGCGACCTCCTCGGTCGTCGAGACCAGCTGCGAGAGCATCATCTCCGAAGTGTGACACCGGGCACCGACATCCGGCCAGAGCGTTGACAACCCGGGGTCACCGGCTCAGCGGCACCCCCGTTCACCGGCGTGTCGGCTCACGTGCGCGCCGCCTCACCGCCCGCGGAACCGCGGCTTCCGCTTCTGCTGGAACGCCGCGAATCCCTCGCGGTAATCATCGGTGTCGCCGAGCTCCGCCTGCGCCGCGTTCTCGAGCTCGACCGACTCCCACAGCGCCAGCCGCTCGTCGCGGATGCGCGCCACGAGGCGTTTGCTGGCGACGAACGCGGCCGTCGGTCCGAGGGCGGCCGTCGCCGCGGCATCCCTCGTCGCCTCGTGCACCTCGTCGTCGGGCAGCACCCGCGAGAAGAGTCCCGCGGTCACGGCCTCGACGCCGGTCATCAGGCGTCCGGTGTAGATGAGGTCGAGGGTGCGGTGCGCGCCCAGGCGATCGAGGAAGAGGGCATGCCCGCCGGAGTCGAGGGTGGCGCCGAGAGCGGCGAACGGCGAGCCGATCTTCGCCGACTCCGCGACGTACACGACATCGGTGGCGATCAGCAGGCCGAGGCCGACGCCGAGGCAGGCCCCGTGGGCAGCCGCGAACGTGGGAGCGGGAAAGCGCGACATCCGCTGCAGGAGCGGGGCGACGAGCCCGCCCAAGTACCCGATCACGTCGTCGTCGCGCGGATCCACGCCCGAGATGTCCCGTCCCGCGCAGAACGCGCGCCCCTCTCCGCTCAGCACGAGGGCGCGCACACCCGCCGTCTCGGCCTCGGCGTAGGCGGCATCGAGGCCGTGGAGCGCCTCCTCGTCGAGCGCGTTCAGTCGCTCGGGAGCGCGCAGGGTGACGTGGGCGACGTCGTCGGCGATGCGGAGATCGATCATCGGTGCGTTCTCCCTCACACGTCGTAGTCGACGACGACGCGGTCGCTGGTCGGATGGGACTGGCAGGTGAGCACGAACCCGCGCTCGATCTCGTCGGGCTCGAGCGCGTAGTTCTCGGTCATCGTGACGCTGCCCTCGACGACCCGGGCCCGACAGGTGCCGCACACCCCGCCCGCGCAGGCGAAGGGGGCGTCGGGCCGCACGCGCAGCGCCGCGTTCAGCACCGACTCGTGCGCATCCACGGGGCTCTCGACCGTCGACGAGACGCCGTCGAGCGTCACCTCGATCGTCGTCGTGCGCTCACCCGCCCGCACCTGCACCGGTCGTGCGGCACGGGCGCGCTCGTCGCCGGTCGTGAACAGCTCGAAGCGGATGTGCTCGCCGCCCACGCCGACATCGGCCAGGACCTCGCGGCAGAGGTCGACCAGGGCGAGCGGCCCGCACAGGAACCACTCGTCGATGTCGTCGGGCGGGAGGAGGGTCGCGAGGATCGTGCGCAGCTTCGGCTCGTCGATGCGGCCCGACAGCACGGGAGCGGTGCGCTGCTCGCGCGAGAGCACGTGGTGCAGGGTGAGGCGCGTGGGGTAGCGGTCCTTCAGATCGGCGAGATCCTCGAGGAACATCACGTCGAGCGTCGACCGGTTCGTAAACAGCAGGGTGAACCGCGCGGTGTCCGACCGCGACAGCACCGTGTGCGCCAGGGCCATCAGCGGGGTGATGCCGGAGCCGGCGGCGATGCCCACCACGTGCCGGTGATCGAGGTCGGGCAGGGCCGAGGTGAAGGTGCCCTGCGGACTCATCACGTCGATCTCGAACCCCGGCTTCAGACCGCTCTGCGCCCAGGTCGAGAACCGCCCGCCCTCGTCGCGCTTGACCGCCACGCTCAGCCGGGTGTCGGCGCCGTCGGCGCGATGCTCGGGAGCACGGCACAGGGAGTACGACCGCCGCACCTCGACCCCGTCGAGCACGGTGCGCAGCGCGACGTACTGGCCGGGCAGGTGGTCGTACTCGCCGGCGAGCGCGGCCGGCACCGTGAACGTCACCTCGACCGCGTCGTCGGTGAGCGGGCGCACGGCCTCGACGACGAGCGTGTGGAAGCGGGCGCGTCGACGCGCCGTCGGCACCTCGCGGGGCGGGGCCGGGGGAGCGGATGCCGTGGCCGGCGCGAACAGCGACATCAGTGCACCTTGAAATGGTCGAAGGGCTCGAGGCAGGCGCGGCACTCGAACAGCGCCTTGCACGCGGTGGAACCGAACCGCGATACCTCCCGGGTGTCGAGCGATCCGCATCGCGGGCAGCGCACGCTCAGCGTGAGAGGGATGGGTCCGTCGTGCACCGCCGCAAGACCGGTCGGAGGGGCGATGCCGTAGCGTTCGAGCTTGCGCTTGCCGGCATCCGACATCCAGTCCGTCGTCCAGGCCGGGGCGAGCACGAGCCGCACCTCGACCTCGCCGAAGCCCGCCGCGGTGAGCGCCAGGATCACGTCGTCGCGGATCGTGTCCATCGCGGGGCATCCGCTGTAGGTGGGGGTGATGTCGACGCGCACCCGCGCGCCGTCGGACTCGACCGCGCGCAGCACGCCCAGGTCCTCGATGGTCAGCACCGGGACCTCGGGGTCGGCGACGGCGGCGGCGATCCGCCAGGCATCCGTCGTCGTCATCTTCGTCACCATGTCGCCCCCGGATGCCGTCGCGCGAGCACCTGCATCTCGGCGAGGATGTGCCCCATCGGTGTTGCATGCGACCCCTGTCGTCCGCCCGCCGACGACGCCGCGACGTCGGGCATCGCGAGGTCGGCCCGGGCGAAGACCGTGTCGATCACGGCATCGAAGCCCGCGCGCAGCGATGACGGACGCGCAGCCGCATCGCCGAGCCGGTCGATCAGCGGGTCGTCGCGGAACAGTTCGTCGGCGAACGGCCAGACGTCGCGCAGGGCGCGGATCATCCGCGTGCGCGACTCCTCGGTGCCGCCCGCGAGCCGGAGCGTCCACTGCACGGCGTGGTCGCGGTGGTAGTCGACCTCTTTGAGCGCCTTCTCGGCCACGGCCGCGATGGTCCCGTCGCCGCTCGATCGCAGCGCCGCGTAGAGCTCGACCATGTACGTCGAGACGACGAGCTGGCGTGCGATGGTCTGCGCGAAGTCGCCGTTGGGCTGCTCCACGATCCAGGCGCTGCGGAACTCCGGCTCGTCGCGGAAGAACGCCAGATCGTCTTCGCTGCGTCCGTCGAAGGAGCCGGCGTAGCGCAGCAGCGAGCGGGCGTGGCCGAGCAGGTCGAGGGCGATGTTGCCGAGCGCCACGTCCTCCTCGAGCTCCGGAGCGCGCGAGATCCAGCCGCCCAACTGCTGCGACAGGATCAGCGCATCGTCGCCGAGACGCAGCGCGTACTCGGCGATGTCGGCGGATGCCGCGCGCTCGCCGGATCCCGCGAGTTCCTGCGCGAGGTGCAGCTCCTCGACGGTGACGTCACCGTGCGTGCTCATAGGTGCGGCACGCCTTCGGAGGCCGTGTAGTACACGGCATGGCGATAATTCTTGCCCGCGGCGCTCTCGAAGTACGCGCCCTTCGCATCGGGGTCGCTCGTGGTGATGGCCTCGGCGGGCACCGCCCAGATCGAGACCCCTTCACCGCGCCGGGTGTAGAGGTCGCGGGCGTTGCGGATCGCCATCTCGGCATCCGGTGCATGCAGGGACCCCACGTGCACGTGGCTCAGCCCGCGGTTCGCACGCACGAAGATCTCCCAGAGGGGCCAAGGCTCGCGGGGGTCGGTGCCGGGGCTCGCCATCAGGCCACCTCCTTGTCGAGGGCCGAGGCGGATGCCTGCCGGCGGGCGTACTCCGCCGCGGCCTCCCGCACCCATGTCCCGTCCTCGTGAGCGGTGCGCCGGCGCTCCAGCCGTTCGGTGTTGCACGGTCCGTTGCCGCGGAGCACCTCGAAGAACTCGTCCCAGTCGATCTCACCCATCTCGTACCGCCCGGATGCCTCGTCGAAGCGCAGCTCGGGGTCGGGGAGGGTGACGCCGAGGATCTCTGCCTGTGGAACGAGCATCCCCACGAACCGCTGGCGCAGCTCGTCGTTCGAGAACCGTTTGATCTTCCAGGCCATCGACTGCGCGGAGTTGGGGGACTGGTCGTCCGGCGGGCCGAACATCGCCAGGCTCGGCCAGTACCAGCGGTCGACGGCATCCTGCGCCATGCGTCGCTGCTCCTCGGTGCCCTGCATGAGGGTGAGCAGGATCTCGAAGCCCTGGCGCTGGTGGAACGACTCCTCTTTGCAGACCCGCACCATCGCGCGGCCGTAGGGTCCGTACGAGGCGCGGCAGAGCGGAACCTGGTTGCAGATCGCGGCGCCGTCGACGAGCCATCCGATCGCGCCCATGTCGGCCCAGGTCGGGGTGGGGTAGTTGAAGATCGAGGAGTACTTCGCCCGCCCGTCGATGAGCTGCTGCATCATCTCGTCGCGGGTGATGCCGAGGGTCTGCGCCGCGGAGTAGAGGTAGAGGCCGTGGCCCGCCTCGTCCTGCACCTTCGCCATCAGGATCGCCTTGCGCTTGAGGCTGGGCGCGCGCGTGATCCAGTTGCCCTCCGGCTGCATGCCGATGATCTCGGAGTGCGCGTGCTGCGAGATCTGACGGATGAGCGTCTTGCGGTAGGCCTCGGGCATCCAGTCGCGCGGCTCGATGCGCTGCTCGTTCGCGATGAGCTCGTCGAAGAGGCGTTCCTCATCGGAGATGCGTTGCTCGTCGGAGATGCGTTGCTCGTCGGAGACGTCCGCGGTGATCGACGGGTCTGCGGGGGCGTTCATCGTGGCTCCTCCCGGTCAGCATCTTTACTGACCGATCGTTAGGTAATTCTGTCACGACGGGACGGGATCCTCAAGGCCGGCGCGCGCCGGATCCTCGACTCACTGCGAGCGCGAGACCAGCTCCAGCAGCGCTCGGCCGTACGCCTCGGCGGGATCGGGGTGCTCGAACGAGAGGTCTTCCCCCGAGATCCGCACCCGTACACGGAAGGTGTCATCGAGCCGCTCCAGCGAGCGGAAGGTTCCGCGCAGCAGCTCGCGCAACTGATCCTCGCGGGGGAGCCACACGGCATCCGCGAGGGTCACCGCGTCGAGCGCCCACTCGGTCGTGCCGTTGAAGGCGAGGTCGGTGCCGCTCGGCGTCTGCCGCGCCTCGATCGTCATGCCGCTGACGGTGAACACGTCGGCCTCGGATTCGAGCTCCACCTCGTTCGGGAGGTCGAGCTGGAAGCGGTCGCCCTCGATCGGATGCCACACCAGGCCGGCGGCTCGGAGGGCGACGGCGAGGTCTCGGGTGATCACGTCTCCACGCTAGACGACCGGTTGCACGGCGGGGCCGGTGCGCCGGTGCGCCGATCGCGGTGTCGGAGGGATGGGGCAGAGTGAGGGGATGACCTCCGCACCCTCCCTCGGCACCCGCGCGGCCGCTCTCGCCGCCCTCCGCGAGCTGGTCGGCCGCCCCGATGCCGACTTCCACGACGGGCAGTACGAGGCCATCGAAGCGCTCGTCGACGGTCGTCGCCGGGCGCTCGTCGTGCAGCGCACGGGGTGGGGGAAGTCGGCCGTCTACTTCGTCGCCACCCGCCTGTTGCGGGGCCAGGGGGCGGGGCCGACCGTCCTGGTCTCGCCGCTGCTGGCCCTGATGCGCGACCAGATCGCGGCAGCCTCCCGAGCCGGGGTGAGGGCGGTCGCCATCGATTCGACGAACGCCCACGAGTGGACCGACGTCCTCGCGCAGCTCGACCGTGACGAGGTCGACGTTCTGCTCGTGTCGCCCGAGCGCCTCAACAATCCGGCCTTCCGGGAAGAGCGTCTGCCGGCGCTCGTGAGCCGCATGGGGATGCTGGTGGTCGACGAGGCGCACTGCATCAGCGACTGGGGGCACGATTTCCGCCCCGACTACCGACGGCTGCGCGATCTCATCGCCGAGATGCCGGCCGACGTCCCGGTTCTCGCCACGACGGCCACGGCGAACAGCCGCGTCATGGTCGACGTGGCCGAGCAACTCGGCGCGAGCACGGCGGGAGGCGATCCCGGGGCCGGGGTGCTCACGATCCGCGGACCGCTCGCGCGCACGTCGCTGCGCCTCGGGGTGCTCCAGCTGCGCGACTCCGCGAGCCGACTGGCCTGGCTGCTGAGCCACCTCGACGATCTCCCCGGATCGGGCATCATCTACACGCTGACGGTCGCGGCGGCGGTCGATACGGCGCGACTGCTGCGCGATCACGGGCACGACGTGCGGGCGTACACGGGGCAGACCGACACCGAGGAACGCGCCGAATCCGAGGGGATGCTCCAGCGCAACGAGGTGAAGGCGCTCGTGGCGACGAGTGCGCTGGGCATGGGGTTCGACAAGCCCGATCTCGGTTTCGTGCTGCACCTCGGCGCGCCCTCGTCGCCCGTGGCGTACTACCAACAGGTGGGTCGTGCGGGCCGCGCCAGCGAGAGCGCCGACGTGCTGCTGCTGCCCGGTGTCGAGGATCGCGACATCTGGCACTACTTCGCGACCGCGTCGATGCCCGACCGTGAACGTGCGGAGCGGGTGATCGGCGCACTCGGCGACGCGCCGATCTCGACACCGGCCCTCGAGGCGATGGTCGACATCCGTCGGACCCCGCTCGAACTGCTGCTGAAGGTGCTCGACGTCGACGGCGCGGTGCGACGCGTGCAGGGCGGGTGGGTCGCGACGGGGGCGCCGTGGAGCTACGACGCCGAGCGATACGAACGCATCGCGGGGGAGCGCGTCGCCGAGCAGCAGCACATGATCGCGTACGAGCAGACCGACGGATGCCGGATGGAGTTCCTGCAGCGCGCCCTCGACGACGACACCGCGAAGCCCTGCGGGCGGTGCGACAACTGCGCGGGTGAATGGTTCCCGCGCGAGATCGGCGCGGCGGCCACCACCCAGGCCTCCCAGTCGCTCGACCGGGTAGGGGTACCGATCGAGCCCCGCCGCGCCTGGCCCACGGGCGCCGATCGGCACGACGTCCCCGTCAAGGGGCGCATCGCAGCCGACGAACAGGCGGGCGAGGGGCGGGCGCTGGCGCGATTGACCGACCTGGGGTGGGGTGGCACGTTGCGCACGCTCTTCGCCGCGGGGGCTGCGGATGAGGCGGTGACGCGACAGGTGCTCGACGGATGCGTGCGCGTGCTGGCCGGGTGGGGATGGTCGCAGCGACCCGTCGCGGTGGTCGCACTCCCGTCGCGCTCGCGCCCCCAGCTCGTCGACAGCCTCGCCCGCGGACTGGCCGAGATCGGCCGGCTGCCGCACCTGGGCGAGCTCGGTCTCGTCGGCGGCGGTCCGAGCGGTCAGCCCGGTGGTAACAGCGTCTTCCGCCTCGGCGGTCTCTGGGATCGGTTCAGCGCCGATCACCTCGAGATCCCCGACGGTCCTGTGCTGCTCGTCGACGATCTCGCCGACAGCAGATGGACTCTCACGGTCGCCGCGCGCACGCTTCGGCGCGCCGGCGCGAGCGAGGTGCTGCCGTTCGTGCTCGCCCTGCGCGGGTGATACTGCGCGGGTGACACTGCGCGGGTGACCCGGTGGCGTCGAAGAACGCCGAAGAAGAGAGATCGTGGCCCCGGATCCCACGTTCGACCTTGACAAGACCAGCCGTCCCGAGCATGTTCGACAGTGACGGCGGTGTCGCCTGTTCCAGGTCGCCTGCTTTCGCGACGTCGGCCACGCGGCCGGCATCGACACCCGACGGAAGAGATCGAAGGAGATCGGACGATGAAGAAGCTCATCAACGCCCCGGAGGACGTGCTCGTCGAATCGCTCAAGGGAGTCGCACTCGCGCATCCCGAGCTGTCGGTCGACCTCGAGACGCACGTCATCACGCGGGCCGAGCCTAAGGCGCAGGGAAAGGTCGCGATCGTCTCCGGCGGCGGATCGGGGCACGAGCCCCTGCACGGCGGCTACGTCGGCGTCGGGATGCTCGACGCCGCGGTCGCGGGTGAGGTCTTCACCTCTCCGACACCCGACCGCGTGCAGGCAGCGACGAAGGCCGTCGACCGGGGGGCCGGCGTGCTGCACATCGTGAAGAACTACACCGGCGACGTGCTCAACTTCGAGATGGCCGCAGAACTCGCCTCGATGGAGGGCATCGAAGTCGGCACGGTCGTCGTCGACGACGACGTCGCGGTGCAGGACTCGCTCTACACGGCCGGACGACGCGGCGTCGGCCTCACCGTGCTGCTTGAGAAGATCGTCGGCGCGGCCGCGGAGGAGGGACAGGACCTCGCCGCCGTCGTCGCCCTCGCGCAACGCGTCAACGGCCAGGGGCGGTCCATGGGCATGGCGCTCACCAGCTGCACGGTGCCGGCCGCCGGCAAGCCGACCTTCGACCTTCCGGACGACCAGATGGAGATCGGCATCGGCATCCATGGCGAGCCCGGGCGCCACCGGGAGCCCCTGGCGCCGGCATCCGACATCGCCCGCCAGCTCGTCGAGCCGATCCTCGCCGACCTCGACTTCGCGGGACCCGCGATCGTGATGGTCAACGGCATGGGCGCGACCCCGCAGATCGAGCTCTACCTGATGTACGCCGAGGTCGCAGCGCTCCTGGAGGCAGCGGGCGTGCAGATCGTGCGCAACCTCGTCGGCAACTACATCACCTCGCTCGACATGGCCGGCTGCTCGGTCACGGTGCTGAAGGCCGACGACGAGGTGCTGCGGTTGTGGGACAGCCCGGTCGTGACCCCCGGTCTGCGGTGGGGCGCCTGATGGTCGCGGATACCGTTTCGATCGCCACCCTGCAAGACTGGATCACCCGCTTCGGTGCGGCCGTCGCCGAGAAGCGCGAATGGCTCACCGAACTCGACTCCGCGATCGGCGACGCCGACCACGGCGCGAACATGGCGCGGGGGATGAGCGCCGTCACCGAGAAGCTCGCAGCGAGCGCGCCGGCCGCGGCGGACGACCTCCTGAAGACCGTCGGGATGACGCTCGTCAGCTCAGTCGGCGGCGCCAGCGGGCCGCTCTACGGCACGTTCTTCCTGCGGATGGGGATGACGACCGGCGCGGTCCAGGATCTCGACGCGACCGGCCTGGCCGCCGCGCTGCGCGCCGGGCTCGAGGGCATCGTCGCGCGCGGCAAGCCCGAGGTCGGGGACAAGACGATGTTCGACGCGATGTCGCCGGCGGTCGATGCGCTCGACGCGGCCATCGAGGGAGGTCCCGACCTCGCCGAGGCGACGCAGGCCGCTGCGGTCGCCGCCGCCACGGGGCGCGACGCGACGCTGCCGCTGGTGGCCCGCAAGGGGAGGGCCAGCTATCTCGGCGAACGCAGTGCCGGACATCTCGATCCCGGTGCCGCATCGACCACGCTGCTCTTCGAGACGCTCGCCGCGGCGATCGCGGCGAGCTGATGATCGGCATCGTCGCCGTCTCCCACAGCGCACGACTCGGGGAGGCGGCGCTCGAGCTCGCCCTGCAGATGGTGCAGGGGCCCGGCGCGCGAGTGCGCGTCGCGGCCGGTGCGGGCACGGATGCCGACGGCACGCCGATCCTCGGCACCGATGCCGTGGCCGTCGCCGGAGCGATCGACGAGCTCGCCGCCGACTGCGACGGTGTGCTCGTGCTCATGGACCTCGGGTCGGCTGTGCTCAGCGCTGAGCTCGCGCTCGAACTGCGCCTGAGCGACGTGCCGGTCAGGCTCGCCCCCGCACCGTTCGTCGAGGGTCTGCTCGCCGCCGTGGTGTCTGCGGCGGCCGGGGGAGATCTCGACACGGTCGCCGCTGAGGCGTCCGCGGCCCTCGGAGCGAAGACGGGTCAGCTCGGTGCGGAGGAACCGGCTCCGGAATCGGTGGCTCCGTCCCGACCCGCCGGCGACGCGCAGACCCGTCGCGTGCTCGTGCGCAACCCGCAGGGCCTCCACGCGCGTCCCGCGGCGCTGATCGCCGAGGCATCCGGTGGCGTCGACGTGCGCCTGCGACGGCTGCCCGACGGTCCGGAGGCGGCCGCGGCGAGCCTCTCGCGCCTGCTGATCCTCGGCGCGCGCCAGGGCGACGAGATCGAGATCTCGGCGCAGGGTGCGGATGCCGCCGGTGCTCTCGATCGGATCGCGGCGCTCTTCGACGACGGGTTCGGGGAGGGTACGGACAGTCTCCCCGGCAACGGCAACGGCAACGGCAACGGCAGCGGCCCCGGCACCGGCACCGGCGTCGGGACGGGCTCGGCGCCGGAACCGGTCGCGCCGCCTCGGGATGCTGCGGGTGCGGTGACCGCGGGCGATGTGCTGCGCGGACGAGGCGTGAGCCCCGGGGGCGCCGCGGCATCCGTCGTTCATCTCGCACCCGCGCTGCCCGAGCCCGATGGCGGAGTCGTCGTCGCCGAGAGCGAGCGCGCCGCCGAGGTCTCGGCGGTCGAGCGGGCGACCGTCGCGGTCGCCGAGCACCTGCGTGCGCGCTCCGCGGAGTCGACGGGGGAGGCGCGGGAGATCCTCGATGCCGCACGCCTCATCGCGTCCGATCCCGAGCTGCTCGCCGATGCCCGCGCGCTCGTGCTCTCGCAGGGCCGCACGGCCGCGCGCGCGGCATGGGAAGCGGCCCGATCGCACGAGACGGCGCTCGAGGCGCTCGGGGGGCGGATGGCCGAACGCGTCGCCGATATCCGAGACGTGCGCGACCGCGTGATCGCGGAGATCCTCGGACTCGACCTGCCGGGGGTCCCCGAGCGCGAGGAGCCGTTCGTGCTCGTCGCCGTGGACCTCTCGCCCGCCGACACGGCCGCCCTCGGCGGTGGTCGCTGCGCAGCGCTCGTCACCGAGCAGGGCGGTCCCACCTCTCACACGGCGATCATCGCCCGCTCGCTCGGGCTCCCGGCGGTCGTCGGCGTCACCGGAGCCACGGGCATCCGCGAGGGGGAGATCGTGCTCGTCGACGGTGATCGCGGCACCGTCGAGGTCGGCCCGGATGAGGAACGAGTGGCGTCCGCGCGTGCCGCCGCGGTCGTCGTCGAGTTCGACGGGCAGGGCCGCTCGGCGGACGGCCATCCGCTCGCCCTGCTCGCCAACGTCGGAGGTGCGGCGGACGCCCTCGCCGCTGCGGAGGCGCGCGCCGAGGGTGTGGGACTGTTCCGCACGGAATTCTGCTTCCTCGGGCGCACGGATGCTCCCTCCGTCGATGAGCAGGTCATCGCGTATCGCGGGGTGCTCGCCGCGTTCCCCGGTCGCAAGGTGGTCGTGCGCACGCTCGACGCGGGAAGCGACAAACCCCTGCCCTTCGCGAACGTCGACGACGAGGAGAACCCGGCGCTCGGCATACGGGGTCTGCGGATCGCCCGTCGCAGCCCGCGTCTTCTCGACGATCAGCTGCGAGCGCTCGCCCTCGCCGCCGCGGCGGAATCGGCCCTCGTCGAGGTCATGGCGCCGATGGTGGCGACCGTCGAGGAGGCGGCGGAGTTCGCGGAGCGGGCCAGGGGCGCGGGGATCGACCGTGTCGGCATCATGATCGAGACCCCGTCGGCCGCCCTGCTCGCCACCGAGATCTTCGAGGTCGTCGACTTCGTCAGCCTCGGCACCAACGATCTCGCCCAGTACACGCTCGCGGCCGACCGGCTCCTCAGCGAACTGGGCGACCTCAACGATCCGTGGCAGCCTGCCGTGCTGCGACTCATCGGCGCCGTCGGTGCCGCGGGGCGCGCGGCGGGAAAGCCGGTCGGGGTATGCGGCGAGGCCGGGGCGGACCCCGCGCTCGCTCCGGTGCTCGCGGGGCTCGGAGTGACTTCGCTCTCGATGGCACCGCGCGCGCTCGGGCGGGTCGGCGCGGCGCTCGCGGCCGTCGATCAGGACGCGTGCCGACGTGCAGCCGATGCGGCCCTCGCAGCGCCGACCGCTTCGGCGGCGCGAGAGGCGGTGGGCGCCGTTCTGGCGGACGTGAGCGGGCTCTGACACCTTCCGTCGCGACATATATGCACCCACGGGCATGCGATTCGTATCATTGTGATCTCGACCGGTCGTGGGGGCGGGCGGGATGTCCGGAGCAGCCGCTACGCTCGCCCCAGGGGAGGCGTCGGCAGGCGGCGCAGCGGATCATCGGAGGGTCATATGCCGCACGCGCGGTCGTTCACGAAGCTCGTCCTCGGCCTGGTGACGGCCGGGGCATTGTTCGGACTCTCCGGGTGCGCGCCCGAACCCGACTCGACGCCGGATCCCACCCCGACGGCGGCCCCCGAGACTCCGGAGCCCGCGGCCTACGACGGGCCGCTCCACTTCGTCGGTGACGAGCTCGACTGGTTCCTGCCCTCGGAGGACGAGATCCGCGCGCTCCTGCCGGGCATCGCGGAGATGTCCGAACCGACGAGCGCACTGGAGCAGATCTCCGACGGGGGTGGGCCGGTGCCCGTCCCCTCGATCTGCGGCGCGCTCTCCGCGGAGATGTCCTTGGGATCGGTCGGGGCGCGGACCCTCACGTGGACCCTCGAGGGAAGCGACAACGCCGTGGGACGGCTGCACGTGCTGCAGCTCGCCGACGAGGCGCAGGTCTCAGCGCGGATGGACCAGCTTCGCGCGGCGACGGAGCAATGCGCCTCCTACGTGCTGGAGCGGGAGTCCGGGTTCGACGCCGAGATCGTCGGCGACGGTGACGACGTGCAGGCGATCGCCGGAACGCTGACCGAGGGGTACGTCGATGGCGAGTGGCGGTATCACAAGGGCTACGCGTCGATGGGGAACGTCATCGTCGAGCTGTTCCAGACGGGGGTCGACGGATCGGCGATCGACGCCGAGGCGGTGGCGGAGATGCTGCGAGAGCACAGCGGCTCCGCCCGCGACGCCCTCATCGAGGAGCTGACGGTGAATCCGCCGACTCCGTCGGAGACACCGGCGGCGGCCGACCCGTCAGCGCCGTGGAGTGCGTGGGAGATGAGCACCGCGGCCGTCGGTCCGATCGTGCTCGGCAGTGATCTCGATGCTGCGCTGGCCGCTGTACCGGGTGCTCGGGCGGTCGAGCCGGAATGGGCGGGGAGCCCGTGGTGGCTGACCGCCGCCGATGGATCCGCATCGGTCGGGATCTGGACCGATGAGAGCGGCGAACGCGTCGAGAGCGTGACGGTCGGAGTGTCGAACGTCTACGGCGAACCGGTCCACCCGGGAGCCTCCTTGCCCTCGGCCGGCGGAGTGCGTGTGGGGGATCCCGTGAGTGCGGCCATCACGGCGTTCCCGCAAGGGACTTTCGTGACCGTCATCGCCTCCGGCGAGTACTTCTACGAGTCGGCCACACGAGACGGCGGGTTCGTGCGGTTCCGCGCCGACCGCGACCCCGCCGATCCGGCGGCGGTCGTGACGGGCATCGGCGTGGAGGACGCGACGTTGCGCGTGCCGCCGGTGTTCGGATGAACGGGCGGGGGATGCCGTCGATGCGGTCGCTCACGAGACTTCTGGTCGGGATGGTCGCGGCCGGGGCGCTGTTCGGGCTCTCCGGAATCAGGCGGGCACCGTCTCGCCCTGAGGTCGCTTGCTCACGAGCGTGAGCACGTCGTAGGTCGCGACGGTCTCGTCGCGCTGATTGCGGATGACGGCGTCCCAGCGCACCTCGCCGTAGTCGTCGGTCTCGCGCGGCGTGATCTGCTTCGCGGTCAGTTCGACGCGGATCTCATCACCCGGCGACACCGGCGCGACGAAGCGAAGGTCCTCGAGTCCGTAGTTCGCGAGCACCGGACCGGGTTCGGGATCGACGAAGAGTCCTGCCGCCCACGACACGAGCAGATAGCCGTGGGCGACTCGCCCCGGGAAGAACGGATTCGCCGCCGCCGCGGCCTCGTCCATGTGGGCGTAGAAGATGTCGCCGGTGAAGCGCGCGAACGTCTCGATGTCGTCGAGGGTCACGGTGCGCGATCCCGAGGCCACCTGGTCGCCGACCCGCAGTTCGGCGAGTGATCGGCGGAACGGATGCCGTCCGTCGCTGCGCACCGCGGCGCCCGTGTGCCAGACACCGGTCAGGGCCGTGAGCATCTCGGGCGATCCCTGCACCGCGGTGCGCTGCATGTGGTGCAGCACCGCCCGGATCCCGCCCAGCTCTTCGCCACCGCCGGCCCGCCCCGGTCCACCGTGCACGAGGTTGGGGAGCGGGGATCCGTGTCCGGTCGAGGAGCGTGCATCGTCGCGGTCGAGCACCAGCAGCCGCCCGTTGAACGGCGCGATGCGGGTCGCGAGCGCCACCGCCTGCGCGGGGTCGTGCGTCGCGATGCTCGTCACCAGCGAACCGCCGCCGCGGGCGACGAGACCTGCGGCCTCCGCGATGGTCGAGTAGGTCAGCATCGAGGCGACCGGGCCGAAGGCCTCGATGTCGTGCACGGCATCCGCCTCGGCGTCGTCGAAGCGCAGCAGGATCGGCGCGACGAAGGCCCCCTCCGAGACCGGCCCCGTGGTTCCGTCGGCGCGTCGCACCTCCGGCGTCGCGGTCGTGCCGATCACGATCCGTCCGCCGGCATCCTGCAGTGCGGCGACCTGTCGCAGCACCTCGTCGCGCTGGGCGAGGGAGGCGAGCGGGCCCATGGTCACGCCTTCGGCGCGGGGGTCTCCGAGCACCGTGCGCTCCGCGAGGCGGGTGCGCACGGCCTCGATCACGGCATCCGCCGATCCTTCCGGCACGATGACGCGACGGATCGCGGTGCACTTCTGTCCGGCCTTCGTCGTCATCTCGGTGACGAGCTGGCGCACGTAGGCATCGAACTCGGGCGTGTCGACCGTGGCATCCGTGCCGAGCACCGAGGCGTTGATCGAGTCGGTCTCGGCCGTGAAACGCACGCCCCCGGTCTGCACCGCGGCGCTCCGCCGCAGCGACTCGGCGGTCGAGGCGCTGCCGGTGAATCCCACGATGTCGCCGAGGAGCAGGTGGTCGAACAGGTCGGGCACGCTCCCGCTCACGAGCTGCAGCGTGCCCTCGGGCACCAGACCCGACTCGATGAGGATGCGCACCATCGCCTCGGCGAGGTAGCCGGTCGGGGTCGCGGGCTTGATCAGCGTCGGCATTCCCGCGAGGAAGGCGGGGGCGAACTTCTCGAGCGCACCCCAGACGGGGAAGTTGAAGGCGTTGATCTGCACGGCGACGCCCGGCAGCGTGGTGTGCACGTGGCGGCCGAGGAAGGACCCGTCCTTCGAGAGGGGCTCGACCGGGCCGTCGATGCGCACGGTGCTGTTCGGCAGTTCGCGGCGTCCCTTGCCCGAGTAGGAGAAGAGCACGCCGATGCCGCCGTCGATGTCGACCCACGAATCGGCGGCCGTCGCACCCGTACGGGCCGAGAGCGCGTACAGCTCGTCCTTGCGGGCGGTCAGCGCCAGCGCGAACTGCTTCAGCAGCACGGCCCGCTGGTGGAAGGTGAGCGCGGCGAGGCTCGCCTGCCCGATCGTGCGGGCGTGCGCGAGCGCCGCCGCGAGGTCGAGCCCCGTGGTCGACACGCGGGTCACGAGCTCACCGGTCGAGGCGTCGCGCACCTCCGTCGAGGGTGATCCGGCCGAGGGCGTCCACCAGGCGCCCTCGATGTAACTGGGCAGGTACTCGGTCATCGCGTCTCCTTCGGAGAGTCGGGGTCGGTCCAGTCGTAGAAGCCTGCGCCGCTCTTTCGTCCCAGCCGCCCCTCGGCCACCATTCGGCGCAGCAGAACGGGTGGCTCGAAGCGCTCACCCAACTCGCGGGCGAGCTCCTGGGCGATCCCGAGACGCACGTCGAGCCCCACGAGGTCGGTCGTGCGCAACGGGCCCACCGGATGCCGGTACCCCAGCGTCATGGCGGCGTCGATGTCGGCCGCGGATGCGACGCGCTCCTCGAGCATCCGAATGGCTTCGAGGCCGAGCGCGACGCCGAGGCGCGACGACGCGAAGCCGGGAGAGTCGGCGACCACGATCGGAGTCTTGCCGAGCAGAGCGACCCACTCGCGCGCGGTATCGACGACGGCCGGGTCGGTGGCCGCTCCCCGCACGATCTCGACGAGCGCCGACGAGGGCACCGGGTTGAAGAAGTGGAGCCCGAGAAAGCGCTCCGGCCGTCGGCGGGCGAGCGCGAGGTCGTCGATCGAGATCGATGAGGTGTTCGAGGCGAGCACGGCCTCGTCCGGCAGCACGTGCTCGAGCCGCGCGAGCGCATCCTCCTTGAGAACGCGGTCCTCGGGCACGGCCTCGACGACCAGTGCAGCCTCGCTGCACGCCTCGACATCGGTCGTGACCCGGAGGCGCGCGGCGCATTCGCCCGCATCGAGGCCGGGGTCGCGGTCGGCGGAACGGCGGAGACTCTCGTCGATGCGCAGCGCCGCGGCATCCACGCCCTCCGTATCGCGCTCGACGACGACCACTCGCGATCCGGCGAGCAGGAACGCGTGCGCGATGCCCGCGCCCATACGCCCTCCACCCATCACGGCGACGACGGCCGGCGCGCTCACGAGCGATCCGTGCGATCGAGGAAGGCGGTCATGCGGCGCTCCTTCTCGGGGCTCTCGAACAGCTCGGCCTGCAGTTCTCCGTCGACGTGCGGATGCTCCGCACGCGGCGCGCGGAGGGCGCGCTTGGTGTGCCGGGTGGCGCGCGGGTCGTTCGCGGCGATGCGGTCCGCGAGCGCGTGGGCGGCGGGCAGCAACTGCTCGGGCGGATGGATCGCCGAGATGAGCCCCCAGGCGAGAGCGTCGTCCGCGCCCAGCGCACGGCCCGTGAGCAGGAGATCGGCGGCGCGGGCGTGGCCGACGATCTCGGGCAGGCGCCAGGTCGCGCCGGCAGCGGCGAGGATGCCGAGTCCGGTCTCGGGGTTGCCGATGCGGAGCGACGCGGTGGCGATGCGGATGTCGGCGGCGTAGGCGAGCTCCGCGCCGCCGCCCAGCGCGTAGCCGTCGAGGGCGGCGATGACCGGCATCGGCAGTTCGGCCACGCGGAGGAAAGCCGTGGCGTTGATCCCGCGGCGCGCATCGTCGGCGCGGCGCTCGCGGAGTTGGGCGATGTCGGCGCCCGCCGCGAAGTCGCCGCCCGCACCCGTGAGGATCAGCGTGCGGGGGTCGGCTTCCAGCTCGGCGCAGAGCGCGTGCAGGGCATCGATCGTGGCGAGGTCGATGGCGTTGCGGCGCTCCGGTCGGTTGAGCGTGGCGAGCACGCGGTCGTCGCGCTGTTCGATCAGCAGCGGGTCGCTCATGCCACCCGCTCCAGGATCATGGCGGTGCCCTGCCCGACGCCCACGCACATCGTCGCGAGTCCGAGCCCCGCCCCCTCGCGCTCCATGCGCCCGAGCAGCGTGACGACGATGCGGCACCCGCTCGACCCGAGCGGGTGCCCGAGGGCGATCGCTCCGCCGTCGCGATTGACGCGCTCCGGGTCGAGTCCGAGCCGGCGGATCGAGGCGAGCGACTGGGAGGCGAACGCCTCGTTCAGCTCGACGGCCCCGATCGCGTCGACCGCGAGGCCGGTGCGCCGCAGCGCCTTCTCGGTCGCCGGCACGGGGCCGAGACCCATGATCTCCGGAGCGAGTGCGGCGGAGGTCGCCGTGACGATGCGGGCACGGGGGGTGAGGCCGTAGCGGCGCACGGCCTCACCCGAGGCGACGATCACGGCGGAGGCCCCGTCGTTCAAGGAGCTCGAGTTGCCGGCGGTGACGACGCGGCCGCCCTCCACGACGGGGCGCAGCGATGCGAGCGCACCGAGGTCGCTGTCGCGGCGCGGGCCCTCGTCGACGTCGACCTCGCCGGCGTGCGTGGGCACGGCGACGATCTCGTCGGCGAAGCGTCCCGCGTCGATCGCGTCGATCGCGCGCCCGTGGCTGCGCAGCGCGAACGCATCGGCATCCTCTCGCGTGATCCCGTCGCGCCGGGCGACCTCCTCCGCGGTCTCCGGCATCGAGAGGGTGGTGCCGGCGCGTGCGGAGAGGCGCGGGTTCGTGAACCGCCAGCCGATCGAGGTGTCGACGACGGCGCCCGGCTTCGCCCACGCCCGTTCGGGCTTGGCCTGCACCCACGGGGCCCGGGTCATCGACTCGACGCCGCCCGCGACGAGCAGCTCGGCGTCTCCCGCGCGGATCGCCTGGGCCGCCAGGGCGATGGCCGACATCCCCGAGGCGCAGAGTCGGTTCACGGTCAGACCCGGGATGTCGTCGGGGAGCCCCGCGAGCAGCACGGCCATGCGCGCGACGTTGCGGTTGTCCTCCCCGGCCTGGTTCGCCGCTCCCAGGATCACCTCGTCGATCGCGGTATCCGGCACTCCGGCGCGATCGACGGCGGTGCGCACCACGAGGGCGGCGAGGTCGTCGGGGCGGATGCCGGAGATGGCGCCGCCGTAGCGCCCGATCGGGGTGCGGACCCCGCCGATGAGGAACGCCTCGGTCATCTCGGCCTCCTCACACGCGCCCGTAGGCGCGCAACGGCTGTTCGATCAGCGCGACCAGCTGCCGCAGGAAGCTCGCGGCGTAGCCGCCGTCGCACACGCGGTGATCGAACACCAGCGACAGCTGGGCGATGCGGCGGGCGACGACCTCGCCGTCGACGACCCAAGGGCGCTCGAGCACGCGTCCGATGCCGAGGATCGCCACGTCGGGATGATTGATGATCGCAGCCGACCCGTCGACGCCGAGTCCGCCGTAGTTGTTGAGGGTGAAGGTCGAGCCGCGCATCCGTTCGGGCGGCATCGCGCCGGCCCGGGCGGTCTCGGCGAGCTCGCGCAGCGCGGCGTCGAGTCGCGCGACCCTCAGCTCGTGCGCGCGGGGGACGACCGGCACGAGCAGCCCGCGCTCGGTGTCGGTGGCGACCCCGAGGTTCACGCCCTCGAACGCGATGAGCTCCTCGCCGCCGTCATCCAGACGCGAGGCGAGCACGGGGTGGTCCTCGAGCGCGAGCAGGGCGAAGCGGGCGAACAGCGCGGTCAGCGACGGCGCGCGCTCGCCGGCCGCGGCGATCTCGCGCCGCAGATCCCAGAGACGCGTCGCGTCGACGTCGACCCAGACGGTCGCCTCGGGGATCTCGGCGCGACTGCGGCTCAGGCGGGCGCTCACGGCCCGGCGTAGCGGAGACAGGCGCTCACGGGCGCGCACGCGCAGGCCGTCGATCTCGTCGGCGGACGACGCCGGACCCGCGGATGCCGGTGCGTGCGCGCCGTCGACGGCATGATCGACCGCGGCCCGCAGCACGTCGGCGCGCGTCACGGCGCCGTCGGCTCCGGTCGCGGGGATCGCGTGCACGTCGAGACCGAGGTCGCGGGCGAGCCGACGGACGATCGGCGAGCGCACCGCGACGGTGCGGGCGGAGGGTGCCTCCGCCGTGTCGGCGGGCGTCGCGGCCGAGTCGTGCACGGCCGACCGCCGGCGGCGTCCGCTCGCCGACCGTTCGCTCGTGCCGTAGCCGATGAGCACGTTGCCCGAGCCTGCGCGTTCCTCGACTCGGTAGTCCTCGTGCGCCGCGTTCTCGGGGAGGACGGCTTCGGATGAGGCGCTCGCCGCCTCGGCATCCGACACCTCCAGCACCGGGGCGCCGACGGCGATCGTGTCGCCGGCGTCGCCGTGCAGCGCGGTCACCACACCCGCGAAGGGGGACGGCAGCTCCACGATGCTCTTGGCGGTCTCGACCTCGGCGATCGCCTGATCGACGGCGATCGTGTCGCCGACCGCCACGAGCCACTGCACGAGACCGGCCTCGGTGAGACCCTCGCCCAGATCGGGCAACCGGAAGACGTGCGCGGTGAGGGTGCTCACGATTCGTCCTCCCAGTGCAGCGTGTCGATCGCGTCGAGCACGCGGTCGACGTCGGGCAGGTACCAGTGCTCGAGCTTCGGCGGGGCGTAGGGGATGTCGAACCCCGTCACCTTGCGCACCGGCGCCTCGAGGTGCTCGAAACAGCGCTCGAACACCCGCGACTGGATCTCGGAGGCGACGCTCGCGTAGCCCGGTGCCTCGGCGATCACGACCGCCCGACCGGTGGCGCGCACGGCGGCCGTGACCGTGGCGTCGTCGAAGGGCGAGAGCGAGCGCACATCGACGACTTCGACGCTGCGGCCCTCGGCGGCTGCGGCCTCGGCGGCTTCCAGCGCGAGCGGCACGGCCGCGCCGTAGGCGAGCAGCGTCGCATCGGTGCCGGTGCGGGCGACCCGGGCGCTGCCGAGGTCGACGCGGTGCGCGGTGTCGACCTCGCCGCGCGTCCAGTACAGCTTCTTGGGCTCGAGGAAGACGACCGGATCGGGCGACTCGATCGCCGCCCGCAGCAGCGAGTAGGCATCCTGCGGGGTCGACGGGCACACGACCGTGAGGCCCGGGGTGTGCGCGTAGTACGCCTCCGACGAGTCGCAGTGGTGCTCGACCCCGCCGATGCCGCCACCCAACGGGATGCGGATGACCAGCGGCATCCGCACTCCTCCGCGCGTGCGGTTCCCGTACTTCGCCACGTGGCTCACCACCTGCTCGAACGCGGGCAGCGCGAAAGCGTCGAACTGCATCTCGACCACGGGGCGCATGCCGTTCATCGCCATGCCCACCGCCGTGCCGACGATGCCGGACTCGGCGAGAGGGGTGTCGAAGCAGCGGTCCTCGCCGAAGCGCGCGGTGAGTCCGTCGGTGACCCGGAAGACCCCGCCGAGCGCCCCCACGTCCTCCCCGAAGACGACGACCTCGGGGTCGTCGGTCAGGGCGTCGGCGAGCGCGAGGTTCAGTGCCGCGGCCATCGTGAGCGTCACCGGGGCCCGGCCGTCCGCATCGACGCCCGGGCGGATGCCGTCGAGATGCGTGCCGTCCTGCGCGATCGTCATCGGGATGCTCCTTCTCGAGAGGTGGACTCCGGCTGGCCGGATGCCGCCGCCGTGCGCTCGATCTCGCCCCGCAGCATCGCCCACTGCTCCTCGAGCTGCGGGGAACGGGTCGCGGTCACGAATCGGAAGAGATCCTCGGGATCGAGGTCGGCGTCGGTGTTCAGTGCGGTGCGCAGCTCGGTCGCGAGGGTCTCGGCATCCGCCGCGAACCGGGCCTCGGTCTCGTCATCGAGCGCTCCGACCGCGCGGAGGTGCGTGCGCAGCCGCCGCAGCGGGTCGCGCTCGACCCAGGCCTGCACCTCGGCGCGCTCGCGGTAGCGGGTGTCGTCGTCGGCGTTGGTGTGCGCCTGCATCCGATAGGTGTGCGCCTCGACGAGCGTGGGGCCGTCGCCCGCGCGTGCTCGCCGCACGGCCGCGCCGAGCACCGAGAGCACCGCGGCGACGTCGTTGCCGTCGACCCGCTGCCCCGGCATCCCGTAGCCGATCGCCTTGTGCGCGAGCGAGGGGGCAGCGGTCTGGCGCGAGAGGGGCACCGAGATCGCGAATCCGTTGTTCTGCACGAAGAAGACCACCGGCACGCGGAAGACCGACGCGAAGTTCATCGCCTCGTGGAAGTCGCCCTCGCTGGTGGCGCCGTCGCCGCACAGGGCGAGCACGACCGTGTCGTCGCCGCGACGCTTCGCGGCGTACGCGAAGCCGACCGCGTGCAGCAACTGGGTCGCGAGGGGCGTGGACTGCGTGGCGACGCGGTGCGCACGCACGTCGTAGCCCGAATGCCAGTCGCCGGCGAGCAGCACCATGGTCTCCGCCGGCGGGACTCCGCGTCCGATGATGGCGACGGCGTCGCGGTACGTGGGGAACAGCCAGTCAGCGGCGCCGTCGAGCACCCGCGCGGCTGCGACCTGGCAGGCCTCCTGCCCGTGCGACGAGGGGTAGACCGCGAGGCGGCCCTGGCGCACCAGTGCGCTCGCCTGGTCGTTGAAGCGGCGTCCCTCGACGAGTCCGCGGTAGGCGTCGAGCAGCGCGCCGCGGTCGGGGAGCGGATAGTCCGCGTCCTCGGTGAGCGTGCCGTCGGGGGCGATGAGCTGCACCGCCTCGTCGCGGGGGAGCATGTCGTCGTTCATCTGGTCGCCTTCCTCGCCGAACCTGATGACGACAGCATGCGCTCTCGCGCGCAGTCGTCCAAGAGGTGCGGCTGAATGCTGGACGATTGCGCGCTCGTTGCGCTCGCGCTCGCCGAAGTGTCAGAATTCGACGCGGGACGAAGGAGTGCCATGACCACGCTGGATGAGATCGACCGGGCCATCCTCGACGAGCTGCGACGCGACGCGCGGGCGTCGATGACCGCGCTGGCGGATGCCGTGCACATCTCGCGGGCGGGCGCCCATGCCCGCATCCGACGGCTCACCGATGCGGGGGTGATCACGGGGTACACCGTGCGCACGGATCCCGCGAAGCTCGGCCATCACGCGAGCGCCTACGTCACGCTCGCGATCGAGCAGGCCAGTTGGCAGCTCGTGCAGGATCGGTTGCGGGCGATCCCCGAGATCGAGCACATGGCGCTGGTCGGCGGAGACTTCGACGTGATCCTGCTCGTGCGGGCGAACGATGCGCGCGATCTCCGCCGGATCGTTCTCGAGGACATCCAGGCGATCCCGTCGATCCGCACGACCCGCACGACCCTGATCTTCGAGGACCTCGAGCGCTGAGCGGCCACCTCGCCGCGCGGCCCGCGTGCCAAACTGGGGCGATGAGCGCAGCCGACCCCGTCCGTCGCGGGCGCCCCGGGTACGACCGCCGGGGTCTGCTCGACGCGGCGGTGGCGGTGTTCAACGAGTCCGGCTACGACGGCACCTCGGTGGCTGCTCTCGCCGCCCGGCTCGGGCTGTCGAAGGCCGCGCTCTACCACCACTTCTCCTCCAAGGAGGAGATCCTCGAGACGGCCCTCGACGAGGCGCTCGACGGCCTCGAGGGCGTCCTGGCCATCACGGATGCCGTGCGCCCGGGCGACCGACTGGCCGCGGTGCTCGAGGGCGCCGTCGGTGTGCTCGTGACGCATCTGCCCTCGGTCACGCTGCTGCTGCGCGTGCGGGGCAACAGCGAGGTCGAACGGCGCGCACTCGAACGTCGGCGCGCCTTCGATCAGGCCGTGACCGCGATCGTGCGCGCGGCGCAGGAGGAGGGCGCGGTGCGCGCCGATGTGGATGCCTCGGTCGCGACGCGTCTGCTCTTCGGCATGGTCAACTCCCTCGTGGAGTGGTATCGCCCGAGCGGTCCCGAAGGGGCCGAAGCCCTCGCCCGCGACGTTCTCGCCGTGGCCCTCGACGGGCTCCGTACGCGCTGAGCCGCGGCATCCGCCTCTCCGGCGTGAGGCGCGGGTCGTCAGTCGATCGTCAGTGTGAAGCCGTCGTCGGTCGCCGTCACGGCGACGCGGGTGAGGTCGTCGACCTGCACCTCGGGGTCGTGCGCGTGGGCGTGCGGGCCGACGCCGACCACGCGCATGCCGGCGGCGTGCGCGGCCTGGATGCCGGCACCCGAGTCCTCGAACACGATGCAGTCGGCGGGATCGACACCGAGCTCCGCTGCGGCGCGGAGGAAGCCCTCGGGGTCGGGCTTCGAGGCCGAGACGCTCTCGGCGGTGATCGTCAGGGCGGGCAGGGGGAGCCCCGCCGCGCCCATGCGCGCGGTCATCAGTTCGACGTTCGCCGAGGTCACGATCGCGTGCGGGTGGGGGAGCAGCGCCTGCAGCAGTGCGGCGGCGCCGGTGATCTCGACGACTCCCGCGACATCGCTGCTCTCGTTCGCGAGCATGACGGTGTTCTCGTGCAGATTGATGGCGTGGTCGCGCTCGGGCAGCAGGATCGACATGCTCTGGTGGCCCTGGCGGCCGTGGATGACCCGCAGCACCGTGGCGGGGTCGAGCCCGTGCGGCTGCGCCCACTCCAACCAGAGGCGTTCGACGACGGCGGTCGAGTCGACCAGGGTCCCGTCCATGTCGAGGAGGACGGCGCGGGCGTGGAGGGTCTCGGTCACCCCTCCAGGCTAACGGCGCGGCGCCGCGGCATCCGCCCCCATCGGCGAGCGCCGCGACCCTAGGATGGCGGCGGGAGGTGCAGCATGCACGCGATCGCCGAACGGGTCCGCCAGGTGCTCCGGCAGGTGCGGGGGCCGGCGCGCGACGGCGCCGTGCTCGAGGCCGCCGCGCTCATCGTCGGGGCGCTGTTCCTCGTGATCGGTTTCCTCGTCGCCTTCCCCGTGTTCTTCGGCCACGAGATGGCGATCAGCGGCACGGGATCGATCGGCAACTTCGCGGCCTACGGGGGAGCGGGCACCGCGGCCCTCGCGTTCGCACTCGGACGTCTCGTCGCCCGCCCCGAGGATGCCGATCCGGATGCCGTGCGCGACGGGTTCAGCGTGCCGGGCGACCGTCTGCGCTGGTACGACCTGCTCGCGATCGCCTTCGCCCACGCGGCGATCGCCTACCTCGGCTGGCTCGGGATCGCGAAGCTGCTCGAGCAGAGTTTCACGGATGCGCCGGTGTTCGCGTTCCCCGGAGCGGTGCTCATCGGTGTCGCCTTCGCGCTCACCGCCTACGTGTCGTTCCTCAGCTCCGTCGCGCTCACCCCGATGACCCTGTCTCTTGTGCTCGCGGTGTTCCTCGTGATCGGCGCCTTCGCGAGCATGCTCGCCTCGAGCGATCCGCACTGGTGGCGCGACAACCTCTCGGCGCTGGGCATGAGCTCCAACAGCGCCTCGTATGCCTTCAACATCACCCTGATCATCGCGGGCGTCATGGTCACGACGATCTCCCGCTACGCGACCGCGGGCCTTCCCGCGACCGACCCGGTCGATCGGCGCGGCCGCACGATCGTGCGTACGGGACTCATCCTCATCGGCATCTTCCTGGCGTGCGTGGGGATCTTCCCCGTCGACGAGTTCTTCGCGGTGCACAACACCGTCGCGACCGGGATGGCGGTGGCCTTCGCCGTGATCGTGGTCGGGCTGCCGTGGCTCCTGCGCACCATCCCACGCGTCTTCGTGCTGCTCGGGTGGGCGTACGTGCTGGTGATCGTGCTTCTCGCGGTGTTCTTCGCGACCGGGTACTACAACCTGACCGCCGTCGAGCTGATCGCCGCGGTGCTCATCTTCAGTTGGATCATCGTGTTCCTGCGCACGGCGGGCTCGATCCATGAGCGGTCACCGGAGCCCGCGGCGGCGCCGGACGCGGTCGACACCGCCTGAGAACGGCTACTCGCCGCGCAGCGCCCGGGTCGCGGCGGCGCTGCGCTCGAGGGCGTCGACCGCGACGTCGCGCCGCAACTGCGCCGCACCGATGAAGAGGCAGTCGACGAGGGCGAGCTGGGCGATGCGGCTCACCATCGCGCCGGCGCGGAAGCGGGATTCGCGCGCGTGGGTGAGGAGGAGGTGATCGGAGGCGCGGGCGAGGGGAGAGGTACCGGCTCCGGTGATGCCGATCGTGGTGGCACCGGTGTCGCGGGCGGCCTGCAGGAAGAGCACGGCTTCGGGGGTCGTTCCCGAGTTCGAGAAGCCGATCGCGACGGTGGGCGAGGTGCGCAGGGCGGCGGCGGCGCTCGCCTCGTGCGCATCGTCGAGAGCGATCGCGTTGTGGCCGATGCGCAGCAGTTTGTGGCCGAGATCGGCGGCGGCCAGGCGACTCGCCCCGATTCCGAACAGCAGGATGCGCCCCGAGCCCTCGATGGCCTCGGCGGCCGCTCCGAGCGCGTCGTAGTCGAGGCGCTCGACGGTCTCCTCGATCGCGAGGCGTTCCAGGGCGGCGAGTTTGCGGGCGGCGTCACGCAGGCTGTCGTCGGCGGCGATCTCGGCCCCGAACCCGCTGTTGGTGCCGAAGTTGACCGATTCGCGCCCGAGCTCGGCGGCGAGGGTGCGACGCAGCGCGGCGTAACCGCTCACCCCGATCACGCGGCAGAAGCGTACGACCGACGCGACCGAGGTGTCGCACGACGCGGCGAGCTCGGTGATCGTGCTCTCGATCACCTGGGTGGGGTTGTCGGCGACGGCGCGGGCGATCCGGGCGAGGGAGGGCGGCAGCGTGTCGACCGAAGCCGCGATCGTCGTCTGGATGCTCATTCATCTCCCTTTCCGGCTGTGAAGAATTCTTTCATGTCGCCGTCAATCTGCGTAGACTATTTTTATGATCTCGATGTCCCGCGTGCTCGCCGTCGATCTCGGCAAGTCGCGCTGCCGACTGGTGGTCGCCGATCCGACACGCCGGCCTGCACATGAGGGTACAGGTGCGCCGGGGCTCGCCGCCGCCGACGGTGTCAGCGCCGCTCTCGCAGCGGTCGAGACCGTGCTCGCCGAGGTACCGGACGGGATGATTTCGGCCCTCTCCATCGGGGCGGCAGGTGCGTGGGCCGCACCCGCCGCCGCGCAGCGCCTGGCCGGTCTCCTCGCCGCGCGCGTGCTGGCCCCCGTCGCCGTGACCTCCGACGTCGTCACCGCCCACGCCGGAGCGCTCGACGGCGGCCACGGCGTGCTTCTCATCGCCGGCACGGGCGCCGCCGCCCTCGGAACGGATGCCGAGGGCGCCCGTCTCGTCGACGGCTGGGGTCCCGACGTCGGCGACCTCGGAAGCGGCTCCTGGCTCGGCCGCGAGGTGCTCGGCGCGGTGCTGCGCGCCGCCGATGGTCTCGGGCCCGCGACCTCTCTCACGGAGGCGATCGCGGAACCCGTGGGCGCGGCATCCGACATCATCCCTTGGCTCGCACACGGCGATCCACTCGCCCGACGTCTCGCGACCCTCGCTCCGCTCGCCCTGGATGCCGCCGAGGCCGGCGATGAGGCCGCCGCGGCCATCGCCGCCGAGGCGACCCGCCTGCTCACCGCTTCCGCCGTCGCGGCGTCCACGACGCCCGATGTCGTGCTGCACGGCGGACTCACCGACCACGCCTGGTTCCGTGCGCGGCTCACCGACGCGCTCTCCGCCGCCGGCCGCCGGGTCCGGTCGCCCGTCGGCGACGCGATCGACGGTGCCCTCCTGCTCGCCACCCGCTTCGATCTCCCTCACGAAAGGTTCGTGCACCGTGCCGAATGACGACATCCGACTCACCGCTCTGATCGAGGAGCTGTCGAAGCTCGACACCGAGGCCGCGACCACCGAGCGCGGCGACCTCGATCTGCTGACGAGCGCACAGCTCGTCGAGCGGATGAACGCCGAGGACGCCCGGGTGGCGGGAGCGGTGGCCGCGGAGGCCGCGCAGATCGCCGCCGCCGTCGACGGCATCACCGAGCGCTTCCGTCGCGGAGGGCGCCTCATCTACATCGGTGCGGGGACGGCCGGTCGCATCGGCGTGCTCGACGCGAGCGAGTGCCCGCCCACCTTCGGAACCGACCCGTCGCTCGTGGTCGGCATCATCGCGGGCGGTGAGACGGCGATCCGTTCGGCCGTCGAGAACGCCGAGGACGACGCCGACGCCGCAGCCGCATCACTGGCGGAACTGCAGCTCACCGCATCCGACACGGTCGTCGGCATCTCGGCCTCGGGCCGCACGCCCTACGTGATCGGCGGACTCGACTACGCCCGCGGTCTGGGCGCACTCACGGTCGCGATCGCCTCGAACCGGGCCTCCGCGATCGGTGCCGCCGCCGACATCGCGATCGAGGTCGTGACTGGCCCGGAGTTCATCTCCGGGTCGACGCGCCTGAAGTCGGGCACCGCGCAGAAGCTCGTGGTCAACATGCTCACGACGCTCTCGATGATCAAGCTCGGCAAGACCTACCGCGGCGTCATGGTCGATCTGCTCGCCACCAACGAGAAGCTGCACGCGCGGTCGATCCGCACGGTGTCGCAGCTCGCCGGGGTCGACACCGACGAGGCCGCGCGCGCGCTCGTCGCCGCCGACGGATCGGTCAAGCTCGCGGTGCTCATCCTCGCGACCGGCGCGACGCCCGCCGACGCGGCCTCCGCCCTCGACGCGGCCGACGGTCTGCTGCGCGAGGCGATCTCGGCGCTGAGCTGAGCTCGCCCGGCTGCCGCGGGGGTCAGTGCCCGAACTCGATCAGTGCGACGCCGACCGCGATGAGCGCGACGCCCGCGGCCATCATCGCCGAGAAGTGGTCCTCGAAGAGGATGCGGCCCATCACGGCCGTGATCGCCACGCCGGCGGCGGCCCAGATCCCGTAGGCGACGCCCACGGGCATGCCCATCGCCAGGATCGTGCCCAGCAGCGAGAACGCGGCGAGGTAGCCGACGACGATCACGGGGATCCACCGCCGGCGGCGCAGGCCCTCCGAGGCGCGCAGGCTCAGTGTGGCGGTGACCTCGCTGGCGATCGCGAGAACCAGCAGCAGCCAGATCACGAGGCGACCTCCGTCGAGGTCGGGCGGGCGTGCGAGCCGAGCTCGACGAGCAGCACGCCGATCACGATCGCGCCGACACCGATGATCTGCACCGTGCCGAGCGTCTCACCGAACAGCACGGTGCCCAGCACGGCGGTGAGCACGACGCCGATCGCCGACCAGATGCCGTAGGCGACGCCCACCGGCATCCCCCGATCGAGCACGACCGAGAGCAACCACAGCGACCCGGTGTACCCGGCGACGACCACGATCAGCCAGAGCGGATGCGTGAAGCCCTCGGCCGCGCGCAGTGACAGCGTCGCCGATACCTCGAGCGCGATCGCGATCAGCAGGGGCGGCCACGGCGAGCGGTGGGGTCGGTCGGTCATCGAGGGCCTTTCGGGAGCGGCGGTGCCGACGGTGGATGCCGGGCTCGTGCGCCGCAGGGGAGAACGCGTCGGATGCTCGCAGGATTCCCTGTCCGGCAGGTGAACGGGTGTCGGGGGAACGGGTGTCGGGGGCACCGGGCATCATGGGGACATGAACCGCACGTCGTTGCGCCGCGAGCGCCTTCGTTCGCATCGGCTCACCGCGCGCGCCGCGTCGGTGGTCGAGGCGGCGCGGCACATGCTGGCGGTGCAGAGCCAGGATTTCACCGCCGGGCGATGGGCGCTGGCTGCCCGCACGCGCGGCACCGTCGCCTGGGAAGCGGTCGATCGCGCGTTCGATCGCGGCGACCTCGTGCGTGCCTGGACGATGCGCGGCACCCTCCACACGATCCCGGCACGAGATCTGGGGTGGGTGCTGTCGGTCACCGGGGCGCGTCAGTTGGCGGCCGCCGCGACGCGCCATCGCGATCTCGGCATCGACGACGAGCTGCTGCGACGCGCGGCCCGGATCATCGACCCGGCGCTCCGCGATGGCGGCTGCTCCCGCGCGGAGGCCTTCGGGCGATGGTCGGATGCCGGGATCGACCCGCGGGATCAGCGCGGTGTGCATCTGCTCGGAGCTCTCGCGATGCGGGGCGAGATCTGTCAGGGCCCGGTCGTGCCCGCGACGACCTCCGCGGGGATCACCCGCGAACAGCGCTTCGTCGCGACCGACGCGTGGATCCGTGACTCGATGCGGCCCGACGATCCGCTCGCCGAACTCTTCGTGCGCTACGTCGACGGCCACGGGCCGGTGCGCGTCGAGGACTTCGCGTGGTGGTCGGGGCTCACCCTCGGAGCATCGCGCGAGGCCGTGGCCCGCGCGGGCGCCCGCCTGGTCGAGGTCGAGGAGGGCACCTACGCAGCGGTCGCACCGCCGCGTCGCTCGCCCGGGGCACCACGGGTGCAGGTGCTCGGAGCCTTCGACGAGTACTACATCTCCTATGCGGATCGCACGCTCGTGTGCCCGCCCGAGGGGCTGGCCGCGGTCGGTCCGGGCAAGAACGGTATGGTGCGCCCCGTCGTGGTCGTCGACGGCGAGGTGGTCGGGGTGTGGCGTCTGCCGCCGGCATCCGGACGCGGGGGCGGTGAGGCGGTCGTCGAGCCGTTCGCCGCGGGGGAGCGGCCGGCGCTCGATCCGGAGATCGACGAGCAGGTGCGCGCCGCGCTCGCGCGTCATGCGGCGTTCCTCGGTGCCGCGGCCTGATCCGCGGAGCGACCCGCAGACGAACGCCGCGGATCACTCCTCGGCGTGCCGCCCGAGGAACTCGTAGACCTCGCTGTCGTCGACGCCGGGGAAGGCACCGCGCGGCAGCGGCGAGAACATGTGCGTGTGCACGCGGGCGCTCGGCCACGATTTGCCGTTCCAGCGCTCCGTCAGCTCCGACGACGGGCGTCGGCAGCACGATTCGTCGGGGCAGTTCGACACCGCGCGATCGGTCGTCTCGCGACCGCGCCACCAGCGTGCGTCGTCGAAGGGGACGCCCACCGTGATCGAGAACTCGCCGTCGGCCGACGACCCGGTCTGGGTCGAGCACCAGAACGTGCCCGACGGAGTATCGGTGTACTGGTGGTGCTCGGTCGTGCGGTTCTGCTGCGTGAAGGCCGCCCGTGCCTGGAACTTGCGGCACACGCGCTGACCCTCGACGGCCCCGGTGACGTCCATGGGCAGCGGCAGGTCGTCGTTCTCGTAGACACGGGTGATCGCGCCGTCGGAGTCCACGCGCAGGAAGTGCAGCGACATGCCCAGGTGCTGGGTGAGCAGGTTGGTCATCCGCATCCCCGCGGCCTCGTGCGTGACACCGAAGGCGTCGCGGAAGTCCTCGACGGCGAGGTTGCGATCCTTCTTGGCCTGCTGCAGGAAGGCGACGGATGCGGTCTCGGGCAGCAGGCAGCACGCACCGAAGTAGTTGATCTCGAGGCGCTGCTGCAGGAAGTCGGCGTAGTCGGTGGGCGGGGTGTGCCCGAGCAGGCGGTGGGCCATCGCCTGCAGCGCCATGGAGCGCAGGCCGTGGCCGCCGGGGATGGAAGCGGGCGGCAGGTAGATGCGCCCGTTCTCGAGGTCGGTGACCGAGCGTGTGGAGTGCGGCAGGTCGTTGACGTAGATGAGCTCGAACCCGAGGCGCTCGGCCATGATGCTCACGGTGCGGTGGCTGAGCGCGCCCTGCACGTGCCCGGCGGCCTTGAGCTGCTTCTCGGCGAGCTTCTCGATGTCGCCGAGGTAGTTGTTCTGCGCCCGCATCCGCAGCCGGAGCTCGGTGTTGGCGCGGCGGGCCTCCTCCGGGGTCGCGATGGCCTCGCGCTCGCGGCGCTGGAGTTCGCGGTGCAGGCCCAGCACCGACTCGATCGTCTCGTCGCTCATACCCTTCGTCACGCGCACGGGAGAGATGCCGAGCTGGCGGAACACCGGGCTCTCCTGCGCGCGGTCGAGCTCGATCTCGAGAGCCGCGCGGCGGTTCGGCGGCTCCCCCGAGATGAGGTCGGTGACCTCGGTGCCCGTGGCCTGGGCGATGGCCTGCAGCAGCGAGAGTTTCGGCTCGCGCTTGCCGTTCTCGATCAGGCTGAGCTGCGACCCCGCGACGCCCACGAGCGCGCCGAGCTCGTCGAGGGTGAACCCCTGAGCCTGCCGGTGATGACGGATGCGATGGCCGAGGGTCGTGAGATGGATGCCGGAGGACGCCATTCCTTGATCTTAGACGAAAGAATCGCGATATTTAAGACCGGAATCGTCGAAAAGTCCCGAGGAATGCCGAAGAAGATGGGTTCAACGCCCCACACTTCAAAGGAGCAGCCCATGGCCATCGCCGAAGTCTTCACCCCTCGCACCTCGCCCGTCGCCGCCGCGCGCACCTTCGGCGCGGTGCCGGCCTATGACACTCCCGCGATGGCGGAGCTGGTGGCCTGGGTCGACGAGATGGCGGAGCTGACGCAGCCCGATTCCGTGCACTGGGTCGACGGGTCGCGCGCCGAGAACGACTGGCTGCTGCGCGGCCTCGTCTCCGAGGGCAAGCTCATCAAGCTCAACCCCGAGTGGCGTCCCGGCTCGTACCTCGCCCGGTCGCACCCCAGCGACGTCGCCCGCACCGAGGGGCGCACGTTCATCTCCTCCGAGAAGGAGGAGGACGCAGGTCCCACGAACAACTGGGCACCGCCCGCCGAGATGCACGAGAAGATGACGGACCTGTTCGCCGGGTCCATGCGCGGACGCACGATGTACGTCGTGCCGTTCTCGATGGGTGCGGTCGGCGGCCCGCTCTCGCACATCGGCGTGCAGATCACCGACAGCGCCTACGCGGTCGCCTCGATCGGCATCATGACCCGCGTCGGCGATGCCGTCACCCGGCAGATCGCCGACGGCGCCCCGTGGGTGCGCACCGCGCACACCGTCGGCGCCCCGCTCGCGCCGGGACAGGCGGATGCCGAGTGGCCGTGCAACGACGAGAAGTACATCGTGCACTTCCCCGACACCCTCGAGGTGTTCTCCTACGGCTCGGGATACGGCGGTAACGCGATCCTCGCCAAGAAGTGCTTCGCGCTGCGCATCGCCTCGGTGATCGCTCGCGACGAGGGCTGGCTCGCCGAGCACATGCTGCTGATCCGCGTGATCGACCCGCAGGGCACGGCCTACCACGTGGCTGCGGCGTTCCCCTCGGCATGCGGCAAGACGAACCTCGCGATGCTGCGCCCCACGATCCCCGGATGGAAGGTCGAGACGCTGGGCGACGACATCGCGTGGATCCGTCCGGGCGAGGACGGGCGCCTCTGGGCGATCAACCCCGAAGCCGGCTTCTTCGGCGTCGCTCCGGGCACGGGTGAGGCGACCAACGTCACGGCGGTCGAGACGCTGTGGGGCAACACGATCTTCACGAACGTCGCCCTGCGCCCCGACGGCGATGTGTGGTGGGAGGGACTGACCGACACCGCTCCCGCCGAGCTCACCGACTGGGAGGGCAATGCCTGGACGCCGGACTCCGGCCGTCCCGCCGCGCACCCGAACTCCCGCTTCACCGTCTCCGCGGCCCAGTGCCCGCAGATCGCGGAGGACTGGGAGGAGGCGGTGCCGCTCGACGTCATCCTGTTCGGTGGGCGTCGCGCCAGCAACGTCCCGCTCGTCGTCGAGGCGACCGACTGGACCCACGGCGTCTTCCTCGGATCGAACATCTCGTCCGAGCGCACCGCCGCGGCCGAGGGAACCCTCGGCGAGCTGCGCCGCGATCCCTTCGCGATGCTCCCGTTCTGCGGCTACAACATGGGCGACTACTTCGGTCACTGGTTGAAGGTCGGTCGCGGTCTGCGCTTCGATCGTGCGCCGCGCATCTTCCAGGTCAACTGGTTCCGCCGCGGCGACGACGGGCGCTTCCTGTGGCCCGGGTTCGGTGACAACTCGCGGGTCGTCGACTGGATCATCCGCCGGATCGCCGGCGAGGTGCCGGCCGTCGACAGTCCGATCGGGCGCCTGCCGCGCACGCAGGACCTCAACCTCACGGGGCTCGACATCCCGCAGGCCGACCTCGACGAGCTGTTCGAGGTCGACCCCGCGGCGTGGCGGATCGAGGCCGATCGCACCGAGGAGTTCTACGACACGTTCGGCGACCGGCTTCCGGCCGCCCTGCGTGCCGAACTGGCGTCGCTCCGGTACCGCCTCGAGAAGGCGTAACCGGAGCGCAGGGCCAGGTGCCGGTTCGGGGGAGCCGGCACCTCTGCGGGTCCTCATCGCAGGACGCGCGCACAGACCCGCGACGGCGGGATGTCGGAGACGAACCCATGGCTGAGTGGTCTCCGGTATCCCGCCGTCGCGTCTTTCCGTGCGCGTCGCGCCGTGTGGCCGGGGGCAGCGGTCGGATCAGGCGAGCAGCTGGTGGCGGGCGAGGTCGCGGTACAGCGGCGTCGACTCGACGAGCTCCGCGTGCGTGCCCTGACCGACCACCTCGCCGTCCTGCAGCACGACGATGAGGTCGCTGTCGACGACCGTCGAGAGGCGGTGCGCGATCACCACGAGGGTGCGGTCGTTCGAGACGGCGTCGATCGCCTCGCGCATGCGCTGCTCGTTCACGCCGTCGAGCGAGGAGGTCGACTCGTCGAGCAGCAGGATCGGAGCGTCGGTGAGCAGGGCGCGGGCGATCGCGAGTCGCTGGCGCTCGCCGCCCGAGAGCATCACGCCGTCTTCGCCGACCGGTGCCGCAAGGCCCAGGGGGCTGCGCTCGAGCACGTCGCCCAGGTTGACCGCGCGCAGCACCCGTTCGCAGTCCGCATCGGATGCCGACGGCGAGGCGAGCCGCAGGTTGTCGGCGAGCGTGCCGGCGAGGGTCGGAGCGTCCTGCTCGACGTAGCCGAAGTGCGCGCGCAGCTCGTCGCGAGGGTAGGTGCGCGCGTCGTGCCCGTGCACGCGGATCGATCCGCCCGTCGGGTCGTAGAAGCGCTCGACGAGCGAGAGGATCGTGCTCTTGCCGGCGCCACTCGGGCCGACGAGAGCGACGCGTGCGCCGCGGGGAACGGCGAACGAGACGCCGCGCAGCACCTCGCGGTCGGGGGCGTCGGCTGCGGGAACGGTGTCGAGGGTCGTCTCCGGCTTCTCGACGTGGGCGTCTTCGAGCAGCGTCCGGGCGGCCTTCGCCGCCGCCTCGCGCGCAGCGACCACGTTGTCGGGGTAGCGGAAGTGCACGTCGCGGAACTCGATCGCGGGAGCATCCGGCGCCGGCGCGGTGCGCGTGATGTCGGCGGCGATCCGCTCGTCGTCCTGCGTCTCGGTCGGCAGGTCGAGCACCTCCTGGATGCGGCCGAGCGCGCCGAGCGCCTGGTTGACCGAGGTGATCGCGCCGAACGTCGTCGCGAGCGGCATGACCAGCAGGAACAGGAACATGATGAACGCGATCAGCGAGGCGATCGAGAGTGCACCGGCGGCGACCCGGAACCCGCCGACGCCGAGCACCACGATCAACGAGAGCTGGAGCGCGATGCCCGCGACCGGAACCACGAGCGAGGAGATCTTCGCGATCCGCACGCCGATGCCGTAGGCCTCGTCGGCCGTCTGCGACACGGTCGCGGTCTCGCGCTCGGTCGCGCCGGACGCGCGGATCGTGCGGATGGACCCCACCGCGCGCTCGACCCCGGAGGCCAGCTCGCCGACCTTCTGCTGTTGCGCGGTCGAGGCCGTGCGGATGCGGCCGCTGAGCGCCACCACGACGACGACGGAGACGCCGATCACCAGCACGATCAGCAGCAGGAGGATCGGGTCGATCACGAGCATCGCCACGAGGGCTCCCACGAAGAGCACGGCGCTGCCGACGGCATCCGCCAGTCCCTGCGTGAGCACGGCGTAGAGCAGGGTCGTGTCGGTGCCGACGCGCGAGACGAGGTCGCCGGTGCGGCGCGCGTCGAACTCCGAGGTCGGCAGGTGCAGGATGCGGGCGATGAGCTTGCGGCGGCTGGAGAGCACGACCGCGGTGCCGGTGCGCTGCAGCAGGTAGTGCTGGAAGCCGGAGATGATCGACGACACGATCACGAACCCGATCAGCAACCACACCAGGATCCCGAGCGTGCCGCCGGACTGCACGGCTTCGATGACCTGCCCGACGAGCAGCGGTTGCACCAGCGACGTCGCGGCGCCGAAGACGCTGAGCACGGCCACGACGACGAGCGTGCGCTTGTGCTCGAAGAGGAAGGGGAGGAGCTGGCGGAACGTGGCGCGCGGACCATCCTGCTGCGCGCCGCGTCCGCGTCGGCGCGGTGTCGCCGTCCGGGACATGGAAGACCTCGTTCTGGGAAAAGGGGGGTACTACGACCGTACTTCGTGCGGAGGGCGTCCGCGGTCGCTCAGGATCGCCCGAACCGGCGGTGCGCGGCCTGCTTCGATACGCCGAGGGCGCTGGCGATGGCCTGCCAGGAGTAGCCGCCGTTGCGCGCCCGGCGCACCTGGGCCTCCTCGGCGCGCGAGATCTCGCGGCGGAGTGCCGTGAGCCGGTTCAGCTCGGCGAGGGGCTCGCCCTCGGGGTCGGTCGCGATCGCGGTGCGGATGCTCATGCGTCAACGCTAGTTGACACCTGAGCCGGCGTCAACCCGAATTGACGTTTCGAATCGCTCGCTTCGTCGATTCCGACCCGGCGAAACGGCGAAGTGAGCGATTCGAACCCGTGATTGGCAGACTGGGCGGATGCTCGACACTCCCGCACTCCGACCCGGCGACCACGTCGCCGTGCTGTCTCCCGCCTTCGCCGCTCCGGCCACCGCACCCGAGATCCACGAGCAGGCGATGAGACGGCTCGCCGAGCTCACCGGACTCGTCCCCGTCGAGTACCCGACGACGCGCCTCCTCGGCGCGAGTCCGGAAGCACGGGCCGCCGACGTCAATGCGGCGTTCGCCGATCCGAGCATCCGAGCGATCCTGGCGACCATCGGCGGCGACGATCAGATCCTCGTCGTGCCGCACCTCGATCCCGCGCTGGCGCTCGCCGATCCCAAGCCGTTCCTCGGGTACAGCGACAACACGAACATCCTCAACTGGCTCTGGGAGCTCGGCATCCGCGGGTACTACGGCGGCTCGACCGCTGTTCACCTGGGGCCGGGCGCCGCCGTCGACGACGTGCACCTGCTGTCGCTGCGTGCGGCGCTCCTCGACCGCGGCACGGTCGAGATCACCGAACCGGGGGAGTCCGAGGACATCGGTCGCCGCTGGACCGATCCGCGTGCGTTGACCGAGTTCGGCGATCGGACCCCGACGGAAGCGTGGACGTGGGCGGGGCCTGCGCGCACGGTCTCGGGGCGGACCTGGGGCGGATGCCTCGAGGTCATCGACAGCCTCGCCCTCGCCGACCGCCTGCCGGTGATCGATGATCTCGCCGGGTCGATCCTGTTGCTGGAGACGAGTGAGGAGCGTCCGCCGGCGAGTTGGGTGCACCGATGGCTGCGCGGGCTGGGGGAGCGCGGCATCCTCTCGGCTGTCGCAGGGGTGGTGGTCGCGCGACCGCCGGTGAGCGACTTCGACTTCTCGCCGTCCGCCGAGGAGGCGCGCGCCCTGCGCGCGGTCCAGCGCGACGTCGTGATCGACGTCGTCACGCGCTACAACCCGGAGGCGGTGGTGTGCGTCGGCCCGCCCTTCGGACACACCCGCCCGCAGTGGATCGTGCCCTACGGCGGCACGATGACCCTCGACGGCGTCGCCCACCGGATCTTCGCCGACTACTGACTCGCGACCGTCGGGGGAACGCGAGAACGCCCCCGGATCCCTGAGTTCGTCCCAGGGGCCCAGAGGCGTTCTGCGGTGACTGATGCCGTTACGGCTGCGGCGTCGCCGCCACGCCGAGGTCGTCCTCGTAGTCGACGTCCTTCGTCTCCTTCGAGAGCACCAGGGCGATGAACGTGAGAACACCCATCGACGAGAGGTACAGACCCACGAGCCACGGGGCGCCGCCGCCCGCCTGCCACAGCCACACCGCGATGAGGGGTGCGACGGCCGCGCCGAGGATCGACGAGACGTTGTACGAGATCGCCGAGCCCGAGTAGCGCACGTTCGTCGGGAAGAGCTCGGGCAGCAGGGCGCCCATCGGGCCGAAAGTGGCGCCCATGAGCATGAAGCCGAACACGAGGAACGCCTGGGCGAGAGCACCGGTGAACTTCGGGTCGACGGCAGGCAGCAGGAATGCGTTGAACGTCAGACCGAAGATGATGATGAGGCCCGTGACCCAGAGCAGCAGCTTGCGGCGGCCGATCTTGTCGGCGATCGGACCCGACAGCAGGGTGAAGATTCCGAAGAACACGACACCGATGATCTGCATGAGCACGAAGTCCGTGTAGCCGAAGCCGAGACCGGGGTAGAACTGGGCGGCGAACGCCGACGCGTCGAAGTCGTTGCCGGCGGCCTCCGCGGCGGCCTGCGCGGCGGCGGATGCCGTCTCGAGCGAGGCCGCCTTCGTGCCGTACGACAGCGTGAAGTTCGTCATCAGGTAGAACAGCACGTACGTGGCCAGCATGAAGAACGTGCCGAGGATGAGCTGCTTCCAGTGGTGGCGGAAGACGGTCGCGAGCGGGAGCTTGCGGATCGTGCCCTTGGTCTCGGCTTTCTTGAAGGTGTCGGACTCGACGAGGCGCAGACGCACCCAGAGGCCGATGATGACCATCACGGCGGAGAACAGGAACGGGATGCGCCAGCCCCACGAGAGGAACGCCTCGGACTTCAGCGCCGGGTTCTCGGCGTGGGGGAGCAGCCAGTTGATGCTGAGGAACAGCAGGTTCGCGATGATGAACCCGAGCGGGGCGCCGAGCTGCGGGAAGGTGCCGTACCAGGCGCGCTTGCCCTTCGGGGCGTTCTCGGTGGCGACCAGGGCCGCACCCGACCACTCGCCGCCGAGCGCGAAGCCCTGCGCGAGACGCATGATCAGCAGCAGGAGGGCGGCCACCCAGCCGATCTGCTGGAACGTGGGCAGGAGCCCGATGAGGAACGTCGCGATACCCATCGTGAGCAGCGAGGCGACGAGCGTGGCCTTGCGGCCGTACTTGTCGCCGAAGTGTCCGAAGACCACCGCGCCGATGGGGCGGGCGACCATCGCCGCGCCGAAGACGCCGAACGAGGCGAGGAGGGAGGTGGTGTCGTTGCCGGTCGGGAAGAAGAGGACCGGGAACACGAGCACGGCCGCCGTGGCGTAGGCGTAGAAGTCGTAGAACTCGATGGTCGTGCCGACCAGGCTCGCGGTGATGACACGCGAGTGGGGATTCGCCGGCGCTGTGGTCGTACTCATGCTGCTCCTTAGGAATAAGTGCCTCGGTATACCGAGGCACTCGGGCGAGTTTACGCCTTCCTGAGTGTTCGCTGTACGCCGGGCGGGGTCAGAAGGCTCCGTGTGACGCGATGCGTAGAGTCGGGCCGACGAGGGGACATCTGCATGGCGACCGAAATGCCCGTCTACCGGGCCCCGATGCGTTCACGCGATGACGCCGTGCCGCGGGGTGTCGGCGCCGAGCGGGCGCTCGCGCTCGGGATCTGCGGCATCGGCGGCCGGGTGTCGCCGTCGCCGACGACTCTGGAGTCCGCGCTCGCCCGCGCCGACGAGCAGAGCGGCATCCGTTTGGCGTGGAGGATCGAGCGCTTCGCCAAGGCGCCGATCGGGGCCTACGTCTGGACGCGCGACATCGACGGCCTGAGCTACCTCGGGCGGCTCACCGGCCCGTGGACCTACGACGCCACGGCGGAGGCGCTCGCCGCGGACCTCGTGCACGTGCGCCGCTGCGACTGGATCCTCGAGCCGATCGAGGAGAGCGTCGTCCCCGGCGCCGTGCAGGCCGCCTTCGGTCGTGGTGGACGCAACTGGCAGCGCATCCGTGCCGAGGGCGTCACGCCGCCCACGGCAGCGATCTGGCAGCAGCACCGCGGCGACGTCTGAGCCCTCTGCCCTCGCCGGGTTCGGTCACTCCTCGGTGTCGCCCAGGCACAGTCCGCGCACGAACTCCGCACGCGGCGAGAGCAGTTCCTCGAGTTCCAGGACGACGACGCGGTTCGCCCCGGCGCGGGTCGCCGGCGCGGGAACGAACAGCGTGCGCTGCGGACCGTTTCGCCAGTAGCGGCCGAGGAAGAACCCGTTCACGAACGCGTATCCCTTGCTCCACGCGCCGGTGTCGAGGAAGAGGTCGGCCGGAGCATCCAGCACGAGGTCACCCGTCCAGGCGCGCGGGCCGTCGCCCGATCGGGGGGCGGTGCGGGTCGCGACCTCGTCGGCGATGGCCTGCACGTCGAGCGGAGTCGAGGTCCAGTCGCCGAGGGGCGCGCCATCGAGCATCGGAGCGCCGATCAGGCCCTTCTCCTCGCCGAGACGATGGTCGTAGTTCACGCGACCCTGCTCCTCGACGAGGATGCTGAGGGTGCGCCCGGCGGGGATCCGCAGCGCCTGGTCGTGCCGCGTGCGCGACAGGGTGCCGACGGGCTGGCCGTCGACGCTCACCCAGGCGAGGTCGCGCACCTCCTCGACCGTGAGCAGGCCGGGGCCGCTCATCGGAGGAAGGGCGACGTCGTAGCGCACGAGGGCGCTGAGGTGCCCCAACTCGTCGAACGTGGCCGGGAGGGGAGCAGGAGAAGCGGATGCCGCGGCATCCGTCCATGCGCCGGCGGGCGCGAGTTCGACGCTCGCGACCGGGGCGGATGCCCGGGGCGCGGGCAGCTCGTCGGGGACGGGTGCGTACTTCGCGATCACGTCGCGGAAGGCGAAGAACTTCGCCGTCGGATCGCCGGCCTCGTCGAGCGGGGCGTCGTAGTCGTACGACGTGACGATCGGGAGGTAGCGGCCCTTGTGGTTCGCGCCGTTCGTCAGGCCGAAGTTCGTGCCGCCGTGGAACATGTAGATGTTCACCGACGCTCCTGCGGCGAGCAGGGCGTCGAGATCGGATGCCGCGGCATCCACGTCGGTCGTGTGGTGCACCCCGCCCCACCAGTCGAACCATCCGTCCCAGAACTCGGAGCACATGAGGGGGCCGGTGGGCTGGTGCGCGCGCAGGGTCGCGAGACGCTCGGTGCTGCGCGATCCGAACGAGCCGGTCTTGTGGAGCTCGGGCAGGCTGCCATCGGCGAGCATCTGATCGGTAGGCTGATCGACGGTCGTGAGCGGCACTGTGATCCCGGCCTCGCGGGTGAGGGCGACGAGGGCTTCGAGGTAGGCCTTGTCGGAGCCGTAGGCGCCGTACTCGTTCTCGATCTGCACGAGCACGACGGGACCTCCGCGGTCGATCTGCCGCGGGGCGACGATCTCGTACACGCGGCGCAGGTAGGCGCTGATATCGGCGAGGAACGCCGGATCGGAGGAGCGCAGAGCGCGCTCGCCGGCGGTCAGCCAGGTCGGCAGGCCGCCGTTGTGCCACTCGGCGCAGATGTACGGTCCGGGGCGCACGATCGCGTCCATCCCCTCCGCGTGCACGAGGTCGAGGAAGCGGCCGAGGTCGTTCCATCCGGTGGCGTCCCACTCGCCGCGCCGAGGTTCGTGCGCGTTCCAGGCGACGTAGGTCTCGATCGTGTTGAGACCCATCAGGCGCGCCTTGCGGATGCGGTCCTGCCACTGGTCCGGGTGGATGCGGAAGTAGTGCAGGGCGCCGGCGATGACCTGGTGCTTCCGTCCGTCGCGGAGGAAGTCGGTGTCGCCGATGGTGAAGGAGGTCACGATGTGAAGTGCTTTCGGTAGAGAAGTGGCCGGATCGGGTCCCGAGCCCAGGATCGTTCCCTGAGCCTGTCGAAGGGCCCGATCCGGCCACCGTGTTACTTGTTGACGCTGAAGCCCTGCGAGTTGCCGTACTCGACCAGCGCGTCCTGCCAGGCGATGAGGCCCTCGTTCAGGTCGGTGCCGTTCTGGTAGGCCTGGCCGACGGTGTCACCGAAGATGCTGATGCCGTAGACCTGGTAGGGGAGGTAGCTCCAGTCGGGGACCACGTCCTCGGCCGCTGCGGCGAGTACCTCGTTGATCTTCTGGCCGCCGAAGTACTCCGGGGCGTCGGAGAGGAACTCCTCGCTCGACAGCTCGGCGGAGGTCGACGGGAAGCCGCCGCTCTCGAGGAACAGCGAGATGCTGTCCTCGGAGTTGTTGAGCCACCACAGGAATCCGGCCGCGAGCTCCGGGTTCTCGCTCTGCGTGGTCACGGCCTGGCCGCCGCCGCCGTTCTCGGCGCTGGCGGGGGTGCCATCGTAGGTCGGCATCGGAGCGACGCGCCAGTCACCGGCGCCGTCGGGCGCACCCGAGATGAGGTTGCCGGGCATCCAGGCGCCGATCACGAGGGTCGCGATGCTGCCGTCGCCGAGGGCGCGGAACCACTCGTCGCTCCAGCTGCTGACCGGGGCCACGAGGTCTTCCTCGACGAGACGGTTCCAGTTCTCGGTCCACTTCTTCGAGCCCTCGTCCTGAAGGTCGATCGTGACATCGGTGCCGTCGGTCGAGAAGGGCTGGCCACCGGCCTGCCAGATCATCGACGTCGCGAAGCCCGCGTCGCCGGTGTCGTTGGTGATGTACGCGTCGGGGTTCGCGGCGTGGATCGCCTTCGCGGCCTCGTAGTACTCGTCCCACGTGGTCGGCACGGCGATGCCGGCGGCGTCGAACACGGCCTTGTTGTAGAACAGCGCCATGGGGCCCGAGTCCTGGGGGAGGCCGTAGATGGCGTCACCGTCGGTGACCGAGTTCCAGGTCGAGGCGGTGTAGTCGTCCTCGAAGTCGCCGAAGCCGTACTGAGACAGGTCGACGAAGGCATCCGTGAGGGCGAACTGCGGGAAGGCGTAGTACTCGACCTGCACGACGTCGGGAGCACCGGAGCCCGCCTTGATGGCGTTCTGCAGCTTCGTGTACTCGTCGGTGTTGGTGCCGGCGTTGACGACATTGACCTTGACGTTCGGGTACTCCTCCATGAACGCCGCGGCCTGCGCCTCGGCCGAGGGGGTCCACGACCAGTACGTGATCTCGCCGCCCTTCTCGAGCGCGGCCTCGACCGAGTCGAACGATCCGTCGCCGGCGGCGCTGCCGCCGCCGGTGCCTCCGGTGCTGCAGCCGGCCAGGGCGAGAGCTGCGACGGTGCCGGCGGCGAGCACCGTGAGGGTGCGGCGCGCAGCGGGGTGAGGAAGGTGCTTCATTGCTGTGTCCTTTCGGGGGTGCGATCCAGCATCGGATCGACGTTTTCTGCGATGCGAGGTGCGGGAAGCGGGGTGCTTACTGCTTGACGCTTCCCGCGGTGAGACCTGACTGCCAGAACCGCTGCAGCAGCAGGAAGGCGATCACGATCGGGATGATCGTGAGCAGCGAGCCCATGATCACCAGGTTGTAGATCGGCTGGGATCCGGCCCCGATCGCCTGCGAGCTCCACTGGTTCAGGCCCACGGTGAGCGGGTACCAGGCGGGGTCCGAGAGCATGATCAGGGGCAGGAAGTAGTTGTTCCACGTCGCGACGACCGTGAAGAGGGCGACGGTCACGATGCCGGGTGCGAGCAGGCGCATCGAGATCGTGAAGAACGTGCGGAACTCCCCGGCGCCGTCGATGCGAGCGGCTTCCAGCAGTTCGGTCGGCACGGATTCCGAGGCGAACACCCAGATGAGGTAGAGGCCGAACGGGCTGATGAGCGAGGGGATGATGACCGCCCAGGGGGTGTTCGTCAGACCCAGCTCGCTGAAGAGCAGGAAGGTGGGCACCGCGAGCGCCGTGCCGGGCACCGCGACCGCACCGAGCACGATCGCGAAGACGGCGCGTCGGCCGGGGAAGCGGTACTTCGCCAGGCCGTAGCCGGCCATGGTCGCCAGCAGCGTCGCGCCGCCCGCGCCGACCACGACGTAGAGCAGGGTGTTGCCCAGCCAGCGCAGGAAGATGCCGTCGCGGAACGAGAACGTCGCGACCAGGTTGTCGATGAACGCGAAGTCGTCGGCGAACCAGAGGCCGAACGAGCTGAAGAGGCCCGACTGCGTCTTGGTCGAGCTGAACAGCAGCCAGACGAGCGGCACGAGCGTGTACAGCGCGTACACGACCATCACGATCAGCAGCGTCTTCGACGACCGCGGGTTCATCGGGTCGTTGCGCTTGCGTGTGGAGCGGGCGAGGGGGAGTGCCATCTCAGCGCACCTCCGACTTCGAGCCGCGCAGTTGCACGACGTAGGCGATCACGGCCGTGATGATGCCCATGATGATGGCGATCGTCGCGGCGTAGTTGAACTGCTGGCCCGCGAACGAGAGGTTGTACGCGTACATGTTGGGGGTGAAGTACGTCGTGATCACGTTCGGGGCGAGGGGGCGCAGGATGTTGGGCTCGTTGAAGAGCTGGAAGCTGCCGATGATCGAGAAGATCGTGGCGATGACGAGCGCGCCGCGCACGGAGGGGATCTTGATGGAGAAGATCGTGCGCCAGGCGCCGGCGCCGTCGAGCGAGGCCGCCTCGTACATCTCGGTGGGGATCGTCTTGAGCGAGGAGTAGAAGATCAGCATGTTGTAGCCGACGAACTGCCACGTCACGATGTTTCCGATCGACACGAGGATCCACTCACGGGCGAACGGGGTGATGAGGTCGCTGCCGAGGAAATCGTTGAAGTTCGACGTCAGACCGAACTGGTCGCCGTAGATGTAGCCCCACATGAGCACCGCGACGACGGCGGGAACCGCGTACGGCAGGAAGATCAGGATGCGGAAGAACGAGGCGCCGCGCAGGCGCGCGCTGTCGAGGGCCAAGGCCGCGCCGAGGGCGAGGGCGAGCATGATCGGCACCTGCACGACGAGGAAGATCAGCACTCGGCCGAACGCCTCCCAGAACTGGGGGTCGGTGAGGGCGCGCACGTAGTTGTCGACGCCGACGAACGCGTTGCCGCCGATGAGCTTCTCCTGGAAGAAGCTGAGGTACAGGGCGTACGCGAGCGGGGTGAGGAACACCAGCGCGAACACGAGCATGAACGGGCCGACGAAGGCCCATCCCTTCCAGTCGCGCTTCTCGCGGCGGCGGATGCCGGCGGCTCCGGGGGCCGCAATGATTTCAGTCGTCATCGACGAGACCTTCTCCAAGTCCAGGCGCTCACTGCGCCGTGTGTCAACGTCAACATATGCGATGCGCTGCTAGTGTGTCAACGTCAACACATGAATGGATGATCAATCGTGTCCCTGGAATCCTCGACAGAGCAGTCGCCGCGGCGGCGAGACCCCTCGATGGAAGACGTGGCGCGCGAGGCCGGCGTCTCCGGCCAGACCGTCTCCCGGGTGGTGAACGCGCGCGGCTACGTCGGTGCGGCAACCAGGGAGCGCGTCGAGCAGGCGATGCAGCACCTCGGCTATCGGCCCAACAGTGCGGCCAGGGCTCTGCGATCGGGCCGCTTCCGCGCCATCGGCGTGATCATGTTCTCGTTCAGCTCCTACGGAAACCAGCGCACGCTCGACGCGATCGCCGTGCGCGCCTCGCAGATGGGCTACGCGCTCACCCTGATCCCGGTCGAGTCGAGTGCCCGCGAGACCGTGGCGGGCGCGTTCCGCCGTCTCGAGGAACATGCCGTCGACGGCATCATCATCGTGGTCGAGGCCCACCAGCTCGATGAGGCGGAGGTCGAGATCCCCGACGGGTTGCCGATCGTGCTCGTCGACTCGAACCGCGGCTCGACGCATCCGTTCGTCGACACCGACCAGGCGCAGGGCGCCCGGCTCGCCACCGAGCATCTGCTCGACCTCGGGCACGAGACCGTCTGGCACGTGTCGGGGCCGACCGAGTCGTACTCCGCCGAACGTCGCCGCGAGGCCTGGCGGTCGACGTTGGAGGCGCGGGGTCGCCGGGTTCCCGAGATGATCCCGGGCGACTGGAGCGCTGCCTCCGGGTACCGGGCCGGTGTCGAGCTGCGCGATCGCGACGACGTCACCGCCGTGTTCGCCGCCAACGACCAGATGGCGATCGGTGTGGTGCGCGCGTTCCGCGAGGCAGGCCGCGACATCCCGAGCGACGTCAGCGTGGTCGGCTTCGACGGACTGCCCGATGCGGCGCAGATCTGGCCGCCGCTCACGACGGTGCAGCAGCACCCCGAGAGGGTCGGCGCGCTCGCGGTCGACGCGCTGCTCGCCGAACTCGACGGGGGAGAGGTCGCGCAGACGCCCCTCGTCGGCACCGAACTCGTCGTCCGCGAGAGCACGGCACCCCCGCGCCCCGCTCCCTGAGCGATGGACGACGGGCGACGAACCGTCGAAGCGGGTCGGCTCAGCGCCAGATCGCGGCGATGGCGGCGTTCGCGGCGGTGAGGATTCCGACGAGCCAGAACATCACCGGGGGCACGGATGCTCCGCGCTTCTGCCGCGCGGTGCCGATGCCGAGCAGTGCGCCGATGACGAGCAGCAGCACGAGCTTCACGCCGATCTTGACGTAGTTCAGTTCGTACGAGATGCCCCACGGGGCGGCGAGAGCGAGACCGGCGACCGCGGCGATCGCCATGCCGATGCTCATCAGCCGCGTGAAGACGCGCTTACCGCCGAAGGCCTGCGCCGCCCACGCTCCGAAGAGCACGGCGAAGCCGATCAGGTGGACGAAGAGAACGATGTGGCGCAGGGTCTCCATGACCCTCACCGTACGAGTCCGCGCCTTCCCTCCGCTACGAAGGGAAGGCTGGCCTCAGCGCGCTCTCAGCCCCGCAGCTCCTTGATGACGAGGGCGGTGCGCAGCGCGGCATCCGCTGCTTCGGCGCCCTTGTCCTCCTTCGATCCCTCGAGACCCGCACGGTCGAGACCCTGCTGCTCGTCGTCGAGGGTGAGCACGCCGAAGCCGACGGGCTTGCCGGTGTCGAGCGAGACGCGGGTGAGGCCATCGGTCGTCGCCGCCGACACGTACTCGAAGTGCGGGGTGCCGCCGCGGATGATCACGCCGAGCGCGACCACCGCATCCGCACCACCGGCGAAGGCGGCCTGTGCGGCGACGGCGAGTTCGAACGATCCCGGCACGCGCACGAGGCGGTGCGTGGCCCGCGCCTCGTTCAGCACGCGCTCGGCCCCGGCGATGAGGCCGTTCGTGATCGTGTCGTGCCAGGTGCCGGCGATGATGACGACGTCGAGTCCGCGTCCGTCGATGTTCCCGGTCGTGGGTGCTCCTGCGCCGCTCATGCGTCGTCCTTTCGTCCTGCGAGGGCGGCCTTGAGCTCGTCCTCGCCGATGATGTGACCCATGCGGTCACGCTTGGTCTCGAGATACTGGTGGTTGTTGGGTCCGACGCCGACGATGAGCGGCACCTGCTCGACCACGTCGAGGCCGAGCTCGCGCAGCTGATTCACCTTGTCGATGTTGTTCGTCAGCAGGCGCACCTTCGACACCCCGAGATCGGCGAGGATGCCGGCGGCCGCCGCGTATTCGCGGGCATCGGCCGGCAGCCCGAGAGCGAGGTTCGCGTCGACGGTGTCGAGCCCCTCCTCCTGCAGGCTGTAGGCCCGGAGCTTGTTGATGAGCCCGATGCCGCGTCCCTCGTGACCGCGCATGTAGATGACGATGCCGCCGTCCTGCTCGATCGCGTCGAGCGCAGCGTCGAGCTGGGGGCCGCACTCGCACTTGAGCGAACCGAAGGCTTCGCCGGTCAGGCACTCGGAGTGCACGCGCACGAGCGAGGTCTCCTGCGGTTCGCCCGAGACGACGGCGATGTGGTCGGTGCCGGTGACGCGGTCCTTGTAGGCGAGGAACCGGAAGGTTCCGTGCGTGGTCGGCACGGTCGCATCGGCGCGCAGGCTCACGCGGCGGTTGCGCACCGGGCCGTTGTCGCCCTGCGGGTCGATCTCGTTGAGGTGGTCGATCAGCTGCTCGATCGTGATGACGGGCACACCGTCGCGGGCCCCGAGCTCGAGGAGCCCCGGCATCCGCATCATGCTGCCGTCCTCGGCGACGACCTCGGCGATCGCCCCCACCGGCTGCAGTCCCGCGAGGCGCATGAGATCGACGGCGGCCTCGGTGTGGCCGCTGCGCTCGCGCACCCCGCCGTCGACCGCGCGCAGCGGCAGCACGTGGCCCGGGCGGATGATGCTCGTGGCGGTCGATTCGGGGTTCGCGAGCACGTTGAGCGTGTGCGCGCGGTCGTGCGCGCTGATACCGGTCGTGACGCCCTCGGCGGCATCGACGCTCACCGTGTACGCGGTGGCGCGCGCGTCTTCGCTCGCGGCGACCATCGGCTGCAGGTTGAGGTCGTCGGCGCGGTCTGCGGGCATCGGCGCGCAGATGAATCCGGACGACCATCGCACGGTCCACGCGACCCACTCGGGGGTGGCGAGTTCTGCCGAGAGGATGACGTCGCCCTCGTTCTCACGGTTCTCGTCGTCGGCGACGAGAACGGGGCGCCCGGCGCGCAGGGCGTCGAGGGCGTCGGCGATCGTGGAAAGGCTCATCGCGAGCCTCCTTCCGGTGCGGTCCGGAACGCGAGCAGGCGCTCGACGTGCCGGGCGAGGATGTCGGTCTCGAGGTTGACGCGGTCGCCGACGGCGCGGGTGCCGAGGGTCGTCGCGGCGAGCGTCTCGGGGATCAGGGAGATCTCGAACCACTGCTGCTCGTCGGGTCCTGCGCCTGACGAAGGAGGGTCGCTGACCGCGCTGACGGTGAGCGAGGTGCCGTCGACCGAGATCGATCCCTTGTCGACGACGAGCGGGGCGAGGTCGGCGGGAAGGCCGATGCGCAGCACGCTCCACTGCGCTCCGGGCCGCACCTCGAGAACCGTGCCGACGCCGTCGACGTGCCCCTGCACGATGTGCCCGCCCAGGCGCGCGCCGACGGGCGTCGCCTTCTCGATGTTGACGCGGGTGCCGACGGCGGCATCGCCGAGCGCCGCGACGTCGAGGGTCTGCTTCATGACGTCGGCGTCGAAGGAATCCGCATCCGAGGCGACCACGGTCAGGCACACGCCCGAGACGGCGATCGACTCGCCGTGCACGGCGTCGGCGGCGGCCTTCGGAGCGCGCACGGTCAGACGCCACCCGTCACCCGACGGCGAGATGGCGGTGATCTCGCCGATCTCCTCGATGATCCCGGTGAACATCAGACGGCTCCTTCGGTCGACGCGGTGGGGAGAGAAGCGGGATGGGCGATCGCGAGCAGATCGGCGCCGAGGGGCAGCCACTCGTCGATCGTCAGGCGGTGCGCCTCGCCGATGGACGAGACGCCGATGTCGGTGAGGGCGAGGCGGCCTCCGCCCAGCAGCACGGGGGCGATGTAGGCGAGCACGCGATCGGCCAGCCCCGCCGCCACGAACGCGCTCGCGAGGGTCGGCCCGCCCTCGACGAAGACGCTCTGGATGCCGCGGCCGTGCAGGTCGGCGAGCACCACGTGCAGGTCGTGTCCGTCGAAGAAGAGGGGAGTGTTCGGATGCCGGCGCACCGCCGCATCCGCCGGAGTGGGGCGCGAGCCGATGACCACCGGGACGGGCTGGTCGGGGAGGAGCGCGTCTCCGTCGCGAGCGGTGAGCGAGGGGTCGTCGGCCAGCACGGTGCCGGTGCCGACGACGATGGCATCGGATGCCGCGCGGCGGCGGTGCACATCGGCACGGGCAGCGGGACCGGTGATCCACTGGCTCGATCCGTCGTCGGCTGCGGCGCGTCCGTCGAGGCTCTGCGCCCACTTCACGGTGACGTGGGGGCGGCCGAGGCGCTGCGCGGTGAGCCATCCCTCGATCACGGCGTGCGCGGCATCCGCCTGCTCGCCGGCCTCGACGCTGACGCCCGCGGCCCGCAGCCGCTCGGCGCCTCCGCCCGACACGGCGCCGGGATCGTCGAGCGCGTAGACGACACGGCTCACTCCGGCCTCGATGAGGGCGAGCGCGCAGGGACCGGTGCGTCCGGTGTGGTTGCAGGGTTCGAGGGTCACGACCGCGGTCGCGCCGCGGGCTGCGCCGGGGGCGAGCTTCGACAGCGCGTCGACCTCGGCGTGCGGGGTGCCGGCGCCGTGGTGCCATCCCTCGGCGAGGATCGTGCCGTCGGGGGAGAGGATGACCGCGCCGACCTGCGGGTTCACGCCGCGGGGGCCGAGCGCCGCGAGCGCGAGAGCACGGCTCATCGCCTCGCGCTCTGTCTCGTTCACTGCCATCCGTCGTCCTTCTCTGAAGGCTCCGGGGGAGGCGGACGGCGCGCACGGCGGCGCATCGTGCTGCCTCCCTTCCGGACTAGCGGGATCTCTCCCGCATCACCGTCGGTCCCGGATTTCCACCGGATCGGCACCTCGGTCGAAACCGAGACGCTCGCGGACTGTCACCGCCGGTTCGGATTCCCACCGACCCCGGAGCACGTTGATGTTCTGAGTGTACTCAACGCGCCCGCGCGGAATTCATTCCCCGTCATCCGGCGACGTCTCGGCTCATTTCAGCAGGCGCGACAGGCGTCGGTCGGCGAGCACCTTTCCGCCCGTCTGGCAGGTCGGGCAGTACTCCAGAGAGCGGTCGGCGAAGAAGACGCTGCGCACGGTGTCGCCGCAGACCGGGCAGGTCTCGCCGCGGCGGGCGTGCACCTGCATCCCCCGGCGCTTCGCGTCCTTCAGCTCGGCCGGGGGCTTGCCGGATGCCTCGGCGAGCGCCTCGCGCAGAGTCGCCTGCATCGCCGCGAACAGCGAGTCGATCGCCGCGTCGTCGAGCGTCGCGGCGATCGCGTACGGCGACATGCGCGCGGCGTGCAGGATCTCGTCGGAGTACGCGTTGCCGATGCCGGCGATCACCGCCTGATCGCGCAGCAGGCCCTTGATCTGCGTGCGTTTGCCGTCCAGGAGACCGGCGAACACCTCGCGGGTGAAGGCGTCGTCGAGGGGGTCCGGGCCGAGACGGGCGATGCCCGGCACCTCCGCCGGGTCGCGCACGACGTAGACCGCGAGGGACTTCTTCGTGCCCGCCTCGGTGAGGTCGAACCCGCTGCCGTCGTCGAGCGCGACGCGCAGGGCGATCGGCGTCTTGCCGGGCTTGATTATCGTCGTGGGCAGAGTCTCGTACCATCGCAGCCAGCCCGCCTTCGCGAGGTGGAAGACGAGGTGAAGATCGTCTCCGCACGAGAGCACGATGAACTTGCCCCGCCGCGTGGCGCCGCTGATCACGGCGCCGTGCAGCGCGGTGTTGGGCGGGTCGTAGGTCTTCAGCGCGGCGATCGCCGCCACGCTCGTGCGCGTGATCGTGCGCCCCACGACGCGCTCGCCCAGGAAGTCGACGAGCCCCTGCACCTCCGGCATCTCGGGCATGCGAACATCCTGCCACCGGCATCCGACATCGTCACCCCCGGCACCGGGCGGGAGAGACGGGTCAGAGCACGGGCCAGGCCGCCGGGGCGCGGTCGTCGGTGGGGAGGAGCCCCGCGACCCAGCCGTCGTCGCGGCCGCGCGGGCCGGTGAGCAGTTGCCGCTGAAGACCCTCGTAGCGGAAGCCGAGCGCGCGGGCGGCGCGAGCCGAGGGGACGTTCCCGACCACGGCGCGCCAGGTGAGGCGCGCGAGACCCAGCTCGTCGAAGCCCCAGTCGATGACGGCGCGGGCCGCCTCGACGAGATACCCCCGACCACGGGCGGATGCCGCGACCCAGTAGCCGAGTTCGGCATGCCCACCGGCGTCGTGCGGGGTGATGTGGTGCAGCCCGATCGAGCCCACGAGCTCCTCACCCGCGTGCACGCTCCACACCGCCTGCGACCCGTCGGCCCACCACTCGCCGGTCAGACGCACGTAATTGGCGGCGTCGTCGCGCGAGTAGGGCGAGGGCACGGTGGTCCAGCGCGGGATCTCCGGGTCCTGGCACGCGGCCGTGATCGCGTTGATGTCGGCGTCGGTCGGCGCCGCCAGCACGAGGCGCTCGGTCTCCAGTCGCACAGCTTCCATCGGACTACGGTATCGCCCGCGGCGGGCGGCAGAGGGCGCCAGAGGGCGGATGCCGGAGCCGATGTCGGAGGCGGCGGCTAGTCTTGTCCGGTGACTGTTCCAGGGATTCTGCGCGCCTTGGAAGAGGCGTCTCTGTACCGTGAAGCGCTCGGCTGGGCTCAGACCGATGCCGACCTCGGCCTCGTCGACGGGCTCGATGCTCCGGCCCTCGCGGGACTCCTCGCCAAGCGCGCCGCCGCGGGGCATCCGCAGGCGTTGCTCGCCGTCGTGCCCACGGGCCGCCGCGCCGATAGCCTGGCGCAGGCGCTCGGCTCCTACATCCCCGACGCCGAGGTGCTCACGTTCCCGGCTTGGGAGACCCTGCCGCACGAGCGCCTCAGCCCGAGCCCCGACACGGTGGGTCTCCGACTGCAGACGCTGCGCCGCATCCGCGAGTGGGCGGGCGATCATCCGCTCGTCGTCGTCGCCTCGGTGCGTGCGGCCCTGCAGCCGATTGCCGGCAACCTCGGCGAGATCGAGCCGCTCGAGCTCGCGGTCGGCAACCGCGGCCTCGAACTCGATACCGTGGCCGCCCGTCTCGTCGAGCGCGCCTACTCGCGCGTCGACATGGTCTCGCGTCGCGGTGAGTTCGCGGTGCGCGGCGGCATCCTCGACGTGTTCCCGGCGATCTCCGAGCATCCGTACCGCGTCGAGTTCTTCGGCGACGAGATCGATCAGATCCGCGCGTTCTCGGTCGCCGACCAGCGCTCCCTCCCCGGCGACATCGGCTCCGTCGACCTGCCGCCCAGCCGCGAGCTGCTGCTCACCGACGACGTGCGCGATCGCGCGCGTGCGCTGATCGGCGGCTTCCCGGCGATCGCGGGCATGCTCGAGAAGATGGCCGAGGGCATCCCGGTCGAGGGCATGGAGTCGCTCCTGCCCGCGGTCGCCGGTCCCCTCTCGTCGCTCGCCGAGTACCTTCCCGCGGGGGCGGCGACCGCCGTGGTCGACCCCGAGCGTTCGAGCGCCCGGGCCATCACCCTCGGCGACACCAATCGCGAGTTCCTCGACGCGGCCTGGAGCGCCGCGACCTCGGGTGCCTCCGCACCCATCGACCTCGGCGCGGGCGACTTCCTCACGATCGCCCAGTTGCGCGAGGTCGTCCGCGACCGCGGCGGTGTGTGGTGGCGGCTCAGCCCCTTCGGCGCGGGTCTCGGTGAGGACGAGGCCGAGGCGGCGAACCTCGACGCCACCGTGATCCCGTCCTTCCACGGAAACGTCGACGGGGCGATCTCCTTCGTCGCCGGGCGCATCTCCGAGGGCTGGCGCGTCGTGGTCATCGCCACCGGTTCGGGTCTCGTCGATCGCGCCCGCGACGTGCTCGCCGATCGCGGCATCGCCGCTCGCATCCTTCCCGAGTTGAACGATGCGCCCGAGCCCGGCGTCGCGACCCTGCTCACCGGCTCGGTCGAGGCCGGATTCCAGGTGCCGGAGGCGAAGCTCGCCGTCCTCACCGACAACGAGTTCTACGGTCGTACGATCGGCGGCGACCAGCGGGTGGTCAAGAAGCTCGCCTCCCGCCGCAAGAACGTCGTCGACCCGCTGCAGCTCAAGCCGGGCGACTTCGTGGTGCACAACACCCACGGCATCGGACGCTTCGTCGAGATGACGCAGCGCGAGGTCTCGACCGGTGGACGCAACGCCACGAAGTCGGTGCGCGACTACCTCGTGCTCGAGTACGCGCCCTCGAAGCGCGGCTACCCGGGCGACAAGCTCTACGTGCCCACCGACCAGCTCGACCTGCTCTCGAAGTACGTGGGCGGTGAGGGGCCGACCCTGTCGAAGATGGGCGGCAGCGACTGGTCGCAGGCCAAGGGCAAGGCCCGCAAGGCCGTGCGCGACATCGCCGTCGAGCTCGTCAAGCTCTATTCGGCGCGCATGAGCGCCAAGGGCTATGCCTTCGGGCCCGACACCCCCTGGCAGCGCGAGCTGGAGGAGGCGTTCCCCTTCGCCGAGACGGCCGACCAGCTGCAGACGATCGACGAGATCAAGGCCGACATGGAGCGGCCGATCCCGATGGACCGCCTGCTCTCGGGCGATGTCGGCTTCGGCAAGACCGAGGTGGCCGTGCGCGCGGCGTTCAAGGCCATCCAAGACGGCAAGCAGGTCGCGATGCTCGTGCCGACGACGCTGCTGGTGAAGCAGCACCTCGAGACGTTCACCGAGCGCTTCGCCGGATTCCCGGTGAAGGTGCGCCCGCTCTCGCGATTCCAGACCGACAAGGAGGCCCGCCTCACGCTGCAGGGTCTGCTCGACGGCACGGTCGACATGGTCATCGGCACGCACCGCATCCTCACCGACCAGGTGATGTTCAAGGACCTCGGCCTGATGATCATCGACGAGGAGCAGCGGTTCGGCGTCGAGCACAAGGACGCTCTCAAGAAGATGAAGACGAACGTCGACATCCTCGCCATGAGCGCCACGCCGATCCCGCGCACGCTCGAGATGGCGGTCACCGGCATCCGCGAGATGTCGACGCTGGCCACCCCGCCGGAGGACCGGCATCCGATCCTGTCGTTCGTCGGTCCGCGCAGCGACAAGCAGATGGCCGCGGCGATCCGTCGCGAGATCCTGCGCGAGGGTCAGGTGTTCTTCGTGCACAACCGGGTGCAGTCCATCCAGCGCGTCGCCGCCCAGCTCGCCGAGCTCGTGCCCGAGGCGCGCATCGCGGTCGCCCACGGGCAGATGGGCGAGCACGCGCTCGAGCAGGTCGTCGACGACTTCTGGGAGCGCAAGTTCGACGTGCTCGTCTCGACGACGATCATCGAGACCGGGCTCGACATCTCGAACGCGAACACGATCATCATCGATCGCGCCGACCGCTACGGCCTCAGCCAGCTGCACCAGCTCCGCGGACGCGTGGGCCGCGGTCGCGAGCGCGCCTACGCGTACTTCCTGTACGACGAGATGAAGCCGCTCAGCGAGACGGCGGCCGACCGACTGCAGACGATCGCCGTGAACAACGACCTCGGTTCGGGCATGCAGGTCGCCCTGAAGGACCTCGAGCTGCGCGGCGCGGGCAACCTGCTCGGCGGCGAGCAGGCCGGTCACATCGCCGGCGTCGGCTTCGACCTGTATCTGCGCATGATCGGCGAGGCGGTGTCGACGTTCCGCGGCGAGGAGGTCGAGTCCGGTCAGGAGCTGCGGCTCGAGTTGCCGCTCGACGCGCGCATCCCCGAGTACTACATCGACAGCGAACGCCTGCGGCTCGAGGCCTACCAGAAGCTGTCGGCGGCCTCGATCGCGACGGCGAAGGACGACGCGATCGACCTCGTCATCGACGAGCTCACCGACCGCTACGGCACGCCCCCGGCCGAGGTCGAGGGGCTCATCGCGATCGCCCGTCTGCGCCGCCGGGCCGCACGCGCGGGCCTCGCCGACGTCGTCGTGATGGGCTCGAACCTGCGCATCGCTCCGGCGCGTCTCGAGGATTCGATCAAGGTGCGCCTGCAGCGGCTCTACCCGAAGGCGAAGCTCGTCTCCGGCGGTGAGGCGCTGGTCGTTCCCATGCCCATGGTGCCGGCCGCGGTCGGCGTCGGGCTCGAACCCCTCCCGGATGCCGAGCTGCTCGAGTGGGTGGGGCAGTTGTTCACCGCCATCTTCCCGGAGCCCGTGAAGGCTGAGACCGTCACCAAGTGACGTGCTGCACACGGCGCGGGAGCCCACGCGTCGGTGCGGTGGCGCGCTACGGTCGCCGCATGGACCTCGCAGACGTCTGGCCGCTGTTCGCCCTCGAGATCGAAACCCCGCGTCTCACGTTGAGGCCGGTGCGCGACATCGATCTGCCGGGGTTGAGCCAGGCGGCCCTGGATGGCATTCATGACGACGAACGGATGCCGTTCGGGTACCCGTGGACGGATGCTCCCGCAGCCCAGCTCCCGAGCAATCTCGCGCAATACCAGTGGAGTCTCCGCAACCGGGTGTCGCCGCAGAACTGGATCATCGCATTCGCGGTCCTCCATGAGGGAGACGTCATCGGTGCTCAGGATCTCGCCGCGCACGGTTTCGCTGATCGACGGACGGTGAACACCGGGTCGTGGCTGACTCGATCCGTGCACGGCCGCGGTCTGGGAACGGAGATGCGCGCAGCTCTGCTCGCCTTCGCGTTCGACGTCCTCGGGGCCGAGTGGGCGGAGTCCAGCGCTGCCACGTGGAATCACGCTTCCTTGAGCGTGTCGCAGAAGCTCGGATATCGGCTCAACGGCGTCACCCGCGTAGCGCCGCGGATCGGGCAGCCCGCGGACGAGCAGCGGGTACGGCTCGCCAAGGAGGAGTTCATCCGACCGGACTGGCCGGTCGTCGTGCGTGGCGAGGACCACGCGCTCGGCCAGCTCGGGATCGTCCGCTGACGCGCGTTCGTCGAGATCGACGTCCCTCGGCTCGCGGCTAGCCGAGCGGTGCACGCGCGTCAACGGGGTGTGGCACCGGCGCAGGGCGGCGGAGGCTGAAGCCATGTGGACACTTCTGATCATCCTGCTCATCGTGTGGGCCGGCCTCGCCGTCTTCGGCTTCGTGGTCAAGGGCCTCCTCTGGCTCGCCGTCCTCGGCATCGTGCTGTTCCTGGCGACCCTCGTCATCGGCATGCTCCGCCGCACCGCAGCGACCAAGGAGTGACCGCGGAGCAGACCTCCCGCCGCGCGCTCCCGCGCCACTACGCTGTGAGCATGTTGTACGAGCACCTCGGGGCTCGGCCCCGGATCCACGACACCGCCGTCATCGCTCCCACCGCCGTCTTCTCCGGTGACGTCGAGATCGGAGCGGGCTGCCAGGTGCTGCACGGCGCCGTGATCACGGCCGAGGGTGGGCCGATCACGCTCGGCGCGCACGTGATCGTGATGGAGAACGCCCTCGTGCGGGCGACCGCCGCGAACGCCGTGCGCATCGGTGATCACACCCTCGTCGGTACGCTGGCGAGCATCGCCGGCGCGACGGTGGGCGAGGAGGTGTTCCTCGCCTCGGGTGCGCGGATCTTCAACGGCGCGATCGTGGGTGCGCGCAGCGAGGTGCGCGTCAACGCGATCGTCCAGAGGCGTGCGCGCGTTCCCGAGGGCACGGTCGTGCCGATCGGCTGGGTGGCCGTGGGCGATCCGCTCCAGCTGTTCTCGCCGGACCGGGATGCCGAGATCGCCGCGGCGCAGCCCGATCTCGACTTCCCGGGGCACGTGTTCGGCGTCGACCGCGACACCCCGGATCTGATGGTGCAGCTCACCGAGCGCTACGGCTCTTCGCTGGCGCGTCACGCCGACGACCTCCCGCTCGGCGACCACCGTGGCTGAGGCCGGCGCGGGACTCGTCCGGCCGGACGTCGACGAGGAGGACGCCGCCCGGATCGCCCGCGATCTCTACGGAGCCGACGTCGTCGCACGCGAGCTCGGCAGCAACCAGGACCGCAACTTCCTGCTCACGGAGGTCGACGGCTCGCGCAGCGTCCTCCGTATCGACAACCCGGTGTTCGGCGACGAGGCGCGCGACGCCCAGCACGCGGCCCTCGATGCCTACCGGGCAGCGGGCGTGGCCGTGCCCGCCGTGCTTCCGGGACTCGACGGTGCGCTGACCCAGCGCTGGCGCGGATTCGCCGTGCGCCGCAGCGAGTTCGCCGTCGGGGAGGAGCTCGTCGACGCCGGTTATCTCGCGCCGGTCGTGCTCGCCGAGTTCGGAGCGCTCGCGGCGGCGTCGGTGAACGCACTGGCGCCCCTCCGGCATCCGGGACTCGATCGCCCGCACATGTGGGACATGCGCGTGGCCTTCGACGAGACGGCGAAGCTCGCAGGCTCGATCACCGACGACGCGCTGCGCGGGCGCGTGCTCGCGGCGTCCGAGGAAGCTCGGAAGGCGCTCGCGGCGGTCGAGAGCGATCTGCCCGTCCAACCGATCCACGGCGATCTCACGGACGACAACGTCATGGGGCGGCGAGGGGCCGACTCCCGCCTGCACCCGCACACCGTGCTCGACCTCGGCGACCTGGCTCTCGGGTGGCGTGTGGCCGAGCTCGCGGTGTGCGTGTCGTCGATGCTGCACCACGAACCGGATCGCCCGCTGCGGGTGCTCGACACGATCGCCGCCTTCCACGCCGATGCGCCGTTGAGTGACGCGGAGGCGCGCGCGGTCTGGCCTCTCGTGGTGCTGCGCGCTGCGCTCCTCGTCGCGAGCGGGTGGCGGCAGCTCGAGATCGACGGTGACAACGACTACGCCCGCGAGCGGATCGCGGGGGAGCAGGCGATCTTCGACGCGGCGACACTCCTGCCGCTCGCGGAGGTCTGCGAGCAGGTGCTCGCACGAGTCGGGGTCGAGGCTCCGCAGTTCTCCGGTCGGGTCGAGGGGGCGCCGCTCACCGCTGTGCTGCCCGACTTCACCGGCACCGTCGAGGCGGTCGATCCGGGCGTCGAGTCCGACGCTCTCGACGCCGGACGCTGGCAGCGAGCGGATGCCGAGGCGGCCCTGGTCGCGTCGGCCCTGGCGGGGGGAGCCGGAGCGGCGCTCATGCCCTACGGGGTGTTCCGGCTGACGCGCACGCGCGTGGACGTCGCGGATGCCGCCCCCACCTGGCCCGTGCACACCGAGATCCATCTCGGCGCCGGCCCTCGCCTCCGCGTGACGAGTCCCGTCGACGGAGCGCTGCGGGCGAGCCGCGAAGAGCCGCGCATCGTGCTCGGGGACGGCTGGATCCTCGATCTGCGCGGGGTCGAGATCGACGACCGGGCGGCGCTGCACGTGTCGGCGGGTGACATGGTGGGGTGGCTCCCGGCGTCCGACACGGATCGCGTGCTCACCCTCGGCCTCCGACGGTCGGATGCCCCCGAACGACCTCCGCGCACTCCCGGCGCCGCCCTGGTCGAGCCCGAGCGGGTGCCGGCCTGGCGCCGTCTCACGGCCGATCCCGCGCCGTTGCTGGGTGTGCCGTCGCGCGCGCAGCACGACGAGTCCGCCGACGAGCTCGCACGCCGGGAGCGGATCTTCGCCGCCGCCCAGGAGCGGTACTACGCGCATCCGCCGCAGATCGAGCGCGGCTGGCGGCACCACCTGGTCGATACGACCGGCCGCGCCTACATCGACATGGTCAACAACGTCGCCGGCCTCGGACACGGACACCCGAGGGTCGCCGATGCGGCGGCCCGCCAGCTGCGCACACTCGGCACCAACTCGCGGTTCCTGTTCCGCGATCTCGCGGAGTACAGCGAGCGACTTCTCGCGCTGATGCCGCAGGGGAGCGGCCTCGACACGGTGCTGCTCGTCAACAGCGGCTCGGAGGCGGTCGACCTCGCGATCCGGCTCGCGCAGGCGGCGACCGGGCGGCGCACGATCGTGGCGCTGCGCGAGGCGTATCACGGCTGGACGATGGCCAGCGATGCGGTGACCACGAGCGCCTACGACAACCCGTTCGCCCTCGAGACGCGACCCGACTGGGTGCACGTCGCCGACGTGCCCAACCGGTACCGCGGCACGTATCGCGGCGACGACACCGCGGGGCGCTATCTCGACGACCTCTCGGCCGATCTCGCGGCCCTCGATCGTGACGGCCGTGATGCGGCCGCCTTCCTGTGCGAATCCGTGCTCGGCAACGCCGGGGGAGTGCTCCTACCCGAGGGGTACCTCGCGGGCGCCTACGAACGCGTCCGGGACGCGGGCGGTCTGTGCATCGCCGACGAGGTGCAGGTGGGCTTCGGCCGCCTGGGATCGACGTTCTGGGGCTTCGAGCGGGCGGGCGTCGCGCCCGACATCGTCACGATCGCCAAGCCCATGGGCAACGGCTTCCCGATCGGCGGAGTGATCACCTCGAAGCGCATCGCCGACGCCCTCGCCACGCAGGGGCAGTTCTTCTCCTCGGCCGGGGGCAGCACCCTGAGCTGCCGCGTCGGGCTCGCCGTGCTCGACGCGATGGTCGAGGACGACCTCCAGCGCAACGCCGAGAACCTCGGCGCGCGGCTCGCCGACGGGCTGCAGGCGCTCGGCGACGAGCATCCGATGGTGGCCGTCGTGCACGGAGCCGGGCTGTATCTGGGCGTCGAGCTCGTGCGCGATCGCACGACGATGGAGCCCGCGGATGCCGAGGCCGCCGCGATCTGCGAACGGATGCGCGAACTCGGGGTCGTGGTGCTGACGACCTCGGAACGATCGAACGTGCTGAAGATCAAGCCGCCGCTGTGTCTGACGGCGCAGAGCGCCGACCATGTCGTCGCGATGCTGGGGCGGGTGCTGCGCGAGGGCTGGTGATCCCAAGATCTTCGAATCGCGCGCATTTTCGTCATGTTAAATGCGCATTTCGAATCGAAATTAGGGGTCGCGGTGATGAATACCTGTGCTCCATACTGATCCTCAACCGCCGGACGACCCGAGTCCGGCCCCTGGCGCTGTTCCAACGAGGAGTACCCATGGCACTGAAGACGAAGCCGCTCGCCCAGGGCGGCGGAACGCTCAGACGGAATCTCGGCCTGTGGGCCATCGTCGGTCTGGGCCTCGGATACATGACTCCCACCGTGGTGTTCGACACGTTCGGCATGGTCGCGCGCGACACGAACAACGTGGTCCCCGCCGCGTATCTCGTCGCCCTCGTGGTCATGGTGTTCACGGCCATCAGCTACGGCAAGATCGCCGGCGCCATCCCGAGCGCGGGATCGGCCTACACCTACGTGCGCGAATCGATCCACCCGAATCTCGGATTCATGGTCGGGTGGACGTCGTTGATCGACTACGTGCTGCTGCCCATGGTCAACTGCCTCATCGTCAAGAGCTACCTCGAGGCGATGTTCCCCGACATCCCGGCGTGGATCTGGGTGGTGCTGTACTGCATCCTCGTCACCAGCATCATCTACATGACCATGCGCGGCACCTCGAACCTGAACGTGATCCTGCTGATCTTCTCGATCATCGTCATGGTCGTGTTCGTGGTGCTCGTGGTCGCGCAGCTGATGCGCGGCGACGGGGCGGCGACCATCCTCTCGGTCGGCGCGTTCCTGCACGACGACGTCACCTTCACCGCCGTGCTGACCGGTGCGACCATCGTCTGCTTCTCGTTCATCGGATTCGACGCGGTCACGATGTACGCCGAGGAGGCGAAGGACCCGAAGGTCATGCCGAAGGCGATCCTGCTCACCGTCCTCATCGGCGGCGGCATCTTCCTCGTCTCCTCCTACGTGTCGCAGCTGCGGTTCCCGGACTGGAACGAATTCGCCCCCGGCGGCGACATGCAGTTCGTCGAGGACTCGACGCTCCCGATCATCGGCGACCTCGTCGGCGGCAACGTCTTCATGGCGGTGCTGACCGCCGCCGGTTTCTGCGCGACGCTCGCCTCGGGCCTCGCCTCGCACGCCTCGGTCTCGCGCATGCTGCTCGTGATGGGCCGCAACAACGTGCTGCCGCAGAAGGCCTTCGGCTACATCAACCCGCGCACCCACACGCCCACGTTCAACATCGTGCTCGTCGGGGCGATCTCGCTGCTCGCGATCCCCTTCACCCTCGAGCTCATCGCCGCGTGGATCAACTACGGTGCGCTGATCGCCTTCACCTTCGTGAACATCTCGGTGATCGCCTGGTTCGCGATCCGCAAGGGACGCCGTAAGACGCCGGCCGACATCTTCAACTTCATCGTGATGCCGACCATCGGCATGCTGCTCACCGGGTTGCTCTGGGTCAACCTGCACCAGGACGCCCTCATCGGCGGCCTCACCTGGACGGCGATCGGGTTCGTCTACCTGCTCGTGATCACGCGCGGCTTCCGCCGGAAGGTCGCGCCCTTCGACGAGAACCAGGCGGTGACCGGGTTCAACAAGGTCGTGAAGGTGCCGGTCGACGAGAGCTGACTGCGCCCGCGCGCACGAAGGGCCGTCTCCCGAGGGTCGTGGGAGACGGCCCTTCCGCAGGGGTCAGATGACGCCCTGCGCGAGCATCGCCGCAGCGACGCGCTCGAAACCGGCGATGTTCGCGCCGGCTACGTAATCACCCTCGACGCCGTAGCGCGCGGCCGCCTCGAAGGACGCCCGGTGGATGTCGCCCATGATCTCGCGCAGCTTGTTCTCGCTGTCGCCGAAGGTCCAGCGCTGACGGGAGGCGTTCTGGCTCATCTCGAGGGCCGAAGTGGCCACGCCGCCGGCGTTCGCCGCCTTGCCGGGGGCGAAGAGCACGCCCGCCTTCTGGAACGCCTCGACCGCTTCGGGAACGCACGGCATGTTCGCGCCCTCGGAGACCGCGCGCACGCCGTTCGCGATGAGGGCCTGAGCGTCGGCGAGGGAGACCTCGTTCTGCGTCGCCGAGGGCACGGCGATGTCGACCGGCACCTCCCAGACGCTGCCGCCCTCGACGAAACGGGCACCGGGGCGACGGTTCGCGTACTCGACGATGCGGGCCCGTTCGACCTCCTTGATCTGGCGCAGCAGATCGACGTCGATCCCGGCGTCGTCGACCACGTAACCGGAGGAATCGGATGCCGTCACAGGCACGGCACCGAGCTGGGTGGCCTTCTGGATCGCGTAGATCGCCACGTTGCCCGAGCCCGAGATGCCGACGCGCTTGCCCTCGAAGGAGTCGCCCTTCACGGCGAGCATCTCCTGCGCGAAGAAGACGGCGCCGTAACCGGTGGCCTCGGTGCGCACCTCGGCACCGCCCCAGCCCGTTCCCTTGCCGGTGAACATGCCCGACTCGTGACGGTTGGTGACCTTGCGGTACTGGCCGAAGAGGTAGCCGATCTCGCGGCCGCCCACTCCGATGTCGCCCGCGGGCACGTCGGTGTGCTCGCCGAGGTGACGGTAGAGCTCGTTCATGAACGACTGGCAGAAGCGCATGACCTCGGCGTTCGAGCGGCCGTGCGGGTCGAAGTCCGAGCCGCCCTTGCCGCCGCCGATGCCCTGGCCGGTGAGCGCGTTCTTGAAGATCTGCTCGAAGCCGAGGAACTTGATGATCGAGAGATTCACCGAGGGGTGGAAACGCAGTCCACCCTTGTACGGCCCGAGCACCGACGAGAACTGGATGCGGTAGCCGCGGTTGACCTGCAGCTTGCCCGAGTCGTCGACCCACGGCACGCGGAAGAGGATCTGCCGCTCCGGCTCGACGAGACGCTCGAGGATGCCGCCGTCGACGTACTCCGGGTGCGCGGCGAGCACCGGTGCGATCGACTGCAGCACCTCGTGCACCGCCTGGTGGAACTCGGGTTCGTGCGGGCTGCGGGTGAGCACCGTGTCGAACACGGGCTGCACGGCGGCTTCGAGCGGGTGGAAGGCGGCAGGGGAGAGTGCGGTCACGCGAAAGACTTTCTGGGGTGGGGGAGGGTGGTGCAGGCGATCGTGTCGCGTGAGGCTTCGCCGGATCAGGCGCGAGTTTTCACTCTATCGCGCGTCCTCCGCGCGCCCTCCCGCCCGGCACCGCCACCCACGAAGACGCGCGGGTCACCCGGTGTTCTGCAGGCCCGCCGCGACGCCGCTGACCGACAGCAGCAGCAGTCGCTGCTGCTCGGCGTCGGCTCCGGAACCCGTCGCCTCGGCATCCGCCGGCGCGCGCAACGCACGCAGTGCGCGCAGCTGGAGCAGCGAGAGCGCGTCGACGTACGGGCTGCGCAGCTGCACCGCGCGCTGCAGCACGGGCTTGTTCTCGAGCAGTCCCTCTCCGCCGGTGAGGCGGATGACCCACTGGCGCGTGAGAGCGAGTTCGTCGAGCACGAGAGCGGCCAGGTCGTCACGATCGCCGAGCGCGAGGTACTCGCGGGCGATGCGCTCGTCGGTCTTGGCGAGGCTCATCGCGACGTTGTCGATCATCGTGCGCAGCAGCGGCCACTCGCGGTAGGCCTCGGTGAGAAGCGCCTCGTCGCCCACGGCCTCGAGCGCGGTGCCGAGACCGAACCAGCCGGCGAGGTTGATGCGGGCCTGGGTCCAGGCGAACACCCACGGGATGGCGCGCAGGTCTTCGAGCGACTCCACCGACAGGCCGCGGCGCGCGGGGCGCGAACCCAGCGCGAGCAGACCGATCTCCTCCATCGGGGTCACGGTCGCGAACCAAGGTGCGAAGCCCTCGGCCTTCACGAGCGAGAAGAAGCGATCGCGCGAGGAGCGGTCCATCACCGCGGCCACCTCGGCGTACCGGGCGGCGGCACCGCTCGTGCGCTGCTCGACCGAGGGGGAGGAGGCGAGCAGAGTCGCCGCGGCCACCTGGTCGATGTGGCGCATCGCGATGGCCGGCTCGCCGTAGCGGGCGAAGATGACCTCGCCCTGCTCGGTGAGCTTGAAGCGGCCGTCGACCGAGTGCGGCGGCTGGGCGAGGATCGCCGAGTTCGCGGGTCCGCCGCCGCGCCCGAGGGCACCGCCGCGGCCGTGGAACAGCGTCAGCTCGATGTCGGAGTCCTGCGCCCACTGCGCGATCTTCTCCTGCGCCTCGTAGAGCGCGAGGTTCGCGGCGACCGGGCCGACGTCCTTCGACGAGTCGGAGTACCCGAGCATGACCTCGAGGCGGTTGCCCGTCTCGGCCATGCGCGCCCGGAACTCGGGGAAGGTCACGGCCTCGGCGAGGATGCCGGGGGCCGCCTGCAGGTCGGCGAAGGTCTCGAACAGCGGCACGACGTCGAGCACCGGGGCGTCGTCGCCGAGCGCGTGGCGGGCGAGACGGTGCACGTTCGCGAGGTCGGAGGCCGCCTGGGTGAACGAGACGACGTAGCGGCCGGCGGCGCGCAGACCGCGGTCGCGCTGGATCTCGGCGATCGCGCGGAAGACCTCGAGCACCTCCTCGGTCTGGGCGCTGATCGGTTCGTCCGACTCCAGCTCGGCGAGGGCCTTGGCGTGGACCTGGGAGTGCTGGCGCACCTCGAGCTCGGTGAGGTGGAAGCCGTAGGTCTCGACCTGCCAGATGAGGTGCTGCACCCCGCCGAAGGCGTGGCGGCGCGCGCCGGAGGCGACCAGCGAGGCCTGCACCGCGCGCAGATCGGCGAGCAGTTCCTCGGGCGTCGCATAGCGCTGAGCGCCATCGCCCCGGCGCGTCGCCGCGACCCGGTGCGCGAGCAGCAGCAGTACGCGCCGGTGCGGTTCGTCGGGGGAGCGGGTGGCCAGGGCCGCCGCGGCATCGGCATCGGCTCCGGCGAAGTCGTTCCACAGGGCGGTGACCTCGGCGCTGGGCGGCGTGGTCTCGGCATCGAGCGTGAGCGTGCGGCCGATGCGCTCGAGAGCGCGCTCGAGGCCGCGGAGCACGTGGTCCGAAGCGATCTGCGATGCCTCGCGGGTGACGGATGCCGTCACGAACGGGTTGCCGTCGCGGTCACCGCCGACCCACGACCCGATGCGCACGAACGCCGGGACGACCGGTGCGCTGGCGCCGGACTCCTCGCCGCGGAGGGCGTCGTCGATGCGACGGTAGACGTGGGGGACCGTCGTGAAGAGGGTCTCGTCGAAGACACCCATGACCGTGCGCACCTCGTCGGTCGGAGACGGCTTCTGCGAACGCAGCGGCGCGGTGCGCCACAGGGTGTCGATCTCCTCGAGCATGCGGCGACGGGCGCGGTGCTGCTCGGCCCCGCCCGCGCTCGCCGCATCGTGCTGCGTCAGCAGGTCGGAGAGACGGCGGATGCTCGACGAGACGGCGCGGCGGCGAGCCTCGGTCGGGTGGGCCGTGAAGACGGGGTGGAAGCGGAGACCCGCCAGGCGACGGCGCGCCTCCTCGTCGCCGACCTCGGTGCGCAGACGCGCGTAGGCGGTCGCGACGGTGTCGGCGGCATCCTCGCGGCCGGGCTGACCAGCGCGTTCGCGCAGCACGCGCACGCGCTGGTGCTCCTCGGCGAGGTTCACGAGGTGGAAGTAGCAGGTGAAGGCGCGGGCGACCTCGTCGGCGCGGGCGATCGTGAACGACTCGGCGATCGCCGAGGCCCGCTCGAAGGCATCCGAGGTCGAGTCCTCGTACGCCTGGATGGTCGCCAGACGCAGTCGCTCGACGTCGTCGAACAGGTCGTCGCCGCCCGTCTCGCGCAGCACCTGTCCGAGGAGCCCACCCAGCATGCGCACGTCGGAGCGCATCGCGTCGGGTATGCCCTGGCCTGCCTCGAAGCGCCCGATGACGCGGATGGCTTCGGTGTTGGTGGGCTCGGTGAAGACGTGTTCGGGGGTCACCCGTCGAGCGTATCCCGGTCGACGGGGGTGCTCCGCACGCATGACGGCGTGCGACACCGGTGCGCCGCCTAGCATGAGGGGGATGCGCATCTCGGTGAACCCCCTCCGCGGGCAGCAGTTCCCGGCCGTCCTCCTGCTGGTGGCAGCGGGGCTCGGCCTCCTTCTCGCGAATCTGCCGACGCACGATCCGATCGCCGCGGCGCTCGACGTGCATCTCGCGGTGCCGGGCACGAGCCTCGACCTCTCCCTCGCGCACTGGGTGTCGGACGGTCTGCTCGCCGTCTTCTTCTTCGTGGTAGCGATCGAGCTGCGGCACGAGCTCACCCATGGCGAGCTCGACTCGCCCCGCAAGGCCCTCCAGCCCGCCATCGCGGCGACGGGCGGAGTGCTCGTGCCGATCGCGATCTACCTGCTGATCGCGGGTGACGGAGCGACGGCATCCGGCTGGCCGATCCCCACGGCCACCGACATCGCGTTCGCGCTCGGAGTGCTGGCGATGTTCGGACGGGGCCTGCCGTCGACCGTGCGGGTGTTCCTGCTCGCCCTCGCGATCCTCGACGACATCATCGGCATCGTCTTCATCGCGGTGCTGTTCGCCCACGACGTGCAGTGGGTGCTGCTCGCCGCGGCGGTCGTCGCGGTCGCGGTCTTCTGGGTGCTGAGCAGGTGGCTCGGTGCGACCGGGCACGCGGGCATCGCCGTGCTCATGGTGCTGATCGGCATCCTCTGCTGGGGCCTGGTCGCGGCCTCCGGCATCCACGCCACGATCGCCGGGGTGATGCTGGGCCTGGTGATGGCGCCGACCCCCGCCGGACGTTCTCGTCATGCGCTCGAGCCCACGGTCAACGGCGCGATCCTCCCGCTGTTCGCGTTCGTCGCCGCGTTCGTGGTGATCCCCGCCGTCTCCCCGACGCAGCTGTCCCCGGCATTCTGGGCGATCGTGGTCGCCCTGCCGATCGGCAAACTCGTCGGCATCGGTCTGTTCGGGTGGCTCGCGATGCGCATCCGGCCGCGCGGGACGGCGCCCGCGCTGGTACTGCCCGACATCCTGGCCGCCGGCGCCCTCGGCGGCATCGGCTTCACGGTCTCGCTGTTGCTCGCGAACCTCGCGTTCGCTTCCGACGACGGCATCCGCGACCAGGCGATCCTCGGCGTCCTGGTGGGGTCCCTCCTTTCGCTCCTCTTCTCGGGGGTGGTCGTGTCGGCGCGAGCGCGGCACTATCGTCGGATCGCAGCGGCGTCGTCCTGACACCCGAGAGGCCGCACCGAGTGAAGGAGAATCCATGACCGCGCAGGCCTCGGACCACGGCGACGGATCTCCCCGCGATTCCCTCCGCGCGGCGGCAGACACCATGCGCGCCGTGCGCGAGCGCTGCGTGTGGTCGCAGCGGATCACACACCACGACCTCGTGCCGTACCTCATCGAGGAGTCTCACGAGGTGATCGACGCGGTCGAGAGCGGCACGCGCGACGACCTGCGCGAGGAGCTCGGAGACCTGCTGTGGCAGGTGCTCTTCCACGCCGCGATCGCGGCGCAGGACCCCGACGACCCCTTCGACATCGACGACGTGGCCGACACCCTCACCGAGAAGATGGTGCGGCGGCATCCGCACGTCTTCGCGGGCGAGACCGCGACCACCCCCGAAGAGGTGCTCGTGCACTGGAACGCCGCGAAGGCGGCCGAGAAGCGCACGCGCACGAGCGTGCTCGACGGGGTGCCCCGGGGGATGCCGGCGCTGGCGCTCGCGCAGAAGCTCGCCGGTCGCGCGGCCGGCGCAGGGATCGATGCGCCGGTGGCCGACGGTCCGTCGAGCGAGGCCGAACTCGGGGAGGCTCTCCTCGCCCTCGTGGGGCGCGCACGTGCCGAGGGCTGGGACGCCGAGCGGGCGCTGCGCGAACGGCTCCGCGTCCTCGAGCAGGACGTACGGTCCGCCGAGGGCTGAGCGGCGCTGGGTCGCCGAGCCGCCCCGGGGTCGCTGAGTCGCCCCGGGGTCGCTGAGCCGCTCCGGGGTCGCTGAGTCGCCCCGGGGTCGCCGAGCCCGTCGAAGCGTCCCAGGCCTCGCAGCAGACCTGGAAAGATGGAGTCGTGGCTACTGTGAACCCGCCGCGCGGCATGCGCGACATCCTCCCCGCCGACAAGGCCCGCCGTGAGCGCGTGCTCTCCGTCATCCGCGAGCGCTACCGGGCGCACGGATTCGACGAGATCGAGACGCCCGTCGTCGAGGAGTACGCGCGTCTGCACGCCGGCATCGGCGGCGACAACGAGAAGCTCGCCTACAACGTGCTGCGCCGCGGACTCGACGCCGACGCCATCCGCGCGGCCGCCGACGACCCCGCCGCGCTGTCCGACCTCGGGCTGCGCTACGACCTGACCGTGCCGCTCGCGCGCTTCTACGCCAGCAACCGGGCGCAGCTCCCCGCGGTCTTCCGCTCGATCCAGATCGGCGCGGTCTGGCGGGCCGAGCGTCCCCAGAAGGGGCGCTACCGCCAGTTCGTGCAGTGCGACATCGACATCATGGGCGACGACTCCTCGCGTGCCGAGGCCGAGCTCATGGTCGCGTCGCTCGATGCCGTCGACGCTCTGGGGCTGGACGGCGCGACGGTGCGCATCAACGACCGTCGCGTGCTCGACTGGATGCTCGAGAGCTTCGGTTTCGCCGCGCACGAGCGTCCCGGCGTGCTCATCACGATCGACAAGCTCGACAAGATCGGACCCGACGGCGTCGCCGCCGAACTGCGCGAGCGGGCCGCGACCCCGGGCGCCGTCGACGCGTTCGAGGCATTCCTGCGTCGCCCGCAGACCCGCGAGTACCTGCCCTACGGGGAGGCCCAGATCCGCAAGGCGCTGCCCGCGGACGCCCCCGACGAGATCGTCGATCACCTGGTGGGCATCGGCGAGGCCGTCGCGGTCGGCCGCGCGTCCGAGGCGACGGATGCCGCCGGCATCCCGCTCGTGTTCGATCCGTTCCTCGTGCGCGGCATGGGCTATTACACCGGCACGATCTTCGAGCTCGCGCACCCCTCCGTCAGCTATTCGCTGGGCGGTGGCGGTCGCTACGACGGCATGATCGGTCGCTTCCTCGGGCAGCAGGTGCCGGCGGTGGGCTTCTCGCTCGGGTTCGAGCGCCTCGTCGACCTCGTGACGGCTGGCGGCGACGACCGTGAGGAGGCGATCGTGCTGGTGCACGACGCCGACGTCCCGGTCGCCGAACTTCTCGCGCACAAGACCGCACTGATCGCCGAGGGCGCGCGCGTGCGTCTCGAGCGTCGCCCGAAGAACCTCAAGGCGCTGCTCGAGCGGGCGTCCGCCGACGGCTTCACATCGTTCGCCACGGTGTCGGCCGGGGCGGCCTCGCTGGAGCGCAAGCCGCTCGCCTGACGGTCGGCTCCGCGCCCGCGTTCACGCGGCGTTCACGTCACCGCGGTCGAATCGGGGCATGGGACGAACACGCCTCCCCATCCTCCTCGGCGCCACCGCCCTGACCGCGGGCTTCGCGGTCGGCGGGCGGGTTCTCCTCACGCGCCAGGCGGCGATCGCTCGGCGCCGGATCGGCAAGCCGCTGGGCGAGGACTCGCTGGATGCGGACCGCATCTGGCGACGCTCGCTCGACGGTGAGCCGATCGAACTCCTCGTGCTCGGCGACTCGCTCGCCGCGGGCCTCGGTGCGGCGCGGCGCAAGGAGACCCTCGGCGGACGCATCGCCAAGGGCCTGGCCGTTCGTCTGCACCGCCCGGTGCGGTTGCGCACCGCCGCGATCGTCGGCTCGGAGTCACCGGATCTCGACGCGCAGCTCGACGGTCTCGCGGCGGGCTACCGGCCCGATGTCGCGGTGATCGTGGTGGGGGGAAACGACGTGACGCATCGTCTTCCGGTCGCGACATCGGTGCGGCATCTCGATGCGGCCGTGCGGCGGCTGCGGGCGCTGGGCACGGAGGTGGTGGTGGGCACCTGTCCCGATCTGGGATCGCTGCGACCGGTGCCGCAGCCGCTGCGCCGGATCGTGTCGAGCCTGTCGCGGCGGCTCGCGGTCGCGCAGACGGATGCCGCGCGCCTCGCCGGCGCCGAGCCCGTCGACCTGCGCCGATCGGTCGGTCCGATGTTCTTCGACGAGCCGGAGCAGATGTTCAGCCTCGACCGATTCCACCCCAGCGCCCTCGGCTACCGCCGGACGGCCGAGGCCCTGCTGCCGGCGGTCTGCCGAGGAGCGCAGCGGTCGGTCAGGACGCGTCCTCACTCGGCGTCGCGCTGAACGAGGCGGCCCTACCGGTCGGATGCCGGGGGCTGAGCGCGAGGTCCGCTCCTGCGCCGGGCACGCAGCAGGATCGCTCGTCCGCCCACGCCGACGATCACGACGGCGGTGCCGACGAGAGACGCCAGCGCGGGGAGCGTGTTCACGAGCATCAGGCACCCGAGCGCGCCCACGACCTGCAGTGCGCGGGGGAAGCGGCGGGCCGCGCCCTCCTGCCGGAACGCCGCGGCGTTCGCGATCAGGTAGTAGAGCAGCACTCCGAACGACGAGAATCCGATCGCGTCGCGCAGATCGGCCATCAGGACGATGCCGATCACGACCACGCCGATCGTGATCTCGGCGCGGCGGGGCACCTGCCAGCGGGGATCGACCTTCGCGAGCACCGCGGGAAGGTCGTGTTCGCGCGCCATCGCGAGGGTCGTGCGTCCGATGCCCGTGAGCAGCGCCAGCAGCGCCCCGAGCGATGCGGTCGCCGCCGCGACGCGCACCACGGGCGCGAGCCACTCCGTGCCGGTCGCCGTGAGCACATCGACCAGCGGGGCGGGGCTGGTCGCGGCATCCGCTCCCAGCGTGAGCATCACGACGGCCGCGACCGCGCCGTAGACGACGACCGCGCCGCCGAGCGCGAGCAGGATCGCGCGGGGGATCGTGCGCGCGGGATCCACGACCTCCTCGCCCATCGTCGCGATGCGGGCGTACCCGGCGAACGCGAAGAAGAGCAGCCCGGCACCCTGCAGCACGCCATATGCCGTCGCATCGGGGAGCGCAGGGGCAGGGATGGCGGGCGATGCGCCGAACCCCGCAGCGACGACGATCGTCAGCCCGATCAGCGAGAGCACCACCAGGATGCGCGTGACCAGTGCCGTGCGCGTCACGCCGAAGCAGTTCACCGCGACGAGGGCGGCGACGGCCACCGCCGCGACGAGCGTCTCCCACCCCGTGGGGGCGGCGTAGGCGGCGAAGGTCATCGCCATGGCCGCGCAGCTCGCGATCTTGCCGATCACGAAGCTCCACCCGGCGACGAACCCCCACCAGGGACCGATCTCGGCGCGGGCGTACGCGTAGGTCCCTCCCGCGACGGGGTGGGAGGCGGCGAGCTGAGCGCAGGCGGTGGCGTTCGCGTAGGCGACGATCGCGGCGATCGCCAGGGCGACGGGCAGCCCGGCGCCGGCGACGCCGATCGCGGGCGCCCAGACCGAGAAGACCCCCGCTCCGATCATCGAGCCGAGACCGATGAAGACGGCATCGGCGAGTCTCAGTCGGCGGGCGAGGGGCATCCCGTCATCGTCGCATCGATCGGTGAACGGCGGGTGACCCGCGTCAGCGGCGGGCCTCGGTGACCCGCTTCTTCTCGCGGATGTAGACCTCGCGCCGCACGCGGGCCACGACATCCCCGTCGCGATCGGTGATCACGGTCTCGAACCACTCGAGCACCTTCCCACCGCCGTGCGCCTTGCGCCGGATGTCTTCGGCGCGCGCCTTCGACACCGCGAACTCCGCGGTCAGCACTCCGCGTCCCGGCTTGATCAGATCGATCTCGCCACGGGTGTCCCACACGACGTAGTCCCGGCCGAGCTGGTGCATCACGAGCATGAAAAAGTACGGGTCGGTCATCGCCGACATCGATCCGCCGAACGCCGTCTTGACGTAGTTGCGGGTGAAGACGTTGACGTTCAGCTCGACGGTCGCGTGGGTCCAGTCGTCGCTGAAGCGACGGACGCGGATGCCGCTGAACAGGTTCGGGGCCCACAGGCTCATGCCGATCGAGAGGCGGCGGGGAGTGATGCGCATGGCGCCAGTGTGGCCGAGCGTGTCCGCCGGACGAAGTTCGCTGGAGGATTGCGACAGTTGTTATAGTTCACCTATAATTACTAGAGAAACGAGGAGGCGAGATGCTCATCAGGGTCGACATCGACAGCACGCGGCCGCTGTACGACCAGGTCGCCGCCTCCGTGCGGGCCGACATCCTCTCGGGAACCCTTCGCCCCGGTGACCGGCTGCCCTCCGCGAAGGAGGTCGCAGCGGCCCTCGACATCAACCAGCACACCGTGCTGCACGCGTATCAGGGGCTCCGCGACGAGGGGCTCCTCGATCTGCGTCGGGGGAGGGGCGCCGTCGTCGCCGCCTCCGCCGCCCCGCTCGCCGAACTCGCGAGCGATGTCGCCGAGCTGGTGCAGCGCGCCGCCCGGCTCGGCGTCTCCTCCGACACGCTCGCTGCACTGATCCGCTCCCACCGCGCCGGTACGCCCGGCACCGCAGGCCCCGAGGAGGTCGCCCCATGACCACGCACCCATCCGCGCAGGCATCCGAGAGCCGTCGCGCCCGCGCGGCGTTCCTCGCCGTCGGTGTCGCCCTTCCCGTCGCGCTCGTGGCGATCGGCTCCGCCGTGATCGCCGCGTGGCTGCCCACTCTGCCCGACCCCGTCGTCATCCACTGGGGAACCGCCGGCGCCGACGGGTTCGCCGCGCCGACCGCATACTTCTGGTTGCTCCTCGCGGTCGGTCTCGTGCTGCCGCTCGCGCTCGCGCTCACCTCCTTCGGAGCATCGCGCGGCAGGTGGGGAGCGACCACGCGACTGATGGGCGGCTTCGCCGCCGGACTCTCGGCGTTCGCGCTCACGCTGTGCCTCGGGTCGCTCGCGCTGCAGCGCGGACTGGCCGACGCGGCCGACACCCCCGACGTCGGGCTCGTCCTCCTGCTCGCGTTCGTCGTGCTGGCCGCGGGAACGGTCGCGGGGTGGGCCGTGCAGCCGCGCGTCATCGACGAGGCGGGGGGCGTCCTCGAACCCCGGCTCGCGGTGCGGGTGGCCGACGGCGAACGGGTGGTCTGGCTCGGCACGACGACGATGCCGCGCGCGGCGCTGCTGTCGATGGCGGGTGTCACGCTCCTCCTCGCCGTGCTCGCGGCGTACATGCTCGCGGCGGGTGCCGCGGGCGGGTGGGTCACCACGATCAGCGTGATCGTGGTGGGAGGTGCGCTCGCCGTCACCTCCGCGTTCCGCGTGCGCATCACGCCGTCGGGGTTCGCCGCGCGGTCTCTGCTCGGCTGGCCGCGGGCGGTGATCCCGATCGATCGGATCGTCTCGGCGCGCGCCGTCGACATCTCTCCGTTCGGGGACTTCGGGGGCTGGGGATGGCGGATCGCGGTCGACGGCCGTACGGGGATCGTGATGCATCGGGGCGCCGCGATCGAGATCGCACGCCGTGACCGCAAGCCCTTCATCGTCACGATCGACGGCGCCGAAGAAGCCGCCGCGCTCCTCCAGGCCTACGCCGAGCGCCATGCATCCGACAGCGAACGAGAGGCCTCCTGATGACCGCTGCACGCTCCTCCCTTCCCCGACGCGTTCCGTGGAGCGCGGTGATCGTGTTCGTCGCGCTCGCCTGCGGCCTCGCGTGGCTCGTGGCGCTGCCGCTGTGGCTCGGCGCGGGGCTCGCCTCGCCGCTCACCCCGGTGCTGCTGCCGGTGATGATGTTCACGCCGGCGGTCGCCGTACTCATCGTGACCTTCGCGCTCAGGGTCCCCGCCCCGGGCGGTCGCGCCCGGTTCCTCGGACTCTGGCCGCTCCGCCCGGCGAAGCGCGTCGTCTGGCTGATGGTGGCGGGGTGGCTCGTTCCGCCCGTGCTCGTGGCGCTCACGATCCTCGTCGCCGCCGCACTCGGGTTCGTGCAGATCGACCTCGCCTTCGGCGGATTCGCCGCCCAGATCGCCGCCGCTCTCCCGCCCGGCACCCCGATGCCGCCGATCGAGCTGCTGGTCGTCGCGCAGTTCGCGATGATCCCCGCCGGCGCGCTTCTCAACAGCGTCCTCGCGTTCGGCGAGGAGCTCGGGTGGCGCGGATGGCTCCTCCCGGCCCTGCGACCGCTGGGCACGTGGCCGGCGCTCCTCCTCAGCGGAGCGATCTGGGGACTGTGGCACAGCCCGGTCATCCTGCTCGGGTACAACTTCGGCCGGATCGACTTCTCGGGTGTGCTGCTCATGGTCGCCGGATGCATCGCGTGGGGCATCCTGCTCGGGTGGCTGCGCCTACGGTCGGCATCGCTCTGGCCCGCGGTCCTGGCGCACGGAGCGCTCAACGCCGCCGCCGGGCTCGTGCTGGTCGTCGCCGCTTCCGCACCCGACATGGCGCTGGCCGGCCCCCTGGGGGTCGCGGCCTGGATCGTGATCGCCGTCGTGGTGCTCTTGCTCGTCGTGACCGGCCAGTTCCGCCATCAGCCCGAGCTCGCCGACGGGCACGGCCGACTGCTCTCGGTACCGCGCGAGGGGGCGGTGAACCCACCCTCTTGACGGTGTCGGGCTCGGCGGGTTGGCTGAGGCCATGGAATCCACACCGCAGACCTGGTCGGACGCCGACGTCTACCTCGCCGACACCCTCGTCGGGCACGACGATGCCCTGGAGGCCGCGCTCGCCGCGCAGCGCGCGGCGGGCCTCCCCGAGATCGAGGTCGCGCCGGTCGGCGGCAAGCTCCTGCACCTCCTCGCCCGCATCAGCGGTGCGCGCCGGGTGCTCGAGATCGGCACGCTCGGCGGGTACTCGACGATCTGGTTGGCACGAGCGGTCGGTCCCGAGGGGCGCGTCGTGACCGTCGAGGCCGAGGCGGCGAATGCGGCCGTCGCGCGGGCGAGCATCGACGCCGCGGGGGTGGGGGAGCAGGTCGACATCCGGATCGGCCGCGGCGCGGACGTCCTGCCGACCCTCGTCGGCGGGTTCGACCTCGTCTTCATCGACGCCGACAAGGAGTCGAACACGATCTACCTCGACTGGGCGGCGAAGCTCGGTCATCCCGGCACCGTGATCGTGCTCGACAACATCGGCCGCGAGGGCGAGATCGTGCGCGCGGACTCGACCGATCCGAAGGTGATCGGCACGCGCGACGGACTGCGGATGCTCGGAACCGATCCGCGATTCGACGCGACCGCGCTGCAGACCGTCGGCATCAAGGGTTGGGACGGCGTGGCGATCGCCCTGGTCGTCTGACGTTCGGCTGCTGTTCGCCCCGGGAGGGCTTCGAGGCGTCGGAGGGGGCGGGCTAGACTGGGCGACGGATCGAAGACGCTCCACATCACTTTTCCCCCTGAACAAGGAGCACATCAGTGGCACTGATCGAGGCTGTAGGCGCACGTGAGATTCTCGACTCGCGCGGAAACCCGACCGTCGAGGTGGAGGTGCTCCTCGACGACGGCATCGTCCAGCGTGCCGCCGTTCCCTCCGGTGCCTCCACGGGTGCGTTCGAGGCGTACGAGCTGCGCGACGGAGACAAGAGCCGCTACGGCGGCAAGGGCGTGCTGAAGGCCGTCGAGGCCATCATCGACGAGCTCGGCCCGGCCCTCGAGGGTGTCGAGGCGAGCGAGCAGCGCATCGTCGACGAGATCCTCATCGAGGTCGACGGCACCGAGAACAAGAAGCGCGTCGGCGCGAACGCCATCCTCGGCGTCAGCCTCGCCGTGGCGAAGGCCGCCGCCGACTCGGCCGACCTGCCGCTGTTCCGCTACCTCGGCGGACCGAACGCTCATGTCCTGCCCGTCCCGCTGTTCAATGTCATCAACGGCGGCGAGCACGCCGACAACGGCATCGACATGCAGGAGTTCTTCCTCGCGCCGATCGGTGCCGAGACCTACTCGGAGTCCCTGCGCTGGGGCGTCGAGACCTACCACGTGCTGCGCAGCGAGCTGAAGGCCGCCGGCTACGCGACGGGCCTCGGCGACGAGGGCGGCTTCGCCCCCGACCTGCCCAGCAACCGCGAGGGCCTCGACTTCCTCGTCAAGGCGATCGAGAAGGCCGGCTTCACGCCGGGCCGCGACATCGCGCTCGGCCTCGACGTCGCCGCGACCGAGTTCTTCACCGACGGCGTCTACCGCCTCGACAACAAGGACTGGGACGCCGAGGCGCTCACCGAGTACTACGTCGGCCTCGTCAACGACTTCCCGATCGTCACGATCGAGGACGCCCTCGCCGAGGACGACTGGGACAACTGGAAGCACCTCACCGAGGCGCTCGGCTCGAAGGTGCAGCTCGTCGGCGACGACCTGTTCGTGACGAACCCTGCCCGTCTCGCCGACGGCATCAAGCGCGGTGTCGCCAACTCGCTGCTGGTCAAGGTCAACCAGATCGGAACGCTCACCGAGACGTTCGACGCGGTCAGCCTCGCGCAGCGCTCGGGCTACACGGCGATGCTCTCGCACCGTTCGGGCGAGACCGAGGACACCACGATCGCCGACCTGGTCGTCGCGACGAACGCGGGTCAGATCAAGGCGGGTGCGCCTGCTCGCAGCGAGCGCGTCGCGAAGTACAATCAGCTTCTGCGCATCGAAGAGGAACTGGGCGATGCGGCGGTCTTCGCCGGCCGCTCGGCGTTCCCGCGCTACCAGGGCTGATCGCAGCTGAGACATCGACGAAGGAGGAGCCGTGGTACGACGACCGGCTCCTCCTTCGGCGTCTCCGGGGCAGTCCGCGACGGCATCCGGAAAGGCTTCCGTGACCACGCCCGCGTCGCGCCGTCGTCGCGGGGCCGAGGCGAAGGTCGACGTGCGGGAGTGGGCCGCCGGCATCCGTCTCTCGGCGTTCTCGGTCATCATGCTGTCGCTCGTGGTGCTGGGTGCCTGGGTGCTCGTGCCGACGCTCGGCACGTTCATCGACCAGCGGCAGAAGATCGCTGCCCTCGAGGCTTCGGTGCAGGTCAGCGAGGAGCAGATCGCCGAACTCGAGCAGGAGCGCGAACGCTGGGACGACCCGGCGTACATCACGACGCAGGCGCGTGAGCGCCTCTACTACGTCAAGCCCGGCGAGGTCGTCTTCCTCATCGACAACGACCTCGACGCCACCGACCTCCCGCGCGAGCAGGAGCCGGTGAGCGACACGCTCGAAGAGAAGCCGGCCGACTGGATGCCGCAACTCCTGCGCACCCTGGTGTCGAGCGGTCTGAGCGACACCGCCGCCGTCTCGCAGTGACCGGCGCTCCGAGCATCCTCTCGGCAGCCTCCCCTACGCTGGTGGGGTGACCACGCCGCCTTTCCCCGCGCCCACCGCCGCCGAGCTCGCCGTCGTGTCGGCCCAGCTCGGGCGCCCCGTCCGCGGAGTCGTCGGCATCGCCGCGCGCTGTGCCTGCGGCAACCCGACGGTCGTCTCCACGACGCCCCGCCTGCCCGACGGAACCCCGTTCCCGACTTTCTACTACCTGACGCATCCGGCGGCGACGGCCGCGATGTCGACGCTCGAGGCCACGCAGGTGATGCCCGAGCTCGCCGCGCTCCTCGAGACCGATGACGACGTGGCCGCCGGCTACCTCGCCGCGCACCGGGCGTATCTCGCCGACCGTGCGCAGTTCGGCGAGGTCGCCGAGATCGACGGGATCTCCGCCGGGGGAATGCCGACGCGCGTGAAGTGCCTGCACGCACTGGCCGGGCACGCGCTCGCGGCAGGCCCGGGAGTCAACCCGATCGGCGATCTCGCCCTCGCCCTCTCGAGCTGGTCGCCCGAGGTGTGCCGCTGCGATGCGCCCGGAGCGGCGCTCCGCGACGAGACGGATCCGTCGGCGTGACGGTCCGGCGGACGCTGCGCACCACCGCCGCGGCGGCGCTGGTGGCGGTGTCCGTCCTGCTCCTGGGCGCGACGGCGACCCCCACTCCGACTCCGGGGCCGGGCACCGGTCCCGTGCCCGACGATCCCTCCGATCCGGTGCGGGCGCAGGAGTACTGGCTCGACGGCGCACGGATTCGCGAAGCCTGGCAGACGACGCGTGGAGAAGGCGTCACGATCGCGGTGATCGACACCGGCATCGGCAAGGTGCCCGAGGCCTTCGGCGACGCGGTCATCGGCGGCACCGACGTGTCGGGAACCGGATCGCCCGACGGCCGCACCGCGTTGGGCGCGGTCGACGGCAACCACGGCTCCTGGGTCGCGTCGCTCGCGGCCGCCCGAGGTGCCGCCGACGGCACCGGCATGATCGGGGTCGCCCCCGAAGCGAACCTCCTGTCGATATCGGTCGGCTTCGGGGCCGCGGCCGCCGTGCCCTTCAGCGAGCAGGTCGCCGAGGCGATGCGCTGGGCGGTCGATCACGGCGCCGACGTGATCAACCTCTCCTTCACCACGAACACGCTCGACTGGGACGAGAGCTGGGACGACGCGTTCCTCTACGCCTTCGACCACGATGTCGTCGTGGTGGTCGCCGCCGGCAACCGGGGGAGCGGCACGAGCATCATCGGTGCTCCCGCGACCATCCCGGGCGTGCTCACGGTCGGCGGCGTCGACCAGACCGGCACGGCCAGCGTCGAGGCGTCGACGCAGGGCATCACGATCGGCATCTCGGCACCGAGCGAGGGGCTGCTGGGCATCTCGGCCGACGGCAAGCTCGCCTCCTGGAACGGCACCAGCGGCGCAGCACCGATCGTCGCGGGCATCGCCGCGCTGATCCGTTCGGCCCACCCCGACATCCAGGCCATCGATGTGATCAACCGCATCATCAAGACCGCGATCCCGGTGCCCGGTGTCACCGAGGTCCCCGATCCGCTCTACGGATACGGACTCGTGGATGCCGCGGCGGCGATCTCGGCCGATCTCCCCTCGGTCGACAAGAACCCGATGGGAGATCTCGCCGAGTGGGTGCGGCTCTATCGCCGGGCCGCGGCGGCCGATCCCGAGCCGGAACCCGAGGCGACGCCGGTCGAGGTTCCCCCGCTCCCCGCCGCCGACGCACCGACCGAACCGGGTTCCCCGCTCCTTCCCAGCGCCGATTCACTGCGCTACGGTACCCTGCCGCTCGTCGCACTCACAGTCCCTGGTATCCTGGTGGGGCTTGGCGTCACCGCAGCTGCCCGGCGCATCCGATCGGCGCGCGTTCGACGTACGCCACATTCCTGACTCCGAGGAGTTGTCCCCCTGTGCCTCAGAACAGCACTGTGCCCAAGATTCTGATCGTCGGTGGAGGCTACGCAGGCTTCTACAGCGCATGGAAGCTCGAGAAGCACCTGCGCAAGGGCGAAGCCGACGTCACCATGGTCGACCCGCTGCCGTACATGACGTACCAGCCGTTCCTGCCCGAGGTCGCTGCAGGTTCGATCGAGGCGCGTCACTCGGTCGTCGCGCACCGTCGCCACCTCAAGCGCACGAACGTGATCACCGCCAAGGTGACGAACATCAACCACGCCGAGAAGGTCGCCACGATCACGCCGCCGTCGGGTGAGCCGTACGAGTTCGCCTACGACCAGATCGTCGTCACCGCCGGGGCCGTGTCGCGCACGTTCCCGATCCCGGGCATCGCCGACAACGCGATCGGCCTCAAGACGATCGAAGAGGCCGTCGCGATCCGCGACCGCGTCATGTCGAACTTCGACAAGGCCGCGTCGCTGCCCGCCGGCCCCGAGCGCGACCGCCTGCTGACCGTCGTCGTCGTCGGTGGCGGGTTCGCCGGCATCGAGGTGTTCGCCGAGCTGCGCTCGCTCGCCTCGTCCCTCGTCGGCAAGTACCCGCAGCTGAGCTTCGAGGACACCCACTTCCACCTCATCGAGGCGATGGGCCGCATCATGCCCGAGGTCTCGCTGCCGACCAGCGAGTGGGTGCTCAAGGACCTCGCCAAGCGCGGCGCCAACGTGCACCTCGACACGCAGCTCACGAGCGCGGTCGACGGCAACGTCGAGCTGTCGACCGGTGAGGTCATTCCGACCGACGTGATCGTCTGGACCGCCGGTGTCATGGCGAACCCGACCGTCGTGCGCGGCGGCGACCTGCCCGTCGAGGAGCGCGGCCGCATCCAGACCCGCGCTGACCTGCGCGTCGGAACCCCGGAGGCCTTCGTCGAGGGCGCCTGGGCCGCCGGTGACGTCTCGGCCGTCCCCGACCTCTCGGGCGGTGGCGTCGGCGGCTTCTGCGTGCCGAACGCGCAGCACGCCGTGCGTCAGGCCAAGCTGCTCGCGAAGAACCTCGTGGCCGTCCTCCGTGGTGAGGACCCCAAGGAGTACTTCCACAAGAACCTGGGTGCCGTCGCCGGTCTCGGCCTCTACAACGGTGTGTTCCAGTCCGGGAAGATCGCGCTCAAGGGCTTCGTCGCCTGGGTCGCGCACCGTGGCTACCACGGGCTCGCGATGCCGACGTGGGAGCGCAAGTGGCGCGTGCTGTGGGGCTGGTGGAACAACCTGTGGCTCGGCCGCGACATCGTGAACCTGCAGACCGTGCAGAACCCGCGCTATGTCTTCGAAGAGTTCGCCGCTCGTCCGCGTCCGGCCGCTCCGGCCGCAGCGCCCGCCGCCGAGACGGCTCCGGCCAAGACGGATGCCGCAGCCGAGAAGGGCGAGAAGGCTCCGGCTGACAAGGCTCCGGCCGACAAGGCTCCGGCGAAGAAGGCTCCGGCCAAGAAGCCCGCCGCGAAGAAGCCGGCTGCCGAGAAGGCCGCCGAGCCCGCCGCAGCGAAGTAATCCGCGTCATCGAACGCCCCGACTCCCGCCCGGAGTCGGGGCGTTCGTGCGTCAGCCAGTATTCGCACGGGGCTCATAGGTGCGATCGCTACTCTCGGGCATGCAAGGGGAGTACTCCCGTCTGCGGTGGTGTCGTCATTACGGACATGTCGATGTGTCCCGGCCCACCGGCCCCGTCCGGGGTGGAGGAGACCTGGCGTCCGCCGTCGCGGACAGCCGTGGATCCCTCGTCTCCTCCCGTCGTGGTTCCCGTGGTCGTCCGCACACGACCCGAAGGAATCGCATCATGGGAAAGCTCTCCCGCCTCATCGGAATGGCCACGCAGGCGCTCGACCTCGACTCCGGTGATCGCCGCCGGGATCAGGCCGCGCCGCAGACCGCGGCTCCGCGACAGCCGGCGCGCGGCCACGACCCCTACTCGCCGCCGCCCGCGCCGGGAGCGTATGCCGCCGCTCCGCGCGCCGGCGCCGCGGCCTCCGATGCCGACCGTGCGGCGATCGCGCGCTACGACTACCTGATGCAGACCGCCGACCCGCAGCGCATCGAGCAGATGCACCGTGAGGCGTTCGAGCGCCTCACGCCGGCGCAGCGTGCGCAGATCGAGGACCGCATGCGCGCGGAGCTCCCTCCGCACGAGCGCCCGGCGTCCGCGTCGGCCGACAACCTCGCCCGGGCGGCCGGCCGCGCCGAGGCGGCGAAGCCCGGACGGATGCGGGGGCTGCTCTCGCGCGTGCGCGGCGGCGGACGCGGGCTCGGCGCGGCGGGTGCCGTCGGTGGCGCAGCGGTCGGTGTGCTCGGGGCGGTCGCGGGCGGGGCGGTGCTCAGCACCGTCGCCGGCCCGCTGCTCGACCAGGCGGCGAGCCTGGGCGTCGACTTCACGGCTCTCGCCGAGGGCGTCGACCTCGAGGCGATCGCAGCGGGCATCGACGTCGAAGGCTTCGCGGGCGCGGCCGAGGGCGTCGTCGGTTCGGCCGGCGAGGCGGTCAGCGGGCTGGGCGAGACGGCGAGCGGCTGGGGCGACAAGCTCGGGGAGCTCGGGCTTCCCGACATCCGCGATCTCTTCGGGCGGTGATCCGCGACCACGAGGAGTGCCCCCGCTGGGACTCGAACCCAGACTGAAGCGATTTTAAGTCGCCTGCCTCTGCCATTGGGCTACGGGGGCCTCGTCGTGGCCAGCCTATCGAAGCCTTCGCGTGCGATCCGGTCCCGCGATCCGTGACCCTGAGTCCGAGAAGCCGTAGGGTGGGGGAGTGCTCGACCTCACAGCCGAACTGAGCCCCGATCCGCACCGCACCGGGGTGTCTCCCGAGTGGGAGGACCCCGCGAGGTACTGGCCGCGCCTGTCGGCCGCGACCGCGCATCTGCCGGCCCCCGTGGCCGTGATCGATCGCGACGCGCTCCGCTACAACGCGATGGACATGCTCGTCCGCGCGGGGGGTCTGCCGATCCGGGTCGCGTCGAAGTCGGTGCGCGTGCGCGCCGTGCTCGACGCGGTGCTGGCTCTTCCGGGCTACCGGGGCATCCTCGCCTTCACGCTCGCCGAGGCGCTGTGGCTGGCCGAGACGCACGACGACATCGTCATCGGCTATCCCACGGTCGACCGGGTCGCACTCGCGCGACTCTTCGCCGACGAGCAGGCGGCCCGGCGCGTCACCCTGATGGTCGATGACCCTGCGCACCTCGATTTCATCGACAGCGTCGCCGGTCCCGGTCGTCGGCCGGAGGTCCGCGTCGCGATCGACGTCGATGCGTCGTGGCGCTCGGCCCTGCTCGGTCACATCGGGGTTCGCCGCTCGGCCCTCTTCAGTGCGGGTGAGGTCGCGGCGTTCGCCCGCGAAGTGGCGGCACGCCCCGGGTTCCGGCTGGTCGGTTTGCAGATGTACGACGCCCAGATCGCTGGGCAGGGCGACGACGCAGGGTCGGATGCTCCGCTCATCCGTCTCGTCCAGGCGCGTTCCCGGGCCGAGCTGCGGGAGCGGCGGGCCGCCATCGTCTCGGCGGTCGCCGAGGTCGCCCATCTCGACTTCCTCAACGGCGGCGGCACGGGTTCGCTCGAGTTCACGGCGAGTGACGAATCGCTCACCGAGGCGAGCGCCGGGAGCGGTCTTCTCGGAGGCCACCTCTTCGACGGGTACCGCTCGTTCCGACCCGCTCCGGCATCCGCGTTCGCGTTCGATGTCGTGCGACGCCCCGCCGCCGACATCGCCACCGTTCTCGGCGGGGGATGGATCGCGTCGGGTCCGCCCGTCGCCTCCCGTCAGCCCCGACCGGTGTGGCCGGAGGGTCTGCGCACCCTGCCGCGCGAAGCCGCGGGCGAGGTGCAGACGCCGTTGCAGGGCCCGGCTGCCGCCTTGCTCGGTGTCGGCGACCGCGTCTGGTTCCGGCACGCGAAGAGCGGCGAACCGGCGGAGCGCATCGATCGCTATCAGCTCGTCTCGGGCGACGAGATCGTCGACGAGCTGCCCACCTATCGCGGCGAAGGAAAGGCGTTCCTGTGACGAGAATCGGCGGCACCTGGCAGAACTGGGGGCGGTCGGCATCCGTCAAGCCCGTCCGTGTCGAGCGCCCGCGCACGCCCGAAGGGGTGCAGCGCGCCGTCGTGGCCGCCGCCTCGCAGGGGCTGACGATCAAGGCCGTCGGCGCCGGGCACAGTTTCACCGGGATCGCGGTCGCCCCGGGCGTGCTGCTCGAGCTCGACGATCTGCAGGGCCTGGTGTCGGCGGACGCCACGACCGGCCGCGTGACCCTGCTCGCCGGCACTCGTCTGCACCGCATCCCCGGTCTGCTCGCCCCGTTCGGCCTCGCGATGGAGAACCTGGGCGACATCGACCGGCAGTCGATCTCCGGGGCGATCTCCACGGGAACGCACGGCACGGGTACCGGTTTCGGGGGACTCGCAACGCAGGTCGTCGGCGTCACACTGGTGACCGCCGCGGGAGAGTTCCTCCGGGTCGACGACGAGCAGAACAGCGATCTGCTTCCGGCCGTCGCTCTCGGACTCGGAGCCCTCGGGATCCTCGTCGAGGTGACGCTGCAGTGCGTTCCCGCCTTCGTACTGCACGCCGTCGATGCGCCCGCCCCGCTCGCAGATGTGCTCGCGACGCTCCACGATCGCGCGGCGGCATCGGATCACTTCGAGTTCTACTGGTTCCCGCACACCGACGTCGCGCTCACGAAGCGGCAGACCCGTCTCGACGAGTCGGCAGTGCGCAAGCCGCTCCCTCTCTTCGGCAAGTGGGTCGACGAGTCGCTGCTCTCGAACGGCGTCTACCGCGCGGTGTGCGCCGCGGGCCAGGTGGTGCCCGCGGTCACGCCCCCGTTCAGCCGCCTCGCCGTCAAGCTCACGGGCGATCGGGAGTACACCGACCGCTCGCACCGGGTGCTCACGCAGTCGCGCAACGTGCGCTTCCGCGAGATGGAGTACGCCGTGCCGGCGGAGCGGATCGTTCCGGTGTTCCGCGCCGTGCAGGCGCTGATCGCCCAGCGCGGATGGCGCATCGAGTTCCCGCTCGAGGTGCGGTTCGCGGCGGAGGACGACCGCTGGTTGTCGACGGCCTACGGGAGAGCCAGCGCCTACATCGCCGTGCACCGCTACTGGCGGGCCGACCCCACGGAGTACTTCGAGGCGGTCGAGCAGATCATGCACGAGCACGGCGGGCGGCCGCACTGGGGGAAGCTGCACACACTGAACGCCGATCAGCTGCGTGAGCGGTATCCCCGATTCGACGATTTCGTCGCGCTGCGCGACCGGCTCGACCCCGATCGGCTCTTCCGCAATCGGTATCTCGATCGCGTTCTCGGAGCCTGAACGCATTCACAGGTCCGAGACGCGTCATGCCCAGTCCACGTGCAGGCGCGGTGGATAGGATGAGAGAAACACGAGGAAGGGTGGGCCTCTGATGGAATGGCTCGTGCCGGTACTGATCATCGTCGGCGTGATTCTGCTGGTCGGCATCTATCTGTGGGCCACGTACAACTCGCTGGTTCAGTTGAACGTCCGCGTCGATGAGGCATGGAGCGGCATCACCGTCCAGCTCAAGCGTCGAGCCGACCTCATCCCCAACCTCATCGAGACCGTCAAGGGCTATGCCTCGCACGAGAAGGCCGTCTTCGAGAACGTGACCCGTGCGCGCGCCGAGACGCTCTCCGCGAGCGGGCCCGGTGCGGCCGGCATCGCCGAGGGCCACCTGCAGCAGGCATTGCGCAGCCTGTTCGCCGTCGCCGAGGCGTACCCGCAGCTGCAGGCCAGCACGAACTTCCTCCAGGTGCAGCAGGCTCTCGTCGACACCGAAGACAAGATCCAGGCTGCGCGCCGGTTCTACAACGGCGGTGTGCGCGAGCTCAACACCAAGATCAAGGTTTTCCCGAACAACCTCTTCGCCAAGGGCCTGGGATTCACCGAGCGCGAGTTCTTCGAGGTCGCTGACAGCGGAGCGATCTCCGAGCCGCCGCGCGTCCAGTTCTGATCGCGTTCCGCATCCCGCTTTCGTGAATGACCCTCACCACACGGTGAGGGTCATCTCGTTTCCGGCGAACGTCACGTCTCCCCGCACCGCCCAGTCCTCGCTGCGATAGGTGGTCGTGCGCGAACCGCCGTCGCGGGCGGTGCCGGTGAGGGTCGCCACGAGCTCCCCCCCGCTCGCGGTGAAGCTCGCGCCGTCGTCGGCGAGCATCACGGTCGGCATCGTGTCGATGCGGAATGCGACGTCGTCGACCGTGCGGAACTCGGTGCCCCAGGGGATGCGGATGCCGCAGCCGTCGGCTGGGAGGGCCGTTTCCGCCGCGCATGCCTCGAGGAGCTCGTCGAGTCGCTGCTGCGCCGCTTCCGTCGCCTCGGGCCGCAGCGACGTCTCGACCTCGACGTCGTCGGCCGCGCCCGGAAGCGCCACGACGTCGGTCGACCCCGACAGGTACGCGGTCGGTGCGGCCGCGATCGTGTAGACGGCGGGGACGAGGAAGAGCGCCTCGGAGGCATCGAGCACCGTGCCTTCGATCGCAACGGCCGTACCCGCCGAGGTCGAGACCGTCACCTCGGCGAGACCCGATCCGTCCGGGACCCACCGACCGTCGGAACGGGTGAGAGCGAGGTCGGCGTCGTGCTCGGCATCACCCAGCACGAACGACACGTGCGCCACCGCGCTCGATCCCATCTCCTCCACCGAGACCACGGTGGCCTCGGAGACGAGCGAATGCGCGCCGTCGAACGCCTGGAGCGCCTCGTCCGAGACGTCGATCCCGGTGGCCTGCACCGCCGCGGCGTCGCCGGACTCGAGCGCCCGGAGATACGCGTGCGCGGCCTCGTCGGCCGAGCCCGCCCGCGACTGCGCCTGCCAGATCACGATGCCCGCACCGACGAGGAGCACGGCGACGATCGCGGCGACGAGCCATACCCAGGGCCGAGTGCTCCTGCGTCGTGGGCTCGGGTGCGGATCCGTCGTACTGCGCTCGGTCATCCGTCAGCCTCCCGAGCGTGAACGTGCCGGCGAACGTCGCCGCCGAGGGCGTGCAGCGCTCCGTGGATCGCGTCGGACGCGTCGCCCCAGCCCGACACCGATACGTGCTCGAGCCGCTGCCAGGCGGCGGCGAGAGCGAGTTCGCGGGCGATCGGTTCGGCGTCTTCGGGTCGAGCCTGCGGCTCCCACCAGGCCGACTGCACCTGCAGCGTGGACGTGGAACGGTCGGCCTTGAGATCGACGCGGGCCACGATGCGGTCGCCGACGAGCACGGGCAACGAGTAGTAGCCGTAGCGACGTTTCTCGGCCGGGACGTAGATCTCGATGCGGTAGTCGAGGTCGAAGGTGCGCAGCGCTCGATCGCGGAACCACACGACGGGATCGAACGGGGTGAGCAGAGCGGCGCTCCCGAGGGCGCGGGGCAGGACGCTGTCCCGATGCCGCCAGGCGGGGAGGGGGCGCCCGCCGCGCTCCCATCCGCGAACCCGTACGGGGAGGAGCTCCCCGGCATCCGAGAGATCGGCGATCGCCTGGGAGACCGCAGCGCGGTCGCGGATGCGGTAGTAGTCGGCGAGATCGGACTGCGTCGCGACGCCGGACGAACGTGCGGCGCGGCGCACGAGCTCGCGGATCGCATCGGAGCGGGGAATCGTCCGGGCGCGCACATCGGCGGGGATCACGTGCTCGGCAAGCGCGTAGGTGCGCTCGAATCCCTTGCGACCGCTGATCGCCACGTCGCCCGTGCGCCAGAGGTGCTCGAGGGCGAGTTTGACGTCGTCCCAGTCCCACCACGTCCCTCGCTCGCGCGGTGCATCTTCGCGCAGGTCCACCGGCCGCAGCGGGCCGCGGGCGCGCAATTCATCCTGCACCCAGGTCAGGGTGCGCGCGTTCTGGCTCATCCAGGACTCGTCGCCCGCCCAGCGTCGGCGGAAGTCGTTCATCCGGAACTGCCAGAGCGGCCAGTCCTCGATCGGGATGAACGTCGCCTCGTGGGCGAGGTACTCGACGTAGTGAGTGGTGCGTGAGAGGAACACGCGGTCGAGGAGGGCCGGCTCGTAGGCGCCCAAACGGGAGAACAGGGGCATGTAGTGCGACCGGGCGAAGACGTTGACGGAGTCGATCTGCAGCACACCGAGTCGCTCCATCGCCCGGTGCACGTGTCGCGAGGAGACGCCTTTCGGGCGCGCACGTGTGAACCCCTGAGCGGCGAGGGCGATGCGTCGCGCATGAGCGGGGCTGAGGGTTTCGGTCACGTCGGAAAGCGTAGCCCCGGCCGCCGACATCGCGGGCTCGTGACCGGCCGCCGAAGGATGCGTCTGACGGCATACGGCATCGCCGTAGACTTGGGCGATGAGCGACGAGCAGCGACCGCGGTTGAGGGATCTCCTGCGTCCGCGCCCGGTCTCGACCGACCGGACGGTGACGACCGAGGCGGAGGAGGCCGTGCCCCTCCCGTTGCGCATCACGGCGGGCTACGCGTGGCGTCTGCTCCTGATCGCCGCGGTCGTCGCGGGGTTCATCTGGATCGTCATCCAGCTCAAGCTGCTCGTGATCCCGCTGATGGTCGGCATCCTCATCACCGCTCTGCTGTGGCCCGCGTTCGAGTGGATGCTGCGGCACCGGTTCCCCCGGTGGCTCGCCGTCGCGATCTCGATCCTCGGCACGATCGCGATCGTCTCGACCCTGCTCTGGCTCGTGATCTGGCAGATCCGCGCCCAGCTCCCGGACGTGCAGGCGCGCACGGGGGCCGCGGTCGAGCAGTTCCGGCAGTTCCTCCTCGACGGTCCGCTGCACCTGACCGAGAAGCAGATCCAGGGCTACATCGATCAGGCGTTCGAACTCGTCAACGAGCAGGCCCAGCTCCTCCTCAACGGGGCTCTCGCCGTCGGAACCACGGCCGCCCACGTCGTGACCGGCGCCGTCCTGTCGCTGTTCATCCTCATCTGCCTGCTGGCCGACGGAGCGGGGATCTGGCGGTGGACGCTCCGGCTCTTCCCGCGCAAGGCGCGTCCCGCCGCCGACAGCGCGGCCCACAACGGCTGGTCGACGATCGTCAACTACGCACGCACGCAGCTGCTCGTCGCCGCGATCGACGCGGTCGGCATCGGCACCGGAGCGGCCCTTCTCGGTGTTCCCCTCGCCCTCCCCGTCGCGGTGCTCGTCTTCCTCGGATCTTTCATCCCGATCGTCGGTGCCGTCGTGACCGGCGCGATCGCGGTGCTGCTCGCCCTCGTCTACAACGGCCCGTGGATCGCCCTCGCGATGCTCATCGTCGTGCTCGGGGTCCAGCAGCTCGAGGGCCATGTCCTGCAGCCGATCCTGATGGGGTCCGCCGTGAAGGTGCACCCCCTGGCGGTCGTGCTGGTGGTGGCCGGAGGATCCATGATCGGCGGCATCCCCGGCGCGCTGTTCGCCGTGCCGCTGGCCGCATTCGTGAACGTGGCAGCCGTGACCGTCAGCACCGGGTCGTGGCGCACCGGAGACCAACCAGATGCAGATCTGATCTGGAGCACAGTACCGCGACAGCGGAGACGGAGAAATCGATGAGCGCAGTCCCCAGCCTGACCGAGTTCGAGCACGCAGCTCAGAGTCTGGCTGAGGTGATCTCGCACACGCCCACGCTGCCCTCCCGCGCACTTTCCGACATCCTCGGCGCACCGGTGCTGCTGAAGATGGAGAACCTGCAGCGCACCGGCTCCTTCAAGATCCGCGGCGCGGCCTACCGGCTGTCGCGGCTGAGCGCCGAAGAGCGCTCTCGCGGCGTGGTCGCGGCGTCCGCGGGCAACCACGCGCAGGGCGTCGCGCTCGCCGCCCAAGCGCTGGGCATCCCGGCGACGATCTTCATGCCGCTGGGCGTGCCGGTGCCCAAGCTGCTCGCCACGCGCGGCTACGGCGCCGAGGTCGTGCTCGAGGGCGAGACCGTCGCCACCTCGTTGCGACTGGCAGCGGAGTTCGCCGAGCGGACCGGAGCCGTGCTCATCCCGCCGTTCGACCACCGCGACGTGGTGATCGGCCAGGGCACGCTCGGCCTGGAGCTGCTCGCCGACGCCCCCGAGGTCGACACGATCGTGCTCGGCATCGGCGGGGGAGGGCTCATCGCCGGCGTGGCCGCGGCGGTCAAGGCGCGCGCCGCCGAACTGGGCCGCGAGGTGCGCATCATCGGTGTGCAGGCCGAGAACGCCGCGGCCGTGCCGCCGTCGCTCGCAGCCGGCCACCCGGTCGACATCGAGACGCGTCCGACCATCGCCGACGGCATCCTCGTCGCCCGTCCCGGGGCGATCCCGTTCGACATCATCAAGGACCTCGTCGACGAGGTCGTGACCGTCTCCGACGACGATCTGGCCCGGGCGATCCTCATCCTCCTCGAGCAGGCGAAGGTCGTCGTCGAGCCCGCGGGCGCGGCGGGTGTCGCCGCGATCCTGTCGGGGAAGATCGAGGCGACGGGCACGACGATGGCGGTGCTGTCGGGAGGGAACATCGATCCGCTCCTGCTGCAGCGCGTCGTCTCGCACGGTCTCGCCGCCTCCGGCCGCTACCTGACCATCCGCATCCCCCTTCCGGATCGTCCCGGCCAGCTCGCGCGCGTCTCGGAGCTGATCGCGGAAGCGGGAGCGAACGTCATCGAGGCGATGCACACCCGTCACGGGCACGGTCTGCAGATCAGCGACGTGATCCTCGAACTCAGCGTCGAGACCCGCGGACCCGAGCACTCCGAGCACACGCTCGACACGCTCCGCCGCGAGGGTTTCGAGCCCATCGTCGTTCCGGACTGACGCCGAACGCAGAACGCCCCTCGTGCCTGCGGGCCGAGGGGCGTTCTGCGTGAGGGGGTGTCAGCCGGTGTACGTCTCGACGTTGACGATCTCGACCGAGATCGAGCGCCCGTTGGGAGCCTCGTACGACGACTTCTCGCCGACCTTCAGGCCGAGGATGGCCTGTCCGAGCGGGCTGGCCTCGCTGTACACGTCGAGGTCGCTGCCGACCGCGATCTCGCGGCTGCCGAGGAGGAAGACCTCTTCGCCGCCGGCGACGAGCGCCGTGACGACCGTGCCGGGCTCGACGACGCCGCGGCTGGCCGGTGCCTCGCCGACCTTGGCGGTCTTGAGCAGGTTCTCGAGCGTGCGGATGCGCGCCTCCTGCTTGCCCTGCTCGTCCTTCGCGGCGTGGTAGCCGCCGTTCTCCTTGAGATCGCCCTCTTCGCGGGCGGCCTCGATGCGCTTCGCGATCTCGTCGCGGCCCGTGGTGGAGAGGTTCTCGAGCTCGGCGACGAGCCGGTCGTAGGCTTCCTGCGTGAGGAAGGGAACCTGAGCGTCCGTGGACATGACGAAGCTCCTTCTTTCGGTATCGCTCCCGCTCGCGGCGGGGGATATGCCAAGACGCCCCGGCACTTGCCAGGGCGTCGTCGTTCTGCGTCGAGTCTAAGCGACCCAGCAGGTGTTCACCAAACCTGTCGTGGCCTCGGCCACGGTCGGGATGGTGGCGGCGAGGGCCTGCGCGTGGCTGTCGCCGGCGGGGATCTCGACGACCTTCCACCCGACCACGCCGAACTCCTCGTCGAGGGCCTCGACGATGCAGACCACGTCCTTGCCCTGCACGCCGGTGATCTGGAACCGCACGTCGACGCTGTGCTCGTCGACCAGCGTGTATCCCAGGTCGTCGGCATCGACCTGGTTCATCGACTGCGCCACGATGCCCCACCCGTAGCCGCCGACGAGCAGGATCGCGACGATTCCGGCGATGATCCAGGGGGCGCGGCGCCTGCGGGTGCGTCCGTACCGTTCGTCGAGCTGCTCTGGGGTCGTCACGCTGCAGGTCTCCCGATCGTTAGGCTGGTGATTACAGGTTATGCGACCTGCGTACGAAAGGCCGATTCATGCTCGCTCTGTCCGAGACCCCGATGCCGACGCCCACGATGACCGTCGACCCGGAGTCCGTCACCCCCGGCTTCGTCGGGTTCGCGGCGATCGTCGTGGTCCTGATCGCCGTCATCCTGCTGATCTGGGACATGAACCGCCGTATCCGCCGCGTGCGCTACCGCGAGGAGGTGCGCGACGAGCTCGACGCCGAGGAGGCCGCCCGCGCCGCCGACGAGGCGACCGAGACGGATGCCGACCTGCCGATCGTGCGCGAGGGCGACGACGATCCTGCAGACGACGGTCCGCGCCCGGCCTGACCGATCAGGCGGGTACGCCGAGCGAGGGCGACAGCGGTGCGAGGGCGATCAGCAGGCACGCCGTCCAGTGGCAGAGGAATGCGAGCACCGTGCACACGTGGAAGATCTCGTGGAAGCCGAAGTGCCCGGGCCACGGGTTCGGCTTCTTGAGCGCGTAGACGATCGCCCCGCCCGTGTAGAGCAGTCCGCCCACGATGACGAGCACCATCATGGCGACGTTCGCGTTGAGCAGGTCGACGATGTACATCACGGCGGCCCAGCCCAGCAGCAGGTAGAGCGCGACGTACAGCCATCGTGGGGCGTGGATCCAGAACACCCGGAACAGGATCCCCAGCAGGGCGCCGCCCCAGACCAGGAAGAGCAGCAGCGTGCCCTTCTCCGGCGGGAGGGCGAGCGTCGCGAGCGGCGTGTAGGTGCCGGCGATCAGCAGCAGGATGTTCGCGTGATCGATGCGCTTGAGCACGATCTTCGTGCGCGGGCCCCAGTTGAAGCGGTGGTACAGGGCGGAGTTGCCGAAGAGCAGCAACGATGACGCCATGAACACCGCGGCGGCCCACTTGGCGGGCGCTCCCTCCGAGAGCACGATGAGCACGACGCCCGCGGCGATCGCCACGGGGAAGGTACCGGCGTGGACCCATCCGCGCCACGAGGGCTTGACCTCGATCACGGCATCGGCTGCGGCAGCCTCCATGAGGGGCAGCTGAGGGAGGTCGGGGCCGGAGTCTTCGGGAGTGCTCACGTGCACACTCTATGCGCGGCGGCATTCCGCCGGCCGTACATGTCCACAGCATCCGCACCGGCGGCGAGGGGGAGGACGCTGTAGCGTAGGAAGGTGATGTCAGGGGATAACCAGGGGCGTGGGCCGCTGTACCGGCTCTACAGCAACCGGCTGCGCCGCCGCCTCGATCCGGCGTCCGTTCCGCACCACATCGCGATGATGATCGACGGCAACCGTCGGTGGGCACGACAGCTCGGCTACGCCACGGCCGCTCACGGACACCGTGCCGGTGCGATCAAGATGCGCGAGTTCCTCGGTTGGTGCGATGAACTCGGCGTCCGCGTGGTCTCGCTGTACCTGCTCTCGAGCGACAACCTCCTCAAGCGCGACTCGGCCGAGCTGGCGGATCTGATCGAGATCATCGCCGATCTCGCCGAGGGCCTGTCGTGGGAGGGCAACTGGCGCGTCAAGCACGTCGGGCGCTCCGACATCCTTCCGACGGATCTCGCCCGGGTCCTCGCCGATGCCGAGGAGCGCACGAAGGACCACACGGGACTCCACGTCAACCTGGCCGTCGGCTACGGCGGCCGGAACGAGATCGTCGACGCCGTGCGCAGCATCCTGGTGACGCACGAGGCGTCCGGCGGCACGATGGAGGACCTCGCGGCGCAACTCACGCCGGAGATGATCGGGGAGCACCTCTACACCGGAGGACAGCCGGATCCCGACCTCGTGATCCGCACGAGCGGCGAGCAGCGCCTCAGCGACTTCCTCCTGTGGCAGAGCGCCCATAGCGAGTTCTACTTCGTCGAGGCTCTCGGACCGGACCTGCGCGAGGTCGACTTCCTCCGGGCGATGCGCGACTTCGCGGATCGGGACCGTCGTTTCGGGCGGTGACGGGACGCCCGAGAGGGAGTCGTCACCGTGCCGGCATCGTGCCAGACTTACTCGGTGAGCACCATCCACGACTACTTGGCCACGTTCGACGTCGAACCCGGTTATCTCAACTGGGCCGCATTCGGACCGTTGTCGCCATCGGTGCGCGAGGAGGTCTTCGCCGACGCCGACCTCCTCGGCAGCGGACGCCCCGCCTCGCTCGCGCTCGTCGCGGAGCGCGTCACCCAGGCGCGCGAGGTCGTCGCCGACATCCTGCAGGCGGATGCCGAGGACGTGACGGTGCAGCCGTCGTCGACCCAGGGACTCGCCCAGGCGCTCTACGGCGCACGGGGCACGGTGATCGCCTCGACCGCCGAGTTCCCGAGCGTCAGCCTGACGCTCGATCGCGCGGCCGCCTTCTCGCAGGGCGCGGTCGTGCCGCGATGGATCGACCCGGCCGACGGCCGTGTGACCCCGGATGCCGTCGCGGAGGCGCTCGACGACGATGTCACCGCCCTCGCCGTGAGCCACGTCGACTTCCGCACGGGCTACCGTGCCGACCTCGCGGCGCTGCGGGAGGTGATCGGCCCGGACCGATTGCTCATCGTCGACGCCGTGCAGTCCTTCGGCATCGTCGACACCGACTTCCGCGTCGCCGACGTCGTCGTGGGGCACGGTTACAAGTGGCTGCGCGCCGCGCGCGGGACCGGCTTCGCCTGGTTCTCGGATCTGGCGCGCGAGCGCCTCGCCCCGGTGCTCAGCGGGATCACCGGCACCGAGGGGGAGGGGCTCGCGGTCGACGAGCGCCCTGCGCCCGCGGCATCCGCTCGCGCCTTCACGACCAGCGGTCCCGACACGCTCGCGGCGGGTCGCCTGGCCGTCGGCGCGCGCACCGTGCGCGATGCCGGGATCGCGGCGATCGAGGAGCATCTCGCTGGCCGCGTCGACGCGGTCATCGAGATCGCCGACCGGCACGGCATCACGGTCGTCTCTCCGCGCGAGCGTGAGCGGCGCGCGGGGATGGTCGCCCTCGCGCCGGAGGAGCCTGCCCGCCTCGCGGCCGCCCTCGCCAACGCCGGTGTCGTGGTGACCGCTCGTGGTTCGGCGGTACGGGTGGCCCCGCATGCCGGCACCGACGACGAGACCATCCGGATGCTCGACGACGCGCTCGCCGGATTCGGCAACGAGACGTTCACCATCGCGTAACACTTCGCTGGCGTGTCGAGCCGAGGAAAAGTCGGCGGCTGGTCGTACCTTCAAGGCATCGGGCATGGTGCCCGATCGGGTCGGCCACAGGCAAGCGACTCGTGACCCCCTGGTCGACTCGTTCGAATAGCCGGGATTCCCCCGGGTCGGGAGTGGGTCGTGACCACACGTTCAGCGCAGCAGTCCACCAGCACCGCGCAGCAGTCCACCCGTCAGTCGAATCGACGGGCGTCGTCATCGGATCCGGATCAGGATCTCCGCACCTACGTCCTCGACACCTCGGTTCTGCTGAGCGATCCGCAGGCGTTCTTCCGATTCGCCGAGCACTCCGTCGTCCTCCCGGTGGTCGTGATCACCGAGCTCGAGGGCAAGCGCCACGACCCCGAGATCGGATATTTCGCCCGACAGGCGCTCCGGCACCTCGACGACCTTCGCATCGAGCACGGGCGTCTCGACTTCCCGGTCGAGGTCGGCGAGGGCGGCACGCTCCGGGTGGAGCTCGCCAACACCGACTCCTCGGTGCTCCCCGCGGGCATCCGCCTGAGCGACAACGACACCCGCATCCTGTCGGTCGCGATGCATCTCGCCCAGGACGGCCAGGACGTCACGATCGTCTCGAAGGACCTGCCGATGCGGGTGAAGGCGGCGTCGCTCGGGCTCCGAGCCGAGGAATACCTCGCCGAGCAGGCGATCGACTCCGGCTGGACCGGCATCTCGACCCTGAACCTCTCGGGCGACGACATCAGCGACCTGTACGAGAGCGAGGTCGGCATCAGCGAGGAGGCCCGCGGTCTTCCGGTGAACACCGGCCTCATCATCCACTCGGAGCGGGGTTCCGCCCTCGGACGGGTGACCGGGGAGGGCGAGTACAAGCTGGTTCGTGGCGACCGTGACATCTTCGGGATGCACGGGCGCTCGGCCGAGCAGCGGATCGCCATCGACCTGCTCACCGACCCCGACGTCGGCATCGTCTCGCTGGGTGGTCGTGCGGGTACCGGCAAGTCGGCCTTGGCGCTCTGCGCCGGGCTGGAGGCCGTGCTGGAACGGCAGCAGCAGAAGAAGATCATCGTCTTCCGTCCGCTGTTCGCGGTCGGCGGGCAGGAGCTCGGATACCTCCCGGGCGACCAGGGCGAGAAGATGGGGCCCTGGGGTCAGGCGGTCTTCGACACGCTCGGCTCGGTGGTCTCGGGCAATGTGATGGAGGAAGTCGTCGAACGCGGCATCCTCGAGGTCCTGCCGCTCACGCACATCCGTGGCCGTTCGCTGCACGACGCCTTCGTGATCGTCGACGAGGCCCAGTCCCTCGAGCGCAATGTGCTCCTCACCGTGCTCAGCCGCATGGGTCAGAACTCGCGGGTCATCCTCACGCACGACGTCGGTCAGCGCGACAACCTCCGCGTCGGACGCCACGACGGCATCGCCAGCGTGATCGAAACGCTGAAGGGACACGACCTGTTCGCGCACGTCACGCTCATGCGCTCCGAGCGCTCCGCGATCGCGGCCCTGGTCACCGAACTCCTCGAGGGCGGTGAGCTGAGCTAACGGTCCGTCTCATCCGAGAAAGCAAAGAACGCCGGCCCCGAAAGGGACCGGCGTTCTTGCGTGGTCGGACGGATCAGCCCGGGTGCGTCATCGACAGCAGATCGAGCTTCTCGTCGAGCTGCTCGAGGGTCAGGTCGCCGCGCTCGACGTAGCCGAGATCGATCACGGCGTCGCGCACCGTGATGCCCTGGGCGACCGCGTGCTTGGCGATCTTGGCGGCGGCCTCGTAGCCGATCAGCTTGTTCAAGGGCGTCACGATCGACGGGCTCATACCGGCGAACGCGGCCGCGCGGTCGAGGTTCGCCTGCAGGCCGTCGATCGTCTTGTCGGCCAGCACGCGCGAGGCGTTGGAGAGCAGACGGATCGACTCGAGGAGCGCCGTACCCATGACGGGGATGGCGACGTTCAGTTCGAACGAACCGGATGCTCCGGCCCAGGCGACGGTCGCGTCGTTGCCGATCACGCGCGCGCACACCATCAGCACGGCCTCCGGGACGACCGGGTTGACCTTGCCGGGCATGATCGACGAACCGGGCTGCAGATCGGGGATGTGCAGCTCGCCGAGACCCGTGTTCGGGCCGGAGCCCATCCAGCGCAGATCGTTGTTGATCTTGGTCAGCGAGACGGCGATCGTGCGCAGGGCACCGGATGCCTCGACGAGGCCGTCGCGGTTGGCCTGGGCCTCGAAGTGGTCCTTCGCCTCGGTGATCGGCAGTTCGGTCTCGGCCGCGAGCAGTGCGATGACCTTCTGCGGGAAGCCGAGCGGGGTGTTGATCCCGGTGCCGGTGGCGGTGCCGCCGAGCGGGACCTCCGCGACGCGGGGGAGCGCCGACTGCACGCGCTCGATGCCGAGACGCACCTGACGGGCGTAGCCGCCGAACTCCTGGCCGAGGGTGACCGGGGTCGCATCCATGAGGTGGGTACGACCGGACTTCACCGCGTCCTTCCACAGCTCGGCCTTGGCCTCGAGTGCCACGGCGAGGTGGTCGAGCGACGGGATGAGCGTGTCGATGAGCGCCTGGGTCACCGCGATGTGCACCGAGGTCGGGAAGACGTCGTTCGACGACTGCGAGGCGTTGACGTGGTCGTTGGGGTGAACGTCCGCGCCGAGGATGCGCGTCGCCAGCGTCGCGAGCACCTCGTTCATGTTCATGTTCGACGACGTGCCCGAGCCGGTCTGGTAGGTGTCGACCGGGAACTCGCCGTCGTGGGAGCCGGCGGCGACCTGGTCGGCGGCCTGCGCGATGGCGTCGGCGATGGCGCCGTCGAGCGTGCCGAGCTCCTTGTTGGCGAGCGCGGCGGCCTTCTTGATGCGGGCGAGGGCTGCGATCTGCGTCGACTCCAGCCCCTTGCCCGAGATCGGGAAGTTCTCGACGGCGCGCTGCGTCTGCGCCCCGTAGAGCGCGTTCACGGGCACCCGCACTTCACCCATGGTGTCGTGCTCGATGCGGTACTCGGTATCGGTCATTCCGAACCCTCCTGCGTTTCGGGGTCGATCCCCACGGTGATGACGGGCACGGCCGTGCCCTCGGCCAGACGGTAGTTGGCGCCGACGATGCCCAGGCGGCCCTCGGCGACGGCGCTGCTGATGATCTCGGACGACTGCAGCAGGTCGGCGACGGTGTTGCGCAGGTGCTCCTGGCCGACGAGTTCGGCGTCGATCTCGGCGACCGTCGTGCCGCCGCTCTCGGCGAGCACCTTGCGCGCGGCCGGGACGATCGGGGCGATCAGCTTCCAGATGTGCGGGGGCACGGGTGCCGCGTCGATCGCGGTGCCGTCGATCGCGGCGCGCACGGCACCGCAGGAGTCGTGGGCGAGAACCACGATGAGCGGCACGTTCAGCACCGCCACCGCGTACTCGAGGCTCGCGACGATCGATTCGCCGATCACCTGGCCGGCGTTGCGCACGACGAACAGGTCGCCGAGTCCGAGGTCGAAGATGATCTCGGCGGCGAGACGCGAGTCCGAGCATCCGAACAGGGTGGCGACCGGGTTCTGGGCCTCGGCGAGTCCCTTGCGGCGGGCGACGTCCTGATTCGGATGCCGCGGCTCCTCGTTCACGAAACGGCGATTGCCGTCGCGCATCTGCTTCCAGGCTGCGGCCGGGGTCAGGTCGTGCGTCATGAGGCCTCCGAGAGGGTGCGGATCTGGGGGGTGAGCGAGGCGGCCAGCTCGGCGGTGGAATCGGCCGACCGCGAGCCGTAGAGCAGCACGTAGTCGTCACCGGCCTGCGTGCCGAGGGCGTAGGAGATGTTCGAGGCCGAGTCGCCGGGGGTGAAGACGTCCCACTCGATGCCGTCGATCGTGACGGTGTCGGTGGGCGCCGTCCCCTCGAGGCGCTGCGGTGCCCAGCGGGAATCGGCGTCGAAGGCCTGGGCGACCTTGATGAACCCGCGCTCGTCCTGGGCGGCAGGGGCGAGCGTGATGTCCCACACGACGGTGGCACCGCTCTGCAGCTCGGCCGCGTTCACCCGCCAGAAGTCGCCGAGTTCGGGCACGATCACCGCGCTGTCCATCGTGTTCTCGACGTCGGCGGCGATGCCGGTGAGGTCGACGGACGGCGCGGATGCCGGCTCACCGCGCGGGACGGCGAAGATGATCACGGCCAGCACGGCGAGGGTCGCCAGCAGTGCGGCGATGAGGCTGCGCACGGTCTGGCTCGACCGATAGGCCTTGCTCGACGCGGCCTTGCGGGCGGCCGTCTCCTCCGGGGTCTCGGGGCGTCCGAGTTCCGCGACGATGGGAGCGGGCTTGTTCATCGCTCGTCCCCGTCGTCGGCAGCGGCGCGGGCGGCGTCGAGTCGGCGCTTGGCGCCGAGGAGCCATTCCTCGCAGCGGGCGGCCAGGGCCTCACCGCGCTCCCAGAGCGCCAGCGACTGCTCGAGGGTCGGCGCGCCTTGTTCGAGTTCGGCGACCACGGTGACCAGCTCGTCACGAGCGGCCTCGAACGTCAGCGTCTCGACAGGGGTATCGTTCAGCGCGCTCACTCCTCCATCCTACGGCGTGCCGTCGCGATCGGTGAGCGGGCGTGGGCCGCGCTCGATCAGGATGCCTCGGCGATCTCGCCCTCCGACCGCGCGGCCACCGAACCCCGATCGACCGTGATGGTCAGGGCGCTTCCGGCCGGGGCATCCGCCGCATCGCGCAGGATCACACCGCCCTCGAGATGCGCGATCGCGTAGCCGCGCGCGAGCGTCGCCGCCGGCGACAGCGCACGCAGGGATGCCCGCAGCTCGCTCGTGCGGCGACCGGCGGCATCGAGGTGGCGGGTGAGGGTGTCGCGACCCCGCGAGAGCAGCAGCCACACCTCCTGCGCGCGGGAGTCGATGATCGGGGCGGGGGAGCGGAGCACGGGGCGCGAGCGCAGCTGTTCGAGCTGCGCGATGTCGTGCGACAGGCGCTGGGTGAGTCGCGTGGTCGCCCGGGAGCGCAGCTGTCCGATCAGGGCGCGCTGCTCGCCGACATCCGGCACGACCCGCTTCGCGGCATCCGTCGGGGTCGACGCGCGCAGGTCGGCGACATCGTCGAGCAGGGGGTGGTCGTTCTCGTGCCCGATCGCACTCACGACCGGCGTCGAGGCGGCGGCGGCGGCACGCACCAGGCGCTCGTCGCTGAAGCCGAGGAGGGTCTGCGGATCGCCACCGCCCCGGGCGATGATGATGACGTCGACGTCGGGATCCGCGTCGAGACGGGCGAGGGCCGCCAGCGTGTCGGGAACGCAGCGCTCGCCCTGCACCGCCGCGTACTCGGTGCGGAAGCGCACCTGCGGCCAGCGCAGCTCGGCGTTGCGGTGCACGTCCTTCTCGGCGTCGGACCTCTCGCCCGTGATGAGTCCGATCACGTGCGGGAGGAACGGCAGCCGCTTCTTGCGCGAGAGGTCGAAGAGGCCTTCCTGGCGCAGCTGCGCGCGCAGCTTCTCGAGCCGCTCGAGCTGGTCACCCAGCCCCACGTGCTTCATCGAGGAGACGGTGAAGCTGAAGTCGCCGGCCTTCACGAAGTAGTCGGCCTTGACGGCGGCGACGACGTGATCCCCGATCCCGAGGTCGGCGGGAATGCGCCCCCGAACGCTCGACCACACGCGGATCGAGATCTGCGCATCGGACTGCACGTCCTTCAGGCGCGCGAAGACGTTGCCGCCGCGGACGTTCCAGGAGGTGATCTCGCCCTCGACCCACACCGTGTTCCAGCGGGCGACGAAGTCCCGGATGGTCGCGTTCAGCCGGGCGACGGAGGTCGGGGCATCCGCCGTCGAATCGCGGGGCGAGACGGCATCCGCCGGCGGGTTCTCACCGGGGCCGGTGGCTGCTTCGAAGACCGTCATCTGCTCTCGTCCCTGGGGGTTGTCGTGCGGGGGAGGATTCCCGGCTTTCTCAGGGTGGACGCCGGTAGAATCGAGGGGTGACCTCGACTGCCGTTCATCTCCCCATCCCTCGCCTCCCACGCGTGCGTGCGGCGGCCGGGAGGCTTCAGGATAACGCGGTGGCCGGACGCAAGCGCGTGCTGCTCGCCGCGCCGCGCGGATACTGCGCGGGTGTCGATCGCGCCGTCGTCGCCGTCGAGAAGGCTCTCGAACGCTACGGCGCTCCGGTCTACGTGCGCAAGCAGATCGTCCACAACATCCACGTGGTGAGCGAGCTCGAGGCCAAGGGGGCGATCTTCGTCGAGGAGGTCGACGAGGTTCCGGCCGGGGCGCACGTGGTCTTCAGTGCGCACGGCGTCTCGCCGGCCGTCGTGAACGCGGCATCCGACCGCGGCCTGCACGCGATCGACGCGACCTGCCCCCTGGTCACCAAGGTGCATCGCGAGGCCGTGCGCTTCGCCCGTGACGACTTCGAGATCCTGCTCATCGGTCACGAGGGGCACGAAGAGGTCGAGGGCACCGCGGGTGAGGCTCCGGATCACGTGACGATCGTCAACTCGCCGGACGAGGCCGACACGGTCGTCGTGAAGGACCCGAACAAGGTCGTGTGGCTGTCGCAGACCACGCTCTCCGTCGACGAGACGATGGAGACCGTCAACCGCCTGCGCACGCGCTTCCCCGAACTGCACAACCCGCCGTCCGACGACATCTGCTACGCGACGCAGAACCGTCAGGTCGCGATCAAGAAGGTCGCCGTCGGTGCGGATCTCGTCATCGTGGTCGGCTCCGCGAACTCCTCGAACAGCGTGCGCCTGGTCGAGGTCGCGCTCGAGTACGGGGCCAAGGCCGCGTACCGCATCGACTACGCCGAGGAGATCCAGCAGGAGTGGCTCGACGGCGTCGAGACGGTCGGCGTGACGAGCGGGGCATCCGTTCCCGAGGTCCTCGTGCGCGAGGTGCTCGACGCGATCGGCGACGCCGGCTACCGCGACGTCGAAGAGGTGAAGACGGCCGAGGAGGACCTCATGTTCTCGCTGCCGAAAGAACTGCGTCAGGATGCTTCGGGCAAGCGCGACGATCGGGCCCTGGGCGGACGCGCGACCGGAGGAGGCGCATAGCGTTGAGCGCCGCCGAGGCGGAACCCACGCTCATCGGATCGGTGCAGCGGGCTCTTCGCCTGGTCGACATCGTCGCCAACTCTCCCCGTCCGTTGCCGACCAAGATGCTGGCGGCGATCACCGGGCTCACGCCCGGCACCACCTACAACCTCGTGCGCACGCTCATCCACGAGGGGTACCTGTCGGCCGAACCCGACGGGCTCGTGCTCGGGGCGCGATTTCCGACCTTCCAGCGCGAGATCGACACCCGCGGAGTCTTCCTCGCCCGCGTACGGGCGGCGCTGCGGTCGGTCACCGACGAGGTCGGGGCCACGGCGTACCTCTCACGTTACGACGACGGGGAGATGCACCTCATCGACATCGTCGACGCCGAGCAGAACCCGCGTGTCGAGCTGTGGGTCGGACTGCAGTCGAGCGGGCACGCGACGGCGCTGGGCAAGCAGATCCTGGCGGAGCTTCCCGATGACGACCGTCTCGACTACCTCTCGCGTCATCGTCTCGAGGAACTCACTCCTCGGACCATCAGCGATCGGCGCACGCTGCTGACGCAGCTCGAGCATTCCCCGGGGTGGACCCTCGACCAGGAGGAGTACGTCATCGGCGCGACCTGCGTGGCGGTGCCCGTCATCGCGCCCAACGTCACCGCCTCACTCGCGATCTCGCTGCCGTCGGATCAGGCGATCGTCGACCGCGAGCTGGTGGCGAAGCTGCAGAGGGCGGCCCGGCGGCTGTCGATCCAGCTCGGGGCGGATGCGCTCGGCGGGGGCGATCCCGGGCCGGAGTTCACTATCTGAAAAACCTCAGTGGCAGAGGATTCCGCCGTTGCCTATCCTTGTAGGCGTAGGCGTCTGTGCATCACGGCACTACGGGTTGCGAGCAGGATCCCCAGTCCCTCGCAACTGACTGGGATGAGGATGCGTCCCCAGCGCTCCTCGTCCGCGGCCCCGAGAAGTCCCCACTTCTCCGGGGCCGCCACCATTATCGGAGGACCTTCCGCTGGGAGCCCGGGACAGGCGCGGCCGTTAGCATGGCGGGATGAGCGAACAGCGGCCCCAGTACGGCGAGATCGCCACTCCCGAGGAGCAGCGGCGTGCCGCCGGTCTCCCTCCTCTCTCCGAACTGCCGCCGGTCGAGCCGGCTGTCGCGCTGCCGGCCGCGGACGCCGCTACGGATGCACCCCGGCGCGCGCACCCGGTGGACCGCTTCGTGACGATCGGACTTCTCGCCTACGGGCTGGTGAACGTCGTGGTCACCGGTCTGCAGTACCTCGACCTTCCCAACGTGATGAACCAGGTGTTGTCGGTGCTGGGCGCCTCCGGCGAGTTCACCAATTTCGCACAGGGCAGACTCTGGGGGACGATCGCCTCCGTGGTGCTCATCACCGGGTGGGCGCTGACGGCGACTCTCTCGATCCGTCGCCTGCGCCGCGGGAAGCTCACCTGGTGGCTGCCCCTGGTCGGTGCCGTGGTGACGCTGGGCATCGCGGCGATCTGCATCGCGATCCCGATGATGGGAGACCCCGCGTTCGTCGCCTACATGCAGGGCGGCACCGGCTCCTGATCGATCGCGCCCTGCCGCTACGCAGAAGAAAAAGAACGGGTGCCCCGCCTCGCGGCAGGGCACCCGTTCTTCTCGTGCGGTGGGTCAGCTCTTCGACTGACCGTACGAGCCCAGCTGGCGAGTGGACTCGATGACGCGGGCGGCCATCGCGGTCTCGGCGATCTTGCCCCAGGCGCGCGGGTCGTACTGCTTCTTGTTGCCGACCTCGCCGTCGACCTTCAGCACGCCGTCGTAGTTCTTGAACATGTAGTCGGCGATCGCACGCGTGTAGGCGTACTGCGTGTCGGTGTCGATGTTCATCTTGATGACACCGTTCGCGACCGCGGTGGCGATCTCCTCGTCGGTCGAGCCCGAGCCGCCGTGGAAGACGAGGTCGAGGGGCTTGGGGCCCGTGCCGTACTTGGCGGCGACCTCGGCCTGGATGTCGCCGAGCAGCTCGGGGCGCAGCTTCACGCCACCCGGCTTGTAGACGCCGTGCACGTTGCCGAAGGTGAGGGCGGCGATGTAGCGGCCCTGCTCGCCGAGACCGAGTGCCTGGACGGCCTGGTCGACGTCGGAGAAGGTCGTGTAGAGGGCGTCGTTCGAGCCCTCGTGCTGGACGCCGTCCTCTTCGCCGCCGACGACGCCGATCTCGACCTCGAGGATCGCGTTGATCGCCTTCATGCGGGGGAGGAGGTCCTTCGCGATCTCGATGTTCTCGGCGAGCGGCACGGCCGAGCCGTCCCACATGTGCGACTGGAAGATCGGGTTGCGGCCGGCCTTCACCTCTTCTTCGGAGGCGGAGATCAGCGGCTCGACGAAGCCGGCGAGGGCGTCCTTCGGGCAGTGGTCGGTGTGGAGGGCGACCGTGATCGGGTAGTTCTTGGCGACCTCGGTCGCGAAGCGGGCGAAGGCGAGGGCGCCGGTCGCGCGGCCCTTGACGGTGTGGCCGGCGAAGTAGTCCGCGCCACCGGTCGTGACCTGGATGATGCCGTCGGAGCCGGCCTCGGTCAGCCCCTGGAGGACGGAGTTGATCGTCTGCGAGCTCGAGACGTTGAACGCGGGGTACGCGAAGCCGCCGGCCTTCGCGCGGTCGAGCATTTCGGCGTACTGATCCGGGGTGGCGACGGGCATGAGAACTCCTGCGGTAGATGAAGCCTGGGACAGCAGTCACTCTAGCCGGGAGCGTGGACGGATGCCGGGGGCCGGTGCGCGATGCCGGTGCGTGTCTCCTGCTGTTCTGTTAAGAAACGCAAATCCTTCACGGTCTCGACGGGGAAAACAGGGCATTTCGCCCCTGCCCGCTGGCTAGGCTGACCCCATGGTGAGTCTTACTGCTGATCTGAGCCCGCTTCGACCCGACCGCAACCTCGCGATGGAGCTGGTGAGGGCGACGGAGGCGGCGGCGATCCGCGCCGTGCCGTTCATCGGGCGGGGAGCGAAGGAGGCCGCCGACGGTGCGGCCGTCGACGCGATGCGCGCCTTCCTCGGCACGGTCGACTTCCAGGGGCGTGTGGTGATCGGCGAGGGCGAGAAGGACAACGCTCCGATGCTGTTCAACGGCGAGGTCGTCGGAACGGGACGCGGTCCCGAGTGCGACATCGCCGTCGACCCGATCGACGGCACCTCGCTCACGGCTGCGGGACGGCAGAACGCGCTCTCGGTCATCGCGGTCTCGGACCGCGGATCGATGCTCGATGCGTCGACCGTCTTCTACATGGACAAGCTCGTCACGGGGCCCGCAGGCGTCGGTGTCGTCGACATCCGCCTCCCGATCGGCGAGAACATCCGCCGCCTCGCCGGCGCTCTCGAGAAGCCCGTCGACGAGATCGTCGTGTCGGTGCTGAACCGTCCCCGTCACGAGCAGCTCATCCAGGAGATCCGTGATGCGGGCGCGGGTACGCGTCTGATGAGCGATGGCGATGTCGCCGGTGGGATCAATGCGGCGCGCCATGACGCGCGCACCGATATGTGCGTCGGCGTCGGCGGCAGCCCGGAGGGCATCGTCACCGCCTGCGCGATCAAGGCACTTGGTGGACACATCCAGGGACGCCTGTGGCCGCGCGACGATGACGAGCGCCAGCGCGGGATCGACGCGGGACTCGAGATGGATCGCGTGTACGAGGCGGATGATCTGGTGCAGGGCAACAACACGATCTTCGTCGCGACCGGTGTCACGGACGGCCAGCTCGTCGCCGGCGTGCGCCGCGAGCGCGGGTACGTGTACACCGAGAGCGTCGTACTGCGCGGGGCGTCGGGAACGCTGCGACGGATCGCCTCGGAGCACCTCGTCTCGAAGTGGTTGTGATCCTCGCGGGATGATGCATCGAGGCATCTGGCGCGTGTCGGGGGCCTCGGCATCGTTACCGACCCGGTATCCCTCCTGCGCGCCCGATCCTGCGATTCTTCGTGGGTCGTGTCAGACTTGAGCCTGGGTTTGTCGCCGAGGACGGAGCCATCTGGCACCGCAGGCACAGGAGGGCGAACACATGACCACGCCGCAGACACGCAGCTCGAAGGCCGCGCCGACGAAGATCGTCACCACCAACACCGGACGCATTCTCCGCGTGAGCGCGGCGGATGCCGAGGGCAGCATCGCGGCGGCCACGCCTGCTGTGCCCGCCGCTCAGCCGGTCGTCGATCCGGCTCGTCGCGCCGATGTGCTCTTCCGCAAGCGCCGTGCCGAGGGGCAGGAGATGAGCGCCTGGTGGATGATCGGGGCCTTCCTCGCGACCAGCGGACTCGTCATCATCCTGCTCAGTGGCGTTCCGGTGTGATCGGAGCGTCGATCCTGTCACGCACCGCACCGATCTCTGCCTGAACGGTCTCTTCGCGGACCGGTTCCTCGACCAGTTCTGATGCCGTGAATCGGCGCGCGCTCGCGGTGATGCGCGCCGGCTGGGCATCGAGCGTGGTCGCGTCGATGCCGGGGAACTGTCGTGCGGTCACGAGGACGCGGGTCTCGAGCGACCCGGCGAAGCGGTTGTAGCTGTCGACCGTGCGCTCCAGCGCGCGGCGGAGGTCGTCGGCATGACCTGCGAGGGTCCCGAGACGGTCGTACAGCTGCGTGCCGAGGTTCAGGAGCGTGCGGGCCTCGGTCGACACCTCCTGCTGCGTCCACGTGTACGCAACGGTCTTCAGGACGGCCCAGAGATTGACCGGGGAGGCGAGAGCCACGCGTCGACCGAACGCGTAGTCGAGGAGGGTCGGGTCCTCGTCGATCGCGGCGGCGAGCAGGGATTCGCTGGGGAGGAAGCAGATCACGAACTCGGGACTGGAATCGAGCCCGGCCCAGTACGCCTTCTTCGCGAGTGCATCGACGTGTGCGCGCACCGCCTTGACGTGCTTCTGCATGTGTACGCGGCGCTGGGCCTCGTGCGCATCGCCCGAGGGCAGCGCCGACGCCTCGAGGTACGCGTCGAGCGGCACCTTGGCATCGACGGCGATCGAGGCGCCGCCGGCGAGACGGATCACCATGTCGGGTCGGCCCTGCCCGCGGTCCGACGAGATCGTGGTCTGCAGGTCGAAGTCGACGTGCCGCGTCAATCCCGCCGCCTCGACCACGCGCCGCAGCTGGGTCTCGCCCCAGACGCCGCGCGTGGCGGTCGAGCGCAGCGCTCCGGCGAGCGACTCCGTCGTCGCGCGCAGCGCCTCATCGGACTCCTGCGCTCGCCGCAACTGCTCGGCGAGTGAGCCGAACTGGGCGTGGCGCTCCTGCTCGATCGTCGCGACCTTCTGCTGCATCTGCTGCAGGCTCTCACGCACCGGGGCGAGCGCGGTGAGCACGGCGTTCTGCTGCTGCACCCGCTGCGCCTCCGCTCGTTGCTCGACGCGCGCGTGCTCGACGGCATCGCGGTAGAGGTCGTACTGGCGATCGCGATCGTCGCGGGCCGCGGCGAGCTCGGCCTGTACGCGAGCGAACTCGGCGGCACCTCGGCCGGCGCGCAGGAACCAGCCGAGCGCCGCCCCGGCGCACAGAGCGGCGATGACGAGGAGAACGATCAGGGGAGCATCCATGTGCTCATGATGCCCCTGGCCACCGACATTGCCGGGAGGCGTCCCGGTCAGGCGACGGCGCGCTCCTCGCGGACGACCGGCGCGCCACCGAGTCGCACTCCCAAGATCTCGGCGAGCATCTCGACGTCCGAGGCCGCGGCGCGGCGCGCGGCATCGATCACGATCTGCGCGCAGGCCCGAGCATCCGCCAGCGCATCGTGATGCGAGAACTCGGCGAACCCGGCCGCTGCCGCCGCCTTCGGGAGGCGATAGGAGTCGAGCTGGTAGGTCTTGCGCGCGACCTGCAGGCTGCAGAGCGAGCGATACGGAGGGCATACGCCGCCGGTTGCCTCGGATGCGCGGCGGAGCACGTTGAGGTCGAAGCCGGCGTTGTGCGCGACGAGCACATCGGACCCGGCGAAATCGCACAGGCGGTCGAACTGCTCGGTCCACGTGGCGGCCGTGAGAACGTCTTCGGGCTGGATGCCGTGGACGCGGACGTTCCACTCCTGGAACTCGTCGTGCCCGGGCGGGGGCTGGATCAGCCACCCGGCCTGCGCCACGACCTCGCCGCCGCGCACGCGCACGAGGCCGACGGAACAGGCGGAGGCGGGGCTGGAGTTCGCCGTCTCGAAGTCGATCGCTGTGAAGTCCAGGGGCACGAATCCACTCTCGCCTGGGCGTCCTGTTCGGGGCGGGCGGCGCGCCGTATGCTGACGACATGGCGGACAGCAGAGCGACGTCGTTCGGCGCGCAGGCGCAGGACTACGAGGCGGGGCGACCCGAGTACCCCTTCGACGCGGTGGCATGGATGCTCGAGATTTTGCCCGCCGGGGCGCAGCGCGTCGCAGACGTCGGGGCGGGAACCGGCAAGCTCACCCGAGCCATCGCGCACGCTCCGGGGGCTCAGATCGTCGCGATCGATCCCGACCCGGCCATGCTCGCCACCCTGCGCGAGAACGTGCCGGGCGTGCCCACGTTCCTCGGCACCGCCGAATCCCTTCCGCTGCCGGACGACAGCCTCGACGCCGTCGTGCTCGGTCAGGCCTGGCACTGGGTCGACCCGGTCCGGGCCTCCGCCGAGATCGGACGTGCGGTGCGGGCGGACGGAGCGCTCGGGCTGATCTGGAACATCCGCGACGAGCGCGTCGAGTGGGTGCGCGACCTCAGCGGCATCATGCACCGCAGCGCGGCGGAGGAGGCGCTCGCCGCCGGTGACCCTGTCGTCGCCGCCCCCTTCGACACGCTCGACAGCGAGAGCTGGGAATGGTCGCGGCCGATGACACGCGAACAGCTCCACCGCATGGCTTCGTCGCGCAGTGCGGTGATCACCGCGACACCCGAGGAAAGGGAGCGCATCCATCGGGAGATGGACGCCCTCTTCGACGACCTCGAGTTCACCGACGGAGTCATCGATCTGCCATACGTGACGAAGGCGTTCCGCGCCCGTCGCGGGTAGGCATGGTCGAGCGCGCGGTCGACCCTGCAGGCGCGAGAGCCCGTATCGGATGGGCGCGCAGACACAGCCGCACCGTCACAGCCCTCATCATCGTGGGCGTGGTGATCGCGCTGATCGTCGCCGACGGCATCCGCCGCTCCTTCGAACTCGAATAGGGAACTCCGACGAGCACCTGCCCCGGGTGATCGCGGGCGGCGAGTGCTCCGCTTACTCGGCTATCGCGCAGGTGTCGTCGTTCTGCCACTGCCACTCGCCCAGGGGTACCGCGTCGGAGTGAACTGTCATCGTCGAATGAATGGATGCTCCGATCGATAACGTCTTCCACGCACCGGACGGGCGGGAGAAATGCACGACCTCTCCCTCGGCGGACGGCCTCAGGTCGGAGAGGGGCACGATGTCGATGCCGTCGCCGGTCGCACGCTCCGACGCGAACGACCTCGCGTACCAGTCCGAGGAATCGGCGACGCAGGTCACGTAGTCGATCGAGCCATCGAAGTTCACGCGAACGGCTGACGGGTGCACGGCGGTGCAGCCGACGAGCGCCGCGAGTGCGGTCGCAGCGGTGAAAGCGGATGCCACGGCTCTGAGCTTTCGCATGTGTGTGAGGTTAGTGACGCGGGCGATCCGCGGGTACGTGCGTTGTGCGATCGTTACGGCGTTCGCGCGGCAACGCCACCCGTGGGCGCAACGGTCAACCGGCGGGCCATCCCGCGACAGGTAGACTCGTTCCCCGTGGCTCTCACTATCGGAATCGTCGGCCTGCCCAACGTCGGCAAGTCCACCCTCTTCAACGCACTCACCAAGAACGACGTGCTCGCAGCGAACTATCCGTTCGCGACGATCGAGCCCAACGTCGGCGTGGTGAACCTACCGGACCCGCGGCTCGACAAGCTCGCGGAGATCTTCGGCAGCGAGCGCATCCTGCCCGCTGCGGTGTCGTTCGTCGACATCGCCGGCATCGTGCGCGGCGCCAGCGAGGGGGAGGGGCTGGGCAACCAGTTCCTCGCGAACATCCGCGAGGCCGACGCGATCGCTCAGGTCGTGCGTGGTTTCGCTGACGACGACGTGGTGCACGTCGACGGTGCGGTGAACCCGGCATCCGACATGGAGACGATCAACGCCGAGCTGATGCTCGCCGACCTCCAGACCGTCGAGAAGGCGATCACCCGGTACGAGAAGGAAGTCCGCGGCAAGAAGGTCGACCCGTCGGTCCTCGATGCGGCGATCGCGGCGAAGGACGCTCTCGAGCGCGGTCAGCTGCTCTCGGTCAGCGGCCTCGACCTCGAGCCCATCCGCGAACTCGGGCTCCTCACCGTGAAGCCCGTCATCTTCGTCTTCAACGTCGACGAGGCAGTCCTCACCGACGACGCACGCAAGGCAGAGCTCGCCGCGCTCGTCGCTCCGGCTCAGGCGATCTTCCTCGACGCCAAGATCGAGTCGGAACTCATCGACCTCGACCCCGAGGACGCCGCCGAGCTGCTCGCGGCGACCGGCCAGGACGAGTCCGGCCTCGACCAGCTCGCCCGCATCGGCTTCGCCACGCTCGGACTGCAGACGTACCTCACCGCCGGTCCGAAGGAAGCGCGCGCCTGGACGATCCCGCAGGGTGCCAAGGCTCCGCAGGCGGCCGGTGTCATCCACACCGACTTCGAGAAGGGCTTCATCAAGGCGGAGATCGTCTCGTTCGAGGACCTCGTCGAGACCGGATCGGTCGTCGAAGCCCGCGCCAAGGGCAAGGCCCGCCTCGAGGGCAAGGACTACGTCATGAAGGACGGCGACGTCGTGGAGTTCCGCTTCAACAACTGAGCGGGGTCGGCGCGATCAGCTGACCGCTCCGTGACGGCCGAGATCCTGCCTCAGCACCTCGGGCCAGACTTCGATGTCCTCGGGCGCGCGCGCAACCGTCAGGGTCGCGTGCGGGAGGATCTCGACGAGTGCCTCCGCCGTCGACAGCGGATGCCCCGGGTCGTCGGTCCACGCCAGGATCGATGTCGGCACCTCGATGCGGGCGACGGCCTCTGGCGTGGGCAGATCGCTGAGTGCCGCCCCTCGCAGGACCGACGGCAGAAGCGTCTCGGTGACGTCGGGCCCCGGATCGGGCACGGCCTCGGCCTCTGGCGAGGGTGCGGGGCCGCGCGTGCTCGCGAGGTACGCCTCCATACCCTCGGCGTCGATGAGATCGGCCGCGGCTCGGTAGTTCGCGGCCTGAGCGGGTCGGGTATCCCACGCCGTGGGCGGCGCCATGAGCGTGAGTCCGGTGAAGCGTTCCGGCGCGATCGTCGCAGCGTGCAGCAGTGTCGCGGTGCCCATGGAGGGGCCGACGCCGTGAACGCGCTCGCCCGGGAACCAGTGGTCGAGCAGTCGCAGGAGGTCGTCGGCGAGGGTCTGCCAGCGATAGTCCTCGGGGACCTTCCGTCCGGTTGACCGGCCGTGGCCGCGCGCGTCGTAGCGCAGCAGTCGCGTTCCGCTGAGTCCTCGGCCGAGGTCGAGCTCGAGTCCTCGATCGCGCGCCCGGCTCGCGGTGAGGCCGTGCAGCTGGACGACCGGGTGTCCGCCTTCATCGCTCATGGCGACGGCCAGCTCGGCTCCGGGCACCTCGAATGTGGGCATCAGGCTCCTCGCTCGGTGATGACCGTATTGGTTCGGTGGTCGGTGTGATCTCCAGGTTATCTGGGGGATATATGGTGCTACCCATGCGCCTGACCAATGTGACGCACCTCCGTCTCCCGTTCGGACGCCTCTGGGGATACGACGTCACCGCGTCCGCGCCCGGACGGCGCCTCCCCGTGTCGTTCGACCAGCGCCTCCATGTCGGGGCGGGCGATCGACCCGGCTCGTGGATGGCGCTCTCCTTCCGGCTGCCTGCACCGATTCCTCGCGCGTCGATCGCCGACGCCTGGCTGGAGGTGATCGCTCGACATGGCACCCTGCGGACGGCGTTCGTCGCCGGTGCAGACGGCGAGCCGGAGCTCCACGAGATCGAGATCGGTCCCGGTAGTTGGGTCGAACATCAGGTCGGCTCGGGGCAGGCCGTCAACGACGCATTGCGGGATGTCCTCGATGAGGCGTGCTCGCCGTACCGGCATCCGTCGCACCGCCTCTGCGTGTTGGAGACCGCTGCCGGTCTCACGGTCGTGATCGCTGCGGACCATGCGCACGTCGACATGTGGTCGATGCTGGTGATCGCGCGCGACCTGCTGTCCGCGCTCGACGCCGGGCGCGTCGGTGCGCAGCCGACGTCGCGGCCGGCACCGGCATTCGTCGAACACACGCAGACTCTGTTGGATCGGGATGCGGCACCCGACCACGTGCGTCGGCGGTGGGAGGACATCATCGACGGCAGCGGCGGCGTGATGCCGCAGTTCCCGTTGTCGCTGGGTACTCCCGAGCCGCATCGTGAGCGCGTGGAGGTGCGCGATGTGTTCGATGTCGACGATGCCGCGGCCTTCGCCGCACAGGCGCGCGACGACGGCGTCTCGACCCTCGCGCGCGCCGTCGTCGCGATGACCGCGGTGACCCGAGAACTGGCGGATGCCCCGCTTCGCGCCGTGTTCCCCGTGCACAGCCGATTCGAGGACACCTGGCACGACTCGGTCGGATGGTTCATCACCAACTCCGTCCTCGAGTCGGACGTCGCAGAACCGCTCGCGGCGGCGGCCGCAGTCAAAGAGGCGGTGCAACTCGGCGCCTGGCCGCTCGCGGACGTCCTCGCGCCGTGGGGCGGCATGCCCGTCGCCCCCGGGATGTTCGCGATCTCGTGGCTCGACCTGCGCAGGCTTCCCGTGCGCATCGACTCCGTCGGCCTCGACGCCCAATACGTCAGCGCGGCGACCGACACGGACGGGGTCATGCTGTGGTTCATCCTGGATGAGTCGGGCCTGCACCTGAGATGCCGCTACCCCGACACGGCGGAGGCTCGCGCGAACGTCGGCGGATGGCTCGACCTCCTCGTCGCCCGGCTGCAGGCGGATGCGCGGTCGTCCGTGCGGGGACGCCTGCAGGTGGCGGGCCGAGAGTTTCGGCTCGAACGGGCGAATCGAGACGACATCGGGGCCATCGCCGCGCTGCTTCTCGACGATCAGTTCGGCCGGGATCGGGAGAGCGTCGAGCTCGAGCGCTACGAGGCGGCCTTCAGCGCGGTCGCGCGCGACGGATCCAACTACCTGGGGGTCGTCCGCGACAGCGACGATCACGCGGTCGCCACGATGCAGCTGACCGTCATCCCGGGCCTCTCCCGCGGTGGGTCGACGCGGCTCCAGATCGAGGGACTGCGCGTCGCTGCAGGGACGCGGTCACAAGGGCTGGGCGCGGCGATGCTCGAGTGGGCGCACGAATTCGGGCGAGTGCGCGGGGCCCGGCTGTCGCAGGTCACCACCGACGATGCGCGGGAGCGGACTCGCGCCTTCTACACCCGACACGGGTACCAGACCGCCCATGTCGGACTGAAGCGGGAGATCTAGCCGAGTCAGCCGCTAGAGCGTCCACACCGAGAGCATCTGCCAGCCCTCGGGAACCTGCGCCTCGAGCGCGCCCATGTCGTCGGCCGAGATCTCGCGGACGCCGTCTCGGCGATCGAACCGGGCCGTCGCCTGGATGCCCGCCGTGCCCTTGAGCATCCGTACCGGGGCCGAGACGAGGTCGAACCCGTCCGGTGCATGGCTCGAGATCTGCGCGTACACGTCGTCGAGGGACGCGCCGGCGACCTCGACGGTGTGCGATTCGACGGGGCGGATGAGAGCGGCGAGCATCTCCCCAGCCTAGATCGACGGGCGCGGGCGCACGGTCATCACGCCGCCGACGGACGTCGCTCGATCTGCGGATGCGGGTATGCCGTGTCGCGGTCCTGGAAGCTGAGAATGCTCGGATTCTGGACCGCGCCGTCGCGGATCTCGATCGCGCGGGCGAGCGTGCTGCTCGCGTCCCAGGAGGCCTCTCCCTCCATCACCGAGCGGAGGAAGGGCAGCGTCGCCTCGCTGATCTCCCAGGTCGCCGAGTTCCAGAGGTACGAGGGGCTGTGGTCGACGGCGTAGTAATCGACGCCTTCTCCGACGGTGAACATCGGTTCGTCGAAGGTCGTGGGTGTCGCCCACTCGAATCCCATGCCCTCGTCGCAGGAGACATCGATGATGAGACTTCCCGACGTGAATCCCTGCAGGTCCTCCGTGCGCAGATAAGTCATCGGCGCCGCGACGTCCTGCAGTGTGCAGTTGACGACGATGTCGTGCGACGCCAGGAAGTCCGGCAACAGCACGTCACCGGCATCCGTGACGACCGTGCTGAGGTGGGTGGCCCCGCTGCCATCGGTGTTCAGCTGCGTCATGTGCGCATTGTGGATGGGAGAGCCGACGGCCGCCACTCCGCGTTGCGTGAGCACCTGGATGTCGTGGATGCCGTGCGCGTTGAGCGCGGTGACCGCGCCGCGCGCCGTCGCTCCGAAGCCGATCACGACCGCGCTGAGGCGTGGACCGTAGTCGCCGGTCGAGCCGACCAGGCTCAACGCATGTTGCACCGAGCAGTAGCCCGCGAGCTCGTTGTTCTTGTGGAACACGTGCAGGCTCATGTCTCCCTGCGGCGTCCAGTGGTTCATCGCCTCGAACGCGATCAGCGTGAGGCGGTTGTCGATCGCGGTCTGGGTGATCGCGGCATCCTGCACGCAGTGCGGCCAGCCCCACAGCGTGCGCCCCGCGGGGATGGCGGCCACATCGGCCGCCTGCGGCTTGGGCAGCAGCAGCACATCGGCGGAGGCGAGCACCTCGGCGCGGTCGGCTACTCGTCCGACGCGCGACTCGATGTAGCCGGGGGAGAGCCGGAAGTCGGCGCCGTATCCGCGCTCGACGACCATGCGCGCCCGGAGGTCCGGGTCGATGCGGTCGAAATGGTGGGGGTGGATCGGCAGTCGTCGCTCGTTCTCCATCGAGGAGCCGGCGAGGAGACCGAGTGAGAGCAGAGCGGCAGTGGAGCGGGGTGCGGCGTCGGACAACGTGATTCCCATCATCGGAGAACCAGGGTCAGTTCCTTCTCCGACAGTACGCCCCTGGCCTGTGCGGCGGGGCCGCATGTGCGGCACCCGGCTTCGTGACTTCCGCGACCGCCCGGTACGCTGGGTAAGGCCCACCTCACAAAAGGAGACTGCCGCACTATGGCTGACATTCAGATCTTCGAACCCGCAGGACGCGCGATCCCCTTCACCGCAGAGGGTGAGGGCCCCGCACTGATCCTGATCGCCGGGCACGGTCTGAACGTCACTTACCTCGAGCTGCTGTCGCACTCCGTGTCGGAGGAGGACTTCCGGGTCGTGAGCATCGGCTCGCGTCGCCCCTCGGATGCCGCGGTCACGATGCACGACCTCGCGCAGGACGTCGTCGACGTCATGTCGCACCTCTCGATCTCGGATGCCTGGGTCGGAGGTCACGCCTTCGGCGGTGCGGTGGCACGCGTCGTCGCTCTCGACCACCACGATCGTGTCAACGGCGTGCTCCTGCTCGGCGTGGACGAGACCGGCCCTTCGGCCGAGGCGCTCGCCGCGATCCCCGCCCCGGCCCGCGACGCCGAGGTCGACGCACTGCAGGCCGCCGCGTGGGAGACCCCCGCTCCGCTCGCCGAGGGGCTCCCGGTGCTCGTGGTGCAGGGCACCGACGACCCGATCGCCCCGGTCGTCAACGGCGAGAAGCTGCAGGCCGCAGCCCCCGACCGCGTGAGCGTCGTGGGCGTCGACGGCGGCGGATACCTCTTCCCGTTCACCCACATGGGGGCGACCTCCTGGGCGATCGAGGACTACCTCGACTGGGACTGACCTCTCGGGCTGAGAGGATGGTCTGATGACCGCCACCCTCGTCGCCCAGAACCTTTCCGGTGGGTACGGCCACCGCGTCCTCTTCGAGGGTGTCGACCTGACGGTCGCTCCCGGCGACGTCATCGGCGTGGTGGGCGCGAACGGCGCCGGCAAGTCCACCCTCCTGCGCCTGCTCGCGGGGGCGGATGCTCCGATCGAGGGGAGCGTCGCGCTCGCACCGGCCGACGCCTTCGTCGGGTGGCTGCCGCAGGAGCACGAGCGCGTCGCGGGCGAGAGCGTCGCGGACTACATCGCGCGTCGCACGGGCTGTGCCGAAGCGACGAGACAGATGGATGCCGCGGCCGAGGCTCTCGGCGATCCCTCGCTCGCGGCACCCGGTGTCGACCCGGCCGATGCCTATTCGACCGCTCTCGACCGCTGGCTCGCGAGCGGGGCGGCCGACCTCGACGAACGTCTGCCGGCGGTGCTGGCCGATCTCGGGTCGTCGAGCGGCGGCGCGCTGACCCCCGAATCGATGATGACGGCGCTCTCGGGCGGCCAGGCGGCGCGGGTCGGTCTGGCGGCGCTGCTGCTCTCGAGGTTCGACGTCGTGCTGCTCGACGAGCCCACGAACGACCTCGATCTCGACGGCCTGGATCGGTTGGAGGCGTTCGTGCGAGGTCTTCGCGGCGGCGTGGTGCTGGTCAGCCACGACCGCGAGTTCTTGGCGCGCAGCGTGACGAAGGTGCTCGAGCTCGACCTCGCGCAGGGGACCAACCGCCTCTACGGCGGCGGGTACGACGCGTTCATCGAGGAGCGCGCGACGGTCAAGCGACATCTGCGCGAGCAGTACGACGAGTTCGCCGAGAAGAAGGCCGATCTGGTCGCCCGGGCGCGGACGCAGCGCGAGTGGTCGAGCCAGGGCGTGCGCAACGCCATGAAGAAGTCTCCCGACAACGACAAGATCAAGCGCAAGGCGTCGATGGAGTCGAGCGAGAAGCAGGCTCAGAAGGTGCGCCAGATGGAGAGCCGCATCGCGCGCCTCGACGAGGTCGAGGAGCCCCGTAAGGAGTGGAAGCTCGAGTTCACGATCGGGTCCGCACCGCGCTCCAGCACCGTCGTGTCGACGCTGAACGGGGTGGTCGTCCGACAGGGGACCTTCACGCTCGGACCGGTGACGCTCCAGGTCGATGCGGGCGACCGCATCGGGATCACGGGTCCGAACGGTGCAGGAAAGTCGACGCTTCTGCGAACCCTTCTCGGCACGCGCAGCCCCGACGAGGGGAGCGCGAGCCTCGGCAGCAGCGTGCAGATCGGCGAGATCGACCAGGCGCGCTCCCTCCTCGTCGGCGACGCGGCGCTCGCGGATGCCTTCGAACTGCTCGTGCCCGAGATGGCGTCGGCCGACGTGCGCACGCTGCTGGCCAAGTTCGGGCTCAAGGCCGACCACGTCACGCGGCCGGTCGATGGCCTGTCTCCGGGGGAGCGCACCCGCGCGGCGCTCGCGTTGCTGCAGGCACGCGGTGTGAACCTGCTCGTGCTCGACGAGCCGACGAACCACCTGGATCTGCCGGCGATCGAGCAGCTGGAACAGGCCCTCGAGTCGTACACGGGCACGCTGCTGCTCGTCACGCACGATCGGCGGATGCTCGACGCCGTCGAGACGAACCGGCGCTGGAACGTCACCGACGGGAACGTCGCCGAACTCTGAGCGTCAGCGCCCCTGACGCTTCTTGTACGGCTTGGGCTGGCCCTTCACGATCGGGGCCCTGCCTTTGCCCTTCGATGCCTTGGCCTTGCCGCCCGCCGGGGCGACGTTCTTTGGGGCGGGCGGGGGCGCAGCAGCGACGGCGGCCTGCGCCTCGACGAGGAAGAGCTCGCCGACGTGCGTGAGTCGCGGCGTGCCCTCACGATTGATCAGCGCGTGCCCGACCTCTTCCTCGAGTTTGTCGAGCGACGTGTAGAGCGAGGCGAGGGGGATGCCGAGCGACTCCGCGGCACGCGGGAAGTGGAGCGTCTCGGCGAGGACGACGTAGCGGCGCAGGAGGGCGATCTTCATGGTGGTGCCTTCGGGTCCGCGGCGATCGCGGCTCTGCTCCCAACCTACGGGATCGGCCGGACACAGCGGATGCCGCGGCTCTGGTGAGCCGCGGCATCCGAAGTCTGTGGGTCAGGCGACCTGGGGCAGGACCGCGAACGACACGGCCCCCTCGTCGTCGACGCCCGCGTCGAGGATCTTGTCGTCGAGGGCGACGGCGGCGGTCTCATCGAGGAACAGACGCGTTCCCGAGATCTCGACCACCTGGTCCTGCGGCTCGGGATCGGTCGTCACCAGCACGGCCAGGCGGGACTCGCCGCTGGGGCCCTGGGCCTCGGTGGAGTGGATGCGGAGGCCGGCATCCGGAGCTTCGCTCTGGCGGCTCACGAGGGTGGTGACGATGGCGGAGGCGTTATCGGTGAGGGTGAGCACGAGACTCTCCTTCCGGTTGGGGCACGCCGCGGTCGCGACGTGTCCGGGCCACGATGCCGAAACGGGGACGCGCTTTCAACCTCGACGCGCCGGTTCGGAGGAACCTCTCACCTGGGCAACAGCTTTCGCAGGAACACCTGCTCGGTCCCGTCCCCGTCGGGGATCCTCTCGCTCTCCACGTAGCCGCACGCCTCGTACAGGCGGATGTTCGCCTCGCTCAGGCTGCCGGTGAACAGTTCGGCCTCCGGGGCCGCCGATGCCTGCTCGGCTGCTTCCAGGAGCGCCCGTCCGATTCCTTCCCCCTGCATATCGGGGGCGATCGCGATCCGTCCGATCAGGAGGAGGTCGGTGCCGTCTCGGAAGCGGATCGCACCGACCACCCGACCGTCGAGACGGGCGGCGAAACCCTCGCCCGCGGCGAGTTCCGCGCGCATTTCGTCGAGGGTCTGCGTCAGCGGCGGCATGTCGGCGCTGCCGTAGATCTGCGCCTCCGAGACGAACGCGGCGCGCTGAATCGTGAGCACTTCACCGGCGTCCTCCTCCCGAAGAGGGGAGATCTCGAGGGTCGCGCCCTCGTGCGGATGATTCTGCGATGTCTTTTCTCGTGCGGTCACCTGCCTACGTTCGGTGTTGCCGTGCCGGGGTGTCAACCCCCTCGGAAAGGCGGATGGTGAACGATACGTTCGCCTTCAGGAGGTCAGAAAATGGCAAGCAAGACCACGTCCACGTCGGCCGCGAAGAAGACCGGCACGAGTAAGCGCGGCGCGAAGACGACGCGCACCCAGAACGCGGAGAAGGGCTTCACCGCCTCGTCGACGCTGGCGGCGAATCTGCAGGCCGTGCTCGTCGATCTGCTCGAACTCTCCCTGCAGGGGAAGCAGGCGCACTGGAACGTCGTCGGTCGGAACTTCCGCGACATGCACCGCCAGCTCGACGAGATCATCGACGACGCGCGAGCATTCAGCGACACGATCGCCGAGCGCATGCGTGCACTGCACGCCGTGCCGGACGGCCGGAGCGCCACGATCGCCGCAGCGACCTCTCTCCCGGAGTTCCCGGCGGGAGAGGTGTCGACCACCGAGACGGTCGACCTCATCACCGAGCGCCTCGAGGCCACGGTCGGCACACTGCGCGATGTGCACGATGCCGTCGACGACGAGGACCCGACCTCCGCAGATCTTCTCCACGCCATCATCGAACGCCTCGAGCAGTTCGCCTGGATGGTGAGTGCGGAGAACCGAGAGCCTGCGGGGCGCTGAAGGGAGCGATCCGCACGGCCGCGCGTCAGGGGAGCGGCGCGTCGGGGTGCGGTCGGGTCAGTCCTTCGGGCTGTCTCCCGGCCGCACCGAGTTGCGGATGATGCGCGGGAGAACGACCCACAGGGCACCGACCGCGACGACCGCGGCGACGAGGGCGATGAGACCCGCGGTGCGATTCACGGTGAAGTCGACGATGAGAGTGGTCACCCCGATCGTCAGCGCTCCAATGACGAGGAGATCGATCTTCACGATGCGCGCGGCGATGTGCACGAGTTCGGGTTTGCGCCGTCGGCCGAAGAAAGCGCGGTGCATCCCCACAGGCGCGAGGGCGAGGATCGTGGCGATCGCGGCCAGCGCCACCAGCACGACGTACAGATCGCGCTGCAGCTCGTCCATGTCGGTGAAGCGCGGCTGGAAGGCGACGGCGAGCAGGAATCCCGTGAGGATCTGCGTGCCGGTCTGCATCACCCGCAGTTCCTGCAGCAACTCGTCCCAGTTGCGATCAGCCCGCTCGTTGGGGGTCTCGTCGCGACCATCCGCACGGTCGTCGAACTCGGACGCAGCACTCATGGACTCAGTCTGTCGATTGGGTCGGATGCCTGTCCAGACGCGCGACCCGAAGGGGAGAATGACCGCATGACTCTTCCACCGATCCGCGACTGGTGGCCGCAGCTCTCCATCGACGCGCGACGCACCCTGCTCGACGGTGACCTCCCTCACCTCACCGACGCCGCGCGCGAGGAGATCCGCGAGATCACCGGTGCGGTGGTCGGCATGCAGGAGACGCTGTCGGACGACGACCTCGACTATGCGCGCGCCGAGGTCGAGGCATCCGAGGAGTGATTCCTCAGCCGATGGGCGTATCGGTCGGCTGCTCCTCGCGCAGGCGCGGTTCGGTGCGGCGTTCCGGGCGCACGCCCGCCTTGTCGGCGTAGAAGGCGCGGATTCGGTCCATGTCGGAGCGCACGTCGCCGGTGACTTCGATCGTCGGGCCGAGCCCCGTCGTCATGGTCGTTCGGTCGACGAAACCGAGCGTCAGCGGCATCCCGGTCTCGGTCGCGATGCGGTAGAAACCCGACTTCCAGAAGTCGTTGCCCCCGCGCGTGCCGTCCGGCGTGATGACGAGACCGAAGACCTCGCCCGCATGCACCTGGCCGACGACGTCGGACACGACCCGCCCCGGGTTCTCGCGATCGACGGGGACACCGCCGAGTCGTCGCATGATCGGGCCTTTCCAGCCGCGGAAGAGGCTCTTCTTGCCGAGCCAGTGCACATCGATCCCGAGCCGCCAGGCGATCGCGAGCATGAGGACGAAGTCCCAGTTCGAGGTGTGCGGTGCTCCGATGAGGATCGTGGGCCGCGTGGGGACGGCGTCGCGCCCGACGAGCGTCCAACGGCTGAGGGCCCAGAAGAGACGGGCTATCGAACGCGTGATCATCTCTCCACCGTAGGGGGAGCGGCTATCCGTCCGCTGGCGACGAGGATGCCTCGGAGTCGCCGGCGAGGCGGATGAGAGCGGCCGCCGTACCCGGGGGAAGCCCCGGCACGGCGTCGACGGGCACCGCGAGGGCCTGCAGTGCGCGGCTGAAATAGTTGCGGAGTGACGCCGCGAGCGTGATGTCGACGATCTGCCGATCGGTGAACCCGAGATCGCGCAGCTCCTGGGAATCGGCATCCGTCATCGCCCGGGGTGTGGTCGACAGGCGGGCCGAGTAGCGCACGACCGCCTGCTCGGCCGGGCCGAATCCGCGATCGTCGTGAGCCGTGAACGCCGCCAGGCCGGCCTCGTCGAGCACCCCGACGGCGAGAGCGCGTCGACCGTGCGCCAGCAGACAGTGCGTCGAACCGATCGCGCGTGCGGCGCCGAGGGTCGCAGCCTCGTAGACCCGCACGCCGATCGACGGCACGACGGCCCGTATCAGCTCTTCGAAGGCGGCGTGCGCCTCGGGATTGATCGCCATCGCCTGGGTGTGGACGTAGACGAATCCGTCTTCGGCTATGTCGTCGGCGTACATCTCGGCGGCGTGCCCCGCGACGGATGCCGCATCCGGGGGAGTGATGATCATCGCTGCTCCTTCGCCTCGACTCTCGTGTCCACAGCGAACGTTACGCCGCGCGGGCGCGACGCAACACCCGGATCGACGCCGCTGCCTCAGGACAGGCGTACGATCGAGGGATGACCGATCAGCAGGGAGACACCACCGAGCAGGACGCCGCCCTCGGGCTGGCACCTCTGCCCGGAACCCTCAACCTTCTCGACGGGGAAGCCGCGGGCCTCTGCAGCGGCGGCGTCTGCCACTTCCCCGCTCCGAAGAAGACGGGATAAGCGCCAGACGCCGCCATGCGGCGTCAGTGTCCGCCGTGGAACTCTCCGCCGGCGTCGTCGGCCGGCTTCCGGACGAACGGGCTCAACGCCACGGCCGCGAGCGAGATGATGGCCGCGATCAGGAACGCCATGCGAGCGCCCGGTGCACCGGCCAGTGCGGTCGAGAGACCCTGCTCCTCGCCCGAGTGCAGGATCGCCGAGTAGGTGACGAGCAACACCGCGACACCGGCCGCCCCCGCCACCTGCTGCATGGTGTTGAGCACGGCCGAGCCATGCGAGTAGAGCGAACGCTGCAGTGAACCGAGCGATGCCGAGAACAGAGGCGTGAACGACATCGCGAGGCCGACCGACATCACGGCCTGCACGATCACCAGCACCCACCACTCGGTGTGCTCGCTGACGGTCGAGTAGAAGAACAGCGCGGCAGAGACCAGGATCGTGCCGGGGATCAGCAGCGGGCGCGTGCCGCGCGCGTCGTACACGCGACCCATGATCGGGCCGAGCAGACCCATCAGCACCGAACCGGGGAGCAGGATGAGGCCCGCGGAGAAGGACTCGAGTCCGACGACGTTCTGCAGGTACTGCGGGAGCAGCGTGAGCGTTCCGAACATCGACAGCGCGAGGATCGACATGATGATCACCGAGAAGGTGAAGTTCGTCGAACGGAAGACGCGCAGGTCGAGCAGCGCGTCGTCGACGCGCTGGAGCACGAGCTGACGCCAGACGAACAGCCCGAGCGAGACGACGCCCACGACGAGCGCGATGACGCCCGTTGTCGCACCGGCTCCGGCGCCCTCGCCGCCGAGCTGGCTGATGCCGAACACGATTCCACCGAAGCCGAGAGCGGCGAGCGGGATGGAGACAACGTCGAGGGGCATACGGCGCGTCTCGCCGAGGTTCGTCATCCAGCGGATGCCCATGGCGAGGGCGATCAGGGCGATCGGAAGGATGATCGCGAACAGCGCGCGCCAGTTGAACACCTCGAGCACGGCGCCCGCGAGCACGGGGCCCGTCGCGGGAGCGAGGGAGATCACCATGCCGACGCGACCCATCATGCGCCCGCGCGACTGCGGGGGCACGACGTTCATGATCGTCGTCATGAGCAGCGGCATCATGATTCCCGTGCCGACGGCCTGGATCACGCGGCCGACGAGCAGCACGGCGAAACCGGGGGCGATCAGCGACACCAGGGTGCCGAGCGAGAACGAGATCATCGCGGCGATGAACACCTGACGCGTCGTGAAGCGCTGAAGGATGAACCCGGTCGTCGGGATCACGACGGCCATGGTGAGCATGAAGGCGCTGGTGAGCCACTGACCGAGCTCGGGCGGGATGCCGAGGTCGGTGTTGAGGTGGGGGATCGCGATCCCCATAGTGGTCTCGTTGAGGATCGCCACGAACGCGGCGACCAGGAGCAGCCAGATCACCCGCATGTCGGAACGCGCGATCGTCCCGTCGGCGGGAGCGGTGGTCGGGATCGACCCGGTGTCGACGGCAGACATACGGCCTCCAGGGCACAGGAAAGAGAGAGAACGGTGCGCGAGTGCGCCAGGATCATTCAGCGTAACCACAGGATCGGACATTTCATTCCGAGCGGGCGATATATCTGCTGAGGGCGGACGCCGCGACCCCGATGTCCCCACCGCTGGCTACGCTGACCTCATGAGCATGGGCGGCGGAATGGGTGGGAGGCATCCCGGGGGCTTCCGCGGTGTCGACGAAGATGCGCAGCGCCGGCTGAACGCCGAGGCTCCGCGCATCAGCGGCCTCGGAGCCCGAGTGGTGACGCTCTTCCGCCCCTACAAGTGGCGGATCGTCGTGACCGGCATCCTCGTCGTGCTGGGCGCGGGCATCGCCGTGATCCCGCCGCTGATCGTGCAGCGCGTGTTCGACGATGCGCTCTTCCCCGTCGACGGCGGCGGTCCGCACCTCGAGCTCCTGGTCTGGCTCGTGGTCGCCATGATGGGGCTCTTCCTCGGGTCCGCGGCGCTCGGCGTGGCGCAGACGTGGCTCACCTCGACCGTCGGCAACAGCGTCACAGGAGATCTGCGGGTGCGCCTGTTCGAGCACCTCCAGGCGATGGAGCTGGGGTTCTTCACCCGCACCAAGACCGGCGTGATCCAGTCGCGCCTGCAGAACGATGTCGGCGGTGTCTCCGGTGTGCTGACGAACACCGTCACGAGCATCCTCGGCAATGCGGTCACCGTGATCGCCTCGCTCGTGGCGATGATCCTGATCGACTGGCGTCTGACCCTCATCGCGATCATCCTCATGCCGTTCCTGATCATCGTGCAACGCCGGGTCGGGCAGGTGCGTGCGCGGATCGCGGGCGAGACCCAGGAGTCCCTGTCGGAGCTCACCTCGATCACGCAGGAGACCCTGAGCGTCTCGGGCATGCTGCTGTCGAAGGCGTTCAACCGGCAGCGCGCGGAATCGCAGCGCTACCAGGCCGAGAACCGCAACCAGGTGCACCTGCAGGTGCGTCGGGCGATGAGCGGCCAGGGCTTCTTCGCGGTGGTGCAGGTCATCATGGCGAGCGTGCCGGCGATCATCTACCTGGTCTCGGGCTACCTCATCGCGGGAGGGACCGGCGCGATCACCGCCGGCACCGTCGTCGCCTTCACCACGGTGCAGGCGCGACTCCTGCAGCCGCTCATGGGCCTGATGCGCGTCTCGCTCGATCTGCAGACCTCTTCAGCCCTGTTCGCGCGCATCTTCGAGTATCTCGACCTGGTGCCCGAGATCGAGGACGCCCCCGATGCGCTCCCGGTGGCGGATGCTCCGGGGCCGCGAGGGCGCGTCGAGTTCCGCGAGGTCGTGTTCCGTTATCCCGACGCGACCGATGACGCCCGGCCCACCCTCGACGGGGTCTCGTTCGTCGCCGAGCCCGGCCAGCACGTGGCGTTCGTCGGTCCGTCCGGAGCGGGAAAGACCACGGTGCTCTACCTCGCTCCGCGCCTGTACGAGGCCCGCGGCGGAGCCGTACTCTTCGCCGGCGCCGACGTGCGCACGCTCACGCAGGAATCGATCATCGACGACGTGGGCATCGTGTCGCAGGAGACCTACCTCTTCCACGCGACCATCCGCGAGAACCTGCTGTACGCCAAGCCCGACGCGAGCGAGGAGGAGCTGATCGAGGCGGCCACGGCGGCGAACATCCATCACATCATCTCGGGGTTCGAGAACGGCTACGACACCGTGGTGGGCGAGCGCGGATACCGTCTGTCCGGCGGCGAGAAGCAACGCATCGCCATTGCGCGCGTGCTGCTGAAAGACCCTCCCGTCCTGCTGCTCGACGAGGCGACGTCGGCCCTCGACACGGTGTCGGAGCGCGTCGTGCAGGAGGCGCTCGACGAGGCCGCGAAGGGCCGGACGACGATCTCGATCGCACATCGACTCTCGACCGTGATGGGCGCCGACGTGATCCACGTGCTCGAGGCGGGGCGCATCGTCGAGTCCGGTACCCACGCCGAGCTGCTCGCGCACGACGGGCTCTACGCCGAGCTCGCCGCCCAGCAGGTGGCCGCGTCCCGTGTGCTCGCGACCGAGGCGGCCGTCGAGATGACCGTTTCGGGCGGAGTGGCCGGCGCACTGCGCGATCGCCGGGCCGACCGCGCTCCGGAAGACCCCGTGTCGGCCGACGCGGTCGAGACGCTGACGGCATCCGTCCCGCTGACGGCCGCCGTGCCGCTCCTGGATGCCGCGACGGACGATCGGGTCTATCCGCCGCCGGAGTGAACGGCCGCGACCGGATCGTGATCAGTGCGCCGAGAGACCGCCGTCGACGAAGAGCGAGTGCCCGGTCACGTAGGCCGAGCCTGCGCCGGCGAGGAAGACCGCAGCACCCGCGAAGTCCTCGGGCAGTCCGTTCCGCCCGATCATCGTGCGCGCGGCGAGACTCGCGACAGCCTGCGGATCCTGCTGCAGCCGGGCGTTGAGCGGTGTCAGGACGAAGCCGGGAACGAGCGTGTTGCTCGTCACCCCGGTGCCGCCCCAGGCCTCGGCCTCGGAGCGCATGAGGGACTCCACGGCACCCTTGGATGCTCCGTAGATGCCGCTCGTGGCGAAGGCGCGGTGCGCCTGCTGCGAGCTGATGTGGATGAGGCGCCCATAGCCGCGCTCCGCCATTCCGGGCGCGAAACGCTGCCCGAGCAGGAAGGGCGCGAGCGCGTTGACGGTCATGGTCGCGTCCCAGTCGTCCTCCGTGATCTCGGCGAAGGGCGGGCGGATGTTGATCCCGGCGGAGTGCACGACGATGTCGGGCTCACCGAAGGGTCGTGCCGCGTCTTCGGCGGCGGCGCGGATGCCGTCGCGGGAGCTGAGGTCCCCGATCACTCCCTCCGCGGTCCCGCCGGCATCGCGCAGCGCGTGGACGGTCTCGGCGATGCGCTCGGCGCCGCGGGCGACGATCACGGTGGACGCACCCGCTCCGGCGAGGGCGGTCGCTATCCCGCGCCCGATCCCGGAACTGCCGCCCGTGACGATCGCCGTGCGTCCGGTGAGCGAGAAGAGGCTGTCGAGGTAGGTCATGGGGTCTCCGGGTGCGTCACCAGCTGAGGGCGGCCGTGAGCGAGTGGTCGGGGGAGGCGTGGGCGAACTCGGGAAGCGCCTCGATCTCGGTGACGAACTCCGAGACCGCCGCTGCGTAGGCGGGGTCGAGGTGCGTGCGGGCGATCTCGTGGAGCGGGGGCAGATCCATCGCGACGATGAGCGAGAGACGGGCGGCGACGGCGTCGTGCGCTCCGGCATCCTGCAGCACGCGGATGCCGCCGCGCAACGCCGCGAGGTAGTCCAGCAGCACGGGGAGCCGAGCCTTGCCCTGCGTGATCGAGGTGCCGTCGGCGCGGACCCGCCAGTGCGCGACCACATCGGGGATCACGTCGAAGGCGGTCGCCCGGGTGTACATCAGCTGCGCCACGACCTGATCCTCGTAGGCGACTCCTTCGGGGAAGCGCAGGTCTCCCCAGAAGTCGGTGCGGCTGATCTTCGACCAGGCCACGATGTTCGCCGACGCGGCCGGGTGGTCGAGAATCGTCGTGCCGAGGCGCTGCGGGTCCGTGGCCGTGGCTACCCAGGGCTGCACGCGGCCGGCCACGTAGGAGTCACCCTGCGCGCGCGTGCGCACGTACGCTCCCGCCACGAAGTCGCTGCCGCTCTCGGCGAGGGTGCCGGTGAGGCGGGCGAGCGCGGTCGGGGTGAGTTCGTCGTCGGCATCGAGGAATCCGAGGAGGGGCGTGTCGACGAGCTCGAGTCCGGCGTTCCGCGCGGCACCGAGACCGTGCGCCTCGTCGCGGCGGAGCAGGCGGAAGCGCGGATCGTCGGCCGCGGCCGCCCGGAACACATCATCGGTGGCGTCGGTCGAACCGTCGTCGACGAGGATCGCCCGCCAGCGCGGCTCGGTCTGCGCGCGCAGCGAGTCGATCGCGGCGGGGGCGAAGGCGGCGATGTCCCGCCCGGGGACGATCATCGTCACGATCGGGTCGGGTGCGCTCACCCCCCGATTCTATGGCCGCGGGATCAGGCGAGGACGGCGCGCACCGACTCCGCGACGAGCCGGGCGAGGTGCTCGGGGGCGTCGTCGGGGAGCGCTCCGCGACCGAAGGTGAAGCGCACCGAGGTCTGCGCGATCGCGGGCTCGATTCCGCACGCCAGCAGGACGGGGGAGGGCTCGTCGCTGCCCGCCGCGCACGCCGAGCCGCTCGACGAGACCACCCCGCGTCGCTCGAGTTCGAGCAGCACCGATTCCCCGCTCGTGCCGGCGAACGTGAAGCTCGCGGTTCCGGGGAGCCGCTGCGCAGGGTCTCCCGTGAGCGCCGCCTGTGGCACCGCCGTCAGCACCGCGGAGATGAAACGAGCCGTCGCCCGCCCGACCCGCGTGGCGACATGCACCCGTTCGGCCTCGGCCAGGTCGAGAGCCGTGGCCAGCGCCACCGCTCCCGCGACGTTCTCGGTTCCCGACCGACGCCCGCGCTCCTGCCCGCCTCCGTGCAGCAGGGGTTCGAGTGGAACGCGCCCGCGAACGGCGAGAGCGCCGGTTCCCTTCGGGGCGCCGAGCTTGTGCCCGGCGATCGAGATGGCATCCGCACCCAGTCCGTCGAGGGGCAGCCACCCGGCGGACTGCACGGCGTCGAGATGCAGGGGCACCCCGGCATCCCGGGCGAGATCGGCGAGCGACGCGGCATCCTGCACCGTGCCGATCTCGTTGTTCGCATGGCCGGCGCTCACGAGCGCCGTGTCGTCGCGCAGGAGTGCCTGCAGGTCGGATGCCGCGATCCTTCCGCATCCGTCGACGGGCAGGAGCGACACCTCGATGCCGTGGAAACGGCGCAGGAAGTCCGCGGACTCGAGGATCGACTCGTGTTCGATCGGCGAGACGATCACATGGCGCTTGCCTTTCGCGAGGGCGCCGAGCGTGATGCCCTTGACCGCCAGGTTGTTCGCCTCGGTGCCGCCCGAGGTGAACACCACGTCACCGGTACGCATGCCGAGCGCCCGGGCGACACGACGTCGCGCGTCGTCGAGTGCGCTCGCCGCGGCTTCGCCCACGGTGTGGTGGCTCGAGGGGTTGCCGAAGACGTCCGTGAGATACGGCCGCATCGCCTCGAGGACCTCCGGGCGCACCGGCGAGGTCGCGGCGTGATCGAGGTAGAGCACCCGCGTCAGCCGATCCGCAGATCCAGGCCGAGGTCGAGTGCGCGAGCGGAGTGCGTGAGCGCACCGACCGAGATGACGTCGACTCCGGTCGCGGCGATCGCGGCGACCGTGTCGAGATTCACGCCTCCGGATGCCTCGACCGTGGCGCGCCTGTCGATCATGGCGACGCCCGCGCGGAGGTCGTCGAGGGTGAAGTTGTCGAGCAGCACGGTGTGCGCCCCTCCCTCGAGCACGGCGGGGATCTGGTCGAGGCGATCCACCTCGACCACGACGTGCGCGGTGTGCGGAAGGCGCGCGATCGCGGCGCGCAGCGCCGTGGCGGTATCGACGCCGGAGCGGGTGAGGACGGCGAGATGGTTGTCCTTCGCCATCACAGCATCCGACAGGGAGTACCGGTGGTTGCTGCCGCCGCCGCAGGCGACGGCGTGGCGCTCGAAGGCGCGCAGGCCGGGTGTCGTCTTGCGGGTGTCGGCGATCCGAACGGGCGTCTGCGCGACCGCTCGGACGTACTCTGCGGTGACCGTCGCGATGCCGCTCATGCGCTGGGTGAAGTTCAGTGCGACGCGCTCGGCGGTGAGGATGCTGCGCGCCGAGCCCGATACGGAGGCGAGCACGTCGCCGTTCTCGAACGCATCGCCGTCACCGACGTGCAGGTCGACGGTCACGTCGGGGTCGGTGAGGGCGAAGGCGGCGGTGAAGACGGTGCCGCCGCTGAAGGCGCCGGGCTCGCGCGCGACGAGATCCGCGGTGGCGGTCGCATCGGCGGGGATCAGCGCTTCACTCGTCAGGTCGCCCCACGGAGCGTCCTCCTCGAGGGCGGCGGCGACGACACGGGTGAGGGTGGCGGCGGTGAGCATCAGACTCCGATCAGGGCGGGTTCGCGGAAGTGGGCGCCGACCGACGCGGTGCGCAGGAGAGCAGCGGATGCCGTCGCCTCGGCGAGCACCAGCAGATTCGCGTTCTCGTGCGCGGCGACGTCGACCGGGGTGGGGAGTGCGGCGCGCCAGGCGCGGATGGTCGCCAGCGCGAGTCGCAGTCCGTCGTCGGTGCGCAGCAGCCCCACCTCGTCCCACATCAGTCGCTGGAGGGCGTCGCGCGAGAACGGCGAGGAGATCGGCGTCGCCGCGTTTTCGGCGATCGCGTGCGGCTCCGGCGCCTGCGGCAGAGGCCAGGGCGCTCCGATCGCCGCAGCGGCGCGGGCCCCGAAGACTGCGCCCTCGAGCAGCGAGTTCGAGGCGAGGCGGTTCGCGCCGTGCACGCCGGTGCGCGCGGCCTCGCCCACGGCGAAGAGACCGGGCACGGTCGTACGGCCGTCGAGATCGGTCGCGATCCCGCCCATCAGGTAGTGCGCCGCCGGCGTCACGGGGATCGGCTCGCGCGACCAATCGAAGCCGCGCTCGCGGGTGACGCGGTCGATCGTCGGGAAGCGCCGAGCCAGGGTCGGGACGCCGAGCATCGTGGCGTCGAGACGAACGGGCGAACCCTGCCGGGCGGCCTGACGCGCGATGGCCCGCGACACGACATCGCGCGGTGCGAGTTCACCGTCGGGGTGGCTGTCGAACGTGAAGCGGCGACCCGTGTCGTCGATCAGTGTCGCACCCTCGCCCCGGACGGCCTCGGAGATCAGGAAGGCGGGCTGCGCGTCGAGGATCGTCGGGTGGAACTGCACGAACTCGAGGTCGGCGACCGCCACGCCCGCGCGCAGGGCGGCGGCGATGCCGTCACCGGTCGTGCCGTCGGGATTCGTGGTGTGCGCGTAGAGGTGCCCGGCGCCTCCGGTCGCGAGCACGACGGCATCCGCGTCGAACTCGTCCGACTGCCCGTCGCGCAGCAGACGGATGCCGCGCACGGCAGCCCCGTCGACGATCAGGTCGACGAGGAACGCGTGCTCGACGACCGCCATCCCGGTTCCGCGCACGGCGGCGGTGAGGGCACGGGCGATCTCGGCGCCGGTGGCGTCGCCGCCCGCGTGCACGATGCGCGCGTGGCTGTGCGCGGCTTCGCGAGCGAGCAGGAGCGCGCCGTCGGGGGAGCGGTCGAAGGCTGCTCCGCGGGCGATCAGTTCGGCGATCCGAGCGGCGCCGTCCGCGACGAGCACCCCGACCGCCGCCTCGTCCGACAGACCGGCTCCCGCGGTCATCGTGTCGGCGGCGTGCAGGGCAGCCGAGTCGCCCGCCCCGTAGACACCCGCGACTCCGCCCTGCGCGTACCCCGTGCATCCGTCGCCGAGCGTGCCCTTCGTCACCACCGTGACGGTGTGACCCGCCTCATGCGCGTGCAGGGCCGCGGTGAGGCCCGCGACGCCCGAGCCCACCACGATGACGTTCATCGCGCGCTCGCAACCACCGGCGGCTTCGCGGCGAGCATCCGCTCCAAGGAGACGCGCGCGGGGTCGGCGACGTCGGACGTGACGGTGATCCGGTTCGGAGTGCGGCCCGCGACGAACTCCTCGAGCACCCAGGCGAGGTAGCCGGGGTGGATGCGGTACATCGTCGAGCACGGGCACACGACCGGGTCGAGGCAGAAGATCTCGTGCTGCGGGTACTGCGCGGCCAGTCGCTTGACGAGGTTGATCTCGGTGCCGATAGCGAACGTCGTGGGTTCGGTCGCCGCATCGATCGCGCGTCGGATGTAGTCGGTCGATCCCGCCTCGTCGGCCGCATCCACGACCTCCATCGGGCACTCCGGATGCACGATCACCCGCACGCCCGGGTGCTCGGCGCGCGCCTGCTCGATCTGCCCGACCGTGAACCGGCGGTGCACCGAGCAGAAGCCGTGCCACAGGATCACCCGGGAGTCCTCGAGGACCTCGGCGCTCGACCCGCCGAGGGGCTTGCGCGGGTTCCACATCGGCATCTGCTCGAGCGGCACTCCCATCGCCTTGGCGGTGTTGCGGCCGAGGTGCTGGTCGGGGAAGAACAGCACACGGCGTCCGCGCTCGAACGCCCACTCGAGCACGGTCTGCGCATTGGACGACGTGCAGACGATGCCGCCGTGGCGACCCACGAATCCCTTGATCGCAGCGGAGGAGTTCATGTAGGTGACCGGGATGACCGGCACGCGTCCGTCCTCGTCGATCGCGTCGAGATCGCCGAGCACGTCTTCGAGCTGCTCCCAGCACTCCTCGACCTGATCGATGTCGGCCATATCGGCCATCGAGCAGCCGGCCGCGAGGTTCGGAAGGATCACGGCCTGGTCGGGGCCCGAGAGCAGGTCGGCGGTCTCGGCCATGAAGTGCACGCCGCAGAACACGATCGCCTCGGCATCCGGTCGGCCCTTGGCCGCCGTGGCGAGCTGGAAGGAGTCACCCACGTAGTCGGCGTGGCGCACGACCTCCTCGCGCTGGTAGAAGTGTCCCAGCACGACCACGCGGTCGCCGAGCGTCTGCTTGGCGGCGCGGATGCGTTCATCGAGCTCGGCCTCGTCCGCCTCGCGGTAGGCGACGGGGAGCTCTCCCTGACGCGGAGCTCCGGTGGGGATCACGTCGCCCATCGACGACCCGGGTCCGTACCCGGGGCGGGTGTCGAAGTCCCAGGGGCCGACGGCGAGGTCGGTGGTACAGGTCTCGTCGACGGACGCGCCGGTGACGATCGCCTGGATCGCGTGATCGACCGAGCCGTCTCGCGGCGGGACGGCGGGTGCGGGGACGAAGGTGATGCTCATCGGATGCTCGTTTCTTCGGGACCGAGGGGGCCGCGGGCGGCCAGTTCGACGTCGGTGTTGTCGCGGTACAGGCGGGCGGGACGGTGGCTGCCGGTGCGGAAGCGGTCGGTGGGGATGAGGTTGCCGGTCGCCTCGACCTGGCGCCGGAAGTTGGCGGGATCGAGTTGCCGGCCGAGGATCGCCTCGTAGGCCTCGCGCAGGTCGGCGAGCGTGAACTCGGAGGGGAGGAAGCCGTGCGCCACGCGGCTGTAGCCGACCTTGCTGCGCAGGCGCCACAGGGCGTACTCGATGATGTCGGCGTGATCGAAGGCGAGTTCGGGGAGCGCATCGACGTCGAACCATTCGACGTTCTCGGGCGCGCGCCCGGATGCCCGGTGCGCGGCGCTCTGCGCGAGAACCTCGTCCTGACGCAGGAGCGCCCAGTACACGATCGAGATCACGCGCGTGGGGGAGCGGTCGACGGCGCCGAAGGCGTACAGCTGCTCGAGATACGACGGGGTGAGGCCCGTGGTCTCGGCGAGCGTGCGCGCGGCGGTGTCGATCGGGGATTCGTCGGGGGCGATCCACCCGCCGGGCAGTGCCCAGCGGTCGGCGAAGGGTTCGCGCGTGCGTCGCACGAGGGGCAGCGCGAGCGCGGGAGTGCCCAGCGCCGACGGGCGCAGCGTCAGGATCACGGTGGATCCCGCGACGCGGATGCCGTCAGTTCGAGTCATAGTTACCTTAACCTCCGTCTCGATCTTAGTGTCATCGAGACACTTAGTGCGAGTGGATGACGCTCCGCGGCGTCGAGTCCGAAACGTTATGTGACGGCGGAGAGAACTCTTGTCCCCCCGGACGGGGTTTGTTAGGTTACTGTCCTAACAAACCCCGTCGCTCGGCAGAGCAGCCGACGACGGCCACGATCCCCACCCCCGAGGATCGGCTCCACACCCGGAGCACCCCTCCTGCAGTGCAGCACCGAGAGGAATCAAGAATGATCCGTAATGGCAAGCGCAAGATCGCGCTCACCGCGGTAGCGGGGGCATCCGTCCTCGCTCTGGGCCTGACCGCCTGCGGTTCGGGCGGCAGCGGCGACTCCGACGCGAACGGCGACCGCGCCCTCCGCGTCTGGGCGGGCAGCCAGACCCCGATCACGGCCAACTACAACCCCTTCGCGCCCACCGTGCTCCACGGTGCGCTCGGCCCCATCTACGAGCCGCTGTTCTTCTTCAACAAGACCGCGGACACCGAGCCCGTCGGCCTCATCGGCGACACCTACGAGTACAACGAGGACGGCACGGTGATCACCGTCACCATCAAGCCCGACCTCAAGTGGAGCGACGGCGAGCCCCTCACCGCGGCCGACGTCGCGTTCTCGTTCGGATACGAGGCCAACAGTCCCGACGCCAACGGGCTGGTGTCGGCCGAGGCCACCGACGACACCACCGTCGTGCTCACCTACGACAGCGCGCAGTACACCACCGAGTTCCAGCGGCTCGGCTCGACGTACATCCTCCCCGAGCACATCTGGAAGGACGTCGACGACTACGCCAACTTCGCCAACGAGGACCCGGTCGGATCCGGCGCCTACGTCGTCGACAAGACCACGAGCGAGTCGTACACCCTGGTCGCGAACGAGAACTTCCGCGACGCCGCCGACCTCGGCGTCAAGAAGGTGCAGTACATCGCGGTCGACAACAACCAGACCGCGCAGGACCTGCTCGCGGCCGGAAAGCTCGACTGGACCGGCATGTTCATCCCGAACCCGGATGACGTCACCGCGAACGGCGCGATCGACTGGATCAACACGCCGCAGGACCCGACGGTGCTCTACACCTGCTCCAACGCCGACCTCGGCTGCACCGGTCCGCAGACCGACGTCGCCGTGCGCCAGGCGCTCAACGCCGCGATCGATCGCGGCACCATCAAGGAGAAGGCGTTCGTCGACCTGACCGCCGAGATCTCGCCCACCTACGCCCTGCTGCCGCGCGACGAGAAGTGGGTCGCCGACCCCGCGAATGAGCTCAGCCCGCAGGAGGCCGACGCGGCCGAGGCCGGATCGATCCTCGAGGCCGCCGGCTACACGAAGGGCTCCGACGGCATCTACGAGAAGGACGGCGTGCCCGTCGAGCTCAGCCTGACCTCGGTCGACGGATGGACCGACTACAACGACGCCGCGAAGCTCATCGCCGAGCAGGCCGAGGCCGCGGGGATCAAGATCAACGCCTCGACCGTGCAGTGGCAGGAGTTCTCCGACACCCGTCAGAGCGGGGAGTACCAGCTCATCGTCGGCGGCATGATCGGCACCTCGGTCGCCGATCCGTTCCAGATCTACCGCGACTGGTTCGGCGGCACCGCCGTCGCCTCGACCGGCCCCGTCGGCGAGGAGATCCCCACCGGGCGCTGGAACTTCAGCCGCTACGACAACCCGACCGTCGACGCCGCGATCCAGTCCGCGATCAGCACGAACGACGAGGCGACGAAGAAGGAGCTGTACGCGACGATCCAGACCGAGATCGTGCGCGACCTCCCCTACATCCCGCTGGTGATCAACGCCACCCAGACCTTCTACAACACGAAGGACTACACGGGCTGGCCGACGGAGGACGACCTGTACGCGTTCCCGCCGTCCTGGGGCGCGATCGCGGCGGGCTACGTCCTGACGCATCTGCAGCCGGTCGAGTAAGCACCGCCAACGGGGAAGCAGGAAGTCAAGGAAGACGCACATGAAGTTCTATGCACGACGGATCGGGTTCTACGCCTTCACGCTGTGGGCCGCGATCTCCATCAACTTCCTGCTTCCCCGCATGATGCCGGGCAATCCCGCCGACATCATGATCGCCAAAATGCAACGCGCGGGCGGTGACGTCTCGGAGACGACCATCCGCAACATCAAGCTCCTCCTCGGGGGCGACGACTCCTCGCTGTGGGAGCAGTACCTCTCCTACTGGGGGCGGATGTTCCAGGGCGACCTGGGCGTCTCGGTGACGAAGTTCCCGACCCCGGTAACCGAGCTCATCGGGCAGGCGCTGCCGTGGACGCTGATCCTCGTCGGCACCGCGACCGTGATCTCGTTCATCCTCGGCGTCGTGCTCGGCGCCTGGGCGGGGTGGAAGCGCGGCACGTGGGTCGATCACCTGATCCCCGCCACGACCGTGCTGCAGTCGATCCCGTACTTCTGGATGGCGCTCATCCTCGTCGCCGTGTTCGCGGTCGGCCTCGGCTGGTTCCCGATCTTCGGGGGCTACGACGTCTTCGACTTCCCGGACGGCCCGGAGCCGACCTGGGCGTTCTTCACGAACGCCGTCTCGCACGCGATCCTCCCCGCGGTCACGATCGTGATCAGCTCGGTGGGCGGATGGCTGTTCGGCATGCGCAACATGATGGTCTCGACCCTCGCCGAGGACTACGTTCTCACCGCCGAGGCCAAGGGGCTGCGTCCCCGGCGCATCCTCACCACCTACGCCGCGCGCAACGCGGCCATCCCATCGATCGCGGGCTTCTCGATCACCCTCGGGTTCGTGGTCGCCGGGTCCATCGTCATGGAGCAGGTCTTCACCTACCCGGGCATCGGCAAGCTGATGTTCCAGGCCGTCACCAACAACGATTACGCGCTGATGCAGGGACTCTTCCTCGTCATCACGATCACCGTGCTCGCCGCCAACTTCTTCATGGATCTCATCTACGGATTCATCGACCCGAGGGCTCGCCAGAATGTCTGACACCAAGCTCACCCCGATGCAGATCGTCAAGGAGCAGCCGACCGACACGCCTGCCACGACCATGACGCTCGCCACCGCGACCGGCCGATCGAGGCGGGGACGCGGACTGATGCCCACCCGCTCGGCGAAGTTCGTGACCGGCCTCGTGCTCGTGCTCGCGATCACGCTGTTCGCGATCATCGCGCCGTTCTTCACGCAGAACCCGCGGAGCACCGACAACGCAGCCCTGCAGCCGCCCTCCGCCGAGCACTGGCTGGGCACGACCAAGCTCGGCAACGACATGCTCGCCCAGCTCGCGATCGGCGCGCAGGGTTCACTGCTCGTCGGCGTCACCGCCGGCGGCATCGCGATCGTGCTGTCGCTGCTCTTCGGTGTGCTCGCCGGATACCTCGGCGGGTGGCGCGAAGACGGACTCGCCCTCATCACCAACGTGATGATCGTCATCCCCGGCCTGCCGCTCGTGATGGTGATCGCGTCGTTCGTGCCGCAGCGCAGTTGGCAGCTGGTGGCGTTCGTGCTCGGCATCACGTCGTGGGCGGGTGCCGCGTACGTGCTGCGGCTGCAGACGCGCTCGCTCCGTACCCGCGACTACGTGTCGGCCGCGAAGGTGGCCGGTGAGCGATCGTTCCGGGTGATCCTCGTCGAGATCATGCCGAACCTCCTGCCCTTGCTGACCGCGCAGTTCCTCTTCGCGATCATCTTCGCGATCCTCGGCGAGGCGGGCCTGTCGTACCTGGGGCTCGGCCCGAACTCCTCGATCACGTGGGGCACGATCCTCAACGACGCGCAGTCCGGGCAGGCACTCGGACGCGGAGCGTGGTGGTGGTTCGTGCCGCCGGGCGTCATGATCGCGCTCCTCGGCGCGGGGCTCGCGCTGATCAACTTCGCCATCGACGAGATCATCAACCCGAAGCTGCGCAACGCGCCGGATGCCGCACGACGCGTGCGCCGGGCAGCCAAGACGAAGGGGGTCGCGGCATGAGCGACGCCGTCCTCACCGCCCGAGGCGTCTCGATCGAGTACGAGGTCGATCCGCCGGTCAAGGCCGTCCGCAACGTCTCGCTGACCCTCCACCGCGGCGAGATCCTCGGTCTCGCGGGGGAGTCGGGGTGCGGCAAGACCACGCTCGCCTACGGCATGAATCGGCTGCTCAAGGCTCCGGCCCTCATGACGAGCGGGGAGATCGTCTTCCACGACCGCGACGGCGACGACATCGACATCGTCGGCCTGCGCGACGACGGTCTGCGGGCCTTCCGCTGGGACAAGATCTCGATGGTGTTCCAGGGCGCGATGAACTCGCTCAATCCCGTGATCGACGTCCGGGCCCAGATCTACGACATCTTCGACACGCATCGCCCGGGTATGACGCGCGCGGCGAAGAAGGAGCGCGCCGAGGAGCTGCTGACACTGGTGGGCGTCGACCCCGCGCGACTGACGAGTTTCCCGCACGAGCTCTCGGGCGGCATGCGTCAGCGCATGATGATCGCGATGGCTCTGGCCCTCGACCCGCAGGTCATGATCATGGACGAGCCCACGACGGCGCTCGACGTGGTCGTGCAGCGCGGGATCATCCGCGAGATCATGCGGCTGCGCGAGAAGCTCGGCTTCGCGGTGATCTTCATCACCCACGACCTGCCGATGCTGATCGAGATCTCCGACCGCATCGCCGTGATGCTGCAGGGCGAGATCGTCGAGCAGGGAACCGCCGAGGAGATCTACCGATCTCCGCAGCACGAGTACACGAAGCGGCTGCTGTCGAGCTTCCCCAGTCTGCGCGGAGAGCGCGGGGACTTCGTCCGCACCGGAATGCACGAGAGTCAGGAGCAGGTGCGATGAGCGCTCACACGGATGGCGGTGCCGCCGCGCGCACGCTCGAGGCGCGGCACCTCACGAAGGACTTCCACCTGCGGTCGGGCTTCAAGACCAGCATCCTGCACGCGGTGAAGGACGTCTCCTTCACGCTCGAGGCGGGCAGGACGATCGCGCTGGTCGGGGAGTCCGGGTCGGGCAAGTCCACGATCGCGCGCATGCTCATGAAGCTCGAGACGCCGACGAGCGGGCAGATCCTGCTCGACGAAACCGAGACCGGCACACGGGGGCAGTCGCTCGCCCGCTATCGCTCCGACGTGCAGATGGTGTTCCAGGACCCGTTCGCCTCACTGAACCCGTTCCACTCGATCGTCCACCACCTCGAGCGGCCGCTGCGCATCCACCACCCCGAGTGGAGCGGCGCGCAGGTGCACGAGCGTGCCCTGGAGCTGCTGGACCGCGTGCGGTTGTCGCCGGCGAAGAGCTTCGCCGAGCGCAAGCCCCACGAGCTCTCGGGCGGGCAACGTCAGCGTGTCGCGATCGCGCGTGCGCTCGCCCCGGGCGCGCGGTTCATCGTCGCCGATGAGCCGGTCTCGATGCTCGACGTGTCGATCCGACTCGGGGTGCTCAACCTGCTCGCGGATCTGCAGCGCGAAGACGACCTCGGCGTGCTCTACATCACCCACGATCTCGCCACCGCCCGGCACTTCTCCGACGAGATCATGGTGCTCTACAAGGGCGATGTGGTCGAGCGCGGCCCGGCCGACGAGGTGATCCTGAACCCGCAGCACGCCTACACGAAGACGCTGCTGGGTGCCGCGCCGGAGCCCGAGAATCTCGGTCGCCTGCGCGACGAGGTCAGGCGGGAGCTCGCGGCGGAGACCCGCTAGACTGGGCGCACAATCGAACACGGGCCGAACGACCCCCGCGGGAGAGCCCCGGCGAACGCAGCCGGGCACCGAAGGAGCAAGCCTCCCCGCCAATCTCTCAGGTACGCGTACCGCGCGGTTCCGGCCACTCTGAAAAGCGATCCCGCCCGTCGGGGGGATCCGCCGACGGTGAAAGCCCTGCGTCAGCGCGGGCGAAACTCTCAGGCCCATGACAGAGGGGGAGTTCCGAGGAACGGCGCTGCCGTCGTTCCGCCCGTCTGCATCCGGGAGAACTCCATGTCCGATCCCCGTTACACCCCGCTCCGCGAGCGCCATGAGGCACTCGGCGCATCGTTCACCGATTTCGGCGGCTGGCAGATGCCGGTGCGCTACACGTCCGACCTCGCCGAGCACCACGCGGTGCGGCAGTCGGCCGGTCTCTTCGACATCTCGCACATGGCGGAGTTCCTCGTCACCGGGCCGTATGCGGGGGAGTTCCTCGACTACGCGCTCGCCGGTCGCATCTCGGCGATGCCCGTCGGCAAGGCGAAGTACTCGCTCGTGCTGGCCGCCGACGGGGGGATCATCGACGACGTCATCGCCTACCGCCTCGCCGACGACCGGTTCCTGGTGATCGCGAACGCCGGCAACCGCGGATTCGTCGACTCCGCCTTCGCCTCGCGCGTGCGCTCGTTCCCGTCGATCATCGAGCGGCAGCAGGAGCGCGCGGAGGGCGAGGAGCGCAGCTTCGCCGGTTTCCTGGGCGACCGGGGCGTCGACGTCGAGGACGTCTCCGATTCCTTCGCCCTGATCGCGGTGCAGGGCCCGGCGGCGCAGGCGATCCTGGCCGACACGGAGGGGATCGACGCGCTCAGCGTGCCGTGGGGCGAGCAGAAGTACTACGCCTGGGCCCAGGCCACGTTCCGCGACGAGCCCCTGCTCATCGCCCGCACCGGGTACACGGGCGAGGACGGCTTCGAACTCCTCGTGCGCACCGACGATGCCGCGGTGCTGTGGGACTCGCTTCTCGTCGCCGGTGAGCCGCACGGTCTCGTGCCGGCCGGGCTCGCCGCCCGAGACACCCTCCGCCTCGAGGCGGGGATGCCGCTCTACGGGCACGAGCTGACGACCGAGACCAAGCCCGCGCAGGCGGGGCTCGGCCGGGTCGTCGCCGCCGACAAGTCGAGCTTCATCGGCAAGGACGCGGTGGATGCCGCGGCCGACGCCCCCGTGCTCGTGGGGCTCGTCGCCGAGGGCAAGCGCGCCGGCCGGGCCGGCTACGGCGTCGTCGATGCCGACGGCACCCCGCTCGGCGAGATCACCAGCGGTGCGCTCAGCCCCACTCTCGGCCATCCGATCGCGATGGCCTACGTGACCCCTTCTTCCGCGGAAGAGGGAACCGCAGTATTCCTGGATGTGCGGGGGACGAGGATCCCCGCGACCGTGACCGCTCTGCCTTTCTACCGGAGGACGAAATGACCGATCTCAGCACCCTGCACTACACCGAGGAGCACGAGTGGATCGCCGTGGAGGGCGACACCCTCACCGTCGGCATCACCGACTACGCCGCCGACAAGCTCGGTGACGTGGTCTTCGTCGAACTGCCCGCCGTGGGCACCGAGGTCGCCGCGGGCACCGTCGTCGGCGAGATCGAGTCGACCAAGTCGGTGGGCGAGCTGTACGCGCCCGTGACCGGCACCGTCGTCGAGGTCAACGACGCGGTCGTCGACGATCCCTCGCTCGTCAACGCCGAGCCCTTCGCGGGCGGATGGCTCATCAAGGTCTCCGTCGCGGGCGGAGCGCCCGACGGACTGCTCGACCGCGACGCCTACGTCGCACTCACGGAGGGCTGATCCGCACGTGGTCTCTTTCGCCGATCGTCATATCGGACCCACGGCCGACGCCCAGCGTCGGATGCTCGATGCGCTCGGCATCGGGCCCGACGTCGACCCCGAGGGGCCGCTCGAAGCGCTGATGACCGAGGCGGTGCCGTCGTCGATCTTCACGGCCGCGCCGTCGGAGTCCGCGCTCGCGGACAGCAGCATCCCCGCCGCCGCCAGCGAGACCGAGGCGCTCGCGGAACTGCGCTCCCTCGCCGCGCGCAACACGGTGAACCGGCCGATGATCGGTCTCGGTTACTACGGAACGATCACCCCGCAGGTGATCCAGCGCAACGTGCTCGAGAACCCGTCGTGGTACACGGCCTACACGCCGTACCAGCCCGAGATCTCGCAGGGCCGCCTCGAGGCGCTCATCAACTTCCAGACGATGGTCGCCGACCTCACCGGGCTCTCCACCGCCAACGCGTCGATGCTCGACGAGTCCACGGCCGTCGCCGAGGGCATGCTCCTCGCACGCCGTGCGTCGAAGGCCAAGACCGACGTGTTCGCGGTCGACGCCGACGCGCTCCCGCAGACGCGCGCGCTCCTCGAGAACCGGGCGGATGCCGTCGGCATCCGTCTCGTCACGGTGGACTTCGCCGCGGGCGAGCAGCTGCCGGCCGACCTGTTCGGCGTCTTCGTGCAGTACCCCGGTGCCTCCGGTCGCGTGTGGGATCCGTCCGCCGTGATCGATGCGGCGCATCTCGCCGGTGGCCTGGCGGTCGTCGCGGCCGACCTGCTCGCGCTGACCCTTCTCACCTCGCCGGGAGCCCTCGGTGCCGACGTCGCCGTGGGCACGACCCAGCGCTTCGGCGTGCCGATGGGCTTCGGCGGCCCGCACGCCGGGTACATGGCGGTGCGCGCCGGTCTCGAGCGTCAGCTCCCCGGCCGCCTCGTCGGTGTGTCGGTCGATGCCGACGGCAAGCCCGCGTACCGCCTCTCGCTGCAGACGCGCGAGCAGCACATCCGGCGCGAGAAGGCGACCTCGAACATCTGCACCGCGCAGGTGCTGCTCGCGGTCATGGCGTCGATGTACGCGGTCTATCACGGACCCGACGGCCTGACGGCGATCGCCCGGAGCGTCGCCGGCAAGGCGGGGCTGCTGCGCTCCTGGCTCGTCGAAGACGGCGCCGACGTCGTGCACGACGCGTTCTTCGACACGCTGCAGGTGCGCGTCCCCGGGCGCGCGGCCGAGTACGTCGAGCAGGCGCACCACGGCTACGGCATCCTGCTGCATGCGGCGGATGCCGACACCGTGGGCATCTCGGTCGACGAGACCACGACCGTCGACGAACTGCTGCAGGTCGCCCGCGTCTTCGGGGGCCGCGCCGAGCGAGCGTTCGCCTTCGTCGATGACGCGAACGCCCTGCCCGAGGGGCTGCTCCGCCGGGAGGAGTTCCTCACGCACCCCGTCTTCCACGCACACCGCAGCGAGACGGCGATGATGCGCTACCTCAAGAGCCTCGCCGACCGCGACTACGCGCTCGACCGCGGCATGATCCCGCTGGGCTCGTGCACGATGAAGCTCAACGCGGCCACAGAGATGGCGGCGATCACGTGGCCCGAGTTCGCGGGCATCCACCCGTTCGCCCCGGCATCCGACGTCGCCGGCTACCTCGAGCTGATCGATCAGCTCGAGGCCTGGCTGGCCGAGGTCACCGGATACGACGCGGTGTCGCTGCAGCCCAACGCCGGCTCGCAGGGCGAACTCGCAGGGCTCCTGGCGATCCGCGGCTACCACCTCGCGAACGGCGACGAGCAGCGCACGGTGTGCCTGATCCCGTCGTCGGCGCACGGAACGAACGCCGCGTCGGCCGTGCTCGCCGGGATGAAGGTCGTCGTCGTCGCGTGCGACGAGCTCGGCAACGTCGACCTCGACGATCTGCGGGCGAAGATCCAGGTGCACGCCGAGGAGCTCTCGGCGCTGATGATCACCTACCCGTCGACCCACGGCGTGTACGAGCACGACGTGGTCGAGATCACCTCCGCCGTGCACGATGCGGGAGGTCAGGTGTACGTCGACGGTGCGAACCTGAACGCGCTGCTCGGCTACGCCCGCTTCGGCGACCTCGGCGGCGACGTCTCGCACCTCAACCTGCACAAGACCTTCGCGATCCCGCACGGCGGCGGCGGACCGGGTGTCGGACCGGTCGCGGCCAAGGCGCATCTCGCGCCCTACCTGCCCTCGCACCCGCTCGCGCAGCGCGCGGAGCACGCGGGAGGCCACGTCTTCGCCGGTGGGGCCGTCTCGGGCGCCCCCTACGGCTCGGCGGGCGTGCTCCCGATCTCGTGGGCGTACGTGCGGATGATGGGCGGTGCGGGCCTGCGGCGCGCGACCGCTGCGGCCGTGCTGTCGGCGAACTACATCGCCGCTCGCCTGGGCGAGCACTACCCGGTGCTCTACACGGGCGAGAACGGTCGGGTCGCGCACGAGTGCATCCTCGACCTGCGCCCGCTGAAGGAGGCGACGGGCATCACCGTCGACGACGTCGCGAAGCGCCTGATCGACTACGGCTTCCACGCGCCGACCATGTCGTTCCCGGTCGCGGGAACCCTGATGGTCGAGCCGACCGAGTCGGAGGACCTGGGCGAGATCGAGCGGTTCATCGAGGCGATGATCCAGATCAAGGCCGAGGCGGATGCCGTGGCGGCGGGTCGCTGGCCGGCCGACGACAACCCGCTCGTGCACGCACCGCACACGGCCGTGTCGCTGATCGCGGGGGAGTGGACGCACGCGTACACCCGCGAGGAGGCCGCCTATCCGGTGCACGCGTTGATCGCCGGCAAGTACTGGCCTCCGGTGCGGCGCATCGACCAGGCGTACGGCGACCGGAACCTCGTGTGCGCCTGCCCGCCGATCGAGGCGTTCGCCTGATCCGATAACACGTCGACGGCACCGTTTCCTCCCGGAGGCGGTGCCGTCGGAAGTTTTACGGCGTGTTGCCGTGTGTTTCGGCGATGTTTCAGATGGTCACCACTCAGTAACGGTTGATTAGCCGGGCGCGTCGGGCGCCAGATGCCGGGATACTCTGAAATATCCCTACGTGCTCGACGATGAGCGCGCAGTCAGAAGTACACGTCCTAGGAGGACACATAGTGAAGCGCAACAAGATCGCCCTTGCGGGCACCGCGCTGTTCGCGATCGGCGCCCTGGCGCTCGCGGGCTGCGCGAGCGGTGGTGGAAACGACTCCGACGGCGGCAGCGCCGCGGGCGAGGCGAACCCGGACGCCATCATCACCACGAACGGCTCGGAGCCGGAGAACCCGCTGATCCCGACCAACACCAACGAGGTCGGCGGCGGAAAGATCCTCGACGAGATCTTCGCAGGGCTCATCTACTACGACGCCGACGGCGAGCCCGTCAACGACGTCGCCGAGGAGATCACGACCGAGGACCCGCAGCACCTCACGGTCAAGATCAAGGAAGGCCTCACCTTCACCGACGGTGAAGAGGTCACCGCCGACAACTTCATCAAGGCGTGGAACGAGGGCGCGAAGCTCTCCAACGGCCACCTGTCGAGCTACTTCTTCGAGGACATCGAGGGCTTCAGCTACGACGAGGACTCCGAGCTCACGGGCCTGGAGCAGGTCGACGACTACACCTTCACGATCGCGCTGAACAAGCCGGCCTCCGACTTCGCTCTGCGTCTCGGCTACTCGGCGTTCTACCCGCTCCCGGACGTGGCCTTCGAGGACATGGACGCGTTCGGTCAGAACCCGATCGGCAACGGCCCGTACAAGATCGACGGCGACGACGCGTGGCAGCACGACGTGCAGATCGACCTCGTCCGCAACGACGACTACGAAGGCGGCCGCAAGGCAGCCAACGGCGGTCTGACGATCAAGTTCTACGCGACGCAGGAAGCGGCCTACGCCGACCTGCTCTCGAACGAGGTCGACGTCATCGACGCGATCCCGACGAACTCGCTGGCCGTCTTCACCGACGAGCTCGGCGACCGCGCCGTGAACCAGCCCTCGGCCGTGTTCCAGTCGTTCACCATCGGCCAGTTCCTCCCGCACTTCTCGGGCGAAGAGGGCAAGCTGCGTCGTCAGGCGCTCTCGATGGCGATCAACCGCGAAGAGATCACCGAGACCATCTTCTCGGGCTCGCGCACCCCGGCCGCCGACTTCACCTCGCCGGTCATCGCCGGCTGGTCGGACTCGGTCCCCGGTAGCGAGGTTCTCGACTTCAACCCGGAGAAGGCGAAGGAGCTGTGGGCCGAGGCCGACGCCATCTCGCCGTGGGAGGGTGACTTCAAGATCGCGTACAACGCCGACGGCGGGCACGACGCCTGGGTCGACGCGGTGAGCAACCAGATCAAGAACAACCTCGGCATCAGCGCCTCGGGCGACCCGTACCCCACCTTCCAGGACCTTCGCACGAAGATCAACGACCGCACCATCACCACGGCTGCGCGTTCGGGCTGGCAGGCGGACTACCCGGGTCTGTACAACTTCCTCGGACCGCTCTACGCCACGGGCGCCGGTTCCAACGACGGTGACTACTCGAACCCCGCGTTCGACGAGCTCATCTCGGCCGGCATCAGCAACCCCGACTCCGACGCGCAGATCGAGGACTTCACCAAGGCTCAGGAGGTCCTCTTCCAGGACCTGCCCGCCATCCCGCTGTGGTACTCCAACGTGACCGGTGGATTCAGCGAGAACGTGGACAACGTCACGTTCGGCTGGAACTCCGTCCCGCTGTACTACGAGATCACGAAGGCCGGCGAGTAAGATCTAACGGCACTTCACCTGTGAGGCGGTGACGATTTTCGTCACCGCCTCACAGGCTTGTGTTCGCACGGTCTTCTTACTCCCCCCTTCAGAAGGGACAGCGGATGCTCGGTTACATCCTGAGACGTCTCCTGCAGGTGATCCCGGTCTTCTTCGGTGCCACCCTGCTCATCTACTTCCTGGTGTTCGCCATGCCCGGCGACCCGATCCTCGCCCTGTTCGGCGACAAGACCCCCAACCCGGCGGTCGTCGAGCAGCTGCGCGAGCAGTACCACCTGAACGACCCGTTCATCGTGCAGTACTGGTACTACATCACCGGTGTGTTCCAGGGCGACCTCGGCAACACGTTCTCGGGCCGTCCGGTCTCCGCCGTGCTCGCCGCGACGCTCCCGGTCACCGGTCGCCTCGCGGTCATGGCGATCGGAATCGAGTTCACGCTCGCGATCATCATCGGAACGGTCTCGGCGCTGCGCAAGGGCAAGATCTTCGACAACGTGTCGCTCATGGTCGCGCTCGTCGCGATCGCGATCCCGATCTTCGTCGTGGCGTTCCTCGCGCAGTACTTCCTCGCGATCAAGCTCGGGTGGTTCAAACCGACCGTCGGCGCCGACAACGACTGGGGCGGTCTCTGGCTCCCCGCCATCGTGCTCGGCTTCAGCCTGTACGCCGTGAGCATGCGCCTGATGAGAAGCTCCGTCATCGACACCCTCAACCAGGACTGGGTGCGCACCGCCTACAGCAAGGGCCTCTCGCGCGGTCGCGTGATCCCCGTGCACGTGCTGCGCAACTCGCTGATCCCCGTGATCACGAACTCCGCCACCAACTTCGGCGTGCTGCTCGTCGGCGCGACCGTCACCGAGGGCATCTTCAACGTGCCCGGCGTCGGAAACACCCTGTTCCAGGCCATCCAGCGCGGTGAGGGACCGACCGTGGTCTCGTTCGTCACCGTGTTCGTCATCCTGTACGTCCTGGTGAACCTGCTCATCGACCTGCTCTACGGTCTGCTCGACCCGAGGATCCGCTATGCCTGACCCCACGACCCAGAAGCACTACGTCGCCCCGGTCGAGACCGAGTCGATCGCGGTAGACGCTGTCCGCATCTCCGAGAAGCCCAGCAACCTGTGGCGCGACGCCTGGAGCGACCTGCGCCGTCGTCCGCTGTTCTGGTTCTCCGTCGTCCTCGGACTCGTGTTCCTGCTGATGGCGGTGTGGCCGACGCTGTTCACCGCCACCGCACCGGACTCCTGCGATCTGGCGAACAGCAACGGCGGCCCGGCTGCCGGGCACCCGCTCGGCTTCACGTTCCAGGGCTGCGACATCTACGCCCGCATCGCCTGGGGTGCGCAGACGTCTCTCGCGGTCGGCCTCATCGCGACCGTGATCTCGTCGTTCCTCGGCCTGATCATGGGCGCACTCGCCGGTTTCTACGGCGGATGGCTCGACGGTCTGCTGTCGCGCATCGGTGACATCTTCTTCGCGATCCCGTACATCCTCGCGGCCGTCGTCGTCATGACGGTGTTCCGCGACTCGCGTTCGGTCTGGACGCTGGCGCTCGCGATCGGCGGGTTCGCCTGGGCCTCCACGGCCCGTGTCGTGCGAGCAGAAGTGCTGCGCGTGCGTCAGGCGGACTTCGTCGTGGCGTCGCAGGCTCTCGGCCAGTCGAAGTTCAAGATTCTGCTCAACCACGTCATCCCGAACGCGATCGCGCCGCTGCTCGTCGTCTCGACGCTTGGCCTCGCGGCGGCGATCGTGGCCGAGGCCACGCTGTCGTTCCTCGGTGTCGGTCTGGGCAGCGACGTGATGTCATGGGGTAACGACATCAGTGATGCCCAGGCATCGCTCCGTGTCGCCCCGATGGCGCTCATCTATCCGTCGATCGCGCTGACCCTCGCGGTGCTCGCGTTCGTGACCCTGGGTGAGCTCATCCGAGACGCCCTCGACCCGAAGGCGAGGGCACGCCGATGAGCGAGCGCATCACCGATCAGGCGCCCCTGCTGAGCATCCGCGACCTCAAGGTCGCCTTCCGCACCCAGGAGGGTCTGCGCGAAGTGCTCCACGGCATCAGCTTCGACGTCTTCCCGGGCGAGACCGTCGCGATCGTGGGGGAGTCGGGTTCCGGCAAGTCCACGACCGCCACCGCGATCGTCAACCTGCTGCCCGGCACCGGCACGGTCACCGGCGGATCGATCACCCTCGAGGGTCGCGAGCTCACCACTCTGAGCCGCACGGCCATCGAGGGCGTGCGCGGCCGCGACATCGGATTCGTGCCGCAGGACCCGATGTCGAACCTCAACCCGGTGTGGAGCATCGGCTTCCAGGTGAAGGAGGCGATCCGCGCCAACGGCATCGCCCAGGGTCGCCAGGCCGTCAAGGCCCGTGCGATCGAGGTGCTGCAGCAGGCCGGTCTCGCCGACGCCGAGCGTCGACTGCACCAGTTCCCGCATCAGTTCTCGGGTGGCATGCGCCAGCGCGCGCTGATCGGCATCGGCCTCGCGGCCGATCCGAAGCTCCTGATCGCCGATGAGCCGACCTCGGCCCTCGACGTGACGGTGCAGCGCGTGATCCTCGATCACATGGCTTCGCTGACGCGCGACAAGGGCACCTCGGTGCTGCTTATCACGCACGACCTCGGTCTAGCGGCCGAGCGCGCCGACAAGATCATCGTGATGAACGGCGGCAACATCGTCGAGGCGGGCCCCAGCCGGCAGATCCTCGAGGATCCGCAGCACCCGTACACCAAGCGGCTCGTCGCGGCGGCGCCCAGCGTCGCCTCGCAGCGCATCCAGGCGGTCGTGGAGGATCGGGGCATCGAGACCCTCGACGACCTCGCCGACATCCCGCCGACGGTGCGGGTGGCCGGGCTCACGAAGGACTACAAGATCCGTCAGGGCGGCTTCCGCAGCGAGGCCTTCCGCGCGGTCGACGGCGTGTCGTTCGAGATCCCCAAGGGCAAGACGCTGGCTCTGGTCGGGGAGTCCGGCTCGGGCAAGTCCACCGTCGCGAAGATGGTGCTCAAGCTCGAGGAGCCCACCGCGGGAACCATCGAGATCGACGGGCAGGACGTGTCGAAGCTGTCGAACGCGCAGGCGTTCGGTCTGCGCCGCCGCATGCAGCCCGTGTTCCAGGACCCGTACGGCTCGCTCGACCCGCTGCGCAACATCGGCAACACCATCGCCGAGCCGCTGCAGATCCACGGCGTCGGCGATCGTGCCTCGCACCGCGAGCGCGTGGAGGAGCTGCTCGACCAGGTCGCCCTTCCGCGGGCCCTGGCGACGCGCTACCCGAACGAGCTCTCCGGCGGTCAGCGGCAGCGCGTGGCGATCGCCCGTGCCCTCGCGCTCAAGCCCGACATCATCGTGCTCGACGAGGCCGTCTCGGCTCTCGACGTGCTCGTGCAGGACCAGGTGCTGCAGCTCCTGGCCGAACTGCAGTCGGAGCTCGGCCTGACCTACCTGTTCATCACCCACGACCTCGCGGTCGTGCGCGTGTCGAGCGACCTGGTGTGCGTCATGGAGAAGGGCCGGATCGTCGAACAGGGCACCGTCGACGAGATCTTCGCCAACCCCCAGCAGGAGTACACGGATCGCCTGCTCCAGGCGATCCCCGGCGCGTCCATTCCGCTCGGCGGAAGCGGCGCGTGACCGCTGCCGACAAGCCCGAGGGCGTGCGGATCTTCCGCGCGTCCTCGGGCACGGCCGTGCTCGTGATCTCCGGCGCGCTCGCGCTCTTCCTGCTCGGTGACACGGTCGTGCGGGGCAGCTGGACGCAGATGCTCCTGGTGGCGCCATGGGTGCTGCTGGGCATGTGGGTCGTGTACGAGCTGAGCTTCGTGTCCATGGTGCGGGTCGACGACGCCGGTGTGGTCGTGCAGAACATGCTCCGGCGCACCTCGTTCGGCTGGGCCCGCGTCCGCGATGTGGACTTCCGCTGGCAGCTCGAGTTCTCCCTCGACGACGACTCGCGCGTCAGCGCCTACGGCGGACCCGCCCGCGCGCGTCCCTCGCGTCGTGATGCGGCAGAGGGCGAAGCATCCAAGGCCCCGGCCGGGATCCGCGATCTCACCGAGATCCGCGACCGCTGGGACGCGGCGACCGGGGCGGATGCCCCGATCCGCCGCGAGTGGGACTCCCGTGCGCTTCTCGCCCTCGGCATCATCGTGCTGTGGGCGATCGGCGCCGTGCTGATCACGAACGCCGGCTGAACGCGGGCGCGGATCGCCGGGGCTTCTCGGGCGATCAGCCCGGGAGGCCGAAGAGCGCCGGCCACGTCGCCGCCGCCCACGGGTAGCCGACGAACACCGTCGCGTCGATCAGGAAGTGCGCGACGAGGAACGGCAGCAGGCGTCCGGTGCGCAGGAACAGCCAGCCGAACAGCAGCCCCATCGCGAGGTTGCCGATGAAGGCCCCGGGTCCCTGATAGAGGTGGTACGTCGCCCGGAGCACCGAGGTCGCGATGATGATGGTCCAGGGCGACCATCCGAGCTGCTTGAGCCGGGCGAAGAGATACCCGAGCACGACGAACTCCTCCTGCAACGACGCTCGCGCGGCGGCCAGCAGCAGGATCGGGATCGTCCACCAGTGGGCGTCGAGTCCGCCCGGGTTCACCGCGACGAACAGACCCAGTGCCCGGCCGACGACGTACAGGCCGAGGCCCGGGATGCCGATCGCCAGCACGAGGAGTGCGCCTCGGCCGATGTCGACGCCGACGCGTGTGCCGTCGAGGCCGAGACGGGCGAGGTGCGGTCGACGGTGCTGCCAGAGCAGGAAGCAGACGAGCAGCACCGGCACGAGCGAGAAGCCGATCGACAGCACCTGGTAGATCAGGTCGAAGACCTCGCGGTCGCTGCGTGAGGGATTCAGCGTCGCGGTCTGATCGGCGAGCGGGGTGTCGTCCGTGAGCCGGTAGGCGAGCTGGACGATCGCGTAGATCGCCGACTGGCCGAGACCGAGCGCGAGCACGATCGCGATCTCCCACCACAGCCGCCGCGCCGAGGGCTCGGAGGTCGGTTCCGGGAGCGGTCGGTCTGCGTCTTCGTGCCTCACTTTTCCGATGGTACGGCCTCCGTTCAGCCGGGGGTCCTGCGCGTGCGTTATCCTGGAACGTCGGTTTCCCGGCTCCTCCCACTCCTCTTCTTAGGATTCCTGCATGGCTCACGCCCTCCGCTCTGACCTCCGCAACGTCGCCATCGTCGCTCACGTCGACCACGGCAAGACCACTCTTGTCGACGCGATGCTCCGCCAGACCGGCTCGTTCGGTGAGCACTCGCACGTCGAAGAGCGCGCGATGGACTCGAACGACCTCGAGCGCGAGAAGGGCATCACGATCCTCGCCAAGAACACGGCGATCACCTACAAGGGCAAGCACGCCGGCGGCAAGGAGATCACGATCAACGTGATCGACACCCCGGGCCACGCCGACTTCGGTGGCGAGGTCGAGCGCGGCCTGTCGATGGTCGACGGCGTCGTGCTGCTCGTCGACGCGAGCGAGGGCCCGCTCCCGCAGACCCGCTTCGTGCTGCGCAAGGCGCTCGAGGCCAAGCTCCCCGTCATCCTGCTGGTCAACAAGACCGACCGCCCCGACGCCCGCATCGCGGAGGTCGAGGAGGAGGCCCACGACCTGCTGCTGGGTCTGGCGTCCGACCTCGTCGACGACGTGCCCGACCTCGACGTGGACGCACTGCTCGACGTGCCGGTCGTCTACGCGTCCGGTCGTGCCGGTGCGGCGTCGCAGAACCGTCCCGCCGACGGCTCGCTGCCCGACAACGACGACCTCGAGCCGCTCTTCGAGGCGATCCTCGAGCACGTCCCGGCTCCGTCCTACGACGACGAGGCGCCCCTGCAGGCGTGGGTCACGAACCTCGACTCCAGCCCCTTCCTCGGCCGCCTCGCGCTGCTGCGCGTCTTCAACGGCACGCTGAAGAAGGGTCAGACCGTCGCCTGGGTGCGCTCCGACGGCACCACCAGCAACGCCCGCATCACCGAGCTGCTGATGACCCGCGCGCTCGAGCGCTACCCGGCCGAGTCCGCGGGCCCGGGCGACATCGTCGCGATCGCGGGCTTCGAGAACATCACCATCGGCGAGACGATCGCCGACCCCGAGGACGTGCGCCCGCTCCCGGCGATCACGGTCGACGACCCCGCCATCTCGATGACGATCGGCACCAACACCTCGCCGCTGATGGGCAAGGTCAAGGGCCACAAGCTCACGGCGCGCATGGTCAAGGACCGTCTCGACAAGGAGCTCATCGGTAACGTCTCGCTCAAGGTCGTCGACATCGGACGCCCGGATGCCTGGGAGGTCCAGGGCCGTGGTGAGCTCGCCCTCGCGATCCTCGTCGAGAACATGCGTCGCGAAGGCTTCGAGCTCACGGTCGGAAAGCCGCAGGTGGTCACGAAGAAGATCGACGGCAAGACCTACGAGCCCTTCGAGCACCTCACGATCGACACGCCGGAGGAGCACCTCGGCGCGATCACCCAGCTCCTCGCGAACCGCAAGGGTCGCATGGAGAACATGACCAACCACGGTACCGGGTGGGTGCGCATGGAGTTCATCGTCCCGTCGCGCGGCCTCATCGGCTTCCGCAGCGAGTTCCTCACCACGACCCGCGGCACCGGCATCGCGAACGCGATCTCGCACGGCTACGAGCCCTGGGCCGGATCCATCACGACCCGCCAGAACGGCTCGATCGTCGCCGACCGTCAGGGTGTCGTCACCCCGTTCGCCATGATCGCCCTGCAGGAGCGCATGTCGTTCTTCGTGCAGCCGACCGCCGAGGTCTACGAGGGCATGGTCATCGGCGAGAACTCGCGCGCCGACGACATGGACGTGAACATCACCAAGGAGAAGAAGCTCACCAACATGCGTGCGGCGAGCTCCGACTCGTTCGAGTCGATGACGCCCCCGCGTCAGTTGACGCTCGAGGAGAGCCTCGAGTTCGCGCGTGACGACGAATGCGTCGAGGTCACGCCGGAGGCCGTGCGCATCCGCAAGGTGAACCTCGACGCCAACACGCGTGCGCGCGAGACCGCTCGCCTCAAGCGTCAGGATGCCAACGCCTGAGTCCGAACAGGACCGATAAGAGGGCCTCGCTCCGCAGAAATGCGGCAGCGAGGCCCTTTTCTCATGAAAAGCCCAGGTGGGACCTATATTCCGTCCAGGCTCTGCGGAGGGTTCGTTCAGAAACATGACACAGAATCGATAACTTGCGTCCGATGAGTCGGCTCCCGATGAGCCGCCCTGTCCGCAGGTCCGGGCGCTCGACGACCCGAAAGTCGATTCTTTGCTTCACCTTCAGAACACCCGTGCTTCCCGGCGCGCCCTCGAGGCCGCCACCGCCCACTCCGCCGTCCGCTCACGTCGGCCGTTGCTGCTCCTCGGCACCGCCGTCGGTGCGATGCTCGGCGTCACGCTGACCGCCGGACTCGTCGCGGGCCCGGCCTCCGGCGCCACCGAGACCGATGACGCATCGCCCTCGGCGACCACCGGCACCACCACGACCGTCGAGGCGTCGGACGACGTCGCGGCGACCGCGACCGCCGCGACCGATGCCATTGATGCCGCCGATCAGCTGTCCGCCGAGATCGACGCCGCAGGCTTCGACCTGAGCGGAGTCGTCCCCGCCGTCGAGACCGCGCAGTTGCAGAGCAATGTCGACACCCTCGACGGTCGGAAGGCCGTTCCGGCCATCGAGCTCACTCTCACCACGGTCATCGCCCAGCAGCACACCGAGAAGGTGATCGAGCAGACCGCGGCGCTCCAGTCGGCGTTCACCACGGCGCAGGAGAAGAAGGCGGCGGACGACGCGGCCGCCGCAGCCGCCGCGCAGGCGCAGGCAGAGGCCGAGGCGGCAGCTGCAGCGCTCGCCTCGTCGAACACCCCCGAGGGGGCCAAGGCGACCGCACGTGTCATGGCGGCCGACCAGTACGGCTGGGGAGAGGACCAGTTCTCCTGCCTGAGTTCGCTGTGGCAGAAGGAGTCGAGCTGGAACTACCAGGCCTACAACCCGAGCGGCGCGACCGGCATCCCGCAGGCGCTCCCCGGCAGCAAGATGGCCTCGGCGGGCAGCGACTGGCAGACCAATGCCGCGACCCAGATCGCCTGGGGTCTGGGATACATCTCGTCCGTGTACGGCACCCCGTGCAGCGCGTGGGGGCACTCGCAGGCGATGAACTGGTACTGAGCCCGCAGGCACCCGCGAACGCCCCCGGTAGACACCTTCTACCGGGGGCGTTCGAGCGCTATCGTGGCGAATGACGGCTGGGGCGTCGTCGAACGCGAGGAGAGCCCGTGGACACCGCCGGATGGGACCACGTCCCGCAGCAGGTCTCGACCGGGGCATTGCCCGGGTGGCGAGACGTCGAGCGGCTGGTCGGCGACGCGCACGCGCGCTTCGCCCGGGATTCCGACGGCATCGTCGCCGACTACATCCCCGTGCTCGCCGAGGTCGACCCCGAGCTCTTCGGGCTCGCCGTCATCGAGGTCGGCGGGGGAGTGCACGACGCGGGCGACGCGCAGCATCCGTTCTCGATCCAATCGATCTCGAAGATGTTCGTCTACGCCCTCGCCATCCAGGAACACGGGCACGAGCGCGTCCGCGAGATCGTCGGGGTCAACAACACAGGGCTTCCCTTCAACTCGGTGATGGCGCTCGAGCTGAACGCCGGGCATCCCATGAACCCCATGGTCAACGCCGGCGCGATCGCCACCACCGCGCTCATGCCGGGGGAGACGTCCGCCGAGCAGTGGGAGCGCGTCCGTGAGGGTCTGTCGGCGTTCGCAGGCCGCGCTCTCGGACTCGACGGCGTCGTCTACGCATCCGAGGCGCGTACGAACGACCGCAACCGAGCGCTCGGGCGCCTGCTCACCAGCTATGGACGCCTCGAGGGAGACTCCGACGAGGTCGTCGACGTCTACACCCGCCAGTGCGCTCTCACGGTGAGCGCGCACGATCTGGCGGTCATGGGGGCCACCCTGGCCGACGGCGGCGTCAATCCCCTCACCGGACAGCGCGTGGTGTCGGCCGAGGTGTGCCGTGACACGCTCGCCGTCGTCGCCGCCAGCGGCCTGTACGAGCGCTCGGGTGAATGGCTGTTCGAGATCGGACTCCCGGCCAAGTCCGGTGTCTCCGGGGGCATCGTCGCGGTCGCCCCCGGCAAGGGCGCCGTCGCGGGCTTCTCGCCGCGTCTCGACGATGCCGGCAACTCCGTGCGCTCGCAGCGCGCGATCGGCTACCTCTCCCGGGCTCTCGGGCTCAACCTGTTCGCGTCCGCACCCGCCGCTCCACCCGCCCCCGAGGAGTCCCGATGACCGAGTCCGCGCCGCAGACCGCATCCGTCGCCGTGAAGTCGTCCTGGCTTCCCATGATCAGCCTGTTCATGGCGCAGGTGCTGATGTCGTTCAACGTCGCCGCGCTCCCCATCTCGCTGGGTGGGATGGTGAGCGAGTTCGGCGTGCCGCCGACGGTCGCGAGCACCACGATCGTCATGTACGGGTTGGCCGTCGCGGCGCTCGTGATGACCGGCGCGAAGCTCGGTCAGCGCGTCGGATGGGTGCTGATCTTCCGCGTCGTGATCGCGCTGTTCGCGGCATCGTCGGTGCTCATGCTGATCGCCCCGAGCATCGGATGGGCGATCGCGGGTCAGGCGGTGGCCGGTGCCGCGGCGGCGATCATCGTGCCCTCGATCGTCGCGCTCATCGCCGAGAACTACCGCGGCGCCCAGCAGGCGACGGCGATCGGCGCGATCGGTTCGGCGCGGGCGATCTCCGGCGTCACCGCGTTCCTCATCGGCGGCACTCTCGGCACTCTCGTCGGGTGGCGTCCGATGTTCTTCATCGTCCTCGGCATCGCCGTGCTCGTCTTCGCCTTCAGCTTCACGCTGCGCGGAGACCGCGGCGACCCCGGCATCCGCATCGATCTCGTCGCCTCGCTCCTCATCGGCGCGGCGATCGTGCTCCTCACCCTCGGCTTCAACAATCTCAATGGCTGGGGAGCGATCGAGGCGACGGAGGCGGCCCCGTTCGACATCCTGGGGCTCTCCCCGGCACCGCTCTTCATCGTGGCCGGCGTCGTGCTGGGGCAGGGGTTCTTCCTGTGGACGCGTCGGCGGATCGCCGAGGGACGTGTGCCGCTGATCGACCTCAGCATCCTGCGTTCCTCGAAGGAGCGCGCGGCGGTATACGCCATGTTCATCGTGGTCGCACTCGAGGCGTGCGTGAACTTCACGATCCCGCTCTACATCCAGATCGTGCAGGGGAGGACTCCCTTCGACACCTCGATCGCGATGATGCCGTTCAACCTCACCGTGTTCATCACCGCGACCCTCGTCGTGCGGTTCTACAAGCGCTACCCGCCGCGTGTGATCGGCGTCTTCGGATTCCTTCTCACGACCGGCGCCCTCGTGTGGCTCTCGTTCGTCGTGAACAACAACTGGGAGACGCTGCCGACGATCCTCGGTCTGGTGGTGTTCGGGATCGGGCAGGGGGCGCTCGTGACCCTCGTCTTCAACGTGCTCGTCACCGCGGCGCCGTCGTCGCTCGCGGGTGACGTGGGATCGCTGCGGGGCACGACCCAGAACCTCGCGTCGGCGGTGGGCACGGCGGTCGCGGGTGCGCTGCTCGTCTCTCTGCTGGGGCTGAGCGTCGGGCGCGCGGTCGTGGAGCATCCGGAGCTGCCGCCGGCGCTCGTCGCGCAGGTCGATCTCGACAGCGTGAACTTCGTGAGCAACGACGACCTGCGCGTGGTGCTCGAGCGCACCGACGCGACGCCCGCCCAGGTCGACGCCGCCGTGGCCGTCAACGAGGAGTCCCGTCTGTCGACGCTGCGGCTCGGGCTGCTCGTGCTCGCCGGGATCAGCGCCCTGGCGATCCTCCCGGCCTCCCGACTGCCGCGCTACAAGCCGGAGGAGATCCCGGATCCGTCGCCCGTGGCCGCGTCGGACTGATCCTCAGCGCAGCTCGGAGATCAGCACGGCGCTCGTGCTCGGGGCCGTGGCCTCGAACACGTGCGGGGCGTCGCCCGGGTAGGTGAGGTAGTCGCCCGGGTTCAGCAGTGCGGCGGCCTCGGCGGGGCCGACCTTCGCCTGCCCCGAGATCAGCACCACGTGCTCGATGGTCCCGGGGTGGTGCGGATCGGAGCGTCGGGCCTGGCCCGGTTCGGCGGAGATCAGGTACAGGTCGCGCCGTGCGCCGGGCGGGGAAGCGGCCAGCAGGGTGGCGCTGTACGCGGCGGCCGAGGACGGGACGCCGCTGAGATCCTCCCGGCGGATGAGCGTGGGCCCGCTCTGGGGCGGGTCGACGAAGACGGCGAACGGCACGTCGAGTGCGACGCCGAGCGCCCAGAGGGTCTCGACGCTCGGGTTTCCGGCTCCGCTCTCGAGCTGCGACACGGTGGCCTTCGAGACGCCGGCGCGCCGAGCGAGTTCCGAGACCGAGAGGGCTGCGGCTTCACGCTCCCGGCGCAGCGTGCGGGCGATGCGGGTGCGGAGATCCTCCATGCGTTCATCATGTCAAACGATCGTTCGCTTGACTAGTCGACCTTGAATGTTCAGAATGATGGTCATGTGTTCATTGCAGCGAACGGTGCGCGAGGGGATCGCCCCGTGACCGCCGAGCGCGAGGTCTGGCGCGAGGCCCTCGGCGTCGTGCTGGCGACGAGCGCGTACGGCATCTCGTTCGGTGCCCTCGCCGTCGCGGCCGGGCTCGACGTCTGGCAGACCTGCGTGCTGAGCCTGCTCATGTTCACGGGAGGATCGCAGTTCGCCTTCGTCGGGGTCTTCGCGGCCGGCGGTGTCGCGGCGCTCCCCTCGGCGATCGCCTCGGCCGTCCTCCTCGGCGTGCGCAACGTCGCCTACGGCATGCGCATGTCGCCGGTCATCGGGGGAGGGGCCGCGACCCGTGCGCTGGCCGCCCACTTCACGATCGACGAATCGACGGCGGTGGCGATCGCCCAGAGCGATCCGCGCCTGCGCCGGGTCGGATTCTGGGTCACCGGCATCGGGATCTTCGTCGGCTGGAACATCACCACCCTCATCGGCGCCCTCGTCGGCAACGTGCTCGGCGATCCGAAGGGCTGGGGGCTGGATGCCGCGGCGGCGGCCGCCTTCCTGGCGCTGCTGTGGCCGCGCCTGCAGCAACGCCAGGCGATCGCGGTCGGGATCGCCGCCGCCGTCGTCGCCGCGGCGCTCACGCCCTTCCTCCTCCCCGGTCTGCCGGTGCTCGTCGCGGCCCTCGTAGCCGTGATCGTCGGGTGGTTCAACTGGCTGGGGCGCCCGGCATCCGACGGCCGCGCAGCGGATGCCGATGAGAAGGGGGAATCATGACCCTGTGGAGTGCGATCCTGCTGGCGGCTCTCGTCTGCCTGTCGCTGAAGGCCGTCGGATACCTCGTGCCGCCGAAGGTGCTCGAGGCGCCCCGACCCGCGCGCATCTCCGACCTGCTGACCGTCGCCCTGCTCGCGGCGCTCGTCGCGGTGCAGACGCTGGGCGATGGTCAGGCGATCGTCGTCGATGCGCGCGTGCCCGCTCTGCTCGTCGCGGCGGGTCTGCTGTGGCTGCGGCAGTCCTTCCTCGTCGTGGTGTTCGCGGCGGCGCTCACCGCTGCCCTCCTGCGTCTGTTCGGACTCGCGGCCTGACCGCGCGTAGGATCGGAGGGTGGGCGTGAGTCGGTTGTCGAGAGTTCTGTCGTGGGTGGCCTCGGCCCTGGTCGGTGGCGTCTACGGCGTCGCCGGCACGATCGCGCACAGCCAGACCTGGGGTCCGATCCCGACCGGCATGATCGTCGGAGCGATCGCGTGCGCCGCGATCCTCGTCGCCATCCGCGTGCTCACCCACGACCGCGGCGCCGCCGTCGCGGCCGGCCTCGGGATGGTGGGCATGCTGCTCCTGATCTCCGGCCGGGGCCCCGGCGGATCCGTCGTCGTCGAGAACACGCTCGCGGGACAGATCTGGACATACCTGATCGCCGCGATCGTTCTCGTCGTCATCGCGTGGCCGTCGTTCCGGTCGGTGCCCGTCGCCACGGAGGCGGAGAAGTAGACTGGAGCGGTGACGTATGTGATCGCCCTCCCGTGTGTCGATGTGAAGGACCGAGCCTGCATCGACGAATGCCCCGTCGACTGCATCTACGAAGGCGAGCGCTCCCTCTACATCCACCCGGACGAGTGCGTCGACTGCGGCGCCTGCGAGCCGGTGTGCCCCGTCGAGGCGATCTACTACGAGGACGACCTGCCCGATGAGTGGCAGGACTACTACAAGGCGAACGTCGAGTTCTTCGACGAGGTCGGCTCGCCAGGAGGCGCGGCCAAGGTCGGCGTCATCGCGCACGACCACCCGATCATCGCGGCCCTGCCGCCCCAGGGCGAGTAGGCCGGCGCCCGTGAGCGTCCGCGACCTCGCCGACTACCCCTGGGACGCCGTCGTCCCCTTCCGCGAGCGGGCGTCCGCGCACGCCGGCGGACTCGTCGACCTCTCCGTCGGGTCGCCCGTCGATCCCACGCCCGAGATCATCCGGCGCGCTCTCGCCGAGGCGACGGACGCGCACGCCTATCCGCAGACCGTCGGTACCCCGGCACTGCGCGAGGCGATCGTCTCCTGGTACGCGCGTCGCCGCGGGGTCGATGACCTCACCGTCGCGAACGTGCTGCCCACGATCGGCTCGAAGGAGTTCGTGGCGCTCCTCCCGACCCTCCTCGGGCTGGGAGAGGGCGACGTCGTCGTGCACCCCGAGATCGCCTACCCGACCTACGACGTCGGAGCACGCGTGGTGGGAGCGACGCCGCTTCCCGCCGATGACCCGGCGGACTGGCCCGAGGGCACCAAGCTGATCTGGATCAACACTCCGGGTAATCCCGACGGTCGCACCTGGACGGTCTCGGAGCTCGCCGCCGCGGTGCGCCGTGCGCGCGAGCTGGATGCCGTCATCGCGAGCGACGAGTGCTACGCGGAACTCGGCTGGGACGGCGCCTGGGCGACCGAGGCGATCCCGTCGATCCTCGATCCGCGGGTGACCGGGGGGTCGCGGGCCAACCTGCTCAGCGTCTACTCGCTGAGCAAGCAGTCGAACCTCGCGGGCTACCGCGCCGCCTTCGTCGCCGGCTGCGCGCGCATCGTCACCGACCTGCTCACCGCCCGCAAGCACCTCGGCCTCATGCCGCCCGAACCCGTGCAGCACGCCATGGCGGTGGCGCTCGGCGACGACGAGCACGTCGCCGCCCAGAAGGAGCTCTACCGCGAACGGCGGGAGCTGCTGCGTCCCGCCGTGGAGGCCGCCGGCTTCCGTCTCGACGGCTCCGAAGCCGGTCTCTACCTCTGGGTGACCGAGGGGCGTGACGCATGGGAGTCGATGGCTCGTCTCGCCGATCTCGGCATCCTGGCGGGTCCGGGTCCGTTCTACGGAGCAGCCGCCGCCTCGCACGTGCGTCTCGCGCTGACGGCACCGACGGACCGCGTCGCGGAGGCCGCTCGACGCCTGCACGCCGCCGCTTCGTAGAGAATCTGTAGGTTTCCCCCTCCCAGCGCCGATCCGTTTGGCGGATGCGACAGTAGGCGTGCGGGCCTACTAGGCTGTAAAGGCGATTCGGTCGTGACCCGACCTGGCGCTGTGCGCCGTGCGATCGCCCGCTCCGATGAGATCAGGTTCCAAGGATGACCGATCTGCTCGGGGCGAGACGAGACAGACTACGGGCAGAAACCCCAAGGAGGTCCGCGTGAGTGCAGCGGCAGACCAGCAGGCCACGGCGAAGCTGACGATCGGTGACACGACCGCCGAGTTCCCCGTGCTGCAGGGCACGGCGGGCCACAACAGCATCGACTTCTCGACGCTGACCCGCCAGACCGGCTACACCGGGCTCGACTACGGGTTCGTCAACACGGCGTCGACGAAGTCCGACATCACCTTCATCGACGGCGACAAGGGCATCCTGCGCTACCGCGGGTACCCGATCGAGCAGCTCGCCGGTCGCACCAGCTACCTCGAGGTCGCCTGGCTGCTCATCTACGGCGAGCTCCCCTCGGAGTCCGAGCTGGCCGAGTTCGACGAGAAGATCCGTCGCCACACGCTGCTGCACGAAGACCTCAAGCACTTCTTCTCGGCACTGCCGCACACGGCGCACCCGATGTCGGTGCTGTCCTCGGCCGTCGCCGCGCTCTCGACCTACTACGAGGGCCAGACCGACCCGCACAACCCCGAGCACGTCGAGATCAACACGATCCGCATGCTCGCGAAGCTCCCGGTGATCGCGGCCTACGCGCACAAGAAGAGCGTCGGTCAGGCCTTCCTCTACCCCGACAACTCGCTCGGCTTCGTCGAGAACTTCCTCAAGCTCAACTTCGGCGTCAACTCCGAGCCCTACGAGATCAACCCGGTCATGTCGAAGGCGCTCGAGCTCCTGCTGATCCTGCACGAGGACCACGAGCAGAACGCGTCGACCTCGACCGTGCGACTGGTCGGATCGACCGGGGCGAACCAGTTCGCGTCGGTATCCGCCGGCATCCAGGCCCTCTCAGGGCCGTTGCACGGCGGGGCCAACGAGGCCGTTCTCACGATGCTCGGCCAGATCCGCGACTCGGGTCAGAGCGTCTCGCGCTTCGTCGAGCGGGTGAAGAACAAGGAAGAGGGCGTGAAGCTGATGGGCTTCGGGCACCGGGTCTACAAGAACTACGACCCGCGCGCCAAGCTCGTCAAGGACGCCGCCGACGAGGTCCTCGCCTCCCTCGGCGTCACCGACCCGCTGCTCGACCTCGCGAAGGAGCTCGAGGAGATCGCTCTCGCCGACGACTACTTCCGCGAGCGTCGTCTGTATCCGAACGTCGATTTCTACACCGGTGTGATCTACAAGGCGATGGGGTTCCCCACGCGCATGTTCACGGTGCTGTTCGCCATCGGCCGGCTGCCCGGCTGGCTCGCGCAGTGGCGCGAGCTGCAGCTCGACCCGCAGACCAAGATCGGTCGCCCGCAGCAGCTGTACACCGGGTCTCCGGAGCGTTCGTACCCGAACCGCTGACACGACGCCGATGCCCGTCGTCAGCGCCGAGGCTTTCGTTCCGGTCGATCCGGCGACGGCGTTCGAGGTGTCGCAGACGACCGGCGCGGTTCGCCGGCGCTGGGGCGGGTTCATCAGTGAGCAGCATTTCCTCGACGGTGCGCAGAGCGCCGCGAAGGGCGTGCGCACCTTCACGCGCCAGCGGTTCGGTCTGTCGATGGTGAGCCGCTACGTGTCGTACGCTCCGCCGACGAACGTGGGGATGGTCATGGAGACCGGCCCCTGGTTCTTCGAGAAGCTGGGCGGTGGCTGGCGTTTCGTCGCCGCACCCGATGGGTCGGGCACGATCGCGACGTGGAAGTACAACTTCTCGTGCCGCCCGGCCTGGCTCGCGCCGGTGGCTGAACGCGTCGGCGCGGTGATCCTCGGTTTCGAGATCCGGCGGCGCCTCGCAGGGTTCGTCGCCGGATGCACGAACCCCGAGGTCATCCGTTCCGTGCGGAACGGGACCCCGGGGTCGTAGACGTGCGGATGCTGCGGGTCAGCGTCCCTGCGAACCGCGGCCGCCCTGGCGGGACTGTCCACCCTGACGACCCTGGCCGCCCTGGCGCGCGAAACCGCCGCCCTGGCTCTGGCCCTGACCGCCACCGGAGCGGGGGCGACGACGGCGTGCGGGCGGGTTCGCCGCGCCGCTGCGCTCGCCACCGGCGGGACGCTGCTTCGGAGCCTGACGCTGCGGAGCCTGCACCGGGGCGGGACGCACGTGCGGTGCGCGCTCCGGGACGAGCTCGGTCACGGCGCCGGCGGTGACGTCTTCGAGCGGGGCGACGATCGCGGCCTTGCGCAGCAGGTCCTTGACGTCGCGGCGCTGCTCGGGGAGCACGACCGTGACGACGGTACCGGCGGCACCGGCGCGGGCGGTGCGGCCCGAGCGGTGCAGGTACGCCTTGTGCTCCATGGGCGGGTCGACGTGCACGACCAGGTCGACGTTGTCGACGTGCACTCCGCGGGCTGCGACGTCGGTCGCGACCAGCACGCGCACGCCGCCGTCGGCGGGGTCCGACGAGAACGCGCCGAGGTTGCGCTCACGGGCGTTCTGCGAGAGGTTGCCGTGCAGGTCGACGGCGGGGATGCCCGCAGCGGTGAGCTGCTTGGCGAGCTTCTTCGCCTGGTGCTTGGTGCGGGTGAACAGGATGCGGCGACCGGTGCCGGACGCGAGGTCGCGCACGAGGGTCGTCTTGTTCTCGGTGGAATCGACGACGAGCACGCGGTGCGTCATCTCGCCCACGGGGACGCTCTCCTCGTCGACCTCGTGGCTGACGGGGTTCGAGAGGAAGCGGCGGGCGAGCGAATCGATGCCGCGGTCGAGCGTCGCGCTGAAGAGCAGACGCTGTCCGCCGGCCGGCGTCGCGGTGAGGATGCGCGTGACGCCGGGCAGGAAGCCGAGGTCGGCCATGTGGTCGGCCTCGTCGAGTACGGCGACCTCGACCGCGCTGAGCCGCACGATCTGCTGCTTCATGAGGTCTTCGAGGCGGCCGGGGCACGCGACGACGATGTCGACGCCGCCACGGAGCGCCTGCTCCTGCGGGCGCTGGCTGACACCGCCGAAGACGGTGGTCACGCGCAGGCCGGCGGCCTCGGCGAGGGGCGAGATCGTCGCGGCGATCTGCGTCGCGAGCTCACGGGTCGGGGCGAGCACCAGGCCGCGGGGGAGGCCCGCACGGCGCTGCTTGCCGGACGCGGCGAGGCGCGCGACGAGGGGGAGAGCGAAGGCGATGGTCTTGCCACTGCCGGTGCGACCGCGACCGAGCAGGTCGCGGCCGGCGAGCGAGTCGGGGAGGGTGTCGCGCTGGATCGCGAAGGCTTCGGTCTTGCCGGAATCGGCGAGAACGGCGGCGAGTTCGGCGGGAACGCCGAGTTCGAGGAAAGTAGGCATGGATGACTCCGTCCGTACGCGAGAAGACACGCACGATAGTGGGCTGAGGTGGGCGACGGCGCTCGCAGGGGGCGTGCGCATCGGTTCGCCGTGCGAAAGGCCAGCAGAGCGCTGGTGATGGGAGCCGGGTGACTCGCTTCGGTCCTCAGAGACCCCGTGACGACGACGACGTTGGCGAGCTCGTGCTCGGGCAACAGCCACAGTCTATCAGCGCCCGCTCCGAGGCGGCCGCAGGTGCGGATGACCGCGCGTCAGGCGTGCAGCGCCTCGTTGAGCGTGACACCGACGCCCGCGCGACGCACGGCCTCGACCGCGCCGCTGATCGAGTTGCGGCGGAACAGCAGTCCGTTCTGCCCCGACAGCTCGGCGCCCTTCACGCTGGTGCGGGTGCCCTCGGCCGTCACGGGGCCGTCGACGAGCACGATCTTGGTGCCGGCGGTGACGTAGAGGCCCGCCTCGACCACGCAGTCGTCGCCCAGCGAGATGCCGATACCGGCGTTCGCGCCCAGGAGCGTGCGCGACCCGATCGAGACGCGGTGCGAGCCCCCGCCCGAGAGGGTCCCCATGATCGATGCGCCGCCACCGATGTCGCTGCCGTCGCCCACGACGACGCCCTGCGAGATGCGGCCCTCGACCATCGAGGCCCCGAGGGTGCCCGCGTTGAAGTTGACGAATCCCTCGTGCATCACGGTGGTCCCCGGCGCGAGGTGGGCGCCGAGGCGCACGCGCGAGGCGTCGGCGATGCGCACGCCCTGCGGCTGCAGGTAGTCGGTCAGGCGGGGGAACTTGTCGAGCCCCTGCACCTGGATTCCCGCACGCTGGAGCTGCGGACGCAGGCGGGCGGCATCGGCGGGGAGCACGGGGCCGGCGTTCGTCCAGGCGACGTTCGGGAGGTGACCGAAGATCCCGTCGAGGTTCAGCTCGTTCGGGCGCACGAGCAGGTGCGAGAGCGCGTGCAGACGCAGATAGGCGTCGGCGGTCGAGGCCGGAGCGGCATCGAGGTCGATCTCGAGCCGCACGGGCTCGACGGTGACGTTGCGCCGTGCGTCGGGACCCGTGAGTCCGTCGAGATCTGCCGCGGCATCCGAGGGCAGGGCGCCGGTGCCGAGGGTGGCGTACCAGGCGTCGAGAACCGTGCCGTCGCCGGCGATGGTCGAGAGTCCGATTCCCCACACGGTGCGCGCATCAGTCATGCCTCCACGGTACCGGCTCCCGCGATCACGCCCGGCCCATGTGATCGGCGTCCGATGACCGCGCGCCGAGGTCATAGGCTGGGGGCATGGTGCTCGATCTGACCGCATCCTCTCTCGACCTCACGCGCGCGATCTGCGACATCGCGAGCGTCTCCGGAGACGAGAAGACCCTGGCCGACGCGATCGAACAGGCGCTCGCGCCGCTCGACCACCTCGAGGTGATCCGGCACGGCAACACGATCGTCGCCCGTACCGACCTCGGTCGCGCCCAGCGGGTGGCCATCGCCGGTCACATCGACACCGTCCCCATCAACGACAACCTGCCCACGCGCCTGATCGACGTCGACGGCGAGGCGTACCTGTGGGGCCGCGGCACGGTCGACATGAAAGCGGGCACGGCGGTGCAGCTGAAGCTCGCCGCCGAGCTGACCGATCCCGTCGTCGACATCACGTGGATGTGGTACGACAACGAGGAGGTCGAGGCGTCGAAGAACGGACTCGGTCTGCTCGCCGCCGTGCGTCCCGATCTCTTCGTCGCCGACTTCGCGATCCTCGGAGAGCCGTCCGACGGCGAGGTCGAGGGCGGATGCAACGGCACCATGCGCGCGATCGTGCGCACGAGCGGTGTCCGCGCGCACAGCGCACGCGCCTGGATCGGCGAGAACGCCATCCACCGCGCGGCCCCCATCCTCGCCCGCCTGGGCGAGTACCGGGCGCGCGAGGTGCTGGTCGAGGGTCTTCTGTACCGCGAGAGCCTCAGCGCCGTGCGCATCAGCGGCGGTGTCGCGGGCAACGTCATCCCCGATGCCTGCGAGGTCGAGATCAACTACCGGTTCGCTCCGAGCAAGTCGGCGGCGGATGCCGAGGCTCACCTGCGCAGTGTGCTCGCGGGCTTCGACCTCGAGGTCACGGACTCGGCGGAGGGTGCACGTCCCGGCCTCGACGCACCGATCGCCCAGCAGTTCGTGGCCGCCGTCGGCGCGGAACCGCGCCCCAAGTACGGCTGGACCGATGTCGCCCGTTTCTCTGCGCTCGGCATCCCTGCGGTGAACTACGGGCCCGGCGATCCCCACCTCGCCCACCACGACGAGGAGCGCGTCCCCGTCGCGCAGATCGATGCCGTCGAGCGGGGACTGCGGGCGTGGCTCAGCTCGCACTGAGCGCCGCACGTCGGTGGGCGCAGATGCCGCTGCCGCTGCGCATCGCCGTCATCTACCTGATCGCCCGGCTCGTCACGACGGGCTTCCTCGTCTTCGCGGCATCCGCCTCGACGTCGCTGTCGCGCTTCGGAGCGGATGCCGGACTGGCCGACTTCGTGCTCGGCTGGGATGCGCAGTGGTACTGGCTGGTCGCGGAGAGCGGATACCCCTCGACGCTCGAGCTGACCGACGCGGGCACCGTCGTCGAGAACCAGTGGGCGTTCATGCCCGTCTTCGCCTACGCGGCGAAGGCGATCGGGTTCCTCTTCGGTTCCTGGGGAGTGGGGGCGTTCCTGCTCTCGTTCGTGGCCGGCTATCTCGCCTGCCTCGCTCTGCATCGGCTGCTGCGTGACCGGATCGGATCGTCCGCGGCGCTGTGGGCGGTGGTGTTCTTCGCCGCGGGGCCGCTCGCGGCGATGTTCCAGGTGGGATACGCCGAAACGCTGTTCCTGCTCCTGCTCTTCCTGGCACTGGACGCGGTGATCCGCCGCCGGTACGCCTGGCTGTACCTCCTGCTCCCGATCATGGCGTTCACCCGCCCGGGCATCCTGGCGTTCGCGCTGCTGCTCGGCCTCCACGGCATCGCCCGCTGGATGAACCGTCGCCGCGAACCGCTGACCGCCGTCGAGATCGTGCACATCGTCGCGACGGCGGCGCTGGCGACCGTCGCCGGTTTCTCGTGGCAGGTGATCGCCGGTCTCGTCACGGGCGACATGGGCGCGTACCTCGCCACCGAGCTGGCGTGGCGTCAGCACTGGATCAGCGGGGGAGTGGCCGGGTTCGTACCCTTCGAGGGCTGGATCCAGGCGTCGCAGTTCTGGTTCGCGCAGTGGGGGATCCCCGCGTGGTGCGGCCCGATCGGACTCGTGGTCATCGTCGTCGCCACCGGACTCGCGCTCCTGCGCTCGCCGCAGGTTCGAGCGCTCGGTCTCGACCTCCGGCTCTGGAGCGCGAGCTACCTGCTGTACCTGCTGGCGGTGTTCTTCCCGCAGTCGAGCACCTTCCGGCTGCTCCTGCCGATCAGTCCGCTCTGGGGAGCGGTGGCGGTGCCGCGCTCGCGGCTCTGGCGGCTGAGCGTTCTGGCGCTGTGCCTCGTGGGTCAGGGCGTGTGGATCTCCTTCGTCTACGCGCTCGGGAACACCTTCTGGCAGGTGCCGTGAACATGAAGAATCGATGCATTTCTTCACAGGTGACGCTCAGGTCGCGACGACACCGATAAACTCTTCCCATACCACCGAGGAAAGGAAGCCGCGATGGCAGCGATGAAGCCGAGGACCGGGGACGGCCCCATGGAGGCCGTGAAAGAAGGACGACTCATCATCGTGCGCGTTCCGCTCGAAGGAGGAGGCCGTCTGGTCGTCTCCGTGAACGACGCCGAGGCCAAGGAGCTTCACGACGTGCTGGCAGCCGTCGTGGCGCCGGCCTGAGTCACCCCGATCCGTCTCACGGATCAACCGAAGGAGGCGGCGGATCATCGGATCCGCCGCCTCCTTCGTCTGTCGTGGGAGCGTCAGTCGCGCTCGGCGACGCTGATCAACTGCAGCAGGCCCTCGCCCGCGGGAGACACGGTCGCGAGCACGGCCGACGACTCCTGGGTCTCCTGGATCAGGGAGCGGTAGCCCGCCGTAATCTCATCGCGCTGCACGGGGTCGGCCACGCGGCCACCCGCGAGCACGCGGGGGACGAGCACGATACCGCCGCGGCGGACGAGGCGCAGTCCGTGCTCGACGTAGTCGATGACGTTCTCGGGATCGGCGTCGACGAGCACGATGTCGTAGGCGTCCTCGTTCATGCGGGGGAGCACATCGGCGGCGCGGCCCGTGATGAAGCGGGCGCGGGTGGCCGGAACCTTCGCGTCGGAGAACGACTGGCGGGCCGCGGCGAGGTGCTCGGGCTCGTTGTCGATCGAGGTGAGCACGGCCTGCGGCGCGCCGCGCAGCAGCCAGAGTCCGGATACTCCGGCGCCGGTGCCGATCTCGACGATCGAACGGGCGGCGGTCGCGGCGGCGAGCACGGCGATCTGCGAGCCGACGGCGATGCTGATCGGCGCCGCTCCGAGCTCGACGCCGTGCGCCCGAGCGCGCGCGATCGCATCCGGTTCCGTGAGGGACTCTCGGATGAAACGTGCGTTCGCGTCGTGTTCGCTCATGACCTGATCCTCCCGTCCACGCTGTGACTCCTCCCAGCGTATTGGCTCGGTGCGCACGCGGAGCGCAGGCGCGGCGGTAGCCTGGACAGATGCAGTTCGGGTTGACCTTCGAGAAGCTTCTGCTGATCGGTCTCATCGCGGTGCTCATCGTGGGCCCCGAACGCCTTCCGCGCATGGCCGAGGGCTTCGCCAAGGTCGTGCGCCGCGCCGGGGAGTACCTCCGCGACACGCGCACCCGCGTGCGCGACGAGATGGGCCCCGAGCTCGACGACGTCGACTGGCGCAAGCTCGACCCCCGCCAGTACGACCCCCGTCGCATCATCCGGGACGCCCTCCTCGAGGAGCCGACCCCTCCGACGCATCCGATGGCGGCGGCAGCCGCCATCGCGGAGCCCGAGCCGCGCACCCCGCCGCAGAGGTTCACTCCCGGCGAGCTGCCGCCCTTCGATCTCGAAGCCACCTGATCGCATCGGCGATCGACGGCGGTCGCGACCTCAGCCGAGCGACATCGGCAGCGGTCGACCGGCGAGCCCGCGCCCGCGCCCGGCCAGGGAACGGGCGAGGGCGCGGATGGCCGTGGCCGCGGCATCCGTCTCGGCATCCAGCACGACCGGAGCACCCGCATCCCCGCCGGCGCGCAGCGCGGGACTCAGGGGGATCGAGGCCAGCAGGGGGACGCCGGCTCCGTCGGACGACAGCGCCTCCGCGACCGCGGCTCCACCGCCCGCACCGAACAGATCGACCACGGTCCCGTCGGGAAGGGTGAGCCCCGCCATGTTCTCGACCACCCCGATCACGCGCTGACCGGTCTGGCGGGCGACGAGTCCGCTGCGGATGGCGACCTCGGCGGCGGCCGCCTGCGGGGTCGTCACCACGAGCACCTCGGCGTGCGGCAGCAGCTGTCCGATCGAGATGGCGATGTCGCCGGTGCCCGGCGGCATGTCGATCAGCAGGATGTCGAGATCGCCGAAATGCACGTCGGTGAGGAACTGCGACACGGTGCGGTGGAGCATCGGCCCTCGCCAGGCGACCACGCCCTCGCCTTCGCGCAGGAACATCCCGATCGATATGGTCTTCACCCCGTGAGCGACCGGCGGCAGCATGAGGTCGTCGATGCGCGTCGGCTGCGTGCCGGCGGGGATGCCCAGCAACCCGGGGATGGAGAAGCCGTGCACATCCGCGTCGACGAGGCCGACCGCGAGGCCGAGGTCGGCGAGGGCGACGGCGAGATTCGCGGTGACGGTCGACTTGCCGACGCCGCCCTTGCCGCTGGAGACGAGGATCACGCGGGTCAGCGAGTCCGGGCCGAAGGGCATCTGGCGGGGTGCCCTGCCGTCGCGCAGCTTCTCGGTCAGGCGCTTGCGCTCCTCGGGCGTCATCACCCCGACCTCGACCTCGACGGCGTCGATGCCGGGAACGGAGGCCGCAGCACGGCGCACATCGGACTCGATCTTCGTCGCGGCCGGGCATCCGACGATCGTCAGGACGATCCCGACGGTGGCGCTGCCGCCCTCCACGACGATGTCGCGCACCATGTCGAGGTCGCCGATCGGACGTCGGAGTTCCGGATCGGATACCGCGGCGACCGCGCGTCGGACGTCATCGGCGGACGTCATGCGCGCGGACGACGCGGAGGCCGCGTCGCCACCGGCCCCGTGGTCGGCGCGGGGGAGGCCGCGGGGGCCTCGGGGTCCGCGTCGTGGTCACCGAGGTCGGCGAGCAGCGCCTTGAGCTCCTGTCGCAGCACGTCGCGCGTGACGACGTGCGAGTTGCGCTCCTCGAGCGCCATGCGCAGCGCGACGATCTCGCGGGCGAGGTACTCGGTGTCGGCGAGGTTCCGCTCGGCGCGCTGACGGTCCTGCTCGATCTGCACCCGGTCACGGTCGTCCTGCCGGTTCTGCGCGAGCAGGATCAGCGGCGCGGCGTAGGAGGCCTGCAACGAGAGCACGAGGGTCAGAGCGGTGAATCCGAGGGCGGCGTCGTCGAACCGCAGGCTCGTGGGCGACATCGTGTTCCACACGATCCACAGGATGCAGAACAGGCTGAGGATCAGCAGGAACGCCGGTGTGCCCATCGCGCGGGCGACCCACTCGGTGAACCGTCCGAAGCGGTCGCGCGAGGTCGGACGCTGACGGGTCGTGCCGCGCCCGAGCGGGGCGTCGAGGCGGGGGGAGCGGGCCATCAGCGCACCTCCGTGGTCGTGTCGTCCGACACCTCATCGACATCGTGCGTGCGCCAGTCGTCGGGCAGCAGGTAGTCGAGCACATCGTCGACGCTGATCGCACCGACGAGCCGGTGCGCGGCATCGACGACGGGGAGCGAGACGAGGTCGTAGCTGGCCAGCAGACGGGCGACCTCGGCCGCGGAGGCCGTGGCGGACACCGGTTCGAGACTGTCGTCGACGATCGCGCCGAGGCGCTCGTGCGGCGGGTAGCGCAGCATCCGTTGGAAGTGCACGACGCCGAGGAGGCGGCCCGTCGGCGTCTCGAACGGGGGAAGGGTGACGAAGACCGCGGCCGCGAGGGCGGGGTGCAGCTCGTGGCGGCGGATCAGCGCGAGCGCCTCGGCGACCGTCGCGTCGGCCGAGAGCACGATCGGCTCGGGCGTCATGAGCCCGCCGGCGGTGTCGGGGCCGTAGCGCAGCAGCATGCGCACGTCTTCGGCCTCCTCCGGCTCCATGAGCTCGAGGAGGTGCTCCAGGCGGTTCGGCGGGAGCTGGGCGAGCAGGTCGGCCGCGTCGTCCGGTTCCATCTGGTCGAGGATGTCGGCGGCGCGCTCGTCGCCGAGGCGGTCGAGGATGTGCACCTGCTCGTCCTCGGGCATCTCCTCCATGGCGTCGGCGAGGCGGTCGTCGGACAGCTCCTCGGCGACCTCGATCATGCGCTGCTGCGGCAGATCGAGGAGCGTGTTGGCGAGGTCGGCCGCGTGCAGCTCGGAGTACGACGCCACGAGCTGTTCGGCGGACTGCGACTCACCGGGCGCGCGCTCCTCGGTGACCTCGCTCCAGGCGGCGAAGGTCGTCGAGCCCTTCGCGAACGGCGAGGCACTGGTCTTCGGCTTCCGGAGGAACAGCTGGCTGACGGCCCACTCGCCGAGTCGATTCGGCTCGATGGCGACGTCTTCGATCACGGCCGTGCCGCTGCCGTCGGCGAAGCTGACGCGGCGCCCCAGCATCTCGGCGAGGACGCGCACCTCGCCGGCGCGCGGCGAGAAGCGGCGCACGTTGATGAGCCCGGTGCTGATGACCTGACCGGAGCGGATCGAGGTGACCCGACCGATCGACAGGAAGACGTGGCGACGGCCCGGGATCTCGACGACGAGGCCGATCACGCGGGGGGCCGCGGTACTTCGGTACACGATGACGACGTCTCGGACCTTGCCGAGCCGGTCGCCCACGGGGTCGAAGACGGCGCAACCGGCCAGGCGCGCGGCGAATACCCGTTGTGTGCTCACCCACCCAGCGTAGTCCGCGCGGCCCCGGGGCGTCCCCCGGATCGACGCTCCGAGGACGCGCGCATCGAGGCGTGGGACAATGGGCGGATGAGCATGCTCAACCGTCCCGTGAACAGCACCGACACCGGCGAGATGGTGGCGTCCACCCGTGACTACGCCACCGCGCAGAAGACCGTGTCGACGCTGATCGCCGCCGAGATCCCCGCCCGTGACATCGCGATCGTGGGCCAGGGCGTCCGCACGGTCGAGCGCATCACCGGTCGCCTCGGCTACGCGACGGCCGCGCGTTCCGGCGCGGTGAACGGCGTGCTCATCGGTCTCTTCCTCTCGGCGATCCTCGTGATCGGCAACCCCGAGGTCCCGATCCAGCTGTTCCTGGGCTTCGTGCTCATCGGCGTGGCGATCGGCATGATCCTCAGCCTCGTGACCTTCGCGATCGTCCGCCGACGTCGCGACTTCGCGAGTGTGACGCAGCTGGCGGCCGACCACTACGAGGTCACGGTGCTGCCGGCGTCGCTGGCGAAGGCTCGTCAGGCGCTGGGGACCGCCCGCCAGGCGCCCGTGCGCCCGCCCGTCGATCTCGACGAGCCCCCGCGCTACGGCGAGCGGATCACGCCGGGGAGCCAGGGCCAGGCGCCCGTGCCCTCCGGCGAACCGGTGATCCCGCCGCGGCCCGCCGCACCGGTCGCTCCCGGAGCGGACGCGCCGACCGCGCCCGAGGCCGACGACACGGAGCAGGGTAAGCCCGCGAAGCCGGGCGAGGGCGACGCTCCCGCTGCAGGTACGCCCGAGCCCGCCTGATGCTCGCATCCGGACGCTCGTCGTTCGAGGTCGCCCTGCCCGCAGGTGGAACGCAGGTCTCGGTCGAGCGCACCCCGGGCGAGGGGCGTACGACGATCCTGATCGCGCACGGTGCGGGCGCCGGAATGGACCACCCGTTCCTCACCGGGCTCGCCGCGGCGTTGACGGAGGCCGGGTTCTCGACCGCTCGGTTCAACTTCCCCTACGTGGAGCAGGGGCGACGGATGCCGGGCCCCGCCGCGCACGCGATCGCGACGTGGCGCGCCGCCGTCGCCGCGGAGCGGGAGCTCGACCCGACGGCGCGGATCATCGCGGCCGGCAAGTCGTACGGCGGCCGGATGGCCTCGATGGCCGTGGCCGAGGGACTCGACGTCGACGCTCTCGTCTATCTCGGCTATCCGTTGCACTCGCCGGGCGCCCCCGAGAAGCTGCGCGCCGAGCATCTGCCGGCGATCGCCGTGCCCCAGCTGTTCATCGAGGGCTCGAACGACCCGTTCATCCAGCCGCTCACGCAGTTCGAGGAGGTCTTCGAGACCTGCCGGGATGCGCGCGTCGCCTGGATCGACGGCGGAGGTCACAGCTTCGAGGTGAAGGGGCGCAAGCGTCCGGCATCCGATATCGGTGCCGGGCTCGCGCCCCTCCTCGTGGACTTCGCCGCCCGGATCTGACTCCCGAGGGATCAGCTCTGGACGCGGGCGATCCAGGCCTCGATCTCGTCGGCCGTGCGGGGGATGCCGGCCGAGAGGTTGACGGGACCGTCCTCGGTCATGAGGATGTCGTCCTCGATGCGCACGCCGATCCCGCGGAGTTCGGCGGGGACGGTGAGATCGTCGATCTGGAAGTACAGGCCGGGCTCGATCGTGAACACCATGCCCGGGGCGACGATGCCGTCGTAGTACATCTCGCGGCGAGCCTGGGCGCAGTCGTGCACGTCGATGCCGAGGTGGTGCGAGGTGCCGTGCACCATGTAGCGGCGGTGCTGGCCGCCGGCGTCGGCGTCGAGGGCCTCCTCGGCCGTGACGGGGAGCAGACCCCACTCCGCGACGCGAGCGGCGATCACGGTCATGGCCGCAGCGTGGATGTCGCGGAAGCGCACCCCGACCTTCGCGGCGGCGAAGGCGACGTCGGCCGCTTCGCGCACGGCTTCGTAGACACGGCGCTGCACATCGGTGAACGTGCCGGAGACGGGCAGCGTGCGGGTGATGTCGGCGGTGTAGAGGCTGTCGGCCTCGACACCGGCGTCGACGAGGATCAGATCGCCGGGCACCACGGCGCCGTCGTTGCGGGTCCAGTGCAGGTAGCAGGCGTGGGGCCCGGAGGCGGCGATGGTGTCGTATCCCTCTCCGTTGCCGTCCTCGCGTGCCCGGCGGTGGAACACGCCCTCGACGACGCGCTCGCCGCGCGCGTGCGCCACGGCGGAGGGGAGCTCGCGGATGATGTCGTCGAAGCCCGCGGCGGTGATCTCGACCGCACGTCGCATCTCGGCGATCTCGAAGTCGTCCTTGATGAGGCGCAGCTCGGAGACCGTACGGGTCAGCGTCTCGTCCTCATCGAGCACCAGCTCTCCCTCGGCCGGCGCGAACTCGGCCAGGTGCGCGGTGGTGAGGGCGAGGTCGGCGGCGACACCGGCCAGCGAGGGGCGTGGTCCGATCCAGAACTCTCCGACGGTGGCGTCGGCGTAGAACTCGGTCGTGGTGCGGTCGGCACGCTCGCGGAAGTACAGGGTCACGTCGTGACCGTCGTCGGTCGGGTCGAAGACGAGCACCGAGTCGGGCTCGGTGTCGGATGCCCAGCCGGTGAGGTGCGCGAAGGCGGAGTGCGCACGGAACACGTAGTCGGTGTCGTTGCTGCGCTGCTTGAGGGAGCCCGCCGGGATGACGAGGCGCTTACCGGGGAACGCGGCCGAGAGCGCGGCGCGGCGCACGGCGGCGTAGGGTGCCTGCTCGCGCGCGCCGGGAAGCGTCTCGGGACGCTCGGCCCACCCGGTCGAGATGGTGTCGAGGAAGCCCTGCGGGAACGGCTGCTTGCGATTCGTGTTGCTGTTCTCGACGTCGGGTTCGGCGATCGTGTCGCGTTCTGCTGCGGTGCTCATCCCTCAAGTCTCTCACTCGGGGATGCACGCCGCCTCTCAGCCGGCGGGCTCGAGCTGCACCACGAGGGCACGGTGATCGCTGCCGCCGGCGTCGTCGAGCACGACCGAACCGGTGGGCGTCCAGTTCTGCGAGGCCATCACATGATCGATCGGCGCGCCCGCCAACGGGGGCAGCGAGCTGGGCCAGGTTCCGACGACTCCGTTCCCGGTGCGCGAAGCGACATCGCGGCAGTACCCGATGTCACCGCCCTCGACGCCGAGACCGGCCATGTGGTCGATCGTCGCGTTGAAGTCGCCCGCGAGGATGAAATCGCCCGCGGGGCACTGGTCGGCGATCCACTGGAGATCGGACTGCCACTGCTGCATCTCCTCCACGCGGGGGGCCACGGCGTGCACCGCCACGACCGTGGGCCCGCTCCCGTCGACCGGCATCAGCACGACGCTGGGCACCGAGCCGGTGTTGCTCGTGCCGTCCTGCGACGATTCGATGACCGAGTACTCCCCGAGGTCGGGGGAGACCAGGACGGTCGTCTGCCAGGACTGCGGGCCGTCGGGCACGTCGGGGCGGAACTGCACGTGGTGCACCCACATCGGATGCCCCTGCTCGCGCAGCATGAGCGCGATGCGCTCGCCCACGGCCTCGGTCGTCTCGGGGAGCGCGACGATATCGGCTCCCTGGTCGAGGATCTCCTGGGCGATCTGGTCGGCCGACACCGCCTCGCCGGCGGTGTTCCAGGTCAGAACACGGACGCTCGTCTCCGTCTTGTCGGGGAGGGCCGACGTGCCGAATCCGCGGGTCGCTCCGATGATTCCGGTCGCTCCGGCTCCGAGCAGCGCGACGATGAGGATCGAGGCGGCGAAGCCGCGCAGCGGGCGGGCGAGTAGCAGCAGCAGCGCCAGGAGCGCGATCACCACGAAGATGCCCAGCACCACACCGCGCGCCGCGACGACCTGCGCGAAGGGATAGGTCTGCTCCAGCCGGAAGAACTGCGGCCACACCACGACGGCCGTGGCGGCGGCGAACAGCACGGTGATCAGGATTCCGAGGAGGCGAAACATCCCCTCCAGCCTAGGAGCGCCGCCTGTGAAGTCCCTGCCGCGACAGGCGGGACTGCGCTCCCGTGCGCCCGCCCTCCGCACCGCTCGGTACGCTCGGAGGATGGCCCCTGAGCACCCCCGTCGATTCGTCGGTCCCGCCGACCTGCATCTGCACTCGAATCACTCCGACGGAACCGAGGCGCCGGCCGAGGTCGTGCGCCAGGCGCACGCGCACGGACTGCGCACGATCGCGCTCACCGACCACGACCGCACGACCGGTTGGGGCGAGGCGGCGGAGGCGACGGCGGCGCTGGGAATGACCTTCCTGCCGGGGATGGAACTGTCGGCGAAGCACGACTGGCGCAGCGTCCACGTGCTGGGCTACCTGTTCGACCCCGACGACGCGGCCCTGCGGGCGGAGACGGATCGCATCCGCGGCGACCGCATCGGCCGGGCCGAGCGGATCGTCCGCAGCATCGGCCGCGATTACGACCTGCACTGGGACGACGTGCTCGCCCAGACCACACCGGACGCGACGGTCGGTCGCCCGCACATCGCGGATGCGCTCGTCGCACGAGGAATCGTCCGCGATCGCACCGAGGCGTTCGACGGCATCCTGCATCCGCGCGAGGGGTATTACGAGCCGCACTACGCGCCGGATCCGCTCACCGCCGTCCGGCTCATCACGGACGCCGGGGGAGTGGCGATCATCGCCCACCCGGTGACCTCCGGTCGCGACCGTATGATGCCGATGTCGTTCCTGGAGCAGCTGATCGACGCGGGGCTCGGCGGCTTCGAGATCGACCATCGGGAGAACACCGAGGCGGGGAAGGCCCTGCTGCGCGAACTCGCCGCTCGACGCGATCTCATCGTCACCGGCTCCAGCGACTACCACGGCAGCGGCAAGCCCAACCGGCCCGGGGAGAACACCACGAGCGACGAGATGGTCGAGCGCATGATCGCGCGCGCCTCCGGTACCACACCGCGCTACCCCTGACGGGGCTTCCCGGCATACTGGCGGTCGACTCCCGGCGCTCTCGCCGTCGTCGTCGATACGCTCGCCCGATGCAACGCGCCACCTCGCTCGAGCGCCGGATCGACGCGGCCGCTCACCGTCTGCTCCGCGATGCCCCGGCGAACGGCATCCGCGCGTTCCTCGTCGAGTTCACCGTCTTCGTGCTCAAGCAGGCCTGGGCCTGCATCTTCGGCGCGGCGCTCCTCGTCGTGATCGTCGCCGCGCGGCTCTGGTATCCCGATGACGTGGCCCTCGCCCGGAACGATGCCCTCACGATCGCCGCCGTGCTCATCCAGGTCGCGATGCTGGTGTTCCGGCTCGAGAGCGGACGCGAGCTGTGGGTGATCCTGCTCTTCCACGTCACCGGCACGGTCATGGAGTTGTTCAAGACCGACGTGGGGTCGTGGGCGTATGCCGCCGACGGCATCCTCCGCATCGGCGGAGTGCCGCTGTTCAGCGGCTTCATGTACGCCGCGGTCGGCTCCTACATGGTGCGCGTCTACCGCCTGTTCGATCTCGGGTTCACGCGCTACCCGCGCCGATGGCTCACCGCACTCGTCGCCCTGGCGATCTACGCGAACTTCTTCGCGCACCACTACTGGTGGGATGCACGCTGGGTTCTGCTGATCGCCGTGCTCGTGCTCTGGCTGCCGACGGCCATGCACGCGCGGGTCTGGCGGCGGACGCTGCGCATCCCGCTCCTGCTGGCGTTCGCCGGCGTCGCGGTGTTCATCTACTTCGCCGAGAACATCGGCACGCTGGCCGGTGCCTGGGCGTACCCGGATCAGGCCGACGGGTGGCAACCCGTCTCGCCGAGCAAGCTCGTGTCGTGGTTCCTGCTCATGATCATCTCGGTCGTGCTCGTGACGTGGGTGTACCCGCCGAAGGCCCCGGCGCGGGCCCGAGCCGGGACATGACAGAGGGGCGGATGCCGCAGCATCCGCCCCTCTGTCGAAACCGTCTCAGGCGCCCGCGACCGGTGCCGCGCCCGCTCCGCCGGAACCTCCGCGACGACGGCGGCGACGGCGAGCCGGGGCGGGCTTTCCGTCGTGGTGCTCCTTGCCCGCGCCGTCGTGCGTGCCGGCGCCCTCGGCGCTGCGATCGGCGGCGGGGGCACCGTCGCCGTCACCCGAGGCCGCAGGTGCGGCGCCCTCGGCGAACGTCGAACCGACCGGGTTCGACCCGCCGCGACGGCGACGACGGCGGCGCGTGCCGCCCTCGTCGGTGCCCTCGGCAGCGGCATCCGCTGCGCGCTCGGGGCGCGGGGTGCGCGGGGGACGGGTCGACTCCGCCTTGGGTGCCGAGACGAGACGACCCTTCGTGCCGGCCGGGATGTCGAGGTCCTCGTACAGGTGCGGGCTCGAGGAGTAGGTCTCGACGGGCTCGGGCTGACCGAACTCGAGGGCGCGGTTGATCAGGGCCCACTTGTGCAGGTCCTCCCAGTCGACGAACGTGACCGCGATACCGGTCTTGCCCGCGCGGCCCGTGCGGCCCGCTCGGTGCAGGTACGTCTTGTCCTCGTCCGGGATCGTGTGGTTGATCACGTGCGTGACGTCGTCGACGTCGATGCCGCGGGCGGCGACGTCGGTCGCGACCAGGACGTCCTTCTTGCCGGCCTTGAACGCCGCCATCGAGCGCTCGCGCTGGTCCTGGCCCATGTCGCCGTGCACGCCGCCGACGTTGAAACCGCGGTCGCCGAGCTCGTCGACCAGTCGCTGGGCCGCACGCTTGGTGCGGGTGAAGATCACGGTCTTGCCGCGGCCTTCGGCCTGCAGGATTCGGGCGATGACCTCGTCCTTGTCGAGCGAGTGCGCGCGGTAGACGAGGTGCTTGATGTTCGCCTGCGTGAGTCCCTCGTCGGGGTCGTTGGCGCGGATGTGGATCGGGTTCGTCATGAAGCGACGGGCCAGCGCCACGATCGGGCCGGGCATCGTCGCCGAGAACAGCTGGGTGTGGCGCACGGCCGGCACCTTCTGGAAGATCTTCTCGATGTCGGCGAGGAAGCCGAGGTCGAGCATCTTGTCGGCCTCGTCGAGCACGACCTCGGTCGCGTTCGACAGGTCGAGCAGACGCTGGCCGGCGAGGTCGATCAGGCGACCGGGCGTGCCGACGACGATCTGCGCGCCGGCCTTGAGCTGGTCGATCTGGCCTTCGTACGCCTTGCCGCCGTAGATGGCGACGACGCTGGTCGAGCGGTTGCTGGTGAGCAGGTCGATGTCCTCGTAGACCTGCACCGCGAGCTCGCGGGTCGGCACGACGATGAGCGCCTTCACCCCGTGCTCGGGGTCGAGGCCGAGACGCTGGACGACGGGGATGCCGAAGCCGAAGGTCTTTCCGGTTCCGGTCTTCGCCTGGCCGATGATGTCCTGGCCCGGAAGGCCGAGGGGGATGGTCTGCTCCTGGATGGGGAACGCGTCGACGATGCCCTTCGCAGCGAGCGCATCGACGATGTCCTGATCGATCCCGAGATCGGAGAAAGTAGTCACTGTATTCAGATTGCCTGTCCGGCGGTCGTGCTGAGACCGCCACGTTAACGATCCACGCCGTCTCTTGTGCCACAGGCGCGGGCCCCGCTCCGACGGCGGGGACACGCCCAGCCTACCGGAGGGCGGCCGAACGCCCGAGGAGGACCTCCGCCCCGGGTATTGTGATCGTCGTGGCGAACTCGGTAGGGAGACCTCGTGGTTAAGTGGTTCTGGCAGCGCGACGATGCGCCGCGACGCACTCTCGCCCTGCGCAGCCGGGGCGACCAGGGCGACGCGACCCGCGTGGACTTCGCCGACCTCGCGCCCGAGCTGCCCCGCTTCCTGGGCCAGGCCGCCTACCTGCAGCTGGGGTACTTCGAGACCCTCACCCGTCTCATCCGCGCGACGCCGGAGCTCGCCGAGAAGGAGGCGCTCTCCCGTGCGGCCGGGGCCGCTCTCACGAAGCATCGCGGCATCGTCGAGGTGATCGCCGAGCGCGGCGACGACCCCACGCAGCTGATGCTCCCGTTCCGCGAGAACCTCGATGCGTTCCGCCGCAAGACGATCGGTGCGCGACCGCGCGAGACGCTCCTCGCCGTGTACATCACGGCCGGGATGCTCGACGACTTCTATCTCGCCCTCGCGTCCAGCTACGGCGAGACCGGGCGGCGGATCGCCGAGATCCTGCGCGAGGACGACGCCCGCCACGAGATCGTCTCGATCATCCAGGAGACGATCGAGAGCGACGAGGAGTGGCGCTCACTGCTGTCGATGTGGGCGCGACGCCTGGTGGGTGACACGATCCTCGTCTGCCGCTCGGCGCTGAAGCCCGAGGTCTTCGTGGCACCGGACGACGAGCGCATCGAACCGGTGTACACCGAGCTGATGGGCGCGCACGCGCGTCGCATGGATGCGATGGGACTCGCGTCCTAGACGTGCGGACCTATCCGGACCTGCGGATCTATCTGGACGCGAGGACCTACCTGGACGTGCGGACCTAGATGCCGAGGGCCGCGGTCTTCGCCGCGTCCGAGCGGCGTCGGGCGGCGACCAGAGCGAGAGTCGCGACGACGGCGACCACGACACCGCCGAGGATGCTCGCGAGCCAGAGCCACACGTTGTCCTCGCCGAGACCGGCCCACTGCAGGCCCGTGTAGAGCGCGGCGGTGACGACCGTCGCGATGCCCGGGGTCAGTGCGGCGCCGCGGAGTTCGCGGCCGTCGACGAGGAAATGCGCGGCGATGCCCAGAGCGCAGGCCGCGACGAGGGCGAGAAGGATGTACATCGCGATCAGGCGACGAAGCCGACCCGGCGCGATTCCTCGGTGCCCAGCTCGATGTAGGCGAGGTTCGCGGTGGGGACGATGTAGGAGTTGCCCTTGATGTCGGTGAAGCTCAGGTGCGCGGTGCTCTGGTCGAGCGCTGCCGCGACCTGGGTGCGGATCTCTTCTGCTGCGGTGGCGGTCTCGAAGCTCAGCTCGCGGCCGGTGTTGATGATTCCGATGCGGATTTCCACGCGTACTCCTTGGAGTGTCAGGACGATGTCGTCGTCCGAGGTCTGCGCCAACTCTACCCCGCAGGTGCGTCGCCGGATCGGCGCAGGGGAGCGGTTTCGCCGTGAGCGCACACGCGCCCGACCCGCCGCGGGAGGCGATGTCGGCGCACGCCGCTAGCGTGGAGTGCATGACAGGGGATGCCGCGCAGCGAGCCGTGATCGACGCCGCGGCGACCGCATCCGGAGTCATCATCGGCGCACCGGGAACGGGCAAGACGCGCACGCTGATCGAGCGCATCGGCAGGCTGCTCGATCACGAGGGGCTGCGCCCCGAGGAGGTGCTGGCCCTCACTCCGAGCAGGCAGGCGGCAACGGCGCTCCGCGACCGCATCGGCGTGCGCGTCCGCCAGGCGACGCCGGGTCCGCTCGCGCGGTCGCTCGGATCCTTCGCCTTCCAGATCGTTCGCGGAGCGATGGTGCACGCGGGCTCCGAGCCGCCGGCGTTGCTCACGGGCGCCGATCAGGACCGGATCATCGCCGAGCTCCTCGCGGGCGACGCCGAAGACGGCGGCATCCGCTGGCCCGACGCGCTCAGCGCATCGGTGCGCGGGTCGAAGGGGTTCCGTTCCGAGCTGCGTGCGCTCATCGCCGAGTGCACCGAGCTGGGTGTGCTCCCGGACGAGCTGAAGGCATCGGGCGACCCGATCTGGGCGGCCGCCGCCGATTTCATTCTCGAGTACCGCTCGGTGCTCGACGCGTTGCGCTCGGCGCATCGCGACGCCGCAGACCTGCTCGGCGAGGCGAGCACGATCCTCCGTGACGCGTCCCCGGGCACGCTCGGCCCGCTGGCGCCCCTGCGCGTAGTACTCATCGATGACGCGCAGGAGTTGACCCGCGGGGGCGTCGCCGTCGTCCAGGCGCTGCGTGCCCGAGGGGTCTCGGTGCTCGCGTTCGGCGATCCCGACATCTCCTCCGGTGCGTTCCGGGGAGCGAGCCCCGAACTGTTCGCCGACCTCGTCTCGGCGCTCGGAGCGGTGCACGTGCTCGACGGCGCGCACCGCCAGCACCCGGCGCTCACCGCGCTCACCCGCACCGTGACGCAGGCGATCGGGGTCTCGGGAAGGGTCGAGCACCGGCGCGCACCGCAGGCCGGCCCCATCGAGGGAGCGGATGCCGCCGTCACGTCGTTCCTCGCCCCGTCGCCGCACGAGGAGTTCGACCGCATCGCCGGTGTCATGCGCGAATGGCACCTCATGCAGGGCGTCGCCTGGGATCGCATGGCCGTCATCGCCCACGACACGCGTCAGGTGACACTGCTCGAGACCGAGCTCGCCGCGCGGGAGATCCCGACACGGGCCGCCGGCGTGCAGCGTCCGCTCGGCAGCGAGGGCGTCGTGCGCGACATCGTCGGCATCGTGCGCCTCGCACTCACTCCGGCAGCGGAGCGCACGTCCGCGGAACTCGAAGAAGCCCTGCGCACGCCGTTCGGGGGGATGGACGCGATCGCCCTGCGTCGTCTGCGCGCGCGGCTGCGACACCTCGAGCTGGAACACGGGGGAGCCACACCCGCTCGCGAGCTGCTGCGCCAGGCGATGGCCGACCCCGAGCACTTCACGCTCATCGATGCCCCGGAGTCCCGCACGGCCCGGCGGTTCGCCGAGACGATCGAGGCGGTCTCGGCCGCCGCGCGAGCCGGCGAGACGATCCACGACCTGCTCTGGCGGATCTGGGAGCAGTCGCGGGCGATCGACGGCCGCCGCCTGCACATCGCGTGGCGAGAGGTGTCGGCGCAGCCCGGCGGCGCCGAGACCGCGCGATCGCTGGATGCCCTCGTCTCGCTGTTCGACGCGGCCAAGCGCTTCGTCGAGCGCACGCCGAACGAGCGCCCGGAGACGTTCGTTCGCGACATCCTCGACAGCGAGGTGCCCGAGGACTCGCTCTCGACACCCGATCGGCCGGGGCGGGTCACTCTGCTCACCCCGGCGACCGCGCTCGGCACCGAGTTCGACGCGGTCGTCGTGGCCGGTCTTCAAGACGGCGTCTGGCCGAACCTCCGGCTCCGGGGCGGGATGCTGCAGACCTGGCGTCTTCCCGACGCCGTGACGTCGATGCGTACCGGCGTCCCCCTCGAGACGCCGGGCATCCTGGATCGGCGAAGAGGAGCGCTGCACGACGAGCTCCGCCTCTTCGTCCGGGCCATTTCGCGCGCGCGGGACCGGATCCTCGTGACGGCGGTCGACGACGACGACCAAAGCCCGAGCCCGTTCTTCGCGTTCCTGCCGACGCCCGACGCCCCGGAGGCACACGCATCGGCCGAGCATCCGCTCACCCTCCGCGGACTCGTCGCGCGCCACCGACGCACCCTCACGACGGCGACCTCCGACCCGGCACGTCGTCTCGCCGCGGAGCAGCTCGCGATCCTCGCGGCCGAGGGTGTCGCCGGCGCGGATCCGCGGGACTGGTACGGCGTCACGCCACCGAGCACCGATCGTCCCCTGCGGGACCTCGCCGCCGACGGTGCGCGGGTGTCGCCTTCGAAGATGGAGTCCTACGAGGAGTGCGGCCTGAACTGGGTCGTCTCCGCCCTGGGGGGCGACACCGTGATGCCGCCGACGGCGGGGATCGGCACGATCATCCACGAGGCCATGGAGAAGGTACCGGACGGCGACCTCGAGCAGATGCGGGCGATCGTCGCGGAGCACTGGCCCGAGCTGGACTTCGAGACCGAGTGGATCGGACGCAAGGAGCGGCGTCGAGCCGACCTCTACGTCGACCGGCTGCACACGTACCTCGGCGACGTCCGACGCGACGGAGGGCGGGTCGTCGGCAGCGAGACGCGGTTCGACTTCGCCGTCTCCCTGCCCGATGACGACGGCCTCCCGGTCGTGCACGACGTCGGTGACGACAGAGGAGCGCGCGCGGTCGTGAGCGGCTACATCGACCGTATCGAGGCCTATCCTCCGGGGGCGGGGGAGCATCCCCCGGCGCGGGGGCGCGGGTGGACCGAGATGACCGCGGACCGCGAGGGCGAGCGCGCGGTGGTCGTCGACCTCAAGACCGGACGCACCGATCCGGAGGCCGACGCGGGAGTCCGTGAGCACGCCCAACTGGCGGCGTACCAGGTGGCGGTCCAGCAGGGCCTGATCGAGGGTGCCCCCGCCGATGCCCTCGCCGGGGCGCGTCTCGTGATCGTCTCGAAGACCCTCGCCAAGAGCGACTACCGCATCGCCCACCAGCACACGCTCGACGACACCGCGCGCGAGGCGTTCCTGCGCCGTGTGGCCGATGCCGCCCGCGGGATGTCGGCCTCGAGTTTCACCGCGCAGGTCGAGTCGCACTGCGCCGACACGCAGCGCCGCATCCACCCCTGTCGGATCCACACCGTCCCGGCGGTGAGCGCGTGACCGGCTGGGGCGGCGGACTCGGGCTGTCGGCGACCGATGTCGCGGCGGCTCTCGGCCAGCCCTCACCCACCCCCGCGCAGCAGCAGGTGATCGAGGCGCCGCCGTCGCCCGCCCTCGTCGTCGCCGGAGCGGGCAGCGGGAAGACCGAGACGATGTCGGGTCGCGTGGTGTGGCTCGTCGCCAACGGTCATGTACGACGCGACGAGATCCTCGGACTCACCTTCACCCGAAAGGCTGCGGGCGAGCTCGCCGAGCGCATCGGGCACCGCCTCGCCGTGATCGACGAGTTCGGTCGCCGCGGTCTGCTGCCGCACGTGCCGGAGATCGTGGCGACGCACGCCCTGCGCCGGGTGGAAGAGGCGGCCGCGGGTCGTCAGCGCGACGTCGTGCGCACGCACGTGCTCGACGAGCTCGCCGGCCGTTACGGCACGGGCTGGGACCCGACCGCTCCGCGTGCGGCCGAGGAGCTGATGATCCGCCCACGGGTGTCGACCTACAACGCCTTCGCCGACGGCATCGTGCGCGAGCACGCCGCTCGGATCGGACGGGACGCCGACGTGGCGATGCTGAGTCAGGCCGCGTCGTGGATGCTCGCGCGAGAGGTCGTGCTGCGCGCCGACCTCCCGGAACTCGAGGGGATCGACTACACGCTCGGCACGGTCATCGACGCGGTGCAGCGCCTCGCGGGGGAGGCTCTCGACCATCGGGTCGATCTCGACGAGGCCGAGCGTCTCGCGCGCGAGACGGCGCTGTCGTTCGAGCCGTACCGCGGCAACGGCGACGTCGAGAAGGCGGCGGCGAACCTTCTCAGCCTGCCGACGCTCGCCGCGCTCGTGCGCGAGTACATCGCCGAGAAGGGGCGACGCGGCGTGCTCGACTTCGCCGATCAGGTCGGTGGCGCCTACGACATCGTCGAGGCCGCTCCCGACGTGCGCGCCGAGCTGCGCGAGCAGCACCGCGTCGTCCTGCTCGACGAGTATCAGGACACCTCGGTCATCCAGACCCGTTTCCTCGCCGAGCTGTTCCACGACAGCGCGGTGATGGCCGTGGGAGACCCGCACCAGTCGATCTACGGCTGGCGCGGCGCGAGCGCCGACAATCTGTACGCGTTCTCGAGCGCCTTCGCGCGCGAGCAGGAGGCGCAGACGTACAGCCTCATGACCAGCTGGCGCAACGACCGCGGCATCCTCGACATCGCCAATCGCGTGCTCGAGCCGCTGCAGCGGCCGGGGCTCGACGTGCCCCCACTCGAACCCCGTCCCGGTGCGGGCTCCGGAAGCGTCGATCTGCGATTCGCTTTCACGGTCGACGACGAGGCCGCCGATGTCGCTCGCTGGTTCGTCGAGCGACGAGCCGCGCACGACGCATCCGCCGCCGGGCGCCCGCACACCGGCGCGCTGCTGTTCCGTTCGAAACGTCACATGCAGACCTTCGCGGCCGCGCTCGCCGCGGAGGGCGTACCGCACCGCATCCTCGGGCTCGGCGGACTGTTGGCGACCCCCGAAGTGGTCGACGTCGTCTCCACCCTGCGCGTGGTCCACGACCCGACCGCGGGTTCGGCACTCATCCGTCTGCTCACGGGTCCGCGGTTCGGCGTCGGGGTGGCCGATATGGCCGCACTCTACGATCTCGGCCGAACCCTCGCCGAACGCGACACCTCGATGATGCCGCTTCCCGAAGAGGTGCGCGTGCGACTGCGCTCGTCGCGCGGCGCCGATGAGGCGGTGTCGATCGTCGATGCCGTCGACGTGGTGCGAGCGGTGCGCGACGACTATCGCCTGCTGGAGGGATTCACCCCTGACGGGCGATCGCGCATCCGCGCAGCGGGGGAGATGCTCGAGCGGCTTCGGCGTGCCTCGTCGCAGCCGCTGACCGAGCTGCTGCGTCTGATCGAACTCGAGCTGCGCCTCGACATCGAACTCGCGGCGAACGAGACCCGGGGGCCGGCACGGGTCGCCTCGACGCAGCTCCGCGCGTTCTCCGATGAGGTGCGTGCCTTTCTCTCGGCCGACGACCGCGGCACGATCGGCAGCCTCCTCGCCTGGCTCGACAAGGCGGAGAGCACCGACGAGCTCATGCCGCGCCCGGAGCCCCCCGAGCCGGGCGTGGTGCAGCTGCTGACGATCCACGGATCGAAGGGGCTGGAGTGGGATGCCGTCGCAGTCGTCCGTCTCGTCGCCGACGAACTCCCCAGCCGGGTCTCCGACACCTCGGGCTGGTTCGGCTTCGGGGTCGTGCCGTTCGCGCTCCGCGGCGACCGCGACGCGCTGCCGCGATTCGAATGGGACCCCGAGGGTGCGGTCGACGGTGAGCTCGACCCGAAGAAACGCCAGGCGCTGGCGCAGGCGTCACTGTCGGGCGGGGCGACCAAGGCCAATCCCCAGGGCGGCGCGATCAAGCGCTTCAAGGACGCGTACCGCGCCTATCAGCAGCAGGAGGAACGCCGGCTCGCCTACGTGGCGGTCACACGCGCGCGCACCGACCTGCTTCTCAGCGGTGCGCACTGGGCGGGGCAGAAGGCTCCCCGCACGCCGAGTCCTTTCCTGCTCGAGGCGATCGACGTGCGCGAGCACGAGCCCATCGAACCGGTCAATCCCGACGAGAACCCCTACGACGGGCCGGGAGCGACGGTCTCGTGGCCACTGGATCCGCTCGGTGCCCGCCGTCCGCTCGTCGAGTCGGCGGCGGAGATGGTAGCCGGGGCCCTCGCGCGACCCGAGACGCTGATTCCCTCGGAAGAGCTCGAGCGGCTCCTCGCCGAGCGCGCCGCGCGTCTGCGTGGCATCGACGCAGCGGCGCCGACCCGCGTGCCCGCCTCCCGTTTCAAGGACTACGTCACGGACTACGGCGGCACGGTCTCGGCGATCATCCGCCCGATGCCGGAGCGTCCGTACCGGCAGACCCGACTCGGCACGCTCTTCCACGCCTGGGTCGAGCACCGGTCATCGCTCGTGGGCGTCGGTGCCCGCGTCGACGAGGCGCTCTGGGAGATCGACGAGGACGAGGTGGGCGGCGAGATCGGTCCGGCGCCGGGAGAGGGAACCGGCGAAGCGGCGGATGCGGCCGACCTCGCCATCCTCCAGGCGACGTTCGAGCGCAGCGAGTGGGGTTCCCTCCAGCCGATCGCCGTCGAGATCGAGATCGACTTCGCGCTCGGCGCCGGGCTCGCGGATGCCCCCGCTGACCGGGCCGGCGAGTCCGACGCGCACATCGTGATCTGCAAGCTCGATGCCGTGTACCGCCGCGACGATCGTGGAGGCCGGATCGAGATCGTCGACTGGAAGACGGGAAAGCCGCCGAAGGGCGAGGCCGAGCGGGACGAGCGGATGCTGCAGCTCGCACTGTACCGTCTCGCCTACCACCGCCGATTCGGGGTGCCGCTCGACGAGATCGACGTCGCGCTCTACTACGTCGCCGACGACCTCGTCATCCGCGGAGACCGGGTCTACTCCGAGTCCGAGCTCTTCCAGCGCTGGAGCGCCGCGCGCGCCGCGCGCTGAGCCTCGTCGTCATCGCGTTCGTCGTCATCCGCGTCGTCGCCGGCGTCCGCCGGGGCCGTGAAGATATCGCCGACGCCGGTGAGGTCCTCGGTTTCGACGTCGACCATCGCGGCGCGACGCGCCGCTTCGGAGGTGTCGGTCGACGACGATCCCTCCTCCGATTCCTGCGCCCAGAGTTCGTCGGGATTGTAGGCGTCGGTCTGCATCGAGGTGTCGATCAGTGCTGCGGCTTCCGCGGGAACGCGGTCGAGCGCGTCGAGGGCCGAGTCGACCCCCTCGTTCCGCGCGGCGACGACGGCGAGGTCGTCCGCGCGGAGACCCTCGGCGAGCGCCTCGAGAAGGGCAGCCGCATCGTCGACGATGTCGGGGCGGTGCAGCGAGTCCCCGTGCACCAGCCAGCGCGCGAACTCGAGTTCGGCGAGCATCCGTGCGCGCACCTCGATCGCACCGTCCGGTGAACGCTCCGACGACCGGGCGTAGGCGGCCTGCACGTCGGGTGCCGCGTCGGGCGCGGCCGAGAGCCAGGCGAGGTCGACGGCCGGATCGCCGACCGAGAGGCCGTGCCAGTTCAGCAGTCCGGTGACCTGGGGACCGCGCTCATCGTCGTCTTCGAGCAGGAAGGAGGTCGACTGCACGCCGTTCAGGGTCACGGTCGACTCGAAGCGCCACAACTCGTCGTCGGCGACGGCATCCCGCCAGCGCGCCGTCAGCCGGGCGGGAACGCGGCCGGTGGAGGCCGCGTCGTCGACCAGCCGCCGGATGTCCTCTCGGCTCTCCTCGGCCGAGCGTGAGACGAGACCCGCGCTCCGGACGATCGAGACGGGCAGGCCGTGCACGGCGGCGATCGCTGCCCCCATCGACTCCGCCGTGCCGCGTCCGGCCGGTACGTGGGCGGCCTCGACCTGGAAGCCGGGGAGGAGTTCGGTGACGAGGGCGCGACCATCGCCGACGCGGGTCTCGCCCACGTACTCGGGTGCGCGGAACGGGAGGATCGCCCGCGCGCCGGCCGTCAGGGCGCGCAGCGCGAGGGACTCGGCGGCGAGCTCCCGGGCCGTCTCGTCGTCGTCCGCGACGCGGATCGCGAGCTCGCGCCCGTCGGCCAGCGAGGCGACGGCGGAGTCGAAACGTGCGTCACCGTCTGCGCTCAGCGTGCGAGTACCCGTGACCTCCGCGCCGGGCAGTGCCGCCGTCACGGCCGCGGCTAGAGTGAAAGGTGAGCGTCCCATGCCCTAAGGGTAGGTCGGCTCAGGGGCGGTCCCGCCTCCGCCACGCCCGTGAGAGAGGGAGTCGATCACCCATGCACCGCCCAACCCTCGACCGCGCGGCCGAGCTCCGCGAGGAATCCGGCGTCATCGATCGTCTGCGCGGAGAGACGTCGACACGCGTGATCGCCGTCCGCGACGGTCGAGTGCGCGTGACCGATGATCTGCTGGTCCGCGTCGCGCCGACCGAACCCGTCGATGCCACATGGGCGCTCCTCGGGCGCGACGAGTCCGGAACTCCGCTGTTGTTGGCCGCGCTTCCGGCCGAGAGCGCATCGATCGACGCGGCTCCCGACGAGACGTGGCTCGGGCTGCGTGATCTCGGAGCGCGGCTCCCGGTGCAGGAGAGCGAGATCCTCATCGAGGCGCTGGCGCTCGCCGCCTGGCTGCGCGATGCGCCGTTCTGCCCGACCTGCGGCGGAGGCACCGAGATCCGTCAGGCGGGATGGTCGCGTCGCTGTCTGGTCTGCGGGCGCGATCACTTCCCGCGAACCGACCCTGCCGTGATCGTGGCGGTCGAGAGCCGCGACGGCGAGCGACTGCTCCTCGGCGCGAACGCGAACTGGGGCGGTCGGATGTACTCGTGCTTCGCGGGGTTCGTCGAGGCGGGCGAGTCGCTCGAATCGACCGTCCATCGTGAGCTCGCCGAGGAATCGGGGGTGCGTCTCTCCGCGCTGCGCTACGTGTCTTCGCAGGCTTGGCCGTTCCCGCGCTCTCTGATGGTCGGCTTCCGCGCGGTCGTCGACGACGAGGCGGATGCCCGCGCCGACGGCGAGGAGATCGTCGACGTGCGCTGGTTCACCCGCGCGGAGATCACGTCGTCCCTGGCGGGAGAGGGGCCCGTCGGGCTGCCCGGACACGCATCGATCGCGCGCGCACTCATCGTGGACTGGCTCGAGGCGGGCGCGTGAGCGCTCTCGACGCACTCGACGAGCGCCAGCGGCAGGCGGCATCGGTCCTCCGCGGACCCGTCGCGGTGCTGGCGGGGGCCGGTACCGGCAAGACGCGCGTGATCACCCACCGGATCGCGCACGGAGTCGACACCGGCGCGTACTCGCCCGCGCGGGTGATGGCCGTGACGTTCACGGCGAAGGCCGCGGGGGAGCTGCGCGGGCGCCTGCGTGCGCTCGGGGTCGAGGGCGTCGCCGCCCGCACGTTCCACGCCGCCGCTCTCGCGCAGCTCAACTTCTTCTGGCCGACGCTCGCCGGACAGCCCGCCCCGTCGATCATCGACAACAAGGTGCGGATGCTGGGACAGGTCGCCGACGCCATCCGCCTGCGTCCCAGCACCGCGACCCTGCGGGACATCGCGTCGGAGATCGAATGGCGCAAGGTCTCCATGCTCTCGATCGAGCAGCACGCGACCCTGGGACGGTCGGTATCCGGCGTCGATGCGACGCAACTCGCCGAACTGCAGCGCGGATACGAGGCGCTCAAGGACGAGCGGAACCAGCTCGATTTCGAAGACGTTCTCCTGGCGTGCGCCGGGATGCTCGAGGCCGAACCGCGAGTCGCCGCATCGGTGCACGAGCAGTACCGCCACTTCACGGTCGACGAGTTCCAGGACGTCTCGCCTCTGCAGAACCGACTGCTCGAGCTCTGGATCGGTGACAGGCACGACATCTGCGTGGTCGGCGACGCCAGCCAGACGATCTACTCCTTCGCCGGCGCCGAGCAGCGTTTCCTCCTCGAGTTCGAGCGCCGCCACCCCGATGCGACCGTCGTGCGGCTCGAGACGAACTACCGCTCGCAGGCTCCCATCCTCTCCGCCGCGAACGCGCTCATGAAGGGGCGCCCCGGCGCCCTGGAGCTCACCCCCGCGCGCGAGCAGTTCGCGACCGAGCCGCCCACCGTCACCGCGTACGACAGCGAGCGCGACGAGGCGGAGGGAATCGCCGCGTCCATCTCGGCACAGATCGCCGAGGGCATCTCTCCCGCAGACATCGCGGTGCTCTACCGGGCCCATGCCCAATCGGCCGCGCTGCAGCAGGCGCTCGCCGCGGAGGGCATCCCGACCACGGTGCTGGGCGGCACCCGTTTCTTCTCGATGCCCGAGGTGCGTCAGGCGATCCTCGCGATCCGTGCTGCGGCCGTCGCCCCGGTGGAGCAGGGGTTCGTCCCTGCGGTGCAGCGCGTGCTGCGCGAGCTCGGACTCACCGAGGAACCGCCGGCGGCGGGCGGAGCCCAGCGCGACGGCTGGGAGGCGCGACGCGCGATCCTCCGCCTCGCCGAGGAGGCCGGGCCCGAAGCCACCTTGCGCTCCTTCGGCGATGCGCTCATGGCCCGGGCGAAGGATCAGCACGAGCCGACCATGCGCACCGTCACGCTCTCGACCCTGCACGCCGCGAAAGGCCTGGAGTGGTTGCACGTCCACCTCGCCGGATGGGCGGAGGGGGCATTGCCGATCTCCTATGCGACGAGCTTCGAATCGATCGACGAGGAGCGCCGTCTCGCGTACGTCGGCGTCACGCGAGCCGCGCGAACTCTGTCTCTGTCGTGGTCGCGCTCGGCGGGACGAGGCGAACGGGCTCCCTCGCGGTTCCTGGCAGAGATCGGGACGACGGGACGCGGCACAGGCATTCTCCGTGAAACCTCACCGCTCGCGAGTCGCGGGACCCGTCCGCGCTGAGCCGGATGATCTCGCTCTCCGCCGAGGGCGCGGCGGCGAGAAGGCGCGCGGCGATCGCTCCGGCGCCCGCGATGAGCACGGCGCGAACGCGCCCGGGGTCGCGAGCGACGAGCTGCGTGTGCAGTCGGGGCCAGGCGGGGTCGAGATCGCGAGCATGGAGATCGCGGCACGTGAGGCACGGCGTGATGCCGGGGACGACCATCGGGCCGATCGTCACCTGATCGCGACCGACGGCGACGGGCAGGTGCGTCACATCGTCGCGGAGGTACGTCGCCAGTTGCATCGCCGCAGCGCTGCCGGCGACGAGCACCACGGCCGCGCCGGACCGAGAACCGTGCTCTCCGATCGGAACGCCCTCGTCGGCGAGGCTCTCCCGCAAGCGATGCTCGGTGCGGGCATCGGTCACGCCGAGTCGCTCGACCCAGGCGGCGCGCGGCACGGGCGGGTCGTCGATGAGGAGGTGTTCCAGCCGCGCGAGCAGCGCTCGCGCCTCCTCGCGCGGCGCCCCGAGTCCGTGCGCGATCACGTCGAAGGAGGCTCGGCGGAAGCCGGAACCCATCCGTGACAGCAGCAGCTCCACCCATGCCGCTTCGGCGTCGATGTGCAGATCGCCGTCGAGTCCGAGCTGCAGCGTGCGCTCGTCGCGCCAGAGCAGCGGAAGGGCGGGGGAGAGGCGGGAGAGTGTCGTCGGCGTGAGCGGAGGCATCCACCGATTCTGGACATTCCACGGCGTCCATGGGATGCCGCAGAGACATCCGTGGACAACGCGACTGCTCCTCTCCGATGGGGAGGAGCAGTCGCGGCTCAGACCGGTCGGTCGCCCTCGGGGCGGTCTTCCGACTCGTCTCCGCCCGACGAATCTCCGTCCGGCTTTCCGTCGGCGTCGCCCGAGAAGTCGTCACCGTCGAGCAGGCGGGCCAGCGCCTCGTCGAACTCGTCGGCGACCGGCTGCTCGCCCCGCGCCGTCGCCTGGAGGCGGGCGACGAGGGCCGTCGGGTCGTCGATGTCGTCGGCGGTCGGCATCAGATCGGGGTAGTCCCAGAGCGCGTCGCGGGCGGCGATACCGACGGCATCCGTGACCTGCTGCCACATCGCGGCGGCCTCACGCATGCGGCGCGGGCGCAGCTTCAGACCGACGAGAGCCCCGAGCGCGTCCTCGGCGGGACCGCCGACCGCGCGCCGACGACGTGCCGCCTCCGCGAGCCGTGCACCGTCGGGGAGGCGCGAGGTCGCCTGGGTGGTGACGACGTCGACCCAGCCGTCGATCGTCGCGATGAGGTTCTCGAGCCGCGTCAGTGCCTCGCGCTGCGCCTCGGTCTGCGTCGGCAGCAGGGCACCGCCCTCGATCGCGGCCCGCAGCTCCTCGGGATTGGACGGATCGAGTCGGCTCGCCACGTCTTCGAGTGCATCCACATCGACCGTCACCCCGCGCGCGAAGTCGGTGATCTGGGCCATCACGTGCAGGTGCAGCCACTTGGCGTGCCGGTACAGGCGGGCGTACGCGAGCTCGCGCGCCGCGAGGTAGAGGGCGATCTGGTCGTCGGGGATCTCGAGTCCCTCGCCGAAGGCGGAGAGGTTCTGCGGGATGATCGCGGCGGTGCCGGCGGGGAGCACCGGGATGCCGACGTCTCCGCCCGAGACCACCTCGAGCGAGAGGTTGCCGAGCACCTGGCCGAACTGCGCGGCGAACACCGAACCGCCGAGCCCGCGCATGAGCCTGCCCGCGCCCTGCACGACGTCGCGCATCTCCTCGGGGACCTGCGTGTCGAGTGCGCTGGTGAGCGCATCGGCGATGCTGGTCGAGACGGGGCCGGCGATCTCCTTCCACACGGGGAGGGTCTTCTCGACCCATTCGCCGCGGGTCATCGCGACCGGCGCCTGGGCGAGGTCGGAGATCGTGGTCGCCTCGCCGAGCCAGAGCCCCGCCAGGGCGAACGCATCCACGAGCGAGGTGCGCGAGCCGTCGGTGATGCCCTGTCCGTCGCGGTTCGCGATGTGCAGCGCCTGGCGCAGCGCGTTCTCCCAGGCGTCGCCGCCGAACGCGCCCTGCAACTGCGACATGATCGTCTGCATCATCGCGGGGTCGAGCGCCAGCCCGTCCATGCCCTCGAAAGCACCACGCAGCGCCTCGGGGTCGATGTCGCCTCCCTGGCCTGCGAGCATCCGCCGCAGGAACTCCTGGAAGTCCTCGGGTGTCGGGTCGTTGTCTGCCATGTCGATCGCCCTCTCAGCACGCCTATAGCCGTGCCATCTACGCTAGTCACAGGTTCATGCGAGCGAACCCGATGCGGGCAGATCCCTGTACGCCGCTCGCGAACGACGGAGGATGCTGTGGAACGAACGCGGCCTGTGAAGCTCGGACTCGGCGTCTGGGCGTTGATCGTCGCACTCGTGGCACTGGTCGTCCTCACCTTCCTCCCCACCCCCTACGTCATCCAGCGGCCGGGCCCCGTCTACGACACCCTCGGCACGGCCGCGGGTGCGGACGGGGAGAAGGTGCCGCTCATCAGCATCGAGGGCGCCGAGACGTTCGACACCGGCGGCACGCTCGATCTGACCACCGTCCAGGTCGTCGGCAACCGCGAGCGCACCCCCAGCTGGTTCGAACTCGCGCTGGCGTGGACCGACTCCTCCCGCGCCGTCGTACCGCTCGACTCCGTGTTCCCGGAGGGCGTGACCACCGAGCAGCGCGATGAGCGCAACGCGACCCTGATGGTCGACTCGCAGCACGAGGCGACCGCCGCGGCGCTGGGAGAGCTCGGCTACGACACCGGGGCCGAGGTCGTCGTCGTCGAGGCTGTCGAGGATTCCCCGGCCGAGGGCATCCTCGAACCCGACGACGTGATCACCGCGATCGACGGCGACCCCGTGGTGTCGGCGAAGCAGCTGCGCTCGCGCATCCAGGACATCGGGGGAGCGGAGATCGACCTCACGGTCCTGCGCGACGGCCAGGAGCAGGACGTCACGATCACCCCGCAGGAGTACACCGAGGGCGACACGACCACGTGGCTGATCGGCATCACCCTTCGCACCGACTACGACTTCCCGATCGACGTGACGATCCAGCTCGACAACGTCGGCGGCCCCAGCGCGGGGATGATGTTCGCTCTCGGGATCATCGACCAGCTCACCCCGGGCGAGCTCAACGGTGGCGAGAACGTCGCCGGCACCGGCACGATCGAGGCCGACGGCACGGTCGGCCCGATCGGCGGCATCCGTCAGAAGCTCTACGGCGCGCGTGATGCGGGGGCCGAGTTCTTCCTCGCTCCGGCATCGAACTGCGACGAGGTCGTGGGCCACGTGCCCGACGGGTTGCAGGTGGTCCGCACCGCGACGCTCGAGGAATCGCTCGATGCTCTCGAGGTCATCGCCGACGGCGGAGACGTCTCGGCGCTGCCCGCCTGCACCGCGTCGTGACCTCGCCGTGACCGGGATGACAGCCGCAGCCCAGTAACGCGTGCCTAGGATGGGGGTGTGACCTCGACCTCAGCTCCGAACCCGGCCACTCCTCGAACCTCCCGACGCATATTCGGCATCTCGCTGGTGATCATCGCCGCATTGATCGCGGTGTTCTTCGTCTTCGCGTCGCTCTACACCGAATTCCTCTGGTTCGATCAGGTGGGCTTCACCGGTGTGCTCACGACCCAGTGGGTCGCCACCGTGGTGATGTTCGTCATCGGCTTCCTCGGGATGGCGGTGCCGCTGTTCGTCGTGATCCAGCTGGCCTACCGCCTGCGCCCGGTCTACGTGCGCCTGAGCTCCCAGCTCGACCGCTACCAGGAGGTCATCGAGCCCCTGCGTCGTCTCGCCATGTGGGGTATGCCGATCTTCTTCGGTCTGTTCGCCGGCTTCTCGGCCGCCGGGCAGTGGAAGACGGTGTGGCTCTGGGCGAACGGCGTCGCGACGAGCGACGTCGACCCGCAGTTCGGCATCGACACCGGCTTCTACATGTTCGCGATGCCGTTCTACTCGATCGCGCTCGCCTTCGTCTCGGCCGTGCTGCTGCTCTCGCTCCTGGTCACGGCGCTCGTGTCGTACCTCTACGGGTCGGTGCGCATCGGTCAGGGAGAGCTGCGCATCTCGAAGGCGGCGCGCATCCAGCTCGCCGTCATCGCCGGTCTCTACATCCTCGTGCAGGCGGTCAGCCTGTGGCTCGACCGCTACAAGACGCTGGTCACCCCCGACGACCGCATCACCGGTGCCGCGTACACGGGCGTCAACGCCACGATCCCCGGTCTCGCGATCCTGGCGATCATCGCCGCACTCGTCGCGATCCTCTTCTTCGTCACGGCCGTGATCGGCCGCTGGCGCTTCCCGCTCGCCGCCACGGCGCTGCTGATCGTCGCCTCGCTGGTCGTGGGTGTCGGATACCCGTGGGTCGTCACGACCTTCCAGGTGAAGCCGAACCAGAACGCCTACCAGGCCGAGTACTACCAGCGGAACATCGACGGCACGAAGGAGGCGTACGGGGTCGCGAACCTCGAGACGACCACCTTCGAGGCCGAGACGGATGCCGAAGCCGGTCAGCTGCGCGCGGATGCCGACACCACGGCCTCGATCCGCATCATGGACCCGAAGGTCATCAGCCCCACCGTGCGGCAGCTCGAGCAGTACCGCGCGTACTACCAGTTCGAGGAGACGCTCGATGTCGACCGCTACGAGATCGACGGCGAGATGCAGGACACGGTCGTGGCCGTCCGCGACCTCGACATCACCAAGCTCGGCGAGGGCGACAACTGGAACAACCGTGTCGCCGTCTACACGCACGGTTACGGCCTCGTCGCGGCCGCGGGCAACCAGCGCACGAGCGACGGCGAGCCCGTCTTCCTCGAGCGCGGCATCCCGTCGTCGGGCTTCCTGACCGACCGCGAGAACTTCGAGCCCCGCGTCTACTTCGGCGAGAACTCGCCCGAGTACTCGATCGTGGGAGCCCCGGAGGGCTCCGACCCGGTCGAGATCGACTACCCGCGCGGCAAGGACGGCGCGAGCGAGACGAAGACGACGTTCAACGGCGAGGGCGGCCCCGCCATCGGCGACACGTTCACGAAGCTCCTCTACGCGCTCAAGTTCCAGTCCGAGCAGATCCTCTTCTCGAATCTGGTGAACGAGGACTCGCAGATCCTCTACGACCGAGACCCGAAGACCCGTGTGGGCAAGGTCGCTCCGTACCTCGAGCTCGACAGCGACCCGTACCCCAGCGTGGTCGACGGCCGCATCGTCTGGATCGTCGACGGTTACACGACGAGCTCGACCTACCCCTACGCGACGAGCGTGAGCCTCTCCGACGCGATCACCGACTCGAACACGCGGGCACCGAGCCTCGCGATCGACGAGATCAACTACATCCGCAACTCGGTCAAGGCGACCGTCGATGCCTATGACGGCACCGTCACGCTCTACGCGTGGGACGCCGAGGACCCGATCCTCAAGACCTGGCAGAAGGTCTACCCGTCGACCGTGAAGCCGATCAGCGACATGTCGGGCGAGCTCATGAGCCACGTCCGCTACCCGACCGATCTGTTCAAGGTGCAGCGCGACATCCTCGGGATCTACCACATCGACACCGCCGGGTCCTTCGCCCAGCAGGACAACCGCTGGCAGACGCCGAACGACCCGCGCAGCGACGCGATGCTGCAGCCGCCGTACTACCTGACCATGCAGATGCCGGGGCAGGACAGCGCGCGGTTCTCGATGTTCTCGACGTTCATCCCGGCGTCGCAGGGCGCCGGCAGCAGTCGAGACGTGCTGATGGGTTATCTGGCCGTCGATTCGGATGCCGGTGCCGAGGCGGGTGTCAAGGCGGAGGGCTACGGCCAACTGCGCATGCTCGAGATCAACGACGACACGACGGTGCCGGGTCCCGGTCAGGTGCAGAACACCTACAACTCCGACACGGCGGTCGTCCCGCAGCTCAACCTGCTGCAGCAGGGTGAGTCGGAGGTCATCTACGGCAACCTGCTGACGCTCCCCGTGGGTGGCGGTCTTCTCTACGTGCAGCCCGTGTACGTGCAGTCGTCCGAGGGCACGCAGCTCCCGCGTCTGCAGAAGGTGCTCGTCGCCTTCGGAGACAGGGTCGCGTTCGAGAACACCCTGACCGAGGCGCTCGATTCCCTCTTCGGCGGTGATTCCGGTGCCACCGGAGGAGATGACGAGGTCGAACCGGTCGATCCTTCCGAGGTCGACCCCGACACGGGTGAGGTGCCGACCACCGAGCCGACCGAGCCCACGACGCCGACCGACGAACAGGCTGCAGCCCTGGCCGACGCGCGTCAGGCGCTTCTCGACCGCGACACCGCTCTGAAGGCCGGTGACCTCGAGAAGTTCGGCGAGGCCGACAAGCGTCTCACCGAGGCCGTGCAGAAGCTCCTCGACATGGAGTCCACCTCGGGGGAGTGATCCTCGGACCGCACTGACCAATGCCGCATCCCTCGGGGTGCGGCATTCGTCGTTCCCGGCTGTCGGCGATCGTGTCGGTCCACGCATCCACCGGGCACAGCGAAAGGCCCCCGACCGGGATTTCTCCTGATCAGGGGCCTTTCTTGTGTCGCATTCTCGTTGCGGGGACAGGATTTGAACCTGCGACCTCCGGGTTATGAGCCCGGCGAGCTACCGAACTGCTCCACCCCGCGGCACAAGGAATAGCCTAACACGGGAATCGGGAGTGCGCGAATCGAGGCGCAGTCCGCGGCGATGCGGGAGGATGAGGGCATGTCCGTGAGCCCCGCCGTCCCCGTCGCCGTCTGCCAGTTCGCGCCCACCGATTCCCGCGAGGGCAATCGCGAGCGCATCGCAGAATTCGTGGCGGATGCCGCGGCGCGGGGCGCACGTCTGATCGTTCTGCCCGAGTACTCGAGCTACTTCGTGAATCCGATGGACGAGACCCTCGCCGCACACGCGGAGACGCTGGAGGGCGACTTCGTGCAGACGCTGATCGCTCTGGCGGGGGAGTACGCCGTCGTGATCGTCGCCGGACTCGTCGAGAAGTCGGACGACACCCGTCGCGTCCGGAACACGGTGGTCGCCGTTCGGGGCGACGGCATCCTGGCCGTCTACCGCAAGCAGCACCTCTACGACGCGTTCGGGCAGACCGAGTCGGACTGGGTCGAGCCGGGAGAGGTGGGCGAGGCGGCGACGTTCGACCTGGCAGGCCTGCGCTTCGGCCTGATGACCTGCTACGACCTCCGCTTCCCCGAGGTGGCCCGCACCCTCGTCGACGCGGAGGCGGACGTGCTGGTGGTGCCCGCCGAGTGGGTGCGAGGTCCGCTCAAGGAGCATCACTGGACCACCCTGCTCGCCGCCCGGGCGATCGAGAACACGGTCTACGTCGTCTCCGCCGACCACCCCGCGCCGATCGGCGTCGGCCACTCGCAGATCGTCGATCCGCAGGGAGTGGTGCTCGCCGGTGTCGGCAGCGCCGAGGGCATCGCGGTGGCGCCCGTCGAACGGGCGGCCATCGACCGCGTCCGCGAGACGAACCCGTCGCTGCGGGTGCGCCGGTACGCCGTCGTTCCGCGCTGACCGGCGAGCTCTCCGCACCTCGCGGCGGAGCCTTCGGCTCCCGTGGGCCGCTGGGAGAGCCTTCAGTCCCGCAGGCGCGCCAGGCGCGAGACGGCCTCGTCGATGACCGACACCTTCTTGCAGGCGGCGAAGCGCACGATGCCCGCGTACTCCGGGTCGGCGCGGTGCGCCGGCGGCAGGAAAGCAGCCAGCGGAATCGCCCCGACGCCGAAGCGCTCGGGCAGGGTGCGGCAGAACTCCGCACCATCGGCGCCGCCGACCGCCGTGGCGTCGGCGAGGGTGAAGTACCCGCCCTGCGGGGCGAAGACGGTGAAACCCGCGGCCTGCAGTCCGGCACCGAGTACGTCGTGCTTGTGGGCGAGCGTCGCCGCGGCATCCGCGAAGAAGGCGTCTCCCAGGCGGAGCCCGACCGCGACGGCGGGCTGGAAGGGGGCGGCCCCGACGTAGGTGAGGAACTGCTTCACGGTGAGCACGGCGGTGATCAGTGCGGCGGGACCGTGGATCCAGCCGACCTTCCACCCGGTGGCCGAGAAGGTCTTGCCCGCCGAGGAGATCGTCAGCGTGCGCTCCGCCGCGCCGGGCAGTGTCGCGACCGGGATGTGCCGGGCACGGAACGCCAGGTGCTCGTAGACCTCGTCCGTCACGATGAGTGCGTCGTGCCGCTCGGCGAGGCGAACGATCTCGGTGAGCACGTCCGCGCCGAACACCGTGCCGGTCGGGTTGTGCGGATCGTTCACGAGGATGATCCGCGTACGGTCGGTGACGGCATCCGCCAACCGGTCGAGGTCCGGCTGGAAGTCCGGCACGCGCAGCGGCACGGTGCGCAGCGTGCCTCCGGCGAGAGAGACCGCGGCCGCGTAGGAGTCGTAGTACGGCTCGAAGACGACGACCTCGTCCTCCGGACCGTCGATCAGGGCGAGGAGCGTCGCCGTGAGAGCCTCGGTCGCTCCGACCGTGACGAGCACCTCGGTGTCCGGATCGACGTCGAGGCCGTAGAACCGCTTGTGGTGCTCGGCGATGGCGAGTCGAAGATCGGCGGTGCCCCGACCGGGCGGGTACTGGTTCACCCCATCGGCGATCGCCCGCCTGGCGGCTTCGAGAACCTCCGCCGGGCCGTCCTCGTCGGGGAATCCCTGCCCGAGATTGATCGCTCCCGTCGAGGCCGCGAGGGCCGACATCTCTGCGAAGATGGTGGGCGCGACGGCCCCGTCGGGCGAGAGCAGGCCCGCGCCCGCCGCTGTGCGCCGCCATGCACCGGTGATGACACTCATGAAGAACAGGCTATGGCCATAAGGGAAACTCACCTTCGCCATATGAAACGCACAGACTCGGAGAGCACTCTGAGAGGGCGTTGTTGAAGGAGCACACACCATGAACGAAGACAACACCCCCGACCACTCGGCACCCGACGTGCCGTCCACCGAGGCAGCAGAGGTCGCCGACCGTTCGGCGCCGCAGGCCGCCGCTGACATCCCCGCCGCGCCGGCCGCGGAGCCCGCCGCCCCCGTGGCCGCAGAGTCCGCTCCCGCGCCGCAGCCGGCCGCGGGACACCAGGTGCCCTCGACGTTCGCGTCGCCCGCTCCCGCAGCCCCCGCGCCCGTGATCGCTCCGGCCATCGCGCAGCAGTTCGCTGGCTCGACTGCCACGTCGCAGGGAGCCGCGTTCGGCCTCCACTCCGGCGCCGCCCACACCCAGCCCACGGTTCCCCTGGGCGGAAACGCGCCGCTCGGCCTCGGTGACGCACCGGCCGATCCGCACGTGAAGACCAAGGAGGCCAAGCCGCGCGGCGGCGTGCGCCTCGCGGCCATCGTGGTCGCCGCCGCACTGGTCGGAGGCGTCGCGGGCTTCGGCGGCGGCGCGATCTGGAACGCCGTCGGCACCACACCCTCGAGCGGTGTCGCAGAGGGCCCGCAGACGGTCACCGTCAACAACCCCGGCTCCGTGAACGAGACCACGGCCGTCGCCACCAAGGCGCTGCCGTCGGTGGTCACGATCGAGGTCGCCGGCGCCAGCGAGGCCGGCAGCGGCTCCGGAGTCATCATCAGCGACGACGGCTACGTGCTCACCAACACGCATGTGGTGACGCTCGGCGGTGCCGTCGCCGACCCCACGATCCGTGTGACGACCTCCGACGGTCGCATCTACTCGGCGACCGTCGTGGGCACCGACCCCATCTACGACCTCGCGGTCATCAAGCTCACCGATGCCACCGATCTCACGCCCATCGAGTTCGCGGACTCGTCCGAGCTGAACGTCGGCGACACGGCCGTGGCACTCGGCGCGCCGCTCGGACTGTCGAACTCGGTCACCACCGGCATCGTCAGCGCGCTGAACCGCAGCATCCAGATCGCGTCCTCCGCACTGCCGGACTCGTCCAGCGAGGACGCCCCGCAGGAACAGGCGCCCGAGGACGGTCAGCAGGACGGCCAGCAGGGTCCGTTCCAGTTCGATCTGCCCGGCAACGGCCAGCAGCAGACGTCGGAGTCGATCTCGATCGCCGTGATCCAGACCGACGCCGCGATCAACCACGGAAACTCCGGCGGTGCCCTCGTCAACAGCAAGGGCGAACTGATCGGCATCAACGTCGCGATCGCCAGCTCCGGATCGTCGGAGGAATCCGGGTCGATCGGCCTCGGCTTCTCGATCCCGTCGAACATCGCCCAGCGCGTCTCCGAAGAGATCATCGCCGACGGTGCGGCCACGCACGGCCTGCTCGGGGCGTCGGTGCAGGATGCGGCCTCCGTGCAGGGCGCGGATGTCGCAGGGGCGTACATCGCCGACGTGACCAGTGGAGGAGCGGCGGCGGCCGGCGGCCTCAAGGCCGACGACATCGTCACCGCCTTCAACGGCGTGCCGATCACCAGCGCCAGCGACCTCACGGCCCAGGTGCGCGCCGCTGCCGGGGGCAGCGACGCGAAGGTGACCTACATCCGCGGCGGCAAGGAGTACCAGATCGAGGTGACGCTCGGCGAACTCGCCGGCTGATCCCACCGCCCCGAGAAGGACGCCACCTCCGCGATAGGCTCGCGGGGTGGCGTCCTTCTCTTTCGGGTCCGGCAATGCGGCCAAGCTGCTGAGGATCCCGCTCTCCCTCGCAGGGCGCCTCGGCACGCTCGTCGTACCGCGCGGCGATCGTTGGGTGTTCGGATGCGGTGCCGGGATCGGTGACGGCGCGCTCGCCCTCCACCGTTACGCGACCGCGCAGGGCCACGAGGCGGTCTGGCTGACCCGATCGCAGCGGGAGGACGACGAGGCGGCGACGCTCGGCATCCGCACGCTCCGACGATCGAGCATCCGTGGCTGGTGGGCGACCGCACGCGCCGGGGTCCTCGTCGTCACGCACGGTCTCGGCGACATCAACCGGTACGCCGACGGGGGCGGGTTCATCGTCCAGCTCTGGCACGGCATCCCCCTCAAGCGCATCGGACTCGACTCGCCGGCGACGACCCAGGTTCCGAACGTCCCGGGGTCCGCGATCCTGCGGCGGGCCATCGCGATCCTGTACCGGGCCGCCGCGCAGAGGATCCGCGTGCTCCCGGCCGCCTCCGATCGCTCGCGCGGGCGCCTGGAGTCGGCGTTCGGGCTGCCGAGCGACCGCGTCGTCGTCACCGGGGAGCCGCGTGTGGATGTGCTCTCGGAGGGATCGCCGGAGGAGCGTCGCGCACGAGCATCCGCCCGACTGCGCACGGCGCTCGAAGGCCTGGCCGAAGCGTCTCGCGTGGTGCTGTACGCGCCCACCTGGCGCGACGGTGCGGCCGACCCCGCCGTCCCCTCGGCCGACGACTGGGTGCGGATCGTCCGAGTGCTCGAAGAGCGCGATGCGACCCTGATCATCCGATCGCATCCGCTCGGCGAAGGAGGGTACGTCCCGCCTCTGCCGAGCCGTCGGGTGCGGATGCTCGGCTCCTCCGTGCTCGCGGACGTGACCCCGGTGCTGCCTGCCGTCGACGTGCTGATCACCGACTATTCGTCTCTCGCCTACGACGTCGGACTCCTGGCGATGCCCGTCCTCTTCCTCGCGCCCGACGCGGAGGAGTACGCGCACTCACGCGGCTTCTACGGTCGCTTCCGCGACGTCGCGGGTGCGGATTCCGCGTCCTCCTGGCCGGATGTGCTGGAGCAGCTCGAGGGGCTGCTGTCCGACGAGGCGGCGTTCACCGAGCGGGCCGCCCGTTCCGCTACGCTCAGCGCGGAGATGCACGCCTTCCGCGACGGCCGAAACACCGAGCGGGTCTATGGTGCGATCCGCGCGCGGGGAATCCGCGCACCGAAGGGAGCAGTATGACAACGGCCCGGATCGATGAGTCGGCGCAGACGCTGGTCATCGCAGGAACCGGACCGCGCCCGGCGCACGCCGAGCTGGTCGGCCCGCGTGCGCGGGTCGACGCCCGGCTGTCGGGTGGGGGGAAGAGCTGGAAGGCGGTGTTCGCGCTGCAGGCCGCCCGGTGGGGTGGCCCCGCACTCCCGCTTCCCGCCGGCGAGTATCGCTTGACGGTTGCCGACACCGCGTTCGACGACATCGACGTCGCTCCGGTGCTGCTGCCCGGGCTCCGCGTCGAGGTCACCGGCGACACCGTGCGCATCGCGGCGCCGATCGATCCCATCTACGAGACCGCCGAGGGGCAGGCGACGCTCGAGGAGCGCTACGTCGCCCAGGCGGGCGGCACGGAGAATGCGGTGTTCTTCGAGAGCTTCTACGGCCGGAGCGTCGGGTGCAATCCGCAGGCGATCGACCGCGAGATCGCGAAGCGCGCCCCCGACGTCCGTCGCTACTGGAGCGTGGTGGACTTCTCGGTCCCCGTGCCGGAGGGGGCGATCGCCGTGGTCGAGGGAAGCCCCGAGTGGTGGCACGCTCGGGGAGCGGCGCGCCTGCTCGTCGTGAACGACTGGCTGCGCCGGAGATTCGCCCGCAAGCCCGGCCAGAAGGTGCTGCAGACCTGGCACGGGACTCCGCTCAAGCGGCTCGCGCTGCATCGTCCGGGATTCGACCCGCGACGGATGGCGGCCGTCGTCAAGGAATCACGGCGCTGGGACGTGCTGCTCGCGCAGAACACCTACGCCGAGCGCATCCTCAAGAAGGCGTATGCGTTCTTCGGGCGTCCGATCTGGGTCGAGGGATACCCTCGCAACGACGCGCTCACGACCACCGATCCGGCCGTGATCCGCGCAGCGCTCGGCATCGGAGCCGAGGAGCGCGTGCTGCTGTACGCGCCGACGTGGCGCGACGACCGCACCGAGATGGTCGACTTCGTCGACGCCGAGCGGTTGGCCGAGCAGACCGATGCGGTCGTGCTCGTGCGCGGGCACTCCCGCACGCTGGATTCCGGACGCGACCACGCCGGCGCGCGCGTGATCGATGTGACCGGCTATCCCGAGACGGCCCAGCTGCTGCTGGCGGCTGACGCCCTCATCACCGACTACTCCTCGGTGATGTTCGATTTCAGTGTCACCGGCAAGCCGATGTACTTCCTCGTGCCCGACATCGAGCACTACCGCGGAACCCTGCGCGGGTTCTACTTCGATCTCGGCGCCCGGGCTCCCGGGCCGCTCGTGGGGAGTCAGGACGAGCTCGTGCGCGCGCTCGCCGCGCCCGACCACGAGCAGGTGTACGCCGAGCGCTACGACGCATGGCGGCGTCAGTTCAACGCTCGCGATGACGGGCGAGCGGCCGAGCGCGTCGTCGACCGCATCCTCGACCAGGGCTTCCTGACGGCCTGACCCGCGGCCGCAGGTCCTCGGCCCGCCATGGCCGGGGCAGGTCAGGGCAGCGGAGTGTTGCGGGTGCCCAGGCGGGAGGCATCGACGGTGTCGCCGGCTCCACGCAGAACGCCGCCCAGGAAACCCCAGCCCCAGGCCAGGTGCATGGTCGGCAGCACGAGCAACGTCCACAACCGCTGTCGGATGCCGCCACCGCCCGGTGCGGCGGCGACGGCGACGACGAGCAGCGCGTAGGCCGCGAGCGGGGCGTAGACGATCGAGGCGATGAGTGAGGCGAGGCCGCTGAGCACCCCGGTGAGCTGCAGGATGCCGACGATCACCGCGACGATCGTGAGCAGCACCAGAACCGGCGGGGCGAAGAAGCGGATGCCGTTGCGCCGCCCGAATCGCCGCACGAGCTCTCCGCGCCAGGCGCCGGTCGCGCGGAACTGGCGCGCCAGGCGCACCCAGCTCTCGCGGGGCCAGTACGTGACGGCGAGGGTGGGGTCGAACCACACTCGATGACCGGCCTGGCGGATGCGGAGGTTGAGCTCCCAGTCCTCGCCGCGTCGGATCGTCTCGTCGAAGAGACCGACCTCGTCGAGGACCTCGCGGCGCATCACGCCGAGGTACGCGGATTCTGCTTCCCCCTCGTGCGCGCCGCCGTGGTAGGCGCCGCCTCCGAGGCCGACGGGGGAGTTGTAGAGGCGTGCGACGGCCTTCTGGAACGGTGCGCGGCCCTCGGCGTGCATCACGCCGCCGACGTTGGACGCGCCCGTGCGCTCGAGGGTCTGCATGGCACGAGCGGCGTAGCCGGGGGAGAGCTCCGAGTGCGCGTCGACGCGGATCACGGTCGAGTACCGGCCCGCGCGGATCGCCGCGTTCAGGCCCACCGGGATGTGCGCGGCGGGGTTGTCGACGAGGCGGATGCGCTCGTCGTCGGCGGCCAGTCGGTTCGCGATCTCGGTCGTTCCGTCGGTCGAGGGCCCGAGGGCGAGGATCAGCTCGACGGGAACGTCGAGATCCTGGGCGAGGACGGACTGCACAGCGTGCTCCAGATACCCGCGTTCGTTCAGCACGGGCATGACGAAGGAGACCCCGACGGGCGGCGCGTGCGAATCGTCATGCTGCATCCGTCGATCATGTCATGGGGCGTCGGACGTTCGCTGATCGAGATCTCGGCCCCGCTCCCGGCTCGGTATCCTGGAGGGATGGGTGCGATCTCCGACGCGAAGAAGGCGTACCGTCTGCTGAAGCGGGCGGTCGCGTCGAGGACGGCCGTGCAGCGCGTGCGCCGCAGCCTCGCGGTCAGTGAGCAGTTCCCCGAAGGGCACTTCAAGATCGCCGTCTACTTCGCCGACGGTGCGGTGAACATGTACCAGATGCGGCAGTGGTACCGGCCGCTCGCCGAGCTGTCGAAGCGCTGGCCGGTCGTCGTGCTCGCGCGGCAGGCGACGGGCGCCGAGAAGCTGCTCGCCGAGGACGCCCCTCCGGTCGCGTTCGTGCCGACCGTGCGCAATCTCGAGAAGTTCGTCGCGCAGCACGACATCCGCATCGTGCTGTACGTCAACCAGAACACCCGCAACTTCCAGATGTTCCGGTACGGACGCCGGTGGCACGTGTTCATCAACCACGGCGAGTCCGACAAGATGTACATGACCACCAACCAGTACAAGGCGTACGACTACGCGATGGTGGCGGGTCAGGCGGCGCGTGACCGTCTCTCGCGCACTCTCTGGGCCTACGACGTCGATCGGCGCACCATCGAGATCGGCCGTCCGCAGGCCGATCACTATTCGGGTGAGCTCCCCTTCACGCCGGACGGCCGCACCGTGGTGCTCTATGCGCCGACCTGGGAGGGCGACCGACCGAGCGCGCACTACGGGTCGATCGCCACGCACGGAGAGCGGCTGGTGTCGGCACTCCTGGCGACCGGATCGCACCGCGTCATCTACCGGCCGCACCCGCGCAGCGGTGTCGTCGACCACGAGTACGGGGCGGCGCACCGTCGGATCATCGCCGCGATCGCCGCGGCGAACGCCACCGACCCGCGCGCTCAGCACGTGTACGACGACGGCCCCGAGCTCGGGTGGCAGCTGTCGGCCGCCGATGTCGCGGTCGTCGACATCTCTGCGATGGTCTACGACCGCCTGGCCTCGGGCAAGCCCCTGATGATCACGCGTCCGGTCGACGAGCGCGCCTCGATCGACACCACGGGCTACCTCTCGGACTGCGAGTGGCTGACCGCGGATGCCGCCGCCGACATCGTGTCGGAGGTCGAGCGGGTCCGCGCCGACGATGCGGCGATCGCGCGTCTGCGCATGTGGGTGCAGCACTACTTCGGTGACACGACTCCGGGCGCCGCGACGGCCAAGTTCCACGCGGGCATCGAACAGCTCATGGCCAAGTGGGACGACTGGGAGGCGCACGAGATGGGTGCCGTGCGGCCGGATCTCGACGACGATGACGAAGAGGGCGACGAGGAGGAGATCTGACCATGGATCTCCCGCTCGCGCGAGACGTCGCCCCCCGGATCGAGTACGTGCCGGCGTCGGCATCCACGAACGCCGATCTGCGGTTGCTCGCCGAGGATCCGCTCGGCTGGCCGCACCTGTCGACCCTGATCACACGGAACCAGACCGCCGGTCGCGGACGGCTGGATCGCGTCTGGACGGCTCCCGACGGGGCGGCGCTGGCGATCTCGGTCGTCGTGCGCGTCTCGGTGGAACCGGCGCTCCGCGGTTGGATCCCTCTGATCGCGGGGATCGCGATGGCGGATGCCGTCGCCGCACAGCTGCCCGCGCGTGCGGTGGGCGTGAAATGGCCGAACGACGTGCTCGTCGACGAGCGGAAGATCTGCGGCATCCTCGCCGAGGCGACGTCGGATGCGATCATCGTCGGCGCCGGCGTCAACACGGCCATGACGGCGGAACAGCTGCCCGTGCCCACCGCGACATCGTTCGCCGTGGAGGGGGCCGCCGCCGATGAGGATCGGCTGCTCGCCGACTACCTCCGGGGATTCGACGCGCACCTCGCGGCTCTCGCCGAGGCCGACGACGCGGTCTCCAGCGGCCTGCACGATGTGGCGACGGAGCGCATCACGACCCTCGGTCGCACCGTGCGGGTGTCGTTGCCGGGGGAGCGGACGCTCGACGGCATCGCGCGCGAGCTCGACGACGAGGGGCGTCTCGTGGTGCGTCACGGCGGGGTGGATCATCCGATCTCCGCCGGTGACGTCGTGCACGTGCGCCCTCTCGCGGACTGACACGCCGCCCGCCCGCGCGTCGATGTCGGAGATCACGGGCACAATGGTGGGGTGACGCAGCCTGTGACGCTCAGCGGTCGGCCGATGATGCCGCCGCCCGGTGCGCCGTCTGAGGAGCGTCTGATCGCACGCTTCCGCGGTCACGCCCGTCGCCTCTTCTGGTCCGCGCTCGTGCTGGTGGCCACCTTCGGGGCGACCGCCTACTTCTACGACAACCTTCCGGCGCCGTTCGAGAACTGGATGCTGCTGTCCGCCGCCGGCGGCGTGGTGCTGCTGCTCGTCGTGATTCCGTTCACGGTGTGGCTCGCACGTTCGACGACGGTGACGACCCGGCGGGTGATCGTCCACGGCGGTGTGGGCGCGCGCAACCGCCGCGAGATGTCGCACGCCCGCGGGTACACGATCGGAGTGCGCCGCGGACCGCTGCAGCGGATGTGGGGCACGGGGACGATCACGCTCTCCAACGGTGTCGACGCTCCGCTGCGATTGGTCAACGTGCCGAACGTCACTCTCGTGCACGAGACCCTGGCCGATCAGATCGAGGTCAGTCAGATCCTCGCCCACCGCGACGCCCAGACCGGCACCGAGGGCTTCGCATCCGCGTGACGCGCGCCCGCACTACCGTGCGCCCGAGGTCTCGAGATGTCATCCGCATCGATGACGATGCGCGAGAATGGTCGAGACGAAAGGGAGACGGCACATGGCTTTGCGTGTGGGCGTGATCGGCGGCGGACAGCTGGCTCGGATGATGATCGCTCCGGCGGTCGAACTGGGGCTCGATCTCCGAGTGCTCGCCGAGGGCGAGGGGATGTCGGCCCAGCTCGCCGCGACCGCCGTCGGCGATTATCACGATCTCGAGACCGTGCGCGCCTTCGTCGCCGACGTCGACGTCGTCACCTTCGACCACGAGCACGTGCCGCAGGACATCCTGCGCGCCCTCGTCGCCGATGGCGTGGCCGTGCACCCGGGCCCCGACGCCCTCCAGTTCGCCCAGGACAAGCTGGTCATGCGCGCGCGCCTGGCGGACCTCGGAGTGCCCCAGCCCGACTGGGCTGCGGTCGCCTCCGAGCAGGAGCTGCAGTCCTTCCTCGACGCCCACGACGGCCAGGGCGTCGTCAAGACGCCGCGCGGCGGGTACGACGGCAAGGGTGTGCGCGTCGTCCGTGCCGCGAGCGATGCCCGCGACTGGTTCGCCGCCGTGCCCGCGGGCGAAGCTCTGCTGGTCGAGGAGCTGGTGCCCTTCGTGCGCGAACTCGCGCAGCAGGTGGCGCGCCGCCCGAGCGGTGAGATCGCGGCCTATCCGGTCGTCGAGACCGTGCAGCGCGATGGCGTCTGCGCCGAGGTGATCGCGCCGGCACCGGCGGCCGCCGAGCGCCTCGTCGAGGTGGCCGAGAGCATCGGCGTCCGCATCGCCGAGGGCCTCGGTGTGACGGGGATGCTCGCCGTCGAGCTGTTCGAGACCGACGACGAGCGCATCCTCGTGAACGAGCTGGCCATGCGCCCCCACAACAGCGGTCATTGGAGCCAGGACGGCGCCGTCACCGGGCAGTTCGAGCAGCATCTGCGCGCCGTGGCCGACCTCCCCCTCGGCAGCACCGCCCCGCGCGCACCGTGGTCGGTCATGGTCAACATCCTCGGCGGTCCCGCCGAGGGAGGGCTCGGGGAGCGCTTCGCGAGCGCGATGGTCGCCCACCCCGAGGCGAAGATCCACACCTATGGCAAGGATCCGCGGCCCGGGCGCAAGGTCGGCCACGTGAACGTGTCGTCGAGCGATCTCGACGACGCGGTCTACGTCGCGCGCGCCGCGGCCGCGCATTTCGCCTGATTCGCCGGACGAGGGTGCCGCTCGGCCGCGTGCCGTGGGGGCAATCTCCAGCACCAGACCGTAGCCTGTTCTGGTGACCGAGCCACTGCACTCCTCCGCCGCGCCCCTGGTCGGCGTCGTCATGGGATCCGACTCCGATTGGCGCGTCATGAGCGACGCGTCCCAGGCGCTCACCGACTTCGGCATCGCGCACGAGGTCGAGGTGGTGTCGGCGCACCGCACGCCGGACAAGCTGATGAGCTACGCCCGCGAGGCTCGTGCCCGTGGCATCCGTGTCATCATCGCCGGCGCCGGCGGCGCGGCCCATCTGCCGGGCATGCTCGCCTCGATGACGCCGTTGCCCGTGGTCGGTGTGCCCGTGCCGCTCGCCTACCTCGACGGAATGGATTCGCTGCTGTCGATCGTGCAGATGCCCGCGGGCATCCCCGTCGCCACGGTATCGATCGGGGGAGCGCGCAACGCCGGTCTGCTCGCCGCTCGGATCCTCGGGACCGCTGATGAGGCTCTCGCCGACCGCGTCGAGGACTACGCCCGCGAGCTCGAGGCCCAGGTCGAGGCCAAGAACGAACGGCTGAAGGACTCCCTGTGACCCTCGCGCCACCGCGGGCGGGTGGGCGGCCGCTGATCGAGACCCGGCCCATGCGGCACCCGGACTCCACCGACGAGGGGGCGATGGCGAAGCGCGGCTGGTGGCTGGTCGCGCTGAACGTGCTGATCCCCGGTTCCGCTCAGATCGTCGCGGGCAACCGTCGACTGGGACGCATCGGTCTGCGGGCGACCCTGCTCGCCTGGCTCCTCGTGATCGTCGCGGCGGGTTTGGCGCTCTTCGCGCGCCCCGTGCTGCTGTGGCTGACCGTAGGCGCGGGATGGTTCTCCGCTCTCATTCTCACGCTCGTGCAGATCCTCCTCGTCGTGTACGTGGTGCTCTGGGCCGTGCTCACCTTCGACGTGCTCCGCATGGTGCGATTGGTGAAGGTGCCGACGGCATCCCGGTTCGCGATCCCGGTCGTCGCACTGATCCTGCTGGGGCTCGTCGGCGGGGGAGCGGCCTATGCGGCAACGGTCGTGGGATCGACCCGCAACACGATCAGCTCGATCTTCGGGCAGAGCGGACCGAGCCTCCCGCCCGACGACGGCTACTACAACATCCTGCTGCTCGGCGCCGACAGCGGTGACGGCCGCGACTCCATGCGCTTCGACAGCATCTCGGTGGTCTCGGTCAATGCCGACACCGGAGCGGTGACGATCACCGGAATCCCGCGCGAGCTGCCGAATGCACCGTTCAGCGAGGGCAGCCCGATGCAGGAGCTCTACCCGAACGGATTCGAGGGTCACGGTTCGTCCAGCTGCGGGTGGAACGGATGGATGAACCACGTCCGCAACGCCGCCGAGGTGTGCCGCGATGACAACGGCACGGGTCTGTACCCGAATGCGCAGGCTCAGGGATCCGAGCCCGGCATCGAAGCGACGAAGGATGCCGCGGAGGGTGTGCTGGGGATCAAGATCCCCTATTACGTCTTCGTCGACATGCACGGCTTCGCCGATCTGGTCGACGCACTCGGCGGTGTCGACATCACCGTGACGGAGCGTCTGCCGAAGGGCGGACCGCCCGAGGGCTGGCACGGGACGGACGTGAACGAGTGGGCGATCGGGTGGATCGAGCCCGGCGCGCAGCACATGGACGGCGACACGGCGCAGTGGTACGCGCGGTCCCGGTACACGACCAGCGACTGGGATCGTATGAAGCGACAGCGTGAGCTGCAGGCGGCGATCCTCGCGCAGTTCACCCCACAGACCGTCTTGACCCGGTTCAATGAGGTGGCGGCGGCCGGTACGGCGCTGATCAGCACGGACCTTCCGCAGGACAAGCTGCCGGAGTTCTTCGACCTGATGATGAAGGCCAAGGAGCTTCCGGTGAACACGATCGAGCTCACCCCGGAGCAGGGTGTCGACGAGTTCCAGCCGGACTACGCCTACATCCACGAGATGATCCAGCAGGCGCTTCACCCGCCGACGCCGACGCCGACTCCCGCTCCCTGACGCGGAGGGTGACGGCGGAAGTTCGGCCCCGGGCATGAATGTGCCCACGGCCTCCTCGGGAGAGTGTGGAGGAGGCCGTGGGCTTCCGGTGTATCACCGGATTCGCCAGACGACGGTGATCGGAGGGGGAGGGATCACCGTCGTCCAGTCGACCGCCGCACGAGGCGGCGATCAGATCTAGGCGCGCTTGCGGCGGGCGGCTCCGATGACCACGAGGCCACCGCCGACCGCGAGTGCCGCAGCGCCGCCGCCGATCACCCAGGGCGAGATGCTTCCACCGGTGAGCGCGAGTTCGATGGAACCGTCACCCGAGAGCGGCAGTTCGGTGCCTGCAGCCGCGATGCTCGGGTCGTGGGCACAGCTCGACGTGCCGCTGACCGTGATGACGGCGGTGTACTGGCCGATGCCGGCGACCGATGCCGCTCGAGCCGCGGCATTGGCACCCGCGCCCGTGAACGTGATCGCATACGCGCCGGAGCCGCCGGACGGCGGGCGGAACGAGACCGTGAGGCTACCGTCGGCAGCGGCGGTGTTGCCCGAGATCTCGGACTCTTCGGCGCGGAGGCCGGAGACGGAGACGCCGACGACCTCGGAGGGCTGGAACGATCCGGCCCCGAAGACGATGGTCGAGACGTCGCAGATGTCGATGATCGGGTCGTTGACCGTCACACTCGGCTTGTCGGCATAGGAGTCGGACGGCGCCGCGGAGGCGGCGGTCGGCGCGGCGAGAATGATGACGCCAGCGGCAAGGCTGATAGCAGCCAGTTTCTTCAGCATGATGTTTCCCCAGAATTTCACGCGGAATCACACCCGGATACACCCCTGCATCCGACTGTGTGGACCCTCCCTGCCCCCACGGCAGGTTCTTAGAGCCCAGATATTCCCCAGTGAGATGACGGTACCCCATCCCGGGGAGAAAGTCACGAGGTGCAGCGCAGTTCTTCGCGTGTCGCCGTCGGCGCATCGATCGTGGGCGTCTGCACGACCGAGTCGATGCGCTCTCCTGCACCGTCTCCCTGGAATTGCACGGTGACGGTGGTGGACTCGCCCGGCGCCAGGAGGACGTCGTGCTGCACGACCGAGCGCGTCCCGAGGAGCGCGGTCTGCACGGGCTCCTCCTCGCCGTCGCGATCGGCGCGCGACAGCGTCGCCCCCTCCGGGCCGTAGATCGCGAGCAGGGTGCGGGTGCTGCCCGGGTCGACGCCGAAGTTCCCACCGCCCGTGACGTACGGGGGAAGAGCGGTCGCGGCATCCGCCGGCGCCTCGTTCGTCCACGTCACGCTCACCTGCGTCGTCGGCGTGCCCGCGCAGCTGCCGATCGCCGTGGAGACCGTGGCGTGCGCGTAGAAGTCCATCTTTCCGCCGGTGGTGTCGTTGATCAGGACGCCGACGTGCGTCCCGGCATCCGTGTCGACCGGGAGCGTGCCTCCGACCGTCGAGGCGGCGAGGACGCTCTGCTCGTCTTCGTGCGCGCTCCAGATGCGGACCCGTCCCTCGTCCGCCGATGTCGCGAGCGCTCCCAGAAGCGCTCGGGGATCGCCGCCCGCGAGTGCCGCGCCGAAGAGACCGGTCGCGGCCTGGGCGAACACCTGGTCCTGGACGACCGGGTCGGGGATCGCGGCGTAGATCTCCGAGAGCAGAATGCTCACCACGTTCTCCGAGGTCGCGGTGAACGGACCGAAGCTCAGCTCGCCGATCGCGTCGACCAGGTGCTTCGCGACGACCGTGTCGACCGCGATCACCCCGTCGACCGGGCCACCGAACACGCCCTCCCAGCGGGCGGCGATGGCGGGGCCGGCCTCGGCGAAGTCCGGGATGCTCGTCAGATTCTGCAGATAGCGGCCGGGGCCGTCCTCGAAGAGGGCGATCGTACTGTCGCTCAGGGGGAGCGGATCCGTCAGCGGCGGGAAGTCCAGAGTGGACGCCTGCCGCTCCAGGGAGATCCTGCCGTTCTCGGCCCGCAACAGGGCGATCGACCCGATGATGCCGCCGGACGAGCGGAGTTCGGCGTTGTTCTGCATCGCGAGGACGTAGGTGCGGGGGCCTTCGCCGCCGAGCATCGTGGGGAGCAGGATCGCGGCGCCGTTCAATGTGCCGACCACGGTCGCGGCCTCGGTGACGTTGGTACGCACTTCTCGCACGGCATCCGCCAGTGGAGGGAGCGTGGCATCGGCATCGATGCCCTCCGCTCGTGCGAGCGCCTCATCGAGCACGCTCGAAGCCTCCGCGAGCGGCTCCCGGATCGTGGCGAACGGGGCCAGGTCGATCGCGCCCCCGGAGAGGCCGAGGCTCGCCAGATCGACCTCGGCGGCGACGTCGAGCAGCGGTGTGAGCGCGTCCGTCCCTACGCTGTCGGCGATGGCGGCGATGTCGCTCACCGCGCGGAAGTTGGGGCCGACGAACGGCACGGCCGCGAAACCCTGCCACACGAAGTCGGAGGTGAGGTCGTTCGCGGATGCCGCGTGCCGGGCGATGCTGCCGGACACGTCCGCGGCCCTGTCGAGGTCACCCTCCGCGATCGCCGCTTTCAGATCCGAGGACTGCTCGGCGACGTGCGTCAGGTTGTCGACCGCCCCGATCCCTCGAATCGTCACCCAGCCGAGGGCGAGGACGAGGAGCGTCAGGACGATGCCGACGGTCCACCCCACCCATCGGCGCCGTCGTGGAAGTCGCCCGTCGCTCACGTGAGCATTCAAGCATGAACGCGGGGTGCGGGCGAGGATGCTGAGCGAACGCTGTCAGTCCGTGCGACGCGTCGGCGTCCTCCGGGCCGGAAGCGGTCGACGGAGATACTCTGAGCGCATGGGTGCTCGACTGCGTGTGGTTCTGGATCAGCTCGTGCAGGTGGTCGACCCGGATCACGCTGCCGCCGCGATCGAACTCACACGCGGACTCGTCGCGACAGCCCCCTCGGGGTGCGACGTCGAAGCGATCGTCGCCGCGGGCAGCGAGGTGACGCTCCCCGGCATCACCGAGGTGCGGACCCTCGGACTGGCCCGCCGGGAACTGGCGGCGTCGTGGCAGCTCGGGATCGCCGCCGGCGCCGGTGGAGGACTGATCCATTCGCCGACGCTGATGGCACCGCTGGTGCGGCACGACCGCACCCACGACAACGATCAGACGACCGTGACGGTCTGGGGTCTCGAGGCGTGGGACGCGCCGGACAGCCTGTCCCGCGCCGCGGTCGCGTGGCAGAAGGCGATGCTGCGCCGAGCCGCGAAACATGCGGATGCGGTCGTCGTGCCGACGCACACGATCGCGCAACGGATCCAGGAGATCGCCCGTGTCGGAGATCGTGTGCGCGTGATCGCGGGGGCGGCGCCCGAAGGCTTCGTTCCGCCGTTCGACGCCGCCGAGCGGCGCGGCGGGCTCTCCCTGCCCGAACGTTACGTCGTCGTGCACGGCACCTGGGACTCGGTCTCCGACGGATTCCGCGGCGCGCTGGCGGCCGGGGCGCACGCCGTGGTGCTGGATGCGGCGGAGGGGACGGAGCCCCGCTACTCCGACATCGCGTCCTCCGCGGGACTGGCCGAGTCGCGCGTGCACGTCCGGGGTGCCCTCGACACGTCCGACCGCGCCGCCGTGCTCGCCGGAGCCGCTGCCTACGTCGCGAGCAGTCCGACCGCCGCCTGGCCCTGGCGTGCGGTGGAGGCGATGCGTCTCGGTGTACCGGTGGTGGGCGTCGACTCGGGAACGCACCGGGACGTGCTCGCCGACGGCGGGCTGCTCGTCGACCCGGGTGACCTGGCCGAAGCGGTCGAGACCGCGACCGGGGGCGAAGGAGCGCGACTCTCGGTGCTCGCGGCGGACCGCTCGCGGGCGTTCTCGTGGGCCGGATCGGCCGAGCGCGTGTGGGGTCTGCACGCGGATCTGTGACGGTGGGGCCGCGCCTGGGAGGTGCCTTCGGATCGGAGGGACACGCCGACACGCGGTAGCCGATATTCCGTAACAGTGGCATCATCACGTGACTTCCGTCACACTGGTCACATGTCTCGACGTGCCCCACGCTCGCGAAACAACCGGAAGATCACCCGTCTCCTCACTTGTTTCCTCGCTGTCACCGCTGTTGTCGCCGGAACCGTGCTCCCGGCCGGTGCGGCATCCGCGGCTGCCCCTGTCGCGGCCCCCGCGGCGACGACGGTGTCGAACGCCGTCTCACAGATCGTGGGAGACCCTGCGGCATCCGGCATCGTCAAGTCCACGCTCGTGGGCTTCAATCCGGGAAACATCATCAGCGACGCCGTGTTCACCAATAAGAGCACGATGACCGAGGCGCAGATCCAGGCGTTCTTCAACAGCAAGGTGTCGAGATGCCTGGGCGGCACCGACGAGAACGGCAAGCCGATCGTGTGCCTCAAGGACTTCAAGATCACGTCGGTCACGCGCCCGGCTGATCAGTACTGCAGCGGGTACTCGGGAGCTGCGAACGAGTCGGCGGCGCGGATCATCTATCGCGTCTCGCAGGCGTGCAACATCAACCCGCAGGTTCTGATCGTCATGCTCCAGAAGGAGCAGGGCCTCATCACCCACACGTGGCCGAGCGCATGGCGATACAACATCGCGCTGGGCCAGGGCTGCCCCGACACCGCTCCGTGCGACCCCAACTACATCGGCTTCTTCCACCAGATCTACGGCGCCGCGCGTCAGATGCAGATCTACATGGAGGGGCGCTGGTTCCAGTGGTACGCCCCGGGCAAGACCTGGAACATCCTCTACAACCCCAACGCCAACTGCGGATCCTCTCCGGTGTACGTCGCGAACAAGGCGACGTCGGCGCTCTACTACTACACGCCCTACCAGCCGAACGCGGCTGCGCTCCGTGCCGGATACGGCACCGGCGACGGATGCTCCGCCTACGGCAATCGCAACTTCTACAACTACTTCACCGACTGGTTCGGGTCGACGCAGGGCATCAAGTACCCGGACGGCCCCATCGTCAACGTCGGCAAGGACATCTACGCGATCTCCAACGGCACGGCGTATCACATCACCGCCGATGTCTGGCCGGAGTACAAGGCCGCCTACGGCAATCCCGAGGCCACGGTGAACGCCCATATCGCGTCACTCGGTCAGGGGGGAACCGCCTCACTGTTCCTCCGCGACCGATCGTCGGGCACTGTCGCCTATCTCAATGGGGGAAAGACCCATCGCTTCGCGAGCTGTGATCTGGTCGCGAAATGGAAGGGGAGCTGCGCCTCGCTCACGACCTTCGATTCCGACGACTTCACGCGGCCTGGAAGCGGCCCCGAGATGACGACGCGGGCGAACGTGAGGGGCGATACCCGCATCTTCGCGATCGAAGGCAATGACCTCGTGCCGTATCAGAACGCCGCTGCGATGTCGTCGTGGGGACAGAACGCCTCGCTCTACGCTGCGACCATGCCGGCGACTCATCTTGCGAAGTTCTCGGTACGGCCGACGCGCTTCGTGCCCGGGCAGCTCATCACCGTGGCGGGCTCAGACCGTGTTTTCCTGCCGTCTTCGGACGGCCAGTTGATCTACGTCCCGGTCTTCGGCAATGTGACGAGCCTGGGGCTGTCGACGAATGTGCTCAAGTCGGTTCCGACTCCGTGGATCGCCCAGTACCCCGGTCGCGCCAACCTCGGTCGTTATGTCGAGTGCAATTCGGCGACCTACTTCACCGCAGGGGGGATGCTGTACCGCACACCCTCGTCCGGTGGCTTCGTCTCGGTGACTCCGGACAGTCGCACGTGCGCCCTGCTGAAGGTCGGCGACGATGCCGCAGGCCCGCTCTTCGTCCGCGCGACGAATGACACGGCGGTGTACGTCGCGGACGGGGGAACTTTCCGCCACGTCGCGAACCAGAGCACTCTGGCAGCTTTGAGGGGCACCGGTCCGACGCGCCTCGTGTCCCTGGCCCCCGCCGACCTCGCGACGCTCCCGAAGGGTGCTCCCATCCGGACCGATATCGGACTCGTGACCACCGCCGGTGACGGGCGGGTCTACCTGGCAGATGCCGGGCGACTGATCTATCTGAGCTCCTGGACGACGGCGGATGATCTCGGACTCCCGCGCGCCGCGGTGACGATCTCCGATGCTGTCGCGGCGTCGATACCGCGTGCGGGCACGGTCAGCAACGTGGTCAGCTGCAACAGCGTGGTCTACTCCGCGAAGGCGGGGGTGTTCACCAGAGTCGGCGATCCCACGGGACTCACCCCCATGGTTCTCTCCGCGGATAACTGCGCGACGCTTCCTCTTCGCTGAGGTCTCTCGCGCGCGGCACAGCGTGGAGGAGCGCCGTTGTGCCGGTTCCTCACAGCCGGACCGTCTACGATGGAAGGCGCTATGCACGCCTGCCCGGTCGTGCGACGAGGAGGCGTGGTGGTAGTCAGGTGAGCACGGTCGACGCGAACTTGTATCAGTCCCCCGGACGTGGCCGCGGAGTCATCGACGTCTTCCGGCGTAGCTATCTTCTCCGGCTGCTGGTTCGCAAGGCGACGGCTACGCGTTACCGCAATTCGGTACTCGGATGGACCTGGTCGTACGTCAAGCCGCTGTCGCAGTTCGCCGTCTATTACTTCGTGATGGGGATCATCCTCAACGCGCATCGGGATGTGGACAACTTCGCGATCTACCTGTTCTCGGGGATCGTCATCATCAACCTCTTCAACGAGGGCTTCGGCAACGCGACGAACTCGATCGTCGACAACGGGGCGCTGGTGCGCAAGATCTATCTGCCGCGCGAACTCTTCCCCGTGGCTGCGATCATCGTGTCGTTCGTGCATTTCCTCCCTCAGGTGGCCGTGCTCCTGGTGATCTGCCTCTTCCTGGGGTGGACGCCATCGCTGATCGGGATCGCAGCGGTACTCGGAGGGGTCTTGCTGGTCCTGGTGTTCGCGACGGGCCTGGGACTGTTCTTCAGCGGTATCAATGTGCGTTTCCGAGACGCTCAGAACCTGGTGGAGATCATCCGCATGTTCTCGACGTGGACGTCACCGGTTCTCTACATGTGGACGCTCGTGATCGACAAGATGCCGCCCTGGCTGTTCCACATCTACATGTCGAACCCGCTCACCGTGGCTGTCGAGTTCTTCCATCTGGGATTCTGGGCGCCGACCGCGTCGTCGACGCCCGGACTCCCGCCGCACTTCATGATTTACGCGCTGGCGGCGTGCCTGATCAGCCTGATCATGCTCGTCGTCGGTCAGACCGTCTTCCGGCGCTTCGAGCGCAGCTTCGCCCAGGACCTGTGAGCACATGCAAGATCTGATCACCGTCGAGACCTCGACGCCGCCCACGATCATCGTCGAGAGCGCATCGAAGTTCTTCCTCCGTCGCAATTCGCACTCCTTTAAAGAGGCGTTCATCGGCTGGATCCAGCGCAAGAAGGTCGGCACCGACCACTTCGTCGCGCTCGACGACATCAGCTTCCAGGTGGGCGAGGGCGAGTCCGTCGCGATCCTGGGTATGAACGGTTCGGGCAAGTCCACCACGCTCAAGCTGGTGTCCGGCGTTCTCGAGCCGGACTCGGGGCGGGTCCTCACCCGTGGTCGCGTCGCCGGACTCATCGAGGTCGGTGCGGGATTCCATCCGGATCTCTCCGGACGCGAGAACGTGTACCTGAACGCGGCGATCCTCGGGATGTCGCGCAAGGAGACCGACGAGAAGTTCGACGACATCGTCGCGTTCTCGGAGATCGGCGACTTCATCGATCAGGAGGTCAAGCACTACTCCTCCGGCATGTTCATGCGCCTGGCGTTCTCCGTGGCCATCCACGTGAAGCTCGACACGCTCCTCGTCGACGAGGTGCTGAGCGTCGGTGATGCGCCGTTCCGCGCCAAGTGCGCGAAGAAGATCCAGGAGCTCACCGGCCGGGGCGTGACGATGCTCGTCGTGAGTCACGACAGCAACATGGTGAAGCAGCTGTGTTCTCGCGGGATCGTGATCGCGAAGGGCAAGAAGGTCTTCGACGGACCGATCGACGAGGCCGTGGACTTCCTGAAGGCCTGAGTCGCCGTCAGCGGCGACGCACGCGACGCAGGGCGCGGCGCCAGAACGACGAGGCGACGATCTCTGCGCGGATCCCGTTCTCGACGTCCACGAAGCGCTGGTCGATGAACTTGGTCAGATACAGCACGAGCCCCGTGCCGTTGCTCTCGACCCAGCTCCGGAGGGCGTCGTCGCGGATGCTCGCGTCGTACTTCGCGTGATCGCCGCGGGCACCGGCGACACTGTTCGCCGCGTTGCCCGTCGCCCCCCGACGCTGATGCCAGTATGCCAGCGGCTGGTCGCCGAGGTACTCCAGAGGACCGCGGGAGAGCACCTTGAGATTGAAGTCCCAGTCCCCGACGACGGGAAGCTTCTCGTCGTACAGGCCGAGCTCCGCGTGCAGGGAGCGCCGGTAGAGAAAACCGATCGGAACGAAGCGGTTGAAGAGGAGGGTGTCCGTGAGCAGGGGCGCGGTGAGCTGCGCCTGGAACTCTTCACGCTCGTCCACGACGAAGTGCCCGTTCTCCTCGCGCTCCCAGACGATCTCGATGCGGGAGACGACACCCTGGCGATCGGGACGGGCATCCAGGTACTCCACCGCCCGTGTCAGGAAGTCTCGGTGCCAGGAGTCGTCGTCGTCGTGCAGGACGAGGAACTCGCCTGCGGCCGCGAGGACTCCGGCGTTCGCCGAGACCCAACGTCCACGGGACTCGTCGTGGTCGATGACGCGGATGCGGTCGCGATCGGCCGCACGCGGCAGCCCGGCGACGAGAGCGGCGACCTTCTCGGGGTTCCCGCCGTCGTTGACGACGATCGCCTCCCAGCCCTCGAAGGACTGCCCCGTGATGCTCGAGAGGGCGCGCGCGAGGAAGTCGGGTCGATCCTTCGTCCGGACGACGATGCTGACGCGCGGGGCGCTCACGGCCGGCCCATACCGTGATAGGTCCATCCGGCCGCACGCCAGGCCTCGGGGTCGAGGCAATTGCGCGCATCGACGATGATCCTGGCGGACGTCGCGGACGACACCGCCTCGGGGTCGAGATCGCGGAACTCGCGCCACTCCGTCGCCACGACGACGACCTCCGCATCGGCGATCGCAGCGAGCGCGGAATCGGCATAGGCGAGGTCGGGGGCCACTCGACGCGCGGTCTCATTGGCGGCGGGGTCGAACGCCCGCACCTCGATGCCTGCCGCATGCAGACGACGGGCGACGTCGAGCGCCGGCGAATCGCGCGTGTCGTCGGAGTCGGGCTTGAACGCAAGCCCGAGAACCGCGACTCGCCGACCGTCCGCGGGGCCATCGAGCGCGCCGAGAACGAGATCCGCCACGCGCTGACGACGGCGCAGGTTGATGGCGTCGACCTCGTGGAGGAAACGGACCGACTCACCGACGCCGAGCTCCTCGGCGCGCGCGGCGAAGGCGCGGATGTCCTTGGGCAGGCATCCGCCGCCGAATCCGATACCGGCGTTCAGGAATCGACGGCCGATGCGGGCATCGAAGCCGATCGCATCGGCGAGCTGGGTGACATCCGCACCCGTGACCTCGGCGATCTCGGCCATCGCGTTGATGAAGGAGATCTTGGTGGCCAGGAAGGCGTTCGCCGAGACCTTGACGAGCTCTGCCGTGGCGTAGTCGGTGACGACGCGCGGGGTTCCTGCATCGATCGCCGGCCGATAGATCTCGTCGAGTACGGCGACGTCAGCGGACGAGAGATCATCGCTCTCGACGCCGTAGACGAGGCGGTCGGGCTCGAGGGTGTCCTGGATGGCGAAGCCCTCGCGGAGGAACTCCGGATTCCAGACCAACCGTGCGCCGGTCGGTCGGATCGCGTCCGCGAGCCGCCGGGCGGTACCCACTGGGACGGTGGACTTACCGACCACGAGGTCGCCGGGGGAGAGCACCGCCGTCAGCGACGCGATCGCGCTGTCGACGTAGCGCAGATCCGCCCCGTCACCGTCGGCGCGCTGCGGGGTCCCGACGGCGACGAAATGCACGGTCGCGTCGGACGCGGCGGCGAAGTCCGTCGAGAACGTCAGCGTTCCCCGGTCACGCGCTTTCGTGAGGAGATCGTCGAGACCGGGTTCGAAGAACGGAGCCTTCCCCGATGCGAGCATCGCGATCCGGTTCTCGTCGACGTCGATCCCGACCACCTCGTGGCCGAGGGAGGCCATCGCGGTCGCGTGAACGGCCCCGAGGTATCCGCAACCGATGACGCTGAGCTTCATTCCCTCAACCCTTCAGGCCTGCGACGTACGCGCGCAGGGATTCTTCTGCCGGAGCGGGCGTGAAGCCCGATGCGATGATCTTGGTCAGGTCCAGACGGCTGTTCCGCGGACGCGGTGCCACCGGCGCGGTGGCCGAGGCGAAGTAGTCCTCCGTGCTGACGGCCGTGACGCGCTCGGGGTCGTGGCCGCCGAGACGGAAGACCTCGCGAGCGATCTCGGCCCAGGACCGGGCATCGCCCGATCCGGTCACGTTGTAGACGCCGTAGGCGGCATCCGATGCGTAGAGGTGCGCGATCGCGTCCGCGATGTCCGCGGTGAAGGTGAGGCGCCCGAACTGGTCGCCCACGACCCGCGGGTCGATTCCGCGCTCGGCGAGCGAGTGCATCGTGCGGACGAAGTTGCCTCCGTCGCCGATCACCCAGGAGGTGCGCACGACGTAGTGCCGCGAGGCCGTGGATGCGGCGAGGTCGCCGGCCGCCTTGGTCTGGCCGTAGACACCGAGCGGGCGCAACGGGGCGTTCTCGTCGTAGGCGCCGTCGAACGTTCCGTCGAAGACGTAGTCGCTCGACACGTGCACCAGGGTGATGCCGTGATCGTCGGCGACACGGGCGAGCGCGGCGACTGCGGTCGCGTTCGCCGCCCACGCCTGCTCTCGGCCCTCCGGAGTCTCGGCAAGGTCGACCGCGGTGTACGCGGCGGCGTTGACGATCAGACCGTAGTCGCGCCAGCGCCGAGCGGACGAAAGGTCCGAAGCGGTCACATCGATGTCGTCGCGTGTGGCGTACTCGATGTGGGCGGCGTCTCCGAAACGAGCGCGCAACGCGAGTCCCAACTGGCCGGACGCCCCGAGGACGAGGATGCGCTTCGGCGGGATCGGGGTGACGTCGGCGAGCCGAGGGTGCGCCTTGTCCTTCTCCGAGATCTCGACGTCGGCGAGCGGGATGGGCCACGCCACCGCGGCCGTCTCGTCCGCGAGGTTCAGGAAGGAGTACGACGCATCGGGGGACCAGTGGTCGTTGACGAGATAGGTGTACGCCGTGTCGGCCTCGAGCGTCTGGTACGAGTTGCCCACGCCTCGAGGGACGTAGATCGCCCGAGACGGGTCGATCTCCGTGGTGAACACGGTGCCGAAGGTCGGTCCTTCGCGCAGGTCGACCCACGCGCCGAAGATGCGCCCGGTCGCCACCGAGACCCACTTGTCCCACGGCTCCGCGTGGATGCCACGCGTCGTGCCGACGGCGTCGTTGAACGAGATGTTGTTCTGCACCGGGCCGAAGTCCTCGAGCCCGAGCGCCAGCATCTTCTCGCGCTGCCAGTTCTCCTTGAACCATCCGCGCGAGTCCCCGTGGACGGGCAGTTCGAACACGACGAGGCCCGGGATGGGCGTCTCGATCCGTTCGAGCTGCTTCCCGAACGCGGTGCTCACTGGCCCTTGCCCGCGTAGAACGCCTCGACGGCGTCCTTGGACGGCGCCCACCAGGCTTCATTGTCGCGGTACCACTGGATCGTCGAGGCGAGTCCGGCCTCGAAGTCCGAGAACTGCGGAGCCCAGCCGAGCTCGTCGCGCAGCTTGCTCGAGTCGATCGCGTAGCGGAGGTCGTGGCCGGCGCGGTCGGTGACGTGATCGTACGCGTCCGCAGGCTGGCCCATCTCGGTGAGGATCAGCTCGACGACGGACTTGTTGTCCTTCTCGCCGTCGGCGCCGATGAGGTACGTCTCGCCGATCGCGCCCTTCTCGAGGATCGTCAGCACGGCCGAAGAGTGGTCGTCGGCGTGGATCCAGTCGCGGACGTTCTGCCCGGCACCGTAGAGCTTCGGGCGGATGCCGCGGATCACGTTCGTGATCTGACGCGGGATGAACTTCTCGACGTGCTGGTACGGACCGTAGTTGTTCGAGCAGTTCGAGATCGTCGCCTGGACGCCGAACGAGCGCACCCACGCGCGCACGAGCAGATCGCTGCCCGCCTTGGTGGAGGAGTACGGCGACGAGGGGTTGTAGGGAGTCGACTCGGTGAACCGCTCGGGATCATCGAGCTCGAGGTCCCCGTAGACCTCGTCGGTCGAGATGTGGTGCAGGCGCACGTCGTGACGTCGTGCCGCCTCGAGCAGCGTGTACGTGCCGATGATGTTGGTGTCGAGGAACGGCCGGGGGTCGTTCAGCGAATTGTCGTTGTGCGACTCCGCGGCGTAGTGCACCACGGCATCCGTCTCGGCGAACAGGCCGTCGACCAGGCTGGCATCCGTGATGTCGCCGTGGACGAACGTGAGCCGATCCTCGGGGAGTCCCTCGAGCGAGCGTCGGTTCCCGGCGTAGGTGAGGGCGTCGAGCACCGTCACGTGGTGCTCGGTGTTCTCGATCACGTGGTGGACGAAGTTGGAGCCGATGAAACCGGCTCCTCCGGTGACGAGCAGACGGGTCATGCGTGGCCTCTCTTGAGGATGTCGAGCAGATAGGCGCCGTAGCCGGACTTGACGAGCTTCTCGGCGCGTTCGCGCAGTTCGTCGTCGGTGAGGAAGCCCTGGCGCCAGGCGACCTCCTCCGGCATCCCGATCTTCATGCCCGTACGGCGCTCCATCGTGCGCACGTACTCGGCGGCGTCGGTCATCTGGTCGAACGTTCCCGTGTCGAGCCAGGCGGTGCCGCGCGGGAGGACCTCGACCTGGAGCTTGCCGCGCTCGAGGTACTCGCGGTTGATGTCGGTGATCTCGTACTCGCCGCGGGCGCTGGGCGCCAGGTTGCGAGCGATCTCGATCACGTCGTTGTCGTAGAAGTAGAGGCCGGGAACGGCGTAGTTGCTCTTGGGGGAGGCGGGCTTCTCCTCGAGCGAGACCGCGCGTCCTTCGGCGTCGAACTCGACGACACCGTAGGCCTCGGGCTCCGCGACCCAGTAGGCGAAGACCGCTCCGCCGTCGATGTTCTCGAATCGCTGCAGGCGGCTGCCGAGGCCCGGGCCGTAGAGCAGATTGTCGCCCAGGACCAGGGCGACCGAGTCGTCGCCGATGAAGTCCGCGCCGATCGTGAACGCCTGCGCGAGTCCGTCCGGAGAGGGCTGCTGAGCGAACGTCAGGTTCACACCGAACTGCGATCCGTCGCCGAGGAGGCGCTCGAAGTGCGCAGCGTCGTGCGGCGTCGTGATTACGAGGATGTCCTTGATCCCCGCCAGCATCAGCGTCGAGAGCGGGTAGTAGACCATCGGCTTGTCGTAGACCGGGATCAGCTGCTTGGAGACGCCCAGCGTGATCGGGTGCAGACGCGTGCCGGACCCGCCGGCGAGAATAATGCCTTTCACGCCTCTATGTTGTCATACCGAGCCTGGATCGCCCGTGTCAGGGACGCCCCGGGGTGCGCTCACCGAGATCGCAGCCCCGCCGGGATATCCTGGGTCGGTTGTCGGTGAGAGGGTCTGGAACACATGGAAATGCTCGAACTGCTCTGGCCTGCCGCTGTGCTTCTCGCGCTGTACGCCGTTTTGGGCGGAACGTTGGCCTGGCTGATCGGACTGCGCGGGCTCTGGGCCGTGGCCGCCGCACCGGCGTTCGCCATGACCGTGGTGGGGGGTGCGAGTCTGCTCGCCGGCTTCGCCGGGATCGGCTGGTCGATCGTGCCGTGCCTCGTCCTGGCTGCGGTGATCGGCGTGGGGATCCACCTCGTGCGCCGCCGCGGACGGCGTGGTGTGACCTCCTCGCCGTCGACGTCGAGGTGGTGGACCATCGGCGCCGCTGTCGCCGCAGCGGTGGTCATCGGACTGCAGATCTTCGCCGTGATCGGTCAGCCGTCGGCGATCTCGCAGACCTTCGACAACGTGTTCCACCTCAACGCCATTCGCTACATCATGGACACCGGTGCCGCCTCGCCCCTCGAACTCGGGCAGATGACGAGCCCGAACGGCGGAGTTCCGTTCTATCCGTCGGCCTGGCACGCGACCGCGGCCATCGTGGCGCAGCTGAGCGGGGTCGGCATCCCCGCGGTCGTGAACGCGCAGACGCTCGTGATCGCCGCGGTCATCTGGCCGGTGAGCGCCATGCTCCTGGCGCGGACGCTCATGGGGAAGTCGGCGACCGTCACCGTCACCGCTGCGATCGTGAGCTGCGCCATCCCGATGTTCCCGATCCTGCCGATGGACTACGGCGTCCTTTACCCGTTCCAGCTCGCTCTCGCCGTGGTCCCCGTTACGGTGGCGGCGACGGCATCCGCCTTCGGAATCGGAACATCGGCGAAGGACCTCGCGCCGGGCTGGTGGGGTTTCGTCGCGCTCGGCGCGATCCCCGGCGTCGCCCTCGCGCACCCGGGCGGATTCGTCGCCTGGCTCGCGTTCTCGGTGCCGATCGTTCTCGTCTTCGTGGTGCGCCTGTGGCGGGCGCATCGATCCGGTCGGGTTCGCGCGGCACTCGCCGCCGGCGTCCTCGCTTACTTCGGCGTCGGTGTTCTCCTGCTCATGGTGCTGCGCCCGCCGCTCCCGACCCGCGGGTGGCCGACGGCCCTCACTCCCGGACAGGCGGCGCTCGAAGTCGCCCAGGTGTCGATGTTCTACGGCACGATCGCGATCGGTGTCGCGATCGCCGTGCTCCTCGGCCTCTTCTGGGTTCTGAAGGAGCGCAGTGAGGCGCTCGTGGTCGGTGCGGCTCTCTGGGCGATCGGCGCGATCCTTTTCATCGTCGTCATCTCACTGCCCATCGGTCCCATCCGGGATGCGCTGACGGGGAGCTGGTACAACAACTGGCCGCGTCTGGCCGCGGTGTTCGGGATCGCGCTGGTCCCGCTCGCGACCCTGGGGATCGCGCGCACGGTCGAGGCGATCGGGCGGCTCTGGTCGCGGGCCCACCCCGACGGACATCTCCTGCGCGTGATCGCCGGCGTCGTCGCCGCCGCGATCGGCTTCGTGGTCCTGCCGCTTCCCGCCATCCCGGCCGCTGTCGCGCAGGCGCAGATCCGCTTCGTGCTGGACGAGGGTTCTTCCCTCGTCAGCTCGGACGAGATGGCCCTGCTCGAACGCCTCCCCGAGCACGTCCCCGCAGGCTCCGTGGTCGCCGGCAACCCGTACACGGGCACCGCACTCGCATACGCGATCGGTGGGCGCCAAGTGCTCATGCCGCACATCCTGGTGGACGTCTCCGACGATGCGTCGACCATCAACGACCACCTCGCCGACGCCGAGTCGATGCCCGCCGTGTGCGATGCGGCCGAGGCGCTCGACGTCCGGTTCGTCCTCGATTTCGGGGATCGGGAGGTGCACGGCGGATCGCATCCGCTCGCAGGCCTCGAGGATCTCGAGGAATCGGGAGCGGTGCGCCTGGTCGACAGCCAGGGCGATGCCAGACTGTACGAAGTGACCGCCTGCGGTCTCGGCTGAACACGGAGAGACTTCCCTCATGAGCGACACCACGCGCATCGATCGCGTCCTGGTCCTCGTCCCCGCGTGGAACGAGGAGCGCAGTGTCGGCGACACCGTGCGCGAGATCCGGGCGGCCTCGTCGCGGTACGACGTCGTCGTGATCGACGACGGGTCGGCCGATGACACGGCTGAGGTGGCCCGAGCCGCCGGCGCGGCCGTGCTCTCCCTGCCCTTCAACCTGGGCGTGGGCGGTGCGATGCGCACCGGGTTCACCTATGCGGCGCGCGAGGGCTACGGAGCCGCGATCCAGGTGGATGCCGATGGGCAGCACGACCCCGTCGACATCGATCGGGTGCTCGCCGGCCTGGAGCACGCCGACATCTCGATCGGCGCGCGCTTCTCCGACGTCGGCGACTACTCGGTGCGCGGCCCCCGGCGCTGGGCCATGGTCTTCCTCGCCTCGGTGGTCTCGCGCATCGCCAAGACGCGGTTGACCGATGTGACGAGCGGTTTCCGCGCGGCGAACACCCGCGCGATCGCCCAATACGTGCACTATTACCCGGCCGAGTATCTCGGTGACACCCTCGACTCACTCGTCGCCGCGCTGCACGCCGGGCTGACGGTCACGCAGGTCGGCGTCGCGATGCGCCCGCGTGCGCATGGCAATCCCAGCCAGGGACCGCTCGGTTCCACCGTCTACCTGCTGAGGTCGGTGTTCGCGCTGCTGCTCGCCGCGATGCGACGTACGGGCTCACGGCGGCAGGAGGAACGCGCATGATCGTCTTCGTCGGGATCGCTCTCGCCGTCCTGATCCTCGTGATCGTGCTGTGGATGCTCCTCACGCGCAAACTGCGCGAGAAGTACGCGGTCCTCTGGCTGGTGATCGCTGTCTCGGTGCTCATCGTCGGGTTGTTCCCCGGCCTGCTGGGCGGGCTCACGGCGTTGCTCGGTGTGCAGGTCCCCTCGAACCTGCTCTTCGCGACCGCGATCCTCCTGCTCCTCGGCGTCGCCCTGCACCTCTCGTGGGAGCTCAGCCAGGTCGAGGAGGAGACGCGGCGACTCGCGGAGGAAGCCGCCATTCTCCGCACGCAGCTGGAGAGCGTCGAGGGCCGGCTCGCGAAGCTCGAGGCTCCCCGGACGGGGTCGGACGGCGAACCCTCCTGACGGGGCGTCAGCGCCGAGGCGCGGTGACCGCTCGGGTGACGGCGCGTCGGCCACCGCTGAGTGCTCCGCCGATCCAGCTCGCCCGGTACTCCCAGGTGAAGCGCTCGGGGACGATCTCCCGTGCGCGTCCCGCACGGAGCAGCGACAGCGCGGTGCGCAGCCTGCGGGAGCGACCGAAGGCCAGCTCCTGACGGGAATCGGTCGCGGCGTCGGTGCGACGCGCGGCGAGGGTGTCGACCATCAGTTGGCGCCAGCCCACGTAGGCCCAGAACGTCATCCGGAAGATCGACCGCGGGCTGCGTGAACCCTCGAAGCGCTGGGACTGCGCGAGCACGTTGGTGATGGAACTGCGGATGCTTCCGCTGCCCAGCCTGCTCGGGTCGCCGAACACGTTCGCATCGTGCTGGACGTAGTCCTGGACGACGTCGTCGATGATGCGGGTGCCCCGGTGCGCCGACGCGACGACGGCGAGCCAGTGATCGTGCGCGGCCGCCCGAGTCGAAGCTCGGGGGAACGGCAGTGCGGTCGGCAACACTTCGGGGTGGAACACGCAGAGCGAGCCGGTGAACTCGTTGGAGAGGATCGTGAAGATCGCGCCGTGATCGTGACGCGTCGTACGGCCCGTCTCCACTTCGGAGGGGTACGAGACGAGCCGCGCCTGGGCCGAGACGAGAGAGACCTCGTCGAGGTGCGGGAGGAGCTTCTCGATCTTGTCCGCGTCCCAGCGGTCGTCCTGGTCGCAGAGGGCGATCCACTCGCTCCGCTCGTCGACGGCGAGGAGGCCGCGTTCGAAGTTCAGGTAGAAACCGAGCCGTGTGCCGTCGCCGACGATGCGGAATCGGGCGTCTCCCTCGGTGATCTCCGCTACCAGCGCGGCGATCGGCTCGGGATCGCCGTCGACCGAGATCACGCACTCCCACTCGCGGACCGTCTGCTCCTGCAGGGAGGTCAGCTGCCGGCGGAAGAGCTCCGGGTCGGGGGAGTAGGCGGCGAGCACGATCGTGCCGAAGGGATGTGTCGACACAGGCGGCCTTCCGAGTCTGCGGGGATTGAACAGCGAATGAAGCTAGTCTAAATGCGCCATGCTCGTGATTCCCTTCTCCGTCCGTCGTCCGGTGCGTCTCGGATGAGTGCTTCCCCCGTGTGGGCGGTGTTCTCGACGTTCCGTCCCGGTGACGCCGCTCTGGACGCCGTCTCCTCCGTCGCCGAACAGGTCGAGGGAGTGATCGTCGTCGACGACGGCTCGGGGCCCATCGCCGAGGCGGTACTCGACAGGCTCGAGAGCGCGGGGGCGATCGTCGTCCGCAGGCCCGACAACGACGGGATCGCGGCGGCGCTCAATGACGGGATCGCACGCGCGCTCGACGCCGGTGCCGCCTTCGTGATCACCTTCGACCAGGATTCCCGGGTGGCGGAGGGGTTCGTCCGGAACCTCGTCTCCGCCCATGACGTCGCGACCCGTGCCGGTATCCACGTCGGCCTCGTCGTGCCGGAGTACTTCGCCGGCGTGCGTCAGCAGACGGGGCCTGAGGCGACCTTCGGTGACGCCGCGAACGTCATCCAGTCGGGGATGCTCATCCCCGCGGCCGTGATCGCCGAGGTGGGACCCCTGCGGGAGGACTTCTTCATCGACCTCGTCGATATGGAGTTCGGCCTGCGGATCCGCGCCCGCGGTTGGCGGGTACTCGCCGCGGGAGGGGTGCGGATGGAGCATACGCTCGGCACCCGGTATCGGCGCGAGTTGCTCGGCCGCACGGTCGTGCTCCCGGGGGTCCCCGCGGAATTCAGCCTGAGCACGCCATTCCGTTACTTCTACCGCGTGCGGAACCGCCTGATCCTCAACCGCGAGTACTTCCTCTCCGCACCGGGGCAGATCATCCGGGAAACGCTGCTCGACGGCATCCACTTCGCGAACGCCTGGTGGGTCGCGAGGCCGCGCCGCGCGCTGGCGCGTGTGTACCGGGCCGCTCTCGTCGCCGCCGTGCGCGGTCGGATGGGGCGGATGCCGGACGCGCTGATGCCGATCGCGGCCGAGATCCGGTGGGACGCCCCCGTGGTCGCGGAGGGGGAGAAGTGAGCGGGCCCATCCGGACTGCGGTCGGCCGTCTCAGCGGGTTCACGATCTCCGTCGGCGTCGTGACGCTGATCGGGATCGTCTCGATCCCGCTCCTGACCGCTTCACTCGGGGACACGACCTGGGGGAAACTCGCACTCGTCCAGACCGTCTCGCAGTTCGGCGGCATCCTCGTCGCTTTCGGGTGGGGAGCGACGGGGGCGGCGACCGTCGCCGGCATCCCCATCGGGCAACGCCAGGCCTTCTATCGCACGTCGCTGCGCGCCCGCGCGTTGCTCTACGTGCTCGTGCTGCCGGTCATCGCCGTGATCCTGGCTCTCCTCACGCGTGGAGACGTGCTGATCTCGGTGCTCGGAGCCGCGGTCTACTTGCTTCCGCAGCTCGGTGCGATCTGGTACTTCACGGGCGAGGGGAAGCCGATGCGCCTGTTGCTCTGCGACACGCTCCCGACCGTCGCGGGAGGCATCGCGGGCGTGATCGGCGCCGTCGTCACGGGGGAGCTCTGGGTCTACCTCGTCGCGCAGGGCCTCGGCTTCATCGGTGCTGTCGTGCTCGACGCCGTCGTCGTGCTGCGTGGGTCGTCCGGAGCCGCGCACACTCCGGTTCCCCTGCGCACCGCGCTGAGCGGGCAACGGCATGCCGTGTCGGCGACGCTCGTCAGCGGTCTGTACGTCACCCTGCCGATGGTGGCCGTGCAGGCGTTCCTCCCCGGGCTCCAGCCGATGTACGCCTTTGCCGACCGCCTCTTCAAGTACGCGTCGGTCGCTCTGCTCCCCATCCAGCAGTACTTCCAGAGCTGGGTGCCCGACCCCGAAGCCGACTTCCGTCGCCGTGCCCGGATCGCGACCGTCGCCGCCATGCTCATCGGCGTCGTCGGCGGCACGTGCATCGCGGTGCTGAGCCCCTGGGTCTCCACGCTTCTCTCGGTGGGGAAGATCAGCGTGCCGTGGCAGGTGTCGCTGCCCCTCGGCGTCGCCTTCGTGGGGATCGCCACGGCCGCCATCGTCGGCTATGCGTGCCTGGTCGTCGTCGGACGCGTGCGCGCGCTCGCCGTGTCGACCCTCATCGGCGCGATCGTCGGAGCGCCCCTGATCCTCCTCTTCGCCGCAGCCGGATCCGTGCCGCTCGTGGCCTGGGCCGTGGCGGTGTCCGAGCTCTGCGTCGGCGGCTATCAGGTTCTCGTCCTGCGGCGGGAGCTGCGCAAGCCGGTCACGGAGGTGGCGTCATGAGCGCGATGCGTGTGAGCGTCTGCATGGCGACGTACAACGGTGAGCGGTTCCTCGGCCCGCAGATCGAGTCGATCCTGCGGGAACTCGAACCCCAGGACGAGCTCGTCGTCGTCGACGACGCCTCGAAGGACGGAACCGTCGCCGCGCTGGAGGCTTTCGACGATCCGCGCATCCGCGTGCACGCACGCCAGGAGAACCGCGGGTACGTCAAGACGTTCGAAGAGGCTCTGGGACGGGCGACCGGAGACATCCTGATGCTCTCCGATCAGGACGACGTCTGGATCCCGGGCCGTCGTGCGCTGTTCGTGGCCGCGCTCGAGGACTCCGCCGTCGCGGCATCCAACCTGGTGCTGCTCGGTTCGGACGAACCGCTGCCGAACCCACTCACCCGTCGCCCGTGGCGGCTGCGCGCCGCGTGGTCCCGGCAGGGTACCCGTAACGCGCTGCGGATCTTCGCGGGCATGGCGCCGTACTACGGATGCGCGATGGCGATCCGCCGCGACGTCGTAGATCGGATCCTTCCGTTTCCGGACTACCTCGACGAGAGCCACGACCTCTGGATCGCGCTCTTCGGCAACGCCCACCGCACCATGGCGCACATCGAGACGGCGACGATCCGGCGACGCATCCACGACGCGAACGCCTCTCCGTCCCGTCCGCGCGGCATCGGAGCGGTGCTCCGCGCACGCGTGATGCTGCTGCGCGCGTGGGGGAGCGCCCGCCGCCGCTGATCAGCGGAGGATGTGCCGCCAGAGGGCGCGGCGTCCGGCGGCATCGCCACGACGGAGCACCGTCGGCACCGTCGTGAGAGCGTGGAGCCGCGCGAACAGACGGGCTCGGGCCGCGCGGGCCGTCGATCGCCATCCGCGCGCATCCGCTCGTCGCGCGGTCTCGAGGAAGAACTGACGGTCGTCGGTGAAGCGGGATCCGTCGAGGATCGCCTTCTGCGAGGCGCTCTCGGTATGACGGCGGTAGGCGAACACCTCGTCGTCGATCACGGCGAGCGATCCGCCCGCGAACGCGATGTCGAGCAGGATCGCGAGGTCGAGCACGATGGGCAGGTCGTCGCGGAACTCGTGAGCCCGGATCGCCTCGGTGCGGAAGAGCAGCGAGGGCCAGTACAGCCAGTTCCCGCGCGTGAGGCTGGTCGCGAGCCGCTCGTTCGACAGCACGGCGTCGCCCGTTCGCGTGTCGGGGCGGAGCATCCGCTGCTTCACGCGATCGACGAGAGGCAGCGATGGTGCGCCGTTCTCGTCGATGACCCGCACGCCAGGTTGGAAGACGGCGGCGTCCGGATGCCGTCGCACGGCGTCGCGCAGGGCGGCGACGTAGCCCGGTAGGAGCAGATCGTCGCTGCCCAGCACCACGAGGTGATCAGCCGTCGCGAGCCTCACGCTGGCGCGGAAGTTCTCGATGATCCCGACGTTCACGTCGTTGCGCACGTACCGGACGCGCGGGTCGTCCAGCTGCGCGAAGTACTCGGCCACGGAGGGATCGGGATACGCGTCGTCGATCACCGTCAGCCGCCACTCGGGATCGGTCTGCCCGAGCACGGATTCGACCGTCTGCCGCAGGAGCAGGGGGTCGCCCCAGAAGGGCAGCATGATATCGATGGTCATCGTGCTTCCAGCATACGAAGTGCCCCGCCGTCGCCGGCTCAGCCGCGCGTGAGGAGGTCCAGACGCGCGCGCATCACGCGGTCGAGACCTTCCGGGAGGTTCGTGCCGATGAGGCCGTCGAGGTCGGGCCAGACCTCCGACCTCACGCGCAGATCCAGGGCCTGTCCGACCGCGGCGCCCTGCCCGACGAGCGAGAAACCGGAGCGACGTCTGAGCCTCCGCAGCTCGCCGATGATCGCCCCGACCGACACCGCTCGGCCGGTGCCGATGATCTTGGTCACGGTGTCACCGGCGCCCAGCACGCGCGCTCGGGCTGCGGAAGCGCTGATCACGTCTGCGGCGTCGTCCTCGTAGATGTAGTCGCGCAGCGTGTCGAGCGAGACGTAGATCGTCGCCGGCTGCAGGGTGATCGCGCTGTTGACCAGGGTCGAGATCAGCCCCTGGCCCTTCGAGAGGTCCTGCCCCGGACCGTAGAGGTTGGTGAGGCGTCCGATCACCGTGCGCCAGCCGTGGGCCTCGCCGTATGCGCTCGCGAGCCGCTCCATGTCGAGCTTGGCTTCACCGTAAGCGGATGCCGGCGCTGTCGGGCTGCTCTCGGTGAAGGGGCCTCCGGTCGCGCCGCCATAGGCGCCGCCCACCGACGAGCTGAGGAACAGCACCACCACGGCATCCGACGCCGCGCAGGCTCGCCCGAGTGCGGTGAGGAAGGACTCGAAGACCTCGACCTCCTCCTGCAGGCGTTCGCGGGGTGTCGACGTCACTCCCTTCCCGGCGCACCAGTAGATCTCGTGGACGCCCGAGGGGGCGAGGAAGTCGCTCACGGCGGAGGACAGCGTCTGTTTCGCGCGCTCTGCGTCCCTCCAATCGACGGGTACGGAGAACGGGGTGTCCGACCGGGCGCGCGCGACCGCCTCGCCGAGGAGCCCGCGCCCGATGATCCACCTACGCGCCGCGCTCGCCACCCGGGTCCTTCGACACAGGCTCGCGGTGCCCCAACGGACCGGAGAGCGGATCACGCACGATGAGATACGTCGGGCGGCCGAGGGCGGAGCTGACGGCGACGCCCAGATATTCGGCCACGATTCCGAGAGCCATCAGGATGGCCCCGATCCCGACCGCGGTGAGGACCATCTGTGATGTCCAGCCCGCCGGGATGTCGACCGCGAAAGCCCGCATGATCACCAGATAGAGCGCGAAGAGGATCCCACCGATGAAGAACAGCGCACCGACTCCGGTGACGAAACGGAGGCCTCGCGTGCCGGACGTCAGCACCATTCGCCAGAAGTGCGCGAAGAGACGGCGGTACGAGTAGCCGGAATCCCGGTCGCCCTCCTCGCGGAGCAGCACGGGCGATGTCACCGTGCGCGCCGATACCCAGCTGAGCGCCACATCGAGGTAGACACCCGTGCCGGCATAGGCGGCGACACTGCGCGCGATCTCGCCGAGGATCAGCCGGTAGCTGTTGAACTGCGAGGCGCGACCGCCGCCCAGGAACGACTCGAGCAGCTTCTTCGAGCTCTTCGAGGCCGTGTTCCGCACGAATCCGTGGGGTGGACGATTGCTCGGCGCGGCGTACACCAGATCCGCCTGCTCGCGCAGCGCCGTGTCGATCATGCTGCCGATGAAGACGGGATCGTGCTGGCCGTCTTCGTCGAGTGTCACGATCCAGTCGCCGCCCGAGCTCGCGATGCCGGCGAGGGTCGCCGCGTGCTGACCGTAGTTGCGGCTGAGCCAGACCGGTCGGATCCAGGGCTTCGATGCCGCGAGCCGACGGATGACCGCCCCGGAGTCGTCGGGGCCGCGGTCGTAGCTGAGGATGACCTCGGTGACGACCGCGCGATGGCCCGCCGGCGTCGTGAACTCGTGCGTCCAGGGCTCGATGCTCTCGACCAGAGCGTCGAGCGTGCGCTCGCCCTGGTAGACGGGAGTGACGATGCTGATGCGATGGATGTAGGGATCGCTCATCGGTTCCTCCATCTGATAACGGTGTAGGAGAGTCGTCGCAGCCGGGCCATCACGCTCGCGCGGATGTTGCCGATCCGCAGGTCCCAGGCCGAGACGACGGACGGATGCTCCGCGCGGAACCAGCGGTGGAACCGGCGGGCCTGGTCGGCCTGCGATGCGATCAGCACGGCGCTCCACTGGGAGTCGGAGAGACGGAATGTCGCTCCGGTCTCGGTGTCGGGGACGAACGTTCCGTCGAGGAGGACGCGCGAGTAGGTCGCCTGATCGATCAGGTACGGGAAAGTGGCGTCCCATCCACCAGCCCGCTCGAGCGCATCGCGCCGCATCGTCACGGATGCCGGCTCGCCGAACAGATTCGACCCCGCCCGCACCGCCTTCGCTGCGGCGCGTGCACCATCCATCGGTCCGTCGAGGCCGCGGAGGCCCCAATCGGGCATCAACACCGTGCCCTCGGCATCCGTCACGTCGCGCCGGCAAGCGGTGAGCACGGCTCCGCTCGTCCGGAGCAACTCCACCTGCCGGGCGAGGACGCCCGGCCGCAGCACGTCGTCGCCGCAGACGAGCTTGATGTAGTCCCCCTGGGCTTCCGCCGTCACCCGATTCCAGTTGCGCTCGGCCCCGCCGCCGCTCGCGGTGGTGAGGATCGTGACGCGCGGGTCGTCGCGGTAGCGGTCGAGCACCGCGTCGGAGCCGTCGGTGGACGAGTGGTCTGCGACGATCAGCTCGAAGTCGATGCCCTCTTGATCGAGCACCGAGTCGATGGTCTCCGCGAGGGTGCCGGCGTTGTTGTAGGCGGGGATCACCACGCTGAGGGTGGGCGTCGTCACGCGGTGGGCTCCTTGCGTCGGAACGAGAAGAGGCTGTGCCCGAAATAGCTCACCATCGTCGTGACGAAGACGATGAGCGCCTGGGCGACGATCGGTTCGAGATGTGCGAACTCCACGAGGAGCGGCAGGAGCACGGCATTGATGCCGAGCGAGGTCAGGTACACCAGCTCGAACCGCATCAGATCGGTCCAGACGTGACCGCGGACCCGGAAGACGAGGCGGCGGTAGAGGACGAAGGCGCACAGGACGCTGGCGACGTGGGCGAACAGCAGCGTCACCATGTAGCCCCAGAGCTGGCCGACGGTGATGTCGAAGAGAGCGAACCACCCGAATCCCACGACGGTGTTGATACCGCCGACGAAGAGGAAGGCGATGCGACGATCCCGGAACAGACGAAGGAGGGGGCCGTCCGGCCCGCGCATCCCGGCGACCGAGCGATCCTCGTCGGTGGTCGGCTCTCCCTCAGTGGTGCCGGAGGCTGTGACGCTCGATTCGCTGTCGTTTCGACCAGTGCTCATCGGCTCGCCCACCTGACCTGCGCTTTCGCTCACCACCGCCCTGCCGGTGCCCATCGAGACTACCGCATGGCGCCCCGTCGACCCTGAGCGGGCAGCGGCGTCGTCGCAGGTAGCATGGGTACGCTAACGGCCGCCCACCGACGGGTCCGGTCGCGACGGGTCCCTCGACGGGGATCCAGACAGGAAAGAAGTATCCATGGACCTCCTCATCGTCGGCTCCGGTCTCTTCGGGCTCACCATCGCCGAGCGGGTAGCCGCGGCCGGACGCAAGGTGACCATCCTCGAACGACGCCACCACATCGGTGGCAACGCGTACAGCGAGGCCGAGGCCACCACAGGGATCGAGGTCCACCGCTACGGGGCGCACCTCTTCCACACGTCGAACGCGACGGTGTGGGAGTACGTCAATCGCTTCACCACCTTCACGAACTACGTCCACCGGGTGTACTCCGCTCACAAGGGCGTGGTCTACCCGCTGCCGATCAACCTCGGCACGATCAACCAGTTCTTCCAGGCTGCGTACAGCCCCGCCGAGGCGCGGGCGCTCATCCAGGAGCAGGCGGGCGAGTTCGACCCGGCGTCGGCGACCAACCTCGAGGAGCGGGGCATCGGCCTCATCGGACGCCCGTTGTTCGAGGCCTTCATCCGCGACTACACCGCCAAGCAGTGGCAGACCGAGGCCAAGGACCTCCCGGCCTCGATCATCAGCCGCCTCCCGGTGCGGTACACGTACGACAACCGATACTTCAACGACACCTGGGAAGGGCTGCCGACCGACGGGTACACCGCCTGGCTCGAACGCATGGCCGATCACCCCAACATCGACGTGCGTCTCTCGACCGATTTCTTCGACGAGGCGCAGCCCCTCAACAAGGCGGCGGTCGTCGGGCAGGTACCCATCGTCTACACCGGTCCCGTCGATCGCTACTTCGACTACACCGAGGGCGAGCTGAGCTGGCGGACCATCGACCTCGAGGAAGAGGTCCTCGACATCGGCGACTTCCAGGGCACCAGCGTCATGAACTACCCGGACGCCGACGTGCCCTTCACCCGTATCCACGAGTTCCGCCATTTCCACCCCGAGCGCGCGGATCGGTACCCGAAGGACCGCACGGTCATCATGCGCGAGTTCTCGCGGTTCGCGGGTCGCGACGACGAGCCCTACTACCCGGTGAACACCGCGACCGACCGTGAGCGCCTCCTCGCCTACCGCGAGCTGATGGCGGGGGAGAAGGACGTGCACTTCGGCGGACGCCTCGGCACCTACCAGTACCTCGACATGCACATGGCCATCGGCTCGGCGCTGTCGATGTGGAACAACACGCTCGCCTGATCGGCGACCGGACGATGTTCCTCACACCGGGATGAGCGAGACCTCGATCGGCGCGCCGGGTTCGGCGCGGCGCTACCTGCACTCCCTCTGGCTCCTGTCGGCCCGCGATCTCCGCGTGCGCTACGCCACGAGCTGGCTGGGATATCTGTGGTCGGTGCTCGACCCGCTTCTGATGAGCCTGATCTACTGGTTCGTCTTCACCCAGGTCTTCTCGCGCACGGTCGGCGAGCAGCCGTACATCGTCTTCCTCATCTCGGCGCTCCTGCCGTGGGTGTGGTTCAACTCGGCGGTGACCGACTTCACCCGCGCCTTCAGCCGTGACTCCAAGCTCGTGCGCTCCACCGCGATCCCGCGATCGATCTGGGTCAACCGGATCGTGCTGAGCAAGGGCATCGAGTTCCTCTGCTCGCTGCCCGTGCTCGCGGCCTTCGCGATCTTCGCGGGTGCGACGGTGTCGTGGCAGCTGCTGTGGTTCCCTGTCGCGGTGCTCCTGCAGGCGGTTCTGCTGGTGGGCCTCGGACTCCTGGTGGCTCCGCTGTGCGCGCTGTACGCCGACCTCGAGCGCACCACCCGCCTGATCCTGCGCGTGCTGTTCTACGCCTCACCGATCATCTACGCCGGCTCCGACCTCCCGGGGGCTTTCGGCGAGTTCGCGGCGGCCAACCCGCTGTTCGGCATCTTCAGCCTCTACCGGGTCGCGTTCTTCCCCGATCAGTGGAACCCTACCGAGATCCTGGGCGCGGTGCTGGTGAGCGCCCTCATTCTGGTTCTCGGCATCCTCGTCTTCCGGCGCCTCGAGCCCGCTGTCCTGAAGGAGCTGTGATGAGCGCGATCGAGGTCGTCGATCTGGGTGTCCGCTTCCGTCGCAATCGGCGGGGGCGCCGGAGTTTCAAGGATCTCTTCGGAGGCAAGGGCCGCGGCAAGCGTCCCGGCGAGTTCTGGGCCCTCCGGAACGTCTCGTTCATGGTGCAGCCCGGTGAATCCATCGGCGTCGTCGGCCGTAACGGTCAGGGCAAGTCGACCCTGCTGAAGCTCGTCGCCGGGGTGCTTCTGCCCGACGAGGGGCGCGTTGACGTGCACCAGGGCGTCGCCCCATTGATCGAGCTCACCGGCGGGTTCGTCGGCGATCTCACGGTGCGCGAGAACGTGCGTCTCACCGCGGGATTGCACGGGATGAGCCGCGCGGAGATCTCCCGTCGGTTCGACGGCATCATCGCGTTCGCCGAGCTGCAGGACTTCCTCGACACCCCCTACAAGCATCTGTCGAACGGCATGAAGGTGCGTCTCGCCTTCTCCGTCGTCTCGCAGCTCGAAGAGCCGATCCTTCTCGTCGACGAGGTGCTCGCGGTGGGGGACAAGGCCTTCCGCGAGAAGTGCTATCGCCGCATCGACGAGCTGCTCGCCGAGGGTCGCACGCTCTTCTTCGTGAGCCACAACGAGCGAGATCTGCGTCGGTTCTGCGAGCGCGGTCTCTATCTCGACAAGGGAGCGCTCGTGCTCGACGGGCCGATCGGCGACGTGCTCGACCGGTACAACTCCGACAGCGCCCCGGCCTGATCGGGCACCCGATCCGAGTGCCGACTCACTCCGACGGCGTCCCCGGCGTGCGGTGCAGGATGAGCTGAGGCCCGCCGTTCGCCCCGCCGGCGATCTGCGCGAGGAAGTCGATGCTCTTCCAGATGCGCACGGGCTCCCACGGCGACGCGGGGACGATGCCGACGCTGTCCCACTCCGTGTCGATCGGGAGCTGCTGGATCGCCGCGTACACGGCCTGTTCCTCGGGCTTGTTCTCGGCCAGGAGGTAACGGTCGACCATCGAGGAGGACGTGAGGATATAAGGCAGAGGGTCGATCCCCTCGCGCGGACCGACGACTCCGTCGACGATCGCGAGCTCTGCAGCGAGGTTGCGGGGACCGTCGGTGTTGAAGGGGTGTAGCCGTCGTAGAAGGTGTCGTCGGCTTCGATTCCCCGAGCAGCGAGGCCGGCGGCCGCCGTCTCTCGCGTGTCGGGCGCCAGCGCGACCGCGAGCTGAGCGAAGGATGCCAGGAGGAGCGAGAGCCCGGATACCGCCGCGAGAACGCCGACGACGACCCTCGGTGTGCGGCCACGCAGGGACGACCAGCGCCACGCGGCATCGAGACCCACCGCCGCGAGGAGGAGCGGCGTGATGAACATCGGCAGGCCCCAGCGGTCCCAGTGCAGGGTGAGCACGGAGATGGCCACCCAGAACACCACTCCGGTGAGGAGGGGAGTCATGTCCCATCGCCGCCCGACGACGGCGGCGATGAGCCCTGCCGCCGCGAAGAGCACGACGATGATGCCGCCGCTGCTCAGGAATGAGGACGCGTAGAAGAGCGCGTTCCCCGACCAGTCCAGACCATCGGCCCCGAGATGCCCCGTAGAGTTCTGCTGGAACAGCTGGGCGCGGACCTCGGAGAAGTTGATGAAGAGCGTCGGCGAGAGCGCAAAGGTGAACCCGAGGACCATGACGATCGCCGCAGCCCCGCGGACCGGGATACGCCAGTACTGTCGCGACCGGATCGAGGCGACGATCACCGCGACCGCGATCGTCGAGGTGGCGGCGACGGCCGGATACTTCGCGGTGATGCCGATCGCCACCCCGGCGGATGCCAGGACGAGCCACGGCCAACTCTCGCGCTGGATGTACCGCACGGCGCCGAGGATCGTCAGGAGTACGGCGAAGACGAGGGGGACATCGGGCGTCGCATACCGGGAGTGCTCGACGAGCGGGGGGAAGAACGCGATGGCGAAGGCCGACCACAGTCCTGCCGTGCGGGCGTACGAGCTGCCGATGAAGTAGGCGACGACGATGGATGCCGTGCCGAGCGTCGCCGTCGTCGCCCGGGCGAGGGCGTAGAAGGGGGCCTGGTCGACCGCGAAGAGCGCTTCGGGTGATCCGCCACCGAAGAGGTACGACCACGCCTGGTAGATGATGTAGCTCAGCTGCGTCTCGAGGTGATCGGGACGGAAGAAGAACGGAGGGGCGAAGGAGTTCCGCTGGGCCATATCGATGGCACCCTCGACGACCACCCATTCGTCCGCGTGGAGCTGGAGGGGGAGTCCCCACCCGATGCCGCCGAAGCGGACGATCGCCCCGACGACCACGATGGAGAGCAACGCCCACCCGACGAGGTCCGGGCGGCGCAGGCGACGGCGCGTCAGTGGCGCGTCGACTGCGCTCACCGTCGACCCTGTGCGGCGAGATCGGCGATCGCGTGATCGAGGAGGATGCGTGCGCGCGCCGCGAAGGAGTGCTCCTCACGGATACGCCGGCTGACACCGGCGAGAGCATCGGCGTCGGGGAAGCGCTCGTCGAGGTCGCTCTCGAGGAAGGGGACGATCTCGGAGACGGTGTCGTAGGTCTGCACGGCGCCGTCGAAGATCTGGTCGATGCCGGGCACGTTGTCGCTGAATGCGCGACCGCCAGCCGCGACGACGTCGAACAGACGATTCGAGATGAATCCTTCGCGCTGCATGTCGGCCCAATGATCGTTGAGCACGACCGAGGCCGACGAGTAGAGATGGCCGAGCTCGGTGTTGTCCACGCGCTCGCCGCTGATGGCGGCCGCAGGCACGAAGCGTTCCCAATCGCCACCATAGAGCTCGAGAGGGAGTCCTGCGCGTACCGACTCCATGACGGTCGGACGCGGGATACCCCGGCTGTTGCCGACGAAGAGCGGGCCGCGCGTCGGGGAGGGGGTCTCCGCATCACCGGGGTGGAATCGCTCGGGATCCGTGCACTGCAGGAGAGCCTCGACGGGAAGCCCCCAACGCTCGGACTGTTGGGCCGACCAGCTGAGGGAGGCGGCGAAGATCCGATCGAAGCGCTGTGCCTCGGCCCTGGTCACCATATCGGGATGGCTGATGACCCAAAGATATGACAGCGCTGAAGCGGACGGAACGAACTCGTCGAGGCCGCGAAGATGGATCACGACGTCGTCGAGATAGTCGGTCTCGCGGCGTTGTGCCTCGCGGGCATCGACGGATGCCTCTTGGCCGAGCGACTCGAGCGCTGCGGCGAGGGATCTGCCGAAATGGGTATCGCCCCAGGTCTCTCCGGCAGGACCTGCCGGAGAAGCGGTCTTGATCGCCCAACGCAGGCGCGGCAGAGTGCGTCCGCCGATCGAGACATCCCTGCGATCGCGCGTGACGATGGGCTGGAGCTTCATCGACTCCGCTGGATCCGTGCGAGGGAAGTCCTCGCTCAGGTTCTCGTCGGTCTGACGCCAGTGCATGACGCGCATTCCCAACGGTCCATAGACGGAGTCCGCACCGGCGTCGGCTAGCGGTGACTGTTTCGCCCTCAGCGTCGCCGCGGTGCCGCCGGGGTCTGTCGCGGTGAATGCCCGAGCGCTGGTCACCTGGGTGAAGATGATGTCAGTGCGCACGGCGAGCTTCTTCTCAGCGAGGGAGCCGCTGAGTCCGGCGAGCTCGTGCTCGTTGAACAGCAGCGGGTCGAGCCCACCGATGTCTTGCAACGTCGCTCGATCCATCGCGAACGTGCGGCCCGAGAGGCCGTCGATCGCGACTCGTCCCTCCAGACGGTGGATGTCCTCGGCCGGGTGATTCACGAGGAGGGGGGCCGGTCGCCTCTGCCGACCGATGAATGCGGTCCCCGCGCTCTCCACGGTGCCATCGGTGGAGAGCGTGACCGGTATCGCGGCATCGGATCGAGCGGAGTGCACTTCCTCGATGAGTGCCGTCACGGAGGAGACATCGAACACGGACCTCGGGTCGATGACGGCGAGAACCGAGCTTCGACTCCTTCGGAGCTCGAGGTTCACGACGTACGCGAACGCCTCTCCATCCTGATGGATCCGTGCGGCGACCTCCGGATGGAAATGAGTGAATGCGCGCACACGTCGCCATTCGTCGGGCTTCATCCCGACGCCGACGATCACGATCTCCCTCTCGACGGCGCAGAGCTCGGAGAGCGCTTCGAGTTTCGCGCCGAGTGTCGGGTCCTGGGCCTGGATGAGCGCGACGACCGTGGCTTCGGTTGAGAGGTTCGAAGGCTCCGAAACGGCATGGCGCATCCGCACAGCGGTGTTCCATCCGCGCGCCTCGCTGGTCGAGATCCGATCGGTGGACTCGTCCGAGTTGTCGTAACGCGCACCCAAGGTCGGCACATGCACGATGGTGGAGACCTCGGCGATCTTCAGGATCAGGTCGTAATCGACAGCGCGGCGGAGGCTCAGATCGAAGGCTCCCACGCTCTCCACGAGGTCACGCCGCACGATGAGCGTGTTCAGATCGATCGAGTTGCCGAGCAGCAGGCTCTCGCGGTCCTGGTCGCCGTAGCGGTAACGGATGCTCTCACCGTCATCGACCTCGATACTGGCGTACGCCGCCTTGAGGCCGTCGCCGGTCATGCTCGTCACCATGTCTCGGAGGAACGTGGGGAGCCAGGTGTTATCGCTGTCCAGGAACGCGATGTACTCACCGGTCGCTTCGGCGATCCCCGCGTTGCGAGCTGCGCAGACGCCGCTGTGATCCCGTCTGATCAGATGAATGCGGTCGTCCCGTTCGACGAGAAGCTCAGCGACGGCGAGAGTGTCGTCCCACGAACCGTCATCGACGATCAGGAGCTCCCAGTCTTCCCAGGCCTGCGCGAGCACGGACTCGACGGCGCGCCGGAGACCGCCTCCTCGATTCCAGACGGGCATGATGATGCTGACTCGCGCACCGCGCGTGACGCCGGCCGCAGCGGCGAGCGATTCGGGATGCGGCAGACGTGGGCGCATCCCGCGCGCCTCCCGTCTGCGCTGGATCGTCGCCCACTCCGTCGTCGCGGCGAAGAGCACGGGATAGATCTCAGCCCACGTCGTCGTGCGCCCACCATCCACGTTCACCGTCAGAGTCGTCGCCGGGTCTTCCCGCACCCGGTCCCAGAGATGGCCGATGGGGCCGGCGGGATGCGACAGGGAGTCGGGGTGCTGCGTCGCGTAGTCGACCGAGCTCCACACGTCACTCGTCTTCGTCTGCCAGGACGTGCCGTTGAAGTAGTCGTAGATCGATGGGCGACCGGTCCGGGGCAGATCTCGCTCCGCGACGAACGGGTCGATCAGGACATTGAGCGTGTACCCGAGATCGTGACCCAGCGCGACGTAGTGCGCCGCGGCCGCGTTCTCGTCGATCTCGGAGACCCCGAGCTGGGCGGCATACAGCGCGGTGTCGATGATGCCCAGCCGGATCAGACGCTCTGTTCGACGGCGCGGGTCGCTCGCTTCCAGAGCCGTTCGGACGACGGGCACGCGCCGTGCCAGGCGTGAGAGATCACGCATCGAAGACATGTTGCGTCCCCTTCGATTCCTTGATGTGAGGCGGGCGGTAGCCGACCGTGACTTTCTGGAGCGGTGTCAGCCGGGCAGGAGCGTGGTTCTCGAACGGGCGGTTTCCGTAGGAGCTGCGTGTCCCGCGCAAGAACTCGGAGACTCCCTCCATCTGGACGGGGTACTTCTTCTCGAGATCGGCGAGCAGGGATCGCGAGTCGAGCCAGTAGGGGTCGTTGCGCAGAACGTCGATCTTGATGATCGGAAGGCGACCACGGTCCAGTGTGGAGTCGGCGAAGGCGCTCGACCAATTGAGGTTGTCCGCCTGCCGAGGATCTCGTCGCCGCCTGCTGTCGAAGTACCCGTCGCGCGCGCGGTCGAATCGTGCGTGGAACACCTGCTGGCGACGATGCAGCCAGTGGGCCCCGCGCCGATTGGCGCGGAGACGCTCTGCGGTCGTCGGTTCGAAGTAGGAGCCGATCGCGAATCCGGCATCTGTCATGGCGCGACTGATACCGACCTCCTGCTGGAGAATGGCACTCATACGATCGGGTGCAGGCTTCGCATCCACCCAGAAGCGACGGAACGCCTGCGAGCGGAGCGCCGGCTGGGTGAAGTGCAGGAAGTAGCTCTGCACATGGGGAGCGACGCGATTCGTCCGTGTCATTCCCCACAACTCGACCGGTCTCGCGCTCATCGTCTGCATGATCTCGCCCAGCGGGCGGAAGAATCCGACATAGGAGTCGTTCGTCAGGAGGACCTCGTCGTAGGACTGCGCCCAGTCGTAGCGTTCGAGGCAGTCCCGCCACGAACCGAAGTCGTGGCCGTAGTTGGCTCGGCGGATCAGCGTCGCTCGCGACGAGATCGCCGATGCGGCCGCTGGGGAGAGATCGACGGTCGTCGCGAGCACGACCTCGTCGAACTGGGATCCGAGTTCGTCGAGCTGGCGGAGGACGTGCGGGGCCGCCTCGCCACGGGGGTCGTAGTGTGCGACGAGCGCGAGCCGTTTCGTCATGCGTCCTCTCCGGTGGTCTTCCGCTCAGACATGTCCGTATCCTTCGTCCGATCGAAGCGCGTGGGGCGCTTCATGCGCAAAAGTGCAGTTTACTGGTCGCTTCTCGGGCCGAAGCCGCATCAGATCCCGAGGAGTCCTCGGAGCGTCTGGAGTCGCTCACGGGCCGTCGTCACGGAGTCCGTCGTGCTCCCGCCGCTCTCGGCGGCGGAGCGGACCTCGGTCAGCGCCGCGGAGTACTCCGAGACGGCTGTGAACCAGGAGTCCGAGATCGACGTGGGCGGTGTCGTCTCCGCCAGCCGCTGGGCGTCCTGCTGCAGTTGATCGACGACTCCGACGGCGTCCTGCCCGCTGAGCTGAGCCAGCATGTCGAGGCCGCGCAGACCGTCATCGAGGCGCGGCTGGACCTGTGCCACGAAAGCGGAGAGGTCCGGCGCGGGCGCGACCGGGGGAGTGCCCGGCTCCTCGGAGGGGTTCTCGGATGCTCCCGGATCGGGTTCGTCCGACGGCGTTGGGCTCGCGGACTCGGATGACGAGGGAGACGGCGTCGGGGCGCCGCCCGGGGTCTCGCCGCGGAGCAGGAAGAACCACAGGAGCGCGGCCACGATCGCGAGGGCAAGGATCACCGAGCCGATGATGATCCAGATGCGCGCACGATTCTTCGGTTTGGGCGGGATGGGGGCCCAGCGCAGTTCCGGCTGAGGGGCGTTGGACATCACGCCTCCAGGGGCGACATCGGCTGCCAGGAGCGATCCCGGGAGATCTTCCGCCCCTCCTTGAGACCGCGGAACAGATTGCTGGTTCCGCGCACGGTGCGCTCGACGAAGACCAGGCGGATCAGCTCCTTGGCGAAGGTCATCGCCGTGCCCAGGCCGAAGAGCACCGGGTTGTAGTTGTCGTGGATGCGGTAGTAGTGCTTGATGTGGGCACGGTTGCGCATGATGTAGAAGCGATAGGCGTTGCTCGACGCGTTCATGTGGCGGATGCCCATGTCCCACTGCTTGATCTCGCGGGTACGGCGCAGCACGAACTCATCGACGATCACGGCGGTCGTGAGGCGCGATGCCAGCCAGCCGTACATCTGGTCGTCCCAGTAGATGAAGAATCGATGATCGGGGAGGCCGATCCGCTTCACGATCGAGCGGTGGATGAACATCCCCTCGAAGCATCCGCTGTTCATCTCCTTGAACCCGGAGGCGTCGAAGCCGGACGGCGCGAAGGGGATCGGGATCCCCATGCGCTCGGCGATCCGGTACTGCCAGTAGAACTCGCTGCCGTCGTAGTCGTAGCGGCGTCCCTGGATGCTCTTGAACCGCGAGGACCACTTGCCCATCTTTGCGAGACCGTCGGGGATGACCTCGACGTCGTCATCCATCATCCAGATCCATTCGGAACCCAGCTCGTACGCCGTGCGCATGCCTTCGCTGAACCCACCGGATCCGCCGGTGTTCGTCTCGAGGCGGCGGTAGACGATCTCGGTGCCGATGCCCGCCCGGAACGACTCCACGACCTCGGTCGTGTCATCGGCGGACGCGTTGTCGATGATCACGACGTGGCCCGGCTTCGGGTCCATCGTCGTGATGCTCTCCAGCAACCCGGTGAGCAGGTGCGAGCGGTTGTAGGTGACGATGACGATCGTCGCCGTGGCCGGGTCGAAGGCGACGGATGCCGCGGTCATGCCTGCTCCTCGAAGATCTGCTCCCAGGATTCTGGTGAGACGAGTCCGGGCAGCGCATCGCGGTACTGCTTCTGCAGCTCCGGCCACCTGCGCTGCAGTTCTGCGTGGAGGCGCACGCTCTCGCGCAGCATCCGGCGGTACTTCGCGCGGTCGCGCGTGTAGATGTTCTTTCCCGACCCGTCGGCCGTGCTGACGAGTGCGCTGTCGAAGACCGGAAGGCGCCACCAGTGCGCATCGTCCTTACCGAACTCCACCTCGGGCTGGGCCACGTTGGCGGGATTCGGCTTGTGAAGCCAGTGCGCGATCAGCGTCGTCAGGGTGAACTTGCGCAGCGCCAGGCCGCTCGGGCTGTCGTACTCGTGCCGTGAGCGCTGTCGCTGGAAGACCTGGCGTCCACGACGCGAGTGGAGCACGGCCGTCGGGTCTTTATGGATCACGGTCTCGGGGTACTCCGACGACAGCGCTCGGGCGGCCGGCATCGCGGTCGCGAGCGTGCGTCGCATGTGGTCCGGGCCGGAGAGCACGTCACGCAGGGCGCGCGCACGGAGGGCCACCGGGTAGTACTGCATCATCATGAGGTGCTTGAGGTCGACGCGGCGGCTGTGTCGGATCAGGTGCCCGCCCTTCGGGGCGTTCGAGTGGAGGAGCCCCGCCACGATGCGGTTGCGGGCATGGAAGTACGCCTGCCAGTCGATCGAGTCGTCCTTATTGAGCCACGAGACGTGCCACAGGGCGACGCCCGGCATCGACACCGTCGGGAATCCGGCCTCGCCAGCGCGCAGACAGAACTCGGCATCGTCCCACTTGATGAAGGCGGGGAGCGAGAGGCCGACCTTGCGGATCGCGTCGAGGGGGATGAGGCACATCCACCAGCCGTTGTAGGCGGAATCCATGCGCATGTGCAGAAGCGGCGACTGGCGCAGGTTCGAGGCGCCGAAGTCGTGCGGCATCTCCTCCTGATAGAGGTTGCGCCACATGAACGGCGCTTCGTCGACGACCTCGGCCCAGCCGTGCAGCTTGGGCCGGTCGAGGAGATCGAACATGTGGCCACCCACGAGCACCGGGTTCGTGGCGTACCGCCCGAAGACGACGGAACGGCGCAGCGACTCCGGCTCGATGCGCACGTCGTCGTCGAGGAGCTGTACGAAGTCGCTCTCCGGGCGCTGCAGGGTTTCGTGCATCGCCCGGGCGAAGCCGCCGGAGCCGCCGAGGTTCGCCTGCCGAATCACCTGGAGGGTCTCGCCGAGCTCTGCCGCGACCTCCGTGAATCCGTCCTGATCGGCGACGAGCTGGGTGCCCTGGTCGACGAGGAAGATGCGGTCGACGAACTCGAGAGCATCGGGCGATGCGGCGAGGGCCTGCAGGGTCTCGACGCAGTAGTCGGGCTTGTTGTAGGTCGTGATTCCCAGCGAGGCCTTGCCCGTGCGGGCCGGCTCCTGCTCGGTGGTCCACTCGGCGCCCTCGAGAATGACGTTGCTCTCGTCGGCGACGACGTCGAACCAGAGCCATCCGCCGTCGCTGTACTGGGTGAGTTCGAGGTCGAACGTCGTCGACGATTCGCCGGTGACCTCGCTCGTGGCGACGCGCTGACGCACACCGGAGCCGTTCGAGCGGTACACGAGGATGGTGGCGGATCCGCTGGTGCGGACGGTCAGCTGCACCTGGCGGATGCTCGTCCAGTGCTGCCAGTACGAGGCGGGGAACGCGTTGAAGTACGTGCCGAGCGACACTCGTCGGCCAGCGACGATGCGGGCGCGGTGGCGGCCGAGGATGTTGCCGAGATGCGCACGGTTCGAGACGCGCACCGGCTCGTTCTCGATGACCGACCACGTCTCGGGGTCGGCGTACAGCGGGAGGAGGTCGGGGTCGCGATCGAGCGGGAAGACGACGTTCTGCAGGACGTGGGCCACGGGGGAGTTCTCCGGAGGGGTTTGCGCCGACTGCCGCCGGACGGGCGGAGCAGTGGACTCTGCGAGCAGTGAGTAGCCTACCCTCCGCCACCTCGGGATCCGCGGAGAGTCGGCGGGTCCCCGGCGGTGTCGAGGGCGCGGGATAGGATGGCGGGCGATGAAGGTATTGATCACCGGCGGTGCGGGATACATCGGATCGACTGTCGCGACGGCGTGCCTGGAGGCCGGGATCGAGACGGTGCTGATCGACGATCTGTCGACCGGGCTGCGTGCGTTCGGCGAGGGGCGGGGCCTCTACGTCGGCGACATCGCGGATGCCGAGGTCCTCGACCGGGTGCTGGCCGACCACCCCGACATCGACGCCGTGGTGCACTGCGCCGCGCGGATCGTGGTGCCCGAGTCCGTCGACGATCCCCTGGGCTACTACGACACGAACGTGGGCAAGACGGTGCTGCTCCTCGCACGCCTGCGCGCGGCCGGAATCGATCGGATCGTGTTCAGCTCCTCCGCCGCGGTCTACGCGGCCGAGACCGGCGGCGGGGTCGACGAGTCCGGGGCGCTCGCGCCGTCGAGTCCGTACGCCTCGACGAAGGCCATGGTCGAGCAGATCCTCCGCGATGCGGCGGTGGCCGGCGACTTCCGCGCGATCGCTCTGCGCTACTTCAATCCGATCGGTGCCGACCCCCGCCTGCGCACCGGGCTCCAGAACCCGCGACCGACCCATGCGCTCGGCAAGATCATGCAGGCGAAGGCCGAGGGTGTGCCGTTCACGATCACCGGCACCGACTGGCCCACGCGCGACGGTTCCGGCCTGCGCGACTACATCCATGTATGGGACCTCGCCCTCGCCCATGTCGCCGCCGTGCAGCGCTTCGACGACATCGTGACGACGCCGGATCCCTACCGGGTGATCAATCTGGGCACCGGCGACGGCGTCACCGTGCGCGAACTCGTCGGCGCCTTCGAACGGGTGACGGGGGAGCCCCTCCCCGTCGTCGATGCGCCGCGTCGCGCAGGGGACCAGGCCGGAGCCTTCGCGATCGTCGATCGAGCGCACGATCTGCTCGGTTGGCGCGCGGAGCGATCGACCGACGACGGCGTGCGCGATGCCCTCGACTGGGCGGAGAAGCTACCCGCCGTGCGCGCCGCCTCCGACGCGCTCTGATCGAGAGTTCGCTCAGCCCTGCGGGCGCAGCGTCGGGATCACACCCGTGTGTGCGGCGTCGATGTTCTCGCGCCACGAGCGCGACTGGCCGGCGCGCAGCGCGCAGAGCACGAGCAGGAACCACCCGGCTCCCACCAGGGTGAAGCTCTCGAAGACCGAGTCGACGGCGAGCGTGATCAGAGTGATGGGCGTCCACGCGTAGACGACGGAACGGCGCACGCTCGCCACCAACCAGGAACGAACGAGCGCGACGCCTCCGAGCAGGAGGAACAGCACGAGTCCGGCGGTGCCGAGCTGGAGCAGGACGTCGAAGAAGGCGTTCAGTGCGCTTTGATGACGATCGTCGAGCAGGAAGTTGATGTACGTGAAGGGGTATTCGCCCCGCGCCCATGCCCCGAACCAGCCCCAGCCCTCGATCGGCTTGAGGGCGACGAAGTCGAGGATGGTGTTCCACAGGGTGGCGCGGATCGAGAAGTCCGAACCCGCGTCGAGCAGCGCGATGATCTGGTGCCGGAAGGCGAAGGCCACCGCCAGGGCAGCGGTGACGAGCACGCTGAGCGACCATTGCACGATGCTGCGTCGGGCCGGGGGCGAGTGCCGCACCAGGGTCAGCGCCGCCGTCACGATCCCCACCGCGGCGGCGAGGACGAGCACGGTCGGGGAGGACGAGAAGGCGGCGAGGAGTACCGCGAGAGCGATGGACGGGATGGCGATCGCTCGGCTCACGGACTGGGTACGCCACTCGATCACGAAGGTGATGAGGGCGATCACGGCGACGAATCCGAGCATGTTCCGGCTGCCGAAGATGCCCTGGACGGGGCCGCCGGCCGCGAGGTTCCCCTGGATCCCGAGCGCGACGAACGGCACGTCGAGCAGGATGCCGGAGAGGGTCTCGAGCGCGAGGGAGACGACGAGGAGTCCGCGCAGCGCGTCGCCGAGAGCGCGGACGGTCTGCAGGGTGTCGCGGATATGCCCGACGGTGAGGGCGAGGAACGCGTAGCCGAACAGCGACGACCACCCCAGCAGCGTCTCGCCGCGGTCGGTCGTCCACACCAGGCTCACCAGCGCCCATCCGAGGAAGGCATAGAGCGAGAACGGTGCCAGGCGCAGTGCGGAGAGCTCCTCGCGCCGGGCCCACAGGATCGCCGCTCCGAGCAGGCAGAGCACGGCGATGATCGTCGCGAGCGTCACACGCGAGGTCAGTCGCTCGATCGCGAACGATCCGAACACGGCGGTGATCACCGCGAGCGTGAATGCCCTGGCCATCTCGACCGACCCGAGGAGTCGGACCGCACGGGTGGTCGACGTCACGGGATCCGCCGGGCGCGCGCGCCGCGGTCGAACAACTGCTCCCGCTCGCCGACGCCGATCAGGGGCACCGACTTGAGCTTGAACGTGAACATCACCAGCAGCATCCATCCCCAGAGCATGATCGGGGTGGACTCGGAGAGTCCCTGCACCAGCAGCACGATCGTGAACATGCTCGGCAGGAGCGTGATCGGCGAGAAGTTGCGCGAGGAATTGAGATCCCATCGGGGGCGGTCGACGGCGAAGAACCACGACCGCCAGAGCAGGCTCAGATACGAGATGCCCATCAGGATCACGCCGAGGACGCCGAGCTGCATGAGCACGTCGAGCCACATGTTGTGCGCGTGGAAGACGGTGAGGCCGTGGTCGACGATCCAGCCGTCGAAGGCGGGATCGTCGGGAATCCACGGACTCGAGAAGCCGTTGCCGAACAACGGATGCTGGGCAGCGCGCTCGAGCACCGCGGTCCAGATCTTGTCGGAGCGCCCCGTCAGGTCGGCGCTGCGCCCCACCAGGCCGAGCAGCGGCTCCCGGAACAGCCACACGGCGGCGGCGAGCACGGCGGAGCCGCCGATCGCGATCACGTAGATGCGCGTGCGGTCCCCGGGCGTGCGCGCGCGACGCATGACGAGGGCGACGGCCAGCGCGACGCCCACGGCGGCGGCGCAGATGAGGGCGGTGGTCGAGGCGGTGCGCACGAGGAAGAACGCGGCGAGCAGCATCCACAGCGCGAGCGTGGTCCGCCAGCGCGCGCGGGCGGCGAAGAGCACTCCGAAGGTGAGGATCGCGAACAGGGAGATGATCGCGAGGATGTTCGCGTTCGCCACGATGCCCTGGAGTCGACCGCCGTCGAACAGGTTGTCGCGCACCCAGTACAGCTGCGGGTCGATCCCGTCCTCGGGGATGACGGCGAAGTTCGGAAGCAGCGGGCCGTGGATCACCAGCGACACCCATAGCTCGAGCGCGATCGAGAGGCCGAGGATCCACTTGAACGTCGATGAGAGAGCACGCACGATCTCGTGCCACGTCAGCACGTGCGCCACGAACAGTCCGTTGACGGTCACCGCGGCGAGGAGCAGCCAGGTGAGCAACGTCGGCCCCCGCCACTGAGACCACGCGACCGAGACGAGCGCGAGGGTCGTGTAGGCGAGAGCCGTCCACGGCAGGCGCCGCCAGCGGAACGCCTGCGGGCGGTTGCGCGCCAGCATCGGGACGCCGATCGCGACGGTGGCCAGCGTGAACACGACGAGCACGACGGCGGCGCCGAGCATACCGAGGAGGTTGTAGACGGCGGTGTGCGCGAACGTGACGAAGAGCGTGAGGATCACGTAGCCGCGCAACAGCAGATGCCCCGTCGATTCCCGCTCGGGGGCGGTCGGCGGGGCGCTCACCGGATGCTGGGTGTACTGGGCCATCGCGATCAGGGTACCGCGAGGCGGTCACGTGCGTCTGTGAGCGGCGTGGCGCGCTCTACGCTGGGAACATGCTGCTGCACCTCACCAATGCACCCCGCGACTACGCCTGGGGATCGGAGACCCTTCTCGCCGAGCTCGAAGGGCGTGCGCCGAGCGGCGCCCCCGAGGCGGAGGTCTGGTTCGGGGATCACCCGGGTGACCCCGCGGATGTGGTGGGCGGTGGCACGCTCGATGCGGTCACGGGCGGAACGCTTCCGTACCTGCTGAAGCTGCTCGCGGCCGCTCAGCCGCTGTCGATCCAGGTGCACCCGACCCTGGCGCAGGCGAAGGAGGGCTGGGAGCGCGAGAGCGGCCTCGCGCTCGACGATCCGCAGCGCAACTATCGCGACGCGAACCACAAGCCCGAGCTGCTGGTCGCGCTGAGCGAGCGCTTCGAGTCGCTCAGCGGCCTGCGCCCGGTGGCACAGACGTTGCAGCTCATCGATGCCCTCGCACCCACCGCCGCGGTCGTCGCGCTCCGCGAGCGTCTCTCCGCCGAAGGTGACGTCCTGCGCGACACCCTCGAGTGGCTGCTCGACGGGTCGGCGGGCGAGGCCGTCGACGGCGTCATCGACGCGGTCGTCACCGCCTCCCGCGGGGACGCGCGGGAGTGGAGCGACACTCTGCGCGCGATCGCGCGGATCGCCCACACCTACCCCGGTGACCCGGGGGTCGTGGTCGCGTTGCTGATGAACCACCTCGTGCTCCGCCGGGGCGAGGGCGTCTTCCTGCGCGCCGGTCTCCTGCACGCCTACCTCTCGGGCCTCGGCGTGGAGATCATGGCCGCCAGCGACAACGTGCTCCGCGGGGGACTCACGCCCAAGCGGATCGACGTGCCGGAACTCCTGTCGCTCGTCGACACCGCCCCCGGGCTCGTCCCGGTGCTGCGCCCTGCCGAGGAGGGCGCGATCACGACGTACGACGTGCCGGTTCCGGACTTCGCGTTGCGCCGCATCGTGCTCGACGGCTCGCCGACGAGCGTGCCCGTCGACGGCAGGACCATGGTGCTCGCCACGGACGGCACGGTTCGCATCGAAGGCGCGGATGCCGCGATCGATCTGCCCGTCGGGGCCGTCGCCTATGCGTCCGACGACGAGACCGAGCTGCGTCTGTCCGGCCTCGGCGAGGTCTTCATCGCGTCTCCGGGGCACTGACGCGCGACGTCTGCGCCCGAGTCCACCTTCGGGCGCGCGACACGCCGATATACCGTCAAGAACCTTCAATACATGATTGAGGGTTTACGATCCGCGACTTGACCCGAGCGAATGACACGGGTGTAATTAGTGGTGCACGGCCCGGCGGGGGGCGAGATATGAGGGGTTGGAGGTCGAGATGACGGGATACCGATCCGACGTTCCGGAGAACTGGTTCGTCGACCCGGTCAACCTCGGTGTACCCGGGGTTCGAAAGGTCGAGGCAGACGACGACAACGCTCTCGCCTGGCAGACCGACGCCCTGTGCTCTCAGACCGATCCCGAGGCGTTCTTCCCGGAGAAGGGCGGCTCGACGCGAGACGCCAAGCGCATCTGCACCTCGTGCGACGTGCGCGGGGAGTGCCTCGAGTACGCGCTCAACAACGACGAGCGGTTCGGTATCTGGGGCGGTCTCTCCGAGCGCGAGCGTCGCAAGCTCAAGCGCCGCGCCAGCTGAACGGCGACGCACCCGCCGGTCGGCGGTCTCCCGGATGGAATCCGACCGGGACCTTCGCGGGCGCGCCGCACCGGCTGCCTTCTCCCGCGTCGCACCGCGCTTAGGCTGACGATGTCATGCCAGCCCGAGTTCACGCCATCATCGTCGCGCGCCCTGGTTCCTCAGCCCGCGCGCAACTGCTCCGCACCCTCGAGGCGCTGAGATCGCAGACCGCACCGGTGGAAGCGGTCACCCTCGTGGTCTGCGGCAACGCCGCATCGGCTCGTACCAGCGAGGCCGTCGCGCAGACGGTCGAGGGGATCGTCGAGGCCCGGCACTCCACCTCGTTCGCCGAGGCCGTCGAACTCGCGCGTCCCCGGGTCGCCGAGAACAGCGCCGTATGGCTCCTCGCACACGACACCGCGCCGCACCCTCGGGCCCTGGAGCGCCTCGTCGGGATGCTCGAGCGTTCGCCGTCGGCCGCGATCGCGGCACCGAAGCTGGTCGCCACCGACAACGATCGTGAGATCGTCTCCCTCGGCGTCAGCATGACGAGCCTCGGCCGTTCGGTCGAGCTCTCGGCGGGTGAGCTCGACCAGGGGCAGCACGACGGTCTCGATGAGGCGCTCGCGGCCGACATCCGCGGCATGCTGATCCGCAGCGAGGTGCGCGATGCGCTCCGCCCGGACCCGGCGCTCGCCGGAGCCGATGAGGGCCTCGATCTGGGCGTGCGCGCTCGTCTCGGCGGCGGACGCGTCGTCCTCGCCCCGACCGCGCGGATCTCGGTCTCGCCCGACGGCCCGGCATCGCTCCCTCGCGGCCGCTCCCGGCGTGCCTATGTGACCCGCCTCGCCCAGCTGCATCGCCGCCTCGCCTATGCGCCGGCGATCGCCGTGCCGCTGCACTGGATCGCGCTCCTGCCCCTCGCGCTGTGGCGCTCGATCGCGCACCTCGTCGGCAAGCGCCCCGAGGAAGTCTTCCCCGAGTTCGGTGCCGCCGTGGTGGCGATGCTCCGATTCGGAGCGCTCGCCCGTTCGCGTGCCGCCATCCGATCCTTCCGCACCTCGTCGTGGGCCAGCATCTCGCCCCTGCGCGTCACGGGCTCGCAGCTCCGCCGTCGTCTCGACGACGGCCACGGCAGCGAAGGCGGCGCCGTCAGCGAACTGCACTTCTTCGGCGGCGGTGGCGCGTGGGCCGTGCTGGCCGCCCTCGCCGTGAGCGTCGCGTCGTTCACCTCTCTTCTCGCCTGGCCCTCGCTCGGCGGCGGAGCTCTCCTGCCGCTCCGGCAGACCGTCGCGGGACTCTGGCAGGACGCGGCGTGGGGAGTCCGGGGGCTCGGCCTCGACGTCGTCGGTCCGGCCGATCCCTTCGCCGGTGTGGTCGCCGTCCTCGGCTCGCTCTGGCCGGGATCGCCGTCCTTCGCCCTCGTGCTCCTGTGGGTGCTCGCGCTGCCGCTCGCCGTCCTCGGCGGTTGGTTCGCCGCGACGCGGGTGACGGATCGCGCGGGGCTCCGCATCTTCGCGGGAGTCGGATGGGCTCTGGCGCCGACGTTCCTCACCGCGCTCGTCGACGGCCGCCCAACCGGCGTTCTCGTGCATCTCCTCCTGCCCTGGCTGTTCCATGCGGCGGTCGTCGCCCATCGATCGTGGGGAGCGGCGGGGGCGGCATCGCTGGTGTTCGCCGCCGTGGCCGCATGCTCGCCGTCACTCGTCCCCGCACTTCTCGTGCTCTGGGTCGTCGGGCTCGGGATCACTCTGGGTACGGCCCAGTTCCGTGGCGCCGTTCGCCTGCTCTGGACCCCGATCCCGGCTCTCGTGCTCTTCGCGCCGCTCGCGTACGCGCACCTCGTCGACGGATCGCTCGTCGCACTCCTGGCCGATCCCGGGGCGATCTGGGCCGGCCCGCAGGCGGCGGCGGATGCCGCAGGGCGCCTCGCCCTCGCGACGGGATATCCCACCGCGGATGCCGCAGGGTGGGCGGCTTTCCAGATCGCGCCGCTCGGCGCCTGGGCGGCCGTGTTCAGCGCGCCTCTCGCCCTGCTCGCGCTCGGTGCGGCCGTCGCGCCGCGCTGGCGTACGGGTATCACCCTGCTCGTCGTCTCGCTCGCCGGCTTCGCGACGGCGTTCCTGGCCGTGGGCGTCACGGTCAGTTTCGCGCAGGGCACGCCGGTCGCCATCTGGCCGGGTGCCGGGCTCTCGCTCGCGTGGATCGGCATCGTCGGTGGCGCAGTCGTCACCCTCGACACCGCTGTCACGTTGCCGCGACTGCGCACGGCCGTCACCGGCATAGCCGCGATTGCTCTGGTGGTCGGAGCGGTGCCGGCCCTCACGGCTCTCCATCTCGACGCATCCGCTCTGCGCAACGGGCCCGATTCGACGCTTCCCGCGTACGTCGCTGCGCAGGCCTCCGGGGATCAGCCGATCAGCACGCTCGTCCTCACGCCGCAGAACGACGGCGGACTCGCCGCCGAGGTGGTCTGGGGCGCGAGTGAGACCCTGGGTGCGCAGACCACGATCCTCTCGACAGCGGAGCAGCCGCGAGGGACCGACATCGCCGCCCTCTCGGTCGACCTGCTCTCGGCGCGCGATTTCGATGCGCCGGGGGAGCTCGCCGCCCACGGGATCAGCTACGTGCTCGTCGCGCAGGTGCCGGGCGATGAGGCCGACCAGGCTCGTTCGATGCGGACGTCGGCGATCACCGCGATCGATCAGCGCGCCGGGTTCGTGCACGCCGGCACCACGGATCGCGGCGTTCTCTGGAGGGTCGACACCGATATCGCCGCACCGGCGACTCTCACGAACGAGCAGGAGCATCAGGCGCGACTCGTCGTCACTCTGCAGTTGATCTTCCTGTTCGCCGCTCTACTCCTCGCTCTGCCCACCCGTACGTCGCGACGCGCGGCGCGTGCGCAATCCCGCATCGTCGGGCGTGCGCCCGAGGAGCCACTCGTCCTCCCACGGCATCGCGAGGAGCTCGCGGAAGCCTCGATCGTCGAACCGGGCGGAGTGGACGAACTCGCCGAGGCCGCGATCGTCGGCGAGACGCCCGCGGATGCACTCGAGGAGGCCGTCGCACCGGACGGCGAGACCTCGAGGAACGACGTGGAATCACGCGGAGAGGCCGTTGACGCGCCGACAGGAGATGCTGCCGTCGACGATGACGCCGCCGATTCCTCCGGAGACCCCGAGACCGAGGAGAAGCAGCGATGAGCCGTACGCGAGTCTTCCGAGTGGTCGCCACCGGTGCGCGCGTCACCGTCGGAGCCGCCGTCGCGATCGCCTGCGTCGCCGGCGTCGTCACCGCGATCCACGCGCCGTGGCCCGAGGTCGCACATGACCCCGCGCAGGTGGAGGTCACGCCGCTTCCCGGAGCGCCGATGCTCGTGTGCAACGGCGACTTCCGCGCGATCGGTCGAGACTCCTCCGATCCGTTGAGCATGCGCTCGGCGGGGTCCCCATCGGTGACCGTGGACGGCACCGGTGGAGCTCCGGCCTCGGCCCCGATCGCCGCGCCCGATCTCATCGGTGGCGGCGAGGTCGACCGATTCACCGGAGAGGTCGTCGACCGGAGCGCGCCCCTCATCGCCGCGACCGAGTCGATCTCGGTCTCGGCGACGGATCTGGCGGGCTTCGCCGCCCTGCCCTGCGGGGAGAGCAGGTTGGAATCCTGGCTGGTCGGCGGAAGCGTCGCCACCGGGACCAAGGACATCGTGACCCTCACCAACGCGGCGGCGGTGACGTCCACCGTGACCCTCTCGACGTACGGGGATTCGCGGAGCAACCGCACCGTGATCGTCCCGGCGATGACGCAGGTCGCCCTTCCGCTCAGCTCGATCGCGGCGGGCAACACGACACCCGTGGTCGAGGTCACGGCCGAGGGGGCTCCTGTGAGGGCGGTTCTGCAGTCCTCCTTCGTGCGCACGCTCGACCCGGCCGGCATCGACCTGCAGGAAGCGGTTGCCGGGCCGCAGCGGCATCCGGTGATCGTCGGCGTGCAGTCGTTCGACGGCGACGGGGACAACGCCGACATGACGGTGCTCCGGCTGCTTTCGGCCGGTGCGGACGGGCGAGCCGTCGTCACGGTGCGCGCGGTCGGTTCACCCGAGGTCGTCGAGGAGTTCACGGTGGATCTCGCGGCCGACACCCCGGCGGAGGCGTCGCTCAGCGCCCTCGCGCCTGGGTCGTACTCGGTGTCGATCGAAGCCGACGCCCCGGTGGTCGCGGGTGTCCGTCAGCAGAACGGATTCGGCAAGGGCGCGGACTTCTCGTGGATGACACCGGCGCCGGAGATCGGCACGGACGCCCTCTTCGCGGTGCCGAACGGACCCCAGCCCGCGCTTTACCTCATCAACGAAGACGGTGCCGATGCGACCGTCACCCTCGAGAACCTCAGCAGCGGGAACTCCCGCGAGGTCGTCGTGCCCGCCGGCAGTTCGGTGGCGGCGACACTCAACGGCGATACGGTCTATCGGCTCAGCACCTCTGACGCCGTGCGCGCGGCGATGAGCATGTCCGGTGCCGGAGCGCTCGCGACGTGGCCTCTGCAGCCGAGCGCGGGCGCGGAGAAGAGCATCACGGTCTACCCCTAGACACGGGGACGATGCGCTCCGGTCAGTGGTCGTGGCCGAGATCCCACGGCTCGCGGCCGACGTACTCCGCCGCTGCCCGGAAGACGGCGCTCTCGATCGCCATCCGTCGGTGCGCGTTGTCGTCGTGGCCGGGAGGGAGAAGACGCTCGATGGGCAGGCGGAAGAGCACGATGCGTGCGTGCTCGCGATCGAGGTACCAGCGCGGCACCTCGTCACCCGCCTCGAATCCGGGCATCGCACCGATCTCGAATCGCACGTCCTGCAGCTCCGGCCACGTGCCGCGGAGGAACTCGACGGCGGTTCCCACCGAGAGGTCGAACCGGTCGAGGCGTCCGTCCAGCGGAGCCAGGGGAGGCCGCACGACCTCGCTGCGGCCGAGACGGCCGTGGCGTCCGTGCCGCGCGCCTCGCCGGGGCGTCTCGGGGGTGCGGGTGGCGCGTCGACGGGGCATGACGAAAGTCTAGGCCGTGTGCGGCATCGGACGGCGCGGCATCCGTCCTGGACGCGCACCGGACCGTAGCCTGGCACGGATGGACGGACGACTCTGCTCGAAGGTGGGCTGCGCGCGCGAAGCGGTGGCCACACTCACGTACGACTACGGCGACCAGATGGCCGCGCTCGGTCCGCTCGGACTCGAGCGTCACCCGCACGCTCACGACCTGTGCGCCCAGCACGCCGACCGGTTGTCGGTGCCCGCAGGGTGGATCGTCGTGCGCCACGAGGCGCTGCGCGCCTGAGCGTCAGACCCCGACGCGGCGCCCCGAGAGCCGCTCGGCGCGGGCATCCGAGGCGATGAGTGCGCGTCGCTCCCGCTCGCGACGAATCACCGTGATCGCGACCAGGGCACGCTCCGGCGAAGCCTGCGGCAGGGGGGAGACGAAGGCGGATGCCTCGGCGAGCAGCTCGTTCGCGACGCGCGCGCGTGCCCCGGGAACGAGCTGGTGCGCCGAGGCGAGGAAGTGCGAGATGCGCCGCGCGAGACGGTCGGGCAGACGCGCGACGTCGGCGATCTGCGACCAGCCGAGGAGCTCACCGGGCATCACCGGAACGCTCTGGGCAAGCTTTGGCGTGCGCACGCGCTGGCTGTAGGTGCCCGCCACGAGATCTCCCAGGCGCTGGGACCGTGCGGTGAGGGCGCCTGAGAGGACGGCGAGGCCGCCGAAGGTCATGTAGATCTCGAGCACGCCGAGAAGCGCGCGGATGAAGGCGTGACGGAATCCCGTCGCGCCGCCGTCGATCCGGACGATGCGCCCGCCGACGGCCAGCTTGCCGAGGCTGCGGCCCTTCGTCAGCATCTCCATGCTCAGGGGGAGCATGAGGAAGCTCACCGCGAGAGAAGCGATGGTCGCGATCCGATCGGTCGCCTCGGTGAGAACACCGGCATCGAGCAGCCAGACGCGGAGGAACAGCCACAGGATGAAGACCCCGTAGCCGAGCAGCATGTCGATGAGCGCACCGAGAGAACGCATGAGGAACCCGACCGGCTGGACGTCGATGGCGACGGCTTCCCCGGACAGCATCTCGTCGGTCGTATCGATCGGCACGGACATGAGTACAGTAAATCAGGTGGATGCCGATGCGTTGACCGATGCACGCCGCGCCGAGTGGGCGCGGCTGGATGAGCTCAGCCGCGCCTCGCTGGACGGGGCGGCAGTCGACGAACTCATCGTGCGCTATCGCGCCGCGTCAGCGGATCTCGCCGAGCTCAAGACGTCGGTCGGCGACTCGCCGCAGGGTAACTACCTTTCGACGATCCTCGTTCGCGCTCGCATGCGACTCACGGGTGCTTCGGACAGCGTCCTGACGCAGGCTGCGCGATTCTTCGCTCGGCAGTTCCCCGCGGCGCTCTACCGTCTGCGGTGGCTCACATTGGCGATCGCCGTCGTGTTCCTCGCGATCGCGATCGGAACCGCCGCCTGGATCGCGAGTGACCCGGCGCTCGTGGCGACGCTCGGCCCACCCGCTGCTCTCGAGCAGTACGCAGACGAGAGCTTCACCGGCTACTACACAGAGAATCCCGCCGCGGTGTTCATGGGCATGGTGTGGTCGAACAACGCGTGGCTGGCAATGCTCTGCGTCATCTTCGGGGTGACCGGCATCTACCCCGTGTACATGATCGTCACGAACGCTATGGCGATCGGAAAAGCCGGCGCGATCATGGCCGCCTACGACAAGGCCGACATCATGGTGCTGTACGTCCTGCCGCACGGGATGCTGGAGATGACGTGCCTGTTCGTCGCGGCTGCCGGCGGGCTACGACTGTTTTGGTCGTGGGTGGCACCGGGGCACCGATCACGCTCGGAATCGCTCGCGCAGGAGGGCAGAGCTCTCGCAACGGTTTCGCTCGGCCTCGTTTTCGCGATGTTCCTCGCCGGCCTCGTCGAGGGCTTCGTGACCGGGTGGGCTCTGCCCTGGCCGCTCAAGATCGGCATCGGCGCGGCGGCGCTGGCCGTGTTCCTGATTTACATGCTCGTCGTCGGCGGACGCGCCTATCGCCGCGGCGAGACGGGTGATCTCGTCGAGTACGAGGCGGGCACCCCACGACTTCTCGCGGGGTGACCGGAGCGCTCAGAGCCGGCCTGCAGCCTTGAGCTCGAGATAGCGGTCGGCGATCCGCGGCGGGAGATCCTCGGGGTCAGCGGAGATCGCTTCGCCGCCCGCTCGGCGGATCGCGTCCGCCACGTTCTCGGCGTCGCGCAGAGTGCGCTCGGCGGCCGCGGCGAGGTAGACCTCCTCGCGCGAACCGCGCTGCTGCGCCAGCTCGACGATCGACTCGTCGGTGACGGAGCCCACGAGGATCGACGTCGCCCGCGAGGCATCCGGAAAAGCGCCGAGGAAGCCTCGCGCCGATTCCGCGGCGTCCTGCGCGGTGAGTACGACGATCAGCGAGGGGCGAGTCGTCAGCGTGCGCACGGCTGCGAACGCGCCGTGCCAGTCGGTGTCGACGAGGCGCGCGTGCACCGGGGCCATGGCGTCGGTCAGCGCGGGCAGGAGAGCATTGCCCTCGACACCGGTCACCCGTGCCCGGACGACACGGTCGTACATCAGCAGGTGCACGTGGTCGCCCGCGCGCGCCGCGAGAGCCGCGAGCAGGAGGGCGGCCTCGAGCGCGGCATCCGCTCGTGTTCCGTCGCCCACGCGGGCGGCCGCGGTGCGTCCGGTGTCGATGATGATGACGACGTGCCGATCGCGCTCCGGCCGCCAGGTGCGCAGCATGGTGGTCCCGGCGCGGGCAGTTGCCCGCCAGTCGATCGATCGCACGTCGTCGCCGCGCACGTACTCGCGCAGCGAGTCGAACTCGGTGCCCTGACCGCGCACCTGGATGCTCGTGTTGCCGTCGAGCTCGCGCAGCCGGGCGAGACGCGAGGGGAGGTGCTTGCGGGACGAGAAGGCGGGGAGCACTCGGATCGCTCCCCGCACGCGGTGGACGGCTTGCCGTCCGGCGAGACCGAGGGGGCCGCGCGAGCGGATCACGACGAACTCGCTCACCAGTTCGCCGCGGCGACGGGGGAGGAGCGGGATGTCGACCCGACGGCGCTCACCGCTCGGGATGTCGAGGGTCTGCCGTGCGGTTCCCGCGCCCGCCGTCGGTTGCCAGGCGTCGCGGAGAAGCGCGTGCAGTTCGCGGGACCCGTGATTGTGCACGGCGACGCTGACCGGCACCGCCTCGCCCAGCCGTGCACGAGCGGGCACGCGCCGGGTCACGGTCACCGACCGCGGACTCGCGCTGAAGACGACGTCGATGACGACCAGCACCACGCAGAGGCCCAGCCACGCGCCGAGCACCGCGTACGGCGGAAAACCCGCGAGCCCGGCGATGACCAGCGGCACGACGCCCGCAGCCACGGCGAGCGCGAGGCGACCCGTGACGAACACTTAGATCGGTACCCGGGTCTGCTGCACCACGGAGGTCAGCACGGCATCCGCCGAGACGCCCTCCATCTGCGCGTCCGGGCGCAACTGCAGACGGTGGCGCCAGACCGGTACGAGCATCGTCTGCACGTGATCGGGCGTGACCGCCGTCGAGCCGTTGAGCCAGGCCCAGGCCTTCGCCGCCGCGAGGAGGCCCGTCGAGGCGCGCGGGCTGGCCCCGAGCTCGACCGATGGGGACTGCCGCGTGGCGCGGGCGAGGTCGACGACGTAGGCGAGGACGTCGTCCGTCACCTCGACGCGTCCCGCGGCGGCCTGCGCTGCGCGGATCTCGTCGGCGGTGACGACGGCTTCGACGCCGGTGAGCTCGCGTGGCGAGAAGCCGGAGGCGTGCTTGCGCAGCACGGCCACCTCGGCGTCGCGCTCGGGCATCCCGACCACGAGCTTCATGAGGAAGCGGTCGAGTTGAGCCTCGGGAAGCGAGTACGTGCCCTCGTGCTCGATGGGGTTCTGGGTCGCCGCGACGAGGAACGGGTCGGGGAGGGCGCGGCTCGTGCCGTCGGCCGACACCTGGCGCTCCTCCATCGCCTCGAGGAGCGCCGCCTGCGTCTTCGGGGGCGTGCGGTTGATCTCGTCGGCCAGCAGGATGTTCGTGAACACCGGGCCGGCGCGGAAGTCGAACTCTCCCGTCCGCGCGTCGTACACGAGCGATCCGGTCACGTCGCCGGGCATGAGGTCGGGAGTGAACTGCACGCGCTTGGTGTCGAGGCCGAGGGCCCGGGCGAACGAGCGCACGACCAGGGTCTTCGCGACGCCCGGGACGCCCTCGAGCAGCACGTGTCCCCGGGCGAGCAGAGAGACCAGCAGGCCGGTCACCGTGCCGGCCTGTCCGACCACGGCCTTGTCGACCTCGCTGCGCACGCGGTGCATCGCCCCGCGCAGGGCCGTGTCATCGGCGGGATTGTACTCAGCGGTCACGGGTGTCCTCGGCTTCCGTCGTGGATGGAGTGTGTGCGGATGGTGCGTCCGTCGCGCGGGCGGTTCGATGCGTCTTCTCGACGGCCTCTTCGAGGTCGGCGAGGCGCCGAGCGAGCTCGACGAGTGCGGCGTCGTCGGTGGGCAGCGGGCCGGCGAGGAGCGCCTGGAGCGTGCCCCGGGGAATGCGCAGACGATCGGATGCCGCATCGGCGACCTCGTCGGATGTCGCGCGTGCCGTCAGCCCGAGTCGCCGGGCCAGGCGCCGCTGCGCGCCGTCGCGGATCGCGAGCGCTGCGTGCGGGGCATCCGCCGCCTTCGCCGTCAGACGTGCGCGACCGTGCATCGTCTCGGAAGCGCGGACCGTGACCGGCAGCGTCTCGGCGACCAGCGGACCGAACCGTCTGCCGCGCCACAGGGCGGCCGCAGCCCCGGACAGCATCAGCAGGATGATCGCCGGGGTGACCCACGGTGGCGTCAGAGTGCCCAGAGTGTCGGGAGACGTCGCCTCGAGGTCGGAATCGCCGAGCGAGGGGACGTACCAGACCACGCGATCGGTCTGGCCGAGCAGGGCGAGCGCGAGCGCGGCGTTGCCGTTCTCGGCTAGATAGGCGTTGCTGAACAAGCGGGAGCCGTCGACGATCGAGGTGCGTCGACCATCACTGTCGTCGATGAGCACGGCCGCGCCCTCTTCGTCGCCGAAGCACCACTCCACGCCGGAGTGAGGAGTCATCAGTCGATCGGGTTCGATCGTGCCGACCTCGGCGAACTCCCCGGCGGTGCACTGCGCGTCGACCTCGGCGAGCGGCGCCGAGGAGTAGGCACCGAGATCGAGTTCGTCGAGCAGATGAGCTCCCACCGAGAGGAAGACGACACGGTCGGCTGGCCCCATCAGCTCGGCGAGGCCATCATCGCTGAGTGTGTACGGATTGGTCATGACGAGCGTCGTGCTCTCGTCCAGAGCGTCACGCGCCTCGACGTGCGAGCGATACACGTCGACCTCGACCCCCTGGTCCCGCAGGATCTCGGCGAGCGCCAGCGCGCCCGCATCTCCACGGCCCTCGGGGTCGAGTGAACGGCGCTCGCTCGGGGCGGTCGCGGCGATCTGGAGCCCCACCCACGCCACGCCGACGACGAGCGCGGCGACGATCACCCAACCGATGATCGAGCGCAGGCGTCTCGTCGGTTCCGCGGTGGTGGGAGGGGTGATCCGCTCCTCGGTGACGGTCATGCGGTCACCACTGCCGGCCTGCGGGACCGCAGGCGCTCGTCGGTGGCGGCCAGGGCGGCGTAGGACTCGGGCGTCGCGGGGTGGCGCAGATAGCGGACGTCGTCGAACGCTGTCGCGGCGCTGCGCATCGGTGCCGACTCGTCGGGGAAGACCGCGCTGACCTCTCGGGCGATGGCCTGGGCGGTGGCGCCCGGGGCAGGGTCGATGATGTCGCGCTCGAGGAGGTCACGGGCGATCGCGCGGAACCTCAGGACGGTGGCGGCATCCCAGTCCTCGGCACGGGCGCTGCGTTCCGCCTCGGCGCGCAACTGGGCCGCCGAGCGGTCGTCATCGACACCGAGGAGGTCGGTGCGGGCCCGGGCGACGGAGCGGGAGCGTCGCGGGCGCCCCCAGACGATCAGAGCGACGATCAGCGCGGCACCGATCAGGATGCAGACGATGACGAGGGCGGAGGGACCGACGGCTGCGCCGTTGTCGGAGCTGAAGAGGCTGTCGATGAATCGGCCGATGTCCCGCGCGAGGTAGTCGAACCACGAGGGCTCGGCATCGGCGTAGCGCGGATTGCTCAACTCTTCTTCGGCCCAGCGGCGTGCGTCGTCGCCGTCCGGGACGAACAGGTCGTCGAACGGTCGGATCATGCCCGGGGGTCACCGTCGCCCGGAGCGGTCCACGGTGCCGCCGCGGGCGGTGCCGCCGCGGGTGGTGTCGCGGGAGCGGGCGGTGCGCTGTACGCCGGGGGTGCGGGCGGTGCGGTGTACACGGGGGGAGTGGGCGGGGCGCCGTAGGCCTGCGGTGCGGGCGCGTACCCGTACTGCGGGGGCTGCGGCGGGGAGGAGGGCTGCGCTGGCTGCTGCGCGTATCCGTACGGTCCGGGATACCCGGGCTGTTGCGGCGCACCCGTGGGTGCCGGGTACGCGTACGACTGCGAGAGGAGGACGTAGTCGGGGACGGCCTTGGGCGGGGGTGCGCTCGAGACGGCCCGCGCCGGGTCGACCGCGTAGGGGTCCCCGAGCTGCTCCTCGGTCCACCCCATGTCGCTGCGCTCCACGTAGGAGACGAGAGTCTGGTCGAGCCCCTCGTACCGCATGCGGGAGTCGAGGTAGATGAGAGCCGCGCTCGTGCTCTGCACGACCAGAGTGATCGCCTGGAGCACGAGGGTGAGGATCTGCGGTGCGAGGAGCAGGAGGATCATGCCGATGATCGCGCTGGGCTCGGGGTCGCCGGTGGGCACGAGCACCGTGCCGAACATCTGGGCGAACAGCTGCGCGGGCACGGCCACCACGTTCATCGCGATGCCCATGATGAAGCTGATGAGGAAGCTCACACCGAAGGCGACCCAGAAACGGCCGCGGATCAGCCGCCACGAGCGCACGATCGCGTCCTTGAGCCGCGCGCGCTCGAACACCAGGATCGAGGGCACGAGCATCAGCTTGGTGCTGAGCCAGACGTAGAGGGGGATGCAGGCGAGGAAGAAGACGACCACGACCAGCACGATGAGGCCGACCGTCTCGGGGGAGGCTCCCATCCCGCCCGCGATGCCACCGGCGATGATCCCGAACAGGATGAGCGCGACCACGATGATGAGGCCGAACACGGCGACGATGACGAGCGCGGAGTATGCGACGAGACGCCAGAAGGCCGGAGTCATCCGATGCCACAGCATTCGCAGCGTGGCCTTCTTGCCGATCGTGGCGTAGCTGACGTCGGCGGCGATCACGCCCTGCATGATCGCCGTGACGGCGACCGAAGCGAGACCGACCAGGATGCCGGCGATGATGTTGATCGCGATGGTTCCGGCAGCGATCGCCTCGAAGTCAGGGCTCGCGGTCGACACGGTCTCGAGTCGGGAGAAGGTCGTGAAGAGGACGAGCCCCATCGCGAGCGCCGCGAGGATGAGGACGGCGAGCTGGAGGATGACGGCGAAGCCGAACAGAACCTTGGGGTTGTGCCGCAGCGCGGCGAACGCCTTCCCGAGCAGCATTCCGAACGTCATCGGATGCAGGGGGATGATGCCCTTCTTCCGGGCAGGGGTCCAGGTCTGGGCGCTCACAGCACTTCCCTCCGTCGTGCGCCTCCATCGTGCCATATCCCCGGTGTTGGCGCGCAGACCTGGGGAACGTGAGACCGAGTGCCATAAGGTAACAGTTATGACCTCACGCATCCTTGTGGTCGATGACGACACCGCGCTCGCCGAGATGATCGGCATCGTGCTGCGCACCGAAGGATTCGAGCCCGTGTTCTGCGCCGACGGAGCACGTGCCGTCGACGAGTGGCGCGCACAGCGCCCGGACCTCGTCCTCCTCGATCTGATGCTCCCTGGCATGGATGGGATCGAGATCTGCACGCGCATCCGCGCCGAGTCCGGTGTGCCCGTCATCATGCTCACGGCTCGCACCGACACCGCTGACGTCGTTCGGGGTCTCGAGGTGGGCGCAGACGACTACATGGTCAAGCCGTTCAACCCGAAGGAATTGGTCGCCCGCATCCGCACGCGGCTCCGTCCCGTGCCGCAGACGACCAGCGAGCAGCTCCGCGTCGGCGATCTGACCGTCGACGTCGATGCGCACGAGGTGCGCCGCGGCACGGACCCGATCGCCCTCACCCCTCTCGAGTTCCAGCTGCTCGTCGCTCTCGCCTCCAAGCCACAGCAGGTGTTCTCCCGCGAGATGCTGCTCGAGCAGGTCTGGGGCTACCACTACAAGGCCGACACGCGTCTCGTGAACGTGCACGTGCAGCGACTGCGCGCGAAGGTCGAGCTCGACCCTGACAACCCGCGGATCGTGATGACGGTCCGCGGAGTCGGCTATCGCGCCGGGAGCGCTGTCTGACACGCCCATGGCCGTGACGACAGCCACCACCACGGCGGTCGCCGTCCTGCGCGATTGGCGCGGCTGGCCGACGGTTCTGGGATCCCTGTGGCGCAGATCGCTGCGGTTCCGCACCCTTGCGGTGACCCTGCTCGCGACCTCCCTCGCGATCCTCATCACCTGCGTCACCATGGCGCTCGTGATCCAGAACGACCTCTTCGTCTCGCGCAAGAACCAAGCGCTCGAAGACGCCCGACGCGCGGTCGACGTCGCCCAGAGCACGCTCGACGTCGCCGAGGTCGGAGACGACCCGGCAGCCCTCGCCGACCTGTGGAACACGATCCAGGCCGGATTCGCGCAGAACTCGAACGCCGATCAGCTCACCGGCATCCGGATCGACGCCGATGCGAACGGCGTCCGCCTCAACGGCTTCACGGCCGGACTCAGCGCGAGCCTGCTCAGCGACGGCCTCCGCGCACGCGTCGTGGAATTCGACGACCGCCAGGCCTGGCAGTCGGTCGCCCTCCCCGTCGAAGGCGGGGGAGAGGTGCCGGGCATCATCGTCGGGCAGCAGGTCGTCGTACCCGAGGCGGGCCCCTTCGAGATCTATTTCGCATACGACCTCTCGGATGCCGATCAGACCCTCGTGTTCGTGCAGCGGACGCTCTGGATCGCGGGGATCGGTCTGGTCGCGATCGTCGCGGCCATCTCGTGGATCGTCCTGCGCACGGTCTCGACGCCGATCATCCAGGCGGCGGAGACGAGTGCGCGACTCGCCTCGGGCGATCTGGCCGTGCGCCTGGAAGTGCACGGTGAGGACGAACTCGCGACGCTGGGCCGCTCGTTCAATGCCATGGCCGACAGCATCGAGGCGCAGATCAAGGAGCTCGGGGAGCTGTCGATGGTGCAGCAGCGGTTCGTGTCCGACGTCTCGCACGAGCTTCGCACGCCGCTGACGACGATCCGTCTCGCCGCCGACATGCTCAACGACCAGCGTGCGGACTTCGACCCGGTCACGGCGCGGGCGGCCGAGCTCATGCACGCCCAGGTGCAGCGCTTCGAGACATTGCTGTCGGACCTCCTCGAGATCAGCCGATACGACGCAGGGTCGGTGCAGCTCGAGCTGGAGGCGACGAGTCTCGCGCACGTCGCCGAGGACGTCATCGAGCAGATGCGTCCTCTCGCCGACGGTCACGGCACGGAGCTGCGGCTCGTCGCTCCGGGGGGATATTCCCCGGTCGACATGGATCCGCGTCGGGTGCGCCGCGTGCTCCGCAACCTCATCGGCAACGCGATCGAACACGGCGAGGGGCGTCCTATCGTCGTCACCGTCGACAGCAACCAGCACGCGGTCGCCGCCGGGGTGCGCGACTTCGGGTTGGGGATGGACCCGACCGATGCCGAACGCGTGTTCGACCGGTTCTGGCGCGCCGATCCGTCGCGTCAGCGCACCATCGGGGGCACCGGACTCGGGCTGTCGATCGCGCTCGGCGATGCCACGCTCCACGGGGGCACCCTGTCGGTGTGGTCGGAGCTCGGCGCCGGCACCAACTTCGTGCTCACCCTTCCTCGCCACGGCACGACGCTCGACGGGCCGAGCCCTGTTTCCGTCGAACCCCAGGACTCCCTCGCCGAACTCGGCGATGCCACGCAGCCTCTCTCGCTCACGGACGTGCGACGCGAGATGCTCGACGGGGGTGAGGCCCCGTGAGTACTGCACGGATGAGGAACCTCCTGCGGGGCATCGCGCTCGCCGCAGCGAGCCTGGTGCTGCTCACCGCGTGCACCGGTCTGCCGACTTCCGGTGACGTGAACGTGGGCCTGGAGCTGGGCGAGTCGCCCGACGACGCGGACTTCCTCCCTCTCGCCTCCGGCCCCGCGCCGGGCGCGGGCCCCCGGGAGATCGTCGAGGGCTTCATGGAGGCGGCGATCACGCCGGCCGAGAACTGGGAGATCGCCCGCCGGTTCCTCACTCCCGACATGCAGCGGTCCTGGCGCCCCAGCACGGGTGTGGCCGTCGACGCCTCCGCCACGGACCGGGCCGTATCCTCCTCGGTGCTCGACGAGGACGTCGACGACGCGGATGCCGCAGACGTGCAGGTGCAGCTCGACCAGGTGGCGAGCGTCGACTCCTCCGGGGAGTACTCCTCGGCGGCGGGGCCGGCGAACCTCGCGTTCGCCCTGGAGCGCACCGATGCGGGGGAGTGGCGCATCTCGCAGGCGCCCGATGGCATCGTCATCGATGAAGAGCGCTTCTCGACGGTGTTCGAGGGGTATCCCCTCCAGTACTTCGACCGCACCTGGTCGCGACTCGTGCCGGATGTGCGCTGGTTCCCGCGTCGCACGAGCATCGCGACGACCGTGGTGCAGGCTCTGATCAGCGGGTCGCCGAGTTCGTGGCTCGAGCCCGCCGTGCAGACGGCCTTCCCCGCCGATGTGCAGCTCGCGCAGGATGCCGTGCCGATCAACGCCAATCAGGTGGCGGAAGTCGCCCTGACCCGCCCGGCCGCGGCTCTCGAGACGCAGACGCTCGCCCGGATGCGCACGCAACTGCAGGAGACCCTGCGCGCATCGGGGGTGCACGTGTCGCAGGTGCGGTTCACGGTCGACGGTCGCACGCTCGACGCGGGGGTCGTGAACGTCGTCGTGCCCCCGCAGGAATCCGGGCCGCTCGTGCTCACCGACAGCGCATTCGGCACCATCGTGGGAGACGAGGTCTCCCCGATCGACGGACTCAGCGACGAGATCCTGAGCATCCCGGAGCCGATCGCCGCGATCGACGTCGCGGCGGACGACGGGATGGCGGCGGTCCAGCTCGTCGATGGACGCGCGTATCTGGTCGGCGACGGCCGACTCGATGAACCCGATGTGCGGGGCGGTCTCATCGCTCCGTCGCTCGATCCGTACGGCTACACCTGGACGGTGCCGACGGCGAGTCCCACCGACGTGCTCGTCTGGGGCAGCGACCGGATGTCGCATCCCGTGGCGAACGCGTGGCCCGACGCCTCGGCCGTGCTGCAGATGCGGGTATCGGCGGACGGCTCGAGGATCGCCGCGGTGATCGAGGTGGGCAGTCAGCGCTGGGTCGTCGTCGCCGCGGTCGTGCGTGATGAGAGCGGTCTTCCGACCGAGCTGGGACCGATGAAGCAGCAGACCCGTGTCGACGGCGACGTGCAGGGACTGGTCTGGGTCGGCGACTACCGCCTGGCGGTGCTGGCGGACTCGCCGAGTCCCGACCTGCTCACCCAGGTGGTCGGCGGGACCGCGACGGTCGAATCCGCCCCGACAGGCGCGACCGCGCTCTCCGGCGCCAGGACCGTATCGGGCGTGCGGGTGCTGTCGACAGACGGCGCCCTCCTCGCGCACGCAGGATCGGCGTGGCGAGAGGTCGCGACCGGCGTACGCGTGCTGGCCACGCGCGCGGGGCAGTGACGCCCCTCTCTTCCTGCACCGGCGTGGGACAGCCCTGTCCTGTTCCGAAACGTGGGCGTCCGGGAGGACGATCCGCCGTAGGCGCGTGAAGATCGACGGATGCCTGCGATCTCGAACCTCGCATCCCTCGGGGATGAACTGCTCGCCTTCCTCCTCGCCGCATCGTGTGCGGGCTGCAGTGCAGGGGGGACGGTGCTCTGCGCAGGGTGCCGTGCCGAGCTGCGCCCCGCGCCCCGGACGGTGCGCACCCCGGGCGGACTCGAGGTGCGGGCGGCTCTGGATTTCACGGGTGTCGCCGCACGGTGCATCCGGCGGCTGAAAGGCGAGGGCGAGACTCTGCTCGCGGCCCCGCTCGGCGCCGCGCTCGCCGGGGTGCTGGCGCCGCTGGTGGCGGACGTGCGTCATGTCGTGCCGGTGCCTACGTCGGGGTCGGCCTTCCGGAGACGGGGCTATCGGGTGCCGGAGCTGCTGCTGCGCAGAGCCGGTGCTGCTCCGGCCTCGTTGCTGCGGGCAGTCGCACGTCGGGCGGATCAGCGCGGCCTCGATGCCCGGGCGCGAGCCGCGAACGTCCGGCGCAGCATGACCGCCCGTCGGCGTGGCGGCGGTGCTCCCGTGCTGGTGGTGGACGATGTCGTGACCACCGGGGCGACGCTCGACGAGGCCGCGCGAGCGCTCACCGAGGCCGGCTATAAGGTCGTCGGTGCCGTCGCGCTCGCCGCCACGCCGCGTCACGGGAGACTCATCGGAGACTCTTCCACGACACGGAGGAAGTGACCCGTGACATCCGCTCCCAAGCGGACTAGCGTGGGGGGTCACAAGGCGACCACGGTCCGCCCTTGGCCGGGAGGACCGGGACAAGGAGGCAGCAATGGAAACGAGCATCGTTGGCGTCGGAGTGGGTATCACCGATCGCTTCCGAACCGTTGTCGAAGAGAAGATCGCCAGGATCCAGACATTCGCGGCTCGCGCGCAACGACTGGATGTGAAGGTCACCCACCGGGTCTACCGCAACGGTCAGGTGCCGGAGGAGACCGTCGAGCTCACGCTGGTGAGCAAGGGCCCGGTCGTCCGTGCCGAGGCGACCGACGGCGACAAGTTCGTCGCACTCGACCTCGCGGTCGACAAGATGGCCGAGCAGTTGCGCCGTGCCAAGGAGAAGCGAGTCGATGGGCGGCAGCACCCCCGCGGCGCGCACTTCGAGAAGGGCAGCGGCGCCCTCGAGGGGATCGATGTCGAGCCGGCATCCGTCGACGTCCTGCGGGCCGTGGCCACCGGCAACATCCCGGTGCAGAACGACGAGGAGGAGGCCTACTCGCCCGTCGTCATCCGCACGAAGAACTTCGATGCCGAGTGGATGACGGTCGAAGAGGCCGTCGACCGGATGGAACTGGTCGGACACGACTTCTTCCTGTTCGTCGACGCTCGTACCGATCACCCGAGCGTGGTCTACCGCCGCAAGGGCTGGGACTACGGTGTCATCGCGTTGAGCGCGCAGGCCCCGCCTGCTGAGGCTCTCGCCTCCTGATAGCACGGAAGCGGCCCGGCCCCGAGAGGGGACCGGGCCGCTTTTCTCGTGCGCGGAGCGTCAGTCGAAGATGCCGTCGAGGAGACTGCCGATGACGAGGCCGCCGAGGATGCCGGAGGCGATGTCGCCGCCCCCTCCGCGTCGGCCGCCGCCGCCCCAACCGCCGCCGCCCCATCCGCCGTCGCCGCCCCAGCCCTGATCCTGCGGGCGGGAGGAGTCGATATCGCGCTGAGCGAGCTGGAGCGCCTCGGACGCGAGGTGCGCCACGCGTCGCGCGACGAGGAGCGCCTGCTCGCGCGTTTCTTCGGCGGGCAGGAGGTCGTTCAGATCCACCCGCAGCCGCTCGGATTCGGCAAGGCGCGTGCGGGCGTCGGCGCCGATCCACCCGCGGTGGCCGGAGATCAGACCGCGGGCGACTCCGAGCTGGCGGTCGGCGTCATCGATGGCGTGCTGCACCTGGGCGACAGAGGGGAGCGGGTTGGCGGCACGGTGCTCGGCGGTCACGATCGCCTCGTCGAGGCCGGTGTTCGCGTCGCGCAGGCGAGAGAGTTCGGCGAACGGATCGTTCGGAGTTCCCGAGGGGGTGAGAGCGCTCAGCGCTTCCTGGAGGGCGGAGACCGCGGCGGCGACCGCGGGAACCTGCGGTGCGTTGCGCGCGGCGATCAGGTCGCCGCGTGAGTCGGCGATGACCTCGGCCAGAGTGGACTCCGCGCGCAGCGCTTCGATCTCGAAATCCTCGACGGCGTCGAGCAGGGTGGCGGCGCGTCGGGTCGCCTCGGTGGCGGTCTCGAGCGCGAGATTCGCCTCCTCGTTCTGCTTGGCGGCGCGGCGACGCTCCGAGACCGATGCCCCGTGCACAGCGAAGGCGATGAGCTGCTCGGCCTCGCGCGCGCTCGCGGTGATCTGCGTCATCGCCGAGGGGGCGTAGCGGGAGGAAAGACGCTCGATCGTGGCGGTCGTCGCCGGGATGCGCGCACTGAGAGTCTCGGCATCCGCCCGCACCTTGGCGATCACCTCGGGTGCCCGCCGCACCTTCGCGACCGACTCGGCGAGGACGGTGGTCTTCTCGTCGAGGAGATCCTGCGCCCAGTCGCACAGTTGGATGATGCGCGCGTTGCGCGTGCGCAACTCCTCCGGGGTGTCGGGGATCTCGTCGTGGTTGAGCTGGTGCAACTGGAACGCTTCGCGCAGGTGGGTGCGGACGGCGGCGAGTGCCTTCTTCAGATCGCCGGTCAGGGATTCCCCGAGCTCGGCTTCGGCGAACGCCAGCTCGTCGGATGTCGATCGGATCCGCTCATCGGCGGAGACGAGTGCCTGCTCCGCCCGGCGTGCGAGATCTGCGTCCTGGACCGCGAGGGCTTCCTGTTCGCGTTTGCGTCTGCCCCAGATACCTGCCATGACCCGATCCTACTTTCCACGGACGAGCGGATGCCTGTGCATCCGCTCCAGGCGAACGCGGGTTTCGCGGCAGTGCCTCAGATCAGCACCGCGTCGCCGGTGCTCTTCGACGGGCGACCGCGCTTGGGGCGCTCCTGCGTGAGGCCGAGGGCGAGGGCGTGCCGGGGGTGCGCCGCGAGCCGCTCCTCGAGATGGGTGAGCCAGCGATCCTCCGCCTCCGCCGCGAAGATCAGGGAGTCCATGACGAGCGAGCGGGCGAGCTGCTCGGCGTCGTCCGCATCCCCGATGCTCGTCGCCTCCGCGCGCAGGCGGACCAGGTTCCCCCGCGTCTCGGCGCGCTGCGCCCGGATGGCCGCACGCGCGTCGACGCCGGGCAGTGTGGCCGCCACGGCCAGCTTGATCGCGACCTCGTCGCGGACGGCGGTCGTGCGGACGACGGGGGAGGAGAGCCATCGGGCGACCTCGGCCGATCCGTCGGCGGTGATCTGCCAGTAGATGTGCCCCTGGGCATCCGCATCGAGTCTCGTGACGAGCCCGTCCCGCTCGAGCCGTTCGAGCGTGTTGTAGATCTGACCGACGTTGAGCGGCCAGCGCGACCCCGTGCGTCGATCGAACTCGTGCCGCAGCTGGTAGCCGTAGCACGGCCCCTGGTCGAGGATCGCGAGCAGACTCTGCCGAACGGACATCGTCACCTCCTGAAGTGTTTCCCAGCATATGCATACCTGGAAAACCGTGGGAGCGCGGCCATGCAGGCGACGTGGAGGTCACGGCCCGGTAACATGACAACATATGCCTGGGGCACGCTCCGTCGTGCGCCGGCACTTTACCCACCAACAGGGAGATGACATCCGTGGCCAATCCTCTTGAGAAGCTGCTGCGCGCCGGCGAGGGGCGGGTCATCCGCCGCCTGAACCAGGTGGTCAAAGCCGTGGGAGCGCTGGAAGAGGACATCTCCAAGCTCACCGACGACGAGCTGCGCAACGAGACCGCCGAACTGCGTGCGCGTTTCGAGAAGGGCGAGACGCTCGACCAGCTGATGCCCGAGGCGTTCGCCGCCGTCCGCGAGGCGGCCAAGCGCACGCTCGGCATGCGCGCCTACGACGTGCAGATCATGGGTGGCGCCGCGCTCCACCTCGGCAACATCGCCGAGATGAAGACGGGTGAGGGAAAGACGCTCGTCGCGACGTTCCCCGCCTATCTCAACGCGATCGCCGGCAAGGGCGTCCACGTCATCACGGTCAACGACTTCCTCGCGAGCTACCAGGCCGAGCTGATGGGACGCGTGTACCGCGCCCTCGGCATGACCACGGGCATCATCGTCTCGGGCCAGACCCCGGCCGTGCGCCGCGAGCAGTACGCCGCAGACATCACCTACGGTACGAACAACGAGTTCGGCTTCGACTACCTGCGCGACAACATGGCATGGCGCAAGGAGGACCTCGTCCAGCGCGAGCACTTCTTCGCCGTCGTCGACGAGGTCGACTCGATCCTCATCGACGAGTCCCGCACCCCGCTCATCATCTCCGGTCCGTCCTCCGGCGAGGCCAACCGCTGGTTCGCCGAGTTCGCGAAGATCGCCCGTACCCTCGAGGTGGGCGTCGACTACGAGGTCGACGAGAAGAAGCGCACCGTGGGAGTGCTCGAACCCGGCATCGAGAAGGTCGAGGACTACCTCGGCATCGACAACCTCTACGAGTCGGCGAACACCCCGCTCATCTCCTTCCTGAACAACTCGATCAAGGCGCTCGCGCTGTTCAAGAAGGACACCGACTACGTCGTGATGAACGACGAGGTCATGATCGTCGACGAGCACACCGGCCGAATCCTCGTCGGACGCCGCTACAACGAGGGCATCCACCAGGCGATCGAGGCGAAGGAAGCGGTGCCGGTCAAAGCCGAGAACCAGACGCTCGCGACCGTGACCCTGCAGAACTACTTCCGTCTCTACGAGAAGCTCGCCGGTATGACCGGTACGGCTGAGACCGAGGCCGCGGAGTTCATGTCGACCTACAAGCTCGGCGTGATCCCGATCCCGACGAACCGGCCGATGATCCGCAAGGATCAGCCCGATCTGGTCTACAAGAACGAGACCGCGAAGTTCGCTCAGGTCGTCGAGGACATCGCCGAACGCCACGCCGCGGGTCAGCCGGTCCTGGTCGGTACGACGAGCGTCGAGAAGAGCGAGTACCTCTCGCGTCTGCTCGCGAAGAAGGGCGTGAAGCACGAGGTGCTCAACGCGAAGAACCACGCGCGCGAGGCCGAGATCGTCGCCCGCGCCGGACGTCTGGGAGCGGTCACGGTCGCGACGAACATGGCCGGTCGCGGTACCGACATCATGCTCGGTGGAAACGCCGAGTTCCTCGCGGTCCAGGAACTCAAGTCGAAGGGCCTCGACCCTGTCGAGACGCCCGAGGAGTACGAAGCGGCCTGGGACGAGACCTATGAGTCAATGAAGGGCATCGTCGCAGAGGAGGGCGAGAAGGTCACCGAAGCCGGCGGTCTCTACGTCCTCGGAACCGAACGGCACGAGTCGCGTCGAATCGACAACCAGCTGCGCGGTCGTTCCGGCCGTCAGGGCGACCCGGGCGAGAGCCGGTTCTACCTCAGCCTCACCGACGACCTCATGCGCCTCTTCCAGTCGGGCGCCGCCGAAGCGATCCTCTCGCGCACGAACTTCCCCGACGACGTGCCGATCGAATCGGGTCTCGTCTCGCGTGCCATCCGCAGCGCGCAGTCGCAGGTCGAAGCGCGCAACGCCGAGATGCGCAAGAACGTCCTGAAGTACGACGACGTCCTCAACCGTCAGCGCGAGGCCATCTACGCCGATCGCCGGCACATCCTCCAGGGCGATGACATCGCCGGTCGGGTGCAGCACTTCATCGAGGATGCCATCAGCGGCGTCGTCCGCGATCACACGGGCGAGGGCCACAACGAGAGCTGGGACTTCGACGCTCTGTGGACCGAGCTCAAGACCCTGTACCCCGTGAGCGTCACGATCGACGAGGTCGTCTCCGAAGCGGCCGGTCGCAAGGGCGGCATCACCGCGGACGGACTGACCCGTGAACTGCTCTCCGACGCGAAGATCGCGTACGAGGCCCGCGAGGAGACGCTCGGCGAGGCGGCGACGCGCGAGCTCGAGCGACGCGTGGTGCTGCAGGTTCTCGACCGTCGCTGGCGCGACCACCTCTACGAGATGGACTACCTCAAGGACGGCATCGGACTGCGGGCGATGGCTCAGCGCGACCCGCTCATCGAGTACCAGCGCGAGGGGTACGCGATGTTCCAGTCGATGATGGGACAGATCAAGGAGGAGTCCGTCGGCTACCTCTACAACCTCGAGGTCGAGGTGCGCCGTGCGGGCGACTCGCAGGTGACCGAGGTCGAGGCGAAGGGTCTCGCCGAGGGAGCCACCGAACAGCGTCTGGAGTACTCGGCCGCCAACGACGCCGGCGAGGTCGAGGTCCGCAACGATCGCGGTCAGGTCCAGCAGGCGGCGACCGACCGCCTGCGGCAGGCCGCCGCGCGCACGCAGGCACCGCAGGCCGAGCCCGAGGAGGCCCCGCGCGGAGCATTCGGCCAGCGCACGGATGCTCCGGCTCCGGCTGCCGGCAACCGCGAGCAGCGTCGGGCGCAGGGCAAGAAGAAGAAGTAGATCTCACCCGGAGAAGAGGGCCAGTCCATGTGGATTGGCCCTCTTTTCGTCCCTGTAGGCTTGGGCGATGACACCAACGCGCCACTTCGACCAGTCGTCGAAGCTCAAGAACGTCCTGTACGAGATTCGCGGAAACGCCCTCGTCGAGGCGGCGCGATTGGAAGCAGAGGGTCACAAGATCCTCAAGCTGAACACCGGAAATCCTGCGATCTTCGGCTTCGATGCGCCGCAGCAGATCGTCCAGGACATGCTCGCCGCACTGCCGACCGCACACGGGTACAGCGACAGCAAGGGCATCGTCTCGGCACGCCGCGCGGTCGTCAGCCGCTACGAGGAGATCGAGGACTTTCCGCGCTTCGGTCCGGAGGACGTCTTCCTCGGGAACGGCGTCTCCGAGCTCATCACGATGACCATGCAGGCGCTTCTCGACGAGGGCGATGAGGTGCTGATCCCGGCGCCGGACTATCCGCTCTGGACCGCGATGACGAGCCTGGCCGGAGGGACGCCGACCCACTACCTCTGCGACGAGGACAACGGCTGGCAGCCGGACCTCGAGGACATCCGCTCGAAGATCACGCCGCGCACCAAGGCGCTCGTGATCATCAACCCGAACAACCCCACGGGTGTCGTCTACTCCCGCGAGGTCCTCGAGGGGCTCGTGCAGATCGCGCGGGAGAACCAGCTGCTGCTGCTCTCGGACGAGATCTACGACCGCATCCTTTTCGACGGCGCGGTGCACATCCCGACCGCGACGCTTGCGCCCGACCTGCTCTGCCTGACCTTCAACGGTCTGTCCAAGACCTACCGTGTGGCCGGGTATCGCTCGGGTTGGCTCGTCATCACCGGGCCGCAGCAGCACGCGAAGGGCTTCCTCGAGGGCATCACCCTCCTCGCCTCGACCCGTCTGTGCCCGAATGTGCCCTCGCAGCATGCGGTGCAGGCGGCGTTGTCGGGAGTGCAGTCCATCGACGCGCTGATCGCGCCGAGCGGGCGGCTGCACGAGCAGCGCGATGTGGCCTGGCAGGGTCTCGAGTCGATCCCCGGCGTATCGTGCGTCAAGCCCGAGGGTGCGCTCTACGCGTTCCCGCGACTCGATCCGAACGTGCACGAGATCCGCGACGACGCGCGACTGGTGTACGACCTGCTGGTCTCCGAGCAGATCCTCCTCGTGCAGGGCACCGGGTTCAACTGGCCGACTCCCGATCACCTCCGCATCGTCACGCTCCCCGAGCCGCGCGTGCTGAGCGAAGCAGTCGAGCGGCTCGGGAACTTCCTCGCGAGCTATCGGCAGAACTAATCGTCGGCGCGGCGCCCGGGGCCAGCACGGCCGCCAGGCGCCGCGCGCCGGCGACGAGTGCTGATCGCGGGGTCAGATCCGACATCGGTCGGGCGTGCAGGAGAGCGGCGTCCGCCGCGCGCTGGTCGTGCGGAAGGAACAGCGGATCGGTGATGCCGGCGAACCGATCGAGCGTGTTCCGGATCTGCCCGCGGGCATCCAGGCCCAGGGGCCCCGGGCGAACCTGATTGACGACGACGGTGACCGGCGTCGGCGTCGTCAGGTTGCGCAGCTCGGCGTAGTCGCGGAGGAATCGGCTGACGCCGAGGGGGTCCGCCGAGGCGACGGCGATGATCGCATCCGCCTCGTTCAGGGCGGCCGTCGTCGCGGCGTGCCGGCGGGGGCCGAGAACGTCGTACGTGGCTTCTTCGTCCGCATCGAACGAACCCGCCACATCGATGACGGTCTCCTCGGTCCATTCCCGGCAGGTCTGCAGGGCACGGGTGAGGCGGGAGGCCGAGAGTTCCGGCCATCGGCTGGGGCGATTGATGCCGGGGAGCACATCGAGGTCTCCGGCGCTCGTCGGCACCACGGTGGCGAGGCGGGTGAGTTCCGCGCTGTCGAGCCCGCCGAGCTCGGCACGGCGGCAGGCGGCGGCGATCCCGGGAGCGTCATCGCCGAGACCCAGGAGCAGCGCGAGGGAGGGCGCGACGGTGTCGGCGTCGACGAGGGCGGTGCGTCGACCGAGACGCGCGAGTTCGACGGCCAGCAGCATCGCAACGGTCGAGCGTCCGGGGGAGCCGTGCGGCCCCCACACGGCGATCAGACGATGCGGGAGGTCGCCGCGCGCGCGGTCCTGGATCGTTGCGGGTGTCCGGAGCGCGCGTGAGATCTGCCAGCCGGTGGCATCGACGGGCAACCCGGGCCCGATGCCGAACTTCTGGAGCAGGCGACTCTCCGCACCGCCCAGGGCGAGGATCCGTACGCCCGCCCGGTCGCAGGCCGACACCAGCTCGGGCGTGAGGGTTTCTCGGCTCGCGGGCATCACGAGCGCCTGGGCGCCGGAGAGGAGCGTCGTCGCCGAGGTCGCCGAGACGATCGCGATGATGTGCTCGCCCTCGAGTTCGAGCTCGCGGGCGAGAGCGCTCGCGCGCGGCTCCTCGACGGCGAGGATCAATCCCGTCATGACCCCGCACCGACCGGCACGACCGAGAGGGCTGCGCCGCCCGAGATCGCTGCGAGCACGTCGGCGACAGCGGCGCGGTCGACCACGATCTCGACGGCGCTGCGCGAAGCGGAGAGCATCCCCTCGGAATCGAGCACCTCCGCCACGATCGCATCGGCGACGAGGATGCGCGGCGCGTCGTACGTGCGGCCGTCCTCGAGCAGCGGCGCTTGCCAGAGCTCGACGACCGTGCCTGCGTCGACGCCCTCGGGGATGCTGATGCTGCTCTCGATCACGAGCGTCGTGCTCCGACTGTCGTCAGCCTTCCCGGATGCCGTGTGCGGGACGAGCTCGCCCTCCGCGATGGTCCGAGCGGCGACCTGGCCGGATTCGAGATCCTGGGGCTGCAGGTAGTCGTCGGTCAGCGCTCCCAGGGAGACGTCGACGACGCGGAAGTCCGCGGCGGTGATCGCCTCGCCCTGGATGATCGTGCGGTCGGCCTGCAGGATCGGCGTCGCGGAGTCCGCGGAGGACACGATCAGCCAGACCCCGGTGATGGAGACCCCGACGAGGGCGATGCCGATGAGGAAGCGGAGGTCGCCCCAGAAGGCGCGACGCGGCCGAGAGAAAGTGCTCATGGCGACCCATGCTCACAGATATCCGCGAAACGGTCCGAGAGTTATCCACAACGGCGACGCCCGGACGCGGTGCGGATGCCGTGCGGGGCAGAATGGGTGCATGCCCGATCCGTCTCGCGTCGCTCCGCGCTACCTCGCCCCCGCGCAGGTGGCGGAGTTGTTGAGCGTCGAGGTCGACGAGGTGATCGAGCTCGTCCTGGCCGGGCGTCTGCGTGGCGCTCAGCTCGGTGTCCCCGCACGATGGCGCATCGAGGAATCGAGTATCGAGGGGTATCTGGCCGCGCAGTCGGAGGATTCCCGTCGGATGGCGCTCTGGCGTCAGTCACAGGAGGCGAGCTTCCCCGAGATCTGGGGAGCCTCCACCGCTCACAGACGCTGATCGCCGGCGAGCCGGATGGCGACCAGGGCCTCGAAGGGCACGATCCGGAAGCTCTGCACCGCACTCGCCAGTCTCGCGGTGCCCGCATCGTGCACAGCGAGATCGAGGTGATCGGCGCCCGCACGATCGATGGTCCCGTGCACGTCGTCGCCCCTCGTGGTGCTGAGGTGGAGCGCGACGCGTCGGCGCGCCAGGTCGCGGAGCACGAACCCGAGGGTCATCCTCTCGCGCAGGATGCTGGGGGGATCGGTGTCCTCATCGAGACTGCTCAACAGCATTCCGTGATCGCTGCCGAGGCTCTGGATCGCGCGCAGGGGGACGACGAGCATCGACCGGGAGGCGAGAGCACCGAGCGCGGTGGAGATCTCGGCCGCGAGCCAGTCGGCGCCCACGGTGCGCAGGATCACCGGCATCCGTCGCCCGTTCGCGAGCTCGATCACGATCGACGCACGCCGTGCGCTCATCGCACGCAGGCGCGTTCGCAGCGCGAGCTGTGAGATGCGCACACGCTCCGACTCCGCATCGAGAGCGACGCGCTCCGCCTCCCACTCCGACGCGAGCTGACCCTCGAGGTCCTCAAACAGCCTGTCCCAGTTCATCGGATCGAGCGTAGGGGAGGGCGAAGGGCGACATACGAGTTATCCACATACCTCTGTCGAAGGGCCCTGCGCGCGGGCTTCCGCGTGCTCTACTGGCTCGCGTTCCCCGACTGAGAGTGTGACGATGACGCTTCATGAGTACTTCGCGCGGCAGCCGACCCCGACCGTCGAGCTGCCCGATCCGGCCCCGCTGCTGCGCAGCCTCACCCAGGGTGTGCTCGAGGTGCTCGCCGGTGTGCGGGAGGTCGATCAGCTCGCTCGATGGTTCAGTGAAGACGCCTACCGCAGCCTGGTCACGCGATCGAACCTCTCGGCACGGGCGCGCAGCGCACGGGGAGTGGTGCCGGCCCGCCCCAGCTTCGAGATCCGTTCCCTGCGCATCTCCGCTCCCGTCGACAGCGTGATCGAAGCGGTCGTCATCGTGGCAGGGCCCGGACGCACGCGCGCCGTCGCCGTGCGCCTGGAGGGGCTGGATCGGCGCTGGCGCGCGACGTCGCTGGCGATCCTCTAGAGCGAAGGACCGTAGGCTGGTGGGGTGTCGACCCTCACTGATCTCGCCCATGCCCAGGGCCGTCTGAACGACGGCGATGTCGAGTGGCTGCATCGCCTGGCCGGGGACGGTCAGCTGCTCGCCGATCTCTCATCGGCCGACATCGTCGTCTGGGTGCAGACCGACGACGGCTCCTTCATCGCGGTGGCCCATGCCCGCCCGAGCGGCGCGGCGACTCTCTTCTATCGGGACATCGTCGGGGAGCGCGTGCGTCCGCAGTGGCGTACCCAGGTGCAGGGGGCGTTCGACACCGCGGAGATCGTGGACTCGTCCTCACCGGATTGGTTCGAGGAGACGCCCACGCGGGTGCGCGCCGTGCCGATCGTGAACGCGCGGCGCTCGGGCGACGTGCCACCGTCCGTCATCGGTGTCGTCACCCGGCACACGAACCTCGGTGAGGCGCGCACGCCCTCCCGTCAGCAGATCACGTTCGACGACTGCGCCAACGATCTGTTCCGGATGATCGCCGACGGCAGCTTCCCGGATCTCGCGGCTCCGACCTCGCCGCGCCGCGGCGCTCCCCGTGCCTCGGACGGTCTGATCCGCATCGACGTCGACGGCATCACCACGTTCGCGAGCCCGAACGCCTTGTCCGCGTTCAACCGCATGGGATTCGACGACGAGCTCGAGGGCGAGTCCCTCGCCGAGGTGACCACACGTCTCGTCCCGCCCTCCCGGCAGGTCGACGAGTCGCTCCCCGTCGTCGTGACCGGACGGGCGCCATGGCGCACCGACATCGAGGCGCGTGGGGTGACGGTCTCCCTCCGAGCGATTCCGTTGAAGGATCACGGCACGCGGATCGGCGCGATCTTGCTCTGCCGCGACGTCTCGGAACTGCGTCATCAGGAGCAGGAACTCATCACCAAGGACGCGACGATCCGCGAGATCCATCACCGCGTCAAGAACAACCTGCAGACGGTGGCCTCCCTGCTGCGCATCCAGGCGCGCAGGACGCACTCCGACGAGGCCAGGGACGCGCTCACCCAGGCGATGCGACGCGTCGACGCGATCGCGGTCGTCCATGACACGCTCGCCCAGGGACTGACCCAGAAGGTCGATTTCGACGAGGTCTTCCATCGCGTCCTCAAGCTGGTCGCCGAGGTCGCCTCCGCTCCGAACACACGGGCGCAGACGCAGTCGACCGGTCGGTTCGGCGTGCTGCCGAGCGAGTACGCGACCCCGCTAGCACTGGCGCTGACCGAGGTCGTCACCAACGCCGTCGAGCACGGGCTCGCGGGCCAGGAAGGCCTCGTCACGATCGACGCGGCACGCACCGAGGAGAACCTCCGGGTCACGGTGCACGACACCGGACACGGGCTGCCGGAGGGGCGGATCGGTCAGGGCCTCGGCACGCAGATCATCCGCACGCTCATCCAGGGCGAACTCGGCGGCACGATCGAGTGGCGCGGCAGCGAGGGCGAGGGGACGTCCGTGGTCATCGACATCCCGCTGCGGTGGCTGCAGAAGTGAGCCCTCGGGGGAGCTGAGGGCACGCGAAAGCCCCGCCGGACGAGGAGTTCTCGACGGCGGGGCTTTCGTGATGCGTCAGGAGGCGCGGCGGGCGCGTGCGGCGCGGCGCTTGAGGGCGCGACGCTCGTCTTCGGAGAGGCCGCCCCAGACACCCGAGTCCTGGCTGGACTCGAGCGCGTACTGCAGGCAGATCTCGGTGACCGTGCAGGTGGCGCAGACGGTCTTCGCCTTCTCGATCTGGTCGACGGCCGGGCCGGTGTTGCCGACCGGGAAGAACAGCTCGGGATCGACGGTCAGGCAGGCGGCTTTGTCGCGCCAGTCCATGGGGGCTCCTCGGTGTGGATTTCAGAATCGCGATGCGATGTCTCGATTCGGGTGACGGCTCGGGATCCGTTACCCTGTGTGAGATGCGGACGGTTGCCCGCGAAGTGTGATGCGGGCAGAGAGCCCGCCCCACGCCGCTGTGGGAGCACATGACTGTTTCTATTGTGTTACAGGAAACCTTCGAAATCAAGGCTTTTTGCCATTCACTCTCGATTCCCAGGAGACTCCGTGCGCGCACCCGGACTCGCCCTCGCCGCCGCGGCGGTGCTCGCCGCCGAGGGGGCCGCTCTCGTGGTCTTCGCCCTGATCGAGCTGATGGGGATCGGTGCCGGCGACGCGGCATCCGTGCCCACGGCTGTCGCGCTGATGGTGCTCACCCTGATCGGTGCGGCGGCGCTCTTCGCCTTCGCCTGGGGTGCCCGCGCGGGGCGCTCCTGGGCGCGATCCGGGGGTGTGGTGTTCCAGATCCTCGCGGTCGTGATCGCTCTCGCGTCACTCACCCTGCAGCCGATCCCGTGGGCGTTCGTGCTCGGGGCGGGTCTGCCGGGACTGCTCGGGTTCGTGCTCCTCATCGCGAGCACGCGGCGCGAGGCCGAGCTGCACGAGAACGACGGGCCCGCGGGCGACTGACGCGCCTCAGGCGTCGATGCCGAGCAGCTTCCGCAGCCGGGCCACGTGTCCGGTCGCCTTCACGTTGTAGAGGGCGTGCGCGATCGCGCCGTCCTCGTCGATGACGAACGTGGAACGGATGACGCCCTCGATGACCTTGCCGTAGTTGACCTTCTCGCCCCAGGCGCCGTAGGCGCTGTGCACGGCGTGGTCGGGGTCGCTCAGAAGCGTGAAGGTCAGGCCGTCGCGCTCGCGGAAGGTCGCGAGCTTCTTCGGCTCGTCGCGCGAGATGCCGATCACGCGGTAGCCGGCGCCCTGGAGCGAGGAGATGCTGTCGCGGAAGTCGCACGCCTGCGTGGTGCAGCCGGGGGTCATCGCGGCCGGATAGAAGTAGAGCACCGTCTTCTCGCCGCGCAGATCGGAGAGCGAGACGCTCGTACCGTCCTGGTCGAGAAGGGTGAAATCGGGGGCGGGCGTTCCGGCTTCGAGGCGCTGAGTCACCCGTCCAGCCTATCGGCCGGTCGCCTGCTCCGCCTTGTCGGCGAACGTCTGCAACAGGCGTTGCAGAGAGTCGAGGCGGGCGAGGCCCGTCTCGCTGAGTTCGCCGCGCTCGGCCGCCTCGATGAGGGCGCAGTCCGGCGCATCGGCGAGGTGCGTGCATCCGCGCGGGCAGTTCTCCGCGATCTCGGCGAGTTCGGTGAAGGCCGCGAGGATGTTCTCGGGCTTCACATGCCCGAGGCCGAACGATCGCACACCCGGGGTGTCGATGACCCATCCGTTGCCGGTCGGCCCCTGGTAGCGCAGAGAGACCGTCGACGACGACGTGTGCCGACCGCGTCCCGTCACCTGGTTCACATGCCCGGTCGCCCGACCGGCGGTGGGGACGAGCGCGTTCACGAGCGTCGACTTGCCGACACCCGAGTGACCGACGAATACCGTGGAGTGCCCGACCAGCGCGGACCCGATCTCGTCGATCGGCATGACGTCCTGGGCGCTGGTGAAGACGGTCAGATCGAGTCCATCGAAGTGCGACAGGAAGTGCGCGGGGTCGGCCAGATCGGTCTTGGTCACGACGAGAAGCGGGCGGATGCCGGCATCGAGGGCGGCGACGAGATAGCGGTCGACGAGGCGTTCGCGGGGTTCCGGATCGGCGGCCGCGACGACGATGAGCATCTGATCGGCGTTCGCGACGATCACCCGTTCGACCTGATCGGTGTCGTCGGCGCTGCGGCGCAGGAGCGACGTGCGATCGACGATCCCGACGATGCGGCCGAGCGTGCCGTCCTCCCCGGAGAGGTCGCCGACGACGCGTGCCCGGTCGCCCGTGACGATGGGGTTCCGGCGCAGTTCCCGGGCGCGGGCAGCGGTGATCGTGCGCTCGGTCGGGGCGTCCTCGTCGAGCAGCACGGAGTAGCGGCCGCGATCCACGCCGAGCACACGACCGATCTGGGCATCCTCGTGCGCAGGCCGACGCTTGGTCCGGGGCCTGTTCGCCTTCGGGTTGGGCCGTGAGCGGATCGCGCTCTCGTCGTAGTCCTCGAAGTCGTCCTCGAGGTCGTCGTCGCCGTCGAGCCAGCTCACGCGGCCGCGCCTCGCAGCATCCGCTCCCAGAGCAGCGTGAACTCGGGCAGCGTCTTCGCGGTGGTGCCGATGTCGTCGATCTCCACTCCGGGCACCCGGAGCCCGATCAGCGCGCCGGTGGTCGCCATCCGGTGGTCGTGGTGAGCGGCCCAGGTGCCGCCGTGCAGCGGGCGGGGGATGATCCGCAGACCGTCGGGGAGTTCCTCCGCCTCGCCGCCGAGCGCGCGAAGGTTGCCGATGAGAGCGGCGATCCGATCGGTCTCGTGCAGGCGGATGTGACCGATCCCGCGGATCGTCGTGGGGCCGTCGGCGAAGGCCGCGAGGCCGACGAGGGCCGGGGTGAGTTCGCTCGCCGCCGACAGGTCGAGGTCGAGGCCGCGGATGACGCCGCCGGAGCGGACGGTCAGGGCTCCGCCGTGCCGGCTGGCGTGGGCGCCCATCGCCTGGAGAATCTCGGGCAGCAGCGCTCCGGGCTGGGTGGAGTGCGCCGGCCAGCCGGTGATCGACACCGCCCCTCCGGTCACCATCGCCGCCGCGAGGAACGGGGCGGCGTTGGAGAGATCCGGTTCGATGGCGATCTCCTTGGCGCGCGGAACGCCGGCTTCGACGAGCCATTCCCCGGTCGCCGGACGTTCGATGCGGATGCCGCGACGGCTGAGGGCCTCGATCGTCATGTCGATGTGCGGGAGGCTCGGCAGGTGCTCTCCGGTGTGCACGAGGTGCAGGCCGACGTCGAAGCGCGGAGCGGCGAGCAGCAGACCCGAGACGAACTGGCTCGAGGCGGAGGCGTCGATCTCGACGCGTCCACCGCGGATGCGTCCGTGCCCGCGGATGGTGAACGGCAGCGCCCAGGTGCCCTCGTCGTCGATGTCGACCCCGAGGTCGCGCAGGGCGCTGATCAGGCCGCCCATGGGGCGGTGCAGGGCAGTCTCGTGCGCGGTGAGGTGCACGTCGTGGGCCGCGAGGCCCGCGAGGGGCGCGATGAACCGCATGACCGTGCCGGCCTGGCCGCAGTCGACCGTGGTGCCCCCGGAGAGCTTCGCAGGGGTGACGACGAGGTCGGGTCCGAACTCGCCCCCGGCATCCACCTCCTCGATGCCGACGCCGAGCGCACGCAGCGCGTCGACCATCCGGCGGGAGTCGTCGGAGTGCAGTGGACTGATCAGACGACCGGGGCCGTCGGCGATCGCGGCGATGATGAGCTCCCGGTTCGTGAGGGACTTCGAGCCGGGGATCGTCAGCGTCGCGTGGATCGGATCGTCGAAAACCGGCGCGGTGTAGGCGCCCGTGACGGGGGGAGGGGAATACCTGTTGGCGCTCATCGGTTTCCACCTTAGTGAACGGCGGCGTACCCGCCGAGGAGGAGAGCAGGATGCTGGCGACCTTGGAGCGTGGGTCGGTGGACATCAGCGGCCTAGACTGGCCCGTGATGGATGACACCGCAACCGCAGCGACCTCGAGCGACTCTCAGCGTGAGTTCGAGGAACAGGCGATCCCGTTCATGGATCAGCTGTACGCCGCCGCCATGCGCATGACGCGCAATCCCGCTGACGCCGCCGACCTCGTGCAGGAGACGTTCGTGAAAGCGTACGGCTCGTGGGCGACCTTCTCGCAGGGGACGAACCTCAAAGCGTGGTTGTACCGGATCCTCACGAACACGTACATCAACATCTACCGCAAGAAGCAGCGCGAGCCGTTCCAGGGCACGATCGACGAGCTCGAGGACTGGCAGCTGGGCGGCGCGGAATCGACGACCGCGTCGCACAGCAGGTCTGCGGAGGCCGAGGCGATCGATCACATGCCGGCGTCCGTCGTGAAGGACGCCCTGCAGGCGGTCCCCGAGGACTTCCGGTTGGCGGTGTACCTCGCGGATGTCGAGGGCTTCGCCTACCAGGAGATCGCCGACATCATGAAGACCCCCATCGGCACCGTGATGAGCCGTCTGCACCGTGGCAGACGGATGCTGCGGGAGCTGCTGGCAGATTACGCCGCGGAGCGGGGCATCGCCGCGGCTGAGAAGAGGAGCGGGAAATGAGCGACTGCGGTTGCGACAAAGCGCGTCAGGATCTGGAGGAGTACCTCCGCAACGAGGTGTGCAAGACCGAGCACACCGAGATCCGAGAGCACCTCGAGAACTGCCCGTCGTGCCGCGATGAGGTCCTCGTGGCGAAGACGCTCACCGAGGTCATCGCGCGCGCCTGCAAGGAGACCGCTCCCGAGGAGCTGCGTGATCAGGTGTTCGCCCGCCTGCGTGAGGCGCAGGCCGCGCAGCACTGACATCTCGGGCTCCGATGTCGTCAGCCACCCGTAGGGTGGAGGCATGACGCTCATCGACGCCCGCGACATTCCCGCCGACGCGACTTCCCGCGACCGACTGAACGGTTCGGGTCTCGATTATCGCGTGGTCGATCTGAGTGACGACGCGGCCGCGACGCCCTTCCTCCGCGCGGTCGGCCGCGGATTCCTCGGTGAGGAGTCGACCCCCGAGGCGCTCGCCCACAGCCGGCAGACCGTTTCGCAGCGTCGGACGACCGGGGTCTTCGAGACCGACGCGGCCTCCGGCGACCTCCCGGTCGCGACCATCGACTCGTGGGTGACGCCCTTGACGGTGCCCGGGGGAGCGGAGATCGGGATGTGGGCGATCAGTGGAGTGACCGTCGCCGCCACGCATCGGCGTCGGGGCATCGCTCGTTCCCTCCTCGAGGGCGAGCTGCGCGCCGCCCACGGCGCGGGGATCGCGATCGCCGGGCTCACGGTGTCGGAGGCCACCATCTACGGCCGCTACGGCTTCGGGTCGGCGTTGCCGGCCGTGCGCTTCACCGTCGACACCCGGCGGGCGGGATGGGGCGGGCACGAACCGTCCGGACGCCTGGAGTACCGCGAGCGCGCGCAGCTCGTCGACGATCTCGCGACGGTCCACGAACGGGCCCGTCGCACGCGCGCCGGCCGCATCGCCGGGTGGGCGGGGCGATGGGAGCAGTTCGCCGGTACCGCCCCGGGCGAGACCGATCGCGACAAGGTGCGCGGTGTGCGCCACGTCGATGCCGACGGCGAGACCCGCGGTGTGCTCGTATACACGGTGACCGATCGCAGCGGCAGCTTCCGATTCGGCCTGAACGTGCGGATGCTGGTGGCCGAGACCGCGGATGCCCGTGCAGCGCTGTGGCGGTTCGCCCTGCAGCACGACCTCGTCGACGAGGTCACGGCCGACCTGCAGACGGCGGATGACCCGCTGCCGTGGCTGGTGGCCGATCAGCGTGGCGTCACGCAGGAGGTGCACGACCACGGCTGGCTGCGAGTGCTGGATGTCGCTCGAGCACTGAGCGCGCGGAAGTATTCGGTTCCGGTCGATCTGGTGCTCCGCATCCACGACCCCCTCGGCTTCGCTGCGGGGGACTGGCGACTCCACGTCGACGTCTCGGGCGTGGCGACCGTCGAAGCGGCGGAATCCGCCGCACCGGATGCCGTCCTCGGCGTCGCCGCTCTGTCGTCGCTGTACGCGGGGGCGGTGCGCGCGACCGCGCTCGCCGGAGCGGGCCTCATCGATGCCGAGGCATCCGTCGTCGACCTCCTCGACCGTGCCTTCTTCACGTCTCCCGCGCCCTCGCTCGACATCTGGTACTGATCGCGCGGAGCGTACGCAGAAGGGCCCCCGACCGGAGTCGGGGGCCCTTCTGCGTACGAGTGAACGTCAGGCCGTGGTCAGCGCCTCGCGCAGGAGCGTGGCCTGCTCGGCGGCGTGCACCTTCGACGACCCGGTCGCGGGCGATGCCGACGCGGCGCGAGCGACGGGTCGAAATGCGCGGTCCCCGGGAACGTCCGCGAACGCGAGTGCCAGGAACGGCCAGGCGCCCTGGTTCTCCGGCTCCTCCTGCACCCACACGAGCTCGGCGTTCGGATACGAGTCGGTGATGGCCTTGAGCTCGTCGATCGGCGTCGGGTAGAGCTGCTCGAGACGCACGAGCGCTACCTCGGGGTTCGGGTTCTTCTCGAGCTCGGCGCGCAGATCCCAGTGGACCTTGCCCGAGTGCACGAGCACGCGCTTGACGGCGCTGCGGTCGAGAGCGCGGTCATCATCGATCACCGGCTCGAAGCGCCCCTGCGTGAACGCCTCGACGGGGCTGGTCGCGCCGCGCAGACGCAGCATGGCCTTCGGTGTGAAGACGATCAGTGGCTTGCGCGGACGGGCGTAGGCCTGACGGCGCAGCAGGTGGAAGTACGAGGCCGGCGTCGACGGACGTGCGACGATCATGTTCTCCTGGGCGCAGAGCTGCAGGAACCGTTCGATGCGTGCCGACGAGTGGTCGGGCCCCTGGCCCTCGTAGCCGTGGGGGAGCAGCAGCGTGACGCTGGACTGCTGGCCCCACTTCTGCTCGGCGGCCGAGATGTACTCGTCGATCACGGACTGGGCGCCGTTGACGAAGTCGCCGAACTGCGCCTCCCAGAGGACGAGGGCCTCGGGGGCCTCGACCGAGTAGCCGTACTCGAATCCGAGCGCCGCGTACTCGCTGAGCAGGGAGTCGTAGACGAAGAAGCGGCCCTGGGCGTCGGAGAGGTTGGAGAGCGGCAGCCACTCCTGGCCGTTCGCACGGTCGTGGAGGGTGGCGTGGCGCTGGACGAACGTTCCGCGGCGCGCATCCTGACCCGCGAGACGCACCGGGGTGCCTTCGACGAGGAGCGATCCGAACGCGAGCAGCTCGCCGAAGCCCCAGTCGATGCCGCCGTTGCGGCTCATGTCGAGGCGCTTCTCGAGCAGCTGCTGGATCTTCGGGTGCACGGTGAAGCCCTCGGGCTTGTTCACGAATGCATCGCCGATGAGCTGGATGACCTCAGCCGCGACACCCGTGACATCCGGTGCGCCGACCTGGCCGTCGACCGGCGGCAGCTCGGGCGCGATCGGGGTGGCCCCGGTCTCGGCGGCATGCGTCTCGGCGAAGGCGATCTCGAGCCGGTTCTGGAAGTCGGCCTTGGCCTCGTCGTACTCCTGCTCGGTGATGTCACCGCGACCGACGAGCGACTCGGTGTACAGACGGCGCACGGAGCGCTTGGCCTGGATCAGGTCGGTCATCAGAGGCTGCGTCATCGAGGGGTCGTCGCCCTCGTTGTGACCGCGACGGCGGTAGCAGACGAGGTCGATCACGACATCGCGGTGGAAGCGCTCGCGGTACTCGAAGGCGAGCTGCGCGACGTGGATCACGGCTTCGGGGTCGTCGCCGTTCACGTGGAAGACCGGCGCCTGGATGGTCTTCGCGACATCCGTGGCGTACACCGAGGTGCGGCCGTCGTTCGGGGTCGTGGTGAAGCCCACCTGGTTGTTCACCACGACGTGGATCGTGCCACCGGTGCGGTAACCGCGCAGCTGCGACATCTGCAGGGTCTCGACGACGACGCCCTGACCGGCGAAGGCCGCGTCGCCGTGCACGAGGATCGGCAGCCAGGCGAACGTGCCGATCGGCTTGCGGTCCTGCTTCGCGCGGACGATGCCCTCGAGCACGCCGTCGACGGTCTCGAGGTGCGAGGGGTTGGCGGCGAGGTAGACCGGGAGCTCCGATCCGTCGTCGGCCACGAAGGTGCCCTCGGTGCCGAGGTGGTACTTCACGTCACCGGAGCCGCGCTGGTTGCCCGGGGTCTGGGTGCCCTCGAACTCCTGGAACACCTGGCCGTAGGTCTTGCCGGCGATGTTCGTGAGCACGTTGAGGCGGCCGCGGTGCGCCATACCGATGGCGGCGCCCTCGAGGCCGGCGGTCGCGGCACCCTGGAGGATCTCATCGAGCAGCGGGACGAGCGACTCGCCGCCCTCGAGCGAGAAGCGCTTCTGGCCGACGAACTTCGTCTGCAGGAAGGTCTCGAACGCCTCGGCCTCGTTGAGCTTGCGGAGGACACGCAGCTGCTCGTCGTGGCCGGGCTTCTGGTACTTGACCTCGACCTTCTCCTGGAACCAGCGGCGCTGCTCCGGGTCCTGGATGTGCATGTACTCGATGCCGAGCGTGCGGCAGTACGAGTCGCGCAGGACTCCGAGGATGTCACGCAGCTTCGCGACGCGACGTCCGCCGAAGCCACCGGTGACGAACTCGCGGTCGAGGTCCCAGAAGGTGAGCCCGTGGCTCTCGATCTCGAGGTCGGGGTGCGAGCGCTGGCGGTACTCGAGGGGATCGATGTCGGCCATGAGGTGGCCGCGGACGCGGAAGGAGTTGATGAGCTCCTGCACGCGGGACTGCTTGTCGACACGCTCGGCGAGGTCGACGGCGATGTCGGGGTTCCAGTGGATGGGTGCGTACGGGATGCGCAGCGCCGCGAAGATGTCGTCGTAGAAGCCGCGCTGCCCGATGAGGAGCTCGTGCACCTTCTTGAGGAACTCGCCCGATCCCGCGCCCTGGATGACGCGGTGGTCGTAGGTGCTGGTGAGCGTGATCGTCTTGCCGATCGCCAGCTCGTTGAGCGTCTTCTCGCTCGCGCCCTGGAACTCGGCCGGGTACTCGAGGGCCCCGGCGCCGATGATGCAGCCCTGGCCCTTCATCAGACGCGGGACGGAGTGCACCGTGCCGATGCCGCCCGGGTTCGTGAGCGAGACCGTCGTGCCCTGGAAGTCGCCGGCGGTGAGCTTGTTGTTGCGCGCGCGGGTGACCAGGTCCTCGTAGGCCGAGAGGTACTCGGTGAAGGTCATGGTGTCGGCGCGCTTGATGCTCGGCACCATGAGGGCGCGCGTGCCGTCGGGCTTCGGCAGATCGATCGCGATGCCGAGGTTGACGTGCGCGGGGGCGACGACGGAGGGCTTGCCGTCGACCTCGGCGTAGAACACGTTCTGGCTGCGGAACTCGTCGAGCGTGCGGATGAGCGCCCAGCCGATGAGGTGGGTGAAGCTGATCTTTCCGCCTCGGGTGCGCGCCATGTGGTTGTTGATGACGATGCGGTTGTCGATCATCAGCTTGGCGGGGATGGTGCGGACGCTCGTCGCGGTGGGGACGGTGAGCGACTCGTCCATGTTGGCCGCGAGGGTCTTGGGCATGCCGCGGAGGACGGTGACCTTGTCTTCCTCGGCCTCGTCCGCGGGGGCCGGGGACGGGTCCTTGGCGGCGGGCTTGGGCGCCTGCGCCGGGATCGGAGCCGCCGCTGCGGGCTTCGCCGTCGTGCGCGCCACGGGCTGCGCTCCGATCACGGGGATCGGGGCCGTCACGGGGTGGGCGGGCTGCTCGGCCGCAGGGGTGCTGGCGGGGGCCGTCGCACCGGCGTTCTCGGAGTGGTACTTCTCGAGGATCGGCCACCATTCCTTGTCGACGGAATCGCGGTTCACCTTGAACTGCTCGTAGAGCTCTTCGACGAGCCAGGAATTGGCTCCGAACCCCCCGTCGCCCCCGACGCCGGTCACCTGGTTCGACACGCTCGATCGCCCTCTTTCATCGCTGAAGATTCACAGTGCTCGCGGGACGCAGGATGCGCCCAGGTCCGCACACTCTCGATCGACAAGCCTAACGTGTTTCCCGGTGCGAATCTTCGACGCCATGCCCAGGGAGTGCTCGATCTCGATACCGTGGAGTCATGGAGTTCTCAGGTGCGCAGCCGACCGTCGATCTGACCTATTCCGACGTGTTCCTCGTGCCGCGACGATCGTCGGTCACCAGCCGGCTCCAGGTCGACCTGGCGCCGCAGGACGGCACGCCCGCGACCCTGCCTCTCGTGGCGTCGAACATGAACTCCGTGACCGGGCCGCGCCTGGCCGCGGTGATGGCGCGACGCGGAGGTCTCGGGGTGCTGCCGCAGGACATGCCCCTCCAGGATCTCGACGCGGCGATCCGCGACGTGAAGGCGCAGCCGGTGCTGTGGGACACGGCTCTCGTCCTGCCGCCCCACGCATCGGTCGCCGACGCCCTCCGGCTCCTTCCCGCCGCGCCGGGGCACGGGATCGTGGTCGCGCACGGTGCCGCGCCGATCGGCGTCGAGGACATCCTCGGCATCCTTCCCGCGAATCGGCTGGCGACTGCTCTGCCGGACGCGCAACTGGGCGACCTCGTGCATCGGGGGACGCCGTCGATCGACGCCGACGACATCGGATCCGAACGGCACGCCTTCGACGTGATCACCGAGGCCGGTGCCGAGATGGTCACGGTCGTGCATCACGGGCATCTCGTCGGGACTCTGAGCGCGCGCAGCGCCCTGCGCTCCACTCTCTACCGACCCGCGCTCGATGCCGACGGGCGGCTCACCGTCGCCGCGGCGGTGGGGATCAACGGCGACGTCGCCGCGAAGGCGACCGCGCTCGCGGGTGCCGGGGTCGACGTGCTCGTGCTCGACACGGCGCACGGCCATCAGGACGGGATGCTGCGCGCCCTGCGCACCGTGTCTGATCTGAACCTCGGGCTTCCCCTCGTCGCCGGGAACATCGTGACCGCCGACGGCGTGCACGATCTCGTGGATGCCGGTGCCTCGATCCTCAAGGTCGGCGTCGGCCCGGGCGCGATGTGCACGACCCGCATGATGACCGCGGTCGGCCGACCCCAGTTCTCGGCGGTGCTCGAGACGGCTCAGGCGGCCCGCGAACTCGGTGCGCACGTCTGGGCGGACGGAGGGGTCCGGTACCCGCGCGACGTCGCCCTGGCGCTCGCCGCGGGCGCGGCATCCGTGATGATCGGCTCCTGGTTCGCCGGGACGATCGAGGCTCCGGGCGAATTGCAGCGCGACGCCGAGGGGCGCATCTTCAAGGAGTCCTGGGGGATGGCGTCGACCAAAGCGGTGCAGGCCCGCTTCGGCAGACTCGACGCCTACGAGCGGGCGCGCAAGGAACTCTTCGCCGAGGGCATCTCCTCGTCGAAGATCTACCTCGATCCGCTGCGGCCGGGCGTCGAGGACCTGCTCGACATGATCACCTCGGGCGTGCGCTCGTCGTTCACCTATGCCGGAGCATCCTCCGTCCCGGAGTTCCACGATCGCGCGCTGGTGGGTCTGCAGTCGGCCGCGGGCTACGAAGAGGGCAAGGCGCTGCCGGTGAGCTGGTAGCGGAATCGCGCGCGGGTGACGCGACCGCGCGCGAGCGCATTCGGTAGAATCGTCCACACTATGGACGACCCTCCCAGTTGCAGTAGATCGCCCCACCGTCCCCCTCTCCCACCGGAGAGGAACCTCTGATGGACTACGTCATGTTGGGCGTGGGGCTCCTGCTCACGATCGGCACCGGTCTGTTCGTCGCGAGCGAGTTCGCACTGGTCAATCTCGACCGCGCGGATCTCGAAGCGCGACAGGCGCGCGGTGAATCCCGACTCGCCCTCACGATCGGTGCTCTCAAGCACACCTCGACGCATCTCTCGTCGGCTCAGCTCGGCATCACGCTCACGACACTGCTGACCGGTTACACGATGGAGCCGGCGCTGTCGAACCTGCTGCGGCCGACGCTCGTCGCCTGGCACATTCCGGAGCCCGCCGTCGCGCCCATCGCCACCGTCGTCGCGATGTTCGTCGCCACGGTGCTGTCGATGATCCTGGGCGAACTCGTGCCCAAGAACTTCGCGCTCGCCCTGCCGCGCGCCACCGCCAAGCTCGTGGTTCCGTTCCAGGTCGCTTTCACCACCGTCTTCAAGCCCGCGGTCGTCGTGCTCAACGGCAGCGCCAACGGCGTGCTGCGCAGCATGGGCATCGAGCCGAAGGAAGAACTCTCCGGGGCGCGCAGCGCCGAGGAGCTCTCCTCGCTCGTGCGCCGATCGGCGAGCGCCGGTGTGCTCGAAGCCGACACCGCGACCCTGCTCGACCGCACCCTGACGTTCTCGCGCCTCACGGCGGCGGACGTCATGACCGCACGCCCGAGCATGCACGCGATCGCGGCCGGGGATTCGGCGGACGACGTCATCCAGCTCGCCCGTCGCACGGGGCACAGCCGGTTCCCCGTGTACGACGACGATCTCGACGACATCATGGGGGTCGTGCACCTGAAGGCGGCGATCTCGGTGCCGCGCGACCGTCGCACCGAAGTGCCGGTCGGCGCGCTCGCGACCGACCCCCTGCGCGTTCCCGAGACCGTGCACATCGACGGTCTCATCTCCGAGCTCCGTGCCCGGGGCTACCAACTCGCGGTCGTCGTCGACGAGTACGGCGGGACCGCCGGTCTCGTCACCCTCGAGGATCTCGTCGAGGAGATCGTCGGCGAGGTGTCGGATGAGCACGATCGCACGCGCGCCGGCGTGATCCGCGGGCGCGACGGCCTCACCTTCCCGGGCGAACTGCGCCCGGACGAGCTGCGCAGCCGCGCCGGGATCGACGTCCCGGAGGGCGATGTGTACGACACGGTCGGCGGCTACGTGATGAGCGTCCTCGAGCGCGTCCCCGCGGTCGGCGACGAGGTGTCGCTCGACAGCGGCATGCTGCAGGTGGTCCGCATGGACGGCCGCCGGGTGGACCGCATCCGCTTCGTTCCGAGACCCGTCGATGCGGATGAGGAGGTGACCCGATGAGCGATTGGGGAGGACTCGCCTGGCTCGTCGTGCTGCTGGTCGCGAACGCTTTCTTCGTCGGCGCGGAGTTCGCGGTGATCTCGGCACGCCGCTCGCAGATCGAGCCGCGTGCCGAACAGGGATCGCGCGCCGCGAAGACGGCGTTGTACGCCATGGAGCACGCGACGCTCATGCTCGCGACCTCGCAGCTGGGCATCACCATCTGCTCGCTCCTGATCCTGAACGTCTCGGAACCCGCGATCCACCATCTGCTGGCCGTGCCGCTGCACGCGCTCGGGTGGCCCGACGGCGCCGTCGATGCGGTCTCGTTCACCATCGCCCTGCTGATCGTGTCGTTCCTGCACGTGGTGTTCGGCGAGATGGTTCCCAAGAACCTCGCTTTCTCGGTGCCGGACCGCGCCGTGCTGATCCTCGCGACCCCGCTCGTGTGGGTGTCGAAGGTGTTCATGCCGGTGATCTGGCTGCTCAACGCGGCCGCCAACGGTGTGCTGCGCCTCTTCCGCGTCGAGCCCAAGAACGAGGCGGCTTCGACGTTCACGCTCGAGGAGGTCGCGACGATCGTCGACCAGTCGCGCCGCGAAGGGGTGCTCACCGACACCGCGGGGACCGTCGCCGCCGCGGTCGAGTTCACCGACAAGAAGGCGCGCGATGTCGCGGTCCCGCTGGGCGACCTCGTCACGCTGCCGGCCACGACGACCCCCGACGACATCGAGAAGGCGGTCGCACGGTACGGGTTCTCCCGCTACGTGATCGTCGACACCGAGGGCGCGCCGATCGGCTACGTGCACCTCAAGGACATCCTCCGAGCCTCGGATGGCCCGGATGCCGAGGTGAAGATGGTCGAGCCGCTTCCCGCCAAGCGCATCCACCACATGGTGCCGGTGCAGGAGGACACCGACCTCGAGGACGCCCTCGCGGTCATGCGCCGCGCCGGCCGTCACCTGGCCAAGGTGCGCGATGCCCGGGGCGAGACCACGGCCGTGCTCTTCCTGGAGGACATCCTCGAGGAGCTGGTCGGAGAGGTGCAGGACGCGACGCGTCGCGTCCGCGGGCACTGATCATGCACACGAAGGCCGCCGACCCGATCACGGGTCGGCGGCCTTCGTCGTGCGCGGATCGGCCGCGGGGCTTCAGCGCCAGCGCGCGCGGTCGTACTGCGGGGGCCAGGCGACGTCGACACCGAGATCGTGCGCGGCGCGCAGGCCGAAGTGCGGGTCGCGCAGCCACTCGCGTCCCGCGAAGATCGCATCGGCGGCGCCGTCGGAGAGCACCCGCTCCGCCTGCTCGGCGGCGGTGATCAGACCGACCGCCGAGACCGGGATGCGACCGCCCTGGCGGACGGTCTCGGCCAGCGGCACCTGGTAACCCGGGAACACGCTGATCTGCTGGTGGGCGACGAGACCCCCGCTGGAGACGTCGATGAGGTCCGCGCCGTGCGTGGTCGCCCATTCCCCGACCTGCGTCGCCTCGTCGGCGGTGAATCCGCCCTCGGCGTGATCGGTGGCCGAGATGCGCACGAACACGGGAACTCCGGGACCCGCGACGTCGCGCACCGCATCGAGGATGCGCAGCAGGAGGCGGGCGCGGTTCTCGAGCGAGCCGCCGTAGTCGTCATCACGCCGGTTCGACAGCGGCGAGAGGAACTGGTGCACGAGATAGCCGTGGGCACCGTGGATCTCGAGCACGTCGAACCCGGCGTCGAGCGCGCGACGGGCCGCATCGGCGAAGCCGGAGACGACGCGTTCGATTCCCTCGGCATCGAGGGCCTCGGGCTCGGCGAATCCCTCGAACGCGAGGGCGGACGGCGCGGTCGTCGTCCAGCCGCCGTCGGCGACCGGAACAGATCCGCGCAGCTCCGCCCAGGGCCACCAGGTCGAAGCCTTGCGGCCGGCGTGGGCGAGCTGGATGCCCGCGAGCGAGCCGCGCTCGTGGATCGCCCGGACGATCGGCACCCACGCATCGCGCTGCTCGTCGTTCCAGAGTCCGACGTCGCGCGGTGAGATGCGGCCCTCGGGAACCACGGCGGTCGCCTCCGCGACGATCAGACCGGCGCCGCCGGAGGCGAACTGCGCCAGATGCGTGTGATGCCACTCCTGCACCACACCGTCGATCGCGCTGTACATGCACATCGGTGACACCCAGAGACGGTTGGGGAACTCGACGGAACGGATGCTCAGGGGAGAGAAGAGAATGCTCACCGTTCGACGCTACCGCCGCTCGCACGGCCCGAGGGCCGTCGCACTAACGTGGAGTCATGGTCGAGGTTCGCGAGTGGTCCCGCAGCGATACGGCGCGGTTGTTCCGGGTGCCGTCAGCCGACGACGACAAGTACTCGCGCGGTGTCGTGGCACTGCGCACCGGCTCTGCGGCGTACCCCGGCGCGGCGGTGCTGGGCGTCGAGGCCGCGTGGCGCGCCGGCGCAGGGTTCGTGCGCTTCGTCGGCGACGGCCGGGTGTCGGACGCCGTGCTCGCTCGTCGTCCCGAAACGGTGACGGGGAGCGATGTCGGGCGCACGCGGGTGGACGCCTGGGTGATCGGGTCGGGGACGGATGCCGCGCATCGCAGCGCCGACGAAGAAGCGGCGCTGCGCGCCCTGCTGACCGGGAGCACCCGAGTCGTGGTCGACGCCGGAGCACTCGACCTCGTCGACCGCCCGACCGCTCCTGTGCTGCTGACGCCCCACGCGGGGGAGTTCTCGAAACTGCGTGCGCGCCTGCGTCTGGCCTCTGCCGAGGAAGATCGCGCCGGCGGCGCCGCCGAGGTCGCTCGTGCGCTCGGCGTCACCGTGCTGCTGAAGGGCGCACGCACACTGATCGCGACGCCCGACGGCGGAGCGATCGCCGTCGCGGCGGGGACCGGCTGGCTCGCCACGGCGGGCACGGGCGATGTGCTGGGCGGAGTGCTCGGTGCGGTGCTCGCCGCGAACCCCGGTGCTCCGCTGGAGGAGGCGGCCGCCGCGGGAGCGTGGCTGCACGGCTACGCCGCACGGATCGCCTCCGGGAGCGCGAACGGTGAGGCGGGGCATCCGATCGTCGCGTCGGACGTCGCGCAGGCCCTGCCGCGCGCGATCGCGGACGTGCTGGCGTGAAGCAGGGCGCGGAACGACTCATCGCGCTCTGGGTCGTCTTCGTCGCGATCCATGCCCTGACCGCGTGGCTGGGGTGGGTCTACCCGAGCCAGCCGATGGGCGATGTGGTGCTCGTCTACGAACCCTGGGCGACGGCGGCGGTGAGCGGCGGACCGATCGTCGGGATCACCGAGACCTGGGTGTACCCGCAGCTCGCCCTCGCGCCGATCCTCCTGGTGAAGGCGATGGCGGTGCCGTTCGTCGGACTCCTCGGTGTCTCCGGGGCATACCTCGTCGCCTGGGCGATCCTCGTGACCGCTCTCGACGCGCTCGCCTTCGCCGTGCTGCTCGGGCGCTCGCCGTCGGCACCGCGTCGCACCGCCGCATGGTTCTGGAGCGCCGCCCTGCTGCTGCTGGGGCCGATCGCGCTATACCGGCTGGATGCCGTCACCCTGCCGATCGTCGTGATCGCCGGTCTCTGGCTCGTCTCGCGCCCCGCGCTCGCCGCAGCCCTCCTGACGATCGGCGCATGGATCAAGATCTGGCCCGGAGCGGTGCTGCTCGCGGCACTGATCGCCGGGCGCCGTCGGCTGCGCATGATCGTCGCGGCTCTGGTGGTGACGACGGCCGTCATCGCCGGTCTGCTGCTGCTCGGAGCGCACGAGCATCTCTTCGGCTTCCTCACCGAGCAGGGCGGACGCGGTCTGCAGATCGAGGCGGTCGCAGCGACGCCTTTCCTGTGGGCGGTCCCCGGCGGATCCGCGGGCATCGAGTACAGCTTCGACATCCTCACGTTCCAGGTCGCCGCGCCGGGTGCCGACGTCGTCGCCGCGGCGCTCTCCGGATTCATGGTCGCGGTGGTCGCCGGCATCCTCGCGCTCGCGGGTTGGAAGGCGATGCGCGGGGCCGCGTTCGCCCGGCTGCTCCCACCGCTCGCGCTCTCGCTCGTGGCGGCGCTCATCGTGACCAACAAGGTCGGCTCCCCGCAGTTCCAGGTCTGGCTGATCGCGCCCGTGATCCTCTGGCTCGTGTTCGACCGGGCGAGGGCGGTCCTGCCCGCGGTCGTGGTGCTCGCGCTCTGCGTCCTCACCTGCCTCGTCTATCCGCTCGGCTACGACGCGCTGCTGCAGGGACAGGTACTGCCGATCGTGGTGCTGTCGGTGCGCAACCTCCTGCTCGTCGTCCTCCTCGTGATCGGCATCCGCGCCGTCGCGCGCACGCCCGCCGACGGTAGGGACCGACGCCGGAGCCTATGATGCATCGTGTGGCAGCAGCAGTGGTCGCGCAGGCGGCGGACGGACGAGAGATCCGGATCACCCTTCTCGGTGACTCGGACGGGCTTCCCCTCGTCGTCCTCCCCGGAGGCCCGTGCCGGGACCCCGAGTACCTCGGGGATCTCGCCGGGCTCGCGGATATCCGGCCGTTGGCGATCCTGCACGTCCGCGGCACGTCGAAAACCGGGGGGACGTCGTGGGGCTGGTGGAACGACGCAGCGGATGCCGTCGCCGCACTCGACCGACTCGGACTCGACAGCGCCGACGTGCTGGCGCACTCCGCGGGTACGCGGCTGGCGCTGTCGCTCGCGACTCAGCACCCCGAACGCGTTCGTTCGCTCGCGCTGATCACCCCGCCGTCCACGTGGCTGAGCGGCGTCGAATACGACGGCGCCGGGCTCGTCGCGGATCGCGAAGAGCCCGAGGTCGCGCAGGCCTTCGCCTCGATGCTCGGCCCGGACCCCACCGATGAAGAGGCGTTCCAGCGAGCGTGGGAGCGCGAGCAACCGGCGGGCTATGGGCACTGGACCGAGCGCGAGAGGTCCCACGCGCCGGTGGGCGGGATGTCGCTCGCCGCCTCCACGGCGTGGTTCGACGGCATCCCCGCCGATGCCCGGGAGAGGATCCTCCGCGCGCCGCTGCCGCCGACCCTCATCGCCGGCGGTGCGCTCGACATCCTCACCGGCGTCGCGCCCGTCCGCGCCTACGCCGAGCAGCTCGGCGCACGACTCGCGATGATCTCCGATGCCGGGCACTACCCGTGGGTCGAGCAGCCGGCGGCCTTCCGTCGGGTCATCGATCCCTGGGCGACGGCGACCCGCTGAGACCCGCACACCGCCATCGAAGAGACACGAGGTTCCCCATGCTGATCGCCTTCTCCGTCGCTCCCTCCGGCACCGGCCGCGAAGACGGCTCCGTCCACGTCGCCGTGGCCGCCGCCGTGCGCGTCGTCCGCGAGTCCGGGCTGCCGCACCGGACGACGAGTATGTTCACTGAGATCGAGGGCCCCGACTGGGACACCGTGATGGACGTCGTCAAACGCGCCACCGAGGCGGTCATGCCCTTCGGCTCGCGCGTGTCCTTGGTGCTCAAGGCCGATATCCGCCCCGGCTTCACCGGCGAGCTCGACGGCAAGATCGAGCGTCTCGAGCGTGCGATCGACGAGGCCGAGTAGAACGCACACGTCGTTCAGGCGTGCATGCGGGCGCCCTTGAGCATGCGGTCGACGGCGTTGCGCGGACCCCGGAGCGCGAGCCCCACGAGATCGAGGTCGGCCGTTGCGACGGCCGCGACGGCGGCGCGATTGGCATCGTCGTGCCCTGTCGCGAAGAGCTCGCGGGTGTAGACCGCGAGCGCGACATCGTCTCGGGAGGAGGCACGATCGCGAACCGAGCGCAGGAGATCGGAGTTCCCGGTCATGACGAGCACGGGCTGACGCAGCATCGGCAGATACGTCGTGCCGTCGCGGTCGCGGTAGGGTCCGCCGGTGAGATCGGGTGCACTCACGGTGATGCCGGAGATCAGGAAAGCGGTCACGTTGAGCTCCTGCCAGGCGGCGAGGTCGTCGCCGAGGAGGACGACGACCTTCGTGTCGAAGCGGGCGGTCTGTTCAGCGGGGGTGCTCGTCGGCAGTGCGGTGGTCATGTATCCACGATCGCGCCGGAAGCCCGCGGCGTCTTGTACGTTTCTTGCATGGTCGATCGCGTGCACGCCTGGCATCCCGCGGTGCCCGCGGTGCGGGAGGTGTATCACGCCTCCTTCGAGCACGCGTACCCGCTTCACGCCCACGACGTCTGGACGGCGATGCTCGTGGACGAGGGAGCGGTCGCCTACGGTCTCGATCGTTCGTCGCACATCGCCGCGCCGGGTGCGGTGACGCTGCTGCCCCCGGGCGTCCCGCACGACGGGCGTTCGACCGTGGACGGTCGCATCTATCGCAAACGTGTCGTGTACTTCGATCCGGCGTGGCTCCCCGCCGAGGCGGTGGGCAGGTCGGTCGTCCACCCGACGGTGCGCGACCCGCGAGCGACGGCGGCGGCGCGACGCATCCACGCCGCACTCGCCCTGCCCGGTGACCTGCTCGCCGCCGAGCAGTGGACGCTCGCGCTGAGAGGGCGCATCCTCGCCCATCTCGGGTCATCGACCGTTGCCTCTCGCGACACGCCGCTCGCTCGCCGCCTCCGGGCGCTCATCGAGGATCGTTTCACGGAGTCCTTCACCCTCTCCGAGATCGCCACCGCATGGGGAGCGCATCCGAGCCATCTGACGCGTTCCTTCACGCGCACGTACGGCATCGCGCCGCATCAGTACGTGCTGAGCCGACGCATCGATCTCGCGCGAAGGCTCCTGGTCGACGGCATCCGACCGTCCGACGCCGCGGCGCAGGCCGGGTTCCACGATCAGGCCCATCTCACGCGACACTTCCGGCGCGTGCTCGGGACGACCCCCGGTGCCTTCGGGCCGTCGGCGGGCCGGTAGGCTGGACCGGTGAATCCCTCGACTGAATCGAGGGGTGCGGCGAAGAGGGCGCTCCTCTCTCTCGCCATCGGCAGTTTCGGCATCGGCATGACCGAGTTCGTCGTCATGGGCCTGCTCCCGAACATCGCCTCCGACCTGCTTCCCTCCCTCTGGGCCTCGAGCCAGGAGGATGCGCTGAGCCAGGCCGGATGGCTCATCTCGCTGTATGCGCTCGGCGTCGTGGTGGGCGCGCCGACCATCGCCGGTTTCGTCGCGCGCTTCCCGCGGCACCGCGTCATGATCGTCCTGGCGATCGCGCTCACGGTCTTCAACGCCCTCACCGTGGTGCTGCCGACGTTCGAGCTGGTCGGGGCGTCGCGCTTCCTCGCCGGCCTCCCGCACGGGGCCTACTTCGGCATCGGCGCTCTCGTCGCGGCCGACGTCATGGGGCCGGGCAACCGCGCCAAGGGCGTCGCCTTCATCCTCACCGGCCTCACGGTCGCGAACGTCGTCGGGGTTCCGCTCGGCACCTTCCTCGGCCAGGCCTGGGGATGGCGCGCCGCGTTCGGCGTCGTCGCCCTCGTCTTCGCCCTCGCGACGATCTGCATCGTGTTCTTCGTGCCCGAGCACCCGGGTTCCCCCGGCCGGACGATGCGTCAGGAACTGGGCGTCTTCCGCATCCGGCAGGTCTGGTTCACTCTGGGCATCGGCGCGATCGGCTTCGGCGGGTTCTTCGCCGTGTACAGCTACATCGCCCCGTTGGTGACCGAGGTGGCCGGGTCACCGGAGTGGGTGGTGCCGATCGTTCTGGTGCTCATGGGCATCGGCATGACGGTCGGAAACCTCGTGGGCGGTCATCTCGCCGACATCGATCTGCGGCGCACGCTGCTGTTCGGACTCGCGGCGATGGCGGTCGTCTTCGCCCTGCTCGCCGTGTTCTCGTTCTGGATCATCTCGCTGAGCCTCTTGGTGCTCATCGTCGGCTTCGTGTCGTCGGTGCTGAGCCCGACGATCCAGACCCGTCTCATGGACGTCGCCGAAGACAATCAGTCGATCGCCGCGGCCATGAACCACTCCGCGCTGAACATCGGCAACAGCCTCGGGGCGTTCCTGGGTGGCGTCGTGATCGCCGTCGGCTGGGGCTTCACGGCTCCCGCGTGGACCGGTGCCGTGCTCGCGATCGCCGGTCTGCTGATCGCTCTGCTCTCGTACCGCGTCGAGGCTCGTCGCTCCGCTGCCCTGGTGGGCGCATCGTCGTAGGGTGAGGGGATGCTCACCCCCGATGCTCTTCCGGTGGCCGGAACGGCCGTGCTGGTGCGTGACTCGACCGGCGGCGTCGAGGTGCTGATGATCCGTCGGCCCGAGCGGGGTTCCTTCGCGGACGCGTGGGTCTTCCCGGGCGGCAAAGTGGAGGAACACGATCGGCGACACGGCTCCGGGGAGATCGACGACGCGCGACGCGCCGCCATCCGAGAGACGCAGGAGGAGGTCGGCCTCGAGATCGCCGGTCTGTCGGCGTTGTCGCAGTGGCATCCGCCCGCCGAGGCGCCCACGCGGATCCGGACGTGGTTCTTCCTCGCTGCGGCACCGGCTGCCACGCCCGTCCCGTCGCCCGACGAGGTCGTCGAGTACGCCTGGACGACCCCGGCACAGGCGCTCGAACGGCACGCGACGGGGGAGTGGTCTCTGTTCCCGCCGACGTGGATGACACTCCACGGTTTGATCGCGGTCACCGACGCCGCTTCCGCGCTCGCCGCGCCGTCGACACCGGCCCTGTTCCGAACGCGCGTGATCCCGACGGATACCGGGCACGACTTCGCCTGGGAGCAGGGTCGTCTGCTGACCGGTGGACTCCCGTGGCGGTTCGTCGAGGAGTGAGCCGGCGAGTGAGCCGTCGGGGTGTCAGCTGTCGAGCAGTCGCCGCAGGTGAGCGCCCACGGCCTCGTTCTCGATGAGGAACCCGTCGTGCCCGAAGTCGCTGTTCAGCACGACCGCGTCGTGGCCGTCGAGGGTGTTCGGGATGCTCCGGGCGATGCGGTGCTGGCCATCGACCGGGAAGAGGCGGTCGCTGTCGATCCCCAGCACGAGCGTCGTCGCGGTCACGGTGCGCAGAGCCTCCTCCACGCCGCCGCGGTCGCGCCCGACGTCGTGCGAGTTCATGGCCTCGACGAGCGTGATGTAGCTGTTCGCGTCGAAGCGGCGCGTGAACTTGTTGCCGTGGAAGTCGAGGTACGACTCGACGGCGAAGCGCCCGCCGTGCCCGAGCGGTGAGACCCCCGACTGCCAGGAGCGCTGGAACCGCTGATTGAGCTCGATCGGGCTGCGGTAGTTCAGCAGAGCCATCCGTCGGGCGAGGGCCAGACCCCGGTGCGGGCCGTCGCCGTCGCCGAGGTCGTAGTACTCGCCGCCCTGGAACCGCGGATCCATGCGGATCGTCTCGAGCTGCACGGTGTTGAGCGCGATCTGGTCGGCGGTGGTCACGGGAGGCGACGAGAGCACGGCGAGCCGTTCGACCCGTTCCGGATGCGTCACCGCCCACTCGAGCGCGTGCATACCGCCCATCGAGCCGCCGATGACCGCGGCCCACGTGTCGATGCCCAGGGCATCGGCGAGGCGCACCTGAGCGGCGACCTGATCGCGGATCGTCAGGTACGGGAAGCGCGAGGCCCATTCGTAGCCGTCGGGGGCGACGCTCGCGGGCCCGGTCGAGCCCTGGCAGCCACCGAGCATGTTGGGGGCGACGACGAACCAGCGGTCGGTGTCGAGGGGCGCACCGGGACCGGTGAGCTCTTCCCACCATCCGGCGGTCGGATGCCCCGCACCGGCCTCGCCGCGCACGTGGCTGTCGCCGGTGAGGGCGTGCAGCACGAGCACCGCGTTGTCGCCGGCGGCGTTCAGCTCGCCCCAGGACTCGTAGGCGATGCGGATGCTGGGGAGCTCGGCCCCGCTCTCGGTCCGGAACGCGCCGGACCGAGAGAAGCGGCGTCCGCCCACCGGATCGCCGTCGCGCCAGGCGCCGGTCGCCGGAGGTCGCGCGCGGAGCAGCCGGACGTCGGCCTCCGTCACGAGCGCCGAGGGCACCGTGTCTTCAGAGGTCGTCTGCCAGTCCATGCTTCCATTCTCGCGTGACCTGCGGGTCGAGCGGCGAACGTTACGCCGCCGGAAGACACGGATGCCCCGGACTCCGGGAGTCCGAGGCATCCGTGGTGGACGAATCGTCAGGCGCGAGCGGCCTCCGAGACGCGACGGGCAGCGGCCAGGGCCTGGTCGAGGTCGGCCTTGAGGTCGTCGACGTTCTCGATGCCGACCGAGAGGCGCACGAGGCCGGGCGTGACGCCCGCCGTGAGCTGCTGCTCGGGGCTGAGCTGCGCGTGAGTGGTCGATGCCGGGTGGATGACGAGCGAGCGCACGTCGCCGATGTTCGCCAGGTGGCTGAACAGCGAGAGGCTGTTCACGAACTCGCGACCCGCCTCGACACCGCCCTTCAGCTCGAACGACAGCACCGCTCCGACGCCCTTGGGCGCGTACTCGTTGGCCTTGGCGTACCAGGGGGAGGACGGCAGCCCCGAGTAGTTGACGGTCGCGACGTCATCGCGTCCGTCGAGCCACTCGGCGATCTCCTGCGCGTTCTGCACGTGGCGCTCGATGCGCAGCGACAGCGTCTCGACGCCCTGGATCAGGTTCCACGCGCTCTGCGGGGCGATCGCGGATCCGAGGTCGCGGAGCAGCTGCACGCGGGCCTTGATGATGTACGCGAGCGGGTCGCCGACCGCGGTCGTGTAGCTGGCCCCGTGGTACGAGGGGTCCGGAACGGTGAGCCCCGGGAACTTCTCGACGTTCTTCGACCACTCGAACGAACCGCCGTCGATGATCACGCCGCCGATCGTCGTGCCGTGGCCGCCGAGGAACTTGGTGACCGAGTGGATCACGATGTCGGCGCCGTGCTCGAACGGACGGATCAGGTACGGGGTGGCGATCGTGTTGTCGACGATGAGCGGCACACCGCTGGCGTGGGCGACGTCGGCGACGGCGCGGATGTCGAGGACGTTGATCTGTGGGTTGCCGATCGTCTCGGCGAAGAACAGCTTGGTGTTCGGGCGGACGGCGCGGCGCCACTCCTCGGGGTCGTCCTGGTTCTCGACGAACGTGACCTCGATGCCGAGCTTGGCGAGCGTGTACTTGAAGAGGTTGTAGGTGCCGCCGTAGATCGAGCTCGAGGCGACGAAGTGGTCGCCGGCCTCGGCGATGTTCAGGATCGCGAAGGTCGATGCCGCCTGGCCGCTTGAGAGCACCAGTGCTCCCGTGCCTCCCTCGAGGGCCGCGAGGCGCTGCTCGAGGACGTCCTGCGTCGGGTTCTGGATGCGGGTGTAGATGTTGCCGAACTCGGCCAGGGCGAAGAGGTTCGCCGCGTGGTCTGCGCTGTCGAACACGTACGACGTGGTCTGGTAGATCGGCGTGGCACGTGCCTTCGTCACCGGGTCGGGCGCAGCGCCGGAGTGGATCTGCTTGGTCTCGAAACGCCAGGTCTCGGGTGCGGACATGTTGTTCCCCCTGGAACGATCGATGAGCGGATGGCGGATGCCGTTTCAGCGAGAGTACGGAATATTCCCTCCTGTCAACAAAGAGTGGGAAATGTGACGTAACAGTCCCGATCGGCGAAAAACCGCGGAACATCGTACGGTGGAGGCATGGTGAACAGACGTGCAGTTGTGACGGGAGCGAGCTCGGGGATCGGGGCGGCGACGGTGCGGGAGCTCCGCTCGCGCGGATGGGACGTCGTGGGCGTCGCCCGGCGGGAGGATCGTCTCACCACCCTCGTGGCCGAGACCGGGGCATCCGCCATCGCCTGCGACCTGACCGACTCCGCCGCCGTCGATGCCCTCATCGCCGAGCTGGAGGCCAGCGGCCCCGTGCACGCGCTCGTGCAGGTGGCCGGGGGAGCGCGCGGGACCGACCGCATCGAGGATGGCTCGGTCGAGGACTGGCAGTGGATGTTCGAGGCGAACGTGCTCTCGACGCAGCGGCTCGTGAAGGGCCTGCTTCCGCTGTTGCGCCGCGCCGCAGCAGCCGACGGCCACGCCGACACGGTGTTCGTGACGTCGACGGCGGCCCAGACCGCGTACGCGGGCGGAGCCGGGTACAACGCGGCGAAGGCCGCCGAGGCGATGCTCGTCCGGGTGCTCCGTCAGGAGCTGAACGGCGAGCCGATCCGCGTGGTCGAGGTCGCACCGGGAATGGTGCACACCGAGGAGTTCACCCTCAACCGTCTCGGCGGGGACTCCGTCGCCGCCGAAGCCGTCTACGCCGGAGTCGAGGCTCCGCTCGTCGCCGGAGACGTCGCCGACGTCATCGCCTACGCGCTCGATGCGCCGGGGCACGTGAACCTTGACCTCGTCACGATGCGTCCGGTCGCGCAGTCGGCTCAGCACCTGCTGGCGCGCGGACCGCTGCGCGTGCGCTCCGCCGAATGACGATGGCCCGCACCCTCGCCGAGCTCGCCGCGGATGGCGAGATCGACCCGGGATGGGCGGAGGCGCTCGCGCCCGTGCAGCACGACATCACCGCCCTGGGCGAGCGTCTGCGCGGCGAGGTGCAGGCGGGGCGTGGATACCTTCCGGACGGCGCGAACGTGCTCCGGGCGTTCCGGCGACCGCTCGCCGATGTGCGGGTTCTCATCACCGGTCAGGATCCCTATCCGACCCCCGGTCATCCGATCGGACTCTCGTTCGCGGTCGACCGCGACGTGCGGCCGCTGCCGCGCAGCCTCGCCAACATCTACCGCGAGCGGGAGAGCGATCTCGGCATCCCGCCCGCGCCGCACGGCGACCTCTCGGCGTGGAGCGATCAGGGGGTGCTGCTGCTCAACCGGGTGCTGACCGTGCAGCCGGGCGTGGCGGGCTCGCACCGGCGGTGGGGGTGGGAGAAAGTCACCGAAGCCGCGATCCGGGCGCTCGTCGCGCGCGACCGCCCGCTCGTCGCGATCCTATGGGGCAAGGACGCCGAGAACCTGCGTCCGCTCCTGGGGGTGACGCCGGTCATCGCGTCGGCCCACCCCTCGCCGCTGTCGGCGCGTCGCGGTTTCTTCGGGTCCCGCCCGTTCTCCCGCGCGAACGAGCTGCTCGAGGGCCTGGGAGCGGCGCCGATCGACTGGCGGGTAGAGGGCGAACGCCCCGGATCCCTAAGCTGAGCGCATGCAGTTCGAACCGGGGGACCGACGCCGCATCCTTCCGCGCCACCTGCGTCCTGCGGCGGCCCCCGAGATCTTCTCGTACACGATCCGTCCCGCCCGCCCCGGTGATCTGCCCTCCGTGCGCGAGATCTACAACCACTTCGTGAGCAACTCCGCCGTCACGCTCGACGAGAAGAGCAGCAGCATCCCGTACTGGCGCGACAAGTTCGCCCTGCTGGATCGGCTCGGGCTCCCGTTCCTCGTCGCGGTGTCACCTTCCGGGGTGGTCATCGGCTATGCGCTCGCGCAGCCCTGGGCGGGCAAGAACGCCTATCGCTACACGGTCGAGGACTCGATCTACCTCGGCCCTGGCGCCGGCGGAAAGGGCCTCGGTGGCGCGCTGCTCCAGGCGCTGATCGACGCCTGCGAGCAGTTCGGCATCCGCGAGATGGTCGCGGTCATCAGCGACAGCGGTGCCGAGGCGTCGATCCGTCTGCACGCTCGCCTCGGTTTCGTGGAGGCGGGGCGCATGGCCCGGGTCGGCCACAAGTTCGGTCGTGAGCTCGGCACCGTGTACATGAAGCGCGCGCTGAGACCGGTCGCGCGCCGCCGTCGGTTCCTGGCCTCCGGTCGCGGTCACTGATCGCGCGGGATGACCGGGATCGCGGCCAGCAGAGCCTTCGTGTAGTCGTGCTGCGGGCGCAGGAGCACGTCGCCGGTCGTGCCGCGCTCGACGATCCGGCCGTCCTTCATCACCACCACGGTGTCGCTGAGGTTCTGCACCACACCGATGTCGTGCGAGACGAGCACGAGGGTGAGGTCGGTCGTCCGTCGCAGATCGACGAGGAGCTCGAGGATCTGCGCCCGTACCGTCACGTCGAGGGCCGAGAGCGGCTCGTCGCCGATGAGGATGCGGGGGCCGTGCACGATCGCACGAGCCAACGCGATGCGTTGTCGCTGCCCGCCGGAGAACTCGTGTGGATATCTGTCGCCGGCATCGGGCTCCAGCCCGACCCGGGCGAGCACCTCGCGCACACGCGCCCGATGATCGCCGTCGATGCCGAGGGCCCACAGCGGCTCGCGAACGATCTGCCCGGCGGTCATGCGCGGGTCGAGGGAGGCGTAGGGGTCCTGGAAGACGAGTCCCGTCTGTCGGCGCAGCCACCGGAGGGACGTCGCGGATGCCGACGCGTCCACGCGCCGTCCGCCGACGGTCACCGTCCCCGATGTCGGTCTGTCGAGGCCCAGCAGCAGGCGCACCAGTGTCGATTTCCCCGAACCGGACTCGCCGATGATCCCGACGGACGAGCCCTCGATGATGTCGAGGTCGGTCGGCTCGAGCGCCGTCTGCCGACGTGTGCGCTCGAGGGGCGAGCGCTTCGGGACGATGAACTCGCGGGTCAGCCCACGCGCTTCGACGAGACTCATGCGATGCCTCCGTCCGGGCGCCACAGCGTCGCCGTCGCATCGCGGAGCAGCCCCTGCGTGATCGGCGAGCTCGGTGCGGTGAGCAACGTCGAGACCGGAGCGGACTCGACGACGCGCCCGTGTTCGAGAACCACGCCTTCGGTGGCGACCTGTGCGAGGACGGCGAGGTCGTGGGTGATGAAGACGAGCGACATGCCCTCGTCCTCGACGAGGTGCAGCAGGAGCGCCAGGATCTCGGACTGGATCGTGACGTCGAGCGCCGTGGTCGGCTCGTCGGCGATGAGCACGCGCGGGCGGCAGGCGAGTGCCATCGCGATCGCGACGCGCTGGCGCTGGCCGCCGGAGAGCTGGTGCGGGTAGCGATCGACGATCGACTCCGGATCGGGGAGCCGCACGCGGGCGGCTTCCTGAACCGCGCGTGCGCGCGCTTCGCGTCGCCCGATGCCCTCGTGGATGCGGATCGCCTCGGCGATCTGCCGACCGACCGTGCGGATCGGATTGAGGGCGGTGCGCGGCTCCTGGAACACGATGCCGATCTCGTCACCGCGCAGTCGGGCGAGCTCGCGGTCCGGCATCCCGACCAGTTCCGTGCCGTTCCAGCGGATGCTGCCCGCCGCCGTCGCGCCGTCGGGCAGGAGCCCGAGGATCGCGAGAGCGGTGAGTGATTTGCCCGACCCGGACTCGCCGATCAGGCCCAGACGGGCGCCGTCCGCGACCTCGAACGAGACGCCGTCGACGACGCGACGCCCGTCGATCTCGACGGTCAGGTCTTCGACGACGAGGCTCATGCGACCACTCCGGGGGTGTGCGTCTCGGCGCGGCGGTGGCGCAGCGTGGGGTCGGTGGCTTCGCGCAGGGCGTCGCCGAGGAGATTCAGGGCGAGGACGGTGAGGGTGATCGTGAGACCCGGCCAGATCACCGAGAGCGGGTGCACGCCGATGTAGCGCTGCAGGTCGGCGAGCAGCAGGCCCCAGCTGGGCTCGACGACCGACGCGCCGAAGCCGAGGTACGACAGTCCGGCTTCGGCCAGCACGGCGACGGCCATCGACCACGACAGCTGCACGATGAACACCGGAGCGACGTTGGGGAGGAGGTGGCGCAGCAGGCTCTGCGCGGGAGTGAGGCCGGATGCCTTCGCCGCGAGGATGAAGTCGCTCTGCTGCACCCTCCGCAGCTCGGGGCGGGTGACGCGCGCGATGTTCACGCCGAAGCCGATGCCCACGGCCCAGATCACGACCCAGAGGGAGCCGCCCCAGACCGAGGAGATCATCATCGCGATCAGGAGCACCGGGAAGGCGATCAGGATGTCGACCAGAACCGCGATCGTCTCGCGCAGCCACCGGGCGGTGAGGGCGCCGAGCGCGGCGAGGGCGATGCCGACGACGGTGGCGACGACTCCGGCACCGATGCTGACGAACACCGTCGTGCGCGCCCCCGCCATGATGAGGCTCAGGATGTCGCGCCCGGTGTCGTCGGTGCCCAGGAGGTGCGGCCAGCTCGGACCGAGCCACCGGTCGCTGATGGTCGAGGATTGCGGGTCGAACGGCGTCCAGAACAGCCCGACGAGGGCTGTCAGGCCGATGAGGGCGACGACGATCAGGCCGAAGGCGCCCGTCGGGGTCGCCCACAGGCGGCGGAGCCACAGCGGAGCCATCATGCCTCCCTCTGGCGCGGGTCGATCGTACGGTGGAGCAGGTCGACCAGGAATCCGATCACGAGCACGAAGCCGGTGAGCACGAGGAGCTCGCTCTGCACCTTGATGAGGTCGCGGGTGCCGACGTCCGCCACCAGCATCCGTCCGATGCCCGGGAGGGTGAACAGCTGTTCGATCACGACGGAGCCCACGATGATGCCGGCGACCTGCAGGCCGAGCACCGTGATGATCGACAGCCCGACGGCGGGGATGCCGTGTCGGATCAGCGCCTGCGTACGCGTGAGTCCCTTGGCCGCCGCCGTGCGGACGAAGTCCTGGCCGGCCGCCTGCAGGGTCGCACTGCGCACGAAGCGCATGAGCATGGCACCCTCCACGATCCCGATCGTGAGAGCTGGCAGGAGGAGCGCCTCGATGGCCTCGCCGGGCGTGCTCCACCCGGTGCGGGGGAAGCCCTGCGGGGGCAACCACCCGAGCCAGACCGAGAAGACGACGATGAGCATCATGCCGGCCCAGACGACGGGTACGGCGGCGAGGGTCTGCGCGCCGACACTCAGCGCGGTGCCTGCGCGCCGTCCGCGAGCCAGCGCGGCGAGGATGCCGAAGGGGATCGCGATCACGACGGCGATGAGGAGCGACATCAGCCCGAGCGGCACCGTGACCTGCGCCTTGAGCAGGAGCTCATCGCCGACCGAGGCGCCGGAGAGCAGTGACGTGCCGAGGTCTCCGCGGAAGATGCCTCCGATCCAGTCGATGTACTGCGACAGGAGCGGCCGGTTCAGGCCGAGCGATTCGCGCAGCGCTTCGACCTCGGCCGGCGATGCCTGGGTGCCGGCGATGAGCTGGGCGACATCACCCGGGAAGACGCGCAGGGTGAGGAAGATGAGGGCGCTCGCGACGAGGAGCCCTGCGATGAGCAGGGCTCCTCGAACGAGCGCGTAACGGATCACGGAGGACGAGACCGCCGCCTACTCGGCGGACGAGACCGTCACGCCGGCCAGGTTGATGCGCGAGTTGATCGAGTCCTCGGGGAAGCCGGTGACGATCGGCGCGACCGCCGTGATCGTCTGGCCGTTGTACAGCCAGTCGGCCGCGTGGTCCTCCGAGACGATCCGCGCCGCCTGGGCGAGGAGATCGGCGGACTTGTCGGGGTCGACCTCGGCGAGGGCCTCGGCGTAGAGGCTCTGCACCTCGGCGTTGTCGTACCCGAAGTAGTAGTCCGGGTTCGCGAAGTTGCCGAAGTCACGCGGCTCGACGTGCAGCACGTAGCTGAGGTCGTAGTCGTGGTTCGTGTAGACGTCTTCGAGCCAGGTGGCGAACTCGACCGAGTCGACGTCGAGGGTGACGCCCACCTTCGCGAAGTCCGAGATGAGCACCTTCGGCACGGTGGTGCCGTAGAACGAGGGGATCGTGAGGGTCAGCTCGAGATCCTCCTGCCCGGCCTCCGCCAGGAGTTCCTTCGCGCGCTCGGGGTCGTAGGAGACGACATCGGAGAGGTCTTCGTAGCCCGGGTCGAGCTCGGGGATCGGTCCGTAGAGCGGGGTGCCCGCGCCGGCCGCCTCGATGAGCGCGTCGTGGTCGATCGCCAGGCGCAGCGCCTCGCGCACGCGAACGTCGTCGAGCGGCGCCTTCGCGTTGTTGAACGCGAGCGTGGCCTTGTCGGTCGTACGACCCGTGGTGAGGGTGAAGTCGCCCGAGTCCTCGAGCTGCGACGCGAGGTTCGGGTCGACGGCGGTCAGCACGTCGACGTCGCCCGCGATCGCGGCGTTCACACCCGCGGTGAAGTCGGGGATGTACTGGAACTCGACCGACGCGACGCCGGCGGGCTCGCCCCAGTAGGCGTCGCTGCGCGCGAACGTGATCGTGCTGCCCTTGTTCCAGCGGGTGAGGGTGAAGGGTCCGGTGCCGTTCTCCGCCGTCTGCAGGTCGGTGGTGTCGCCGCTCTTGAACACCAGGCCGGCGGGACCGGTCAGGGCGAAGAGGAAGTTCTGGTTCGGCTCGGAGAGCACGATCTCGACGGTCTTCTCGTCGGGCGCGGTGATCGAGGAGACCGAGGCGAACTCCGCGTTGCCCTGGATGGTCTCGTCGGTGCGCACCTGCTCGTACGACGCGACGACATCGGCCGACGTCAGGGGCGAGCCGTCGTGGAAGATCACTCCGTCGTTGAGCGTGAACGAGTAGGTCAGGCCGTCGTCGGAGACCGAGTAGTCCGAGGCGATGCGCGCCTCGATCTCGTTGTCCTGGGTACGGGTGACCAAGCCCTCGTAGATGTTGTCGATGAGGATCTGCTCGAGTGCCGCGCCACTGGTGTGCCGGATGTCGAGGTTGGTCGGCTCGAGCACGAGACCCACGTGGAGGGTCGCGTCGGGGTCGACCTCACCGGTCGAGGTGGCGGCGGGCTGCGGACTGCCGGAGCACGCGCTGAGGATGACAGCGGTGGCGGCGAGCGCGGAGATGAGCGCTACGCGTCGGGAGCGTCGGAACATGATGGTTTCCTCTCGGTGCGGCAGGTGCTGTGTGCCGGTTGAACGAGCCTAGGGATGAGCGAGAAATCGAAGGGTGCGGTGTGGAACGCGACGTCACATTCCGTTTCACACCGACGCGGAGGCTGCGGCGACGAACTCGGCGAGCTCGACGGGAGCGGTCTCCTGAACGTTGTGGGTGGCATCGAACACCACGACGCGTGCGGTCGGGATGCGGCGCTGCAGGTCATCGGCATCCGCTTCGCTGACGAATCCCCGCGTCGCCCGGATCACGGTCAGGGGAGCGCGGACGGCGGCGAGGTCGTCCCATCCCGTCTCGTGCAGGACGGACGGTGCCGCCGGGGTGCCCGGGGCGTGGGATGCGAGAGCCTGCGCGGCGAGGTGCGCGAAATGGTGCTTCCACTCGATGCGTCCGTCCGGTCGCACGCGGGTGTTCAGGAACACACCTCGCTCGGTCTCGGGGCGTGTACCGCCGAACCCGAGCGCGATCGCCTTGTCGACGAGTTCATCGCGGGTCGCGAAGTCCACGGGCCCGGCATAGAACTCGCGGAGGGCCGCGGGACCGGCGGAGGTGTCGATGCCGGGGGTGATGTCGACGACGATGAGCTCGGCGACGAGATCGGCGCGGCTCGCCGCCAGCGCCGCGCCGGTCAGGCCGCCCAGGGACTGTCCGACGACGATCTGCGGTACGTCGGTCCAGGCATCGAGCGCCGCGGCCACGTCGACGGCGAGGGTGCGCGGCGTGTAGTCGAGGTCGTCGCGCCAGGACGAGTCTCCGTGCCCGGCGAGGTCGATCGCGAGGAGCGGGGTGCCGAGGGCGAGCGCTGTGGTGTCCCAGGTGTGCGCGTTCAGACCGGCACCGTGCAGCAGCGTCACACGGGCGGGTTCCGTCCCGAAGCGCAGTGCGCTGACCGTGCGGCCATCCGGCAGGGGGAGGGTGAGCCGTTCGACCGGAGGAACGGGGAGGCCGAGCGCCTCGGCCTGCGCGGGAAGATAGCTGAACTCGCTGATGTCGATCGCCACGCCCATATTCTGCGCCCCTGGAGCAGGCATCGCGAAATGGCGGATCAAAGTGAGCATCTAGAACGCTCTCGGGCTTGTCTAAAAGTTCAATCAACGGCGGATGGGATTGGCGTTGTGCATTTCTTGATGACGGAATGCGTCGGCCGTCCGACACCGACAGCCGAATATCATGGAGTCATGAGCGAGACGCGAGTGCACCTCTCCAAGACCGAGCCGACCGCCTACCAGGCCCTCGATGCGTTCTCCCGCACCGTCGGAGAGATCTGCGCCGCCAATGGCATCGACGATCGTCTCAAGGAGCTCGTCATGATCCACTGCTCGCAGCTGAACGGCTGCGCCTACTGCACACGCATCCACGTCGACCGTGCCGAGGCTGCCGGTATCGACGCCGACACCATGATGCAGATCGCGACCTGGCGCGAGAGCGGCGTGTTCAGCGAGCGCGAACGCGCGGCGCTCGAACTCGCCGAGGCGTTCACGTTCATCTCGGACGAGGGGGTGTCCGACGAGGTGTACAACCGCGTCGGCAGCGTGTTCACCGAGAAGGAATACGCAGCCCTGAGCTGGGCGTGCGTGTCGATCAACGCGTTCAACCGCGTCGTGGTCGCCGGGCGATACCCCGTACCGGCCCGTTCGCCGCAGGCCCGGCCATGAGCGTGCTCGACGTCGGCGGCGTCAACAACGTCCGCGACGTCGGCGGGATGCCGGCGGCAGGCGGTCGCATCCGTCAGGGCATCCTGTTGCGCTCCGGTCAGCTCTCCGGAGCGACGGCGAAGGGGGCCGAGGAGCTCCGCGGACGTGTCGCGCACATCGTCGATCTGCGCGACGGCGAGGAGGTGGCGGCGGAGCCCAGCGAGATCGTCGGTCCGGATACCACCCACCTCCCGCTGTTCCTGGGGTCCGTGCGCTCGTTCTTCGAGACCGACACGAGTCTCGAAGACCTCTACCTGCATCTCCTCGAGGAGAGCGGTGGGAGGCTCGTCGAGGCCATCCGCATCATCGCGGCGGGGGAGCCGACGCTCGTCCACTGCACGGTCGGCAAGGACCGCACAGGGGTGACGGTCGCACTGGCACTGTCGGCCGTGGGTGCCGATCGCGAGGCGGTGATCGAGGACTATGCGCTGACCGAGTCGCAACTCCCACCCGAGCGGAACCGTCGGATCGCCGCATACCTGACCGAGCTCCACCCCGAAGCCGTCAACGCCGTCGCTCTCGCGACGCAGTCCCCGGCTCCGGTGATGCGCCGTCTTCTCGAGATGGTCGACGAGCGCTGGGGGTCGGCGGCCGACTATCTGCGGGCGCAGGGGATGACGGATGCCGAGCTCGCGGCGCTGACCGCGGCACTCGTCGAGCCCGTCGGGTGAGGCGAATCGCGGAGCAAGGTTAGGCATGCCTTCATCGGTGTTACGATGGAGGAACCATGGACACCTCGTTCGACATCCGCAGCACACGCGCAGCGCGCCGTGCCGCTCGTCAGCGCTCGCACCACCTCGTGACGGCCGATGAGAAGTCGCTCGTCGACCTCGAGATGTTCCTCTCCACGCTCCCGCTGTGCGCATCGGGTCGGATCTTCATCGAAGTTCCGACCGCTGCCGATATCCAGGTCATCGACGCGCCGGCACGCATGACCGTGACCTGGCTGGCACGCGCAGACCGCTCGGGTGCTCCGGGTTCCGGTCGTTCCTGCGCCCCGGGTCAGGCACTCGCGCGCGCCACGTGCGCGTGGGCCGACGAGATGCTCTGCGATGACGAGGTCTCCACCCAGGTCACGCTTCTCGGCGGTTACCTCGGCACCGCCGACATCGTCGATCACCTCACGATGAGCCTCGCGGTCGAGGCGACGTCGATCCACGCTCCCGAGCGCTTCGGTCTGCTCCCGATCGATCGCTGAACGTTCCGGTCGATCGCTGACCGTCAGTGGGAGCGGCGCACGTAGTTGCCGTCCTCCAGCCCGGCTTCGATCTCGAAGCGGTTGCGCAGCGGGTCGCGCCCGGCGACGAAGTACAGCACCGGCATGAGGAAGCCGTACCGCAGCCACTGAGCCTTGTGGACCGCCTCGTGACGCAGGACGGCGTCGGTCGGACGCACGTCACCGGTGAGGAAGCATCCTCCGACGCACACGCCGCCGCGGTTGAAGGTCCACGTGGGCATTCCCCGGAAGATCCAGAGTCCGCCGCGGCGTTCGACGGGACCGGTGCTCCACAGCGACCCCCAGAGCCATCCCACGGCCGTCCCCCAGGCGTAGCCGATCCGGCTCACGGGGGAGCGGAGGAGGAAGGAGGGGATGCGGCGGTCGAAGCGTCGGCCGCGGGCCAGTGCCTCCTCGGCCGCGGGTCTCCAGTCCGTCGTCATGCGACGGCACCGATCAGACGCAGGATCGCACCGAGGTCGTCCACCGCGTCGGCGGGGGTGCGCGGGGCGAAGCCCGAGATCGTGGCACCCGCGAGCGGGATGTCTTCGCGGAGTCGGCGGATGGCCGAGGCGAGCGCCGCCGGGGTCGTGCCGAACGGCGCGGGATCGGAGACTCCGGTGATCTCGGCGGGATCGAGCACATCCACGTCGATGTGCACCCAGACCCGTGAGGCGCCGGTCGCGCGGACGGCATCGAGCAGCGCGTCCGTGTCGTCGAGGTCGGCGACCTGCAGGTGGGCGAACGAAGAGATCTCGTCGACCTCGGCATCATCGAGGGCACGCATTCCGACCGTGACGATGCGTTCTCGGGGGAGGGCAGCGGTGAGCGCGAGTTGCGGCTCTCCCTCGCCCAGGATCGCGCGGAGCGCCATGCCGGAGAACGCCCCGGACGGAGAGGTCTCCGGCGTGTTCAGGTCGGCGTGAGCGTCGCACCACACCACGGCCAGGTCGTCGGTGCCGCCGGGCAGCGCGTCGAGGGCGGCGACCGTGATGCTGCAGTCTCCACCGATCAGCACGCTGTACTCGTCGGTGAGGTGCTCGCGGATCAGTTCGCGGGTGCGCAGCAGAGCGCTGAGCCGCCGCACGCCGGTCCCCAGCGACTCGCCGGCTTCGACCGGCACGTCGAGGGTGGTCGTGCGGGCGCGCGGCAGGTCGCCGGCGATGGCCGATGCGCCGTCGACGAGGAGCATCGCGCGTGCGGCCGGTGATCCCTGCCATTGCGGGACGACGAGGAATCGCACCATGGGTGCCTCCCGGGAAAGAGGAAGTGCGGATGCCCCGGACGGCGAGTCCGGGGCATCCGCGGGGGGATCAGTTGCCTTCGAGGGCCTGACGGGGAGCGGTGCCGCCGGCCTTCAGCTCAGCGAGGCGCGCCTCGACCTCGGTGAGCTCTCCGAGGTCCTCGAGGCTCTCGAACTGGGCGTCGAGGCTCGACGCCGCGAGCTCGATCTTGCCCTGCGCGATGGCCTCCTGACGGCGGACCTTGTCTTCGAAGCGGCCCAGCTCGCTCGTGGGATCGAGCACGTTGATCGATCCGACGGCGTCCTGCACCTTGGTCTGCGCCTCGGCGACCTTGGCGCGTGCGAGAAGCTCGCTGCGCTTGTTCTTGAGCTCGCCGAGCTTGTCCTTCATGCCGTTCAGGCCGCTCTTGAGCTTGTCGACGATCTCGGTCTGAGCGGCGATCTGCGGCTCTGCACCGCGGGCCTCGCGCTCGGCGCTGATTTGACGCTGCAGCGCGATCTTCGCGAGGTTGTCGAACTTGTCGGCGTCGGCGGTGTCGCCGGAGCCGCGCATCTCATCGGCCTTGCGGCTGGCAGCGAGGGCCTTGTTGCCCCACTCGGTGGCCGACTGCACGTCTTCTTCGTGGTCGCGCTCGAGCAGGCGCAGGTTGCCGATCGTCTCGGCGATCGCGGACTCGGCATCGGCGATGCTGTTCGTGTAGTCGCGCACGAGCTGATCGATCATCTTCTGCGGGTCTTCGGCAGAGTCGAGGAGCGAGTTGATGTTCGCGCGGACGAGGGTCGAGATTCGTCCGAAGATGGACTGCTTGGTCATGCGAGGTTCCTTTCAGAGGGTCGGAATCGAAGTCTTGTCGAGTGGCCTATGAGGTTCAGAAGCGCCCACCTCCCGAGCGGCCGCTGCGCCCGCCGCTGGAGCGGCCGCCCCCGAAGCCGGAGCTGCGGAATCCACCGCCTCCGCTCGAGCGCCAGCCGCTGCTCCGGGAGGAGGATCGACTGCCACCACCTCCGCCCGCGAGGAGGCCGCCGATGATGCCGCCGAGGATGTCGCCACCGAGGCCGGAACCACCGGACGAGCCGGAGCCCCCGGAGTTTCCGAACGGCCCGCTGCCCCAGCCGTCGTATCCACGGGAGTCGTAGGCGGACACGTCGGCGGACGCGGAGGAGATCGCCTGTCGTGCGAGATCGAGGGCGCGGGTGGCCTCGGTGAGCGCGGCGTCGGGCGAGGTGGTGCGGAGGGCGACCGCCTGCGTGAGGCTCGCATCGGCCTGCGAGAGGCGGGTGCGGGCGGTGGACCCGACCGTTCCGCGTCGGGTCTCGATGAACTCCCGGGCGGTGCGGATCTCGGAGCCCGCCTGGGTCAGGGTCTGCTCGAGCATCTGCTCCGCGCGCCGAGTGCGCTCGAGCGCCTCGCGCCCCTGCGCGATCGCGGCATCGATCTGGGCGTTCGCGGCAGACAGGGCATCGAAAGCGCGCTGCGGATTGCGCGCGGTGCCGCTGAGATCGACCTGCGCGGCCTGCAGGTACTGCAGGGTCGTGGACGCGGCTGCGGAGAGTGCTCCGCCGGTGTCGGGGAGCTGCTGCGCGGCGGCGACATCGGCCTGCAGCTCGGCCACGAGCGCCTGCGCCTGTGTCTCGACGGCGGCGAGATCCGAGCCGAGCGCCGTGATCGCCTGCACGAGTTGTGTCGCCTGGGCGACGGATTGCTCGGCCGTGCGGATGGCGAACGCTGCTTCGCCCGTGCGGCCGGCCGCGATCGCCTGGCCCGCCGCCTCGATCGCGTGGTCGGCGAGGCCCGCACGCTCCTGAGCCTGGGCGGGGTTGTCGGCGACGGTGCTCAGCGCTTCGGCCGCGTAGGTCGCCGAGAGCGTCGCCAGGGCCGGCGCCGCTCCGGCGAGTACGGGCGCGAGTGCGGCGCGCTCGCGACGCACGCGTTCGAGTTCCTGCGGGGCGTTCTGCTCGAGCTTGCGGAGGGAGTCGAAGGCTTCGGTGTTCGCGTCGAGGAGGTCGTCGATCTCGTCGGCGATCCGGATGATCCGGATGTTCCAGGCGCGCTGCTCGTGCACCGTGTCCTCGATCTCGTCATCGAGCTTCTGCTTGAGGTCGAAGGCCTCCGACAGCTTCGCCTTCGCCTGATCGACGGCGGTCGTGAACTCGGCCGTCGCGCTCTCACCGAACTGCGCGATCGCGAACCCCAGCTCCTCGCGGCTCGAGGTGATGGCGTCGTCGGCCTGCACGAGAGCGGAACCCGCCTGCGTCTGCACCTGCTCATCGGTCAGCGTCGAGAACGGGTCGGCGGGGTCCGGATGCTCCGGCATCGCCCCGCGCTTGCGGATCGCGGCCGCCCGGCGGCTCCGCCGGACGAGAGCGATGACCAGCCACGCCACGAGAGCGAGAGCGATGAGCCCGGCCACGACGAGGAACGCCTGCAGGGCGCCCGCGCCGCCATCGCCCTGGATCTCGTCGGCGGCGAGGAGTATCGCTCCGTCCCAGTCGTCCTGTGCGAGCAGGGGCTGGATCTCCTGCTCGATGTCGTCGAGGCGGGAGTTGCTCAACGGCCCGCCCTCGGCCGCAGAGATGTAGTAGCTGCGCTGATCGGTCGCGATCGCGAGCAGGTACTGATCGGGACCGAGGTTGCTGCGCGTCGCCGTCGTGTCCGCCCATTCGACGCGGTCGTTCGGCGAGGTGAACTCGTCGACGAAGACGACGAAGAGATCGGCGGACGAGTTCTCGGTGAGCTCCTGGAGCCGCGTTTCGACGGCGTCCTTCTCACTCGCGCTGAGGACACCCGCGGCATCGGTCACGTACCCCGAGTCGAGCGTGAGGGGATCGGTCGCGGAGGCGGCCCCGGAAGTGACAAGACCCGCCGCGACGGCGACGACCGCGGCGCTCAGCGCCAGCCACCGTGTCTTCATCGTTTTCCCTCCGACCGGCAGGCGAGCCCCATGTCCCGAGTCTATTCACACAGCCCGACACGCGACAGCATCCGAGAGCGGATCGCCGTTCGCCCTCAGCGGAGACGCATACGCTGGAAGGCATGGACGACAGGTACGGATCGGATGTGCTCGCATCGGGTTGGCGCGAGCGCGGTGCGAAGCAGGTGCCGACGGTCCCCGCCGAGCTCGATCTCGTCGTCGAGGTCGCCGACGACGGGTACTGCGGAGCGGTCACCCGCGTGCAGGGCGGAAACGTCGAACTCGAGGACTGGAAGGGCCGCAAGCGTCTGTTCCCGCTCGGCGGCGGCTTCCTCATCGAGGGCAGGCCTGTGCGGCTGGCGCCCCCGGTGCCGAAGACACAGGCACCGCAGCGCACGGCATCCGGGTCCTTCGCCGTCGGAGACCAGCGCGCGCGCATCGCGTTGCCGAGCCGCATCCTCGTCGAGGGCAAGCACGACGCGGAGCTCGTCGAGAAGGTGTGGGGTGCCGATCTCCGCGTCGAGGGCGTCGTGGTCGAGTACCTGCAGGGCGTGGACCTCCTCGACGAGCTGCTCGCCGACGAGCCTCCGTCCGCGAAGCGGCGTTACGGCGTGCTCGTCGACCACCTCGTGCCGGGCTCGAAGGAGTCGAGGATCGCGGATGCCGTCGCCCGGGGGCCGCACGGGCGCCATGTGCGCATCGTCGGGCATCCGTTCGTCGACGTGTGGCAGTGCGTCACCCCGCGGGCACTCGGTATCACGCGCTGGCCCGAGATCCCGCGGGGCACGGACTGGAAGACCGGGATCTGCCGCGCCTTCGGATGGCCGCACGAGACTCAGGCCGACACCGCGCGTGCGTGGCAGCACATCCTGAGCAAGGTGCACAGCTACCGGGACCTCGAGCCGGCGCTGCTCGGCCGGGTGGAAGAACTCATCGACTTCGTGACGGAACCCGCGAGCTGACCCGCGCACCGGTCGAGGGGACGCACCCGGCTACCCTGGAAGCATGCCCGAACCCCGAACCTTCCGTGACGAGCCGGTGTCCTTCGTGCGCCGGAGCGGACGGATGTCCGAGGCGCAGGACCGCGCCTTCACCGACCTCGCCCCGCACTACCTGCTCGACGTGCCGCGGGCCGTCGCGTGGACCTCGGTGCACCCGGAGGCCCGCCTCGACGTCGCCGCCGAATACGGTCGCGACGCCCCTCTGATCGTCGAGATCGGCTCCGGGCAGGGCCACGCGATCGTCGCCGCTGCGGCGTCGCGGCCCGATGACGACTTCCTCGCCGTCGAGGTATTCCGCGCGGGACTCGCCCGCACCATGCTCGACGCCGACCGGGAGGGCGCGAAGAACCTGCGGGTCATCGAGGCGAACGCGCCCGAGGTGCTCTCGTCGTACCTGCCGGAGGCCGCCGCCGCGGAGACTTGGATCTTCTTCCCCGATCCGTGGCACAAGAAGAAGCACACGAAGCGTCGCCTCGTGCGTCCGGGATTCGCCGACAACGCGGCCAGGGCGCTCGTCGACGGGGGCCTGCTCCGTCTCGCGACGGACTGGGAGGACTACGCGCTGCAGATGCGCGAGGTGCTGGATGCCGAACCGCTCTTCGAGCGCGCCTTCGAGGGGGAGTGGGCCGAGCGCTTCGACGGACGCGTCATGACGGCCTTCGAGCGCAAGGGCATCGCGAAGGGGCGCGATATCCGCGACCTCGTCTACCGGCGTCGCCCGCGCCCGTGACCGACGTGCGGAGCGACGTGCGCACCCGGGGCATCGTCCCGGCGGTGCTCGTCTGCGCCGCTGCGCCCGCGTTCTTCGTGGCGGAGATCGCCTGGCTCGGATGGGTGCTGCTGGCGATCGGGATCGGCGTCTCCTGGGCGATCGAACGCGGACGGGTCACGGCATCCGCCCCCTCGCTCACGCGCGACCTGTCGCTCATCGCCCTCGGCCTGCTCGTCGTGAGTGTGATCCCGCTGGCCGCCGAACTCGACAACCTCGCGATGCTGCGCTTCACCCTCGCGCTCGGCGGCGCGGTCGCTCTGCCCTATCTCGTGTCGCGCTTCGTCTATCGCGATCGGGCGATCTCTTTCCCGTGGCGGGCGCACCGCCGGTGGGGCCGGTTGCAGTGGGGCTGGCTCGTCGCCGTTCTCGTGCTCGGCTGGCTGATCCTGCCGTTCTACTTCATCACGAGCGGCGTCTACGCCAACTGGCCCGTCGTCGACACCCCCGATCTGATCGCGCGCCTCTTCGTCGGTGTCGGCGCGGTCGGCATCTGGGACGAGCTGTTCTTCATCTGCACCGTGTTCGCCCTGCTGCGCCGGCACTTCCCGGACGCGGTGGCGAACGTGCTGCAGTCGATCGTGTTCGTCTCGTTCCTCTGGGAACTCGGCTACCGGGAGTGGGGCCCGCTCCTGACGATCCCGTTCGCACTGCTGCAGGGGTTCATCTTCTTGCGCACCCATTCGCTCGCCTACGTGGTCACGGTGCACCTGCTGTTCGACGCCGTCGTCTTCGCCGTTCTGGTGCACGCGCACAATCCCGGACTGCTGCCGATCTTCCTCGTCTGAGGCCGCGCGCGAGGGCGCGAGTCTGCGACAATCGGAGGATGCTCATCGCCGGACTCGTCCTCGCCGCGGCCGCTGCCGCCTTCCATGTCTTCATCTTCGCGCTCGAGTCGCTGAAGTGGACCGAGCCCGAGACCCGCAAGATCTTCGGCGTCGCCAGCGAGGCGGATGCCGTCACGATGAAGCAGCTCGCCTTCAACCAGGGTTTCTACAACCTCTTCCTGGCGCTCACGACCCTCTTCGGCATCGGGTTCACGATGTTCGGGTTCGCCACGATCGGGCTGACCCTGGTCTTCGCCGGCACCGGAATGATGCTCGCCGCCGCTCTCGTGCTCGTGCTCGCGGACCGGACGAAGGCGCGTGCTGCGGCGATGCAGGGCACCCTGCCGCTCCTCGCGGTCGTCGTCACCGCGATCGGTGCATCGCTCGCCTGATCGCGGCACCGGATCGCCGGACGCCCGTCAGGCGCGCACGACGGCGGCGACGGCGCTGATCTCGATCAGCGCGCCGGGAACGCCGAGCGCGGAGACGATCGCGGCGGTCACCAGCGGAGGCTCGCCGTCTCGCGCGAGCCGCGATGCGACCGCGCCGTAGGCGGCGCGAAGATCCGCATCCTGGCGGATCAGCACCGTCCAGCTGATCACGTCGTCGAGCGTCGCCTCGACCGCCGCCAGAGCGATCGCCGCATTCTCGACCGCGCGGATCGACTGCTCTGCGGCGTCGTCGGAGACGATCTTCCCGGACTCGTCGACGCCGTTCTGGCCGCCGACGTGGATCGTCGTCGCTCCCGGCGGGACGACGGCGACATGGCTGAACGCGGGACTCATGACGAGCCCTGCCGGTCTGATCAGTGAGATGCCCATGAACGCAGTATGGGCCGGGCCGCCGACATCGGCGACCCGGCCCATACCGGTCGGAGGGCGTCAGAAGCGCAGCAGCACCTTGCCGACACGACCGGGGGTCTTGCTCAGTCGAACGGCATCCGCGATGTCGGCGGCGTCGAAGGTGCCGGCGACCGGGAGGGTGAGCGTACCGTCGGTGACGCGCTGGATCAGCTCGGTGAACAGTGCTCCGCGGGTGGACGCATCCATCGTCTGGATGACCTTGCTGCCCCAGAATCCCTTCACCGTCGCCTGCTTGAAGATCACATCGGACGAGGCGATCTCCATGACGGGGGAGTTCATCGCGCCGAAGGCCACGAGCGTGCCGCCCTCACCGATCAGCGACAGTACGTCGCCCGCCGACGATCCGCCGACCGAGTCGACCCCGGCGACGATCGCGGCACCGCCGGTCAGCGCGGCGGCCTGCTCGCGCCAATCCGTCTGGTCGGTCGCGATGACGTTCTCGATGCCCTGCGCGCGCAACTCGTCGACGCCGGCCGAGCGCCGCACGAGGCCGAGCACGTTCACGCCGCGTGCGGCGCCGAGCTGGGCGAGCATGCGCCCGACGGCGCCGTTCGCCGCGTTCTGGACGATCCAATCGCCCTCGTTCACATCGAGGAACTGCAGCAGGCTGATCGTGCTGAAGGGCATCGAGACCAGCTGCGCGGCGCTCTCGTCGGAGAGGCCGTCGGGCACGGGGATGAGTCCTGCGGCGTTCGCGACGATGTACTCGGCCCAGGCGCCGAAGGTGCCACCGGTCGCGACACGCTGACCGACGACGAGATGATCGACGCCGTCACCGACGGCATCGACGACGCCGAGCGCCTCGGTGCCGGAGGCGGCGGGCAGTTCGGGCTTGAATCCGTAGGTGCCGCGCACGGTCCACAGATCATGGTTGTGGATGGGGGAGAGGGCGACGCGCAGGCGGACCTGGCCAGGCCCCGGCTCGGGAACGGGCCGCTCTTCGAGGGCGAGGACGTCCTCGGCTTCGCCGAAGGTGTGGTGGATGAGTGCGTGCATGGACATGCTCCTTCGGTCTCAGTCGTCGGAGACGGTGATCGTGACGTCGATGTTGCCGCGGGTCGCATTCGAGTACGGGCACACCTGGTGCGCGGCATCCGCGAGGGCCTGCGCCTGCTCGTGGGGGAGCGTGGGGATCACGACCTCGAGTTCGACGGCGAGGCCGAAGCCGCCCTGGCCGTTCGAACCGATGTGCACGCGCGCGCCGACCGAGGAGTCCTCGATCTGGACTTTCTGCGCCCGGGCGACGGACTGCAGCGCGGAGTGGAAGCAGGCCGCGTAGCCGGCGGCGAACAACTGCTCGGGGTTCGCCCCGTCGCCGCTGCCGCCCATCGCCTTCGGAATGGCGAGATCGAACTCGACGCGACGGTCGTCGGTCGCGACGTGTCCGTTGCGGCCGGCGCCGGTGGCGAGTGCTTCGGCGGTGTACAGAGCTTCCATGGGTGTGTTTCCTTCCGGGAGGGTGGTCATTCGGAGCCGCGGGCGCGAGCGGCGCCGGCGGGGGTCGGAGTGGATGCCTGGAGGAGGCGCGTCAGCTCGTGGAGCTCGGCGATCAGACGCAGCCGGTGCGCGTCGTCGTGGATGCCGGAGAACCCGGCGACCTCGGCCGGGATCTTCGCCAGGTCGCCGCGGAGCTCCTGACCATCCGCGGTGAGCTGCACGGTCACGACCCGCTCGTCGGCGGAGCTGCGCTGCTTGCGCACGAGCCCCGACTGCTCGAGCCGCCGCACGAGCGGGGAGAGCGTGCCGGAGTCGAGCTGCATCGCCTCGCCGAGCGATCCGATGGTCTGCTCGCCCTCGTGCCAGAGGATCGCGAGCACGAGGTACTGCGGGTAGGTGAGGCCCCACGGTGCGAGGAGAGCGCGATACGCCTGCGTCGTCGCGCGGGCGGCGGAGTACAGCGAGAAGCACACCATCTCATCGGTCACGGCCATGACACGAGTATTGCACGCAATTCAGTTGTGCACAATTTAACTGTCGGGCTGTACGCCCTCACGCGGAGAGGTGGCGCCGCGCAGGATGCGAGCGAAGGCGGTGAGGAGGAAGAGCTGGCCGGTGATGGCCTCGACGACCGCGATCGTCTGCCCGATGGTTCCTTCCGGGACGAGATTGCCGTAGCCGGTGGTCGTCAGCGTCGTGAACGAGAAGAAGAGCTGATGGGCCAGCGAGTCCTCGTGCGCATCCGCGAACACCGGTTGCGGGGAGAGCAGGCCGAGCAGGTTGTACGCGAAGGCGAAGGCGATCCCCACGAGCACGTATGCCGTGATCGCCGCGAGGAGCGCTTCGAGGTTGAGCCCTCGACGACGGATCTGGTGGGCGATGATCGCGACCGGCGCGATGAGCAGCGCCACGAGTGTCGCCGACGAGAGCCCGATGTCGAGCAGTTTCTGCTCGGTGCCCAAGAGCACGGCCACGACCGCCGCTGCTCCGGCGACCGAGAGGATCACCCAGCTGGTGCGCTGCAGTGCGGCGTTCGCGCCGGTGACACGGAAGACGACCGCGACGGTCGCGAGGATCAGCAGGAAAGCGAGTGGGCTCGGGTTCGTCGACTTCTGGGCGGTCGAGAGTGCGTACGACACCACGAGGAGCACGAGCACGCCGCAATAGCCGATGACGCCCTCATTCGGCCGGCGCCGACCGTCACCAACGTTCTCGTCGTGGCTGGACACGCCGCCAGTATGGCACCGCGGGTGCGACGCATCCACCGTGGTGCTCAGCCCCGCAGCGCCTCGCTCACCCACCGTGCGTACTGGTTCCACGGCGGCCCTGCGCGTCGCAGGAGCCGGGTGTGCGCTTCGAGCGCCGAGCTGAACTCGAACCACTCGCCGCCCTCACGCCACTCGGCGAACTCCCGATGTCGCTGCTGCTCGAGTGCGCGGTCGCCGCGCTCGAACGCGAGCAGCTCGTCGTGGTGGATGCGAGCGAGCCTCTGCCGGGGGTGCGCGCTCGTGCCGATCTTCACCCGTCTGTCGTATCGGAGGTAGTAGACGACGTCGACCCGAGGACGCGGCAGGTCGTCATCGGGCACATCCCCGTACCGCCAGCCGCAGATCGCACAGATCCATCGGTCATCACGACGCTCGCCGTCGACCCCGCCGCACAGGTGGCAGGGCCCGGGGAGGAACGTGGGCCGGGTCATGTGTCGAAAGGCTAGGCGCACCCTCCGACATCGCGTCGGTACACCTTCGTCGTCCGAACCCGCAAGGGGTGACGTTCCCGGGGTCGGATGTGACAGGTTGGGCGCATGTTGCGAGACGGGAGAAACGCATGAGCACTGCGGCCGATCCGGCACCGCCCACGGCATCCATCCCCATCCTCACCCAGGAGCCGTTCCCCGACACCCCGGGCAGTCCCGCGCCCGAGTGGTTCAAGACCGCGGTGTTCTACGAGGTCCTCGTCCGCTCGTTCAAGGACGGCGACGGCGACGGGTCGGGTGACTTCCGCGGACTGATCGACAAGCTCGACTACCTGCAGTGGCTCGGGGTGGACTGCCTCTGGATCCCGCCGTTCTTCCCCTCTCCGCTGAGAGACGGCGGGTACGACGTCGCCGACTACACGGGCATCCAATCCGACCTCGGCACCACGGCCGACTTCCAGGAGTTCCTCGACGCGGCCCATGCGCGCGACATGCGGGTGATCATCGACTTCGTCATGAACCACACCAGTGACGAGCATCCGTGGTTCCAGGCGAGCCGGAAGGATCCCGACGGGCCCTTCGGAGACTTCTACGTGTGGAGCGACACCGACGATCTCTACGAGGACGCGCGGATCATCTTCGTCGACACCGAACCCAGCAACTGGACCTGGGACCCGGTGCGCCAGCAGTACTTCTGGCACCGCTTCTTCTCCCACCAGCCCGACCTCAACTTCGACAATCCGAAGGTGCACGAGGCGATGATCGACGCCATGCGGTTCTGGCTCGACATGGGGCTGGACGGATTCCGCCTCGACGCCGTCCCGTATCTCTACGAGCGCGCGGGCACCAACGGCGAGAACCTGCCCGAGACCCATGACTTCCTCAAGAAGGTGCGGCGGATCGTCGACGACGAGTACCCCGGTCGGGTGCTGCTCGCCGAGGCGAACCAGTGGCCGGCCGACGTCGTCGACTACTTCGGCGACCCCGAGGTCGGCGGCGACGAGTGCCACATGTGCTTCCACTTCCCGGTGATGCCGCGGATCTTCATGGCGGTCCGACGGGAGTCCCGGTACCCCATCAGCGAGATCCTCGCCGAGACGCCCTCGATCCCCTCCGGATGCCAGTGGGGGATCTTCCTCCGCAACCACGACGAGCTCACGCTCGAGATGGTGACCGACGAGGACCGCGACTACATGTGGAGCGAATACGCGCAGGATCCCCGGATGAAGGCCAACATCGGCATCCGCCGTCGCCTCGCGCCGCTCCTCGACAACGACATCGATCGCATCGAGCTGTTCACGGGACTCCTGCTGTCGCTGCCCGGATCGCCGGTGCTGTACTACGGCGACGAGATCGGGATGGGGGACAACATCTGGCTCGGCGATCGCGACGGCGTGCGCACTCCGATGCAGTGGACCTCGGATCGCAACGCGGGTTTCTCGACCGCCAACCCCGGAAGGCTCTCCCGTCCGATCGTGCAGGATCCCGTGTACGGATACCTCGCGGTGAACGTCGAAGCTCAGCAGGAGGACCGGTCATCGCTGCTGCACTGGACGCGGCTGATGATCCACGCCCGCAAGAAGCACCCGGCCTTCGGGCTCGGCAGCTTCAACGACCTCGGGGGATCGAACCCCGCCGTGCTGTCGTACACGCGCGAGCACACCAATGACGACGGCACCGTCGACGTCATTCTCTGCGTCAACAACCTGTCGCAGTTCCCGCAGCCGGTCGAACTCGACCTCCGTCGCTTCGAGGGGATGGTGCCGGTCGAGCTGGTCGGCGGCGTGCCCTTCCCCCGCGTCGGCGAGCTGCCGTATCTGCTGACGCTCGGCGGACACGGGTTCTTCTGGTTCCAGTTGCAGGAACCCGCCGACGATGCCGATGAACGGGGGATGCTGTGAACGTCGTCGCTCCGGGAGTCCTGGAGGACTATCTCGTACGCACCCGCTGGTTCGCCGGCAAGAGCCGACCGTTCCGCGTCTCGCGGGTGCGGCGGATCGCGGACCTCGAGGGCCCGGACCAGGGCGTGCGGGTGGCGGTCTTCCTCGTGACCGTCGACTACTCCGACGGCGAGGCGGGTCACGAGACCTATCAGGTCCCCCTGTCGATCTACGACGAGCCGCAGGAGGCGATCGCCCACGCGTTCATCGGGGCGGCGGAGGACGAGGGGCGCATACGGCACGTCTACGACGCCGTGCACGATCGTTACGCCATGGCGCTCTGGCTCGACGGGCTCGTGGCGGCGGAGCATAGCGCGACGTTCGACCGGGGAGGACTCCGTTTCCATCGCGTGCCGGGAACCGATCCGCTCGACCCGGGGCTGCGGGCATCCCCGCTGAGCGGCGAGCAGTCCAACTCGTCGATCCGCTTCGACGACGTCGCGATCATGAAGGTGTTCCGTAAGGTGACCCCGGGCGCGAATCCCGACATCGAGATCCATCGGGAACTCACCCGGCAGCACTCGGAGCACGTCGCCGCGCTCTACGGCTGGGTCGAGGCCGATGTCGACGGCGAGACCGTGCAGTTGGCGATGATGCAGGAGTTCCTGCGCACCGCTTCCGACGGGTTCGAACTGGCCACAGGGAGCGTGCGATCCCTGCTCGCCAACCCGTCGCAGAGCGTCGAGGAGTCGGGGGCGGACTTCGCCGGCGAGGCCGCTCGCCTCGGAACTGCGGTCGCCGAGGTGCACGCGGCATTGCGCGGACGGTTCCCCTCGGAGACGCGTGATGCGGCCGCCGCGCAGGCCCTGGCGCGTGCGCTGGAGGATCGCCTCGACCACGCACTCGGTGTCGTGCCGGAACTCGCACCATACGCCGAGCGCCTTCGGGCGATGTACGCGACAGTGGCCGCGCTCGGCCGGCTCGACGTGCAGCGCGTGCACGGCGACCTTCACCTGGGGCAGACCCTCCGCACCGCGCACGGGTGGCGCATCGTCGACTTCGAGGGCGAGCCGGGGCGCCCGTTCGCGGAGCGCTCGCTCCCCGATTCACCCTGGCGCGATGTCGCCGGGATGCTGCGCTCCTTCGACTACGTGCCCGGCACGGTGGCCCTCACTCAAGCGACGGAGGAGGGGGCCGATCCGGATGCCGAAGACGATCTGCGCGCCGATCTCGCTCGTGAGTGGGCGCGTCGGGCGCGGGGGCATTTCCTCGACGCCTACGTCGGCGCGCTCTGCCGTACCGAGTCGGTCGGGGCGGATGCTGCGGCGCCGGGGGAGGAGGAGCAGATCCTCGCCGACAACCGCGCGCTGCTCGACGCATACGTCGCCGACAAGGCCGTGTACGAGGCCGTGTACGAGAAGCGCAACCGCCCCGCGTGGATCGCGATCCCGCTCGCCGCGCTCGCCGACGTGGTCTGACGACGCGGTTCGGTGGGTCTGCTCCGGTGGATCAGGATGCCGAGAGTACCGAGAGCACGTTGCCAGCCGGATCTCTGAACCAGGCGATGTCCGGCCCGCGATCGGGCCCGCCGCGCATGATCCCCTTGGCGTCGGTGCCCATCTCGTCGTCGTAGATCTTCGTGACCACGCCCCGGGCGTTCAGATCGTCGACCGCGGCCTCGACGTCGTCGACGGGGAAATTGAGGATCGTGAAGCTGGCCGGTGTGTGATCGGGTTTGGCGTACACGAGGATCGACCCTCCGTCGGGCAACCGGATGTCGAGGAACCCCATCGCGTTGGTCGTGACGTCCAGGCCGAGGGTGTCGCCGTAGAAAGCGCGGGCCGCGTCGATCGAGTCGACGCTGAACCCGCTGAACGGATGCGTGATCTGGAAAGCGGTCATGCAATCAGCATGCGCTCGCCGCGGGGGCGTGTCCAGAGGCGGAGTCCGGGATGGAGCGACGCTCGCCGATTGTCGACTATTCATCATTCGCTGTATAGTCACCGTATGCTGACCATTGCCTCCCGGATCGATGTGATGAACCGTCTCGGCCGTGCCATGGCCGATCCCACGCGTTCGCGGATCCTCCTGCAGCTTCTCGACGGCCCCGCGTACCCTGCGCGCCTCTCGGAGACGCTCGCCCTCTCGCGCACGAACGTCTCGAATCACCTGTCGTGCCTTCGGGGATGCGGGATCGTGGTCGCGACGCCGGAGGGGCGGCAGACCCGCTATGAGATCGCCGACCCCCACGTGACGAAGGCGATCACCCTTCTGGTGAACACCGTGCTCGCGGTAGACGACGGCGAACCGTGCACCGACGAGAACTGCGACGTGCCGCTGTGCTGTTCACCCGCCGATGTCGACCTGTGATGCGTGCTGCGGTCCGGTGATCGCAGCGGCAGGGGCGGTCGGGCACACGGATGCCGAGCATGAGGTTCGTCCGCCGCTCTGGCGTGATACCGCGCTGCTCCCGTCCGTCATCGCCGGCGTGGTGCTGCTCGCCGGCTACGTGCTCGAGTGGAGCGGGTTCCCCATCCCGGCCCTCGTGCTGCAGGGGGTCGCCCTCCTCGCCGGCGCCTACACCTTCGTGCCCGGAGCGCTTCGCCGCCTGGCGCGGGGGCGCCTCGGCGTCGGGCTGCTGATGGCCATCGCGGCGATCGGAGCGGTGGCTCTCGGTCACGTGGGAGAGGCAGCGGCATTGGCTTTCCTGTTCTCCCTCGCCGAGGCGCTGGAGGATCGCGCGATGGACCGAGCGAAGGAGGGCCTCCGCGCTCTTCTCTCGCTCATCCCCGAGACGGTGCGCGTGTCGAGGCTGAGCGGCGACGCGAGCATTCCCGCCACGGAGGTGCGCGAGCTCGACGTCCTCGTCGTCGGGGCGGGAGAGCGGATCGCGACCGATGGCGTGGTCGTGGACGGACGCTCGAGCATCGACACGTCCGCCGTGACGGGCGAGTCGATCCCGGTCGCGGTCGGTCCGGGGGAGGCGGTGCCGGCGGGTTCGGTGAACGGATCGGCGACGCTCCGCATCGAGGCGACGGCCGACGGACGGGACAACTCCCTCACCCGGATCGTCGAGCTCGTGGAGCAGGCGCACGCCCGCAAAGGCGAACGTGCGCGCCTGGCCGACCGGATCGCCCGCCCGCTCGTGCCGGTGGTGCTCATCGTCGCCGCGCTGATCGTCGGGTTCGGGTTCGTGGTCGGGGACCCCGGTCTGTGGGTCGAGCGCGCGCTCGTCGTTCTCGTGGCCGCATCCCCCTGTGCTCTCGCCATCGCCGTTCCCGTGACCGTCATCAGCGCCATCGGCTCGGCATCGAAGTTCGGCGTCGTCATCACCTCGGGCGAGGCGTTCGAGCGGTTCGGAACCATCCGCACGATCGCATTCGACAAGACCGGCACGCTCACCCGCAACGAGTCCGAGGTGGTCGCCGTCGCCGCGGCCCCCGGTCGCACGCGCGAGGAGGTCCTCGGCCTCGCCGCCGCGCTCGAGAGGACGAGCACGCACCCGCTCGCCGCCGCGATCGCACGCGCGGCGGCGGACGCTCCCGCGGCCACCGAGGTCGTCGAGGATGCGGGCCACGGTGTGACGGGTCGGGTCGGGGCCACTCGCGTCCGCGTCGGAAGTGTGCGGTGGCTCTCCGAGCTAGGCGACCTCGAGGGCGCCGCCGAAGAGATGGCGGACGACGGGATGACCGTGGTCGTGGTCGAGGTCGATGCACGGATCGCGGGGGTCATCGGTGTACGCGATGAGCTGCGCCCCGAGGCGGCGGAGACCATCTCGTTGCTCGAGGAGCAGGGTGTTCGCGTCATCATGCTCACGGGCGACAACGAGCGCACCGCCCGCGCGCTCGCCGCCCGCGCGGGAGTGAGCGACGTCCGTGCGGAGCAGCTCCCCGCAGACAAGGCGGCCGCCGTCACCGCGCTCCTCGCCGAGGGGCCGACGGCGATGGTCGGTGATGGCATCAACGACGCTCCGGCACTCGCGACTGCGACCGTCGGCATCGCCATGGGAGCGGGCGGTTCGGCGGCGGCCGTCGAATCCGCCGACATCGCGTTCACCGGCCACGACCTCCGCCTCCTGCCCGCAGCCCTCGCCCACGCGCGCCGCGGGCGCCGGATCATGACCGTCAACATCGGCCTCGCCCTGGCGATCATCGTGGTGCTGTTCCCGTTGGCCTTGTTCGGAGTGCTCGGCCTGGCCGGCGTCGTGCTCGTGCACGAGATCGCCGAAGTCGTCGTCATCCTCAACGGGGTGCGGGCCGCCCGGCGGACGGCATCCGTGCCCCGCTGACCGCATCACCCGGAAACGGAAGAAGGACCGCCCTCACGGACGGTCCTTCTTCGCGTATACGTGCCCCCGACAGGAGTCGAACCTGCGACCTACGGTACCGGAAACCGGCGCTCTATCCACTGAGCTACGGAGGCGTACCGAACGACGATATCACTGCTCGGGGGTGGTCTCCGACTCGCCGGCGATCGTGACCGGCGCGCCGCTGAGCGCATCGAGCGCGGCGGCGACACGTTCGGCGAGGTAGCGGTGCCCGGCGGAGGACGGATGCTTGCGCCCCACCTCGACGTCGATGACCTCGAGGTAGTTCTGATCGGTGATCCAGTCCTCGGCGACGGGGGAGACGTACCACCAGCCGTGGGCGGCGGCGAGATCCGCGAGATCGGCGTCGATGCGCGCGGTGCCGGCACCGACGGGGAGCTCGTGCGGGGCGGGCCCGAGGATCACGATCGTCGCCTCGGGGTACTTCGCCGCCATCGCATCCCAGGCCGCGTTCACTGCCTCGCGGTATCCGGCCGCGCCCTGCTCGCGGTCGTTGATCGAGCCCTGCAGGATCACGAGGTCGGGAGACAGCGCGGGATCGAGCGCCGCGATGCGCTCGCCGAAGGCGGGGCCGTCGAGTCCGGGCTTGAGATAGCCGCTGCCGCGCACACCCTTCACGATCGTCTCGCCGTCGAGCAGATCGGCGAGGAGATACGCGTATCCCTCGGTCGGGACGGTGGCGGCCGAGCCGTACGTCCAGGAGTCGCCGAAGACGAGCACGGTCGGGTGCTCCGGCAGGACGAGCGGAGCCGGTGCGATCGCGGCGGCGGGCTCGCCTTCCGCGGCGCCGACGGGGGCGGTCGAGGCGAGCGGTGCCCAGGGGCGCCAGACGCCGAGGACGCCCGCGACGACGGCGACGGCGAGCACGGCGGCGACGCCGGCGAAACGCAGTCGGCGGCGTGCGGGAGCGACGGTCATGGCATGAGGGTAAGTCACAGATCGGTCTGCGCAAATTCGACACCGTCCCGAGCCGTAAACTTGGTGGTCTATGAATCCTGAAACGCTCGCCGAAGCCCTCCTCGCAGTCCTCGCTCCGATCGCGGACGAGCGACGCCCCGGCGAGCCCCTCGGGCTCTCGGCATCCGACATCGTCCTGGAGCGTCCGCGCAACCGCGACCACGGCGACTGGGCCTCGAACATCGCGATGCGCCTCGCCAAGCCGTTCGGCACGAACCCGCGCGAACTCGCGCAGCAGATCGCCGACGGTCTGGTCTCGGTCGACGGCATCGCCACCGCCGAGGTCGCGGGCCCCGGATTCATCAACATCCGTCTCGAGGCCGCTGCAGCCGGCGCGCTGGCGAAGACGATCGTCGACGCGGGCGTCGCCTACGGCACGAACACCTCGCAGCAGGGCGTGAGCGTGAACGTCGAGTTCGTCTCGGCGAACCCGACCGGACCGCTGCACATCGCCCACACGCGCTGGGCGGCGCTCGGTGATGCGATCGTCCGCCTGCTCCTCGCCAGCGGCGCGCACGCCGTGCGGGAGTACTACATCAACGACGCCGGCGCGCAGATGGACCGCTTCGCATCGTCGCTGGTCGCCGCCGCGAAGGACGAGCCGACCCCCGAGGGCGGATACCCGGGGGAGTACATCACGGCGCTCGCCGGCCGCATCCTCGAGGCGCGCCCGGATCTGCTCGACCTCTCCGACGAGGAGCAGCTCGAGGTCGCCGGCGACCTCGGATACGAGTACCAGCTCGCCGAGATCAAGAGCTCGCTCGACCGCTTCAACGTGCCGTTCGACGTGTGGTTCTCGGAGCGCACCCTGCACGCCAAGGACGCGTCGGGCACGAGCCTGATCGACCAGGCGGTCGAGCGCCTGCGCGAGCAGGGCCACGTCTTCGACGAGGATGGCGCCGTCTGGGTGCGCACCACCGACTTCGGCGACGACAAGGATCGGGTGATCCGCCGCTCGAACGGCGAGTACACCTACTTCGCCGCGGATGCCGCCTACTACCTCAACAAGGGCGACCGCGGATTCGAGAACAAGATCTACCTCCTCGGCGCCGACCACCACGGGTACGTGCACCGCCTCAAGGCGGTCGCCGGTGCGGCGGGCGAGGATCCGGAGCGCAACGTCCAGGTGCTCATCGGGCAGATGGTGTCGATCAACGGCGCCCGCCTCAGCAAGCGCGCCGGCAACATCATCGAGATGGACGACCTGCTCGAGTGGCTCGGCGCCGACGCCCTGCGGTATTCGCTCGAGCGCTCGCCCGCGGACTCACCGCTCGATCTCGACCCCGAGCTGCTGCAGAAGCGCACGAACGACAACCCCGTCTTCTACGTGCAGTACGCGCACGCCCGCACGCACAACGTCAGCCGCAACGCGAACGACTCGGGCGTCGACCGCTCCGAGTTCGCCCCCGAGACGCTGACGCACGAGTCCGAGGCGGCGCTGCTCGGCGCGCTCCAGGAGTTCCCGCGCATCGTGGCGTTCGCCGCCGAGGTGCGCGAGCCGCACCGCGTCGCCCGCTACCTCGAGGAGCTCGCGGGCCTCTACCACCGCTGGTACGACAACTGCCGCGTGATCCCGCAGGGCGACGACCCCATCGAGAGCGTGCACCGCACGCGTCTGTGGCTCAACGACGCGGCCGGACAGGTCTTCCGCAACGGGCTCGACCTCCTGGGCGTCTCCGCACCGGAGCGCATGTAACCCCCCCCGTCCGCACCACCGAGGTAGGGCAGGATGACCCCATGAGCGAAGACAACCGCACGCTGCCGTACCCGGAGCCGGATGCCGAGCATCCGACGCTCGTCCTCCCGGGCGCCGGGACCGGGACCGACGACGGCGTCGCGAGCGCTCCGCAGCGTCGTCGCCGACGCTGGCCGTGGGTGGTGCTCATCGTCGTCGTCGTGCTCGCGGGACTCGTGGTCGCGGCGGAGTTCGTCGCGCGGGCGATCCTTCCGGGAGTCGTGCGCTCGCTCGTCATCGACCAGCTCGACCTCCCTGCGGATCAGCAGCTCGACGTCGACGCCGACGGCCTCCTGCTGCCGCAGCTGATCGGCGGACGTCTCGACAGCCTGCACCTGTCGACCGACGCGGTCACCCTCGAGGGGATCACCGGTGCGGTCGACGTGACCGCGACGGGGGTGCCGCTGCGCGGCGGCGATCTCGCGGGCGCATCGGGCACGATCCGCATCGACGAGGATCAGTTCACCTCGCTGCTGGCGACCACCGACCTGCCGGTCGACACGGTCGCTCTCGACGAACCGAACGCCACCGTCAGCGGGTCGATCACCGTTCTGGGCCTCGCCGTCCCGATCTCGCTCACCCTCACGCCCGGAGCGCTCGAGGGCGACCTCGAACTGACGCCGGTGTCGTTGAGCGTCGGCGGGATCGAGATCGACGCCTCGCAGGTCGGATCGAACCTGGGGTCCATCGGCGCGGATCTCACCCAGCCGCAGCGGATCTGCATCGCCGATCAGCTCCCGGCTGGCCTCACGCTCACCGGGCTGGAGATCGACGGATCCGTGGCCGTGATCGACATCGACGTCGACGGAGCCATCGTCACCGACGAGAGCCTGCTCGAGAAGGGCACCTGCCCGGCCGCGTGAGTCAGGCGTCGCGGGCGGCTTCCTGAGCGGCGCGCAGTTCGTCGGTCGCGATCTTCACATCGATCTCGGCCCGCTGCACGCGACGCTGCGGGAAAGTGGTCGCGCCGAAACGAGCGCGCACCCGGTCCTGCCGCTCCTCCTCGCCCGTGACGATGTAGGCGCACGAGATGAGCATGACCTGCGCCGACAGGTTGAGCCAGATCAGGAGGGCGAGCAGCGACGCGAACGAGGCCAGCAGAGGATTGCTGGTCGCGCCGCCGACGAAGAGCGAGGAGAGCTCCTGGAGCACCAGGAGGCCGACGGCGCCGAGAAGGGCACCGCTCCAGAGGGACCGCGCCGACGGGCGGACCCCGGAGAGCACGAGGAACACGGCGATGAGCAGAGCGGTGTTCAGGGCGAAGACGATCACCAGCGAGAGGATCCGCACGCCCCAGGTCGCCAGCGCGGAGTCGGTGGGGATCCCGAGCAGATCGCTCACCCAACCGACGCCGATCCGTCCGACGATGGAGAGGAACGCCGCCGCGATGAACGCCGCACCGATGCCGATCGCCAGGGCGAGGTTGCGCAGGATCACCCAGATGAACAGGACGTCGCTCTGCGCGGTGCCCGAGATCACACGAACGGCGGTGCGGAGCGACCCCACGGCACCCAGGGCGGCGCCGATCAGGGCGATCGCCGACACCGCGCCCGCCAGCGAGAACGAGATCGGTTCGCGGAGATCGGCCGGATCGATGACTCCGTCCTCGCCGATCAGGCCGGGCACGACGGATTGCACGGCGTCGATGATCGCGTTCCAGGCCTGCGGGTTCCCGGCGAGCCACAGTGCGGCGATGGAGAATCCCAGGAGCACACCGGCGAACACGCTGAACAGGGCGCGGTAGGTGACGCTGTCGGCGAGCATCGGGCCGCGGCGCTCGCTGTAGAGGAGGAAGGCCCGCACGGGCTTGCGCTGGAGCGCCCAGCGCGTCACGGCTGCGATGGCACGCGGGATCGGCCCGGGGCGGGCAGGGGCTTCGGACGTCGACGGGGCTTCCACGTTCCCACCCTACGAGTGAGCGCCGGCCGCCGTCACAGGGGTTGCGGGACGGGCGTCACCATGGCTAGGGCGGCATGCGCCGTGCCCTAGAATCGGGGTCAGTCTCGTCGTGCGCTTCCCGCCCGAGTCCCGCTCCACGATTGGTGTTCCTTGCTTCCCGCTGCCGATTCGCTCGCGCCCGAGTGGCTCGCCGTTCCCGATGACGCGAATGATCTCGCGGCCGGTGTCTGGCCCGCGCGCGCCGCCCGAGACGCCGACGGCGTCCTGACCCTCGCCGGGGTGGATGCCGCGACCCTCGCCCGCACCTACGGCACCCCCCTTCTGGTGCTGGACGAGGACGAGGTGCGTCAGCGCGCACGGGAGTTCCGCCGGGCCTTCGACCAGGCGGCGTCGGAGCACGGCACGGTCGCGCAGGTGTACTACGCCGGCAAGGCGTTCCTCAGCGCCACCGTCGCGCGCTGGGTGGTCGACGAGGGACTCCGCGTCGACGTGTGCACCGGGGGAGAGCTCGAGGTGGCGCTGGCCGCGGGAGTCGCCCCGGCATCCATCGGCTTCCACGGCAACAACAAGTCGACGCGCGAGCTCGAACGAGCGGTCGAGGTCGGTGTGGGCAGCATCATCGTCGACAGCGCGATCGAGATCGAACGACTCGCGGCGATCACCGCCCGCGTGGACGCGGTGCAGCGGGTGCTCGTGCGCGTGATCAGCGGCGTGCACGCCGAGACCCATGACTTCCTCGCCACCGCGCACGAAGACCAGAAGTTCGGATTCCCGCTCGAGGATGCCGAGGTCGCCGTTGCTCGCATCCGAGAGATCCCCGGGCTCGACTTCGTGGGTCTGCACTGCCACATCGGGTCGCAGATCTTCGGCGTCGCCGGGTTCCGCGAGTCCGCCTCGCGCGTGCTCGAACTGCACGCGGCGCTGCTCGAGGGCGGTGCGGTCCCGCAGATGAACCTGGGAGGCGGCTTCGGCATCGCCTACGTCCGCAGCGACGACCCCACTCCGATCGACGTCCTCGCCGGTGAGATCGTGTCCGCCGTCGCCGCGGGCTGCGCCGCGCGCGGCATCGCCGTGCCCGCGCTCTCGTTCGAGCCCGGCCGCGCGATCGTCGGAACGGCGGGCGTCACGCTCTACGAGGTCGGCACGACCAAGGACGTCACCATCGACTCCGGTGCCGTCCGGCGCTACATCAGCGTCGACGGCGGGATGAGCGACAACGCTCGCCCGGCGCTCTACGGGGCGCAGTACTCCGCGCGCATCGCCTCGCGCGTGGGGATCGGCGCCCCGCAGCTGAGTCGCGTGGTCGGCAAGCACTGCGAATCCGGCGACATCGTCGTCGATCACGAGTACCTGCCCTCCGATCTGGTACCGGGCGACCTGCTCGCCGTGCCGACGACGGGCGCGTACTGCGTCTCGCTGTCGAGCAACTACAACCATGTTCCGCGTCCGCCGGTCGTCGCCGTGCGCGACGGTCGCTCGAGGGTCATCGTCCGCGGTGAGACCATCGACGATCTCCTCTCCCGTGACGCGGGCATCGACGGGGCGAACGCCCCCGAGGGAGAGAAATGACCCACCTCCGAAGGAGCAACAATGGCTGAGTACCGACGACTTCGAGTGGCGCTTCTCGGCGCCGGAGCGGTCGGATCCCAGGTCGCCGACCTCCTGCTGCGCCACGGCGACGAGCTCGCCGACCGTGCGGGCGCCTCGCTGGAGCTCGCCGGCATCGCCGTGCGCGACGTCGATGCTCCGCGCGACGTCGACCTTCCGCGCGAGCTCTTCACCACGGATGCCGAGTCGCTGATCCTCGGATCCGACATCGTGATCGAGCTCATGGGCGGTATCGAGCCCGCACGCACGAGCATCCTGCAGGCGATCGGCTCCGGCGCCGATGTGGTCACGGCCAACAAGGCACTCCTCGCCACCCACGGTCCGGAGCTCTTCGAAGCCGCCGACCGTGTCGGTGCCTCCGTGCACTACGAGGCCGCTGCGGCCGGCGCCATCCCGATCATCCGCCCGCTGCGCGATTCACTCGCCGGCGACCGCATCGTGCGCATCATGGGCATCGTGAACGGCACGACGAACTACATCCTCGACCGCATGGACACCGAGGGCGCCGACTTCGCCGACGTGCTCGCCGACGCGCAGCGTCTCGGATACGCGGAGGCCGACCCCACGGCCGACGTCGAAGGCTACGACGCGGCGCAGAAGGCCGCGATCCTCGCGAGCCTGGCTTTCCACACCGCCGTGCCGCTCGACGCGGTCTACCGCGAGGGCATCACCACCGTCACCGCCTCGATGATCGAGGAGGCCCGTTCCGCGGGCTTCGTGATCAAGCTCCTCGCCGTGTGCGAGCGCCTCGACGTCGACGGAACCGAATCGATCTCGGTGCGCGTGTACCCGGCACTGGTACCGCACTCGCACCCGCTGGCGTCGGTGCACGGCGCCAACAATGCGGTGTTCGTCGAAGCCGAGGCCGCCGGTTCCCTGATGTTCTACGGCGCGGGCGCCGGTGGAGTGCAGACCGCGTCGGCCGTGCTCGGTGACGTCGTCTCCGCCGCTCGCCGCCACATCGCCGGGGGCGTGGGCGTCGGCGAGTCGACGCGGGCGAACCTGCCGGTCGTGCCCATCGGGCACGTGACGACCCGTTACCAGGTCACCCTCGAGGTCGCGGACGCTCCGGGTGTGCTCGCCACGGTCGCCGGCATCCTGAGCGACGGGGGCGTCTCGGTCGCCACGATCGTCCAGACGGTCGAGGGCGACGAGGAGCCCACCGCGCGACTCATCATCGGCACGCACCGGGCAGCCGAGCAGTCGCTCAGCGCCGCGGTCGCGGCACTCGCCGACAGCTCGGTCGTCGAGCGCGTCGTGTCGGTGCTGCGCGTGGAAGGCGAGTGACGGTGGCGGAAGGGCGCACGATCGAGGTCCGCGTTCCCGCCACGAGCGCGAACCTCGGGCCGGGATTCGACACCCTCGGCCTCGCACTCAGCGTCTACGACTCCCTCGTCGTCACCGAGCTCCCGGCGGGTGAACTCGACATCGAGGTGTCGGGTTCGGGCGCCGAGGAGATCCCGCGCGACGCGTCGAACCTGATCGTCCGCACGGTCGAGCACGTCTACGCCGATGCCGGCCGGCCGATGCCGGGTCTGCGGATCGTGGCCGAGAACGGCGTGCCGCACGGCCGCGGCCTGGGATCCTCCGGCGCGGCCGTGGTCGCCGGGGTCCTGATCGCGAAGGGCCTCCTCGCCGGAGACGTCGAGATCGGCGACTCCGATCTGCTGCGACTCGCGACCGAGCTCGAGGGGCACCCTGACAACGTCGCGCCCGCCCTCTTCGGCGGCCTGACGATCGCCTGGATGAGCGAGCGCGGCGCGCAGCACAAGAAGCTCCTCGTGCACCGGGGCGTCTCGCCCCTCGTGCTCGTGCCGGCGTACACGATGTCGACGTCGCAGGCGCGCTCTCTGCAGCCGCCGCAGGTGTCCACTGCGGATGCCGTGTTCAACGTGTCGCGTTCGGCGCTGTTGATCGCGGCGCTGACGCAGAGCCCCGAGCTCCTCCTCGACGCGACCGCCGATCGGCTGCACCAGGATTACCGCGCCGAGGCGATGCCCGAGACGCAGCGGCTGGTGCAAGCCCTGCGTGCCGCCGGTTTCGCCGCCGTGGTCTCCGGTGCCGGCCCCAGTGTGCTGGTGCTCGCCGACGGGCCGGGAAGCCGCCAGGACGCGGTCGAACTGGCCGGGCGAGTGACCGACACTCCGTGGGAATCCCTCCTGCTCGCCGTCGATGTGCGTGGTGGTACAGTGGGGGATCGAGCGGAGGGCTCCACGTAACGTCTTCGTGAATCTGGCCCCATTGCAACTCTTGCAAGACCCGCACGTCCAACCTCATGGCACAAGTGCCCAGGCCGGCTGGCGCCGAGCGTCAGCCCGTGCGAACGCGCGCAGCACCCGTTGCGCGTGTGGACCGCTCACTACCCCCGAGAAATAGAGGGAGTACTCGTGGAGAACTTCTCCGAGACCCAGAACGACCAGGCCGCCCCGGTCGTCGATGCCCCGGCAGCAGCCGGCACCGACGCATCCGCTGAGGCGGCACCCGCCCGCAAGCGCGCACCGCGACGTGCGACGACGGCGACCGCCGCCGCGAAGGCCGAGAAGGCGGCAGAGGCCGCGCCGGCCGCCGACGCGGCACCGGCCAAGGCAGATGCCGCAGGCGACAGCGCCGAGGCCGCTCCGAAGGCCAAGGCGCCGCGCCGCAGCCGCGCCAAGAAGGCGGATGCCGAGGCCCCCGCCGCGGAGTCCGCGGGCGAGACGCCCGCTGCGGAGAAGGCTGCCGAGAAGGCGGCTCCCGCCCAGGCCTCCGACGAGAAGTCGACGGAGAAGCCCGCTGACGCCGGTGCTGCGGATGCTTCCGCCGAGCAGGCCCCCAAGACCACGGGACGCGGTCGCCGCGCCCCGAAGAAGACGGCGGAGTCCGACGCTTCGGCCGCCGACGCCCCTGCCGCCGATTCCGCTGCCTCCGACAACGCTCCCGCCGCGGACAACGCCGGTGAGGGTGGCGACGGCGGAGACGAGCAGAGCGGTCGCGGCCGCAGCCGCAACCGCAGCCGCAACCGCGGACGCGGCCAGAACGGCACCGGTGCCGCGCAGGAGCAGCAGGCGCAGCCCGCCGGCGACGACGAGCAGGGCGGCAACGGCCGCAACCGTCAGCGCAACAAGCGCCGCGGCAACGCGCAGACCGACGAGTTCGACACCGAGATCGGTGAGGACGACGTCCTGATCCCGGTCGCCGGCATCCTCGACGTGCTCGACAACTACGCCTTCGTCCGCACGACCGGTTACCTCGCCGGCCCCAGCGACGTCTACGTCTCGCTCGGGCAGGTCAAGAAGTACAACCTGCGCAAGGGCGACGCGGTCGTCGGCTCGATCAAGCAGCCCCGCGAGGGCGAGCAGCAGGGGCGCCAGAAGTACAACGCCCTGGTCAAGGTCGACTCGATCAACGGGCTGTCGATCGACGATGCCGCCACGCGCGTCGAGTTCGGCAAGCTCACGCCGCTCTACCCGCAGGAGCGCCTGCGCCTCGAGACCGCGCCCGAGAAGCTCACGCAGCGCATCATCGACCTGGTCGCGCCGATCGGCAAGGGCCAGCGCGGCCTCATCGTCGCGCCGCCGAAGGCCGGTAAGACGATCGTCCTGCAGCAGATCGCCAATGCGATCGCGCAGAACAACCCCGAGGTCCACCTCATGGTCGTGCTCGTCGACGAGCGCCCCGAAGAGGTCACCGACATGGAGCGCACGGTCAAGGGCGAGGTCATCGCCTCGACGTTCGACCGTCCGGCCGAGGACCACACCACGGTCGCCGAGCTCGCCATCGAGCGTGCGAAGCGCCTGGTCGAGCTCGGTCGAGACGTGGTCGTGCTGCTCGACTCGATCACCCGTCTCGGCCGCGCGTACAACCTGGCGGCTCCGGCTTCCGGCCGCGTGCTCACCGGTGGCGTCGACGCGTCGGCGCTCTACCCGCCCAAGCGCTTCTTCGGCGCCGCGCGCAACATCGAGAACGGCGGATCCCTCACGATCCTCGCCACGGCTCTCGTCGAGACCGGCTCCAAGATGGACGAGGTCATCTTCGAGGAGTTCAAGGGCACCGGCAACAGCGAACTGCGCCTGTCGCGTTCGCTCGCCGACAAGCGCATCTTCCCGGCCGTCGACGTGAACGCGTCGAGCACCCGCCGTGAAGAGATGCTGCTCTCCTCCGACGAGGTCAAGATCACCTGGAAGCTCCGTCGCGCCCTCGCCGGCCTCGACACCCAGCAGGCCCTCGAGGTCGTGCTCGGAAAGCTCAAGGAGACGCAGTCGAACGTCGAGTTCCTCGTGCAGATGCAGAAGTCGATCCCGACCCTGCCCGCAGGTTCGCACGACAACAACATCCGCTGAGCGGAGAGTCCGTGTTCGAGTCCGTCCAGGCTCTGATCGACGAGCACCGCCGGGTCCAGGAGGAACTCTCCGACCCGGCGGTGCACGCCGACGCCGCGCGCGCCAAGCGTGTGAACCGCCGCTATGCCGAGCTGTCGCGCATCGTCGCCGCGTACGAGGCATGGGTCGCGGCATCCGACGACCTGGATGCCGCGCGCGAGCTCGCTCGTGAGGACGAGGCCTTCGCGGCGGAGGTCCCCGGACTCGAGGCCGGACTGCAGGCCGCGCAGGAGAAGCTCCGGCGACTCCTCATCCCGCGTGACCCGGATGACGCCCGTGACGTGATCATGGAGATCAAGGCGGGGGAGGGCGGCGCCGAGAGCGCGCTCTTCGCGGCCGATCTGCTGCGCATGTACGTGCAGTACGCGGCGTCGATGGGATGGAAGACCGAGCTGCTCGAGCGCAACGAGTCCGATCTCGGTGGCTACAAGGACGTCCAGGTCGCGATCAAGGGCTCCTCGACCGACCCGGCGCAGGGCGTCTGGGCGCACCTCAAGTACGAGGGTGGTGTGCACCGCGTGCAGCGCGTGCCGGCGACCGAGTCGCAGGGACGCATCCACACCTCGACCACCGGTGTGCTCGTCTTCCCCGAGGTCGACGAGCCCGACGAGATCGAGATCAACCAGAACGATCTCAAGATCGATGTCTTCCGCTCTTCGGGGCCGGGTGGGCAGTCGGTCAACACGACCGACTCCGCGGTGCGCATCACGCACGTTCCGACGGGCATCGTCGTCTCCATGCAGAACGAGAAGTCGCAGCTGCAGAACCGCGAGGCGGGAATGCGCGTGCTCCGTGCGCGGCTGCTCGCGAAGCAGCAGGAGGAGCTCGATGCGGCGGCATCCGATGCTCGCCGGTCGCAGATCCGCGGCATGGACCGGTCCGAGCGGATCCGCACCTACAACTTCCCCGAGAACCGCATCGCGGATCACCGCACGGGATTCAAGGCCTACAACCTCGATCAGGTGATGGACGGCGCGCTCGGACCGATCATCGAATCGGCGATCACGACCGACGAAGAGGCCCGGCTCGCCGCCGTCGGCACCGAGTCCTGATCCGCACGCCCCCGGAGCGCTAGGCTCGGCGCGTGATCACATTCCTCTTCCGCACCCTCATCTACATCGTGTCCGCGGGGCTCGGGCTGATCGTCGCCGATCTCCTGCTCGACGGATTCCAGATCGAGTGGTCGAAGTGGTGGGGCTTCGTGCTCTGCATCCTGATCTTCGCGCTGCTGCAGAGCATCCTCTCGCCGTGGATCAGCAAGATCGCCGACCGCTACGCGCCGGTGCTGCTCGGTGGAATCGGCATCTTCTCGACCCTGGTGGCGTTGATCATCGTCGTGCTGCTGCCCATCGGCGGTCTGCGCATCGTCGATGTCACCGGCTGGTTGCTCGGCGCGGTGATCGTCTGGCTCATCACGGCGCTGGGCACGGTGCTGCTGCCGCTGATCTTCCTCAAGCGCCGAGTCGGCGACGCGAGCGAGAAGCGAGATCGTCGCGCACGCTGAGCGGAGTCAGATCGAGTAGTCCGGCACGGTGAGCAGCGCGCGCGTGTCTTCGCCGCTCGCGCGCTGACGCGGTTTGGCCGGCACGCCGACGAGCACGCTGTCCGCGGGCGCATCCCGGGTGACGACGGCGTTCGCTCCGACGAAGGAGTGCGCCCCGATCGTCACGGGTCCGAGGATCTTCGCTCCGGCTCCGACGGCGACACCGTCGCCGAGTGTGGGGTGGCGTTTGCCGGTCGAGCGCGAGCGCCCACCGAGCGTGACCCCGTGGTACAGCATCACGTCGTCGCCGATCTCCGAGGTCTCGCCGATCACGACGCCCATGCCGTGGTCGATGAAGAAGCGGCGGCCGATCCGGGCCCCCGGATGGATCTCGATGCCCGTGAACCAGCGGGTGAGCTGCGAGTTGGCGCGTGCGAGGAAACGCAGCCGCCGTCGCCACAGCGCATGCGAGACGCGGTGCGCCCAGATGGCATGGAGTCCGGGGTACAGCAGTGCGACCTCCGCGGCGCTGCGGGCAGCAGGATCGCGGAGCCGGGCAGCGGCGATGTCCTCGCGCATTCGACCGATCATGCGGTGGTCGTCAGTCCTCGCGCAGGTCCGCGAACAGCGCGGTCGACAGGTAGCGCTCCCCGGTGTCGGGAAGGACGACGACGATGTTCTTCCCCGCGTTCTCGGGGCGGGAAGCGACCTGCAGGGCTGCCCACGTCGCTGCGCCGCACGACATGCCGACGAGGAGACCCTCGCGGGCGGCCAGCTCCCGAGCCACCCGGATGGCGTCGTCGAACTCGACGGGGATCACCTCGTCGATCACCTCACGGTCGAGGATCGCGGGGACGAAATTCGGCCCGATGCCCTGGATCTTGTGCGGGCCGGGGTGGCCCTCGCTGAGCATGGGGGAGTCCTTGGGCTCGACGGCGATGACCTGTACACCGGGCTTGGCGGCCTTGAGCGCCTGTCCGGTGCCGGTGACGGTGCCACCGGTGCCGACTCCGGCGATGAAGATGTCGACCTCGCCGTCCGTGTCGCGGAGGATCTCCTGTGCGGTGGTCTCACGGTGGATCTGCGGGTTCGCGGCGTTCTCGAACTGCCGCACCCAAACCGCGCCCGGGGTGTCGGCGACGATCTGCTTCGTGATCTCGATCGCACCGCTCATGCCCTTGGTCGGGTCGGTGAGGACGATCTCTGCGCCGAAAGCCTTGAGCAGCACACGGCGCTCCTTCGACATGGACGCGGGCATGGTGAGGATCACCTTGTAGCCGCGCGCTGCCCCGACCATCGCCAGGGCGATGCCGGTGTTGCCGCTGGTCGACTCCACGATCGTGCCGCCCGGCTGCAGCTCACCGGATGCTTCGGCGGCGTTGATCATCGCGATGCCGATGCGGTCCTTCACGCTGGAGGCGGGGTTGTAGTACTCGAGCTTCGCGAGGACGGTGGCGCCGAGGCCCTCGGTCACGCGGTTCAGACGGACCAGCGGCGTGTTGCCGAACGCGGTCGTGATGTCGGAGTGGATACCGGGCATGGAGGAGCCTTCCTGTGCGGGTCGCTTCGCTCTCAGCCTATGGGAGGGGTACGGGGGAGAGGGCAATGTGACACCCGGCGGGCGCTCTACGCTGGAGATCATGCCCGACACGTCTTTCGCCGCACTCGTCCGTGCGGCCGCTCAGCGCCTCGCCGATGCCGGTGTGACCGATCCGCTCGTCGACGCGGAGCTCCTGGTCGGTCACGTGCGGGGTCTGCGTCGCGGCGAGGTGCAGGCGGCCGTCGTCCGAGGCGACGTGATGAGCGACGCGGATGCCGAGCGGCTCGATGCTCTCGTGACGCGCCGGGAGTCGCGGGAACCCCTGCAGCACATCACCGGCACCGCGCCGTTCCGGCATCTCGAACTGGCCGTGGGCCCCGGGGTGTTCGTCCCCCGACCCGAGACGGAGATGGTGGTGCAGCACGCGATCGACGCGCTCCTGCACGCACCCGATCCGCAGCCGATCGGCATCGATCTCGGCACGGGGAGCGGGGCGATCGCACTCGCGATGGCGACCGAGGTGCCGCACGCGCGGATCTACGCCGCGGAGCTCTCGCCCGAGGCGCACGCGTGGGCGAGCCGCAACACCGCCGATGCCGAGAACCTCACGCTGGTGCTCGCCGACATGGCGGATGCCTTCCCCGACCTCGCCGGTGCCGCCAGCGTCGTCATCTCGAACCCGCCGTACGTGCCGGACTCGGCGATCCCGCGCGACCCCGAGGTGCGCCTCTTCGACCCGGCGATGGCGCTGTACGGCGGCGAGGACGGTCTCGATCTCGTGCGCGCGCTCAGCACCAATGCTCTGCGGCTCCTCCGTCCCGGCGGGCTGCTGGTGATCGAGCACGGTGAACTCCAAGGGGCCGAGATCCGCGGCATCCTCGAGCGCGACGACTGGCGTGCCGCGGCGACGCACCGCGACCTCACCCTGCGTGACCGCGCCACCACGGCCATCCGTCCCTGATCCGTTCTCTCGGCGGCCTCCCGTAGAATCGGAACGACATGTCCTCCATCTTCGACTGCGGCGACGAGGCGCAGCTGCTCGCCGGTATGCGCCATGCACGCCAGGCGATCGGCCGCGGTGAACTCATCGTCATGCCCACCGATACCGTCTACGGCGTGGCCGCCGACGCCTTCTCGCCCGCTGCCGTGCAGCGGCTGCTCGATGCGAAGGGACGGGGGCGCGATCAGCCGCCGCCCGTCCTCATCGGCAGCAAGGAGACGCTGACGGCTCTCGCGGAGTCGGTCCCCGAGCCGGTTCAACGCCTCGTCGACGCCTTCTGGCCCGGCGGGTTGACCATCGTGCTCCCTGCTCAGCCCTCGCTCGTCTGGGATCTCGGCGAGACCCGGGGAACCGTCGCCGTGCGGATGCCCGAGGGGCGCGTGGCGCTGGAGCTGCTGGCCGAGACCGGACCGCTCGCGGTCTCGAGCGCGAACCTCACGGGTCAGGCCGCAGCGATCTCGGCCTTCGACGCCGAGAAGATGCTCGGCGACAGCGTCGCCGTCTACCTCGCAGACGGAATGAGCCGCGACGGTGTGGCCTCGACGATCGTCGATGCCACCTCGCTCGTGCGTCCGCCGGCGGAATCGGATGCCGGACGCGTGCGCATCCTGCGTGACGGGGCGATCAGCCGGGAGCAGCTGGAGGAGGTGCTCGGCGATCTGCTCGAGCCCGCCCCGGAGCCGGATTCCGCGGCGCCCGCGCCTCGACAGGACGGGGATTCGTGAAGCAGTACCTCTTCACGATCATCCTGACCGCCGCGATCACCTTCGTGCTGACCTGGGCGGTCCTGCGGGTGAGCCTGCGGTTCAAGCTGTACCCCGAGATCCGCGATCGCGATGTGCACACGCGTCCCACTCCGCGGCTCGGCGGGGTCGCGATCTTCCTCGGCATCGCCGCCGCGATGGGGATCTCGGCGGCGAACCCCTTCTTCCAGAGCATCTGGATGCCGCCGCAGACGATGTGGTCCATCCTCGGAGCCGCACTGCTGATCGCCGTGATCGGAGTCGTCGACGACCTGTGGGACCTCGACTGGATGATCAAGCTCGGCGCGCAGTTCCTCGCGGCCGGGATCCTCACGATCGGGGGAGGGCTGCAGATCCTCTCCCTCCCGTTCGGCGATCTCATCGTCTTCTCGAGCTGGCTGAGCATCACGATCACGATGTTCGCGATCGTCGTGGTCATGAACGCCGTCAACTTCATCGACGGCCTCGACGGCCTCGTCGCCGGGGTCTGCCTCATCGCCAACGGCGTCTTCTTCGCCTACTCCTACATCTTCACGCGCGACTCCGGCGCCTCGAGCTACTTCAACCTCTCGACCTTCATCGCCGCCGTCCTCATCGGCGCCTGCATCGGTTTCCTGCCCTGGAACTGGAGTCCGGCGAAGCTGTTCATGGGCGACTCGGGCGCACTCGTGCTCGGCCTGCTGATGGCCGTCTCCGCGATCTCCCTCACCGGGCAGATGGATCCGTCCGCGCTCGACCCCGAGCGTCTCGGGCGGTCCCAGCTGCTCGGTGCGTTCATCCCGATCCTGCTGCCGCTGATGGTGGTGCTGCTGCCGTTGCTCGATTTCGGCCTGGCGGTGCTGCGCCGCATGCACGCCGGCAAGTCGCCGTTCTCGCCGGACCGCAAGCACCTGCACCACCGCATGCTCGACCTCGGTCACCGCGACCGTGATGCCGTCCTCATCTTCTACGCCTGGACGGCGGTGATCTCACTCGCCGTCCTCCTCATGTACGTCGGAGCCCGCGAGGACTGGCCGGGCCAGTACCTTCCCGGTGTGGGATTCGGTGTGGTCGGGATCGCGGCCTGCCTGGTTCTCACCCTGAAGCCCTCGCGACGTGCGATCGCCGCAACCCCCGACTCCGACCCGACCCCCGTGGAGCCCTCATGAGTCCGAACCCCGTTTCCAGCACGCCGATCCTGCGACGCACTCTCATCTGGTCGGGAGTCGCCACAGTGGTCCTCGCGATCGCCGCGGCGGTCGTGGGCTATCTCGTCGGGCAGGAGAACGGACTGATCAGCGGCCTGCTCGGTGTGCTCATCGCCGCCGTGTTCCTCGGGATCACCGGTGCGAGCATCCTGATCGCGAACCGGTGGTTCGGCGAGCCGCTCTACGTCCAGTTCTTCTTCGCGATCGTGCTCGGCGGGTGGCTGCTCAAGCTGATCGTGTTCTTCCTCGGCGTCATCGTCCTCAAGGACCAGCCCTGGCTCGACCCCGTGATCTTCTTCGTCGCGATCGTCGCCGGCGTGCTGATGTCGCTGATCGTCGACGCCGTCGTCCTCATGACGATGCGCCTGCCGAACGTCAGCGATGCATCGCTTCCCTCGGTCGCGCCGGAGGACGTCGCTCCGGGGGCCCCGACCGCCGACGAGGACCCCCAGAGGTCTTAGGGCCGCCTCATACTCTGATAGTGTTGAAACGTGCCCGCCGCTCGCCCGCGAGCGCTTGCGCTGTGAAGCACACCGACCATCGTCGCCCCGGTTCTGACCGGTGCCCCGAAGCTGGAGCCCGCGCTGTTTAATCTTGCTGCGACCCTGACGCCACGACTTGCCACCGATGACGAGTTCCACGCTCCGTCGATCGCGGAGTTCTTCCCCGATGCGGTGTTCCAGATCGGCGACCTGGTCATCCACCGCATCCACCTGATCCAGTTCCTGGCCACGATCGCGGTCGTGCTGATCCTCTGGCTCGGAACGCGCAACATGCGCGTCGTCCCCGGGCGCTTCCAGAGCCTCGTCGAGATGGGCCTCGACTTCGTGCGAGTGAACGTCGCCGAGGACCTGCTCGGGCGCAAGGACGGCCGTCGCTTCCTGCCGATCCTCGCCACCATCTTCTTCATGGTGCTGTTCATGAACATCACGGGAATCATCCCGTTCCTGAACATCGCGGGTACGAGCATCATCGCCGTCCCGCTGCTGCTGGCCGTCGTCAGCTACGTCACCTTCATCTACGCCGGCATCAAGAAGAGCCCCAAGGGCTTCTTCAAGAACTCGCTGTTCCCGTCGGGCGTCCCCCCGTTCCTCTACATCATCGTGACGCCGCTCGAGTTCCTCTCGACGTTCATCATCCGGCCCGTCACGCTGACCCTCCGACTGCTGATGAACATGATCGTCGGGCACCTGATGCTCGTCCTGTTCTTCTCCGCAACGCAGTTCTTCGTCATCACTCTCGGAGGGTGGTGGACAGCACTCGGCGCGGGCACGCTCGCGTTCGGCTTCGCGTTCACACTGTTCGAGATCCTGGTGGCGTTCCTGCAGGCCTACGTCTTCACCATCCTCACCGCGGTCTACATCCAGCTCGCGGTCGCAGAAGAGCACTGAGCGGGTCGGCAACAACCGCCTTCCCACCCAACGAAAGGAAAAACCCGTGGACGCAACTACGGTTCTCGCTGAAATCTCCGGCAACATCGGCACCGTCGGCTACGGCCTCGCGGCTATCGGACCGGCCATCGGCGTGGGTATCGTCGTCGGCAAGACGATCGAGGGCGTCGCCCGTCAGCCCGAGCTGGCCGGTCGCCTCCAGGTCCTCATGTGGATCGGTATCGCCTTCACCGAGGCGCTCGCCTTCATCGGCATCGCGACCTACTTCATCTTCCAGTCCTGACAGACACCCTCTGCGATAAGGAGACAGGATGCTGAACGCTCTTGTCACGTACGCGGCGGAGGAGGCGGACCACAATCCGCTCATCCCCGCCTGGTACGACATCATCTGGTCGGCGGTCTGCTTCGTCGTGATCCTGGTCGTCGTCTGGAAGGTGGCGCTGCCCAAGCTCTACACCCTCCTCGACGCTCGCTCCAACGCGATCGAGGGCAACATCGCCAAGGCCGACGAGGCCCAGAAGCAGGCCGAGGCGGCTCTCGAGGAGTACACCCGTCAGCTCGCCGAGGCGCGCACCGAGGCCGGTGAGATCCGAGAGGCCGCCCGCGAGGACGGCAAGAAGATCGTCGCCGAGGCCAAGGATGCCGCTTCGTCCGAAGCAGCTCGCATCACGGCGACCGCGCACACGCAGATCGAGGCCGAGCGTCAGACCGCTCTCGTCTCGCTGCGCAGCGAGGTCGGCACGCTGGCCATCGACCTCGCCGGTGGCGTCGTCGGTGAGACGCTCTCCGACGATGCCCGCGCGACGGCGGTCGTCGACCGCTTCCTCGCCGACCTCGAAGCATCCGAGAAGGCGGCTCAGTAATGGGCAGCGCGACCACTCAGGCACTCGCGGCATCCATCCAGACGCTTGCCGCAGCGAAGGACGTCACCCTCGACACCGCGCGGGAGCTCTTCGCCGCCGCGCACGCCGTGGGCGATTCGTCTCAGCTGAGCGGCGCGCTGGCTGACCCGGCGGCCCCCGCAGCGGCACGGCAGAACGTCGTGACCGCGGTGTTCGGCGGGCTGTCGGCGAACACGCAGGCCGTGCTCAAGACGGTCGTCTCGGAACGCTGGTCCAACGCCGACGAGCTCGTCGACGGCATCGACGAGCTCGCGATCCGTGCCTCGGCGATCGCCGAGGCAGGCGCCGACATCGAGGGGGAGCTGTTCGGCTTCTCCCGCGTCGTCGCCGCGAACCCCGAGCTCGAGCTCGCACTGGGAAGCCGTCTCGGCGGTCAGGACGCGAAGTCGGCTCTCGTCGAGCGTCTGCTCTCCGGAGCGACCAGCGCCCCCGCGGCCCTGATCGTCTCCTCCCTCGTGCGTCAGCCGCGCGGGCGGCGGATCCGTCAGCTCCTCAACCGCGCCATGCGGATCGTCTCCGACCAGCGTGACCGCGTCGTCGCGACGGTCTACAGCGCGAGCGAGCTGAACGACGCGCAGCGCGCCCGCCTCGGCGAAGCGCTCTCGCGACGCTACGACGGTCAGGTGGCGCTCAACGTCGTCATCGACCCGACGATCATCGGTGGTCTGCGCGTGCAGATCGCCGACGACGTGATCGACGGCAGCATCTCCGCACGACTCGCCGACCTTCGCCAGAAGCTCGCGGGCTAACACGACTTCGCGCGGGGAACCGCGCACCCAGATACAAAGGGAAGACAATGGCAGAACTATCGATCAGCCCCGACGTCATCCGTGACGCGCTGAAGGACTTCGCCGCCGCTTACGAGCCCACCGGGGCCGCGGCGACCGAGGTCGGCACGGTCATCGACGCCGCTGATGGCATCGCGCACGTCGAAGGACTGCCCGGTGTCATGGCGAACGAGCTCGTGATCTTCGCCGACGGCACCAAGGGCCTCGCCCAGAGCCTCGACGAGCACGAGATCGGCGTCGTGGTCCTCGGCGACTTCGCCGGCATCGAGGCCGGTCAGGAAGTCACCCGCACGGGTGAGGTCCTCTCCGTCCCCGTCGGCGACGGCTACCTCGGCCGCGTCGTAGACCCGCTCGGAAACCCGATCGACGGCCTCGGCGCGATCGCCACCGAGGCCGTCCGCGAGCTCGAGCTGCAGGCGCCCGGCGTCATGCAGCGCAAGTCGGTGCACGAGCCGATGCAGACCGGCATCAAGGCCATCGACGCGATGATCCCCGTCGGCCGCGGCCAGCGTCAGCTGATCATCGGTGACCGCCAGACCGGTAAGACGGCCATCGCGATCGACACGATCATCAACCAGAAGGCCAACTGGGAGTCGGGCGACGTCAACAAGCAGGTTCGCTGCATCTACGTCGCCATCGGCCAGAAGGGCTCGACCATCGCTTCGGTGAAGGGCGCGCTCGAAGAGGCCGGTGCTCTGGAGTACACCACGATCGTGGCCGCTCCGGCATCCGACCCCGCGGGCTTCAAGTACCTCGCCCCCTACACCGGTTCGGCCATCGGTCAGCACTGGATGTACGGCGGCAAGCACGTCCTCATCATCTTCGACGACCTGTCGAAGCAGGCCGAGGCCTACCGTGCCGTCTCCCTTCTGCTGCGCCGCCCGCCGGGCCGCGAGGCTTACCCGGGTGACGTCTTCTACCTGCACTCGCGTCTGCTCGAGCGTTGCGCGAAGCTGTCCGACGAGCTCGGCGCCGGTTCCATGACGGGCCTCCCGATCATCGAGACCAAGGCGAACGACGTCTCGGCGTACATCCCGACCAACGTGATCTCGATCACCGACGGCCAGATCTTCCTGCAGTCCGACCTCTTCAACGCCAACCAGCGTCCGGCGGTCGACGTGGGTATCTCGGTGTCGCGAGTCGGTGGTGACGCTCAGGTCAAGTCGATCAAGAAGGTTTCCGGAACGCTGAAGCTCGAGCTCGCGCAGTACCGCTCGCTCGAGGCGTTCGCGATGTTCGCCTCCGACCTCGACGCCGCCTCGCGTCGTCAGCTGTCGCGCGGTGCACGTCTGACCGAGCTGCTCAAGCAGCCGCAGTACTCGCCGTACCCGGTCGAGGAGCAGGTCGTCTCGATCTGGGCCGGAACCAACGGCAAGCTCGACACGATCGAGGTCGAGGACGTCCTGCGCTTCGAGCGCGAACTGCTCGACTACCTGCGTCGCAACACCTCGGTGCTCGACACCCTGCGTGAGACCAACGTCCTCAGCGACGACACGGTCGCGGAGCTCGAGAAGCACACGGATGCCTTCGTCCTGGAGTTCCAGGGTGGCAAGGGACACGCCATCGGCGCCCCGGGCCACGAGGAGCACGCCGCTGCGGAGGCAGACGACGTCAACCAGGAGAAGATCGTCAAGGGTCGTCGCGCGTAATCGCGTGAGGTACTGATTTCATGGGCGCTCAACTCAGGGTCTACAAGCAGAAGATCAGTTCTGCTCAGACGACCAAGAAGATCACGAAGGCGATGGAACTCATCGCGGCTTCGCGCATCCAGAAGGCGATGGCACGCGTCAAGGCGTCCACCCCCTTCGCGCGAGCCGTGACGAGGGCCGTGTCCGCCGTCGCGACGCACTCGAACGTCGACCACCCGCTCACCCGTGAGCCCGAGAACATCAGCCGCTCCGCGGTCGTGATCTTCTCGTCGGACCGCGGTCTCGCCGGTGCCTTCAACTCGCAGATCCTCCGTGAGGGTCTCGAGGTGGCGGAGCTGCTGCGCGGTCAGGGCAAGGAGCCGGTGTTCTACCTCGTCGGTCGCAAGGCCGTCGGCTACTTCCAGTTCCGTCGCATCGCGGCGGCAGCGGAGTGGACCGGAGACACCGACACCCCGTCGTTCCACACGGCCGAAGAGATCTCGTCGACTCTGCTCGACGCGTTCTCGCGCGGCGGTGCGGGCGGCGGTGTCGACGAGATCCACCTCGTGTACAACCGCTTCGTCAGCATGATGACGCAGTCGCCGGAGTCCGTGCGCCTGCTTCCGCTGGAGATCGCGGAGGCCGACGAGTCGGAGGCGGGCAGCGCTGTCTACCCGCTCTACGAATTCGAGCCCGACGCCGAGACCGTGCTCGACGCGATCCTGCCGGTGTACATCCAGAGCCGCGTCTTCAACGCCCTTCTGCAGTCGTCTGCCGCCAAGCAGGCTGCGACGCAGAAGGCGATGAAGTCCGCCAGCGACAACGCCGACAAGCTCATCACCGACTACACCCGTCTGCGCAACAACGCGCGCCAGGCGGAGATCACGCAGCAGATCGCGGAGATCGTCGGCGGCGCCGACGCCCTCTCGTCTGGCAAATAGACCATCAGGAAAGAGACGAAGAAATGACCACCACCGCTACGGCTGACCAGCCCGCGACCGCGGTCGTCGGGCGCGTCGCACGCGTCAACGGTCCGGTTGTCGATATCGAGTTCCCGCACGACTCGATCCCCGGCATCTACAACGCGCTGAAGACGACGATCACCATCGGCGAGGAGTCGACCGAGATCACCCTCGAGGTCGCTCAGCACCTCGGTGACGAGCTCGTCCGCGCCATCGCCCTGAAGCCGACCGACGGCATCGTCCGCGGCCAGGAGGTTCGCGACACCGGAGAGGCCATCTCGGTCCCGGTCGGCGACATCACCAAGGGCAAGGTCTTCAACGTGATCGGCGAGGTCCTCAACGGCGAGCCCGGTGAGACCCTCGAGGTCACGGAGCGCTGGCCGATCCACCGCAAGGCGCCCAACTTCGACCAGCTCGAGTCGAAGACCACGATGTTCGAGACGGGCATCAAGTCCATCGACCTCCTCACCCCGTACGTCCAGGGTGGAAAGATCGGTCTGTTCGGTGGAGCCGGTGTCGGTAAGACCGTCCTCATCCAGGAGATGATCCAGCGTGTCGCGCAGGACCACGGTGGCGTCTCGGTGTTCGCCGGTGTCGGTGAGCGCACCCGTGAGGGCAACGACCTGATCCACGAGATGGAAGAGGCGGGCGTCTTCGACAAGACCGCGCTCGTGTTCGGCCAGATGGACGAGCCGCCGGGGACGCGTCTTCGCGTCGCACTGTCGGCCCTGACGATGGCGGAGTACTTCCGCGACGTGCAGAAGCAGGACGTGCTGCTCTTCATCGACAACATCTTCCGCTTCACGCAGGCCGGTTCCGAGGTCTCCACGCTTCTCGGCCGTATGCCGTCCGCGGTGGGTTACCAGCCGAACCTCGCCGACGAGATGGGTGTGCTCCAGGAGCGCATCACCTCGACGCGTGGTCACTCGATCACCTCGCTGCAGGCGATCTACGTGCCGGCCGATGACTACACCGACCCGGCTCCGGCGACCACCTTCGCCCACCTCGACGCGACGACCGAGCTCTCTCGTGAGATCGCTTCGAAGGGTCTGTACCCGGCCATCGACCCGCTGACCTCGACGTCGCGCATCATGGACCCCCGCTACCTGGGCGAGGACCACTACCGCGTCGCCACGACGGTCAAGCAGATCCTCCAGAAGAACAAGGAGCTGCAGGAGATCATCGCCATCCTCGGTGTCGATGAGCTCTCCGAGGAGGACAAGATCGTCGTGTCGCGTGCGCGTCGCATCCAGCAGTTCCTCTCGCAGAACACCTACATGGCCAAGAAGTTCACGGGTGTCGAGGGTTCGACCGTCCCGCTCAAGGAGACCATCGAGTCCTTCGATGCGATCACCCGCGGTGACTTCGACCACGTGGCCGAGCAGGCCTTCTTCAACGTCGGTGGTATCGGCGACGTCGAAGAGCGCTGGGCGCAGATCCAGAAGGAGAACGCCTGACCATGGCGCTCAACGTCAGCCTCGTCTCCGCCGACGCGGAGGTCTGGACGGGGGAAGCGAGCCTCGTGATCGCCAAGACCGTCGAGGGTGAGATCGGCTTCATGTCCGGTCACGAGCCGGTGCTGGCCATCCTCGCCGAGGGCCAGGTCCGGATCACCCAGACCGATGGCACCAAGGTGCTCGCGAACGCGCAGGACGGGTTCCTCTCGATGGAGGGCAACGTCCTGACGATCGTCGCCGGCAACGCGGCGCTCATCGCCTAGCAGTCGACTACATGCGTCCGCCTCGGACCCGATCTCCGGGTTCCGAGGCGGACGCATCTGCATTCCCCGAGGACTCATGAAGATCCTTCTCCCTCCGTCCGAGACCAAGCATCCCGGCGGTACCGGTGATCCACTCGATCCCGCCGCACTGGCGCTGCCGGTTCTGCACGAGCATCGCACGGCGGTGATCGACGCTCTCGTCGATCTCGCGGCCGATGAGGAGCAGGCTCGACGGGTGCTGAAGCTGAGCGAACGCCAGGTGGGCGACATCGCCCACAATCGGATGCTGCGGAGCGCACCGACGATGCCCGCGATCGACCGCTACACCGGAGTGCTCTTCGATGCGCTCGACGCGCGCACGCTCTCTGCGGCGTCACGCCGCTGGCTGGGGGAGCACGTGTGGATCCACTCGGCACCGTTCGGGCCGGTCGGAGCGCTCGACGGCATTCCTCCCTACCGCCTCGCGGCGGGCACCGCCCTCCCGGGACTGGTGGCGATGCGCCGGCACTGGGCCGATGCCACCAGCGCCGCCCTCGCCGAAACGGAACCCGCGTTCGTCCTGGATCTGCGGAGCGAAGCCTACGTCGCACTGGGACCGATTCCCACTTCCGTGCCGTCGGCCTACGTCCGGGTCGTCACCGACGACGGCGACGGGGGAGCGCGGGCTCTCAACCATTTCAACAAGAAGTCGAAGGGTCAGCTCGTCCGCGCTCTTGCGGAGAGCCGGCCGCGGATCGGCTCGTTGCGATCGCTCCTCACCTGGGCATCGAAACACGACATCGTCCTTCGGCGCACCGAAGACGACCGGGTGCTCGAGCTGGTCGTCACGGAGTGACGCCCGTCCGCGCATGGGGAGATGTCCCCGTGCGTGTCGTTGCCGCGTCGTTATCTGCACCGCTATGGTGGGTCTCGCGGCGTGGATTGCGCCACCAATTCGGATCCGGAGGGGATCATGAATCCTTACTACGACTCGAGCTACTGGGCATTCCTCGGTGGCGTCATCATCTTCAGCGTCATCATCGGCCTCGCCGCCTACGTGCTCGTCTCCCTCTTCTTCATGAAGATCTTCGAGAAGGCCGGTGTCGAGGGCAAGTGGCGCGCGTGGGTGCCCGTGTACAACTACATGGTCTTCGCGAAGCTGGGCGACATGTCGCCCTGGCCGGTGCTGATCGTGATCGGTCTTTCGTTCATCCCGTACCTGAACTTCCTCACCGGACTCGCGGCGGCAGCGCTCTTCGCCGTCATCGCGTGGCGCGTCGGACTCAAGCTCCAGAAGGATGCGGTGTGGGTGGTCCTGTGGATCTTCCTCTCCATCGTCTGGCTCGGCATCAACGCGTTCGACAAGTCGCGATGGAACCCGAACATCCAGCCCGCTCCGTGGGCCGGAAACGGATTCTTCGCTGACCGCACCGTTTGGGCGGGCATCCCCGTCCAGCCTTCTGCCGCCGCCCCGCAGGCCGGATACGGCGCTCCCGGTTACGGCGCGGCCCCGCAGGGGTACGCACCTCCCGCTCCGCAGGGCTACGCCCCGCCGGCTCAGCCCGGATACGCACCTCCCGCACAGCCCGGATACGGCACCCCCGCGGCGCCCCCGGCGAGTGCACCCGCGACCCCGCCCGCGCCGCCTGCTCCGGCCGCGCCGCCCGCGACTCCGCCGGCACCGCCCGCCGCTCCGCCGGCACCGCCCGCTGCTCCGCCGGCACCGCCGACGGACCCCACGCAGCCTCCGGCCTGATCGTCCCGTGCGAAGAGCCCTCGACCTCACGGTCGGGGGCTCTTCCCGTCTTCACGGCGCTTCGGCCCGTCGCCGAAAACCGGCGCGCCGCTGGGATAGCGTGAGGGCATGGTCATGTCACAGCGCCGCGTCGGTGCGTCCGGACTCCTCGTCTCCGCCACCGGCCTCGGATGCAACAACTTCGGGCGGGCCGGCACCGACACCGAGACGATCGAGGGCACGCGCGAGGTGATCTCCGCGGCGATCGCCAACGGCATCACCCTGTTCGACACGGCGGACATGTACGGCGCCGTGGCCGGAACGAGTGAGACGCTCATGGGGGAGGCCCTCCAGGGGCGACGCGACAGCGTCGTGCTCGCGACGAAGTTCGGTCACGAACGCGACCTGGGCTACGCCTTCCCCGCAGCCCGAGGATCTCGGCGCTACGTCCGTCGCGCGGTCGAGGAGTCCCTGCGTCGTCTGCAGACGGACTGGATCGATCTGTATCAGTTGCACCTGCCCGATCCCGAGACGCCGATCGCCGAGACCACCGATGCTCTCGACGAGCTGGTCCGTGAGGGCAAGGTCCGCTATTACGGTCACTCGAACTTCACCGGTTGGCAGATCGCCGAGGCCGAGTTCACCTCGACCGCTCGCTCGAGCGGTCGCTTCGTCTCGGCGCAGAACCACTACTCGCTGCTCGCCCGTGCCGCCGAGAGGGAGGTCCTCCCCGCGGTCGAACGGTACGGGCTGGGCTTCTTCCCGTTCTTCCCCCTCCACAACGGGCTCCTCACGGGCAAGTTCACCCGCGAGGGTGGACCCGCGAGCAGCCGGATCATGTCGTCTCGGCGTCACGTATGGGAGAACGCGCCGTGGGAGGCGTTGGAGGCGTATCGCGTGTTCTGCGAGGAACGCGGGATCACGATGGTCGAGGCGACGTTCGGCTGGTTGCTGTCCCGTCCCGCGGTCTCCAGTGTCATCGCGGGCGCGACGTCGGCGGCGCAGGTGGAGTCGAATGCGCGCGCCGGCGATGCATGGCGACCCGACGCCGAGGAGCTCGCCGTCATCGATGCGCTCTTCCCCCTGCCTCAGGACCCGGGGGCGCAGGTGTGAGCGCAATCAGCGATTCGACTACGATGTGTGAGTACCTCGCGGCCGTCCGATCCGCCGTGGGACCATCGGAGGCAGCACGTGGCTGAGACGACAACGACGACGCGTAGCGTCACGGTCGCGCAGCGCCCGCTGCTGCTCTCCTGGGCGGGCACGACTGATCAGGGGCGCCGTCGCGACACGAATCAGGATGCATTCCTCGCGGAGTATCCGCTGTTCATCGTCGCCGATGGAATGGGTGGACACGCAGGAGGCGAGATCGCCAGCCGCAGCACGGTTCAGCGGCTGCAGGCACTGGTCGATGACGGATCCGTGGAGCGGGCGGCGATCGAGAAGGCGCTCGAACTCGCGGTGGCGGACATCGCGGATCACCCCGAGACCACCGACGAGGGAACCGGGACCACGCTGACCGGCGTGTTCCTGGAGCTTCAGGACGGGGAGCCGCACTGGGTGTCGCTGAACATCGGCGACTCACGCGTGTACCTCCTGCGCGACGATCGCCTCGTGCAGGTGACCACCGATCACTCGGTCGTCCAGGAACTCATCACGGCGGGGAAGCTGAGCCCGGAGGAAGCGGAAGGGCATCCCTACAGCAACGTGATCACACGGGCGGTCGGGGCGAGCGAGCTGACGCCGCCGGACTACCTGACGATCGAGGTCCGCGCCGGCGATCGGTTCGTGATCTGTTCGGACGGTCTCACCAAGGAGCTCACCGACTACGGCATCCAGCACTTCCTGCGGGAGAACCCCGAACCGGGGCCGGCCGTCGACGCGATGCTCGCCGCGGCCCTCGAGAACGGCGGTCGAGACAATGTCACCGTCATCATCGTGCAGGTGACCGATCCTGCGGACTCCTCCTCCACACCGGACGAGAACGGCGAATAGCCCCGATCGCCTGTGAGCGGAGACCCTCCGCCGATCCCCATGCCGTCGAATGGAGGGCATGGATCCCCTCCCGATCGTGCTGCCGGCCGCGCAGGTCCCGCCTCGACGCGCCCCTTTGCCGTTCCTCGCCGCCGGTATGCCCGTCGTCGCCGGCGTCGTTCTCTGGCTGGTCACCGGCTCGCTCTTCTCCCTCTGCTTCGCCGCGCTCGGCCCCGTGATGATGGTGGCCTCGCTCGTCGATTCGGGACGCGGTCGTCGTCGGGAGCAGCGACGCATCCTCGAGGAGGATGAGCGGTCATGGGCGGTGGCGGAGGAACAGCTCTCCTCGCTGCACGGGGAGGAGAGACACCGCCGCTGGGGCCAGCACCCCGACGCGGCCACCTGCACGCAGGAACCGCCGCTGCGCGGCACGGAGCCGCCCGAGGCGAGGACGCCCGTCGTGGTCGGTTCCGGTGCTGTCGCCAGCATCATCCGTACGACCGGTGGTGACGGTGAGCGGGCACGTGAACTCCAGGAACGTGCGCGTGTGCTCGAGTCCGCACCGATCATCGTTCCCCTGGGCGCGGGAATCTGCGTGCGGGGCCCGCAGCCTCTCACCGTCGCCGTGGCGCGTGCGCTGGTGCTGCAGCTCTCTCTGCGGTTCGCGCCGGGACAGCTGAAGCTCGTCGGCGAGGGGTTCCCCGACGGGGACTACGCCGGGCTTCCGCACTCGTCGTCCCTCCGGCGAGGATTCCGCCTCGGTGTCGGACCCGCGTCGATCCGGGAGGTCGAAGCGGACGCGACGATCTGGCTGGCGCGGTCCGGCGAAGAAGTACCCGACGGCATCCTCACCGTCCTGGATCTGCAGGAACCGCGGGAGGCCACGCTCCGAACCCCGGAGGGCGTCGTCACGATCGCCGCCGAAGGGGTCTCCCGCCAGCAATTCGAGACGAGCGCCGCCCGCCGACTCGCCTCCGACGACGAGGCGGATGCCGTGCCGGAGGCGGTGGAGTTCGCTCAGCTCGTGCAGACACCGGCCGAATCAGGGCTGCGGGCGGTCATCGGTCGAGGAGCCGGTGCGGACGGAGAGGTCGACATCGTCGAAGACGGTCCGCACGCCATCGTCACCGGCACCACGGGTACCGGCAAGAGCGAGCTCCTGGTGACCTGGGTCACCGCGATAGCCGCGTCGTACGGCCCTGAGCGAGTGAACTTCGTCCTGGCCGACTTCAAGGGCGGAACGGCGTTCGAACCGCTCCGGGCGCTGGCCCAGGTGACCGCGGTCATGACGGATCTCGACGAGGCGGGAGCGCGACGCGGCGTGGAGAGCCTGCGCGCCGAACTGCGCCGTCGGGAGGGCGCTCTCGCCGCAGCCGGTGTGCGCGATATCGCCGACGTGGAGATTCCGCGACTCCTGATCGTCGTGGACGAGTTCGCGGCCCTCCTGCAGGACCATCCGGATCTCGGCGCCGTGTTCACCGACATCGCCGCGCGAGGCCGCGCGCTGGGGATGCATCTGATCCTCGGCACCCAACGCGCCTCCGGGGTGGTGAGGGACTCCCTCGCCGCGAACTGCCCGTTGCGGCTCAGCCTTCGGGTCAGCGATCCGTCCGACAGCCGCGCGATGATCGGGACGGCGGCCGCGGCGGAGATCCCCGGGGGAGTGAGTGCTCGAGGCCTCTGCCTCGTGCGCCGCCCGCAGGACGATGATGCCGAACCTCTTCGCGTCGCGTTGACCCGTGAAGACGACCTGAGCGGGGTGGCGAAGCGCTGGGCGCACCTGCCCAGGCCTGTGAGTCCCTGGCTGCTTCCGCTCGCCGAGATGATCCCGCTGCCGGAGGATGCGACGAGGCCGGGGAGCTCGGAGATCCTCTGGGGAGTCGCCGACGTCCCGGAGTCGCAGGAGCAGCCGTGGCTCGTCATCCGGGCGGGCCAGGATCGCGGGATCGCCGTGATCGGCGCTCCCGGGTCGGGGCGCACCACCGCTCTCCGCGTGCTCGCCGCACAGGTCCCGGAGGCGCTGTGGATCCCCGCCGACACGGAGCGGATGTGGGACGTCGTGCAGTCGCTGGTCGAGGGACGGACACGGATGCCCGCGCTCGTCCTTTGCGACGACCTCGATGCCCGTGCCGCGGAGCTGCCGCCCGAGTATGCGCAGACTCTGGTGCAGCGGTGGGAGCAGATCCTGCGCGGTGCGACCGGGAGCAGCGTCGTGATCACGGCGACGCGATCGAGCGGAGCCATCGGGCGCGTGCTCGACGCGCTGCCGCGCCGAGCCCTGCTGCGCGCCGCGAGCAGGGTCGATCACGTCGCGGCCGGCGGCGAGAGCGCGACGTTCGACGAGCGTCGTCCACCCGGCCGTGCTCGCCTCGACGGCCACGAGACGCAGTTCTTCTGGAAGCCCGACGGAGCGGCGAGTGACGGGCGCGCGATCGGCGGCGAGGGGCCGGAGCGCTGGGAGCCGGGAGCGGGGCTCCATGCCATCGTCACGGCCGGGGCCGCGTCGCTCGTCTCCGCGGTTCAGCAGGCGTACCCCTCCGCGCGGGTGAGCGTGATCGGGTCGGGGGCCGTCATCGGTGCGGGTGAGGGCTTCACGCAGACCCCGGGCGGAGAACACGAGCCGGTCGTCCTTCTCGGCGACACCGATGCCTGGCAGCGCGAGTGGTCGCTCTGGCAGCGCGTCCGCACGGAAGGCGAGGTGCTCATCCGCGCGGAGCGGCCTTCGGATCTCCGGCAGTTGGTCGGGCACCGGGAACTGCCGCCGTTCGCGCGGCTTCACGCCGGACGGGTGTGGGCGGTGCGCGGAGCCGAGGCACCGCGGCGACTCGTGGTTCCCGCGCTCCTCGGTGAGCGGGAAACCTGGAGACGTGAGCCCGCGCCCGTGACGGCAGCGAGCGTCGGTGCGCAGCCGCCAGCGGACCAGCCCCGCACACGGCGGAGCCTGCGAGAACGTCGGGGATGAGGCGTCAGATACCGGGGGAGACGAGAACCCGACCGACCGGCTTTCCGCCGCCGAGCACGTCGAGCGAGAGCGCGTCGGCCAGGTCGGCGACATCACGATCCGTGAGTGCCCCGGCTCGCGCGAGCAGCGTCGCAGCCACGATGGTCGATGCGCGTGCTCCGCCGTCGAGCATCTTCAGGGCGACGGTCGTGCCGTTGGGGGCCACCATGACCATGACGCCCTCGGCGCCTCCCTTGGCGAAGACTCCGAGCTTCTCGATGGCGACGGTGTCGGGCCGCCCGGGACCCTCGATGGTCCAGGGGTGCTCGCGCACCGCGCGCACCAGGGAACCGGCGACGCGGTGAAGGGCGAACGGCGAGCGATCCGATGCCGTGCCGATCCGGTGGATCGCGCGGGCGAGGCCCGTCAGCGTCATCGCGTAGACCGGTGCGCCGCAGCCGTCGATCGACGTGTGGGAGATCTTCTCGCCGGTGAGACGCTCGATCACCTCGCGGATGTGCGCCTGCAGAGGGTGGCCCTCCTCCAGATACCCCTCCGTGGGCCAGCCGGTGGCGATGCAGGCCCGCAGCATCGCGGCGTGCTTGCCCGAGCAGTTCATCCGCACGCTCGCCTGCTGGCCGTGCTCCCGCACCATCTCGTCGCGGGTCGCCTGATCGCTCGGCCAGGCCGGCGGGCAGGCGAGCGCGTCTTCGTTCAGACCGCCGGCCGTCAGCATCTCCCGCACCGCGGCGGCATGCCGATCGGTCCCGATGTGACTCGCCGTCGACAGAGCGAGGTGCTCGCCCTCGAGCGCGGCTCCCGCCGTGATGCAGGCGACCGCCTGCAGGGGCTTCATGCTGGAGCGCGGCAGGATGAGCGCATCGGCGTTGCCGAGACGGGCGACCACCTCTCCCTCGGAGGAGAGCACCACCGCCGCTCCCGCGTGTCGCGACTCGACGAAGCCGCTCCGCTCTACGACGGCGAGTTCGACGGAATCCTGAACGGTGAGAGTCTCCAGCACCCGTCCAGACTATCCCCGCCGCCCGACGAGTCGCCGAAGCGAGTGCGGCGCCGGGAGTGTCGGCGACCGGTGGCACACTGGGGAGCATGGCAGAACACGCAACGCGCATCCTCGGAGAGCACCGTTATGCGCTCACGAGCATCTGGACCGGCAACACCGGGACCGGCACGAGCGGCTACCGCGACTATCGGCGCGACGTCGAGATCTCCGTCGAGGGAAAGCCGATGCTCCTCGCATCCGCCGACAAGCCTTTCCGCGGCGACCCCGCGCGATGGAACCCCGAGGACCTCCTCGTCGCATCGCTGTCGGAATGCCACCTGCTCTCGTACCTGCACGCGTGCGTCACCGCGGGCGTGGTCGTCCTCTCCTACCGCGACGACGCGACCGGCACGATGCGCGAAGACGGCGCGGGCGGCGGAGCGTTCTCCGAGGTCACGCTGCACCCGCAGGTCGTCGTCGCCGACGCATCCATGATCGAGGCCGCGGAGCGCGCGCACGTGCAGGCCAACGAGTGGTGCTTCATCGCGAACTCGATGAACTTCCCCGTGCGGCACGAGGCCACGGTGACAGCGCTCGGCTGAGCGCTCGACGACCGTCAGCGGCGCTCGTGCGGCAGTGCCTGCTTGATCTTCTCGATCGCTCCCTGCGCGGGAGCTTCGTTGTATGCCCCGGCGAGCTCCTGGCCCGAGAGCGCGTGGATCGCGGCCATGATCTCGTCGGTCGCGAGACGACGCGCTCGACCGCTCGTCGCGGGGCCGTGTGGGGCGAGATCGAGGGGTTTGCCGAAACGCACCGTGATGCGCTCCTTCGTCGTGGGGATCTTCGCGCCGACCGGCATCACCTTGTCGGTCCCGATGAGCCCGACGGGGACGACGGGCGCTCCGGTCTGCAGAGCCAGGAAAGCGACGCCCGTGCGGCCCTTGTAGAGCCGACCGTCGGTGGAACGGGTGCCCTCCGGGTAGAGCGCTACGGCGAGTCCCTCATCGAGCAGCTGGCGCTGCAGGTCGAGTGCGTCCAGAGCAGCCTGTCCGGCACCGCGGCGTACCGGTATGGCTCCGATGGATTCGAAGAAGGTCTTGCTGAGCCAGCCCTTGGCGCCCGTGCCCTCGAAGTAACTGGATTTCGCGAGGAAATGCACCGGACGGGGGGCTGCAACCGGGATCGCGATGGAATCGATGAAGGACAGGTGGTTGCTGGCGAAGATCACGGCCCCGGTGCGCGGGACGTTCTCCTTGCCCTCGACGCGCGGACGATAGATCAGCCGGGCGAGCGGGCTGATGATGCTGCGCCCCAGCGCGTAGGCGAATCCGGCGTGACGAGGCTCCGCTGACTTCGAGGTCTCTGCGGTCTCTGCGGGGGACGATTCCGGGTCCACGGACGGCTCAGAGGTCATCAGAGAAGGCTACTCCGAGATCCATGCCGGCACTGGAATGAAGCGGTTGTGTCGCGTCTCCCAGCGCGGGCCAAGCGAAATGCGAGAGGATGAAGCGTCCCGCCCGCGATCTCGAAGGCTCAACTGTGCGCAAGCGTCCGCTCCTCCTCCTGTCCACCGTCGCCGCGGCGACCCTTCTGCTGGCCGGCTGCTCCGGCAGCGCTGAGCCGGAGAGCTCGGCCACGCCGGAGGAGACCGCGGGAGCGACGTCGTGCCTCGCCGACCTCGCATCCGGTGCCGGGTCCGACGCCGTCACGGTCGAGGGAACGGACGGCGACGCGAAGGTGACGGTCCCCGCAGGCACCGAGATCACCGAGCCCGAGCGTTCGGTGATCACCGAGGGCGACGGCGATGAGGTGCTTCCCGGCGACCTCGTCTCGCTGCGTTACCAGCTCGTCGACGCGACGACCAACGAGGTGCTGAGCAGCTCCGAGCGCGGCCCGGACGGCATCCTCTCGGCGTTGCTCGCCTCGCAGCAGCAGCAGATCTCCGACCCCACGCAGTCGACCGTGTTCACGGTCGCGGCGGAGTGCCTCCCCGTCGGGTCGAGCGTCGTGCTCACCCTCCCCGCCTCGCAGGAGGGCCTGAACCCGAGCGTGCTCTACGTCCAGACGATCGAGAAGCTCCCGACCATCGCATCGGGTACCGACGTCGAGCCCGAAGCGGGGATGCCCACCGTCGAGCTCGACGCGGACGGCGCCCCCACCATCACTCTCCCGGACGGCGACGCTCCGGCCGAGACGAAGGTCGCGGTCCTGAGGCAGGGCGACGGCGCGACGGTCGCCGAGGGTGATCTCGTCACTGTTCAGTACCGCGGCATCAAGTGGTCGGACGGGGAAGAGTTCGACTCCAGCTGGAGCCGCGGAGCGGCCCCGGCGCAGTTCCCCACGACGGGTGTCGTGACCGGCTTCAAGAAGGCGCTCGAAGGCCAGAAGGTCGGATCGCAGGTCATCGTGACGATGCCGCCGTCCGAGGCGTACGGTGCGAGCGAGGGCAACGAGCTCCAGAACGAGAGCCTCGTGTTCGTCGTGGACATCCTCGCGACCACCCCGCCGGAGCAGGTCCAGCAGTAAGCGACGGAGCCGAGGGCGTGTCATAGGCTGACGACATGCAGCGCATCATCGTCCTCGGCTCCACCGGCTCCATCGGAACGCAGGCGCTCGACGTCATCCGTGCCAACCCCCGCCGTTTCGAACTGGTCGGTCTCGCTGCAGGCTCGAACGCAGAGATGCTGGGCGAGCAGGCCGAGAGCTTCCGTGTCGAGAGCACCGCTCTGGGGGCGGTCGAGGCCGAGCAGCTCGTGCGCGACGTCGACGCCGACGTGGTGCTGAACGCGATCACGGGATCGATCGGCCTCGGCTCGACACTCGCCGCTCTGAAAGCCGGACGCACGCTCGCCCTGGCGAACAAGGAGTCCCTCATCGTGGGCGGCGAGCTGGTGCTCGCCGCGGCACGGCCCGGGCAGATCGTGCCCGTCGACTCCGAGCACTCCGCGATCGCGCAGGCGCTCCGCAGCGGAACGCACGCCGAGGTGCGTCGGCTCGTCGTCACGGCCTCCGGCGGTCCCTTCCGCGGGCGCACCCGGCAGGAGCTCGCCGAGGTCACGCCGGCCGAAGCCCTGGCCCACCCGACCTGGGATATGGGGCGCATGGTCACCACCAACTCCGCCACCCTCGTCAACAAGGGCCTCGAGGTCATCGAGGCGCACCTGCTCTTCGACATCGCCTACGACGACATCGACGTCGTGGTGCACCCGCAGTCGATCGTGCACTCGATGGTCGAATTCATCGACGGCTCGACCATCGCCCAGGCATCGCCGCCCGACATGCGCCTGCCGATCTCGCTGGGACTCGACTGGCCGAACCGCGTCGGTGGGGTGGGGCGCCCCCTCGATTGGAGGACGGCGTCCTCCTGGACGTTCGAACCTCTCGACGAGGAGGCCTTCCCCTCCGTCGCGCTCGCGAAGACCGTCGGACGTGCGGGAGCGACGTTCCCCGCCGTCTACAACGCCGCGAACGAGCAGGCGGTCGACGCCTTCCACGACGGACGACTTCCGTTCCTGGGAATCGTCGACACGATCGCCCGCGTCGTGGATGCGCACGAACCGCCCGAGCAGCTCACGGTGGAGTCGCTCGCCGCGGCCGAGCTCTGGGCGCGGCAGAAGGCGGACCGGCTGATCGCCGCCGCCTGAGCCTCAGTCCTCGTCGGGGTAGGGCACGGGCCAACGCGAGTCCGGCACCGGCCACCCGGCCGCGCGCAGAGCACGGCGGGCGAGTTCCCTGGCCGAGTACGGCGTGCGCACACCACGGATATCGCGGTAGTCCTGGTGCCCGGGTCCTGCCCAGAGGATCGCATCGCCGTCCCCGACGAGCTCGACAGCGGCGACGATGGCCGTCTCCGGCGGCGAGTACTCGTGGATCTCGGCATCCGGGCGTGCTTTCCGTGCGCCCGCCACCAGCGTCGCACGGATCGACTCGGGATCCTCGAAGCGGGGGTGGTGATCGGTCACGACGAGGATGTCGCTGCCCTGCACGGCCGTGCGGGCCATGTCGAATCGCTTGCTCGCGTCGCGGTCGCCATCGGCGCCGAACAGCATGACGACGCGTCCCGGCGTCACGCGACGCACGGCGGCGAGTGTCTTCTCGAACGCGTCGGGGGAGTGGCCGAAGTCGACGAAAACGGCCGGGCCGCGCTCGCCCGACACGAGCTGCGTGCGCCCGGGCAGATACGCGCGGATGCCGCCGTCGCGCTCGAGGGCCGTGACGATCCGCTCCCAGGCGTAGCCGCCTTCGAGGAGCATCACGATCGCCAGTGCGGCATTCGCGGCCATGTGTGGGCCGATCACCGGGACCGTCGTCGTGAGGGTTCCCGCGGGGCCCGCGAGGGTGAAGGTGGTGCCGGCGGCGCGCTCGTCGTCGATCGTGACGACCCAGTCCGCTTTCGCTGCGATCTTCGGGTCGGCGGCGATCAGCGGGGTGCCCACCGTCACGACCGGGATCTCGGCGCGTTCGACGACGATCGCGCCGGAGGGGGAGTCGAGGCAGATGACGCCGCGCTTCGACCGGTCGGGGCGGAAGAGCGGCAGCTTGGCCTCGAAGTACTCCTCCATGTCGGCGTAGTCGTCGAGGTGGTCGTGGCTGAGGTTGGTGAAGCCGGCCACGTCGAAGTGGATGCCGTCGACGCGGTGGCGCGAGAGCGCCTGGGCGCTCACCTCCACGGCCACGGCCTCGACCTCGCGCTCGCGCATGAGGGCGAGGAGGGCGTGGAACTCGGATGCTTCGGGCGTCGTCAGTCGCGAGACGATGACCTCGCCCGCGATGTGCCGTTCGGCGGTCGAGGAGAGCCCGGTGACGACGTCGATCTGGTCGAGGATGCCGGCGAGCAGATGGGAGACGCTCGTCTTGCCGTTGGTCCCGGTGGTCGCGAGGAGCAGGGGGAGCGGATCGTCGGCCCCGGTGCCGTAGACCCAGGCGCTCAGGTCGCCCAGGATCGCGCGCGGATCGTCGACGATCAGGATCGGGAGGCCGACCGACTCGGCGATCGCGGCGCCGTCGTCGTCGGTGATGATCGCGACCGCGCCCTTCTCGGCGGCCGCGGCCGAGAACTCGGCGCCGTGGCGGTTCACGCCCCGGATCGCGACGAAAGCCTCTCCCGCGCGGAGGTCGGCGGTCGCGAGGGTGATGCCGCTGACGGCCACCCCCTGCAGCTCGCCGCGCGTGTCGCGAGCGAATCGGGAGGCGAGTTCGGACAGCTGACGCCGGGGCGGGTTCGCGGGGCGGAGCACGGGAGGCAGGCTCGGTTGTTGTTCAATCGACATGTCTCTTCCATGATCTCACGTGCCGGGCGTATTCCTAGGCTCCAGGCAGTAGCGTTGGCGCGTGGAAACCCTGCTCTATGTGGGTGGCATCCTGTTCATGCTGGTCGGGCTCGCGCTCTCGATCGGACTGCACGAGATCGGTCACCTCCTGCCCGCGAAGCTCTTCGGCGTGCGCGTCGGCCAGTACATGATCGGCTTCGGGCCGCGCATCTGGTCGCGCCGGATCGGCGAGACGGAGTACGGGTTCAAGCTGCTGCCGATCGGCGGGTTCATCTCGATGTCGGGCATGTACCCGGCCTCGAAGAACTCCCGCGCAGCAACAGGGATCTTCCGTTCGCTCGTCCAGGACGCGCGCGCCGCGAACGACGAGACGATCGCGGCGGGCGAGGAGGACCGCGTCTTCTACAAGCTCCCGGTCTGGAAGCGCGTGATCGTCATGCTCGGCGGGCCGTTCATGAACCTCGTTCTGGCGCTTCTCATCTTCACGGTTCTCGCTTCCGGGATCGGACTGCAGCAGGGCACCACGACGATCTCGTCGGTGACGGAGTGCGTGCTGCCGGCCGGTTCGTCGCAGACCGAGTGCACGGCCGACGACCCGGCCTCACCGGCGGCCGAAGCCGGGATCCTGCCCAACGACATCCTCGTCTCGATCGACGGCACCCCGGTGTCGACCTTCGCGGAGGCCACCGCGATCGTGCAGGCGGCGCCGGGCGAGACGCTCGACGTGGTCGTGCGGCGCGGCGGCACCGAGCAGAACCTCGAGATCACACCGATCGTCGCCGAGCGCACGCTGACGGACGCCAGTGGCCGCCCGATCCTCGACGACGCCGGGGATCCGGTGGTGAAGGAGGTCGGCTACGTCGGGATGTTCGCGCAGATGGGCTACGTCCCGCAGCCGCTCTCGGTCGGACCCCAGATGGCCGTCGAGAACGTGGGCCGTGTCGCGAATCTGATCGCGACGCTGCCCGTGCGCCTCTGGGACGTCGGCGTCTCCCTGTTCACCGGGAGCGAGCGTGATCCGAACGGACCGCTCAGCGTCGTCGGCGTCGGGCGGCTCGCTGGTGAGGTCGCCGCGACCGATGCGCCGGTGCTCAACCGTTTCGCCGTGCTGCTGAACCTGCTCGGCTCGTTGAACATCGCTCTCTTCGTCTTCAACCTGATCCCGCTGCTGCCGCTCGACGGCGGTCACATCGTCGTCGCGCTGTGGGAGGGGATCAAGCGCGGATGGGCGCGCCTGTTCCGCCGCCCGCCGCCCGCACCGGTCGACGCCACGAAGCTGGTGCCGCTCACCGTCGTGGTCGCGGTCCTGCTGATCGGGATGGGCGCACTTCTGCTCCTCGCCGATCTGTTCAACCCGGTGAACTTCCTGCAGTAGGGTCCCCGCTCAGCGGAGTGCGTGAGCGACGAGCCGTTCCAGCGTGCGGATGCCGTCGCGCGACAGGATCGACTCGAGGTGCCCCTGCACCGATGAGAAGCGCGGCCCGCGCAGAGCGTAGACGTCACCGCTGGTGGAATCGGCCGAGACCTCGGCGTCGCCGATGACGGTCGCACCGGGGGAGACCCGCGCGGTGAACGTGTTGTAGAAGCCGATCGACGCATCCTCGCCGAAGACCGGGACCGACTTCTGCAGACCCTGGTGGGGAGCATCCAGCGGGGTCAGCGCGATGCCGAGGGAATCGGCGAGGATCTGGTGGCTGAGGCAGACCGCGAGGAGCGGTGCCCCCGCCGAGCGGCGGCGCGCGACGACGTCGCGCATCCGCGAGATGCGCGGGCTCTCGGTGTCGCGCGGGTCTCCCGGACCGGGACCCGCGACGACCAGGTCGACCGCGTCGATATCGGCGTCGTGCACATCGCTCCACGTGGCGATTCGCACGTCGAGACCGAGGTGCCGCAGCTGATGCGCCAGCATCGTGGTGAAGCGGTCCTCCGCATCGACGACGAGTGCGGTGCGCCCGGCGAACGGACCCGAATCGTCATCGCCCTGCGGGTTCAGCCAGAAATCCGCCAGGCGTGCGTTCCGCGAGGAGAGCAGCGCCGCGACCGTGGGGTCGTCGGCGAGCGTCAGCGGGGCGCCCGGGGCATCCGCATCGCTGCGCTCCTCGGCGACACGGTCCCGATCGATCGCCCCGATGGCGCCGAGCACACCGGCAGCCTTCCCATGGGTCTCGCTGACCTCACCGTGCGGATCGGAGTGGCGCACGAGCGTCGCCCCGACGGGCACCCGCACCTCCCCGCCCTTCAGGTACACGGTGCGGATGAGGATGGGGGCGTCGAGGTCATGACCGCCGTCGACGTTCGGGGTGAAGAGCGCGGCGACGCCGGAGTAGTAGCCACGCGGTTCGCGTTCGTGCCGGTGGATCACCGCGCAGGCGTTCTGCATGGGAGACCCGGTGACGGTGGGGGCGAACATCGTCTCGCGGAGGATGTCGCGCGGGTCGAGTCGGCTCCGGCCCCGCAGCATGTACTCGGTGTGCGTGAGCCGGGACATCTCCTTGAGGTGCGGTCCCGTGATGCGACCGCCGTCGGAGCAGACCGCGCTCATCATCTTGAGCTCTTCGTCGACGACCATGAAGAGCTCCTCGGTCTCCTTCGTCGATGACAGGAAGTCGACCAGTGTCTCCTTGGTCGCTCCTCCCGCGGGGTGGCGGAACGTGCCGGAGATCGGATTCATCGTGACGATTCCGTCGCGTGCGACGACGTGCGCCTCGGGGCTGGCGCCGACGGCGATGTGACCGGGTGTGAAGACGGCGAAAGTCCAGTAGGCGCCGCGCTCGTGCGTGAGCAGTGCGCGGAACCAGGTGAGGGCCGCGGTGCGCTCGTCGACGTCGATGCGTGCGGTGAAGTCGCGCCGGATGACGAAGTTCGCGCCCTCGCCGCGGCCGATCTCGTCGGCGATGACGCGTTCGACGATCGCGGCGTACTCGTCGTCGGCGATGTCGAAGCCGTCGTCGTGCAGGGGGATCCGCGCTTCGGGCAGCGCGGTGAGGAGGTCGGGCGTCGGGAGGTGCAGATGCTCGTCGACGACGATGCAGCGCAGCGGCGCACCGTCGTCCTGCGAGACGAAACCGCGCTCGCGCACCTGGCGATACGGAACGAGGGCGAACACCTCGCGGGCGGCTCCGTCGACGGTCAGCGGGATGTCGGCGAGCAGATCGACGTCGACCACCTCGCCGGTGAGCAGCTCGACGGTGTCGGCGCCATCGCGCGCGATCAGCACGAAGGACGAACGCGGGTCGGCCGTGAGCGCGGCGAGTCGTGAGAGGGTCATCGATGTCTCCTGTGCAGGGCTCCGGCTCGGCGCAACGAAAAGACCGCCCCGGAGGCGGTCTGGATTCGTGGGAACGCGAACACACCGCCTAGGAGGCGGGCCACCAGGTGAAGTTCGCGAGCATGGGGCGAAACTACCACACCGGGGGTGCGCCGGCCGGGCGGATGACGGCCCGTTCCCCCGGCTCCGCTTCCAGCCTGCGCCCATCCTGGCGGCGTAGTCTGGAGCAGTGCCAGCAGTGAACCTCGGAATGCCGAAGATCCCCGAAGTCCTCGCCCCGCGCCGCAAGTCTCGCCAGATCAAGGTGGGCAAGGTGCTCGTGGGTGGGGATGCTCCCGTCACCGTTCAGTCGATGACGACGACGAAGACGACCGACATCAACGGGACGCTTCAGCAGATCGCCGAGCTCACGGCGTCCGGCTGCGAGATCGTGCGCGTGGCTGTTCCCCACCAGGACGACGCGGATGCGCTCAAGATCATCGCGATGAAGAGCCAGATCCCCGTGATCGCCGACATCCACTTCCAGCCGCGCTACATCTACACGGCGATCGACGCCGGATGCGGTGCCGTGCGGGTGAACCCCGGCAACATCCGCGAGTTCGACGGCAACGTCGGCAAGATCGCCGAGGCGGCGAAGGCCGCGGGCGTCTCCCTGCGCATCGGCGTGAACGCCGGTTCGCTCGACCGGCGCATCCTCGCCAAATACGGCAAGGCCACCGCCGAAGCACTCGTCGAGAGCGCGGTCTGGGAGGCCTCGCTGTTCGAGGAGCACGACTTCCACGACTTCAAGATCTCCGTCAAGCACAACGACCCGATCGTGATGGTGAAGGCATACCGTCAGCTCGCCGAGCGCGGCGACTGGCCCCTCCACCTCGGCGTCACCGAGGCGGGACCGGCGTTCCAGGGCACGATCAAGAGCGCCACCGCGTTCGGCATCCTCCTCGGCGAGGGGATCGGCGACACCATCCGCGTCTCGCTCTCCGCCCCGCCGGCCGAAGAGGTCAAGGTCGGGCATCAGATCCTGCAGTCGCTGAACCTGCGCGAGCGCAAGCTCGAGATCGTCTCCTGCCCCTCGTGCGGCCGTGCGCAGGTCGACGTCTACACGCTCGCGGAGAACGTCACCGAGGGCCTCAAGGACATGACGGTGCCGCTGCGCGTGGCCGTCATGGGCTGTGTGGTCAACGGGCCGGGCGAGGCGCGCGAAGCAGACCTCGGAGTCGCGTCGGGCAACGGCAAGGGCCAGATCTTCGTCAAGGGCGAGGTCATCAAGACCGTGCCCGAAGCCGACATCGTCGCGACGCTGATCGAGGAGGCGAACCGGATCGCCGCCGAGATGGGTCCCGAAGCCCCGCTCGGCACCGCGCAGGTCGTCACCGTCTGACCCGGCAGGGAGAAGCAATGTCGTCGACAGTCGTGTCGTTCGCCGACGGTTCCATCCGGGGCGAGAGCGTCATCACCCGTATCGAGCCGGTCGACGACGGCGCCGTCGTCGTCGTCGAGGCGACGCCCTTCCACCCGGTCGATCACACGTGGCCCGATCAGCCGGGCGATACGGGAACGATCGTCGTGGGCGAGGAGAGCGTCACGGTTGCGGAGGCGGTCATGGCCGCCGTCAGCGATGAGGGCGACTTCGCGATCGGCGCGGCGATCCCGGTGCGACGCGGGGCCGACGGGTGGACGTGGTTGGTCGCCCATCGCCTCGACGGCTCGGCGCCTGCGGGATTCACGGAGGGCGCGGCGGCCCGGCTCGTGGTCGACGAGCCGCACCGAGCGGGACTCAGCCGTGGTCATACGGCCTGCCATCTCGCGTCGCTGGCGCTCGATCTGGCCGTCGCCGACCTGTGGCGCAAGGATCCGGGAACCGATGCCCTCGGTACGCCCGACTTCGAGGGGCGGGCGAATCAGTCCAGTCGTATCCACGAGGACGGCAGCGTCGACGAGTATCGCCTGGGCAAGAGCCTGCGGCGCGCCGGCTTCGACACCGAGACGTTCGCGGCGACGCTCGCCGAGCGGGAGGCATCGATCAACGCGCAGTTGACCGCGTGGGTGTCCTCCGCCGCGGGCAGCCGGATCGTCACCGAGGGACCGGCGATCGTCGACCGGCGCCGGTGGCACTGCGAGCTCCCCGAGGGGGAGGCGGTGATCCTCTGCGGCGGTACGCACGTGGATTCGCTGGCGGCGTTCGAAGCGATCCGGGTGTCGCTCGATCTGAGTGATCCGCAGCTGCTCGTGATGACGACGACCGTCGTCCCCGCGGCCTGACGCACGGTCAGTCCAGGGAGAACTCGATCTCGCCCGCACCGATGTCCGCACGCGCGACGCGCAGGCGGACGACGTCTCCCGGGCGCGCATCGATCGGAACGGGTGCGGATGCCGTGACGGCGGGGTCCGCCAGTTGGATCCGCGCGCGCTCCCCGTGGAGCTCGATGATCGTCGCATCGACCCGGGAACCCACCAGCGGGGTGATGAGCGCGGCCTCGACGGCGTTCACGGTGGCGGCGTCGAGCCGGGAGGCGCGCTGCGACGAGTCCTGCATCAGACCGGGCAGGTCGGCGAGCGAGTCCCGCACCCACGAGGGCACGGCTTCACCGCGGGACACGGCGAGGCAGATCGTCAGCGTCCATCGGTCGACGAGTCGGCGCAGCGGCGCCGTCGCGTGGGCGTAGGGCGCGGCGATCGCGGCCTGCACGGTGTCGGTCGGTGTCGAGCCGTCGAAGGTCGCGTAGCCGGCACCTCGGAACAGGGTCGCGGCCGCCTGCAGCACGGGGAGAGTGAGCGGGTCGTTGCGGTCCAGGTTCCGGAGGAAGTCGCCGTAGTCGCCGGTGGTCCAGGGCCGTCCCAGCGCCGCCGCCTGTCGACGGAACGTGTCGAACGCCGCGTCGTCGGGGCGGGGCATCGTGCGCAGGATCCCCACCTCCGCCTCGAGCATGAGCGAGGCGGCCGCCATGCCCGTCATGAGCGACAACTGCGCGTTCCACTCCTCGACGGGGAGGGGGCTGCGCCGTCGGATCGCGTATCCGCCGGCGTCGGTCCGGACGACCTCTTCGTCGGGCAGGTTCAGGCTGGCGCCGCCCCGGGCTCGCTCCTGCGCGATGCGCAGCCGGCCGATCTCGGGCAGGAGGGAGACGGGTCCGTCCTCGCCACGGTCGACCGCATCCTGGGCGCTGGCGTACTCGAGTTGCACCCGCGACCGGATCAGCGCTCGTTCGAGTGAGGTGCCGACGACGGTTCCGTCACCGTCGAGACCGAAGGTCCATACGAGAGCGGGGCGATCGACGTCGGGGAGCAAGGAGGCGCGGTCCTCGCTCAGCACGGGCGGATGCAGCGGGATCGATCCATCGGCGGCGTAGAGCGTCTGGCCGCGGCGCCGCGCCTCGACATCGACGGCGCCCCCGGGGGAGACGAAGCCGGGGACATCCGCGATCGCGTAGCGCACGGTGTACCCGCGGCCGGCGCGCTCGAGATGGAACGCCTGGTCGAGATCGCGGGAGCCGGGCGGGTCGAGCGTCGCGAACGGCACATCGCGCAGGTCGAGCTCGGGCGGCGGCGACGGGGAGGAGAGTGCTTCGTCGAGCGCTTCGGCGGGAAAGTCGACCGGGGCATCGAGGTCTGCACGCAGTGCCGAGAGCGCGACGGCGAGCTCGGTCTGCGCGGCGGAGGGGTCGACGTGCGAACGACGCTGCGGCATGCGTCCACACTAGGCGGATCCTCACGCGGAGGATTGTCACGGGGCGATTCCCTGCGGCCCGATCGTCGGGGGTTCGCGTTAGCGTGGAGGACATGACCACTTCAGCCAAGGCTCAGACCCTCGTCGACCTCTATGACGCCCCCGAGATCCTCCGCGTCGTGAACGTATGGGATGTGGTGTCCGCGCGAGCGGTCGCCAAGCTCCCCGAGACCCGGGCGATCGCGACGGCCGGTCACGGCATCGCCGCATCGTTCGGCTACGACGACGGCACGATCCCGCGCGACATCATGCTCGACATGGTCGGCCGGATCGCGGCATCCGTCCACGTGCCGGTCACCGCCGACCTCGACGACGGTTACGACGACGCGGGGGAGACCACGCGTCTCGCCATCGCCGCCGGTGTCGTCGGCGCGAACGTCGAGGATCGCCTCAAGCCCCTCGACGAGTCGGTCGCCGTGGTGGAAGCCATCGTCAGGGCGGCCGAGGCGGAGGGCGTGCCGTTCGCCCTCAACGCACGCACCGACGCGTTCGTCCGCGCCGGCGGGCGCCCGGTCGAACAGAGCGTCGCCGACGCGATCCAGCGCGGTCGCGCGTTCATCGATGCCGGCGCCACGTCGGTGTTCGTACCCGGCATCCTCGACGCCCACGTCACTCGCCAGCTGGTCGAGGGTATCGGCGAGCGGAAGGTGAGCGTGATCGGCTTGCCGGGCGCGCTCAGCGCCGCCCAGTACGAGAAGCTCGGCGTCGCCCGTATCTCCTACGGCCCGCTCCCGCAGCGAGCCGCGTTGACGGCGCTGCAGGAGCTCGCCGCCAGCCTCTATAAGGGTGGCGTCGTGCCCGAGGGGCTCCCGGCGCTCAACTGAGTCATCGGCCGAAAGACGACGGCCACGGGTCAGTAGACTTGGCCCGTGGTCACTCGTCTTTCGAACTTCTTCCTCCGTACTCTCCGTGAAGACCCTGCAGGTGCAGAGGTCGCGAGTCACAAGCTGCTGATCCGCGCCGGCTACATCCGGCCGCAGGCGGCGGGCATCTTCGCGTGGCTGCCACTGGGACTGCGGGTCAAGTCGAAGATCGAGACCGTCGTGCGCGAGGAGATGGCCGCGGCCGGCGCGCAGGAGGTTCACTTCCCGGCGCTCATGCCGCGCGAGGCCTATGAGGCGACGGGGCGCTGGGACGAGTACGGCGACCTGCTCTTCCGCCTGAAGGACCGCAAGGGGGGCGACTATCTGCTCGCGCCCACCCATGAGGAGGCCTTCACGCAGCTCGTGAAGGATCTCTATTCGTCGTACAAGGACCTGCCGCTGACGATCTACCAGATCCAGGACAAGTACCGCGATGAGGCCCGCCCGCGTGCCGGTCTGCTGCGCGGACGCGAGTTCACGATGAAGGACGCCTACTCCTTCGACGCGTCCGACGAGGGGCTGGAGGCCAGCTACCAGGCGCAGCGCGATGCGTACGAGCGCATCTTCCAGCGGCTGGGGCTCGAGTACGTGATCGTCCAGGCGGATGCCGGGGCGATGGGCGGCTCGCGGAGCGAGGAGTTCCTGCACCCGACCCCGGTCGGCGAGGACACCTTCGTGCGCAGCGCCGGCGGATACGCCGCGAACGTCGAGGCGTTCACCACCGCCGTGCCCGACGCCGTCGCCTTCGACGCCGATGCCGCGCCGATCGTGTTCGACTCGCCGGACACCCCGACCATCGACACGCTCGTCGCGCATTCCAACGCCGTTCTCGACGGGGAGTACTCGGCGGCGGACACGCTCAAGAACGTCGTCCTCGCCCTCACGCACCTCGACGGCACGCGCGAGCTGGTCGTCGTCGGCATCCCGGGCGACCGCGAGGTCGACGAGAAGCGCGCCGAGGTGGCCTTCGCGCCGGCCGAGGTCGAGACCGCCACCCCGGAGGACTTCGCGAAGCATCCGCTGCTCGTGAAGGGCTACATCGGCCCGTGGTCGAGCACGGGCGCGGTGCTGGGTGAGGAGTCCGCCACGGGGATCCGCTATCTCGTCGACCCGAGGGTCAGCGAGGGCACCAGCTGGATCACCGGGGCGAACATCGACCAGAAGCACGCGCACTCGGTGGTCGCCGGGCGCGACTTCACAGCCGATGGCATCGTCGAGATCGCCAACGTGCGCGCCGGCGACCCCGCCCCCGACGGCTCCGGACCCGTGGAGCTCGCGCGCGGCATGGAGATCGGGCACGTCTTCCAGCTCGGGCGCAAGTACGCCGAGGCGCTCGGTCTCAAGGTGCTCGACGTCAACGGCAAGCTCGTCACGGTCACGATGGGCTCGTACGGCATCGGCGTCACGCGCATCCTGGCGATCATCGCCGAGCTCAACAACGACGACAAGGGGCTCATCTGGCCCGCGTCGGTCGCGCCCTTCGACGTGCAGGTCGTCGCCGCCGGCCGCGACCAGATCGCGTTCGACGTCGCGGCGGAGCTCTCGTCCGCTCTGGAGGGCATCGGGCTCGACGTGCTCTACGACGATCGCCCCAAGGTCTCACCCGGTGTGAAGTTCGGCGATGCCGAGCTCGTGGGCGTGCCGAAGATCGTGATCGTCGGGCGCGGCGCGGCCGAGGGCCAGGTCGAGCTGTGGGATCGCGCCACGGGTGACCGCGAGGCCGTGTCGATCGCCGAAGCCGTCGAACGACTCTCCCGCTGACGATCGAACGAACGCCGCGTCCCGTCGGGGCGCGGCGTTCGCGTTCTCGGTGTGGCACCTCGCGCCCGTTCAGCGGGTCGTGACACGCTGGACGCATGATCGACGAACCGCTCCCCGATGCCCTGAGTGCCGAGATCAACGCCGTGCTCGACGATGCCGGAGTGCATGCCGACCGTCGGCTCGTGATGAGGATGCTGCGCACCGCGATCCTGCTGGGGGAGGACGGCACCGACCGTCTCGACCTCAAGATCGCTTCAGCGGCGCTCGCGGAGATGCGCGACGCGTTCCGACTGTTCGCGCCGTACCGCGGTGTGCCCAAGGTCACGGTCTTCGGATCCGCTCGCACGCGCACCGACGATCCGCTGTACCGGCAGGCCCGCGACGTCGCGGCGGCGCTGGCGACCGATGGATGGATGGTCGTCACGGGTGCAGGGCCGGGGATCATGCAGGCCGCGGCGGAGGGAGCCGGGCCCGCACTCTCGCTCGGTGTCTCGATCCGCCTGCCCTTCGAAGAGAAGCCCAACGGGATCGTGTCGTCCGGTCAGGACCACGTCGTGGCGATGAAGTACTTCTTCACCCGCAAGCTGATGCTCATCAAGGAGTCGGAGGGGTTCATCTGCCTGCCCGGCGGGTTCGGCACGCTCGACGAGATGTTCGAGCTCCTCACCCTTCAGCAGACGGGCAAGGCGGAGCCGATGCCGATCGTGCTCCTCGACGAGACCGGTGGGCGATTCTGGGAGGGGCTGCGCAGTTTCGTCGACGAGCACCTCGCGCCGGCGGGGGTGATCTCGGAGGGCGATTTCGATCGAGTGGTGATCACGGACTCCGTCGACGCCGCGCGGGCGGAGATCACGGGGTTCTGGCGCAACTACGATTCGCTGCGCTGGTTCGGGGACACCCTGGTGCTGCGGCTGCGGGCGGAACCGACGGATGCCGAGCTCGCCGACCTGAACGAGCGCTTCGCGTCGATGTTGGCGTCCGACCGCATCGAGCGCGCCACCCCGCGATCCGTGGAGATCGCCGATGGCGATGCCGTCGACCTTCCTCGCCTGGCGCTCCGCCTCGATCAGCGACGCGTGGGCGACCTGTTCCGATTGATCGGCGCGATCAACGCCCTGCCCTCCGCGGATGCGCTGCCGGAGAGGTCGCCGTCGGCCTGACGTGGCGACCCGTGGCGGGGGCGGGGTATCGTTGTACGGATGTCGCGTGTGTGATTCCGCGCGACGAGAGCTGAATAGGGAGCCGTCATGGATATCGAACTGAGCCTGCTGCGTGGAATCGAGAAGGAGAAGGGGATTCCCTTCGACGAACTCGTCGCGATCATCGAGCAGGCGATCCTGACCGCCTACTCCAAGCACGTCTCGGCCGAGGGCGACCTTCCCGAGGGCGTGCGCGTCGACCTCGATCGCAAGACCGGTCACGTCGCCGTTCTGCAGGCGGTCTCCGACGACGAGGGCGCCATCATCGGCGAGGAGGACGCCACGCCGAGCGACTTCGGCCGCATCGCCGCTTTCGCCGCCAAGCAGGTCATCAGCCAGCGCCTCCGCGACATCGCCGACGAGGCCGTACTCGGCGAGTTCCGCGGCAAGGAGGGCGACATCGTCGCGGGCGTCATCCAGCAGGGTCCGAACCCGCGGATGATCCATGTGGATCTCGGTTCCGTCGAGGCCATCCTGCCCCCCGAGGAGCAGGTTCCCGGCGAGGAGTACACGCACGGATCGCGCATCCGCGTCTACGTGACGAGTGTGGCGAAGGGGCTGAAGGGCCCGCAGATCACCGTCTCGCGCACGCACCCCGGTCTCGTCCGCAAGCTGTTCGCGCTCGAGGTCCCCGAGATCGCGGCCGGCCTCGTCGAGATCGTCTCCCTGGCCCGCGAGGCGGGGCACCGCTCGAAGATCGCGGTCAAGGCCAACGACCCGTCCATCAACGCCAAGGGCGCCTGCATCGGCGAGCTCGGCCGCCGCGTGCGCGCCGTCACCGAAGAGCTGTCGGGGGAGAAGATCGACATCGTCGACCACGACCCGGAGCTCGCGGCCTTCGTCGCGAACGCGCTCTCCCCGGCGAAGGTGACGAGCTCGTTCATCCTCGACGCCACCACCAAGGCCGTTCGAGCCCTCGTTCCCGATTACCAGCTCTCGCTGGCGATCGGCAAGGAGGGGCAGAACGCCCGTCTCGCCGCGAAGCTCACGGGCGCCAAGATCGACATCCAGCCGGACAGCGTCCTGGACTGAGCGCCCACCGTCCGCTCGGCACGCGCCGCCCGCGTGCCGAGCGAGAGGAAACGCAGGTGTAAGATGGAACCCGTACGAACGTGCGTCGGCTGTCGCATGCGTGCTCCCCGCTCCGCCCTCCTCAGGGTGGTGTCCCAGAACGGAATCCTCATCATCGATGAGCGCGCCGTCCTGCCGGGGCGAGGCGCGTGGATGCATCCGACGCAGGAATGCATGGCGTCCGCACTGCGGCGCCGCGCTTTCGGACGAGCACTCCGTGTGTCCACCCCTGTGGACACGCAGACCATCGAGAAACGGCTGAACGGCTATGGAAACAAAGTGAACGGCTCGAAATGAGACCCGTCCGCGACTAATGGTCTGCCCTGTCTGGGCAGACTGCCCCAGACAGGAGAATTGTGGCTGGTAAACCACGCGTACACGAGATCGCCGCCGAACTCGGCGTCGACAGCAAGGTCGCACTTGCAAAGCTGAAGGAACTCGGCGAATTCGTCAAGAGTCCCTCATCGACCATCGAACCGCCGGTGGCGCGCAAGCTGCGCGCGGCGATCGATGCCGACCCCTCGCTCAAGGCATCCGCTGAGACTGCTCCGGCTGCGAGCCCCGCCGCCAAGCAGGCAGCCGCCAAGCCGGCAGCGGCCAAGCCGGCCGGCAAGTCGGCGCCGACCCCGGGCCCCAAGCCCGGTCCCAAGCCCGCACCCGCACCGGTCGTCGAGACGCCCGCTGCGGAGGCTCCCGTTGCGGAGTCGTCCGCGCCCGCCCCGGCGGCCCCTGCACCGGAGGCACCGGCACCCGCCGCGCCCGCCGGTGACAGCGGCGCGCCCAAGCCCGGCGTTCCGCGCCCGGGGAACAACCCGTTCTCCTCGGCCCAGGGCATGGGACAGCGTCCCACCGGTCCTCGCCCGGGGAACAACCCCTTCGCTTCGGCGCAGGGCATGGGACAGCGCCCGACTCCGGGCAACATCCCGCGCCCGCAGGCGCCACGCCCCGGTGCACCCCGTCCGGGTGCTCCGCGTCCCGGCTCGCCCCGTCCCGGTGCCCCTCGCGGTGGCCAGGGCGGTCGTCCCGGTGCTCCGTTCCAGCAGCGTCCCGGCGGCCCCGGTCGTCCCGGTGGCGCCGGTGGACCCGGTGCCGGTCCCGGCGCGCGTCCCGGTGGTGGCTTCGCCGGTCGTCCCGGTGGCGGCGGCGGTCGTGGCCGTGGTCCCGGCGGTGGTACCGCCGGTGCGTTCGGTAAGGGCGGCGGCAAGAGCAAGCAGCGCAAGTCGCGGCGGGCGAAGCGGCAAGAGTTCGAGATGCGGAGCGCCCCGGTCGTCGGCGGCGTCAACGTCACCCGTGGAAACGGGGAGATCATCCGCATGCGCCGCGGTGCGTCGATCGCGGACTTCGCCGACAAGATCGAGACGCTGACCGGTTACACGGTCCAGCCCGGAACCCTCGTCACGATCCTCTTCAACCTGGGTGAGATGGCCACGGCCACCGAGTCCCTGGACGAGGCCACGTTCGAGGTCCTCGGCGAGGAGCTCGGCTACAAGATCCAGATGGTCTCGCCCGAGGACGAGGACAAGGAGCTCCTCGAGGGCTTCGGTCTCGACCTCGAGAAGGAGCTGGAGGAGGAGAGCGACGACGACCTCGAGATCCGTCCGCCGGTCGTCACCGTCATGGGTCACGTCGATCACGGTAAGACCCGACTGCTCGACGCGATCCGTCAGACCAACGTCATCGAGGGCGAAGCCGGCGGCATCACCCAGCACATCGGTGCCTACCAGGTGTGGACGGAGCACGAGGGCATCGAGCGTGCCATCACCTTCATCGACACGCCGGGTCACGAGGCCTTCACGGCCATGCGTGCCCGTGGTGCCCAGGTCACCGACCTCGCGATCCTCGTGGTCGCGGCCGACGACGGCATCATGCCGCAGACGGTCGAGGCGCTCAACCACGCCCAGGCGGCGAACGTGCCGATCGTGGTCGCGGTGAACAAGGTCGACAAGCCCGACGCCAACCCGTCGAAGGTGCGCCAGCAGCTCACCGAGTACGGGCTGGTCGCCGAGGAGTTCGGTGGCGACGTAATGTTCGTCGACGTCTCGGCGCGTGCCAACACCGGCATCCAGGAGCTCCTCGACGCCGTGCTGCTCACGGCCGACGCGGGTCTCGACCTCACCGCCAACCCGAACAAGGCCGCTCGCGGTGTCGCCATCGAGGCGAAGCTCGACAAGGGCCGCGGTTCGGTCGCGACGGTGCTCATCCAGTCCGGAACGCTCCGCATCGGAGACGCGATCGTCGCCGGCACCGCCTACGGACGTGTGCGTGCGATGGCCGACGAGAACGGCGAGCAGGTCCTCGAGGCCTATCCGTCGCGTCCGGTCCAGGTTCAGGGGCTGAACTCGGTGCCCCGCGCCGGTGACGTGTTCATCGTCACCGACGAGGACCGCATGGCTCGCCAGATCGCCGAGAAGCGTGAAGCGGTCGAGCGCAATGCGCAGCTGGCCAAGGCCCGCAAGCGCATCTCGCTCGAGGACTTCACCCGTGCGCTCGAAGAGGGCAAGGTCGAGTCGCTCAACCTCATCATCAAGGGTGACGTCTCGGGTGCCGTCGAGGCGCTCGAGGAATCGCTGCTCAAGATCGAGGTCGACGACTCCGTCCAGCTGCGCATCATCCACCGCGGTGTGGGTGCGATCACCGAGTCCGACGTCAACCTCGCGACGATCGACAACGCGATCATCGTGGGCTTCAACGTCCGCCCCGACACGAAGGCGCGCGAGCGCGCCTCCCGCGAAGGCGTGGACATCCGGTTCTACTCGGTCATCTACAACGCGATCGACGAGATCGAGAACTCCCTCAAGGGAATGCTCAAGCCGGAGTACGAAGAGGTCCAGTCGGGTGTCGCCGAGATCCGCGAGGTGTTCCGCTCCTCGAAGTTCGGCAACATCGCCGGTGTCATCGTGCGATCGGGAACGATCACGCGAAACGCCAAGGCCCGCGTCATCCGCGACGGAGTCGTCCTCGCGGACGGCCTGGCGATCGAATCGCTGCGTCGCTTCAAGGACGACGTCACCGAGGTGCGTACGGACTACGAAGCCGGTATCGGCCTCGGCAAGTACAACGACATCCAGATCGGTGACGAGATCGAGACGACCGAGCTCGTGGAGAAGCCGCGCGGCTGATCCTCGTTGAGTCGCTCCGGCGATGGATGCCATCGGGATAACGGGAACCCCCAAGACCCCGACTATCCCGATGGCATCCATCGCCTCCGCAACAGTTTCACGCCGCTTCGGCGGTTGAAGAGAGAGAATCAAGCATGGCTGGAGAACGACAGGCTCGCCTCGCCGACCGGATCCGCGTGATCCTCGCCGAGCGCCTCGAGAAGGGGCTGCGCGACCCGCGGCTCGGCTTCGTGACGATCACCGACGTACGCGTGAGCGGTGACCTCCAGCACGCGTCGGTGTTCTACACCGTCCTCGGCACCGAGGAGGAGCGCATCGCCAGCGGCGCGGCGCTGACCTCGGCCACGGGGATGCTGCGCAGCGAGGTGGGGCGACAGCTCAGCACCCGTCTGGTGCCCACGCTGGAGTTCATCCCCGATGCGCTCCCGGAGAACGCCGACCACATCACCGCGCTGCTGCGTCAGGCTCAGGAGCGCGACGCCGAGGTGGCGAAGCTCGCCTCCTCCGCCTCGCACGCCGGCGACGCCGACCCGTACGTGCGCGCGGAGGACGAGGACTCCGACCGCTGATCCCGCCTGCGCGGAGACGCGTTGGGTATATCGGTCGATGACCGCCGCGGTCGCGGTTCTGCTTGCTACCGTCGCACCGGATGAGAAGCGTCTCATCCGGTGCGAGGGGGTGCATCATCGACGGCGCAGTGGTGTCCGGAGGAACGAGTCACGCGTGGGCGACGGTCGGTCCGTTGCTCGGCGAGCTGATCGACGAACAGATCGGGTGCGCGCCGCACGTGCTGTCGCGCCTCATGGTTGATCTGCACGCGAGTGCGCCCACGATCCGTCAGGTGGCGGCCGCGTTGACGCGCGGGCAGCGCCAGGGGCTGCTTCCGCTGCCGTCTCCTCTCCCGATGGTGCCCGCCGTCGTCGAGGCCTTCCGAGGGCTCGATCTCTCGGCGCGTGATCGTGCTCTTCTTTTCGCGCTGGCCGTGACGCTGACCGACGAGCTGGAGCCGCTGCTCGCCTTCGACGGACGCACGGCCGAGGATCTCGCGGCGTCCGCGATCGGCGGGCATCTCGACCTGCACGCCGGCCGCATCCGTCTCCAGGACCGGCGACTCGCGATCTGGATATCCGACGGCATGGGGTCGGGCGAGGCCGCCCGGGTGCACGCGCGTCTGCACGAGGTTTTCGCGCGGCAGCGGCGCACGATCGAGGCGGACTGGCATCGAGCGCGCGCGTCGCTGGAGATGGACCCCGGATCCGCCCGCGAACTCACGCGGATCGCGAGAGGGCTGTCGGAAGCGGGGCACGCCGATCGCGCCCTGATGATCGCGCGCGAGGCGGCCGCGCACGCCGCGGGGCGGGATCTCGACGAAGCCCGGATGGTCGCCGGCGCGGCCGCGATCGGGGGCGGATACGCGCTTGAGGCTGCCGCCTGGCTGGGCACCCTGTTCCCGCACGGAACGGAGCGCTATCGGTTGCAGGGCCTCGCCGGCCTGCTCATCGCACAGGCTCACCTGCAGGGGTCGGTTCCCGAGATCGACCTGGAGGCGCTGCGCCCGGCCTCGGATGCACCGGAGGACTGGTACTCGATCGCTCGGGGAGCGGCGCTGGCCGTGCCCCTGTGCGCGGAGCGCGGTGACCGACGGGGCATGCGCGCCTGGCGGGAGTCGCTGCGGTACGCCTCTGCCCGGGTCGGTGTCGAGTCGAAGCTCCGAGACCCCGCAGTCGCCCTCGCGTGGCTGCTCGTGGGCGAGTCCGAAGAAGACGATGCCGAGGGCACGGGCCCGGTGACGGGAGGCCTGATGCGCGCGCTGACCTCCGCTCTCGACGGACGGATCGACGTCGGGCTGCGTCTGCTCGCGCATGAGGACGCGCTCGCGTCGGGTGTGGATCCGCTCGTGGAGGGATTCGAGCGGAGTCCGCTCGTCGATGCGTACCGCGCGGTCGCGCACGCCCTGCTCCTGGTCTGGCGCGGTGACATGGCCGAGGCACGCGAGCATCTGCTCACGGCATCCATGACGCTCCCGGTGAGCATGCCGTTCGCCGGACTCGGTGTCGTTCTCGCCCGCAGGCTCGACCTCGCCGTGCTCGGAGAACTGGGACCGTTCGCTCGTGCGCTGACCTGTGCGCTGCCGTCGGCTCAGCGGATCGATCTGCTGGTCGATCAGGGCATCGAGGCGTTCCTCGACGGAGACTTCGACGGAGCCGCCGGATTCGTCCGGCTGTGGCGCGAGCTCGGGGCACCGCAGACGTCGTTCGCCGTTCCCGGGCTCGAGGAGATCCGCCCGGGCGGTGACGAGGAACCGGTCGTGCGTCTCATCGAGCCCCCGGAGGTCAGACTCGCCCGGTCGCTGCGTACACGCGTCGCCACCGCTCCCGATGTGCGCTGGCACTCCGAGCGCGACGAGGTCCTGCGCGCGGCGCGCACTCTGCGGTCGCCGTTCGCGCGCGCTCGCATCGAGGCGATGCTCGGTACCCGTGCGGCGATCCGCGGGGAGGCGGTCGTCGCTCGCGAGCACCTGCGCACGGCGCTCAGCCTGTTCGAGCTCTCGGGGGCTCACGCCTGGGCGCGATCGGTCGTACGCCGGATCGCGACCCTCGACGCCGATGACGCATCTTCGGCGATCGATCCACTGGCGGCGTGCCGGGCAGCATGGTCGCAGCAGCTCACCGCGCGCGAGCTCGAGGTCGCGATGCGGGCGGCGGCCGGCGCGAGCAACCGGGAGATCTCGGAAGCGCTGGTGGTCTCCGTGCGCACGGTCGAGGTGCACATCGGACGGGCGTTCGCGAAGCTCGGCGTGCGCTCGCGGGTCGAGCTCACCGTGCTGGCTCACCGGACCAATCAGCTGCTGTGAGGAGTCAGCGCGGTAGCGCGATCTCGCCGTTCCCGGCCTCGGCGAGCCCGTCCGCGACGAGCGAGTCGATCGCGCGATCCCGTTGCAACGGATCCGGCCAGTCCGGCAGCAGATCCTCCAGGGCGATCCCTGCGGGGGCGATCTCCCTGAGCACGCGCAGCACCGCGCCGCGCGCCTGCCGATCCGAGCCTTCGTAGGCCGCCTGCTTTCGGCGCGTGTCCACCGTCGCGGGACTCCCCGCGGCGATCCACACGCACCGGTCGGCGATCGGGCACTCTTCGCAGATCGGCGCGCGTGCGGTGCACACGGTGGCACCGAGCTCCATGACGGCGGCGTTGAACACCGCGGCGGCGGAGTCGTCCACCGGCATCTGCGCCTCCATCAGGGCGAGGTCGCGCCGTGAGGGAGGGCCCGGGTGCGCGATGCCGTCGACGGCGCGCGCGAGCACCCGGCGCGTGTTGGTGTCGACCACCGGATGCCGGTCGCCGTAGGAGAAGACGGCCACCGCGCGGGCGGTGTAGTCGCCGATCCCGGTGAGCGCGAGCAGCGCGGGGACGTCTCGGGGCACCGTTCCGTCGTGCTCGCGGACGACCTCCGTCGCCGCACGGTGGAGCCAGAGCGCGCGGCGAGGATAGCCGAGGTTCGCCCATTGCTGCACGACCTCGGCGGGGGAGGCCGTGGCCATGTCCGCCGGTGACGGCCAGCGCTCCAGCCACGCATCGAGACGGGGGATCACGCGGGCGACGGGCGTCTGCTGCAGCATGAACTCGCTCACGAGCACGCCCCAGGCGCCGAAACGCTCGTGGAACTCCGGCCGACGCCAGGGCAGATCGCGAGCCGCGGAACGGTACCAGTCGATGACCGGGGCGGCGATCTCCCGGTCGCGGTTCTCGGGCGTCTCCGGCATCCGACAAGCCTATTCGAGCCGCGACCGCGTGTTCGCCCGTGCGGCCGGGCACCGTAGGCTGGAGGGATGGTTCTGCCGGGCATCCTCCTCGTCGACAAGCCCGCAGGGCTGACCAGCCACGACGTCGTCGCGCGCACGCGTCGTGCGTTCGGCACCCGCAAGGTCGGGCACGCCGGAACGCTCGACCCGATGGCGACCGGACTGCTCGTGATCGGCATCGAGGGTGCCACCCGGCTCCTCACCTACATCGTGGGCGCCGGCAAGACCTACGAGGCGACCATCCGTCTCGGACAGGCCACGGGCACCGACGACGCCGACGGAGAGATCACCGCGTACGCGGATCCCGCCGCCTGGGCGGACGTCTCCGATGCGGGCATCGCCGCGGAGATCTCGGCCCTGACCGGTGAGATCTCGCAGGTTCCCAGCGCGGTGTCCGCGATCAAGGTCGACGGTCGCCGCGCATACGATCGCGTCCGTGCGGGGGAGGAGGTCGTCCTCGCCGCGCGGAACGTCGTCGTCTCGCGCTTCGATGTCGTCGGCGACAGAGCGGGTGACGGCATCCGCGATCTCGACGTGATCGTGGACTGCTCGTCCGGTACGTACATCCGGTCGCTGGCCCGCGACCTCGGTGCCGCGCTGGGCGTCGGCGGGCACCTCACCGCGCTGCGGCGCACCCGGGTGGGGTCGTTCGACGTCGCGGATGCCGTCGACATCGATTCCCTCGAGGGGGCTCCGGTCCTCACCCCTGCGCAGGCCGCGGAGCTCATCCTGCCCGTGCTGTCCGTCTCCGCCGAGGAAGCGCGGGATCTGCGCCACGGGAAGCGACTCGCCGGCCAAGCCGGCCGGATCGATGCACCGCTGGTCGCGGCCATCGACGACGAGGGCGTTCTCGTCGGTGTCATCGAGAAACGCGGAGGCGACCTCAAGAGCGCCATGAACATGCCGGAGAGTGCCCGATGATCCTGTGGTTCACCCTCGCCCAGATCGTGGTGGCGGTCGTCGCCGGAGCGTTCTGCGTCGTGGCGGGACTCGCCGGCCGTCGCCCGAGCGACTGGTCCGTCGGCGCCGTCGCCCTCGTCGAGGCCCTGCTGGTCGCCCAGGTGGTCACCGCGATCATCGCTCCGCTCGTGGGGAACCCGCCCACGGGGGATCTCCTCGAGTTCTGGGTCTATCTCGTCTCCGCCGTGCTCCTGCCGGTCGGGGCCGTGCTCTGGGCGTTGATGGAGCGCAGCCGCTGGAGCACCGTCATCCTCGGAGTCGCCGCCCTGGCTATCGCGATCATGGTGTGGCGCATGCACGTCATCTGGACCGTGCAGATCGCGTAACCCGGAGGCGCACACGGACGTCGGTCCCCTCTGGCGCATCTAGGATGGAATGCGCTATGAGCACCACCGCCCCCACCACCAGGATGACCGGAATCGGTCGCGTCCTCGTGATCGTCTACGCCGTCATGGCGCTCGCGGCCACCGGCCGGAGCTTCGTGCAGATCTTCCGACGGTTCGACGAGGCTCCTCTCGCGTACTCGCTCTCGGCCGTCGCCGCCGTCGTCTACATCCTCGCGACCCTGGCGCTCGTGCTCGCGAGGCGGCGCGGCTGGTACACCGTGGCCTGGGTGGCGATCGTCTTCGAGCTCACGGGTGTCCTGGTCGTGGGCCTGCTCAGCATCCTGATCCCCGAGCAGTTCCAGCACGAGACCGTGTGGTCGCTGTTCGGACGCGGATACCTCTTCATCCCGCTGGTGCTCCCGGTGTTCGGCATCTGGTGGCTGCGGACCAACCGGCCGGACGTCGCACGGACGACCGTCGAGGTCGACGCGTGATCGTCTTCCGCGATCTCGCTGAGGTCCCGGAGGGCTTCGGCCCCAGCATCGTGGCGATCGGCAAGTTCGACGGGGTGCACGCCGGCCATCGTGCCGTGATCCGACGGCTCGAGGAACGAGCGGCCGAGACGGGCGCGCGTTCCGTCGCCGTCACCTTCGACCGCAACCCGCTGGCGATCCTGCGGCCCGACCGCTGCCCCGAGAACGTCGTGACGGTGGAGCGCAAACTCGAGCTCCTCGGCGAGCTCGGTCTGGATGCCACGCTGCTGCTCACCTTCGACGAGGAGATGGCCTCGCTCAGCGCCGAGGACTTCGTGACCGAGATCCTGGTCGCGGCTCTCGGGGTCTCGACCGTCCTCGTGGGCGAGGACTTCCGCTTCGGGAACCGCGGTGCGGGCACCCCCGAGCTGCTGCGCGAGATGGGGCCCAGCCACGGGTTCACCGTCGAGGTGGTCGATGGCGTCTACCTTCCCGGCTCCGCACGACGGGTGTCGTCGACGTGGATCCGCGAGCTCCTCATCGCCGGCGATGTCACCGGCGCCGCACGGGTGCTCGGACGCTCGCCCGATGTGCGCGGCGTCGTCGTCCACGGCCTCAAGCGGGGACGGGAGTTGGGATACCCGACCGCGAACCTGTCGGCCGTCGTCGATGCGTTCGTCCCGGCCGACGGCGTGTACGCCGGATGGTTGATCGACCACGACACGGGCATCCGTCACCCCGCCGCGATCTCCGTCGGGACGAACCCGACCTTCGACGACGTGCTCGAGCGTCAGGTCGAGGCGCACGTGCTCGGCGAGACCGGTCTCGATCTCTACGGGCACGACGTCACCGTCGAGTTCACCGAGCGCCTGCGCGGCATGGTCGCCTTCGAGGGCATCGAGAAGCTCACGGCGCAGATCGCCGCCGACGTGAGCGATGCGGAGCGCGTGCTGCGCGAGCACACCGCCTGATCGGTCCGCCGCGCGCGTCGCCACGAGGGTTCCCCGCCCGGGATGGCGTAGAGTGGTCGCAGTCATCGTCGAATCTTCCGCGTCCTGCGCGCATCGGCGAGATGATCGATCTACATCCGCACGGTCCTGGCTCACGCCACACGCGGACAACAGAGCGCCGGAGCCCCTGGGGCGTTCCGGCCTTCACGCTCAGGAGGAGCATGCCGACCACGGCAACCGCCGCCACACGGCGCAAGAAGTCGTCTCGTCGCGATGACGAGGCGCCCCTCATCCCGATCCTCGCGCGCAAGGTGCGCGAGATCGAGGCCAAGTCCCAGCGCGGAAAGCTGGGACCGACCAACCGCGTCAAGTTCCAGGTGATCGCGTTCCTGGTACGCGAAGAGCGCGCCAGGGTCAAAGCGGATGCCGACATCGGTGATGCCGCACGCGCCGAGCTGCTCAAGCGGCTCGACGGCGTCGCGACCATCCTCGCCAAGACGGCGGCGCGCGACACGTCGCTCATCCAGCTGCTCGAAGCGGACCAGGCGACCTCGCCGGTCGCCAAGCGCATGCGCCGCGACTGGCTGCTCGAGTCCGGTGCGGAGCTCGCTCCGGAAGAGTTGATCATCGCAGATGCCGCGCCGGTTCAGATCTCCGTCGTTCCTGCGGCGATCGCCGAGCGACAGGTGACCCCGCCGTCGGTCGAGGCCCGCCAGCTCGCGAACCCGTTCCTCGCCCCCGATCTCACGCCGCGCGTGACCACCACCCCGCGCCGTCGCCTCGACGGCTGGGAGCTGATGGGCCCGCTGTACAAGGCGTTCGAGACCGGTGCGGGCGGCTCGGCCGCCAGCATGGAGCTGCCTCCGGCACCCGAGTACGACCACATCTCGCCGAAGGGTCTCGAGGTGATGGTGCATCAGTCCCGCTTCCTCGAGGCGGTTCGCGACGGGCATCGCAGCTTCCTCCTGGCCGATGAGCCCGGCCTGGGCAAGACCGCCCAGTCGGTTCTCGCCGCCTCGGTCGCGGGCGCCTACCCGCTCCTGGTCGTGGTCCCGAACGTCGTCAAGATGAACTGGGCGCGCGAGGTCGAGCGGTGGACGCCGCAGCGGCGTGCGACCGTGATCCAGGGCGACGGCGACGACATCGACGCCTTCGCCGACATCTTCATCGTCAACTACGAGATCCTCGATCGGCATCTCTCGTGGCTGTCGTCGATCGGACTGCGCGGCATGGTCGTCGACGAGGCGCACTTCATCAAGAACCTGTCGTCGCAGCGCTCGCAGAACGTGCTGTCGTTGGCCTCTCGTGTGCGCGAGCGCACGCCCGGCGGGAAGCCGCTCATGCTGGCCCTGACCGGTACGCCGCTGATCAACGACGTCGAGGACTTCGACGCGATCTGGCGGTTCCTCGGCTGGACCACGGGGGAGAAGCCCGGTCCGGAGCTCATGGAGAAGCTCGACGCGACCGGATTCACTCCGGCGGACAAGGCGTTCTACCCCGAGGCGCGCGACGCCGTCATCGCGATGGGGATCGTCCGCCGCAAGAAGAAGGACGTCGCAGCCGACCTGCCCGACAAGCTGATCGCCGATCTCCCCGTGCAGCTCGACGACGAGTTCGGGCGGAGCATCCGCCAGGCCGAGCGCGAGCTGGGGGAGCGTCTCGCCGCCCGCTACCGTCGGATCATCGAGGCCCGTGGCGATCGCGGCCTCGCGCCGGGCGAGATCGACGACGACATCGTGCGTCTCGTCGCCCAGAACGAGCTCGAGGAGTCGAAGGCCGCCGGAACCGGGGGCGACAACGTCTTCACCATGGTCCGGCGTATCGGCCAGGCCAAGGCGTCGCTCGCCGCCGACTACGCCGCGCAGCTGCAGCGCTCGGTGGGCAAGGTCGTGTTCTTCGCGAAGCACATCGACGTGATGGATCAGGCGGAGGCGCACTTCGCCGCCGCGGGCATCCGCTCGGTCTCGATCCGTGGCGACCAGACGACGACGGTCCGTCAGCAGGCGATCGACGACTTCAACGGCGACCCCGAGGTCGGCATCGCGGTCTGCTCCCTCACCGCAGCGGGCGTCGGTCTCAACCTGCAGGCGGCGTCGAACGTCGTGCTCGCCGAGCTGTCGTGGACGGCGGCCGAGCAGACGCAGGCCATCGACCGCGTGCACCGCATCGGTCAGGACGAGCCGGTCACCGCGTGGCGCATCATCGCCGCGCACACGATCGACACGAAGATCGCCGAGCTCATCGATCAGAAGCAGGGCCTGGCCGCTCGTGCGCTCGACGGCGAGGCCGTCGACGATGCGGCAGCCGAACCCGTGCAGCTCGGGGCGCTCATGCATCTGCTACGGGAGACGCTGCGCAGCGCGTGAAAAGTCGTTAAGAATCGCGATTCTTGATTGCGATTCGAGGGCAGAGAAGGGCCATTCGGAGAAGTTGTGCCGGATGGCCCTTTTTCTTCGGCAAGATCTCCGGTTTTCGACATGCTCGAATGGCGCTCGACGGGCGCATGGCACTAGTGTCGATCGCAGGCAGCGTCGCCTTTCCCCTTTCCTTCTCCCGAGCGTCTGAGGCAACAGCATGAAGATCGGAATCCTGACGAGCGGTGGCGACTGCCCCGGACTCAACGCGGTGATCCGCGGCGTCGTGCTCAAGGGCACGACCACTTACGACATGGAGTTCGTCGGCATCCGCGACGGCTGGCGAGGGGTCGTCGACGGCGACTTCTTCCCGCTCACGCGCCACGAGGTCAAGGGCCTCTCGAAGGTCGGCGGAACGATCCTCGGCACCAGCCGGACGAACCCGTACGAGGGGCCGCGGGGCGGCGCCGAGAACATCGCGAAGACGCTCGCGGCGCACAACATCGACGGCATCCTCGCGATCGGCGGAGAGGGCACGCTCGCGGCCGCCAACCGTCTCGCGAACGACGGCATCAACGTGATCGGTGTGCCGAAGACGATCGACAACGATCTGCGAGCGACCGACTACTCGTTCGGCTTCGACACCGCGGTGAACATCGCCACCGATGCCATGGACCGTCTGCGCACCACCGGCGATTCGCATCAGCGCTGCATGGTGGCCGAGGTCATGGGTCGCCACGTCGGGTGGATCGCACTGCACGCGGGTATGGCCGCCGGCGCGCACGTCATCTGCATCCCCGAGGTGCCGATGTCGATCGACGAGATCACCGCTCTCGTCTCGAGCGCGCACGACCGCGGTCGTGCGCCGCTCGTCGTCGTCTCCGAGGGCTTCACGCTCACCGGGATGGACACTGCCTACAGCGACAAGGGGCTCGACGCGTTCAACCGTCCCCGCCTCGGTGGTATCAGCGAGGTGCTCGCCCCCGAGATCGAGCGCATCACCGGTATCGAGACGCGTTCGACGGTGCTCGGACACATCCAGCGCGGAGGGTCTCCCTCCGGATTCGACCGGGTCCTCGCGACACGCCTCGGCCTGCACGCGGCGGATTCGCTCGTCGCCGAGTCCTGGGGCCGCATGGTCTCGCTGCGCGGAACCGACATCGTCGAGGTACCGTTCGCCGAGGCGCTGGGCGAGCTGAACACGGTTCCCCGTAGCCGGTACGACGAGGCCGCAGCCCTCTTCGGCTGAGCGCGTCAGCTCGAATCAGGCGATCGCGCCGCATCGGGCCGCTCCTCGACGGAACGGACCCATGCGGCGCGATCGCCTTCTCTTCGCGCGGTCAGTCGGCGAGGCCGAGCGTGTCGAGCAGCCAGGCGAGCTCGAACGCACGCTCGCGCCAGGAGTTGTAGCGCCCGCTGACCCCGCCGTGCCCGGCGACCATCTCGCACTTGAGCAGGACGTCGGATGCTCCGGCCTCCCGCAGGCGGGCGACCCACTTCGCCGGTTCGACGTAGAGGACGCGCGTGTCGTTGAGCGACGTCACCGCGAGGATGCGCGGGTACTGCACGCCGTCGCGGACGTTCTCGTACGGCGAGTAGGACTTCATGTACGCGTAGACGTCGGCGTCGTGGAGTGGATCGCCCCACTCGTCCCACTCGATGACGGTGAGGGGGAGCGACGGATCGAGGATGGTCGTGAGGGCGTCCACGAACGGGACGGCGGCGAGCACGCCGGTGAACAGTTCGGGAGCGAGGTTGGTGACGGCGCCCATCAGGAGTCCGCCGGCGCTGCCGCCCTCGGCGACCAGGCGGTCGGGAGCGGTCACCCCGGTGTCGACGAGGTGACGCGCGCTCGCGACGAAGTCCGTGAAGGTGTTGCGCTTGTGCAGCAGCTTGCCGTCCTCGTACCACTGGCGGCCCATCTCGCCGCCGCCGCGGACGTGCGCCACGGCGAAGACGACGCCCCGATCGAGTTCCGACAGGCGGGCCACCGAGAACCCGGGATCGATCGAGTGCTCGTAGGAGCCGTAGCCGTAGAGGTGCAGAGGGCGCGGAGTTTCGCCGGGGGCGCCGAACTCCTTCTTCCACACCAGCGAGATCGGCACTCGGGTGCCGTCGTCGGCCGTCGCCCAGTCCCGCCGCTGCCCGTACTCGGTCGGGTCGTAGCCGCCGAGCACGGTGACGCGCTTGCGGAGCAGCAGCTCCTTCGTCGCGAGGTCGAGGTCGTACACGGTGCCCGGAGTGACGAACGACGTGTACCCGAGGCGGAGGAAGGGGGAGTGCCACTCCGGGTTGCCGCTCACTCCGGCCGAGTACAGCGGTTCGTCGAAGGGGATGTCCGCGACGGCGTCCGTCGTGTAGTCCAGCAGACCCACCCGCTCCAGGCCTTCCGCCCGGTACTCGACCGTCGCGAAGTCGCGGAACGCATCGACGCCGAGCAGCCGCCGACCGGGCTCGTGCGGCAGGATGATGCGTCGCGCGCCCTGGGGTGCATCGGCCGCGACCGAGACCAGTTCGAAGTCGAGGGCATCGTCGTTGTGGAGGATGAGCAGCCGGTCCTCACCATCGACGACCGCGTGCTCGACCGAGTACTCGATGCCTTCGGCGCGCGGCCAGACGATCCGCGGCTCCGCCGTGAGAGGCCCGGCGAGATCCACCAGGTACTCCTCGCTCGTGATGCTCGAGCCGACGCCGATGACCAGGTACTTCCGGCTGCGGGTGATGCCCGCGCCGAGCCAGAACTTCTCGTCGGGTTCGTGGAACAGCTGGACGTCCTCGGACACCGGGGTTCCGAGCGCGTGCAGCCAGAGAGTGTCGGGACGCCAGGCGTCGTCGCGCGTCGTGTAGAGGATGGCCGAGCCGTCGGGCGTGAAGAACGCGCCGGCGGTGTTCGGGATCTCGTCGGCCAGGGTCTCGCCGGTGGTGAGGTCGCGCACACGGATCGTGTAGACCTCGTCGCCCTCGAAGTCGGTCGACCAGAGCAGCTTCGTCGCGTCGTCGGAGGTGTCGAACGCTCCGAGCGAGAAGAACTCGTGACCCTCGGCCTCGACGTTCCCGTCGAGGAGCACGACCTCGCCGGGAACGGCGACGTTCGGCGTCAGCTGCGGGGGAGTCCAGTCGTCGGCGTCGGCCGCCGCACGGCAGTGGATCGGGTACTGCGCCCCTTCGACCGTGCGGCTGTAGTACCACCAGTCGCCGCGTCGGGTCGGCACCGAGAGATCGGTCTCCTGCACGCGGCCCCTGATCTCCTCGAACAGCGTCTCGCGGAGTCCGGCGAGGTGCGCGGTCTCGGCATCCGTGTGCGCGTTCTCGGCCTCGAGGTGCGCGACGACCTCGGGGGACTCCTTCTCGCGCAACCATTCGTACGGGTCGTCGAACGTGTCGCCGTGGTGGGTGCGGAGAGTCGAGCGTCGGTCTGCGATCGGGGCGTTGGTCACCGCTCCACGCTATCCCAGGTCGAGTTGACCGGCACCGGGGACGGTGGGAGGATTCAACGGGGCCGGTTAACGGAAGTCAAACCCACGGTGAACTCTTCGTTCGTCACGTCGATCTCGTCGACATCTCCCTCTTCCTCAACGACCGAAAGCGAACGGTGGAAACCGCAGCCCTCCTCGTCGTGCTGGTGATCCTGCTGGCACTCTTCTTCGACTTCACCAACGGCTTCCACGACACCGCGAACGCGATGGCCACGCCCATCGCCACCGGTGCCCTCAAGCCCAAGACCGCCGTGCTCCTCGCCGCGGTGCTGAACCTCGTCGGCGCCTTCCTGTCGACCGAGGTCTCCAAGACCGTCTCGCACGGGATCATCCACGAGGACGGCATCCAAGCCGCCGTCTTCCTGCCGATGATCTTCGCCGGGCTCATCGGCGCGATCACCTGGAACATGCTCACGTGGCTGCTCGGGCTGCCCTCGAGCTCGTCGCACGCGCTGTTCGGCGGTCTCATCGGCGCCACGCTGGTGGGCGTGGGCGTGCAGGGCATCGACTTCGGGATGGTGCTGTCGAAGATCATCCTTCCCGCTCTGATCGCGCCGGTCACCGCCGGGATCATCGCCTTCGTCGCCACCAAGGCGGCGTACTCGATCACCCGTCGCTACGACGGCAAGCCCGACGGCCGTGACGGTTTCCGCTGGGGGCAGATCTTCACGTCCTCGCTCGTCGCACTCGCACACGGAACCAATGACGCGCAGAAGACGATGGGTGTCATCACCCTGGCCCTCATCACCGTGGGATGGCAGAACGCCGATCAGGCCGACCCGTACCTCTGGGTGATCATCGCCTGTGCGGTGACGATCGCTCTCGGCACGTACCTCGGCGGATGGCGGATCATCCGCACCCTCGGCAAGGGCCTCACCGACGTGAAGCCGGCGCAGGGCTTCTCGGCCGAGAGCGCGACGGCGGCCACGATCCTCGCGTCGAGCGCATTCGGCTTCGCGCTCTCGACGACGCAGGTCGCCTCCGGCTCGGTGATCGGTTCCGGTCTGGGCCGCCGCGGGTCGACGGTGCGCTGGCGGACGGCCGGTCGCATCGCGATCGGCTGGCTCCTCACGCTTCCGGCCGCCGGCGCGGTCGGCGCGCTGGCCGCGCTCATCGCCCTCTGGCTCGGAGGCTGGGGAATCGCGATCGACGCGGTCCTCGCCCTCGCCGTCATCATCGGGCTCTTCCTGCGCTCGCGGCGTGACGCGGTCACGCCCGCGAACGCGATGAGCGATGTGGCCGAGTCCGGCCTCGCGATCGATCTGCCGGATGCCCCGCCGCCCACGCGCCGCCAGCAGCGGATCGAGCAGGCCAAGGCCGAAGCCAAGGCCCGCAAGCAGGCGAAGGCGGATGCGCGTGCGCAGGGCAAGAACGGCACGCGCACGACGAGCACGACCGCGGTCCGCGACGAGGCCGGTACCGAGAAGGGAACGGGCGAATGAGCGTCTCCATCGATTGGCTCGCCTTCTTCCAGGTGTTCGTCGCGGCGCTGATCGGCGCCGTCGCGATCGTCACCTTCTACGCCTTGGGTCTGCGCCTGCTGGTGCGCAGCGGACACGCTCCCGTCGTGAGCCCCGCGGAGTTCACGGACGCGATCACGGTCATCACCGAGAAGGACCTCCGGCGAGCCGAGAAGCAGGCCGCCAAGGCGGCGCGCAAGAGCCCGCTCACCGACGGGCAGAAGCGCCTGTCGCTCGTCGGTGCGTACGGATGCTTCGCCCTCTGCGCTCTCGCGGTCGTCGCCGGCATCATCATCATCGTCGTCGGCCACTGACGGCCCAGGGCGCTCCGGCGTCCCACCCCCGTCGTAGGCTGGTGCCATGCCAGGGCCCTACGTCTTCGGTCGGCATCAGCCGGCGTCGCACACGATCATCCATGTCAGCGACCCGCACTTCCTCGCCGGAGGCGCGCGCTTGGGCGGGCGCTACGACGTCGACGACACGTTCGCGCGCACGCTGGTCGCCATCCGAGCGGTTCACCCCTCTCCGGCAGCGATCGTCCTCACCGGTGACCTGACCGATCTGGGGGAGCCCGACGCCTATCGTCGCCTGCGTGCCGCGATCGAGCCGGTCGCCCGGGAACTCGGGACGCGGGTGATCTGGGTCGCGGGCAACCACGACGAGCGACCCGCGCTGCGGGAGGGACTGCTGGACGCGCCCGCGACGGAGGAGCCCGTCACGGGTGTCTGGGAGATCGACGGCCTGCGCATCATCGCGCTCGACACCTCGGTGCCCGGCTGGCACCACGGCGACCTCGACGACGGCCAGCTCGCCTGGCTCGCCGACGTTCTGCGGACCCCTGCTCCGCAGGGCACGCTGCTGGCCATGCACCACCCGCCCCTGCCGAGCCACCTCCCGCTGTTCGACATCCTCGAACTGCGCCATCAGGAGAAGCTCGAGGCCGTGATCCGGGGGAGTGATGTACGCGGTATCCTCGCCGGCCACCTCCACTACTCGTCGACCGGGGTGTTCGCCGGGGTGCCCGTGAGCGTCGCCTCCGCCACCTGCTACACCATGAACGTCGCGCGTCCGGCGGCCGAGGTCAACGGGATGGATGCCGCGCAAGCGTTCAACCTCGTGCACGTGTACCCCGACACCATCACGCATACCGTCGTGCCGGTGACGACGGCGCCCACCGGCGAGTACTTCTCGGAGGCGTGGCTCGAGAAGATGGCGGCGCTGGATCCCGAGGCGCGTCTGGAGGCGTTCTCGCGGAAGCCGACGCGCTGATGCGGTGCCCCGAGCGCGGCGAAGGCGCGGGCGTAGACTGGAGTCATCCCCCACTCCACTCATTCGCCACGACCCACAAGGATGTGACATGGCATCTGCCGCGCCGACCCTGACCCGTACTGAGACCGACTCCCTCGGGAGCATGGAGATTCCCGCCGACGCGTACTGGGGCATCCACACCGCCCGCGCCGACGAGAACTTCCCGATCACGAAGCGCCCGATCTCGGTCTACCCGGATCTCGTTCGCGCCCTCGCGATGGTCAAGCAGGCCAGTGCCCGCGCGAATCGCGAGATCGGAGTGCTCGACCCGGAGCGGGCGGATCTGATCGACCGCGCGGCCCAGCGCGTCATCGACGGCGAGTTCCACGACCAGTTCACGGTCGGGGTGATCCAGGGCGGTGCCGGCACCTCGACGAACATGAACGCGAACGAGGTCATCACCAACATCGCGCTCGAGATGGCGGGACACGAGAAGGGCGACTACGCGTTCCTCTCGCCGATCGACCACACCAACCGCAGCCAGTCCACCAACGACGTGTACCCGACCGCCGTGAAGATCGGCCTGTCGCTGACCCTGCGGGCGCTGCTCGAGGAGCTCGACCTGCTGCGCCGATCGTTCCTGGCGAAGTCAGGGGAGTTCCACGACGTACTGAAGGTCGGACGCACGCAGTTGCAGGACGCCGTGCCGATGACGCTCGGCCAGGAGTTCCACGGTTTCGCGACGACCCTCGGCGAGGATCACAGCCGGCTCACCGAGAACGCCTCGCTCATGTTCGAGATCAACATGGGCGCGACGGCGATCGGCACCGGCATCACGACCCACTCCGACTACGCGCCCGCCGTCCTCAAGCACCTGCGTGAGATCACCGGCCTCGACCTCGAGACCGCCACCGACCTCGTCGAGTCGACGAGCGACACCGGTGCGTTCATGTCGTTCTCGTCGTCGCTCAAGCGCAACGCCATCAAGCTCTCGAAGATCTGCAACGACCTGCGCCTGCTCTCGTCGGGACCGCAGGCCGGTTTCGGCGAGATCAACCTCCCCGCCCGCCAGGCGGGCTCGAGCATCATGCCGGGCAAGGTCAACCCCGTGATCCCCGAGGTCGTCAACCAGGTCGCCTTCGCCGTCGTGGGCGCGGACATGACGGTGACGATGGCGGTCGAGGGCGGGCAGCTCCAGCTCAATGCCTTCGAGCCGGTGATCGCGCACTCGATCTTCCAGTCGATCACCTGGATGCGCCAGGCGATGTGGACCCTCCGGGTGAACTGCGTCGACGGCATCACGGCCAACCGCGACCGCCTCGGGACCATGGTGGGTGCCTCGGTCGGCGTGATCACGGCGCTCACCCCCTTCATCGGGTACGCGGCCGCGGCAGCGCTCGCGAAGACCGCTCTGCTCACCAACCGGAGCGTCGCCGACCTGGTCGTCGAGGCCGGCCTCATGTCGCGGGAAGAGGTCACCAAGCAGCTGTCGCCCGCGCGTCTGTCCGGACTCGAGGCCGTCACGGCCGCGATCCCGATCATCCCGACCGACGATCTCATCGAGATCTGAGCGGAGACGGCAGAAGGGCGGATGCTTCGGCATCCGCCCTTCTGCGATTCCGCGCACCGACGACGATCAGTCGAGGATGCGGCAGTGCGTCGTGAGTTCGCCGATGCCGTCGATGCCGACGGTGACGGTCGAACGGTCGCGGAGGAAGATCTGCGGATCGCGGGAGTAGCCGGCACCGCCCGGGCTGCCGGTGGAGATGAGCGTGCCGGGCAGCAGCGTGAGCGACTGCGAGAGGTGCGCGATGAGCGTCGCGACCGAGCGCACCATCTGGCCGGTCGTCGCGTCCTGCACGGTGTGACCGTCGACGACGGTCCAGATGTGCAGATCCTGCGGGTCGGCGATCTCGTCGGCGGTCACCGCGAAGGGACCCGTCGGAGTGAAGCCGTCGAAGGACTTGCAACGCGACCACTGCGCCTCCGCGAACTGGATGTTCCGCGCGGTGATGTCGTTGACGACCGTATAGCCCCAGACGTGGGAGAGTGCATCGCTCGCCGCGACGTTCTTCGCCGGGGTGCCGATCAGAACACCGAGCTCCGCCTCGTAGTCGACCGCTTCGCTGAGGGCGCGGGGCCAGGAGGTCGTCTGCTGGTGACCCGTCAGCGAGTTCGGCCACAGGGTGAAGACGGTCGGTGCGGCGTCGGTCTTGAGACCCAGCTCGCTCGAGTGGGCCGCGTAGTTCAGTCCCACGGCCAGCACGGCCGGGGGCGCCAGAACCGCCGAGGCGAACGACCAATCGGCGAGCGGATGCCGGGGCGCGGCGCCGTCGGCGAGGGCGGAGCGGAGCAGGTCGAGTGCGGTGTCCCCGCGTTCGATGAGCTGCTGCAGCGTCGCCGGAGCGTCGGTGAGGAGGTCGGAGACGAGGATGGCGTCGGCGTCTTCCACCACGGCGAGAACCGCAGAGAGGGAATCCGGACGGCGCAGATGAGCGAACCGCATGCCTCTACGCTACCCGGTGGCTGCGCCCTGTCCGCGGAGGCGTCCGGTATACCGCTACCGGCACCGCTGTGGCCCCTATGCTCGTGGCTATGAGTTTCGGAGGACCGTCCCAGCCGCAGCAGCCCTCGCCGTACACCCCGCCGCCGGCCCCGCAGCAGCCTCCAGCTCCGCAGCAGCCTCCCGCTCCGCAGCAGCCTCCCGCTCCGCAGCAGCCTCCAGCCGTGCAGCAGCCTCCCGCCCCGCAGCAGGCGCCCGCCCCCCAGTTCTCGCAGCAGCAGTACGCGCAGTCGGCGTACATGCCTCGGCAGTTCTCGCAGCAGCCGGCCTATGCCTCCGCTCTCGCGCAGCCGACGCCGTACACGCCGCCCGCTCCGGCCGCGCCCTCTCCCGCCGAGGGGCTGCCGGCGCTCCCCGTGCCGACGCGCAAGGGGCGCAGCGTATCGATCTGGCTCTTCGGATTCCTCGGGCTCCTCCTCCTGGCGCTGATCGGGTACTTCGTCGTGGCACTCGGGCCCTCGGCATCCGTCATCGGGCTGGTGCTCGCGCTCATCCCGCTCGCGATCGTGTTCCTCGGCGTGAGACTGATCGATCGATGGGAGCCCGAGCCCAAGAGTCTCGTGATCTTCGCGATCGCGTGGGGTGCCGTCGCTGCGGTCGGCCTCACACTGCTGGTCGATCTCGCGCTCACCTTCGCCTTCGGTTTCCGCTCGGAGGAGCTGGCCGCGGTCGTGCAGGCGCCCATCGTCGAGGAGTTCTGGAAGGGATTCGGCGTCTTCCTCATCTTCCTCGTGGCACGTCGCGCGTTCGACGGTCCGATCGACGGCGTCGTCTACGGCGCGCTCGTCGGCGCGGGGTTCGCGTTCACCGAGAACATCCAGTACTTCGCGATCAGCCTGATCGAGGGCGGGGGAGAGCAGCTCTCGGTGACCTTCGTCGTACGCGCGCTCCTCTCTCCGTTCGCCCATGCGATGTTCACGTCACTGACGGGACTCGCGATCGGACTCGCAGCACGCCGCCACTCCTCGGCATGGGCGGCCCTCGGCGCGGGGCTCCTCGGCCTGCTGGGCGCGATCCTGCTGCACGCGCTGTGGAACGGATCCGCGACCTACGCCGACTTCTTCCTGCTGTATTTCACGCTGCAGGTCCCGCTGTTCGCCGGCTTCATCATCGGCATCGTCGCGCTGCGCCGGGAGGAGGCGCGACTGACGAAGGCGCGTCTGAGCGACTACGCGGCAGCGGGGTGGTTCACTCCCGAGGAGGTCACGATGCTCGCGACACCGGCGGGGCGCAAGGTCGGAATGGCCTGGGCGGCGCGGTTGCGCGGAGATCGTCGACCCCTGATGCGCGAGTTCATCAAGGACGCGACGACGCTGGCATCCGTCCGCCAGCGGGCGATCACCGGACGGGATCCGCTCGCGTCGGACGACGAGCGCGCGCTCCTCATCCGCACCCGTGCGACGCGCGCCGCGCTGCTCGCGTACTGAGCGACCCGGGGTGGGACCCCGCCCCGAACAGACTCAGCGCCCGGTGCTGCGGCGATGCCTGCATGTCTCCCGGGCGCTGAGTTGGCTTGAAACCAGGGTGCACCCGCCTCCCGGGAGTGTCAAGGGCGACTTCGTCGGGTGTTCGCTGTGAGCAGGTGCGGTCGCGTTGACCGGTCGGCGTCCACTCGGGTTGGATGGAGTCATGACTGATCGTACGAAGCCCGAGTTCGACGCCCCCACCGGTCCTGCCCCCGCAGAGCTGGTCATCCGCGACATCATCGAGGGTGACGGCACCGAGGCCAAGCCCGGCGACACCGTCACCGTGCACTACGCCGGTGTCGAGTTCGAGTCCGGCGAGGAGTTCGACTCCTCGTGGGGCCGCGGTGAGACCATCCAGTTCCCCCTGCGCGGCCTGATCCAGGGCTGGCAGGACGGCATCCCCGGCATGAAGGTCGGCGGCCGTCGCGAGCTCACCATCCCGCCGCACCTCGCCTACGGACCGGCCGGGGGAGGACACTTCCTCTCCGGCAAGTCGCTGATCTTCATCATCGACCTCGTCGCCGTCGGCTGATCCCACGGCGTTCACGAAGACGCCTCGTCCCGTTCGCGGGCGGGGCGTCTTCCGTTGCACTCAGGAGATTCTTATTCATGGGAATATATCTTTCGAGAGCACGGTTCCCTTTCCTGTCGCCATTCGAGCGGCCCCCACGTCCCAAGGAGATCCCATGACCAGCATCGACATCCCCGGCTACCGCCCCGGCACCTACGTCCTCGACCCCTCCCACAGCGAGGTCACCTTCAGCGTCCGTCACATGATGATCTCGAAGGTGCGCGGCACCTTCGGCGTGAAGAGCGCGACGCTGACCGCTCCCGAGAACCCGCTCGAGACCACGGTCGAGGCGAGCGTCGACGTCTCGTCCGTCGACACGAAGGACGAGGGTCGCGACCAGCACCTGCGTTCGGCCGACTTCTTCGACACCGAGAACTTCCCGACCATGGACTTCGTCTCCACCGGTGCCCGTGCCGAGAACGGCGAGCTGTACGTCGACGGTGACCTCACCATCCGCGGCATCACCAAGCCCGTCAGCTTCGAGGTCGACTTCGGTGGCTTCGGTTCCGACCCGTGGGGCAACTACAAGGCCGGCGCGTCGGCCAAGGCCGTCATCAACCGCGAGGACTTCGGCCTGACGTGGAACGCCGCCCTCGAGACCGGCGGCGTGCTCGTCGGCAAGGACGTCACGATCAACCTCGACCTGCAGGCTGCACTGCAGCAGGACTGATCCGCGTGCGATGAGGACCCCGGGCCGTTCACGGCTCGGGGTTCTCTGCGTCGTAGTCGCGGAAGCGCGCGCTGCGCCGCATGAGGACGGCAACCAGCGCGATCACGATCACCCCGCCCAGCACGGGCGGGAACCAGAGCGCTGTGAACGTCGAGAGGGTTCCCGCGTACAGCGCGCCGACCCGGGGCCCGCCCGCCACGACGACGATGAAGACGCCCTGGAGGCGGCCGCGCATGGCATCGGGCACCGCCGCCTGCATCATGGTGTTGCGGTAGATCGAGCTCACGTTGTCGGCCGCTCCGGAGAACACGAGCGCGATGCACGCCACCACGATGAGGGCGATGTTCGGTGCGGCCTCGGAAGCCGGCGGGAGGAAGACGCCCGTGAGCAGGACGATCCCAAACGCCAGGATCGACGCGCCGTACGCCTGGACGGCACGGGCGATGCCGCGTCCGTGCCAGCGGTACTGCACCACGCGGCCGGAGAACAGGCTCGAGGCGAAGGTGCCCAGTGCGACGGCGGCGGTGAGGAGCCCGGTCGTCACGGCGCCACCGCCCAGCAGGATCGTGCCGAGGGCGGGGAAGAGCACGAGCGGCTGGCCGAAGGTCATCGCGATGATGTCGACGATGTACTGCATGCGGATGTTGCCGGCTCGTCGGAGGAATCGCCAGCCATCGACGAGGGAGGCCAGTCCGGGGCGCACGATGTCGCCTTCGGGGCGGAGGGCGGGCAGGGTCCAGAGTCCGAGGAACATCGACAGCATGAGGACGACGTCGATCGTGTAGGTCCATCCGTATCCGGTCAGGGCGACCAGGATCCCGGCGAGGGCCGGGCCCGCCATGACGGTGAGACCCATCGAGATCCCGTTCAGAGCGGATGCCGGCGCGAGCAGGTCGCGCGGGATCAGGCGCGGAACTATGGCGGTGCGGGTCGCCATGCCGACCGAGTTCGCGGCCGCGGTGATCATGCTCAGGGCGTAGAGCCACCAGATCGTCTCCGAGCCGGTCCACGTCAGCGCGGCGAGCAGCGCCGTGGACGCGAAGGTGACCGTCGCGGCGATGAGTGCGACGCGTCGTCGGTCGAACGCGTCGGCGAGCATGCCGCCGTAGAGTCCGGCCAGGATCATCGGGACGAGCCCTGCGACCGCGATCATCGAGACCGCGAAGGTGCTGCCGGTGAGGCTGAACACGTGCAGCATCACGGTGACGAGTGTCAGTTGCCCGCCGATGCCGGCGAGGGCCGATCCGATCCACATCCGAGCGAACGCGGGGCTCGCCTTCAGAGGGGAGAGGTCGATGAGATGTCCGCGTGATCCGCTCATCGCGATGCCTGGCCGTGCTGCACCTCTCGAGCGTATCCGAGGGGGAACGGGTGGGCGCGGATCGCGGTCGCCGGCAGGGGGCTGGGGCTGGTAGACTCTTCAGGTTGCCGTTTGATCGGCCGCGGATAAAGAGAGCCCTCGCATCAGGCGTCGGGCGCCGCGCAACAAGCTGAAAGGGGATCGAATCTATGGCACTCGAAGCAGACGTCAAGAAGGCGATCATCGAAGAGTACGCGACGCACCCCGGTGACACCGGATCCCCCGAGGTGCAGGCCGCAATGCTGACGCAGCGCATCAAGGACCTCACCGAGCACCTGAAGGAGCACAAGCACGACCACCACTCGCGTCGTGGTCTGTTCCTGCTCGTCGGTCAGCGCCGTCGTCTCCTCGGCTACCTCCAGAGCGTCGACATCGAGCGTTACCGCTCGCTGATCGCTCGCCTGGGTCTTCGCCGATAAGGCAGAGCACGCCAGCGTACAATCGCGCAGAACATTCTTGAGAAGGCCGCCCCAGGTGTGGGGTGGCCTTCGTCATTTCCCGGAGGGGTTGATCTCGCTCCCGCTTTCCCGGAGGAAAGTAAGAAGCGGTGACCGGTCGTCGGCAGCGCGCCGTCGATCGGCGGGCGCTCGCGTGGTTGCAGATCGTCAGTGCGGTGGTCACGGCCGCCTTCCTCGTGGCCAGCGTGATCGCACTTCGCCGGCCAGCGGACGGCGGAGCGCAGGCCCTTCTGTTCGCCTTCCTCGTCTACGGTCAGATCTTCAGCGGCTCCGCTCAGCGCAGCGGACTGCAGTGGCGTTTCACCCGTGTCGGCACGCTCGGCGTCGGTGTCGTTCTCGGAGCGCTCCTGATGCTCTCCGTCGCCCCGGCGGGCGTCCTCGCGAGCGTGCTCCTGCTGCTGCTCGCCCTGTGCGTGCTCGCCTGGTTCTGCGCCGGTGCGACCGATCTCGGTCTTCCCGCCATCGGAGCGCTCTGGCGGTGGCCGCACGAGGTGGGTCTCGCGATCGGCTTCGCCCTTCTGGTCGGGCTGACGGTCTTCGACGTCGGGCGCGCGGAGGGCGGAGCGACGGCGGGTGTGATCGCCGGATGCGGCGTCGTGCTGCTCTTCGTCGGATTGACGTTCGTGCCGGGGCGTGGTGTGCGTGGCTGACCGGTCCGCCCATCCGCGCACGCGACTCGATGACAACTTCGCGTCGCCGCTCCGGTTCTCGCTGTTGGCGACGCTGAGTAAGGGAATCGAACTCGACTTCGCGACGCTGCGCGAGATCCTGCAGTGCGCCGATTCGCCGCTGAGCAAGTCGATCAGCCACCTGCACGCCGCAGGTTACGTCACGGTGCGCAAGGCGAGTCTGGGGAGCAGGCAGCGAACGTGGGTGCGCTCGACCGGCGAAGGGCGGGAAGCCTTCGCCGGTCATCTTCAGGCGTTGCGGGAGATCGTCGCACTCGGCGGCGGCGCGTCGCTGTGAGGGTCAGGCGTCGGCGCCCACGAGGTCGGCATGATGGATCGCCGCGACGTCGGGGTGTGCGCGCAGCCGCGACTTGAGCGCGTTCTCGCCGTAGAGAGCGTGGATCGGGTTGCTCGGATCCTCGGTCACCCCCGTGGCCGCGGCGGCGAGATCGGCGGGGAGCTCGATCAGCGGCAACCGCTTGTCGAGCGCGGGGTTGAAGAAGAACGGGATCGAGATGCGCTCGTTCGGCGCCTGCGGAGAGACGACGCGGTGGTTGGTGGCCTTGAGATAGCCGCCGGTCGCGTACTCGAGGAGCTCGCCGATGTTCACGACGAAGGCTCCGGGCACCGGGGGAGCGTCGACCCACTCGCCGTCGCGCTCGACCTGCAATCCGCCCTTGCCGGGCTCGACCCACAGCAGCGTGAGCACACCGGAGTCCTTGTGCGCACCGACGCCCTGCTGGGGCTCCGGCTCATGCGTGCCCGGGTAGCGGACGATCTTGATCAGGGTGGAGGGTTCGCCGAAGTGCTCGTCGAAGTACGACGAGTCCGCACCGAGGGTGTCGGCCCACGCGCGCAGGAGCTTGCGCGCGACCTCCGAGAGGGTAGCGTGCCACTCGGCGACGATCTCCTGCAACTCGGGCTGCGCGGCGGGCCAGAGGTTCGGTCCGATGAGGCGGTTGAACGCCGGGCCGCCGTCGATCGCGTCGCGCTCGGGGCCGATGTCGATCTGCTCGCGCCAGTCGACCTTGCCCTGCGTCCGCTCGCCACCGATGCGCGTGTACCCGCGGAAGTGCGGGCTGTTGACGTTCTCGATCGCCAACTTGTCGGCCTCGGGTAGTGCGAAGAAGTCCAGCGCGGCCCGGTGCAGGCGTGCCTCGAGGGCGGGGGAGATGCCCGTGCCGGTGAGGTAGAAGAACCCGACATCGTGCGTGGCGGCGCGCAGGTCCTCGCGGAAGCGCGCGGCGGCCGCGGGCCCCTCGTCGAGCTGGGAGAGGTCGAGGATCGGGAGCGAGAGTTCAGCCATGGCACGAGAGTACGTCGCCGCCGCGCCGGGACGGGCGTGTGTTGCGGAGGATTACCGCGGTGCTAAAGTCTCGTAGGTAAGGGATGCCTTACCTCAGTAATATTCTGCAGAGAGATCCCTCCGTGCTCGCCACTTTCCTCATCGGCCTCCGTGAAGGCCTGGAAGCCGCCCTCGTCGTCGGCATCCTCGTCGCCTACCTCGGACGACTCGACCGGCGTGACGTGCTGCCGCGGCTGTGGGCCGGCGTCGGCCTCGCGGTCGCCCTCGCGCTCGGCATCGGCGCCGTCCTGACCTTCGGGGCGTACGAGCTCACCTTCGTGGCGCAGGAGCTGATCGGCGGGCTGCTCTCGCTGCTCGCGGTCGCCATGGTGACGTGGATGATCTTCTGGATGCAGAAGGCCGGGCGCACGATGAAGGCCACGCTCGAGGGCGGCATCGACCGTGCGCTCACGCAGGGCGGGCTGTGGGCCCTCGTCGCGATCGGCTTCGTCTCGGTCGCCCGCGAGGGGATCGAGACCACCCTGCTGCTGTGGTCGATGGTGCAGTCGTTCGGCGACGCGCCCTCCGCTCTGCTCGGAGCACTCCTCGGACTCGCCGCCGCGGTGGTGATCGGTGCCCTGATCGCGCGCGGTGCCGTGCGCCTCGACCTGCGGCGCTTCTTCGCCTGGACCGGCGGCTTCCTGGTGATCGTCGCCGGAGGCGTGCTCGCCTACGCGTTCATGGATCTGCAGGAGGCCGGGGCACTCCCCGGACCGTTCACGGCCGCCGCCCCCATCGACGCGGTGACCGGTGCCGTGGCCGTCGGCTGGCAGGCGTTCCCGTTCGGGTGGGCGTTCGACGTGACGTCGGCGATCGCTCCCGACAGCGCGTGGGCCGCCATCCTGCAGGCCACCGTCGGCTTCATGCCGCGGATGACCTGGCTGCAGGTGACCGCCTGGGCCGTCTACATCGCGGTCGTCGGCTTCCTCTTCGTGCGCGGTCTCCGCTCGCGTCGTCCCTCGGCATCCGCTCCGCTCGTCTCGTCGAACGCCGCGGACGCATCGGTTTCCTCACCCACACAGCAAGGAGCAGCATGACCACCTCCCACCGGATCCTCGGCGCCGTCGCCGCGACGGGCGCGGCCGCGCTCGTGCTCAGCGGCTGCGTCGCGAAGAGCGATGTCACCGCCGGCGCGGCCTTCGACGTCTCATCGACCGACAGCGCCTGCTCGGTATCGGGCACCTCGGCCGAGAGCGGCACCCTGACGTTCGAGGTCACCAACGACAGCGGTCAGGTCTCGGAGTTCTATCTGCTCGCCGACGACGGGCTGCGAATCGTCGGCGAGGTCGAGAACATCGCGCCCACCGCCTCGCGCACCCTGACCGTCGTGGCTCAGCCGGGCGACTACTTCACGCTCTGCAAGCCGGGGATGATCGGCGAGGGCGTCGGCAAGTCGCCGTTCACCGTCACCGGTGAGCGCGTCACGGTCGACGGTCCCGACGCCGAGCAGAAGCAGCAGGCCGTCGACCTCTACGCCGCCTTCGTGAAGGACCAGGTCGGCCAGCTCGTTCCTGCGGTCGAGGACCTCGTCGCAGCATACGAGGCGGGCGATGACGACACCGCTCGGAGCCTTTTCCCCCTCACGCGCGCCTTCTACGAGCGCATCGAGCCGGTCGCCGAGGCGCTGGGCGACCTCGACCCGCGCATCGACTACCGCGAAGTCGACGCCGTGGCCGAGGGGCTCGACTGGACGGGCTTCCACCGCATCGAGAAGGACCTCTGGGTTCCCGCGCAGGACGCGTTGAACGCGGACGGCGAGACGCCGGCCTGGCAGGATTGGGCGCCGTCGACGACCGAGGAGCGCGCCGACTTCGGCGACCTGCTGCTCGCCGACGTGCAGGAGCTGTACGACTACGTGCACTCCGACGACTTCACCGAGACGCTCGACGATCAGGGGATCGGCGGAATCTCCAACGGCGCCATCGCGCTGCTCGACGAGGTCGCGACGGGCAAGATCTCCGGCGAGGAGGACTGGTGGTCGGGCACCGACCTCTACGACTTCGCCGCGAACGTCGAGGGATCGAAGATGGCGTTCTCGCTGGTGCAGGACTTCGCCGAGGCGCAGGGCGACGACGGGGCCGCGCTCGTCTCGGAGATCGAGTCCGGCTACGCGGCGCTCGAGGAATCGCTCGCGGCGCACGGCTCGCTGACCGACGGCTTCGTCGGGTACTCCGAACTCACGGATGCCGACAAGCGCGAATTCACCGACCTCATCAACGCGCTCGCCGAGCCGCTCTCGCAGCTCACCGGCACGGTTCTCGACTGAGCACTGGGATCGACGGAAGGGTACGATCACGCACGTGAACGACACAGGAGCGGATGCCGCGGCCGACTCGTCCTCCGGCGAGGCGGTGGCCGCGGCATCCGCTCCGACCGGCCTCAGCCGCCGGGGCCTGCTCGGCCTGGCGATCGGCGGGGGAGTCGCGGGCCTGGCCGTCGGTGCGGGCGCCGGGCTGTCCGGCGGCGTCGCCCTCGGGCGCGCACGGGCCGCCGAGGACGCCCTCGCCGCCTATGACTTCTTCGGGGAGCATCAGGCGGGGATCACGACGCCTGTGCAGGATCACCTGCATTTCGCGTCGTTCGACATGATGCCGCGCACGGATCGCGACGATCTCGTCTCACTCCTGCAGGACTGGACGTACGCGGCATCGCGCATGACCCAGGGCCTCGACGTCAGCGCGACGGGAGCGGTCGGCGGGTCGGCGGAAGAGCCGCCGGACGATACCGGCGAGGCGCAGGGCCTCCCTGCTTCCGGGCTCACGATCACGATCGGCTTCGGTCCCGGTCTGTTCGAGAACGAAGACGGCGACCGGTACGGGATCGCCGCGTCCCGTCCCGCCGCTCTCGTGCGGCTTCCCGCCTTCCTCGGCGACGACCTCGACCCGCAGGCCTCGCACGGAGACCTCTGCATCCAGGCCTGCGCCGACGATCCCCAGGTGGCCGTGCACGCCATCCGCAACCTCAGCCGCATCGCCTTCGGCCGCGCGCGTCTGCGCTGGTCGCAACTGGGCTTCGGCAAGACCTCGCGCACGACCGCGGCGCAAGCCACTCCGCGCAATCTCTTCGGGTTCAAGGACGGCACCGCGAACATCCTCGCCGACGACACCGCCGCGCTCGACGCCCACGTCTGGGTCGCGGACTCCGACGACCCGGCCTGGATGGCGGGCGGGTCCTACCTCGTCGCCCGCAAGATCGCGATGCTCATCGAGACCTGGGATCGCGTGCGGCTGTCGGAGCAGGACACGATCATCGGACGGGACAAGGGGGAGGGTGCGCCGCTCTCCGGGGGCACCGAACTCACCGAGCCCGACTTCTCCGGATCCGCGATCGACGCCAACGCGCACGTGCGGCTCGCCCACCCCGACCAGAACGACGGCATCCGTATCCTGCGGCGCGGGTACAACTACGTCGACGGGAACAACGACCTCGGGCGGCTGGACGCCGGGCTCTTCTTCCTGTCGTACCAGCGCGACCCCGCGCAGTTCATCACGCTGCAGCGCCGGCTGTCGACCGACCTCATGAACGAGTACCTGCGCCACGTCGGCTCGGGGATCTGGGCGATCCCACGCGGGGCGACCGCGGGGTCGTACATCGGGGCGGAACTCTTCGCCTGATCCGCCGCCGGGCGCGGGCGGCGGAGCGGGTCACTCCGCGATCATGCGCATGATCGCGGCGGTGGCGGCATCCGCCCCGAAATGGTCCTGGGCGGTGATCGTGACGACGGCGTCGCCGGCGAAGATCACCAGCTGCCCGTAGGCGCCGTGCAGGCGCCATCCCGCGCCCGGCCCGTCCCACCCGGCCAGCGCGTACCTCTCGTAGCCGGGGTTCTGGCCGCACGCGAGCCACTCGGAATGCATCCGGTCGATCCAGTGCGCGTCGATCAGGCGGTGCCCCTGCCACTCTCCACGATCTCGGATGAGGCGTCCGATCCGGGCCATCTCCTCGGTGCGCAGGAAGAGTCCGCCACCCGCGACGATTCGGCCGTTCGGGCAGCGCTCCCACTCCGTGTCGACGATGCCGAGCGGCGCGAACAGGCGCGGTTCGAGGTAGGCGTGCACGTCGCCCACGTGCTCGGCGAGCACGCGCATCGCCGTGTACGTGCTCGCGTTCGAGTACTGGAAGGCGCGTCCGGGCGTCGGTCGGCGGAGGAACTCCGCCGCGAGGTCGGGCCAGTCCGTCATCATCGTCTCCGACCACGGGAGATCGATTCCGCTCGACATGGTGAGCAGGTCGCGCAGCGTGACCTCCTCGACCCCGGCGCCGAGCTCCCATCCGGGAAGGGAGGCCGCCACGGGTTCGTCGACGGAGATCAACCCTTCGTCGGCGGCGATGCCTGCGGCGAGCACGCACACGCCCTTGGCGACCGACTGGATGTCGATCCGCTCGTCGGGCGCCCAACGATGCTCGGCGGTCTCGTCGCCGATGAGGACGTGCAGACCGAGGGCGCCGAACCCGTCGGTCTCGATCTCATCGACGATGCGGTCGCGGAGGGTCGAGGCTCGGGTCACGTCGTCCAGGCTATCGCGGCCGTCGCGAGCCGGTCGGGTCGTTGCGCCGTCCCTCGCGGGAGGTCAGCTCGGGGTCGCGGAAGAGCCACTTCGGTCGCGGTTCGACGAGGGGGCGGAACGCCCGCCGGACGGGCTTCGTGGCCAGCGCGAGCGCGACGACGACCGAGAGCAGTGTGACGAGCGGCAGCCAGATCCAGGTGGGTTCGAGGTCGCGCAGGATGCCGGACTCGCGGAACGGGTAGAGGACGAAGGAGTGCAGGAGGAAGACGTACATCGTGTACTGGCCGAACGTGGTCCACCAGTACGTGCCGCGGGGGATCAGCGCGAAGAACGCCGCGCACAGCAGCACCGCGAGCAGCATCAGCGCGATGCGCACACCGCCGGCCCACCACTGCTCGCCGCCGAGCCCGAGGTCGGCGTAGGAGTCCTCGTAGAAGAGCCAGTGGCGCAGATCGAACTCCTGCCAGAACGGGAGCCAGTTCCAGGCCGCCCACCCGGTGCCCGCGAGCACGGCGACCGCGACGACCCGGATCCACCACGGGCGGAAGTCGAGCAGGCGCAGACGGGCCACGACGTCCCGTTCGCGCAGCCACCAGCCGAGGGTGAAGAAGGGCAGAAGGCCGAGCGTGCGCGAGAGCGAGAAGGTGCTGTCGATGTTGGGGAGGTAGCCCACGCCGATCGAGATCGCGACGGTCCAGAGCAGCGGCCAGCGCAGCAGCGCGAGGTAGGGGAGGATGAGGCGGAAGATCCCGAGAGCGAGGAGGAACCAGAGCGTCCAGGACGGCTGCGTCGGGTTGGGGTTCGCCTGGCCCTCGACGAGCCACTTCGTGAGCGTCCAGAGCGTCTCGAAGATGATGTACGGCAGGAGGATGTCGGTGATCACTCGTGCCATCTGCGTCTTGGTCGGCGAGCCCGACTTCGAGAAGTATCCCGAGATGATCGCGAACGCCGGCATGTGGAAGGCGTAGAGGGCGAGGTAGAAGGCGAACGCGATGTCGGAGTCGTAGATGAGACGCTGGATCGCGTGGCCCAGCACCACCAGCACGATGCAGGCGTAGCGTGCGTTGTCCCAGAACGGGACGCGGCGTCGGGGGCGCGGAGTGGTTCCTGTCGCCGGCGGTGTGGAGTCCGCTCCGGTGGTGCTCATGCTCCGAGGCTACCGCCGGGAATAAAGTTGGTGCGATCGCGTTGACTCATATACATTCAAGTGAATAGAACCGGGTGCAATCATCGGGTTCGGAGAAGTTGGAGAGAAATCATGAGCGAGCAGTCAGGGGCACCCGCGATGCAGTTCGGCATCATGTCGGTGAGCGACATCACGCGCGACCCCACCACCGGAGTGACGCCGAGCGAGCAGGAGCGCATCAAGGCGACGCTGGCGATCGCGAAGCACGCCGAAGAGGTCGGCCTCGACGTCTTCGCCGTCGGCGAGCACCACAACCCTCCGTTCTGGTCGTCCAGCCCCACCACCTTCCTCGCCGCCCTCGCGGCGCAGACCGAGCGTCTCATCGTCTCCACCTCGACGACGCTCATCACGACCAATGACCCCGTGCGCATCGCCGAGGAGTACGCGATGCTCCAGCACGTGTCCGACGGTCGGATGGACCTCATGCTCGGGCGCGGTAACACCGGCCCCGTCTACCCCTGGTTCGGCCAGGACATCCGCCAGGGTCTGCCCCTCGCGATCGAGAACTACGCGCTGCTGCACAAGCTGTGGCGCGAGGACGTCGTCGACTGGGAGGGCAAGTTCCGCACGCCGCTGCAGGGCTTCACCTCCACCCCGCGCCCGCTCGACGGCATCGCGCCGTTCGTGTGGCACGGATCGATCCGCACGCCGGAGATCGCCGAGCAGGCCGCGTACTACGGCGACGGCTTCTTCGCGAACAACATCTTCTGGCCCAAGGAGCACTACCAGCGCCTGATCGAGCTGTACCGCCAGCGCTACGCCCACTACGGCCACGGCACGCCCGAGCAGGCGATCGTCGGTCTCGGCGGACAGGTCTTCATGGCGGCCAAGTCGCAGGACGCGGTGAACCAGTTCCGCCCCTACTTCGACAATGCACCGGTCTACGGTCACGGTCCGAGCATGGAGGACTTCACCGAGATGACGCCGCTCACGGTCGGATCGCCGCAGCAGGTCATCGACCGCTACGCGGGCATGCGCGACCACTACGGCGACTACCAGCGTCAGCTGTTCCTGATGGACCACGCGGGTCTCCCGCTCAAGACCGTCCTCGAGCAGCTCGACATCCTGGGTGGCGAGGTCGTGCCCGTCCTGCGCAAGGAGCTGGCGGAGAACCGCCCGGAATCGGTGCCGGATGCTCCGACGCACGCCGCGCGAGTGAAGGCGGAGTTCGGCGACGGACCCACCCGCCAGGCCCGCCCGGGTGCGAACCGCGGAGACAACCTCACCGGCGACAGCCCCTACCAGGACACGCCGGCCCCCGCCGGTGCGTCGTTCGGCCTCGGCCGCAAGGAGGCGTGAGATGACCACGCGTCGGATCGCCGTCGTCTCGGCCGGACTCTCGAACCCGTCGTCCACCCGGATGCTCGCGGATCGTCTCGCCGCCGAGACCGTGAGAGAACTCGCCGCTCGCGAGATCGACGCGACGGTCGACGTGATCGAGCTGCGCGACTACGCGCACGACATCACGAACAACCTGCTCACGGGGTTCGCTCCTCCCGCCCTCGAGACCGCGATCAACACGGTCGTCTCGGCGGACGCCCTCATCGCGGTGACGCCGATCTTCTCGACGAGCTACTCGGGACTCTTCAAGTCGTTCATCGACGTGCTCGACCCCGACGCGCTCACGGGAAAGCCGGTGCTCATCGGTGCGAATGCGGGCACGGCCCGTCACTCGCTCGCGATCGACTACGCCATCCGGCCGCTCTTCGCCTACCTCCACGCCGACGCGGTCTCGACCGGCGTCTTCGCGGCCTCGAGCGACTGGGGCGGCGCGGGTGACGACGTCGCCCCGCTCGCCAAGCGCGTCGAGAAGGGTGCGCGCGAGCTGGCCGACGTCATCGCTCGCCGGGAGGCGGCGGTCGCGACCGATCCGTTCGACCCCGCGACCTACCTCGGCGAGGGACGCTCGTTCGGGCACATGCTCGGAGGCCTCGCCGGCGAGTGAGCGCGGGGCATGACGCCATCGACAATGTCCGTGGGGCATCGTACGGTGGCGTCATGTCAGCCTCCGAAGCAATCGCCGCCCTCCGTCGTTCGTTCGCGGGGCGGATGCTGCTGCCCGACGATGCCGGTTTCGACGCCGCACGGGCGCCGTGGAACCTCTCGATCGATCAGCACCCCGCGCTGGTGGCGAATCCTCGAGACGTCGGCGATCTCCGGGCGCTGCTCGTCGCGGCACGCGAGACCGGGATGCCCCTCGCGGTGCAGCCCGGCGGTCACGGGGCGGGGAGCGATGTGACCGGGGCGATCCTGGTGCGCATGGCCGACTTCGACATGCTCGACATCGACACGGCTGCGGGGACCGCCGTCGTCGGTGCCGGTGTGCGGTGGGGGCGCGTTATCGAGGCGCTCGAGGGCTCGGGATGGGTCGCTCCGGCGGGGAGCAGCCCGGTCGTCACCGTGGCCGGTTACACGCTCGGCGGCGGTCACTCCCTGTTCAGCCGCACGGCGGGTCTCGGGTCCGACAACCTGCGTGCGGCGTGGGTGCTGCGCACCGACGGGCGCCATGAGCGCGTCGACGACGGGAGCGACCCCGATCTCATGTGGGCACTGCGCGGCGCGGGCGGGGTCGTCGGCGTCGTCACGGCGCTCGAGATCGATCTGGTGCCCGCCCCCGCCGTCTGGGGCGCGACGCTGGTCTTCGACGTCGCGGATGCCGAGGCGGTCCTCCGCGGTGTGCGCGACCTGGCCCCGGTCGCACCGCCGACGCTGAACGCGTCGGTCACGTCGACCCGCATGCCCGACGCGCCGCAGCTGCCCGAAGCGATTCGCGGCAAGAGCTTCGTGACGGTGCAGCTCATCTCGACCGCGGGCCCGGCCGATGATCTGCTCGAGCGCCTACGGAGCGTCGCGCCCGTGCAGCGAGAGGCGGTGGGGGAGACCTCTCCCGTCACCATCGCTGCACAATCGGGGGAACCGACCGAGCCCACGCCGAGCCGTGGTGCCTCGGCGGCGCTGGCCAGTCTCGACGACGACACGATCGATGCGCTCCTCTCGTTCCATCGGCACGACGACCAGTGGCCGGTGATCGGAATCGAGTTCCGCATGCTCGGAGGGGCGCTGGCAACACCGCGGCGCGCGGGATTCGCCGGTCTCGAATCGGCCGGATGGCTCGTGTACGCGCTCGCTCCGCTGTTCCCGGGCGCTCCGGTTCAGCCCGGTGATGCGAGCCTTGCGCGTTTCCGCGAGATCATCGCACCGGCATCCGCCGAGCGCACGGTTCCCACCTTCCTCACGCCCGGGCAGACGCTCGCCGGGGCGGCGACCGGCGAGGCGCTCGTACGCCTGCGTGCGGTGCGGGAGCGGTTCGACCCGGATGGCCTCCTCCACCACGGACGTCTTCCGCGCTGAGCGCCCCGCATGCACGGCAGCTGGTGCAGGCGTGGGCTCAGGTTCCGTCGCCTCGTCGCCACGTGTACTCGGTCTCCGGGCGACCGCGGGCGCCATAGCGTGCCCCGCGGTCGGCGAGGCCCTCAGCGGCGAGGTGTTCGAGGTACCTCCGAGCGGCGACGCGCGACATCCCCAGCTCGGCCGCAGCCTCGCTCGCCGAGAGCGGTCCGCTGCGCCGCAGCGCGGCCGTCACCCGATCCAGGGAGGAGGGTGAGAGGCCCTTCGGCAGGGGAATGCTCCCGGTCGACCTCCCCAGCAGCGCGTCGATCTCGGCCTGGGTCGCTTCTCCGTCCGTCGCCCGCGCCTGCGTGCGATGCGCGCGGTACTGCGCCAGTCGCTCCTGGAAGACGGAGAACGAGAACGGTTTGACGAGGTACTGGAAGACACCGAGCGCCGCCATCTGACGGACCGTCTCGGCGTCTCGCACCGCGGTGATCGCGATCACGTCGACGGCGGCGGAGCGGGCGCGGAGGGTGCGCAGCACATCGAGTCCGGAGCCGTCCGGCATCGTCACGTCGAGGAGCACGAGGTCGAATCCGTCGCCGTTCGCGCGGTCCAGGATCGCCTGCACCGCGGCGCGTGCTCCGGTGCACTCCCCGGCGACGACGAACCCGTCGAGCCGCTCGATGTAGTTCCGATGCAGCTCGAGCGTGAGGGCGTCGTCATCGACGAGCAGCACGCGGATCATCGCCTGCCCCGCCCGCGCGCAGCCGGAAGGGTCACGTGGAAGGTGGTCGGATCGTCGCGGACCTCGATCCGGCCACCGGCATCGAGCACGAGAGCGCGCACGAGCGTCAACCCGACCCCTCGCCCTGCGACGCCCGCCTCCTTCGTCGAGAATCCGGAGGCGAAGATCTCGTCGCGCAGCGATGGGGGGACACCGGGGCCGCTGTCGGCCACGTCGAGCTCGATCCCGTCGCTCGGCGAGCGACGCAGTGTGACCGACACCCACCTGTCGTCGGAATCCGTCACGGCATCCATCGCGTTGTCGATCAGATTGCCCAGGACCGACACGCTGTCGACGGGCGACAGCGGCGTCGGCGGAGTGTCGGGCGCGATGGTCATGCGCCAGTCGATTCCGCGCTCCTTCGCCTGGGAGGCCTTGCCGAGCAGCAGTGCTCCGACGGTGGGGTCGCCGTGCCGGCGGGCGGTGACCTGGTCCACCAGCGACTGGCTCTGCCGCGAGGTCTCGGTGAGGATCTCGATGGCCTCGTCGATGCGCCCCAGTTCGAGAAGCGCGACAGCGGTATGCATGCGGTTGCCGTGCTCATGTGTCTGAGCGCGCAGCGCGTCGCCGAGCGTACGGATCGACTCGTAGGACGATACGGCGTCTCTCACCTGACCCGGAGGCAGATCCCCGGCGATCCGTCGAGTGATCCGCCGTGCCGCCCAGGCGCCGAGTGCCCCGGCCGCCACGAGGGCGGCGGTGATGCCGAGGGAGAGGGGAAGGCGTCGCAGCAGCGTTTCGCTGATGGTTTCTGTGGTGACGCCCGCGGCCACCCAGCCGAGGAGACTCCCGTCCGCACCCGTCACCGGGACGATGGTGCGGACCGAGGGGCCCAGTGTGCCGGTGAACTCCTCGGTGAGAGGCGCCGGACGATCGGGGATGGTGCCGAGATAGGGCTTCCCGATCTCGTCGAGATCGGGATGGGTCACCCGGATGCCGGTGGTCGTCATGATCGTGATGAAGTCGAGCCCCGCGGCGTCGATGACCTCCAGGGCGTACGGTTCGAGCGTGCGCGTCGCGCGTTCCCGGTCCGCGTCCGCGAGCGACGACGAGACGAGCGGTGACGCGGCGAGCGCGACGGCGGTGGACGCGGTCACCCGCTCGGCCTCCGCACGCGTGGCGCGCTGCGCCTCGACGACCAGGAACAGCGCCACCAGGGCGCCGATGACGCCGGCGGACACCAGCAGGACGAGGAACACGCGCGAGGCCGCGCTCCGGTCGGTGCGGGCGTGCGACATCGCGTCTCCCTTCGTCTGCGGTGGCGAATGTGACCAATACGACCACAAATGGTGCCGTCGCGGGAAGTCGGCGAACGTGGGCACACCGCCGGCGACGACGCCGGTCCCGAACGACGACGTTCATCTCCGAGGAGGAACAATGGCCATCACCACCGGATTCACGTTGCCCGGCTTCCACTGGAGGCGCGGCAAGCAGTCCTGGGACCGTCACACCTGGCTCTACGTGTCGGTGATCATCGCGGTCGTGCTGGGCGCACTCGTCGGGCTGATCTGGCCCGAGGTCGGGCAGAGCTTCGAGCCGCTCGGCAAGGGATTCGTGGCGCTGATCAAGATGATGATCGCCCCGATCATCTTCTGCACGATCGTCGTCGGGGTCGGGTCGATCGCCAAGGCCGCGACGGTCGGGAAGATCGGCGGACTCGCGCTGCTGTACTTCATGGTGATGTCGACCTTCGCCCTGGCCATCGGGCTGGTCGTCGGCAACCTCATCCACCCGGGATCGGGCCTCGATATGGCCGGAGCGACGTACGATGCCGACACGGCGGAGGCGAAGAGCACCCAGGACTTCATCCTCGGGATCATCCCGGCGACGTTCTTCTCGGCGTTCACCGGAGAGAGCGTGCTGCAGGTGCTCTTCATCGCGCTGCTCACGGGCTTCGCGCTGCAGGGGTTGGGCGACCGCGGCGCACCGATCATGGACGCGGTCAAGAACCTCCAGAAGGTCGTTTTCCGCATTCTCGGGATGATCCTCTGGCTCGCACCGCTCGGCGCGTTCGGAGCGATCGCCGCGGTCGTCGGCAAGACGGGCATCTCGGCGATCTGGAGCCTCGGCATCCTGATGGTGGCGTTCTACATCACGTGCATCCTGTTCATCGTCGTGATCCTGGGCGTTCTGCTCTACGCCGTGACGCGGGTCAACATCTTCCGGTTGATGAAGTACCTGGGCCGGGAGTACCTGCTGATCGTCGGCACGTCGTCGTCGGAGTCGGCCCTTCCACGGCTGATCGCGAAGATGGAGCACGTCGGGGTGTCGAAGCCCGTCGTCGGCATCACCGTTCCCACCGGTTACTCGTTCAACCTCGACGGAACGGCCATCTACCTCACCATGGCCTCGCTGTTCATCGCGACCGGCATGGGGCAGCCGATGTCGATCGGCGAGCAGATCGGTCTGCTGGTCTTCATGATCATCGCGAGCAAGGGAGCGGCCGGGGTCACCGGCGCGGGACTCGCGACGCTAGCCGGGGGACTGCAGGCCTACCGTCCCGATCTCGTCGACGGCGTGGGCGTGATCGTCGGCATCGACCGGTTCATGTCCGAGGGACGCGCTCTCACCAACTTCACCGGCAACGCGGTCGCGACGCTCCTGATCGGCACGTGGACGAAGCAGATCGATCGCGATCGGGTCGGTCGGGTGCTCAGGGGCGACCTGCCGTTCGACGAATCACTGCTGGACGGGGTCGACGACCACGGGATGTCCGACGGCAGCGAGGCTGCTGACGTGCACGAGCTCAAGGAGTCCGCGCTCGACGAGATGTCGGCGAAGGAGGAGCGCGCGCGTCGGCGTGCGCTGCAGAGCTGACTCGAACACCGGATGAAGGACGCGGGAGCCGACGGACATGTCGGCTCCCGCATCGGTGGTCAACCGCTCTTGCGTCGGAACTCGCGCCGCGTCTGCGGGGCCGCACCGCCGTGGACGGCGGAATCGCCATCCAGGTGGGACTCGCCCTGGCGGTGCTGCGCGTTCTTCTTCTCGAGCGCTTCCTTGAACTTGCGCTTCATCTCCTCGGAGGAGGAGGTGGCGCCTTCTTCGGTGCTCATGTCCGCCAGCCTAGGCCACCGGCGTCTCGTCCGGGAGGTCTCGCCTGCTGCGGCGCGTGATCAGATCGATGAGCAGACCGAGACCGATCGCCACCGCGACAGACACGGGGACCGCCACGATCGGTCCGCCGGGGAGGACTGCGGCGACGGCTGCGCCGACCGATGCCTGGTACACGGCCCATCCGAGTGCTGCCACGGTGACCAGGGCGAGATAGCGCGGAGGATGCACGCGGGACGCTCCGGCGACGAGGTTGATCGCGAGACGGGCGAACGGAACGAACCGTGCGGTAAAGAGAACCGTGGCCATCCCGCCGTCCAGTCTGCGGCGGGCCCAGTCGAGCGCCCGTCGGACGCGCGGCGCGCGCATCCACCCCCAGCGTTCGGTTCCGACGAAGCGCCCGATCAGGTAGCACGCGATGTCGCCGAGAGCCGCCGCGGCTGCGGCGCAGGCGATGACGGCCCAGAGCGGGGGAGCGCCCGTCGAGACGGAAGCCGCGCCCAGAGCCGTCACCGCGACCTCTCCGGGGATCACCACCAGGAAGGCGTCACCGAACACGAGGAGGCACATGACCGCGAGCGCCCAGGGGCCGGCGAGGACATCGGCGAGGAGATCGGTGGGCACGTCCTCAACGGTGCCCTCCGGCGGTGAACGGCAACTGAAATCCGGATAGCCGGTGACGGGCTTTCGTGCATCCGGTGAACATCTGGTGCGCGCCCCGCGAATCGGCCTCGACCGCCGATCGCTGCCTCCATCCTGGGGGTGTGAGAGTCGCGATCGTGACAGAGTCCTTCCTTCCGCACATGAACGGTGTGACCGGATCCGTCCTGCAGATCCTGCGCCACCTCGAACGACACGGGCACGATGCCCACGTCATCGCCCCCGCCGCGAACGGCATGCCGCAGGACCTGCACGGTGCCCCGATCGAGGCGATCCCGAGCCTCGCACTCCCGGGGTACCGCAACGTCCGCGTCGGCACCTCGCCGGCCTCGCGCCTGGCGGTCGCCCTCCGGCGCTTCCGCCCGGACGTCGTGCACCTGGCGTCACCGTTCGCGCTGGGATGGCGGGGCGTGCTCGCCGCAGAACGGCTCGAGGTGGCGTCGGTCGCGGCCTACCAGACCGACGTCGCGGCCTACACCGAGCGCTATCGCGTCGCCGCGACGACGGGGATCGCACAGACGCACATCGCCCGGCTCCATCGGCGCGCGACGCTGACCCTCGCCCCCTCGTCGGATTCCGCCCGGCAACTCGAGCACCTCGGCGTCGACCGGATCCGCCGGTGGGGGAGAGGCGTCGACGCGGAACGCTTCCAGCCGGCGCGCCGTGATGAGAATCTGCGCGCCCGGTGGGGTGGGGAGGTCGTCATCGGGTACGTGGGCCGCCTCGCCCCGGAGAAGCAGGTCGAGGACCTCGTCGCGCTGCGTTCCCTCCCCGGCGCGCGCCTCGTCATCGTCGGAGACGGACCGAGCAGAGCGCGCCTGCAGGCGATGCTGCCGGATGCCGTCTTCCTCGGTCACCTCGACGGCGATGCGCTCGCCACCGCCGTCGCCTCGTTCGATGTCTTCGTGCATCCAGGGGAGAGCGAGACCTTCGGACAGACGTTGCAGGAAGCGCACGCGAGCGGTGTGCCCGTGGTGGCCACCGGTCGCGGCGGGCCCCTCGACCTCGTCCGGATGGGGATCGACGGATGGCTCTACCGCCCGGGAGACCTCGACGACCTGCGGATGCGGGTGGCCGACCTGGCGGGCGACGCCCGCAAACGCCGGGCGTTCGGTGAATCCGGCCACGACGCGGTGCAGGAGCGTTCCTGGGACAGCGTGTGCGGACGCCTCCTCGAGCACTTCGACGAGGCCCGCACGTTGAAGCGGGTCGACACCTCGCTCCGCGCTCGCCGCAGCATCCGACCCGAGACGCCCCTGCCCGTCGTCCCCGCACGGTGGCAGAGGTACATCGCCCTCGGCGACTCCCTCACCGAGGGGCTGTGCGATCCCGCCCCCGACGGCGCGCTGCGCGGATGGGCCGACCGCCTCGCCCTCCTGCTGGCCTCGCGGGGAGGGCTCCACTACGCCAATCTCGCCATCCGCTCCAAGCGGGTCGCCGATGTGTGCGGCCCTCAGCTGGACCGCGCCCTGCAACTCCGTCCCGACCTGGTCTCCGTGCTCATCGGTGCCAACGACCTGGTGAAGCACCGCGTCGACATCCCCGCGCTCGCCGCGGAGCTCGAGCGTGCGATCGTGCGTCTGCGGGCGACGGGAGCCACGGTCGTCCTCGTGACGCCGTTCCTGCCGGGTCGGCGTGCGGCGGCGATCTACACGGCCCGGTTCGCGGCGTTCGCCACGGCGCTCGGCGGCATCGCCGCGCGTACGGGCTCGGTGCTGATCGACACCGACCTGCACCCGGCGCTGCGCGAGCGCGAGCACTGGGGGGAGGACCTCGTCCACCTCAGCAGCAGTGGTCACCGCTTCCTGGCGTATCGCGCGGGCGAGATCCTCGGGGTTCCGCACGCCGAGGCCCTCGGCGCCCTCGACGCCTCACTGCACGAGCAGATCGACATCGGTACCGGACTGTGGTGGTCCCGCCATGCCCTGCCCTGGGTGTGGCGGCGGCTGCACGGGCGTGCAGCCGGCGACGGCCGTGTCGCGAAGCACGACGACTACGTCTACCTGGGGCGCTCGACGGCGCAGCGCGGCGTACCGGCGGGGCGGGGGTGAAATCGGGCGTCCCTGGTAGGGTTGGGGAGGCTGACCTGTGTCGGCCGGACAACTTCACATCGACTCATGGAGCGATCGGCGGAGGAGCTGGTCCCCTGTGGTGGGTTCCTCGGCAGACGTCATGTCGGGTGGCTTTCTACTGGTGGCCAGCGCAGGCGACATTCGCGAGAGTGCTCGCGCGCCCTTATCCTGCCGTTCCGCTCCTTCATGAACACGCTCGCGCGTCACACGGATTCGCGAGTCTAAACAAAGAAGGAGAGACCTCTTGGAAGGTCCTGAAATCACCGCCACCGAGGCCGTTCTCGACAACGGCCGCTTCGGCACCCGTACCATCCGCTTCGAGACCGGCCGCCTCGCGCAGCAGGCTCAGGGCGCAGTCGCCGCGTACCTCGACGGCGAGACCATGCTCCTCTCGGCCACCAGCGCCGGCAAGCACCCGCGTGAGGGCTTCGACTTCTTCCCGCTGACGGTCGACGTCGAGGAGCGCTCCTACGCCGCCGGCAAGATCCCCGGCTCGTTCTTCCGTCGCGAGGGTCGTCCCTCCACCGAGGCGATCCTGGTCTGCCGTCTGATCGACCGTCCGCTGCGTCCGTCGTTCGTCGACGGCCTGCGCAACGAGGTCCAGATCGTCATCACCGTCCTCTCGATCGCTCCGGGAGAGTTCTACGACGCTCTCGCGATCAACGCGGCATCCGCGTCGACGCAGATCTCGGGTCTCCCGTTCTCCGGCCCCGTCGCCGGTGTGCGCCTGGCGTTCATCCCCGGCCAGGGCGAGCACGCCGACCAGTGGGTCGCGTTCCCGACGGCCGAGCAGGTCAGTGAGGCCGTGTTCGACCTCATCGTCGCCGGTCGCGTGGTCACCAAGGCCGACGGCACCGAAGACGTCGCGATCATGATGGTCGAGGCCGAGGCTACCGAGGGCAGCTGGAACCTCATCAAGGCGGGCGCCACCAAGCCCGACGAGGCCGTCGTCGCCCAGGGCCTCGAGGCCTCGAAGCCGTTCATCGCGCAGCTCGTCAAGGCTCAGGCCGAGCTCGCCGCCACCGCGTCCAAGGAGCCGGGCGTGTACCCGGTCTTCCCGCCGTACTCGAGCGAGGTCTACGACTTCGTCGCGGGTCGTGCGTACGACGAGCTGGTGAACGTCTACCAGATCGCCGACAAGACCGAGCGCCAGAACGCCGACGACGCAATCAAGGACCGCGTCAAGGCGGAGCTCATCGCGGCGACTGAGGCTGGTGAGCTGCCCGCTGGCGCACCCCTCGAGTTCTCGGGTGCGTACAAGTCGGTCACGAAGAAGATCGTCCGCGGTCGCATCCTCACCGAGAGCGTCCGCATCGACGGTCGCGGCCTGGCCGACATCCGTCCGCTCGACGCCGAGGTGCAGGTCATCCCGCGCGTGCACGGCTCCGCGATCTTCCAGCGCGGCGAGACCCAGATCATGGGCGTCACCACGCTGAACATGCTCAAGATGGAGCAGCAGATCGACTCGCTGTCGCCCACGACGAGCAAGCGCTACATGCACCACTACAACTTCCCGCCCTACTCGACCGGTGAGACCGGCCGCGTGGGTTCGCCGAAGCGTCGCGAGATCGGGCACGGCTTCCTCGCCGAGCGCGCACTCGTGCCGGTGCTGCCGAGCCGCGAGGAGTTCCCCTACGCGATCCGTCAGGTCTCGGAGGCGCTCAGCTCCAACGGTTCGACGTCGATGGGCTCCGTCTGCGCGTCGACCCTCTCGCTGCTGAACGCGGGTGTGCCGCTGCGCGCCCCCGTCGCCGGTATCGCGATGGGTCTCGTCTCCGACGAGGTCGACGGTGAGACCCGCTACGCCGCCCTCACCGACATCCTCGGTGCGGAGGACGCGCTCGGCGACATGGACTTCAAGGTCGCCGGTACCAGCGAGTTCGTCACGGCGATCCAGCTCGACACGAAGCTCGACGGCATCCCGTCGTCGGTGCTCGCGGGCGCGCTGACCCAGGCGCGCGACGCGCGTCTGACGATCCTCAACGTCCTCAACGCCGCGATCGACGCGCCCGACGAGATGGCGCCGACCGCGCCGCGCGTCATCAGCGTCCAGATCCCGGTCGACAAGATCGGCGAGCTGATCGGCCCGAAGGGCAAGACGATCAACGCGATCCAGGACGAGACCGGCGCGCAGATCTCCATCGAGGAGGACGGCACCGTCTACATCGGCGCGACCGACGGCCCCTCGGCCGAGGCCGCCCGCGCTCAGGTCAACGCGATCGCCAACCCGACCAACCCGGAGGTCGGTGAGCAGTTCCTCGGCACCGTCGTGAAGATCGCCACCTTCGGTGCGTTCGTCTCGCTGCTGCCCGGCAAGGACGGCCTGCTGCACGTCACCGAGGTGCGCAAGCTCGCCGGTGGCAAGCGCGTCGAGAACGTCGACGACGTGCTCTCGGTCGGTCAGAAGATCCTCGTGAAGATCACGAAGATCGACGACCGCGGCAAGCTCTCGCTCGAGCCCGTGATCGACGAGGCCCCCGCGGCCGACGCCGCTCCGGCCGAGGAGGCCGCGGCCGAGTAATCGGCTCCGTACGACGAGGCCCGGTGCCTTCCCGCAGGGGAGGGCATCGGGCCTCGTCGTTCTCGTGATCGAACTGTTATGGGAAGTTTGCCCGCCGTTCCGCGGATTGGTCGGCGAGTTCGCCGGTTTCGCATACCCTCGAAGTACGCACCGGGGGGTGCATGAATGCAGGTACGAAGATCGGATCGCACCGATCGACGTGGGGGTGAGAGTATGCGATTGTTCGGCGTAGGCGCAGGGGCCCCGGATGATCGCGCGCTCGCGCAGGGTGCGGAGCATCCTTCCGCCCCGATCCCGATCGTGGGTCCGGGGGTCGGCGAGACCATCCGCGTCCCGCTCGGTGAGACCGGGCTCGAGACATTCCCGCTCATGCTCGGCGCCGCCGAGTTCGGGTGGAACGTCGATCTCGAGACGAGCCACGGCATCCTCGATCGCTACATCGAGTTCGGCGGCAACGCCGTGCACACCGCCGACGGGTTCTCGGGCGGTCGCAGCGAGCACATCATCGGTCAATGGTTGCGGTCCCGCGGGCTGCGCGACGAGGTCGTGCTGAGCGCGCGCATCGGCGCGCACGCGGACAACCCGGGGCTCGGGTCGGTCAACCTCGTGCGCGCGGTCGAGGGGTCGCTGACACGGTTGGGTACCGAACGCATCGACGTGCTCTACCTCGATGCCACTCTCGACGCCACGACGAATCTCGAAGACACCCTCGCGACCGTGGAGTGGCTGGTCGACGCCGGCAAGGTGGCGGCCGTCGGCGCGTTCGGATTCGCACCGGAGCGTCTGGTCGAGGCGCGCATCCTCGCGTCGGCGGGCTATCCGCGCATCGAGGTCGTCGACGCCCCGTACAACCTGATCCGCCGCCAGTCGTTCGAAGGTGATCTCCGCCTCGTCGCCGGTGCGCAGAACCTCGCGGTGACCCCGTCGCACGCGCTCGAGCACGGATTCCTCTCGGGCCGCCACCGGAACAAGTCCGTCGCCTCCCGCGGAGTGCGGGGCGAGCAACTGCGAGGCAACCTCAACCGTCGCGGCATCCGCATCCTCCGCGCGCTCGATCAGATCGCGGAGGAGCTGAGCGTGCCGGTCGCCGCTGTCTCGATCGCCTGGTTGCTCGCCCAGAGGTCGATCGTGGCACCGATCGTCAACACCTTCGCCGCCGAGCACGTCGACGAGCTCATGCAGGGGGCGGGCGTCGCCCTGTCGCGCGCGCAGCTCGCCGACCTCGCGCGAGCAGGCACCTGAGCGGCTTCACACGACTGTCATATGCGTGGCATAGGGTGGAGTGAGAGCCCGGCAGATGCTGGCGATGAAGCGAGCGAGTAGTGACGCACTATATCTATCTGGTCAGACACGGTGAACATCAGGATGCCGAGCACGGCCTGGCCGACGGACCCCTTTCCCCGCGTGGACAGCGCCAAGCCGAATTGATCGCCGACCGCCTGGGCGGACTCCCGCTCGATGCCGTCTGGCACTCTCCACTGCTGCGGGCGAACGAGACGGCACGGGCGATCGCGGCCCGCCTGCCCTCCGTCGATCCCAAGCCGACCTCGTTGCTGTTCGACTGCGTCCCGACCGGCATGACCGAGGAGACTCCGGCTGCGTTCGAGCCGTTCTTCGGATCGATCACCGACGCGGAGATCGAGGCCGGCGGCGCGCAGATGTACGACGCCGTCAATGAATTCCTCGTGCGCAAGACCGGCGAGGTGCACGAGGTGCTCATCACCCACAACTTCGTGATCTCGTGGTTCGTGCGCGAGGTGCTCGGGGCACCGGAGTGGCGGTGGATGACGTTGAATCAGGCCCATTGCGGTCTCACCGTCATCGCGCAGAAGCAGGGCCGTCCGTGGACGCTGCTGAACCACAACGACACCGGCCATCTGCCCATGGAGCTCCGCACGGGTATTCCGGACGCGATCCCGGTCTGAGTCGGCGGCGGTTACCGCGCGCCCCCGGCCGTGGCGCGCAGTGCCCGAAATAGACTGGTACCCATGACCACGCAGGTAGCAATCGTCGGCGGGACCGGCAAGCTCGGGGCGATCATCCACGCCGTCATCGACGACCTGGACGGGTTCGAGGTGAGCCGCATCCTGTCCTCGTCGAGCGACCTGTCGGAGCTCGTGGGTGCCGACCTGGTGATCGACGCGTCGACGCCCCAGGTGAGTATCGACGTCGTGCGCTCGGCGGTCGAGCACGGGCAGAACGTACTCGTCGCGACATCGGGCTGGTCGGCCGAGCGCATCGCGCTCGTGCGACCTCTGGTCGAAGCCGCAGGAACCGCCGCAGTGTTCATCCCCAACTTCTCGCTCGGTTCGGTGCTCGGTTCCGCTCTCGCCGCTGCGGCGGCACCGTTCTTCGACTCCGCCGAGATCGTCGAGGCGCATCGCGAGACGAAGATCGATTCGCCCAGCGGCACTGCCCTGCGCACCGCCGAACTCATCGCGGCCGCGCGTTCCGAGCAGGGGCCGGTGAGCGCCCCGCACGCCGATCAGCGGGCCCGAGGTCAGCAGGTCGGCAGCGTCCCGATCCACTCGCTCCGTCGTCCCGGCGTCATCGCGAAGCAGGAGGTGGTGCTCGCGGGCCCCGGCGAGTCGCTGACGTTCACGCACGACACCGTCGAGCCCGCCCTCGCCTATGCCCCCGGCATCCGCCTCGCGGTTCCGTTCGCTCGGGACGCGACGGGAGTCGTCGTCGGTCTCGAGAACATGATCGACATCGGCATCCGCTCATGATCTCCCGCATCGGCGTCGGAGTGATGGCCCTGTGCCTCGCGCTCTACATCGTCGTGGTGGGCTATCGCGCCGTGCTGATGCTCGGCACCGGCGAGCCGATCGCGATCGCGATCGGCGTCGCGCTGCTCGTCATGCCGTTGATCGGCGCCTGGGCGCTGATCCGCGAGATGCAGTTCGGCTTCGCCGCGGACCGGCTCGGGCGCACGCTCGATGCCGAAGGCGGGATGCCGGAGGCGGAGACGGAGCTGACCCCGAGCGGACGCATCGCCCGGGCGGATGCCGACCCGATGATCGAGCGATACACCGCCGCGGCGGAGGCCGCACCGGAGGAGTGGCGCGCGCGATTCCGGCTGGGTGTGGTGCAGGATGCCGCGGGGCGGCGCAAGGACGCCCGCGCGAGCATCCGCGAGGCGATCAGGCTCTCGCGCGGCTGATCGCCGGCGACTCAGGCCAGAGTGGCTTCGAGGGTGATGTCGATGCCCGCGAGCGCCTGAGAGACCGGGCATCCGGACTTCGCCTCTTCGGCGATCTCCTGGAATGCCTCGGGGGAGAGCCCGGGCACCACCGCGTTGACGTTGAGGTGGCTGCCGGTGATGCCGACGCCCGGCTTGAAGGTGACGGATGCGCTCGCGTTCACGCGCTCCGGCGGGGTGCCGTTCTCGCTCAGCGCGTGAGCCAGAGCCATGCTGAAGCACGACGCGTGCGCGGCGGCGATGAGCTCCTCCGGCGTCGTGGTGGTGTCGCTGCCCTCACTGCGTGCCTTCCAATCGATGGGGAAGGTGCCGAGCTTCGACGACGAGAACGCGACGGTGCCGGAGCCCTCCGCCAGTGATCCGGTCCAGGTGGTGGTCGCTTCGCTGGTGACGGGCATGATTCCTCCGGTTCTCGCACTGCGGATGCGCAGCGTCGCGTCGTCGCCAGCCTAGCGAGCGGCGCTCTCCGGGGGAACGTGTCAGGCCGTGCGCGTGCGTCCGAGGAGTCCCGCGCGCTGGAGCAGCAGGTACAGCTGGCAGCCGAGGCACAGGCCGATCGCGGCGTTCAGGAACGCGGCGATGAACGCGGCGGCGGTGGCGATCGGGAGAGCCCAGGGCACACCTGCCAGCTGGAGGACGAGGCCGATGGTCACGACGAACAGACCGACTCCCTGCGCGAAACGCGGCGGACGGGGGTCTTCGAGCTCGGTCGGGGGCGCGAGACGCGGACGGATCGCGCGGCGGAAGAGCACTCCCCACGGGGCGGTCGCGGGGGAGAGGATGCTCCAGAGGAAGAGCAGCGCGATCACCACGGTGAGAAGGAAGGCGGGATCGAGTGCGCGATCCGAGACCGGTGCATCCGCGATCACCCATTGGCTGCCGGACGTGAACGTCGAGTCGGAGAGAGGCTGGTAGGCGAACCACCCGAAGGTCGCCACGCCCCGAGCCGTCGCGAGTCCGGTGAGTCCGAGAAACGTCGCGATCAGCAGCAGGACGGCCGTGATGGTCGCGGCGAAACGCGGACCGCGGGGATCGATGCCGGCGGGAGAGGACATGGATGCTCCTGACGTCGTCTCAGAGGGAGGCGAGGGCTTCGGTGAGGGCGCGTCGCTGCGGCACGCCGTGGAATCGGGAACGCACGGCGCCGGATTCGTCCACGAGGAACGTGGTCGGCGTCTGGAGCACGTGATAGCGCGAGGAGAGGTCGGGGCGGTGGGTGAGGTCGACCTCGACGTGACGGAGGCCGTCGCCCTCCTCGGCATAGGAGCGCAGCATCCGGCGGACCTGCGGGCAGCGGGCGCACATCTCGGTGCTGAACTGCACGAGCGTGGCTTTCGATCCGAGCTCGGCGGGAACGGCATCCTGTGCATCGAATCGCAGCGCTCCGCCCGCCCTGCGGCGTCCGTCCCGACGCTTCGCGACTGCGCCGATCACGACCGCGAACGCCACGAGCGCGGCGAGGATCGCGAGGGCGACGACGGGAGACATGCATCGAGGGTACGGCGCGGGTGCGGGTGGAGGGGTCGATGTGTCCGACGATGACGGCAGCGAGCGGATGCACCTCCGCCCGTGTCGTAATGCGGGAAGGTATTCTGGCTCTCATGAGCGCAGCCGTCCCGACGCCGTACGAAGACCTCCTCCGCGACGTCCTCGAGAACGGAACGCACAAGTCCGATCGCACCGGTACCGGGACGACGAGCGTGTTCGGACGGCAGATCCGCTTCGACCTGTCGCAGGGTTTCCCGCTGATCACCACCAAGCGTGTGCACTTCAAGTCGATCGCCTACGAGCTGCTGTGGTTCCTGCGCGGCGAGTCGAACGTGCGATGGCTGCAGGAGAACGGCGTGACGATCTGGGACGAGTGGGCGGACGACGCCGGGGAACTCGGTCCCGTCTACGGCGTGCAGTGGCGTTCGTGGCCGACACCGGCGGGGGAGAGCATCGATCAGCTGGCGGAGGTCATCGAGCAGATCCGCCGCTCGCCGGATTCCCGTCGCCTGATCGTGTCGGCCTGGAACCCCGCCGACATCCCCGACATGGCCCTCGCGCCCTGCCACGCGCTCTTCCAGTTCTACGTCGCCGACGGCAAGTTGTCATGCCAGCTCTACCAGCGCAGTGCCGACATGTTCCTCGGCGTCCCGTTCAACATCGCGTCCTACGCGCTCCTCACCCTGATGATCGCCCAGCAGGTCGGTCTCGAGCCCGGCGACTTCGTGTGGACGGGCGGCGACTGCCACATCTACGACAATCACATCGAGCAGGTCACCGAGCAGCTCACCCGCTCCCCTTACCCGTACCCGACTCTGCGCTTCGCGCGTACGCCCGAGTCGATCTTCGACTACACCTTCGAGGACTTCGTCGTCGAGGACTACCAGCACCACGCTCCGATCCGCGCGGCGGTCGCGGTATGACCTGGGTCGGCCTGATCTGGGCGGAGGCGGCCGGTGGCGTCATCGGCGCCGAAGGCGGCATGCCGTGGCACGTTCCCGAGGACCTGGCGCACTTCAAGGAGGTCACGCTGGGTGCCCCCGTCGTGATGGGGCGCAAGACGTGGGACTCGCTGCCCGAGCGGTTCCGCCCGTTGGCCGGCCGAGAGAACATCGTCATCACCCGCCAGCAGGACTGGAGCGCCGAGGGTGCACGCCGAGCGGCGACCGTCGCCGAGGCGGTGCGCGGCCAGGATCGGGTCTGGATCATCGGGGGAGCCGAGATCTTCCGGCAGGTGATCGGTGACGCCGATCGGCTCGAGGTCACCGAGCTGGACCTCGAGGTCGACGGCGACGCGTACGCTCCCGCGAAGACCGGATGGCGCCTGGTCGACGAAGGGGAGTGGCTCACCTCCCGCACCGGCGTGCGCTACCGCTTCCTCGGATACGAGCGCTGATGCCCACCGCGCTGATCACCGGAGCGAGCGCCGGACTCGGGGCCGAGTTCGCACGTCAGCTCGCGCGGCGCCGCGCCGACCTCGTGCTGGTCGCGCGGTCGGAGGAGGCCCTGTCGTCGTTCGCGGCCGAGCTGCGCAGCGAGTTCGGTGTCGCCGTCGAGGTGCTTCCGGCCGATCTCGCGATCGAGGAGGGCGTCGAGCGGGTCGAGCAGCGACTCGAGCGCGCGGATGACCCGATCGACCTGCTCGTCAACAACGCCGGGTTCGGTTTGCCCCTGCAGTTCGCCGACAACGACATCGCCGACGAGGTGCGTCACCTGCGGGTGCACGTCGAAGCCTCGATGCGCCTCATGCACGCCGCGCTGCAGACCATGCGCGGTCGGGGAGGGCGCATCATCAACGTGGCCTCGGTGGCCGGATTCATCTCGCGTTCGACCTATTCCGCCTGCAAGGCGTGGCTGATCCAGTTCAGCCGGTGGGCCAACGCCGAATACGCACGGGACGGGGTCAGCGTGACCGCGCTGTGCCCCGGGTTCACCCACACGAGCTTCCACGAGCGGATGGGCCTGGCTCCGGGGCGCGAGGGCGTTCCGGCGATCATGTGGCTCGACGCGCGCGACGTGGTGCGCGAGGGACTGCGAGACGCCGCGCGCGGGAAGTCCGTGTCGGTGCCGTCGCTGCGGTACAAGGTGATCGTGGCCGTGGCGGGTCTGCTTCCGCGGTCGGTCACGGCAGGGATAGCTCGGCGCGGACGGGTCTGACGATCCGGCTCAGCGGAATCGTCCCAGGCGGATACCGGCGAGGGCGAGGGCACCGATCGTCTCGCCGTCCCTGATGCGTCCCTCGGCGATCATCGCGAGCGCATCGGCGAACGGCACCCAGGAGACCTGGTCGATGCCCTCCTCGCGCTGACTCTCCGCGGCCGTCGCGGGGTCGGACGCGGTCAGTCCACGGGCCAGGAAGACGTGCTCCGGAGCATCCGCGACGCCGTTGAGCGCGTTCATGATGCCGAGCTCGTGCCATTCGGATGCCGTGAACCCGGTCTCCTCGAGGAGTTCGCGTCGCGCGGCGACGAGCGGATCCTCGCCGTCGCTGCCGCCGGCGGGCACCTCGACGGAGATCCCCGTCGTGTAGCGCTCGAGGGTGACGAGACAGACGCGCTCCTCGTCGTCGAGCGCGACCACGAAGACGGCGGGATGCTGCATCCGCACGACCCCGTAGATGCCGTCGTCCCCGCCGGGGCCGGTGACCTTGTCCTCGCGTACCTCGATCCAGCGGTTGGCGTAGACGGTGTCGGACTCGTGAGTGACCCATGCCATGCCACGAGCCTAGTTCGCGGCCGCGTCCTCGTGAGGTCGGGCCGAGACGATACTCTGGTTGCATGACGCACTCGGGCAACCCTTTCGGACAGGTTCTCGTCGCGCTCGTCACTCCGATGACGGCCGACGGCGAAGTCGACTGGCCCGCCGTCGAGAAGCACATCGATGACGTCATCACCGCCGGTGCTGACGGTGTCGTCGTGACGGGAACGACCGGCGAGACCTCGACCCTCACGGACCCCGAGAAGCTGAAGCTCGTCGAGATCGGCAAGTCCGTCTCCGCCGGTCGCGCCAAGATCATCACGGGGGGCGGGTCGAACGAGACCGCCCACGCGATCGAGCTGTACAAGGCGAGCGAGAAGGCCGGCGCCGACGGCATCATGATCGTCACGCCGTACTACAACAAGCCGACTCAGGCCGGCATCCTCACGCACTTCCGTCTGGTGGCCGATGCCACCGACCTGCCGGTGATCCTGTACGACATCCCCGGGCGCACCGGTGTGCCGATCAAGTACGAGACCATCCTGCGCCTGGCGAAGCACCCGAACATCCTCGCGGTGAAGGACGCCAAGGGCGACTTCTCCGAGGTGAGCCGAGTGCTCAACCAGACCGATCTCATGTACTTCTCGGGTGATGACGCGAACGTGCTCCCGCACCTCGCCATCGGCGCGACGGGCCTGATCGGTGTGACCGCGAACATCACCGCGACTCCGTACCGCACGATCGTCGACGCCGTGAATCGGGGCGATCTCGCCACCGCGACCGCCGAGCACAAGCGTCTTGAGCCCCTCGTGCGCGCCGTGATGACCCACGTTCCCGGAACGGTCGCCGCCAAGTACATCCTCCACGGCCTCGGCCGGATCTCCAGCCCGCGCGTGCGTCTTCCGCTCGTCGGGCCGGAGGAGTGGGAGGCCGCACTCATCGAAGACGAGCTCGATCTCGTCGCCGGCGTCCCGGGCGCCGATTTCTCGAACTTCCGCCCCGACCGCAACGCGGCCGCCGGTGGTGCCCTGCCCAAGGTGCACGGCACGACGCGCTGAGTCGCGTCGCCATGAACGAACGGACGCGCCGAGTGTCCGACTGAGGAGACAGCATGTCCATTCCCCTGGCCGAACCGTCCGCTCTCGACGAAGGAACGCTGCGGGTCATCCCGATCGGCGGTCTCGGCGAGATCGGTCGGAACATGACGATGTTCGAGTACGACGGCAAGATCCTGATCGTCGACTGCGGTGTGCTCTTCCCCGAGGAGCACCAGCCCGGCGTCGATCTGATCCTTCCGGACTTCGAACCGATCCGCGACCGCCTCGACGACATCGTCGGCGTCGTGCTCACGCACGGGCACGAAGATCACATCGGCGCCGTTCCGTACCTCCTGCGTCTCAAGGGCGACATCCCCCTGATCGGGTCGGGTCTGACCCTGGCGCTCGTCGAGGCGAAGCTGAAGGAACACCGCATCAAGGCGTTCACGCTGACGGTCAAGGAAGGCCAGCAGGAGAAGGTCGGCCCCTTCGATCTCGAGTTCGTGGCCGTGAACCACTCCATCCCCGACGCTCTGGCCGTCGCCATCCGCACGCCGGCGGGCATGGTGCTCGCCACCGGTGACTTCAAGATGGACCAGCTGCCGCTCGACGGACGCATCACAGATCTCCGCGCGTTCTCGCGCCTGGGAGAGGAGGGAGTCGACCTCTTCCTGGTGGACTCGACCAATGCGGATGTGCCGGGCTTCACCCCGACCGAGCGGTCGATCGGCCCGGTGCTCGACCAGGTGATCGGCAAAGCGCCGCGCCGTGTGATCGTCGCGAGCTTCTCGAGCCACGTGCATCGCGTGCAGCAGGTCATCGACGCGGCCCACGCCCACGGGCGGCGCGTGGCGTTCCTCGGCCGCAGCATGGTGCGCAACATGACCATCGCCGAGCAGCTCGGGTACCTGAAGGTGCCGGCCGGCGTGCTCATCGACTTCAAGAAGGCGCGCGACCTCCCCGACGAGCAGATCGTCTACATGTCGACCGGTTCGCAGGGCGAGCCGATGGCGGTGCTCAGCCGCATGGCGAACATGGATCACGCGATCGAGGTCAGCGAGGGCGACACCGTCATCCTCGCCTCGAGCCTCATCCCGGGCAACGAGAACGCCGTCTACCGCGTGATCGACGGCCTCACCAAGCTCGGTGCGAACGTCGTGCACAAGGCGAACGCCCGCGTGCACGTCTCGGGACACGCCGCGGCGGGGGAGCTGCTCTACTGCTACAACATCCTCAAGCCCAAGAACGTGCTGCCGGTGCACGGCGAGTACCGTCACCTCATCGCGAACGCCAAGCTGGCGCAGGACACGGGGATCGCCGAGGAGCGCACGATCATCGCCTCCAACGGCACCGTCATCGACCTGCGCGACGGCGTGGCGTCGGTCGTCGGACAGCTCGACCTCGGCTTCGTGTACGTCGACGGCTCGACGGTCGGCGAGATCACGGATGCCGATCTCAAGGACCGTCGGATCCTGGGCGAGGAGGGCTTCATCTCGGTCATCGTGGTGGTGGATGCCGCGACCGGACGCATCATCTCCGGGCCGGAGATCCACGCGCGCGGTGTCGCCGAGGACGACTCGGTCTTCGACGACGTGACGCCGAAGATCGTCGCCGCGCTCAAGGAGGCCTCCGGCAACGGTGTGCGCGACACCCATGCGCTCTCTCAGGTCGTGCGTCGCACGATCGGCCGGTGGGTCAACCAGCGTCTGCGTCGCCGTCCGATGATCGTCCCCCTCGTGATCGAGGCGTGATCAGCGGGATCGGCTGAAAGCCGCGTCGATACGCGGGAATGTCGGCCGTGGGCCGTAACGTGAGGGCATGGCCAGGAGTACGACCAAGTCCGAGCGCGCGTCCGGGAGCGCGCCGTCCCGCCCCTCGCGGCGGGCGGCTCCCCAAGCCTCGCCTGCGCCAAAGAAGCCGGCAGCGAAGAAGCCCGTCCCGAAGAAGTACATCGACGAGCTCGACAAGCCGCCGGTGGCGGTCCGGGCGTGGACGGGGCTCGCACACGGCGTGGGCGGGCTCTTCCGCGCCTTCGGCCCGGAGACGTTGGAGAAGGACGACCGTCGTGACGGCTTCCCGTTCCTGCTGGTGCTGCTGGCGATCCTCGGTGCGGTGAACGAGTGGTTCTTCATCGGCAACGAGGTCGCCGCGAACATCAGTGCGTACTCGGTGGGGATGCTCGTCGGGCGGATCGCCTTCTTCATGCCGGTGCTCCTGCTCCTGCTCGCCGGTTGGCTGTTCCGCCATCCTTCGTCGGTCCACGACAACGGTCGCATCGGCATCGGATTCGGTCTCTTCGTGCTCGCCCTCGCGGGCATCAGCCATGTCGCCGCCGGTGCTCCGGACGGCGCGGGAACCGCCGCGCGCGCGCACCCGAACATGGGAATGGCCGCCATCAGCGAGGCGGGGGGAGTCTTCGGCTGGCTCGTCGGTGAGCCGCTCGCGCTGGTGCATCCCGCCGTGGCGTACGTCGTGCTCGGGCTCATCATCGTGCTGAGCATCTTGATCCTCACCAAGACGCCGCCCAACCGCATCGGGCGACGCCTCGGCGACCTCTACGCCTGGATGTTCGACGCCGAGCGTCCTCAGCCGGCGGCCGAAGCGCCCGAGATCGACGATGCCGACAAGACCGACGACGAGAACGTCCTGCCGTGGTGGCGGCGCAACAAGAGCGGCCGTGAGGAGGACCCCGACGAGGGCACCCTCGGCTCCGACGACATCACTGCGCTCCTCTCGACGGCGGAGCCGACCCCGGCATACGACCAGGCCGTCGTCGTCGAGAACCGGTACGACTCCGCCACCGAGGTTCTGTCCGACGTGCGCTCCGTCGCCGATTCCCTCGCCGAGCAGCAGACGACGGCCCTCCTCGACGACGATTCCGACACCGGTGAGGTGCCCGAGCTCCCGGGCCTCGACGGCTTCGGGACCGAGGGCCCGGGAGACCGCGGCCCCCAGGCGCCGGTCGCGCCGTACATCCTCCCGTCGCCGGGCCTCCTGGTCGAGGGGCCGCCCCCGGTCATGCGCTCCGAGGCGACCGACAAGGTGATCGAACAGATCACCAGCGTGCTCACGCAGTTCAAAGTCGACGCGAAGGTCACCGGCTTCTCGCGCGGACCGACGGTGACGCAGTACGAGGTCGAGGTGGGCCACGGCGTCAAGGTCGAGAAGATCCTGCAGCTGAGCAACAACTTCGCCTACGCCGTCGCCTCGAACGACGTGCGCATCCTTTCGCCGATCCCCGGTAAGAGTGCGATCGGTATCGAGATCCCGAACGCCGACAAGGAGATGGTCGCGCTCGGCGACGTGCTCCGTTCACCGGCCGCGCAGAAGAGCACGCACCCGATGACGATCGGCGTGGGCAAGGACGTCGGCGGCAACATCGTCATCGCGAACCTGGCGAAGATGCCCCACCTCCTGGTCGCCGGTTCCACCGGTTCCGGAAAGTCCAGCTTCGTGAACTCGATGATCACGAGCCTGCTGATGCGTGCGCGCCCGGCGGACGTGCGCATGGTGCTGATCGACCCGAAGCGCGTCGAGCTCACCAGCTACGCGGGTGTGCCGCACCTGATCACTCCGATCATCACCAACCCGAAGAAGGCGGCCGAGGCGCTGCAGTGGGTCGTCAAGGAGATGGATATGCGGTACGACGACCTCGCGTCGTTCGGATTCCGTCACATCGACGACTTCAACCGCGCGGTGCGCGCCGGCGAGGTCGAGGTACCCGTCGGCAGCGAGCGCGTGCTCAAGCCGTATCCGTACCTCCTCGTCGTGGTCGATGAGCTCGCCGATCTCATGATGGTCGCCCCGCGCGACGTCGAGGACTCGATCGTGCGCATCACCCAGCTCGCCCGTGCGTCCGGCATCCACCTGGTGCTCGCGACCCAGCGCCCGAGCGTCGACGTGGTGACCGGCCTGATCAAGGCCAACGTGCCATCCCGTCTCGCGTTCGCGGTCACGAGCGTCACCGACAGCCGCGTGATCCTCGACAGCCCCGGTGCCGACAAGCTCATCGGACAGGGTGACGCACTCTTCTCGCCGATGGGTTCCTCGAAGCCGTTCCGTCTGCAGGGCGCGTGGGTCGACGAGAAGGAGATCGACGCGGTCGTCAAGCACGTGACGCGACAGGCCCGGCCCGAGTACCGCAACGACGTCCAGGAGGCGCTGGAGCCGCGCAAGAAGGAGGTCGACGAAGACATCGGCGACGACCTCGAGCTGCTGTTGGCCGCCGCCGAGCTGGTTGTCTCCTCGCAGTTCGGTTCGACCTCGATGCTGCAGCGCAAGCTCCGCGTCGGCTTCGCCAAGGCCGGACGCCTGATGGATCTGCTCGAGTCGCGCGAGATCGTCGGCCCGTCCGAGGGTTCCAAGGCTCGTGACGTGCTCGTCACGGCGGAGCAGCTCGGGGGAGTGATGGCGAAGCTGCGCGGTGAGGACGTTCCCGCGACGCCCAACGCGGCGCCGGCGGCTCCCGCCCCGGCACCGGCGGCGGCGATGGCCTCCGATCCTCTCGACGCGCAGTTCGAGGGTCTTCCCGTCGTCGAGGCCGAGGGCGATGAAGACGCCTGGGGCCTGACGGGACGCGACTGATGGCGATTCCTCGGCAGCTGCCCAACGCGATCACCATCGCGCGCATCCCGCTCGCGGTGGTGTTCTTCGTACTGCTCCTGCTCGGGGGTACCTACGGGGTTCCCGATCTCGCGCTGCGCTGGACTGCGGCCATCCTGTTCATCTTCGCCATCTCGACCGACTGGGTCGACGGCTACCTCGCCCGCCGCTACGAGATCGTCAGCGATTTCGGCAAGCTCTGGGACCCGATCGCCGACAAGCTGTTGACGGGCGCGGGTTTCATCGGACTCGCGATCCTCGGCGAGGTGTCCTGGTGGATCGTCGCGATCATCCTCGTTCGCGAGTGGGGCATCACGATCCATCGCCTGATGATCGTCAACGAGCACGTCGTCGCCGCGGCATGGATGGGCAAGGTCAAGACCGCTGTACAGGGTGTCGCTCTCGCCTGGGCACTGATGCCTCTGCACGTGGTGATCGGCCTTCCCGCCTGGACCCTCATCACCTTCGTGCTCATGCTCGTGGTGCTGGTGCTGACCATCTGGAGCGGGATCGACTACGTCGTCGCCCAGGTGCGCGGGGCGCGTCGGAGTCGATGACCGACCTCGCGGCATCCGTGATCGAGACGCTCGGGCGTCGCGGCTGGACACTCGGCGTGGCGGAATCGCTCACGGGCGGGGCGGTGATCGCCGAACTCGTCGGCGTGCCGGGTGCGTCCACCGTGGTCCTCGGAGGAGTGGTGGCGTACGCGACGCCGGTCAAGCACACGCTGCTCGGGGTGGACGAGTCGCTCCTCGACCGAGAGGGCCCCGTGCATCCGGAGGTCGCACGCCAGATGGCGCGGGGCGTCCGGCACGCCGTGAGTGTGGACGGCATCGACGCGGCGGTCGGCGTCGCGACGACGGGAATCGCCGGCCCCGTCTCGCCCGACGGGCAATCGGTCGGAACCGTGCACATCGCCGTCGCCACGCCGGAGCGCATCGAGGCGCGATCGTTCCTCTTCCCCGGTGACCGGAATCGGATCCGGTCGGCGTCCGTTCGAGCCGCCCTCGAGATGCTCCGAGAGCTGTCCCGGGAATAGTCGCCGTCGCGACGAGGTTATTGATTTCGTGCTCACACTCAAACCACAGAGTGCAGTTGTAGATTTTATGAAGGTCGGCGAGGTTATACTGGCCATCACTTCGGGGGAGACTCCGAGAAACCGATTGGGGAGGAGGTTCCGATGATTCTTGTACGACAGGAAATCGGCGATGTGCTGAGGGACTTCCGTCTGCAGAAGGGGCGCACCCTTCGGCAGGTCGCGAGCAAGGCTTCCGTGGCGCTCGGCTATCTGAGCGAAGTGGAGCGCGGTCAGAAGGAAGCGTCGAGCGAGATCCTCGCCTCCGTCGCCGATGCGCTCGACGTCCCCATCTCCACCATCATGCGCGAGGTCGGAGATCGCATCTCCGTGCTCGAGGGCATCCAGGTGTTCCCCGACGTCGTTCCCGACGATCTGGTCGCCTCGATCGAGCCCGAGCTCTCGCTCCACTGATCCCACGCACCCCGTCGTTACGCGATGCGTCGAAGTGAGTTCCTGCGTGCCGTCGAGGACGAGTTCCCCGGCCGCACGTCGTCGGTGTTGAACGATCTGGTGCTGACCCCGCTCGCCGGTCGCACGGCGAAAGAGGCTCTGGCTGCGGGGATGCCCCCGCGGGAGATCTGGTTCGCGCTCTGCGACGAGATGGAAGTGCCCGAGAACCGACGGCACGGTGCCGGCCGGCTGGAGCCGCGTCGGCGCTGAATTCGCGCATGCGTTCGATCGATGTCGAGATCGGATGCCGGGATGCGGCGTGTCGTCGAATATTCGTTCGAAGCGAGCGTAGTCTTCTGCACAGTGGTTCAGACGTTCGTGTTTTCCACTGTTCGTGTGACTCGACGACGCAATGTCGGAGGCTCCTCGTACGGTGAAGACATGGCCACCGAGCCATACGCCTTGTCGGAGAGTTGCTTCCAGCCGGAAGCGCCGCGACAGCCTACAGGCGGCACCACGCGAAGCAGAAGGAGCACGACATGCCATCTCCCGCCGACCGCGAGAAGTCCCTCGAGACCGCACTCGCCCAGATCGACCGCCAGTTCGGAAAGGGCTCGGTCATGCGGCTGGGCAGCGACGAGCGCGCACCCGTCGCAGTCATCCCCACCGGCTCCATCGCCCTCGACGTCGCTCTCGGCGTCGGAGGCCTCCCGCGTGGCCGCATCGTCGAGATCTACGGCCCGGAGTCCTCGGGTAAGACCACGCTCACGCTGCACGCGATCGCCAACGCCCAGCGCGCCGGTGGTATCGCGGCGTTCATCGATGCCGAGCACGCGCTCGACCCCGATTACGCCGCCAAGCTCGGCGTCGACATCGACGCACTGCTCGTCTCGCAGCCCGACACGGGTGAGCAGGCGCTCGAGATCGCCGACATGCTCGTGCGCTCCGGTGCCATCGATCTGATCGTCATCGACTCCGTGGCAGCGCTCGTGCCCCGCGCCGAGATCGAAGGTGAGATGGGCGACTCGCACGTGGGTCTGCAGGCGCGACTGATGTCGCAGGCGCTTCGCAAGCTCACCGGTGGTCTTAACCAGACCAACACCACGATGATCTTCATCAACCAGCTGCGCGAGAAGATCGGTGTGTTCTTCGGCTCTCCCGAAACGACCGCCGGTGGTAAGGCGCTCAAGTTCTATGCATCGGTTCGCCTCGATATCCGTCGTATCGAGACCCTGAAGGACGGCACCGACGCGGTGGGTAACCGTACCCGCGTGAAGGTCGTCAAGAACAAGATGGCCCCGCCCTTCAAGCAGGCGGAGTTCGACATCCTCTACGGAGTGGGCATCTCGCGCGAGGGTAGCCTGATCGACTTCGGCGTCGAGCACGGAATCGTCAAGAAGTCGGGGTCGTGGTACACCTACGACGGTGACCAGCTCGGCCAGGGCAAGGAGAACGCCCGTACGTTCCTGCTGAACAACACCGACGTGGCACTCGCCATTGAGACGCAGATCCTGCAGAAGCTCGGCATTGGTGGCGCGGCTGCTCCCGCGGCTCCGGCAGATGAGCTCGCCGAGCGTCGCCCGGCCTGATCATGAACGGTGAGAACGGGGGCGGTCCGCATCAGGACATCGGGCGGGTCGCCCCCGTCATCCCTCTTTTCGGAGCGCGGGGCGTCACCCCGCCGACCGCGACCGCGAAGACTCCCGATACAGCGGTGGAGCCACCCGCTCCAGTATCCGCTTCCGTCTCACTCGTGTCGTTCGTCGACGACCGAATTCCCGGCGACGATGCGCTGGACCCGGTCGAGGTTCGAAAAGCGGCCGAAGAGAGTCTGGTGCGCAAGCTCCGTACTCGATCGCTGTCGGTCTCCGAGGCCCGGCAGGTCTTGAGGACTCACGGGCTCGATGGCACACAGATCGACGACGTCATCGACGACTTCCTCCGGCGCCGGTACCTCGACGATCACGAGCTCGCGCAGATGCTCGTGGCCGCGGGGGTCGATCGCAAGGGCCAGGGTCGCGTCGCCATCTCCCGCTCCCTCTCGCAGCGCGGGATCCCGCGCGACGTGATCGCCGCAGCGCTCGACGAACTGCCGGACGACGACGCGGAGCGCGCGCTGGAGTTCGCTCGCACCAAGGCCCGCTCGCTCAGCCGCCTCGACCACGACACCGCTCTCCGGCGTCTGCTCGGACAGCTCGCTCGTCGTGGGTACGGCGGATCCGTCGCGACGAACGCGGCGAAGACGGCGTTGAACGAGGCATCGTTCGGGACGAAGAGCTCTGGCGTGCGCTTCGTCGAGTCGGACTGACGCGTCAGCCCGGAGGAGCCGTCTCCCGCTCGTACAATGGAGAGATCATGACTACTCCGCGCAGTGAACCGACGATCATCACCTCGTCGTCGGCAGCCGTCGACGCCGACGGTCGTCAGAGATCCTACGAAGTACGCACGTTCGGCTGCCAGATGAACGTGCACGATTCCGAGCGTCTCTCCGGCTCACTGGAGAGTGCAGGCTACGTTCGCGCCGCGGCCGGTGACGAAGCCGATGTCGTCATCATCAACACCTGCGCGGTGCGCGACAACGCGGCGGGGAAGCTCTACGGAACACTCGGCCAGCTCGCAGGCGTCAAGCGCCGCAAGGACGGAATGCAGATCGCGGTCGGCGGATGTCTCGCGCAGATGGACAAGCAGACCGTGCTCGACAAGGCTCCGTGGGTCGATGTCGTCTTCGGCACGCACAACATGGGTTCGCTGCCGCGTCTCCTCGAGCGCGCACGCCACAACGGCGATGCCGAACTCGAGATCCTCGAGTCGCTCGAAGTGTTCCCCTCCACGCTCCCCACCAAGCGCGACGCCGCGCACAGCGGCTGGGTGTCGATCTCGGTGGGCTGCAACAACACCTGCACCTTCTGCATCGTGCCGAGCCTGCGCGGCAAGGAGAAGGACCGGCGTCCCGGCGACATCCTCAACGAGATCCGACTGCTCGTCGAGGACGGAGCGATCGAGGTCACCCTCCTCGGACAGAACGTCAACTCCTACGGGGTCGAGTTCGGTGATCGTCAGGCGTTCAGCAAGCTGCTGCGTGCCGCCGGCGAGATCGAAGGGCTCGAGCGCATCCGCTTCACCAGCCCGCATCCCGCCGCGTTCACCGACGATGTGATCGATGCGATGGCCGAGACGCCCAACGTGATGCCGCAGCTGCACATGCCGTTGCAGTCCGGCAGCGACCGCATCCTCAAAGCCATGCGCCGCTCCTACCGCAGTGAGAAGTTCCTCGGCATCCTCGATCGGGTGCGCGATCGGATGCCCGACGCGGCCATCACGACCGACATCATCGTCGGTTTCCCCGGCGAGACCGACGAGGACTTCGAAGACACGATGCGCGTCGTCGAGCTCTCCCGGTTCTCCAGCGCTTTCACGTTCCAGTACTCGATCCGGGAGGGCACCCCTGCCGCGACGATGGAGGATCAGGTTCCCAAGGCCGTCGTGCAGGAGCGCTACGATCGCCTGCTCGCGCTGCAGGAGCGGATCTCGCTCGAGGAGAACCAGAAGCAGGTCGGTCGGTCCGTCGAGGTTCTCGTCTCGACGGGCGAGGGGAAGAAGGACGCCGAGACGCATCGGCTCACCGGACGCGCTCAGGACAACCGTCTCGTGCACTTCGAGGTCACACCGGGCTCCGACCTCCCCCGTCCGGGCGATTTCGTCACCGTGACGATCACCCACGCGGCGCCGTTCCATCTCCTCGCTGATGACCCGACCGGTGCGCCGTTGCAGATCCGCCGCACGCGTGGAGGCGACGCCTGGGATCGCGCGCAGTCCGAGTCGTGCGCCGTCCCCGCTCCGGTGGGCGACGGCGGTCCGCGGGCCGTGTCCCTCGGGCTCCCCACCCTGCGTGTCGGAGTGTGAACGACTCCGCCGATACTGCGCCCGAGGCGGCGCCGCGTCTCTGGGCGGTGGTCGGCGCCACCGGTACGGGCAAGAGCGAACTCGCACTGAACATCGCCGAGGGGCTGAGATCACGCGGGAATCCGGCTGAGATCATCAACGTCGACGCGATGCAGCTGTATCGCGGTATGGACATCGGCACCGCCAAACTTCCTCTCGATGAACGACGCGGAATCCCGCACCATCTCTTCGACGTCCGCGAGGTCGACGAGGAGGCGGCGGTCGCCTGGTACCAGCCCGAGGCGAGGGCCGCCGTCCTCGACGTGCAGAGCCGCGGTGGTGACGCGATCCTCGTCGGCGGGTCGGGACTCTACGTCTCGAGCGTCGTCTTCGACTTCCGGTTCCCGCCTCGTGACGAGTCCGTCCGCGTGCGCCTCGAGGCGGAACTCGCCGAACACGGAGCGGACGCCCTGCTCTCTCGGCTGAAGGTAGCGGACCCTGCGACGGCGGCGCGTATCGATCCGAAGAACTCTCGCCGCATCGTGCGTGCGCTGGAAGTGCTCGAACAGGGAGCCACCACACACGGCGCCGCTCTGCCGACCACGCCGACGCTCTGGCAGCGGAGCACGCGCGTGATCGGTGTGCACGTCGAACGCTCCGCACTCGTCGAACGGCTCGACGCCCGCGTGGAGCGGATGTGGGCCGAGGGGCTTCTCGGAGAGGTGGAGCGGCTCCGCTCTCAGGGACTCGAACGAGGCGTCACTGCCAGCCGCGCGATCGGTTATGCGCAGGCGCTGGGTCAACTGGACGGTCGTCTCGATCAAGCCGAAGCCATCGCCGAAACCCAGGCGCTCACCCGCCGTTACGCGCGGCGACAGGTGTCGTGGTTCAAGAGGTACCCCGCGATCGAATGGGTCGAGCATCCGATCGATGTCGCGGCGCTGATCGCCGACTGACCGATGTCGGTGGCCGCTGGGATCATGACCACATGGCGACCCATTTCTACACGGCCTCGAGCCTCGACGGTTTCATCGCGACGGCGGATCACTCCCTCGAGTGGCTGCTGAGCCAGGACTTCGACCAGGACGGTCCCATGGCCTACCCGGCGTTCGTCGAGGGGATCGGTGCTCTCGCGATGGGCGCATCGACCTACGAGTGGCTGTTGCGCGCGCAGGGCGAGGAACCCTGGCCCTATACGCAGCCCACCTGGGTGTTCACGCATCGAGAGCTCGCTGTTCCCTCCGGTGCCGACGTGCGTTTCGTCCAGGGAGAGGTCAGCGACGCGCACGCGGCGATGCGGCTCGCAGCCGGCGGCGATGACATCTGGGTCGTCGGTGGTGGCGACCTCGCCGGCCAGTTCGCCGACGCCGGTCTGCTCGACGAGGTGTGGATCCAGTTCGCCCCGGTGACGCTCGGGGCTGGGGCGCCCCTGTTTCCCCGCGCCCTGGAGTTCGAGCTGCTCGACGTGGCTCGTAACCGCGGTTTCCTCTGCGGTCACTACCGCGTCGTCGGGTAGCGCCCGCCCCGGATAGGCTCATTCTTCGGCGCGATCCGGGAGGCGTCGATGAACAGGAGCACCATGGCGTGGAACGTGCGGGCATTCGAACAGGCCGACACCGATGCGGTCATCGAGCTGTGGACCGAGGCCGGACTCACCCGGCCCTGGAACGATCCCCGCCTCGACATCGAGCGCAAGCTGCGAGTGCAACCCGAGCTGTTCCTCGTCGCGACGGACCCGGAAGGCGTGACGGTCCTCGGTTCGGTCATGGCCGGGTACGACGGCCATCGCGGATGGCTCTACTACCTCGCCACAGCGGCTTCCCATCGCGGCCACGGCATCGCGCGTGAACTGGTCGCCGAGGCGGAACGGCTGCTGCTGGCTCTCGGATGCCCGAAGGTGCAGCTCATGGTCCGCGAGGGCAACGAAGCGGTGCTGGGCTTCTACGATGCGCTCGGATACGAGCGGTTCGCGGTGGCGAACACCGGCAAGCGGCTCATCGCCGACGCATAGCCGAGATCCCTAGACTGGGAGCATGGTCGCATTCACCAAGGGTCACGGCACGGGCAACGATTTCGTCATCATCGCCGACCCCGACGGTGCTCTCGACCTCACCGCCGATCAGGTCGCGGCACTCTGCGACCGTAACTTCGGTATCGGCGCCGACGGTGTGCTGCGAGTCGTCCGCTCCGCCGCGATCGCCGACGGTGCTGCAGCGCTGGCCGAGGAGCCGGATGCCGAGTGGTTCATGGACTACCGCAACGCCGACGGTTCGATCGCCGAGATGTGCGGCAACGGCATCCGTGTCTTCGCGCACTACCTCCTGTGGGCGGGCCTCGCCGTCATCGAGTCGGGGTCGACGCTCTCGATCGGAACCCGCGCCGGGGTGCGCGACGTCACCCGCAGCGAGAACGGGTACCAGGTCGACCTCGGCCGCTGGCGTCTCGACGGCGACGATCCGCTGGTGACCGCCAGCGGGCTCGCGGTCACCCGACCCGGTCTGGGAATCGACGTGGGAAATCCGCACGTCGTCGTGGCCGTCGCGAGCGAGGCGGAACTGGCTTCTCTCGACCTCCACCGACCTCCGCTCCTCGATCCGCTCCCGCCCGCCGGTGCCAACGTGGAGTTCGTCGTGCCGGGCGAACCCCTGGTGCGCGACGGCATCGGCCATGTGCGCATGCGGGTGTTCGAGCGCGGGGTGGGCGAGACTCTCAGCTGTGGAACGGGCGTGGCCGCCACGGCTCTCGCCGTTCGTCACTGGGCGGGGGAGCAGGCGCCCGACAACTGGCGCGTCGAGGTTCCCGGCGGGACGCTCGGAGTGCGGATGTTCGCCGCCGAGGACGGAGAGCACGTCGCTCTCGCCGGTCCCGCCCAACTCGCCTTCCACGGCGAGATCGAGCTCGCCTGAGCACAGCGCCCCGCCCGCGGGCCGGCGAGCGGTCGCTGACGCCTCAGGCGATCGTGATGGGCTCGGTCGGGGGAGTCCCGTGCTTGCGCACCTTGAGCACCCGGTAGCCCTTGCTGGTCGCGGTGCGATAGACCGTGAAGCCGGGGTGGAACGTCGAACCGATCCAGCGCTGGAGGGAGTCGGCGCCGAGGTTTCGCTGCACGACCAGCCAGGCGTCACTGCGCTCGTCGAGGCGCGGAATCCACTTCTCGAGCAGATCGTGCAGAACGTTCTTGCCCACGCGGATCGGCGGGTTCGAGCGGATCGTCCGGAAGGTCACATCGGCGGGAACATCCTCGGGCAACGACGCGTTGACATTGGTGAGCCCGAGAGACGCCGCATTGCGGCGGACGAGATCGAGGGCACGCTCATTCACATCCACGGCCCAGACCTTCGCGTGGGGCGCGGCGAGTGCCATCGACAGCGTGATGGGACCCCAGCCGCTGCCGAGGTCGAGAAGATTGCCCCCCGGAGGAACGGGAGGCATGTTGGCGAGAAGCACTGACGTACCGGCGTCCAGGCGATCCGGGCTGAAGACACCGCCGGCGGTGGTGAGTTCGAGCTCGCGGCCTGCGAGCGTCACGCGGATCGTTCGCAGGTTCTCAGGACTGACCGGGGCCGCAGTGAAGTAGTGATCGGACCCCATACGGTGAGCGTACCGGAGAGCGCGGGCTAAGGTTAAGGCTCGAAACGAAAGCAAGAGATCAGGGACGGATGACGGAAACCACCACACAGCACGAAGACGGCGATGCACTCGATCGTGTGCTCGCTCACGCCGAGAGTCGCTCGGAAGTCCGCGTGTTCGGAGCAGCACAGGCGCTGCAGGACCGGTCGACGGCGGCGCACGCCGCATCGGACGGTGACCAGTGGGACCTGGAGGATCGTCATGCGCTTCGTCGCGTCGGCGGCCTCTCGACCGAACTCGAAGACGTCACCGAGGTCGAGTACCGGCAGCTCCGACTCGAGAACGTCGTGCTCGTCGGGGTCTACCCGCAGGGTGCGCAGACCGACGCCGAGAACTCCCTCCGCGAACTCGCGGCCCTTGCCGAGACCGCGGGCGCCGTCGTGCTCGATGGTGTTCTGCAGCGTCGGCCCCACCCTGACGCCGCCACCTACCTCGGTCGCGGAAAGGCCCAGGAACTCAAGGACATCGTGGCCGCTGTCGGCGCGGACACGGTCATCGCCGACACGGAGCTGGCGCCGAGCCAGCGCCGTGCGCTCGAGGACGTCGTGAAGGTCAAGGTCATCGATCGCACGACCGTGATCCTCGACATCTTCAGCCAGCACGCCAAGAGTCGTGAGGGCAAGGCGCAGGTCGAACTCGCCCAGCTCGAGTACCTCCTGCCGCGTCTGCGCGGCTGGGGTGACTCGATGAGCCGCCAGGCGGGTGGACAGGTCGGTGCCGGTGGCGCCGGAATGGGCTCGCGCGGCCCGGGTGAGACGAAGATCGAGCTCGATCGCCGACGCATTCGCACGAAGATGGCGCTTCTGCGTCGTCAGATCCGCGACTTCGGTCCGGCTCGCGAGGCGAAGCGCGCGGAGCGCAAGCGCAACACGATCCCCTCCGTGGCGATCGCCGGGTACACGAACGCCGGCAAGTCGAGCTTGCTCAACGCTCTGACGAGCGCTGGCGTGCTCGTCGAGAACGCGCTGTTCGCGACGCTGGATGCGACCGTCCGCCGCTCCGAGACCGCTGACGGACGCGTGTTCACGCTGACCGACACGGTCGGGTTCGTCCGCAACCTGCCGCATCAGCTCGTCGAGGCTTTCCGCTCGACGCTCGAGGAGGTCGGTGACGCCGACGTCGTGCTCCACGTCGTCGACGGCTCCCACCCCGATCCGGCCGGACAGTTGCAGACCGTTCGCGATGTGATGGGCGACGTCGGGGTGCGCGACATGCCCGAGCTCGTCGTGTTCAACAAGGCCGACCTGATCGATGACGACGAGCGACTCGTGCTGCGCGGTCTCGAGCCGAAGGCGCATTTCGTGTCGTCGCGCTCGGGGGAGGGCATCGCCGAGCTTCGTGCCGCGATCGAGGAGGCTCTCCCGAAGCCGGCCGTCGAGGTGCACGCCGTGGTCCCGTACGATCGGGGCGACCTGGTCGCCGCGATCCACGAGACCGGGATGCTGTTGGCCGTCGACCATCGCGAAGAGGGCACCGCGGTGCACGCTCGGGTGTCGGAGCGGCTCGCCGCCGATCTCGCGCCCTACGCGAGCTGAGGCCGACCGCAGCGGTCAGGAGGCGATGAACCGCCCCTCGACCGTGGCGGAGACGACGATCTCCTCCGGTTCGTACTCCATTCCGGGTGAGGCGTCTGCCATCGCGAAAGCCGCCCCGCGCGCCTTCAGCATCGGTGCCGCGGGCTGCGCCTCGCGATTCGAGATGAGTCCGACATCGGCGATCTCGACGGGCGTGACCGAATCGCGTCCGAGGGCGCCGGCGTAGGCCTCGGCACGGGTGACGGCGACACCGACGGCCGCGGCGGCGACCTCGCGCTCGATGCGCGTCCGCGTCTCGGGCGTGAGGTGCCAGTTCACCCAGCCGACCTCGACGCCGTCCCAGGCGGAGATGTCGGACACCCAGATCGACAACTCGGATGCTTCGGTGAACGTGGCTGTGAAGTCGATGCTCGCGTAGTACACCGGAGCGAGTCGCTTGCCCTCGTTGTTCCACGGCCTCTCGGCGCGCACCGAGAGGCGCTTGCTCGACCAGTCGACGACTGTCTGAGCGTCGCTGCGCTCGGTGATGCTCGCGCGCAGAGGTTCGGCGAGACGCATGACGGTGTCGACGACCGCCGCCCGCTCGGGGCCCTCGGAGCGGACGGTGACGCGGATGGTGGCGCGCTCCGGCGCGACGCGCGCCTCGTGCTCGCCGCGGACGGTGACGGTGACATCGCTCATGGGGCCGACTCTACGCCAGGCACCTGACGCACGGATGACGGCGACTGCTCAGCGCCGGGAATGGCAGGTGCGCAGGATCCGTTGTATCCTGTGAAGCTGGGTGCCACGGCATCCGGATGAAAACTCCACAGTGCGACAGCGGCTCCTTCGAGAGAAGGACCACGGGGCTGATCGGTTTCGACAGCGCCTGTGAATCCACGAGAAGCGGGCCGAGGATGCAGAGTTATCTCGTAAACGCTCTCTGCAAAACAATAGTTGCCGAAACCAAGCGCAACGACTTCGCCCTCGCTGCATAAGCGAGCCCGATAGTCCGTCAGGCCGTATGTGATTCCGATACGGATCCTGGCGTCATCTAGGAATCTTGCTGCGTGGTGGCGTCTGGACGCCACGTGGGACTCCTCCCAGGCTGGGCTCGTCGACTTAGGTGTCTGTGACAAAGGTCGGAGCCGAGTAGAACGTCTTCACAGACTGCGCCCGGAGAAGGCGTGGAGACTCAGCGTTGGACGGGGGTTCGATTCCCCCCAGCTCCACCAGGTCGCTGTCGCGAAGGAGAAGGCCCTCGGGTTCCCGCCATGTGTGGGAACCCAAGGGCCTTCTTCGTGGGGCGACGGCGGTTACTTCTCCGCCGACACGTCGTCGCCGTGCGTCGGCGGTACCGTGGGCGGCTCGCCCTTGGCATCTTCTGCGCCGAGGTTGTCGTTCTCCTCGGGTCCCGGGGACTGTTCCGTGCTGATGTCGTTGCGATCGCTGTCTGCGTTCATGGCGTCACCTTCTTTCTCGGTCGGATGGGGGAGTGATGCGGCGCTCTAGAGCGGGATCGTCGGTTCCTGCGGGTTCGGCGCCAACGGCTCCTCCGGGTTCGGCGCGAGCGGTTCGTCCGGAACGGGGGCGAGAGGCTCGCCCGGTGTGGGATCGAGCGGCTCGGGCCTGGTGGGCTGCTCGCCCGGTGCGAGCGGAGTGGAGAACGGGTCGGACATGTGCGCTCCTTCCGCGGCGCGGTCTGCGTCGCTGGTCCTGAGCGAACCACGCACAGCCATCTATGTCTGCTCCCTTGCCCTTTTCACGCGGATGTGATGCCGTGCAGGCCTTCCGCACGAGGGGTCCATGGTGCACTCTGGGAGCGACCGAGAGGGGCAGTCATGGGAGAGTTCGTCATCGGAGCGACGATCGAGGGCGCCGAGCCGGTGCAACTCGACCCGCGACGATTCAATCGGCACACCTTCTGGTGCGGCCAGAGCGGCAGCGGCAAGACGTACGCGCTGGGCGTGGTGCTCGAGCAGTTGCTCCTGCACACGGAGCTCCCCGTGCTCGTCTTCGATCCCAACGCGGATTTCGTGCGGTTGCGTGAGATCCGCCCCGGCACCGATGACGCAGCGGCGCGCCGACTGGGCGATCTCGATGTCCGTGTGTTCCGCTCCGGCCGTGCGGAGGGCGAGCGCCTACGGGTGCGCTACGTGGACCTCTCGCCGGCGGCCAAGGCCGCTGTGCTGCGCATCGATCCGATCGCGGATGCCGAGGAGTACAACGCGCTGCTGCACACGCAGGTGTCGTCCGGGCAGTTCGATTCGGCGGAGATGATCCGCGGCCTCCGCGAGAGCGGGGAGGCGGTGAAGGTGCGACTCGCGAATCGCATGGAGAACCTCCAAGTGCTCGAGTGGGAGCTGTGGTCGCGTGGTGCGGCATCCGTCGTCGACGTGATCAGCGAGCGCCCGAGGGTGACGGTCCTCGACCTCGGAGGCTTCGATCATCCGGCCGAACCCGGCGTCGCCGCCCTGGCCGTTCTGGAGGATCTCTGGGCGCGTCGGGAAGAGCGCCGACCGCTGCTGATCGTGATCGACGAAGCTCATAACCTCTGCGTTCCGGAGCCGACGACGGCTGTGGAACGGGAGTTGACGGCACGCCTCGTGCAGATCGCCGCTGAGGGGCGGAAGTTCGGGCTGTGGCTCTTCCTGTCGACACAGCGCCCCACGAAGATCCACCCGAACGTGCTGTCGCAGTGCGACAACCTCGGGCTGATGCGCGTCAACGCTCCACGCGATCTCGCCGAACTCGCCGAAGTGTTCGGGTTCGCCTCGGAGCACGCCATCCGTCGTGCGCAGACCTTCGCGCAGGGTCAGGCGCTGTTCGCCGGCGGTTTCATCGCCGAGCCGACGTTCGTGCAGATGGGAGCGCGTCTCACCGAGGAGGCGGGCGGCGACGTCCGTGTTCCGATGGCGTGAGCGTCGACGCGCTCAGGAGTCCTCGGGGATCGGCGTCTGCACGGGGATGGCTCCGGTCCGCAGACGCTCGACGGTCTCCTTCTCGACGAGAACCGGCACGTAATCCTGGATGCGCCCGCCGCTGAGGCGTTCGTGCTCCTCGTGGGCGATGTGCTCGATGCTCTCCCGCGGAACGTCGGGGAATCGGGTGGCGATCCGGTCGAGCATCGCGGCGGTGTTCGCTTCGTCGTTGCGTTCGCTCATGGGCCGATTGTCTCCCGGCTGCCCGGCATCCGCAATGGAGTCCCCTCAACCGGCGCCTTCGATGAGGAGGAGGCCCTGCTTGGTGTCGGCGAGCTTCACCCACCCATCGCCGAACAGGTAGGTCATGCCGTACCCGTCGTCATCGGTGCCCATCGCGTACTGCGGATCCTCGGTGATGTACACGCCCTCGGGACCGTCTTCGCGATGCCACCCCGCGGCCAGGAGCGATGTCTGCGCATCGCTCGCCGCGCCCGCGCTCAGCTCGGCCCAACCGTACAGCTGGCCGTGATCGGAGGCGACGGCGTAGTCGCCCCAGAAGCACAGCAGCCCCTCGTCCTCCGGGATGGTGGTGTCGCCGATGACGAAGTCCTTGGTCTCGGCCGTCCACCCCGCCTCGGTCAGGGCCGCGACCGTGCCGGACGAGATCATCGACTCGCACGTGAGCGCTGCGGAGGTGGGTTCAGGGTTCGGCGTCGCGGCCGGCTCGACGCTCGCCTGCGGCGCCGGCGTCGCGGGATCGGTCGTCGGGGTCGGGTCGGTCTCGCCAGGGGCGGAGCACGCCGTCAGAGCGGCGACGAGGAATGCTGCTCCAGCTGTGATGGAAACGATGCGGGGAGGGATCATCGCGGGCCTCGGGAGATCAGGGATGCAGGAAGGTGAGGAAGGCGTCGTGGAGGATGCCGTTGGTGGCGAGTGTCGAGCGCGTCGAGATCGTCTCGGCCCCCGCGTAGTCGGTCATCGTGCCGCCCGCCTCGCGGACGATCGGCACTGCGGCCGCGATGTCGTACTCCTTGACGTCGAACTCGGCGACCATGTCGAGGCGTCCCTCGGCCAGGAGCATGTACGAGAAGACGTCACCGTAGGCGCGGTCGCGCCACACCCGGTCCGCGAGCGCGATGAGAGTGTCGATGCGTCCGGCATCCGCCCACTGCGCGATGCTCTGGAAGCTGACACTGGCGTCGTCGAGCGACGAGACGGAGGAGACGTGCAGTCGGCGCGGCTCGTTCTCCGTCGCCGTCCAGGCACCCTCCTCGGGGGAGGCCCACCAGCGTCGGCCGAGCGCGCGGGCATGCTGACGACGCCGACCTGCGGAACGCCGTCGACCGCGAGGGCGATCATCGTGCCCCAGAGCGGCACACCGCGCAGGAAGTTGGCGGTGCCGTCGATCGGATCGATGATCCACTGGCGGTGAGTGTCGCCTTCGGCGCCGAACTCCTCGCCGAATATGCCGTCCTCCGGGCGCTCGGTCGCGAGGATGTCGCGGATCGCGCGTTCGGTCGCGAGGTCGGCATCGGTGACGTGGGAGTTGTCGGCCTTGGTCGAGATCTGCAGATCGGCGGCGTCGAACCGGGGGAGCGACTGCGCATCGGCCGCGTCGGCCAGACGCAGGGCGAGTTCGAGATCGCTGCGGAAGTCGGATGCGCGGGGGATGGCGGTCACGCCACCAGCGTAGTCGCCCGTGCCGAGGGTCTCGATCGGGGCATGACCGTGCGGTGACGCGGCCGAGAAGACGTGCTCGAGAAGCAGAAAAGCCCCGAAGACTGGCGAGAGTCAACGAGGCTGATCCGTGCACCCCCTGGGACTTGAACCCAGAACCCACTGATTAAGAGTCAGTTGCTCTGCCGATTGAGCTAGAGGTGCGTGGCCCGGGATGACCCCGACCGAGGAATTACATTACCAGGGGATCGACGCGGTGCGAAATCGAGCCCGCACCCCCGGGAGTGTCGCAGCGATCGAGGCGGCGCGACGCTCCCGGGCGGATGATCAGGCGGCGTCGCCGACGAGGATCGCCTGGGCGTCTTCGGCGGCGGGAACCGCACCGTGCGAGTCGATGTGGGCGAGAGCACGCCGTCCCAGGAAGACCGTGAGAGCGGCGATCAGGACGGATGCCGCGGCGAACAGGTACGGGACCGTCACGTTGAACGAGTGCCACAGCAGTGCGGCGAGGGGAGGGGCCATCGCCCCGCCGAGGAAGCGCACCGCCGAGTACGACGACGAGGCGACCGAACGGGGAAGGTCGGTGGCCTCCATGACCGCCTCGGTGAGCACGGTGTTCATGATGCCGAGCAGGAGGCCGCCGATGATGATGCACACGACGAGGGCCGCAGGGTCGCCGGCGAGGAGGCCGGCCGCGACGAGATCGACCGCCAGCAGGGGCAGCACGGTCACGATGATGCGGGTCCGCGGCATCCGGCGCATGAGGAGCGGAGCGACCCAGACGCTCGTGATCGCGAGCGCGACGCCCCAGCCGAAGAACGTGAAGCCGATGCCGAGTGCGCCGAAGCCGAGGGGGAAGGGCGAGAAGGCGAGGAGCACGAAGAAGCCGATGTTGTAGAACAGCGCGGCGACGGCGAGGATCGCGAGCGCCGGGCGGCGGAGCGCGGTGAAGGGAGCCGAGAACGGCACCGGAGTGCGCTTCTCTGCGGGGCCGCGCAGCAGCACGAGGACCGCGACGAACGCGATCGCCATGAGGGCGACGACGCCGAAGAAGGGTCCGCGCCAGCTCATCTCGCCGAGGAGCCCGCCCAGGAGCGGACCGATCGCGATGCCGAGACCCAGCGCCGCCTCGTAGAGGATGATCGCTGCACTGCTGCCGCCGGACGCCGCGCCGACGATCGTGGCGAGAGCGGTGGAGATGAAGAGCGCGTTACCGAGGCCCCACCCCGCGCGGAAGCCGATGACGGCGTCGACGCTGCCGCTGAGGGCGCAGAGCAGGGCGAACGCGACGATGAGCGCGAGTCCGATGAGGAGAGTCGCCTTCGCGCCGATCCGGCTCGAGATCCAGCTCGTGACGAGCATCGCGAGGCCCGTGACGAGCAGATAGCTCGTGAAGAGGAGTTCGGTCTCGACGGGCGAGGCCTGCAGGGACTCCGCGATCGCCGGGAGGATGGGGTCGACCAGTCCGATGCCCATGAACGCGACTACGCAGGCGAAGGCGACGGCCCACACCTGCGCGGGTTGCTTCCAGACGGAGGGGGTGGCGGTCGTGTTCATTGCGAGGAGTCCTTTCGGTCGGTGGGGTCGGTGTGCGCGGCGAGGATCTCGGCCGCACGGGTCAGGGTCGCCCAGTCGGCGTCGTCGAGCGCGTGGAACCGCGGCGCGAGCGTGTCGCGGAACTCGTAGCGCCAGGCGGCGAGAGCACGGGCTCCGGCGTCCGTCGCCTCGACGACCACCGCGCGGGAGTCGGCGGGGTCGGGGGAGCGGCGCACCAGTCCGTCGCGCTCGAGCGCGCCGATCAGGCGGGTCATTCCCGGTTGCGTGGTGCGAGCGGCTGCGGCGAGTTCGCCGACTCTCGAGGCGCCCTGTCGGCCGAGCAGGCTGAGCACCCGCCACTGGGCGGCGGGTGCCTCGTTGCCGGCATCCTGCGCGGCGATGCGGCCGAGCGCATACGCCGAGAGCACGATGGAGGGGATCACTTCCGCACGTTGCATACCAACGAGTATATACCCGATGGTATGTAATGGGTGTCAGTGGCGAGCGCCCGCGATCCTCGCCGAGAGTTCGTGGGCGTGAGCGAGCAGCGTGCGGCCGAGGTGCGCGAGGCGATCGGGGCCGAAGCGGAACTCCACGCCCGTCAGGCTCAGAGCCCACTCCGGACGGCCGTGGCGATCGAACACGGCCGCGCCGATGCCCCAGCTGCCTTCCACGATGAGGCCGGGATTGACCGCGAAGCCGCGTTCCTTCGTCTCGGCGAGGCGCGCACGCAGCGGCTTCTGCGCATGCGGGCGGCCCCACGTCGACGCGAGCTCCGGGTGCCGACCGAGATACGCATCCACATCGTGGTCGGGAAGGAACGCCAGGATCGCGAGGCCCGCGCTCGCCACGCCGAGGGGGAAGCGCACGCCCTCGCTGAGCACGAATGAGCGGATCGGGAAGGCGCCTTCCTCACGGAGGAGGCATACGGTCTCATCGGCTCGTCGTACCGAGAAAAAGGCGCTCTCCTCGGTCTTGACGGCGAGCGACCGCACGATGTCGCGCGCGAGAGCGGTGACGTCGTAGCGCGCGGCTGCGGCGTTGCCCATGAGGTACAGCTCGGGTCCGGGCATCCAGCGGGCGGTCGTGTCGTCCCGATCGACGAGTCCCTCGGCGCGGAGCGCGCTGAGCAGGCGATGCGTCGTCGACCTCGACAGGTCGGCGGCGTGGGCGAGCTCCTGGAGCGCCATCCCTTCGGGGCGCCCGCCCGAGACGAGGCGGAGGAGTCCGGCCGCCCGTGCGATGGCCTGCGCTCCCGGCACGCTCGTCGACGCTCGTTCCATAATGTGGACGCTACTCGGCGAAACGTCCACATCGCAAGCATCCGCTGTCGCTCCCACCGCGCGACCGTCAAGCTGGACCCAACGCCCGTTCGAAGGAGTACGCGTGATCGACAAGCACTGGCCCTCTGCCGCGGAGGCGGTCACCGACATCCCCGACGGAGCGTCCCTCGCCGTCGGCGGGTTCGGCCTCTCCGGGAACCCCATCGCCCTCATCGAAGCTCTGCTCGCCCAGGGGACGACGGACCTGAGCGTCGTCAGCAACAACTGCGGCGTCGACGACTGGGGTCTCGGCATCCTGCTCGGAGCGCACCGCATCCGCAAGATGACGTCGTCGTACGTGGGCGAGAACAAGGAATTCGAGCGTCAGTTCCTCACTGGCGAACTCGAGCTCGAGCTCACCCCGCAGGGAACCCTCGCCGAGAAGCTGCGCGCCGGCGGGTCGGGGATCGCCGCCTTCTTCACGCAGACGGGCGTCGGTACGCAGGTCGCCGAAGGGGGTCTGCCGCGCAGATACGCGCCCGACGGCACGATCGCCGTCGCCTCGCCCGCCAAGGACGTGCGCACCTTCGGCGAGGGGGACGACGCCCGCGAGTACGTGCTGGAGGAGGCGATCACCACCGACTTCGCCCTCGTGCACGCTGCCGTCGGAGACCGCCACGGCAATCTCGTCTTCACCAAGGCCGCACGCAACTTCAACCCGCTCGCCGCGATGGCGGGCCGGATCTGCATCGCGCAGGTCGAGCGCCTCGTCGAACCGGGCGAGCTCGACCCGGACGGGGTGCACCTGCCCGGCGTGTACGTGCACCGCGTCGTCGAGGTCGGACCCGACATCCCCAAGCGCATCGAGCGACGCACCGTCGCCACGGAAGGAGCCTGACATGGCGCTCACCCGAGACCAGATGGCCGCCCGCGCCGCCGGAGAGCTCGAGGACGGCTCGTACGTGAACCTCGGCATCGGGCTTCCCACCCTCGTCCCGAACTTCGTACCGACGGGCGTCACCGTGGTGCTGCAGTCCGAGAACGGCATCCTCGGCGTCGGCCCGTACCCGACGGAGGATGCCGTCGACCCCGATCTCATCAACGCGGGTAAGGAGACGGTCACCGTGCTCGCGGGATCGGCGTTCTTCGACTCGGCGACGAGTTTCGGCATGATCCGCGGGGGCAAGATCGACGCCGCGATCCTCGGTGCCATGCAGGTGTCGGCGACCGGAGACCTGGCGAACTGGATGATCCCCGGGAAGATGGTCAAGGGCCCCGGTGGGGCGATGGACCTCGTGCACGGTGCCGCACGCGTCATCGTGCTCATGGAGCACGTCGCGAAGGACGGATCCGCCAAGATCGTCGAGCGGTGCTCCCTGCCGCTCACCGGTCGGGGGGTGGTCGACCGCATCATCACCGACCTCGCCGTGATCGATGTGACCGAGGCCGGCCTCGTGCTCGTCGAGACGGCCCCCGGAGTCACCGCCGACGAGGTCATCGCCGCCACCGAGCCCCCGCTGACACTGTCGCCCGCGCTCGCCGGTCTGAGAGGCTGAAGGACATGCACGACACCGATATCGTCATCGTCTCCGCCGCCCGCACCCCGCAGGGTCGTCTCAAGGGTCAGCTCGCGGCCGTCACGGCCCCGCAGCTGGGCGCCTTCGCGATCCGCGGTGCGCTCGAGCAGGCATCCATCCCCCCGGAGGACATCGACGCCGTCATCGTCGGGCAGGTCCTCTCGGCGGGATCCGGGCAGAACGCCGCACGCCAGGCGGCCATCGGCGCGGGGATCGGCTGGGGCGTTCCCGCACACACGGTCAACAAGGTGTGCCTCTCCGGCCTCACCGCGATCATCGACGCCGCTCGCATGATCCGCACGGGAGATGCCGAGGTGGTCGTCGCGGCCGGCATGGAGTCGATGACCCGCGCCCCGCACCTGCTCATGGGGTCACGCGACGGATGGGCCTACGGCAGTGTCGAGGTGCTCGATCACATGGCCTACGACGGGCTCACCGACGCGTACGACCGGGAGAGCATGGGAGCGTCCACCGAACGGCACAACGCCCGATACGAAGTCACGCGCGAGGCTCAGGACGCCGTCGCCGCGCTCTCGCATCAGCGTGCGGCGGCCGCCCAGGCTGCGGGCGTGTTCGACGACGAGATCGTCACGGTCTCGGTGCCTCAGCGCCGCGGGGAACCTCTGCTCGTCACCGCGGACGAGGGAATCCGCCCCGACACGACGGTGGAGTCGCTCGCAGGACTCCGTGCCGCCTTCGCAGAAGGGGGCACGATCACGGCGGGCAACTCCTCGCAGATCTCCGACGGAGCCTCCGCCGTCATCGTCACGACGCGCGCGCTCGCCGCGGAGAAGGGATGGCCCGTCCTCGTGACGGTCGGCGCGAGCGGCCAGACCGCCGGGCCGGACAACTCCCTGCAGGCGCAGCCGGCGCGCGCGATCGAACGCGCGTGCGAGAAGCAGGGGATCTCGCCGTCCGATCTCGATCTGGTCGAGATCAACGAGGCGTTCGGCGCCGTGGTTGCGCGTTCGCAGGTCGAACTCGGCCTGGATCCCGCGCTCGTCAACATCCACGGGGGAGGGATCGCGATCGGGCATCCGATCGGCGCATCGGGTAATCGCCTCGTCGTGCACCTGGCGCACGAGCTGGCGCGTCGCGGCTCCGGCACGGCGGCCGTCGGCCTCTGCGGCGGGGGCGGTCAGGGCGAGGCGCTGATCCTCACCCGGTGACACGCGGACTCAGGAGGAGCGGCGGCGCGTGCGCTTCTGCGCCGCCGCCTTCTGCGCCTGCTTCTCGTCGCGGTTCGCGCGCTTCGCCTGCGCGGGGGCGAGGGGTGAATCCAGGGCGACCTCGAGACCGCGGTCGAAGCGGCGGGTGTCGCGCACGGCGCCGATCGCGAGGGCGAAGGTGATGGCCCAGCTGATCCAGGCGAGCGCGGCGCGCCAGGTGACGGGGGACTCGCGGGTGCCGCGGAGGAGCGAGACACCGGTGGTGATCGCTCCGAACAGGCCCGTGCTGAACAGATAGCGCATGCCCCTACGCTACCGCCCGAGTCCCGGCCGGGGCGGGGGATTGACACGAACGCCGGATGCCGGGCATACAGCCCCTTCGGATCGGCACTCGCTATCATGGGTGTCAGTCGCGGCTCGTCCGCGACCGTAGAACCGTGTATCTACCGGCCGTCGGCACTCCGACGGACAGCGGCGGCACCCGACCACCGCGTCCGCGGGCGCGCGAGAGCCATGACCCAGACACACACCTCCACCGAGCCGAGCCTCTTCCGTCTCGCCGGCTTCCCCTACTTCCTCATCGCCTTCATCGCGAGACTGCCCTTCGCGATGATGGTCGTCGGCGTGCTGACCGTCGTCGTCTCGGCGCGCGGATCGCTGTCGCTCGGCGGGCTCACCTCCGCAGCGGTCGGCCTCGGCACCGCGTGCTTCGGCCCGCTCCTCGGTGCCGCCGCGGATCGCTACGGCCAGCGGACCGTGCTGCTGCTGCTCGCCATCGCGAACGGCACGATGATGGTCGTGTTCACCCTCGTCGTCTACGGCGACGCGGTCGACGGCCTCGTTCTCCTGGCCGCAGCCGGCATCGGGGCGACGGCCCCGCAGGTCTCGCCGCTGTCGCGTGCGCGGCTGGTCACGATGATCAGCGAGCGGATGCCGGAGACCCGCCGGGCCCGCACGGTCTCGGGCACCATGGCCTACGAGTCCGCCGCCGACGAGACGGTGTTCGTCTTCGGGCCGTTCATCGTCGGCATCCTCGCGTCGCTGATCGCGCCGTGGGCTCCTCTCGTGGGCGCGGCGGTCCTGACGATCGTCTTCGTCGGTGCGTTCGCCCTCCACCCGAGCGGTCGACACGTCGCCGCCGTGCGCGGGGCAGACGGGGCAGCGCCCTCGGCGGTGTCGGAACTCTTCCGCCCGCAGCTCGTCATCGTCGTGATCGGCATCCTCGGCGTCGGCATGTTCTTCGGCACCATGCTCACCTCGCTGACGTCGTTCATGGCGGACCGGGGCGCCTCCGAACAGGCGGGTCTGCTCTACGGTGTGATGGGCGTCGGCTCGGCCGTTCTGGCGCTCGGCGTCGCGTGGCTTCCGGTCCGCTTCTCGCTCCGCGCCCGGTGGCTGGTCTTCTCGGGCATCCTCTTCGCGGGCTCGCTCCTGCTGGGCGTCGTGGATTCTCCCGCGATGATGATGCTCGCTCTCGGCATCATGGGGGTCGGCATCGGCCCGACGCTCGTGACGCAGTACAGCTTCGGCGCCGCGCGCAGCCCGCTCGGACGCTCGGCGACGGTCATGACGATGCTCGGCTCGGGGATCGTCGTCGGCCAGTCGATCGGTGCGGCCGTCGCCGGTGAGCTCGCCGAGAACGTCGGCACCTCGGCGGCGCTCGTGCTGCCGATCGTCGCGGCCGGGGTCGCGTTCGCAGCGGGTCTCGTCAACTGGGTGCTCAGCCGCACGCGTGCGCGGAACGTGGCCGTCGCGGCGTGACGCGGTGAACCGGGGCCGCGAACCTCGATAGCCTGGGGGTACCCCCTGGTGTGAGGAGCCATCTTGGCCGCTGCAGAGTTCGTCGTCGTCGCCAACCGTCTTCCCGTCGATCGGGTCGAGGGCCCCGACGGGGAGGAGACCTGGCGCACGTCGCCCGGCGGACTCGTCGCGGCTCTCGAGCCGATGATGCGCAGCACGCACGGCGCGTGGGTCGGCTGGGTCGGCCAGCCCGACGTCGAGCGCGACCCCTTCGAGGCCGACGGCATCCACCTCATCCCGGTGTCCTTGAGCGCGCAGGAGGTCGCGGAGTACTACGAGGGCTTCGCCAACGACACCATCTGGCCGCTGTACCACGACGTCATCGCGCCCCCGCAGTTCCACCGCGAGTGGTGGGACGCCTATGTCACCGTCAACCGGCGCTTCGCCGAGGCGGCGGCCGCCGCGGTCGCGGAAGACGGCACGGTGTGGGTGCACGACTACCAGCTGCAGCTCGTTCCGCAGATGGTGCGTGAGCTCCGCCCGGACGTCACGATCGGGTACTTCCACCACATCCCTTTCCCGGCGCACGGCCTCTATGCGCAGCTGCCCTGGCGCGACCAGGTGCTGCAGGGCCTGCTTGGAGCCGACGTGATCGGGTTCCAGCGCGCGCAGGACGCCACCTACTTCCTCACTGCGGTGCGGCGCCGCCTGCGTTACGAGGTCAAGGGCGCGAACATCGCCGTCCCGCAGGACGACGGCTCGATCCGGACAGCCGTCGCCCGCGCCTTCCCGATCTCGATCGACACCGCTCCCTACCTGGATCTCGCTGCGAACCCCGCCGTCCAGGCCAGAGCCGCGGAGATCCGTGCGAGCCTCGGCAACCCGAAGCGCATCCTGCTGGGCGTCGATCGCCTCGACTACACCAAGGGCATCCGTCACCGGATCAAGGCCTACGGCGAGCTCCTCGCCGAGGGGCGTCTGAGCGTCGACGACGTGACGCTCGTGCAGGTCGCGAGCCCCAGCCGCGAGCGCGTCGACGCCTACGTGCACCTGCGCGACGAGATCGAGCTGGCCGTCGGGCGCATCAACGGCGACAACGACACGATGGGGCACACCGCGATCCGCTATCTGCACCAGGGGTATCCCCGCGAGGAGATGGTCGCGCTGTACCTCGCGGCCGATGTCATGCTCGTCACCGCTCTGCGCGACGGCATGAACCTGGTCGCGAAGGAGTACGTCGCCACGCGCGTCGACAACCGGGGAGTGCTCGTCCTCAGCGAGTTCACGGGCGCCGCCGACGAACTCCGCCAGGCGGTGCGCGTCAACCCGCACGACATCGAGGGCGTCAAGGCCGCGATCATGACCGCGGTCGAGATGACACCGGCCGAACAGGGCAAGCGCATGCGCTCGCTCCGTCGCCGTGTGCTCGAGAACGACGTGGACGCCTGGTCGTCGTCGTTCCTCTCCGCGCTCGACGACGCACGCCGTTGAGCCGCCCCGCATCTTCCCGCCCCCACGACTGGAGACACCCATGACCAGCCCCTGGATCCCCGGAACCCCCGCGCCCGAACTGAGCGCGCTCGCGCGTACCGAGCGCCTCGTCGTCGCCCTCGACTTCGACGGCGTCGCCTCGCCGCTCGTGCCCGATCCCATGGCGGCTCGCGCGCTGCCGGAGACCGTGGAACAGATCCGTCGTCTGACGGCCCTGCCCGACACGATCGTCTCGTTCGTCTCCGGGCGCAGCCTGCACGACCTCCGCATCATCACCGAGCACGAGGACGACTCGCCGGTCGCCCTCGCGGGATCGCACGGCGCGCAGTACTGGTTCCCCGGCGAGGGCGAGGCCGCACCGACCGGCGACGCCACCGAGGAGGGTGCCCGAGAGGAACTCTGGGCGGCCGCTCGTCCGATCATCGACCGCTACGAAGGCGCCGAGTTCGAGCCGAAGACCTTCGGCATGGGCGTGCACACGCGTCGGGCGGATCGGGAGACCGAGGAGAAGCTCTTCGCCGAGATCGACGCGCTCGCCGCCAAGCGATTCCCGCACTGGCGCCGTCGCGCGGGCCATCGCGTGCTCGAGTTCTCGTCGCGGACGGAGGGCAAGGACGCCGCGATCGGAGTGCTCCGCGAGCGCTTCCACGCCACCGGCATCCTCTTCGCCGGCGACGACGTCACCGATGAAGACGCCATGCGCGTGCTGCAGCCGGGCGATCTCGGCGTGCGTGTCGGCCCGGGGGAGAGCGCCGCGGCGCTGCGCGTCGACGGACCCGTCGATGTCGCACGCCTTCTCGGCGCGCTGGCGGACGAGCGGGCCGCCGGGCGGGAATAGACTGCCTGCATGTCTCCGCACGATCCTGCCAGCGCGTCCATCGACATCAAGCCCCGCAGTCGTGTCGTCACCGACGGCATCGAAGCCACGACCTCACGAGGCATGCTGCGTGCCGTCGGCATGGGCGACGAGGACTGGGAGAAGCCTCAGATCGGCATCGCCTCGAGCTGGAACGAGATCACGCCCTGCAACCTGAGTCTCGACCGGCTCGCGCAGGGTGCGAAGGAGGGCGTGCACTCGGGCGGCGGCTACCCGCTGCAGTTCGGCACGATCTCCGTCTCCGACGGCATCTCGATGGGCCACGAGGGCATGCACTTCTCGCTCGTCTCGCGCGAGGTCATCGCCGACTCGGTCGAGACGGTCATCATGGCCGAGCGCCTCGACGGAACCGTGCTGCTCGCGGGCTGCGACAAGTCCATCCCCGGCATGCTCATGGCGAGTGCGCGCCTGGGGCTGTCGAGCGTGTTCCTCTACGCCGGCTCGATCGCGCCGGGATGGGTGAAGCTCTCCGACGGCACCGAGAAGGACATCACGATCATCGACTCCTTCGAGGGCGTCGGCGCCTGTCGTGCGGGTCGCATGACGGAGGAGGACCTGAAGCGCATCGAGTGCGCCTTCGCTCCCGGAGAGGGTGCCTGCGGCGGCATGTACACCGCCAACACGATGGCCTCGGTGGCCGAGGCCCTGGGGCTCAGCCTTCCCGGCTCCGCGGCGCCGCCCTCGGCCGACCGTCGCCGTGACTACTTCGCCCACCGCTCCGGCGAGGCCGTCGTCAACCTGCTGCGCCAGGGGATCACCACGAAGGACATCCTGACGAAGGAGTCGTTCGAGAACGCGATCGCCCTCGCGATGGCGCTCGGCGGTTCGACCAACGTCGTGCTGCACCTGCTGGCGATCGCTCGCGAGGCCGAGATCGACCTGAGCCTGCACGACTTCAACCGCATCGGCAGCAAGACGCCGCACGTCGCCGACATGAAGCCCTTCGGCAAGTACGTGATGAACGACGTCGACCGTCACGGCGGCATTCCCGTGATCATGAAGGCGATGCTCGACGAGGGCCTGATCCACGGCGACGCACTCACGGTCACCGGCAAGACGGTCGCCGAGAACCTGCGCGACCTCAACCCCGATCCCGTCGACGGCGACGTCATCCACACGTTCGACAACCCCATCCACGCGTCCGGCGGCATCACGATCCTGCACGGCTCGTTCGCCCCAGAAGGAGCGGTCGTGAAGTCCGCAGGCTTCGACGCCGACGTGTTCGAGGGCCCGGCGCGCGTGTTCGAGCGCGAGCGCGGAGCGATGGATGCTCTGGCGAACGGCGAGATCAACGCCGGCGACGTCGTGGTGATCCGCTACGAGGGCCCGAAGGGCGGGCCGGGCATGCGCGAGATGCTCGCGATCACCGCGGCCATCAAGGGCGCGGGACTCGGAAAAGATGTACTACTCTTGACGGACGGACGATTCTCAGGCGGCACAACCGGCCTGTGCATCGGCCACATAGCACCCGAAGCGGTGGACGCAGGTCCTATCGCCTTCGTGCGCGATGGTGATCTGATACGGGTCGATATCGCAGCTCGCTCTCTCGACCTACTCGTCGACGAGGCGGAGCTCGCCTCCCGCCGCTCTGGCTGGGAGCCGCTTCCCCCGCGCTATACCCGTGGCGTTCTTGCCAAGTACTCACGCCTCGTGCGGTCCGCCGCCGAAGGCGCGACGACGGGCTGATCCCGACTCGTTCGGCACGCAGCATCGTCGTCTCCGGCATCCGATGCCCTACAGATCACCAGAAGGAAAGTCATGACTGCTGACTCCGTCTCGGCTGTGCCGAGGCCGCCCGCCCGTCAATCCAACGCCCCCGAGATCACCGGCGCCGAGGCCGTCGTCCGTTCGCTCGAGCTGCTCGGGATCACCGACGTCTTCGGACTTCCCGGCGGCGCGATCCTGCCCGTGTACGACCCGCTCATGGACGCGTCCGACCTGCGTCACATCCTCGTGCGGCACGAGCAGGGTGCCGGCCACGCTGCCGAGGGCTATGCATCCGCCTCCGGCAAGGTGGGCGTCTGCATCGCGACGTCCGGACCCGGAGCCACGAACCTCGTCACCGCGATCGCCGACGCCTACATGGACTCGGTGCCCCTGCTGGCGATCACCGGACAGGTGTTCTCGACGCTGATGGGAACGGATGCCTTCCAGGAGGCCGACATCGTGGGAATCACGATGCCGATCACGAAGCACTCCTTCCTGGTGAAGGACGCCGCCGACATCCCCGGCGCGATCGCCGCCGCATACGAGGTGGCATCGACCGGCCGTCCCGGTCCCGTGCTGGTCGACATCACGAAGGACGCGCAGCAGGCGATCGCGCCGTTCGTCTGGCCGCCCAAGGTCGATCTGCCCGGTTACCGCCCCGTCACCAAGGCGCACGGCAAGCAGATCCAGGCCGCAGCCGCCCTGCTCGCCGAGGCCAAGAAGCCCGTGCTCTACGTCGGCGGCGGTGTGATCCGCGGACGCGCGTCCGCCGAACTGCTCGAACTCGCCGAGTCGACCGGTGCGCCCGTCGTGACCACGCTCATGGCCCGCGGTGCATTCCCCGACTCGCACCCGCAGCACCTGGGCATGCCGGGCATGCACGGCACGGTCCCGGCCGTGCTCGCGCTGCAGGAGGCCGATCTGCTGATCTCGCTCGGCGCCCGCTTCGACGACCGTGTGACCGGTAAGGCTGCGCTCTTCGCGCCGAACGCGAAGGTCGTGCACGTCGACATCGATCCCGCCGAGATCTCGAAGATCCGCATCGCGGACGTGCCGATCGTCGGCGACGTGCGCGACGTGCTCGTCGACCTCGAGGCCGCCTACCGCGGCGCGATCGGCAGCGCGAAGCCCGACACCGAGGAGTGGTGGTCGTACCTCGACGGACTCCGCAACGAGTTCCCCCTCGGCTACACGCCTCCGACCGACGGCCTGCTCGCGCCTCAGCACGTGATCCAGCGCATCGGCGAGCTGACGGGCCCCGAGGGAATCTACGCGGCCGGCGTCGGACAGCACCAGATGTGGGCGGCGCAGTTCATCAAGTACGAGCGTCCGAACGCCTGGCTCAACTCCGGCGGAGCCGGGACCATGGGGTACTCCGTGCCCGCGGCCATGGGTGCCAAGGTCGCCGAACCCGACCGCGTGGTGTGGGCGATCGACGGCGACGGATGCTTCCAGATGACCAATCAGGAGCTCGCGACCTGCGCGATCAACAACATCCCGATCAAGGTCGCGATCATCAACAACTCCTCGCTGGGCATGGTGCGCCAGTGGCAGACCCTGTTCTACGACGGGCGCCACTCCAACACCGACCTGAACACCGGGCACGGCACGGTCCGCATCCCCGACTTCGTGAAGCTCGCCGAGGCCTACGGATGCCTCGCGATCCGCGTCGAGAAGGAGGACGAGGTCGATGCGGCGATCCAGCTCGCCCTCGAGACGAACGATCGCCCCGTCGTGATCGACTTCGTCGTCAGCGCCGATTCCATGGTGTGGCCGATGGTGCCCCAGGGCGTCAGCAACAGCTACGTCCAGTACGCCCGCGAGCACGCGCCCGCATTCGACGAGGAGGACTGACCATGTCGACCCACGTGCTGAGCCTCCTGGTCGAGGACACCCCCGGCCTCCTCACCCGCGTCGCAGGGCTCTTCGCCCGGCGCGGATTCAACATCCACTCGCTCGCCGTCGGTGTGACCGAGGTGCCCGGCATCTCGCGCATCACCGTCGTCGTCGATGTCGACGAGCTGCCGCTCGAGCAGGTCACCAAGCAGCTCAACAAGCTGATCAACGTGATCAAGATCGTCGAGCTCGACTTCGCCACCTCGGTGCAGCGCGAGCACATGCTCGTGAAGGTGCGCACCGACAACGCCACCCGCTCGAACGTGATCGAGGTCGTGAACCTCTTCCGCGCCTCGGTGGTCGACTACGCCGCCGACGCGCTCGTGATCGAGGTCACGGGCGACAAGGGCAAGGTCGACGCGATGCTCCGCGCGCTCGAGCCCTTCGGCATCAAGGAGATCGCGCAGTCGGGCCTCCTCGCCATCGGCCGCGGCGGCAAGAGCATCACCGAACGCGTCCTGCGCGGCTGACCCAGACCACCCCATCCATCCGCTCCACCGCCGTCCGGCACGGAGCGAGAAGAACCGCCACGAACAAGGAGAAACACACAGTGAGCACCGAGATCTTCTACGACGCCGACGCCGACCTGTCCCTGATCCAGGGCAAGAAGGTCGCCATCGTCGGTTACGGCTCGCAGGGCCACGCCCACGCGCAGAACCTGCGCGACTCGGGCGTCGAGGTCGCGATCGCCCTCAAGGAGGGCTCCAAGTCGGCTCCGAAGGCCGAAGAGGCCGGCTTCGCGGTCAAGACCGTCGCCGACGCCACCGCCTGGGCCGACGTCATCATGATCCTCGCGCCGGACCAGCACCAGCGCACGATCTACAGCGAGTCGATCGCCCCCAACCTGACCGCGGGCAAGACCCTCGCCTTCGCGCACGGCTTCAACATCCGCTTCGGCTACATCGATGCTCCCGAGGGCGTCGACGTGATCCTCGTCGCCCCGAAGGCGCCGGGCCACACCGTCCGTCGCGAGTTCGTCGCCGGTCGCGGCATCCCCGACATCATCGCCGTCGAGCGCGACGCCTCGGGCAAGGCCTGGGACCTCGCACTCTCGTACGCGAAGGCGATCGGCGGTACCCGCGCCGGCGTCATCAAGACGACCTTCACCGAGGAGACCGAGACCGACCTGTTCGGCGAGCAGGCCGTGCTCTGCGGTGGCGTCAGCCACCTCGTGCAGGCCGGTTTCGAGACGCTGACCGAGGCGGGCTACCAGCCGCAGATCGCGTACTTCGAGGTGCTCCACGAGCTCAAGCTCATCGTCGACCTCATGTGGGAGGGCGGCATCGCCAAGCAGCGCTGGTCGATCTCCGACACCGCCGAGTTCGGCGACTACGTCTCGGGCCCGCGCGTCATCGACGAGCGCGTCAAGGAGAGCATGAAGGGCGTGCTCGCCGACATCCAGTCGGGTGCGTTCGCGAAGCGCTTCATCGACGACCAGGACAACGGAGCCGAGGAGTTCCTGGCGCTGCGCGCCAAGGAGGAGCAGCACCCGATCGAGGTCACCGGTAAGGAGCTGCGTTCGCTCTTCGCATGGAAGCAGCAGGACGAGGACTACATCGACGGCAGCGCTGCGCGCTGATCGACCGATAGACGAGAGCGGGCGTCCCGGAAGGGGCGCCCGCTCTTTCGCGTCCGGTGGTGGTCAGGGGCGGGTGAGCTCCTCGAGCACCTCGACGACGTGGCGGTACGGCTGTCCCGTGGCGCGGGTCATCCCGATCTCGCACGTGCGGTTCGCGGAGACGAAGGCGTCGAAGCCGCCCCGATCGGCATCGGCCGCACGTACCTCCTCCGATTCGACCGCGGTCGCGCTGGCAGTGAGCTCGGGGTGCAGCATGCCCCGATCTCCGGCGAAGGCGCAGCATCCCCAGCCCTCGGGAACGAACACGTCCGTGGCGACGGCCGCGGCGATCTCGGTCAGAGCGCCGGTCGCTCCGAGCGCGGTCGTGGAGCAGGTCGGATGCACCGCCACACTGTCGAGCTTCGCCTGAACGGTCACGCGGGGGAGCACCTCCCGAGCGATGTAGGTCGTCGCGTCCTCGATGACGAGGCCTGCGTACTCCGGATACTCGGAGACGGACTTCGCGAGCATCGTGTGGAGCCCCTCGGTGCAGGAGGCGGCATCGCACACGACCGGAAGATCGCCGAATCGGCTCGCCTCCCAAAGGCTCGACAGCACGCGTTTCGTCATGCGGTCGTAGCCGGCGAGGTGCCCCTTCGACTTCCAGGGCGTGCCGCAGCACATTCCGCCGGCATCCTCCGGGATCACCACGGCGATCCCGGCCCGATCGAGAAGCGCGCGGACCGCGTCCCTCGACCCCTCTCCGTGCCCCTCCGCGCCGAACATCGTGCCGATGCACGCCCCGAAGAACACGGCACGGGCGTCGGACGGGTTCTGGGCGGACGGGGCCTTCGTACCGCCGCGCGGGAGTCCGCCGTCGTAGAGAGGGACGGTATCGGATCCCAGGATCGCTCGTCCGACCCGGGTCGCACCGGTCACGATCGGGGCGGGCAGGGCGGAGGCGAAGGTCAGCGCCGTACCGCCGACGCGCGTCACGGCGCCCCAGCCCTTCGCCGCGGCATCCCAGAGGCCGTCCTCGATCTTCGACGCTTCCTCGGCGCGCAGGCGACGGACGAGATCGCCGGTGTTGATGTCGACGGGGCACGCGACTGCGCACATGCCGTCGACCGCACAGGTCTGCACTCCGTCGTAGTCGTAGTCGGCGCGCAGGTCCTCGAGAAGCGCGGTGTCTCCCTGCTCCTCGGCCCAGGCCATGTCGCGCCGCAGTACGATGCGCTGGCGCGGGGTGAGGGTGATGTTCTTGCTCGGGCACGTCGGCTCGCAGTAGCCGCATTCGACGCACCGGTCGACCTCCTTCTCGACCGTCGGCACGCGCTTGAGGTCGCGGAGGTAGGAGTCCGGGTCGTCGGAGAGCACGACGCCCGGATTGAGGATGCCGGCGGGATCGAAGAGACGCTTGATCGACCACATCATGTCGGTCAGTTCATCGCCGTACTGACGGCGGACGAACGGCGCCATGATGCGCCCCGTCCCGTGCTCCGCCTTCAGCGAGCCGCCCTGGCCGAGCACGAGCTCGACGAGGTCGTCGGTGAAGCGCCGGTAGCGCGCGACGCTGTCGGGATCGTCGAAGCGTTCGTTGAGCAAGAAGTGCACGTTGCCGTCCTTGGCGTGACCGAAGATCACCGACCCCTCGTAGTCGTGCGCGGCGAACAGCTCGATCAGGCGCTCGCAGGTCACCAGTAGACGGTCGACCGGCACGACGATGTCTTCGAGCAGCGCGGTGGTGCCGGACGGACGTGCTCCGGCGACAGCGGTGTAGAGGCCCTTGCGCACGTGCCACAGCGCCGCGCGCTCCGAGGCATCGGTGGTCAGCGCCGCCTCGATCGCGAGGGGGAGGTCGGCGAAGTGTGCGAGTGCGGTCGCACTGTCGATCGCCAACTCCTCGGTGCTGCCGGCATGGACCTCGACGAGGAGTGCCGCGTGCTGATCGACGTCGATGTCGGCGATCGCGGCGGGCACGTCGCCGAGCCCCTGCGCGACGCGGAGTGAGGCGGCATCGAGGAGCTCGATCGTGGCGAGCCCGAGGTCGCCGAGCCCGGGGAGGGCGGCCATCGCATCGGAGAGCGTGGTGAACACGAGCAGGCCGGTGGCGATAGCAGGACGGATCGGGATGGTGCGGAAGCGCGCCTCGGCGACGAAGGCGAGTGTGCCCTCCGAGCCGATCACGAGGTGCTCGAGGATGCGCACCGGGGTGTCGAAGTCGAGGAGGGCGTTGATGCCGTAGCCCATCGTGTTCTTCATCGAGAACTGGCGGCGCACGAAGGCGACGTTCTCGGGTGAGGACAGCAGCTGTGCGCGGAGGGCGAGGAGCCCCGTGGCGAGGTCGGGATCGGAGTCGCGCAGGCGCTCATCGGCGTCGGGAAGTGCGGTGTCGAGGACGGTGCCGCTCGGCAGGACGAGGAGGAGAGACTCCACGGTCCGGTAGGAGTTCTCGACGATGCCGCAGGCCATGCCGCTGGAGTTGTTGGCGACGACACCCCCGATCGTGCAGGCGATCTCGCTGGCGGGGTCGGGGCCGAGCTTGCGACCGTGGCGCACCAGACGCGTGTTCACCTGGCGCACGGTGGCGCCGGGGCCGACCCGCACCGAGGCGCCGTCGTCCTCGACGCGGATGTCGCGGAACCCGCTGCGCGTGTCGACGAGGATGTCGCCGCTGACGCCCTGTCCCGAGAGGCTCGTGCCCCCGGAACGGAACGTGAGCGTGCGCCCCGCTGCGCGCACGGCCTCGAACACCCGGGCGACTCCCGCGGCGTCGGTGGGGGAGAGCACGGCATCCGGCACGAGCAGGTAGTGGGAGGCGTCGTGCGCCCGGGCGAACCGGTCGATCGAGCGGGCGTGCACCTCGGTCGACGGTCCGAGGATCGTCGGATCGAGTGGTTCGGCGAGAGTGATCGACACGGGAGGCTCCTCGGCGCTGACGGAAGATTGTCTGACAAGTGTACCGATGACCACGATCTCGCTAATCTGAGTGGGTGAACAGTCCCATGGATGCCCCGCTCGCGGTCGTCGGCGTCGTCGATGCCGTCACGTCACGGCTGCGGGATCGCATCCTGAGCGGGGACCTCCGCTCAGGCTCGGCGCTCACCGAAGCGTTCGTGTCGGAGGAGTACGCGGTCGCTCGGCCGAGTGCGAAGGCCGCGATCGAGCAGCTCGTCGCCGCGGGCCTCCTCGAGCGCACCGCGCACCGCAGTGCCCGTGTCGTGGCGATCGACCCGGAGACCGTGCGCGACGTCTATCGCACCCGGACGCGACTGGAGAGCGCGGCGTTGCGAGAGCTCGCCGGCACGCGCACGGTACCGGCTGCGGCGATCGCGGCGAACGCCGAGATCCAGGCGATGCCCGCGGGGCCCGATCCCGCCACCGTCGATCCCGATCTGCGCTTCCACACGGCGCTGATCGATGCCCTCGGCAGCGCTCGAACGGGCCGGATGTACCGCAGTGTGCTCGACGAGGCGCGGATGTGCATGGCGCAGGTGCAGGGCCGTCGTCTGCTCGAGGCCGGCGTCATCGCCGCCCAGCACGCCGAGATCCTCGACGCTTTGGCGGCCGGTGAAGCAGAGCGGGCCACCGCCGTTCTCGGCATCCATCTCTCGTCGGCGCAGGAGCGCCTCGTCGACGCTCTCGGCGCGGACTGACGAATCCGGCGATCAGCTCGCCGGGGCCTCTTCGACGACGAGCGGGGCCTCCGCCGGGTCGGCCCACACCGGTGCGGGCAGCACGGTGTCGACCTGTCCGGCCTGAATCGCGCGGAGAGCCTCGGTGATCTCCTCGTCGTTCTCGGGGACCGGGAGGCCGCAGGCGCGCAGCTCGGAGCCGAACTGGAGGGTCAGGCGGATCTTGCCGGCCTCGACCGCTTCGGCGGTGGTGCCGGTGCGGATCTCGCTGCCGGTCTGGATCGCCGACACCTCGTCGCACACGTGATAGACGGCGCCGCCGTCGACCCACACGACCTCGTCCTTGCCCAGCAGCTGGATCACCGCGGACTGATCGGCCGTGTACTGCTCGACGGAGGGCGGGTCGAAGTCGATGCCGATGAACACCGCGATCGCCGCGAGCACGATGCCGACGATGCCCGCCGTCGTCTTCTGGCCCTTGTCCATGTCCTTGTTGAGGAAGACCAGGATGATCAGGGGGAGGAACGCCACGATGGCGATGATCGCGCCGAGCTGATTCTGCACGAAGAAGCGCACGGTGTCGGATCTCCGCGCGGGATCCAGGCGATTGGCCTTCTTCCAGAGCACCGACCCGGTGATCGAGAGTGCGGCGATGACGACGAGCAGCACGAGCAGCGCGATGAACGCCCACTGCGGGAACTGCGCCGTGACGCCCTGCTCCTCGAGTAGTCCGGTGTCGGGGTCGCGGACGAACGTGCCGTCCTCGCCGACGAACACGCGCTGACGGATCAACCAGAAGATGCCGACGGCCTCACCGACGATCGCGAGGAGCCACAGCGCTCCGGCGATCCAGCGGAAGCGTGTGGCCTTCGCCTTCGCTTCGGGGGTCGGCTTCCAGTTCGCGGGCGGTTCGACACCCTCTGCATTCGTTGTGCGCTGCTCAGCCACGATGGCCCCCTCCTCGGTCGTGACGCCGAGCCTAGTGGACGAGGTGTCCTACGCTGGAGACATGACCTCCGATTCCGATGATGCCCTGAACTGGGACGGGGATGACGACGCGTCGCTCGCGCGTCCGGCTCCGGTGAAGCGCGAGAAGATCGCCGCCGAAACGCCTGCCCCCGTCGTCGCCGATCGCGTCGAGGGTCCGTCGCAGGACGCCGCGCCCCTCGGGGACGACCGAGCGGAAGAGGAGGACGAGCGTGCACCGCTGAGCACGGCGATGCTGCTCATCACGGGTGTCGTCGGTGGTGTGTACCTCCTGTACTCGATCGGCTGGGTGGTCGGTGGTCTGAGGCTCAAGCCGCTCGCCAACTTCTTCGTCGCCGACGAGATGTTCGTCCCGTGGTTCGTGCTGGCGGTCGCCGCACCCGCGCTGTGGTTCCTGGCCACGTGGGTGCTCACCCGCGGGCGGGCGTCGTGGGTGCGGGCATCCCTTCTCCTGCTCGGTGTCGTGCTCCTCGTGCCGTGGCCGTTCGTGACCGTGGGGGTGATCGGAGCATGAGCGCCGAGCAGAGCATCGACAGCACGCGCACCTCGCCCCGCTGGATCACCGGCCTCATCCCGGGGCTGGCCGGGCTGTTCTACGCCTACGCGGTGTGGAACGCCGTCGCCCATCTCATCCGGATGGCGCAGGGCGGGCTGACCGGTGGAGGGTGGATCACACTGTTGTTCGGCGTCGTGTTCCCCGCGATCGTCTTCGTGTTCGCCTCCGCGATCGGACGTCGACGTCGCGCGGGTGAACTCGCGCTGGCACTGCTCGCCGGCCTCGGGATCGTGGCGGTGTTCTGGCTCTGCGTGCTGTCGTTGAGCCTCGGGCTCATCGCCGCCTGACGGGCGTCACACGGTAAAGCCGAGCGATCGCCTCGGGTACAGTGGAGGAGATCGCGCCCCCGAAGGCGTGCGGCGCATCGGCCCCTATTGTGTTGCCCCGAAGGATCCACTGTGCCGAAGCCCGTAGTGCTCATCGCCGAAGTTCTCTCTCCTGCCACGATCGAGGCCCTGGGCCCGGACTTCGATGTCCGCAATGTCGACGGCACCGATCGCGAGGCGCTGTTCTCGGCGCTGTCGGAGGCGGATGCCGTGCTCGTGCGCTCGGCGACGCAGATCGATGAAGAGGCGCTGACGCACGCGCCGAAGCTGAAGGTCGTCGCCCGCGCCGGCGTCGGACTCGACAACGTCGACATCAAGGCGGCCACCGCGGCCGGCGTCATGGTCGTCAACGCGCCGACCTCCAACATCGTCTCGGCCGCCGAACTCACCGTCGGTCACATCCTCAGCCTCGCGCGCCGCATCCCCGCCGCGCACGCCTCGCTGTCCGCCGGGGCCTGGAAGCGCAGCTCCTTCACCGGAGCGGAGCTCTTCGAGAAGACCGTCGGCATCGTCGGCCTCGGCCGCATCGGCGCGCTGGTCGCCGCACGTCTGGCCGCGTTCGACATGCGCGTCGTCGCCTACGACCCCTACGTCACCTCGGCGCGTGCGCAGCAGCTCGGTGTGCAGCTCCTCTCGCTCGACGAGCTCGTCGCCGAGTCGGACTTCCTCACGATCCACATGCCGAAGACGCCTGAGACCACGGGGATGATCGGTGCGGAGCAGTTCAAGGCCATGAAGCCGACCGCCTTCGTCGTGAACGTCGCGCGTGGGGGGCTCATCGACGAGGAGGCTCTGCGCGAGGCGCTCGTCGCGGGCGAGATCGCCGGCGCCGGCCTTGACGTCTTCACGTCCGAGCCTCCGGTCGAGGGCGGGAGCGCCCACGCGCTCCTCGACCTCCCGAACGTCGTCGTCACCCCGCACCTCGGTGCCAGCACCGAGGAGGCGCAGGAGAAGGCCGGTGTCTCGGTCGCCCGCTCGGTGCGCCTCGCCCTCGGTGGCGACCTGGTGCCCGACGCGGTGAACGTCGCCGGTGGTGTCATCGACCCGTACGTGCGCCCCGGCATCTCGCTCGTCGAGAAGCTCGGCCAGATCTTCGCCGCTCTCGCGACGTCGCCGCTCACGAGCCTCGACGTCGAGGTGCACGGCGAGCTGAACGACTACGACGTGAGCGTCCTCAAGCTCGCGGCTCTCAAGGGCGTCTTCACGAACATCGTGAGCGAGACGGTGTCGTACGTCAACGCTCCGCTGCTCGCCGAGCAGCGCGGCATCGCGGTGCGTCTGCTCAAGGACGATGTCAGCGCCGAGTACCGCAACGTCATCACCCTCACCGGTGCCCTCTCCGATGGTTCGCAGCTCTCGGTGTCGGGCACGCTCACCGGCCCGAAGCAGGCCGAGAAGCTGGTCGGCATCAACGACCACGCACTCGAGCTCCCGATCGAGAAGCACCACGTCGTCATGCTCTACACCGACCGTCCCGGAATCGTCGCGGTCTACGGGCAGAAGTTCGGCGAGGCCGGCATCAACATCGCCGGCATGCAGATCGCACGCGAGGCCGCCGGTGCCCAGGCGCTGAGCGTTCTCACGCTGGACTCGCCGGTCTCCGACGAACTGCTCGACGACGTGCGCGATGCGATCGACGCCGACCTGTTCCGTCAGATCGAGATCACCGACATCTGATCACGACGGGGGATTCGAGGGCGGGGCGCGCGAGCGCCTCGCCCTTCGTCGTCGACGGGATGCCGATCACGGAGCCGTCGTGCGGAGGACGAGCGCGATCAGTGCGGAGAGTTCGTCGGGCCGGGGGACGAGATGCTCGGAGCCGTTCACGTCGAGGGAGTTGTTGAAGTAGAGGCCGTCGCTGAGCAGCATGACGAGGTCGAGCCCCGCCTGGTCGCGCACGTGCGGACGGATGGTGTCCTCCCAGCGCCTGCGCGAGTCCCGAAGGGCGTCCGCAGCGGCGACCGAGCCGCCCTGGGCGAGCCGTGAGGCGGTGACCAGCGCACGGTCGAGTGCGTCGTCCTCCATGACGGAGGTCCGCACGTAGTACGACACGGGGCCTTCGTCGGCGGCGTTCATGCGTGCGAGGTCGGCGGTCGTCAACTCCTCCAGGCGCTGCAGGAGCCCGGCGACGAGCTCGTCCTTCGATCCGAAATGGTAGAGCAGACCGCCCTTCGAGACACCGGCGGCCTTGGCTGTCGCCTCGATGGTGGCGGCCCGCTCGCCCTCGGTGAGGACGAGCTCTTCGAAGGCGTCGAGCACGCGCTCGCGGGCGAGGGGTGGTCGGGGCATCGGGTCCTCTGCTCAGTCGTCGATCAGGGCGGATTCTGTTACTATACCAGCCGGACGGTTTAGTAATGCCGCCGCAGAAAGTGAGAGGTGTGACATGACCCGGACCGCGTCGATCCCGACCGCAGGAACGGATGCCCCCCGCGTCGGAGCCCGCGGATGGGCCGCGCTCATCGTGCTGATGCTGCCGGTGCTGCTGGTTTCGGTCGACAATACGGTGCTCAGCTTCGCGCTGCCCGAGATATCCATCGCGCTCGCCCCCTCCGGTGCCGAGCAGTTGTGGATCATCGACGTCTACCCGCTCGTGCTCGCGGGACTCCTCGTGACGATGGGAACGCTGGGCGACCGGTTCGGCCGCCGCAGGATGCTGTTGATCGGCGCGAGCGGATTCGCCGCCGTGTCGGTGCTCGCCGCCTTCGCCCCGACCGCCGGTCTGCTCATCGCCGCCCGTGCGCTGCTGGGATTCTTCGGCGCGATGCTGATGCCCTCGACCCTCTCGCTGCTGCGGTCGATCTTCGTGAACCGCGATCAGCGTCGGCTCGCGATCGCCGTGTGGGCCTCCGCGTTCTCCGCAGGCTCCGCGCTCGGACCGATCGTCGGCGGGTTCCTGCTCGAGCACTTCAGCTGGGGCTCGGTGTTCCTCATCGCCGTGCCGGTGCTCATCCCGCTCCTCATCGCCGCGCCGCTGCTCGTTCCCGAGAGCCGCGACCCGAACCCCGGGCGCATCGATCTGCTCAGCATCGCCCTGTCGATGGCCGCGATGATCCCGGTCGTCTACGCGATCAAGTCGCTCGCGGTCGACGGACCCTCGGTCGTCGCCGGTGCATGGGCGCTGCTCGGGGTCGTGATGGGCGTGCTGTTCGTGCGCCGCCAGCTCCGCGCCGAGATCCCGATGCTCGACATGGCGCTCTTCCGGCGCGGCACCTTCTCGGGGGCGATCCTGGTGAACCTCCTCAGCGTCGTCGCGCTCGTCGGATTCCTGTACTTCGTGTCGCAGCATCTGCAGCTCGTGCTCGGCCTGTCGCCGATGATGGCCGGTCTGGCCCTCGTGCCCGGCATGGCCGTGATGATCGTCGCGGGGCTCGGCGTCGTACCGATCTCGCGACGCGTGGCGCCCCACCTCGTCGTGCCGATGGGTCTCGCGTTCTCGGTGGCGGGGTACCTGATCGTGGCGTTCACGACCCACGAGCACGGTGTCGCTCCGCTCATCATCGCCTTCGTGGTGCTCGGCATCGGCATCGGCGCCGCCGAGACGATCTCCAACGAGCTGATCCTCTCCAGCGCGCCGGCCGAGAAGGCGGGTGCGGCCAGCGCGGTCTCGGAGACCGCGTACGAACTCGGTGCGGTGCTCGGTACCGCGGTGCTGGGCGGCATCATCACCGCGTTCTACCGCGCTGCGATCGTGCTTCCGGCGGGGCTGCCCGCCGAGACCGCGGATGCCGCGCGCGAGACGCTCGCCGGTGCCTATACCGCCTCGAACGAGCTCTCGGGCACGCTGGGCGACGAGCTGTGGCAGGCGGCGGCGGACGCCTTCGGCTCGGGTGTCTTCATCACCTCGCTCATCGGTGCGGGACTCGTCGTGGTCGCGGGCGTCATCGCCGCCGTCACACTGCGCACGCGCACCCCGAGCTGACCAGTACGCTGGGGGAACCGAGCCGTCGACACCGACTCGCGGCTCGGTTCCCGAAGCAAGGAGTGTCATGTCGCGTGTCGTGAAGCTGGCCGTCATCCCGGGTGACGGCATCGGTCCCGAGGTCATCGCCGAAGCCGAGAAGGTGCTCGACGCGGTCACCGCCGAGACGGAAGTGACGTTCGACAAGACCCGCTTCTCGCTCGGAGCCGCCCGGTTCCTCGAGACCGGAGACACGCTCACCGACGACGACCTCGCCGCGATCTCCGCCCACGACGCGATCCTGCTCGGCGCGGTCGGCGGGACGCCGGGCGACCCGCGGCTCAAGGACGCGAACATCGAGCGCGGTCTGCTCCTCAAGCTTCGTTTCACGCTCGACCACTACGTGAACCTGCGCCCCTCCAAGCTCTTCACGGGCGCCGTGGGGCCGCTCGCGAACCCCGGTGACATCGACTTCGTCGTCGTGCGCGAGGGCACCGAAGGTCCCTACGTCGGCAACGGGGGTGCGATCCGTCAGGGCACCCCGCACGAGATCGCCAACGAGACCTCGGTGAACACGGCGTTCGGCGTCGAGCGCGTGGTCCGCTACGCGTTCGAGCTCGCGGAGCGTCGTCGCAAGAAGCTCACACTCGTGCACAAGACGAACGTGCTCGTGCACGCCGGTGCCATCTGGCAGCGGATCGTGAACGAGGTCGCGGCCGAGCATCCCGATGTCGCGGTCGACTACCTCCACGTCGATGCCGCCACGATCTTCCTCGTGACGGATCCCGCGCGTTTCGACGTCATCGTCACCGACAACCTCTTCGGTGACATCCTCACCGATCTCGCCGGTGCCGTCACCGGCGGAATCGGACTCGCCGCCTCGGGGAACATCAATCCCTCGGGCGCCTTCCCGTCGATGTTCGAGCCGGTGCACGGTTCGGCGCCCGACATCGCGGGGCAGCAGAAGGCCGATCCGACCGCTGCGATCCTCTCGATCGCGCTGCTGCTCGACCACCTCGGCCTCACGGCCGAATCCGCACGCGTCAGCGCGGCGGTCGAGGCGGACATCGCGAGCCGTGACGGCGCGCGCACCACCGCCGAGATCGGCTCCGCGATCGCCGCACGCCTCTGATCCGCAGGCGTAGGCTGGAACCGCGCGAGGACGCGTACACCCCTCAGAACGGAACATCACCATGACGACCATCGACGCACAGGCAGCAGTGGCTCCGCTCGATTTCGCTGTGACCAAGAACCTCACCGCGGCCTCGCCCGCGCGAGTCGCCGAAGTGCTGGAGAGCCCCGGCTTCGGTGTCGTCTTCACCGACCACATGGTCGACATCTGCTGGTCGCTCAAGGGCGGCTGGCACCGACCGCGCGTGCAGCCCTACGGCCCGATCCCGCTCGACCCCGCGGCATCCGTGCTGCACTACGGCCAGGAGATCTTCGAGGGCATCAAGGCCTACCGCCACGCGGACGGGTCGATCCACACCTTCCGCCCCGACCGCAACGCCGCTCGCCTGCAGGCGAGCGCGCGTCGCCTCGCGCTCCCGGAGCTCCCGACCGAGTACTTCATCGAGTCGCTGCGTCAGCTCATCGCTGTCGACGGACGCTGGGTGCCGTCCGGTGCCGATCAGAGCCTCTACCTCCGGCCGTTCATGTTCGCCAAGGAGGCGTTCCTCGGCGTCCGCGCCGCGCAGAAGGTGGCCTACTACGTCATCGCGAGTCCCGCGGGCGCGTACTTCACCGGAGGTGTGAAGCCTGTGCGCATCTGGCTCTCCGAGGAGCACTCCCGCGCGGGTCGCGGTGGTACGGGCAAGGCGAAGACCGGTGGGAACTACGCGTCGAGCCTCCTGCCGCAGGCGCTGGCGAGCTCGAAGGGCTGCGACCAGGTCGTCTTCCTCAACGAGAAGAACGACGTCGAGGAGCTCGGCGGCATGAACGTGGTGTTCGTGTTCAAGGACGGCCGCATCGTCACTCCCGAGTCCGACAGCATCCTCGACGGCATCACGCGCGACTCGCTGCTGCAGCTCGCCGAGGACCGCGGGTACACGGTCGAGCGCCGGGCGATCTCGATCGACGAGTGGCGCGAGGGCGTCGCCTCGGGCGACATCACCGAGGTGTTCGCGTGCGGTACGGCCGCCGTCGTCACCCCGATCGGTGCGCTCGTGGGCGAGGGCTTCGACGAGCCCCAGCCGATCGGCGAGCTCGCTCTGTCGCTGCGCGAAGAGCTCACCGACATCCAGTACGGGCGCCGTGACGACCGCCACGGCTGGCTGCTGCGCCTCGACGCCTGACCGCTCGCCAACCACCCGAGACCCCGTTTCGCCGAACCGGCAAAGCGGGGTCTCGTCGTCGGGGCCGCTGGATAGGCTGGAGTCATGAAGATCGCCCGATTCAGCCATGACGACGCCATCCTCTTCGGGATCGTCGACGAGAAAGACCTCGTCGTCCTCTCGGGCGACCCTCTCTTCGCCGGCTACGAGCCGACCGGTGACCGTGTGCCGATCGCTGACGCCGTCATCCTCGCCCCGGTGATCCCGCGATCGAAGATCGTCTGCGTCGGCAAGAACTACCACGACCACGCCGCCGAGATGGGCGGAGAGGCCCCCGAGGAGCCGCTGCTCTTCCTCAAGCCGAACACCGCCGTGATCGGCCCGGGCGACACGATCGTGCGCCCGGCGATCTCGGAGCAGACCGAGTACGAGGGCGAACTCGCCGTCGTGATCGGCAAGGTCGCGAAGAACGTCTCGGCGGCGGATGCCCTCGACTACGTGCTCGGATACACGATCGGCAACGACGTGACCGCCCGCGACCTGCAGCGCAAGGACGGCCAGTGGGCGCGAGCGAAGGGCTTCGACACCTTCTGCCCGCTCGGCCCGACGATCAACACCGACTTCGACCCGTCCGAGGCGACGATCGAGACGCGCGTCAACGGAGAGGTCCGCCAGAAGGCGCCGCTGACCGACATGATCCATTCGGTCGAGGAGATCATCGCTTACGCGTCGGCCGTCTTCACACTGCTCCCGGGTGATGTCATCCTCACCGGAACGCCCGCGGGCGTGGGCACCTTCGCGGCCGGTGACACGGTCGAGGTCGAGATCACGGGTCTCGGCATCCTGCGCAGCGCCGTGCGCGACGCCGTTCCCGCGGCATGAGCGCGCCGGCCCTCACCGCCGCGCAGCAGTCGGCGGTGCAGCGCCGCACGGTCCTCGTCCTCTCCCTCGGGCAGGTTCTCGGAGGGATCGCCTTCGGCGCGACGGTGTCGCTCGGCGCGCTCCTGGCCGCCGACATCTCGGGAGACGACGCGCTGTCGGGGCTCGCGACGGCGTCGGTCACGCTCGGCGCGGCGCTCTGCGCGATCCCGCTGGCGCGTCTCGCCGCGCGGGTGGGCCGTCGAAGGGCACTGACCCTCGGCAACCTCTTCGCACTCGTCGGCATCGCGGTCGTCATCCTCGCTGCGTCGCTGCGCGTCTTCCCGCTGCTGCTGGCGGGCATCCTCATGATCGGCGCGGGCAACGCGGGCAACCTGCAGTCGCGCTTCGCCGCGACCGATCTCGCCGTTCCCGCCCATCGAGGCCGCGACCTGTCGATCGTCGTCTGGGCGACGACGATCGGTGGCGTCGCCGGCCCGCTGCTGCTCGGGCCGGGGGAGATCGTCGGCGCCGCGATCGGGATGCCGCCGCAGACCGGGTCGTACGTCTTCTCGTTCGTCGCGCAGTCGGCGGCCCTCGTGCTCTACCTCGTCGCGCTGCGCCCGGATCCGCTGCTGGCCGCGCAGCGCATCGCGACCGTCGCGGCGGCGGCCTCCAGCGTCCAGGCCGTCGACCGCCCCGTCGTCGCGCGCTACGCGATGTTCGCGATCGCGGGTTCCCACGTCGTGATGGCCTCCGTGATGGCGATGACCCCGATCCATCTCTCGCACATGGCGCACAGCATGCACGCGGGGCACGATACGGCGGCCGCCGCGGCCGACGTCTCGCAGCTCGTCGGGATCACGATCGCGCTCCACGTCGCGGGCATGTACGCGCTCTCCCCGGTCTTCGGCATCCTCGCCGACCGCTGGGGGCGGCTGCAGGTCGTACTGTTCGGGCAGGTGCTGCTGGGCGGGTCGTTGATCTTCGCGATCTTCGCCAACGACCGGGCCTGGGGCGTCATGGTCGCCCTCATCCTCCTCGGTCTCGGCTGGAGCGCCGCGACCGTCGCCGGTGCCGCGCTGCTGACCGAGTCGAGTGCACCCGAGCTGCGCACGCGCCGGCAGGGGCGCAGCGACTCGCTGATGAGCCTGTCGGCGGCCGCCGGCGCGGTGCTGGCCGGGGTCATCCTGTCGAACTTCCAGTACGCGGGACTCGGGATCGCGGCATCCGTACTGGTGCTGATCATCGTCGCGCTGTCACCTCTCGGCCGCCGCGCACGCTCGTGAAGTCCTGGGCGGGAGTGGGGGAGGCGTACGCGACCTCGTACGCATCGCTCTGCGCGGGCACGGTCGACACCCTGCTCGACGCCCTCGGGCCGGCTCGGGGACGCTCGCTGCTCGACGTGGGCGCGGGAACCGGAGAGCTGGTCGCCCGCGCGACAGGAGCCGGGTGGGCGGTGACCGGTTGCGAGCCCGAGCCGACGATGCGGGAGGTCGCCGGGCGCGCCCATCCCGGACTGTCGTTCGTCGCCGCGGCGCTCCCCGAACTCCCGTTCGCGTCAGCGTCGTTCGACGCGGTGACGGCGAACTTCGTGCTCAACCATGTCGTCGATCCGCGAGCATCGGCTCAGGAGATGACCCGGGTGGCGTCGGACGGTGGTCTGCTCGCCGGCACGATCTGGACATCGTCTCCGTCGTGGTTCTGGCTCGAGGTGTGCGAGCGGGCAGGCGTGACGCCTGCCGCTGGCGAGCGGCTTCCGGCGCACAAGGACTTCGAGCGCACCGTCGGGGGCTTCTCCGCGATGCTGACGGATGCCGGTTGGCGGGACACCTCGACGATCGAACAGACATGGACGTGGGAGGCTGCGCCGGAGATCCTGTGGAGCTCGGCGGAGGGCGGCGTCGCCTCGGCGGGCCAGTTCTACCGCAGCCTCGATCGCGAAGAGCGTGCACGCTTCCGATCCGGTTTCGATGAGGCGTGTGCCGTCCACACGCGCGGTGGGATGGTTCCCCTGCGTCATTCGGCGGCAGTGGCGGTGGGGCGCGCGCTCTAGAATCGAAGGGCTATGGCTACTCCTCACCCCCTCACCACGACCGCCAGCGGTGCCGACGTCCGCGTCCGCTTCTGCCCGTCGCCCACCGGCCTGCCGCACGTCGGCATGGTTCGCACCGCTCTCTACAACTGGGCGTACGCCCGCCACAACGGCGGCAAGCTCGTCTTCCGCATCGAAGACACCGATGCGGCGCGCGACAGCGAGGAGAGCTTCCGGCAGCTCGTCGACGCCCTCACGTGGCTGAAGATCGATTGGGACGAGGGCGTCGAGGTCGGCGGACCGCACGAGCCGTACCGCCAGTCGCAGCGACACGACATCTACCGGGGCGTCATCGACAAGCTCCTCGCGTCGGGTGCGCTCTACGAGAGCTACTCGAACGCCGAGGAGATCGACGCCCGCAACGAGGCCAACGGTCGTGCGAAGCAGCTCGGATACGACAACTACGACCGCACGCTGACCGAGGAGCAGAAGGCCGCCTTCCGCGCCGAGGGCCGCCAGCCCGCTCTGCGTCTGCAGGTGCCGGATGAAGACCTCACGTACGTGGACCTCATCCGCGGAGAGGTCACCTTCCCCGCCGGTTCCTTCCCCGACTTCGTCGTGGTGCGCCCGAACGGCATCCCGCTGTACACCTTCGTGAACCCGGTCGACGACGCCCTGATGGGCATCACGCACGTGCTGCGCGGCGAAGACCTCATGCCCTCGACTGCCCGTCAGCTCGCGCTCTACGCCGCGCTCATCGACGCGGGCGTCACGACGTTCGTGCCGCGCTTCGCCCACATGCCGCTCGTGCTGGGGGAGACGGGCAACAAGAAGCTCTCGAAGCGCGACCCGCAGGCCGACCTGTTCCTGCACCGCGAGCGCGGCTTCATCCACGAAGGTCTCCTCAACTACCTCGCCCTGCTCGGCTGGTCGATCGGTCACGATCGTGACGTGTTCTCGCTCGACGAGTTCATCGCCGCGTTCGACATCGAGAACGTCAACCCGAACCCGGCCCGCTTCGACCAGAAGAAGGCCGAGTCGATCAACGGCGACCACATCCGCATGCTCGACGTGAAGGACTTCGCCGAGCGCACGATCCCGTATCTCGCCGCGGCCGGGCTCTTCGACGAGCCGACCCACGAGCAGCTCGTGCTGGCGTTCCGCGCCGCTCCGCTCGTGCAGGAGCGCGTGCAGTTGCTGGGGGAGGTGCCCGGCATGCTCGGCTTCCTCTTCACCGACGACGTCGCGTACGAGGCCGATGCGCTCAAGAGCCTCCCGGCGAACGCCGGCGAGGTGCTCGACGCCTGCGTCGCGGCGCTGGAGCCCGTCACCGATTTCACTCCGGAGAAGATCCAGGATGCCCTGGCGACGGCGCTCGTCGAGAACCTCGAGCTCAAGCCCCGTGTCGCCTACGGCCCGCCGCGCGTCGCGATCACCGGTCGCCGCGTGTCGCCGCCGCTCTTCGAGTCGATGGAGCTGATCGGCAAGGACGAGACGCTGCGTCGCCTGCGTCTGCTGTCGGAGACGCTGGCGGGCTGAGACGCCCGACGAACCGCCTGGAGGAGGACCCCGTTCGCGGTTGTCCTCCTCTTCGCGTTCGGGGCACGCGCACGGGAGCGCGACACGCGCGGAGGGAGCCGCTCCATTTGGCGCTTCCCGATCCGTCCGGTAGGCTTGACTCTCGGTGCGAGGCTCCGGTTTCGCCCTTGGGGTATGGTGTAATTGGCAACACGGCGGTTTCTGGTTCCGTTGTTCTTGGTTCGAGTCCAGGTACCCCAGCAAGACGAAGAGGCCCGGAATTCCGCGAGATGCGGAACCCGGGCCTCTTGCTTTGCCCGCGGGGAGCGGGCCCCGGAGGGCCTACTCGCACTCCCCGATGAACTCGAGGTAGCAGACGGCCTCGTGGGTGATGGCGGGCTCGTAGTCGTCGTTCGACACCTCGCGGGTCGCGGTCTCCGCGGTCTTCGTCAGATGCCCGAACGACCCGAGCGACGAGACGTACATGCCCTCCTGGTCGAGGCCGCGCATCCGGTCGATCTCGGTGCGGTGCTGCGTGCAGAGCAGCGTCGCCGCACCCGTCAGCTCGACATCGGCGCAGGCGCCGGCGTACTGGGCCTCCATGAGGCCGATGCAGTCGGTCCAGTCCTGGTTGACCGTGCACGGGCTCACGCCGTCGTCCGCGACGTTGTAGAGGCCCGTCTCGTACTCTTCGGTGTGGAACGTCTCGGGCTTCTCGGCGACATCGGTCTTGGTCCAGTGGCGTGCGGTCGTGAACGCGATCACGACGACGATGATCGCGGCGATCACGAGGGCGCCCACGATCGAGAGGGTGACCCACAGGCCGGTGCGCTTCTTCTTGGCGGGGGCTTCCCCTCCCGGCGTTCCGTACGGTGTGGTCGCTGCGTACGGATCCCCGGGCCCGCCGTAGGGCGCGCCCGTCGGGCCGTCGTGCGGCGCGGTCGCGGCGAAGGCGGCCGGCGCGGCGAACGCAGCGGGCGCGGCTCCGTATGCGGCGGTCGGGGCATCGGATGCCGGTGCCTGATCGACGGGCGGCGACGGCTCCGCGGGCGGAGCGGCAGGCGGGGGAGCCGCGGCGAAGCCGCCGACCGGTGCGCCGGTATACCCGTCAGACGCAGAAGAAGGTGCGGGCGCGGCCTCGGATGCAGGTGCAGGCGCGGGTGTCGCGGCCTCGGGCGCCGGGGGAGCGGGCTGACTGATCGACTGCCAGTACCCGTACCAGCTCTGGCTGGCCTGGGGATCGGCGACGACCTGCTGGGCCTCGGCATCCGAGAGCTGGATGCCCAACGACTGGCGCGCCTGCGCATTCAGGAGGTACGAACGGAATTCATCGAGTGACAGGCCCATGCTGGCGATGATGGCAGAAACCCGCAGCGCGCGACAATCCGGTTGGGTATTCCTCCCCATGCCCGCCGGACCTAGCAGAGCGCACGCGAACGTGACCAGCCCCTTCTCGGATCGGGTGCCGGCGGGCAGAGTGCTGGCATGGCAGCTCTCGTGCGCGTGATCCCCGGTGAAGACCTCGGCTTCCGAAGGATCCGATCGGGATCCGGCTTCCGTTATGTCGACAAGGGCGGTGACGCCGTACCGGAGGCCGATCGGGAGCGCATCCACGACCTGGTCATCCCGCCGGCGTGGACGGACGTCTGGATCGCCGCGGACCCGCTCGCGCACATCCAGGCCGTCGGCGTCGACGGAGCGGGGCGCAAGCAGTACCTGTACCACCCGCTCTGGCGGGTCAAACGGGACCGCCACAAGTTCGGCCGCGCGCTGGCCCTCGCCGAAGCCCTTCCGCATGCGCGGGGGCGGGTCACCCGAGCATTGCAGCACGAGACCCTCTCCCGCGAGAAGGTGCTGGCCACCGCATTCCGGTTGCTCGATGACGGAGCCCTCCGGATCGGGTCGGAGCGCTACCTCGTGCGCCACGGCAGCCGCGGCCTGACGACGCTGCGCCGCCGTGACGTGCACGTCGAGGGGAACGTCGTGTCGCTCTCGTTCCCGGCGAAGAGCGGGCAGACCGCGGCGATCGAGATCACCGACGACGTGCTCGCGGCCGTGCTCGACGATCTGGCCGCTGGCCCGGACCGGGCGCCGCTCCTCGCGTATCGGCGGGGACGCCGGCGCGTGAAGATCACGCCCGCCGAGGTGAACCGCTACCTCAAGGACGTCACGGGCGACGCGTTCACGGCGAAGGACTTCCGCACCCTCCACGGCACGATCCTCGCGGCCGACGCCCTCGCACGCATCGGCCCGCTCGACTCGCGTCGGGATCGCGAGCGCGCCGAGCGCCTCGCCGTACAGGCCACGGCCTCGGCGCTCGGCAATACGGTCGCGGTCGCCCGGGGCAGTTACATCGATCCCCGCGTCTTCAAGCTGTACTCCCGCGGGAAGACGCTCGACCTCTCGGTCGCCCCGGAGACCGCGATCCGCCGTCTTCTGGGCGACACGAGGCGGCGTCGCTGATCAGCTCTCGCGAGGGTAGGTGTAGAAGCCCTCACCCGTGGCCACGCCGAGCTTGCCCTGGTCGATGTAGCGCTCCTTGATGAGGTCGGCGAATGCCTGCTGCTTCGCGTCGCCCATCCGCGAGATGTTGTAGGCGGTCGTGAGTCCGACGATGTCGTAGATCTCGAAGGGGCCGGCGGGTGCTCCGGTGCCGATGCGCCACGTGGCGTCGATCGCCTCCGGCTCCGCGATGCCGTCGACGAGCAGCTCGCCCGCAGCCTGGAGGAAGGGCACGAGGAGGGAGTTGAGGAGGTAACCCGCCTTCTCCTTCTTGATCTCTATCGGCACCATGCCGATGCGGCGTGCGAATTCGACGACCTCGGCATACACCGCCGGGTCGGTGGAGGGAGTGCCCATCACCTCTGCCGTGTTGTGCGACCAGATCTCGTTGGCGAAGTGCAGGGCGAGGAAGCGATCGGGGCGCCCCGTCGAATCGGCGAGCGCGCTCGGGAGAAGGGTCGACGAGTTGGTCGCGAAAACGGTCGACGACGGTGCGGCCTCCGCCATGCGCCGGTAGATGCCCTGCTTGAGCTCGAGGTTCTCGGGAACGGCCTCGATCACGAGGTCGGCTGCGGCGACGGCGTCTTCCAGATCGGTGGTCAGACGGATCCGCGGGATGGCCGCGTCCGCGCCGCCGTCGGCTGCGCCCTTCACCGAATCCGCGACGTACCGCGCGGCCAGTCCGCGGAATCGCTCGCCGGCCCGCTCGAGGGCCGCATCGTCGATGTCGTAAGCGGTGACGTCGAATCCATGGAACGCGGTCTGGAACGCGATCTGCGATCCGAGGACGCCGGTGCCCAGGACGGTGATGTTCTTCATTTCTCTTCCTTCTTCTGCGGCCTCGTGGGCCGTTTTCGGGGACGACGCGTCCGGGTCAGGACGCGTCGGCGGTGCGGTCGAACCTTTCGAGATCGTGCGCGAAGCGGGCGACCTCGCCGTCGGACCACCGAGCGAGGTGCGCCTCGACGATCCGCTGGAGCGACGTGAGCGCACGGTGGAAGGCATCTGCGCCGTCCTCCGTGAGCTCGAGCGGGCGTCCGCGTCCGGTGTCGTTCGGTGTCTCGCGGACGAGTCCGAGACGGATCAGCGCTGCGAGCTGGCGTGAGACCGTCGATCGGTTGAGGCGGAACATGCGCGCGATATCGGTGGAACGGATGCCGGGCTGCTCGGCGATCGCCATCATGATCGACTGCTCGGTCATCGAGAGGGGAGTCTCCTCGTCGCGCGCGTCGGCGAGGCCGCGGCGGGTGATCGCGACGAGAGAGCGGAGCACGCTCATGCTGTGGTCCTGACGTTCCTTGTCCATCTCACCCTCCTGTTGCTTGATGCAACGCTACGCCGAGGTGTTGCATTCCGCAACATACTCACGGGATGGCCTGCACCCCGACGGTGCGGATGGGAGGATGGAGGGATGGAAACCGCCAACCTCACCCGTGACGAGACCGCGGCGCGATCCGCCGCGATCACCGCGCACCGGATCCGTGTCGAGCTCGATCTCGCGGGCGCTCCCGAGCGCGCGCGGACAGGCTTCCACTCCCGGACCACGCTCGAGTTCGACGCCACGGCGACCGAGACCTGGCTCGACTTCATCGGGGAGTCGGTCGAGCGCGTCGTGGTCAACGGCGACGAGGTCGAGGTCGAGTACGACGGCGCCCGCATCGCTCTGCGCGGTCTCGCGGCCACGAACACGGTCGTCGTCGATGCCGTCGGTGCCTACAGCCGTTCGGGCGAAGGTCTGCACCGGTTCCACGATCCCGCCGATGGCGAGACCTACCTGTACACGCAGTACGAACCGGCGGACTCGCGCCGGGTCATGGCCTGCTTCGAGCAGCCCGACATCAAGGCGTCGTACACCTTCGTCGTCGATGCGCCGGCCGGCTGGGAGGTCCTCTCCAACCAGGCCGCCGTGCGCACCGAGGCGGGCGTCGGCATCCAGCGCGTCGAGTTCGCTCCGACGCTGCCGATCTCGAGCTACATCACCTCGGTCGCTGCGGGCCCCTACACCCGTGTCGACGGGGAGTGGCACGGCGGCGACCAGCGCATCGCGCTCGGGGTGTTCGCCCGCCGATCGCTCGCCCAGTACCTGGAGGCGGAGGAGATCCTCGAGGTCACCCGTCAGGGTCTGGACTTCTTCGCGGAGGCGTTCGCCTATCCGTATCCCTGGGGCAAGTACGACCAGATCTTCGTGCCCGAGTACAACCTCGGGGCGATGGAGAACCCGGGGCTGGTCACCTTCACCGAGGCGTACCTCTCCCGCGGCGCGGCGACCGATGCCCAGCGCGCGGCACGAGCGAACACGATCCTGCACGAGATGGCGCACATGTGGTTCGGTGATCTCGTGACGATGCGCTGGTGGGACGACCTCTGGCTCAAGGAGTCCTTCGCCGACTACATGGGTGCCCACGCCTCGGCCGCCGTTACCCGGTACACCGATGCCTGGGTGACGTTCGCGGCCCGGCGCAAGGCCTGGGCCTACCAGCAGGATCAGCTGCCGACCACGCATCCGATCGTCGCCGACATCACCGATCTCGAGGCCGCCAAGCTCAACTTCGACGGCATCACGTATGCGAAGGGCGCGTCTGTCCTCAAGCAGCTCGTCGCCTTCGTGGGCGAGGACGCGTTCTTCGAAGGAGCCCGCCGTTACTTCGCCGCCCACGCGTTCGGCAATACGACGCTCGGCGACCTGCTCGTGCAGCTGAGCGCCGTCTCGGGTCGAGACATGGGCGAATGGTCCCGGGCGTGGCTGGAGACGACGGGCATGTCGACGCTGTGGCTGGAGGAGACGGACGATGCGGATGCCGCAACCCGTGTGCTCGTGCAGACCGACCCGCGTCCGCACCGCCTGCGCATCGGTCTGTACGCCCGCGAGGGGGAGCGGCTCGTGCGTCGCGAGCAGATCGCCGTCGACATCAGCGAGGAGCGCACGTCGATCGTCGTCCCCGAGGCGGATCTCGTTCTGCTGAACGACGACGACCTCACCTATGCGAAAGCGCGTCTGGATGAGCGCTCACTCACCGCCGTCGAGGAGTCGCTGTCGGCGATCGACGACCCGCTCGCGCGTGCACTCGTCTGGTCGTCGCTGTGGAACGCCACCCGCGACGGCGATCTCGATCCCCGGCGGTATCTCGGCATCGTGCGCGCGCACGCACCGCTCGAATCCAACAGCGGGCTCCTCACCGGCGTCCTCGCCAACGCCGCGTTCGCGATCCGCCACTTCGTCGCGGACGCGCATCGCGACGCGGAGCAGCGGTCCTGGCTCGCGGCGTCGCTCGTCGCCGTGTGGGACGCGGATGCCGGCAGCGATGCACAGCTGTCGTGGGCGCGCGCCTTCGCCGGGGCATCCGCGTACGACGACCACCATGCCGAGCAGGTGCGGGAACTGCTGGGCGGGCACGTGCCCGACGGCCTCGTCGTCGACCCCGACCTCCGTTGGCAGCTGCTGACCGCGTTGGCGACCACCGGGCACGCCGATGCCGCGGAGATCGCCGCCGAGCTCGAGCGCGATGACACCGGAAGCGGCCGGACGGCCGCGCGTCGCGCGCTGGCCTCCCGTCCGGAAGCCGACGTGCGTGCTGCGGCCTGGGAGGCGGCGTGGAACGACCTCTCGCTCAGCAACGACCACCTCGATGCCGAGATCGGGGGGTTCCGTGCCGGCGGACGCCGTGATCTCATCGCGGGCTTCGACGCGGAGTATTTCCGCCGCATCGGCGACGCGTGGCGGAGCCGCAGCATCGAACTCGCGCGGCGCCTCGTGCTCGGGCTGTTCCCCTCGTCGGACAGCACCGACGCGGCCGACGCCTGGTTGGCCGAGAACGCGGAGGCGCCCGCTGCGCTGCGCCGACTCGTCCTCGAGCAGCGCGATCACCTCGCCCGCGAGATCCGCGTGCGGGCGGCGCAGAGCTAGGGCGTCCCCGGTTCGAGGGCCATTCCCATCACCGTGCGCACGATCCACGGATGCGCGCGGTCGTCGTCGATGTGGGTCATCCCCAGGTTCTCGGCGACGCCGCGCGAGGCGCGGTTCTCGGGATGGATGATCGCCGTCAGCACGATCGGCGCGTAGCGCTGTCGTGCGAGCTCGACGCACGCGTGCGCGGCCTCGGTGGCGAAGCCCCGTCGTTGCATCTCCCGTCGCACGTGGTACCCGACCTCGAGCACACGCTCGTCGTTCACCGATTGCCAGGTGAGTCCGCAGTCTCCGACGAACTCGCCCTCGTGGGTCTCGATGATCCACAGGCCGTGGCCGTCCTCGGCATAGCGAGCGCGCATCCGTGCGATCCAGTCGGCGCTCTCCTCCCGCGTCTTCGGTGCCGGGTAGTAGGCCATGACCTCGGGGTCGCCGAGCATCGCCGCGACGCGGTCGAGGTCGTCATCGCCCATCTCCCGGAACCGCAGGCGTTCGGTCGGGTGGGGGAGGAGACTGGGTGTCGACATCAGACGTCGAGCGACTCGCCGGGCTCGAGCACGAAGAACTCGCCACCGCCCTGCTGCGTCGCCCACTCCAGTCGCTGACGGTGCATGGTCTTGCCCGCCACCGAGAGCGTCATGTCGTGCGTGCCGAAGGCCCGGCGGGGCTTCACCGCGAGGACGTAGTCGATCGCCTCGCCGATCTTCAGCCACGGGGCACCGAGGGGTGCCGCGAGAGTGCCGACCTCGACGCCCTCCGGCACGGCGTAGGAGTCGCCGGGGTAATACAGCTCGTCGTTCACGAGCACGCCGACGTTCTCGATGACGGGGATCGACGAGTGGATGATCTCGTGCGTTCCGCCGAAGAAGCGCAGAGTGAATCCACCGACCGTGCGCGTCTCGCCGGGGGAGACGACGGTGATCTCGTAGCCCTCGGCCGCGCGGGCGACACCCGCCGGTCCGAAGATCGGAACGCCCGGCGCCATCCGCAGGATGCGGTCGAGATGCTCCGGCGTCCAATGATCGGGGTGCTCGTGGGTGAGCACGACGGCGACGACGTCGCCGAGGTCGTCGAGCGGAGTCGTGAAGGAACCCGGATCGATGAGCAGGGTCTCACCGTTCTGATCGATGCGGAGGCTGGCATGTTCGAACTTGGTCACGCGCATGCGTCGAGTCAACTCCCTCTCCGTGCGCCGTGCAAACCCTTGACTTTCTGCGCGCCACGCCCGGGCGACGCGATGCCGGGGCCTCGATTTGGCGTCGTGAGAAATGCCGTGGCATACTTGAACGGTTGTCGCGCGACGGAAACGAAACGCAGACGGCCCCATCGTATAGCGGCCTAGTACGCCGCCCTCTCACGGCGGTAACGCGGGTTCGAATCCCGCTGGGGTCACACAACAAGAGAAGGCCCCCGGTTCTCCGGGGGCCTTCTTCGTGCGTCGACGTCTGTGCTCAGGTCGCGCGCTTCGCGCCGGTCAGCCACAGCGCGACCGCCGTCGTCAGCAGAGCCGCCGCGGCGAGCGGGAAGTCGAGCCCGTACATCGTGATGCCGATCACCGGGGAGACGAACACGAGCACTGCGGCGGTCGTCGCTGCCGGGGAGGGGAAGCGCGCGGGTGTCTGCCGCGGAGCCTTCTCGAAGCGCACGAGCCACAGCGATGCCAGCCACACGGCGCCGAGGACGATCGCGAAGAACACCGGACGCGTCCACCACCATGCGGCGCTTCCGGGGGTGGGCATCGGCAGGGGCAGCAGCAGCTCGATCCCGATGAGCACGAGGATCACCGGGAAGTGCCAGAGGTAGATCGTCATCAGGCGGGAACCGATCAGGAAGACCGCGCCCTGCGCCGGTCGCGTGCGCATGAGAGCCGTCAGCGGCTGGCGCAGGAGCGTCAGCCCCGCAGCCTGCACGATCGCCAGCAGCGCCATCGGCGCGGTCGGAGGCCACTGGTTCGTGAGCATGCTCGCGGGATATCCCGCGATCGCGACGAGCGCCCAGAGCGCGCCGTAGCCGGCCACGAAGATCGCCGCAAGCTGCCACCGACTGCGCCGCGCGAACCAGCCGTCGTACAGGAAGAAGCCCACCTGCTGCGCGAACAGCCAGATGAAGACGATGTTCGGGATGCCGAAGATCTCCTGACCGAAGCCGTACCCCGTCGGCGGCACGCGATCGATGCCCAGCAGCTCGCCGAGAATCAAGAACCGGAAGGCATCGACCGCGAAGCCGGCGAGCAGCAGCACGACGAGTACGCGCGCGCCGAACCGCTCGTGCAGACGCATCATGAACGGCGCGCACGCCTGAGCGATCAGATACGCGGCGAGGAACCACAGCGGTGAGCCGACGCCGATCGCGATCGAGTCCACGAAAGCGGGATCGAGGTCGATCAGCCGTGTGACGCCCAGGGCGACCGTGAAGAACACGAAGACCGGGAGTGCGGGGCGGGCGAGCCGGGCGAGCCGCACGCGCACGAAACCGTCGGCCGTCTCTCCTCGGGCGGTCGCGGAGCGCCATCCCGCGCGCGCCGCGTATCCGCCGACGACGAAGAACAGCGGCATGATGTTGACGATCCACGTGCCGGCGACGAACCAGGACTGCAGCTCGACGGTCTTCTCGATCACCAGAGATCCGTCCGAGCCTCGGCCGACGCCGGTGAACAGGATGTGCACGAAGACCACGAGGAGCACGCACGCCACACGTGCGAGGTCGAGCGTGAGGTCTCGTCCGGCGGGGACGGTGCGGGTCGTCGTGTCGGCGGCGGCGCGGGTCATGCCGAAGACTCTAGCGCCGCGAGGCGATCGCCCAGGTGCCCGTGCCGTCGCCTGTGGAAAAAGCGCCGAAGGGGCACCCGCCGAGCGTGCGGGTACCCCTTCGGACATCAGCGCGGGTCAGGCCTCGACGTCGGATGCCGCAGCCGTCGCAGCGTCTCGACGCATCCGGCGGGCCCGACGGATGAGCCAGATCGCGAGCACCACCACGCCGGCGATCGCAGCCCAGGGGAGGAGGAAGCCGACGGCGATCACGAGAGCGTTGAGCGAGACGATGAGCCCGTTCCATCCTGCCCACAGCCCGTCACCGAACCCCGCGGGATCGGCCGTCGTCGTCGTGGCGGTCCGGGTCAGCTGGACCTGGAGGCTGGACATCGCGACCTGGTCGTCGAGCGCGGCGAGCTGCTGTTCGTAGGACTCGAGCTGCGCCTGGCGGTCGGTCAGCGCGACCTCGGCCTCGATGAGCTCCGAGACGGATCCCGTCTGCGCCATGAGTTCGGTGAGCCGCTGGACCGAGGCTTTCGTCGCGTCGACACGCGCCCGGAGATCCACGGCGACGTCGGTGACGTCCTGGCGGGAGATCGACGACGACAGCACCTCCCCGGATTCGTCGAGCTCGGCGATGACCGCGGCCAGGTCGGCGGACGGTACGCGGATGCTGATCCACCCGTACCCCGAATCCGCCGGAGCGGGCTCCGACGTGCCGTCGACGGCCAGGGCCTTGCCAACCTCGGTGCTCTCGACGTACCCGCCGTGCTCCTCGGCCAGCGCGCTGATGGCGTCCGCGGCATCCGCGATGTCCTCCACCTCGAGCGTGGCGTTCGCGTTCGCGATGATCTCGCGGTCGGCCGTGGCGACGTCTCCGCTCGCGATCGAGCTCGATTCCGCCGCGCTGTCGAGGCTCGCACTGCGATCGCCGGAGACACCCTGCTCGGGCATCGCGACACCCGGGACGGGCGCATCGACGGCGGGGGAGCTGAAGCCATCGGCCGTGCTCGAGGCGCCGCCGGAACCGACGACGCCGAGGATCGGGGGCGTCACCAGCACGCCGACCGCGAAGGCCGCGGCGACGCCGACACCGGTCAGCCAGCGACGGCGGCGCGCTCCGGCACGCGCAGGAGCCACCTGCGGGGCCGGGCCGGGAGCGCGCTCCTCGGCGATCTGGGCGAACACGGCGGTCTCGATGCGCGTGACCGCCTCATCCGACAGCTCGGGCAGCTCTTCCGGGGTGGTCTGGTCGTTCATGCGTCTCTCACTTCCTGGACGGCGCCCCGCAACTGGGTGCGCACTCGGGAGAGACGGTTCCGAACGACGGCGTGACTCACACCCAGCTCCTCCGCGGCCGCCTGATAGGCGTACCCCTCGGTGGCGCAGAGGCGGAAGATCTCGCGATCGATCTCGCTGAGGTTTCCCACCTCATCGGCGATCCGAGCCGCGAGCGCCGCCGTGATGACCTGCTCCTCGACGTTCACCGTGTCGGGGAGGGAGTCATCGAGCGCGTCGGAGGTGTGCGCCTGATCCCGCCGCCGTTGCCGCAGACGATTCGCCGCCTGGAAGCGGCAGATCGTCGCGAGCCACGGCAGGATCGACTCGCCCTGGAGGTCGAGTGCGGGGAGCTTGCGCCAGGCGACCAGGAAGGTCTCCTGGGCGATGTCCTCGGCATCCGCGGGGGAGGCGAGGATGCCGTAGGCGATCCAGTACACGGGTCGGACATGTGCGCGGTACAGCTCGCGGAAGGCGCTCTCGTCACCCGACGCGGCCTGCGCCGCCCATCTCTGATCACTCGTCTGCGTAGGCATCCTGATTCCGTTCGGTGTCTCTCACCCGGAGAGTGTCGAGGGATGCCCCATCGTCTCAGAATCCTCCGCGCGCCGATATCGTCGGCGCTCCGATAGCATTGCGTCTGCGAGGGGGAGTATCCCGGATCCGCGCGTAACGTCATCACGAGCACCAAGGCCGCTGCTCCGGGCGCGCGACGCACCGTGTGCGGGGGAGAGACTCTCGATCCTTCTAGACCCTTCGCGAAAGCTGTCGTTCCCCGTGGAAATCCCTCTCTGGTTCGAGATCACCTCGATGATCGTCCTCACGGTCATCCTCATCGGCGACCTCCTGCTCATCCGGCTCCGGCCGCACATCCCCTCCACGAAGGAGTCGACCCTGTGGGTCGTCTTCTACGTCGGGCTCGCCCTGCTGTTCGCCCTCCTCCTGGGCAACGTCGGCGGGTGGCAGAACGCCGGCGACTTCATCACCGGGTGGGCGCTGGAGTACAGCCTCTCGGTCGACAACCTCTTCGTCTTCGTGCTGATCATGGCCCAGTTCGCCGTGCCGCGGCGTCTGCAGCAGCAGGTCCTCATGGTGGGCATCATCATCGCGCTGCTCCTGCGCGGTGCCTTCATCCTCGTCGGCGTCACGATCATCGAGAACTTCTCCCCGATCTTCTACATCTTCGGCGCCTTCCTCGTGTGGACGGCGATCCGCCAGGCGATGCCCGAGGGTGACCACGACGGCGAGGTGCAGCGCGAGAACTTCATCGTGCGCCTGCTGCGCCGCCGGATCGACATCAGCGAGACGTACGACGGATCCAAGATCCGCACGACCGTCGACGGCAAGCGCATGTGGACCCCGATGATCATCGTGTTCATCACGATCGGAGTGACCGACCTGATCTTCGCGATCGATTCGATCCCCGCGATCTTCGAGATCACGACGAACGGGTTCCTCGTGTTCTCGGCGAACATCTTCGCTCTCATGGGCCTGCGTCAGCTGTACTTCCTGCTCGGTGACCTGCTCGACCGCCTGCGTTACCTCCATTACGGCATCGCGGTGATCCTCGGGTTCATCGGCATCAAGCTGATCCTGCACGCCCTGCACGTCAACGAGCTGCCGTTCATCAACGGCGGTGAGCACGTGGAATGGGTGCCCGACATCGACAACATGGTCTCGCTCGGAGTCATCCTGGTCTCGATGACCGTGGCGACCATCGCGAGCCTGATCGCGGCTTCGCGGGAGAAGCGGGCGCAGAAGGTGGCACCGCCCGCGGAGTGATCCCGGAGAGACGCGACTCGGGCGCGGATCACTCCGCCGACCAGAGGATCTCCGCGTCGAGGGTGGCGTCGATCGTCTGACGGAGCAGTGCCCCGACCGATTCCGACTGCAGAAGCGAATAGCGGTCGTACTCGCCGAGCGGGGCGATCGCGGCGAGCTGCCAGGACGCGGCGAGGGGATCGTCGGAGAGTTCGGTGTTCGGATCCCAGCGCGCCTCGGGTGCGCGGGCGAGCACGCGCCGCACGATCGACTCGCCCTCGGCGAGCAGGGGGGTCAACCCGTCGTGCCACTCCAGAGTGGGGAGCGGGGTCAGAGCGGCTCGTGGATGCGGGTCGTCGTCGAGCCACTGCTCGACCAGGAAACGCTCCGTGCCGACGGCGAGCGCATGCAGCACCTCGGTGTCGGCGGACACGCTGACGAGCCGCGCCAGGGTTCCGATGCGACTGCGCTGATCGCCACCGCCCGCCTCGGCGCCGCGCTCGATCAGGACGACGCCGAACTCCGGATCCTCTTCGTCGAGCAGCCGCCCGATCATGGTGAGGTAGCGGGTCTCGAACACGCGGAGCGGGAGCGGGGTGTACGGGAACAGCACCGAGCCGAGGGGGAACATCGGCATCGGGTTCATGGGATCAGTCAACACCCCGCGCCGCACGCAGGCCAGCGTCGTACAGTGAAGAGATGCGCAGACCGCTCCCCGTCACTCCCGCGCCCGGCCAGGAATCGGTGTGGGACTACCCGCGACCGCCTCGAGTGGAAGCGGTGGCGGAACGCGTGACGATCCGGCTCGGCGGCGAACTGATCGCGGACACCGACCGGGCGATGAGAGTGCTCGAGACGAGCCACCCGCCGGTCTACTACCTCCCGATAGCCGACTTCGCACCGGGTGCGCTCACCGACGCGGCCGGTTCGTCGTTCTGCGAGTTCAAGGGTGCAGCGCGCTATCTCGATGTCCACGGCGGAGGTGTCGTGCGTCCGGGCGCCGCATGGAACTACCCTGATCCGACGCGGGGTTTCGAAGCGCTCGAGGATCGCGTCGCCGTGTACGCCGGGCCCATGGACGAATGCACGGTCGGCGGAGAGATCGTCGTCCCGCAGCCGGGTGGTTTCTACGGCGGCTGGGTCACGTCGGCCGTCGTGGGTCCGTTCAAGGGGATCCCGGGCTCGATGGGCTGGTAGTTCCCGCCCGCCGACGATCAGAACGCCCGCAGGTTCGCCTGCAGCCCGCCGTCCGCGTACTCACGGCGCAGGATGCCGCGCCGACGGAGGATCGGCACCAGCTCGTCGAGCGTGCGGTGCAGGGTCACCGGGTGGAAATCGCCCCAGAGCAGTACGCCGTCGTTGCCCCACTCGCCGAGCTCCTCGATCAGGTCGGCGAACTCCTCCGCCGTACCCACGAAGCCGCTCCGATCGCTGATGCGTCCGGCGCGGACGAGGGCGGTGAGGTGCGCGCGCAGGGGGGCGTCCTCGCCGCGGTCGCCGATCAGTCGCTGGATGCTTCCGCGTGACACGTGTGCGCCGAAGATCGACAGATCGAGCGGGCGATCGAGGTCGAGTCCGGTGAGATCGGTCTCGAGGTCGCTCGACTGCTTGCGCGCGATCTGCTCGAGGGCGGCGTCATCGGGATGGGCCGAGGCGGCGACGATCCGGTATGCCTCCTCGGGCGACGAGACGATGACGGGCTGGATGGCGAACAGGATCTTGATGTCCTCCGGGCGGCGTCCGCGTTCGATCGCCGCATCGTGGATCTTCTTCCGATACGCGCGCACCGACTTCTCGTTCAGCGGCGCGAGCGCGAGCTGCACGTCGGAGTTCGCGCCCGCGAAGCCGAGGCCGCGGCCCGACCCGCCCGGCGACACGATCGCCGGTTCGCCGTCGGTGAAGGGGATCGCGTTGAGCGGCCCGTCGAAGGAGTAGTACTCGCCGCGGTGCTGTACCGGGCGCAGCTTCGAGCCGTCGGCATAGACGTCGCTGGCACGATCGAGCACGAGGGCTCCGTCGTCCCAGCTGCGCCAGAGCGCGCGGATGCCGTCGAGCCATTCCTCCGCGCGGTCGTAGGCCTCGTCGTGCCCGAGCTGCGCCGCGCCGGAGAAATGACGCGCGCTCCCGGTGTCGGTGACGACGTTGAGACCGAGGCGATGTCCGCTCAGATGCTGGAGCGTGGCGAACTGGCGGGCCGACGTGAACGGCAGGGACGCCGCGGGATTCACCGTGGGCACCACGCCGAGATGCTTCGTCGCCTGGAACAGGTAGGGGGCGAGCAGCAGAGGGTCGTGCTTGGGCCCACCGAAGGCGTGGCGCACCCGCAGATCGATGGTCGAGGGCGATCCGAGTGAGGGGCCGTCCTCGATGATCACCAGATCGAATCCGGCCTGCTCGAGCGTGCGCGCCGCTTCCTGGTAGATCTCGGGTCGTGTCCAGTCGTAGTCCCAATCGAGCGACGGGTAGCCCCAGCCCTGCGGTCCGAAGCCGCGCGCGAGGAACCAGCCGAAGTGCTGCGGGCGGCTCATGCGACGACCTCCCGAACGGTCTCGAGCACGCGCGACAGATCGGCGATGAGGTCGTCGATGTCCTCGATGCCGATCGAGAGGCGCAGGGTACCCGGGTGCACGCCGAGAGCGAGGCGCTCGTCCTCGGTGCGGTGGGAGTGGCTGGTCGTGCCCGGATGCAGCACCAGGGAGCGGACGTCGCCGATGTGCGTCATGTGGATGAAGACGCCGACGCTCTCGACGAAGTCGCGTGCGGCGGGGAGGCCTCCGCGGAGGGTGACGGTGAAGATGGAGCCGAACCCGCCCTGGAGATAGCGCGCCGCGGTCGCGTGATCGGGGTGGGTGGGGAGACCGGCGTAGTCCACCCGCTCGACGTCGGGATGCTCCGACAGCCACTCGGCGACCGCTTGGGCGTTGCGCGACTGCCGTTCGACCCGCAGTCCGAGCGTCTCGACGCCCTGACCGATGAGGAAGGCGTTGAGCGGGGAGGGAGAGGCGCCGAATCGAGGAGCCACGCTCTCCCGGGCGTACGCGATCCGCGCGTTCCCACCGTGCCGTGCGGCGACACTCGGCTCGCCGTTGCGGCCCGGGAGAACGAGATGGGGAGCATTGTGTCCGGCGGCCGCCGGGTCGAAGCGGCCGTCGTCGACGATCACACCGCCGAGCACCGAGCCGTGCCCGGCCAGGAACTTCGAGGCGGAGTGCACCACGATCGCCGCTCCGTGCTCGAGCGGACGCACGAGGAACGGCGTCGCGAGCGTGTTGTCCACGATCAACGGGATCGCCGACTCCTCGGCGACCGCGCTCACCACGGCGACGTCGAGGATGTCGTTGCGGGCGTTGGCGATCGACTCGGCGAACAGGGCCCGGGTGTTCGGACGGATGGCGGCGCGCCAGGCATCCGGATCGGCGATGTCGTCGACGAACGTCGTCTCGATCCCCAAGCGGGAGAGATTGTCGAGGAAGAGTCCGCGACTTCCCTCGTAGATGTGCGTCGACGAGACGATGTGGTCGCCTGCGCCCGCGACCGTCAGAAGGGCGGTCACGACCGCCGCCTGACCGCTCGCGACGAGCAGGGCATCCGCCCCGGACTCGAGCGCGGCGATCTGCCGCTCCACGGCCCGAACGGTCGGATTGCCCGTGCGGGTGTAGCCGAAGCCGGCGCCGGTGCCGAAGTGATCGGCGGCGTGATCGAAGTCGTCGAACTCGAAGCCGGCGGTCAGGTAGATCGGCGTCGCGCGCGCAGCGGCGGAGTCTCGCGTCCTCGCGGCGTGCACGGCGCGAGTCGCGAAGCGGGCGTGGTCGGCGGTCATGCGATGCCTCTCGATGATTCGGGTGAACAGTAGAGTGTCACGGCGCGTCATCGGGCGCCGAAGCGGTGGTAACCTGACGTCATGCGGATCGTGCTCCTTCTTAGCGGCCGCGACGAGACCTCGTTCTGAGCCCCTCCTCGTCGCGGAGTCCATCGTGGGCCGAACCGCCAGCTTCAGGAGAAGAGCCATGAACACCCCCGCAGTCGACGTCGATTCCTCACGCCCGAGAACCCTCGCCGAGAAGGTCTGGGACGACCACCTGGTCGTCAAGGGCGAGAACGGCGAGCCGGATCTCATCTACATCGACCTGCACCTCGTGCACGAGGTCACCAGTCCGCAGGCCTTCGACGGCCTGCGCTCGGAAGGGCGACCGCTGCGCCGCCTCGACCTCACGATCGCCACGGAGGACCACAACACTCCGACGTGGGAGATCGACAAGCCGATCGCCGATCTCACCAGCCGCACGCAGATCGAGACGCTGCGCCGCAACGCCGCCGAGTTCGGAGTCCGCCTGCACTCCCTGGGAGACGCCGAGCAGGGGATCGTCCACGTGGTCGGCCCGCAACTCGGACTCACCATGCCGGGCATCACGGTCGTCTGCGGCGACTCGCACACCTCGACCCACGGTGCCTTCGGCGCCATGGCCTTCGGCATCGGTACGAGCGAGGTCGAGCACGTCATGGCGACCCAGACGCTGCCCCTGAAGCCGTTCAAGACGATGGCCATCAACGTCGAGGGAACGCTGCGACCCGGCGTCACCGCCAAGGACATCATCCTCGCCGTGATCGCGAAGATCGGCACCGGCGGTGGCCAGGGCTACGTGCTCGAGTACCGCGGCAGCGCGATCCGCGCCCTCTCGATGGAGGGGCGCATGACGATCTGCAACATGTCGATCGAGGCAGGTGCCCGCGCCGGAATGGTCGCGCCCGACCAGACAACCTTCGACTACCTCGAGGGGCGTCCGCACGCGCCGAAGGGCCAGGACTGGGAGGATGCCGTCGCCTACTGGCGCACGTTGCCCTCCGACGACGGCGCCGCGTTCGACGCCGAGGTGTTCATCGACGCCGACGACCTCGAGCCGTTCGTGACCTGGGGCACCAACCCCGGACAGGGAAGTTCGCTCTCGGCGGCGGTGCCGGATCCCGCCGCGATCACCGATCCGAACGAGCGCGCCGCCGCGGAGCGCGCACTCGAGTACATGGACCTCACGCCGGGGACGCCTCTCAAGGAGGTGCCGGTGGATGCCGTCTTCATGGGGTCGTGCACGAACAGCCGCATCGAGGACCTGCGCGCCTTCGCATCGATCATCGAGGGCAAGAAGAAGGCGGACGGGGTGCGCGTGATGGTGGTGCCGGGCTCGGCGCGTGTACGCCTCGAGGCCGAGGCCGAGGGCCTCGACCGGATCATCAAGGACTTCGGCGCCGAGTGGCGTTTCGCCGGGTGCTCGATGTGCCTGGGCATGAACCCCGACCAGCTGGCACCGGGGGAGCGCTGCGCATCGACCTCGAACCGCAACTTCGAAGGCAGGCAGGGCAAGGGCGGGCGCACGCACCTCGTGTCGCCCCTCGTCGCGGCGGCCACGGCCATCCGCGGAACCCTGTCGAGCCCAAGCGATCTGGAGGTCTGATCATGGAGAAGTTCACCACCCACACCGGCATCGCCGCTCCTCTGAAGCGGTCGAACGTCGACACCGACCAGATCATCCCCGCCGTCTTCCTCAAGCGGGTCACCAAGACCGGCTTCGAGGACGCGCTGTTCCACGGCTGGCGGCAGGACCCCGAGTTCGTGCTCAACCAGCCGTCGTATCAGGGCGCCTCCGTGCTGCTGGCCGGTCCCGATTTCGGCACCGGCTCGAGCCGCGAGCACGCCGTCTGGGCGCTGCGCGACTTCGGCTTCAAAGTGGTGCTCAGCCCGCGCTTCGCCGACATCTTCCGCGGTAACTCGGGCAAGCAGGGCTTGCTCGCCGCAACGATCTCCGAAGAGGATCTCGAGCGTTTCTGGGCCGAGATCGAGCGGAATCCCGGGGTTCGGATGACCGTCGACCTCGAGGCGCGCACCGCGTCGATCGGCGACATCCAGGCCGAGATCGGTATCGACGATTACACTAGATGGCGGCTCCTCGAAGGGCTCGATGACATCGGGCTCACGCTGCGCAACGAAGACAAGATCGCGCAGTTCGAGGCCCGTCGCGAGTCGTGGCGGCCCCGGACCCTTCCCGTTCAGTAACGCGGTGGAGGCGGGTGGCTGAGGGGCACCCGCCCCGAACACAGTGAACTGAAGTGAGGCTCCGAATGACGACACCCGTGCGCGACGCTCTTCCGGACGGAGTCCCCGCACTCACCGGAGACGTCCTCGCGATTCGAGGCGGACGCCCGCTGCGCGGCCGCGTCGACGTCAAGGGGGCGAAGAACCTCGCCACCAAGGCGATGGTCGCCTCCCTCCTCGGTGAGACCGTCAGCACCCTCCGCGACGTGCCCGCGATCAGCGACGTCGCGGTCGTCCGCTCCCTCCTCGAGGTGCACGGCGTGCGCGTGTCCGAGGGTGACGAGCCCGGTGCGCTCGTCTTCGACCCGAGCGACGTCGAGTCGGCGCACTTCGAGGAGATCGACGCCCACGCCGGTGCATCGCGCATCCCGATCCTCTTCTGCGGCCCGCTGCTGCACCGTCTCGGTCAGGCGTTCATCCCCGACCTCGGCGGGTGCCGCATCGGCGACCGCCCCATCGACTTCCACCTCGACGCGCTCCGCAAGTTCGGCGCCGTCGTCGAGAAGCTCCCCAGCGGCATCCGTCTGTCGACCCCCAACGGTCGCCTGCACGGCGCGAACATCCACCTCCCGTACCCGAGCGTCGGCGCGACCGAGCAGGTCCTGCTGACGGCCGTGCGAGCGGAGGGCGTGACGGAGCTGCGCAACGCAGCGATCGAGCCCGAGATCATGGATCTCATCGCCGTGCTCCAGAAGATGGGCGCGATCATCTCGTACGAGCCCAACCGGGTCATCGTCATCGAGGGCGTCGAGAAGCTCCGCGGCTACGATCACCGGTCGATCTTCGACCGCAACGAGGCGGCTTCCTGGGCATCCGCCGCTCTGGCGACCGACGGCGAGATCTTCGTCGGCGGCGCGAAGCAGCAGGAGATGCTGACCTTCCTCAACGTCTTCCGCAAGGCGGGCGGATGGTTCGACATCCAGGAGGACGGCATCCTCTTCCGTCGTGAAGGCGAACTGCGCCCCGTGGTCGTCGAGACCGACGTCCACCCCGGCTTCATGACCGACTGGCAGCAGCCGCTCGTGGTCGCCCTCACCCAGGCCAACGGCCGGTCGGTCGTGCACGAGACGGTGTACGAGAACCGCATGGGCTTCACCGAGGCGCTCGTGAAGATGGGCGCCGACATCGTCGTCCACCCGCGCGGGCTGCAGGCCGGACCGCGCCGCGTGCCGCGCCGCGACCTCGAGCAGGCCGCCGTCATCACGGGGCCGACCCCGCTGCACGGCGCCGACATCGTCGTGCCCGATCTCCGGGGCGGGTACAGCCACGTGATCGCGGCGCTCACCGCTTCCGGCGAGTCCAAGGTCTCGGGGGTCGACATCCTCAGCCGCGGCTACGAGAAGTTCCTCGCGAAGCTCGACGCGCTCGGCGCCGACTTCGACGTCCTCCGGTGACGCCGATGCGCAACAGGTCGCCGGAGACGACGCGGCCCAGCATCTTCTGGCCGGTCGCAGTGATCGTCCTCCCTCTCGTCTCGTTGATCGCGAAGATCCGGGTGAGGAACCCGGAGAAGCTCCCGCGCGACGGGGCGTACGTGCTCGCGCCGAACCACTATTCGGAGTTCGATCCGCTGATCGTGGCGGTCGCCGTGTGGCGAATCGGACGCGCACCAAGGTTCATGGCGAAGGAGAGCCTCTTCCGTGTGCCGGTTCTCGGATGGATCCTGCGCAGGACGGGCATGATCCCCGTGGCGCGGGCATCGTCGGCCACGGCGGCCAAGCAGACGATGCTGCAGTCGAAGGAGATCGTCGAGCACGGTCGCGGGGTCATCGTCTACCCCGAGGGCACCCTCACCCGCGATCCCGACCTGTGGCCCATGCGCGGTAAGTCCGGCGCGGTCCGCCTGGCCCTGACCGACGGCATCCCGCTGATCCCGATGGCCCAGTGGGGCACCCAGGAGATCATGGGCCGGTACCAGAAGGGGCTGAGCCTCTGGCCGCTCCGGAAGCCCGTGGACGTGATCGTCGGCGACCCCGTCGACGTCTCCGACCTCCAGGGGCGCGGCGGCGATCAAGCCGCCTTGAACGAAGCCACCACGCGGTTGATGAACGCGATCACCGTTCTGCTCGAAGAGCTGCGCGACGAGAAGGCCCCCGCCGAGCGGTGGAACCCGTCGACGCACGGTCAGAAGGAGACGGGGCGCCTTGACTCCTAAGCGAACGACGCACCAGGGGCCGCGCGTCGCCGTGATCGGCGCCGGCAGCTGGGGCACGACCTTCGGCAAGATCCTCGCCGACGGCGGCGCCCAGGTCACCATGTGGGCACGCAGAGCCGAGCTGGCGCAGGAGATCAACGAGGCCAAGCGCAACTCGCGATACCTCCCCGGCATCAACCTTCCGCGGTCGATGGCCGCGACGCATGAGCTCGCGACCGCGCTCGAGGGCGTCGATCAGGTCTACCTGTCCGTGCCCAGCCAATCCCTGCGCGAGAACCTGAAGGCGTTGCGGCCGCTGCTCGCCGGCTCGGACGCCAAGATCGTCAGCCTCATGAAAGGCGTCGAGCGCGGCACCGGACTGCGCATGAGCCAGGTCATCCAGCAGGAGCTCCGCTGCGATCCCGACCGAGTGGCCATCGCTTCGGGACCCAACCTCGCGCTCGAGATCGCTCGGGAGCAGCCGACGGCCGCCGTCATCTCGTCGCGCAGCCAGGAGACGGCCGAGACGGTCGCCCGTGCCGCGCGCAACGATTACTTCCGCACCTTCGTGAACACCGATGTGATCGGCACCGAGTTCGGCGGAGTGCTCAAGAACCTCATCGCCGTCGCGATCGGGATCGTCGACGGCGTCGGCTACGGCGAGAACACGAAGGCGTCGATCATCACCCGCGGACTGGTCGAGATGACCGACTTCGCGGTCGCCAACGGTGCGCACCCGGAGACGCTCCAGGGGCTGGCGGGACTGGGCGATCTGATCGCGACCTGCCAGTCGCCGTTGAGCCGCAACAACACGGCCGGGCGTCTGCTCGGCCAGGGATACAGCTTCCAGGACGTCGTCAAGCAGATGCAGCAGACCGCCGAGGGACTCGCGTCCGTCGCGCCGATCCTGCAGCTGGCACGCGAGTCCGAGGTGCACATGCCCATCGTCGAACAGGTGAAGATGGTGCTCGACGGCAAGATGAGCCCGCGCGACATCGCACCCCACCTGACGACGGACGACGACACCCCGCAGGGGGAGAGGACCAACCATGGACAAGCAGACGGTGGTGGTGCTGTTCGGAGGGCGCTCCAGCGAGCATTCGATCAGTTCCGCAACGGCGGGCGGAGTGCTGGGCGCGATTGATCGTGGTCGCTACGACGTGATCCCTGTCGGGATCACCCGCGAGGGCGCCTTCGTTCTCGAGGACGACGACCCGGCCAAGTTCCCGCTCGATGCCGCGCACCTCCCTGAGGTGGTCGACAACGGCACCCGCGTGCTGTGGCCCGAACCCGGCGGAGACCGCACGCTGCGCGTCGTCCGTGTCGACGGAACGATCGACGGTCTCGGTGAGATCGACGTGGTGCTCCCGATCCTCCACGGCCCGCACGGAGAGGACGGCACGATCCAGGGGTACTTCGACACCCTCGAGGTGCCGTATGCCGGTGGCGGTGTGCTCGACTCGGCGCTCTGCATGGACAAGCACTTCATGAAGATCGCGCTGCAGGCAGCCGGCATCGTCGTGGCGCCCTGGGTCACGGTTCGGCGCCGTGCATGGGAGCAGGATGCCGCGCAGGTGCGCGCACAGGCTGCCGAACTGGGCCTCCCGCTGTTCGTCAAGCCCGCGCGTGCGGGCTCGAGCGTCGGCGTGTCGAAGGTGGAGGCGCTGGACGAACTCGACGCGGCGCTCGCGATCGCGTTCGCCGAAGACGACAAGGTACTGATCGAGACCGGCGTCAGCGGACGTGAGATCGAGGTGGCGGTGCTCGAGGGCGCCGACGGCGTGCGCGCATCGCTGCCCGGCGAGATCGTGCTGACCTCGCGCGGGTTCTACGACTTCGAGGGCAAGTACCTCGGGGGAGACGGCGTCGATGTCGTGTGCCCGGCCGTGCTCACGGATGCCGAGATCGCGGCGATCCAGAGCGCGGGTGTGAGCGCGTTCGAGGCCGTGGACGGTCGCGGGCTGGCGCGCGTCGACATGTTCCTCACTCCGGAGGGCGACCTCGTCGTCAACGAGCTCAACACGATGCCGGGGTTCACCCCGATCTCGATGTTCCCGAAGTGCTGGGTGGCCTCCGGTCTCAGCTACGGCGACCTGATCTCGGAGCTCATCGAGGCGGGCCTGCGCCGCTGATCGGCGACGCGAGGTGCCTCAGCCCGCTGTCGGAGGCTGAGGCTGGCCGGGGTGCGGGCCCGGGTACTGCTGCTGCGGATACGCCTGCTGGGGCGGGTACGCAGGTGCGGGATGCCCGGCGCCGTACGCACCGCTCGGCGCCGCCGGGCCGGCTGCAGCGCGGTGGACGATCGCGGCCACGAGAGCGGTGACCCACCCCCAGACGAGTGCCCAGGTGACTCCCGCGGTGCTGATCGTGAAGAACTGCACCTGGTAGATCTCGATCTGCGTGGGGTCGATCTGGAGGTACGCGAGGGTCAGCGGCGCACGGACGAGGCCGGCGGCTGCGGACGCGATCATCACGGCACCCCAGGTGCCGAAGAAGACGGCGGCCCCGCGCCCGGGAAGAGCTCCGCGGACGATCATTCTCACGAAGAGCCAGGTCAGGCCGCTCAGCACGACGAGCGCCAGGAGCATGCCCAGGACCGGCAGCGGAGAGCCTCCGCGGCCGAAGCCCCACCCGAGCGGATCGGGCAGGATCCAGGCCCGCGGGACATTCGGCACGCCGCCGAGCACGAAGAGGTAGCCGGCGAGGGAGCTGAGGAGAGCGCCGACGCCCACCAGGACGGCGGCGATGACGGGAGTTCGATTCGCGGGCTGAGGGTTCATGCCGCGAGTCTAGGAGACCGCGCTCAGCCGGCGGGGGACTCCACGCGGTCGGTGCATTTCGCGGTCGCCCGCTCGAGCCCGGGCTGGATGCTGGCGGAGAGCTTCTCGACGACCGTGCGGAAGTCGATCTCGGCGCCGCGTCGGATGATGACCTCGACGGCGGGGTCGCGCCCGTAGGTGACCAGGCGTTGACGCTCTTCCTCCTGGTCGAGCACGAGCCAGTCCACGCTGCCGATCGTCGTGCAGACGAGATCCGACGGCGCGGGCGGGGCGACGCCGCAGCGGAGCACGATCGTCGGATCACCCCATGCTCCCGTGGCCTGGGCATCCGTCCATACCCGGTCGAAGCCGGCGACGTTCTCGGGCAGCAGCACCGATACGTTCGCACAGGCCGGGTTGTTCGCATCATCCGCGGGCTCGAGGTGGATCGTCGTGGAGCATCCGGCGAGGGCGATCGCAGCGGCGCCGGCGACCGCGACGGCAGCAGCGAGGCGACGGAAGAGGGGCATGCTTCCAGGCTACCTTTGAGTTCATGCCCTCCCGACCCGAGAACCACGACCCCCTGCTCGGCGAGCTCTCGGAGGGAAGCATCCTGCGCGCGATCCTGTCGCGCACGCCGCCCGGATCGCACACGATCCTCGGTCCCGGAGACGACGCGGCGGTGATCTCCGCCCCATCGGGTTCGGTGGTCGCGACGACCGACACCCTCGTGCACGGTCCCGACTTCCGTCTCGCCTGGACCTCCGGCTACGACCTCGGGTGGAAGGCCGCCGCGGTCAACCTCGCCGATGTCGCCGCGATGGGGGCTCGTCCGACAGCCCTGCTGGTCGCCCTCGCCGTCCCTCGCGATCTGCGGCTGTCGTTCGTCGAGCGGCTGGCCGACGGCTTCCGCGACGCGTGCGAGGCGCTCGCGCCGGGGTGCGCGGTGGTCGGGGGCGATCTGACGGTCTCGGATGTGCTGACCGTCGCGGTCACCGCCCTCGGCGATCTCGAGGGGCGCTCGGCCATCACCCGCTCGGGCGCGCGGCCCGGGGAATCCGTCGCCATCGCCGGTGAGCTGGGCCTCGCGGCCCACGGGCTGGCGGTGCTGTTCGGTCGTTTCCGCGACGGCGAGACGCCTGTCCCCGTCGATCCGTCGAGGCTCGGCGACGGTGAGGCGGCCGCGGTCGCCGCCCAGCTGCGACCGTCACCGCCGATCGGCCTCGGACCGATGGCCGCCGTGACGGGTGCGACCGCGATGATGGACGTGTCCGACGGGCTCGCGCTCGACGCCGGTCGCCTGGCGGATGCCTCCGGTGTCACCCTCGCACTCGACGGGCACGCGCTCGGGCCGGATGCGCGTCGTGCCCTGGCCGGAGGCGAGGACCACGCCCTTCTGGCCACCTTCCCCGAGGGGATGCTCGCTCCGGGCTTCCGCGTGATCGGACGCGTGGTCGAGCGATCCGGTGACGGTGTGCTGTGCGATGGCGAACCCGTGGATGTCCGGGGTTGGGACCCCTATCGCGACTGGGACTCCGCCGCGGGCTGATCGCGATCCGCGCCGTCGAGCGGCTGCCCCCACCACACTGTGGTGTCGCCGTAGGTCTTCTCGCGCACGAGCTCGAGCCCCGCGGCGTCGAGATCCGGGGGTGTCGATCGGCGCGCACGCTCGACCACGACCAGTGCGTCGGGGGACAGCAATGGCGCGAGGGCGACGAGATCCGCGGTCATCGCCTCGTCATCGAGGTCGTACGGCGGGTCGGTGAACACCAGGTCGAACGGGCCCTGCGCACGCACCAGGAACGGATGCACGGCGCTCTCGTGCACGCGGGCCGCCGCGACTCCGCCGGCGCGTGCGACGGCCGCGGAGTTCTTGCGCACGATCGCTGCGGCGGCGCGCCCCCGTTCGACCAGATCGGCGCTGCGAGCGCCGCGGCTGAGCGACTCCAGCCCCAGGGCGCCGGAGCCGGCGTACAGATCGAGCACCCGGGCGTCATCGATGGCGCCGAACGACTCGAGCGCTCCGAAGAGCGACTCCCGCACCCGATCGCTCGTGGGGCGGGTGCCGGCGTCCGGCACCTCCAGGCGCGTTCCTCCGGCCGTACCGGCGATGATCCTCGTCACCCGTTCACGATACGACAGGCGGAGTGACGCGGGTGTCGGTGGCGTTCCCTAGACTCGATGCATGTCGCTCACCCTGGATTCGTCGCTCGACGACGCGTTGGGTACGACGACCGCGAAGACGCTGGATCGGGCGTTCTCGATGCGCACGGTGGGCGATCTTCTCTCGCACTATCCGCGCCGCTACGCCGATCCGGGCGAGCTGACTCCGATCCGCGAGCTCCCGCTCGGCGAAACGGTGACGATCGTGGCCGAGGTGCTCTCGTCGAGCTTTCGTCGCATGCGCAATCGCAACGGGGCGATGGTGGACGTCGTGATCGGCGACGGGATCGGTCGGATGTCGCTGACGTTCTTCGCGAAGAACATCGGTCAGGCGGAGTGGCGGTCGAACGATCTCGCGGTGGGTCGGCGAGGCGTGTTCTCCGGCAAGGTCGGGGAGTTCAACGGCGTGACGCAGTTCGCGCATCCCGAGTACGAGTTGTTCGATGACGAGGATTCCGCTCGACGCAGTGCGGATGCCCGCGCTTCGGTGCCGATCCCGATCTACCCGGCGACGTCGACGGTACAGACCTGGCAGATCGCGAGATTCGTCGGTCGGGTGATCGATGCGCTCGTCGACGTGCCCGATCCGCTCCCGGAATCCGTGCGATCCCGAGAGGAGCTCCTCACCGCGCGCGAGGCCATCGAGCTCATCCATCGGCCCCGCACCAAGAACGACATCGATCCTGCGGTGCGCACTCTGCGCATGCACGAGGCATTGACCCTGCAGACCGCTCTGCTCCAGCAGCGTGATGCGGTGCGCGCGCTCTCCGCGACCCCCCGCGCCGCGTCGCCGGGAGGGCTGCTCGAGCGCTTCGATGCCGCGTTGCCCTACACGCTCACGCCCGACCAGCAGACGGTCGGTGCGCAGGTCGCCGAAGACCTGATCGGCGCGTGGCCGATGAACCGGCTGGTGCAGGGCGAGGTCGGTTCGGGAAAGACGCTCGTCGCGCTGAGGGCGATGCTCCAGGTGGCCGAGAGCGGGGGACAGGCGGCGCTCATCGCCCCGACCGAGGTGCTCGCGGGGCAGCATCTGCGCTCGATCACCAAGATGCTCGGTCGCGAACTGGCTCCGCTCGTGATGCCGACTCTCCTCACCGGCCAGATGCCGGCTGCCGAGCGACGCAAGGCCGCCCTGCGCGTCGCCTCCGGCCAGGCATTGATCGTGGTCGGCACCCACGCACTCCTCGGCGAGAAGACCACGTTCGCCGACCTCGGTCTCGTGGTCGTCGATGAACAGCACCGCTTCGGCGTCGAGCAGCGCGAGGCGCTGCGCGCGAAGGGCTCGAGCCCGCACGCACTCGTGCTCACCGCGACCCCGATCCCGCGCACGGTGGCCATGACGGTCTTCGGCGACCTCGACACCTCCGTCATCCGGACGATGCCGGCGGGGCGCGCGGGCATCGAGTCCTTCGTCGCTCCGCTCGCCGAGCATCCCGGGTGGTTCAACCGTGTCTGGGAACGCGCGGCCGAGGAGATCGCCCAGGGGCGTCAGGTCTTCGCGGTGTGCGCGGCCATCGACACGACCAAGAAGACCGGCGAGGCGGGGGAGCAGCCGGCGATCGCGTCGGAAGGCGGGAACGGCCCGCGCTGGGGCGTCGTGCAGCTCGATGAGGCGCTCGCGACCCATCCCACACTCGGCGGGTTGCGACGTGCGGTCCTGCACGGGCGGATGCCGTCCGACGAGAAGGATGCGGTCATGCAGGCGTTCGCGCGCGGCGAGATCGATCTCCTGCTCGCGACGACCGTGATCGAGGTCGGCGTCGACGTTCCGAACGCGTCGACCATGATCGTGCTCGACGCCGATCGCTTCGGCGTGTCCCAACTCCACCAACTGCGTGGACGCGTCGGTCGCGGTGGCGTCCCGGGGCTCTGCCTGCTGGTCACGGAGGCCGAGTCCGGCTCCGTCGCCCGAGAGCGCGTCGATGCCGTCGCGGCTACGCTCGATGGCTTCGCGCTGGCCGAGGTCGATCTCGAGCTGCGCGGCGAAGGCGACGTGCTCGGCGCCGCCCAGGCGGGCGTGCGCTCCTCGCTCAAACTCCTCCGGGTCGTGAAGGACGCGGGCCTCATCGTGCGTGCTCGCGAGCTGGGTGAGGAGATCCTCGCGGCTGACCCCGACCTCACGCGACACGCCGGTCTGCGCGACGCGATCCTCCGGCGAGTGAGTGACGAGGACAGAGCCGCGCTCGCGAAGAACTGAGCTCGATGTCGCCGCACGGGGAGTGCATCGGAGAGGTGCCCTAGGCTGGTGGGCATGAGCAGCAGGATCGCCGTCGTCCCCGGTTCCTTCGATCCGCCCACGCTCGGACACCTCGACGTGATCCGGCGGGCCGCGACCCTGTTCGACGAGCTCCACGTGCTCGTCGTGCACAACCCCGGCAAGGAGGCGATGCTCCCGATCGCTCAGCGCATGTCCTTGCTGGAGCGATCGATCGCCGACGACGGGATGCCCGGCAACATCATCATCGGCTCGTGGAGCATGGGGCTGCTCGTCGACTACGCGCGCGACGTGAATGCGGGAGTCCTCGTCAAGGGCATCCGATCGCAGATCGACGTGGCCTACGAGTCGCCGATGGCGATCGTGAACCGCCACCTCGCCGACATCGAGACCGTATTCCTCCTGCCCGATCCCGCGCACGCGCTGGTGTCGAGCTCACTCGTGCGTCAGGTGGCCTCGCTCGGGGGCGACATCTCCCCGTTCGTCCCGCCGGTGGTGGCCGAGTTCCTCGACACGGGCGCCCGGGGGATCTGAGACGGAGCGTTCGTCCAGCCCCGCGCCGGTGAGGGCCGGTAGCATTGTCGGGTGCGATCCCGACTGAACGGCCCCTTCATCCTGCCCGTCCGCGACATCGTCCGGCGGCCGGGGGAGATGCGCGAGCATACCTTCACGGTGACGCTTCCCGAGCAGTGGGGCGAGGGGATCGTTTCGTTCGAGAAGGGCTCGAACCTCGACCTCGACGTGCGACTGGAGTCCGTGCACGAGGGGATTCTCGTCTCCGGAGCGGCCGACGCGGAGTACGTCGGCGTGTGCGGTCGATGCCTCATCGACATCGCTCGGCCCGTCGAAGTCGAGTTCCAGGAGCTTTTCGCGTATCCTGGTGAGGAAGAAACTGACTTCGAGGTTCAAGACGACCACGTGGATCTTGAAACTCTCGTCAGGGATGCGACCGTTTTGGCGCTTCCATTTCAGCCGGTGTGTCAGCCGGATTGCCTGGGTCTCGACCCGGAAACGGGCGAAAGGCTGACCGCGAGCACCGGGACGGAGCAGGCCGCTCCCATCGATCCTCGATGGAGTGCGCTCCAGCAGATCACAGACCAAGACGGAACGGCACAGAGCCGCGCCGCCGAGAAAGAAGAGAGCTAGTCATGGCTGGTAACCCCCCGAAGCGCAAGGTTTCCCGTTCGAACACCCGCTCGCGCCGCGCGCAGTGGAAGGCGGCGCCCGTCGCCCTCGTGAAGACGATCGAGAACGGCAAGGTCGTCTACAGCCGTCCGCACCAGGCGAAGGTCGTCACCGACTCGCAGGGCACCGAGCTGTTCCTCGAGTACAAGGGCCGCAAGGTCGCTGACGTCTGAGTCGCGAGTCATCGTGACGGAGGTCCCTGAGGGGAAGCGACCTCTCCCAGCAAAGCTCCGCGTCGATATCGACGCGGAGCTTCTGGAGTTGGCGCTCACTCATCGTTCCTACGCCTACGAGCACGGCGGCATCCCGCACAACGAGCGTCTCGAGTTCCTCGGGGACTCGGTGCTCGGGCAGGCGGTGACCGTGATGCTGTTCACCACGCACCCCGAACTCGATGAGGGGCAGCTGGCGAAGCGCCGAGCGAGCGTCGTGTCGACCGTGGCGCTGGCCGAGGTGGCACGAGGAATCGATCTCGGCAGTCACCTTCTCCTGGGACGCGGCGAAGAGCAGACCGGTGGACGCGACAAGGACTCGATCCTCGCCGACACCATGGAAGCCGTCATCGGCGCGACCTACCTCTCGGCGGGTCCGGATGCGGCGACCGAGCTCGTTCTGCGACTCACCCGGCCGCTGCTCGACGACCCCGAGCGCTACGGCGCGGCGATGGACCCGAAGACCAGCCTGCAAGAGCTGGCCGCACGTATCGGCGCGACCCCGCCCGTCTACGGGGTGGTCGCCAGCGGTCCGGATCACGATCGGCGCTTCACGGCGACGGTCGTCGTCGGCGATGTCCGGATGAACGGCCTGGGCAGCAGCAAGAAGACGGCCGAGATGGCTGCGGCGCTCAGCGCCTGGCGCTTCCTCAGCGAACGTGCCTGAGCTTCCCGAAGTCGAGGTCGTCCGAGCGGGGCTCGCTCCCGCCATGACCGGCGCGATCATCACGGGTGTCAGCGTGTTCGACGAGCGTGCCCTCACCCGGCATCCGGCCGGCGCTGCGGATTTCGTGCGTCGCCTCGAAGGGCGTCGTGTCGTCACGGCCTCGCGACGCGGCAAGTTCCTGTGGATGCCGCTCGAGTCGGATGACTCCGCCTTGATCGCGCATCTCGGGATGAGCGGTCAGATGCTGCTGCGCGCGCCGGATGCTTCGGCCGAGCGTCACGAGCGCATCCGACTGCACATCGAACATCCGACGCACGGCGAGCTCGCCGTCGTGTTCGCCGACCAGCGCACGTTCGGATCACTCGCCGTCGACGCTCTCGTCGCCGACGGCCCGAGCGCCGTGCCATCGCAGGTGCTGCACATCGCCCGCGACCCGATCGATCCGTTCTTCGACGACGTGATCTTCCGCGCGGCCCTGGCCAAACGCGGCAGCGCGATCAAACGGGTTCTCCTCGACCAGACGGTCGTCAGCGGCATCGGCAACATCTACGCCGACGAGGCGCTGTGGGCCGCTCGCATCCACCCCGAGACCCCGGCCGACCGACTGTCGACGCAGGCCGCGCGTCGGCTTCTCGGCGAGGTCCGCTCCGTGCTCGCCAAGGCCCTCGCCGAGGGTGGTACGAGTTTCGATGCGCAGTACGTCAACGTCAACGGCCAGGCGGGATACTTCGCCCACTCGTTGAACGCCTACGGGCGCGGCGGCAAACCCTGCCCGCGCTGCGGAAAGCCCATCGTGCGGGAGAGCTTCATGAATCGCTCCTCGCACTACTGTCCGCGCTGCCAGCGGAGGCCATGACCGCTCCGCTCGGAGTCCAGTCTCCCCCGTAGCGTCTAGTCTCTCGGTATGACCTCGACGCCCACCGCATGGAATCTCCTCTTCCGCTCTCACGATGGAGTCGCCGCGGCTCCCGGCCGTGCGGCGGTTGCGCCGGTGCCTCCGCAGCCTCCTGCCGGGTGGGCCGGAAGCTATGGCCCGGGTGTCGATTGGAGGCACTGGCCGCGAAGCTCTGCGACCGGACTCCCGATGATGCACGTCGTCACCCTATGGCTGCCCGAGGACTATCGGCGGCAGGGGAGCCGGTATCCGGGAATCGCGTTCTTCGCCGGTGAGGGCCAGTTCGCGCCCGATCCCGTGATCGCGGATGCAGGGTCGGCCGACCCCTTCCTGCGTGATCTGGCCGAGGCCGTCGAACATCCTGGCCTTCGTCGGCGGCGCGACCTCATCGACGGAGAGTTCGCGCTGCTCTGGCTGACGGCAGACGAGCTCGCCGCAGGGCCCACGGCACCGCGAGGTGATCTGCGCCTGCCCGGCTCCTGGTCCGACGAGAGCGAGGGCTGCAACGCCTGGGACACTCACGAACCGACGACGGACGTGTGGCTGGTTCCGCGCGTCGATCCCAACGCCGGATTCGCCCCCGGAGAGGTCGGTGCGGGTGTCGTCGCGCCCGATGACTACTCGAGTCCGTTGGACGAGCGTTACGAACTGCGCCCGTGGGCCGCGCCGCTGTGGGGGATGAGTCATCTCGGTGGAACCGCGTTTCCCGTGCAGGCGATGCCGGACGGGCTGACTCCCTGGTATCTGGAGATCGAAGAGATCGTCGGGACGAACTTCGGTGGTGGAGGCAACGCTCAGATCGACCTCGAGTCCGATGCCTTCGATTGGGCGTGCGGCTGAGGCACGTTCGAACTCCGAAGTGATCGCCGGATCAGCCCGCGAACAGGCCGATGTAGGCGAGTCCGTTGTAAAGCTTGGTCGTATCGGTGACCACCTGGGTCGGATCGCCGTAGACGAACATGGCGTTCGCGTCGTGGATGCCGAGTTCAGCGCACTTCTTTTCGATCGCTGCTGTCGAGACTTCCGCTTCGAGGGTGCTCTCGGCGACGAGCTCCGCGACCGAGCGCGGGACATCGTGGTGGATGACGAGCAACAGGTCTTCGTCGTACACGTGTTCTTCGTCGAGATCGACGCTGAATCCGATACCGGCATCGACCGCGGATGCCTCCTCATCCTGCCAATAGGAGTCGGGCACCTCGAAGTAGGAGAAGAACTACGCTTCGGTCTGCGCTGTCGTGCCGATCCAGAAGTGGAGTGCGGAGAAGGGGGTAGGGAGCTTGGGCGGCCCGTACGCGTCGACCCAATCGAACAGGGTTCCGGGGCGAAGCCCCTAGCGCCGTTCGATCTCGGGAAAGCCCCCGCGGGGAGTGCGGGTCAGCGCTTCGTCCACGAGAGCTCGCTTGTACGCCTCGGTCGCGGCATCGGGAGCCGCGCTCACTCGTCGTACCCGACGGCCGGGGACTCCGCTGCAGGCGACTCCAGCGCCGAGCGCGCGGGCCCATAGGTCAGCGGCACACGCAGCGTCAGCTCTTTTGCGGCATCCCAGAAGTCCTCGTCGATCTCGTCGACACGAGGGGCGAGCTCGCCCGCGACCGCGCGGTAGACGTCGTCTATCGTGCTGACCTCTTCGGACTCCGTGATCGGGCCGATGAGATCCCAGAACTCCTGGAGCGCGGCGTTGGTGCGGTGCGCCCCGCATTCGGAGAGCGCCGCGCGGGCGGTTTGCACTTCGGCGATGCCCCAGTTGCCCAGGAACTGGATAAGGCCGCCGTTGTATCCGTCGGCGACCAGCCGCCAGAGCGCAACCAGCGCTCGCGAACGGGGGGCGAGGGCATCGGGTTTCCACGCGGCGGACTCCAGCTCCGCGAGGGCTTCTTCGAAGAGGGCGTCCTGTTCGATGCTCCAGACGCTCAGGGCGCCCCCTTCCGAGGTCTGCCCGGCAGCGGGCCAGTTCACACCGTGGCCGGAATCGGTGAGGATCCAGCCCGCGCGCTCCGCAGCACTCATCGCCGCGACCGTCGGCCCCACCGAGGTCAGCGGGGCGGCCAACGCGCGGCCGTCATCGAGGTGCACGAGGATACGCTTCTCCTCGAATGTCACATCCACGATGTGCGCTCCGACCACAGGGCCATCCGTTCCTCCTCAGAGCTTCTTCTGCCACGCCCCGACATACGAGACCGGTACGAAACCGATCGCCTCGTTGATGTCGAGCATCGGCCGGTTCTCCTCGGCATTGAAGGTCGAGACCCGCGTCGAGTCGGGCGCGAGTTCGCGCCACCGCAGCAGGTTTGCGCACTTGACGATGGTGCCGAGCCGATGCCCGCGGTGCTCCCGAGCGACGAGCGTGCCGAACTGATGCGTCACGCCCGCGCGGTCCTCGCCGATGAGCAGCTCGTTGTACGCGACGATCGCGCCGGTCGGCACATGTCGCACCGCGGCGACGGAGACCATCTGGCCGGCGCTCGTGAGGCGGGCATCACGACGCACGACGCGTGCGGCATCCCACTCCTCGGCGTCGAACTCCATGTCGCCGCTCGGTGCATCGGTCACCAACCGTGCCAGCACATCGGCGTAGCCGTCGCGCAGCTCCGGCGGGGTCGGCAGATTCCACTCGATGCGGCGGTAGTCGGAACCGGCTCGGCTCATCGCCTGCTCCAGAGCGTCGCGCAGCGGCGCCGGGTCGGCGGTGAGATCGAGTTCGCTGTTGCGTTCGACCTGCTCGAGTCGGTAGCCGCGCGCCCCCAGCAGGTCGGTCAGCGCGATCGCGGGCACTCGTCCCCAGCCGGTCTTCGGGACCAGCATCCGATCAGCCTCGATCGGGCGGTGCAGGCTCCAGATCTGGAGGATGTCGCGTCCGCGTGCGCGCGCCTCGTCCTCGGCGCGATCGAGCAGAGCCTCTTCGACGCCTTCGCTCCAGTGCTCCTCCGGCACGAGCAGGTCGAGCTCGGCCGCCCGCGCCCCCGCGTCCTGGGCGTAGTCGACGGTGACGGCGCCGACGATGCGGTCGCCCCGTCGGGCGAGGAAGCCCGTGTGCAGTGTGTCGGTCGTGTCGTGCCACGCGGGCAGCATCTGCGCGGCGGTCGGTGCGAGATCGGGCAGGCCGACCATCTCGTCGCATACCCGGTGGCCGAGTTCGCCATAGGCGAGGAACCCCGCGGCGTCGGGGTCGTCGAGCGTCAGGGGAACGGCGAGGGGGACGACCGTCGTCGGGGTGGTCATGTCAGTTCTTTTTTCCAAGCGCCCTCGTAGGCGCGCGCGGTGAAGCCGATCGCTTCGTTGATGGCGAGCATCGGCCGATTCTCTTCGGCGTTGTAGGTGATCACCCGCTGGGAGGTCGGCGCGATCGCAGTCCAGCTCTGTAGGGCTGCGCATTTCACGCGCAGCCCGAGTCGGTGTCCGCGGTGCTCGCGCAGCACCAGGGTGTCGTGCTGGATCGTCGTCGTCGATCCGCTCGTGCCGGTGCCGAGTTCGGTGAACGCGGCGAGTTCGCCCGTGACGATGTGCTGGGCGGCGGTGACCTGGAGAGTGTGACCCGCCTCGGCCTGCCGTTGCTCCATGCGGCGCACGCGTGCCGCATCCCATGCCTCCTCGTCGGCGTCGAGGTCGGCCGACGGTGCGTCCGTCGACATACGCGACTTCAACCAGGCGTACCCGTCGAGGTGTTCGGCCGGTGTCGGCAGCGTCCAGCGCACGACCCGGTAGTCGCTCGATGCGGCCTCCGCCTCGGCGAGGAGCTCGGCGCTCCGCGCGCGGGCGACGTCGTCGAGGTCCAGCAGGCTGATCCGGTACACCTGCTCGAGCGAGAAGCCGCTGCGGGTGAGGAAGCGGGCGACATGATCGTTCGGGACGCTGCCGTGCCCGGTGGGCGATTCGAGGCGCGCCCCGTCAGCGGTGGGCTGTTCCGTCCAGTTCTGGATCACACCGCGGCCGTGCGCTCGCGCAGCCTCCTCGACGTGAGGGAGGATCGCCCGCCCGATGCCGCGCCCCCAGGCGAGCGGACGCAACTCGATGGTCGCGATCGCCACACGCGACCCCGCTTCGTGGGGGAGATCGACGACGACGCGACCGATCATCTCGTCGGCGAGTCGGACGGTCCATACGAGCGTCGTCTGCTCCTCGCGCGATCGCAGTCGGGGGAGGAGTTCGGCCGGCGACAGATCCTGCTCGTCGCGTCCGGTGAGTTCGCGGTAGACGAGGTTGCGGACGCGGGCGAGCTCACGGAACTCGCCCGCGTCCGCTGCATCCGCCCGGGCCGGAACCACGAGCGGATGCAGGGTCGCGCCTGCGCTGAGGGGGATGCTCATCCGATTCTCCTTCTCAGTGCATCTGACGCTGGAGGTGGTAGGCGAGGATCGCCGCGCTCTCCTGGGGGCTGCGGTGCTGGTCGTGGAGGAACAGCGGTGCAGCCGGAGCGAACTCGCGCTTCGGTCGGCGGGGGCGTTGCGTCCGACGGAGCAGCCAGAGGCCGATCCGCAGTGACAGGCGATCACCGAGCGACAGGGCGCGCAGTTCTTCGGGTTCGGGGATGTGCAGGACCGTGCGGTCCTGAGTATCCGGTGGGTGGGTGATGTTGCGGGACAGCGTGATGTTCACGGTGGTTTCCTTCGAAAGGGGTGTGCAGAAACGCGGAAGACGCGGCGTCGACGGCCGGACGGCCGGACGGACGGATGCGCAGAGGGCGCGGAGAGCGGATGCCGAGAGGCGTGAGCCGCGGATCGATGACGCTCGGCGGCGGTGGCGCACAGGGCGATCGACGCGGACGGATCCCCGAGGGGATCAGTCGAGGGCGGGTGCTGTTCTAGGAGACAGCGTTGCCGTCGACGCCGAGGTCGGTTACCGAGTACGCAAGGCGCGGCGCAGTGGAAGCGTGCGCGACCAGACCGTTGGTCTGTGCGGAGAGCTGAATGTTCATCATCGGTAACCTCCCTTCTTGAGGTGTCGGTGGCCCAAGCTAGCGAACGTTCGGGCACCGAGTCAAGCATTTTCCCAGTTTCACGGCGTGTCGCGCGTGTCGGTCTCGGGTGCCTCCCGCGCGGTCTCCCGGCCGAATCCCGCATTTCCGGTAACGTATGGGCGTGATTCTCCCCGAACGATCGGTGCCCCGATGCATCTGAAGAGCCTGACCCTCAAGGGCTTCAAGTCGTTCGCGCAACCGACGAGCTTCGTCTTCGAACCCGGTGTGACGTGCATCGTGGGACCGAACGGCTCCGGTAAGTCGAACGTCGTCGACGCTCTCGCCTGGGTGATGGGGGAGCAGGGCGCGAAGACCCTCCGCGGCGGCAAGATGGAGGACGTCATCTTCGCGGGCACGTCGACGCGCGGCCCGCTGGGTCGTGCCGAGGTTCAGCTGACGATCGACAACAGCGACGGTGCGCTTCCGATCGAGTACGCCGAGGTGACGATCAGCCGAACGCTCTTCCGCAACGGATCGAGCGAGTACGCCATCAACGGCGACAGCTGCCGGCTCCTCGATCTGCAGGAGCTGCTCAGCGATTCCGGCCTCGGTCGTGAGATGCACGTGATCGTCGGGCAAGGACGTCTCGATACCGTTCTGCAGGCGTCGCCCGAAGATCGGCGCGGCTTCATCGAAGAAGCCGCCGGCATCCTCAAGCACCGTCGACGCAAGGAGAAGACGGTTCGCAAGCTCGACGCGATGGAGACGAACCTGACGCGTCTGAGCGATCTCGCGGGGGAGATCCGTCGCCAACTCAAGCCGCTCGGTCGTCAGGCCGAGATCGCCCGCGAGGCGCAGTCGATCGCTGCCGTCGTGCGCGATGCGAAGGCACGACTCTTCGCCGACGACGTCGTGGCCCTGCGCACGGCGCTGGCCGACCACACGCGCACGGAGAAGGAACGACACACCGAGCGCCTCGTGCTCTCGGACCAGGCCGACACCGTGCGGGCGAGCATCCACCGGCTCGAACAGGATCAGAACTCCGTCGCCGTCGATCAGGCGCGCAGCGTCGCGTTCGGGCTGGAGCAGGTGCAGGAGCGCATGCGCGGTCTCTACACGCTCGCCAATCAGCGGCTCGCCCTCCTCGGCACCGAGGACGACGATGCCGCGGTCACCGCGGTCACCGTGACGCAGGCGACGATCGACGAGGCCAAGGACGACATCACCGAGATCTCGGCCGGTCTCGGTGACGCCCAGGACGCGGCCGTCGCGGCCAGCCGAGAAGTCCTGAACGCCCGCGCCGAGCTCGACACGCTCGACGTCGACATCGCAGAGCAGAGCGCTCTGGTGTCGGAGTACGACATGCGTCTCTCGGAGCTGCGCGGCACCGCCGATGCGGCCGCCTCCGCGCTTGCCGCCGTGCGCGGCGCTGTGCTCCGCCAGGAGAACGCGCTCGAGGCCGCGAACGAGCGGCGGCGAGAGGCGTCGGAGGCGCTCGAGGCGATCGAGGATGCCGAGGCGCCCGAAGGTTCTGCGGCCGATTACTCTGCGGCGTACGAGAGTGCGCAGCGCGCGGCGACCGCGGCGGAGGCTGAGCGCGAGACTCTGCGCGAGCGGCTGCACGCCGCCGAGCGCGAGGTCGACTCGTTGACGGCCAAGGCGGCGGCGCTCGGGAGCGCGCTGGCGCTGTCGGGTGGTTCCGCCGAGATCGTGAAGGCGGGTGGCCCGGGGATCCGGGGTCTCGTCGGCGACGCGGTGCAGGTCCGATCGGGCTTCGAAGCCGCGGTGGCCGCCGTGCTCGGTCCCCTCGCCGAGGGCGTGCTCGTCGATACAGCCGCCGATGCGTTCACGCTGGCTGCCGAAGCGGCCGACCAGCGGAGGGGAGTGGTCGACTTCGTCGCGGCCGAGACCTCGCGTCGTTCGGTCGAACTCCCGCAGTTGTCCGGAGTGACCCCGGCGGTTTCGGCCGTCGATGCGCCCGCGGGAGTGCTCGGAATTCTCGCCCACGTCCTCATCGCCGACGATCTCGATGCTGCTCGCGCTGCGCGCACCGCTCTGGATGCGCTCGACGACGAGTCGACCACGATCGTCACCGTCGGCGGAGACGTCGTCACCGCCCACAGCCTGCGCACCGGGTCGGGAGGCGAACGCTCGCGCCTCGAGCTCGCGGCCGAGCGCGACGCCGCCACAGAGCGGCTCGCCGAGGTGCAGGTGATCGTGGATTCGCTCCGCGAGGCACGGGAAGACGCGAACGAGGCCGTCGAGACGACGCGGCGCCAGTCGAAGGACGCCCTGCGCGCACTGCGCGAGCTGGACGCGGCCCTGGCCACGCACGCCGAACAGGTGAACCGCATCACGGTGCGTCACGAAGCCGCGGTCGCCGAGTGCGAGCGTCTCGAGACCGGTCTCGCACAGGCGCAATCGGCCGTGGCGGATGCCGAGGCGAAGGCGGAGTCCGCGAAGACCGCGCTCGACGATGCCGTCTCCGCTCCCCGCCCCGTGCTCGATGCCTCGGCGCGTGCCGGTCTGCTGGAGGCGTTGGAATCCGCGCGCGAGGGCGAGGTGCGGGCGCGGCTCGAGATCGAGACGCTCCGCGAACGCGTGCGTGCGGCGCAGTCGCGGGTGACCGCACTGGAGCGCCAGCGCGAGCAGGAGCGGGATGCCGCCGCCGAAGCTGCCCGCCGTGCCGTGATCCGCCGCGCGCAGCGCGAGGCGGCCGCCGGTGTCGCCGAGGAGCTCCCTCGCGTCCTCGACTCGCTCGACCGTTCGGTCACCGAGGCGCGCGTGGCGCTGGCCGAGGCCGAGACGGCTCGGGCGGCCCAGAACCAGGAGCTCACCGGACTGCGGGCGCAGGAGTCCTCATTGCGGGAACGCCTGGCCGGGCTCACCGAGAGCGTGCACGGCCTCGAACTGCAGATCCACGAGAAGAAGCTCCACCTGACCGGGCTGCTCGAACGCGTCGCCTCCGAGCTCGCGCTCGACGAAGACATCCTCGTCGCCGAGTACGGCCCCGATCAGCCCGTTCCGCGCGACATCGCCGAGGTCTCGGACGACCACGAGATCGACGTCGACCTGACCATTCCGTTCGACCGCCGCATCCAGCAGCGACGCCTGGCCGACGCCGAGCGCAAGCTCGCACAACTCGGCCGGGTGAATCCGCTCGCGCTCGAGGAATTCGCCGCGCTGGAACAGCGTCACGCGTTCCTCACCGAACAGCTCGCGGATCTCACGCAGACCCGTCAAGACCTGATGACGATCATCGCCGACCTCGACGAGCGGATGCAGACCATCTTCGCGAGCGCGTTCGCGGATACCCAGGAGGCGTTCGGCGAGGTCTTCCCCCTGCTGTTCCCCGGCGGTACGGGGAGCATCTCGCTCACCGACCCCGACAACATGCTCACGACCGGGATCGAGGTCGCCGTGCGCCCGGTCGGGAAGAAGATCGAACGGCTCTCCCTGCTCTCGGGCGGAGAGCGCTCACTCGCAGCCGTCGCTCTGCTCGTGGCGATCTTCAAGGCGCGTCCGAGCCCGTTCTACATCCTCGACGAGGTCGAGGCCGCGCTCGACGATGCGAACCTCGGCCGACTTCTCACGGTCTTCGAGCAACTGCGCGAGACCTCGCAGCTGCTCGTGATCACGCACCAGAAGCGCACGATGGAGATCGCCGACGCGCTGTACGGCGTGTCGATGCGTCAGGACGGCGTCTCCGCGGTGGTCGGGCAGCGCGTGGGCGATCGCGCGGCCGCGGCGAGCTGAGGTCTCGCAGCGAATCGCCGGGGACGGCGGCGGACTCCGCGATGCTTCGCGCCCCGTAGGCTGGGGGGCATGGCGGAGAAGTCCTGGTCCCTCGGTCGCGCACTGCGCGGCATGTTCGTCAAGCCCACGATCGATGAGACGACCTGGGACGACCTCGAGACGGCGCTGATCACGGCGGACTTCGGTCCCGACATCAGCGAGCGCATCGTCGAGGAGCTCCGGGCGAAGGTCGAACGGTTCCGTACGACCGACCCGAAAGACCTCCAGCGGATGCTGCGCGAGACGCTCGAGGAGCACTTCGCGAAGTTCGACACCACGCTCAAGCTCACCGAGCGCCCCGCCGTGGTGCTCGTCGTGGGTGTGAACGGCGTCGGGAAGACGACCACGATCGGGAAGTTCACGAAGTTCCTGCGCGGATTCCAGCGCAGTGTCGTCGTGGGCGCCGCCGACACCTTCCGCGCGGCGGCCGTCGACCAGCTCGCCACCTGGGCCCAGCGCGGTGGCGCCGCGATCGTGCGGCCTCAGCAGGAGGGCCAGGACCCCGCATCGGTGGCGTTCCAGACCGTCGAGTACGCGCAGCGCGAGGGGATCGAGATCGCGATCATCGACACCGCGGGCCGGCTGCACACCAAGGGCGGCCTGATGGACGAGCTCGGCAAGATCCGGCGTGTGGTCGAGAAGCAGGCGCCGATCAGCGAGGTGCTGCTGGTGCTCGACGCCACGACCGGGCAGAACGGGGTGATGCAGGCGGAGTCCTTCCTGCAGCACGCGGGGGTCACGGGACTCGTCCTCACGAAGCTCGACGGGTCTGCCAAGGGCGGTTTCGTTCTGGCGGTTCAGGAGCGCACCGGCATCCCCGTCAAGCTCCTCGGTCAGGGTGAGGGCATCGATGACCTGACCGGATTCACCCCGCACGTGTTCGTGCAATCACTTGTCGGATGACGACGGGACTACCGTCGCGAGCATGAGGCTGGTTTCATAGCGGTATGGCGATCGAACACGACTACTTCGGGCTCCTGTCCTCAGGGCCGGACGGATCGATCTTCTGGTCGGAGACGGTCGAACTCGGCGACCAGAGCGTCACCGTCGACCTGACCGCGCCCGATCAGGACGATGTGTCGTCCGAGGCGCTCGACATCGCAGCCTCGTTGATCGCCGGGCTCGAGAACGTCGACGACACGGCACGTCGCGGGATGCTGTCGGAGGTCGACGATCGCACGAGCGAGGTGACCGAGTACATCCTGCAGCAGCAGGAGGCCTACGGTGACGACCTCCCCGATGTCCTCGTCGACATCTCGGGCGACGCCGCCGTCGACATCATCCGTTCTCTCCGGCTCATGAGCATGACGATCCTCGCCGACGAGCACGGCGGGTCCGAGCCGTTCGCGGTGCTGGAGTACGCGCTCGACGCCGCCACCACCGACGACGTGCTCCTGGTGAACCTCGGTTCCGACGGCAGCGTGCAGTCGGTGATGAGCGCCGACTGACGCGACGGTCTGTGCTCAGACCGCCTGGGTGAATCCCAGATCCGCGCTGTCGGCGATGTGGGCGAGGTGCGCGGGGATCTCCCGTCCCTTCGACACCATCGACTGCGCCCACAGGCGGCCCGCACGGTACGACGAACGCACGAGGGGCCCGGCCAGGACACCGAGGAACCCGATGCGCTCGGCCTCGTCCTTGAACTCGACGAACTCCGCCGGCTTCACCCAGCGCGCCACCGGGAGGTGACGCGGCGACGGGCGCAGGTACTGCGTGATGGTGATGATGTCGCACCCGGCGTCGTGCAGATCCTGGAGCGCCTGGACGACCTCCTCCGGTTCCTCACCCATGCCCAGGATGAGGTTCGACTTGGTGATGAGGCCGGCGTCTCGCGCCTGTGTGATCACGTCGAGCGAGCGCTCGTAGCGGAACGCCGGGCGGATGCGCTTGAAGATGCGCGGCACGGTCTCGACGTTGTGCGCGAAGACCTCGGGGCGCGCATCGAAGATCTGCCCCAGGAACGCCGGATCGGCGTTGTGCTCGTTGGCCAGCAGCTCGACGCCGGTGTTCGGATTGAGCTCGTGGATCTTGCGGACGGTCTCCGCGTTGAGCCAGGCTCCCGTGTCCGGCAGATCGTCACGCGCGACGCTGGTCACCGTCGCGTAGCGAAGGTTCATCCGCACCACGCTCTCGGCGACCCGACGCGGCTCGTCGGTGTCGTAGTCGGCGGGCTTGCCGGTGTCGATCTGGCAGAAGTCGCACCGGCGCGTGCATTGCGAGCCCCCGATGAGGAAGGTGGCCTCGCGGTCCTCCCAGCACTCGAAGATGTTGGGGCAACCGGCCTCCTGGCACACGGTGTGCAGGTCCTCGCTCTTCACGAGCGACTGCAGGGCAGTGTACTCCGGGCCCATCTTCGCCTTGGTGCGGATCCATTCGGGCTTGCGTTCGATCGGCGTCTCGGCGTTTCGTACTTCGAGGCGGAGGAGCTTGCGCCCCTCGGGGACGGCGGTCATGCGGTGACTCCTGAGTACTCGGTGGCGAAGGTGCGGATCACGGAGGAGAGGACGTCGGCGGGGGAGACGTCCGCCCCGACGATCTCGCTGATGGTGGTGACGCCGGCATCGGTGATGCCGCACGGGATGATGCCGCGGAAGCCTGCGAGGGAGTTGTCGCAGTTGAGCGCGAACCCGTGCATCGTCACGCCCTGCTGCACCCGCACGCCGATCGCGGCGACCTTGTCCTCGGACAGCGGGCGGCGCACCCAGACGCCGCTCCTGCCCTCGACCTGGTAGCCGTCCACGCCGAGCGGTCCGAGGACATCGATCAGCAGACGCTCCAGGCGGCGCACGTGGGCGACGACGTCGAGCGGCTCCTCGAGTCGGACGATGGGGTATCCGACGAGCTGCCCCGGTCCATGCCAGGTGATCTTCCCACCGCGGTCGACATCGATCACGGGCGTCCCGTCCGCGGGGCGTTCGTGCGGCTCGGTGCGCTTGCCGGCGGTGTACACGGCCTCGTGCTCGAGCAGGATGAGCGTGTCGGGGCGGGTGCCGTCGACCACGTCCGTGTGGATCCGTCGTTGAAGATCCCATCCCTCGGCGTAAGGGACGAGGTCCGGAGCGAGTCCGGCCGTCACGATGTCCAGCATCCGATCTCCCGTCGAAGCGCATTGTTGTAACGCGTCCAACAATACGCCTCTCGATGCTCGCCGCGACGCATCGGCGCGGCGCGGTACCGTGAAGGCATGAAGACCACCGGTCGTGCCGGACGCCCGAAGGCGTCGTCTCGCGAGACGCTCGCCGAGGCCGCCTGCGAACTCTTCCTCGAGCAGGGGTACGAGTCGACCTCCATCGCCGAGATCACTCAGCGGGCAGGGGTGAGCCGGTCGAGCTTCTTCAACTACTTCGCGTCGAAGAGCGACGTGCTCTGGTCGGGGCTCGACGCTCGCATCGCTGAGGCATCCGATGCTCTCGACGCCCTCGATCGTGACGCGAGCGACGCGGACGTGCGCCTGATCCTGCTCGCAGCGGTGCGGGAGTTCGCCCCCGACCCCCTGGCCCTCGCACTGCGGAACGTCGCGGCGATGGGCCTCGAGGACGAGCTTCCGCGCGACGCGGGCGTGCGCCAGGCGCGGCTGGCCGCGGCGATCGCACAGGCTGCCCGCGCCTCGGGGATCGATGAGATCCGCGCCGATATCCTCGGTGCGGCTCACGCAGCCGCGGTGCTCTCGTCGCTCCGGGTCTGGGCGGAGCAGGGGGCGGGTCGTGCGGCACCCGAGAACGTGCTCCGCGATGCGCTCGACCTCATCGGCGACCTCCGCTGGTCCCGCTGATTCGAGAAGCCGGGCCGAGCCGACGATCCGCGTCGGTCGACTCGCGTAGAATCGGAGCACCATGGCTACGTTTGGCACGCTCTCCGATCGGCTCACCGAGACCTTCCGCAATCTGCGCACGAAGGGAAAACTCACCGCGAGCGATGTCGACGGCACCGTGCGCGAGATCCGCCGCGCACTCCTCGACGCCGACGTCGCACTCACGGTCGTCAAGGACTTCACGGCGAAGGTCCGCGAACGTGCGCTCGGAGACGAGGTCAACAAGGCGCTGAACCCCGCCCAGCAGGTCGTTCAGATCGTCAACGAGGAGCTGGTGCAGATCCTCGGCGGAGAGCAGCGTCGTCTGCAGTTCGCGAAGACCGCTCCGACCGTCATCATGCTCGCCGGCCTCCAGGGCTCGGGAAAGACGACGTTCGCCGGAAAGCTCGCCAAGCAGCTCGAGGGCGAGGGGCACACGCCTCTGCTCGTCGCCGCGGACCTCCAGCGCCCGAACGCCGTGAACCAGCTGCAGGTCGTCGCCGAGCAGGCCGGCGCCACCATCTACGCCCCCGAGCCCGGCAACGGCGTCGGCGACCCGGTCAAGGTCTCGCGGGACGGTGTCGAGCACGCGCGCCGCCAACAGCACGACGTCGTGATCATCGACACCGCCGGACGACTCGGCGTCGACGCCGAGCTCATGAAGCAGGCGGCCGATATCCGCGCGGCGGTCCAGCCCGATGAGGTCCTGTTCGTGATCGACGCGATGATCGGTCAGGATGCCGTGAACACGGCGAAGGCGTTCCAGGAGGGCGTCGATTTCACCGGTGTCGTGCTCTCGAAGCTCGACGGCGACGCGCGCGGTGGAGCCGCGCTCTCGGTCGCGTCGATCACCGGTCGCCCGATCATCTTCGCCTCCACGGGTGAGCGTCTCGAAGATCTCGAGCCCTTCTACCCGGATCGCATGGCGAGCCGCATCCTCGACCTCGGTGACATCCTCACTCTGATCGAGCAGGCGCAGCAGGCGTTCGACGAAGAAGAGGCGATGAAGGTCGCCGAGAAGCTCGCGACCGAGCAGTTCACCCTCGAAGACTTCCTCGAGCAGCTTCAGCAGATGAAGAAGATGGGCTCGATGAAGAAGATGCTGGGGATGCTCCCCGGCATGGGCCAGATGAAGCAGCAGCTCGACGACTTCGACGAGCGCGAGATCGACCGCACCGAAGCGATCATCCGGTCGATGACGCCGGGCGAGCGCCGCAATCCCAAGGTTCTCAACGGCTCGCGCCGCCTGCGCATCGCTCGGGGTTCGGGCATGACGGTCACCGACGTGAACCAGCTCGTCGCCCGCTTCGAACAGGCCGCGAAGATGATGAAGACCGTCGCCCGCGGCGGCACCCCGAACATCCCCGGCATGGGCCCGGTCCCCGGAATGGGACGCCCCGGCGCATCGTCCAAGCGCGGGAAGAAGGGCAAGTCGTCGAGCGGATCACGCTCGGGCAACCCGGCCAAGCGTGCGGCCGAGAACTCCGGAGCCGTCGCTACCGCGCAGCCGACCGGTTCGGGATTCGGTCTGGGCGGCGGCGCGAACGCGCCGACCGAGGCCGATCTCGCCGAGATCCAGAAGCTGTTCGGCAAGAGCTGACGGCCCGCCCGGGCATCGCCGCGAACTGCCCGCCGACCAATGCGGCGAGGACGACGGCGATCCCGACACCCTGAATGACGGTGAACGACTCGCCGGCGACGACGACGCCGAGGAGCGTCGCCACCACCGGGGAGAGCAACGCGAGCAGTCCGGGCGCGATCACCGGCAGTTTCTGGATGCCGCCGAACCACAGGGTGTAGGCGAAGATGCCGCCCGCCGTCGCGAGCCACGTGTAGCCGAGTGCGGCCGTCGCGTCGATCGCCGGGGGCGTCCCCTCGATCAGGAGCGTGAGGGGCAGGAGAACGAGACCTCCGGCGCCGAGCTGCCACCCCGCGTAAGTGATGGGACCGACCCCCTTCGGCCGTCCCCAGCGCTTCGTCAGGACCATTCCGGCGCCGGTCGCCGTCACGCCGCCGAGCGCCGCGAGGACTCCCCACGCGTCGAGCCCCGCCGACGGCCCGAGGACGATGAGTGCGACGCCCATCGTGCCTCCCAGTGCCGCGGCCGCGGAGGACGGACGGATGCGCTCGTGCAGCACGAGCGCACCCAGCGCGAGCACGATCAGCGGTTGAGCGCCGGCGACCGCGGCAGCCACCCCTCCCGGAAGACGCTCGGCGGCGAGGAAGAGCAGGGGGAAGAACGCCCCGATGTTGAGCGCGCCGAGCACCACCGCCTTTCCCCACCAGGCGCCGCGGGGGAGTCTGCGCGAAAGCAGGATCGCGAGGACCCCGGCGGGGAGGGAGCGCAGGAGACCGGCGAAGAGCGGATGCCCCGGCGGCAGCATCTCCGTCGTGACGAGGTAGGTCGTTCCCCAGGCCATCGGTGCGAGGGCGGTGAGGAGCAGGATGCGCAGACGGTTCATGTTCTCAGCATGGACACGCAGCCAACATGAATCCAACGCATTCTGAGCATGCTGTTCATGACGTGAGATCATGTTCAGATGGAGCTTCAGCAGATGCGCTACGTCGTCGAGGTGGCCGCGACGCGGAGCTTCACCCGAGCCGCCGAGCGTTGCTTCGTCACGCAGTCCGCGCTGAGCCACCAGATCGCCGCCCTCGAGCGGGAGCTGGGTCAGCGACTGTTCATCCGGTCGAGCCGCGGTGTCCGGATGACCGAAGCGGGGGAGGCCTTCCTCCCACCGGCGCGCAGCGCGCTCGCTTCTGCGCAGCAGGCCATCGATGCGGTGGCCGCCGAGCCCGATCAGCTGGACGGCACCGTTCGGATCGGAATCATCCCGACGGTCGTCGCCGTCCGCGTTCCGCGCCTCCTCGCGTCGTTCCGAGCCGCACACCCCGCCGTACGGGTCGAACTGGAGATGGGCAACAGCGATGAGCTCGTCGCGAAGATCCGGCGCGGCGATCTGGATGTCGCGCTTCTCGGGCTGCAACCGGGCGCCGAGCCCCGCGGTGTCGGATACCGGGAGATCGCCGTCGATCATCACGTCGCGGTGCTCCCGCGTGCCCACCGACTCGCGGCGCGCACCCGACTGAGACTTGGCGATCTCGCCGAGGACGTCTTCGTGGACTTCCCGGCCGGGACGTCGGGGCGAGCCCAGAGCGACGTCGCCTTCCGGGCGGCGGGCGTCGATCGCGACGTCGCATTCGAAGTCGACACGGCCGGAGTCATGCTCGGCCTGGTCGCCGAGGGACTCGCGGTCGCGCTCCTCACTCCGGGGGCGGTTCCCGCGGGTATGGCCGGGGTGAGCACGGTGCCGGTCGTCGACGGCCCGAGGCGAGCGGAGTACGTCGCCTGGGATCTCGACTCGCCTCGGCGTGTCGCTCGTGCGTTGCTGACGGTGCTCGATGGGGAGGCATCCGTCTGACAACGGCGAAGGGGCGGGCCCGGAGTTCCCTCCGGACCCGCCCCTCGCGGTGATCGGTCGTTACTTGACGTCCTCGTCGACCCAGTCCATCGACTTGGTGACGGCCTTGCGCCACAGGCGCAGCTGGCGGTCGCGCTCGTCGCTCTCCATGGAGGGCTCCCAGCGACGGTCTTCCTGCCAGTTTGCGGAGAGCTCGTCGAGGCCGCTCCAGAACCCGACGGCGAGGCCGGCGGCATAGGCGGCGCCGAGGGCGGTCGTCTCCGCGACGACCGGTCGCACCACCGGCACACCCAGGACATCGGCCTGGAACTGCATCAGAGCGTCATTGGCGACCATGCCGCCGTCGACCTTGAGCTCCGTGAGGTCGACGCCCGCGTCCGCGTTGACCGCGTCGAGCACGTCGCGGGTCTGGAAGGCCACGGCCTCCAGTGCGGCGCGCGCGATGTGGTTCTTGTTCGCGTAGCGGGTGAGGCCCACGATCGCGCCACGCGCATCCGGTCGCCAGTACGGTGCGAACAGGCCCGAGAACGCCGGGACGATGTACACGCCGCCGTTGTCCTCGACCTTGTCGGCCAGTTCCTCGACCTCGGGGGCCGAGGAGATGATGCCGAGCTGGTCGCGCAGCCACTGGATCAGCGATCCGGTGACGGCGATCGAACCCTCGAGCGCGTAGTGCGTCGGAGCGTCGCCGAGCTTGTAGCCGACGGTGGTGAGCAGACCGTTCTTCGAGTGGACGATCTCCTCGCCGGTGTTGAAGATGAGGAAGCAGCCGGTTCCGTAGGTGTTCTTGCTCTCACCTGTCTGGAAGGCGGCCTGTCCGAACGTCGCGGCCTGCTGGTCGCCGAGGATGCCGGCGATCGGCGTCTCGCGCAGCAGCGAGGAGTCCTCCGCCGCACCGTAGACCTCGGAGGAGGAGCGGATCTCCGGCATCATCGAGCGCGGCACGCCGAACGCCTCGAGGATGTCGTCGCGCCACTCGAGCGTCTCGAGGTCCATGAACATCGTGCGCGAGGCGTTCGTGACATCGGTCACGTGCACGCCGCCGTCGACGCCGCCGGTGAGGTTCCACAGCACCCAGCTGTCGGTGGTGCCGAAGATGAGGTCCCCGGCTTCCGCCTTCGCGCGCGCACCCTCGACGTTCTCGAGGATCCACGCGATCTTCGTCCCCGAGAAGTACGTCGCCAGCGGGAGTCCGACGATCGGCTTGAAGCGCTCGACTCCGCCGTCGGCCGCGAGGCGGTCGACGATGTCCTGCGTGCGGGTGTCCTGCCAGACGATCGCGTTGTAGGCGGGCTTGCCGGTCGTCTTGTCCCAGACGACGGCCGTCTCGCGCTGGTTGGTGATGCCCACCGCTGCGATGTCGTGACGGGTGAGGTCGGCGCGGCTCAGTGCGAGGCCGATGACCTCCTGCACGTTGCGCCAGATCTCGGAGGCGTCGTGCTCCACCCAGCCGGCCTTCGGCAGGATCTGCTCGTGCTCCTTCTGGCCCGTCGCGATGATGCTGCCCTTCTTGTCGAAGATGATCGCGCGGCTGGAGGTGGTTCCCTGATCGATGGCGAGGATGTAGTCAGCCATGGTGTGTTCTCCTTTGAAGTGGGATTCGGGTGGCGTCAGGCTGCGAGGCCGAGCAGGGCGGGGGCGGCGAAGGCCGCGATCGCACCACCGATGAGCGGTCCGACGACCGGCACCCACGAGTAGCTCCAGTCGCTCGAGCCCTTGCCCTTGATCGGGAGGATCGCGTGGGCGATACGGGGGCCGAGGTCACGGGCCGGGTTGATCGCGTAGCCGGTCGGTCCACCGAGCGAGGCGCCGATGGCGACCACGAGCAGCGCGACGGGCAGCGCGGTGAGCGGTCCGAGGCCTCCGGGCACGCCGACCTCGATGTCGCCGTAGTCGGCGAATCCGAAGATCACGAACACGAGGACGAACGTACCGATGATCTCCGTGACGAGGTTCCAGCCGTAGGACCGGATCGCGGGGCCGGTCGAGAAGACACCGAGCTTGTTGGCGGCCTCCGGCTCCTCATCGAAGTGCTGCTTGTAGGCGAGCCAGACGACGATCGCACCGAGGATCGCACCGAGCAGTTCTGCTGCGGTGGCGACGAGGAACATCGTGAAGGTGATCTTGCCGGCGATCGCCAGGCCGATACCCACGGCCGGGTTGAGGATCGCACCCGAGTACGCCGAGACGATGACACCCGCGAACACCGCGAGGCCCCATCCCCAGTTGACCATCAGGAAGCCGCCGCCGAAGCCCTTGTTCTTCGCGAGGGCGACGTTGGCGACGACACCGCATCCGAGAAGGACCAGCATCGCCGTGCCGACGAACTCCGACAGGAAATAGAGACCGAGATTGACATCAGGCATGTCTTCTTTGACCTTTCTTACGTGTCACGTCATCCCTGCCGTGACACTTCTTGGGTTACGCCGCGGGGAGGCGGCGGTTCCGTCTCGTCAGCCGCGGGTGCGGGACGAGATGTCGAGGCCGTGCCGCTCGTTCAGCAGCTGGCGGGTCTGTTCGAGTTCAGCATCGTGCCTCGAACGGTCCCAGTCCAGTAGGGGAGCGAGCGCGTCGGCGATCTCATCGAGGACCTCGGCATCGGCATGACCGGTGAACGCGATGCTCGTGCGACGCAGGATGACGTCCTGCAGGCGCGCGACGAGCTCGTTCTGCACCATCCACTCGAGCTCCCGGGTCGAGAGGTCGCCGCCGGCGAGCGGGGCGTCCGCTCCCTGCTCGACGTACTCCCAGACCTGGGCGGCGCGGGTGCCGTAGCGGGCGAGGAGCTTCTCGGCGCGGTCTCCGGCGCCCGCGAGGTTCTCCTGGATCCAGATGCGCTTCGCCTTCTCGGTGCGCGGGAAGTCGCGGCCGCCTCCGATGGCGCGGCCGGCGGTCGAGACCGTGCGGGTGCGGTTCAGCAGGCCGAGCACGACGTCGGAGAGCGACTCGCCGAGCGCACGGAAGGTCGTCCACTTGCCGCCGACCAGGCTCACGAGCGGGACGGCGCCCTTCTCGTCGACCTCGATGCGGTAGTCGCGCGAGACGAAACCGGGTGCGGTGTCCTCGTGACGGGGGAGCGGACGGATGCCGGAGAACCGGTACACGATCTGCTCACGGTCGACCGCGATCTGCGGGAAGACGTGGTGGATCAGGTCGAAGAAGTAGTCGACTTCCTCCTCGGTGCAGACGGCGACCTCGCGGGGATCCGCGTCGATGTCGGTCGTTCCGACGAGCACCTTGCCCTTGAGCGGGTAGATCAGCACGATACGACCGTCGGAGTGCTCGAAGAAGATCTCGCGTCCACGCGTGGCGGCGAGCAGCTCCGGGTGGTCGAGCACGATGTGCGACCCCTTGGTGCCGCCCATGAATCGCGTGTCGGTGCCGAGGGCGTCGTTCGTCAGGTCGGTCCAGGGGCCGGAGGTGTTGACGACCACGTCGGCCTTCACCGGGAACTCCGTGCCGCTCTCGCGGTCACGGAGGACGATGTTCTCGCCGTCGCGGGCGATCGCCTCGACGTAGTTGAGCGCGTGCGCGCCCGGGTGCGCGGAACGGCCGTCCTGCAGGACGTCGAGGGCCAAGCGCTCCGGGTCGTGCATGGACGCGTCGTAGTACGTGGCGGTGTACTTGATGTTCGGGTCGAGCGCGGGCAGTTCGGCCAGCGAACGCTTGCGGCCGAGGAAGCGGTGGCGCGGCACGCTACCGCCGTCACGGGAGAACGTGTCGTAGATCGTCAGACCGATCTTGATGAGGAACGCACCGCGCTCCTGCGGCTTGCCGCTCTTGTGCGTGAGAAAGCGCAGGGGTGCCGAGAGGATGCCCGAGAACGTCGAGTAGATCGGGATCGTCGTCTGCAGCGGCTTCACGTAGTGCGGAGCGATGCGCAGGAGGCCGTTGCGCTCCTCGACCGACTCGCGAACGAGACGGAACTCGCCGTTCTCGAGATAGCGGATGCCGCCGTGGATCATGTGGCTGGACGCCGACGATGCCCCGGAGGCGAAATCGCCGCGTTCGACGAGGACGACGTCGACGCCCTGGAGGGCGAGGTCACGGAATGTCGATATTCCGTTGATGCCGCCGCCGATGAGCAGCACCGTCGTACGTCCGGATTCGCGGAGCGCGCGTACGTCGTCGCGCTCGGCCGATGAGTGTGTCGATTCGATCATTCTCGAGCTCGCTTCCTTGCTTGCCCCCCAGCATCGACCTCTCCTCCGCTGCGCGCAAGCCCAGTGCACATATGTGCAAGGATCGAGGGCAAGGAGGCGGTCTTGGCTGATCACAGTGCACATCCGCGTGACGGGAAGCTGGTCGCCGCGCTCACCGCGGCGCAGCTCTACTACATGCAGGACAAGACGATGGAGGTCATCGCGCGCGAGCTCGGCACCTCCCGCTCATCGGTATCTCGTCTTCTGAGCTACGCCCGGGAGAGCGGTTTGGTCGACATCCGCATCAATTCGCCTCTCGAGCGGCTCGGGATGCTCGAGCAGCGGATCCGCGATCGCCATCGCATCGTGGCGCACGTCGTTCCCATGCCCGAGATCGTCAGTGAGGTCGAGCGCCTGGAACGGGTGGCGTTGACCGCGGGGCGACTGCTGTCGCAGTTCGTCGACTCGAACATGATCATCGGCGTGGCGTGGGGGTCGACCATCAGTGCGGTCAGTCGCGGCCTCACGCAGAAGGAGACGCACAACACGACATTCGTGCAGTTGAACGGTGCGGGCAACACCCAGACCAGCGGTGTCGAGTACTCGAGCGACATCCTCCAGCGCTTCGGCAGCGCGTTCGGTGCGCAGGTGCAGCAGTTCCCGGTGCCGGCGTTCTTCGACGACCCGGCGACGCGCGAGGCGATGTGGCGGGAGCGGAGCACACGGCGTGTGCTCGACCTGCAGTCGAAAATGGACATCGCGGTCTTCAGCCTCGGATCGCCCGCGGCCGAGGTGCCGAGCCGCGTGTACGTCGGCGGATACCTCGGGCGCGACGACTATCGGAGCCTGCGCGAGGACCATGCGATCGGAGACGTCGCGACCGTCTTCTTCCGTGCCGACGGCTCCTGGAAGGACATCCGTCTCAATGCGCGAGCGACCGGCCCGACACTCGATCGCCTGCGACGCGTACCCCGACGGGTCTGCGTCGTGTCCGGCATCCCCAAGCTCGCCAGCGTCCGTGCGGCGATCGCCGCGGATCTGATCACCGATGTGGTCCTCGACGAGGGACTGGCGCGCCGCCTGGCGGAGGACTGAGGGTCAGGCTTCGTGCGTCGAGGCCTCCGGGCCGGAGCGGAACTCGCGGATGAGGTGCTGCACGACCTCTCCGAGGTCGCCCTCGGCGGCGTCCGCCACGGCCACCTGCCGCGCATAACTGGCTCCGTCGCGCAGGATCGTGCCGACGCTGCCGAACTCCCGTTCGCATCCGAGCGCTCGTGCCACGGGCGCGAGTTCCTCGAGGGTCTCGGCGAGGTGATCCCGCACGTCGCGCTGCGCGCCGGAGTCGTCGACGATCACCCGCGCGTCGAGTCCGTAGCGGGCCGCGCGCCATTTGTTCTCGCGGTGGAACCAGGAGGGCAGGGCAGACAGCGGGCGTCCCTCGTCGAGTTCTCGCGAGAAGTGCTCGACGAGGACCTGCACGAGCGAGGCGACCGCGGCGAGTTCGGGGAGCGTCGACATCCCGTCGCAGGCGCGCACCTCGATCGTTCCCCAGCGGGGCGCGGGGCGGATGTCCCAGCGGACCTCGGAGGCATCCTTCATCACCCCGGTGCGCACCATGTCGTCCATGTACGACTCGAACTGCGCCCAATCGTGCAGGGGCCAGGGAAGCCCGGCGGTCGGCAGCTGCTGGAACACCAGCGCGCGATTGGAGGCGTACCCGGTGCGCTCTCCGGCCCAGAACGGACTCGAAGCCGCGAGTGCCTGCAGGTGGGGGAGGTACGCGGTGAGCGCGTTGATGATCGGGAACACCTTGCGATGGTCATCGACGCCGACGTGCACGTGAATGCCCCAGATCATCATGTTGCGGCCCCACCACTGCGTGCGCTCGATCAGCGTGTGGTACCTCGTCTTATCGGTGACCTGCTGGTCGTACCACTGCGCGAACGGGTGGCTGCCGGCCGACAGCAACTCGATCCCGATCGGGTCGGTGGCCCCGCGCACCGCGGAGATCGCCCGGGCGATGTCGTCGACGGCGTGGGCGACGGACTCGCCGACGCCGCTCGTGACCTCGATCGTGTTGGTGAGGAGTTCACCGGTGACGGTGTGGCGTTCGCTGGCGCTCTGTTCCTCGAGAACGGCGAGGAGTTCGGGCGCTCGTCCGGCCAGATCACCGGACGCCGGATCGGCGAGCATGATCTCCCACTCCAAGCCGACGGTGGAGCGGGCTGAGGGGGCGAACTCGAGCGTCACGTGCACATTCTGGCACGCGGCCGACGCGACACGGCAAAGCCGGAGTCCTCACGTTTCGCGCCCGGGCTCGGCATCTGGCAGAATAGAAGGTCGGACGGCATGCTCGACCCTCTATCCAGCTTCCGTCCTCCTCTTTGAGCTTCCGCCGGATGTGCACCCCACTCTCCAGGCGACCAGTTCGTTTCCTTCCACACAATTCAGGAGAATCGTGGCTGTCAAGATTCGTCTCAAGCGCCTGGGCAAGATCCGTGCGCCGTACTACCGCATCGTCGTCGCCGACTCGCGCACCAAGCGCGATGGTCGCGTGATCGAGGAGATCGGCAAGTACCACCCCACCGAGGAGCCCTCGTTCATCGAGGTCGACTCCGAGCGTGCGCAGTACTGGCTCTCCGTCGGCGCGCAGCCGACCGAGCAGGTCGCCGCGATCCTCAAGATCACGGGCGACTGGGGCAAGTTCAAGGGCGACGCCGACGCGAAGTCGACCCTCAAGGTCGCCGAGCCGAAGGCCGCCTTCGAGGTCGACTCCTCGAAGAAGTCCGTCGTCAAGCCCAAGGCGGAGAAGAAGGTGGAGGCTCCCGCTGAGGAGGCTCCCGCCGCCGACGCCGACGCGGAGGCCGCCGAGGCTCCCGCCGCCGACGCAGAGTAATCCGTCGTGCTCGCCGCCGCGCTCGAACACATCGTCAAGGGGATCGTCGATCACCCGGAGGATGTGCGCATCACCGCATCCACGTCGCCGCGAGGCGATCTCCTCGAGGTGCGCGTGCACCCCGATGACCGTGGACGCGTGATCGGGCGCGGCGGCCGCACCGCCAAGGCACTCCGTACGCTCGTCGCCGCCCTGGCCGACGGCCGTCGCGTGCGCGTCGATGTCGCGGACGACTGACGTGGTGCCGCAGGACACCCCACAGGGCAAGAACCAGCTCCGGGTGGGGCGCCTCGTGAAGGCCCATGGCCTCAAGGGCGGGCTCAAGCTCGAGCTGTACACCGACAACCCGGAGCGTCGCTTCGTCACGGGAGCCGAGTTCACGTTGCAGGTGCCCGAGGCATCTCCGTGGCACGGCAAGACCATCACCGTGCGCGAGTACCGGGTGATGAACGGCAACCCGGTCGCCTTCTTCGACGACGTCGACGACCGCACCGCCGCCGAAGGCCTCGTGCGAGCCATCCTCTGGATCGACCAGGACGTCGACGAGACCGAGGACGACGCGTGGTTCGACCACCAGCTCGTGGGCCTCGATGTCGTCCGTGACGGCACCGTGGTCGGACGCGTCCAGCGCATCGAGCATTTCCCGGCGCAGGATCTCCTCATCGTCAAGTCCGGTGAGAAGGAGATCATGGTGCCGTTCGTCTCGGCGATCGTTCCGACCGTCGACGTCGCTGCCGGTCGAGTGATCGTCACCCCGCCGCCCGGGCTCTTCGAGGAGCTTCCGGATGCCGACGACGACTCGGCGGCGGCCGAGGAACCGCTCGCAGCCGAGGATTCCCCGGCGGCCGAGTAGCCGCTGAGAGGTCACTCCCGTGCGCATCGACGTCCTCTCCATCTTCCCGTCGTACTTCGACGGCCTCACGCTCTCCCTGCTCGGCAAGGCGCGCGATGCGGGCATCCTCGACCTGAACGTCCACGACCTCCGAGACTGGACGTCGGATCGTCACCGCACCGTCGACGACACCCCGTACGGCGGGGGTGCCGGAATGGTGATGAAGCCGGAGCCCTGGGGGCTCGCGCTCGACGAGGTCGCCGCGGCCACCGAACGTCCGACGATCATCTTCCCTTCGCCGGCTGGTGAGGTCTTCACGCAGGCCACCGCGCGCGATCTCGCGACGCGCGAGCACATCGTCTTCGGCTGCGGCCGGTACGAGGGCATCGACGAGCGGGTCTTCGAGTACGCCGCGGCGCTCGGTGAAGTCCGCCTGATCAGTCTCGGCGACTACGTGCTCAACGGCGGCGAGGTGGCGACGATGGCGATGATCGAGGCCATCGGACGCCTGGTGCCGGGAGTCGTCGGCAATCCCGAGAGCCTGGTCGAGGAATCGCACGAGGACGGCCTGCTGGAGTACCCCTCGTACACGAAGCCGGCGGTCTGGCGGGAGCGCGCCGTTCCGGAAGTGCTCCTCAGCGGGAACCACGCCCACATCGCGCAGTGGCGCCGTGATCAGCAGTTCGAGCGCACACGAGCTCGTCGACCGGACCTGCTCGCCGACGACGCCGACTGACGGGGACGGATAGACCTCCTCCTTCTCGGTGATAGCGTCCGAGGATGATCGATCGCGCGCTCGCGGATTCCTTCCGGACCATCGGAGCGGACTACGACCGCTATCGACCGGGCTTCCCGGATGCCGCCGCCGACCTGATCCTGCCGGAGCGGGTCGGGGCGGTGCTGGACCTCGGTGCCGGAACCGGCAAGTTCACCGAGCTTCTGATCGGTCGCGCGACCTCCGTCCAGGCAGTCGAGCCGTCCGAACCGATGCTCGACGTGCTGCGGGCGAAGCTGGTCGATGTGACGGCGCATCTCGGCACGGCCGAGAGCATCCCCCTCTCCGACGCCTCCGTCGACGCGGTCACGGTGGCGCAGGCGTTCCACTGGTTCGAGCGCGAGGCGGCGTGTGCCGAGATCGCTCGCATTCTGGCGCCCGGTGGTGTCCTGGGGCTGGTCTGGAACCACTCCGATCCCGCCTGCACCTGGGACCGCGCTGCTCACCGCATCGCTCATCCGGCAGTGGGGGCCGAGGATCAGACGACCGGGAGTGCCGTCGAGGATCTTCCCGGCTTCGAGTTCGACTCGCGTGCGGTGATCGCGTGGTCCGAGAACATCTCACGTGATGATTACCTGCGTCGGTGGGGCACGATCAGCAGTGTCCTCGTCGCCGACCGCCGATCGAAGACCGAGATGCTCGCGGCGATCGAAACGGTCCTCGACGACGCCCCCGAGACGAGTGGGCGGGCGGAGCTGGTTCTCCCGCAGCTCACCGAGGTGTACAGGTACCGCCGGACGGCGTGACCGCGAGGACGCTCAGTCGACCCCGAGAAAAGATCGGTCGGTCAGCACGATGGGTCCGTCCGCGGTGATCGCGACGGTGTGCTCCGAGTGCGCGCCGCGCGAACCGTCGACGCTGCGCAGAGTCCAGCCGTCGGGGTCGGTGACCAGCTCGTCGGTCGTCGCGAGGAACCAGGGCTCGAGTGCGAGCACGAGTCCGTCGCGGAGCGGGAATCCGCGTCCGGCGCGACCGTCGTTCGCGACGTGGGGGTCGCCGTGCATCGTGCGACCCACTCCGTGCCCGCCGAAGTCCGTGTTGATCGAGTACCCCTCGCCATGTGCGACGGCTGCGACGGATGCCGAGATGTCGCCGATCCGGTTGCCGACGACGGCCGCGGCGATGGCGGCATCCAGTGCGCGCTCCGTCGTCTCGATCAGCCGGAGGTCCTCGTCGCGCGGGGTGCCGACCACGAACGACACGGCGGAGTCGGCCACCCATCCGTCGACGGATACGGCGAAGTCGAGCGAGACGAGGTCGCCGTCACGCAACGTGTAGTCGTGGGGGAGCCCGTGAAGCACTGCGTCGTTCACGGATGTGCAGATGACCTTCCCGAACGGGCTCGCACCGAAGGACGGGTGGTAGTCGATGTAGCAGGACTCGGCACCGCGCTGACGGATCAGGTCATGGGCGCGACGGTCGATGGAGAGGAGGTTGGTCCCGACCTTCGTGTCGGAGCGCAGTGTGGCCAGCGTCTCCGCGACGAAGCGGCCGGCTGCGCGCATCTCGTCGATCTCGGCAGGGGTGCGCAGTTCGATCATTCGGGGGAGTCCTCTCGTCCTCGTCCATTCTCCCCGATCCGGGCGGATGCGGCGTCGCCGCGCTCACAGCGAACAGCCGTGCGAGCCGCCGCCCACCGGCATACCATCGAAGCATGTGGTTGCGACGGGCGTTCTTCCGCTGGCTCCTGCCGGCGGCCTTCCTCTTGCCCCTGTGGCTCCTCGTCGGATGGGGAGTGTTCCAGGGCGGATGGGCCATCCTCTGGGTGCTGTTCATCGCGATCCCGTCGGTGTTCCTGGGCCAGCTCCTCCTCACCCTCCTCACTCGTTCGCGTCCATCGGTGCGCACCGACCGTGCCGTGTCGTGGTGGGACGTGGCCGGGTTCACGCTCTGGCACGGTCTCACGATCGCGGTCGGATGCTTCATCCCCGGGGTCTTCCCATGGTTGCTGACCGCCGCGGTGATCGTCGGCCTCGCACTCGTCTGGTTGCAGGGGTGGCAGCTCTGGAGTGAGGCGAAAGGGAGCGGGGCGCGGTTCCGCGAGACGATCGCCTGGTCCTCGTTCCCGGCATCCGATGACGCATCACCGGAGCCTCGCCCGCGCGAGGTCATCGTCGTGCAGGAGAAGGACCCGCTCGGCTGAGACGCGTGTTTTGGCGGCTGCGGTCATCCATGGCAGAATAGATGTTTGTGCCGTGACCGGTTCTGCCTCAGGGGAGCCCGCGGATGCTTCGGCCCCGTACGGTGCACACCCATTCTTGTTCCTTCCACCATGCATGCGACCTGAGGCGAGTGCAGAGAGAGACGATCATGCAGATCCTCGACGCCGTAGACGCGGCTTCCCTCCGTTCGGACATCCCGGACTTCTTCCCCGGTGACACCGTCAAGGTGCACGTCAACATCACCGAGGGCAGCCGCTCGCGTATCCAGGTCTTCCAGGGCGTCGTCATCGGCCGCTCGGGCGACGGCGTGCGCGAGACCTTCACGGTCCGCAAGATCAGCTTCCAGGTCGGCGTCGAGCGCACCTTCCCGGTGCACTCGCCGGTGATCGACCACATCGAGGTCGTCACCCGCGGTGACGTCCGCCGTGCGAAGCTCTACTACCTGCGCCAGCTGCGTGGCAAGAAGGCGAAGATCAAGGAGAAGCGCGACCGCTGAGTCGCCGCATCTCCACAGCACCCCAGGACACGATGTCCTGGGGTGCTTTGTTTCGTCCCCAGTATGCGAACCTTGATACTGCCGCTCGATGGCACGCACGACTGACGAAGGATGCCGATGACCTCTGAACCCTCCGCCGCGCCCGCCACGGGCACGAGGCGGCGCCGTGGACTGCTGGTCTTCCTGCGCGATGTGCTGATCATCATCCTGATCGCCGCGCTCGTCTCGTTCGTGGTCAAGACCTTCATCGTCCGCTCCTTCTACATCCCCTCGGCATCCATGGAGCGCACGCTCATGGTCAACGACCGCATCCTCGTCGATGAGCTCACGCCGCGATGGACGGGATACGAGCGCGGTGACGTGGTGGTGTTCCAGGACCCGGGCGGATGGCTGGGCGACCAACCGCAGCCGCCGGCATCCCCTCCGCTCGTGCAGGCGATCGACGGCGTGCTGACCTTCATCGGCATCTCCGCCTCCGATTCGCAGGACCATCTCGTCAAGCGCATCATCGGCCTCCCCGGCGATCACGTCGTGTGCTGCAACGCACTCGGCCAGATCACGATCAACGGTGCTCCGATCGACGAGCTCGACTACCTGAACCTCCCCGAAGGGAACACCGCGGCGTCGAACGAACCTTTCGACGTCGTCGTGCCAGAGGACTCGCTGTGGCTGCTCGGCGACAATCGCACTCGGTCGCGGGACTCGCGAGCGCATCAGGAACTTCCCAGCGGCGGCTTCGTCCCGGTGTCGAATGTCGTGGGGAAGGCCTTCCTGACGACCTGGCCGTTCGGGCGGATCGGGGCGATCGACGGACACCACCAAGCCTTCGACAGCGTTCCGGACGAAGAATGACGGTCGTTTCCCCGACCCTCACGCTCGAGCGGCGCATCCTCGGAGACAGCGCTCTGATCATCTCGCTCGACGAGGTCGGTCGCGGAGCGCTCGCGGGCCCGGTCGCGGTGGGCGCGGCGGTGATGGATGCCGCCGGAGCGCGACGTCGTGTGCCCGAGGGGCTCCGCGACTCCAAGCTCGTCACCGAGCGACGTCGACCCGACGTCGCGGAGCGGGCGACGGCATGGGTACGCGCCTCGTCGGTCGGATGGGCCAGTGCCGCGGAGGTCGACGAGGTCGGCATCATCCGGGCACTGGGTCTGGCCGCCTCCCGTGCCGTCGATGCGGTCGTCGCGCAGGGCACGTCGACCGCGGGGGCGGTCGTGCTGCTCGACGGGAACCATGACTATCTCTCTGCCGTGCATCATTCCGTACTCGACGTGCGTCCGGTGATCAAAGGCGATCGGGACTGCGCTTCCGTCTCGGCCGCATCCGTGATCGCGAAGGTCGCGCGCGACGCGCACATGGCCGACCTCCATGCCGACTACCCGCAGTACCAGTGGGATCGCAACAAGGGATATGCGAGCACCGAGCATCGAGAGGCCATCCGCACGCTCGGGCTCTCCCCGCTGCATCGTGCGTCGTGGGCGATCGCCGATGCTCCCGCCCTATTCTGAGCGCCGGATGCGGTGCCGCACGCGTGCTCTCGCGACCCTAGGATGGAACCACCATGGATGAGGAAGCCTTCGACGACTACGACCGCGAGCTCGAGCTCGCGCTGTTCCGCGAGTACCGAGACGTGGTCTCGCAGTTCCAGTACGTCGTCGAGACCGAGCGTCGGTTCTACCTGGCGAACGATGTGAACGTCGTGCGTCGCGACACGGAGCACGACTTCTACTTCGAGATCTCGATGAGCGATGTGTGGGTGTGGGACATCTACCGCGCCGATCGCTTCGTGAAGGCCGTGCGTGTGCTGACCTTCAAGGACGTCAACGTCGAGGAGCTGCAGCGCCGGGAGTTCGAACTTCCCCAGGAACTGTCGCTCGACGGCGAGTGAGTCGTAGAAGCGCACCTCTCCTGCACGGCTGACGCCTGAGGCCCGGGTTTCCGCCGTGCGGTGGACGCTCGGAGTCCGCCCCGCCGCGCGGGTGCCACGATCGTCATGCTGTCGGAATGGCAGCGAAGGATGACCTCGGTAGAGCCGGGGAAGAACGGGCGGCGCGGCATCTCGTCGGCGCCGGGTACACACTCCTGGACCGCAACTGGCGTTGCGCACAAGGTGAGATCGACATCGTGGCTCTCCAGGGCGAGGACCTCGTCTTCGTCGAGGTGAAGACGCGGCGGACGATCGACTACGGTCATCCGTTCGAGGCGATCGACGCGCGCAAGAAGCGGCGGATGTGGGGGCTCGCCCACGCCTGGGCCGTCGCGCACCCGCTTCATGCTCGTGGGCGTCGGATCAGGCTCGATGTGGTGGGGATCGTCGGTCACGACCCGTCATCCGGTTCGCTCGAGCACGTGGCGGACCTCGTATGAGCACCACACGCACCTGGGCGGTCGCCATCACAGGGGTGGACGGGCACATGGTCGAGGTCGAGGCGGACCTCTCGAACCAGACGCCGGAGTTCAAGATCATCGGGCTGCCCGACAAGTCGCTCGGAGAGGCGGTGCAGCGCGTGCACAACGCATGCAAGAACTCCGGACTCGACCTCCCGCGGCGAAGGATGACGGTGAATCTCTCGCCGGCCAGCCTGCCGAAGCACGGATCGGGCTTCGACCTCGCGGTCGCCGTCGCGACACTCGCTGCGGGGGATGCGATCTCCCCGCGATCGATCCGGGACACCGTGCACGTCGGCGAGCTCGGTCTCGACGGTCGCGTTCGACCGGTGGCCGGAGTGCTCCCCGCGGTGTTCGCGGCCGCGAGGGCAGGCTTCGAGCGCGTGATCGTGCCCCAGGCCAACGCCGCCGAAGCGCGACTGGTGACCGGGATCGAGGTCCGCGGGGCGCGCTCGCTCGCGGAGGTGGCGGTCTGGCACGGGGCGGATGTCGAGATCCCCGAGGTGCCCGTCGAAGAACCGCCCGCCGTGGAGGAGGAACCGAGCGAGTCGCTCGACCTCGCGGACATCGTGGGGCAGGAGTCGGCGGTCGAGGCGCTCGTGGTCGCCGCAGCGGGCGGGCACCACATGCTCCTCAGCGGTCCCCCTGGCGCCGGCAAGACGATGCTCGCGCGACGTCTCCCCGGAATCCTTCCACCGCTCACCGAAGGCGAAGCACTCGAGGTCGCCTCGATCCGCTCGCTGATGGGTGACCGAGTGGCGTGCCTCGACCGGACCCCACCGATCGAGGCACCGCATCACAGCGCATCCGTCGCCGCACTGGTCGGCGGCGGATCGCGGGTGGCGCGTCCCGGCGCGATCGTGCGCGCCCATCGCGGCGTGCTGTTCCTCGACGAGGCGGCCGAGTTCTCGAGGGTGGCTCTGGACGCGCTTCGCCAGCCGCTCGAATCCGGCGCGATCGAGGTGATCCGTTCGGGGTTCACCGCACGGTTCCCCGCGCGCTTCCAACTCCTGCTCGCGATGAATCCGTGTCCGTGCGGCAATTACGGCGTGCGCGGCGCGGAATGCACCTGCCCGGCGCAGGCGATCAGACGATATGCGACCCGGCTCTCGGGACCCCTCCGCGACCGTATCGACATCGAGTTGCGTGTCGCGAGAGTGGCTGCATCGCGCGCGACCGCAGGTGGCCGCTCCGAATTCTCGACGGCCGCCGCTCGACAACGCGTCGCCGATGCGCGGGGTCGTGCCGCCGCGAGGTGGACGGGGACGCCGTGGTCGCGGAACGCCGACATCCCGGGGACGTGGCTCCGGCAGGGGGAGTTCCGCCTGGACTCCGCGGATCGTCAGCCGCTCGATCGCGCACTCGAGCGGGGAGCGCTGACCCTGCGCGGCTACGACAGGGTGTTGCGGTTGGCGTGGACGATGGCCGACCTCGCCGGACTCGCGCGTCCTCGACCGGATGAGATCGGTCGAGCGCTGCTCCTCAAGAGGGGGATGACGCCGTGACCCACGAGATGATCGGCGACCGGGAGGTCGCGCGTGCGGCGTCCGCTCTCCGAGCAGGTGAGGCGGGCGTATCGACGGAGGCGATCGCTCGCGCGGCGTGGTCGGTGCTCGCGGAACCGGGCGACGGCGTCGCGGGCTCGCTGATCCGGGAACTCGGTGCCGCCGGTGCCCTCGAGCTTGCCCTCGATGCGCCGAGTCCGGCGGATGGTCGTGTGGACGGCTCCGCACGGGCGCATCGCGCGTTGGCGGAAGGGAGAGCGCGCTGGCGGCCGCGTGCGCAGACCCGTGCGTTGGTCGACGCCTTGCACGGTGCGAGCCAGGTCGGTGCGCGCCTGGTGATCCCCGGCGACCCGGACTGGCCGGATTCGCTGGACGACCTGGGGGAGCACGCTCCACCGGCGCTGTGGGTTCGCGGGGACGCCCGACTCCTGAGGGCGACCCCGCGCGTGGCCATCGTCGGCGCTCGCGCGGCGACCGGGTACGGCGAGCACATCGCCGCCGAGATCGCCGGAGATCTCGCCGCGGGCGGTGCGACGGTCGTCTCGGGCGGGGCGTACGGCATCGACGGCGTCGCGCATCGTGCGGCGCTCGGAGTCCGAGGGGCGACCATCGCGTTCCTGGCCGGCGGTGTGGACCGCGCGTATCCCTCCGGACACCAGGAGCTCTTCACCCGAATAGCCGGGCACGGAGCGGTCGTCAGCGAGTTGCCGTGCGGAGCCGCACCGACGAAGTGGCGCTTCCTGGCCCGAAACCGTCTGATCGCGGCACTCGGCCAGGCGACCGTGGTCGTCGAGGCGGGTTGGCGGAGCGGCTCCCTCAACACGGCGGGTCACGCGGCGGCGCTGGGGAGACCCCTCGGAGCCGTGCCGGGGCCGGTGACCTCGGCGGCCTCAGCGGGGTGCCATCGCCTGCTCCGTGAGTACGACGCACGCTGTGTGACCTGCGCAGCAGAGGTCCGCGAGCTCTGGGGCGACGACACGCAGGAGGCGTCGGCTTCGCGGCGCCAGGATCCGGATCGCACCCGTCTGCTCGACGCTCTCGGAACGCGGACGCCGCTCGACGTCATGGAGATCTGTCGACGCAGCGGTCTCGCCCCCGACCGGGTGCGCGCGCTGCTCGGTCTGCTCGACCTCGAGGGGATCCTGACACGATCGGATGCGGGGTGGGTGCGCGCGGCGACCCGCTGATCGAGCCGCGGCGGCGAGGTGCGATCTCTCGCACCGTCATCCGGTGCATGCTGGAGCCATGCAGCTCGCCGCCGCCGTCCAGGCCTTCACGGAGTACCTCGAGCGGGTGCGCCGGCTGTCGGCGGCGACGGTGCGCGCCTATCGCTCCGACCTGCGGGACCTGACAGCGTCGGCCGGAGACATCACGATCGGGGACGTCGATCTCGACGTGCTCCGCGACTGGCTGTGGAAAGCGACCCAGCGCGGAGATGCACGCTCGACGTTGGCGCGCCGCGCGGCGGCGGCGCGATCGTTCTTCACCTGGGCGACCGAGCACGAGATCATCGCGCACGATCCGAGTCTCCGCCTGATCGCTCCGAAGCGCGGTCGCACCCTGCCGGTCGTGGCCTCGAAGGACGCGATGACTTCGCTTCTCGAGCAGCACCGCATCCGCGCGACCGCCGGCGGAGACCCGCTCGCTCTCCGCGACCATGCGATCCTCGAGACGCTCTACGGCTCCGGCATCCGTGTCTCCGAACTCTGCGGACTGGACATCGACGATCTCGACGTCGATCGCCGTACCGCGCGCGTGCTCGGCAAAGGCGCCAAGGAACGAGTCGTGCCCTTCGGGGTGCCCGCCCGTGAGGCGCTGAACGCGTACCTGCGGCGCGCGCGCCCGGCGCTCGTCGCCCGGAGCGATGCCCCCGGTGCCGCCGTCTTCCTCGGCAGCCGCGGCGGGCGAATCGGACCGCGCGCGGTGTACTCGCTGGTGGCAGAAGTGCTCGGCCCTCTCGTGGGGTCGGAGACGGTCGGTCCACATGCACTCCGGCATACGGCGGCGACGCACCTCCTCGACGGCGGCGCCGACCTGCGCGCCGTGCAGGAGATCCTCGGCCACGCCAGCCTGGGTACCACGCAGATCTACACGCACGTCTCCGCCGAGCGACTGACCGCCACCTACCGTCTCGCGCACCCGCGCGCCTGAGCGGGCGTCACGAACCGTCGCAGCACGGCAGAAGGACCGCTCTGGCCGGTGCGCCGAAGAGCAGGAGCGGATTGATGTAGACGCGGTCGAGGCGCACCCCCACGTGCAGGGTGCCGACCATGCTGTGCCCACCCTGCGCGACGACCCCCACGATGTCTCCCGCCACCACGGTGTCGCCGGGATTCAGGGAGGAGGCGAGCGGCTCGAAGGTCGAGACGTATCCGGCGCCGTGGTCGATCGTGAGCAGCGGACGGTCGACGACGGTTCCGCGGAAGGCTACGACGCCGTCCGCGGGTGCACGGACCTCCTGTCCCGGAACGCCGGCGATGTCGATCCCGCGGTGGCCGGCCCCGTAGGCGTGAGCGGGAGCGCGGTACGGCGCCGTCACGGATCGCGGGCCGTCGAGGGGCCAGCGCCACGCGGCGTCGTTCTCCGACGAGTAGGACCGGACCGAGGGGTCGGGCTCGAGGGCGGCGATCGCAGGATCGTTCGCGCCGAGTGCGAGCGCGATGAGGAGGGCGGCGATCAGGAAGACACGTCCGGGTGGGGTCATGCCGAGAGTCTGCGGGTCGTTCAGGCCGACGAGACGTGAGTCCGAGCGACGGGCCCGGAGGCGGGGGAGAAGTGCGCGATGTCGCCGCCCGTGGAGAGCAGGACAGGCGGTCGTTGTCCTGTATGCTGGAGGGGCACCTCGAAATCGGGGTGACTACGCGTGCCCAGAGCGACTCCGGTCGTGGCATCCACTCCCACAGGTCCTTCCTCGGAAGGCGGGTGTGCGCCGGGCACCAGGAAGTCCGATCGAACGATCGGCGAAAACCTCAACGGCGCACCGCGCCAGAACAAGGAGACGACCATGGCTGTGGTCACCATCCGCCAGCTGCTCGACAGCGGCGTGCACTTCGGACACCAGACCCGTCGTTGGAACCCGAAGGTGAAGCGCTTCATCCTCACCGAGCGCAGCGGCATCCACATCATCGACCTGCAGCAGTCGCTCGGCTACATCGACAAGGCCTACGACTTCGTCAAGGAGACCGTCGCCCACGGTGGCACGATCCTCTTCGTCGGCACCAAGAAGCAGGCGCAGGAGATCCTCGCCGAGCAGGCCACGCGCGTCGGTCAGCCCTTCGTCAACCAGCGCTGGCTCGGTGGACTCCTCACGAACTTCCAGACGATCTCCAAGCGCCTCGCGCGCATGAAGGAGCTCGAGGAGCTCGACTACGAGACCCCGGCGAACAGCGGCTTCACGAAGAAGGAGCTCCTGCTCAAGAAGCGCGAGCTCGACAAGCTGCACAAGTCGCTCGGTGGAATCCGCAACCTCACCAAGACGCCGTCGGCCATCTGGGTCGTCGACGCCAAGCGCGAGCACCTCGCCATCGACGAGGCCAAGAAGCTCGGCATCCCCGTGATCGGCATCCTCGACACGAACGCCGACCCGGACGACTTCCAGTACCCGATCCCCGGCAACGACGACGCGATCCGCTCGGTCTCGCTGCTGACGCGCATCATCGCCGACGCCGCTGCCGAGGGCCTGCAGCAGAAGCACAACCCGGAGACGGGCGACGCCGAGCCTCTCGCCGACTGGGAGAAGGAGCTCCTCGAGACTCCCGCCCAGGAGGTCCAGGAGTCCGCTGACGCCGCTGCCGTCGAGACCGCGGCTGACGAGGCCGCCGTCGTCGAGACGCCCGCCGCCGACGAGACCGCTGCCGACGCGGCCGGTGCAGAGGCTCACGACGAGGCGATCGCCGCCGCTTCCGGCGAGGAGACCGCTGAGGTCGCCGCCGCCGAGGCCGCAGACGCCAAGTAATCCCGCGACCACCACACACATCACGAAGCAAGGAGCCACCACACATGGCCAACTTCACCATCGCTGACCTCAAGGCGCTGCGTGAGCAGCTCGGTACGGGAATGGTCGACACCAAGAAGGCGCTCGAGGAGGCCGACGGAGACGTCGAGAAGGCCACCGAGATCCTGCGTCTCAAGGGTGCGAAGGGCAACGCGAAGCGCGCTGACCGTTCGACCAGCGAGGGACTCGTCGTCGCTCGCGAGCAGGCCGGTGCCGTGACGCTGATCGAGCTCGCGTGCGAGACCGACTTCGTCGCCAAGAACGACCGCTTCATCGCGCTGGCCGACAAGGTCGCCGACGCCGCTGCAGCCGTCAAGGCCGACTCGGTCGAGGCGGCCCTGGCCGCCGACGCGGCGGGTCAGTCCGTCGAGCAGCTGATCTCGGAAGAGGCTGCGATCATCGGCGAGAAGGTCGAACTGCGTCGTGTGCGTACGATCGCCGGCGACAACGTCGAGGTCTACCTGCACCGCACCAGCAAGGACCTGCCGCCGCAGATCGGTGTCGTCGTCGCCTACTCGGGCGACGACGCGGACACCGCTCGCAGCATCGCGCAGCACATCTCGTTCGCCAACCCGTCGTACCTCTCCCGCGAGGACGTTCCGGCTGACGCCGTCGAGAAGGAGCGGGAGATCGTCACCGAGATCTCGCGCAACGAGGGAAAGCCCGAAGCGGCTCTCCCCAAGATCGTCGAAGGCCGCGTCTCCGCGTTCATCAAGCAGGTCGCCCTGCTGGAGCAGGACTACGCCAAGGACAACAAGCTCTCTGTCGCCCAGGTGGCGAAGGACGCCGGTATCACCGTGACGGACTTCGCGCGCTTCAAGGTCGGCGCGTAGCAGAGTCGAAGGGGTTCGGATCGGTGAGATCCGAACCCCTTCTTCATGCCCAGAAGGCACTATCTTGAATCGGGACGAGAGGACAACACCCATGACCGAACGCACCGGACGCCGCCGCGTCCTTCTCAAGCTCTCCGGAGAGGCATTCGGCGCCGGTCAGCTGGGTGTCAACCCGGATGTCGTCGGCCAGATCGCGCGCGACATCGCCGCAGCCGTCGACCGCGTCGAGGTCGCCATCGTCGTGGGCGGGGGCAATTTCTTCCGCGGCGCCGAGCTGAGCCAGCGTGGCATGGACCGGGGGCGCGCCGACTACATGGGCATGCTCGGAACCGTGATGAACGCGCTCGCGCTGCAGGACTTCCTCGAACAGGCCGGGGCGGCCACGCGTGTGCAGTCCGCGATCTCCATGACCCAGGTCGCCGAGCCCTACATCCCGCGCCGGGCGGAGCGTCACCTCGAGAAGGGCCGCGTCGTCATCTTCGGTGCCGGTGCCGGCCTCCCGTACTTCTCCACCGATACGGTCGCCGCTCAGCGCGCGCTCGAGATCGGCGCGGAGGAGGTCCTCGTCGCGAAGAACGGCGTCGACGCCATCTACACGGCCGACCCCAACAAGCACGCGGATGCCGAGCGCATCGAGCGGGTCACGTACAGCGACGCGCTGCAGCGCGGACTGAAGGTCGTCGATTCGACCGCCTTCAGCCTGTGCATGGACAACAACATGAACATGCGCGTCTTCGGCATGGAGCCGGCGGGCAACGTGACGCGCGCCCTTCTCGGTGAGCCGATCGGCACCCTGGTCACCACCTGAGTGTGTGACGCGGCGGAGAAGGCTTCGCCCGATAGAATTTGCAGAACACCCCGACGATAGGAGTCACCGTGATCGCGGACGTCCTCGCTGAAACCACCACCCGCATGGACCGGGCGGTCGAAGCTGCCAAGGAGGACTTCTCCACGGTGCGCACCGGTCGCGCGAACCCCCAGCTCTTCCAGAAGGTCCTCGTCGACTACTACGGAACGCCGACCCCGATCGGTCAGCTGGCATCGATGGTCAACCAGGAGGCGCGCACCCTCGTCATCACGCCGTACGACAAGTCGGCGCTCAAGGCGATCGAGCAGGCCATCCGCGACATGCCGAACCTCGGGGCGAACCCGACGAACGACGGCAATCTCGTGCGGGTGACGATGCCGGAGCTGACGGCCGACCGTCGCAAGGAGTACGTCAAGCTCGTCAAGTCGAAGGGCGAGGACGCGAAGGTCCACGTCCGCGGCATCCGCCGCAAGGCGAAGGACGACCTCGATGCGCTCAAGAGCGAGGTCGGTGAAGACGAGATCGCGCGTGGCGAGAAGGAGCTCGATGCTCTCACCCGCCAGCACGTCGACCTCATCGACGACGCGCTCAAGCGCAAAGAGGCAGAACTCCTCGAGGTGTGAGGACGGATGTCTGACACGCGAGATTCCGAGGACGGTGCGCCGTTGACCCGCCGCGAGGCGCGGGATGCGACGACGCCGGACTCGGGCATCCCGTTGGCGGACGAGGCGTTCCCCGCCTTCGACGCCTCGCTCATCCCGCCCCGCCCTCCGCTCCCGGACGAGCCGGCCGTGGTGATCCCCGACATGATCGACACGGCGGACCACAACGCCATCCGTGAACAGTGGCGGGCGAAGCGCGACGAGTTCGGAAGTCACGTCTCGCATGCCCGAGACCAGATCGACCAGGCGAACGAGCGGATCAAGCAGCGCACGGGTCGTGACCTCGTGCTCGCGATCCTCATCGGCCTCGCGTTCGGTGCGGCTCTTCTCGGTTCCCTCCTGTTCATCAAGGTGCTCTTCGTTCCGTTCGCCCTGGCGGCTGCGCTGCTCGGGGTCTACGAACTCGCGCGGGCTCTCCGGGCATCCGGCCGCCGGATCGATGTCGTCCCGCAGCTGGTGGCTGCCGGCGCGCTCGTGCTCTCCGGCTATTTCGCGGATATCTGGCTGTGCTGGATCGTGCTGTTCCTCGCCGTGGCATTCGTCATCGTCTGGAGGCTCATCGCGCAGATGTTCGCTCAGGACGGGCGCACCTACGGTGATGTGCTCGCGGATGCCGTCATCGGCGGCTTCGTGCAGGTCTACGTTCCCTTCCTCGCAGCCATCGCACTGATCCTGCTCGGGCAGGAGGGCGGACAGTGGTGGGTGCTCGGCTTCATCGCCATCGCGGTCGCGGCCGACACCGGCGCGTACGCCGCCGGCCTCGCCTTCGGGCGGCATCCGATGGCTCCGCGGATCAGCCCCAAGAAGACCTGGGAGGGTTTCGCCGGTGCGGTCGTCGCCTCGCTGACCGCGGGTGTGCTGCTCGCGATCTACCTTCTCGAACTGCCGTGGTGGGGCGGGCTCATCTTCGGTGCCGCCATCCTGCTGTCGGCGACACTGGGCGATCTGGGTGAGTCGATGCTCAAGCGCGATCTCGGGATCAAGGACATGAGCTCCTGGCTTCCGGGCCACGGCGGGCTGCTCGATCGGCTCGACAGCATCCTGCCGTCGACGGTCCCCGCCCTCTGCCTCTACTTCCTCCTCTCTCCCTGGGTGGTGCTGTCATGAACGACCAGAAGACCGAAGAGCAGCAGTCCTCCCGTGCGGCCTTCGCCGTCGCCACGGGGCGCACCAAGGGATATCACCCTGCGGCCGTCGACACCTTCCTCGCCTCGGCGCGCGCCGCCTTCGAGCACGGGGGAGATCTCGGTGCGGCGGATGTCCGCACAGCCTCGTTCCCGCTCGTGAAGGGCGGCTACGTGGTCGGTGACGTCGACGCCGCACTGAGCCGTGTCGAGGACGCTTTCGCCGCGCGCGAGCGCGATCGTGCCGTGCGTTCCGAGGGCGCGGGCGTCTGGGTCGAGCAGGCGCGCGACGAGGCTCAGGTGATCCTCGACCATCTCGCGCGTCCGCGCCGTCACCGCTTCGCCCGCACGGGTGCACTCACCTTCGGATACCGCGTCGACGAGGTCGACCACGTGGCGACGCGCATCGTGCGCTACCTTCGCGACGGCGACGCGTTGAGCGCGGAACAGCTGCGTTCGGCGGCCTTCCGGATGCAGCGCGGCGGTTATCGCGAGGAGCAGGTGGACGCCCTGCTCGACGCGGCGATCGACGTGATCCTCGCCGTCCGCTGACCTTCTCATGGCCGTCCCAGGCAGTCTTGCGTAGACTGTCGACCATCGTGAACTCCCGAAACGACATGACACCTGCACGACGTGACGCCTCGCCGGTACCTGTGGCGACGGCGAATTCCGCGCATCGTGGTACTCGTCGATGGTCGCGTCGCCGCGGTGTGGTCGCGGCATTCGCATCGCTCGCGGTCGTCGGTTTCGCGGCCGCGATGGTCGCACCGACCGCCGTCGCTCTCGCGGATCCGCCCGAGCAGGAGACGCCGGACAGCGCGTACTCCGTCGCACTCGAAGACACCCAGAACCTGACGGTGACGGTCGAAGGTGCCGAGATCGCTCCGGTCGAGCGCGGATCCTTCGAGGTCTACGTGACGCCGAAGCCAACTCCCACGCCCACGCCGACGACGGCCTCCAAATCGAACTCGGGAGGGACGGCCCCCGCGGCCCCGCTCTTCTACACCGGTGGCGGAGCGCCGGCGGACTGGATGGCTGCCGCGGGAATCGCCGAAGCCGACTGGGGCTACGTCGATTACGTCGTGTCGCGCGAGAGCGGGTGGAACCCGAACGCCACGAACAGCAGTTCGGGTGCCTGCGGCCTCGTGCAGGCTCTGCCCTGCAGCAAGGTGCCGGGCAACGGGTACGACCCGGTCGACAACCTGCGCTGGGCGAGCGGCTACGCGACCGGGCGCTACGGCAGTTGGGCCGGCGCCTACAACTTCTGGATCAACAACCACTGGTGGTGAGCAGGCACGATGCCCCGCTCCCGCAGGCGGCCTCCTTCGCGATCTGAGGCCGACGAGTCCTTCGAACGCCTCCTCGCGGGGTGGAAGCGTACCGAGACCCGTCGCGGTGCGGAGTGGACCGTGCAGCCCGTCTCGGCGATCCAGGCCCAGAAGTCCTACGTGTGCCCCGGGTGCTCTCGCACGATCGAACCGGGCACCGCTCATCTCGTCGCCTGGCGCGCCGATGGAGTCCTCGGCGATGCCGCCGACCTCGCCGCACGCAGGCACTGGCACACACACTGTTGGAGGCAATCGTGACCATCGAGATCCGCGGACCGCTCGAACTGCCCGCGCAGCGGGAGGACATCGAGCTGCGTACGGCCGACGGCCTCACGCTCGTCGGTGAACTCGCTCTCCCCGAAGGGGCCGACCCCGTCGCGACCCTCGTGACTCTTCACCCGCTCCCCACCGCGGGAGGGTTCATGGACTCGCACATCCTGCGCAAGGCCGCGGCGCGCCTCCCTGCCCTCGCGAACCTCGCCGTCCTGCGGTTCAACACGCGGGGGACGACGTCGCCCCGCGGCACGAGCGAAGGGGCGTTCGACGGGGGAGCGGCGGAGCAGTTCGATGTGGCCGCCGCGATGGAGTTCGTCCACGAGCGCGAGCTGCCGCGCCCCTGGCTGCTCGGATGGTCGTTCGGCACGGAGCTGGCCCTCAAATACGGGCGGGATCACGACATCGCGGGCGTCATCCTGCTCTCTCCGCCCCTGCATCGCGCGACGGACGCCGAGGTCGCCGCGTGGGCGCAGTTCGATCGGCCGGTCGTGATCCTCGTCCCCGAGTTCGACGACTACCTCCGGCCCGAGGAGGCGCGTGAGCGCTTCGCCTCGATCCCGCATTCGACGCTGATCGCCGTCGACGGCGGCAAGCACCTCTGGGTGGGGGAGTCGCAGACGCGCCGTGTGCTCACCGAGATCGTGGCCGCCGTCCACCCGGCGGCCCTTCCGCTGCCGACAGAGTGGCCGGCATCGCGCTGAGCGGCGTCAGAGCTCGTTCATGCGGGGGATGAGCACCTGGCGGTAGATGATCAGGATGCTCGCGGCGACGGGGATCGCGATGAGCGCTCCGAGGAGGCCGAGCAGGCTGCCGCCGGCGAGCGCGGCGACCACGACGACCGCACCCGGTACCGACACGGCGCGGCTCATGATGCGCGGAGAGATCACGTACGCCTCGATCTGCATGTAGATCAGGTAGTAGATGCCGGCGGTGATCGCGGTCGCGGGGGATCCGAGACCCGGGATCAGGCAGATGAGCACGATGAGCGTGGAGCCGGTGAGCGTACCCACGAGCGGGATGAGCGAGAAGAAGAACGCGATGACCGCGAGCACGGCAGGGAAGGGCGCCTGGATGATCGAGAGGAAGATCGCGCTCAGCACGCCGTTGATCACGCCGAGCGAGACCTGGCCCATGACGTAGTACCCGACCGAGTCGGTGATCTGGTCGGCCAGGTCGATGAAGCGCTCCCGCTTCGAGGCCGGCGCGAGCTGGTAGACGGCGCGCTTGAGTGAGGGAGTGGATGCCGTGAGGTACACCGTGAGGATCAGCACGATGAAAGCGCCGAACAGGCCGGTGATGATCGAGGTGCCGACCACGATCACGCTCTCGGTTATCGTTCCCCAGTTCTCGAGCAGCCAGTCGGTCGCACGCGTGAACGTGTCGTCGATGAATGAGGGCTGCAGGCCCGGGAAGACATCGCTGATCCAGTCCTTCACGTCGCCGATGTAGGTGCTCTGCAGGAACAGCGTGATGCGCCGGACGAGCTGGCTGATCTGATCGACCAGGATGGGGAGCACCATCAGGACGATGCCCGCGAAGACGCCCAGCACTCCGAGGATGGTGACGAGCACCGCGAGCCAGCGGGGGAGCTTGCGGCGTTCGAGGAATGCGACCACCGGGTCGAGTCCGAGGCTGAGGAACAGCGCGGTGCCGACGTACAGCAGGACGGTGGAGAGGTTCTGCAGGCTTCCGATCAGGAGGATGCCGAGGCCCACTCCGAGCGTCGCCACCAGGGCGGTGCGGAAGGGGTTGTGGATCTTCATCTCGACTCCTCGTGTCGGGGTGCTGCCAGGCTACCGATCGTGCCACGCGCAGCCCGCGCGACGTGCCGTTCCACACCGGGGGAATCACCCTTGTGGGCAACACACAGGTGGTTTCGCTAGTCTGAAATGTCGAGTGTTGCGTCCCGGCCGATCGTGCGGGATGCGTGAGGAGACTATTCGTGCGTTTCGTATGGGCCGTCGTGGCCTTCGTCCTGGCCGCGGCCCTGATCGGTGCCGGCATCGCTCAGCGCACCATCTTCATGGGGCCGGATTCGGTGCAGGAGAAGGTGCAGATCGAAGAGCCTGCGCCGTTCATCCTGCTCGACGGGGATGTGCTGCGTGCCCACCCCGGCGCGCAGACGCTGCTGATCAGCGGCGACGGCGACATCTTCTCCGCTTACGGACGCACGGCCGACATGGAGGCGTGGCTCGCCGACTCCGACTACAACCAGGTGACCGTCGACGACGACGGATCCTTCCAGGTCGAACACATCGCCGCGCCTGCGGCCGAGGATGACGCAGTCGACTCGGGAGACGCCGCGACGGAGGAGCCGACCGCCGAGGACGACCCCGCTGCAGACAGCGGACGCAACCCCGTCGGATCCGACCTGTGGCTGAACTCCTTCAGCGACACCGACTCGCTGTCGCTCGACAATCTCCGTCTCCCCGAGGGAGTCAGCGTGCTCGTCGCCTACGACGGGACCGAGAACGCGCCCGACGACATCGTGGCGTCCTGGCCGCTCGACACGTCCACCCCGGCCGCAGGTCCGCTCATGGCAGGCGGGGGTGTGCTGTTGCTGGTGGGACTGATCCTCTACGTGCTCGGCATCCGTCATCAGCGTCGCGGTCGCGGTCCGCGTCGCAAGGGCCCGGGTCCGCTCCCGGTGACCGAGCCCATCGACCTCGCCTCCCTGCCCGCGGGCGAACGCGCAGCGATAGAGAGCGGAGCGACCCCGGCGAAGCCGCAGGCCACCGACGACGACGTCCAGGACGCCGAGATCGTCGACGAGCCCGCTGCGCCCGCAGACGAGAAGACCGGCGGGAAGACGGACGAGAAGACCGAGGGGAAGTCGACGATGAAGGCCGCAGATCCCGCTCGCCGGCGTCGCCGTCTCCTCGTCGTACCGATCCTCGGGCTCACCGCGGTGCTCGCGGCTGGTTGCTCGTCCGATTCGTGGCCGCAACTGGGCGCTCCCGAGGCGACACCGTCGCCCACTCCGACGGTGATCGCCCCCGAGAACCAGAAGCCGCCGGCCGTCACCGAGGGTCAGGCCGAACGCATCCTCGGCGAGATCTCCACCACACTCGTCGAAGCCGACACGAACCGCGATCTCGATCTCGCCAAGACGCGGCTCGACGGACCGGCGCTGACGGCTCGCACGACGGATTACGCCCTGCGCACCGCGATCGCCGATTCTCCCGTTCCCGCCGCGATCCCCACCGACGACGTGGAGGTCGTGCTCCCCGAGGCGACCGATCGTTGGCCCCGTACGACGCTCCTGCTCTCCAAGAGCGCGGACGACGAGACCGTCCCGCCCGTGCTGCTCACCATGACGCAGCAGGATCCGTGGTCGAACTACAAGGTGACGAACATCGCGGAGATGTCGGCGGACGCGGTGTTCCCGGACGTCGCCGCCGCCTGGCTCGGCACCGCGCTGGTCCCGGATGACTCCGCCTTCCTCAGCATCGCTCCCGGCGAACTCGCCGCCGCGTTCGCGGACGTCGTCGACACGGGGGAGAAGAGCGCCTCCAACGGGCTCTTCGACGATCTCTCGCAGAAGCTCGCGACCTCGATCCGCGACAGTCGGCAGACGGTGGTCCAGAACCTCATCGACAACGGTGCGGCCGAGACGTCCGAGGTCAGTTTCGACATGGCGCCGACCGACACCCCCGCCGTCTCGATGACGACCCTCGACAGCGGAGCGATCGTCGGCATCACGCTGACCGACGCCGAGACCGTGAAGCCGACGTCCGCCGACGCCGTCATCCGCTTCGGGGACAACGCGAAGGCCAATGCTCTCACCGGCGTCTCGGAGTCCGCGAAGGGCGTCGTGACGACCTATGAGTTCCAGCTCTTCTTCTCGGTCCCCGCGCAGGGATCCACCGAGCAGATCAAACTCCTGGCATCGCGTCAGGATCTCGTCTCCGTAGAGGTGATCAAGTGACCGAGTTGTCTCCTGCGGCGCTGCGTGGTGCCGTCGACCTGTCGAGCCTGCGCAACCGGCCGGCCGCTCCCGCGCCCGGCGCCCCGGCGGCGCCCGCCGCGGGCACACCTTTCGCCGATCTCGTGATCGATGCGACCGACGAGACGTTCGGGCAGGTGCTCGAGCTGTCGCGCACGGTGCCCGTCGTCGTCGACCTCTGGGCGGAGTGGTGCGGGCCGTGCAAGCAGCTCAGCCCCATCATCGAGAAGGTCACCCGCGAGCTGGGCGGGCGTGTGCTGCTGGCGAAGGTCGACGTCGATGCGAATCCGCAGCTGGCGCAGAGCTTCCGCGCGCAGTCCATCCCGATGGTCGTCGCCCTGATCGCCGGACAGCCCGTGCCGATGTTCAACGGCGCCGTTCCCGAGGAGCAGGTGCGCGCGGTCTTCGCGCAGCTGCTGCAGCTCGCCGCGCAGAACGGCGTGACCGGTTCGCTGGCGGTCGACGGCGCGCCGGTCGGCGAGGAGGCTGCCGCTCCCGAGGAGCCCGCGCTGCCGCCGCTTCATGCCGAGGCCTTCGCTGCGATCGAGGCGGGCGACTACGCCGCCGCCATTGTCGCGTACGAGAAGGCGCTCGTGGAGAACCCCCGCGACGAGGACGCTATCGCCGGGCTCGGACAGGTGCGGTTGCTCGATCGCGTGCAGTCGCTCGATCTGCAGACCGCTCGTGCCGCCGCCGCGGCGGCACCGCTCGACATCGCGGCACAGTTCGACGTCGCCGACCTCGATCTCGCGGGTGGGCACGTCGACGATGCCTTCGGACGTCTCCTCGATCTGTTCGCACAGCTCCCGTCGGATGAGCGCACACCGGTTCGCGAGCGTCTCGTCGAGCTGTTCGGACTCATCGGTGCCGGCGACCCTCGCGTCGTCTCGGCGCGGAACCGCCTGACCTCGCTCCTCTTCTGATCACCGCTTCCGGCTCGGGTCGCCCTAGCCGCGGGTGACGCTCGGAACGTGGGGGTCGGTCTGGTACCGGAGCCACAGCGTCGACAGCGCCGGGAGGGTGATCGTCGCCGTCGCCGGACCGCCGTCCTCCACGTGCGCGACGACGACACCGAGATTGCCCGATCCGCGGCCTCCGAACGCCGAGGCATCCGTGTTGAGGATCTCCTCCCACACGCCTTCACGGGGGAGTTCGAGGCGGTAGCCGACGTGCTCGATGCCGGAGAAGTTGCTGATCACGACGACGCGTCCGCCGTGACCGTCGCGGCGCTCGAACGCGATCACGGTCGGATCCCAGCTCGGTGCTCCCAGACGTGAGAACGACGAGGCATCGCTGTCGCGGGCCCACAGCGGCGCCTGCACGCGATACGCCGCGTTGAGAGACGCGACGAAGTCCTGCAGCTGGGCGTGGGACGGCTGGTCGAGCAGCCACCAGTCCAACTCACGTGACTCCGACCATTCGGCGAGCTGACCGAACTCCTGGCCCATGAAGAGCAGCTTCTTGCCGGGGTGGCCCCACATGTAGCCGAGGTAGGCGCGCACGTTGGCGAGCTTGTGCCAGTGGTCGCCGGGCATCTTGGTCACGAGGCTGCCCTTGCCGTGGACGACCTCGTCATGGCTGATGGGCAGCAGGTAGTTCTCGCCGAAGGCGTATACGAACGAGAACGTCATCTCGCCTTCGTGGTGCGCGCGGTACATCGGATCGCGGGCGATGTACTGGAGCGAGTCGTTCATCCAGCCCATGTTCCACTTGAAGCCGAATCCGAGACCGGCATGGTCGGTCGGTGCGGTCACTCCGGGGAAACTCGTCGACTCCTCGGCGATCATCATGATCCCGGGGTGCAGCCGGTACGACGTCGCGTTGACCTCCTGCAGGAACCGGATGGCCTCGAGGTTCTCGCGACCTCCGTGGATGTTCGGCTCCCACTCGCCCTCGTTGCGCGAGTAGTCGAGGTAGAGCATCGATGCGACGGCGTCGACGCGGAGACCGTCTACGTGGAACTCGTCGAGCCAATACAGCGCGTTGGCCACGAGGAATCCTCGCACCTCGGGGCGGCCGTAGTCGAAGATGAGGGTTCCCCAGTCCTGGTGCTCGCCACGACGCGGGTCCGGGTGCTCGTACAGGGGCTGGCCGTCGAAGCGGGCCAGCGCGAACGCGTCCTTCGGGAAGTGCCCCGGAACCCAGTCCATGATCACGCCGATGCCCGCCTGGTGCAGACGATCGATGAGGTACCGCAGATCGTCGGGCGTCCCGAACCGGCTGGTGGGCGCGTAGTAGCCGCTCACCTGATAGCCCCAGGACCCGCCGAACGGATGCTCGGCCACCGGCATGAACTCGACGTGGGTGAACCCCGTCGTCGTCACGTGCTCGATCAACGGCTCGGCGAGGTCCCGATACCCGAGACCGCCCCGCCAGGAGCCGATGTGGACCTCGTAGACGGAGAGAGGCTGCGCGACGGCATGCGTGGCGGCGCGTCGGGTCATCCATGCACCGTCGCTCCAGACATACGACGATGCCGTGACGACCGACGCCGTGTCCGGCGGTACCTCGGCCCACTGCGCCATCGGGTCGGCCTTGAGGATCCACTCCCCGGAGCGCGTACGGATCTGATACTTGTAGCGGGTGCCGACCGCGAGATCGGGCACGAACAGCTCCCAGACGCCGCTGGCGCCCATGGAGCGCATGGCGTGGGACTCTCCGCTCCATCCGTTGTGGTCGCCGATCACGCGCACGGCCGTGGCGTTGGGCGCCCACACGGCGAACGCGACCCCCGTCTCTCCGTCGACGTCGCCGGGATGCGCCCCGAGCACGTGCCAGAGGCGTTCGTGCCGGCCCTCGGCGATCAGATGGATGTCGACGTCGCCGAGGGTGGGCGCATGGCGATAGGGGTCGCCGACGACGGTCTCCTCGTCGTCTCCATAGGCCGTCGCGAGACGGTAGGGCACGGGCGGGCCGTCGTGCTGCGCCTCCCAGATCCCCTGAGCGACGTGGGCGAGGTCGAGTCGCTGGCCGTTGCCGAAGACGGCGGCGACCGACGAGGCGAGCGGTCGGCGCGCACGGATCACCGTGACGGTGCGGTCGGCGCCATCCTTGTGCGGGTGGGCGCCGAGGACGGCGTGCGGGTCGTGGTGGGTGCCCGAGGACACCGCCTGCCACTCGGCGGATGCCGTCAGGTCGTCGATGGAAGTCATGGGCGGTGCCTCACCTTCAGGATGTGCACGGGCTCGGCGAAGGCGTCGAGGCGCACGTAGTTGTGATCCGACCAGGTCCACACCGCTCCCGTGAGCAGATCCTCGACCTCGAACTGCTCACCGAGGGGGACCCCCCAGCGCGAGGTGTCGAGGTGCACGGTGGTCTCGCGGACGGAATGCGGGTCGACGTTGGCGACGACGATCAGCGTGTCGGGGGAGCCGGTTCCGGTGAAAGCAGCATCCAGGTGCTTGCTGTAGACCAGCACGTGGTCGTCGTCGCTCCAGTGCACGTCGAAGTTGCGGAGCTGACGCAGCGCGGGATGCTGTCGGCGGATCTCGTTCAGTCGGCGCAACAGCGGAGCCAGGGACTCGCCGCGGGCCTCGGCGCCCTCCCAATCGCGGAACTTGAACTCGTACTTCTCGTTGTCGATGTTCTCCTCGGACCCGGGACGGGCGACGTTCTCGAGGAGCTCGTAACCGGCGTACACGCCCCACAGCGGTGCGGCGGTCGCGGCGATGCAGGCTCGTACCCGGTATGCCGCGCGCCCGCCGAACTGCAGGTACTCGGTGAGGATGTCGTGCGTGTTCACGAAGAGGTTGGGGCGCATGTAGTCGCTGGTCTCGTGCGACACCGAGGTCAGGAACTCCTCGAGCTCGGCCTTGGTGTTGCGCCACGTGAAGTAGCTGTAGCTCTGCTGGAAGCCCGCGGCGGCGAGCGCGCGCATGACGGCGGGGCGGGTGAAAGCCTCGGCCAAGAAGATGACGTCGGGGTCCTGGGCGTTCACGGTCGCGATGAGCCACTCCCAGAACTGCAGGGGCTTGGTGTGCGGATTGTCGACCCGGAAGATCTTCACGCCCTGCGCGACCCAGTGCTGCACGATCCGGAGCATCTCGGCGTAGATGCCCGCCGGGTCGTTGTCGAAGTTCAGCGGGTAGATGTCCTGGTACTTCTTCGGCGGGTTCTCGGCGTACGCGATCGTGCCGTCGGGCAGCGTGGTGAACCATTCGGGGTGCGCGGAGACCCACGGGTGATCGGGAGACGCCTGGAGGGCGAGATCGAGCGCGACCTCGAGCCCCTCCTTCTTCGCCGCGCGGACGAATGCACGGAAGTCGGCGGCGGTGCCGAGCTCGGGGTGGATGGCGTCGTGCCCTCCCTCGGCCGCGCCGATCGCGTAGGGCGACCCCGGGTCGCCGGGCTCGGTGGTCAGCGTGTTGTTGCGTCCCTTGCGATTCGTCGTACCGATGGGATGGATCGGCACGAGGTAGAGCACATCGAAGCCCATGGCCGCGACACCGGGCAGTCGCTTCGTCGCGCTGCGGAACGTGCCGCTCTTCACCGTTCCGTCCTTGAGGCGCTTGGCGCCTTCGGAGCGGGGGAAGAACTCGTACCAGGACGCGACGCCGGCGGCGGTGCGGTCGACCACGAGCCGATGGTCCGGCGTCGCGGAACGGAGGGCGGTGACGGGGCGATCGGCGAACGCGCGCGCGAGGTCGGCATCCGTCGACAGCGCCGAGGTCGTTGCGGCGTCCCCGGTGGCGAGGGAGGCCGCCGCGGCGGTCAGCCGCTTGCGCTCTGCGGCCGGACGATCGCGCTCCGTCGCTGCGCGCTGGAGTATCTCGGCTCCGAGCGCCGCCATCACCGGGACGTCGACCCCGGCGGCGACCTTGAGCTCCGCGGCGTGCGCCCACGTCGCGAAATCGTCGGAGAACGCCTCGAAACGGTACGTCCACGATCCCTGGGCATCGAGCGCGATCTCCGCCGCCCAGGTGTCGGTGCCGTCCTCACGGGGAGCGAGTCGGTGCAGGCTCTCGGCGCCGTCCGGTGCGGTGAGCCGGAGATGGACCCCGATGATGTCGTGACCCTCACGGAACGAGACCACGCTGAACGGGACGACCTCGCCGACGAACGCCTTGGGCGGGAACCCACCGGGAACGGAGGGCTGCACGTTCGTGAGCGGGAGTCTGCCGGTGGTCACCCCTTCGGTGATCGGTTCGTCCGCGCGGGGACGCAGGGGGATCTGGGCGGGGCTCCGAAGAGCCGAGGGAGAACTTCCGACGCGTGCAGCCACATCCCGAATGTACCGCTCCGGTCAGACCTCCGATACCGGGTGGACAAGCGCGTCGCGACCCGACATCATTCGACCAGGAAAAGTCGCATCGACGTGCCGGCGACGGGGAGGACGTCACCGGGCGCGAACACCTCACGGTCGTCCGACGGACGCTCGTCCGCGCTGGACCAGAGCGACACGAAGCGGGTGGCGCCCTCGATCTCCTCGGGCAGCCGTACGTCGATCGGGGACTCGGTGCCGTGCACGATCAGGAGGATGCGATTCGCGTCCTCGGCATCCGGAGTGGATGCCGCGACGTACTGGAGCGTGCGGTTGCCCGGATCCGTCCATTGATCGCTCTCCATCGTCTCGCCGTTCTGGTCGAACCAGTCCATCACCGAGGCGTTCGGGATGTGCTCGCCGAGGCGCGCGTACCGGCTCGGGCGCAGTGCGGGGTTCTGCGAGCGCAGCTCGATCAGACGTGCGACGTGCGCCTGCAGGTCGAGCTGCCACGGTTCGTAGTCCCAGGCCAGCCACGTGAGTGCGGAGTCCTGTGCGTAGGCATTGTTGTTGCCCCGCTGCGTGCGACCGACCTCATCGCCCGCGGTGAGCATGGGGATACCGGCCGAGAGCAGCAGCGTGCCGAGGAGATTGCGCATCGCCTTGCGGCGGGCGGAGAGGATCGCGGCATCGTCGGTCGGTCCCTCGACACCGTGGTTGAAGGCGCGGTTCGTGTCCGCGCCGTCGCGATTGTGCTCGCCGTTGGCCTCGTTGTGCTTGACGTCGTAAGAGACGAGATCGTGCAGGGTGAAGCCGTCGTGCGCTGTGACGAAGTTGACGCTCGCGAGCGGCCCGCGCTTCTCGTCGAACGTGTTCGACGATCCGGCGAGTCGCGTCGCGAATCCGCCGATGCCGACCGGCGCGGACGCCCGACGCGCGTAGTCGATGTCGCTCAGCCAGAAGTTGCGCACGCGGTCGCGGTAGCGGTCGTTCCATTCGTGCCACCCGGCCGGGAAGTTGCCGGTCTGCCATCCGCCGAGCCCCACGTCCCACGGCTCGGCGATCAGTTTGGTGTCGCGCAGCACCGGATCGTTCGCGATCGCCGTCAGGAGCGGATGCTCGGGGGAGTAGGTGTGGTCCGCGTCGCGGGCGATCGACGTCGCGAGGTCGAAGCGGAACCCGTCGATCTGCATCTCCTGCGCCCAGTAGCGCAGGGAGTCGAGCACGAGGCGTGCACCGGCATCCGTCGACGTGTTCAGGGTGTTGCCGCAACCGGTCGTGTCGATGTACGCGCCGCTCGCGTCCTGGCGGTAGTAGTTCGCGTTGTCGAGACCGCGCAGGCTGGAGCGGGGCCCGCCGATGCCCTCCTCGGAGGTGTGGTTGTAGACGACGTCGAGGATGACTTCGAGCCCGGCTTCGTGGAGCAGACGTACCATCCCCTTGAACTCCGCGAGGACCGCTTCGGGTCCCTCCTTGCGTGCATCCTCCGAGGCGTAGGCGGTGTGCGGGGTGAAGAAGTTCAGCGTGTTGTAGCCCCAGTAGTTCGTGAGCCCGCGCTCGAGCAGGCGCGGCTCCGGGACGAACGCGTGCACGGGGAGGAGTTCGATCGAGGTGATCCCGAGCGTGTGGAAGTACTCGATCATCGCCGGGTGGGCGAGCCCGGCGTAGGTGCCGTGGAGGGCGGGCGGCACATCGGGCTGTCGCTTGGTGAGGCCCTTGAGGTGGCCCTCGTAGATGATCGTGCGGTCGAGCGGGACACGCGGCTTGCGGGAGTCCCCCCAGTCGAAACCGTCGACGATCACGACCGACCGCCACTCCTCGTACCCGCCGCCCTGGGCGAGGCCGCGGGAGTAGGGATCGAGGAGCAGCGTCTCGGGGTTGAACGTATTGCCCGGTCCGTGCGGGCCACCGACGCGGATCGCGTACCGGGTTCCGGGCTGGAGGAGCGGTGTCGTGACCTCCCACACACCGCCCGGGAGGCGCTCGAGGGAGACCTGGTCGGTCGCCCAGTCGAGATCGGTGGCGTCGAACACCACGAGTTCGACGGAGGACGCATTCTGCGACCAGACGCGCAGCGTGCCGACCCCGTCGTGCAAACGCACGCCGAGATCGTCGAGGGTGGTGCCGCCGGGCGCGGCGAAGACTCGGGTCTCGGGCATGAATACACCCTAGAGTGCTGTGCTCGGGTGTCGGACCAGTGAGAACCGGGTTCCGCGCGCCGATGCACGTCGGAATGGGGGAGAGTGGAGAGATGCACTATCTCGACCACGCCGCGACGACTCCGCTGCGCCCGGAGGCGCGCGATGCCTGGCTCGCCGCGAGCGAGACGATCGGCAATGCATCGTCGACGCACGGCGCCGGACAGGATGCCCGTCGGCTCCTCGAGGAGTCGCGTGAACGGGTGGCCGAGGTGCTCGACGCCGACCCGATCGAGATCGTCTTCACCTCGGGCGGGACCGAGTCGATCAATCTCGCGCTCCAGGGGAGCTGGCGCGCCCGCGCTCAGGGACGCGACGCGATCGTCCTGCCCGACGGTGAGCATCACGCGACCATGGACACCGTGGAATCCCTCCAGAGTGAGGGGGCGGTCGTGCGCCCCGTCGCCCTGACCTCGGCGGCGCTCATCGATCCGGGGCGTTTCGCCGCGGCACTCCCCGGAGCCGCCCTCGCCACCGCGCTGGTCGCGAACAACGAAGCGGGCACGGTGAACCCCGCCGCAGAGCTGGCCTCCTCTGCGGCGGAGGCCGGCGTGCCCCTGCACCTGGATGCCGTCGCCGCGCTCGGCCATCTGCCGCTGTCGTTCCGGCGACTCCGCGGTGACGCCGGAACGGGAGTCGGGCTCGTGGCCCTCAGCCTCGCCGGGCACAAGATCGGAGCGCCGGTCGGCGTCGGTGCTCTGATCGTCGCCCGGACCGCGCGCATGGCTCCGTTGCTCCGGGGCGGGGCGCAGCAGCGCGGCCTCCGCGCCGGTACCCAGGACGTCCCGGGCGCCGCCGCCTTCGCCACGGCTCTCGAGCTCGCCGAGCGTGAGCGTCCTGCCGAAGCGATCCGACTCGGCGCGCTGCGGGACCGGTTGGTCGCCGGCATCCGAGCGCGGGTGCCCGAGGCCGTGCTGCTCGGCGACCCGGTCGATCGGCTCCCGGGCAACGCGCACATCCTCTTTCCCGGGGCGGTGGGGGAGAGTCTGCTCTTCCTGCTCGACACCGCGGGCGTCGCTGCCTCGACCGGGTCCGCGTGTCAGGCGGGGGTCGCGGAGCCCTCGCACGTGGTGCGGGCGATGGGGCGGAGCGAGCAGGATGCGCGGAGCGTCCTGCGGTTCAGCCTGGGACGAACGTCGACGGACGACGACGTCACCGCCGTCGTGGAGGTGATCGGAGACGCCTATCTCCGCGCATCCGGCTCCGGCACAGCCGCACGCTCGTAGACTGGATCCATGCGAATCCTGGCGGCGATGAGTGGCGGAGTGGACTCCGCCGTTGCCGCGGCGCGCGCGGTCGAGGCCGGCCACGAGGTCGTGGGGGTGCATCTCGCGCTCTCGCGTGCCGGTGGCACTCTCCGCACCGGCAGCCGGGGATGTTGCACGATCGAGGACGCCATGGATGCGCGCCGCGCGGCGGACCGGCTCGGCATCCCCTTCTACGTGTGGGACTTCTCGGAGCGGTTCCGCGACGACGTGATCGATGACTTCATCTCGGAGTACCAGGCGGGTCGCACCCCCAACCCGTGCATGCGCTGCAACGAGAAGATCAAGTTCGCGGCACTGTTGGAGCGGGCGATCGAACTGGGCTTCGATGCGGTCTGCACGGGGCACTACGCCACACTCGTGGACGGCGAGGGCGGGCTCGAGCTGCATCGCGCATCCGACAACGCGAAGGATCAGTCCTATGTGCTGGGAGTGCTCACGGCCGAGCAGCTCGCGCACACGTACTTCCCGCTGGGGACGACGCCGTCCAAGGCTCTGGTGCGCGCGGAGGCCGCGGAGCGCGGCCTGAGCGTCGCGCAGAAGCCCGATAGCCATGACATCTGCTTCATCCCCGACGGCGACACGCGCGGCTGGCTGGCCGAGAAGGTCGGCACCGCGACCGGCGAGATCGTCGACCGCAGCGGCGCCGTCGTCGGGTCGCACGAGGGGGCGCACGGCTACACGGTCGGACAGCGCAGAGGCCTGAAGCTCGGCATCCCGGCCGCCGACGGCAAGCCGCGCTTCGTGCTCGAGGTCCGTCCCGTGTCGAACACGGTCGTCGTCGGTCCCAAGGAGGCGCTCGCGATCCGCGAGATCTCGGGCGCGAGATTCAGCTGGGCGGGGGCAGCGCCGACGGCATCCGACTTCGACTGCCACGTGCAGATCCGCGCCCATGCCGAGCCGGTCGAGGCGACCGCTTCCGTCGATGCAGACGGCGTGCGGGTGGTGCCGGTCGTGCCGCTCGACGGCGTCGCCCCCGGACAGACCGCGGTGCTCTACGTCGGTACGCGCGTGCTCGGCCAGTTCACCATCGACCGGACGGTCTCGGCGGTTCCGGTCGACGCCTGAGCGGCGCCCCTCCGAATGTCGGTGCCCGCTCGTAGACTTGCCGGGTGCCCGACATCATCTCGCTCGAAGACGCCCGCACCGAGGCCGAGGAGCTGACCACTCGCATCCTGGAAGCGAAGGATGCCTACTACGGTCGCGATACCTCGCTGGTCGACGACGCGACCTACGACGGGTGGATGCGTCGGCTCGAAGAACTCGAGCGTCTGCATCCCGAGCTGCAGGGTCAGGATTCGCCCACGCAGATGGTCGGCGCGGCCGAGACGACAGGGCTCGCGACGATCGAGCACGCCGAGCGCATGCTCAGCCTCGACAACGTTTTCTCCCTCGACGAGCTCCGGGAGTGGGCGGCGAAGACCCGCGCCTCCGCCGGTCGTGACGTCGCGTGGCTCACCGAGCTGAAGATCGACGGTCTTGCGATCAATCTCCGCTACGAGAACGGCGTCCTCACCTCCGCGGCCACGCGCGGCGACGGACGGGTCGGCGAGATCGTGACCGAGAACGCGCTGCGGCTGCCGGAGATCCCCGAGCGCCTGGACGGCGAAGGGCATCCCGCGATCGTCGAGGTGCGCGGCGAGGTCTTCATCCCGGTGGCCGCGTTCGAGCGACTCAACGCGGCGCAGGCGTCCTTCCGGGAACGCGCCTACTCCGATGCGCTCGCGCGCTGGGAGGCCCGCACCGGTGCGAAGCGCCCGTTCGACGAGGAGAAGGCGCGTACGGCGGCCGCTCGTCGGTTCCCGTCGTTCGCCAACCCCCGCAACGCCGCCAGTGGCGGGCTGCGCCAGCAGATCGACAAGAAGGACGGCCTCGAGCTCGAGGCGGGACTGCTGCGCATCGAATCCCTCGCTCTCTACGTGCACGGCATCGGCGCCTGGCAGAACCCGCCGGTCGCGGCTCAGAGCGAGGTGTATGAGCTCCTCTCGACCTGGGGCCTCCCGACGAGCCCGCACACGAAGGTCTGCGCGAGCATCGACGAGGTCACCGGCTTCGTGGAGTACTTCGGCGAGCATCGTCACGACATCGAACACGAGCTCGACGGCATCGTGGTCAAGGTCGACGAACTCGAACTCCACGACGAGCTCGGCGCGACGAGCCGGGCGCCCCGGTGGGCGATCGCCTACAAGTACCCGCCCGAAGAGGTGCAGACGAAGCTGCTCGACATCGTCGTCTCGGTCGGGCGTACCGGGCGCGCCACACCCTTCGCGGTGATGGCCCCGGCGCAGGTGGCGGGTTCCGTCGTGCGCCAGGCCACGCTGCACAACAAGGACGTGGTCAAGGCGAAGGGCGTGCTGATCGGAGACACGGTCGTGCTCCGCAAGGCCGGCGACGTGATCCCCGAGGTGCTGGGACCGGTCGTCGAGCGTCGCGACGGGTCGGAGCGCGAGTTCGTGATGCCGGAGGTCTGCCCCGAGTGCGGCACGGAGTTGCGGGCGATGAAGGAGGGCGACATCGATCTGCGTTGCCCCAACGCCCGCTCGTGCCCCGCCCAGGTGCGCGGTCGTGTCGAGCACATCGGTTCGCGTGGTGCGCTCGATGTCGAGGCGCTCGGTGAGGTGACGGCGGCCGCGCTCACTCAGCCGACCTCACCGGCGGAGCCGCCGCTCGTGACCGAGGCCGGCCTGTTCGACCTGTCGTTGGAGCAGCTGGTCCCGATCGAGCTGTTCGTGCGCGACGCCGAGACCGGCCTGCCCAAGCAGGACGACGACGGCATCGTCAAGACCCGTGCGCCGTTCCGTCGCAACCCGACGGCAGCCGAGAAGAAGTCGGGTGTCGAAGGTCCTCAACCGTCGTCCCAAGCCGTGACGCTGCTGGCGGAGCTGGAGAAGGCGAAGACCAAGGAACTCTGGCGCCTGCTCGTCTCGCTCAACATCCGTCACGTCGGACCGGTCGCGGCGCGCGCACTGGCCCAGTGGTTCGGCTCGCTCGATGCGATCCGTGGGGCGTCTCGCGAGGAGCTGGCGGCCGTCGAAGGAGTGGGCGGGATCATCGCCGACTCCCTTCTGGCATGGTTCGACGTGGATTGGCACGTCGCGATCGTTGATCAGTGGGCGGCGGCGGGAGTGCAATGGGCGACTCCCGGACACCCCGGCCCCGGAGCCGCCGTCTCGGCCGGAGGCGTGCTCGAGGGGCTGACGATCGTGGCCACGGGTTCGCTCGACGGGTACACGCGTGAAGGCGCCCAGGAGGCGATCATCCAGGCCGGCGGAAAAGCGGCCTCGAGCGTCTCGAAGAAGACCGACTTCGTCGCCGCAGGACCGGGGGCCGGATCCAAGCTTGGCAAGGCCGAGGAACTCGGCATCCGCATCCTCGACGCCGCGCAGTTCCACCTGCTGGTGACGGAGGGACCCGAGGCGCTCGGCGAGGTGTCTTCGGCGGAATGAGGCGTTACGGTCCGGTCATCGTCGCTGAGGGCGCGCTCGTCGTGGGTGACCCGGGGCGCGGCCACCTCCGCCTCACGGAAGACGTCGTCGTGCACCGGCACGGGGCCGGAGCAGGCCGGGTGTTCGCGTGGGAGCACCTCTCGTCGGTGCGGCTCGACGTTCCGACGACGGGATTCCGTTACCCGGGGCTGGCAAGCACGATCGGGCTGGGAATTCTCGCTGCGGCGGCGCAGGAGGATGTCGGTATCGGACCGGATGACGGCTCGGTGGAGCTCATCGTCCGCGGAGAGGCGCAGCGCCTCGATCTCGGACGCCACCACGTCGGAGGGTACTGGCGCCCGACGGTCGTCGGCGCTCAACTGCTGCTCGACCAGTTGATCGGTCACCCTGAGCAGCGCCTTCTGCTGGCGCGACCCGAGGTGCTGGTCGATCTCGCGGCGAAGCTCGCGCGGCGCGAGGCCGGCTAGCTCCGCCGCGAGCGCTCAGTTCTTGTGCCGCGGCTTGCGGAACGGCTTCTCCTCGCGGTCGCCACGCGGCGGACGGCTGTCGTCGTTGCGGCGCGGACGATCGTCACGGTCGCGTCGGTCGAAGCGAGCGCCGCCCTCACGCGGCCCGCCGCGTCGCGCACCCGGTCCACGATCCGGCTTGATCTCGATGAGCTGGCCCGAGATGCGTGTGCTGCTCAGCTTCTCGAGAACGGCCGGGTCGAGGTTCGCGGGAAGCTCGACGATCGAGAAGTCGGGGCGGATGTTGATCGCCCCGAAGTCGTCGCGTCCGAGGCCGCCCTCGTTCGCCAACGCGCCGACGATCTGTCGCGGCTCGACACGGTGGCGCCGGCCGACCTCGATGCGGTAGGCGGCGTAGTCGCCACGCCCGCGGCGTTCGGTGCGGGGCTCGCGGGAGTCGCGCGCGTTGCGTTCGCGCGGCGGGCGGTTGTCGGCGGCGACGGCCTTCGCGAGAGGGTCGTCCGCCGGGTCGAGCAGCAGGGGAGTGTCCCCCTGGGCGACGATCGCGAGGGCCGCGGCGACATCGCCCTCGGGGACGTCGTGGTTGCGGACGTAGTGGGCGACCACATCGCGGAACGACTCGATCCGGGCGGCGTCTCCGAGAGCGGCGGTGATCGCGTCGTCGAACCGGGTGAGGCGCGTGGTGTTGACGTCTTCCGTGGTCGGGAGCTGCATCTGCGTCGGCTCCTGACGCGTCGCCTTCTCGATGTGCTTGAGGAGGTAGCGCTCACGCGGAGTGATGAAGCTGATCGCGTCACCGGTGCGACCGGCACGGCCGGTGCGACCGATGCGGTGCACGTAGGATTCCGTGTCGGTCGGGATGTCGAAGTTGATGACGTGGCTGATGCGCTCGACGTCGAGGCCGCGGGCGGCGACATCGGTGGCGACGAGGATGTCGAGCTTGCCGTCCTTGAGCTGGTTGACGCTGCGCTCGCGCTGCACCTGCGGCACGTCGCCGTTGATCGCCGCGGCCGAGTACCCGCGCGCACGCAGCTTCTCGGCGAGCGTCTCGGTCTCGTTCTTGGTGCGGACGAAGACGATCATGCCGTCGAAGTTCTCGACCTCGAGGATGCGGGTCAGAGCATCGACCTTCTGCGCATAGGACACCACCAGGTATCGCTGGGTGATGTTCGTGCCGGTCGCGGTCTTCGACTTGATGCTGATCTCTTCGGGATCGCGCAGGTACTTCTGCGCCAGACGGCGGATCTGCGGCGGCATCGTGGCGGAGAAGAGGGCGACCTGCTTCTCCTCGGGCGTCTGCGCGAGGATCTGCTCGACGTCTTCCGCGAAGCCCATCTTGAGCATCTCATCGGCCTCGTCGAGCACGAGGTACTGCAGCTCGGAGAGGTCGAGCGTGCCCTTGGCGAGGTGGTCCATGATGCGGCCGGGGGTGCCGACCACCACGTGCACGCCGCGGCGGAGAGCCGACAACTGGACGCCGTAGCCCTGGCCGCCGTAGACGGGCAGCACGTGGACGCCCTTCATCTTCGAGGCGTACGACTCGAACGCCTCGCACACCTGGAGCGCGAGTTCGCGGGTCGGGGCGAGCACGAGGGCCTGCGGCGTCTTCTGCGAAACGTCGAGACGCTCGAGGACGGGCAGCGCGAAGGCCGCGGTCTTTCCCGTGCCGGTCTGCGCCATGCCGACGACGTCGCGACCCGCGAGGAGCGTCGGGATGGTGGCCGCCTGGATGGGCGACGGGGTCTCGTAGCCGAGGTCACGGATGGCTTTGAGGACGGGCCCGGTGATGCCGAGATCCTCGAATCCGGGGGTCGCGGGGGAGTCCTCGGGGGCGTCGGTCAGCACTGCATCTTCAGGGGTCACTTCCCAAGGGTAGCGCCCCGAGGGTGCTGCGCGCCTGTGAGGGCGTCCTCAGGAACCGCTGGTGAGTGCGAGAAGACGTTCCTTGACCTGCCGCCGGAGCACCTTTCCGATGAGGGATTTCGGCAGTTCGTCGACCACGAACAGCCGGCGCGGAACCTTGTAAGGGGTGAGGATCCCCCGCACGAACTCGCGGATCGCTTCGACGTCGACATCGACACCGCCGTCGACGACGATCGCTGCAGCGACCTCTTCGCCGGAGTGCGCGCTCGGAAGGCCGACGACCGCGGCATCGACGATCTGCGGATGCTGCCGCAGCGCGTTCTCGACCTCGGTGGGGGCGACGTTGAACCCGCCCGTGATGATGAGCTCTTTGATGCGGTCCACGATCCGCACGAAGCCGGCGTCATCGATCGTGACGATGTCACCCGTGCGATACCAGCCGTCGGCGAAGACGGCATCCGTCTCCTCCGGCTTGCCGTAATAGCCCGAGAAGACCTGCGGACCGCGCACGACGAGCTCGCCCGCCGATCCGGCCGGGACATCGACCGTCGGATTCTCGGGATCGACCACGCGGCACTCGGTACCGGGCAGCGGGAGACCGACGGTGCCGGGCACGCGGTTGTCGGCGACGGGGTTGGCCATGAGCACGGGGGAGCACTCGCTGAGTCCGTATCCCTCGACGAGGAAACCGTGCGTCGCCGCCTCGAAGGGTACGACGAGTTCGTGGGGCAGCGCCATGGCGCCGGAGATCGCGACCTCGATGCCGTCGAGCGAGACGCCCTTCTGGTTCGCCGCCGTGAGCAGGCGATCGGCGATCGGCGGCACGAGGGGCAGGAACGTGGCGGGGTGTTTCTTCATCGCGTCGAGCACGAGATCGGGATCGAACTTGGGGAAGAGCACGAGGCGCGCACCCATCGACATCGCGAACGTGAGGCACAGCGTGAGGCCGTAGGCGTGGAACATCGGGAGGACGGCGTAGACGACGCATCCCTTGCCGCGCTGGATCGACGGGACCCACGCCTTGGCCTGCGCGGCATTGGCCAGGAGGTTGCGATGGGTCAGCGAGGCGCCCTTGGGGGTGCCGGTCGTGCCCGACGTGTACTGGATGATGGCGAGGTCGTCCGTCGAGGGGCGCGGATGCGACTCGGGGATCGGGCCGTGGGAGACGAGCGACTCCCAGGTCACCGTTCCACGGACGCGAGTGGTGAGCGCCGCGCGGGATTCCCGAGCCTTCGCCACGGGAAGGCGAAGCGCGACTCGGGTGAGGAACGGCATCGCCGTGGTCACGTCGACCGAGACGAGGGTCGACACCGCGAGATCGGACGGGAACTCCTGCACGGTCGAGACGACCTTGTTCCAGACGATCGCATGCTTCGCGCCGTGGTCCTCGAACTGCTTCCGCAGCTCGCGGGGCGTGTACAGCGGATTGTGCTCGACGACGACCGCTCCGAGCCGCAGGACGGCATAGAACGCGACGATGTGCTGAGGGCAGTTTGGCAGCACGATCGCGACGGGGTCGCCCGCGCGCACGCCGAGATCGCGGAGTCCGCCGGCGACACGGTCGATCGCGTCCTGCAACTCGGCGTACGTGGTCTCGCGGCCGAAGAACTGCAGAGCCGGTGCATCGGGATAGTCCCGCACCGACTCGGCGACGATGTCGATCAGGGATCCCGAGACGGGAGCGAGGTCTTCCGGGACGCCGTCTGCGTAGCTGGCGACCCACGGGCGAGGAGGCTGGAACGTACTCACGCGCCCCAGCATAGGGGGAGGGATCGAACGCGCGGAGGCGGCTGTGGAGGAAGCCGCTGACTAGACTTGCAGGCGTGTCTGAAATCACCCCCGAACTCGTGCGCCATCTCGGTGTGCTCGCACGCATCCAGCTGAACGACGACGAGGTGTCGCGGCTCACGGGCCAGCTCGACGCGATCGTCGACAACATCGCGAAGGTGTCGGAGGTCGCGACCGCCGACGTCGTCGCGACGAGCCACCCGATCCCGCTGAGCAACGTCTTCCGTCCCGACGTCGTCGGGCAGACGCTGACGCACGAGCAGGTGCTGCAGAACGCTCCGGATGCCGCCGACGGCCGCTTCCGCGTCACCGCGATCCTGGGAGAAGAGCAGTGAGCGACATCATCCGCCTGGACGCCTCCGACCTCGCGGCGAAGCTCGCCGCCGGGGAGGTGTCGAGCGTCGAAGCGACGCAGGCGCACCTCGACCGCATCGCCGCCGTGGACGGCGACGTCCACGCCTTCCTGCACGTGAACGCGGGGGCGCTCGAGGCCGCTGCGGCCATCGACGCGCGCCGCGCCGCGGGGGAGGAACTGGGTCCGCTCGCCGGCGTACCGCTCGCGATCAAGGACGTGCTGGTCACGACCGATCAGCCCACCACCAGCGGCTCACGCATCCTCGAGGGATACCGCTCGCCGTACGACGCTACGGTCGTCGCGCGCTCGCGCGCCGCAGGTCTCGTGCCCCTCGGCAAGACCAACATGGACGAGTTCGCGATGGGCTCGTCGACCGAGCACTCGGCTTACGGACCCACCCACAACCCATGGGACCTGGAGCGCATCCCGGGCGGTTCCGGCGGTGGGTCGGCTGCAGCCGTCGCCGCTTTCGAGGCCCCGATCGCCCTCGGCTCGGACACCGGCGGATCGATCCGCCAGCCCGCGCACGTGACCGGCACGGTAGGCGTGAAGCCGACCTATGGCGGGGTCAGCCGTTACGGGGCGATCGCCCTGGCGTCCAGCCTCGACCAGGTCGGTCCCGTCTCGCGCACCGTCCTCGACTCCGGACTCCTGCACGATGTCATCGCCGGTCACGACCCGAAGGACTCGACGTCGCTGAAGGACGCCTGGCCGTCGTTCGCCGACGCCGCCCGCGAGGGCGCGCGCGGCGACGTGCTCAAGGGCCTCAAGATCGGTGTCATCCGCGAACTGCCCGACAGCGGCTTCCAGCCGGGTGTCGCGGCATCCTTCCGCGCCTCGCTCGCGCTCATGGAGGCGCAGGGAGCCGAGATCGTCGAGATCGGCGCACCTCACTTCGAATACGGTGTGGCGGCGTACTACCTGATCCTCCCCGCGGAGGCGTCGAGCAACCTCGCGAAGTTCGACTCGGTGCGCTTCGGCCTGCGGGTCACTCCGGACGGGAACCCGACCGTCGAAGACGTCATGTCGGCGACGCGCGACGCCGGTTTCGGCGACGAGGTCAAGCGCCGCATCATCCTCGGCACCTACGCGCTGTCGGCGGGATACTACGACGCGTACTACGGCAGTGCCCAGAAGGTGCGCACGCTCATCCAGCAGGACTTCGCCGCCGCCTTCGCGGAGGTCGACGTGATCGCGACGCCGTCGGCGCCGACGACCGCGTTCAAACTCGGCGAGAAGATCGACGACCCGCTGCAGATGTATCTCAACGACATCACGACGATTCCCGTGAACCTCGCGGGTGTGCCGGGGATCTCGATCCCGAGCGGCCTGGCGGACGACGACGGTCTCCCCGTCGGCATCCAGTTCATCGCTCCGGCGCGTGAGGACGCCCGCCTCTACCGTGTGGGAGCCGCACTCGAGACGCTCCTCGTCGATTCGTGGGGCGCCCCGCTGCTCACCCGCGCACCCCAGCTCGCAGGAGGGAACCGCTGATGGCCGCCGCCAAGCTCATGGACTTCGACAAGGCCCTCGAACTGTTCGAGCCCGTGCTCGGATTCGAGGTGCACGTCGAGCTGAACACGAACACGAAGATGTTCTCGGACGCGCCGAACCCGGCGAACGAGGCGTATCACGCCGCGGAGCCGAACACGCTGATCGCGCCGGTCGACCTCGGTCTCCCCGGCTCACTGCCCGTCGTGAACGAGACGGCGATCCGGTCGTCGATCAGCCTCGGGCTCGCCCTGGGCTGCTCGATCGCGGAGTCGAGCCGTTTCGCGCGCAAGAACTACTTCTACCCCGACCTCGGGAAGAACTATCAGATCTCGCAGTACGACGAGCCGATCGCGTACGAGGGGTCGGTCGAGGTCGAGCTCGAGGACGGCACGCTCATCACGATCCCGATCGAGCGCGCGCACATGGAGGAGGACGCCGGCAAGCTGACCCACATGGGCGGCGCGACCGGTCGTATCCAGGGTGCGGAGTACTCGCTGGTCGACTACAACCGCGCGGGCGTGCCGCTGGTCGAGATCGTGACGAAGGTCATCACCGGCACGGAGCACCGCGCTCCCGAGGTCGCCAAGGCCTACGTCGCTGCGATCCGCGACATCGTGCGTGGACTCGGCATCTCCGAGGCCCGTCTCGAGCGGGGCAACCTGCGCTGCGACGCGAACGTCTCCCTGCGACGCCGGGGCGAGGAGAAGCTCGGCACCCGCACGGAGACCAAGAACGTCAACTCCATGCGCTCGGTCGAGCGTGCGGTGCGGTACGAGATCCAGCGCCAGGCGCAGATCCTCGCCGACGGCGGCTCCATCACGCAGGAGACGCGCCACTGGCACGAGGACACCGGAACCACGTCTCCGGGTCGTCCGAAGTCGGATGCCGATGACTACCGCTACTTCCCGGAGCCGGATCTCCTCCCCGTCGAGCCGGCCCCTGCACTGATCGAGGAGCTGCGGGCGGCACTGCCCGAGCAGCCCGTCGCGCGGCGTCGTCGTCTGATGACCGAGTGGGGCTTCACCGATCTCGAGTTCCAGGACGTGCGCAACGGCGGCATCCTCGACGAGGTCGAGGCGACGATCGCGGCCGGGGCCGCGCCCGCGGCCGCTCGTAAGTGGTGGACCGGCGAGATCGCCCGTCTCGCCAACGCCCAGGAGAAGGATGCCGCTGCCCTGGTGAGCCCGCAGAACGTCGCCGCCCTGCAGAAGCTGGTCGACGCGGGAACGCTGACGGACAAGCTCGCCCGTCAGGTGCTCGAGGGCGTCATCGCCGGCGAGGGAACGCCGCAGGAGGTCGTCGACGCCCGTGGCCTCGCGGTCGTCTCGGACGACGGCGCGCTGATCGCGGCGATCGACGATGCGTTCGCCGCACAGCCGGACGTGCTGGCGAAGATCAAGGATGGCAAGGTGCAGGCCGCCGGTGCCGTGATCGGTGCGGTCATGAAGGCGATGAAGGGTCAGGCGGACGCTGCGCGCGTGCGCGAACTGATCCTCGAGCGCGCCGCGCAGTAGGTCCTGTTCTCCCTCGGGCCGGTGTCGGTGGTCCGAGGGAGAATGTTCTCATGGGGCACGGAGACGGCAGAGGGCGCATGGTGTCGTCGGCGGGAGCCGATGACACGGGAACGCGCATCCTGCACGTCGACATGGACGCCTTCTACGCGGCGGTCGAGGTGCTCGACGATCCGGGTCTTCGTGGATTCCCGATCATCATCGGAGCGCCCGACGGGCGGTCGGTCGTCTCGAGCGCGTCGTACGAGGCGCGTCGCTACGGGGTCCGCTCGGCCATGCCGGTCTCCCAGGCGATCAGGCTCTGCCCCTCGGCGCGGATCGTGATGCCGCACTTCCACCGGTATCAAGAGGTCTCCCGACAGGTGATGGCGATCTTCGAGTCGTTCACGCCGCTGGTCGAGCCGCTGTCCGTCGACGAGGCGTTCCTCGATGTGCAGGGCGTGCGCCGGTTGTGGGGGAGCCCGGGGGTGATCGCCCGGCTCGTGCGCGAGCGCGTGGCGGACGAGGTCGGTATCACGTGCAGCGTCGGCGTCGCGGCGACCAAGCACGTCGCGAAGATGGCATCGACGATCGCGAAACCCGACGGAATGCTCGTCGTCCCGGCGGCACGCACGCTCGAGTTCCTCTCGCCGCGGCCGGTCCGCGCGATGTGGGGTGTCGGTCCGAAGGCTGCGGAGGCGCTCGAGGCGCGTGGCATCCGGACCATCGGCGACATCCGTGAGTCCTCTCCGGAGATGCTCGACCGCGCCGTCGGCTCGGCGCTGAGCGCCCGTCTGGCGCAGCTCGCCCGCGGAGAAGACGCCCGAGCCGTCGACACCGAGCGTGTGGAGAAGAGCATCGGACACGAGGAGACGTTCGAGCACGACATCCTCGATCGTCCGTTCCTGCGAGCGGAACTGTTGCGGCTCGCGGACCGCGTCGCCGCCCGTCTTCGCCGTGCGCAGTGGGAGGCGGCGACGGTCTCGATCAAGATCCGTTTCGACGACTTCCGCACCGTGAACCGCTCTCAGACGCTGTCGGAACCCACCGCGGTCGGACAGCGCATCGGCGAGGCCGCCCAGGCGCTGTTCGAGCAGATCGACCGTCGTGACCCGATCAGGCTCGTCGGAGTGCGTGCCGAGAAGCTGCAGCCGGCGGGCGGCGGTGGGATGGGGCTGTGGGACGACGACGAGGACTGGAGGCGGGTCGAGGGAGCGGTCGACGATGCCGTGGCTCGCTTCGGGACTGCGACCATCACGCGCGCGCGACACATCGGGCGCGGCGAAGGGCGCGGTGCTGCACAGCATCCTCGGGCGCACGGCGTGGATTGACGCTCCGCAATCCCTTGCGGTCGACTAGCGTGGTCCCATGCCGAACATTGCACTGGAACTCGGAAAGCAGGCCGCGTCCATCGGGGTCAAGAGCGCATACGGAGAGCCGCAGGACGTCGACGGCGTCAGCATCACTCCCGTCGCCTTCACCTACTCGGGCTTCGGCGGGGGAAGCGGCGACGGCGCGGAAGGCGGTGGCGGCGGCGGAGTCTCCGTTCCCGTCGGCGTCTACGTGCGTCGCGAGGAGGGGCTGCGTTTCGAGCCCAACATCGTCACGCTGCTGGTCGTGGCGGTGCCGTTCGTCTGGGTCGCCGGCCGAGCTCTCTCACGTATCATCCGTGCCCTCAAGAAGTGATGATCCTGTCGCTGCGGCGCTCGCCCGCGCGGCGGGGCTGATCTGCGACGATCTCCGCGCGTTGGCTGCGTCGAACCCGGTCGTCCTCATCGACGGCTGCAGCGGCGCGGGGAAGTCCACTCTCGCGGCGCGGGTCGCGGAAGAGTGGCCGCTCGTCGGTCGTGTGCAGGTCATCGCCCTCGATTCGCTCTATCCCGGATGGGACGGCCTCGATGGGGGAGTCGAGCGGGCGCTGGAGGGAATCCTCCGGCCGCACGGGCGCGGCAAACTCGGCGCATGGCAGCGTTGGGATTGGGAACGCGCCACCGAGGCGGAGACGCATGCGGTCGATCCTGCGCTCGGAGTGATCGTCGAGGGCAGCGGACTGTTGACACCGGCCACGGCAGCCCTGGGCGATGTGCGGGTGTGGCTTGAGGCTGCGGAGCCGGTGCGCAAGCGCAGGGCGCTGACGCGCGACGGCGAGACCTACCGTCCGCACTGGGATCGTTGGGCGGCGCAGGAGCGCGCGCACATCGCGCGTGACGACCCCCGGTCGTTGGCGACGCGGATCATCGACATTCCCTGACCCGCGGGCGCATCAGTCGCCCATCTCCGCATCGATGAGGAGCTCGAGGCGGTACCCGATCCAGTCGTAGATCCCGAAACGCGGATCCTCGGGGTCGTGGTCGTCGTCCTCGATGATCCCGAGGCGGGTGGCGAGGACCAGGCGGATCGCGTTCAGAGTGCGCAACCACGCATCGACCTCGCCGCGCGGGACCTCGAGGGTGCGGGCGCGGAGCATGTCGTCATCGGTCATCGACGCGCGGAAGGACTGGAACGGGCCGAGTGCGCGGCGGACCACGTCGGCATCTGCGAGGCGGCGCTCGAGCAGATCGTCCCGGGTGGCCTCGGCGAAATCGCGTGACGCGTGCTCATCGTCGGGATAGGGGTTCGGTGCGAGACGATCGAGGGCCTCGTCGTTCGCATCCGCGGACGACAGCAGCGTCGTGTACTCGTCGACGACCTCGTCCAGTCGCACGCCCTCGAGGGTGACGAGGGTGATCTCGACGGCAGCGGCGCTCACTGCGGGGCCTTCCGCACGGTCGCCCAGAGGCCGTACTCGTGCATGGCCTGAGCGTGGACCTCCATGGTCTCGCGGGGCCCCGTGGCGACGATCGCGTGCCCGTCGTGGTGCACGGCGAGCATCAGCGACGTCGCGCGATCGATCGAGTAGCCGAAGTACGTGCGGAACACCCGTACGACGTAGCTCATGAGGTTGACCGGATCGTTCCAGACGACGACCTGCCAGGGCTCGAGCGGCGCGGCGCGGAGATCGATGTCCTCCACGACGTCCGGGACCACCGCAGGCGTGCTCATGCCCACCCCAGATCGTGGAGCTGCGCGTCGTCGAGGCCGTAGAAATGCGCGATCTCGTGCACGAGTGTGGTGTGGAGCTCGTCGCGGAGCTCCCCCTCGTCCTCGCACACGGCGAGGTGGGGTTCGCGGTAGACGACGATCCGGTCGGGGAGTTCGCCCATCCCGTACTGGGTGCGCTCGGTCAGGGCGAGACCGTCGTACAGGCCGAGGAGGTCGAGGCTGCCGTCCTCCGGGCGGTCCTCGACGACGAACACGACGTTGTCGAGTCCGTCGACCATGTCGTCGGGCAGCCGATCGAGCTCGTCGACGACGAGGGTCTCGAAGGTCGCGGCATCCATTTCCATCGTGTTCAGCCTAGGGGCCGCGCAGGATCAATGCAGGAAGACGAGGAGCCCGGCGACCGCGATGAAGAGGATGCCGAAGACGGTGTTGAGGGTGCGCTGGCCCTTCGCCGTGCGCGTGAAGCGTCGGAACGGCCGGGCGGCTGCGGCGAAGAAGCCCCACATCACGAGGACGTCCACGACGATGACCGTGGCCAGGAGGATCAGGTATTGAGGCAGTTGGGGTTCGTCGAGGCGGATGAACTGGGGGATGAAGGCGAGGAAGAACACGATCGCCTTGGGGTTGAGCAGGTTGACCCAGAAACCCCGACGGATCATGGACCAGTGGCCCTCGTGCGCATCGACCAGGTCGAGTGCGTCGTCGGCGACGGCGACGGGAGCCGTGGGCTTCGCCAGGATCAGGCGCAGGCCGAGGTAGACGAGGTAGGCAGCACCCGCGTAACGGATGCCGTTGAACAGCAGTTCGGACCGCGAGACCAGCAGCCCGACTCCCGCCGCCACCACGACCACGTGCACCACGAGGGCGAGCTGCTGCCCGATGATGCCCCAGATCGATCGACGCCAGCCCTGGGAGAGGGCGTTCGACATCGTATTGATGGCGCCGGCGCCCGGGGTGAAGCTGATCACCACGGATGCCGTCAGAAGCGAGAACCAGACCGCGAGTGACACCTCGTCAGTCTAGGGGCGCGACTCGGAGCGAGATCCCGCAAAGCGAAAGGCCCGAGTCCGGGGACTCGGGCCTTTCGTATGGGGTGAGTAACGGGACTCGAACCCGCGACATCCGGCACCACAAGCCAGCGCTCTACCAGCTGAGCTATACCCACCATGTGCCTACCGGAGCAGGCAACCAGACGAGTCTATTACATGTTTGGGGTGAACTCCGACACGGTGCGCTGAGCGATGGTCTTCGCGTCGTCGCTCGAGGGGCCGGGCTCGTCGACGAACACCGCCTCCCGGTAGTAGCGGAGCTCACGGATGGACTCGAGGATGTCTGCGAGCGCGCGGTGCCCGCCGTCTTTGGACGGAGCCTGGAAGAAGACTCGCGGGTACCACCGGCGCGAGAGCTCCTTGATGCTGGATACATCGACGTTGCGGTAGTGCAGCCACTGATCGATTTTCGGCATGTACTTCGCGAGGAACATGCGATCGGTGCCGATCGTGTTGCCGGCGAGGGGCGCCTTGCGCTCGACGGGGACGAAGCGACGGATGTAGGCGAGGGTCTGCGCCTCGGCCTCTTCGAGCGTCACTCCGAGGGGGATCTCCTCGATCAGGCCCGACTTCTCGTGCATCTTGGTCACGAAGTCGTTCATGTTCTCGAGCGAGGCGGCGCTCGGGCGGATCACGATCTGGAATCCGGGATCGACGGGTTGGAGTTCGAAGTCCGTGATGACGACGGCGATCTCGACGAGTTCATCGATCGAGAGATCGAGCCCCGTCATCTCACAGTCGATCCATACGAGACGATCGTTCTCCGACGCAGATACCATGCCGTCATACTATCGACGGCTCCGACATCGGAGCGCGAGCACGGTACGGTAGTGCTATTCGCCTCCGTAGCTCAGCGGAAGAGCAGCGGCCTTCTAATCCGCCGGTCGCAGGTTCGAATCCTGCCGGGGGCACGACTGCGTCATCGGTTCACGAGTAGCGCAGCGCGGATACCGCGTCGTCGACCCGCCAGAACTCGCCGATCAGTCGGAACGCACCGGTCTCGAGGTGGAGACGCTCGGCGCGATAGCGCAGACCGAGCGGATCGGTGGCGACGCGAAGGTGGCCGAGGACTCGGCCGGACGCGTTGTCCTGCACACGCCACAACTGATCGGCGGCGCGGATCAGGTGTTCACGCGTCGAGGCGATGCGGGGCGTCGTCCAGGGCTGTGCGGTGGTGGGTGCGATCAGTGTGTCGTTCATGAGTTCTCCTCTCACCTCGAACGTATGACCGACCACCGACATTCGGATCGACGGCCTGGGGCACTCTTCCTGCACGCTGACCGGGGATTCCCGTTCGTCCACCAACCGCGTGATACTCGTCCCGCAGTGCCATTTGCCTGCCGCAGTCTGGAGCGAGCCGAGCGGAAGACTCGGGAGCGAAGGAGAACGAGATGATGGATACCGTGACGATCGTCGGCAAGGTGGCGACCGACCCCAACCAGGCGCAGACGGGCGGAGGCGTCGCCGTGACGAACTTCCGTCTCGCGAGCACCCATCGCCGATTCGATCAGTCGGCCCAGGCCTGGGTCGATTCCGGAACGAACTGGTACTCCGTCGCCGCGTATCGGCAGCTCGGCGAGCATGCGAAGGCCTCGCTGCGCTCCGGCGACAGCGTGATCGTCACCGGGCGTCTGCGGATCCGCAATTGGGAGAGCAACGGCAAGAGCGGCACGAGCGTCGACATCGACGCCGATGCGATCGGGCACGACCTCCGGTGGGGGACGACGGCCTACCTCCGTTCGAGCCGCACGACGCCGGCCGCCGAGGTGCCGACCCCGGCTCGCGACACCGACGGGGAGGATCGCGGCGACGAGGAGTCCGCGCCGCTCGCGCTCGACACGGCATGGGCCGAGACGGACACCCCCGCGGTGGACGAGGAAGCGACGGCGCCGGCACTCTACTGAGCCCGCGCGCGGCAGCGACTCCCGCCGTGTCGTGTGACGGCGATCGTCGGCACGTCCCCGTAGACTCGGGGCGTGCTTCGACGATCGGTCCTCCCCGTCATACGCGCGGTCGTCGGTGCGTCCGTCGCTGCGGCCGCTGTTCTCGTGCTCGCGGGCTGCGTGGGCGACCCCGATCCCGCGCCCACGTCTTCGGCTCCGTCGCCCTCGGCGACCGACGCCCCCGTGGCGGTCGCCTTCGTGCCCGACGGCTCCGCCGACGACAACCTCCCGATCTTCACTCAGACCGCACAGGGCGTGTGGGATTCCGAGCAGCGCGGCGAGGGGCGAGCGTACATCGACGCGCTGGTGGGCGTCGGCTTCGACAAAGCGGCGATGCAGGTCACCAACGACCAGTCGACCGTGGGGAACGCGGCCGAGAGTCTGCAGTTCTCGGTGCGCTGGGGCGACACCGAGTGCCTCATCGGCCAGGTCGGTCCGTCGACGGGCCAGCTGGTGACGCAGGTGATGCCGCAACTCGCCGAGGGGCGATGCCTCATCGGCATCACGCGCGCGATCGACTGGTGACCCGCACTCCAGCCGGTAGGCTGGAGTGTCGATCAGACGCCGACAGAAGGAGCGATTCCCGGTGGCAGAGTACATCTACTCGATGGTCCGTGCGCGCAAGGCGGTGGGCGAGAAGCTCATCCTCGATGACGTCACGATGGCCTTCCTCCCCGGAGCGAAGATCGGCATGGTCGGCCCGAACGGTGCCGGTAAGTCGACGATCCTCAAGATCATGGCCGGCCTCGACACGCCCTCCAACGGCGAGGCGAAGCTCTCGCCGGGGTTCAGCGTCGGCATCCTGATGCAGGAGCCGGAGCTCGACGAATCCAAGACGGTGATCGAGAACATCCAGGACGGCATCGCCATCAAGGCGAAGGTCGACCGTTTCAACGAGATCTCAGCGCTGATGGCTGATCCCGACGCCGACTTCGACGCCCTCCTCGCCGAGATGGGCACCCTGCAGGAGGAGATCGACGCAGCCGACGGATGGGACCTCGACTCCCAGCTCGACCAGGCGATGGATGCGCTCCGCACCCCGCCGGCCGATGCGGCGATCGCTCCGCTCTCCGGTGGTGAGAAGCGCCGCGTGGCTCTCGCCAAGCTGCTGCTGCAGAAGCCGGATCTGCTGCTGCTCGACGAGCCCACCAACCACCTCGATGCCGAGAGCGTGCTCTGGCTCGAGCAGCACCTGCAGGCGTACAAGGGCGCGGTCATCGCGATCACCCACGACCGGTACTTCCTCGACCACGTCGCCGAGTGGATCGCAGAGGTCGACCGTGGTCGCCTGATCGGCTACGAGGGCAACTACTCGACCTACCTCGAGAAGAAGGGCGAGCGCCTCGAGATCCAGGGCAAGAAGGACGCCAAGCTCGCGAAGCGCCTCAAGGAGGAGCTCGAGTGGGTCCGCTCCAGCGCGAAGGGGCGTCAGACCAAGTCGAAGGCGCGTCTCGCCCGGTACGAGGAGATGGCATCCGAGGCGGAGCGCACCCGCAAGCTCGACTTCGAGGAGATCACGATCCCCGCCGGTCCTCGACTCGGCAGCATCGTCATCGACGCGAAGAACCTGCAGAAGGGCTTCGACGGTCGCTCTCTCATCGACGGACTCAGCTTCAACCTGCCGCCCAACGGCATCGTCGGCGTGATCGGCCCGAACGGCGTCGGAAAGACCACGCTGTTCAAGACGATCGTGGGCCTGGAGCCGCTCGACGGCGGCACCCTGAAGATCGGTGAGACGGTCAAGATCAGCTACGTCGACCAGTCTCGGGCGAACATCGACCCCGACAAGACGCTGTGGGAGGTCGTCTCCGACGGACTCGACTTCATCACCGTCGGCAAGACCGAGATCCCGTCGCGCGCCTACGTGTCGAAGTTCGGATTCAAGGGGCCGGACCAGCAGAAGAAGGCCGGTGTGCTCTCCGGTGGTGAGCGCAACCGTCTGAACCTCGCCCTCACGCTCAAGGAGGGCGGCAACCTGCTGCTCCTCGACGAGCCCACCAACGACCTCGACGTCGAGACGCTGAGCTCGCTCGAGAACGCGCTGCTCGAGTTCCCCGGCTGCGCCGTGGTCATCACGCACGACCGGTGGTTCCTCGACCGCATCGCCACGCACATCCTGGCGTACGAAGGCAACGACGAGAAGCCCGACCAGTGGTACTGGTTCGAGGGTAACTTCGAGGCCTACGAGGAGAACAAGATCGAGCGCCTCGGGCCGGACGCGGCGAAGCCGCACCGGTCGACGCACCGCAAGCTCACGCGCGACTGAGCACCGATGTCCGATTCGAGCACAGCGGCAAGTCCCCGTCTGCACATCCCCATCCACCTGCGGTGGGGAGATCTGGACGCGTTCAACCACGTCAACAACACCTCCATGCTCAAGCTCCTCGAAGAGGCGCGCGTGCGGGCGTTCTGGCGTGCGGGACCGGGGGAGGAAGCCCCCTCAACCGCTGTGCTCGATTCGGGGATCGACGAGGGCGTGCTCACGCTCATCGCCCGCCAGGAGATCGAGTACCTCGCGCCGGTGCCGTACCAGCGCCGGCCGCTCGAGGTGCAGATGTGGTTCGGCAAGCTCGGCGGATCGAGTGTCGAGGTCTGCTACGAGGTGCACAACGACCCCGCGTCCGAGCCGCGCACCATCTACGCCCGCTCGACCGCGATCATCGTGCTCGTCGATGCCCGCACCGGGCGGCCGACCCGCCTCACCGGAGAGATGCGCGAGGCGTGGGAACCCTACGTCGGCGCGTCGATCGAGTACGCGCACCGCTGAGCGGGTCGAGCGCTGGATCGGGACTCAGGCGCCTTCGGGCACGCGGATCATGATCTCCTGCGCGACGCTCGCGACCAGAGCTCCGTCACGCGTGTAGATGCGTCCCGTCGCGAGTCCGCGACCCCCGCGGGCGTTCGGCGACTCCTGCACGTAGAGCAACCACTCGTCGACCCGCGCCGGACGATGCCACCACATCGCGTGGTCGAGGCTCGCCACCTTCAGCCCGGGAAGCGCCCAGTAGACGCCGTGCGCCCGCAGGATCGACTCCTGGATCGTCATGTCGCTGAGGTACGCGAGAGCCGCGCGGTGCAGTCGCGGATCGTCGGGAAGCGGTGCGCGCATCCGCATCCACACCGCCTGACGGGGTGCCCGCTCATCACGGCTCGGCAGGTAGAGCGGGTGGCCGACGTGACGGATGTCGGCAGCGCGGTCGGTCAGCATCCGCACCGTCCCGCCGGGCAGACCCTCGACCGTCGCCTCATCCGGGGCGAGTGTCTCCGGATCGGGGATTCCCTCGGGTAGCGGCTCGGCATGCTCGACGCCGGGATCCTCGTCCTGGAACGAGGCGATCATCGAGAAGATCGGCACCCCGTTCTGGTACGCCTGCGACCGCCGCGTGGAGAACGACCGCCCGTCGTGGATGCGATCGACCGCGATCGTTATCCCCTGTGCGGAATCGCCCGGGCGCAGGAAGTAGCCGTGCATCGAATGCACCGGTCGGTCTTCGGGGAGCGTGCGCTCGGCGGCGATGAGGCTCTGGGCGAGCACCTGGCCGCCGTAGATACGGCCGGTGGGCATCGGGTGCGACGCGCCGGTGAAGATGTCCTCCGTCGTACGCGCCTGCGTCGAATCGAGATCGAGCACCTCGAGCAACTGCTCGACGGTGCGGACGGCGTGGCTCTCCGCGCTCATATCTCCCTCTCCGCGGCCGGACCACCGCTCCGTTGATAGTTTAGAACCCGTGCCCCACGACCTCCTGCTCGCCGACCGCGAGACCGCGAAAGACGTCCTCACCTTCCTGGGACGGGCGGCGCGGATCACCGACGAGGGGGTGCGTCTGCAGGCGGCGAACGGAGTTCTCGCGTTGACCACCGCGGCGCTCGCTCCGCAGGGGCTGTTCGACCAGACCCCCACCGTGCTGGCGATGCGCATCGTCCATGCCGATCCCGAGCTGCAGTGCGACATCGTGGTCGACCGACTCACAGCCGGTGACGACGACGTGCGACTCGCACTACCCGAGACGGGTCTCTCCCCGGCGTGGGCGGGTGTCGCGCCGCCGCGAAGCGGATGGGAGCAGATCGCCGCGCTTCCGGCATCCGTCATCGCGAATCGTGCCCAGTGGGGGATTTCCGCCGTCGCGCGCGGTGCGACTCCCGGCGCCGGAGAGGAAGCCGTCCGCGCGTTGCGTGCGGCCATCTGGGGCGAACCGGACGACGACCTGGCGGGCCTGCCGCGCGGGATCGCCTTCGCGGCCGACGCGCTGGGATTCATCTCGGGTGAGGAGCAGGTGCCGGTGACGCGCTCGGGGCGATGGTCGCGCCTCGCATTCCGTCGCGGGCATGTGCTCGCGCGCGGTCCCGTCGCGACCGGACTCACCGCCGTGCGGGGTACGGGACTCCAGGGCTCGATCTAGCCGCCGGCTGCCGGCTCATCGCGCCGCGGCGCGTCCTGCCTGCCGTCCGGAGAACAGGCAGCCGCCCAGGAACGTCCCTTCGAGCGCGCGATAGCCGTGCACGCCACCGCCGCCGAAGCCGCTCGCCTCGCCTGCCGCGAAGAGACCGGGGATGGCAGAGCCCTGGCCGTCGAGCGCACGCCCGTCGAGATCGGTCTGGATGCCTCCGAGCGACTTGCGGGTGAGCACATGGAGCTTCACGGCGACCATGGGGCCGGCGGACGGGTCCTGCAGACGATGCGGTGCGGCTGTGCGGATGAGCTTGTCGCCGCGGTAGCTGCGCATCGAGCGGAGCATGCCGATCTGGGCATCCTTGGTGAACTCGTTCTCGACCTCCCGATCACGCGCCTGCACCTCGCGCCGCACGGTGTCGATGTCGAGGTGTTCTCCGCCCGGATGCGCCTGCATCTGCTCGAGCAACGACTCCAGATCGTTCTCGACGATGAAGTCAGCGCCCTCATCGAGGAACGACTGGACGGGGCCGGTCGGTCCCTTGGCGAGACGCGACTTCAGCAGCAGCCCGACGTCCTTACCGGTGAGGTCCGGGTTCTGCTCGCTCCCGGAGAGCGCGAACTCCTTCTCGATGATCTGACGGGAGGTCACGAACCACGAGTGGTCGTGGCCCGTCGTGCGCAGATGAGCCAGGGTCCCGAGCGTGTCGAAGCCCGGGTACAGCGGTACGGGCAGGCGCGAGCCGGTCGCATCGAGCCAGAGCGATGAGGGACCGGGGAGGATGCGGATGCCGTGCGACGGCCAGACCGGATCCCAGTTCGTGATGCCCTCGACGTAGTGCCACATGCGGTCGCCGTTGATCAGCCGGGCGCCGGCCTCGGCGGAGACGCGCTGCATCGAGCCGTCGACGTAGGCGGGCACCCCGGTGAGCATGTGGGCCGGGGGAGTGCCGAGCCGCTCGGGCCAGGCCGCACGCACCAGATCGTGGTTGCCGCCGATACCGCCCGAGGCCACGATCGTCGCGCCCGCACGGATCTCGAAGTCGCCGACGATCTCTCGGGAGGAGGGGATGCCGCGCTCCTCGCCGTTCGAGGCGAGGATGTCGCCGCGGGCACCCGATACGGCGCCGTCGGCCGTGAGGAGTGCGGTGACGCGATGGCGGGGCAGGACGGTGAGCCGCCCCTCGCGCTCGCCCTGTTCGACCCGGGCCGCGAAGGGAGCGACCACTCCCGGACCGGTGCCCCAGGTGATGTGGAAACGAGGCACGGAGTTTCCGGGGCCGATCGCCCCGTAGCCTCCGCGTTCCGCCCATCCCACGACGGGAAAGAAGCCGACGCCCCGTTCGCGCAGCCAGGCGCGCTTCTCCCCGGCGGCGAACTGCAGGTAGGCCTCCGCCCATCGGCGCGGCCACTCGTCCTCCGGGCGGTCGAAACCGGCGGAGCCGAACCAATCCTGCGTCGCGAGCTCGATCGAGTCGCGGATGCCGAGGCGTCGCTGCTCGGGGGAATCGATGAAGAACAGTCCGCCGAACGACCACCACGCCTGTCCGCCGAGGTTCGTGCGCGGCTCCTGATCGATGAGCACGACGCGGCAACCGGCGTCGAGCGCCTCGGAGGCGGCGACGAGTCCGGACAACCCCCATCCGATCACCAGGACATCCGTGGACAGGGGCGTGTTCGTCATGGTGTCTCCGTTGATTCCTGACGTGAGCGGGTTTCGAGCGTGGGGCGTCCGTCGGCGCCGGCACCGATTCCCGACGGCTCGAACGTGTTCACCATGGCATATGCGGCGCGCTCGAGGTAGTCCCAGAGCGTGGATTCGTGCAGAGGCGACAACTCCGCCTCGTCGACGGCGGTGCGCATGCAGCGGAGCCAACGATCGCGGGCGTCGGGGTCGACGTGGAACGGCATGTGGCGCATGCGCAGCCGCGGGTGCCCACGGGTCTCCCCGTACGTGGTGGGCCCTCCCCAGTACTGCTCGAGGAACAGCAGCAGCCGCTCTTCCGCGGGACCGAGATCCTCCTCGGGGTACATGGGCTTCAGCACCGGATCGATCGCGACCTCGCGGTAGAAGACCGAGACGATCTTCGCGAACGTCTCGCGGCCGCCGACCTCGTCGTAGAACGTCACTTGTCCGTGCTCCCGTCGCCCGTGGTGGGCTTCTTGCGCCGCCAGATCCCGCGGTCGGGGATCACCGGAACGCCGGTCACGGCGTTCGGACGCGTCTTGGGGGGATTCGCTCCGCGTACGCGTCGCGCTCCGTCGAGGCCGGTGGGGATCACGGCGTGCATGCGGGGGATCGCGATCTCCTTCTCGGCCAGTGCCGAGCGCAGACGCTTGCGCAGCTCCTGAGCGACGTCGTCCTTCGCGTTCGCGCGGGCCTTGATCACGATGCGCACGACGAGGGCGTCGCCCTCGATCGATTCCAGGCCCCACAGCTCGGGCTTCTCGACGATCCGGGTGCGCCACTTCGGGTCCTTCGCGAGGGCGAGGGCGGTGTCGAGCATCGTTTGCTCGACCACTTCGAGATCGGAGTCGACGGGCACGCCGATGTCGATGATCGCGCGGGCCCAGCCCTGCGACATGTTGCCGATGCGCAGGACCTCGCCGTTGCGCACGTACCAGAGGGTGCCGTTGACATCGCGCACCTGCGTGATGCGCACGCTCACGTACTCGACCACGCCGGTCGCGAGACCGAGGTCGACGACGTCGCCGATGCCGATCTGATCCTCGGCGACGAGGAAGATGCCGTTCAGCACGTCCTTGACGATGTTCTGGGCGCCGAAACCGAGGCCGGCACCGACCGCGGCGGTCAGCAACGTCAGGGAGCCGAGCAGGCTGTTGTCGATCGCGTTCACGATGAGCACGAGCGCGATGATCACCAGCATCACGTTCACGATGTTCTGGAGGATCGACCCCAGGGTGCGTGTGCGCTGCACGAGGCGCATGTCGGCGAGCGGTGAGCGTTCCAGGGCCTGCGTGTCGTCGACGGATGCCTTGTTCTTCGCGCTGTCGACGATGCGGTGCACGACCCGACGGATGACCACGCGCAGCACGAGGGCGATGAGCACGCAGCTCACGATGATGATCGCGACCAGGAGTGCTTTGCCTCCGACGATCCCCAACACGCGGAGCGTCTCCTCCCAGATCGCGGGGACGTCGGTCGGCTCGACGGGATCGGTGTTCTCGAACGGAATGATCATCGCCACCGATTCTAGCGATCGGGTCTCGGTGCGGGCTGGGTACGAGAAGGGGCCCGGGGCGACGTCGTCAGACGCACCCCGGGCCCCGTCCCGCAGACGCTCAGTCGTCGCTGTCGCGGGACTGCGCGGTGAGCGCGCGCTCGACGTCGGCGAGGTTCTCGAGCACGAGGCGGCGCAGCGCCGGCGCCGCATCCTGATGCTCGGACAGCCACGCGCGCGTCGCGTCGCGAAGAGCGACATCGGCCAGTGCCGTCGGGAACAGACCCGTCACGAGGTACTGCGCGATCTGATAGGTGCGCGACTCCCACACGGGGAGGAGCATCTCGAAGTACGGCCCGACGAACTCGCGGAGAGCTTCGGCACCCGCGGGGTGCACGAAGCCGAGAGCCGCGGAGCGGACGATCGTGTTCGGGGCATCGTCACGGTCGACGAGAGAGGCCCACGCCGCCTTCTTGGATGCGACGTCGGGGAGAGCCGCACGTGCCTGCGCGGCGAACTCGCCACCCTTGGAGGTGTTGTCCGCGGCGAGAGCGGCGTCGATCGTCGCGGCATCCGTGGCCCCGATGGTCGCGAGGCCCACCAACAGCTGCCAGCTCAGGTCGGCATCGATCTCGAGACCGGGCAGCGTCTCCTCGCCCGAGCGCAGGCGACCGACGATGCCCGCGTGCTCCGGCGTCACGAGAGAGGTGGCGAAGGCGGTGACGAACTGCAGTTGGCTGTCGCTGCCGGACTCGGCCGACTCGGCGAGTGCCCAGAGGCCGTCGGCGACCTTGAGTCGCGCCGCGTCGCGCTCCTCGGGCGCGACGTAGAGCGTCGCCGCCGTGCGCAGCTGCGCGAGCGTCGTGCGCACGGTCGTCGACTCGCTCTCCCGGCCGATGTTGCCGAGCACGAGATCGATGTAGTCGGATGCCGCGCTCTCGGCGTCGCGGGTCTGATCCCACGCCGCACCCCAGACGAGCGAGCGCGCGAGCGGATCGTGGATGTCGGCGAGGTGCGCGATCGCCGTGGCGAGCGAGCGCTCGTCGAGGCGGATCTTCGCGTAGGCGAGGTCCTGGTCGTTCAGCAGCACGAGGTCGGGCTGGGCCAGGCCCTGCAGCTCCGGCACCTCGGTGCGATCGCCGTCGACGTCGACCTCGACGTAGTGCGTGCGGCTGAGTGCACCGTCGGTCAGGTTGTAGAACCCGATGCCCAGACGGTGCGGGCGGATCGTCGGGTAGTCGGCCGGGGCGGTCTGCGTCACGGCGAAGCGCGAGATCGTGCCGTTGCCGTCCTCCGCGATGACGGGCTCGAGGGTGTTGACCCCCGCGGTCTCGAGCCATTTCTTCGACCACGTGCTCAGGTCGCGTCCGCTGGTGGCCTCGAGCTCGACGAGCAGATCGCTCAGCTCGGTGTTGCCCCACGAGTGCTTCTGGAAGTACTGCGAGACACCGGCGAAGAAGGCCTCGATGCCCACCCACGCGGCGAGCTGCTTGAGCACGGAGCCGCCCTTGGCGTACGTGATGCCGTCGAAGTTGACCTGTACGTCCTCGAGGTCGTTGATCTCGGCGACGATCGGGTGCGTCGACGGGAGCTGGTCCTGGCGGTACGCCCAGGTCTTCTCCATCGCGTTGAAGGTCGTCCATGCCTCGGTCCACTCCGTGGCTTCGGCGGTCGCGATGGTTGACGCCCACTCGGCGAACGACTCGTTCAGCCAGAGGTCGTTCCACCACTTCATGGTCACCAGATCGCCGAACCACATGTGTGCGAGCTCGTGGAGGATCGTGACGACACGACGCTCCTTCACGGCATCCGTCACCTTGCTGCGGAAGACGTAGGTCTCGGTGAAGGTGACAGCGCCGGCGTTCTCCATGGCTCCGGCGTTGAACTCCGGCACGAAGAGCTGGTCGTACTTGGCGAACGGGTAGGGAACGCCGAACTTGGACTCGTAATAGGCGAAGCCCTCACGGGTCTTGTCGAAGATGTAGTCGGCGTCGAGGTGCTGCCAGAGGCTCTTGCGTCCGTAGACACCGAGGGGGATGACGCGGCCGGATGCGCTCGTGAGCTCGGAGAAGGTCGACTCGTACGGGCCGGCGATCAGGGCCGTGATGTACGAGGAGATGCGGGGGGTCGGCTCGAAGCCCCAGGTCGCGGTGACGTCGTCGTCGTGCACGATGGGCTCGGGCGTGGGGGAGTTCGAGATCACCTTCCAGGCGGCGGGCGCCGTGATCGTGAACTGGAACGTGGCCTTCAGATCGGGCTGCTCGAACACCGCGAACACGCGACGGGAGTCGGGCACCTCGAACTGGGAGTAGAGGTAGACCTCGCCGTCGACGGGATCGACGAAGCGGTGCAGGCCCTCGCCCGTGTTCGTGTAGAGGCAGTCGGCGTCGACGACCAGCACGTTCTCGGCCTGCAGGCCCGTGAGGGTGATGCGCGAGTCCGCAAAGACCTCGTTCGGGTCGAGCTGCTCGCCGTTGAGCGAGATCTCGCGCACATCGCGCGCGATCAGGTCGATGAACGTGAAGCTGTCGGGCGTCGCGGTGAAGCGGACGACGCTCCGGGATCCGAAGATCTCGGCGCCCTTCGTCAGGTCGAGTGCGATGTCGTACGACTCGGTGCCGACGACGTCGCGACGCTCCTGCGCTTCGATACGGGTGAGGTTCTCTCCAGGCACAGCTTTACTCCCAGGGGTGAGGGGTCGTCGCCGGGGAATGGCGCAGTTGGCGCCGACGGCAACCATGACAGACTACGCCAGCGCGCGACCCTCGCCACTCCGTCGAGGTGAAAGGATAGGAGGGTGAGCGCGATCGAACCCGTAGTCGTCCCCTTTGCCTCTGCTGCCGCGGCCGGAGGTGCAGCCATCGTCACGACCCCCGTCGCCTACGACGGGATCCTCCTCGCCGGCTTCGGCGGACCGGAGGGGCAGGAGGACGTGATCCCCTTCCTGCGCAATGTGACGCGAGGGCGCGGCATCCCCGACGAGCGGCTCGAAGAGGTCGCACATCACTACCGTCACTTCGGCGGCGTGAGTCCGATCAACGGCCAGAACCGCGCGCTCAAGGCGGCGCTCGAAGCCGAACTCGCCGCGCGGGGCATCGATCTGCCCGTGTACTGGGGCAACCGCAACTGGACGCCGTATCTCGCGGACGCGGTGACGACGGCATCCGACAACGGTCACTCGACGCTGCTCGCCTTCGCGACGAGCGCGTACAGCTCGTTCTCGAGCTGCCGGCAGTACCGCGAGGACTTCGCGGGCGTTCTGCAGGAGACCGGCCTCGGTGACAGCGTCACGATCGACAAGATCCGCCCGTTCTACGACCACCCCGGATTCGTCGACGCCTTCGAGACCGGCGTCCGCGAAGCGATCGAGGGCTTCCTCGCCGACGGGATCGCGGCATCCGACATCCAGATCCTGTTCTCCACGCACAGCATCCCGACGGAGGACGCGCAGCGCTCCGGCGCGCGCGACATCGACTGGGGTGAGGGCGGCGCGTACGCGGCGCAGCACGAGGCCGTCGCGGCCTGGGTGATGGACCGCGTGCTGCAGACGCTGCCGACCGGTGCCGGTGTGTCGTGGGAGCTCGTCTACCAGTCGCGCTCGGGCCCCCCATCGCAGCCGTGGCTCGACCCCGACGTGTGCGACGTCATCGCCGAGCTGCCCGGGCGCGGACGCCGGGCCGTCGCCGTCGTTCCGCTGGGCTTCATGAGCGACCACATGGAGGTGCTCTGGGACCTCGACACCGAGGCCAAGGAAGCGGCGGAGGAAGCGGGACTCGCCTTCACCCGCACGCCCACCCCGGGTGTGTCGCCCACGTTCGTCGCCGGGATCGTCGACCTGATCCAGGAGCGTCTCGAGGGGCGTCCGCGGAGTGAGCGCCAGCACCTGACCGACCTTCCGGGCGGTTTCGACGTCTGCCGTCCCGGCTGCTGCGAGAACGTGCGCGCCGGCTTCAAGCCGGCGGCCGCGGGCATCGCCCCGTAGTCCGACACGATGTCGGTGGCGTCAATAGAATGAAGGCCATGCGCATCCACATCGCCACCGATCACGCCGGTCTCGAGTTCTCGACCCAGTTGCAGGAGCATCTGCGCGCGGCGGGCCACGATGTCACCGATCATGGGCCGATCGCGTACGACGCGCTCGACGACTACCCGGCGTTCTGCATCCGTGCCGCACAGGCCGTCGTCGCGGACCAGGCCGCGGGGATCGAAGCCGCCGGCATCGTCTTCGGCGGGTCGGGCAACGGCGAGCAGATCGCGGCGAACAAGGTGCAGGGCATCCGCGCCGCGCTCGTCTGGAACCTGTCGACCGCCGAGCTCGCCCGCGAGCACAACGACGCGAACGTGATCTCGATCGGCGCCCGTCAGCACACGTACGACGAGGTCACGTCGTTCATCGATCTCTTCCTCGCCACGCCCTTCTCGGGCGAGGAGCGCCACGTTCGTCGGATCGGGCAGATCGCCGACTTCGAGCGCGACGGCTCCCTGCTGCCGGACCCGCGGGCCTGACATGCCCGAGGGTCATTCCGTCCACCGGATCGCGCGCCAGTTCGACCGCAACTTCATCGGGAAGACGCTCTCCGCCGCCAGCCCGCAGGGCCGATTCGCCGAGGGCGCCGCGGTTCTCGACGGCCGATCCGCCGTGAGCGTGCAGGCCGTCGGCAAGCAGATGTTCCTCGAGGCCGAGGGCGACGTGTGGCTGCGCGTGCACCTCGGCCTCTACGGCGCCTGGGACTTCGCGGGAGAGATCCTCGTCGACCCGACGATCGCCTCGGCGAACGGTCGGATGGGGCAGACCAACCAGCGCGGCACGGTCATCGACGAGGAGATCCTCGACGACGCCGGAGAGAACTCGCTCGCATCGATCGGCGCCCCGCGGCGCACGCGCGTGCACGTGCGCATGTCGGAGCAGACCAAGGGCCTCGCCGACGAGGGCGTGGAGTGGCCGCCGCCCGTGGTCGGGCAGGTACGTCTGCGTCTGATGACCGACATCACCGCCGCCGATCTCCGCGGCCCCACCGCGTGCGTCCTGCAGACCCCCGACGAGATGCTCGCGACCATCGCGAAGCTCGGACCGGACCCGCTCGTCGGAGACCCGGTCGAGAACGAGGAGCGCTTCGTCCGCGCAGTGCGGAAGAAGCAGACGGTCATCGCCCTCCTGCTGATGGACCAGTCGGTCGTGAGCGGCATCGGAAACGTGTACCGCGCCGAGATGCTCTATCGGCAGCGGCTCAACCCGCACACCCCGGGACGTGACGTTCCCGAGGACGTCGTGCGTGCCCTCTGGCACGATTGGGTGCGGCTGCTGGCGATCGGCGTCGAGACCGGCCAGATGATGACGATGGACGACCTGTCGCCCGAGCGGTATCGAGCAGCCATGGCGAGCCGTGACGACAGGCACTGGGTCTACCACCGCGCGGGTCTGCCGTGTCGCGTGTGCGGTACCGAGATCGCCCTCGAGGAGATCGGCGCGCGCAAGCTCTACTGGTGCCCGCGCTGCCAGGCGTGAGAGCCCGGGATCGAGTCGAGTCCTAGGCTGGGAGGATGCGTCAGAATCCCAGCTTCACTCTCGCCGATCGGGCGGAGATCCGTCGCGTGATCGGGGCGAATCCCTGGGCCACGATCACGAGCAGCACCGCCGATGGACTCGTCGCCTCGCACTACGCCGTACTGCTGGACGACGCGAGCGACGACCTGACGGTGGTGGGTCACGTCGGCCGGCCCGATGACCTCATCCACGGACTCGGCGACGGTGAGATCCTCATCGTCTTCCAGGGGCCGCACGGTTACATCTCGCCGGGTTGGTACGGCGATGTGGCCGCTGTGCCGACGTGGAACTACACCGCGGTGCACCTGTCGGGCGTGCCCGAGATCCTGAGCGCCGACGAGAACCTCGCGGTGCTGGACCGTCTCGTCGACCGTTTCGAGAGCGAGCTTCCCGACCCGCGACGGATGTGGGAGCGGCCGAACGATGCGGCCTTCATCGAGCGTCTTGCGGCCGGCACCGTCGGCTTCCGGTTGACCCCGACGCGCGTGGTCGCGAAGCGCAAGCTCAGCCAGAACAAGCCCGCGGAGACGATCGAAACGGTCATCGGCGAACTGATCGGCGAGGGGCCGTACGCCAACCCGGCGTTGGCATCGGAGATGCGTCGGGCGCAGGACGCACGGAAGGAGAAGCGGGCATGAGCGTCGTCGGTGACGAGGTCGGGATGATCCGCGGGGTTCGCATCGCCGGACCCGGTCGTGAGTTCCTGATCGACGAGGAGCCGGTGGACATCGTGATCGCGGACGGACGGATCGCCGACATCGCGCCCGCCGGCGCCCTGCGCCCGACCGGTGCGGTGCTCGATGCCGAGGGGGCGTGGGCGGTGCCGGGGCTCTGGGACAACCATGTGCACACGGTGCAGTGGGCGTTGGCGGCCGAGCGCGAATCGCTGGATGACACTCTCTCGGCCGCCGAGGCGGCGTCCCGGATGGGGGCGGTCGCGCCTCTGTCGGACGGGCGGCGCGTGGGAACGGGGTATCGCGACGCGCTCTGGGACGACCGCCCGACGCTCGCCGTGTTGGACGCAGCGACCGGTGAGGTGCCGACGTACCTCATCAACGCTGACGTGCACAGCGTGTGGCTGAACTCCGCGGCGCTGCGGCGCGAGGGCATGTCGACCACCGACGGGGTGCTGCGCGAGGAGGGGGCATTCGAGATCTCGCGCCGTCTGAACGCGGTCGACCCCGAGCATGCGGACCGCGCAGTGCAGCGAGCGGGGGAGGAGGCCGCGGCTCGCGGAGTGACCGGGATCGTCGACTTCGACATGGCCTGGAACGCGGATGCCTGGCCGCGCCGTGTCGCGAGCGGGTTCGCCGCGCACCGGGTGGAGTTCGCGGTGTACCCGTTCGACCTCGCTCGGGCGGTGGCGGAGGGTCTTCGTACCGGTGAGCTCATCGACGATGCGGACCTTCCGCAGGCGCGACGAGGCCTCATCCGGGTGGGACCGTTGAAGATCATCAGCGACGGCTCGCTCGGCACGCGGACCGCGGCGTGCACGCACGCGTACCCGGGTGATCCCTACAACTTCGGGGTGATGACGGTTCCCCGCGATGAACTGATCGGACTGCTCACCACCGCGACCGGCGCGGGCCTCGCCGTCGCCGTGCACGCGATCGGCGATCGCGCGGCCTCCACCGCGCTGGACGCCTTCGCCATGACCGGGGCCGTGGGCTCCATCGAGCACGCGCAGCTCGTCCGGCACGCCGATCTCGCGCGATTCGCCCGACTCGGCGTCACCGCGAGTGTGCAGCCGCAGCACGCGATCGACGACCGCGATCTCGCGGAGCGGCTGTGGGCGACGCAGGATTCCCTGGGGTACCCGCTCGCATCGCTGTTCGCCGCGGGGGCCGATGTGAGGTTCGGTTCCGATGCGCCGGTGGCTGCCCTCGACCCCTGGCAGGCGATGGCCGCCGCCGTCACACGTACCGAGAACGCGCGCGACGCCTGGCATCCCGAGGAAGCGGTGACCTTCGATCAGGCGCTGCAGGCGAGCATCCGGTCGACGAGCGTTCCCGGAGCTCCCGCCGACCTGGCGTTGTGCGCCGCGGATCCGCGGCGAGCGACGGGGACGCACCTGCGCGACATGCCGGTGGTCGCGACACTGCTCGCCGGTCGCGTCACCCACCGGGCCTGAACAGCACGAAGGGCCCCGGGATCGAATCCCGGGGCCCTTCTCTCGTTCTCGTGCGACGAGATTACGCGGCGATGTGCGAGACGAGGAACCAACGGTCCTTCTCGAGGCCGCGCATGATCTCGATCGCGACGTCCTGGCTCGTGAGGTCGACCTCGTCGAGGCCGTCGATCGCGGCCTTGGTGTCGACCAGGATCGCGTCGATGTCGGCGATCACGGCGCGGACGAGTTCGTCCGACTGCGTGAAGCCGGCGGGGACGCCGGTCTCGCCGGCCTTCGCGGCGACCGCGCTCACGCGGGCGTCGATCGGGAGACCGAGGGCGACGATGCGCTCCGCCGCGGTGTCGGCGAAGTCGCCGGCGTGGGCGACGATCGTGTCGAGGAGTTCGTGGACGCCGACGAAGTTGGCGCCGCGCACGTGCCAGTGCGCCTGCTTGCCGTTGATCGTGAGCGCCTGCAGGCCCAGGACGACGGGCGAGAGGAACTGTGCGGCGGCAGCAGCCACGGTGGGGTCGCTGGCGGTGGTGGAAACGGTCTGTACCTTGCTCATCTTGTGCTCCTCCGAGGTGCCTTTTCGTACCTGATGAAGACAACGCTACTCAGGTTGAAACATTCCGCAAGCAAGCTGAGGCTCCGCTAACCGTCCCGAAAATCCGCGGAATCACGCGGAAGTGAGGATAGTCTCGCCTCATGAGCATCGCATCCGGAGCATCCGTCCTCGCCCTCCCCGATCGGGAGCCGTCGATCGATCCCGAGGCGTTCGTCGCCGAGGGTGCTCGCATCGTCGGCGACGTCACTCTCGCGGCGTCGTCGAGCGTCTGGTACAACGCGGTTCTCCGGGCCGATTCGGCCTCCATCGTGATCGGAGCGGGCAGCAACGTGCAGGACAACGTCTCGGTGCACGTGGACGCCGGACACCCGGTGCTGATCGGGCGCCATGTGTCGATCGGGCACAACGCCGTCGTGCACGGATGCTCGATCGGCGACGGTTCGTTGATCGGCATGGGGGCGGTGATCCTCAGCGGCGCGGTGATCGGGAGCGGGTGCCTGATCGCGGGTGGTGCCGTCGTGCTGGGAGGCACCGAGGTGCCGGACGGATCTCTCGTCGCGGGCGTTCCTGCGAAGGTGCGTCGCGCCCTGACCGAGGAGGAGCGTGCCGGACTGCTCGCGAACGCCGACATCTATCTCGCGCACCAGCAGGTGCACGCGCGCGCGACGGAGGTATGACCCGGGGCACCGCTAGGCTGGACGTACACGGGGCGGTGGCCAAGCTGGTCAAGGCAGCGGGCTCATAACCCGACGATCGTGGGTTCAAGTCCCACCCGCCCTACCGTGCCGTGACAGTGGATTAGGCTTGCCTTAGTAAAGATGAGAATCACGGCTTCCGACGACAGCAGAACACCGGGCGAATCCTTCGCCGCTCCGCAGAGGGGCGCGCACGACAGCGACCCGGTGATCGGCGTAGGCACCGCGTCGGGCAAGGCGATCCTCTTCGGGGAGCACGCCGTCGTCTACGGGCACCCCGCGATCGCCCTTCCGCTGCGCGATCTTCGCGTTCGTGCCGAGGCGGAGCCGCTGCCCGAGCGCCGTCTTCTGCACAGCGCGCTCTACACCGGTGACCTCGGTCGGGTTCCCGACCGCCTCGCCTCCACCGCTCGCGCGGTCGAGGCGACGATGAGCGCGGTCGGCGCCGACGGCTCCGGGGTACGGGTGCACGTCGAGAGCGACCTGCCCGCGGAACGCGGTGTGGGATCGAGCGCCGCAGTGTCGGCGGCCATCGTGCAGGCCGTCGCCGCCGCCTTCGGTCACGAACTCGATCCCACCGAACGTCATCATCTGATCCAGATCGCGGAACGCGCCGCGCACACGTCGCCCAGCGGGCTCGACGCACGCACGGTCGTCTCCGACCGGCCGGTGTGGTTCCAGGACGGCAGCGCGCACGATCTCGAGGTCGCGGGTCCCCTGTCGTTCGTGATCGCAGACTCCGGAGTGCGGGGACGCACGCGCGAGGCCGTCGCCGCCGTCCGCGCGCTGCGCGACGCCGATCCGATCGCCGTGGAGCGGCGGCTCGATCGGCTCGGAGCGCTCGCCCGCGAGGGTCGGGCGGCGCTGGCATCCCCGAGGCCGGAGGAGATCGGCGTCCGAATGGACGAGGCGCATGCGCTGCTCGGGGAGCTGGGAGTCGGAGATCCCGCGCTCGACCGGCTCGCCGGCATCGCCCGCACGGGCGGCGCGCTCGGAGCCAAGCTCACCGGAGGCGGTCGGGGAGGATGCGTGCTCGTGCTGGCGCGTGATCCCGATCATGCGACGGAGCTCGCGCACGACCTTCGCGGACGAGGCGCCGCCGCCACCTGGACCACCGAACTGAGAGGAACGCGATGACCGCCGTCACGGCCCGCGCCCACCCGAACATCGCCCTCGTCAAGTACTGGGGAAAAGCGGACACGGCGTTGAACCTGCCCGCGACGGGCAGCCTCTCGATGACGCTGGACGTGTTCCCCACGACCACGACCGTGACGCTCGCGCCGGATGCCGCGCACGACGAGGTCGTGCTCAACGGAGCGGTCCGTGAGGGAGTGGTCCGTGATCGTGTCGTGCGCTTCCTCGACATCGTGCGGGAGATGGCCGGGTCCCGGACCGCGGCCGTGGTCGATTCCGTGAACACGGTGCCCTCCGCCGCCGGTCTCGCCTCCTCCGCGTCGGGGTTCGCCGCCCTCGCCGCGGCGGCGTCGCGTGCGTACGGCCTCGACCTCAACCGAACGGCGCTCAGCCGACTCGCCCGCCGCGGGTCCGGATCCGCGGCGCGATCGGTGATTCCGGGGTTCGCGGTGTGGCACGCAGGCAGTGATGTGGAGTCCTTCGCCGAGCCGCTCGACGCCCCCGATCTCGCTATGGTGATCGCGATCGTGAATTCCGAGGAGAAAGCCGTCTCGAGCCGCGACGCCATGAAGCGGACGGCGCTCACGTCGCCGTTCTACCCCGCGTGGGTCTCCTCGACGACGGAGACGCTGTCGGCCGCGGTGCAGGCCAGCCGTGACGGCGACGTCGAGCGTCTCGGGCGGATCACCGAGACGAACGCGCTCCGCATGCACGCGGTCATCCAGTCGTGCGATCCGCCCGTGCGATACCTGTCGCCGGTGAGCGTCGCCCTCTTCGACCTCGCGGAGTCGCTCCGAGCCGACGGTCTGCCGGTCTACGCGACCGCCGATGCGGGGCCCAACGTCGTGTTCCTGTGTCGACCGAAGGACGCGGATGCCGTGGCCGCGGCGGCCCGTCCGCTCGCGGAGACCATGATCGCGCGTCCAGGGCCCGGAGTGGAGGTGCTCGCATGAGCCCCGTCATCACGGTCCGCGCACCGGGCAAGCTGTTCATCGCGGGGGAGTACGCGGTCGTCTCGCCGGGCGAGCCCTCCGTGCTGGTCGCCGTCGACCGGTACGTGTCGGTCTCGGTGTCGGAGAGCGTCGGCGCCGGGAGCATCCACTCGCCCGAGTACGGGCGTTCGCCGCTGCTGTGGACCCGCAGTGCCGACGGGCTGCGCATCGATCCGGAGCACCACCCCTACGACTACGTGCTGGCGGCGATCACGATCGTCGAGAGGCTCCGCGCCGACCTGCGGGTCGCCCCGCGCTTCTTCGATCTGCGGATCGAGAGCGGTCTCGACGACGTCAGCGGACGCAAGTTCGGCCTGGGATCATCGGCGGCGGTCACGGTGGCGACCGTGCGCGCACTCGACGAGTTCTACGGGCTGGGCCTGGATCGCCTGGCGGCGTTCAAGCTGTCGATGCTCGCGACGATCCGGGTCAACCCCAGCGCATCCGGGGGCGATCTGGCAGCGAGCGCCTTCGGCGGATGGATCGGCTATCGCGCGCCCGACCGGGATCTCCTCGGAGAGAGGTCCGAGAGCGGACCGATCGCACCGCTGCTCGCGGACGAAAACCTCTGGGCGGGCCTCCAGATCGTGCGTCTGCATCCGCCGGAGCAGCTGCGGTTCGTGGTGGGCTGGACCGGCGAACCCGCGTCGACGGCGCGACTCGTCGACGAACTCGGCCGACGAACGCTGGCGGGAGCGGTCGATCACCCTGCGTTCCTGCTCGACTCGCGCGCGTGCGTGTCGGCGCTGTGGGAGTCGCTCTCGCGCGGCGACGACGCGGCGACCCTCGACGGCATCCGGGAAGCCCGACGACTGCTGCAGCGCCTCGGCGCCCAGGCCGGGCTGCCGATCGAGACCGCGCAGCTCGCAGTGCTGTGCGATATCGCCGAGGCGGCAGGGGCGGCCGCGAAGCCCTCCGGCGCGGGCGGCGGCGACTGCGGCATCGTGCTCGCTCCCGTGCACACCGATCTCGCCGACATCTTCCGCGAATGGGAGCATCACGACGTGCGTCACCTCACGATCGGCGTGCACCCGCCCGAGGGGGTGCTCGATGTCCTCTGAGCGCAAGGACGATCACGTGCGGCTCGCCGCAGCCCAGCAGGACGAAGCGCGCATCGCATCGAACGGCTTCGACGACGTCGCGTTCGTGCATCACGCCCTCGCGGGGATCGACGCCGAGCGCGTCAGCCTCGCGGGTGATCTGCTGGGAGCACGCTGGAGCGTGCCTCTCTACGTCAACGCGATGACCGGCGGAAGCGAGAGCACCGGACGCATCAACCGCGACCTCGCGATCGCCGCGCGGGAGGCGGGAGTGCCGCTGGCTTCGGGATCGATGAGCGTCGCGCTGGAGAATCCCTCTCTCGCTTCCACGTTCCGTGTGCTCCGCGAAGAGCATCCCGACGGGTTCCTCTTCGCCAATCTGGGTGTCGAACGCACGCCGGACGACGCGCGCCGAGCCATCGATCTGATCGAGGCGAACGCGTTGCAGGTGCACGTCAACAGCGTGCAGGAGACGGTCATGCCCGAGGGACGCCGCGCGTTCTCGTCGTGGCAGCGGTCGCTCGAGTCCCTGGTGGCGGCCGTCGACGTGCCGGTGGTCGTCAAGGAGGTCGGTTTCGGGCTGAGCGCCCGCACGCTCGCCCTCCTCGCCGATCTCGGCGTCGCCGCCGCGGACGTGTCCGGTCGCGGAGGAACGGACTTCGTCCGTGTCGAGAACGCCCGCCGCGGGGGAGAGGGCTACGCCTACCTGGCGGGATGGGGGCAGTCGGCCGTCGAGTGCCTGATCGACGCCCCGGCATCCGCCCCGGTCCTCCTCGCCTCCGGCGGCGTGCGCACACCGCTCGATGCCGTGCGCGCCCTGGCGCTCGGCGCACGGGCGGTGGGCGTCTCCGGCCCGTTCCTCAAGACGGTGCTCGACGGCGGTCCCGAGGCGCTGGCCTCGCGCCTCGGGGAATGGACCACGCATCTCACAGCGCTCTCGGCGCTCCTCGGCGCCGCGGCGACCTCCGACCTGGTGCGCACCGATCTCGTCGTCACCGGCGACACCGCAGACTTCTGCCGCGCGCGGGGCATCGACCTCGCGGCCCTCTCGCGGCGCTCCGACGCACGATGACCGAAAGGCTCCCCATGTCCGACGCCCTGTTCACCCCCATCCCCACGCGCTGGGTCGGTCCGCTGCTGCTCAGCGGCGAGGTCGAGGGCGAGCAGTCCGTGCCGCTCGCGACCTACGAGTCGCCGCTGTGGCCGTCGGTGGGGCGGGGTGCCCGGGTATCGCGGCTCGTCGCCGGCGGCATCCGCGCCACCGTGGTGGACGAGCGGATGACGCGATCCTCGCTGTTCGTCGCGCCATCGGCGGCCGATGCGGTCGCTGCAGCCCGCAGCATCGAGGCGCGCCGAGACGAGCTCGGAGCGGTCGTCTCGGAGCGCAGCCGTCATGCGCGGCTCATCGACCTCGACACCGAGATCGTCGGACACCTGCTGTTCGTGCGGTTCGCGCTGACGACCGGAGACGCGTCCGGTCACAACATGGTGACTCTGGCAGCCGAGGGGCTCATGGAACGGGTTCTCGCCTGGCACCCCGAGTTGGAGTACGGCTCGATCTCGGGCAACTACTGCTCCGACAAGAAGGCCACCGCGGTGAACGGCATCCTCGGTCGGGGGCGCAGCGTGATCGCCGAGATCCTCATCCCCGCCGACATCGTCGAGCAGCAGCTGCGTTCGACGGCCCGTCGCATCGTCGAACTGAACGTGCGCAAGAACCTCGTGGGTTCCACGATCGCCGGGGCGCTGCGTTCCGCCAACGCGCACTACGCGAACATGCTCCTCGCGTTCTACCTCGCCACGGGGCAGGACGCGGCGAACATCGTCGAGGGCTCGCAGGGCATCACCTATGCGGAGGAGCGCGGAGACGGCGACCTGCTCTTCTCCTGCACGCTGCCGAACCTCATCGTCGGCACCGTCGGCAACGGCAAGGACCTCCCGGCCGTGGAGGACGCGCTCGAGCGTCTCGGCTGCCGCGAGGAGCGCGCGCCGGGAGGCAACGCCCGCCGCCTCGCCTCGCTCATCGCCGCGACGGTGCTGTGCGGCGAGCTGTCGTTGCTCGCGGCCCAGACCAACCAGGGAGAACTCATGGCCTCGCATCTGTTGCTCGAGCGTCGTCAGGGAGGTGCGAAGTGACCGTCGTCGGCATCCACGACCTGTCCATCGCCACCGCGAGCCGCGTTCTCGATCTCGCCCTCCTCGCGGAGCGCGCCGGCATCGATCCCGACAAGTATCGGATCGGCCTCGGTCAGGATCAGATGAGCGTCCCCGCCCCCGATGAGGACATCGTCACGATGGCGGCCGCGGCCGCGCTGCCCATCGTCGAGCGCCATGGAGCCTCGGGCATCCGCACCGTGCTCTTCGCGACCGAGTCGGGCGTCGATCAGTCGAAGTCGGCGGCGGTGTTCGTGCACGAGCTCCTCGGACTGGACCCCGCGACGCGCGTCGTCGAGCTCAAGCAGGCCTGCTACTCCGCCACGGCCGCTCTGCAGTTCGCCCTCGGGATCGTCGCGCGCCAACCGGAGGAGTCGGTGCTCGTGATCGCGGCGGACGTCGCCCGATACGCGGTCGACACCGCCGCGGAGCCCACGCAGGGCGCCGGTGCCGTGGCGATGCTCGTCACGCAGAATCCCGCGATCGCCGAGGTCGAGCCGGCCACCGGCATCCACACCGCCGATGTCGACGACTTCTGGCGACCGAACGACAGCGACACGGCCGTCGTGAACGGCAAGCTCTCGATCGACGCCTATCTCGACGCCTTCGTCGGGGCATGGGACGACTATCGAGCGCGCGGGGGCGCGGCTATCGAGTCGATCGACTACTTCTGCCACCACCAGCCGTTCACGCGGATGGCGGTGAAGGCGCACCAGCGCCTGGCGGTGCACACCGGCGCCGCGCTGACGCCCGCTCAGATGGAGCCGACCACTCGGTACAACCGTCGTTTGGGAAACTCGTACACGGCATCCCTCTACTTCGCTCTCGCCGCCCTTCTCGACGGTGAAGACGACCTGACCGATCGGCGCGTCGGGATGTACAGCTACGGCTCGGGCAGCATCGGCGAGTTCTTCTCGCTGCGAATTCACCCCGGCTACCGCACGGCACTCCGTACCGAGGCGACGAAGCGCATCCTCGATTCCCGGAAGCCGCTCGACGTCGATGCGTATCGGGCGCTGCACGCCGCGCACTCGGCGTCGAGCGAGGTCGACCGTGAGATCGCGCCGACATCGCCGGCGCCGTTCCACTTCATCGGGGTTCAGGGGCGCGCGCGCCGGTACGCCCGCACTGACGCATGAGGTAGCGTTCGGAGCATGACGGCCGGCGACGAGCTGACGACGATTGCGACCGAGCTGTACGTGCGTCCACTCGGCGAGTTCGTGAGCGCCCGTCGTGCGAGCGCGAAACAGGCCTCCGACCGCGGGCTCGCGGCGGAGATCGCGGCGCTGCGCAAGCCGTCGATCGCCGCCTGGGTGGTGAACGTCTTCGCGCAGGAACGCGCTGCGGAGCTGGGTGAGGCGCTGCGACTCGCTCGCGAGCTCCGTGAAGCTCAGGACGATCTCGATGCGCCGGCACTGGCTCGGCTCGGTCGCGAGCGCCGGGCGCTGACACGCAGGCTCGCCGAGCAGGCCCGCGACCTTGCGATCGCCCGCGGCGAGAAGGTCACTCCGGGCACGTTGGATGCCGTGCAGCAGACGATCGGCGCGGCGTTCTTCGACGAGGCGGCATCGATCGCCGTCGCTTCCGGACGCCTCATCCGCGAGATCGAGCCCTCCGAGAGCGTGGCGCTCGGCGACGTCATGGCCGGGGGACCGGTGCACGGGGGAGAGGCCGCTCCCGAGCACCATGTGGACGAGCTGGCGGAGCGGCGTCGCAAACGTCAGGCCGAGCGTGCCGTGCGCGATGCCGAGGATGCCGTCGCGTCCGCCGAACGCGCGCGGGCCGCGGCGGAGAGCGCGGGCCGCGATGCCGACCGTCGCATCGACGAGGCGAGCGCCCACATCGTCGCTCTCGAGCGGGAGCTGGCGCGCACCCGCGTCGAGTTGGACGGTGCGCGGCAGGACGCCGACGCGGCGAGATCGCGCGTGGCCACGGCGACAGAGGCCGTCCAGGTCGCCTCCGATGCCCTCGATCGGGCGCGCGCGGACCTGGACTCCGTATGAACAGATGACTGTATGCGAAGGAATTGAGTCTGATATCAGTATTCCGGTGGCGCTGAACCGTTCCATTCCCAGCTCCTGCCCCTCGGCACACCGCTGCAGGTGCGCTGAGTCCGAGGTCACCGCAGACGGAAGGCCCCGGACGCGCATGCGCCCGGGGCCTTCCGTCTGATCACCGCGAGGAACGCCTCGTCTCGGCATCCGATCCGGACGGGGCGTCCGGGGCATCGCCGTGGGCGCCCGGCGTCGGCCGCGCACGCAGCTCGGCCTCGAGCTTCTCGGCTTCCTCGCCCGTGATGGCCTCTCCCCGCGCGACGAGTCCTGCCTGATCCGACAGGGGGATCTGCTTGAGGAACAGCGAGAGCACGAGCGCGAGCACGATGAACGGCACGAGGTACCAGAACACCGGAGCGAGGGCGTCGGCGTACGCGGTGACGATTCCGTCGCGCACCTCGTCGGGCAGTGAGTTGAGGGTGGCCGGGTCGATCGTCGCGGCGGATTGGGCGGCGTCGGAAGACGACGCTCCGGCATCCGTGAACACGCCGAGCAGGTTCTCGGTGAGACGGGTGGTGAAGATCGTGCCGAACACCGCCGTCCCGAGAGAAGCCCCCACCTCGCGGAAGTAGTTGTTCGTGCTCGTCGCGGTACCGATCTCACCGGCCGGAACGGCGTTCTGCACGACCAGCACGACGACCTGCATGATGAGGCCGAGTCCGGCGCCGAAGACGAACAGGAACACGCAGATGAGCCAGATGGGCGTCTCGGCCGACAGCGTGGTCATGGCGACCATCGCGATGCCGGTGAGGACCGTTCCCACGATCGGATAGGCCTTGTAGCGACCGGTCTTCGAGATCGCGATGCCCGAGAAGATCGAGGTTCCGATCAGTCCCACCATCATCGGGATCATCAGCAGTCCGGATGCCGCGGCGGAGGTGCCGGAGGACATCTGCAGGAAGGTCGGCACGAAGCCGATCGCGGCGAACATCCCGATGCCGAGAACCAGCCCGATCGCGGTGGCGTTCACGAAGATCGGATTGCGGAACAGGCTCAGCGGGATGATCGGGTCCTGCACGCGGGACTCGGTGATCACGAACGCGGTCGCCGCGACGATCAGTCCCGCGCCCCAGGCCCACGTGGCCATCGAGGACCAGCCGAAGTCCTTGTCGCCACCGAAGTCGGTGAAGAAGATGAGGCAGGTCGTGGCGATCGAGAGGAAGATGACCCCGAACACGTCGATCGGCTTCTCGGCCTTCTTGCTGGGGAGCTTGAGGGCGACGAGGGCGATGATGAACGCGGCGATGCCGACGGGGATGTTGATGTAGAACGCCCACTGCCAGGTCATGTGATCGACGAAGAAGCCGCCGAGCAGCGGCCCGGCCACAGCGGAGAGGCCGAAGACCGCACCCAGGGGGCCCATGTACTTGCCGCGCTCGTTCGCCGGAACGATGTCGGCGATGATCGCCTGCGAGAGGATCATCAATCCGCCGCCGCCGAGGCCCTGCAGCGCGCGGAAGACGACGAACATCCAGAAGTCCGTCGCGAACGCGCAGCCGACCGAGGCGAGGGTGAAGAGCGCGATCGCCACGAGGAACAGGCTCCGTCTGCCGAGCACGTCGCCGAACTTGCCGTAGATCGGCATGACGATGGTGGTCGCGAGGAGATAGGCCGTGGTGATCCACACCTGATGGTCGACGCCGCCGAGTTCGCCGACGATCGTCGGCATCGCGGTCGAGACGATGGTCTGATCGAGGCTGGAGAGCAGCATCCCGGCGATCAGGGCGCTGAAGATGATCCAGATGCGGCGCTTGGTGAGCAGGAAGGGCGCATCTGCCGTGGCGGTGGTGGACATTCAGTGGTCTTTCTGTGCGGAGGTGAAGAGGTCGCGGGCGATGTCGAGGCGTTCGGCGACGAGTCGGCCGAACGGGATGGGGGACTGGTGATCCAGGATCTGAGCGACGGCCAGGCGGATGCAGGCGCCGACGGTGTGGACGACGACCTCGGCGCGCATCGTCTGATCGGCGCCTTCGCGGCGCACGATGAGGGCGACGTCGCGGCGCTCGTTCTCGGCCAATCGCTCGAACGCGCCCTTCAGCAGTCGCGGTTCGTGCTCGATCACCTGGAGGAGGGCGGGGGCGTCGGACAGCGGGTCGAGCATCTCCCAGCGACGGACCACGACGTCGACGAAGTCGTCGAGCAGGTCACCGCTCTTCGCCACGAACTCGTCGTCGAGCTCGACGAGGCGCGGATCGATTTCGGTGTATCCGAAGACCGCGTTGTCCTTGCTCTCGAAGTAGTTGAAGAACGTGCGGCGGGAGACCCCCGCCTCGGCGCAGACCTCTTCGACGGTGAACCCGGCGAAGCCGCGCTCGATCGTCAGGCGTCGAGCCGTGTCGGTGAGTGCGCGGATGGTCTCGCGCTTGCGAACATCGCGGAGCGAAGGTGCATTGTTCTCCATAGAGTGCAAGTTTGCACTTCAAACCTTGGAGTGCACTGAATGGAGGGGCGGGTCAGCCGCGCGAGGCCTCCAGAGGCGCATCGGAACTGATCTGCTCATCGATCAGAGCGATCCCGCCGGTCGAGTTCGCAGAATGGGCGAGCGCCTCGATCCACTGGCGGCTCAGTTCCGGCGGCTCCGCCTCATCGAAGACGAAGCGGAGGGGAATGGAGGGGTGCAACCAGATCGTCGATCGTCCAACGGCATCCGTCTCCGGGTGCTTCCACGACAGCGTGAAGCTCTCGTTGCGCCGGAGCTTGGTCGAGATCACGACCTTCAGGTGCGCGAGTGCGCGATCCTCGATGCCGATCGGTTCGGCGCTATCGCCGTAGTAGAGACTGCCCACAATCGGACTCTACGGTGCCCCGCGACGCTCGGTCTCCCGCACGGAACGACGCGCCGCTGACGCGAAACGTCCGTGCGCCCGATGTCATCTGCGCGCCTGGGCCGCGGTGGCCGACGGCGCCACCCCGTACTCCGAACGGTATGACGCGGCGAAGCGCGACGGGTGGCTGAAACCCCAGCGTCGTGCCACCACCGCGATCGAACCATGGCCCCCGTCGGAGAGGTCGCGATGCGCGCCCGCCAGACGCGCGCGGCGCAGGTACTCGGCCGGAGTCGAGTCCAGCGCCCGGCGGAAGGCGTACTGCAGGCCGCGTGTCGAGATGAACGCGGCAGCGGCGACGTCGTCGATCGTGATCGGGCGGTGCGCGTTCTCGTCGATGAACACGAGTGCTCGTCGCACGGCGATCGGAGCGGCCCCGCGCTGAGCCGCGCGCGACATCGAATCGTGGATGCTCGTGGGGAAGACCGACAGCGTGACCGCCAGCGCATGGCGCTCGAGCTCGGCGCGCAGGATGCCGTCGGCGGCGGTCTCGGCGACCGCATCCTCGAGATACGCGACCGTGCGCTCCCAGTGGCGTCCGGATTCCTCGTCGCGCGGGGCGAGGCCGGACGATCGGAGTGTGAGTCTGTCGTCTCCGGTGATCTGGCGTACGCGTGCCTGCGCCGCCGCCCGGTCGATCACCAGGGCGCGCACGCGCGCGGTGTGCTCCCAGCGCGCATGCACCTGCGCGCCGTCGGTCAACCACGGCTGGCCGGCGTCGATGGACTCCCTCCCGGAGCCGACCTCGGCGTTGGGCGCGGCGACCCGGCAGACCAGGAGCTCGTTCTCCGGTTGCGCGACGGACTGCACCTCCGCCGCGAGGTCGTACCGCACGAGCGTCAGACTTCCGAGTTCGGCCGACGTCCAGTCGAACATGAAGCGATTCGGATCCACGCGCTGCAAGGAGGCAGAGGGAACGTATTGCCGCCAGGTCTCCTCGACCCGCTCGACCTCGTATGATCTGAACCTCACCGCGTCCCCCTCGTGGCGCCACCGATATATTCCAGTGCGTTCGGATGGTACCGGACGGTGATGCTGCTCATATTCACGGATAGCGGCGGGCGTCACACAGCGTCAACCCCCTTGTTCCCGGGCGCCGTCGTGTGCAAAGTTCGGCACCGACTCTCAGGAGGATGATGGCGACTCAACAGTCGGACGGCCCGCCGGCACCGCACGATCTCGGCGCCAGATCCTGGCGTTTCGTGGCGCGCGGAACCGCGCGCAAGTTCGCCGACGACGGCGCTGCCGACATCGCGGCGGCGCTGACCTTCCACTCCGTGCTGGCCCTCGTGCCGGCCATGCTCGTCGGCGTCTCGGTCGTCAGCCTCCTCGGAAGCGATTCCACGGCGGTGACCTTCGTTCTCGAGGTCGTGCGCGCCGTCGCGCCCGAGGAGTCGGCGATGACGATCGCAGACGCCGTCGACGGCCTCGCGGACTCCGCTCTCGCGGGCCCCGCGCTGATCATCGGTATCGGACTCACGATCTGGGCCGTCGCCCGATACATCGCCGTCCTCGGCCGCGGGATGAATCGCGTCTACGACGTCGACGAGGGACGCTCGCCCTGGGCTCTCAAGTCCATGCAGGTGGCGGTGGCGCTCGTCGTGCTCCTCGCCACGGCGGCTGCGGTGGCCGTGGGCGCCGCGAGTTCGTCCGTCGCCGCGGCCATCGGCGAGCAGCTCGGCGGCGGGGAGGCCGCACTCCTGGTCTGGCGGATCGCGCGCTGGCCGATACTGGTCGTGATCGTGGTCGCCACCGTCGCGTTCCTGTACGACCGTGCGCCGAACATCCGTCATCCGCGATTCCGTTGGCTCAGTTGGGGTGCGGCGATGGCGATCGTCGTTCTCGCCATCGCCTCTCTCGCGTTCGGGCTGTACGTCTCGAGCATCGTCGACTACGAGCGCGTGTACGGGCAGCTCGCCGGCATCATCGTGCTCCTGCTCTGGCTGTGGATCGCGAACCTCGCTCTCGTTCTCGGAGTGGAGTTCGATGCGTCCCTGGAGCGTGCGCGGGAGCTGAGCGCGGGGATCCCGGCAGAGGCGAGTCCGCGCCTCCCGCTGCGGGATCGATCACGGGTCGTCCGCAAGCAGGCGCGACGGAGCGCCGAGATCGCCGAGGCGCGTCGGCTCCGCGATCGGCCGTGATCGCGCGATCGTCAGAGGAGCGGGTTGGCCGCGTCGACGGCGTGCGGACGCACCGGCCACGTACCGTCGACCGCTTCTTCCGGATCGAGGCGGCCGATGCTGATGAAGTACTCGGTCAGGCTCTCCGCCTGAGCCCGTGCCCACCCGATCTGCCGCGTGTGCAGATCGTCGAGAGTGTCGGGCAGCGAGAACTGTCGCGCGATCGCCTGGGCCACCCGTCCCGCGGCGATGGCGTCGGCCGCGGCCTCGTGTGCGCCGTCGAGGGCCACCGCGTAATGGGCGGCGACGAGGCCGAGAGTGCGCTTGCCCCTGCGGTAGCGATCGACGGCCTTGTCGATCACGAAGGGATCGATGATGGGCGCGGGATCGGACAGCGGGGCCAGTCCGTGTCGGACGGCCTCGTGCGCGAGGAGTGAGAAGTCGTAGGAGGCGTTGTACGCGACGACGGGGATGCCCTGATCGAGGAGCGAACGCAGGGCGATCAGCACCTGGGCCACGACTTCGCGTGCGGGGCGCCCCTCCGCCCGTGCCCGAGCGGTCGTGACGCCATGCACCGCGGTCGCTCCCTCCGGGATATCGACACCGGGGTCGGCGAGCCAGGTACGGGCCACGATCTGGTGGCCCTCGGCGTCGAGCACGCCGACATGCGCGGTGACGATGCGATCGGATGTGACGTCGATCCCCGTCGTCTCCAGGTCGAACACGCCGACACGGCGCAGCCAGGGCGGGAGCGGGAGATCGTCGGCCATGGGCCCACGCTAGATCCGGGCTCGGACATTCGGAGGGAGGCGCTCGGGAATCCGTAGACTCGTGACATGACCGTGCCCTCTCCGTACGCCGACCGCCTGGCTCGACTTCCCGTCGAGCGACGGGAGACAGAAGTGCGCGGTGGCACGACGGCGTACTGGGTGTACGGCCCCGAGGATGCCGAGACCACGATCGTGGCCGTGCACGGCTTCCGCGGAGAGCATCACGGGCTGGAGCCGGTTCTCGCCTTCCTCCCGGAGGCACGCGTGATCGCGCCCGATCTGCCCGGCTTCGGTGAGACGGCTCCGCTTCCCGGACGCACGCACGACCTCGATGAGTACGCGGCGTGGCTCGGCGATTTCGTGGGGGAGGTCGCCCCCGGCGCCGTCATCCTCGGGCACTCGTTCGGGTCGATCGTCACGTCCGCGGCCGTGGCGCGCGGGCTCGTGACGCCCCGCCTGATCCTCCTCAATCCCATCGGGGCGCCGGCGCTGGAAGGCCCCAAGGGTGTGATGACACGGCTCGCCGTGCTGTACTACGCCCTGGGAGCGCGTCTGCCCGAACGCCTCGGAACCGCGCTTCTGCGCAACCGCCTCATCGTGCGGGTGATGAGCATCACGATGGCCAAGACCTCCGACCCCGCTCTGCGCCGATTCATCCACGATCAGCACGACACGTACTTCTCGCGCTTCTCGGATCGCGACGTGCTCCGCGACGCCTTCGTGGCGAGCGTCTCGCACGACGTGCGCGGGTTCGCTCCCGACATCCACGTCCCGACGCTGCTGGTGGCCGCGCAGCGCGACGACATCACGCCGATCGAGGCCGAGCGCACGCTCGCGACCCTCTTCGACGACGCGGCGCTCGTCGAGATCGCCGAGGTCGGTCACCTGATCCACTACGAGACGCCGGCCGAGGCCGCCGGTGCGATCAGACGCTTCCTCCGGATTCCCGTCGCGCGAGGCCGATGAGTCCGGCGACCCGGAACGGGATGACCTCGCCCATCGCGAGAGACGTCTCGGTGCGCTCCACGCCCTCGATCGACAGGATCCGCGCGTCGGTGTCGAAGAGGTGACGCGCGTCGCGGCAGGCGACCCGTGCGAGCAGGTCGATCGAGCCGCTGAGCCCGTGCGCCTGCACGACCTCCGGGATGCGGGCGAGCTCGTTGATGATGCGCGGGAGCTCTGTCTGCCGCACTCCGATGCTGACGAACGCCTGCAGCGGGAATCCCAGCACGTCGGGGGAGAAGGCGCGTTCGTAGGAGAGGAAGATCCCGGTCTGTTCGAGCCGGGTCATGCGCGCCTGGATCGTGTTGCGCGACAGCCGCAGGGTCTCTGCGAGCGCGACGATCGTGACGCGCGGGTCGTCGGCGAGAGCGGCGAGGATCTCGAGGTCGGTGCGGTCCAGTCCTGGCATAGTGCCAAACGATAGCAGGACGGATTTCTCGGATGCTTGGCAACATGCTCAAGCCCCTCTCGGATGCTTGAGCGACGTGTTCAGCGGACGTACGCTCGGGGCATGCCGGCATCGTCGCCGGCTCCAGCGCGAGAGCCTCACGAGGGCTGCTGAGAACGAGGAGGACGATGATGTCACCGCAGATCACTCCCATCGCCGACACCGAGCAGGATCTGGAGCTCGCAGAGCGCCTCCTCGATCCGGACGGCACCCGCGTGCGGCATCCGCAACTCGACCCCTTCGTCGCCGACGTCGACCATGACGTGCTGCGCGGACTGCTGCGCGACATGGTGGTGCTGCGGCGGATCGATGCCGAGGGCGTCGCGCTCCAGCGGCAGGGTCAGCTAGGCCTCTGGGCGCCGTGCCAGGGGCAGGAGGCGACGCAGATCGGCACCGCCCGGGCGTTGGAGGATCGCGATTACGTCTTCCCGAGCTACCGCGAGACCGGCGTCATCTATGCCCGGGGCGCTCAGCCCGGCGACTACGTGCGCATGTGGCGCGGTGAAGAGGGATCGGCGTACGATCCGGCCGCACTGCGGGTCGCACCGCTGCAGATCATCATCGGTGCGCAGACGCTGCACGCCGTCGGCTATGCGCTCGGCATCCGGCACGAGGGGGCCGATGAGGTCGCCGTGACCTACTTCGGCGACGGTGCCACAAGTCAGGGCGACGTGAACGAGGCGATGATCTTCGCGGCCTCGTACCGCGCCCCCGTCGTCTTCGTCTGCCAGAACAACCACTGGGCGATCTCCGAGCCGGTGGCGGTGCAGTCGCAGTACCCGATCGCCGGTCGCGCCCCGGGCTTCGGCATCCCGAGCCTGAGGGTCGACGGTAACGACGTCCTCGCCTGCCTCGCCGCGATGCGGTGGGCGCTCGATCACGCTCGTTCGGGCAGGGGACCCGCCTACATCGAGGCGGTCACCTACCGGATGGGGCCGCACACGACTGCCGACGACCCCACGCGCTACCGGCCGGAGGGCGAGCTCGACGCCTGGCGCCGCCGCGACCCGATCAGCCGTCTCGAAGCTCACCTGCGCGCCGCGGGCGAGCTCTCGGAGGAGTACGTCGCGCAGACGCAGGAGACCGCCGACGCGGTCGCCAAGGAGATGCGGGCGCAGTGCCTCGGCATGGTGACCCGTCCGCCGCTGGCGGTCTTCGACGGCGTCTACGCCGAACCGCACACGGGTCTCGACCGCCAACGCGAGGAGTACGCCGAGTACCTCGCCGGCTTCGAGGAGGCGACGGCATGACGGAGCTGACTCTGGGCAAGGCGCTCGGCGCGGGATTGCGGAGGGCCATGCGCGACGACGACCGGGTCGTGCTCCTCGGCGAGGACATCGGCAAGCTCGGCGGCGTCTTCCGGATCACCGACGGCCTCCTCGACGAGTTCGGCGCCGGTCGTGTGATCGATACGCCGCTCGCGGAGTCCGGGATCGTCGGGACGGCGGTCGGACTCGCCTTCCGCGGCTATCGCCCGGTGGTCGAGATCCAGTTCGACGGATTCGTGTATCCGGCCTTCGATCAGATCGTGGCGCAGGTGGCGAAGCTGCACTACCGCACGCAGGGGCGGGTGAAGATGCCGATCACGATCCGCATCCCGTGGGCCGGGGGCATCGGCGCCGCCGAGCACCACTCGGAATCGCCCGAGGCGTACTTCGTCCATACCGCGGGGCTGCGCGTCGTGGCCGTCTCGAATCCCGAGGACGCCTATCGCAGCCTGCGACAGGCGATCGCCTCCGACGATCCGGTGATCTTCTTCGAACCGAAGCGCCTCTACCATCACAGGGGCGAGGTCGACCTGGATGCGCCGCTCGCGGATGCCGTACCGATGGGGCTCGCTCAGGTGGTCCGCGGGGGGACGGATGTGACCCTCGTCACCTACGGCGCGATGGTGTCCACCGCGCTCGAGGCCGCGTCGGCCGCGGAGGACGAGGGCGTATCGATCGAGGTCGTCGATCTGCGCTCCCTCTCGCCGGTCGACTACGACACGCTGGCCGCCTCCGTGCGCAAGACGGGTCGCGTCGTTGTCGCGCACGAAGCCTCGCGGGAGGCTGGTGTCGCCGCCGAGGTGATCGCGAGCATCACGGAGTTCTGCTTCGAGTACCTCGAGTCGGCGCCCCTGAGGGTGACGGGGCACGACGTGCCGTACCCGCCCGCGAAGCTCGAGAAGTACCACCTTCCCGATCTCGACCGGCTGCTGGATGCGGTGGATCGCGTGCTCGATCGCGGCGCACGAACGGGGGTGGACGCATGATCGCCGAGTTCCGCCTCCCCGACCTCGGCGAGGGCCTCACCGAGGCCGAGGTCGTGCAATGGCTGGTCGCTCCCGGTGAGCAGGTCGCGCTCAACCAGACGCTGGCGGAGGTCGAGACGGCGAAAGCGGTCGTTGAACTCCCCTCACCCTATGAGGGAACGGTGGCCGAGCTGCACGCCGACGCCGGAGAGACCGTCGCGGTCGGCTCGCCCCTGATCGCCTTCGAGGTCGTGGGCGAGGAAGCGGATGCCTCCGCTCCGACGGCCGGAGCGGAACGGGCTCAGCCCAATCTCGTCGGATACGGGGCGGCCCCGTCGACGTCGGGGCGGCCTGCACGGCGCGCGCGGCGCGCAGTAACGAGCGCGCCGGTGATCGATGCGGCCGTGATCGAGGCCGCACCGCACGACGCGTCCCCCTCGGTCACGGCCGAGCCGGCGGTCGTGGAGCGCCCGCGCTCGACCCCGCCCGTGCGCGCGTATGCGAAGCGCGCGGGCGTGGATCTCGCCGTGGTCGCGGCCGTCGTCGGCGATCGCGTGATCACCCGCGCGGACATCGATTCCTTCGCCTCGACCGGGGCGGACGCCGGAGGCCGGACAGCCGCGGCGCCACGGCGCGAGACCTCTCCCGCGTTCGGCGCATCGGAGGAGGGGGCGCGCGAGGTGCGCATCCCCATCCGGGGCGTGCGCAAGCACACGGCGGCCGCGATGGTCGAGAGCGCCTTCACCGCGCCGCACGTCACGGTCTTCCACACGGTCGACGTCACGGCCACGGTCGAACTGCTCGACTCGCTCCGCGCCGATCGTGTCTGGAGCGAGCACCGCATCGGCCCGCTCGCGGTCGTCGCCAAGGCCGTGTGCCTGGCGCTCGGTCGAACGCCAGGATTGAACGCGCATTGGGACGAGGCGGCCGGGGAGATCGTCCAGTACCGCTACGTGGACCTCGGTATCGCTGCGGCGACGGACCGCGGACTCATCGTGCCGAACATCCGCGATGCCGAGGGTCTCGGCCTCGGCGGCATGTCGGATGCGATCCGCGATCTCGCGGCCACGGCTCGCGCGGGGAAGACCACACCGGCGGAACTCCAGGGCGGCACGTTCTCGATCTCGAACATCGGGGTCTTCGGCATCGATGCCGGCACGCCGATCCTGCCGCCGGGGCAGTCGGGAATCCTCGCGGTGGGTGCGATCCGACGCCAGCCCTGGGAGCACCGCGGCGAGATCGCGGTGCGCGACATGATGACGCTGAGCCTCTCGTTCGACCACCGTCTGGTGGACGGGGCCGAAGGTGCGCGATTCCTGCGCGACGTCGCCGACGTGCTGCAGGAGCCGGGTCGGGCGATGCTCTTCGGTTAGCTGCGCAGCGCCGCGGAAGCCATGCGCGCCAGCACGTCGCCGGTGGCCGCGTGGCGGCGCGCCGCAGCACGGGTGCTGTGCGGCGTGGAGTTGATGAGGCCGAAACAGGCCTGCACGCGCAGGCGCAGCTCGTCGCGGTCGGCTGGAAGCAGGGGGGCGAGCGTGTCGATCCACAGTTCGATGTAGTCGCGCTGCACGTGCCGGACATCGGCGCGGTCGTCGTCGGCCAGGTGCACGACATCCCGGTCCTGCACCTGGATCACCGCGGCGTTGCGCAGAGCGAAGTCGACGTGGAAGCGGATCAGCGCCTCCATCCTCTCCTCGGCGTCCGCGTCGGCGGTCGCCACCCGTGTGCCACCCGTCAGGAGATCGTGGCTGACCTTCACGAGCACGGAACCGAGCAGCGCCTGCTTCCCCGCGAAATGACGGTAGACGGCGGGGCCGGAGACGCCCACGGCGGCCCCGATGTCCTCGAGGCTGACGCCGTTGTACCCGCGGGCGGCGAAGAGCAGCGCGGCCTCGTGTCGGATGGCATCCGAGCGCTCCGCCTTCGCGCGATCACGCGCGGTGACCGGGGTTGTCATCTCAGTTAATCCTCGCTAACCTGAATCATCGGGTTAGTGCACACTAACCGAAAGATCGTGTGCAGCGCCAGCACCGGGGCTGCGCCGAAGCGTGTCGAGGAGGACACCGCGATGCCCGCAACCCAGCAGGCCCTCGCCGAGCAGTTGCACGCGCGACTCGCCGCCGCGGCGCTCGGTGGCCCGGAGGCCTCGCGCCAGCGCCATGTCGCCCGGGGGAAGCTCCTGCCGCGCGAGCGCGTCGACCGACTTCTCGACGAGGGGAGTCCGTTCCTCGAGGTGGCGCCACTCGCGGCGGACGGGCTGTACGACGGCGAAGCGCCGGGAGCCGGAGTGATCGCCGGCATCGGACTGGTGCACGGCCGGCACGTGATGGTCGTCTGCAACGATGCGACCGTGAAGGGCGGCACCTACCTCCCGATGACGGTCAAGAAGCATCTGCGTGCTCAGGAGATCGCACGCGAGAACCGCCTGCCGTGCCTCTACCTGGTGGATTCCGGCGGGGCGTTCCTCCCCAAGCAGGACGAGGTCTTCCCCGACCGCGACCACTTCGGTCGCATCTTCTTCCACCAGGCGCGGATGTCGGCCGAGGGCATCCCGCAGCTCGCGGCGGTGCTCGGATCGTGCACCGCGGGTGGCGCCTACGTACCGGCGATGAGCGACGAGACGGTCATCGTGCGCGGGCAGGGCACGATCTTCCTCGGCGGTCCGCCGCTGGTGAAGGCCGCGATCGGCGAGGTCGTCACGGCGGAGGAGCTCGGTGGGGGAGAGATGCATGCGCGCCGCAGCGGGGTCGTCGATCACCTCGCCGAGGACGACGAGCATGCGCTCGAGATCCTCCGGGACATCGTGCGCACGCTCCCGGCACCGCGCGAGCCGGTCTGGGAGGTCCTCCCGACGCGCGAACCCGACGAAGCGGGGTCGCTGTACGACGTGGTCCCCGTCGACGTCAACGCCGCGTACGACGTGCACGCGGTGATCGATCGCCTGGTCGACGGCGGCAGCGTCCGCGAGTTCAAGGCGGAGTACGGCACGACGCTGGTGACCGCCTTCGCCCGGATACACGGGCACCCCGTGGGCATCGTCGCGAACAACGGCGTGCTCTTCAGCGAGTCCGCGCTCAAGGGAGCGCACTTCATCGAGCTGTGCGATCAGCGGGGCATCCCGCTCCTCTTCCTGCAGAACATCACCGGCTTCATGGTCGGCTCCGACGCCGAAGCAGGCGGGATCGCGAAGGACGGCGCAAAGATGGTCACCGCCGTCGCGAGCTGCCGGGTGCCGAAGCTGACTGTGATCATCGGCGGATCCTTCGGCGCGGGCAACTACTCGATGTGCGGGCGCGCCTACTCGCCGCGCTTCCTGTGGACGTGGCCCGCTAGCCGGATCTCGGTGATGGGCGGCAACCAGGCGGCATCCGTCCTGGCGACCGTGAAGGAGGACCAGCTCACCGGCCGCGGAGAGTCCTGGACCCCGCAGCAGCGCGCGGACTTCGAAGAACCGATCCGTGCCCAGTACGAGGAGCAGGGCGAGCCGTACTACGCGACCGCCCGCCTCTGGGACGACGGGATCGTCGACCCGCAGCAGACGCGGCAGATGCTCGGGCTCGCGCTCGACGTCGTCTCGCGCGCGCCGCTGCCCGAACCGCGCTTCGGCGTCTTCCGGATGTGAGTGGGATGAGCGAGCACCTCTTCGACACGGTCCTCGTCGCGAACCGCGGCGAGATCGCACGGCGCGTGATCCGCACCCTCACCGCGCTCGACATCCGCAGCGTCGCGGTCTACAGCGACGCCGACGCGGATGCCCCTCACGTGCGCGAGGCGGACGAGGCGGTGCGGATCGGCCCGGCCCCGGCGAGCGCTTCGTACCTCGACATCGACGCGATCATCGCGGCGGCCGTCGACACGGGCGCCCAGGCCATTCACCCTGGCTACGGTTTCCTCTCCGAGAGCGTCGGCCTCGCCGAAGCCTGCCGCGCGAACGGCATCGTCTTCATCGGCCCCGGCATCGAGGCGCTGCAGATCATGGGGGACAAGGCACGCGCCCGCGAGCATGTGGTGCGTCACGGCGTGCCCGTGGTCCCGGGCTTCGACGCCGCGGGGCTCGACGACGAGCGGATCGCGCACGAGGCGGATGCCGTCGGCTACCCGCTGCTCGTTAAGCCGAGTGCCGGCGGCGGCGGGAAGGGGATGGAGGTCGTCGCGGCGGCATCCGATCTGTCCGGTGCGCTGGCTTCCGCACGCCGCGTCGCGGCAGCGGCCTTCGGCGACGATTCCCTGGTTCTCGAACGCCTGCTCCGGCGTCCCCGGCACATCGAGGTGCAGGTGTTCGGTGACGTCCACGGCACGTTCATCGCCCTCGGCGAGCGCGAATGCACGCTCCAGCGGCGGCACCAGAAGGTCATCGAGGAGGCACCGTCGGTCGGCATCTCCGCCGCCACCCGGGAGGACCTCTTCCGGGCGGCGGTGCGCGCTGCCGAGAGCGTGTCGTACATCGGGGCGGGCACGGTCGAGTTCCTGATCGACGCCGACGACCCGACGGAGGTGTTCTTCATCGAGATGAACACGCGCCTGCAGGTCGAGCATCCGGTCACTGAGGAGGTGACGGGTCTCGATCTCGTGGCGCTGCAGTTACGCGTCGCTGCAGGACTCGCCCTCGATGCCGGGCCCGTCGTGCACGGTCATGCGGTCGAGGCGCGCGTCTACGCCGAGGCGCCCGAACGGGGCTTCGTACCCTCGACGGGGACCGTCCTGCTCTTCACACCCCCGCCGGGTGTGCGCGTCGACTCCGCCGTCGAGACCGGATCCGAGGTATCGGGGTTCTACGACCCGATGATCGCGAAGATCATCGCCGTGGCAGACGATCGCGAGACCGCACTGCGGCGTCTCGACATCGCTCTCTCACGCACCGTCGTGCTGGGTGTCGAGACGAACATCGCGTTCCTGCGCACCCTCTGCCAGGACGAGCGCGTGCGAGCCGGCGACCTCGACACCGGGCTCATCGAGACCCTGCTCCCGATCGCACCGGAGCCGCCGTCACCCGGCATGCTCGACGCGGCTTCGCGGGTCGTGCTCTCCGACCCGGCGGACGCCGATGCGCTGTTCCCCTGGAACGACGGCTCGGGATGGCGTCTCAGCGGCGTTCCATCGGCCGCAGCGGCGCGAGTGTTCCTCACCGACGATGACGCCGTCGTGGAGGCGTCACCCCTCGACGGCGTGCGGCGCCACGCGGTCGCACGAGCCGATGCGGACGGAGCGATCTGGGTCGCCGAGGACGGGCGCGGCGTGCGCCTGCGCCCGCTCGACCGTCGCGCAGCGCTCGATCGTCGCCTCGCTGCCCGGTCCGACGCGGCATCCGCCACCGAGCCGGAAGGGCGTGCGCCCATGCCGGGGAGCGTGGTCGCGGTGCACGCGCAGGATGGCGACCATGTGAGGGCGGGAGCAGCGCTCGTGTCGATCGAGGCGATGAAGATGGAGCACCCGGTGCTCGCTCCGCACGACGGCGTCGTGCGGGTGCTCGTGGCCGTGGGCGATCAGGTGCGGCGCGGCGAACCCGTCGTGCGCGTGATGACGGATACGACGACGGAGGAGACAGACACATGGACGACCTGAGCCCCGAGGAGCGTGAACTCGCCGGCATGGTGCGCGAGTTCGCCGAGACCGTCGTCGCTCCGCGCTCGTACGAGGCGGACCGCACGCACACCCTGCCGATGGACGTGGTCGCGCAGATGGGAGATCTCGGACTGTTCGGCCTGCCCTTCCCGGAGGAGTACGGCGGACAGGGCGGTGACTATCTCGCGCTGGGCATCGCGATCGAGGCACTCGCCCGGGTCGATCAGTCGATCGCGATCACGCTCGAGGCCGGTGTGAGCCTCGGCGCCATGCCGATCTTCCGCTTCGGCACGGAGACGCAGAAGAACGAGTTGCTCCCCGACCTGCTCGCCGGCCGCGCCCTGGCCGGCTTCGGGCTCACCGAACCGGAGGCGGGGAGCGACGCCGGTGCCACGCGCACGACCGCACGACTCGACGGCGAGGACTGGGTCGTCGACGGCACCAAGCAGTTCATCACGAATTCCGGCACTCCGATCACGCGTTTCGTGACCGTCACGGCGGTGACGGGGAGTGTGGACGGTCGCAAGGAGATCTCGACGATCATCGTGCCGAACGGCACGCCCGGTTTCACGGTCGAAGCGCCGTACGACAAGGTGGGGTGGAACGCCTCCGACACGCATCCGCTCACCCTCGACGGGGTGCGGGTTCCCGCCGCGAACCTGCTCGGTGAGCGGGGAGAGGGCTTCCGCAATTTCCTCAGCATCCTCGACGAGGGGCGCATCGCCATCGCCGCACTCGCCACCGGCGCGGCCGAGGGCTGCCTCGAGGAGGCCGTCGCCTATGCGAAGAGCCGCACGGTCTTCGGCAGCGCGCTGAGCACCCGGCAGAACGCCCAGTTCACGCTGGCACGCATGCGGGCGCGTGTGCACACGGCCCGTCTCGCCTGGCACCATGCGGCACGGTTGCGCGACGAGGGCCGCCCGTTCGCGGAGCAGGCGGCGATCGCGAAGCTCGTCTCGGGCGAGGCGGCGATGGACAACGCCCGCGATGCCACGCAGATCTTCGGCGGCAACGGGTTCATGAACGAGTTCCCCGTGGCGCGCCACTACCGCGACTCGAAGATCCTCGAGATCGGCGAGGGAACCACCGAGGTGCAGCTGCTCGTGATCGCGCGGGGCCTCGGACTCGCCGGGTAGCGTGGGGGCATGAGCGCGCAGGAGATCGTCCAGAGGGGCATGTACTTCGAGGAGTTCGAACTCGAGACCCGCTATCTGCACCGCCCGGGTCGCACGGCCACCGAGGCCGACAACGTGCTGTTCACGACCCTCACGATGAACACGCAGGCCCTGCACCTCGATGCGGCGTTCGCCGAGGCGCAGGAGCCCTTCCACGACCGCCTCATGAACTCGATGTGGACGCTCTCGACGATGGTCGGCGCGTCGGTCGCCCAGCTGACGCAGGGCACGCTCGTCGCACAGCTCGGATTCGGCGACATCCGCTTCCCGCATCCGCTCTTCGCGGGCGACACCCTGTACACCGAGAGCGTCGTGACCGGCATGCGGCCCTCGTCGTCGCGTCCGACCCAGGGGATCGTGGAGATCGCCCACACCGGCCGCAACCAGGACGGCACGATCGTCGCGACCGCCACCCGCTCGGTGCTCGTGCGCCGCCGGCCCGAGGAGACCTCATGACCTTCGACCTGGGACCCGCGCTCCTGTTCTGCCCGGCGGACCGTCCGGAGAGATTCGCGAAAGCGGCGGAACGGGCGGATGCCGTCATCCTCGACCTCGAGGACGCCGTGCTCCCTGGGGCGAAGGCGTCCGCGCGCGAGAACGTGCGGACGGCCGCCCTCGATCCGGCGCGCGCCATCGTGCGCGTCAACGCGCCGGGCAGTGCGGAGTTCGCCGCCGATCTGGCCGCCGTGGCTGCCTCGCCGTTCCGGACGGTCATGGTCGCGAAAACCGAGGATCCGTCGACGCTCGACGTCTTCGACACGGACTACGCCGTGATCGCTCTCTGCGAGACCGCCCGAGGGGTGCAGGCGGCCGAGAGCATCGCGGAGCACGAGCGGGTCGTCGCCCTCATGTGGGGTGCGGAGGATCTGGTCGCATCGCTCGGCGGCACATCGAGCCGTCGTCCGGACGGCACGTACCGCGACGTCGCCCGGTACGCGCGTACGAGGATCCTGCTCTCCGCCGGCGCGCACGGCAAGGGCGCCATCGACGCCGTGCACGTCGACATCGACGACGTCGACGGGCTGGAGGAGGAAGCCTCGGATGCCGTCGCCTCCGGGTTCCGCGCGACGGCGTGCATCCACCCCTCGCAGGTGCCGGTGATCCGCGCCGCCTACCGTCCCGATCCGGCGAGCGTCGAGTGGGCGCGCGGAGTGCTCGCGGCGGCCGAGGAGGAGCGGGGCGTCTTCCGGTTCGAGGGCCGGATGGTCGACGAACCGGTGCTGCGGCACGCCCGCTCGATCGTCGCGCGGGCGAACTGAGCGGGCACGCGCCGGCCCGCGCCCCTCAGAGCAGAACGGTCTCTTCGAGCAGGCGCAGCGAACCCGGGGACGCCTCGAACCGCGTTGCGGAGCCGTTGCGGATGATGTCGCCGACGCGGGGGAGCGTGCCTCCCGAGACGTGGTCGATCAGCGAGCGGATCACGCCACCGTGCGCGACCACGATGACGGACTCCGCAAGGGGAGCCGAACGGCGACGCGCATCGAGGGCGATCCGATCGAGCGCCCTGAGCGCTCGATCAGCCACGCCCTGGAGCGTCTCGGCGCCGGGGACTTCGGCGTCCCAGTCGCCGTAGGTCTCGAGGTAGTCGGCGACGAGCATGCCCTCGCCCTCGCCGAACTCGCGCTCGCGCAGATCGGAATCGAGCGTGGGCGCGGTCAGTCCGAGCTGGTCCGCGATGATCTCGGCGGTCTCGCGCGCCCGTACCAGTGGGCTCGCGTAGATGGTGTGGTGCACGCCGTCCGCGAGCTGTTCCGCCGCCCATCGGGCATCGGCCCGTCCGGTGTCGTTCAGCGGGATGTCGGTCGATCCCTGGATACGGCGGGCCAGGTTCCAGTCGGTCTGGCCGTGGCGGACGAGGGTGAGCAGAGTCACGAGAGAAGCTCCTGCAGGGCGGGGAGCACGTCGCTGGTGCCGGCGGCGATGGTGACATCGGCCCAGGCATCCGCGCGGGTCGGCTCGCGGTTGACGATGATCAGGGGGATGCTGCGGCGGCGCGCGCGCTCGACGAGCCGCACGCCGGAGTTCACGACGAGCGAGGAGCCGGCGACGATCATCGCCGTGCTCGACCGCAGCAGGGACTCCGCGGCGCGGAAGCGGTCCTGCGGAACGTACTCGCCGAAGAACACGACATCGGGCTTGAGCATGCCGTCGCAGACGGTGCATCGGGGGATCACGAAACCTTCGATGCTCTCGGGGAGAACATCGCCGTCCGGCGCGAGCGGCACGTTCTCCGGCACCGTGATCCAGGGGTTGAGTTCTTCGATCTGCCCGGCGACGTCGCGGCGGTCGAAGACCTGCCCGCAGTGCAGGCACAGCACGCGGCGCATCGTGCCGTGCACCTCGATCACGTGCGAGCTCCCGGCTCGTAGGTGCAGACCGTCGACGTTCTGTGTGATCACACCGCTGACGACGCCGGCGGACTCCATCTCCGCGAGCGCACGGTGCCCGGGGTTCGGATCGGCGCGGGCGAACGCGCGCCACCCGAGATGACCGCCGACCCAGTAGCGCCGCCGCGCGGCCTCGTCGCCGAGGTAGGTCTGGATCGTCATCGGGTTGCTCCGTGGCGTGGCGCCCTCGCCGCGATAGGCGGGGATCCCCGAGTCCGTCGAGACGCCCGCGCCCGTGAGGAGGGCGATGCGTCGACCTCGCAGGAGGTCGGCCGCCTTCTCGATGCGGAGCCGGAGCTCGTCGTCTGCGATCGTGGTCACTGATCCTCCCCGTGTGATTCTACGGGGCCGGCCGATGCCCGGCTCCCTCGAGGCGCGGCCCGCGCATGGGAAGGTGGGAGTCTATGGACATCCTGCACATCGACTCGTCGACGGACCCGCGACTCGACGAGTACCGGTCGCTCACCGACACGGCCCTGCGGAGCATCCGGGAACCGGCCGGCGGACTGTACATCGCCGAGTCGTCGAAGGTGATCGAGCGCGCGATCCGTGCGGGGCATTCGCCGAGGTCGGTGCTGGTGCAGGAGCGGCGGCTCGACGGCATCCGCAGCATCGTCGCCGGGTTCGACGTGCCCGTGTACGTGGTGCCCGACGACGTCGCCGAGGCGGTCACCGGGTTCGCTGTCCATCGCGGGGCGATCGCGTCGATGCACCGTCCGCCCCTGCCGTCGGTCGCCGAGACCCTGGGCGAGCAGAAGAGCGCTCGGTCGCGCATCGCGATCCTCGAGGGGCTCGCCGACCACACGAACATCGGGGCGCTGTTCCGGTCGGCCGCGGCGCTCGGCGTCGACGCGATCCTCATCTCGCCGGACTGCTCGGACCCGCTGTACCGCCGCGCGGTGCGCGTATCGATGGGCACCGTGTTCCAGGTGCCCTGGACGCGGATCCCGGAGTGGCCCGCGGGCATCCATGAACTGCAGGATGCCGGCTACGTCGTCGCGGGCATGACGCTGGGCGAGGGAGCGATCACTCTCGACGACCTCGTCGCCGAGGATCATGACAGGCTTGCGCTGGTGTTCGGCACCGAGGGCCATGGCATCACGCCCGCCACCGACGCGATCCTCGACCGCCGGGTGACGATCCCGATGATGGGAGGCGTGGATTCCCTCAACGTGGCCGCCGCATCGGCGGTCGCTTTCTACGCGACCCGTTAGCCGAGGCCCGAGGCGCTGTCGAGGGCACCCACCGCAGCCGCGAGCGCGGTGAGCCGAGCCTCCCGATCCCCGGTGAGCTCGATGACCGTCGCGCGATCTCCGCGCAGGTCGCGATCGTCGTAGATCTCGAGGAGAGCGGCATCCATCGCGGAGCGCAGCGCGGGATCCTCCTCGTCGTGCACCCAGATGCGGTCGTGCGCGTTCAACGGCAGGAGTGCCACCAGATCGACGTTCTGCATCGCGTCGGAGATCATCGCCTCGGCGCGCTCGAGGACCTCGGACGGCACGCTTCCGCGGCCCAGATCCTCCCAGGCCCGAAGATAGGCGAGGAAGTCGAGCGGGCCGCGCTCCGCGATCACGCGTTCGTGCGGGTCGAGCGAGACGAGCCGTCGGGCGCTGATCGTCAGCTGGGCGAGGAACGACGCCGGCCCGGGATCGTCCTGCCCCTCGCCGAGCACCTCGAACGGATCGGGGAGATGATCGACGCCCGGATGGAGGCCGAGGAAGTCCGCGATCAGAGTGCTCTTGCCGCTCGCATGCGTGCCGGAGACGACGATGCGCACGGGGATCAGTGGCTATCGGGGAAGAAGATCGGCGACGGCTCCGGGCGCTTCGCCGCGATGTGGTCTCCGGAGGACTGGTGGCGCAACCGGCGCAGGACCCAGGGCACCAGGTGTTCGCGCGCCCAGCCGAGGTCTTCGCCCCGGGCCTCGCGCCACGTGCGGATCGGCAGCGGTTCCGGCTGCAGCGACTCGAGATCGTTCGGCACGTTCAGCGCGCGCAGCACCATGCGCGCGACCTCGTGGTGACCGAGGGAGTTGTAGTGCAGGCGGTCGTCGTCGAAGAACCGCATGTCCTGCACGACCTTCAGAGCCCACTGATCGGCCACGATGCAGTCGTGCCGCTCGGCGATCGCGCGGACGTTCTCGTTGTAGATCGCGACCTTGCCTCGGAACCCGCGGAACACCGGCGTGAACGCGGTGTCGACGCCCGTGAAGAGGAGCACGGCCGCGCCGGTGGAGGCGAGCCGGGTGACGGCATCCTCCAGCTGTGCCGCGATCGCATCGGGATCGGTTCCGGGGCGGATGACGTCGTTGCCGCCGGCGCAGATCGACACCAGATCGGGGTGCAGCGCGACGGCCGGCTCGATCTGGTCGTGCACGATCTGGGAGATGAGCTTGCCGCGGACCGCGAGGTTCGCGTAGGCGAAGTCGTCGACCTGCGCGGCGAGCACCTCGGCGACGCGGTCGGCCCAGCCGCGATGGCCCCCGGGGTTCGTGGGATCGGGGTCGCCGATGCCCTCGGTGAAGGAATCCCCGATGGCCACGAAACGACGCCACGGGTGCACCGACTCGTTGGGGACGTAGGGGGTCCGGGTCGAATCCTGGTCTGTCATCCAGCTCTCCTTCGCGAACGCGCGCGGCTCGACGATCGCGGCTGCGCAGTGACCGAGCCTACTCCGCCGGGCGCGTCGGGGAGGGGCGCGCGCCGATGTCCGACGGAGCGATTATCGTTGAGCCGATGCTCTCACCGTCCTTCCCACAGCGCGCCCCCTGGGGAACCGCGAACAAGCTGCGCGCCTGGCAGCAGGAGGCGCTCGAACAGTACTTCGCCGCCGACCAGAGGGACTTCCTCGTGGCCGCGACGCCGGGCGCCGGAAAGACCACCTTCGCCCTCACCCTCGCGGTCGAACTCATGCGCACGGGCGAGGTCAATCGCATCATCGTCGTCGCCCCCACCGAGCACCTCAAGACGCAGTGGGCCGATGCCGCGGCGCGGGTGCACATCCGCCTCGATCCGCGCTTCCGCAACAGCGACTGGGCGCCGGCACGCCACTATCACGGAGCGGTCGTGACCTACGCGCAGGTGGCGGCCAAGTCGTCCGTGCACCGGCACTTGACCGAAGACGCCAAGACGCTGGTGATCCTCGACGAGGTGCACCATGGCGGCGACGCGCTCAGCTGGGGCGATGCGATCCGCGACGCCTACGGCCCCGCGAAGCGGCGGCTCCTGCTCTCCGGCACGCCGTTCCGCAGCGACACCGCACCGATCCCGTTCGTGGAGTACCACCCCGACGAATCCGGCGCGCGCATCTCTCGCACCGACTACAACTACGGCTACGGCCGCGCCCTCGCCGACGGTGTCGTGCGTCCCGTGCTCTTCCACATGTACGCGGGCAAGATGCGCTGGCGCACGACGTCGGGCGACGAGCTCGAGACGCACCTCGGGCAGGACAACACCAAGGACGTCACCTCGCAGGCCTGGCGCACGGCGCTCGATCCCGAGGGCGAGTGGATGCCGGCGGTGCTCTCCGCCGCCGATCGCCGCCTCACCGAGATCCGTCACCACGTGCCGGATGCGGGTGGTCTGGTGCTCGCGACCGATCAGACGGTCGCCCGTGCCTACGCCAAGATCCTGCACAGCATCACCGGCCAGCAGGCGACGATCGTGCTCTCCGACGACGCCACCGCCTCGGAGCGCATCGAGAAGTTCAGCGCGGGCGACCAGCGCTGGATGGTGGCCGTCCGGATGGTGTCGGAGGGCGTCGACGTGCCGCGCCTCGCGGTCGGCGTGTATGCGACCTCGTCGTCGACGCCGCTGTTCTTCGCGCAGGCGATCGGTCGATTCGTGCGCGCGCGTCGTCGGGGCGAGGCGGCCAGCGTCTTCCTCCCGCAGGTGCCCGTGCTCATGGGCCTCGCGAACGAGATGGACAAGCAGCGCGACCACGCGCTCGACCGGCAGTCGAAGGACGACGACGGCCTCGAGGACTCCCTGCTCGAGAGCGCCAACCGCGAGGAGGAGACCTCCGACGCGCTCACTCAGGAGTTCAGCTATCAGGCGCTGTCGTCCGTCGCTCACTTCGACCGTGTCGTGTTCGAAGGCCAGGAGTTCGGGCAGTTGGCCGAGCCCGGCACCCCCGAAGAAGAGGAGTTCATCGGGTTCCCCGGCCTCCTCGAGCCCGAGCACGTGCACGAGCTGCTCATGCAGCGGCAGTCCCGGCAATCGCGGCTGCGCGAGGCGCGTGAAGCCTCGGCCGGCCCGACCGAGACGACGACCCTCCCGCCGCCTCTGCACCGCACCCTCAAGGAGCAGCGTCAGCTCCTCAACAGCCTGGTCGGTCTCTACGCGCGGCAGAAGGGCGAACCGCACGGCGCGGTGCACGCCGAGCTGCGCCGGATCTGCGGGGGGCCGGCGGTCGCGCAGGCCACCGTCACCCAGTTGCAGTCCCGGATCGAGATCCTCCGCAAGCGCGTACGCTCCTGAGCGCTTCGGATCCCCGAAATGCTGGCAATCCCGGCGTCGGCTGCGTTCGCACGCCTTCCCGCGGATAGCGTGGAACGGTTGTCCACGCACCCGAGGAGTCAGACATGACCGCTCCGCTCGCCGCCGAACCCACGGCCGCCGACCGTCGCCGCTGGGCGCGCTACCTCGTGGAGGAGCGCGCCGAGGGAACGGTGTATCAGCGTCTCGCGGCGCGCCGGACGGGGGAGGAGCGCGACATCCTGCTGCGCCTCGCCGATGCCGAACGGCGCCACGAGCAGCACTGGCTCGACCTCCTCGGCGGGGAACCGGCTCGCCTGCCCCGCGCCGGAGTCCGCTCGCGGCTGCTGGGATGGATGGCCGGGCGCTTCGGCTCGATCTTCGTCCTCGCGCTCGCGCAGAGCGCCGAGGCGCGGTCGCCCTATGACGCGGAGCAGTATGCGACTCCGGCCATGCGTGCCGACGAGAAGGTGCACTCCGAGGTGGTGCGCGGTCTCGCCGCCCGTGGTCGCCGCCGTCTGTCGGGGTCGTTCCGAGCCGCGGTGTTCGGTGCCAACGACGGACTCGTCAGCAACCTCGCGCTGGTGCTGGGCATCGGGGCGACCGGAGTCAGTTCCGGGTTCGTGCTCTTCAGCGGGATCGCCGGTCTCCTCGCGGGCGCGCTGTCGATGGGGGCGGGGGAGTTCGTCTCCGTGCGGTCCCAGCGCGAGCTCCTCGCGGCGACCGAGGCGAACGAGGATGCCGCGGCATCCGCTCACGATCTCGACATCGACGAGAACGAACTCGCCCTGGTGTACCGCGCCCGCGGCGCGGACCCCGAGGAGGCCCTCGCGAAGGCGCGCCGCATCGTGACGGCGGCCCAGGCGGGGGTGCGGCGCACGGCGACCGGGCCCATTCGCACCCACGGCGACGTGAGCGAGGTCGTCGGCAGCGACTGGACCGCTGCGATCTCGAGCTTCCTGTTGTTCGCCTCCGGAGCGATCATTCCCGTGCTCCCGTGGATCTTCGGTCTGCAGGGTGCCGCAGCCGTCATCGTCGCGCTCGTGCTGGTGGGCATCGCGCTGCTGAGCACGGGTGCCATGGTCGGCATCCTCTCGGGAGGACCGCCGCTGCGCCGGGCCCTGCGCCAACTGGCGATCGGGTTCGGCGCCGCGGCGATCACCTATCTGCTCGGTCTGCTGTTCGGCGTGGGCGCGGTCTAGGACGCGTCGCCGTCGCCCTGGGCGCCACGGGTCGGAGCGTCGCCGCCGGGCATCCCACCGCCCTGACCGCCTCCGGGCTGGCCGCCCATCCCACTCGTGCCGCCCTCTCCGGCCGTCACGGTGGTCGTGGATCCATCGACGACCACGTCGTAGCTGTCGCCGCTCACGATCCCGGCACCCGAGTACACGACCGTGGCGAAGGCCTTCGAGGCGGTGTACTCGGCGACCACCGTGCCGTCCGACACGATCTGCACGGTGGATCCCACCGCACCCGATACCGAGGCGAACACCCATCCCTGAGCGGAGTCGGTCGTCGGTGCCATCGCCATGCCCGCGCTGCCGGCAGCGAGAAGCGTGCCCCCGGAGACGTCGAACGTGCCGTTCACATCGATCGCTCCATTCCCGTTCCCGGTCGGGCCCCACACCGTGAGAGTGCCCCCGGTCATGGTCGCCGAGCCGTTCGAGTCGAACCCGTCGCCCTCGGCATCGACCGTGACGTCGCCACCGTTGATGGTGATCATCTCGCCGCTGTCCTGCATGCTCTCACCGCTCCCCGATGAGGCGTTGAGCCCGTCGTCCGAGGCGGTGACGAACACGGTGCCCGCGTCGATCGTGATCTGCGCGCTCTCCAGTCCCTCGTACGAGCGGGTGATCTCGGTCTCGCCTCCGTCGATGAACAGAGCGGTGTCGGCGTGGATGCCGTCATCGCCCGTGGCGAGAGTCAGCGTTCCCGCATTGATGTGCACCGCGCCGTTCGAGTGCACGGCATCGTCCGCGGCATCCGCGTGGACCGTCCCTCCTTCGACCACGACGTAGACGCCGCCCTTGAGCGCCTTCGAGGAGACGTCTTCGCTCGGGGAGTCGGCGGAACCGCCCCCGCTTGTGACGGAGATGTCTCCACCGGTGACCACGAGGTCGGTGGCCGCCGAGAGCCCGTCGCCGGCGCTCGTCACCGAGATCTCGCCTCCGGACACCCAGAGGTAGCCGCGCGTCGCGTCGTCGGCCTGATCGCTCGTGAGTCCGTCACCGCCGGCCGTCACGGTGATGTCGCCGCCCTCGATCGTCAGCGAGTCCTTGCCGCGCAAGCCGTCGTCGGCCGCGGTGACGGTGAGAGTGCCGCTGAGGACCTTGAGGTCGTCCTTGCTGGTGATGCCGTCGTTGCCGTTCCCCTGGACCGTGAGCGATCCGCCGCCGCTGATCGTCAGATCGGCATCGCTGTAGAGAGCGGCGTTCGCCTCGGCATCGTCGGCGTACGACGAGGCGTCCGACACGCTGTTGGTGCTGCCGTCCGCCAGCACGATCGCGACGTCGTCGGCGCTGAGGATCGAGAAAGCGGATCCGGCGGTGTTCGTGATCGACGCGTCGTCGAGGGTGATCGCCACGACCGCGTCCTCCGGGGCATCGACCACGACCGCCCCGTCGAGTGAGCCGGTGAGCGTGTACGCGCCCCCGGCGGTGATCGTGACGGTCGATCCCTCGACGGTCACGCCGTCGCCGTCGATCGTCGCGGTGTCCCCGTCCAGCGTGACGGTCGCCGACGATCCCTCCGCCTCTGCGGCGTCGACCGTCGTCGCATCCTCGTCGTCGGCGAGCACCTGTTCGGCGGTCAGCGTCGCATCCACGTCCTGAACGGTCGACGCGGTCTCGGTGGTCGTCGATGCGGCCGAGGTCGCGGTCGTCGCGGTGCAGCCTGCGAGCACGACGCCGGCGAGGGCGAAGGGAGCGGCGGCGAGCAGGATTCGGTTCTTCGTGTTCATGGTGGTCACTCTCTTTCGCGGGTCAGGCGGCGGTCGCCGTGGGCAGAACGCTGCGCCGGAGCACGCGCGTCCACTTGTTCGAGGGCAGGTTGGGGCGCATCGCGGCGAGTCCGGTGCCGTATTTGCTGATGCTCGAGGGGCGGATGCCGTGGCGCCAGAGCAGCCGATCGAGATCGCCGGTGCGCAGCCCGGACTTCGTCTCGATGATGACGAGGCCCGGGGTGCGCATACGGGTTCCGTCGGCGAGCTCCCACGCGAGTGCGGCATCGACCGTGGCGCGGCCGCCGCCGTCGGGCGCCAGGAGCGTCGTCCGCCGGTAGCGCGTGGCGAGGGTCGCCTGCAGTTCGAGCTCGGAGGCGTCGGCGAGCCCGAGAGGGCGGAGACCCTCGGAGGCGTACGCGAGCCCGTCAGGGCTGAGCGCATCGCGCGCGTCGAAGTCGTACTCGATGCGTTCCTTGACCGTCGTGCTACGGGCCCCGCGGGTCTTCAGCTCGAGGAAGGCGTCGGCGGTGTCGACGTAACTGCGCGTGCGCAGTTTGAAGCGACGGCGGCGGCCCAGCGCGGCCAGGCGGTAGCTGAGCAGGTCGGGCGTGTCGAAGTAGTGCGACTCGTAGGCGAATGCCGTTCGGCCGTCGATCGTCAGCACCCTGGTGTCGCGCGGCAGCGCGGCCAGCACCGTCTCGGCCTCCACCGACGAGAGCACGTATTTGCGATCCACACGGGTGAGGAGGGCGGCCTCGGCCACGAGCTCGTCCAGTCCGATGAGGGCGAGCGTCGGGGGAGTCATCGGCGGGCTCCGCTCAGCGCGGCGCCGACCTCGACGGACGCGGATGCGCGGTAGCGCACATCGACGAGCGTCGTGTCGTTGACCAGATCGATCTGCAGCACCGTGAGCTGCGTCACGGGACCGTCGAGCACGCGCTCCAGGTGCGACGCGAGCGCGCGCTCGTCGGTGTACGCGCGGTCGACGGAGATCGTGAGGTGCCGCGAGCGCGCGAGGGCCCGCGGGTGGTCGGCGACGTACAGCGCGACGATGATGAGGGCCATCAGGCCGAGGGCCGTCGGAGACACATCCGTGGAGAGTCCCGCGATCAGTCCGAGGGCGAGCGAGGCGAAGTAGTAGGCGACCTCGCGCTGCGAGATCTCCGAGGAGCGCAGGCGGATGATCGACAGCACGCCGAACAGCCCCAGTCCGAGGCCCAGCGCTACCGTCGCTCCCGAGAGCACGACGGCGACGGCGAGCACACCGACGTTGACGCCGACGAACGCGACGAGGAGGTCGCGGCGACGGTGTCGGGTGAAGTAGATGCCGAGGGCGAGGATCGCGATGGCGACGAGGTCGGCGGCGATCATGACGATGCTGGCCATGGGGACTCCTGAGTCTGTGAGGAACGTGTTCGACCATTGAGTCCTTCGCGTCTATGCGCTCTCTATGTCTCGTCTATGCGCGGATGACGAATGTGTGCGCTCATCGAGGACCCATAGCGGAACGACCTGCTTCGCCGAGATTCCGGAAAGGATGCCGATAGGCGTGAGCCGTACTCCTGGAGCATGGACACCGCACACGACACCCCTTCCCGCCCACGTCGACGCCGGGGCCGACGCCCGGTCATCGCCTCCGCCGTCGCCGCCGCACTCGCCCTCGGTGGCGGGGGAATCTGGGCCGCGGATCGCTACCTCATCGAACACGTCGCGATCAGTGACGTCTCGTCCTACGAGGCGGCGCAGAGCACGACGGATGACGCGGTCACGACGACGACCAACGGTGAGACGACCGACACCTCGTACACCTCCGATCAGGCCGACATCACGCTGTCGACCGTCACCACCGGATCCGGTACCGACACGGTCACGTACTACGTGGCCGATGTCACGCTGACGGATGCGACGGCGCTGCGCTCCGCTTTCGCCGGCGATGCGTACGGGACGAACATCACCGAGACGACGAGCTCCATCGCAGCGGACCACGACGCGATCTTCGCGATCAACGGCGACTACTACGGGTTCCGTGACACCGGCATCGTCATCCGCAACGGGGTCGTCTACCGCGACGACGGAGCGCGCGACGGGCTGGCCTTCTACCAGGACGGGCACGTCGAGGTGTACGACGAGACCGCGACCACCGCGGATGAGCTCATCGCCGACGGCGTCTGGAACACCCTGTCCTTCGGGCCGGCGATCGTCGAGGACGGATCGGTACTCGCCGGCATCGAGGACGTCGAGGTCGACACGAACTTCGGCAATCACTCGATCCAGGGCGAGCAGCCGCGCACCGCCGTCGGCGTGATCGACGACAACCACCTCGTCTTCGTCGTCGTCGATGGGCGCGATGAGGGCTACAGTCGCGGGGTCACCATGACGGAGCTCGCCGACATCATGGTGTCGCTCGGCGCAACGACGGCTTACAACCTCGATGGCGGAGGATCGTCCACCCTGTACTTCGACGGCGAGGTCGTCAACCAGCCGTCCAACGGCGGCGAGCGCGGAACGAGCGACATCCTCTACATCGCGGGGAGCGGCTCGTGATCGTCCTGATCCCGGCGTACGAGCCGGATGAGCGGATGGTCGAACTGGTCGAGGCACTGCATACCGCAGGGCATCGGATGATCGTCGTCGACGACGGCAGCGGGGAGGCCTACGCCGAGCTGTTCCGTCGCGTCGAGGATCGCGGGGTCGAGGTGCTGCACGAGCCCGAGAACGTCGGGAAAGCGACCGCGCTGAGGAACGGACTCGCGCATATCGCGCGTCGCTGGCCGGGAGAGGACGTCGTCACGGCCGACAGCGATGGGCAGCATCGCCCGGACGACATCGCTGCGGTCGGCGCGGCGACCGCGCAGGGGGACGCTCTCGTCCTGGGTGGACGCCGATTCACCGGCGATGTACCCGTGCGCAGTCGCTTCGGCAACGCCGTCTCCCGCACGCTCTTCCGCACGGTCGGGGGAGTGGGTGTGCACGACACGCAGACGGGTCTGCGCGGCATCCCCGCCGTTCGCATCCCCGAGGTGCTGGCGGTGACGGGAGAGCGCTTCGCCTGGGAGATGAACGTGCTCCTCGACTTCGCGCGACGTCGCGTGCCGATCCGCGAGATCGAGATCGCGACCGTCTACCTCGACGGCAATGCCTCATCGCACTTCCGTCCGGTCCGGGATTCGCTGGCGGTCCTGCGTCCGCTCCTGCGATACGTCCTCGTCTCGTTCGGGTCGTTCGCCCTCGACGTGGCCGCGCTGCACCTGCTGTATGCCGCCTCCGGGATGTTGCTGCCGTCCATGGTCGGCGCACGCGCGCTGAGCGCCACGGTGAACTTCGCACTCAACCGCGCCGTGGTGTTCCGCGCGGCCGAGGGAGGGTCTCTCCGACGACAGCTCGTGCGCTACGCGGGACTCGCCGCGGTGCTGCTCGCGGTCGGGTACGTCGGTGTCGCACTCCTCGTCAACGCCGGAGTTCCCGTGATCGCGGCGAAGATCGCGGTCGACGCCGTCGTGTACATCGCCGGATATGCGGCGCAGCGCGCTTTCGTGTTCGCCCACGGACGGCGCGAGGGGGCAAGCAAAAAGCCCCGGCGGATCCAGGGGATCCACCGGGGCCATCTGTGCGCGGAGGGGGACTTGAACCCCCACGCCCTTACGGGCACTACGACCTCAACGTAGCGCGTCTACCATTCCGCCACCCGCGCAGGTTTTGGATGATCGTTGCCGACCGAAGAATGACATTACCACCTTCTGGGGTCGGCCTCGAATCGGGCGTGACGCCCGGGCGTGGCACGCGCTTTCGATAGCCTGGTTCGCATGACCGAACCCTCCCTTCCCGAGGTCGCGCGCATCGCGAGCGAGCTGATCCGCTTTGACACCTCGAACTTCGGCGGCGGCAACGCGAAGGGGGAGCGTGAGGCTGCGGAGTACGTGGGTGCGTACATGGCAGAACTCGGGCTCGAGGTCGAGTACTACGAGCCCGTCTCGCGCCGCACGAACGTGATGGCACGGGTGCCGGGTCGCGACCGCTCGCTGCCGGCGCTCGTCGTGCACGGGCACCTCGACGTGGTCCCCGCCATGGCGGAGGACTGGACGGTCGATCCCTTCGCCGGGATCGTGCAGGACGGGATGCTGTGGGGGCGCGGCGCCGTCGACATGAAGAACATGAACGCGATGATCCTCACGGCCGTCGCCGACATCCTCCGCGCGGGCGAGATGCCGGCGCGCGACCTCGTCCTCGCGTTCTTCGCCGACGAGGAGAACGGCGGCGTCGAGGGATCGGCGCTCGTCGTGCGCGACCGCCCCGAATGGTTCGCCGGTGCGGCGACCGCGATCAGCGAGGTCGGCGGATACTCGATCACGGTCGACGACCGTCGGGCCTACCTGTTGCAGGTGGGCGAGAAGGCGCTGATCTGGATCCGGCTGGTCGCGAAGGGACGGGCGGGCCACGGCAGTCGTCTGCACGACGACAACGCGATCACGTCGCTGGCCGAGGCCGTCGCGGCGATCGGTCGCACGCGCTGGCCGATCCGGCTCACGCCGACCACCACCGCGCTCCTCGAGGGACTGAGCGCACTCACCGGGCGCAGCGCCGACGATCCGGACGCCCTGGCATCGGCCGCCGGTCCCGCCGAGGCGTTCTTGCGATCTTCGTTCCGGACGACGACGAATCCCACCGGCCTCACCGCCGGGTACAAGCACAACGTCATCCCGGAGCGCGCCGAAGCGCTCATCGACGTGCGGGTGATCCCCGGCACCGAGGACGAGGTGCTGGCCGAGCTCCAGCAGATCGTCGGCGACGACATCGTGATCGAGACCGTGGTCCGTGACATCGGTATGGAGACCCCGTTCGAGGGCGAGCTCGTCGAGGCCATGGTCGCGAGCATCGGTCGGCACGACCCCGGTGTGCCCGTCATCCCGTATCTGCTGGGGGCCGGAACCGACAACAAGGCGCTGTCGACCCTCGGGATCACCGGATACGGGTTCGCGCCGCTCCGGCTGCCCGCCGATCTCGATTTCACAGGCATGTTCCACGGAGTCGACGAGCGTGTGCCCGTAGACTCGCTTGTCTTCGGTCAGCGGGTGCTGGCCGATCTGCTGCGCACGTACTGAGCGCTCCCGCCGGCTCCGTGCCGCCGTCGACCCTGAAGGCCTCCATGCATCTCTTCGAAGCGCTCATCCTCGGTATCGTCCAGGGGCTGACCGAGTTCCTGCCGATCTCCTCCAGCGCCCACCTGCGCATCGTCGGCTCGTTCCTGCCCTCGGGCGAGGACCCGGGTGCGGCGTTCACGGCGATCACGCAGATCGGCACCGAGGCGGCCGTGGTGGTGTTCTTCTGGCGCGACATCGTCCGCATCGTCACGCAGTGGTTCCGGTCGCTCGTCGGCAAGGCCCCGCGCACCGATCCCGACGCGCGGATGGGCTGGATGATCATCATCGGCAGCATCCCGATCGTCATCCTGGGCCTGTTCTTCCAGGATCAGATCGAGAGCGTGTTCCGCTCGCTCTGGGTGGTCGCGATCATGCTGATCGTGTTCGGCATCCTGCTCGGCATCGCCGATCATGTCGGAGCGAAGAAGCGCACGCTCAACCAGCTCACCTACCCGCACGGCGTCGCCTACGGATTCGCACAGGCCCTCGCCCTCGTCCCGGGCGTCTCGCGCTCGGGCGGCACGATCACGATGGGGCTCTTCCTCGGCTACGAGCGCGCCGCGGCGGCCCGCTACGCGTTCCTCCTGGCGATCCCCGCCGTCTTCGGCAGCGGCTTCTACCAGCTGGCGAAGAGCTGGAACGAACCGGCGTTCTTCTCGCTCGGCGACACGCTGGCGGCCACCGGTATCGCCTTCGTCGTCGCCCTCGGGGTCATCGCGTTCTTCATGAGCTGGATCTCGAAGCGCAGCTTCCTGCCGTTCGTGATCTACCGCATCCTGCTGGGCACGGTGATCCTGGTCCTGCTCGGCACCGGAGCGATCGCCGCCTGAGCGCGGACGCGCTCAGCGCTTGTGGTCGCCCGGACCGTCACCGCGTCGACGCAGGTACTTCTCGAACTCCTGGGCGATCGCATCGCCCGATGCCTCCGGCGAGTCCCATGTGTCGCGGGTGCGCTCGAGCTGGCGGATGTACTCGGTCATCTCCTCGTCGTCCGCCGCGGCCGCATCGATGGATGCCTCCCACGCGGCGGCTTCCGTGCGCAGTGCATCGCGCGGCACCGACACCCCGGTGAGCTCTTCGAGGCGATCGAGCAGGGCGAGGGTGACCTTCGGCGACGGCGTCGCGTTCGCGACGTAGTGCGGCACGCTCGCCCACAGCGTGGCCGTCGGGATGCCGGCCGACTCGGCGTAGTGCTCGATGACGCTCAGGATGCCGACGGGGCCCTCGTAGAGGGACTTCTCGAGTCCGAGCTCCTCGCGCGCCTGCTCGTTCTGGCTGGCCGCGAAGATCGAGATCGGCCGGGAGTGCGGCACATCGGCGAGCATCGCGCCGAGCATGATGAAGCCGCTCACGTCGTCGCGCAGCGCGACGTCGATGAACTCGGCGGCGAACGACTGCCACGTGCGAGCCGGTTCGACTCCGGTGAGCAGCCAGAACTCGGGCCCCTCGCCCGCGTCGCGCGGACGCCACAGCGTCGCTTCCGGCCACTTCAGGCGCCGACGACCCTCGGTGTCGAGCTGGGTCGACGGACGCGTGTACTGGTAGTCGAAGTAGAGCTCGGGGTCGACGGTGTGCACGAGGTCGTACTCGCTCGTGGCGCGCAGGGCCGCGACGGCGCCGCTGGCCGCTTCACCCGCGTCGTTCCAGCCGTCGAAGGCGACGATCACGATGCGCGAACCGAGAACATCCATCGTGATCCCCTTTCGATCGAGTGACGGTGTCGTCTCCCCAGGCTAGTCGCGCTCGGAGGAAGACGGGTCCTGCGCCGGATAACATGGCTCGGTGAGCACACAGCCCCGCGCGGTCCTCTGGGACATGGATGGAACAGTCGTCGATACCGAGCCGTACTGGATGGCGGCCGAGACCCGGCTCGTCGAGTCCTTCGGCGGGACGTGGACGCACGAGGACGCGCTGCAGCTGGTCGGCAGCGGACTGATCGACAGCGCGATCATCCTGCAGAACGCGGGCGTGCGCATGGAGGCCGAGGCGATCGTCGCCCATCTGACCGATGAGGTGCAGAACCTTCTGCGCACCGAGGGAGTGCCCTTCCGCCCCGGCGCACGCGAGCTCCTGCTCGACCTGAAGCAGGCAGGGATCACGACCGCGCTCGTGACGATGTCGCTGCGACGGATGGCGCTGAGCGTCGTCGATCTCATCGACTTCCCGGCCTTCGATCTGGTCGTCGCCGGCGACGACGTCGACAACCCGAAGCCGCACCCGGAGCCGTACCTGCAGGCCGCCGCCCTGCTCGACATCGACATCACCGAAGCCATCGTGATCGAGGACTCGCCGACCGGTGTCCGTGCCGGGATCGCCTCCGGCGCCGTGACCCTCGGGGTCCCGCACATCGTGCCGCTCGACGACCTCGGTGCGCACGAGCTCTGGCCGACGCTCGACGGCCGCACCGCACACGACCTGGTCGACCTCCTCGACCGCCATTCCGCCACGACGGGAGCCACCCGATGACCGCCTCCGGTACGCACCGTCCGAGCGGCCCGTTCCGCGAGGGCGACCGCGTCCAGCTCACGGGTCCCAAGGGCCGACTGCACACCGTCACCCTCCGGGAGGACGGCGAGCTGCACACCCACCACGGGGTGCTGCGCCACCGCGATCTCATCGGCCTGCCCGACGGATCGGTGGCCGTGAACAGCTCGGGCCACGAGTATCTCGCGCTGCGCCCGCTGCTGAAGGACTTCGCGATGTCGATGCCCCGTGGCGCGGCGATCGTCTATCCGAAGGATGCCGCCCAGATCGTCATGCAGGCCGATGTCTTCCCCGGAGCGACGGTGGTCGAGGCCGGAGTGGGGTCGGGCGCACTGTCGCTGTCGCTGCTTCGTGCGGTGGGGCCGGCGGGCAGGCTCGTATCCTTCGAGCGGCGAGAGGACTTCGCCGAGGTCGCCCGCGGCAACGTCGCGACGTTCTTCGGCGAGCAGCCGGACACCTGGAGCGTCGTCGTCGGCGATCTCGTCGAGCAGCTGCCCTCCGAGCTTCCCGCCGGATCCGTCGATCGCGTCGTGCTCGACATGCTGGCCCCGTGGGAGTGCATCGACGTCGTCGCCGACGCGCTCACACCCGGGGGAGTGGTGCTCTGCTACATCGCGACCGCCACGCAGCTCTCGCGCGTCGCGGAGTACATCCGCAACACCGGACTGTTCACGGATCCGGACGCCTCCGAGACGATGGTGCGCGGCTGGCACGTCGAGGGCCTCGCGGTGCGTCCCGATCACCGGATGGTCGCGCACACCGGCTTCCTGCTGACCGCGCGTCGTCTGGCTCCGGGCACGGTCGCACCCTCCGTGAAGCGTCGCGCCTCGAAGTCCAGCTACGGCGACGACGACGTGGAGCAGTGGACCCCCGGTGCCGTCGGCGATCGCGAGATCACCGACAAGAACCTGCGCAAGCGCGCGCGAGAGGCTGCGCGCGCCGCCGAGGGCGCGCGCATCGCGACGGCATCGCGCGAATCGGAGCACCCGACCGAATAGACTGGAGGGCGTGCGTAAAACGTCCGCCGTTCTGGCCACTCTCAGCCTCGCCGTCCTCGCTCTGACGGGGTGCACCGCTGCTCCGACCTTCGATGGCGCCGCATGCGACCGCTCCGGCGGTTCCAGCGGTCTCGCCGATGCGGTGACGGTCGAGGGCGATCTCGGTGCGAAGCCGGATGTGAGCATCTACACGCCGCTGCACGTCGAGAAGTCGGCGACGACGGACGTCGTCGTCGGCGACGGTCGTGCTGTTCAGAACGGTCAGCAGCCCTTCGTCTACGAGCTCACCCTCTTCAGTGGCGAGACGGGCGAAGAGGTCGCCGGCACTCCGTACGACCCCGCTCAGGGGCCGCTGACGAGCCTCGACATCCAGGGTGCGCGTTTCCCTGCTCTCGCTGACGCGCTGAAGTGCGTCACCCAGGGGTCTCGCACGGTGGTCGCTCTGACCGCGGATGATGCTGGAGCGGAGGCACTGCAGAGCTTCGGTCTCGATGCCGACGACACGATGGTGTTCGTCGTCGACACCATCGACGTGCTCCTGCCGAAGGCCGAAGGCTCCCTGCAGTTCAACGATGCTCGCGGCATGCCGACCGTCGTCCGTGCTCCGGACGGCACTCCCGGCGTGATCATCCCCAACTCCGACGCACCGTCCTCTCTGGTCACGCAGACGCTCATCCTCGGTGAGGGCGACGACGTCGAAGCCGATCAGGTGCCGATCGTCCAGTACACCGCGCTCGGCTGGGACGACAAGACCGTGATGACGCAGACGTGGGGCAAAGCGGTCTCCACCGATCTGCAGCAGGTGGCACCGGCCGTGGCCCAGGAGCTGGTCGGCAAGCCCGTCGGCTCCCAGGTGCTCGTCGTGACTCCGGCTTCCGACTCGGCCCCCGCCGTCGTCTACGTCGTCGACATCCTGGGCGCCATCACGGTACCGACTCCGTGATGGCCGCCCGTATTCCCGCCGAGGAGCGCCTGACGAATCTCGTCGTGGCTCTCATGGCGACGGAGATCGGGCTCACGAAGCAGCAGATCCTCGACAACGTCTCCGGGTACCGCCAGCGCGCGGATGCCGGAACGCGGTCGGATGCCCTCGAGAAGATGTTCGAGCGCGACAAGGACGAACTCCGCTCGCTCGGTGTGCCCGTCGAGACGATCGGCGACGCCGCAGACCCGAACGATCTGCGTGAGGCGCGCTACCGGATTCCGCAGGCGGAGTACGACCTGCCGAGCGACATCGACTTCACGCCCGCCGAACTCGCCGTGCTGCGTCTCGCGGGCAGCGTGTGGAGCGCGGAATCCGCATCGGGCGACGCGCAGTCCGGTGTTCGGAAGATCCGCGCCCTCGGGATCGACGGTGACGAGCCGATCATCGGGTTCGCGCCGCGCATCACGGCGCGGGATGCCGCGTTCGGTCCGCTCCAGGAGGCGATCGAGAAGAGCCGAGTCGTCGCTTTCGACTACCTGAAGCCGGGGGAGGACGCTCCTCGTCGTCGCCGGGTCCAGCCGCTCGCGCTGGTGGACTACGAGGCGCGCTGGCACGTGTTCGGCATCGACATCGACGCCGCGGGCGACCGTACGTTCCTGCTCAGCCGCATCGTCGGGGATGTGACGGTGACCGCGACGACCTTCGACCCCGTCCTGCGGGACGGAGCGGGTGACCGCGCGCTCGCGGGACTCGAGGAGGTGGCGTCCCAGAACTCCGCTCTGCTCGAGATCACTCCGGGTACCGAGGCGTCTCTGCGGCTCGGGCGGAGGGCGGTCCCGGCGGTCCAGGGCATCCGCGTCCCCTTCGTCGATGTCCACATCCTCGCCGACGAGCTCGCCTCGTACGGCCCAGAGGTCCGTGTGGTCGAGCCCGACGAGCTCCGCGACGCGGTGGTGTCGCGTCTCCGCGCGGTCGCCGAGGCCCACGCCGAGCGGGAGGTCCGACGATGAGTGCGAAGAAGCCGTTGCTCGCCGGTGATCGGGTGCGTCTGTACCTGACCCTCGTGCCGTACCTTCTCGAGCACGGACAGGTCTCTCTGGCCGAGGCATCAGCGGAGTTCGGCGTGACCCCGCGCGAGATGCGGGCGATGGTCGAGAAGCTGACCGTCATCGGCCTTCCCGGCGAAGCCGGTTTCTGGCAGCAGCCGCAGGAGATGTTCGACATCAACTGGGATCTGCTCGACCAGGAAGACGTCATCGAGATCACGAACGACGTCGCGCTGCGCCGGGTGCCGCGGTTCACCGCGCGCGAAGCCGCAGCGCTGCTCGCCGGGCTGCAGATGGTCGCTGCGGTGCCCGCTGTCTCGGACTCAGGGCTCGTCGCCGGTCTCATCTCGAAGCTCTCCCGAGGAGCGGCCGACGCTCCCGCCGAGGTGGTCATCGCGCCCACGGCGGTCGACGAGGTGCGCGAGGCGGTGTCCCGTGGGGTGCAGGAGGGGCGCGCGATCTCGTTCACCTATCAGGCGCCGGACGCGCAGCCGACCACGCGCACGGTCGATCCGGTGCAGATCCTGATCACCAACGGCCAGTGGTATCTGCAGGGATGGTGTCATCTGCGTCAGGCGATGCGCACCTTCCACCTCGACCGGGTGAGCCGCCCGCAGCTGACCGACATCCCGATCACGCACGCGGGGGAGCACGTGCCCGAGGCATTCGCCGAGGTGGCGGACGACCGCGAGGTCACCGTGCGCGTTCCCGAACGACTCGCTCCGCTCCTGGGCGGGCTTCTCTCCGCCGATGAGGTCGAGACCCTCGATGGCGTGGTCACGGCGCACCTGCACCTCGCAGATCCGCGCGGTATCAAGCGCATCGCGGCCCGTTTCGGGGGAGCGCTCGAGGTGCTCGAGCCGGGCATCGCGCGCGCGGCGACCCGGGAATGGGCGTCTGCGGGACTCGCGCTCTACCACCGCCCATCCACAGCACAGCCGGGTAGACTGGCCGAATCGCCCACCGACGACGGGAACTAGAGATGTTTGCTGGACTGCAGGGGTGGCACCTCCTGATCGTGCTCGCCGTGATCCTCCTCCTTTTCGGCGCGGCAAAGCTGCCCGCCCTCGCGAAGAGCGTCGGCCAGTCGGCCCGCGTCTTCAAGGGAGAGATGAAGGCGATGAAGGAAGAAGACGGTCCGGCGGCCGCGGAGAACGCGGCAGTGGACCCGACCACGGTGAAGAACTCGGGCTCAGAACCTGAGACTCCGCCGCGCGCCTGACCGCTCGTGGCAGTGATGGACCCGGCCGCGAAGGCGAAGCCGGACCGCGACCGGCGGATGTCTCTCGGAGCGCACCTCGTCGAGTTGCGCCGCCGTCTGATGATCGCCGCCATCGCGCTGGTCGTCGGCATGGTGCTGGCGTTCATCGTCGCGGATCCGATCATCCACTTCATCACCGAGCCGATCCGTCTCATCACCGAGAAGCGGGGCGACGACTTCAGCGCCCTCAACTTCTCGACCGTGACCTCCGCGTTCGACATGCGCATGCGCATCGCCCTGTCGATCGGTCTCTTCGCCTCCGCGCCGGTCTGGCTGTGGCAGATCTGGGCGTTCATCATGCCCGGCCTCACGCGCAAAGAGGTGCGCTATACGGTCGGCTTCGTCGCGGCCGCCGTTCCGCTGTTCCTGGGCGGGTGCTACCTCGGCGTCATGATCATGCCGCACATCATCGAGCTGATGTGGAGCTTCACGCCGGAGGGCGGTACGAACTTCTACGCCGCCCAGGACTACTACGACTTCATCTTCAAACTGATGCTCGTGATCGGCGTCTCCTTCGTGCTGCCGGTCTTCCTCGTCGCACTGAATTTCGCCGGCATCATGTCGGGGCGCGCGATCCTCAAGGGATGGCGCGTCGCGATCATCATCGCCACGGTCTTCGCCGCCCTCGCGACGCCGGCTGCCGACGTGGTGAGCATGCTGATGCTCGCGGGCATCCTGATCGTCCTGTACTTCGCAGCCGCCGGTCTGTCGCTGCTGTTCGACCGGCGCAAGCGCAAGCAGGATGCGGCCGCCGGCCTCCTGCCGGACGCCGCATGAGTTCGCCGGCGGAGCGATACGCCGCCGCGCGACAGGCATCCGAGCACCCCGAGACCTCCGCGTTCGCCGCCCGCCAGCGCTTCGATCTCGACCCGTTCCAGCTCGAGGGCTGCCATGCGCTCGAGCGCGGGAACAGCGTCCTGGTCGCGGCGCCGACCGGGGCCGGTAAGACGATCGTGGGCGAGTTCGCGATCCATCTCGCGATGCAGACTCCGCGCGACAAGGCGTTCTACACGACGCCGATGAAGGCGCTCTCGAATCAGAAGTTCCGCGAGCTCGTCGACGTCTACGGAGCCGACGAGGTCGGGCTGCTCACCGGCGATACCAACATCAACGGCAACGCGCGCATCGTGGTGATGACCACCGAGGTGCTGCGCAACATGATCTACGCCGATTCGGCGGCGCTGCGCGACCTCCGCTACGTCGTGATGGACGAGGTGCACTACCTCGCCGATCGATTCCGCGGCGCGGTGTGGGAAGAGGTCATCATCCACCTGCCGTCGCAGGTGCGTCTCGTCTCGCTGAGTGCGACGGTCTCGAACGCCGAGGAGTTCGGCGACTGGCTCGACACGGTGCGCGGCGACACCGAGGTGATCGTCTCGGAGATCCGCCCCGTCCCGCTGGAACAGCACGTGCTCGTGCGCGACGATCTGCTGCCGCTGTTCGACGACCGGGCGGGTGTGGCCACGGCTCAGGTGAACCAGGAGCTGATGCGCATCCGCTCGTTCACGGGCTCGCACTACGACAACAACCGTCGCGCGCAGTCCTACGTCAGCAATCGTCACGCCGGCCGACAGGCCAAGCGCCCTCCGCGCGGAGGCCAGCGTCCGGTACGTCCGTCGAACGCGCGCCGCATCGAGCGGATCGATCGCCCGGAGGTCATCCACCTCCTCGAACGCGCGAATCTGCTGCCGGCGATCTTCTTCATCTTCAGTCGCGTCGGCTGCGATGCCGCCGTCGCGCAGGTGCGCCGGTCGGGTATGCGTCTCACGTCACAGGAGGAGCGCACCGAGATCCGCGCGATCGTCGAGGAACGCACCCGCACGCTCCAGGAGGAGGACCTCGGCGTCCTCGGCTACTGGGAGTGGCTCGACAATCTCGAGCGCGGCGTGGCCTCGCACCACGCGGGCCTGCTGCCGGCCTTCAAGGAGGTCGTCGAAGAGCTCTACCAGCGCAAGCTCGTCAAGGTCGTCTTCGCGACCGAGACCCTCGCGCTCGGCATCAACATGCCGGCGCGCACCGTCGTGCTCGAGAAGATGGAGAAGTTCAACGGCGAAGCCCGCGTCGCGATCACCTCGGGGGAGTACACGCAGCTCACCGGTCGCGCCGGGCGCCGCGGCATCGACGTCGAAGGCCACGCGGTGGTGCAGTGGACCGAGGGCATGGATCCGCAGGCCGTGGCCGCTCTCGCGTCGCGGCGCACCTACCCGCTGAACTCGAGCTTCCGGCCGACGTACAACATGGCCGTGAACCTCATCGACCTGTTCGGCAAGCCGCGGGCCCGCCAGATCCTCGAGTCGTCGTTCGCGCAGTTCCAGGCCGATCGCGCCGTGGTCGGTCTCGCCCGTCAGGTGCGCGAGGCCGAGGTGTCGCTCGCGGGCTACGAGAAGTCGATGTCGTGCGAGCACGGTGATTTCGTGGAGTACTCGACGATCCGTCGCGAGCTGAGCGACCTCGAGAAGAAGAACCGGCAGGACTCGGGAGCCCCGCGTTCGGCCCGTGACAAGCGGCTGAAGCGCATCCAGCAGCTCCGCACGAAGATGCAGCGGCACCCGTGCCACAGTTGCCCGGATCGCGAAGCGCACGCCCGGTGGGCGGAGCGCTACTGGAAGCTGAAGCGTCAGACCGACCGCATCCGCCGTCAGATCGAGACCCGTACCGGAACGGTGGCCCGTGTCTTCGACCGCGTGGTCGAGGTGCTCGAGACGCTCGACTACCTGCGCTCCGACGGCGACGAGATGACGCTCACCGAGTCGGGCCGCACGATGCGGCGCATCTACGGCGAGCGGGATCTGCTCGTGGCCGAGTCGTTGCGCCAGGGGCTGTGGTCGGGCCTCGATGCACCCTCGCTCGCGGCCATGGCCTGCTGCCTGGTCTACGAACCGCGGCGCGATGAGGCGAACTCGGGGGAGCGCGGTCTTCCGCGCGGCGCGTTCCGTGCCGCATACGAGAAGACGACGGCGCTGTGGGCCGTTCTCGATGACCTCGAACAGGATCATCATCTTCCCGGCTCCGAGCCGCTCGCCGCCGGCCTCGCCGGAGCGATGCACTCCTGGGCTCGCGGCGGGATGCTGGATCGGGTGCTCGTCGATGCCGATATGGCGGCCGGCGACTTCGTCCGCTGGGCCAAGCAGACGATCGACCTCCTCGACCAGCTCTCGATCGTCGCCGAGGACGGAGCGCTCGCCCGCACGGCCCGCACGGCGCTCGACGGCGTGCGCCGCGGCATCGTCGCCTACTCCTCGATGTGACCGGGGTGAACATGGCTGAACGCACGATTCGACCGCGCCCGCTCCTGCCGTTGTGGGCGGCGTCGATCGCGGCCGCCGCCGCGGCGCTGCTCATGAATCTCGCCTACCCGGCGGCCGCGATCTGGGTTCTCGCGTTCCCGGCGACCGCGCTGCTGCTGCTGGCGTTGATCGGCCGCCGCGCGGGCGGAGCGCTGCTTGTCGGCCTGGTCTACGGCATCCTGTTCTTCGCTCTTCTCGTGTCGTGGACCTCGAGGTATCTGGGCCCGGTTCCCTGGGCTGCTCTCAGCGTCCTCGAGGGCGGCCTGACGGCTCTCGCCCTCATCCCGATCGCCCTCGCCTACCGGTGGATCCCTCGCGCGCTTCCCGGCGCCTGGGGGCGGATGCTGGTGCTCCCGGTCGTCGTCGCGGCCCTCTGGGTCGACCGGGAGGTCTTCGTCGGCTCCTGGCCCTATGGCGGCTTCCCCTGGGCACGGATCGGGATGAGTCAGGCCGAGAGCCCGCTCGCTCCGGTGTCGTCGTGGCTCGGCGTCGGCGGTCTCGGGTTCCTGATGGTTCTCGCCGTGGCGATGCTGATCGAGGCGGTGCGGCTGAGGCTGTGGCGGCGCCCGATGCCGCTGCTCGTGCCCGCTGTCCTCGCGGTCGTGCTGCTCGCGACGCCGCAGTTCCCGACCGCCCCCGCGGGCGAGATGCGCATCGCCGCCGTGCAGGGAAACGGTCCGACCGGGTACTTCGACGAGCGCACGCCCTTCGCCGTGGTCCGCGCGCAGACCGAAGCCACCGAGCCCCTCTACGGCGAAGACGTCGACCTCCTCGTCTGGCCGGAGGGCAGCCTCGACACCGACCCCTTCCAGAACGAGACGCTCGCGCGTCAGCTGACGCTGGTCTCGACCCGGATCGACGCGCCGGTGCTCGCGAACGCCGCGACCGCCCGCAACGACCTCTACTGGAACACGTCGATGCTGTGGACGGATGCCGGGGGAGCAGAACAGATCCACGACAAGCGGCATCCGGTGCCCTTCGGCGAGTACGTTCCCGACCGCGACTTCTACTACGCCCTGGCCCCCGATCTGATCGGCCTCATCGGCCGCGAGTACACCCCGGGGATCAACCCGCCGCTCATGGACATCGACGGCGCCCTCATCGGTCTCGCGATCTGCTTCGACGTCATCTACGACGACGTCATTCACGAGAGCGTGACGGGCGGCGCCGAGGTCCTCGTGTTCCAGACCAACAACGCGGACTTCCGGGGGACCGCCGAGAATCTGCAGCAGCTCGCGTTCGCGCGGATGCGGGCGATCGAGACCGGGCGCAGCGTCGTCAACGTCTCGACGGTGGGTACGAGCCAGATCATCCGTCCGGACGGGTCGACGATCACGAGCCTGGACGCAGATGAGGCCGGGGCGATGCTCGAAAACGTCGAGCTCCGCTCCGGCCTCACGGCGGGTGTGGTGCTGGGTCCCTGGCTGCAGCAGATCCTGCTCTGGGGTGGGCTGGGCGCGCTCGTTCTCGGGTGGTGGCGCGCTCGTCGGGCTTAGGCCCCGATCTTCTCCCGCGTCGGGTCTTCACCGGCCCCGCGGCGCGCGCGGATGAAGGCGAGGCGCTCCTCGAGCAGTTCTTCGAGCTCGGCGCGCGTGCGGCGCTCCAGCAGCATGTCCCAGTGGGTGCGGGCGGCCTTTTCGTCGGTCGCCTCGAGCGTCACGGCCTGGCCGTCGACGTTGAGTCGGGCGTCGGCACCGCAGGAGCGGCATTCCCAGGTCTGGGGCGGCTCGGCGTCGGCCGCGAACATCAGGTTCGTGACGTGGCCGCATGTGTCACAGGTATAGGTGGTCTCACGGCGCTCCATGAAAACGACGCCCTCTTCGCTCTGTAGGCTCTGGGCGCCGAGTCGGATGCCGCGCAGGCTGCGATCTGCCATTGTGTGGTCCTCTCGTCGCTGTCAGGTATAACGCTCCAGCCTGTGCGCTTCATCCACGTCCCTGGAAACTCGGCGTTATTCACAGCGGAATCCCAGCGCGGGAGGTTATGAGGGCGACAGCGTGTCGAGGGCGAGGTCGGCGCGATCCGAGACGATCCCATCGACGCCGAGGGCGATGAGTCGGTTCATCTCCGCGGCATCGTTCACGGTCCACACATGCACCTCGACGCCCCGAGCATGCGCGGCGCGGAGCAGCGCGGGAGTGAGCACGGTCAACGGCCCTTGCCGCTCGGGGATTTGCAGGGCGTCGATGTCGCGGAGCACCCGTGCGGGGGAGAGGCGCAGGACGGACAGCGCGCGCACCGTCGCGATGGTTCGGCTTCCCCCCGATGTCGCGGGGCGAAGCGCGGCGCCCGCGCGGAGGACGGCGGCGACGGTCGCGCGCCGGTGGGCATCGGAAAAGCTCGTCACGAGGGTCCGATGCGTGTGATCGGCGAGGATAGGCCCGAGGGGCTCCGCCGCGGCGGCGGTCTTCACGTCGATGTTGAAGCGCACGGTCGGGAACAGGTCTAGGGCCTCGGCGACCGTGAGGAGGCCGCCGTGATCGGCGAAGAGACGGACGAGGTCGCGGGTGCGCACCTCCCGGACTGCTCGGCGGTCGCCGCCGGTCAACCGCTCGAGGGTCGCGTCGTGGAAGAGCACCACGTCGCCGTCGGCCGTTACCTGGCAGTCGGTCTCGACGTACTCCACCCCGGCGGCGTGCGCAGCGGCGAAGGCTGCGGCGGTGTTCTCCCAGACGCCCGAGTCCTCGCCCGCCGCGGTCACGAGACCACGGTGGGCGAGGACTCGGGGATGCCGTGCCTTCGCGAAGTACGGGTGCGTCACACGCCCGGCGGGGGAGTCGGTGCCTGACCGGGCTTCGGCGTGAACGCACTGCCGATGCCCTTGAGTGCTTCCGTGAGTTCGCTCGGGATGATCCACAGCTTGTTGGACTGACCTTCGCTGATCTTCGGCAGCATCTGCAGGTACTGGTAGGCGAGCAGCTTGTCGTCGGGGGCGCCCTGGTGGATCGCCGTGAAGACGTTCTGAATCGCCTCCGCCTCACCCTGCGCTCGCAGGACCGCGGCCTGCTTGTCGCCCTCCGCGCGGAGGATCTCGGCCTGACGTGCACCTTCGGCCTCGAGGATCGCGGACTGCTTCGTTCCCTCAGCGGTGAGGATCGCGGCGCGACGGTCACGCTCGGCGCGCATCTGCTTCTCCATCGAGTCCTGGATCGAGATGGGCGGATCGATCGCCTTCAGCTCGACGCGGCCCACGCGGATGCCCCACTTGCCGGTCGCCTCGTCGAGGACGACGCGCAGCTGACCGTTGATGTTGTCGCGGCTCGTGAGCGCCTCTTCGAGGTTGAGTCCACCGACGACGTTACGGAGCGTCGTGGTCGTGAGCTGCTCGACGGCGCCGAGGTAGTTCGCGATCTCGTAGGTCGCGGCCCGGGCATCCGTCACCTGGAAGTAGACGACGGTGTCGATGGAGACGACCAGGTTGTCCTCGGTGATCACGGGCTGGGGCGGGAAAGAGACGACCTGCTCGCGCATGTCGATCAGGGGGCGCAGTCGGTCGATGAACGGCACCAGGATGTTCAGACCGGGGGTGAGGGTCTTGTGATAACGGCCGAGCCGTTCCACGACCCCGGCCGTGGCCTGCGGAATGATGCGGATGGAACGCGCGACGGTCACCACCACGAAGATGATGACCGCGATCGCGAGGATCCAGAGGATCGCGGTGGGGATGAACGAGGCGTCGTTCACGGAGTCTCCTAGTCGTTGACGGGACGGACGATGGCGGTGGCGCCGTTGATCGCCGTCACGGCGATCGGCGATCCCTGGGGGATCGGTACGGGCGTGGCGGAGCGAGCGGTCCAGGTGTCGCCGTTGCTGAGCTTGACCTGTCCGGAGATCTGCGTGATGTCGTGGAGTGCGGTTCCCCGGAGGTCGAGGAGAGCATCGACGTTCGACTTGGTCGGATCCTCGCCGCGCCGCAGCCGCCGGAGAAGCGGCGGTCGCAGGAAGAGGATGAACAGCGCCGCGGCTGCCGCGGCGACGATCACCTGCGCCCAGACCGGGATGCCGACCAGATCGGTGAGCAGACCGATGGCGCTGCCGAAGCTGAGCATCAGGAACGTGAAATCGAGCGTGAGCATCTCGATCACGAGGAACGCGGCGATCAGGACCAGCCAGCCGATCCAGGCCCATTGGTCGATGAACTGTACGAAAGTCGAGACGGTGTCCATGCGGCCTCCTTAGCGGTCAACCTATCACGGGGCCCGACGCCGTATCGGGCGGCGCGGGGCGCTGTTGATAGTCTGAGTTGCCGCGTCATCGCGGCGTTTCACGCACCATGAGGAGTCACCGTGACCGCTGTTCTTCCCGCAGGATCTCTCGACGGCAAGGTCGCCCTTGTCACCGGCTCGTCGCGGGGGATCGGCGCCGACACCGTGCGCTACCTGGCGGAGGCCGGGGCGGATGTCGTCATCAACTTCCGCAACAAGGCCCCGCGCGCCGAGAAGCTCGCCGGTGAGCTGCGCGAGCTCGGACGCCGCGCGCTCGTCGTCGGTGCCGACCTGACCGACCCCGCGTCGGTCGCGGCGATGTTCGACGCCGTCACCAACGAATACGGTCGTCTCGACGTGCTCGTGCTGAACGCCTCCGGCGGCATGGAATCCGGCATGGCCGAGGACTACGCCCTCGCGCTCAACCGCGACGCGCAGCTCAACGTGCTCCGCGCAGCCGAACCGCTCCTGGGCGAGGGCGCGCGCGTGGTCTTCGTGACGAGCCACCAGGCGCACTTCATCCGTACCACCCCGACCATGCCCGAGTACGAGCCGGTCGCTCTGTCGAAGCGCGCCGGCGAGGATGCGCTGCGCGAGCTCATTCCCGGCCTCGCCGAGAAGGGCATCGGCTTCACGGTCGTCTCCGGCGACATGATCGAGGGCACGATCACGGCGACGCTGCTCGAGCGTGCGAACCCCGGAGCGATCGCCGAGCGTCGCGAATCCGCGGGCAAGCTCTACAACGTCTCGGAGTTCGCGGCCGAGGTCGCTCAGGCGGCCGTCGATCCCGTCCCCGCCGACAACACCCGCCTCGTCGGCGACGTGAGCGCGTTCGTCGCCGAGTAGCACCCGCACGCGAATCGGCCCCGTGCTCCACCTCGGAGCACGGGGCCGATCTGCAGTGCGGATGTCAGTGCGCGGCGTCCTCCTGGACGGCGGCCGTGAACTCCTTGGCGTCCTTTCCGAGCGTGATGGCCCGGACGATCTGCACGATGCCGAGCGCGACGAGCGAGATGCCGAGGATCAGCCAGAAAGCGAACCCGGCCACGAGCGGCGAGAACAGCACGATGATCCCGGCCACGATGCTGAGGAGCGCGTACAGGAGGGTCCACACGCGCGAGCCGTCCTGACCGAGCAGGCTCAGGGCCACCACGCCGTCGACGATCCAGCTGATGCCGATGAAGATGACGACGACGAAGGCGAGAGCAGCCGCGGCCGCGCCGAGGTTCGCGAAGGCGATGATGCCGGCGACGATGTAGAGCAGGCCGAGGAGGATGTGCCCGACGCGCGACCAGCCGCCGCGGGCGCCCGAGAAGATGCCGAGGCCGATGTAGACGAGACCCGCGACGACGAGGTAGGCGGCGAAGATCGCCGTGACGACGACGGCGGACTTCACGGGCCAGACCAGCAGCACGATGCCGGCGATGAGGGCGAGGACGCCCGAGACGGCGAGCGTGATGCGGATCGACTTGAACAGCGATTTCGCTTCGGAGAGTGGTGCGGACATGGGGGACCCTTTCTGAGAGAATCCTGTGTGGATGACCTCAGAGTAGCGCCGTCCATCCTCGCCGTGGGGCTCATCTCGTGAGGGGACGTCGCGCAGGGTCATGCGCCGATGCGGGGCGTCATGGCAGGATCTACACGTGACTCCCGACGTGGATGCTCGCCTGCGCGAGCTGGTGTCGATGCGTAAGGTGCGGGACCGCATCGACCGCGACTACGCGAAGCTTCTCGACGTGGAGGCTCTCGCTGCCGGGGTGCACCTGTCTGTCGGGCACCTCAGCCGCCGGTTCCGGGAGACCTACGGCGAGTCTCCGTACTCGTATCTCATGACGCGCCGGATCGAGCGGGCGATGGCTCTGCTCCGGCGCGGGGACCGTTCGGTCACCGAGGTGTGCTTCGAAGTCGGCTGCTCGTCGCTGGGCACGTTCAGCAGTCGTTTCACGGAGCTGGTGGGTGTCCCACCCAGCGTGTACCGTGAACGCGCCGCCCACGTCGACGGGATCCCCGTCTTCCAGGCCAAGCAGGTCACCCGGCCGATCAGGAATCGAGAAGCGCCGCCCCGCGACGCCCACCTAGCGTGAACACCATGAAGATCAGCATCCACTACGCCTTCCTCCCGCACACAGACGCCGACGCGGCTCTCGCCTTCTATCGCGACGCCCTCGGCTTCGAGGTGCGCAACGACGTCGGATACGACGGCATGCGCTGGCTCACCGTCGGTCCCGCGAACCAGCCGGAGACCTCGATCGTGCTCCACCCGCCGGCGACCGACCCCGGTCTGACCGACGACGAGCGCCGCACGGTGCTCGAGCTCATCGCGAAGGGCAGCTACGGGGCGCTCACGCTCGCCAGCGACGACCTCGACGCCCTCTTCGAGCGGCTCGTCGAGAGCGGCGCCGACGTCGTGCAGGAGCCGATGGATCAGCCGTACGGCGTGCGCGACTGCGCCTTCCGCGACCCCTCGGGCAACCTGCTCCGTATCAACCAAGCCGGCTGAGAGATCAGCCTCGTCTCCGAAGGATGCCGATGACCACCGTCGACCACCCCGCTGACAGCCACGACCTCATCCGCGTTCAGGGTGCACGTGAGAACAACCTCAAGGACGTCAGCGTCGACATCCCGAAAAGACGGCTGAGCGTCTTCACCGGCGTTTCGGGATCGGGCAAGAGCTCGCTCGTCTTCGACACCATCGCCGCGGAGTCCCGCCGGATGATCGACGAGACCTACAGTGCCTTCGTCCAGGGGTTCATGCCCTCGGTTCCACGGCCGGACGTCGATGTGCTCGAAGGTCTGACGACGGCGATCATCGTCGATCAGGAGCGTCTGGGGGCGAACCCGCGCTCGACGGTGGGCACCGTGACCGATGCGAACGCGATGCTGCGCATCCTCTTCAGCAAGCTCGGCACCCCCTACATCGGCGGACCGACCGCCTTCTCCTTCAACATCCCCACGCAGCGCGCGAGCGGGGTGATGACCGGCCCCGGCGGTGAGAAGAAGATCGTGAAGGACGCGATCTACCTCGGTGGCATGTGCCCGCGGTGCGAGGGCAGGGGAGCGGTGTCCGACCTCGACCTCGCGCAGATCGTCGACGAGTCCAAGTCCCTCGACGAGGGCGCCATCATGGTGCCGGGGTACACGGCGGACGGCTGGATGGTGAAGGGGTTCTCGCAGTCCGGGTTCTATCCCGGTGACAAGCCCATCGCCCAGTTCTCCGAGAAGCAGCGCCAGCTGTTCCTCTACGGAGAGGTGACGAAGGTCAAGATCGCCGGGATCAACATGACCTACGAGGGACTGATCCCGAAGATCACCAAGTCGATGCTGTCGAAGGACCTCGATGCCCTGCAGCCGCACGTCCGTGCGTTCGTCGAGAGGGTCGCCACCTTCGCGGAGTGCCCGGAATGCGATGGGACCCGTCTGACGGAGGGGGCGCGGTCGTCGAAGATCGACGGCATCAGCATCGCGGATGCCTGCCGCATGCAGGTCACGGATCTCGCTGGATGGGTGCGCGGGCTCGACCTCCAGGGCGCGGGACCGCTGCTCGAAGCCCTGAGCGCGAACCTCGACGCCTTCGTCACCCTCGGGCTCGGGTATCTGAGTCTGGAGCGCCCGTCGGGCACGCTGTCCGGGGGAGAGGCGCAGCGCATCAAGATGCTCCGCCACCTCGGCTCGTCGCTGACCGACGTGACCTACGTGTTCGACGAGCCGACGATCGGCCTGCATCCGCACGACATCCAGCGGATGAACGGCCTGCTACTCAAACTGCGCGACAAGGGCAACACTGTGCTCGTGGTCGAGCACAAGCCCGAGACGATCGTGATCGCCGACCACGTCGTCGATCTCGGCCCGGGCGCGGGCAGCGCCGGCGGCGAGATCTGCTTCCAGGGCACGGTCGACGGGCTCAAGAGCAGCGGGACGCGTACGGGGGAGCACCTCGACGACCGCGCCGTGCTCAAGGACGCGGTGCGCGCGGCGGACGGGGCGATCGAGGTGCGCGGTGCGACCGCGAACAACCTCCAGAACGTGGACGTCGATATCCCCACGGGCATCCTGACGGTCGTCACGGGTGTCGCCGGCTCCGGGAAGAGCTCACTGATCCACGGCTCCGTCTCGAAACTCGATGGAGTCGTGGCGATCGACCAGGGTGCGATCAAGGGTTCGCGTCGGAGCAATCCCGCCACCTACACCGGGCTGCTCGAGCCGATCCGCAAGGCGTTCGCGAAGGCCAATGGCGTCAAGCCGGCGCTGTTCAGCGCGAACTCCGAAGGTGCGTGCCCGACCTGCAAGGGCGCCGGTGTCATCATCACCGAGCTCGGCTTCATGGACACGATCGAGACACCGTGCGAGGACTGCGGGGGAAAGCGCTTCCAGGCCGCGGTTCTCGAGTACAAACTGGCGGGCAAGGACATCACCGAGGTGCTCGACCTGCCGGTGTCCGAAGCGCGGGTGTTCTTCTCGGAGGGTGACGCCAAGATCCCCGCGGTGACGGCGATCCTCGGCCGGCTGGACGACGTCGGTCTCGGGTATCTCTCGCTCGGACAGCCGCTCTCGACCCTGTCCGGCGGTGAGCGTCAGCGCATCAAGCTGGCGATCCAGATGGGGGAGAAGGGCGACGTCTACGTGCTCGATGAGCCGACGACCGGTCTCCACCTCGCTGATGTGCAGAAGATCCTCGGGCTCCTCGACCGTCTCGTCGAGTCGGGCAAGACCGTGATCGTGATCGAGCACCACCAGGCGGTGATGGCTCACGCGGACTGGATCCTCGACATCGGTCCCGGCGCCGGGCACGACGGCGGCCGTGTGGTGTTCGAAGGCACGCCCGCGGATCTCGTGGCAGAACGCTCGACGCTCACCGGCGAGCATCTCGCGGCCTACGTCGGGGTGTGATCCCCGACAAGCGGAACCGATATATCAGTCCCGTCGAGCGATGATCGTGTAGGTGCAGGGGAGCAGATCGCGCTGGGCTTCCGGCCATGCGTATCCTCCGGGCACCTCCACCATCCGCGGGCTGAATCGCCAGGGGAGTGTGCGGCCTTCATCGACGTGCACGATGCGCAGGCCCGCACCGAGAAGGGCGCCCAGGATCTCAGCGAGCGAGTGCGGCCACTCGTAGGTGCGCGTGTGCGACACGGTGCCGTCACCTGCGTAGGTGCTCGCGTCGTCCCAGACCTGCGCCGTCCCGTCGCCGAAGTACCGATAGCGCGCGGTGAGCGTCTCCGCGTCCTCGTCGAGCGCGTACAGCGCAGGATGCCCGTCGCGGATGAAGAACGTCCCGCCGGGGCGCAACAGCTCATGGATCTGCTGGGCCCAACGGTCCAGATCGGAGAGCCAGCAGATCGTCCCGATGCTCGTGTAGACGACATCGAAGTCACCGGAGACCGCGGCCCGGGCATCGAGCACGTCGGTTTCGACCCACTCGGCGTCGACGCCGTGCTCCTCGGCGAAGGCTCGTGCGGTCTCCAGGGCCGGCGCCGAGAAGTCGACGCCGGTGACTCGTCGCGCACCGGCGCGCGCCAGCGAAACGGTGTCGGTGCCGATGTGGCACTGCAGGTGGCACACGTCGAGCCCGACGATGGATCGTGCGGGCAGGAAACGTTCGAGCACCGTGACGTCGTGGCGGATGACATCGCTGAGGTGCTCGGGGTCGTCGAACGACTCGCGCTCGTACGACACCGCGTGCAGCGGCACGCGGTCGTCCCAGTTCTCACGATTGGCCTCGCGCGCCGCCGACCAGTCGATCTCCACGTGTTCGCCGTTCATGGGGATCAGCCTAGCGAAGCGGATTCCGTTATAACCGATAATGCACATTATGTCAGGTCAACCCAGGATCGAGGGATGGCGACTTCTCCCCGTCGTGGAGAAGGACGCGCGCCGTACGTGTGTGGTTGACTGGCTCGCGGTTCACATTCGTATGCCGATGCGTCCGCTCATTCCACGGGGGAAGAAGATGAAACGTCAGATCGCAGCCTGGACTATCGCCGTCGTCGCGCTTCTCGGAATCACCGGATGCTCGGGCGCGCCCGGTGCCGAGTCCTCAAGCGGTCAGGCAACCGTCGACGAGAGTTCGGCTCCCGTTGAGCGGGACTTCGCACAGTCGGTGGCGGACGCGTGTGCATCCGTGCGCACTCAAGTTTCTGGAGTGGCTTCTGAGCTGTCTGGGCTGGATATGAGTGCCGCTATGGCTGACCCGGAAGGCACAGTTACGAAGATCACGGAGACCGTTGACGCCTTCGCGGCGGCTACGGAGTCCATCGGTAACCAGGAAGTCGGGAACGCGGTCTCCGCGCTTCGTACCGATCTCGCCTCTCTCCGAGACTTGCTCAAGCGCGTCCTCGTTGACAAGGATGCGTCTGCGGCCGCCGAGGTGACATCGCTCTCCTCCGATGTTCAGGAGTCCATGCAGGTGCTCGCGACGCTCTGCGCCGGCTGAGCACCCAGATCCTCGGGGCCCGGCGAGCGATTGCGCGCCGGGCCCCGTCGTCTGCGTCGAGGCCGCGGCGACGCGAGTAGCGTGGAAGGGTGACGCACGCTCCCCTCTCCCCCGTCTCGAACCCCGGGTGGCGAGCCTGGCTGATCTGGTCGGTGGGCGTCGCGGCCTACGTCGTCGCCATCACGAACCGCACGTCGTTGGGCGCCGTCGGCGTCGACGCGGCCGATCGTTTCCAGGCGGATGCCTCGACCCTCGCGCTCTTCGCGGTCGTGCAGCTCGCGGTGTACGGGGGTATGCAGATCCCGATCGGTGTACTGCTCGACCGGTACGGCTCGCGTCCGATCATCACGATCGGGATGTTCCTGATGGCGGCGGGTCAGTTGGTGATGGCCTTCTCCCCCAGCATCGGCATCGCGATCTTCGCCCGTGTGCTGCTGGGTGCCGGAGATGCGGCCGTCTTCCCCGCGGTGCTCCGATTGGTCGCGGTGTGGTTCCCCGCCCAACGCGGTCCCGTGATGGTGCAGTTCACGGGCATCATCGGACAGGCGGGGCAACTGGTGGCGCTCGTCCCTCTGGCCGCTCTCCTGCACGCCACGAGCTGGACGATCACATTCGGGAGTATCGCCGGGCTGGGCGTGCTCTTCACGATCCTCGTCGCTCTGGTCATCCGCAACCGCCCCGCCGAGCAGGACACCGATGTGACGGTGAACACCGACACCGGAGTGGTGCGCGTGGTGACCTCGGCGATCGACACCGGTGTCGGCATCCGCGCCGCTTGGGCGCACCCGGGAACGAGGCTCGCGTTCTGGTCGCACTTCACGACTCCGTTCGCGGGTACGGCGTTCATCCTGCTCTGGGGAATGCCGTTCCTCACTGCCGCGCAAGGTCTCACGGCGGCACATGCCGCGGGACTCATATCCGTATATGTCGTTGCCGGCATGATCTTCGGTCCGATCATCGGAGACCTCTCACGCCGACTCCCGAACCATCGGTCCCTCGCCCTCGTGCTCCCCGCGGTGGGACTGCAACTGATCGCGTGGTGCGCGGTGATCGCATTGCCCGAGGCCGCACCGATCTGGTTGCTCTACGCTCTCGCGATCGCTCTCGCGACCGGTGGCCCGGCGTCGATGATTGCCTTCGACCACGCCCGCACTCATAACCCCTCGCACCGACTGAGCACCGCCACAGGCGTCACGAACGCGGGAGGTTTCATCGCCGCGCTCATCGCGATCTTCCTGATCGGACTGCTGCTCGACCTCCAGGGCGCGGGCACGCCCGAGACCTACTCTCTCGACGCGTTCCGCATTGCCTTCCTCGCGCCGATCCCGCTCTGGATCATCGGGTGCGTGTTCATCGTGATCGAGCGCAAGCGCACGCGGGTCCGGATGGGACTCGACCCGGAGCGACGTCGCCGCTAGACGCGTCGCCTCTGAACGGTCGACCTCAGACTGCGCGGAGCAGCGGGAGGACGGTCTCGAGGATGAGCTCGACGCTCACGTGTTCGGGTACCTCGGCGTCACCGGCCTCGAACTCGGCGAGTTCGATCCCGCGGACGGAGCCCGCGGGGAGCGCCGCGAAGATCGCCGCGATCTGGTGCGGCAGCATGCCCTCCCCCACTCGGTAGGCAGCGGGGATGTATCCCGGCTCGAGCACGTCCCAATCGACGTGGATCCAGACGGGCCGGCCGTCGATGAGCTCGAGAACGCGCTCGGGCGTGCTGTCGGCGGGGGCGAGAACGCGCACTCCGGCGCCGGCGAGGAGTTCGCCTTCGGCCGGATCGATGTCACGGCCGCCGACGACGATCACCTGCGTCGGGTCGATCCCCGCGCCGTGTCCGCTGTCCCACAGTCCGCAAGCCGCGGCGAGCACCATGCCGCCGAGATAACCGGAATCGGTCGTGTCGGGCGTGTTGAAGTCGCCGTGCGCATCGATCCAGAGCGCGACGGCATCCGGGTGCCTCTCCGCGACGGTCGGGAGGGTGCCGAGGCTCGCGGCGCACGTGTTGGTCGCGAGCAGCGGTACGGTTCCGGCGTCGATGGCGCCGGCGACCGCGTCGCGCAGGCCGTGCAGCGTGTCCTTCGCTTCGGGAAGCGCCGTGCTCCAGTCGTCGGTGCGGGAGGGACTCAACGTGCCGATCGTCGTCGCAGGGGTCCGGAGCAGCGTAGACAGTGCATCGCCGACGCGACGTGCGCCCACGAGTGCGCCGTCCGTGCGGTCCGCCACGCGGCCCTGGGAGACGATGAGAGAGAACGCTGCAGGCATCCCCCCACTCTCCCACGCGGCGCGGATGGGGGCCAAAACCGTCCCCGTCACCGCTTTCGTGGCGTCCATCCCGACGGCGAGGTACCGTCCTGCAGCGCCCGCTCGCGGTCGACCGCGTCGGACCAGCCCTGCGCAGCTCCGTCGCCATCGAAGCCGCCGCGCGCGACGCGCATCCCCACATCGGGGTGATGCATCCGAGGGGCTCCCCCGCGGCGGACCGAGGCGCGCACACTCCAGGCGTCGTCGGCGAAGCCGCCCCCGCGGAACGTGCGGTACTCGTCGTAGCGTGCGGGGTCGAGCAGGTCCCAGCACCACTCCCACACGTTGCCGAGGGTGTCGAACAAGCCGTACAGGTTCGGGATCTTGCCGCCGACCGGTTGCGGGGTCGTCACGCCATCGGCGGCTGTCCAGGCGGCATCCGCGAGCGGCGCGTAGTGGGGGCCGACGGACCCCGCCCGGCACGCGAACTCCCACTCCGCCTCCGTGGGCAGCCGGAACCCCTCGGACGAGACGTCCCAGCTGACGTCCTCCCCGTCGAACAGATAGGCGTGCTCGAGCCCTTCCCACTCCGAGAGCGCGTTGCAGAAGTGCACGGCCCGCAGCCAGCTGATGTCGGTCGCCGGTCGGCGGGGATGCGGAGCGGCCCCGTCCAGGACCTCGGCCATCTGCTCCTGGGTCACCGGGTAGACACCGATCTCGAAGGGCTCGAGATCCACCGGACGCTGCGTCTTCGTGCGCGCATCCTGCAGCACGATCGAACCCCCGGGGATGCGGCGCAGTTCGATGTCGCTCGTCACCCCGGAGTCCGCTCGGTCCACACCGGGTACTTCGCGGTCCGGCCATCGCCCGACGACGTGCGCGTGACCCGACGCCGGACCCAGGGGCCGACGTGCTGTCGGTAGTAGGCGAGCCCGCTCGGTCCCGCTCCCCCGCGCTCGCTCGGTGCCCACCAGGTCTCGGGCGGTTCGTACCCCAGCGCATGCAGCACGCGCGCTGCGACCCGATGATGGCCCGCGGCATTCATGTGCAGGCGGTCCTCGGACCAGTACGCGCTCTGCGCGAGTTCCCGATCGGGCCAGTTCAGGGCGCGCACCACGTCGGGGCGATCGGCGACGCGTCGCAGCACCGCCTCGGAGAGCTGATCTCCGCGGCGCTGGATCAGGGACCCCATCGGAAGCTGTCCACTGGGGTTCGCGCCGGAGAGCAGGATCATCGTGACGCCCTCCTCGTCGCATCGGCGGAGAACGCGGCTGAACGCGTCGGCGATGTGCTCGAGGTCGGTGCGCGGTCGGAGCATGTCGTTGCCGCCGCCGTTGAACGACAGATGCGTGGGACGCAGCGCCAGAGCGGGTTCGAGCTGCTGCTCGACGATCGGCCACGCGAGTTTGCCGCGGATCGCGAGATTCGCGTACTGGATCGGATGCCCCGCCGCATCGGCCCATCCCTGGGCGGCGATGTCGGCCCACCCGCGCTCTCGGCCGTCGGGAAGAACATCGCCGACCCCCTCGGTGAAGGAGTCCCCGATCGCCACGAAACGCACGTCTGCCATCGGACAAGCCTATTCCTGCGGGACCGGACCCCGTACCGATCCCGCAGGCCCGATCAGGCGCGCTTGTCGAGCAGAGCGCGCACGCGCGGGATGACCTCGCTGCCGTAGAGCTCGATGCTGCGCATCATCGCCTCGTGCGAGAGCGTTCCGGTGGCGTACTTCAGGTCGAATCGGCCCAGCCCGAGGGTGGTGATCGTGTCTGCGATCTTCGCGGCCACCCGGTCGGGAGAACCGGCGTAGATCGCCCCCTCCGGCCCGATGTCGTTCTGGAAGCGGGCACGGCTGTATGCGGGCCAGCCGCGTTCCTTGCCGATCGTGTTGTTCATCGCCTCGAAGCCCGAGTACGCGGCGTCCCATGCCTCCGCATCGGTGTCGGCGATGTGGCCGGGCGAATGAACGGCGATCGGGTGCTTCGTCGTTCCGAAGGAGTCGACCGAGCGGTGATACAGATCGACGAACGGCCGGAATCGCGCGGCAGGACCGCCGATGATGGCGAGCATGAGACCGAGTCCGTGGCGTGCGACGCGCACCACGGACTCCGGGCTGCCGCCCACGCCCACCCAGGTCCGCAGACCCTTCTCCGTCTTCGGGAACACATCCGCGTTCTCGAGCGACGCGCGCATGGACCCGGACCAGGTCACCGGCTGCTCCTTCAGGAGCTCGACGAAAAGCTCGAGCTTCTGCTCGAACAGTGCGTCGTAGTCGCGGAGGTCGAAACCGAACAGCGGGAAGGACTCGATGAACGAGCCGCGACCGAGCACGACCTCCGCGCGACCGTTCGACACGGCATCGAGGGTCGAGAACCGCTCGAACACGCGCACGGGGTCGTCGGACGACAGAACCGTGACCGCCGTGCCGAGGCGGATGTTCTCGGTGCGCGCGGCGATCGCCGAGAGCACCATCTCGGGAGCCGACACCGCGAACTCCTTGCGGTGGTGCTCCCCCACCCCGAAGAAGTCGACGCCCACGGCATCCGCCATCTCTGCCTGCGCGATGACGTTGCGGATCGTCTGGGCGCCGCTGAGGAGGGTGCCCTCGGCGTCGCGGGTGATGTCGCCGAACGTGTCCAGTCCGAATTCGATGCTCATGTCATGCCTTCCTATTCAGGTGAATGAACATCGCCGGAGCATCGGACATTCCCGTCATCGCGGAAGCAGCACACCACGCAGGGTGTCGAGACCGACGCCGCCCAGGTCCAACGCACGCTTGTGGAATGCCTTGAACGAGAAGTCCTCGCCCTCCTGCTGCTGAACGGCCTCGCGCACCTGCTCCCAGATGCGCTGTCCGACCTTGTACGACGGAGCCTGCCCCGGCCAGCCCAGGTACCTGTTGACCTCGAACTGCACGAACTGGTCGGACATGTTGACGTTCTGGCGCATGAACTCGAGCGCGTAGTCGGCATCCCACACGCCCGTTCCGTCGAGACGCGGCTTACCGAGGTGCACGCCGATGTCGAGCACGACACGTGCCGCACGCATGCGCTGACCATCGAGCATCCCCAGGCGGTCGGCCGGGTCGTCGAGGTAGCCGAGCTGCTCCATCAGGCGCTCGGCGTAGAGCGCCCATCCCTCGGCGTGACCCGAGGTGCCGGCGAGCAGACGGCGCCAGGAGTTGAGCTCGGAACGGTTGTAGACGGCCTGCGCGATCTGCAGGTGATGCCCCGGCACACCCTCGTGGTACACGGTGGTGAGCTCGCGCCAGGTGTCGAACTCCGTCACACCCTCCGGAACGGACCACCACATGCGTCCGGGGCGCGAGAAGTCGTCGGTGGGTCCCGTGTAGTAGATCCCGCCCTCCTGGGTCGGCGCGATCATGCACTCGATCGTGCGGATCGCCTCGGGGATGTCGAAGTGCGAGGCGGCGAGTTCGGCGACGGCGCGGTCGCTCGTCTCCTGCATCCAGCGCTGCAGCGCATCGGTGCCGACCAGCTTGCGCGCGGTATCGGCCTCGAGATGCGCCACGGCTTCTTCGACGGTGGATCCCGGCAGGATCTCGTTCGCGATCGCCGTCTGCTCGGCGACCATCCGGGCGAGTTCCTCGCGTCCCCACTCGTAGGTCTCGTCGAGGTCGATCGTGGCTCCGAGGAATCGGCGCGAGTTGAGCGCGTAGAGCTCGCGACCGACCGCGTCGACCTCGGTGGCCTCGGGCACGAGTTCCTCGGCGAGGAACCGTCGCAGTTCGCCGTATGCGACGCGGGCGGCGGCCGAGTTGTCGGCCAGGGTGCGCGCGAGGGATGCCGGAAGCTGGCCGCTCTCGGGCGTGGCATCGGCCACGAAAGCGGCGAAGAAGCCGTCATCAGCCGTGTACCGGTCGATCTGGGTCGCCACCTCGACGACCTGTCGGCGGGCCGGCGTCACTCCGCGCGCGATGCCCTCGCGCAGTGTCTCGGTGTAGCCGCGCAGCGCGTCGGGCACCGCGGCGAGGCGCGTGGCGATCACCGACCAGTCGTCGGCGGATGCCGTGGGCATGAGGTCGAAAGCCGAACGCACGTCCTGCGCCGGAGAAGCGATGACGTTGAGGTCGCGCAGATGCCAATTCGCCTCGTGCAGTTCCAGCTCGAGACGCAGCTCGGCGCTGAGGTCGGCCTTCGTGACCTCGTCGATCGTGTCGACCGGCTCGAGGGCCGTGAGCGCGTCGAGCGTCTGCCGTGTGGCCGCTGCGATCGCCTCGTGGCCGGCCGGACTCAGATCGCCGAAGCGGTCGTTGACCTCGTCGCGCCCGATGTAGGTGCCGAGCGTCGGAGCCAGCTCGACCAGAGTGTCGACCCAGTCCTCGGCGACCTTGTCGATGGCGGTGGGAGTGCGCGGGATGGAAGTCATGCGATCCACACTAATCCTCGGACGCCGCCGCCCGTGGTCAGTGTGCGGCCTCGTTCCAGTCGTGCCCGCGACCCACCTGCACGTCGAGCGGCACCGACAGATCCGCGGCGTCGCCCATGCGCGTGCGCACGATGCGCTCGGCGGCATCCCACTCCCCCGGGGCGACCTCGAGCACGAGCTCGTCGTGGATCTGCAGCAGCACCCGCGAGCGGAGCCCTTCGCGGCGGATGTCGTCGTGGATGTGGAACAGCGCGATCTTCATGATGTCGGCGGCGCTGCCCTGGATCGGGGCGTTCAGCGCCGCGCGCTCGGCGTTCTCCCGCAGCACGCGGTTCGGGCTGGCGAGGTCGGGGAACGGGCGACGGCGTCCGAAGATCGTCTCGGTGTAGCCGACCTCCTTGGCCGCGAGAACGGAGGCGCGCAGGTAGTCACGCACGGCGCCGAAGCGCGCGAAGTACTCGATCATGAGCTGCTTCGCCTCGGACTGCTCGATACGCAGCTGCTTCGAGAGGCCGAACGCCGAGAGGCCGTAGACCAGGCCGTACGACATCGCCTTGACCTTGGTGCGCATCGCGGCGGTGACATCGCCCGGCTCGACCCCGAACACCCGAGCGCCGACGAACCGGTGGAGGTCCTCTCCGCTGTTGAAGGCTTCGATCAGGCCCTCATCGCCCGACAGATGCGCCATGATGCGCATCTCGATCTGGGAGTAGTCGGCCGTGAGCAGCGCTTCGTAGCCGTCGCCGACCTGGAACGCGCTGCGGATGCGCCGCGATTCCTCTGTGCGCACCGGGATGTTCTGCAGATTCGGGTCGGTGCTCGAGAGCCGCCCGGTCTGGCTTCCGGTCTGCACGTAGGTCGTGTGGATGCGCGCGTCGTCGCCGATCGCCGTGTCGAGCGACTCGATGATCTGACGCAGCTTGGTGGCCTCGCGGTGCTGCAGCAGCAGGTTGAGGAACGGGTGCGGGTTCGACTCCTGCAGGTCGGCGAGCACGGCGGCATCCGTCGAGTAGCCCGTCTTCGTCTTGCGCGTTTTGGGCAGCTGGAGATCTTCGAAGAGAACCTCCTGCAGTTGCTTGGGCGAGCCGAGGTTGAACTCGCGGCCGACGATGCCGAACGCCTCCTGAGCGATGCCCTCGGCGCGGGTCGCGAGTTCGCCGGAGAACGTCGACAGCACCTCGTGGGAGACCGCGACCCCGGCCAGTTCCATGTCGGCCAGCGCGAGCAGCGTGGGCAGCTCGATGTCGGTCAGCACGGCGGCCACCGACTCGGGGATGTCGTCGCGCAGCGCGGTCGCGACGCGCAGTGCGAACCACGCCTCCTGCGCGGGAGTCGCCCCCTCGGTCTCGGGCACGAGTTGAGACGGGTCGGCCTCGGGGAGCTTCTCGCCGAGGTAGCGCTCGACCAGGTCGCCGAGAGTCTTGTCGGGGAAGCTCGGGCGCAGGAGCCAGCCGGCGAGGCTCGTGTCGTACGCGAGGCCGCCGAGGCGGATGCCTGCTCGGTTCAGCGCCTTCAGCTGACCCTTGGCGTCGTGCAGGACCTTGGGACGATCGGACTCGAGCCAGGAGCGCAGCTCGTCGGCCGCGGCATCCGTCCAATCGGTCTCGCGAAGCTCGGAGTCGGAAGCGACCCCCAGACGCACCGGAAGCCCGCTCTGCGTGAGCACACGGAGTGAGAGCTCGCCCTGCACGGCTTCCGCCCACGTCGCGAGTTCGCCAGCCACCACCTGCTGCGGAACCGGCAGCTCGACCACCGCGGCCGGGTCTTCGGCGACCTCGCCGGCGCCGACGGCTTCGAACACGCGCGGCAGCAGTGTGCGGAACTCGAGGCGCGCGAAGATGTCGCGCACGGCCTGCGCGTCGATGGGAGCGACTGCCAGATCGTCGGGTGAGACGGGGAGCTCGACGTCGGTGAGCAGACGGTTGAGCTTGCGATTGCGGCGCACGTCGTCGATGTGATCGCGCAGGTTCCCTCCCACGACACCCTTGATCTCCTCGGCACGAGCGAGCAGATCGTCGAGCGACCCGAACTGTGTCAACCACTTCACGGCGGTCTTCTCGCCCACCTTGGGCACGCCAGGCAGATTGTCGCTGGTCTCGCCCACGAGCGCGGCGATGTCGGGGTACTGCTCGGGACGTACGCCGTAGCGCTCCTGCACGGTCACCGGGTCGTATCGCTTGAGCTGCGACACGCCCTGCACCGACGGGTACAGTAGCGTGACGTCGTCGTTCACGAGCTGGATGGTGTCGCGATCGCCGGAGACGACGAGCACCTGATAGCCCTGCTCCGCACCCTGCGACGACAGGGTGGCGAGGATGTCGTCGGCCTCGATGCCCTCTTTCGTGAGCACCGGGATCGACATCGCCGCGAGGCAGTCCTGCAGCAGCGGGATCTGACCGCGGAACTCCTGCGGCGTCTCGGACCGCGTCGCCTTGTACTCGGGGTACTCATCGGTGCGGAACGAGTGCCGCGAGGTGTCGAACGCGATCGCCATGTGCGTCGGCTGCTCGGCCTTGATCAGGTTCACCAGCATCGACAGGAACCCGTAGATCGCGTTCGTGTGCTGGCTGTCCTTGGTCGTGAAGTTCTCGACCGGCAGCGCGAAGAAGGCGCGATAGGCGAGCGAATGGCCGTCGACGACCATGAGGGTAGGCTTTGCGGAGTCCGTCACCCTGTCAGCCTAACGAGGACCACGGACACGCGCTGAGGAGGATGCATGAGCGACGTCGCGACGAGCGAAGGACTCGAGTGGGCCACGGCCCGTGGAATGGGCGCCCTGGCCGAGAAGATGGGCATCGAGTTCACCGAGTTCAGCATCGAGCGCTCGGTCGGCACGATGCCGGTCGAGGGCAACACCCAGCCGGTGGGCCTTCTGCACGGCGGCGCCTACGTGGTGCTCGGCGAGTCACTGGGGTCGATGGCGGCCAATCTGCACGCGGGCCCCGGGCGGCTGGCGGTCGGTGTCGACATCAACGCCACGCACACGCGTTCCGCGACCTCGGGGATCGTGACCGGGGTGTGCACGCCGATCCATCTCGGACGCAGCATCGCGGTGCACGAGATCGTGGTGACCGACGATCAGGGACGGCGCTGCTCGACCATCCGCATCACCAACATGATCAAGGACGCCCCGAAGGCTCGGTGATCCCCTCATCCAGCAGCCGCTGGAAGAGGACGTGGTCCTGCCACTCCCCCGCGATCTCCAGATAGCGCGGGGCGATGCCGATGCGGGTGAAGCCGTTCGCGGCGAGTACCCGCTGGGAGGCGGCGTTGTGCAGCAGCGTCGCCGCCTGCACGCGGTGCAGTCCCAGGGAATCGCGCGCGTGACGGAGCACTGCGGCGACCGCGCGCGTCGCGAGTCCGCGTCTCGTCGAGTCCGCGGCGATCCAGTAGCCCAGATCCCCGCTGAGGAACGGCCCGCGCACGATGCCGTTGAGGTTCATCCTGCCGACGATCCGGTCGTCGGGTGCCGCCACCACGAATCGGATGCTGCGTCCCGTCTGCGCTTCGGCGACGGTGCGGTGTACGTCCCGCTCCTGCCACTCCTCCGTGAAGAACTCCTCTGTGCGAGCGGGTTCCCAGGGAGCGAGGTGGGCACGATCGGCCGCGTACGCGCGCGCCAGAGCAGCGCCGTCGCCCGTGCGGACCGGACGGAGGGTGTGCTCGGGGTCGAGCCGGAACACTACTTCTTCGGAGCGAGCTGCTCGATGATCGCCTTGGCGACGTCCTGCATCGTGAGACGACGATCCATCGACGCCTTCTGGATCCAGCGGAACGCCTCGGGCTCGCTGAGCCCCATCTTCTCGTTCAGCAGGCCCTTGGCGCGATCGACGAGCTTGCGGGTCTCGAAGCGCTCGACCATGTCGGCGACCTCGGCCTCGAGCGTGATGATCTGCTCATGACGCGCCAGTGCGATCTCGATCGCCGGCAGCAGGTCGTTCGGCGTGAACGGCTTGACCACGTAGGCCAGAGCGCCGGCCTCGCTCGCGCGCTCGACGAGTTCCTTCTGGCTGAAGGCGGTCAGCAGCACGACCGGGGCGATGTTGCCCTTGTGCAGCTTCTCGGCGGCGCTGATGCCGTCGAGCTGAGGCATCTTGACGTCCATGATGACGAGGTCGGGACGCAGTTCGGTCGCGAGCGCGACAGCGGTCTCGCCGTCGCCGGCCTCTCCCACCACGTCGAAGCCGTTGTCGCGGAGGATCTCGACGATGTCGAGACGGATCAGCGATTCGTCCTCGGCGACGACGACGCGTCGGGGTGCGGATGACGTGGGCTGTTCAGCCAGTTCTTGCTCGGTCACGTACCCATCCTACTGGAGTGCGTCTCCGCCACGGCCGTGCGCGTCGGCACGGCGTCGGGACGGCTGCTTCTGCGCTACAGTCGTAGTCGCGATACACGGGCCGGCGTGGCGGAATGGCAGACGCGGAGCACTCAAAATGCTTTGTCCGAAAGGGCGTGTGGGTTCGAGTCCCACCGCCGGCACACAGACAGATCGACTCATCCCGCCATGAGTTCGAGTTCCTCGACGACCCGCGGATCGGCGAGGATCCGGAAGTGCCCTCCGGTGTCGAGTCGGACGTTCTTGGCGCCCGGCAGCTCGCTCCCCTCAGGGATGTGCGGGTCGAATCCCGCATAGATCGAAACGATCCGCGCGTTCGCATCGACACTGCGGGAGAGCGCGACGATGCCCGGATCCTCGGGCGAGAACGCGCGCAGGGTGCGCGAGGGGATCCGCCTCGCGTAGCGCGAACCGCGGAACGGCGTCGCGACCGCGAGCATCGCTCGAACGCGAGCGCCCTCCCGCCCGGTCATCACCATCTTCCCGGCAAGTCCCCCTTTGCTATGGGCGACGAGGATCACGTCACGCAGATCGTTCTCGTCCAGATAGTCCTCGACGAGCGCCGCCATCTCTGCGACCGGACGCTGGCTGCGCTCCAGCGTCTCGAGCACGTGAACCCTGTGCCCTCGGTCGTTGAGTCGAGCGACCAGCGGCTCCAGGAATCGCCACGTCTCATAGACACCGGGGAGTATGACCAACGGTGCACGCTCCCCCTCGGCGTAGGCCTCCGCGCTGCTCCGACTCAGGAAAGCGCGCGCCTGCCAGTACCCTGCGTAGGCGTAATCGGCCGCCCACCAGGCTGCCTTGCGGATCGCGCAGACCGTCATCGCTCCCCGTCATCGCTCGCGAGCGCGCGGGCGCGAGCAACGCCGGCGTGGTCGAGGATCGCTGAGCACACCGCCCGCGGTTCCGAGCGATGCACCACGTGACGACCGCCGGGGATCTCGACGAGATGCGAGACGACGGCTCGATCACGCAGGCGGCGGCACCACGCCGACCCGGCGATGGGATCGTTCAGGCCTCGGATCACCAGCACCGGCATGAGAAGCCCTCCGACGACGTCCTCCAGCGCGTACCGCAACATGTGCCGCGCCTGTGCGAGGTACCACGGCACCCCGCACCGCAGGTAGTCCGCGAAGACGAGGGCGTTCGTCGCGGGGCTCTCCCCCGCGGTGTCGACCGCCAGCGCGAACGCCTGGGCAGGGAGCGAACGGTGCTCGTCGTCCGCGACCGGGCCGATCAGCACCAGGGAACGGACGAGATGCGGCGCGAGGTGGGCGACCTCTGCAGCCCATTGCGCGCCCATCGAGTGCCCCACGAGGATCACGGGGCCGCCACAGACGATCGGGAGGAGCTGTATCAGCAGCCGGGCCATCCGACCGATGTCGACGTCCTCTCGGGGTTTCGGCAACCCGCCGAACCCCGGCAGATCCACCGCCACGACGCGGGCTTCCGCGGACAGCATCCGCAGAAGGCGTCGATGGTACCGGTGCGACATGCCGATGCCGTGCACCAACACCACGGTCGGGACCTGCGGGTGGTGCCGGGTCGTACCCGTGACGACTCCGAAGACGGTTCCGTCGACAACGAGACGGCGACGGCGGAGATCCATGTTCGCACGCTACCCGTGCGAGACGATGTGCGTCACCGGGTTGACGTGGCGGACGACGAAGGGGCGGAGCCGAAGCCCCGCCCCTTCCCGACCCTCGGGTCAGACGCCTTCCTTGTAGATCGGAGCGGCGCCGTTGACGGCGTCTCCGACCTTGTGGACGCGGATGTCGTTGGTCGAACCGGCGATTCCGGGAGGGGACCCGGAGATGACGACGACCTTGTCGCCCTCGACGGCGAGGCCGTTGGAGAGCAGGTAGTCGTCGACCTGGAGGTACATGAGGTCGGTGTGCTGCACCATCTCGACGAGCGTCGACTGGATGCCCCAGGTCAGCGCCATACGACGACGGATGTCGGGCTCCGGCGTGAACGCGAGCATCGGGATGCGCGAACGCAGGCGCGACAGGCGACGAGCGCTGTCACCGGACTGCGTGAACACGCAGAGGAACTTCGCCTCGACGAACTCCGCGACCTCGAGGGCGGCGAGCGTGATCGCCCCGCCCTGCGTGCGCGGCTTGGTCGTCAGCGGCGCGATGCGCTCCAGGCCGTGCTCTTCGGTGGACTCGACGATGCGGGCCATGGTCTCGACGGTGACGACCGGATAGTCGCCGACGCTGGTCTCGCCCGAGAGCATGACGGCATCCGCACCGTCGAGCACGGCGTTGGCGACGTCCGAGGTCTCGGCGCGCGTCGGGACCGGGCTGTTGATCATCGACTCGAGCATCTGCGTCGCGACGATGACGGGCTTCGCGTTGCGGCGAGCGAGCTCGACGGCGCGCTTCTGCACGATCGGCACGGCTTCGAGCGGCAGCTCGACACCCAGGTCGCCGCGGGCGACCATGATGGCGTCGAACGCGTCGACGATGCCCTCGAGCGCGTCGACCGCCTGCGGCTTCTCGACCTTGGCGATCACGGGGACGCGCACGCCCTCCTCGGCCATGATCTCGTGCACGCGCGTGACGTCCTCCGCGTTGCGGACGAACGAGAGGGCGATCAGGTCGGCGCCGATGCGCAGACCCCACCGGAGGTCCTCTTCGTCCTTCTCGCTCAGCGCCGGAACGTTGACCGCGACGCCGGGGAGGTTGATGCCCTTGTTGTTCGAGACGGCACCGGCGACGACGACCTTGGTGGTCACCGTCACGCCGTCGGTCTCGACGACCTCGACGCGCACCTTGCCGTCGTCGATCAGGAGGTAGTCTCCCGGCTTGACGTCCTGGGGCAGGCCCTTGAAGGTCGTGCCGGAGATGTCCTTGTTGCCGACGATGTCATCGGTCGTGATCTTGAAGATGTCGCCCTGGGCGAGCTCGTAGGGGCCGCCCTCGAACTTGCCCAGACGGATCTTCGGCCCCTGCAGGTCGACGAGGATCGCGACCGCGCGTCCCGAGTCCTCTGCGGCGCGCCGCACGTTCGCGTAGTTGTTCTCGTGCACGGAGTAGTCACCGTGGCTGAGGTTCAGGCGTGCGACATCCACACCGGCGTCGATTAGCGCACGCACGGTCTCATAGGTGGAAGTTGCGGGGCCCAGGGTGGCGACGATTTTCGCGCGTCTCAACAGATTCTCCAGGGGATAAAGGGATAGAACTCGGGCGACACTGCCGGCCTCAGCCTACGCGGGCTGAAGGCCGATAGCGACATCGTGCGGCTGAACGGGAGACGGCAGAACGGTGCTGCCCATCAGGTACAGGTCGACGCTCGCGGCCGCGGCGCGGCCCTCGGCGATGGCCCACACGATGAGCGACTGTCCGCGTCCGGCATCACCCGCGACGAACACGCCCGGGACGGTCGACTCGTAGGTCGCGTCGCGCCGGAAGGCACCGCGATCGGTGAGCTGCGGACGGGTGTCCTCGGTGAAGCCGTCGGTCTCGGGACCGGTGAAGCCCATGGCGATCAGCACGAGGTCCGCGGGGATCTCGCGCTCCGTGCCGCTCTTGGGCACGCGGCGTCCGTCGATGTACTCGGTCTCGGCGACGCGCAGTGCGCGCACCTCTCCGACCTCGTTCGAGAGGAACTCCACGGTCGACGCGAGGAACACGCGCTCCCCGCCCTCCTCGTGGGCGGAGGAGACCTCGAACACGGTCGGCATCATCGGCCACGGCTGGTGGTCGGGGCGCGTCTCGCCCGGCTGCTTGCCGATCGCGAGGTTGGTCACGCTCAGCGCACCCTGGCGGTGCGCGGTGCCGATGCAGTCGGCTCCGGTGTCTCCACCGCCGATGACGATGACGTGCTTGCCCTCGGCCGAGATCTGGTCGGTGACCGTGTCTCCGGCGACGGCATGGTTCGACTCGACGAGGTACTCCATGGCGAAGTGCACGCCGTCGAGGTCGCGGCCCGGGATCGACAGGTCGCGGGGAACCGTCGAACCGGTGGCGATGACGACCGCGTCGTACCGGGCGCGCAGGTCGGCCCACGAGATGTCCTTGCCGATCTCGACGCCCGCACGGAAGCGGGTGCCCTCCTCCTGCATCTGGCGCAGGCGCGACTCGAGCTGCCCCTTCTCCATCTTGAAATCCGGGATGCCGTAGCGGAGCAGGCCGCCGATGCGATCGTCGCGCTCGAAGACGGCGACGGTGTGCCCGGCGCGCGTGAGCTGCTGCGCGGCGGCGAGTCCGGCCGGGCCGGAACCGACGACCGCGACGGTCTTGCCGGTCAGGCGCTCCGGAGGCTGCGCCTCGACCCATCCCTTGGAGAAGGCCTCGTCGATGATCGAGACCTCGATCTGCTTGATCGTCACGGCGGGCTGGTTGATGCCCAGCACGCAGGAGCTCTCGCAGGGCGCCGGGCACAGACGGCCCGTGAACTCCGGGAAGTTGTTCGTCGCGTGCAGGCGGTCGATCGCCGCGCGACCTTCTCCGCGCCACGTCAGGTCGTTCCACTCCGGGATCAGGTTGCCCAGCGGGCAACCCGAATGGCAGAACGGCACGCCGCAGTCCATGCATCGGCCTGCCTGGCGCCGGAGCACCGCCTTGTCGCCCGGCTCGTAGACCTCTTTCCAGTCCATGATGCGGACGGGAACCGGACGGCGAGCGGGGAGCTCGCGCTCGGTTACCTTCAGAAAGCCTTTGGGATCAGCCACCGGTCACCTCCAGGATGCGGTTCCAGACGATGTCGCCGTCGGGGTCGATCCCCTCGGCCACTGCCTCCTCGCGCATGCTGCGCACGGCGGCGAAATCACGCGGGAGGACCTTGACGAACTCCGCCGAGACTTCGGCGAAGCGGTCGAGGAGTTCGGTGCCGAGCGGCGACGCAGTGCGTTCGACGTGCTCGACGAGGAGACTGCGCAGCACCTCGAGATCGGCCCGGTCGAGCGGCTCGAGGAGCAGCTCGCCGCTGCCGAGGGACTGCGCGTTGATCTTGGCGGTGTCGAGCGCGTGCACGTACGCCACTCCCCCGGACATACCGGCGCCGAAGTTGCGGCCCGTCGAGCCCAGGATGACGGCCAGACCACCCGTCATGTACTCGAGCGCGTGGTCGCCCACGCCCTCGACGACGGCGGTGGCACCGGAGTTCCGGACGAGGAAGCGCTCGCCCACGACGCCCGAGATGAACATCGTGCCCGCGGTCGCTCCGTAGCCGATGACGTTGCCGGCGATCACGTTCTCCTGCGGCGCGATCTGCGAGCCGCGGGGCGGCCGGATCGTGATGTCGCCACCGGAGAGGCCCTTGCCGACGTAGTCGTTCGCGTCGCCCTCGAGCCGCAGCACGATGCCCTGCGGCATGAAGGCGCCGAGCGACTGCCCGGCGGTGCCGTGCAGAGTCACGTCGATCGTGCCGCGGGGCAGCCCGGCCGCGCCGTGACGCGCCGTGACCTGGTGGCCCAGCATCGTGCCGACCGCACGCTCGGTGTTGGCGATGGGCAGCTCCACGACGACGGGCTCTCCGTTGAGGAGGGCGTTCTTCGCGATGTCGATGAGCTGCACGTCGAAGTGCTTCTCCAGCTCGTGGTCCTGCGTCCGGCCGCTGCGACGCGGCTCTCCGGCCGGGAAGACCGGTCCTTCGAGCACAGGGGTCAGATCGAGGCCGTCGGTCTTCCAGTGCTCGATGGCCGCGTTCGTCTCGAGCAGCTCGGCGCGTCCCACGATCTCGTCGATCGAGCGGAACCCGAGCTCTGCGAGCAGTTCACGCACCTCTTCGGCGATGAACTCCATGAAGTTCACGACGAACTCGGGCTTTCCGGTGAACCGCTCGCGCAGCGCCGGGTTCTGCGTGGCGACGCCGACGGGGCAGGTGTCGAGGTGGCAGACGCGCATCATGATGCAGCCGCTGACGACGAGGGGCGCGGTCGCGAAACCGAACTCCTCGGCGCCGAGCAGCGCGCCGATGATGACGTCACGACCGGTCTTCAGCTGCCCGTCGACCTGCACGACCACGCGGTCGCGCATGCCGTTGAGCATGAGGGTCTGCTGGGTCTCGGCGAGACCGAGCTCCCACGGCGTTCCGGCGTGCTTGAGGGAGTTCAGCGGGCTGGCACCCGTTCCCCCGTCGTGGCCGGAGACGAGGATGACGTCGCTGAGCGCCTTCGCGACGCCGGCCGAGACCGCGCCGATGCCCGACTGGCTGACCAGCTTCGTGTGGATGCGCGCCTCGGGGTTCGCTCTCTTCAGATCGAAGATGAGCTGCTTGAGGTCCTCGATCGAGTAGATGTCGTGGTGCGGTGGCGGCGAGATGAGGCCGACACCCGGGGTGCCGCCGCGTGTGCGCGCCACCCAGGGGTACACCTTCTGCGGCGGCAGCTGACCGCCCTCGCCGGGCTTGGCGCCCTGCGCGAGCTTGATCTGGATGTCGTCGGACTCGGTGAGGTACTGGCTCGTCACGCCGAAGCGACCCGAGGCCACCTGCTTGATCGCGCTGCGGCGCTCGGGGTCGAGCAGACGCTCGGAGTCCTCACCGCCCTCACCGGTGTTCGACTTGCCGCCGATGCGGTTCATCGCGATCGCCAGCGTCTCGTGCGCCTCCTGGGAGATGGAGCCGTAGCTCATCGCTCCGGTCGAGAAGCGCTTGACGATGGCGGAGACGGGTTCCACCTCGTCGATCGGAACCGGCTTGCGGGTTCCGGTGCGCAACGAGAAGAGACCGCGCAGGGTCTTGAGCTCCGCCGCCTGGTCGTCGACCAGCTTGGTGTACTCGCGGAAGATGTCGTAGCGGCGGGTGCGCGTGGAGTGCTGCAGCTTGAACACCGTCTCCGGGCTGAAGAGGTGGGGCGAGCCGTCGCGGCGCCACTGGTACTCGCCGCCGGTCCACAGGCGCTCGTGCGCACGGGCCGCGGCATCCTCCGGATAGGCGTAGTCGTGACGGGCCTGGTTCTCGGCGAAGACCTCGTCGATGCCGATCCCGCCGAGCTTCGACTCGGTGCGGGTGAAGTAGGCGTCGATGAACTCCTGGCTGAGGCCGACGGCCTCGAACACCTGCGCGCCGGCATACGACGACACCGTGGAGATGCCCATCTTCGACATGATCTTGAGCACGCCCTTGCCGAGCGCGTAGATCAGGTTGCGGACGGCCTTCTCCGGCGAGATGCCGGTGATGTAACCGGTGCGCACGAGGTGCTCGACCGTTTCCATCGCCAGGTAGGGGTTCACGGCGGACGCGCCGTACCCGATGAGCGTGGCCACGTGATGGACCTCGCGCACATCTCCGGCCTCGACGATCAGGCCGACCTTCATGCGGTTCTCGCGACGGATGAGGTGGTGATGCACCGCCGCGACCATCAGCAGCGACGGGATCGGCACGAGATCCTTGTTCGAGTCGCGATCCGACAGGATGATGAACTCCGCGCCCGCCTCGATCGCCGCATCGACCTCTGCGCACATCTCATCGAGACGATCGGTGAGCGTCTGGGGTCCGGCGTCGAAGTGGTAGAGACCGCGGATGGTGACGCTCGAACGGTCGGGCAGCGCCTTGTCGATGTGACGGATCTTGGCGAGCTCGTCGTTGTCGATGACCGGGAAGTCGAGCGACACGGTGCGGGTGTGCTCGGGGCCCCACGACAGCAGGTTGCTCTCGGGGCCGAGTCCGAGCTTGAGGCTCGTGACGACCTCTTCACGGATCGAGTCCAGCGGCGGGTTCGTCACCTGGGCGAACTGCTGCGTGAAGTAGTCGAACAGCAGACGAGGACGCTTGCTGAGCACGGCGATGGGCGTGTCGGAGCCCATGGCACCGAGCGGCTCCGCCCCGTTCTGGCCCATCGGGGTCAGGAGGATGCGGACCTCCTCCTCGGTGTAGCCGAACGTGCGCTGGCGGCGCGTGATGGATGCCGGCGGGTGCACGATGTGCTCGCGCTCGGGCAGTTCGGCCAGACGCACGGAACCCGCGTCGAGCCACTCCTGCCACGGCTGCTGAGTGGAGAGCTCGCGCTTGATCTCCTCGTCCTCGACGATCCGGCGCTGCGCGGTGTCGACGAGGAACATCTTCCCCGGGCGCAGGCGACCGCGGCGCTTGATGCGCTCCGGCTCGAAGGTGAGGACGCCGGTCTCGGAGCCGATGACGATGAGACCGTCCGTGGTCTCCGTCCAGCGCCCCGGACGCAGACCGTTGCGGTCGAGCGTCGCGCCGACGAGCGTGCCGTCCGTGAAGATGAGTGCGGCCGGGCCGTCCCACGGCTCCATCTGGTTCGAGTGGTACTCGTAGAAGGCGCGCAGCTCCGGCGTGATGTCGGTCTGCTTCTCGTACGCTTCGGGAACCATCATCATGATGGCGTGCGGCAGGCTGCGGCCGGTCAGCGTGAGCAGCTCCAGCACCTCGTCGAAGGAGGCGGAGTCGCTGGCGCCGTCGGTGCAGATCGGCAGCAGGGGGCGCACGTCGCCGAGCAGTTCGGACTCGAGCTGCGACTGACGGGCGCGCATCCAGTTGCGGTTGCCGCCGACGGTGTTGATCTCGCCGTTGTGGGCGAGCATGCGCAGCGGCTGCGCGAGCGGCCACGACGGGAAGGTGTTTGTCGAGTAGCGGGAGTGCACGACCGCGAGCTCGGAGGCGAAGCGCTCGTCCTGGAGATCCGGGTAGAACGGCTCGAGCTGGAGTGTCGTGACCATGCCCTTGTAGCCGAGCGTGCGGCTCGACAGCGACACGAAGTAGGCGCCGAGCTCATGGCCTGCACGCTTGCGGAGACGATAGGCGACTCGGTCGAGCGCGATGTCCGTGAGGGGCGCATGCGCGTGGGTCGTTCCCCCGGCGCTCACGAAGAGCTGCTCGAAGGCGGGACGGGCCTCGTCGGCCAGCTTGCCGAGGTGCTCGTTGACCGTGGGGACCTCGCGCCAGCCGAGGACGCGCAGTCCCTCGGCGCGGGCGATCTTCTCGATGCCGGCCTTCTGCTGGCGGCGATCGCTGGAATCGCGGGGCAGGAACGCGAGCCCCGCGGCGTACTCCCCCACCGGCGGCAGGTCGAAGTCGGTGACCGCGCGGAGGAACGCATCCGGCATCTGGGTCAGGATGCCCGCTCCGTCACCGGTGCCGGCATCTGAGCCGATCGCACCGCGGTGCTCGAGGTTGCGCAGCGCCTCGAGCGCGAGCGCGATGATGTCGTGCCCGGCGTAGCCGCGCAGCGTCGCGACCATGGCCAGGCCGCAGGCATCCTTCTCGAACGCCGGGTTGTACATGCCCTGCTTCGGGGGATAAGCGCCGGAGGCGCCGTAAGGGGGCTGGAAGTACACCAGTTACCGTCCTCAGATATTCAAGTGACACCGGGGACGACGTTGGCCCGCTCGTTCAGTGCAATGGTTCTCTCGCGCCACGAGGTGGCGGCTATCGGGAGCCGTTCTCGCTCGTGGGAGCGGTGCTTGTGGCGGTAGCTCCTGCGGTGACGTCGTCTGCCGGAGGCTCGCTCACGTCGACGAAGTCAGAGGGATTGTCCTGCGATTGTACATCAGCGTCGTCCTGGTCCTTCCGCGACCGGCCGGGCGCGTACGGCGACGGCTCGAGTCCGGGGTGGCGACGCGTCTGCACGACGAGGATCACGAGACCCACGATGATGCCGAGGATCGCGGCTGCGACGTTGCTTCGCAGGCCGAGGATGATCTCGCTCGGGTCGATGCGGATCGACTCCCAGACGACGCGTCCTGCGCTGTACCAGATGAGGTAGATCGCGAAGAGGCGGCCCCACTGGAAGAACAGCTTGCGACCGAGCCACAGCAGCACGATGACGCCCAGGCCGTTCCAGATGACCTCGTAGAGGAAGGTCGGGTGGAAGAGCGTGCCCTCCGGGAGTCCGGGCGGGAAGGCGCTGTTCGTCGACTCGATCTCGAGTCCCCAGGGCAGATCGGTCGGGAGGCCGAAGAGCTCGTGGTTGAACCAGTTGCCGAAGCGGCCCATCGCCTGCGCGAGGAGCAGTCCCGGTGCGAGAGCGTCGGCGAAGGTCCAGAACCGGATGCCGGTCCACTTGCAGCCGAGGTACGCACCGACTGCACCGCCGATGAGGGCGCCGAAGATGGCGATGCCACCCTCCCAGATCGCCCAGACGGATCCGGGCTGGAACGGGTTCCACGTGTTGATGCCCTCGCCGAAGTAGTCGTTCGGGTGGGTGGCGACGTGGAAGATCCGCGCACCGATGATGGCGAGCGGGACCGCGAGGATCGAGATGTCGATGACGACCCACGGCTCCGCTCCGCGCTTGGTGAGGCGGTGGTTGGTCAGCAGCGTGGCGACGATGATCCCCGCGATGATGCACAGCGCGTAGTAGTGAATCGAGAGACCGAGGAACACGAAGTTTCGCTCGGGCGGGCTCGGGATGCTGGTGAGCACGCCGGTGAGGGTGCTGTGGAGCGCGAGGGACATGAGTGCGATCCTACTTCTCGGTGACGGGGCGCGACGACGACGTGCCGTCGGCCAGGGTTCGGGTGACCTCGGCGAGAGCGTCGAGGCCCCCGTCGCGGAGGGCGCGGACGAGCGCCGTACCGACGATCGCACCGTCGGCGTACTCGGACACCGCGGCGATCTGCTCGGGCGTGGAGATGCCGATCCCGACGCAGGCGCGGGTGGCGCCCTGTGCGCGCAGGCGCCCGACGAGGGTACGGGCGGCGCGGTCCAGTTCGGCCCGCTCCCCCGTGATCCCCATGGTCGAGACGGTGTAGACGAAACCGGTGGAGGAACGCACGACCAGGGCGAGTCGTTCATCGGACGAGGTCGGTGCGGCGAGGAAGACCCGGTCGAGGCCGGTGCGCTCGCTCGCGGCGATCCACTCGTCGGCGACCTCGGGCGTGATGTCGGGGGTGATGAGCCCCGCCCCACCGGCGGCGAGCAGGTCGTCGGCGTACCGATCGACGCCGTACTGCACGACCGGGTTCCAGTAGGTCATGACGAGGACCGGAACATCGGTGGCCGCGGTGATGGCGCGCAGCGCGGTGAAGAGATCGGCCGTCCGGAAGCCGGCAGCCAGCGCGGCGGTCGTCGCCTCCTGGATGACGGCGCCGTCCATGACCGGATCGCTGTAGGGCGGTCCGAGTTCGATGATGTCGACCCCGTTGCGAGCGAGGGTGATCGCCGCCTGGATGCTCGTCTCGAGATCGGGGTAGCCGACCGGGAGGTAGCCGACGAAGACCTTGCGCCCCTCGGACTCCGCCTTCTCGAAGGCGCGCTCGATGCGACTCACTGATCTCCTCCATCGGTCGTCGAGGCGTCGTAGAGGTCGAAGTAGGTCGCGGCCGTCGCCATGTCCTTGTCCCCGCGTCCCGACAGGCACACCGCGATGACGGCATCCGGTCCGAGTTCGCGTCCGATGCGCAGCGCGCCGGCGAGAGCGTGGGCCGACTCGATGGCCGGGATGATGCCCTCGGTGCGGCTGAGGAGGCGCAGCGCCTGCATCGCCTCGTCATCCGTGGCGGGGATGTATGTGGCTCGCCCGATGTCGGCGAGCCACGAGTGCTCCGGCCCGACCCCCGGGTAGTCGAGGCCGGCCGAGATCGAGTGGGACTCGACGGTCTGGCCGTCGCCGTCCTGCAGAACGTAGGTGCGCGAACCGTGGAGCACACCCGGACGGCCGCGCTCGATCGACGCTGCGTGCCGCGGGGTGTCGACGCCGTCGCCCGCGGCCTCGACGCCGTACAGTCGCACGCCCTCGTCGTCGAGGAACGCGTCGAACATGCCGATCGCGTTGGAGCCCCCTCCGACGCACGCCACGACGGCGTCCGGAAGGCGTCCGACCTCGGAGAGGAGCTGCTCGCGCGCCTCTTCGCCGATGATCTTCTGGAAGTCTCGGACCATCGCCGGGAACGGGTGCGGACCCGCGGCGGTGCCGAAGATGTAGTTGGTGGTCTCGACCGAGGCGACCCAGTCGCGGTACGCGTCGTTGATCGCGTCCTTGAGGGTGCGCGAACCGGAGGTCACCGCGACGACCTCTGCACCGAGCAGCCGCATGCGCGCGACGTTGAGCGCCTGGCGCTCGGTGTCGACCTCGCCCATGTAGATGGTGCATTCGAGTCCGAAGAGCGCGGCGGCGGTGGCGGTGGCGACACCGTGCTGCCCCGCACCGGTCTCGGCGATGACGCGGGTCTTGCCCAAGCGCTTCGTCAGCAGCGCCTGCCCCAGAACGTTGTTGATCTTGTGGGAACCCGTGTGGTTGAGATCCTCGCGCTTGAGGAAGACGCGCGCTCCCCCGGCGTGCTCGGCGAAGCGCGGCACCTCGGTGAGGATCGACGGGCGCCCGGCATAGGAGGTCAGGAGCCCGGCGAGTTCCGCACGGAACTCCGGATCGGCGACCGCGGCCTCGTAGGCTGCCGTCAGTTCGTCGATCGCCGCGATGAGCGATTCCGGCATGTACCGGCCACCGAAGCTTCCGAAGTACGGACCATGCTGTTCACGCAGGCTCATTCGCCGGCCTCCAGGAAAGTGGTGAGTGTCGCGACCGGATCGCCGGTGACGAGCGCCTCGCCGATGAGGACGACGTCGGCGCCCGCACCCCGGTAGTGAGCGACGTCGGCGGGTGTGAGGACCGCGGACTCGGCGATCTTGATCGCGGAGGTCGGGATGCGGTCGGACAGTCGTCCGAAGAGATCGCGATCGAGCTCGAGCGTCGTCAGGTCGCGTGCGTTCACCCCGATGAGCGGTGCGCCGAGATCGATCGCCGCCTCCAGCTCGTCGGCGGAGTGCGTCTCGACGAGCGGCGTCATACCGAGCTCGCCGATGAACCCGAAGAGCTCCCGCAGCACGGCGGGCTCCAGTCCGGCGACGATCAGCAGCACCAGGTCGGCGCCGGCCGCGCGTGCTTCGAGCACCTGATAGCGGGTGGCGATGAAATCCTTGCGCAGCACCGGCAGCGACACGCGGGCGGTGACGGCCTCGAGGTCGGCCAGACTGCCACCGAAACGACGCTCCTCGGTCAGCACGCTGATCGCCGACGCACCGCCGGTCTCGTACAGCGAGGCCTGGAGTGCCGGATCGGGGATGTCGGCGAGTGCCCCGCGCGACGGACTCGCACGCTTGACCTCGGCGATGATCTTCACTCGCTCCGCGGGCGCGAGGAACGACAGCGCATCCTTCGCGGCGGGCCGCGCGAGGGCTTCTCGCTCGACCTGCGCCAACGGACGCGACAGGGCGCGACGCTCGGCGTCTGCGACAGCGCCGGCCGTCAGGTCGGCGAGAACCACTAGTGCGCCTTCGGCGAGTACTTGGGGCCCTTCACGCCGTAACCGGCCTTGGCGAGGATCCAACCGACGAGCGCACCGATCGGGATCAACGCGGCCGTAATCCAGACGAGGGTCGGCTGCTCGAAGCAGAACGCGACCGTGGCGGCGGTGAAGCCGATGAGCATGATCACGACAGCGGTCCAAGCCGCAGGCGAGTGTCCGTGGCCGGGGTCGGCGATCGGGTTGGTCATGGTCTCCTCCGGGGAACGACAGCGGGATCGGATTCAGTCTATCGGGGTCATCGGGTCGGATCGGTTCCGCGGGACAGGTCGTCCCAGGAATCGATCGCGTCGACGGGGCCGTCGGTGTGGGCGGGGACGTCGTCTCCCGTGCGGTACCGACGCCCGCCGCTCTTCCAGCGTCGCCAGGTGCACAGCGCGAACACCGCGGCGGCGAGGAGCAGCACCCACCCGACCAGTGCGATGACCGGCCAGGCCGAGGGGGTGATCGACGCGACGACCGTCTCGACGGCGGAATCACCGGCGAGACCCGTCGCCTCGGTCACCGTCGGAGCCACGGCGGACAGCGGCACCCCGACGAGCATCTGGAGCGTCGACCACCCGAGGAACACGGCGGCCACGGCGGCGAGCACCGCGAAGATCAAGCGCAGTACCGGGCCGGCGATCGACAGCGCCGCGCCGAGCGCGAGCACGGCGAGACTCAGCGGGGCGAGCAGCACCAGAGCGGACGCTCCGGGGACGAGGATCTCGGCACCGGCATCCGCTCGCTGCACGGTCAGCCAGGTCTGCGTCGACGAGATGATCCCGATCGCGCCGGCGAGAAGGAACCCGAGGAGGGTGATCGAACGTCCGCGTCGCGCCACGTTCATTCGGACGCGCCCCCGACCGCGGCTTCGAGATTGGTCGTGTCGAAGCACGTGCGCGTCCCCGTGTGGCACGCGGGGCCGGTCTGATCGACCGAGAGCAGGATCGCGTCGCCGTCGCAGTCGAGTCGGGCTCCGTGCACGACCTGGATGTTGCCGGAGGTGTCGCCCTTGCGCCAGTACTCCTGGCGGGAACGCGACCAGTACGTCGCACGACCGGACGTGAGAGTGCGCCGCAGGGCCTCCTCGTCGACCCACGCCATCATGAGCACCTCGTGCGAGTCGTATTGCTGCACGATCACCGGGGCGAGCCCATCGGAGTTCCAGGCCACCTGGGCGACTCTGGCATCGAGATCGGTCATCGGACCAGCACTCCTTCTGCGCGCAGCGCATCCTTCACGTCGCCGACGGTCAGCGCGCCCGTGTGGAACACGCTGGCGGCGAGCACGGCATCGGCTCCCGCGTGGATCGCCGGGGCGAAGTGCTCCACGGCACCGGCACCACCGGAGGCGATCACGGGGACGGTCGCGACCTCACGCATGAGGCTCACCAGCTCGAGGTCGAAACCGTCGCGCGTGCCATCCGCGTCGATCGAGTTCACGAGAAGCTCTCCGGCGCCGCGCTCGGCAGCTTCGCGCGCCCACTCCAGGGCATCGAGCGTCGTCTGCGTGCGGCCTCCGTGCGTGGTGACGACGAAACCGGAAGCGGTGTTCCCCGCGCGCTTGACGTCGAGCGACAGCACGAGCACCTGTGCGCCGAAGCGGTCGGCGATCTCGCCGATGAGGTCGGGCCGCGCGATGGCCGCGGAGTTGACGCCGACCTTGTCCGCGCCCACGGCCAGAAGCCGAGCCACGTCGTCGACGGTGCGCACTCCCCCGCCGACGGTCAACGGCACGAAGACCTGCTCCGCCGTGCGCTGCACGACGTCGTAGGTCGTCGCACGGGCGTCGACCGTGGCCGTGACATCGAGGAAGGTGATCTCGTCCGCGCCCTGAGCGGCGTAGTGCCGGGCGAGTTCGACAGGGTCCCCCATGTCGCGGAGGTTCTCGAAGTTCACGCCCTTCACGACGCGGCCGTCGGCGACGTCGAGGCACGGGATCACGCGCCGCGCGAGAGCCATCAGAGCCTCGCGGCGTGGATGGCGGTGACGAGGATCGCCCGCGCTCCGAGCGCGTAGAGGTCGTCCATCACCTGGTTCACGCGCTTGCGCGGGATCATCACCCGGACGGCGACCCAGGCGGGATCGCGCAGTGGCGAGATCGTCGGAGACTCGCGCCCCGGAGCGATCGCGACGGCCTGATCGACGAGTTCGGCCGGCAGGTCGTAGTCGACCAGCACGTAGCGGCGGGCGACCATCACCCCGCGCAGGCGACGCAGCAGCGTGTCGGTTCCATCTGCATCGCCGTCACGGCTGATCAGCACGGCTTCGGACTCGAGGATCACCGGGCCGAAGATCTCCAGACCCGCCTGGCGGAGGGTCGTACCGGTCGAGACAACATCGGCTACCGCATCCGCCACTCCCAGGCGCACGGCCGACTCGACGGCACCGTCGAGCTGCACGAGTTCGGCGGTGACACCGTGCTCGCGCAGGAAGGCTCCGACGAGGCCCGGGTAGGCGGACGCGACGCGCACGCCCTCGAGGTCCTCCAGCGAGGAGAAACGCCCCGGAGGGCCCGCGAAGCGGAACGTCGAGCCACCGAATCCGAGCTGCTCGATCTCGCGCGCGGGCTGCTGCACGTCGAGGAGGAGGTCACGACCGGTGATCCCCACGTCGAGCGCGCCGGAGGCCACATAGGTGGCGATGTCGCGCGGGCGGAGGAAGAAGAACTCGACGTCGTTCTCGGCGTCGATCACGTGCAGGGTCTTGGGGTCGCGCCGGCCGGCGTATCCGGCCTCCGCGAGCATCTCGGCGGCGGTCTCGGAGAGAGAGCCCTTGTTGGGAACGGCAATGCGCAGCATGTCTGACTTTCAGATCGAATCGGGATGGGCGGAGCGCATCACAGATGTCGATAGACGTCCTGCAGGGAGAGTCCCTTCGCGAGCATCATCACCTGAACGTGGTAGAGCAGCTGGGAGATCTCCTCGGCGGCGGCCTCATCGGATTCGTACTCCGAGGCCATCCAGACCTCGGCGGCCTCCTCGACGATCTTCTTGCCGATGGTGTGCACGCCGCCGTCGAGCTCGGCGACCGTGCCCGATCCCTCGGGTCGGGTCTCGGCCTTGACGCTGAGCTCGGCGAACAGCTCGTCGAAAGTCTTCACGCTTCCAGGCTACCGGCTCCCGCGAGGCCCCTGAGCCGCGTGACGGCGGCTTCGACGTCGTCGGCACCGTACACCGCCGATCCCGCGACGAAGGTGTCGGCCCCCGCGGCTGCGGCGATCTCGATCGTGCGATCGGAGATCCCCCCGTCCACCTGCAACCAGACATCGGATCCCCGACGCCGCGCCTCGTCGGCGAGTCCGCGCAGCTTCGGCATCGTCTCGGGCATGAACCCCTGGCCGCCGAAGCCGGGCTCGACGGTCATCACGAGGATCTGATCGAACTCGTCGAGGATGTCGTAGAGACTCTCCCCCGCCGTCCCCGGCTTGATCGCCACGCCGGCACGCGCACCGATGTCGCGCAGACGGCGGGCGAGCGCCACCGGATCGGCGGCGGCCTCGAGATGGAACGTCACGCTCGCGGCCCCCAGCTCGGCGTAACCGGGAGCCCAGCGGTCGGGATCCGAGATCATCAGATGCACATCGAGCGGGATCGGACTCGTCGCCTGGATGCGCTCGACCATCTGCGGTCCGAACGTGAGATTCGGCACGAAGTGGTTGTCCATGACGTCGACGTGCGCGAAGTCGGCGGAGGCGATCTTCGCGAGGTCCCTCTGCATGTTGACGAAATCGGCGGCGAGGATGCTCGGGTTGATGCGCGGCGCGCGGGGAAGCTCCACGGTCACTCTCCCTTCGGTACGCGCTGCAGGAGCGCGAGGAACATGGCGTCGGTGCCGTGACGGTGCGGCCACAGCTGGACGGAACCGGACTCGGCGCGGCCGTCGGATGCGAGATCGATCGGCGAACGGGAGATCTCGGAAATCACGGCCAGGGCATCGAGCTCGACGAGGTCCTCCCGACCGCGCAGAACCTCCTGCACCACTCCGGTCGTCTCGGCGAGGTGAGGCGAGCAGGTGACGTAGGCCACGATGCCGCCGGGCGCGAGTGCGTCGACCGCCGCCGACAGCAACTGCTCCTGGAGCGGAACCAGCTCGGCGACATCGGCGGGTGACTTGCGCCAGCGCGCCTCCGGGCGTCGCCTCAGCGCACCGAGACCGGTGCAGGGAGCGTCGACGAGCACGCGATCGAACTCGCCGGGGCGAGAGGCGGCGAGCATACGGCCATCCTCTTCGTGCACCGGGATGTCTCCGGGGACCGGGCGCAGCGCGCTGCGCACCAGCCCCGCGCGGGTCGGGACCACCTCGTTCGCTTCGAGTACGGCACCGGTCTCGTGGGCGATCGCGCCGAGCAGTGCGGTCTTGCCGCCGGGGCCCGCGCAGAGGTCGAGCCACTTCTCTCCGGTGGCTATCGGCTTCGCCGCGGCGAGAGCCAGCGCGACGAGCTGCGAGCCCTCGTCCTGCACGCGGACGGTTCCGCGCGCATCGGTGATGATGCGGTGGGGATCGCCGCCGGGCGATCCGAACGCGGTCGCGGCATACGGGCGACGGGGCTCCGCCGGCTCGGCGAGCCCGGGAAGGGCGACCAGCGTCACCTCGGGAGAGGCGTTGTCGGCCTCGAGAAGCGCATCGAGCTCCGACACCCGGCCCTCGGCGTCGAGCGCACGGCGAAGCGCACGGATCACCCAGACGGGATGCGCGCTGCGCAGTGCCAGGCGCTCGTCGTCGGACCGCGCGGACGACTCGATCTTGTCCTGCCACTCGCCCGGCGTCTCGCGCGAGACGCGGCGGAGCACGGCGTTGGTGAAGCTCGACGCTCCCCGGCTCACCTCGGTGGCGACGATGTTCACCGACTCGTTCACCGCGGCGTGCGATGCCACGCGCGTGGCGAGCAGCTGATGCACGGCCAGGCGCAGCGCATCGAGGACCGCGGGATCGATCGAGTCGACCGGACGATCGGCGGCGGCGGAGATGATCGCGTCGTAGGTGCCGCGACGGCGGAGTGTGCCGTAGGTCAGCTCGGTCGCCAGCGCCGCGTCCTGCGGAGTGAGACCGGCTTCGCCGATCGCGTGCGGCAGCGCGAGGTTCGCGTAGGCGTCGTCCTCGGACACGGCACGAAGCACTCCGTAGGCCACCCGTCGTGCGGGCTGCACGGTGCGGGCCTGCACCCGCTGACCGCTGCCCCGTGCCGATCGCTGCGTGGCATCGGTCCGGGGACGGGAGGGCCCGGGCTTGCCCTGGCGCCGTCGCTTGTCGTCGCTCATGATCCTGCACGCATCCCTTCGGCGTCCCGCTGTCCGCGCCACCAGTCGGCGGCGTTCATCGCTCCCTTGCCCGCGGGCTGCACGCGCGTGACGGCGAGCGGGGCCGACGCGGTGCCGATCAGCACCGCCGTCTTCGTCGCGCTGATCTCCCCTGGTGCGAGCTGAGCCCTCTCGGCAGTAGGAGCGGCTTCGAGGATCTTCACCCGCTGTCCGCCGACGGTCGTATGCGCGCCGGGTTCGGGGGTGACCCCGCGGAACCGCGCGAAGACGACCTCGACCGGGGCCGACCAGTCGAGGGCGCCGTCCTCGAGCGTGAGTTTGGGGGCGAAGGAGGGCTCTCCCGTCTGGGGAACGGCGCGGGCGCTGCCGTCGGCGATCGCGGCGACCACGTCGGCGGTGAGCGCCGCACCGTCGTCGGCGAGTGTCGCGAGGGCGACGTCCGCGGTCGACGAGTCGGGAAGCGCGATCTCCCGCGTCGCGAACACATCGCCCGCGTCGAGCTCTGCGACGAGTCGGAACACGCTCGCACCGAGCACGGGATCGCCGGCGATCAGCGCGCGCTGCACCGGTGCGGCGCCGCGCCACGCGGGCAGGATCGAGAAATGCAGGTTGATCCAGCCCTCGCGGGGCCCCGAGAGGAGCGGCTCCCGCACGAGGCCACCGTAGGCGACGATCACGCCGAGCTCCGGCTCGAGGGCGAGGATGCGTTCGGTCGCCTCGGCGTCGAGGCGGGCAGCGGCGATGACGGGGATGCCGAGCTCGACAGCGGCCTGGGCGACCGGGGACGGCGTGAGCACCCGCTTGCGTCCGAGCGGCGCATCGGGTCGTGTGACGACACCGACGACATCGTGCTCGGTCGCCAGGCGGCGGAGCGTGGGAACGGCGGCGGCCGGTGTGCCGGCGAAGACGAGGCGCATGAAAGGTTCTCCGGAGGGATCAGAGTTCAGGATCGAGGATATCGAGGCGGACGGTGAGGGTGCTCCGCGGATTCTTCCCGCGGCCGCGGCGGCTGGCGACCGCTTCGGCGACGACGGCGGCGCGCAGCGCGGTCACCACCCGTGTTCCGGCGCCGTACTCGAATCGTACGAGCGCGCGCACGCGGGCAGGGATGTCGTCGGACTCGACGGGTACGGGTCCCAGCACGGCATCCGACGGGAGCGCGAGCTCGCCGAGCGCGATGAGCGCGCGCGAGACGGCGGCAGCCGACCCCTCGACGAGAGCGACGCGCGTCGTGGGCGGCATGTGCAGGGGGGCCCGGCTCTCGAGCTCGGAGCGGGCGTAACCGCTCTGGTTCCAGGTCGCCAGCGCGCGCGCGGCCTGGCCGTTCACGCCGACGAGGTGGATGGGTGCGCCGTGAGCCGCGAGAGCCGCAGCGTTCGACCACCAGCGCAGACACGACTCGCCGATACGAAGGTCCGGCGATTGCAGCATCCGCGGGCCATCGAGCAGGACGACCGCTCGATACCCGCCCTCGGCTGCGGGTTCGGCACCGCGCGTCGCCACGACCAGCGCGGGCTTCGCATCGACCCGCTCGACGGGGTGCGCACCGTCCGCCACGATCACACGGACTCCCGGGAAGGCGCGTCCGAGCTCATCCGCCGTGCGCTCACTGCCCGAGGATGCGAGGCGCAGCTTCGTCGACGAGCACGTCGGGCAGGTCCAGGCGCGTGCGCTCCGACCGCACCAGCCGCACACCGGCACCGCGCCCCGATGGCGTGCGCCGAGGGGACCGCCGCAGTGCGCACAGCGCGCGGGTGCCCGGCACTCGGCGCACACCAGGGAAGGAGCGAACCCGGGGCGCGACACCTGGACGAGCACGGGGCCCTCCGCCGTCGCCTCACGGGCGGCGAGGAAGGCCGACGAGGGCATGCGCTGCGCGGTGGGCTGCTCCATCTCCTGCGGCGTGCTCAGGATGACGCGGGGAAGGACGCGGCGTGTCGCTCGGATGTCACGGAGCCACCCGAGGGCGACGAGACGTTCGACGTCGGTCGTGCGGGTGTGCCCGGCGAGGAGGAGAGCGGACCCCTCTTCGCCCTGACGGAGGAGGGCCGCATCGCGCGCGTTGACGTACGGGGCCAGCGGCTCGCCGAGCAACGGGTCGCCGTCGTCCCAGATCACGACGAGTCCCGCCCGCACGGGCGCATAGACGGCGGAGCGGTTGCCGACGACGATGCAGGGCGCGTCCTCGAGCGAGCGGAGGAATGCGCGGTAACGATCCGGGTTCGTCTGGCGCGAGTCGTAGCGCACCACCTGCTCCGCCGGCACGAGGTCGGCGAGGGCGGCGAGCACCCGATCGAGATCACGGTGATCGGGAACGACCAGGATCGATGATCTCCCGGCGGCGAGAGTGCGCACGGCTGCGCCGGCGAGAAGCACGGCCCATGCCGGTCGGCCGTCGTCGAGACCCGGAATGGCCTCGACCGCTGCACGTCCTCCGTCGCTCAGGGTCTCCCCCAGTCCGTCGTACAGGGAGACGACGGCCTCCGCTGCGGCGACGACCTCGGCGGACGGCTCGAACGGCGAGGAGTCGGCGGTCCAGGCCTTCTCGACGCGCACCTGCCGCTTCGGGATGACGAGGCGGAGGATGTCGGATGCCGAACCCGCCGCGCGATCGGCGACCGCTCGGGCGAGCCGGTGCAATCGCTCCGGCAGCACCTGGACCGGAGAGACGACGGTGTCGACCTCGGACAGCGGCCGGTCGGCGTCGTCCTCGGTGCCGACCTCGACGACGTAGCCGTCGATCACCCGCCCCGCCGTGCGCAGCGGCACTTTCACGCGCACACCGGGCGCGACGTCGCCGAGCTCGGCGGGAACCGCGTAGTCGAAGAGACGGTCGAGCTGCGGCAGCGGCGAGTCGAGCAGCACGCGCGCGATGCGCCGGCTCTCGGCGCTCATGGGAGGTGGCGTTCCGTCACAGGCCGGCGGCGCGGCGCAGCTCGTCGACCCGATCCGTGCGCTCCCACGTGAAGTCGGGCAGCTCTCGGCCGAAGTGACCGTAGGCAGCGGTCTGCGCGTAGATCGGGCGCAGCAGGTCGAGCTGTTCGATGATCGCCTGCGGTCGCAGATCGAAGACCTCGTTGATGGCCCGGGTGATGATCTCGTCGGAGACCTTGCCGGTGCCGAAGGTCTCGACGTAGAGGCCCACGGGGCGCGCGACGCCGATCGCGTAGGCGACCTGCACCTCGAGCCGGTCCGCCAGTCCGGCCGCGACCGCGTTCTTCGCGACCCAGCGGGTCGCGTAAGCGCCCGAGCGATCGACCTTGGACGGGTCCTTGCCGCTGAACGCTCCCCCGCCGTGGCGCGCAGCCCCGCCGTAGGTGTCGATGATGATCTTGCGTCCGGTCAGGCCGGCGTCGCCCTTGGGGCCACCCGTGACGAACGGGCCCGCAGGGTTGATGTAATACGTGACGTCATCGAGGTCGAGGCCCGTGGTCGCGAGCACGGGCGCGATCACACGCTCGCGCACTAGGGACTTGAGCTCGTCCTGAGAGATGTCGGGGTGGTGCTGGGTCGACACGACGACCGCGTCGACGGTCTTCGGGGTGAAGCCGTCGTAGCCGAGCGTGACCTGCGTCTTGCCGTCGGGGCGGAGGAAGGGGAGCTCGCCGCTGCGGCGGACCTCGGTGAGGCGTTCGGCGATGCGATGCGCCGTCCACGCCGCCATGGGCATGAGCTGCGGCGTCTCGTTCGTCGCGAACCCGAACATGATGCCCTGATCGCCGGCTCCGAGCCCGTCGAGCGGGTCGACGGAGGAGCCGTCGCGGTGCTCCTGCGCGTTGTCGACGCCGTGCGCGATGTCGGTGGACTGCTCGCCCACGGAGACGCTCACGCCGCAGGAGTCGCCGTCGAAGCCGGTCTCGCTGGAGGTGTAGCCGATGCCGTTGACCACCTGGCGGACGATCGTCGGGATGTCGACGTACGCCTCGGTACGGATCTCGCCGGCCACGTGCACGAGGCCGGTGGTGACGAGGGTCTCGACCGCGACGCGGGAGTCCTGGTCCTTCGAGAGCAGACCGTCGAGGATGCTGTCCGAGATCTGGTCGCAGATCTTGTCCGGGTGCCCTTCGGTGACGGACTCGGACGTGAACAGACGCAGGGCGCTCATCGGGGACTCCAGAACGGGATCGGAAGGGGAAGGGCTGATGAACCCATTCTGGCCCGCGCCACCGACAGAGCGGGTGCGCGGGCCGCGAATATCACTCTGCGTGACGCAGGCGGAGCTTGTCCTCGTTGATCTCGTGCAGCGCGATCGTGAGCGGCTTGTCCTCGACCGAGGAGTCGACGAGCGGGCCGACGTTGTCGAAGAGGTTGCCCTCGTGCAGATCGGAGTAGTAGTCGTTGATCTGACGTGCGCGCTTCGACGCGTAGATCACGAGCTCGTACTTCGAGTCGACGCGGTCGAGCAGGTTGTCGATGGGGGGATCGATGATGCCCTTGGTGTGGTGTCCGGCCATGATGAGACCTCCTGATCAGGCGACGGGATCGTCGCGAAGACGGTGCGATGGGCGCGCGAGAGCACTCAGCGCGCAGAGCTTGAAGACAATTCTACGACCTCGTCGGCCGCAGCGGCGACCGTCTCGTTCACGATGAGGTGGTCGAACTCGTTCTGCGCGGCCAGTTCGACCTTCGCGGTGCGCAGTCGGCGCGCCCGTTCCTCGGGGCCCTCGGTGCCTCGTCCGACCAGCCGCTGCACCAGTTCGTCCCAGCTCGGCGGCAGCAGGAAGATGAGCGTGGCCGACGGTTCGGCTGCCCGCACCTGGCGCGCGCCCTGCAGATCGATCTCGAGCAGCACCGTCCTGCCCTCGGCCAGTGCGGCGTCGATCGGCGCCCGCGGCGTGCCGTAGCGGGAGCGGTTGTGCACGACGGCGTACTCCAGGAGCTCACCCTCGGCGATGAGCCGATCGAAGTCGGCGTCGTCGACGAAGTAGTAGTGCACTCCGTCGATCTCGCCCGGTCGCGGAGCCCTCGTCGTGGCCGAGACCGAGAGGTGGATCTCGGGGTGGTTCTCGCGGATGTGCGCCGCCACGGTGCCCTTGCCGACAGCCGTCGGGCCCGCGAGGACGAGCAGTCGGCTGCGTGCCCCGCGCGGCTCCGGAACCGGGAAGCGGCCGTCGAGCCACTCCGAGAGCGCGGCGCGCTGACGCACGCCCAGTCCGCCGAGGCGCTTCACCGGGGAGATCCGCAACTCGTCGAGGACGCGATCGCGCTTGCCCGCCCCGATCGCCGGGAGCGCCAGCAGGAAGTCGGTGATCCGCAACGAACCTTCGACCGAGTCGGCATCCTCCGTCGCGCGTCGCAGCACCGCCTGCGGCGTCACCACGCGCGTGGTCAGATCGCGCTTGAGCGATGCGCGTGCACGCCGGCGTTCGACCGCCTTGCGCGCCGCCGCGGCGCGGTCGACCTCGGGAACCACCCGGACATCAGACATTCAGGGACTCCTCGTACTCTGCGACGCGCGCGGTCACGGCATCGGCCAATCCGTTCGGGCCGGCGGCGAGAACGCTCCGGCTCTCGCTCGCGATCACGCACGGCGCCATGGTGCCGAAACGCGGGCGCAGATCCTGCGGGGTCGCGCCCTGCGCTCCGAACCCCGGAGCGAGGATGGGCGCGGGTGGGGCGAACGCCGCGATCGCGGCATCCGTCCAGTCCACGGTCGCACCGATCACGAAGCCCGCGCTCCCCCACTCGCCGTCGGAGACGGCGGCGGCGTTGCGCGTGGACACCTCGTCGATCACCTGCGCGGAAACGGTCGAGCCGCCGGAACCCGTCGACGCCTGCAGCGACCGCGCCTCGGGGTTGCTGGTCGCCGCCAGGACGAACAGCCCCTTCCCGTGCGTGTGCGCCAGAGCGAGAGCGCCACCGAGCGCCCCTACACCGAGGTACGGGTTCACCGTCAGCGCGTCGGCCTCGAGCGGCGAGCCCGGGGTCAGCCAGGCGGCCGCGTACGCATCCATGGTGCTGCCGATGTCGCCGCGCTTCGCATCGGCGATCACCAGCAGGCCTGCTCGCCGTGCAGCGGCCAGTACGTCCTCGAGGGCCGCGAAGCCCGACGAACCGAAACGCTCGAAGAACGAGACCTGCGGCTTCACGAAGGCGACGCGCTCGGCGACGGCATCCACCGTGCGAAGACCGAACTCCCGCACGCCTCGGGCGTCGTCGGTCAGACCCCACGACGCCAGCAGCGCCGCGTGCGGATCGATTCCGACGCAGAGCGGGCCGCGCGCGAGGATCCCCGCGCGCGCCCGCTCACCGAAACCTGCACTCACACCGTGGCCTGACGGTCGAGCGCATACTCCTGCAGGCTCTTCACCTGGAAGCCCTCGTCGGCCGCGTCCATACCGCTCACGGCAGCGCCGAGCACGGCCATGGTCGTGAACAGCGCCTTGTCGGCGGCGACGGCCGCCGCGCGGATCTCGTAGCCGTCGGCACGCGCCGTGCCACCCGAGGGGGTGTTCACGACGATGTCGATCGCTCCGTCGTTGATCAGGTCGACGATGTTCTGCGCGCCCGACTCCTGGGTCTCGCTGAACTTCTCCACGACCTGCACCGCGATGCCGTTGCGGGAGAGGATCTCCGCCGTACCCTCGGTCGCGACGATCGTGAAACCGAGCTGCTGCAGCCGGTGCGCGGGCAGGATGACCGCCCGCTTGTCGGAGTCGGCGACCGAGATGAACACGGTGCCCGAGGTGGGCATGCCCCCGTATGCCGCAGCCTGGCTCTTGGCGAAGGCCGTCGGGAAGTCCTTGTCGATGCCCATGACCTCACCGGTCGAGCGCATCTCCGGTCCGAGCACGGAGTCGACGATCTTGCCGTCCTTGGTGCGGAAGCGCTTGAACGGGAGCACGGCTTCCTTCACCGCGACGGGCGAGCCGAGCGGCACCCGCGAACCGTCGTTCTCGGGCAGCATGCCCTCGGACTTCAGCTCGGCGATCGTGGAGCCGGCCATGACGCGGCTGGCCGCCTTCGCGAGCGGGATCCCCAGCGCCTTCGAGACGAACGGGACCGTACGGCTGGCGCGCGGGTTGGCCTCGATCACGTAGAGCACGCCGGCGCTGATCGCGAACTGCACGTTCAGCAGGCCGCGGACTCCGACGCCCTGAGCGATCGCGAGCGTCGCGGTGCGCACCCGATCGATGTCGCTGCGTCCGAGCGAGACGGGCGGGAGGGTGCAGCTCGAGTCGCCGGAGTGGATGCCGGCCTCCTCGAGGTGCTCCATCACGCCGCCGATGTAGAGCTCGGTGCCGTCGAACAGCGCGTCGACGTCGATCTCGATCGCGTCGTCGAGGAAGCGGTCGACGAGAAGGGGCTTGCCCTCCTCGATGACGACCTCGCCGGCGGTGCGCACGAAGTAGTCGCGCAGGCTCTCGGTGTCGTAGACGATCTCCATGCCGCGACCGCCGAGCACGAAGCTCGGGCGCACGAGCACCGGGTAGCCGATGTCCTCGGCGACCGCCACGGCGCCGTCGACGTCGATCGCGGTACCGTGGCGCGGGGCCACGAGCCCGGCGGCATCGAGGATGCCGCTGAACAGCGCCCGCTCCTCCGCGAGGTCGATCGCGGCAGGACTCGTTCCGAGGATCGTGTACCCCGCCGCCTCGATGCCCTTCGCGAGCCCCAGCGGGGTCTGGCCGCCGAGCTGGCAGACGACACCCAGGATGGTGCCGCTGGCGGCCTCGGCGTCGAGGACCTCGAGGACGTCTTCGAGCGTCAGGGGCTCGAAGTACAGACGGTCCGAGGTGTCGTAGTCGGTGGACACGGTCTCCGGGTTGCAGTTGACCATGACGGTCTCGTACCCGGCATCCGACAGCGCGAACGACGCGTGCACGCACGAGTAGTCGAACTCGACGCCCTGTCCGATGCGGTTCGGTCCCGAGCCGATGATGACGACCTTGGTGCGTTCGGAGGGCTCGACCTCGGTCTCGAAGTCGTAGCTCGAGTAGTGGTACGGCGTGAGGGCGGGGAACTCGCCGGCGCAGGTGTCGACGGTCTTGTAGACCGGGCGGATGCCGAGGCCGCGGCGCACGCCACGGATCTCGTCCTCGCTCTCGCCGCGGATCTCGGCCAGCTGCGCGTCGGAGAAGCCGTGCTCCTTGGCGTAGCGCAGGGTGGCGGCGTCGAGCTCGGGTGCGGTGCGCACGATCTCGGCGACCTCGTTGATGAGGACGATCTGGTCGAGGAACCAGGGGTCGATCGCGGTCGCGTCGAAGGCCTGCTCGATCGTCGCGCCCTTGCGCAGCGCCTGCTGAAGCACCACGATGCGACCGTCGGTCGGCGTCTTCGAGATCTCGAGGAGCTCTTCGACGGAGCGCTCCTCCGGACCCCAGTGGAAGCTCGAGCCGCGCTTCTCGAGGGAACGCAGCGCCTTCTGCAGGGCCGTGGCGTAGTTGCGACCGATGGCCATCGCCTCGCCGACCGACTTCATGGTGGTCGTGAGGGTGACGTCGGCGGCCGGGAACTTCTCGAACGCGAAGCGGGGCACCTTCACCACGACGTAATCGAGCGTGGGCTCGAAGCTCGCCGGCGTCACGCCGGTGATGTCGTTCGGGATCTCGTCGAGGCGGTAGCCGAGGGCGAGCTTCGCCGCGAGCTTCGCGATCGGGAATCCGGTCGCCTTCGAGGCCAGCGCGCTCGAACGCGAGACGCGGGGGTTCATCTCGATCACGATGATGCGCCCATTCTCGGGGTTCACCGCGAACTGGATGTTGCAGCCACCGGTGTCGACGCCGACGGCGCGGATGATGTCGATGCCGATGTCGCGCAGCTTCTGGTACTCGCGGTCGGTGAGCGTGAGCGCCGGGGCGACGGTGATCGAGTCGCCGGTGTGCACGCCGACCGGGTCGACGTTCTCGATCGAGCAGACGACGACCGTGTTGTCGGAGGTGTCGCGCATGAGCTCGAGCTCGTACTCCTTCCAGCCGAGGATCGACTCCTCGAGGAGCACCTCGTTGGTGGGCGAGTCGTGCAGACCCGCGCCGGCGATGCGCCGCAGGTCCTCCTCGTCGTAGGCGAATCCGGAGCCGAGGCCGCCCATGGTGAAGCTCGGGCGCACCACGAGCGGGTACCCGAGCTCGTCGGCGGCCGCCAGCACCTCGTCCATGGTGTGGGCGATGCGCGAGTCGGCGACGTCGGCGCCGGCGTCGAGCACGAGCTGCTTGAAGATCTGGCGGTCCTCGCCCTTGTTGATCGCCTCGAAGTTCGCGCCGATCAGCTCGACGTCGTACTTCTCGAGGATGCCGTGGTTGTGGAGCTGGATCGCCGCGTTGAGCGCGGTCTGGCCGCCGAGGGTCGGAAGGATCGCGTCGGGGCGCTCCTTCGCGATGATGGTCTCGATGACCTCCCAAGTGATCGGCTCGACGTACGTGGCGTCGGCGAAGTCCGGGTCGGTCATGATCGTCGCGGGGTTCGAGTTCACGAGGATGACGCGCACGCCCTCCTCACGGAGCACGCGGCACGCCTGGGTGCCGGAGTAGTCGAACTCGCAGGCCTGGCCGATGACGATCGGGCCGGAGCCGATGACGAGGACGGAGTTGATGTCGTCGCGCTTGGGCATTACTTGGCGTCCTTCTGGCTGGCGATGACCAGGTCGCGGAACCGGTCGAAGAGGTAGTTGGCGTCGTGCGGTCCTGCCGCGGCCTCCGGGTGGTACTGCACCGAGAAGGCGGGGATGTCGAGAGCGCGCAGGCCCTCGACCACGTTGTCGTTGAGGCCGACGTGGCTGACCTCGACCTTGCCGTAGCCGTTCGGGCTGTCGAACGCGCCGTCGAGCGGAGCGTCGACCGCGAACCCGTGGTTGTGCGCGGTGATCTCGACGCGCCCGGTGGACTTGTCGAGCACGGGCTGGTTGATGCCGCGGTGTCCGAACGGCAGCTTGTAGGTGCCGAGGCCGAGCGCGCGCCCCAGCAGCTGGTTGCCGAAGCAGATGCCGAAGAACGGCAGGCCGTCGTCGAGCACGGCGCGCAGGAGCTCGACGTGGTCGCCGGATGCCGCGGGGTCACCGGGGCCGTTCGAGTAGAAGACGGCGACGGGGTCGATCGCGCGGATGTCGTCGATGGTCGACGTCTGCGGCATCACGTGCACCTCGAAACCGCGGGAGGCGAGGTTGTCGATCGTGGCCTGCTTGACCCCGAGGTCGAGGACGGCGAGGTTGCCGACCCGCTCCCCCAGCGCCGTCGTGATCGTGACGGCGTCGACCGAGACCTCGGCCGACAGGTTCTGACCCGCCATCTGCGGCGCTTCGCGCACGATGCGCACCTGCTCCTCGGCGTCGAGCGCGGCATCCGCTCCCGAGAAGATGCCACCGCGCATGGAGCCGGCGGAACGGATGTGGCGCGTGATGGCGCGGGTGTCGATGCCGCTGATGCCCACGATCCCGTCCTGCACGAGGACGTCGTCGAGCGAGGCGTTCGCGCGCCAGTTCGAGACGACGCGCGAGGGGTCGCGCACGATGTAGCCGGCGACCCAGATGCGGCGGGACTCGGGGTCCTCGTCGTTCATCCCCGTGTTGCCGATGTGGGGTGCGGTCTGCAGCACGATCTGGCCGGCGTACGACGGGTCGGTGATCGTCTCCTGGTAACCCGACATTCCGGTCGAGAAGACGACCTCGCCGAGGGTGGTGCCGCGCGCGCCGTACGCGCGGCCGGTGTAACGGGTGCCGTCCTCGAGGACGAGCACGGCGGATTCGGGAAGAGCGGTCATTCTGTGGCTCCTGTGTCGTGAGCGGCGGGGATGAGCCGTCGCAGGTCGGAGATGAGGTTCTGGGGATCGCCGGTGGCGAGTCGCAGGTAGGAATCGACGACGGTGAGGTCGTCGGCCCGCCAGTCGATCCGCACGAGTCCGCCCGGCTCGACCACGCGGTCGATGGTGACGGTCGCGCGGCCGATGTCGACCAGGCGGGAGGAGGCGAGGAACACGGTCGGTGCTCCGTCGAGGCAGAGCGCCACGCCGCGGTCCGTGATCGCGAGCTCACCGCGTGCGCGGTAGGCCAGCGGCGAGATCGCGAGGCGCTCGAGGGGCTGGTCGTGCTTCGTCGTCGAGACGTAGAGCACTTCATGACGCGACGCGACCTCGGCGTGCTCGGGCACTCCCAGCGGAGCGACGATCGCCGAATCGCGTCGCTGCCGTCGTCGCCACGAGAGCAGCATCGTCAGCAGGACGAGGAGGGCGAAAGCGATGGTGATCGCGATTGCGATGTCCCGTGCGCTCATGCGTTCAGGCCCTCGACCAGCGAGCCGGCGTCGACCGTCAGCCGTCCGCCGTGCACCGTGTACTCCACCCGACCGGGCAGGGCCCGACCGAGGTAGGGAGAGTTGGTGCTGCGCCCGTGCAGGTCCCCCTCGCTGAAGACGCCCTCGACCGAGGCGTCGTAGAGCGCGAGCTGCGCGGGCTGTCCGGCGAGGAGCGGTGTGCCGTGACCGGTGAGACGACCGATCCTGGCGGGGGTCGCGCTCATCACCCGAGCGACGTCCTCCCAGCCGAGCAGTCCGGTCTGCACCATCGACTGGTGCACGACGCGCAGGGCGCTCTCGAGCCCCACCATGCCGTTCGCGGCGGCCTGCCACTCGCACGCCTTCGCCTCGCTCGGGTGCGGCGCATGATCGGTGGCCACGATGTCGATCGTGCCGTCGGCGAGGCCCTCGCGCACGGCGAGCACGTCCTCCTCGCGGCGCAGCGGCGGGTTGACCTTGTAGCGGGCGTCGTATCCTCGCACGAGCTCGTCGGTGAGGAGCAGGTGGTGCGGGGTGACCTCGGCGGTCACCGCGATCCCGCGCTTCTTGGCCCAGCGGATGATGTCCACCGACCCGGCCGTCGACAGATGGCAGACGTGCAGGCGCGACCCTACGTGCTCGGCGAGCAGCACGTCACGCGCGATGATCGACTCCTCCGCGACCGCGGGCCAGCCCGTGAGCCCGAGCTCCGCCGAGACGGTGCCCTCGTTCATCTGGGCGCCCTCGGTGAGGCGCGGATCCTGTGCGTGCTGGGCGATGACGCCGTCGAAGGACTTCACGTACTCGAGCGCGCGCCGCATGATGAGCGGATCGAAGACGCAGAAGCCGTCGTCGCTGAAGACGCGTACCCGGGCGCGCGAGGAGGCCATCGCCCCGAGCTCGGCCAGCCGCTCGCCCTTCTGCCCGACGGTGACCGCGCCGATCGGCTGCACGGTGGCGTAGCCGGCGGCCTCGCCCAGGGCGAGTTCCTGCTCGACCACGCCGGCGGTGTCGGCGACCGGCGAGGTGTTCGGCATCGCGAAGACGGCCGTGAACCCGCCGGATGCCGCGGCCCGCGTGCCGGTGAGGATGGTCTCGGATGCCTCGTAGCCGGGCTCCCGCAGGTGGGTGTGGAGGTCGACCAGGCCCGGCAGTGCGACCAGGCCCTCGGCGTCGATGACTCGAGCCCCGGCGCGGCTGAGACCGCTGCCGATCTCGGCGATCAGGCCGTCCTCGATGATGATGTCGGCACTGTCCGTGCCGAGCAGCTTCGCGCCGGTGATGACGAGGGTCTCGCTCACAGGTCTCCCCCTCGTTCGTCGTCTCGTTCCCCTGCCAGCAGCAGGTACAGCACCGCCATGCGCACGGATACTCCGTTGGTGACCTGCTCCAGCACCGTGGAGCGGGGCGAATCGGCCGCTTCGGAGGAGATCTCCAGTCCGCGGTTCATCGGTCCGGGGTGCATCACAATGCTACCGTCCGGAAGACCGGCCACACGCCGTGCGTCGAGTCCCCAGCGCCGTGAATACTCCCGCTCAGTAGGGAAATACGCGGCATTCATCCGTTCGAGCTGAATCCGCAGCATCATGACCGCGTCCGGTTCGCCGGCCAGCGCCTCGTCGAGGTCGTAGACCACGCGGATCGGCCACAGCGATACGTTCTGCGGCACGAGCGTCGGCGGCGCGACGACGGTGACGTCGGCGCCGAGGGTCGTGAGGAGCCAGACGTTCGAGCGCGCGACCCGGGAGTGCAGCACGTCGCCGACGATCACGACGCGCACGCCGGAGAGGTCGCGGCCTCGGCTGTCGGCACCGAACCGCCGCTTGCGGATCGTGAACGCGTCGAGCAGCGCCTGAGTGGGGTGCTCGTGCGTTCCATCGCCGGCGTTGACGACACCGGCGGAGATCCATCCGCTCGTCGCCAGCGTCTGCGGGGCGCCGGAGCCGGGGTGACGGATGACGACCGCGTCGGCACCGATCGCCTCGAGGGTCTGGGCCGTGTCCTTGAGGCTCTCGCCCTTCGACACGCTGGAGCCCTTGGCGGCGAAGTTGATGACATCGGCCGAGAGGCGCTTGGCGGCGGCCTCGAACGAGATTCGCGTCCGCGTCGAGTCCTCGAAGAAGAGGTTCACGACGGTCTTGCCCCGCAGGGTCGGGAGCTTCTTGACCTCGCGGGACTGCGTGTCGGACATGTCCTCGGCGACGTCGAGGATGCGCAGCGCGGTGGCGCGATCGAGGGTGCGGGTATCCAGGAGATGCCTCATTCGCCGATCGTCACCTCCTCGGCCCCGTCATTCTCGACGAGACGCACGTTGACGCGCTCGGTGCGCGCGGAGGGGATGTTCTTGCCGACGAAATCGGGGCGGATCGGCAGCTCGCGGTGGCCGCGGTCGACCAGGATCGCCAGTCGCACGACGGACGGGCGGCCGATCGACTGGATCGCGTCGAGCGCGGCACGGATGCTCCGACCGGAGAAGAGCACGTCGTCGACGAGCACGACCGTGCGCCCCTCGATACCGCCGGCGGGGATCTCGGTCGGACGCGGAGAACGCGTCGGATGCTTCGCCAGATCGTCGCGGAAGAGCGTGACGTCGAGGGCGCCCACCGGAACGGGACGCTGAGCGATCTCGCTGATCAGAGCGCCGAGGCGACGGGCGAGCGTCACTCCGCGGGTCGGGATACCCAGCAGGACGATGTCATCGGCCCCTCGATTCGATTCGAGGATCTCGTGCGCGATACGGGTCAGAGCCCGCGAGATATCGGCTTCGTGCAAGACGGTGCGTGCACTCATCAGCCGCTCCCTTCTCCGCCTCACAGGACGGTGTTAAAGGTTGCTTTCCTCACCAGTCTAGCGGGGTGTCAGCGCCAGCCGAGCACGTCGCGGGCCCTCGCGTCCGAAGCGGGGCATTCATCCTCTGGTGCGGAGCGGAGGCGCTCGTGTGAAAGCATCGCCGACTCGGCACCGGCCGCAGAGGTGATCGCCGCGAGCGCGGCTGCGATGGAAGCCGCCGCCGTCTCGACGATCGCGGGAGCACTCTCCGGGGCGGCGTGCGGATAGGCGACGAGCTCGGCTATCCCGTTCGACACGCGCCGTGCCGTCGCGATGATGACGACCTGCGGCGTGTCGGACCGAGACGATTCCTCCCGGCGTCCGGCCAGGAAGCTCGCCAGGCGACTCCTCCGGTGCGCCGCCGCCCCTCGTCCGCTCGCTTCGAGGGCGACCGCGATCCATCCCGCCTCGTCGGCGGTACCGGTGAACGCGGACTCTCGTACGGCGAAACCCTGCTCGGCGAAGAAGTCCGTTGCGATGCGCAGGAGTCGATCGGTCGTCGAACGCACCACCCACCGCGCGCCCTCAAGGGCCGGGAGCGTCACGCGGTCAGCTCGCCTCGGCGAGCACGTCGCCGGCCGGCTCCTCGAGCTTCGAGGAGCGGATCGGGTGACCGCTCGTCGAGAGGCAGCGACCGGTCTTCAGGTCCCACTTCCAGTCGTGCATGCTGCACGTGAGGATGCCGTCGCCGTCGACCGTTCCGGTGCGGGTGAGGTCGGCGCGCAGGTGCGGGCACCGACGCTGCACGAGCCAGTCGCCGATCTCGGCGTCCTCGGTCTGGTCGGTCTGCTCCTGGTACCAGTTCTCGACGTACTCGATGCGGTCGACCGACAGGCACTTGAGGAACGTCGTCAGGAACTCGTTGAACTTGCCGCTGCGCCCGACCTGGAACTGCATCGACAGGAAGATCGAGTTCGACCAGTCAATCTCGTGATCACGGATGTTCGTCGAGACGAGGTCGGCGGGGATCGTGTACCAGTAGACGCACTCCTCCCCCGCGTACTCGCGCACCTTGGCGCGCGGGAAGTCGACCACCATGTCGAGGTCGCCGATCCGGAACCGCACGTTGCCGCCGACGCCGAGACGGATCGTGCGGGACTTCTTCAGCAGCGGCTCCCACCACTCCTTGATCGCCGCGAGGATCTCCTCCGCGGGCAGCGCCTCGGCTCGCGAGGCCTCTTCGTCGCGGATCTCCTGCTGACGACTGGCGCGCTGCTCCTCGAGGTAGTCCCACTTCTCGTCGAAGATGTGCGAGATCTCGGCATCGGTGTACAGCGTCTGCTCGGTCGTGACGTCACCCGAGGCGACCGTGACGACCGTACCGGGGATGAAGAGCTGACCGTCGTACTGCGGCGCCAGCTCCTTCATGTGCGCGAGGAACTGCTTCTGGTCGGTGAAGATCGATTCGCCGTTGCGCCCCGTGCCGTTGAAGTCGAAGAGCTCGTCGCGCAGGAACATGGGCGGTCCCGCCATCGGGAACACGTGCGGCGCATCGACCTTCTCGATGTAGTACATCGCGCGCTTGTTCTGCGCCTCGCGCTTGAGCTGGGCGAAGTTCTGTTTCGCATCCATCGGGAGGTCGTAGACCATCGGCCACCAGATCGCGCCCGAGACCTGGGTGAAATACGCGTCGGGCTTGCCGAAGTGCAGCAGGCTGTCGAGGTCGAGCGGGTGCGAATCGTTCTGGTTCAGCACCGACCCGGTGCCGTCGTCGACGCTGAGCGAGGAGTCGCCGATCGGGCCGTCGCTGGGGGCGCGCAGCGGGGTGATCATGATCTTGAGGTCGCCGCGCTCGATGATCTCGCCCGCGGGCGCGTACGTGATGTTGGTGTAACCGAGGGCCCGGATGTCCTGCTCGAGATCGTCGATCGGGTACTCGGGCAGCAGCACCTCGATGTCCTTGCGGATGTACCGCTCGAGCAGCTTCGGGTCGAAGTGGTCGCGGTGACGATGCGAGATGTAGAGGAAGTCCGCTTCCCTCCCGAAGCGCTCCCAGTCGAGCGCGCGGTTGTCGGGGAAGGGGAACCAGGAGCCGAAGAAGGACGGTCCGAGCACGGGGTCGCAGATGATGTTCCCGCCAACCGTCTCGATGAACATCCCGGCGTGGCCGAGTCCCGTGATCCGCATTGCGCTCCTCCTGGTGCATCCCGGACGCCCCTGTTCGAGCGCCCTCCTGGACGGCACCGATTCTACCCGCGCCCCGCTGTGCGTCCGCGGCGACCGGGCCGTGGATAACCCGGTGTCGGAGACTCAGTCGTCGAAGAGTCCGCGGATGTCGTCCGCGGTGAGCGCCTGGGCGAAGAGGGCCTCGTCGTCCATCACGGCCGAGAAGAGCCGTGCCTTGCGCCGCTGCAGGTCGAGCACCTTCTCCTCGATCGTGCCCACCGAGATCATGCGATAGACGAAGACCTGCGAGGACTGTCCGATGCGGTGCGTGCGGTCGACGGCCTGCGCCTCGGCCGCCGGGTTCCACCACGGGTCCAGCAGGAAAACGTAGTCGGCCTCGGTGAGCGTCAGGCCGAACCCACCCGCTTTGAGGCTGATGAGGAAGACCGGCTGCGTGCCGTCCCGGAAGCCGTCGACGATCTCCTGTCGGCGCAGGGACGCTCCGTCGAGATGCGCATACGGGATACCGGCGGCGGTGAGCCGTTCGGCGGCGAGGTCGAGGAACGACGTGAACTGGCTGAAGACGAGGGCGCGGTGGCCCTCCTCCTGCAGTTCGGCCACCCTCTCCAGGAGAACGTCGAGCTTGCGCGACCCGATCCGGCGATCGTTCGCATCGATGAGGGCCGGCGACAGGCTCAGCATCCGCAGCAGCGTCAGCGAACGGAACACGATGAACCGGTTGCGATCGAGATCGGGCAGCAGACCGAGCACCTTCTGACGCTCGCGCTGCAGCACGGCCTCGTACAGCGCGCGATGCGAGGCGCTGAGCTCGACTTCGAGGATCTGCTCCTGCTTCGAGGGGAGGTCGGGGGCCACGTGCTCCTTGGTGCGCCGCAGCACCAGGGGGCGGATCCGTCGCCGCAGCTGCGCGAGACGACGCTGACGGTAGGGGCCGCCCTCCTCGTTCTCGGGGACCTTGCCCTGCTCGATCGGCTGGAGGTAGCGCTCACGGAACTTTCGGGCGGAGGGGAAGAGACCGGGTGCGGTGAGCTGGAGCAGCGCCCAGAGCTCGGTGAGGCTGTTCTCGAGGGGGGTTCCGGTCACGGCGATCGTCACGTCCGAGCGGAAGCCCTCGATCGCGCGGTGCAATTTGGTCGCGGGATTCTTGACGAACTGGGCCTCATCGAGCACGATCCCCGCCCACTCGACCGCGGCGAAGGCATCCGCGTCGAGACGGGCGACCGCGTAGGTGGTGACGACCACGTCGGCGCCGAACGGCTCGGCCAGACCGGACGAGCGCGTCGCGCCGCGCACCTGCACCGTCAGCCCGGGGGCGAACCTGGCCGCCTCGGAATGCCACGTTCCGGCGACCGACGTCGGCGCGATCACGAGGAACGGCCGGCGCTCGCCCGTCTCGCGGGCATGCGCGATCAGAGTGAGGATCTGGAGTGTCTTCCCCAGGCCCATGTCGTCGGCGAGGATCCCGCCCAACCGGTGCTGCCAGAGGAAGGCGAGCCAGTCGAATCCCTCCTTCTGATACGGACGCAGCTCGGCGGTGATCCCCTGCGGCATCGGTGCGGACGGCACACCCGTGGCAGCGCGCAGCCCTTCGGCCGTGGCCCGCCAGGTGACGGCGGGGAGAGCCTGATCGGCGAGATCCTCGAACTCCTCCCAGAGGTCGGTCTGATGACGGCTGATGCGGGGCCCGGTCTCCCACTCGTCGAGGTCGGCGGCCTCCTCGAGCAGTTCGCGCAAGCGATCCAGCGCAGGATGCTGCAGCGAGAAGTAGCTCCCGTCGACGAGGAGGAGTTTCCTACGCCCCTTCGTCAGAGCGGCGAAGAGCGGTTCGAACGGAATCAGTCGGCCGTCGATGCGCACGAGCACGCCGAGGTCGAACCAGTCGGGGTCGGCGGATTCGACCGTCGAGACCGTCACCTCCGGTTCGCCGGTGAGCTCGTGATACGTCTTGCGTCGACCGGACACCTCGACGAGCACCCCCTCGACCTCGAGACGGGGGACGAGATGCGTGACGAACTCGGCGGCTTCGACGTCGTGGAACGCACCCGTCGATGTGAAGCGCGCCCCTGTCGCCCGCTGCCAGACCGCGAGGATCGGTTCGAGGATTGCCGTCTCGGCCGCCCGATCGCGCACGCCGTGGGTGGACTCGTCGAGAGGCACGCGACCGAAGCCCCGGTACTCCCATTCGAACGCGAAGGCGATCGTGTCGCCGCGACGGAACGTGAGCTGGAGCACCGGTGTCGGCAAGGGCAACGGCGGAAGATCGACCCGCGCACTGCCGCGCACCTCGATGCGCCGCGCCAGCAGCGGATACGCCTCGCGCAGGAACGCCTCTTCTTCTGCATGCGGCACGACCAGGGGGCCGGGAGCGGCGACCAGCGCGTGCACCGAGTCGCTGAGCGGTATCTCGGACAGGACCACCCGCACCCGGTGCCCACGGGAGGTCACGGCGTAGACGCCGCTGCGTCCGATCGGGCGGATGTCTGCGTCGCCGATCGTCTCGCCGTCGAACTCGACCGCGGCCGACACCTCGAGGTCGCCCTCGTCGTTCCTGGCGATGTCCGCGCGCACACCCGCACGGTCGGCCAGCACGACCTCGACATCCTTCTGCGTCGGGACGAGCGGGATGCCGAGTGCCGCGCCCGCGCGGAGGTGGGACCACAGCAGACGGGATTCGAGGTGGTCGACCAGCAACCAGTCACCCGCTGTGCCCGAGAGCAGTGAATCGCGCGCGATGCTCAGGAGGTCAGCGAACCAGCGCGAACGCTCACGCCCGTACCGCGCCGACGACCGCCGAACGGCGTCCCACGTGGCGCCGCCCTGTACCCACGCACCGCTGGCGGCGCTGCGCTCCAGAGGGCGGATGCCGAGGAGGATCTCTCCCGTGCGCCGGGCGACGTCGCGAGGTGTCGCCGCACGGAGCGGTCGGGCCGCCCACGGGTTGCCCCCGCGCGCCTCGCGGTAGCGGAGCTCGACACCGAGCGCGAGCGGAGCGAGGTCGTCATCAGCGTCGTCGCGCGAACCGAGCAGCGCGCGCCATCCGTCGTCCGGACGCGACGGTTCGCGTCGCGCGGGATCGATCGGGAGCGCCATGGACCTCATCCTCCCCCGCACCTCCGACACGCGGCGGAGGTGCGATCAGAGCGTTCAGGCCGCGCGGGACACCCGGCCGAGGACACCGTGCACGAACGCGCCCGAGTCATCGGTCGAGAACTCCTTGGCGAGCTCCACCGCCTCGTCGATCGCGACGGCCGTCGGGACCTCGTCGTTGTGCAAGATCTCCCAGACGGCGATGCGCAGGAGTGCGCGGTCGACCGCCGGCATCCGCTCGATCTTCCACTCACGACTGTGCGTGGTGATCTGCTCGTCTATCTCGTCGCGGTGATCGATGATGCCGTCGACGATCTCACGGGCGTACAGCCACGAGGCCTCGCGAGCAGGTTCGCTCGCCGCCCGCTTGGCCTCGGCCGCGAGGGCGATGGCGACGTCGTCTCCGCGCACGTCGGCGGAGAAGAGGATGTCGAGTGCGCGCTTGCGCGCCTTCGTCCGAGCGCTCACGCCTTACTTCTCGCGACCCAGGTACTCACCCGTGCGGGTGTCGACCTTGATCTTGGTGCCCGTCTCGAGGAACAGTGGAACCTGCATCTCGTAGCCGGTCTCGAGGGTTGCGGGCTTCGTGCCGGCCGACGAGCGGTCGCCCTGCAGACCGGGCTCGGTGTACGTCACCTCGAGGATGACCGACGCCGGAAGGTCGATGTACAGCGGGTTGCCGTTGTTCAGAGCGATCGTGACCTGCTGGTTCTCGAGCAGGAAGTTCTTCGCATCGCCGACCGTGGCCGCGCCGACCGTGAGCTGGTCGAAGTCGGTGGCGTCCATGAAGACGAAGCCGTCGCCGTCGTTGTACAGATAGGTGAAGTCGCGGCGGTCGACGTTCTCGATGTCGATCTTCGCGCCCGCGTTGTACGTGCGGTCGACGACCTTGCCGGAGACGACGTTCTTGAGCTTGGTGCGCACGAACGCACCGCCCTTTCCGGGCTTCACGTGCTGGAACTCGATGACGCTCCAGAGCTGCCCGTCGATGCTGAGGACGACGCCGTTCTTGATGTCTGCGGTAGATGCCATGCGCTGAGAGTTCCGTTCCTGTGTGGTTTTCGCGGCCGCCCTCGCAGGGCGCGGACCCGGCCGACAGTAGATTCTACGGGATGAGGGCGGTGAGCCGTCGCACGGCCTCGGCGTACCCCTCCACGCCGCGCCCGATCACCCGCACGGCGGCGACGTCCTCGAGGTAGGAGTGGTGGCGGAACTCCTCGCGCGCGTGCACGTCCGAGATGTGCACCTCGGCGAAGGGCAGGGCGATACCGGTCAATGCGTCACGCAGCGCCACGGACGTGTGGGTGAGCCCGCCGGGGTTGATCACGATCGCGGCGCAGTCCTCGCGGGCGGCCTGGATCGCATCGATCAGGACGCCCTCGTGATTGCTCTGGATCGCCCGGATCTCGTAGCCCGCCGCGGCGGCGGCATCGGTCGCGAGACGCTCGACGTCGGAGAGCGTCGCTGTGCCGTAGACCTCGGGCTCGCGCGTGCCGAGCAGATTGAGGTTGGGGCCGTTGACCAGCAGGATCCGAGCGCTCACGCGCCGACCTCCTGGTAGGCGGCGAAGAGCAGCGACTCGTCGGGAGCCTGGAGAACGGTCGGCTTGGCGATGTCGTCGAGCAGGATGAAGCGGAGCATTCCCCCACGACTCTTCTTGTCGCGCTGCATCGTGGCCAAGAGCTGCGGCCAGGCGCCCGCGCGGTACGAGGTCGGAAGACCGAGCGACTCGAGAACCGCGCGGTGGCGCAGCGCCGCCTCGTCGGACAGACGCCCGGCGAGACGCGAGAGCTCGGCAGCGAAGAGCATCCCCACCGAGATCGCCGCGCCGTGGCGCCAGCGGTAGCGCTCGGCATGCTCGATGGCGTGTCCGAGCGTGTGGCCGTAGTTGAGGATCTCGCGTTGACCGGCCTCTCGGAAGTCCTCCGAGACGACGGCGGCCTTCATCCCGATCGCGAGCTCGACGGCGCGGCGGAACTCGTCAGAGGCGGGATCCACGGCGCGTGCGGGATCCGCCTCGACGATGTCGAGGATCTCCGGCGCCCAGATGAAGCCGGCCTTCACGACCTCGGCGAACCCGGCCGTCGCCTCGTTGGCGCTGAGGCTGCGCAGCTCGTCGAGGTCGCCGATCACCGCACGCGGCGCCCAGAACGCCCCCACGAGGTTCTTGCCCTCCGCGGTGTTGATCCCGGTCTTGCCCCCGACGGAGGCGTCGACGAGACCGAGGACGGTGGTGGGCACCTGCACGAGCTGGATGCCGCGCAGCCAGGTCGCGGCCACGAAACCGGCGAGGTCGGTCACCGCTCCCCCGCCGTAGCCGATCACGGCATCCGTGCGCGTGAAGTCCGCCTGACCCATCACCTGCCAGCAGAAGGCCGCCACCTCGATGCGCTTGCCCTGCTCGGCATCCGGGATCTCTGCGAGCAGAACCTCGCGCGGACCGTTCTCGGTGTCGGCAAGGAGTCTGTCGCGTAGTTCGGCCGCCCGCGCGGCGAGCGTCGGAGGGTGCACCACGAGAATCTTGCGCACCGTGGGCGTCAGCGCCTCCGACACGCGGTCGAGGATGTCCCGGCCGATCACGATGTCGTAGGCATCGTCTCCGGTGACGCTGATGGTCGTGGTGGTCATCGCTGCTCTCTCCTCCAGGTGACGATCTCGTCTGCGATCTTTTGCATCGGCCGGCGCGACGTGTCGAACGTCGCCGTTGCCACTTCTTCGTACCAGTCCCGGCGCGCCTCGAAGATCGAGGTCCATCGCTCCAGGGGATCCTCCGACTCGAGCAGCGGGCGCCCGGCTCCGCGGATCCGATCCGCGACCGCCTCGGGACTCACCGTGAGGAAGACCACGGGATGCGCGCCCAGCAGCGCGCGGGTCCCGGCATCCGTCACGGCGCCGCCGCCGAGGGAGATCACGCCGCCCTCCGCGAGTGCGTCGGCGACCGCGAGCCGCTCCAGCTCGCGGAAGTGACCCTCGCCGTGCTCGGCGAAGATCACGGGGATCTGGCCGTGGGCGGCGACGATGCGCTTGTCGGTGTCGATGAACGGCACGCCCAGGCGGCGTGCGACACGCCGCCCCACACTGGTCTTGCCCGCAGCCATGGGACCGACGAGCACCAGTGTGAGCGGATCAGTGCTGTTCGTCATGCGCGAGCAGCGCGGCCTCGGATGCCGGCGCGGTGCGCAGCTCCGCCGGGATCGCCGCGAGGTATCCCTCGAGGTTGCGACGGGTCTCGCCGACGCTGTCGCCGCCGAACTTCTCGAGCACGGCCCGGGCGAGCTCGATGGCGACCATCGCCTCCGCCACGACGCCCGCCGCGGGGACGGCGCAGACGTCGGAGCGCTGGTGGTGGGCCGTCGCGTCGTCACCGGTCGCGATGTCGATCGTGCGCAGCGCATGCGGCACCGTGGCGATCGGCTTCATGCCGGCGCGCACGCGCAGCACGGTGCCGGTCGACATCCCGCCCTCGGTTCCGCCGGCTCGGTCGGAGCCGCGGGTGATGCCGCCGTCGGTCGCGAAGAGCTCGTCGTGGGCGGCCGAGCCGCGACGACGTGTCGTCTCGAATCCGTCGCCGACCTCGACCCCCTTGATGGCCTGGATGCTCATCAGCGCCTGCGCGAGGCGGGCATCGAGCCGGCGGTCCCAGTGCACGTGCGAGCCGAGCCCCGGCGGAAGGCCGTAGGCGAGCACCTCGACGATGCCGCCGAGGGTGTCACCGTCCTTCTTCGCGTCGTCGACCTCGGCGACCATCAGCGCGGAGGTGGTCGCGTCGAAGCACCGGAGCGGATCGGCGTCGAGGGCGTCGACGTCGTCCGGCGTCGGCAGCGGTGAATCCGCCGGCACGGCGACCGGTCCGATCGAGAGGGTGTGGCTCACGAGACGGATGCCGAGCTCGCTGAGGAAGGAACGGGCGACGGCACCCAGCGCGACGCGGGCGGCGGTCTCCCGAGCACTCGCACGCTCGAGGATCGGGCGGGCCTCGTCGAAGTCGTACTTCTGCATGCCCACGAGGTCGGCGTGACCCGGGCGGGGGCGGGTGAGCGGGGCGCCGCGGCCGCGGGACTTGTCGGTGAGCTCGGCGGGCTCGGGGTTCATGACCTCGGTCCACTTCGGCCACTCGGTGTTTCCGATGCGCAACGCGATCGGACTCCCCAGGGTCTTGCCGTGGCGGACGCCGCCGGAGATGCTCAGCTCGTCCTGCTCGAACTTCATGCGCGAGCCGCGCCCGTAGCCGAGTTTCCGACGCTGGAGGTCGGCCTGGATCGCCTCGGAGGAGATCGGGACACCGGAGGGAAGGCCCTCCATGATGGCGATGAGTTCGGGGCCGTGCGATTCGCCGGCCGTCAGCACGCGGAGCATTCCTCTAGTCTCCCATGCGCGGCCGCGCCCGCCGTCCGCGTTTCAGCGACGTGTCACAGAGCGCGCGGAGTCAGAGAGCAGCGCGCATCGCGGCCAGGACGGATGCCTCGTCGTCGAGCACGTGCGCCGGGTCACCGTGCAGGAAGACGCGGATCTGACGGATCGCCTGATGGAGCAGCATCCCGAGGCCCGACACGACGGGTGCGTCGCTCCACACCGCCGCCAGCGCCGATGGCCAGGGCGCGTAGGCGGCATCGAAGAGCACTCCCCCGCCACCCGCCAATGGCAGGGCGACGTCTGCGGGAAGAGACGTACCCGACGGAAGCGTCGCGACCGTCAGATCCACCGGGGTGGGAGGCGAATCGAACGAGGCGACGGAGACGGTCACGCCGAGACTGCCGCCGAGATCGACCAGTGCCGCAGCGCGATCCGGCCGTCGCGCGCGGATCTCCGCCCGCTCGGCACCGATCTCCGCCGCAGCGACCAGGGCGGATGCCGCCGTCGCCCCGGCACCGAGGATGCGCACGATGCTCGCCGCCCGCATCCCGTCATCGGCCAGGGCGTCGACGATCCCCCCGACGTCGGTGTTGAACCCCGCCGGCCCGCCGTCGAGCAGGAGCGTGTTCACGGCTCCCGTGAGCGTCGCATGGCGATCGCGCACCGCCGCGGCCCGGAACGCCTGTTCCTTGAGGGGCATCGTGAGCGAGAGTCCACGCCACGATCCGTCGAGACCGGACAGCGCCGACGGCAGGTCGTCGGCGCTCACGCGGCGGCGGTCGTAATCCCAGTCCAGCCCGAGCACACGATAGGCCGCGGCATGGAGCGCCGGAGACTTCGAGTGAGCGATCGGATCCCCCCACACCGCGAGCCGGTGGGGGGAACGAGCGTCAGCAGCCGGCATCCGGATTCGCCCGGCACCATTCGCGCCACTTCTCGATGCCGGCCTGGTGCTCCTCGTACGTCTCCGAGAACTGCGTCTCGCCCGTCGACAGGTCGATCGTGACGAAGTACAGCCAGGGACCGTCCTCGGGGTGCATCGCGGCATCGATCGCGGCGAAGCTCGGACTCGCGATCGGCGTCACCGGAAGCCCCGTGCGCACGTAGGTGTTCCAGTCGTTGTCGTCTTCCAGAGCCTCGGTCGAGCTCGACACGACTCCCTCGTGCAGCGAGCCGTACCCGTACTGGGCCGTCGAGTCCATCTGCAGCTTCATGTCGATGTCGAGACGGTTCTCGATCACGCGGCTCACCTTCGCGAAGTCGGCCGTGCGGCCCTCGCGCTGGATGATCGACGCGATCGTCAGGATGCGCTCGGCGTCGGTATCGGGAACGCCCGCTTCGGTCAACGCCTCCCGCGTGCGATCGACCATGCGCTGAATGACCTGCGTCGCCGTCACCTCGGGATCGAAGGTGTACACGGCCGGGAACAGCCACCCCTCGAGGCTCGGCGCGTCGACGCCGTAGGCGGAGGGATCGGCGACGGCGGCTTCGAAGTCCTCCACCGGCAGACCGAGCGACTCGGCCATCGCCGCCAGGGAGGACTCGATCGTGCCGCCCTCCGACACCGACGCCGTGTTCTCGAGCTTGTTGTCTTCGTTGCCCAGCTCCTCGAGCGCGGCTGCGGCGGTCATCTTCTTCTGCAGGCGGTACACACCCGGGTAGAAGGTGACAGCGATGTTCTCCTCGATCAGGTAGTCGTAGAACACGTCCTCGGTCTTGGTGACACCGGCCTCGTAGAGTGCCGTCGACACCGGGCGTCCGGTATCGCCGTCCTTGATCGTGACGAAGGCTTCGCCGGAGGCTTCGCCGTCTTCGTAGTCCTTCGGCTCACCCCAGCCCATGATGTCGTTGATCTGCTCGCCGTAGGTGTTCATCGCCCAGGCGCCGGCGGCGGCGATACCGCCGACGATCACCAGGATGACGAGCAGCGCGATCAGACACCCGCGACGTCGCTTCCTCGGTGCCTTCGCCAGAGCGCGGTCGTCATCGGGAGCCACGAACAGAGCGTCGAGGCCTCCGCCGATCGGGGCCTCTCCCTGGACGGCTTCGGCGGTGGGAGCGGCGACGGGTGCCGGTTCCCTGCGTGCCGGCGCGATCCGCACCTCTTCGGCGGACGGACGCACGGGCTCGGCAGCCGACGTCACCGGTTCGACCGCCGATGTCGCGGGCTCGACTGCCGGGACGGGGGCGCCGACCGGGTCCACGGCGTCGGGCAGCGCGGCGGGAGTCGTCTCGGGTGACGCGTCGCCTCGGCGCGCGGCCTCACGGGCGGCGCGCCGGGAGCCGGGCGCCGGGCCGCTGTAATCGGCCGTCGGATGCTGCTGCGTCGGCTCGGGGAGGTTCGCGAAGAGATCGCCGAGCGGCTCGTTCGCATCGGGCGCGGGGGACGCGCCATCGCGTTCGGACATGTTCAGGGATGCTCCTCGTCGGACGGGACAGCGGCACCGGCCGGGTTTCCGGTGCTCTTCTCCGTGTCGATCGCCTGCTGCAGCAGCACCACCGCGGCGACCTGATCCACAATGCTACGAGAGTTCTTCTGATTTCGACCTGAAGAACGCAGGGCCGCGTGCGCGGACACCGTGCTGAGCCGTTCGTCGACGAGCCGTACCGGGACACCGGTGCGCGTGCGAAGGGCTGCGGCGAACTCCCGTGCGTCCACCGTCGACGCGGTGTCCGCGCCCTGCATGTTCACCGGGAGACCGACGACGAACTCCATCGGCTCGTACTCGGCCGCGAGCTCCACGAGCCGATCGATCGAGGTCTCCGAGCGCGGCACCGTCTCGACGGGGACGGCGAGCATTCCGTCGGGATCGCACCGCGCGACGCCGACGCGGGCGCGCCCGACATCGATGCCGAGGCGCACCCCGCGTCGGAAACCGCTCACGCTGCGTGCAGCTCCTGGACGATGGCGTCGAGTGCGGCGGGCAGTGCCGCGGCATCCGTTCCGCCGCCCTGTGCGACGTCGTCACGCCCGCCGCCGCCTCCGCCGAGCACTCCGGCGGCGCGCTTCGCGAGCGCTCCCGCCTTCGCACCTGCGGTGCGAGCGGCGTCGTTGGTGGCGACGACCACGACCGGACGACCGTTCACCACGGCGCCGAGTGCGACGACCGCAGCATCGGAGCCGAGGCGGTCGCGGACGCCGAGCACGAGTTCGCGCAGATCGTCGGCCGAGGCCAGCTCACCGAGCGACTCCGTGGCGACGTAGAACGCGGCGATCCGGCGCGCCGCGTCGGCGATCGCGGGAATCTGTCCCGCGCGCTCCTTGGACTCGAACTGAGCGATGCGCTTCTCCGCCGCCTTGAGGTTCGCAGCGAGGTCGGAGATGCGCTCGGCGAGCTGATCGCGCGGCGTCTTCAGCGAACTCGTGAGCTGCGAGACGATCGCACGCTCGGCAGCGAGCTCACGGAAGGCGTCGACGCCGACGAGGGCTTCGATGCGACGGTTGGATGCTCCCACCGACGATTCTCCGACGAGGCTGACGAGGCCGATCTCGGCGCTGGAGCCGACGTGGGTTCCCGCGCAGAGCTCACGCGACCACGGGCCACCGATGTCGACCATGCGCACCACGTCGCCGTACTTCTCGCCGAACAGCGCCATGGCGCCGGCTTCCTTCGCCTCGTCGAGCGAGACGATGCGCGTGGTGACCTCTAGGGCGTCGTGGACGGCGCGGTTCGTGATCTCCTCGATCTCGGTGCGCGTGTCGGCCGACAACGCCTGCGACCAGGAGAAATCGAAGCGCATGTAGCCGGCGCGGTTCAACGAGCCCGCCTGCGTGGCGGTCGGACCGAGCGTGTCGCGGAGCGCAGCGTGCACGAGGTGCGTCGCGGAGTGCGCCTGACGCGCCGCGCGACGGTTGGCCGCATCGACGACCGTGGTGGCGGCGTCGTCGACGGCGACCGATCCGGTGCTCACCTGCACCGTGTGGCTGATGAGTCCGGGCACGGGACGCTGCACGTCGAGCACTTCGAGTTCGAAGCCGGGGCCCACGATCGTTCCCTTGTCGGCGACCTGACCTCCGGACTCGGCGTACAGGGTCGTCTCAGCGAGGACGACCTCGGCGATCTGGCCCTCCGATGCGCTGCGCACCGGCTGCCCGTCGACGAGGATGCCCAGGATGCGGGACTGCACCTCGAGTTCGGTGTACCCGTCGAAGCCGGTCTCGCCGAGAGCGCGCAGCTCCCGGTAGACGGAGACATCCGCGAGCTGACGCTTGCGGTTGCGTGCGTCTGCCTTGGCGCGGTCGCGCTGCTCGCGCATGAGCGTGTCGAACGCGCCGCGGTCGACCTCGAGCCCGGCTTCCTCGGCGACCTCGAGCGTGAGGTCGATCGGGAATCCGTAGGTGTCGTGCAGCAGGAAGGCCTCCGGGCCGCTCAGCGCCGTCTTGCCCTCCTTCTTGGTCTCGTCGAGCGCCAGGTCGAGGATCGTCGATCCCTGGGCCAGCGTGCGACGGAAGGTCTCCTCCTCGGCGAACGCCGACGCGGAGAGGGTCGACCAGTCGCGCTCGAGTTCGGGGTACGACGACTTCATCGCGTCGCGCGAGGTGGCGAAGAGTTCGGGGAAGACCGGCTCGTCGACGCCGAGCAGCCGCATCGCACGCACCGTGCGGCGCATGAGGCGACGGAGGATGTAGCCGCGGCCCTCGTTCGACGGACGCACGCCGTCGGAGAGCAGCATGAGCGAGGAGCGCACGTGGTCGGCGATGACGCGGAAGCGCACGTCGTCCTCGTGGACCTTGCCATAGGTGCGGCCGGAGAGCTCGACGGCACGATCGAGGACGGGGCGCACCTGGTCGATCTCGTACATGTTCTCGACGCCCTGCTTGAGGAAGGCGACGCGCTCGAGACCCATGCCGGTGTCGATGTTCTTCTGCGGGAGCTCGCCCACGATGTCGAACTCGGTCTTTCCGCGGATGTTCTCGATGAAGTCCTGCATGAACACGAGGTTCCAGATCTCCAGGAACCTCGAATCGTCGGCCGCGGGGCCGCCGTCCTTGCCGTACGCCGGTCCCCGGTCGAAGAAGATCTCGGAGTCGGGGCCACCCGGGCCGGGCTGACCCGTGTTCCAGTAGTTGTCGGCGCGTCCGAGGCGCTGGATGCGCTCGGGCTTCAGTCCGATGATGTCGCGCCAGATCGACTCGGCCTCGTCATCGGTCTCATAGACCGTGACCCAGAGGTCCTTCTCGTCGAACGCGAAGCCGCCATCGGCCTCGCTGCTGGTGAGGAGTTCCCAGGCGTAGCGGATCGCGCCCTCTTTGAAGTAGTCGCCGAACGACCAGTTGCCGAGCATCTGGAAGAACGTGCCATGACGGGCGGTCTTGCCGACCTCTTCGATGTCGTTCGTACGGATGCACTTCTGCAGGTCGGCGATCCGCGGATGCGGCGACGGCACGACGCCCGTGAGGTACGGGACGAAGGGCACCATGCCCGCGACCGTGAACATCAGGGAGGGGTCGTCGCTGACGAGCGAGGCGGAGGGGACGATGACGTGGTCGTTCTTCTCGAAGAAGTCGAGATAGCGCTGCGCGATTTCCGCAGAATTCATAGGGGTGCCCGGGTGTCCTTGTTCGGAGGTGAGAAGTTCCGCGCGGTTGCGCGAGGGGTCAGTGGTCTTCCGGCTCGGTGAGCCGGGCCTCCTGCGCGCGGTACGCGTCGCCGATGAGCGCGGTGAAGCCGTTGATCCTGGCATCGACCTCGGCGAGGATGTCGTGCCCGCGGGGGTCCTTGTTCATGAAATGCGCAGCGACGAAGCCGCCGATCACGCCGATCAGGAACCACACCATGTTCTTCATGTCGTCATCCTTGCCTTGACCCGCGAAGGCGCGGTGTCTCCATCGTATGCAAAAACGACGAGAGGCGTCGGGTCACCCCGACGCCTCTCGTTTCGAACGCTGAGATCAGCGCCCTGTGGGCTCAGCGAGCCGCGTAGTACTCGACGACGAGCTGCACTTCGCAGGTCACGGGGACCTCGGCGCGCTTCGGACGACGGACCAGGCGGGCCTGGAGCTTGTCGAGCTCGACCTCGAGGTAGCCCGGAACGGGGGGCAGGACCTCGGCGTGACCGCCGGCTGCTGCCACCTGGAAGGGCTCGGTGCCCTCGCTCTTGGCCTTGACGTGGATGAGCTGTCCGGCCTTCACGCGGAAGGACGGGCGGTCGACGAGCTGGCCGTCGACGAGGATGTGGCGGTGCACGACGAGCTGGCGGGCCTGCGCCGTCGTACGGGCGAAACCGGCGCGCAGCACGAGAGCGTCGAGACGCATCTCGAGGAGCTCGACCAGGTTCTCACCGGTCAGACCCTCCTGGCGGCGGGCTTCGTTGAAGGTGTTGCGCATCTGCTTCTCGCGGATGCCGTACTGCTCGCGCAGACGCTGCTTCTCACGCAGACGGACGGCGTAGTCGCTGTCAGCCTTGCGCTTGGTGCGGCCGTGCTCACCCGGAGCGTAGGGACGCTTCTCGAGGTAGCGGGCGGCCTTCGGGGTGAGAGCGATGCCGAGGGCACGGCTCAGACGCACCTTGCGGCGGTCCTGGGACTTCGTGGTCACGAAGCTGTCCTTCCGATGACGTGGTCGCGTCTCTCGCGACTCACGGACGTATCACCCGCGCTCTTCCTCGGGGCGCACGCCGGGGCGCCGTCGAGGTGTGGTGTGAACGAGGAGATGCCCGAAAACTCGGTTTCGAGCCGCTCAAGTCTATCAGAGGCGCCGCGCGTCCCGCGATGCACCGGATTCCGCCGCATCCTCCAGAGGCTCCGACTCTCGATCCGGACCGGGCCCGCCGACGGTGAGCCACGCGATCGCGAATGCGATCGCCGCCAGAGCCACAGCGGTTCCGAGCGTGAGATAGCCCTGGGTGAGCACCCACCCGACGCCCGCCACGAGAAGCGCTGTCGCCGCGATCGCCGCCGGCAGCGGCATGGTGCGCGCCCTCTCGACCGGCCAGATCCGTTCGATCCGGGGGACGGTCGCGCAGAGCACGGCGAGCACCGCCACGATCGCGAGCACCCACGGGATGCGTGTGATCCACCATGTGGGGGTGAGCACCGGAGGGAACGGCAGCCCTAGCGCCTGCTGTGCACCGACGACGATCGCCATCGCGACCGTATGCCACAGGTAGATGACCATCCCGTACATTCCGAGGGCGCCGATGATCACGAGCGCGGGGCGCAGACGCATGAGCGCGCGGATCGCCGGCTGAAGGAGCGTGAACAGGTAGACCTGCGCCAGACCGAGCAGGAGCAGGAGCACGGTCGGCGGGTTGAGGTTGGCGATCATGTCGGGGTCGTAGCCCAGCCCGAAGACGGCGACGCACATGAGGCCGTAGGCGGCGACGGCCAGCAGCAGGAGCAACCACCGCGGACGGCGCGAGTACCACTGATCCCGCACGCCGAAGCCGAGTTGCTGCACGAAGAGCCAGACGAAGAGCCAATTGAGGGCGCCGATCGGCAGACCCCCGAAACGAGAGACGAGATCGACGATCACGACCAGCGAGGCCAGTGTGAAGTACGTCGTCCAGGCCGCACGGCGGTGCAGCGCGGCCATCAGCGGTACGAACGAGGTGCAGATCGCGTAGACCGCGATGAACCAGAGTGGCTCGGCGAGCCGGAACGCGAAGGTCCGGAGGAACTCGGCATCGGCTCCGCAGACCGCCATCACCGCGAGGGTGAGGAGTACGCCGAGCATCGCGAGGAACACCGGGCGCGCGAGTCGGAGGGCCCGGACGCGGATGTACTCCCCCGCCGTCTCCCCTCTCTTCTCGAGTCGGCGCCAGGTGGTGATGCCGGCGAAGCCTCCGGCGATGAAGAACGTGGGCATGATCATCCCGATCCAGGTGATCCAGGCCAGCGGCGTCCACTCCGCGAGTGCGTTGAAGGCACGGGGCGGATCGCCCTCGATGCCCATCTGGATCGCATGCAGCACGACCACCACCGGGAGGCAGATCGCGCGGACGAAGTCGATCGAGAGATCACGATCGGGCGGAATGCGAAGAGGAGAACGCGTCACCCGCACACTGTAGAGGGTCGGGCGTCCGCTGCGGGCAGGGGCTGCGGGTCAGCGCCCGTCGAGAATGCGGCGGATCTTCTCGAGCCGCGCCGAGACATCGCGCTCGGCCCCCAGAGCCTTCGGCGCGTAGTAGCGGCGCCCCTGCAACTCGTCGGGGAGGTACTGCTGGGCCACGATGCCGAACTCGTTGTCGTGCGGGTACGCGTAGCCGCGGCCATGACCGAGCCGCTTCGCCCCCGGATAGTGCGCATCGCGCAGGTGGAGCGGGACCCGGCCGAAGCCGCCCTTCCGGATGTCGGCGATCGCGGCGTCGATGCCCGCGTACGCCGCATTCGATTTGGCCGTCGTCGCGAGGTAGACGGTCGCCTCGGCGAGCGGGATGCGCCCCTCCGGCATCCCGATGAAAGCCACGGCGTCGGCGGCGGCGACGGCGATCACCAACGCCTGCGGATCGGCGAGGCCCACGTCTTCGGAGGCGGAGATCACGAGCCGCCGAGCGATGAACCGGGGATCCTCTCCCGCCTCGATCATCCGGGCGAGGTAGTGCAACGCCGCATCGGCATCCGACCCGCGAATCGACTTGATGAACGCACTGATGACGTCGTAGTGCTCGTCTCCCTGACGGTCGTAGCGCAACAGCGCTCGGTCGACGGCCTGCGCGACGTCATCGGCGGAGACTTCCGGGACGACGGATGCCGCACCGGCGGCTTCTTCCCCGGTATCGCCGCTCGCCACGCCGGCTTCGTCGTCGTCGGCGACCTCAGCGTCCTCATCGTCGTCGCCGGCGTCTTCCGCGTCGGGCGGGCTCCCGTGCGAGAGCGCAACGGCCGCACCGGCCTCGAGGCCGGTGAGGGCACGGCGCGCGTCGCCGGAGGCGAGACGGATGAGCGCGGCCCGCGCCTCATCGCTGAGCGTCACCGCGCCGTGCAGGCCGCGAGCATCGGTGACGGCACGATCGACGAGCAGACCGATGTCGTCGTCGGTGAGAGGTTGCAGGGTGAGTAGGAGCGATCGCGAGAGCAGCGGCGAGATCACCGAGAACGACGGGTTCTCGGTCGTCGCGGCTATCAGGATCACCCAGCCGTTCTCGACACCGGGCAGGAGAGCGTCCTGCTGCGCCTTCGTGAAGCGGTGGATCTCGTCGAGGAACAGGATCGTCGTCTGACCGTAGAGGTCGCGCTGCGTGATGGCCTCCTGCATGACCTCGCGCACGTCCTTCACCCCCGCCGTGATCGCCGAGAGCTCGACGAAGCGGCGACCGGAAGAACGGGCGATGGCCTGCGCGAGCGTCGTCTTACCGGTACCGGGAGGCCCCCAGAGGATGATGGAGACCGCGCCGGGCGACGATGCCTCGGGGTCGGCGAGGGCGACGATCGGCGAGCCGGAACGGAGCAGGTGCCGCTGACCGGCCACCTCGTCGAGCGAGACGGGACGCATGCGCACGGCGAGCGGCGTCTGCCCCGAGAGCAGGGCGGCGGCAGGGGTCATCCCTCCAGGCTAATGCGGTCCACCGACACCGGCGACGATATGCTCTGAGACGACGTCGCCCGGCGGCGTCGATGAGAGGAGCACGCAATGGCGGCACGCGGTTCGAAGAGCGCGCAGGAGCGCACCCGGGCCGAGCGCGCGCGGGTCTACGCGGCGCGCACGGCTCAGCACCAGGAGAAGATCCGTCGCCGCGTGCGCGACAACGTGATCGCCGGCGTGGGTGGCGCGGTCCTCGTGCTCGCAGCGATCGCGAGCCAGGTGGCGCACGCACAGGTCACGGCACCGGAGCCCACGCCCACTCCCTCCTCGTCCGTCGAGCCGAACGCTCCGGTGGAGACCCCCGCCCCCACCGAGGCACCCGCTCCCGAGGAGACCCCGGCGGAGTGATCCGCGCCCGCTCCGACGCGGAGCGGAACGTCACCGCATCGCATCGTCGCGGCGTACTAGGCTGAACATCGTCCTTTCCGCCTCCCGCGGCCAACCGCGCAAGGAGAACACTGTGTCTGCCAACGAGTCCTCGAAGCCGACTCCCCCCGTCCCCGCTCCCCCGGCGAAGCCGCTGCCGCGCAAGCTGCCCGCCCCCGCCGCCGCCGTTCCGGCCGCGTCCACCGCCCCCGTCTCCAGCGATGCTGCGAAGTGGGGTCGCGTCAGCGAGGACGGCACGGTCGAGGTGCGCGAGGGTGAGAACTGGCGCGTCGTCGGCCAGTACCCCGACGGCACGCCCGACGAGGCGCTCGCCTACTTCGTGCGCAAGTACGAGGACATCGCCTTCAAGGTGCAGACCCTCGAACAGCGTCACCAGGCCGGCGGCGCGACCGCCAGCGATCTGGTCAAGCAGGCCGGGCACCTGGTCGACGAAGCCACGGATGCTGCCGCCGTCGGTGACCTCGCCGGTCTCCTCGAGCGGCTGCACACGCTGACCGCGTCCCTCTCCGAGGCCACGGCCGAGGAGCAGCAGCGCGCGAAGGAGCTGCTCGACCAGGCCATCGCCGAGCGCACCGCACTGGTGGAGCGCGCCGAGGCGATCGCCGCACGCGACCTCTCGAAGGTGCAGTGGAAGCAGGTCACCGCCGAGCTCGGTGAGCTCTTCGACGCCTGGCAGGCTCAGCAGCAGAACGGCCCGCGCCTGTCGAAGGGCCTGTCGCAGCAGCTGTGGAAGCGATTCCGCGACGCTCGTTCGGTCGTCGACAAGCACCGTCGTGCGTTCTACTCGGAGCTCGACGACACGCACAAGGCCGCCCGCGATGCGAAGACCCGCCTCATCGAGCGCGCCGAAGCCCTCGCCCCGCGCGGCACCGACGGGATTCCCGCCTACCGCACGCTGCTCGACGACTGGAAGGCCGCCGGCCGCGCAGGTCGCAAGGCGGACGACGCCCTCTGGGCCCGGTTCAAGGCCGCCGGAGACGCGCTCTACGCCGCGCGTGCCGAGCAGTCCGCCGCCGAAGAGGCCGAGTCCGCTCCCAAGATCGAGGCGCGTCAGGCTCTTCTGGAAGAGGCCAAGGCCGTTGCCGACGAGTCCAACATCAAGCGCGCCCGCGCCCTGCTCACGCGCATCCAGCGGCAGTGGGATGAGATCGGCCGCATCTTCCCCCGCGACAAGGAGCGCGCGCTCGACGACAAGCTCCGCGTCATCGAGCAGGCCCTCAAGGCCCGCGAAGAGGTCGACTGGAAGAAGAACAACCCCGAGACCAAGGCGCGCGCCAACGACATGAGCTCTCAGCTCCTCGAGGCGATCGAGAAGCTCGAGTCCGAGCTCGCGACGGCCGAGAAGTCGGGCGACAAGAAGGCGATCAAGGAAGCGTCCGACGCTCTCGAGGCGCGCCGCGCCTGGCTGAGCGCCCTCGGCGGCTGACGAGTTCTCCACAGCTCCCGTCCGAGCGCACGACAGCGGGATGCCCTGGGCCACACTGGCCTGGTGCATCCCGCTTTCCTGTATCTGCCCGGCCAACGCCTGACACTGCCCGAGCTCACCGCCGCCCGCCTCGACGGCGACGTCGTCGACATCGGCGAGGCCTTCATCCCCGCCGATCTCGTCGAGGGCGCCGACGTGCGGGCAGCGTCGATCGCCACGATCGTGCACCCGGGCACCGCGGTCTGCGGGCCGAGCGCGGTATGGGTGCACGGTGCATGCGATGCGCCGCCGAACCCGCATCATCTTCGCCGAGCGGTGGCGAGGCGCATCCGCGCCGTGCAAAGTCCACGGGTGCGATATCACGACACGCCACTCCCGGCCGAGGACCTCGTCCTCATCGGCGGCATCCCGATCACGACTCCCGAACGCACGCTGATCGACCTCGCGCTCGGGAGCCACCGGGAACCCGCTCTGGACCGCTGGGCGCACATGCTCATCGAGCACGACCCGGGTCTCATCGGGACCGCGCGGGAACGCATCCGCACCCTGCGGCGCGTGCCAGGCTCTCGACGTGCCCTGGAACTTCTCGAGGGACTCGGTATCAGGAGGACGTGACGCGGTACACGTCGTACACCGCATCGATCCTGCGCACGGCGTTGAGAACGCGGTCGAGGTGCACGGCGTCGCCCATCTCGAACACGAACCGGCTGATCGCCAGTCGGTCGTCATTGGTGTTGACCGTGGCGGAGAGGATGTTGACGTGGTGCTCGCTCAGCACGCGCGTGACGTCGGACAGCAGACCGGAACGGTCGAGGGCCTCGACCTGGATCTGCACGCGGAACACGCTCTTGGTGGTCGGCGCCCACGACACCTCGACGAATCGATCCTGCTCGTTGCTCAGGGCCTTGACGTTGACGCAATCGCTGCGGTGCACCGAGACGCCGCTGCCGCGCGTCACGAAGCCGACGATCGGATCCCCGGGAACCGGCGTGCAGCACTTCGCGAGTTTCACGAGGATGTCGGCGGCGCCGCGGACGAGAACGCCGGAGTCGCCCGCACGCGGTTCGCGGGTCGGCACGCTGCCCGGCAGGTCGATGGCGCCGGTCGTGGTGTCGTTGGCGGCGACGTTGGCCGTGACCTTCTCGAGCACCGACTGGGTCGAGATATGCCCCTCGCCCACGGCCGCGTACAGCGCCGAGACGTCTTCGTAGCGCAGCTGCTGGGCGACCTCGGCGAACGAGTCCTGGCTCATCAGACGCTGCAGGGGCAGGTTCTGCCGGCGCATCGCGCGCGCGATCGCCTCCTTGCCCTGTTCGATGGCCTCTTCGCGCCGCTCCTTCGTGAACCAGCCACGGATCTTGTTGCGCGCACGGGTGCTCTTGACGAATCCGAGCCAGTCCTGACTCGGTCCGGCATCCGGGTTCTTCGAGGTGAAGACCTCGACGACGTCGCCGCTCTTCAGCTCGGACTCCAGCGGCACCAGGCGACCGTTCACCTTCGCACCCATCGTGCGATGGCCGATCTCGGTGTGCACCGCATACGCGAAGTCGACGGGCGTCGCACCGGCGGGAAGACCGACGACGCGCCCCTTCGGCGTGAAGACGTAGACCTCCTTCGCGCCGATCTCGAACCGCAGCGAGTCGAGGAACTCCCCCGGGTCGGCCGTCTCGGCCTGCCAGTCGGAGATGTGCGCGAGCCAGGCCATGTCGGTGTCGGATGCCCGCACCTCGGCCTTGCCGCCGTTCATCCGCTCCTTGTACATCCAGTGCGCCGCAACGCCGTACTCGGCCTGCTGGTGCATCTCGTGCGTACGGATCTGGATCTCGACCGTGCGCCCCGCGGGGCCGATCACGGTCGTGTGCAGCGACTGATAGAGATTGAACTTCGGGGTGGCGATGTAGTCCTTGAACCGACCGGGCAGCGGCGTCCACCGCGCATGGATCGCACCCAGCACGGCGTAGCAGTCGCGCACCGAAGCGACGAGCACGCGGATGCCGATCAGGTCGTAGATGTCGTCGAACTCGCGACCCCGCACCACCATCTTCTGGTACACGGAGTAGAGCTGCTTCGGTCGGCCCGAGACCTTGCCGCGGATGCGCAGATCACGCAGATCCTCGTCGATCTCCTCGACGACCTGGCTCAGATACTTCTCGCGCTGCGGAGTGCGCTGTGCGATGAGGCTGTGGATCTCGTTGTAGATCTTGGGGTGCAGCACCGCGAACGAGAGGTCTTCGAGCTCGGACTTGATCGCCTGGATACCGAGACGGTTGGCGAGGGGCGCGTAGATCTCGAGCGTCTCCTTGGCCTTCTTCGCCGCCTTCTCCGGCGGGACGAAGCCCCAGGTACGAGCATTGTGCAGACGGTCGGCGAGCTTGATCAGGAGCACGCGGATGTCCTTCGACATCGCCACGATCATCTTGCGGACGGTCTCGGCCTGGGCGCTCTCGCCGTACTTGACCTTGTCGAGCTTGGTGACACCGTCGACCAGCATCGCGACCTCGTCGCCGAACTCGGCGGTGAGGTCGGTCAGCGCGTAGCCGGTGTCTTCGACCGTGTCGTGCAGGAGCGCCGCCGCGATGGCGCGCGGTCCGAGACCGAGCTCGGCGAGGATCTGCGCGACGGCGAGCGGATGCGTGATGTACGGCTCGCCGCTCTGCCGCTGCTGGCCGGTGTGCTTGTCTTTGGCGACCGCGTACGCGCGCTCGATCACCGAGAAATCACCGCGGGGATGGTTGGCCCGGACGGTGCGGATCAGGTTGTCGAGGTCGTTGACCCTGGACGCGCGCGAGAAGATGCGGGGAACCAGACGCCGCAGGCTCGATCCCTGCGCCGGCGACTGCGCTTCCGCCATCCGCTCACCTCCGAATCAGAACATCAGACAATCCTACGTCCGTCCGGCGGGAGCGGCTCCCACCGGACGGATACGTCAGGCTTCGACCGTCGCGCGCAGGCGCGCTTCGCGGATCCGGGCGTCGCGCTCGCGGATCTGCGGCTCGTTCTCGCGGAAGAGCGAGTAGAGCGGAGCGGCGACGAACAGCGTCGAATACGTCGCCACGAGGATGCCGACGAAGATCGACAGCGAGATGTCGGTGAGGGTCTCGGCACCGAGCCACAGCGATCCGATGAAGAGGATCGCTCCGACCGGGAGCGCCGCGACCACCGAGGTGTTGATCGATCGCACGAGGGTCTGGTTCACCGCCAGGTTGACGGACTCCCCGAACAGACGCGCCGATTTCTCGCCGTCTTCATGTGTGTTCTCCCGGATCTTGTCGAAGACGACCGTCGTGTCGTACAAGGAGTACGCCAAGATCGTGAGGAATCCGATCACCGCCGCCGGCGAGATCTCGAAGCCGGCCAGCGCGTAGACGCCGACGGTGATCACGAGCACGTCGAGCAGGCCGATGATCGCCGCGGCCGACATCTTCCAGGTTCGGAAGTAGATCGCCAGGATCAGGAAGGTGAGGGCGAGGAAGATCGCCAGGCCCCACAGCGATTGACGCGTGACGCTCTCGCCCCAGGCCGGACCGATGAACGACGACGTCACCTCCGCAGTGTCGACGCCGTACGCGTCGGCGAGTGCCGCGGTGACCTGCTGCGTCTCATCGGCCGTCATCTGGTCGGTCTGGACGCGGATGTCGTCGCCGTTCACCACGACGACCTTGGTCGCCGACTCGGGCACGACCGACTTGACCGCGTCGGTGGCGATCTGCTGATCGGTGCTGTCGGGCGCCGCGACGGTGAACTGCGACCCGCCGGTGAACTCGATCGAGAATTGGATCGGACGGATCAGCGGCACCAGAGCCGAGCCCACGACCAGGATGATCGCGATGATGAACCACAGGCGGCGGCGACCGACGAACGGGAAAGAGGTCTTCCCCGTGTACAGGTTGTTGCCGAACTCATTCATGGAAGGCATCAGGCGTCTCCCTCACTTCCGGCGTTGGTGGGTCTGTCACCCGCGAGAGCCTCCGCGCGCTTGCGCTCGGCGATGGTCTGACGACGCTCCGCCTCGCCGCGCGAACGCGAGTTGCGCGCGCCACGGCCGGCGGACGCCGTCGCGACCTCGCGGAACTGCGACCGATTGCGGTAGACGGCGCCCAGTGCTTCGGGGTCGAGCCCCGAGAGCTTGTGGCCGCCTCCGAAGAAGCGCGTGCGAGCGAGCAGTTGCATCACCGGGTGCGTGAAGATCACGAAGATGAACACGTCGATGATGGTCGTGAGGCCGAGCGTGAACGCGAACCCCTTCACCGTCGAGTCGGCCAGGATGTACAGCACGAGCGCGGCGAGGATGTTGATGGACTTCGAGATGTAGATCGTGCGCTTGGCTCGGCCCCATCCGTCTTCGACGGCGGAGGTGATCGACTTGCCGTCTCGCAGTTCGTCTCGGATTCTCTCGAAGTAGACGATGAAGGAGTCGGCGGTGAATCCGATCGACACGATCAGACCGGCCACACCGGCCAGCGAGAGGCGGAAGCCGAGTCGCCACGCCAGGATGCAGATGACGATGTAGGTCAGCACACCCATCACCGCGATGGACGCGATGATCACCGTCCCGAGGGCTCGGTAGACGATGAGCGAATAGATCGCGACGAGGATCAGGCCGATGAGACCGGCGATGAGACCGATCTGCAGCTGCTGCGTACCGAGCGTCGCCGACACGGTGTCGGAGCTCTGCACGGTGAAGCTCAGCGGCAGCGCGCCGTACTTGAGCTGGTCGGCGAGGGTCGTCGCCGAGTCCTGCGTGAAGCTGCCCGAGATGCTCGGACGACCGTCGAGGATCACACCGTTCATGCGGGGCGCCGAGATGACGACGCCGTCGAGCACGAACGCGAACTGGTCGCGCGGCGACAGGCCGTCGATGCGGTTCTGGTTGAGGCGGGTGCTGACCTTGCCGAACTTGTCGGCCCCATCCGGGTTCATCGTGAGCTGCACGAGCCACGCGCCGTTCTGCGGGTCGCGACCGCTCGCGGCGTCGTCGATCGCCGTTCCGTCGAGCTCGGTCGGGCCGAGCAGGAACTTGGCCTGACCGGTCTCGTCGCAGGCGATCATCGGCTGCTCGCTCGGCACGTTGGTGGGGTTGTCGGGGTTCGCGCAGTCGTAGGCGAGGAACTCGGCCTGGAGCTTGGGCGTGGCCCAGTTGAGGTCGCTGCCGTCGGTCGGCTCGGCGGTCGGCGTCGCCTCGAGCGAGGGGTCGGGGCTGGGGTACGGCGTCTCGTTACCGTCGTCACCGACGAAGGACGTCGTCGCGGCGGTCGTGGCCAGGACCGCCCGGAACTCGAGCTGCGCGCTGCTGGTGATCCGCTCGCGCGTCTGGTCGTCGGCGACACCCGGGATCTGGACGACGATGTTCCGTCCGCCCTCGGTGGTGATGTCGGCCTCCGCCACGCCCGAGGCGTCGACGCGCTGGCGGATGATGGAGGCCGCCTGGTTCAGCTGTTCCGCGGACGGCGCTGCTCCCTCGTCGGTCTCGGCCTGCAGCACGATCTGGGTGCCGCCCTGGAGGTCGAGTGCGAGCTCCGGAGCCCACGAGCTCTTCCCGAAGACGTACACCCCGGCCGCGTTGATGCCGAAGAGGACACCCGTCACGAGGAGCAGGCCGAGAAGGACCCGCCAGGCGTGACGGACAGGAGAGGATGAAGCCACGTGAGTTCAGCTTTCTGAGAGGCCGGATTCCGGGGTGCGGTCGAACGCCGCGGACTTACTTGTCGTCTGCGTCGCGGTCGAGGCGCGCGCGCGTCTCTTCCGGGGTCTCGGCGATCGGAGCATCGGCCTCGACGACGGTGTCGTCGTCAGCGAGCTCGGCGTCGTCGGCGACGATGTCCTTGGGCTCGACGATGCGGAGGATCGCCTGGCTGTGCACCTCGATCACGACACCGGGGGCGACCTCGACCGACGCGGGGTGGTCGAGGTCATCGGGGTCGTAGGAGACGATCGTGCCGTAGATGCCGCCCTGCAGGAGCACGCGCACGCCGGGAACCGTCTTCGTCGCCTTCTCCTCCTGCTCGGCCTTCATCTGCTTCTGACGCTTACGCGTGTTGAAGATCATGAAGACGAGGAGGACGGCCAGGAGACCGAAGAGGATGATTTCCATGGGGCGGAGCGCCTTTCTGAGGTGCACGCACCATCAACGGGCGCACAGAAGTTTCGGGGGAAGTCTTCTGTGATTATAGGTCATCGAAGCGAAGCGCTCCGTCGGGATGCGCCACACCCAGATGCGCATACGCCTCAGGCATGGCGACGCGCCCCCGCGGAGTGCGACCGAGGAAACCGATCCGGACGAGATAGGGCTCGACGACGCTCTCGACGGTCTCGGCTTCTTCGCCGACGGCGACGGCGAGGGTGCTCAGTCCCACCGGCCCCCCGCGGAACCGCCGCACGAGCGCTTCGAGAACCGCGCGGTCGAGGCGGTCCAGGCCGATGGGGTCGACGTCGTACAGTTCGAGAGCGGCGCGGACGTCGGCGATGGTCGCCGCTCCCCCACCGTGCACGAGCGCGTAGTCGCGCACACGTCGGAGAAGGCGGTTCGCGATGCGGGGCGTCCCGCGCGATCGGCGGGCGATCTCGGACAGCGAATCGGACGGCAGATCGACGCCGAGGACCGCCGCGGATCGCGCGATCACCCGCTCGAGCTCGCCCTCCTCGTAGAACTCCAGATGACCGGTGAACCCGAATCGATCGCGCAGCGGATTCGGTAGCAGGCCCGACCGCGTCGTCGCTCCCACCAGGGTGAACGGTGCGAGTTCGAGCGGGATGCTGGTGGCCCCCGCCCCCTTGCCCACCATGATGTCGATGCGGAAATCCTCCATCGCGAGATAGAGCATCTCCTCGGCGGAGCGCGCCATCCGGTGGATCTCGTCGATGAAGAGCACCTCGCCGGGAACGAGGCTCGACAGGAGCGCAGCGAGATCGCCGGCGTGCTGGATGGCCGGTCCGCTCGACAGGCGCAGGGGGCGCTCGCTCTCGTGCGCGACGATCATCGCCAGCGTCGTCTTGCCGAGTCCTGGCGGGCCTGCGAGAAGGATGTGATCGGCGGGTCGGCTCTGGATACGTGCGGCCTCGAGGAGGAGCTGGAGCTGGCCGCGCACCTTCTGCTGTCCGACGAACTCGCCGAGACTCGTCGGACGCAGGGCGCCCTCGATCGCGAGCTCGGTCTCGTCGACGGGCTCGGAGGCGTCGAGTGCGTCAGCCACGTGCCGGCCCCAGCAGGGCAAGAGTGCGGCGGAGGAGCGGTGCGACGGCCGAACGCTCGGCATCGGATGCCTCTGCGGCCGTCTGCGCGGCGGCCTCGGCGGCGACCTTCTCCGACCATCCGAGTCCGACGAGGGCGGCCGCGACCTGACCCACCACGTCCACGGCGCCCGAGGGACTCGGCGCTGCCGCGACCGTCGGCTGCACCTTACCGGCGAGCTGCACGACGATGAGCTTCGCGGTCTTGGGACCGATTCCGGACACGCGACGGAAAGGCGCGTCATCCTCGGCGTTCAGCGCCTCTGCGATCTGGTCGACGGTGAGGTGCGACAGCACCCCCAGGGCGGATTTCGGCCCGACGCCCGTCACGCTGATGAGGAGCCCGAAGACCTCCAGCTCGTCGCGCTCGGCGAACCCGAAGAGCGAGAGCGCGTCCTCGCGCACGATCAGGCTCGTGTGCAACCGCAACTGCTCCCCCACCGTCGCGGTGTGCGCGACGTCGGCCGGGACGGCGACGGAGAAGCCGACGCCGCCCACCTCGACGACGACCTGGTCGGAGGTCGAGTGCAGCACGGTGCCGTGCAGGGAGGAGATCATCCTCCCAGCCTAGGCCCCGCGTCGTACGTATGTTCGAGCGACACGCTCCGCGTCCGCCCAGGCGCGCTGGGCCGGCGTGAGCCCGCCCGCGGCGGATGCCGCCCCCGCGCCGCCTCGGCGCCAGGCGTGGCAGAGGGCGATGGCGAGGGCATCCGCGGCATCCGCCGGCTGCGGAGGCGCGTCGAGGCGCAGGATCCGGGCGATCATCGCCTGCACCTGGCGCTTGTCGGCAGATCCGTAACCGGTCACGGCGGCCTTGACCTCGCTCGGCGTGTGGGTCGCGGCGGGAAGACCCGCCTCTGCCGCGAGCAGCAGCGCGACTCCGCTGGCCTGAGCCGTGCCCATCACCGTGTGCGTGTTCTGCTGCGCGAACACGCGCTCGACCGCGACCGCCTGCGGAGAATGCGCGGCGATCACCTCACGGATGCCGGCGGCGACGATCGCGAGACGCTCGCCGATCGGCGCATCCGGAGACGAACGGATCACCCCGACGTGCACGAGCGTGCCGCGACGCGATCCGTCGACGTCGACGATGCCCACACCGCATCGCGTGAGGCCTGGGTCGATCCCGAGAACGCGCAGCGAGGAAGAGGTCACTCCCCCAGGCTAGGCGGCACCGTCGACGTCGGGCGCGTGGCGCGCCTAGCTGTCGTCGTTCTCGAGCTCGGCCTGCACCTCGGACGAGAGGTCGAAGTTGCTGAAGACGTTCTGCACGTCCTCGCTGTCCTCGAGCGCGTCGATGAGGCGGAAGACCTTGCGCGCGGTGTCGGCGTCGATCTCGACCTTGAGGTTCGGCACGAACTCGACGTCGGCGGATTCGTAGTCGATGCCCGCCTCCTGCAGCGCGCTGCGCACGGTGACCAGGTCGGTCGCCTCGGTGATGATCTCGAAGCCCTCGGAGTGCGGCTCGATCTCCTCGGCACCCGCCTCGAGCGCCGCCATCATGACGTCGTCTTCGGTGGTCCCCTCGGCACCGACGACGATGACGCCCTTGCGCGAGAAGTTGTAGGCGACGCTGCCCGGGTCGGCCAGCGTTCCCCCGTTGCGGCTGAGAGCCGTGCGCACCTCGGCGGCGGCACGGTTCTTGTTGTCGGTCAGACACTCGATCATGAGCGCCACGCCGTTCGGTCCGTATCCCTCGTACATGATCGAGGTGTACTCGACGGCCTCGCCGCCGATTCCGGCTCCACGCTTGACCGCGCGGTCGATGTTGTCCTTCGGGACGGAGGTCTTCTTCGCCTTCTGCACCGCGTCGAACAGCGTGGGGTTGCCCGCGAGGTCGGCGCCGCCGAGCTTGGCCGCGACCTCGATGTTCTTGATGAGCTTGGCCCAGGACTTGGCGCGCCTGGAGTCGATGATGGCCTTCTTGTGCTTCGTGGTGGCCCACTTGGAATGCCCGGACATAAGTCTCCACTCGTCGTATCCGCCCGTGGGCACGGCCCAGGGCATCGTCCAGTCTAACGAATCGAGACGTCGCCTACCGGGGTGCGCTCGCGTAGCGTCGTGCCTCGTCGAGGAAGAGCGCGTGGAATCCGGGCTCACCGTCCATCTCGGGATGGAAGCTCGTGCCGAGCAACGGCCCCTGGCGCACCGCGACCACCGCGCCGTCGGGCAGGGCGGCGAGCACCTCCACCGCGGCCCCCGAGCGTTCCACGATCGGCGCCCGGATGAACGTCGCAGACACCGGGGCATCGCCGAGCACCGGCACGTCGAGGTCGATCTCGAACGATTCGGACTGACGTCCGAAGGCGTTGCGCCGAACGTCGACGTCGAGGCCGCCGAAGGACTGCTGTCCCTCGATCGCGTCGAGCACGGTGTCGGCCAGGAGGATGAGCCCCGCGCACGTGCCGTACATCGGCATCCCCGCACGGATCGCCGCGCGAATCGGCTGCTGGAGCCCGAACAGTCGCGCGAGCTTGTCGATGACGCTGGACTCTCCGCCCGGCAGGACGAGACCGTCGATCGCGTCGAGTTCTTCCGGGCGGCGCACGAGCACCACCTCCGCACCGAGCTCCGCGAGCAGGGCGGCATGCTCGCGCACGTCGCCCTGCAGCGCGAGGACGCCGACGGTCGGACTACCAGCCACGCTCGGACAGCCGGTGCGGCGCGGGGAGGTCGGACACGTTGATCCCCACCATCGCCTCGCCCAGCCCGCGCGAGACCTCGGCGATCACACTCGGATCGTCGTGGAACGTGGTGGCCTTCACGATCGCCGCGGCGCGCTGGGCGGGGTTGCCCGACTTGAAGATGCCGGAGCCGACGAACACACCGTCCGCTCCCATCTGCATCATCATCGCGGCGTCCGCGGGTGTTGCCACGCCTCCCGCGACGAACAGCACGACCGGCAGCTTGCCCGTCGCCGCGACCTCGACGACGAGGTCGTAGGGCGCCTGCAGCTCCTTGGCCGCCACGTAGAGCTCGTCCTTGGTCATCGAACGCAGCACGTTGATCTCGCTCGTGATCTTGCGGATGTGCTTGGTCGCCTCCGAGACGTCACCGGTGCCGGCCTCGCCCTTCGAGCGGATCATCGCGGCACCCTCGTTGATACGGCGCAGGGCCTCGCCGAGGTTCGTCGCCCCGCACACGAAGGGCACGGTGAAGCCGAACTTGTCGATGTGGTTGACGTAGTCCGCCGGCGACAGCACCTCGGACTCGTCGATGTAGTCGACTCCGAGCTCCTGCAGGATCTGCGCCTCGACGAAGTGGCCGATGCGCGCCTTGGCCATCACGGGGATCGAGACGGCGTCGATGATGCTGTCGATCATGTCGGGGTCGCTCATGCGCGAGACACCGCCCTGCGCACGGATGTCGGCGGGGACCCGCTCGAGCGCCATCACGGCGACGGCGCCGGCATCCTCGGCGATCTTGGCCTGCTCGGCCGTGACGACGTCCATGATGACGCCGCCCTTGAGCATCTCGGCGAGACCTCGCTTGACCCGCGCGGATCCGGTGGTTGCCTGGTCGTTCATCGCATTCCTCTCGGCTGAGCCAATGACTCGTTTGATCTATGTCAAACCGTAGCATCGTCCCGGACGTTCTAGAATCGGTGTCGAGGACCCATGAGCGCCGAGATCACCGGAACGACCGCAGCAGACATCGCCGACAGCGTGCGCGCCCTGCGCGACCGCGGAACCCTCCGCCCCGGCGATGCGCTCCCCCCTGTGCGCGAACTCGCCGCCACTCTCGGCGTGAACCGCAACACCGCGGTGGCCGCCTACCGCCAACTCGCGCAGGCGGGGCTCGTCGTCTCGCGCGGGCGCGCCGGCACCACGATCGCCGGCGTCGAGGCGGTCGCCCAGGAGGGCTACGCGGCGGACACGGTCCTCCGCGACGTCGGCACGGGCAACCCCGACCCCCGGCTCATCCCCGACCCGTCCCCCGCGCTCGCCCGCGTCACGGGGCGACCGGTGCTGTACGGCGAGCCCGTGATCGACCGCGGCCTCGACTCCTGGGCGCACGAGTGGATCGCCACCGACCTCGACCAGTCCGACTTCCGCGTCACCGTCACCAGCGGCGCGGTCGATGCCGTCGAGCGACTCCTCGCCCAGGCACTCACCCGCGATGACGCGGTCGCGCTCGAGGACCCCTGCTTCCTCGCGAGCATCCACACGGTGCGGCTCGGAGGGTACCGCGCCGTGCCCGTCCCGGTCGACGGCGAGGGGATGACGGTCGTCGGCCTCCGCGCGGCGCTCGACGCCGGCATCCGCGCCATCATCTGCACTCCGCGCGCGCAGAACCCCACCGGCAGCAGCCTGACGGCTGCGCGCGCGGCCGAGCTCCGCGCCGTGCTCGCCGACCACCCCTACGTGCTGATCATCGAGGACGACCACTTCTCGATGCTCTCGCAGCGCCCCTACGAGACCTTGATCGGACCGGGGCACCGGCGGTTCGCCCTCGTGCGCTCCGTCTCGAAGTTCCTCGGCCCCGACATGTGCCTGGCGCTCGCGGCCACCGACCCCGAGACGGCCGAGCGTCTGTCGATGCGGCTCAGCCCGGGGACGACCTGGGTGAGCCATCTCCTCCAGCGACTCACCCACGCCCAGCTGACCGACCCTTCCGCGCTCGCGACGATCGGTACGGCAGCCGCGCACTACGCCGAGCGCAACGCCGCTTTCGCACAGCTTCTGCGCACCCACGGATTCGACGCCCCTGACTCCGACGGTCTCAGTCTCTGGGTCGAGCTCCCGCGCCCCGCACGCGCCGTCGCCGAAAAGCTCATGCGCCGCGGATGGCTGGCCCGCACCGGCGACGAGTTCGCCCTCGACGAGAAGGCCGAGCCATCGCGGCATCTGCGGCTGACCGTCCATGATCTGTCCGACGCGGATGCCGCGGCCTTCGTCGCCGACCTCGTCGCGGCTTCCCGATGACCACCCGAAGCGGGAACGCACCCGCACTGAAAGAAAGGATCGGGAGATGAAGATCCTCTCCATCCAGTCCGCCGTCGCCTACGGTCACGTCGGCAACTCCGCCGCGGTGTTCCCGCTGCAGCGCATCGGCGTCGAGGTCCTCCCGGTCTACACCGTGAACTTCTCGAACCACACCGGGTACGGTGCCTGGCGCGGCCCGATGATCGATCCCGCCGAGGTGCGCGAGGTCATCACCGGCATCCAGGACCGTGGCGTCTTCGGCGGCATCGATGCCGTGCTCAGCGGATACCAGGGCGGTGAGGGCATCGGTGACGTGATCATCGACGCCGTCGCCCGGGTCAAGGCGGAGAATCCGAATGCGGTCTATGCGTGCGACCCCGTGATGGGCAACGCCAAGTCCGGCTGCTTCGTGGCGCCCGCGATCCCCGTGCTGCTGCGGGAGCGGGTCGTGCCGGCGGCGGACATCATCACCCCGAACCAGTTCGAGCTCGGCTTCCTCACCGAGACCGAGCCCGACACGCTCGAGTCCACGCTGGCCTCGGTCGACCTGGCGCGTGCGATGGGACCGCGCACGGTGCTCGTCACGAGCGTCGAGCGGCCGGACCGCGAGGAGGGGACCATCGAGATGCTCGCGGTCGACGACGAGGGTGCCTGGATCGTGCAGACGCCGCACCTTCCGATGAAGGCCAACGGGTCGGGCGACGTCACCGCTGCGCTCTTCACCGCGCACTACGTCGAGACCGGCAGCGCGCAGACCGCCCTCGAGCGCACCGCATCGAGCGTCTACGACCTGCTGAAGGCGACGCTCGACTCCGGGGAGCGCGAGCTGCAGCTCGTCGAGGCACAGGAGTTCTACGCGCACCCGCGCATGCAGTTCAGCGCCCGTCAGGTGCGCTGAACTCAGGCCGCAGGCCAGGCGTTCGCGACGGCCTCCCGCACCTCACCGAGCAGCTGCGGGAGTGCCTTCGTCTTCGCGATGATCGGGAAGAAGTTCGCATCGGAGCGCCACCGCGGCACGACGTGCTGGTGCAGGTGCCCGTCGACACCCGCGCCGGCGACGGCACCCTGATTCATCCCGATGTTGAAGCCGTCGCAGCGCGACACCTCCGTCAGGACCCGCATCGCCGTCTGCGTCAGAGCGCCGATCTCGGCGACCTCCTCCGGGGTGGCCTGGTCGTACGTCGCGATGTGGCGGTACGGGCACACGAGCAGGTGACCCGAGTTGTACGGGAACAGGTTCAGCAGCACGTATGCCGTCTCACCGCGCGCGACGATCAGTCGCTCGGCATCCGGGTGCTTTGGCGCCTCGCAGAAGGGGCACTCCTCGCGCAGCGGCTCGGGCCCCGCCTGGATGTAGGCCATCCGGTGCGGGGTCCAGAGCCGCTGGAACTCGTCGGGGACTCCGGCGAAGTCCGACGCCGGCTCCAGCGGCTCCTCCGGGGTCACGCCAGATCCCCCGCCGTCTGCACGAGCGCGTGCTCGGCGATCGCGGTGCGGATGCGGGTGACGGCATCCGCGATCGGGACGCCGTTCTCCTGGGTGCCGTCGCGGTAGCGGAACGAGACCGTACCGGCGGCGCGGTCCTGCTCACCGGCGATGAGCAGCAGCGGAACCTTGCCGGTCGTGTGCGTGCGGATCTTCTTCTGCATCCGGTCGTCCGACGTGTCGAGCTCGGCGCGCACGCCCGAGTCGCGGAGCGTCGTGATGACCTCGCCGAGGTAGTCGGCGTAGTCCTCGGCCACGGGGATGCCGACCACCTGCACCGGCGAGAGCCACACCGGGAAGTCGCCGGCGTAGTGCTCGAGCAGGATCGCGAAGAAACGCTCGATCGAACCGAAGAGCGCGCGGTGGATCATGATCGGGCGCTTCTTCTGCCCGTCCGTGTCCATGAACTCGAGATCGAAGCGCTCCGGCAGGTTCGGGTCGACCTGGACGGTCGACAACTGCCAGGTGCGACCGATCGCATCGCGGGTCTTGAGGTCGATCTTCGGGCCGTAGAACGCGGCCTCACCCGGGACCTCGGTGAGCTTGAGTCCCGAGGCGACGGCGACGCGACGCAGGGCGTCGGTCGACGACTCCCAGAACTCGTCAGAACCGATCCACTTCGACTTCTCGTCGTCCTTCATCGACAGCTCGAGCTCGAAATCGGTGAGGCCGAAGTCCCGCAGCATCGAGAGGATGAAGTCGAGGACCTTCGCGACCTCTCCCTCGAGCTGGTCGGGCGTGACGAAGAGGTGCGAGTCGTCCTGAGTGAACCCGCGCACACGGGTGAGACCGTGCAGCGCACCCGAGAGCTCGTTGCGGTAGACCGTGCCGTTCTCGGCGAACCGCAGCGGCAGATCGCGGTAGCTGCGCGCGCGCTCCTTGTAGATCAGGATGTGCATCGGGCAGTTCATCGGCTTCAGGTAGTAGTCCTGGCCCTGCTTGGTGATGTTGCCCTCGTCGTCGCGCTCCTCGTCCATGACAATCGGCGGGAACATGCCGTCCTTGTAGGTGACGAGGTGGTTCGAGGTCAGGAAGAGGTCTTCCTTCGAGATGTGCGGGGTGTACACGTAGGTGTAGCCGCCCTCGATGTGACGCTTGCGCGCGTGCTGCTCCATCTCGCCGCGGATCATGCCGCCGCGCGGGTGCCAGACCGAGAGCCCGGATCCGATCTCCTCCGGGAAGGAGAACAGGTCGAGCTCCTTGCCGAGGCGACGGTGGTCGCGCTTCGCGGCCTCTTCGAGGCGGTGCTGATATGCCCGCAGCTCGTCCTTCGACGGCCAGGCGGTGCCGTAGATGCGCTGCAGCTGCGGGTTCTTCTCGCTGCCGCGCCAGTAGGCGGCGGCGATGCGGGTGAGGTCCCAGCCGTTGCCGATCATGCGCGTGTTCGGCAGATGCGGGCCGCGGCAGAGGTCCTTCCAGACCACCTCGCCGTCGCGGGTGGTGTTGTCGTAGATCGTGAGTTCGCCCTCGCCGACCTCGACCGAGGCGCCCTCCGCCGCTTCCTTGCCGCCCTTGAGCCCGATGAGCTCGAGCTTGAACGGCTCGTCGGCGAGTTCGGCGCGGGCCTCGTCATCGGTCACCACGCGGCGCACGAAGCGCTGGCCCTCGCGGACGATGCGCTGCATCTCCTTGGTGATCGCCTTGAGATCCTCGGGCGTGAACGGCGAATCGACGCCGAAGTCGTAGTAGAAGCCGTCGGTGATGGGCGGGCCGATGCCGAGGTTCGCCTGCGGATTGATGCGCTGCACCGCCTGGGCGAGCACGTGCGCGGTCGAGTGGCGCAGGATACCGAGGCCGTCGGGGCTGTCGATCGTGACCGCCTCGACCTCGTCGGCGTCGGTCACTGTGGTCGCGAGGTCCTTGAGGATGCCGTTGACGCGCATGGCGACGACGGATCGGTCAGAGAACAGGGCGAAGCCGTCTTTCGGCTGGGCGTTTTCAGGCACTGATCACTCCATCTGGGTCTGGATCTAGGCTACTCGCATGGCCGGGTCGTGCTGACCGTCACGCCCCCGGCTCGGTGGCCGTCTGCGTGACGACCGGAGCGAGGATGATGATCGCGGCTCCCACGAGGGCGATGGATGACCCCACCCAGTCCCAGACGGTCGGTTTGAAGCCGTCGACGATGATGCCCCACGCGAGCGATCCCGCGATGAAGACCCCACCGTACGCGGCCAGCACCCGGCCGAAGTTGACGTCGGGCTGGAGTGCCGCGATGAACCCGTAGGCGCCGAGGGCCATCACCCCGAGCACGGCGAGGATCCAGCCGCGCTCCTCCTTGACCGCCTGCCAGATCAGCCATGCTCCGCCGATCTCCGCGACGGCGGCCAGCACGAAGAGCACGATGATGCGGAACACGGTCATGCGGCCAGTCTGGCAGTCGCGTACCACCGGGCACGAGCGTCCGCTACCGCCGATGCGGTACGCCGGAGTCCGCGTCCGGTCGATGTGCGCGCACGCGCCGTCGCGCGACGCTGGATCTGCGGCGCAGAGCGCGCCCGGAGAGGCTGGCGATGAAGAAGTTCGTGAAGAGGGGGCTCGTCACCCTCGTGGCCGTCACCGCGACGATCACCCTGGGGCTGGCGACGACGACCGTCGTGAACGTCGTCGCGTCGGAGATCGAGAAGGAGGCGATCGAGCCGTACGGGACCTTCGTCACCGTCGACGGTCATCGGATGAACGTCGTGATCACCGGCTCCGGTCCCACGGATATCGTGCTCCTCCCCGGATTCGGCACGGCGTCACCGGCGATCGACTTCTCACCGCTCGTCAATGACCTCGCGACCGACTATCGCGTCGTCGTGATCGAACCCCTCGGCTACGGATTGAGCGACGGCACCGAACGCGCGCGGACGACGGAGAACATCGTCGCGGAGGTACACGACGCCCTCGAACAGCTCGACATCGACTCGTACGTGCTGATGGGGCATTCCATCGCGGGCATCTATGCGCTCGAGCTAGCGGCGAAGCATCCCGAGGAGCTCCGCGGCTTCGTCGGGATCGACACCAGCGTGCCGGGGCAGCCGCACATGGACACCGAGTTCCCGACAGGACTCATGGGCGCCGCCCGAACTCTGGGACTCGCACGCCTGTTGCTTGCGGTGGGCGGCGTCGGGCATGAGGGTGGGGCCTACTCCGATCATGACCGGGAGCAGATTGCGATGATCTCCCATCGCACGTCGATGGCGCCCACGTACCTCGACGAGATGGCGCACATCGCCCCGAACTTCGCGCAGGCCGAGGGACGCACCTTTCCCGATGATCTCCCCGTGCTGCTGTTCGCCGTAGCCGACAACGAGAAGAATCCGGACTGGGTCGCCCTGCACGAGGCCCAGGCGGCGAGCGTCGCCGACGGCACGGTGATACCTGTCGACGGCGATCACTATCTCCATCACACGCATGCGGCGGAGATCGCGGACGCATTCCGGAGCTGGGCGGCCGAACGGATGCCGTTTCCGCAGTGAACCGGGGTAGCGTGAGCGGATGACCCGTACGATCGCCCGGTGGATCCTCGCCGCAGGACTCGGCGCGATCGGCGTCCTGCACTTCGTCCAGACGCGCGGCTTCCGCGTGGTCGTGCCGGACTGGGCCACGCGCATGTCCGGGCTCGACAAGGAGACGATCGTGGTCGCCTCCGGTGCGGTGGAGATCGGGCTCGCCGCGGGGTTGGTCGCCCTTCCTCGGGAGCGCGCGCGGATCGGATGGGCCACTGCGCTGTTCTTCGCCGCCGTGCTGCCCGGCAACGTGCACCAGTGGCGCACCGGCCGTTCCACGCCCGGGCTCGACACCGACCGCCGTCGATTCGGGCGGCTGTTCCTGCAGCCGCTCCTCATGGTGTGGGCGGTGTGGGCCACCAGCGCCGAGGGTCGAAGTCAAGGCCGACGCTGACATTTCTCCGATCGCACGACGAGCGCCAGAATGGGGCGATGTCCTCCCCCTCGATCGTGTGGTTCCGTGATGATCTGCGTCTCGCCGACAACCCCGCGTTGCGCGCCGCGATCGATCGCGGGGAGCCGATCCTCGCCGTCTACGTGCTCGACGAGGAATCCCCCGGCATCCGACCGCTCGGCGGAGCGGCCCGCTGGTGGTTGCATCACTCACTCGCCTCGCTGAGCGAACGGCTGCGGGGGCGTGGGGGCGCACTGGTGCTGCGCCGCGGTCCCGCCGCCCGCGTGATCCCCCAGGTCGTGGCAGATACCGACGCCGGCGCCGTCTTCTGGAATCGCCGGTACGGCCGACCCGAGCGCGACATCGACGCCGAGCTGAAGACCGCTCTGCGGAGCGACGGCGTCGAGGTCGCCTCCTTCGCGGGATCCCTTCTCCACGAGCCCTGGACGGTGACGACGGGGGCCGGTACGCACTTCTCCGTGTTCACCCCCTTCTGGCGGGCATGCCTCTCGCTGCCCGCACCGCGACTCCCCCTCCCCGAGCCACGCGAGATCGACGGCATCCGCTCGGCTCCGGCATCGGACGACCTCGACGACTGGGCTCTGCTGCCCACCCGTCCGGACTGGGCGGAGGGACTGCGCGAGACCTGGGAACCCGGGGAACCCGCCGCTCGACGTCGGCTGCGCTCCTTCCTCGACGAGGACCTCGGATCGTACGACCGCGCACGCGACGAGCCTTCGGCCGGAGCCACCTCGCTCCTGTCCCCCCGCCTGCGCTGGGGAGAGATCAGCCCGTTCACGGTCTGGCACGAGGCGGTCTCCGCGGACGGCGCGGGCGGGTTCCTCTCGGAGCTCGGGTGGCGCGAGTTCGCGTGGCACACGCTCTTCCACTTCCCCGACCTCGCGACGAAGAACCTGCGCCCCGAGTTCGACGCCTTCCCGTGGCCGCGGCTGAAGCCGTCGCACCTCGACGCGTGGCAGCGCGGCGAGACCGGCGTGCCCCTGGTCGACGCCGGAATGCGCGAACTCTGGCGCACCGGGTACATGCACAACCGGGTGCGGATGGTCACTGCGTCGTTCCTCGTGAAGAACCTCCTCATCGACTGGCACCGCGGCGAGGAGTGGTTCTGGGACACCCTCGTCGATGCCGATGGGGCGAACAACCCGTTCAACTGGCAGTGGGTCGCGGGCTCCGGCGCGGATGCCGCGCCCTACTTCCGCATCTTCAACCCCGAGCTCCAGGCCAAGAAGTTCGATCCGAACCGCCTGTACATCTCGCAGTGGGCATCGGATGCCCCCGCCGAGCCGATCGTCGACCTCGGGGAGACGCGGAAGGCGGCGCTCGCCGCGTACGACATCGTCAAACGCGCACCCCGCGATCGGTGACCCGCCGCGGGGTCGGCCCTCCGGCCCCGGCAGGGCGCGCTCCCCGTACGATCGAGGGAGCCCCCGCTCCCCTGCCGTGAAGGATCCCCGTATGTCCGTCGACCGCATCGACACCCTCACCGAGAACGATCTGCGAGAGGCGGGGAGCGTCAAGTGGACGACCTTCCCCGACACGATCGGCGCCTTCGTCGCCGAGATGGATTTCGGGGTCGCACCCGCGGTGAAGGACGCGGTGGGCGATGCCCTCGAGCAGGGCCTCACGGGCTACCTTCCGCAGCATCTCGCCGACCAGCTCGCCGCCGCGACGGCCACCTGGTACGCCGCTCGCTACGGCTGGGAGATCTCGTCGGCGCAGGTGAAGCAGGTCCCCGACGTGATCACCGCTTTCGAGTACGCGATCGAGCAGTACACGGCTCCGGGGGCCGCCGTGATCGTCCCGACGCCGGCGTACATGCCGTTCCTCATGGTTCCCCCGATGCACGGGCGACGGGTCATCGAGGTGCCGAGCATCGTCGAGAACGGGCGCTGGGTGCTCGACCACGACGCGGTGGCCGCGGCGTTCGCCGAGGGCGGCGAGCTGCTCGTGCTGTGCAATCCGCACAACCCGCTCGGAACGGTCGCGACGCGCGAAGAGCTCGAACGGGTGGCGGAGACCGTGCACGACGCCGGCGGACGCGTGTTCTCGGACGAGATCCACGCGCCGATCGTCTACGCCCCCGCCCGGCACATTCCCTACGCCTCGATCTCCGATGTCGCCGCAGGTCATACCCTCACCGCCACCTCCGCGTCCAAGGCGTGGAACCTCGCCGGTCTCAAGTGCGCGCAGATCATCGTCTCGAACGAGCGGGATGCGGAGCTCTGGGAACGCGAAGGAGCGTGGTCGGGGCACGGCACCTCGACGATCGGAGCGGTCGCCAACGTCGCCGCGTACGCCGATGGGGGCGAGTGGCTGCACGAGACGGTCGCCTATCTCGACGGTAATCGCCGAGCACTGGCCGCCCTGGTCGCCGAGCACCTTCCCCAGGTGCGGATGACCGTTCCGGAGGGAACCTACATCGCTCTCCTCGACTTCCGGGAGACCGGGCTGACCGGCGATCTGAGCGAGTGGTTCCGCGAGAACGCCGGTGTCGCGATGACGGACGGCGCCGCCTGCGGGGTGGCTGCGATCGGTTTCACCCGGTTCGTCTTCGCCCTACCGCGGCCGCTCCTCGAGGAGGCGGTGCGTCGGATCGCAGCCGCGCTCAGCGCCCGCTGACCTGTGGAATGCTCCCGAGCTCTTCCGCTGGGCGGCTCGGCGTGGTTTGCTGTGGGCGGAGGGGTACCACTGGGGAAAGGGTACCGAAATGGGCGAAGCCGATTCGCACGCCGACGCGCAGTTCGCAGCGGTCTGGACCGCCATCACGAGCCCGGTCGGGGGTCTCGCCGCCGGGATCATCGTCGCGCCCGCCATTCAGGACTACTGCCGGACGGGCTGGCTCGCGGGTGCGTGGGAGAGCGATTCTCCCGCGGGATGCGCACTCTTCCCCACGTGGATGTACGGAAGCAGCGCCTTCCCGACGGCACTCGGATTCGTCGCAGCGGCGGTGGTCGGGGTGGTCGTCTGGCTCTTCGCGTACTTCGGCCACGAGAGTCACTGAAGTCCAGTTACCTCTCGGGCGAGCACTTCGACGGCCGGAAACGCAAAAACCCCCGGCTGGACCGGGGGTTTCGTCTGTGCGCGATACTGGGATCGAACCAGTGACCTCTTCCGTGTCAGGGAAGCGCGCTACCGCTGCGCCAATCGCGCCTATGAAGGCTATTCAGTTCTCAGTGAGGTGGCGACGGGATTCGAACCCGTGTAAACGGCTTTGCAGGCCGGTGCCTAGCCGCTCGGCCACGCCACCGTGTGGATTGACCCCACGTGCGGAAGGCCTTCTGAAGAAGACCCTCTGCACTCGAGCGGATGACGAGACTCGAACTCGCGACCCCAACCTTGGCAAGGTTGTGCGCTACCAACTGCGCTACATCCGCATTTCGTTCCCGGTTGTCCCGGGCACTTATGAAACATTAGCCGATGATCCGCGACTGTCCAAACCGGAAGCGAATCTCGCGCGTGTCTCGCCGGATGGTCATCACGGCCCGCGCGCGTCCGGTAGTATCGTTTCTCGACCCCCTGGGTCATGGGCGATTGGCGCAGTTGGTAGCGCGCTTCCTTCACACGGAAGAGGTCATCGGTTCGAGTCCGGTATCGCCCACACATCACAGCCCCGCACGTCGCTTCGACGGAGCGGGGCTTCTTCGTTCCGCCCCATCCCCTCGGCGAGACGAGCGCGCGTGCTAACTTAGGGTGTCCTAATCTGCCCACGGCAAGGCAAGCGGAGGCTTCATGTCGCTCACCGAAACCGACTCCGAGGAGAGCGTCGTCTGGCGCATCGGAACGAACGAGTTCGACGTGGTCGACGGGGCCGCTTGGGACACCCACACCCACCCCGATCGTCACGAACTGCTCTGGGGGGCGCGAGGCGTTCTCACCGCCGAGACCGAGCACGGACACTTCGCCATCCCCGCCACGCAGGGTCTCTGGATTCCCGCCGAGACGTCCCATCGCGTGATCGCCGCGGCCGGCACCTCGTTCCGCTGCACCTTCATCGACGGCGACATCGCCTCCCCCTCGCCGCGCACGACCGCGGTCGCCCTGCCCGACGTGATGCGCGCCGTGCTCGACCGACTCGAGGCTCCGCCGTACCTCGCGGCGGGACCGCGCCTGCATGCGGAGGAACTCGTGGTCAGCCTGCTCGAACCCGTCGAAGCATCCGTCGTCGACCTTCCCCTCCCCCTCGACCTGCGTACCCGAGCGATCGCCGAGGCGCTGCTCTCCGACCCCGCCGACGATCGCTCGATCGAGGAGTGGGGGCATCACGTGGGCGCCAGCGCGCGGAACCTCTCACGCCTGTTCGTCGCCGAGACCGGCCTGAGCTTCTCCACCTGGCGCACCCGAGCACGCATGCGCCGCGCCATCGAATGGCTCTCCGCCGACTACACGGTCGCGCACGTGAGCCGGCGCTCCGGCTACGCGACGCCGAGTGCGTTCGTGCAAGCCTTCCGCCGGGAAGTCGGGCGCACGCCCGGCGAGTACGCCGCGCGACGCGACGAGGATTCCGCGAAGTCGGCGTGACCTCGACACGGTGTGGCATCTCCGCGACATCGGACGGATCCATACTGGGTAAGCCGAGCCTTACCTAAGCCCCGGCTCCCCGATCCTCTTCCGGAAGACCCTCCCATGCGCTCCACGCCCGTGTCCCTCGTCGCGCTCGCAGCGACCTGCCTCCTCCTGACCTCGTGCGCCGCCTCCTCCGCCGGCGGCTCCTCCACCGCGGACGACACGGTGGAGCTCACGACTCCGACCGGCGTCGACATCACGATCCCGGCCGAGCCGACGGCGGCGCTCGGCTTCTACACGACCGACCTCGACATCCTCATCACGCTCGGTTTCGACCTGGCCGGCACACAGCCGATCCGCGACGACTTCACGGCCTTCCCCGACTTCTTCCCTCAGGAGGAACTGGAGGGGCTGGAGACCTTCGGGAACTTCCCGGAGTTCAACCTGGAGGCCGTGCTCGAGGCCGAACCGGACTTCATCCTCAGCGGCCTCGGCTACGAGGAAGACCTCGACGGGCAGCTCCAGAAGATCGCACCGACCTACACGTACAACGCATTCGACGGGGGCGACTGGCGAGACGTCGTCGCGAAGGCCGCGACCGATCTCGGCCGCGAGGAGCAGTGGCAGGAGTGGGTCGACCAGTACGAAGCCCGCATCGCCGACATCCGCTCCCGCCTCGACGCCGCCGACATCCACCCCGTCGTCGCAGACGTCGGCTACTGGGACGGTCAGGTCACGACGTCCTGCTACGGCGTGCCCTGCCTCGTCTTCGCCGACCTCGGTCTGGAGATGGCGCCCCTGATGAACGCGACGGAGGACGGCCTACCCGCGAGCGACGAGTACGCGGAACTGAGCCCCGAGCAGCTCGGACAGCTCGAGGGCATCGACGTCGTGTTCACCGGAGCCGAAGAGGATGGCACCGTCTGGGTCGAGGAGGACGAGGCCCTGCAGCAGAACGCGATCTGGCAGAACCTCTCGTTCGTGCAGGACGGCGAGTACTACCCCTACAACTACGAGATGATCTACGGCTCCCCCAGCGGCATGGACGCGTTCCTCACCGTCGTCGAGAAGGCGCTCCTCGGATGACCGTCAACCTCGTGCACCGCATCGTGGTGCAGCGCGTCGAACGGCTGAGCCCGGGCATGATGCGGGTCGTCTTCGGCGGCGAAGGTCTCGATGGATTCGTGACCACCGGGGTGGGCGACGAGTACTTCCGTGTCTTCTTCCCGACCGAGGGGCAGATCGAGCCGAACCTGCCGTTCCCGACCGACGATGGCTACTGGGTCTTCCCGGAGGGTGTGGATCCGGCCCCGATGCGCACGTACACGGTGCGGGACTGGGATGCCGCGGCGCGCGAGCTCACCATCGACTTCGTCGTGCACGACGGGGGGATCGCGGCGGCGTGGGCCCTGCGCGCCCAGCCGGGTGACGTGCTCGGGGTCAACACGCCGAAGGCGCTCTATGCGGCGCCCGCCGACATCGAGTGGCAGCTTCTGATCGCCGACGCCACCGGCCTGCCGGCGGCCACGCGCCTCGCCGAGAACGCGCCGAGCGGCGTCCGCACCCGTGTGGTCGTCGAGGTCGCGACGGCCGAGGACGAGCTGTCCCTGACCACCCCGGACGGAGTGGAGTTGCACTGGGTGCACGGCGGCAACGGGCACGGTCCCACGCGCATCGAGGAGATCCTGCGCGCATCCGAGCTTCCGACGGGGCGCGGGTACGTCTGGGTCGCCGGTGAGACGAAGGCCACGCGCGGCGTGCGTAAGCACCTCCGTCACGACCTGAAGCTCCCGGCGACCGACTACAAGGTCCTCGGCTACTGGACCGAGAACGCCGAAGCCTGGCGGGAGCGCTACGAATCCCTCGACGAGCGCACCCACGCGCGACTCATGGCCATGTGGAATGACGACGGCCGCTCCGAGGAGGAGATCGAGGACGCCTACGACGCCGAGCTGGAGAAGCTCGGGCTGTGAGGTGCGCGGTATGACCTCGACGCTCGTCGAGGAGAGAGCACCGCAGGTTTCGGGGGCACGCCGCGGCCTGGTGGTACTCCTCCTCGCCGGCGCGCTCGCGCTCGTCTGCGTGGCGAGCGTGCTGTTCGGCTCGCAGCGGATCTCTCCGGTCGACGTCTGGCACGGCCTCACGGTCGGCACGGGTGACGCCGGCGCCATCGTGCAGGGCATGCGCGTCCCGCGCACGATCGTCGGTCTCGCGGTCGGCGCAGCGCTGGGCATCGCCGGAGCACTGATCCAGGGCTTCACCCGCAACCCGTTGGCCGATCCCGGCATCCTGGGGGTGAATGCGGGAGCGAGCCTGGGCGTCGTGATCGGCGTCGCCTTCTTCGGTGTGAGCGCCGCGAGTGGATACATCTGGTTCTCGTTCGCCGGCGCGATCGCGGCGACGGTCCTCGTGTACCTGATCGGTTCGGCAGGCCGCACCGCCCCGGATCCGTTGCGGATGACGTTGTCCGGTGTCGCGCTCGGTGCCGTGATGGGCGGCGTCGTGGCGGCGATCGGTCTCCTCAACCCGAGCGTCTTCGACCGGATGCGCAGCTGGAACGCGGGCTCGCTCACCTCGCTCACCCCGGACGTCTACGCGGTGCTGCCCTTCGTGTTCATCGGCCTCGTCCTCGCCTTCTGCCTCGCGCCGTCGCTCAACGCTCTCGCGCTGGGCGACGATCTCGCGACCGCCCTCGGATCCCGGGTCGCCCTCACGCGGGTGCTCTCGATCGTCGCGGTGACACTGCTCTGCGGTGCGGCCACCGCCGCGGCCGGTCCGATCGCCTTCGTCGGCCTGATGGTGCCGCACGCCGTGCGCTGGTTCGTCGGGCCCCATCAGGGCTGGATCCTCCTCGGCACCGTCTTCGCCGCACCGCTGCTGCTTCTCACCGCAGACGTGGCGGGTCGACTCGTGCTCCGCACGGGCGAACTGCCCGTCTCGGTCGTGACGGCGGTCATCGGCGCCCCCGTCCTCATCGCCCTCGTGCGCCGTCGGAAGGTGAGCGGGCTGTGAGCGCCGACCTCCTGACCACGCCGGTGGATGCCGGCCGCCGCGTCTTCACGCCGCAGACGTCCTTCTTCTCCCGGCGCATCGGTGTGCGGGCGACGATCGTCGCTCTCGCCGCCACGGCGCTCGCGATCGCGATCGGCGTGTTCGCGCTCACCCTCGGCGATTCCGTCTTCAGTCCGGGCGAGGTCGTCGCGACGCTGCTCGGCTTCGGGGAACCCCGCGCCGAGCTCGTGATCATCGACTGGCGGCTCCCGCGAGTGCTCGGCGCACTCGTCTTCGGCGCCGCCCTCGGCATCGGCGGCGCGATCTTCCAATCGCTCACGCGCAACCCTCTGGGCAGCCCCGACGTGATCGGCTTCGACGCGGGGGCCTATACCGGCGCGCTGATCGTGATCACGACGTTCGGCGTCAGCGTCGCATCGACCGCCGCCGCCGCGCTCGTCGGCGGCACCGCGACGGCACTGGTCGTGTACCTGCTGGCGTTCCGCCGCGGGTTCACCGGGTTCCGACTCATCATCGTCGGCATCGGAATCGCGTCGATGCTCGCCTCGGTGAACACCTGGATCATCCTCAACGCGAACCTGAACGTCGCCCTGCTCGCCAGCGCCTGGGGCGCCGGCTCGCTCAACCTCATCACGGCAGAGCAGGTCGGCATCGCCGCGTGCGTGATCATCCCGATCGCGATCGCGGTCGCGATGCTCGCCGATCGTCTCCACATGCTCGAGCTCGGCGACGACGCGGCGACCGCCCTCGGGGTGCGCACCGGAGGGGTGCGTCTGACGCTCGTGATCCTCGGCGTGGGACTCACCGCGGTCGTCACGGCGATGGCGGGCCCGATCGCCTTCATCTCGCTCGCCGCACCTCAGATCGCCCGCCGCCTCACCGGTTCGGCGAGCGTCACGCTCACGGCATCCGCCGCTCTCGGCGCACTGCTGCTGGTCGCGAGCGATGTGCTCGCGCAACGGCTGTTCGCCCCGACCCAGATCCCGGTCGGCCTCGTCACCGTCTGCCTCGGCGGCGTCTACCTGGTCTGGCTACTCATCCAGGAAGCGAGAAGCCGATGACCGAGAAGACGATGACCGAAAAGCCGATGACGACGTCCAAGACCCTCACCCGCCCCCGCCTGCAGGGCGCCGACCTCACGGTCGGCTATGACGGCCGCGTGGTGTCTGCGCATCTCGATGTCGAGATCCCCGCGGGCTCGTTCACGGTCATCGTCGGCCCGAACGCCTGCGGCAAGTCGACGCTGCTGCGTGCGCTCGCGCGTCTGCTGCGCCCCACGACCGGGCAGGTGCTGCTCGACGGTCGAGCGATCTCGGACCTGCCGACGAAGGAGATCGCGCGGCGACTCGGGCTGCTCCCCCAGACGTCGCTCGCGCCGGACGGCATCCGCGTCTCGGACCTCGTCGCCCGCGGTCGACACCCCCACCAGACGATCCTCCGCCAGTGGTCGCACACCGACCAGGCTGCCGTGGCCGCCGCCCTCGCGGCGACGGGCACGGCCGAGCTCGCGGGGCGTCTGGTCGACGAGCTCTCCGGCGGACAGCGCCAGCGCGTCTGGGTGGCGATGCTGCTCGCGCAGGAGTCGCCGACCATGCTGTTGGACGAGCCGACGACGTTCCTCGACATCGCGCACCAGTACGACCTGTTGCGCCTGTTCCATGGCCTCCACGCCGAGGGACGCACGGTCGTCGCGGTGCTCCACGATCTCAACCAGGCCGCGCGCTTCGCCGATCACATGATCATGATGCGCGATGGCGAGATCGTGGCGTCCGGGGATCCGTCGACGATCGTCACGGCCAAGCGGGTCGAGGAGGTCTTCGGACTCGCCTGCTCCGTGATCCCCGACCCGCACGCAGGGACGCCCCTGGTCGTGCCGCTGTGAGCCGTCGGCTCAGCCCATGAAGGCGCGCAGGTCCGGGTAGCCGGTCGTCGCCCACGCACCGTCGACGACGATGTTCTCGCCGTTGACGTACGACGCGTCGGCCGACGCGAGGAACAGCGCGACGCCCGCGATCTCGTCGGGATCGGCGGCGCGCTTCGCGGGGATGCGATCCAGGTAGGTGTCCATGACTCCCGGGACGGCCAGCAGTCCGCCCGTGAGCGGCGTGGCGACCAGGCCGGGCGAGATCGCGTTCACCCGGATGCCCTGCTCGGCGAGCTCGAGCGCGGCGTTCTTCGTGAGCATCACGACACCGGCCTTCGCGGTCGAGTACCCGGCACCGGAATGCATCGGCACCTGGGAGTTCAACGATGCGATGTTCACGATCGAACCCGCGCCGCCCTGGGCGAGGAACTGCTTCGCGCCGAGCTTCGTGCCCAGGAACGCGCCGTAGAGGTTCAGCTTGATGTTGAAGTCCCAGGTCGCGAGATCCATGTCGATGACGCGGCCCGGCTTCGAGCCGCCGGCGACGTTGTACACCGCATCGATCCGGCCGAATCGTTCGACGGCGGCGGCGAAGAGCGCCTCCATCGACTGCTCGTCGGTGACATCGGTGCGCACGCCCGCCACGTTCTCGCCGAACGTCTCGGTGGCGGCGGCCACGGCATCCGCATTGATGTCGGCGACGAACACCTTCGCACCCCGATCGACCAGGCGGCGCGTGATCGCCGCTCCGATCCCCGAAACTCCGCCGGTGACGACCGCGACGCTGTTCTCGAACCCTGACATGACTTCCTCTCTGCGGCACCGTCGTGGTGCCGTCCTTCCCGCCACGTTACGCCTTATCTGACACATGTCGGATAAACTGGGCGACATGGATGCACGGGCGCGACGTTCACGGGAGCACCTCCGCGACGCCGTCCTCGATCTGGCCGGACGGATGCCGATCGCCGACGTGACCGCCTCCGCGATCTGCACCGCGGCGGGTGTGACCCGCGACACCTTCTACCGCCATGCCGAGAGCCCAGTCGACCTCCTCGCCGACGCCCTCTCGTCCGAGATCGCCGAAGCGATGGAGATCCTCCCGCGCACCGACGCGATCGGTGACGGCGAGCGGGCACTGCTCGAGCACGTCCTCCGCCGCGCGGACGTCTACCGCGGCGCGATGCACCCCCTGCTCGCCGCTCCCGTGCGCAGCAACCTCGAGCGGTCCATCCGGTCGGGCCTCGAACTCTGGGTGCACCTTCACCCCGACATCGTTCCCCCGGACTTCCGCGAAGATCCCGCGGCGATGGCGATCGCGTTCGCCTACGCCGCCGCCGGCACCGTGGGTTCCATCGAGGAGTGGCTGCGCAGCGGCGACGACGACATCGACCGCGCCGTGAGGCTCATCCTCGCGGCGTCCCCGGAGTGGTGGCTGCGCTGACGGCCGCCGGAAAAGGAGAGAAGGATGAAGGCCGCAGTTTTCCACGCGCAGGAGGATCTCCGCATCGAGGAGGTCGCAGATCCCTCCCCCGGACCCGGGCAGGTCAAGCTGCGCAACGCCTTCGCGGGCATCTGCGGCTCCGACCTGCACGTCTACTACACGCCGGAGGCAGCGGGCCTCGACTTCGAACACCCGCATCCGCTGACCGGGTCGACCCTCCCCCAGATCCTCGGACACGAGTTCTCGGGCACGGTCGTCGAGCTCGGCGAGGGCGTCGACGGAATCTCGGTCGGCGACCGGGTGGCCGTCTGGCCGATCTACTACTGCGGTGACTGCGCTGCATGCCGCCGCGGTATGTACAACGCGTGCCAGAAGATCGGATTCCACGGTCTGAGCTCGAACGGTGGCGGCATGGCCGAGTTCACGACCGTCGACGCGTCGAAGCTGCACGTGCTTCCCGAGAACGTCGACCTGCGTCTCGGCGCCCTGGTCGAGCCGATGGCGGTCGCGTGGCACGCCGTCTCGCGCAGCGGCGTGGAGTCGGGGGGAACCGCCCTCATCGCCGGTGCCGGCCCCATCGGCATCGGCGTGTGGTTCGCCCTCAAAGCACGTGGCATCGAGAAGGTGCTCGTGTCCGAGCCCAGCGCGGATCGACGCGCGATCATCGCGGCCCTCGGCGCCACGGTCGTCGACCCGGTGACGGAGGATCTCGGCGCGGCCGTCACCGCTCTGACCGACGGCGACGGCGTGGACGTGGCGTTCGATGCCGCCGGCGCCGGCCCCGCCATCACCTCCTCGCTCGCGAGCCTCGTGCCGGGTGGCCGTGTCGTCGTCGTCGCGATCCACGAGCGCACGATGGACTTCCTGCCGACCCAGCTGGTGATGGCCGAGACCGAGATCGCCGGCGCGCTGGCGTATCTCCCCGAGGACTTCGACGCGGTCATCGCCGCGATGGCCGCAGGCGTGTACGACACGACCGGGTGGGTGAAGGACGTGCCGCTGGATGGCGTCGTGGATGCGATCCACGCTCTCCGTGGCGGCGCCGGGGCGAAGATCCTCGTCCAGTCGAACTGACGCGCACCTCAGGGCGATGGCCGGGACCCGACGCGATCGGTCCAGGCCATCGCCCTGAGCTCTTCCATCGGTGGGGTCCGACTGACTAACGTCGGGATCACCCCCTGCGATGCCCTCCGGCGAAGGAGCCCTCATGCACACCTCTGACGCGATCGTGATCGGTGCGGGAATCGCCGGCCTCTCTGCCGCACGACTTCTTCGGGCGGAGGGCTTGAGCGTCGTCGTCCTCGAGGCGCGGGACCGCATCGGCGGCCGTGTGACGACCGATCGCTCCGCCGGCCGGGTCACGGATCTCGGCGCCTCCTGGATCCACGGCATCGACGGCAGCCCGGTCGCGGCCGCGGCGACCGCCTTCGGCATGCGCACGAAGGAGTTCACGGTCGGGGGCTACCAGCCCGACAGCCGTCCGATCGCTCACTACGGCCCGGACGGCATCCGTCTGTCCGACGTGGATGCCCGTGCCTACGTCGCCGACATCCGTGCGGTGGATGCGGCGCTCCGCGACGCCATCGCCGTGTCGGCGGCCGATGCGTCGTATCGCGATGTGACGGAGGCCGCCCTCGCGACGCAGGGATGGAACGCCGACCGCACGCAGCGGGTGCGCGAGTACCTCGAGCATCGCGCCGAGGAGCAGTACGGCGCGTGGATCGAGGACCTCGCCGCTCACGGGCTCGACGACGACACGATCGACGGCGACGAGGTCGTCTTCCCCGACGGGTACGACAGCCTCGCCACGCATCTGGCGGAGGGGCTCGACGTACGGCTCGACCACCCCGTCTCCCGTGTCGAGTGGTCGGCGGAGGGCGTCGTCGCCACCACACCGCACGAGGTCTTCCGCGCGACGACGGCGGTACTCACGGTGCCGGTCGGGGTGCTGCAGTCCCCCGCACTGGTGATCGACCCTGCGCTGCCCGAGCCGAATGCCGGGGCGCTGTCGCGCCTGCGCATGAATGCGTTCGAGAAGATCTTCCTCCGCTTCCCCGCGCGGTTCTGGGACGACGGCGTCTATGCGATCCGCCAACAGGGGCCGGAGGGCCGATGGTGGCACTCCTGGTACGACCTCACCGCCCTCGACGACGAGCCGACGCTGCTCACCTTCGCCGCGGGGCCGGCGGCGCAGCAGACGCGGGACTGGGACGACGATCAGGTCGTGGAGTCGGTGCTCGCGCAGCTGCGCCGGCTGTTCGGCGCCGACGTGCCGGCCCCCGTTGCGGTGAATCGCACGCACTGGCAGGACGATCCGTTCGCCCACGGTGCCTACGCGTACATGACGCTCGGCTCGACGACCGCCGATCACGACGACCTGGCGACCCCGATCGGCGGCGTGCTGCACATCGCCGGAGAGGCGACCTGGACCGATGACCCGGCGACCGTGCCCGCCGCGCTCCTGTCGGGGCACCGCGCGGCGGCCCGGGTCCTCGGGCGCGAGGTCGCGGTCGAGCGGCTGTGGTCCCGGCCGTGAACTCCGGACCACAGCCACCGACCGCACCTCACTCGTAGCGCAGGGACTCGACGGGGTCGGCTCGCGCTGCTCGGGCGGCGGGCAGGGTCCCGGCGAGGAAGGCGATCACCATCACGAGGGCGATGATCGACAGGACCGAGACCGGATCAAAGGCGATGAGGGTCAATCCCGGCAGGTCCGCGAGGAGGCCGTCGGCCAAGACCGCGCTGATCCCCGCGCCGGCGAGCATCGCGATCCCGACGCCGATCGCGCTCCCGAGGAATCCGAGGAAGGCGGCCTCGAGGCTGAACAGACCGAACACGCGTCCCGAGCCCATGCCCATCGCCTTCATCAGACCGATCTCGCGCGTGCGCTCCTGAACCGACATGTACAACGTGTTCACGATGCCGAACGCGGCGGCCAGCAGGGCGATGATCGCGAAGGCGTTGAGCACGAGCACGATTCCGTCGATGACGGTGGTGATGGTGCCGAGCTGGTCGGCCACAGTCGTCCCGGTGAACCCGGCATCGGCCAGACGGTCCTTCAGCGCCTGGATCTCGTCGTCCGTCGCGTCGGGTGCGAACCACACCGTCGCCGATGCGAAGCGGTCGATCTGATCCGCGGGCAGGCCGGTCGCCTGGGCTTCGAAGAGCGCGTCGCTCATCGATCGGTTCACGAGGATGCTCGAGCCCGTTGGGCTTGCGAGCGCCTCCTCGGTGATGCCGACGACGGTCGCGTCGATCGTGTGCGAGGTGCGCGCCGCATCCGTGATCCCCAGCGTGACCGTGGAGCCGAGCGCATCGTCGTCGTCCGCGAACCCGAGGGCCTCCACGTAGGCGGCGGGCAGCGCGACCTCCGTCTCCGACGCGTCGTCGTCGGGATCCGTTCCGGCGGCGAGCACGGTCGTCTGCCCCGGGATGAGGCTCCCGACCGAGGCGACGAACGGCGTGCCGTCGCCGGCCCGGATGAAATCGGGGGTGATCGTGCGTGTGGGGTCCACGCGCACGACGCCATCGATCCGCTCGATCTCGGCGACGTCATCGGGATCGAGCGCGATCACCGTCTGCCCGGGGATGCCGCTCGAGACCGCGTCCGGGTCGTACTCGCGCGGTTCCCCGCCAGTCGCGCCCGGCACCGTCGTCGCATCGTCCGCGGCCCGCGTGACGCTCATCGCGTCGGCGGCGCCGACCCCCGAGACCGTGTCGTCGATGTACCGATTGATCCCGGTGCCGAGGCCGCCGGTCAGAGCGAGCGTGAAGGCTCCGACGAAGATCGCCAGGATGGTGAGGATCGTGCGGGTCTTCGCTCGGAACGTGTTCGAGATCGCCGATCCGACGAGGTCCGCGGCCCTCATGCGGCGGCCTGCTCTTCGCTCTCGTCGACGATGCGCCCGTCGCGGATGACGATCCGGCGATCGCAGCGCGCCGCGAGATCCTCGTCGTGGGTGACGACGATCAGCGTGATGCCGTGCTCGCGGTTGAGTCCGAACAGGATGTCCTCGACCACGGCGCCCGTCGCGCTGTCGAGGTTGCCGGTCGGCTCGTCGGCGAAGATGATGCGCGGATTGTTCACCAGTGCCCGCGCGATCACCACGCGCTGCTTCTGACCTCCGGAGAGGTCCACCGCCCGGTTGCGCGCCTTGTCGGCGAGGTCGAGCTGCTCGAGCGCGGCCATGCCGCGCCGGCGGCGCTCGCCCGCCCGGACGCCCGCGATCTTGAGGGGCAGCACGACATTCTCGAGCACGCTGTTGCCGCCGGTGAGGAAGAACTGCTGGAAGACGAAACCGAACGTCTTGTTGCGCGTGCGGTTGAGCTGCGCGCCTCGCAGGCGAGCCGTCTGCACACCCTCCAGAGCGATCGTTCCGGTATCCGGGGCGTCGAGCAGGGCGAGCAGGTGCATGAGGGTGGACTTTCCCGATCCGCTCTTGCCGACGATCGCGATCGATTCCCCTTCGCCGACGTCGAAGCTCACCCCCTTGAGCGCATCGAAGCGGGTCGGGCCACGCCCGTAGGACTTGTGGACATCCCTGATCTGAAGAAGGGGTGCGGGCATCGGAGAACTCCGTTCGGATCGACGGATATCAGCGTCCCTCTCGCCCCGGGGTCCGCACATCCCTCGATCGCGTTCCGCATGTACCGCGTCCGCGGTACTCCCGATGACCCGGGCGACCGACGCGACGGCGGCCGTTCCACGGCAGACTGAGGGGATGGCAGAGCACACCGACGTTCCCGAGGCGCCCGCGGATCCGCGCCCCCGGATGCCGGTATGGCTCCCCGACGTGCTCGTCGCTGTCGTCGTGCTCGTCTTCGCCCTGGCACCCACTCCGATCCCCGACTTCCGCCCGACGAGCGTGCTCTCCCTCGTCCTCGTGCTCCTTCCCCTTGCGATCGTCCCCTGGCGACGGCGGTGGCCGCTCCTGACGCTCGCCGCGCTCCTGGTCAACTTCGGCGCCGCAGCCGCCACCGGCATCCTCTCGCCCGGTATCGGCATCGCGATCGGCCTCGCGATGTACCAGGTCACCCTGCGCACCATCCGTCGACGTGCGCTGCTGATCGCGGCGTGCGCCGTCGTCGCCGTGATGCTGTTGTCCCTGCTCTCGGCGATCGGCTCCGTGTACGACCCGCGGGCGTTCCAGTTCGGGCTGATCGTGGCGCTCTCGACCGCCCTGGGCGACGCGGCGCGCTCGCGGCGCGACTACATCTCCGCCATCACCGAGCGGGCGGAACGCGCGGTGCGCAGCCGAGAATCCGAAGCCCAGCGGCGCGTGAGCGAGGAACGGCTGCGGATCGCCCGGGATCTGCACGACGCGGTCGCGCACCAGATCGCGGTCATCAGTCTGCAGGCGGGAGTCGCGACCTCGGTGATCGACGATCGCCCGGAGAAGGCCAAGCAGGCGTTGGCGACGATCCGCGGCGCCGCGCGCAGCGTGCTCGGCGAGATCGGAGACCTCATGTCGATGCTGCGCACGGCCGACGTCGGCGACGGGAGCACCGGCCCCCAGGCCGGCACCGACCGCATCGACGAGCTCGTCGACCAGTTCGCGTCGTCCGGGTTGGAGGTGACAGTGCGCACCGAGGGCGACCTCGACCGCGTCACCGGCGCGACCGGGCTCGTCGCCTACCGCGTCGTCCAGGAGGCACTCACGAACGCGCACAAGCACGGCACCGAGCATCGCGCCCACCTCCTGCTCCGCGCCGACGACGACGGCCTCGCTATCACGGTCACCAACCCGATGACCGCGTCGCCCTCGCCCGACGGCAGCGAGTCCCCCGGTCTCGGTCTCCTCGGCCTTCGCGAGCGCGTGACCTCCGTGCGAGGCACGGTCGACGCAGGACCCGACGGCGGCAGCTGGAAGATCCGCGCCTGGATGCCGCGGTCGAAGGAGCAGTCATGATCCGCGTTCTCATCGTCGACGACCAGGCACTGATCCGACAGGCGGTCGCCGACATCCTCGGCGCGCAGGACGACATCGACGTCATCGGGCTTGCCGCGAACGGTCGGGAGGCGATCGACTTCGCTTCGGCGCATCGGCCGGACATCGTGATCATGGACATCCGGATGCCCGTGCTCGACGGCATCGAGGCGACCGCGCAGATCTGCCGAGCGCCGGGTCTCGAGGGCGTCCGCGTGCTCATCCTGACCACCTTCGAGGAGGACGAGTACCTCGTCCAGGCGCTTCGTGCGGGCGCCAGCGGCTTCATCGGCAAGGGCGCCGAGCCCGACGAGATCCCGCGCGCCGTGCGCTCCGTGCACGCCGGCGACGCCCTGCTCTCCCCGTTGGCGACCCGCGCACTCATCGACCGCTTCGTCGCGATGCCGGTCCGCGGAGCCCCGGCACCGGGAGTCGCCAAGCTCGATTCGCTCACCGAACGCGAGCGAGAAGTGCTGCTGATGGTCGCTCGGGGTCGCTCCAACCAGGAGATCGCGGAAGAGCTGTTCATCTCGCCGCACACCGCCAAGACCCACGTGAACCGCATCATGACCAAGGTCGGAGCGCACGACCGCGCTCAACTCGTGATCCTCGCCTACGAGGGCGGTCTGCTCGTTCAGGGCGGCTGAGGGCCGTTCCTCCTCCGCGCACGAGAGCGCCCCTCCCGCTCAGAACAGGAGGGGCGCCGTCGTCCGCGCGTCAGGCTCGGGCGGCCCGCGGCGTGGTCTGGGGCTGCGGCTGCGAGAACAGCACGACGATGATGACCGTCACGCCCACGACGACGTGCGGCAGCCAGACGTTGAGCGCTTCTCCGGAGAAGCCGAAGATCCACGGCGAGAGGGCGAGGAACAGGCTCGCGACGATGTCGAAGACGAGGTGCACGGGCATGGGAATGAACCCGAAGGGTCCCCATTCGTACTTCGTGAACAGGCTGTAGACGATGAGGCCGACGCCGAGCACGATCGGGATGATGACCGCTGCGCCACCGACGGCGGCGAATCCGAACAGCCATGGTGCCGCGATGAGTGCGATGCCGACGACGTAGTCGAGGACTCCGTGAACCTTCGTGGGGATGAAACGCATGATGCCTCCTTGTGCGGGAACCGCGGGAGCGGCTCATGCAAGGAGTTCGACACCCCGGCGCAAACGGATTGGAGGAATCTCCTACCGGTCGGCGCGCCAGCCGTAGCGCCGCTGGAGGGCGGCGGCGACCCGGTCGAAGCGCGCACGCGCGAGCACGGCGGCCTCGCGGCGCATGCCCGCATCGTGGACGCTGTAGAGCTGCTCGACGTCGACCCAGGACTCCCGCCCCTGGGAGTCCCACTCCCCCGATCCGATCGACAGGTAGTCGCGATCACCGTCGTGGGAGCGGCTGGTCATCCGCACGGCGAACACCCGATCCGACGACTCCCGGCCGATCACGAGCACCGGGCGGTCCTTGCCCCGCCCGTCGCCCTCCTCGTAGGGCACCCAGGTCCAGATGATCTCCCCGGCATCGGGAGCGCCGTCGCGATCGGGCGCGTAGCTGATGACGACGTCGTCGAGGTGCGCGGGATCGAGGCGCACGGTCTCGACCCCGCGGGTGCTCCCGGCATCCGTTCTCGACGCCTTCAGCACGGCCGAACGTCCCGGCTCCTTGCGGGGCCGGGACGTTCGGGGTGTCAGTGCGTCGAGCAGCGCTTGCGCGATCGTGACGAGGATGCTCCTGGATGAACTCACACGTTCACACTACGTCGCTCGCGCTCGGGCGATCAGGCGTCGGTGAGCGCGTAGCCCTCCTCGCCGTGGACGACGGAGTCGACACCGGCGATCTCGTCCTCGCTCGTGACGCGGAAGCCGATCGTCTTCTCGATCGCGAAGCCGATGATGAAGGCGACGACGAAGGAGTAGATCAGCACGCCACCTGCGGCGATGGCCTGGACGGCCAGCAGGCGCCAGTCACCACCGGTGAACATGCCCTGTCCGGTGGCGAAGAAGCCGAGGTAGAGGGTACCGATGAGGCCACCGACGAGGTGGATGCCGACGACGTCGAGCGAGTCGTCGAAGCCGAGACGGAACTTCAGCTCGACGGCCAGGGCGCAGACGACACCGGCGACGAGGCCGAGGACCAGTGCCCAGCCGGGCGTCAGGTTGGCGCAGGCGGGGGTGATGGCGACGAGACCGGCGACGGCACCCGAGGCCGCGCCGACCGAGGTGGGCTTGCCGTCCTTGATCTTCTCGATGACGATCCAACCGAGGATGGCCGCCGCCGTGGCGCCGAGGGTGTTGATGCCGATGAGTCCGATACCGCCCATGTCCTCCGACAGCCACTCCGCACCGGCGTTGAAGCCGAACCAGCCGAACCACAGCAGAGCGGCACCGAGCAGCGTCAGCGGCACGTTGTGCGGCTTGAGGATGCCCTTCTGGAAGCCGATGCGCTTGCCGAGGACGAGAGCGAGGGCGAGGGCCGCGGCACCCGCGTTGATGTGCACCGCGGTACCACCGGCGTAGTCGATGACGGCGATGCCGCTGTCCTCGCCGAAGAGCGTGGTGCCGAGGTTCATGATCCAGCCGCCGCCCCAGACCCACGCGGCGATCGGGAAGTACCCGACCGTGGCGAAGATGCCGGCGAAGATCAGCCAGGAGCCGAACTTGGCGCGGTCGGCGATGGCGCCGGAGATCAGGGCGACCGTGATGATCGCGAAGGTCGCGCCGTACGCGACACCGAGAAGGGCGACGTTCGCGTCGGGGCCCTCGGACAGCGCCGAGAGACCGAAGTCGGCGAACGGGTTGCCCGCGAACTGCGTGGGGCTGTCGACCGCGCTCATCGAGTAGCCGAACAGGATCCAGAGCACGGCCACCAGTCCGATGGAGCCGAAGCTCATCATCATCATGCTGACCACGCTCTTCGCCTTGACCAGGCCGCCGTAGAAGAAGGCGACACCGGGGGTCATGAGAAGAACGAGGGCGGTCGCGGTGATCGCCCAGGAGATGTTGCCGGGAGCATCCATGGAATACCTCACATCCGAGTAACTGAGAGCACCAGTGTGGCGATGCCCGGTTTCGGGAAGGCGCGAGGAGTGTTTCGCTCCGGTTACACCCGGCGTCGGTGTGTAACCATCGCGTTACGCGCGGCTGGAATGCGTCAGTGCATTCAGCCGGGAGATGGCGCGCAGGTACTTCTTGCGGTACCCGCCGCCGAGCATCTCCTCGGCGAAGACCTGGTCCAGCGATACTCCGGTCGCGGCGATCGGGATCTGCGCGTCGTAGACGCGGTCGACGAAGGCGACGAACCGCAGCGCCTCGGACTGATCGGTGAGCACGCGCACATCGCGCAGCCCGACGAGTCGGAGGCCGTCGATCAGGCGGATGTACCGAGAGGGGTGCACGCGCGCCAGGTGCGCGACGACCTCGTCGAACGCATCGTCGGAGACCAGCCCGGACTCGGATGCCGTGGCGATCGCCGAGGCGTAGTCCTCATCGGAGAGCACGATCGAATGCCCGTCGATCGCCCGCTGACGGAAGTCGACTCCGTCGATCCGCATCGTCTGGAAGCTGTCGGACATCTGATGGATCTCGCGGAGGAAATCCTGCGCGGCGAAGCGGCCCTCGCCCAGAGCATTCGGAGGGGTGTTCGATGTGGCCGCGAGCTTCGTGCCCGAGGTGACGAGCTCGCCCAGCAGACGCGTCATGACCATCGTGTCGCCGGGGTCGTCGAGCTCGAACTCGTCGATGCAGAGGAGGTCGGCTCCGCGCAGCAGGTCCACCGTGTTCTTGTATCCGAGGGCCCCGACCAGGGCGGTGTACTCGATGAAGGATCCGAAGTACTTCCGTCGGGCAGGCATGGCGTGATAGATCGACGCGAGGAGGTGCGTCTTCCCGACGCCGAAACCGCCGTCGAGGTAGACGCCGGGCTTGACCGCCGGCTCCTTCTTCGGTCGGCTGAAGAACGACGCCTTCTTGACCGGCGCACCACGCCCGGCGAAACGCAGGAGCGTCTCCTTCGCCTCCTCCTGGGAGGGGTACGCCTCATCCGCGCGGTAGCTGTCGAACGTCGCACCGTCGAACTGCGGCGGCGGGACGAGGCTCGCGAGCATCTCGGGACCGGTGACGGTCGGCTGGCGGTCGCTGAGGCGCACGACGCCCGTGGTGCTCTGCGTGTCGGTCATTCGTTTCCTGTGTCGAAGTCTTACGAATCCGGCGCCTGCGGCACCGCGGGGAACTATCGTCGAAGCGACGGAACAACACTACGCCGTCGCCGCCCGCCCCCTTCACTCGCACACCCCCGAGGAGCATCCCGTGACCATCGAGTTCGACACGTCGTCCGCAAAGTTCGCCGAGTACTCCGAGCCCGGCCGGCTCGTCACCACGGAGTGGCTCGCCGCTCACCTGGGAGAGCCGGGGCTGGTCGTGGTGGAGTCCGACGAGGACGTGCTCCTGTACGAGACCGGACACATCCCGGGCGCGGTGAAGGTCGATTGGCACACCGAACTCAACGACCCGGTCGTGCGCGACTACGTCGACGGCGAAGGCTTCGCCGAGCTGCTGAGCCGCAAGGGCATCGCCCGTGACGACACGGTGGTCATCTACGGCGACAAGAACAACTGGTGGGCGGCGTACGCACTGTGGGTGTTCTCGCTGTTCGGTCACGAGGACGTCCGTCTGCTCGACGGCGGCCGCGACCGCTGGATCTCCGAGGGCCGCGAGATCACGCGCGAGGCGACGAACCGCCCCGCGGTCGAGTACCCGATCGTCGAGCGCGACGACACGCTCCTTCGCGCCTACAAGGAGGACGTGCTCGCCCACATCGGCAAGCCGCTCATCGACGTGCGCTCGCCCGAGGAGTACAGCGGGGAGCGCACGACCGCCCCCGCCTACCCCGAGGAGGGCACTCTGCGCGCCGGCCACATCCCCACCGCGCAGAGCGTGCCGTGGGCGAAGGCGGTCGCGGAGGACGGCGGGTTCAAGTCCCGCGCCGAACTCGACGCCATCTACCGCGACGGCGCCGGTCTCGCCGATGGCGACGAGGTCGTCGCGTACTGCCGCATCGGTGAGCGGTCCAGCCACACGTGGTTCGTGCTCAAGCACCTCCTCGGCTTCGAGAACGTGCGCAACTACGACGGCTCGTGGACCGAGTGGGGCAGCGCGGTGCGCGTTCCGATCGTGACCGGCTCGGAGCCCGGAGCGCTCTGAGCGTGTGACAATGACAGGGATGAGCGAAACGCACGTTCCTGAGACCCTCGCCGAGATCCGAGACGCCTTCCTCGACACGCCCGAGAGCGATCGGCTGCTGCTCCTTCTGGAGTTCGCGGATGAGCTCCCCGCGGTGTCCGAGGAGGTCGCGAACCATCCGGAGATGTGCGAACGTGTCGCCGAGTGCCAGTCCCCCGTATACATCTACGTCGAGATCGTCGATGGCCGCGTCGTCATGCACGCCACCGCACCGCCGGAGGCGCCGACGACTCGGGGGTTCGCGAGCATCCTCGTGCAGGGCATCACGGGACTCACGCCCGACGAGGTGCTGGCGATCCCCGAGGACTACCCGCAGGCGATCGGTCTGACCAAGGCCGTCTCGCCCCTGCGCATCGGCGGTATGACGGGAATGCTCATGCGAGCGAAGAAGCAGGTCAGGCAGAAGCGCTGAATCCCTGCGCCGCGAGCCAGTCGCGGATCGCTGCGGTCCACCCTGTCTCGTCGTAGTTCCAGATCTTGGTGTGGCGCGCCCCCGAGAAGACCGGCATCGTGACGAGGTCCGGGCGCGCGTCCCGTAGGGCATGCGAGGCGTCCGCCGGCACGAAGCCGTCGTCGTCGCTGTGCAGGATGAGCGTGGGGGCGGCGAGCTCCTCGGCGCGCGCGACCATGTCGAGGCGGTCGAACGCTATCGCGTCCTCCGCCCCGCTCATTCGCGCGGTCACCGGAAGGGACAGCGCCCCCATCGCCAGTGCCGGAAGCGGTGCGCGGAGCCCCGCCTCTCGTGCCTGATAGCGCAGTACGGTGCGCCAGTCGACCACCGGCGACTCGAGGATGAGCCCGGCGATGCGGTCGCGGTTGCCGGAGTTCACGGCCGTCTGCAGTGAGACGGCACCGCCCATCGACCAGCCCATCAGGATCACCCGCTCGGCTCCGTGCCGGAGGGCATAGGCGATCGCGGCATCCACGTCACGCCATTCCGCGGCTCCGAGCGCATACGCTCCGCCGCGGCTTCGCGGGGCCTCGCCGTCGTTGCGATACGAGACCACGAGGTTCGGCAGCCCTGCGGCGTGGAGGACGGGCACCGCACGCAGGCACTCGGCCCTGGTCGTTCCACGTCCGTGCACCTGAATGACCCAGGTGCTCGACGCCGCGGGGAAGAACCACGCAGGGCAGGGTCCGGCGGGCGAACCGATGAGGACGTTGCTCCAGGGCAGATGCAGCTCCGACGGGGCCGAGTAGTACCAGCCGCTGAAACCGGCGTCGCGATCGACGCGCGCACCCGGCTCGATCTGGGTGAGGAGCTTGCGCCGCACGGTCGTGCTGTCGGCGCTCAGCACCGCACCCAGCTTGACGTATCCGTACGTTCCCGTCGTGTAGAGCCCGTAACGCCCGGGAAGCTCGGTGTCGAGCGTGCGAGCGAGCTCGATGGTCTGCGCGCCCGTGTCGACCGCGAGGATCTTCGTGTTGGGTCCGCTCCGGGTGGGCATTACGACCCGGCGGGCGATGCTCAGCACGAGCAGCGCGGACGCCGCTCCGAGTGCGAGCAGGACAGGGAGAAGGAGTGCAACGGCGTGCCTGAGACTCTTCATCGCTTCCTGACTCTAGCCTGTTGCCGTGACCGCACCCCCCGATGCCGGGACCCTCTTCGAGAACGCCGCCGCAGAACTGCGCGAGACGGCGTTCCGTGACGACATCACCGTGCGCGAGATTCCGACCCCGACCGGCCTCGCGCCCTTCGCTCTCGCGCTCGCCGCCGATGTCCGCCCCGACGACGACGGCGACTCCGTGTACGGAACGGGTCGTTTCGTGCTGCTGCACGATCCGGACGAACCGGCGGGCTGGGGAGGATCGTGGCGGATCGTCATCTTCGCGCAGGCACCGCTCGAGACGGAGATCGGCACGGATCCGCTGCTCGCCGACGTCACCTGGTCGTGGCTCGTCGATGCCCTCGACTCCCGGGAGGCCCGGTACGGCGCAGCGTCGGGCACCTCCACCAAGACGCTGTCGAAGGGATTCGGGGGCCTCGCCCTCGAAGGGGACGGCGCACAGATAGAATTGCGGGCGTCCTGGACTCCGCAGGGCCCGTTCCGTCCGCACGTCGAGGCATGGGCCGAACTGGTCGGAATGCTGGCGGGTCTTCCGCCCGGTTCCGAGGGCATCGCCGTTCTCGGCGCGCGAAAGGCTGTACGTGACTGAATACTCCGTGATCTCGGATGCCGAGGAGTTCCGCGCCGCCTGCGCCGTGCTCGCGAACGGCACCGGACCGGTCGCCGTCGATGTCGAGCGCGCCTCCGGCTTCCGTTACTCCCAGCGCGCCTACCTCGTACAGGTCTTCCGCCGCGACGCCGGCGTGTTCCTTTTCGACCCGCCCGCCATCGGCGACCTCACGCCGCTGAACGCGGCGATCGGCGACGTCGAATGGGTCTTCCACGCCGCGAGTCAGGATCTCCCCTCGCTGCGCGAGCTCGACCTCGACCCGCACACGATCTTCGACACCGAGCTCGCCTCGCGCCTGCTCGGGCACGAGCGCGTGGGTCTCGCCGCCGTCGTCGAGCACACGCTCGGCATCACGCTGAAGAAGGAGCACTCGGCCGCGGACTGGTCGACGCGCCCCCTGCCGGATTCCTGGCTCGAGTACGCGGCCCTCGACGTGCTGCACCTGATCGACGTGCGCGATGCGCTCGCCCTCGAACTCGAGGAGCAGGAGAAGACTGCATTCGCCGCCGAGGAGTTCGCGGCGACCCTGAGTCGCGCACCCAAGCCGCCCCGCGAAGACCCCTGGCGCCGTCTGAGCGGACTGCACCAGGTGCGCGGTGCCCGCAATCTCGCCGTGGCGCGCTCCCTCTGGCAGGCACGCGAAGCATATGCGCAGGCCCAGGACGTCTCCCCCGGACGCCTCATCCCCGACCGTTCGCTGGTGGCGGCGGTCATGGCGAATCCGCAGAGCAAGCAGGCGCTCGCCGGTATCAAGGAGTTCCAGGGGCGCGCGAGCCGCACGCAGCTCGACCGCTGGTGGCAGGCCATCGTCGACGGACGGGCGACCGAGGAGCTGCCGCGCGAACGGGTTCCGAGCGACGCTTTGCCGCCCCCGCGCGCCTGGGCGGATCGCAACCCCGAGGCCGATGCACGCCTGAAAGCCGCGCGCCCCGTGGTCGAGGCGATCGCCGAGGAACTGCACATGCCGACGGAGAACCTGTTGACGCCCGAGTACCTCCGACGCGTCGCGTGGGCGCCCGCGGGAGACACCCCGGAAGCCATCGGCGGCGCACTGACGGCGCTGGGCGCGCGCACCTGGCAGGTTGAACAAACCGCACAGAAGATCGCCGCCGCTTTTGTAGAAGCAGCGCAACAGCCCGACGAGGCTCCCGCCACGGCTTCGTAGGTTCGATCCAACCGATTCCTCCCCGTTTCGGGGCCTCCCTAGACTGAGGCCACCGCACAAACTTGGAGGCAGAGTGGCCGAGATCTCGGACGTCTTCTTCGTCGATGGAGTGCGCACCCCCTTCGGGCGCGCCGGCGAAAAGGGCATGTACTGGAACACCCGCGCAGACGACCTCGCCGTGAAGGCGACCATCGGTCTCATGGAGCGGAATCAGGCCGTCCCGGCCGACCGCATCGACGACGTCGCGATCGCCGCGACCTCGCAGACCGGGGATCAGGGACTCACGCTCGGTCGATCCGTGGCGATCCTCGCCGGACTCCCCCAGACCGTTCCCGGCCTCGCGGTCGAGCGGATGTGCGCGGGAGCGATGACGAGCGTGACGACCATGGGCGCCTCGATCGGGGTGGGCATGTACGACCTGGCCCTCGCCGGTGGCGTGGAGCACATGGGTCATCACCCGATCGGCGGCAACGCCGACCCGAACCCGCGATTCGTCGCCGAGAAGATGGTCGACCCCGGAGCGCTCAACATGGGCGTCACCGCCGAGCGCATCTTCGATCGCTTCCCGCACCTCACCAAGGAGCGCTCCGACCGGTTCGGCATGCTCAGCCAGCACAAGGTGCAGGCCGCCTACGACGCGGGCAAGATCCAGCCCGACCTCGTCTCGGTGGCGATCAAGGATGCCGAGGGCGCCTGGGGACTCGCGACCGAGGACGAGGGGCGCCGCCCCCAGACCACGATGGAGGATCTGGCCGCTCTGAAGACGCCGTTCCGCCCGCACGGTCGCGTCACCGCCGGCACCTCCTCGCCCCTCACCGACGGCGCGACGATGTCGCTGCTCGCCGGTGGCGGCGCGGTCAAGGAACTGGGTCTCGCCCCGAAGATGCGCATGGTCTCGTTCGCGTTCGCGGGCGTCCAGCCCGAGATCATGGGTATCGGTCCGATCCCGTCGACCGAGAAGGCGCTGAAGAAGGCCGGCCTGTCGATCTCCGACATCGGGCTCTTCGAGCTCAACGAGGCGTTCGCCATCCAGGTCATCTCGTTGCTCGATCACTTCGGCATCGCGGACGACGACCCCCGCGTCAACCAGTGGGGCGGGGCCATCGCGCTCGGCCACCCGCTCGCAGCCTCCGGTGTGCGCCTGATGATCCAGCTCGCGGCCCAGTTCGCCGAGCGCCCCGACGTCCGCTACGGCCTGACCGCGATGTGCGTCGGCCTCGGACAGGGCGGTTCGGTCATCTGGGAGAACCCGCACTACGACGGCAAGAAGCGGAAGTGATGGCAGGCATGGCGAACACGATTTCCGAACAGTACGCGAACGTCGACTTCGCACCGATCCGGGCGCTCACCGACGGCGAGGTGATCACGCAGTCGCCCGTCCGCGACATCCGCCTGGCGTCGGGAAAGGTGCTCGCGCTCATCACGCTCGACAACGGTCGCGACCACACCCGCCCGAACACCCTCGGGCCCGCGACGCTCACGCAGCTCGGCGAGACGCTCGACGCTCTCACCGCGCGAGCGGCTGCCGGAGAGATCCAGGCGGTCGGTATCACGGGCAAGCAGTACATCCTCGCCGCGGGCGCGGATCTCTCCGACATCGGCAAGGTCGGATCGCGCGACAACGCCCGCCTCATCGCGCAGCTCGGCCACAAGGTGCTGGGCAAGTTCGGCGAGCTCGGCGTGCCCTCGTTCGCCTTCGTGAACGGCCTCGCGCTGGGAGGCGGACTCGAGATCGCGTTGAACTCGACCTACCGCACGGTCGACTCCTCTGCCGCGGCGGTCGCGCTGCCCGAGGTCTTCCTCGGCATCATCCCCGGCTGGGGTGGCGCCTACCTGCTGCCGAACCTGATCGGCATCGAGAACGCGCTCGAGGTCGTCATCTCGAACCCGCTCAAGCAGAATCGGATGCTCAAGCCGCAGCAGGCGTTCGATCTCGGCATCTTCGACGCGATCTTCCCCGCGGCGAACTACCTCGAGAATTCACTGGCCTGGGCCGATGCGGTCCTCGGCGGCAAGAAGGTCGAGCGGAAGAACGAGCCCGGCAAGCTCGAGCGGCTCACCAAGTGGCCGATCGCGATCAAGATGGCGCGCGGCATGCTCGAGTCCAAGATCGGCACCGTGCCGAAGTCGCCCTATGCGGCGCTCGACCTGCTCGACAAGGCCAAGAGCGGCACCAAGGCCGAGGGGTTCGCCCGTGAGGACGAGGCCCTCGCCGATCTCGTCACGGGTGACCAGTTCGCGGCATCCATGTACGCGTTCGACCTCGTTCAGAAGCGTGCGAAGCGCCCCGTCGGCGCGCCGGACAAGGCCCTCGCCAAGAAGGTCACCAAGGTCGGCATCATCGGGGCCGGCCTCATGGCCAGCCAGTTCGCCCTGCTGTTCGTGCGCAAACTTCAGGTGCCGGTGCTCATCACCGACCTGGACCAGGCGCGCGTCGACAAGGGCGTGGCGTACATCCACGAGGAGATCGGCAAGCTCGAGGGCAAGGGCCGCCTCGACGCGGACTCCGCGAACAAGCTGCGCGCGCTGGTCACCGGCACCACCGACAAGAGCCTCTACGCGGACTGCGATTTCGTGATCGAGGCCGTGTTCGAAGAGGTCGGCGTCAAGCAGCAGGTGTTCGGCGAGATCGAGAAGATCATCGCCGAGGACGCGATCCTGGCGACGAACACCTCGTCGCTGTCGGTCGCGGAGATCGGCGCGAAGCTGGAGCACCCGGAGCGTCTCGTCGGCTTCCACTTCTTCAACCCGGTCGCGGTCATGCCGCTGATCGAGATCGTGAAGACGCCGAGCACGTCGGATGCCGCGCTGTCGACGGCCTTCGTCGTCGCTCGCAATCTCGGCAAGAACGCGGTGCTCACCGCCGACGCTCCCGGATTCGTCGTGAACCGCCTGCTGGCGAAGGTCATGGGGGAAGCGGCCCGCGCCGTGTACGAGGGCACCCCGATCGTCGACGTCGAGAAGGCGTTCGGTCCGCTCGGCCTGCCGATGGGTCCGTTCCAGTTGATCGACCTCGTCGGCTGGAAGGTCGCCGCGCACGTCCAGGACACGATGGCGACGGCGTTCCCCGAGCGTTTCTACGCGAACGAGAACTTCCACGCCCTCGCAGAACTGGACGCGATCGTCGAGAAGGACAAGGGCGGCCGGGTCACCGGGTGGACGAAGCAGGCCGAGAAACTGCTGAAGCCCGCCGTGGGTTCCACGCCGGCATCGGCCGCGACGATCCTGCAGCGCGTGCAGGACGGCCTGGCCGACGAGATCAAGCGGATGCTCGACGAGGGCGTCGTCCCGGAGGTGGAGGACATCGATCTCTGCCTGATCCTCGGCGCGGGCTGGCCGTTCATCGACGGCGGCGCCTCGCCGTACCTCGACCGGGAGGGCGCGTCGGATCGTGCCTTCGGAGGATCGTTCCACACCCCGCAGATCCGGGGCGTCGAGAACCGCTGATCACGCGCAGCGGAGGGGGTCGTGCAGCGCGCACGGCCCCCTCCGTCGTTCTCCACGCGCTCGGCTGACGGTCGGTCGTTCCGACCCCGTCCCGTATCCGTCCGGCGGCGGTCGGGCGAACACGCACCGAACAGCGCATGAACAGCGCTCCTTCACGCCCGTTCACGGCACTCCGATCGCGGACGAGGGGGCACAGTGGTGTGCATGGACATGCTCCTCTCGATGCTGGGTGGCAAGGGACTCTCGGGTCTGCTCAAGACCGGGACCGCGATCCTCACGATCCTGCTGGTCGTTCCGGCGCTCCTGAAGATCTTCATCGTGACGGTGGACGAAGGCTGGGCAGCGATCCGCACCCGCAACGGCAAGCCGATCATCCGGAACCGCCCACAGCGGCGTCCGAGCAGTCGCGGCGGTGCTGTCGGCGAAGTGGTCGTGCTCCATCCCGGATCGCACGGCGCGTTCCCGCTGTTCTACTGGTACAGGCTCGTCGACGTGCGTTGCCGCGCGACCGACCTGCCCGCCCGCGAGATGACGGGAGCGAAGGGGCACCAACATCGCGTCCACGCGTCGTTCGAGTGGAGACCGATCCCCACCGGCCGCGATCTCCGGGTGTTCGAGCTCGACGTCGTGAACGTGAAGGAGCGCGCGTCGAACATCGTCGGCGCAGCCTTGCGTGACGTGATCCGCGGCTTCGACGGTGCGGAGCTCCCGCACAACGACGAGATCAACACCCGAGTCATCGCCGCGAGTGCTGACGAGGTACGGCGAGCCTGCGGCGTCGAGCTCGTGCGCGTCATGGTCACCGGCGATGCGCTCACCGACGGCTACCTGCTGTCGACGGCGCTCCGCGACACCGATCGCGACGCGCAGGCGGTCGCCGCGCTCCACGCGCTCAACTGATCAGCGCGGGTGTCAGCGCTTCTCGTGCAGCGGGAGGTCGATCGTGCCGGTCTCCCCGGCGCTCCGTGCGACGGGGATACGTGTTCCCAGCACCTGCGCGACGACGTCCTGCGCGATCTTCGACGCGGTGAGACCGGCGTCCGCCAGGATCTGCTCCCGTGACGCGTGGTCGAGGAACTCGTCGGGCAGACCGAGCTCGTCGACCGCCGTATCGATTCCTGCCTCGCGCAGCACCTGACGCACGCGCGTGCCGATCCCGCCGACGCGGATGCCGTCCTCCATCGTGATGACGAGACGATGACGTGCCGCCAGGGCGACGATCGACGGCTGCACCGGGATCGCCCAGCGCGGATCGATGACCGTGGCTCCGATCCCCTGGGCGCGCAACCGCTCCGCCACGTCCATGGCCATCGCCGCGAACGGGCCGATCGCCACGATCAGCACGTCTTCGCTCTCGCCTCGCGCGAGCACGTCCACGCCGTCGTGGAGGCGGTCGAGCGCGGGCAGTTCGGCGGCGACCTCGCCCTTCGGGAAGCGGATGACCGTGGGCGCGTCGTCGACCAGGACGGCCTCTTCCAACGCCTCCGTGAGCCGGACGCCGTCGCGCGGAGCCGCGATACGGATGTGGGGCACGATCTGCAGCATCGCCAGATCCCACATGCCGTGATGGCTGGGTCCGTCGGGACCGGTCACCCCGGCACGGTCGAGCACGAACGTCACGCCTGCGCGGTGCAGCGCGACGTCCATGAGCACCTGGTCGAACGCACGCCCCATGAAGGTCGCGTACACCGCGACCACGGGGTGCAGTCCCCCGTATGCGAGACCCGCCGCTGACGCGACGGCGTGCTGCTCGGCGATACCGACGTCGTACACGCGCTCGGCGAATCGCTCGGCGAACGGCGCCAGACCGGTGGGGCGGAGCATCGCGGCCGTGATCCCGATGACGTCTTCGCGGCGCGAGCCGATGTCGACGAGCGCATCGGAGAAGACATCCGTCCATCCGCGACCGCCCGACGAGAGCGTCTCGCCGGTCGCGGGGTCGATCTTGCCGACGGCGTGGAACTGGTCGGCGTCGTCGTCGCGCGCCGGCTGATAGCCGCGCCCCTTCTCGGTGATCGCATGAACGATCACCGGAGCGCCGTAGGACTTCGCGAGCTCGAGAGTCTCGAGGAGGGCGGGGAGATCGTGCCCATCGACGGGCCCGAGGTACTTGATGTCGAGGTTCGAGTACAGGGCCTCGTTGTTCGTGAAGCGCGAGAGGAAGCCGTGCGTTCCGCCGCGGACTCCGCGGAACACGGCGCGCCCCACGGGACCGAAGGCGCGGAAGAGCCGATCGGACTTGTGGTGCAGGTCCTTGTACGCGGCGGCGGTGCGCACGCGGTTGAGGAAGCGCGACATGCCGCCGATGGTCGGGGCGTAGGAGCGCCCGTTGTCGTTGACGACGATCACGAGGTTGCGGTCGTTGTCGTCGGAGATGTTGTTGAGCGCTTCCCAGGTCATGCCCCCCGTGAGCGACCCGTCGCCGACGACCGCCACCACATGGCGGTCGGCGCGTCCGGTGGCCGTGAGGGCGCGGGAGACGCCGTCCGCCCAGCTCAGCGAACTGGACGCGTGCGAGGACTCCACGACGTCGTGCGGGCTCTCTCCGCGTTGCGGATAGCCGGCGAGACCGCCGCGCACGCGGAGACCCGAGAAGTCCTGGCGCCCGGTGAGCAGCTTGTGCACGTACGACTGGTGTCCGGTGTCGAAGATGAACGGATCGTCCGGCGAGGAGAACGTGCGGTGCAGCGCGATCGTCAGCTCGACGACGCCGAGGTTCGGACCGAGATGCCCGCCCGTGCGGGAGACGTTCTCGACGAGGAAATCGCGGATCTCCTGCGCCAGATCGGCCAACTGCTCGGCGCTCAGACCGTCGAGGTCCCTGGGTCCTGAGATGCTCGGAAGAATGGGCATCGGCACCTCCTCACCTGCTGTGTCGTCGGTCGCGGACTCGGTATCCGGGGCCTCATCGATGGTACCGCCAACCCCGGAGAATCCCCCGGGAGGCGCACCCCCTGGCATGACGAAGGGGACCCGGCTACGATGCGCCGGGTCCCCTGTCGGAGTGCTCAGACGAGCGAACGCAGAACGTACTGCAGGATGCCGCCGTTGCGGTAGTAGTCCGCCTCACCGGGGGTGTCGATGCGCACGACCGCGTCGAACTCGACGGCCTGCTTGCCCTCGGGCGAGTGCTCGCTCGGCGTGGCCGTGACGCGCACCGTCTTGGGGGTCACACCGTTGTTGAGCTCTTCCAGTCCCTCGATCGAGACGATCTCGGTGCCGTCGAGGCCCAGCGACTCCCAGCTCTCACCGGCGGGGAACTGCAGCGGGACGACGCCCATGCCGATCAGGTTCGAGCGGTGGATGCGCTCGAAGCTCTCGGTGATGACCGCCTTGACGCCCAGCAGGCTGGTGCCCTTCGCCGCCCAGTCGCGCGACGAGCCGGAACCGTACTCCTTGCCACCGAAGATGACGAGCGGGGTGCCCTGCTCCTGGTAGTTCATGCTCGCGTCGTAGATGTACGACTGCGGGCCGCCCGGCTGCGTGAAGTCGCGGGTGAAGCCACCCTCGACCACGGCACCGTCGTTGACCGCCGACACCATGAGGTTCTTCAGGCGGATGTTCGCGAACGTACCGCGGATCATCACCTCGTGGTTTCCGCGGCGCGAGCCGAAGGAGTTGAAGTCCTTGCGGTCGACGCCGTGCTCGGTCAGGTACTGCGCGGCCGGCGTGCCCGGCTTGATGTTTCCGGCGGGCGAGATGTGGTCGGTGGTGACCGAGTCGCCGAGGGTCGCCATGACACGAGCACCCTGGATGTCCTTCACCGGGGTGAGCTCCATCGTCATGCCCTCGAAGTACGGCGCCTTGCGCACGTAGGTCGAGTCCTCGTCCCACTGGAAGATCGCGTCTTCGGGAGTGGGCAGGCTGCGCCAGCGCTCGTCACCGTCGAACACGGTCGCGTACTGCTTGATGAACTGCTCGCGCGAGATCGACGAGTCGACGATCTCCTGCACCTCGTCGGGCGACGGCCAGATGTCCTTGAGGAAGACGTCGTTGCCGTCACTGCCCTTGCCCAGGGAGTCGTTCTCGAAGTCGAAGTGCATCGAGCCGGCCAGCGCGTAGGCGATCACGAGCGGCGGGCTCGCGAGGTAGTTCATCTTCACGTCGGGGCTGATGCGACCTTCGAAGTTGCGGTTGCCCGAGAGCACCGCGGTGACGGCCAGGTCGTGCGAGTTGATGGCCTCGGAGACCTCCTCGATCAGCGGACCGGAGTTTCCGATGCAGATCGTGCAGCCGTAGCCGACGGTGTAGAAGCCGAGACCCTCGAGGTCCTTGTCGAGACCGGACTTCTCGTAGTAGTCGGTGACGACCTTCGAACCGGGGCCGAGCGTGGTCTTGACCCACGGCTTCTGCTTGAGACCCTTCTCGAGCGCCTTGCGAGCGACGAGACCGGCGGCGATCATGACCGACGGGTTCGACGTGTTGGTGCACGAGGTGATGGCCGCGAGCGTGACGGCGCCGTTGTCGAGGATGTACTTCTCGCCGTCGGGGGTCGTCACCGGAACCGGCTTGGAGGCGTTCGCCGGTGCTCCGCTGTTGATGTGGACCGGACGCGTGGTCGGCTCCTCGTCGCCGGGGGCCTGACCGGGGTCGGACGCCGGGAACGAGTGCTTGGACTCGAGGTCGACGATCGAGTCGGAGGTCGACGGGGTCGCGTATCCGAGGATGTCCTGCTCGAACTGCGACTTGGCCTCCGACAGGAGGATGCGGTCCTGCGGGCGCTTCGGGCCGGCGATCGACGGGACCACGGTCGCGAGGTCGAGCTCGAGGTACTCGCTGAACACGGGCTCCTGCGAGGGGTCGTGCCACAGCTTCTGGGTCTTGGCGTACGCCTCGACGAGCGCGACGGCCTCTTCGCTGCGGCCCGTGAGGCGCAGGTAGTCGAGCGTGACGTCGTCGATCGGGAAGATCGCGGCGGTCGACCCGAACTCGGGGCTCATGTTGCCGATCGTGGCGCGGTTGGCGAGCGGCACGGAGGCCACGCCCTCGCCGTAGAACTCGACGAACTTGCCGACGACGCCGTGCTTGCGCAGCTGGTCGGTGATCGTGAGGACGACGTCGGTCGCCGTGACGCCGGCGGGGATCTCACCGCTGAGCTTGAAGCCGACGACGCGCGGGATGAGCATCGACACGGGCTGACCGAGCATCGCGGCCTCGGCCTCGATACCGCCGACGCCCCAGCCGAGCACGCCGAGACCGTTGACCATCGTGGTGTGCGAGTCGGTGCCGACGCACGTGTCGGGGTACGCGCGCAGCACGCCGCCCACCTCGCGGTCGTAGATGACCTTCGCCAGGTGCTCGATGTTCACCTGGTGCACGATGCCCGTTCCGGGCGGCACGACCTTGAAATCGCTGAAGGCCGTCTGGCCCCAGCGGAGGAACTGGTAGCGCTCGCCGTTGCGCTCGTACTCGATCTCGACGTTGCGCTCGAGGGCGTTCTCGGAGCCGAACAGGTCGGCGATCACCGAGTGGTCGATGACCATCTCGGCCGGCGAGAGCGGGTTGATCTTGTTCGCGTCGCCGCCCAGGGCCGTGACGGCCTCGCGCATCGTGGCGAGGTCAACGATGCAGGGCACACCGGTGAAGTCCTGCATCACGACGCGCGCCGGCGTGAACTGGATCTCGGTGTTCGGCTCGGCCGCGGCATCCCACGATCCGAGCGCCTCGATCTGCGCCTTCGTGACGTTCGCGCCGTCCTCGGTGCGAAGGAGGTTCTCCAGCAGCACCTTAAGGCTGAAGGGGAGCTTGTCGAAACCGGGCACCGTGTCGATGCGGAAGATCTCGTAGTCGGTGCTGCCGACCGTCAGGGTGCTCTGGGCACCGAAGCTGTTCACCGTGGACACGATTCCGTCTCCTTCTGATCTGATGGAAGCGACAGGCGATTCCATCTTGCTCGCCTGGGAGGGGCCGGGGCTAGCAAGGCGGACCTAACCAGTCTGCGCCTTCGACCCTCCAGGCAGAAGCCCTGCAATTTATCTTGATGTCAAGATAAATCTATCACGCCTCGGACGTCGTCTCCGCCGCCTGCGCCTCGCGCTTCTCCGGCGGGTACAGCGCGCGCACGACGAGCCACGTCACGGCGACCATCGGGGCGAACAGCGGCAGCCCCATGATCAGCTTGAGCGTGCCCAGCGCCGTCACCTCGCCCGCGAGGTACAGCGGGAGCTGCACGGCGAGGCGCGCGAAGAAGAGGGCCGACCAGGCCACGCCGAGCCAGAGGAACGCGCGACGCTTGCGGCGATCCTGACGCCACGCCATCCCCTCCCCCATGAGGAAGCCCGCGGCGATGCCGATGAGCGACCAGCCGATGAGTGCGGTGACGAGCAGGACCGTGCCGTACGCGGCGTTCGTGATCAGCCCGGGCACGAAGTTGTCCTGCCCGCGCCCGGTGATCAGCGCCAGCGCGGCGGCCGCACCCGCGGCCACCAGCCCGCCGATCGCCGCGGACGGCGGCGACTTCTGCACGAGACGGACGATCGTGAACACGGCAGCCAGCCCCACCGACACCCCGAGGGCGAGGATGAGCGGCTCGGGGCGGATCGTGAACAGAACGACGAACGCCAGACTGGGCAGGACGGACTCGAGGATCCCGCGCCATCCGCCGATCGCCGACCAGACGACCGTGTGCGTGTTCGCACCCTCGGCGGGGTCGACACCGGCGCGGCGCGCCGCTCCGCTGAGCGCTGCGCCGAGGATCTCCGAGGCCGACTGCTCGCGGTCGCCCTGCGGCGCCGCCCCGCTCACGCCGATCCCGGCGTGGCCGGCATCTTCAGGGGAATGAGGTCGCGAGGCGGCATGGGCGAGCCGCCGCGCACGACGACGATCGAACGGAAGAGATCCTCGACCTTCGCGGCGGCGTCGGGATCGGATGCCGCGGCACCGCCGATCACGCCGCGCAGGAACCACCGCGGACCGTCGATTCCGATGAAGCGCGCGAGGCGGAGCCCGCTGCCCTCGTTCGCGGCGGCGGGCACCTCAGCCAGCAGCTCCTTGCCGAGAGAGCCTTCGCGCTCTTCGACGCGGCCGCCCTGGGCCTTGACCTGGTCGCGGAGCTGGACCCGGGTCTCGTCCCAGAGTCCGCCGGAGCGAGGCGCCGCGAAGGGCTGCACCTGCAGCGAGGAATCCGCGTAGTCGAGACCGACGGCGACGATGCGCTTGGACTGCTCCTCGACCTCGAGGCGGAGATTGAGGCCCTCGCGCGGCAGGATCTTGATGCCGCCGAGGTCGATGTAGGGCCGGACCGGATTCGCCTCGGAGTCGTCGAACGGACCGTCGACGGCACGGTTCAGCGGTGCGGACTCCTGGGGAGTGGGGGTGTTGTCAGTCATTGCTCTTCCCTGCCTGATATCCGGTGGATCCGAATCCGCCCTCGCCGCGAACGCTCTCGGGCAGTTCGTCGACCGGGTGGAACACGGCACGCGTCACCGGCATGATGATCAGCTGCGCGATACGATCGCCGACCGCCACATCGTACGCGCTCCGGGTGTCGGTGTTGATCAGACTCACCTTGATCTCACCCCGGTAGCCCGCGTCGACGGTTCCCGGCGAGTTCACGATCGAGATGCCGTGCTTCGCCGCGAGTCCGCTGCGCGGCACGACGAAGGCGGCGTAGCCGTCCGGCAGCGCGATGCGCACACCCGTGGCCACCAGCGCGCGCTCGCCCGGCTCGAGGTGCACGGCCTCCGCGGCCGTCAGGTCCGCGCCGGCATCGCCGGGATGCGCATAGACCGGCGGCTGAGCGGCGATAATGGGGACATCAACGGAATCGGTCACCCCATGAGGCTAATGCAGAACCCCACCACCGACGCACGATCGCGCTACCGCGAGCGGCTCTCGCCGAGCCTGTGGCTCCTGGTCACGGTCGCGCTCGCCGGCCCCATGGTGGCGCTCATCTTCGTCCCGGTCGGCGCGACGATCGCGCTCGTCGCCGGAGCAATCGTCTCGGCGCTCCTCGTGGCGCTCTTCATCCTCATCACCCCGGTCGTCTCGGTCGAGGACGGGGTGCTCCGCGCCGGCCGTGCACACATCGACGTCGCCCATCTGGGTGCTCCGCTCGCGCTCACGGGCAACGATGCAAAGGACGCCCGAGGAACGGGCCTGCCGGCTCGCGGATGGCACCTGATCCGCGGCGGCATCGACGGCATCGTGGTCGTCCCGAACGACGATCCCGCCGACCCGGTGACCGCCTGGACGGTCTCCACCCGCACTCCCGACCGCCTCGCCGCGGCCATCCGCACCGCGCAGCGCTGAGCGCGCCGCCCGCGATCGAGTAACACGCACAAACGACAACGCGCCCCTGACCGCGAGGGTCGGGGCGCGTGATTCGTCGCGCTGAGCCGTCAGGCCGCGCATTCCTTGCAGATCGGGCCTGCGGCCTCTTCGTGGTCGAGCTGCGAGCGGTGCTTCACGAGGAAACAGCTCATGCACGTGAACTCGTCCTGCTGCGCGGGCAGCACGACGACGTCCAGCTCGAGGTCGGAGAGGTCGGCTCCGGGGAGGTCGAAGCTGGACGGGTTGTCGGCGTCCTCGTCTCCGGTCGATCCGGAGAGCTTGTCGGGAACGCGCTCCTTCAGGGCTTCGATCGACTCGGAGTCGTCTTCGCTCTTACGGGGGGCGTCGTAGTCGGTTGCCATGCGGTTAGATCTCCACATTCATGGTGCGAGTGGTGGTGCGCCGTCGGGTATTCGGCGGCCATAGTTTGCATGACCGAGAGGCATTTCGCAAATGCCGGTGCGATCGACAGAGCAAACTCGCGGCGCGCCCACGGTATTCCCGCCCGGACCGGGCCACGCGTGACACCATGAATGCACACCCATCAGAGGGGCATTCGCATGGAAAACGTCACCATCGTCGGCACCGAGGCAGGAGTCCTCGTGCTCGCGACCGAGTCTGGCGAGCGGTTCGCGCTGGCCATCGACGACGTGCTGCAGCGGGAGCTGCGCAGGGCGACCCGGCAGGCCGAACCGGCCGCCCAGAAGCTCGCCGCCAGCCCGCGCGACATCCAGGCGCAGATCCGCGCCGGTCTCACGGCATCCGAAGTGTCCGCGCTGCTCGGAATCAGCGTCGACGACGTCGTGCGCTTCGAGGCGCCGGTGCTCGCCGAGCGCGAGCACGTCATCGGACAGGCGCTCGCCGTCCCCGTGCTGATCGGCAGCGAAGTCGAACCCGACGCGCAGCCCACGTTCGGCACGGCCATCCGCGCCAAGCTCTCCGATGTCGCGGCGACCGCCGAGCGTTGGGCGAGCTGGAAAGAGGAGTCCGGCTGGATCATCAAGCTGGAGTTCACGGCGAACGAGGTCGATCACGACGCGCGGTGGAGCTTCGATCCCCGCCGCAGCGCTCTGTCGCCCCTGAACGCCGACGCCACCCAGCTCTCCCGCCAGGGGTCCCTCCCCGACGGGCTGATCCCGCGTCTGCGCGCCGTGGAGTCCGACCGCACCTCCTCGCCCTACAAGGACGACAGCCGGTTCGACTCCGGAGCGTTCGGCCCGCGTCTCGTGCCGGCCCCCGAGGTCTCCGTCGAGGAGCCGTCCGCTCCCGAACGATCGAACGCGGCGGCGCAGGCCGCGGCGATCAATCGGGCGCCCGAGACGCAGAGCACGAATCCCGAGACGGCCGATCTGCTGGAGGCGCTCCGTCGTCGCCGCGGACAGCGCGAGGCTTCGCCGGCCATCGACGACGCGCCGACTGTCGAGCAGAGCCCGCCGGCCGCAACCACCGACGACGAGCCGGATCGCAACCTGATCGCGCTCTTCGAGGACGCCTTCGAGCCGGAGCAGTCCGACGAGCCCCGCGCGGATGCTCCCCCGTCCCCGCGCGACCCCTCCGATTCGAACGAATCCTCCTCGCGGAAGCGGCGCCGGAACGCGATGCCCTCCTGGGACGAGATCGTCTTCGGAGCGCGCACCGACGAGTGACGCTCGTGGGTTCAGTGCGCGAACGCACCGAGCCCGATCAGCGGAACCTGACGCTCCTCGGGAGTGAGTCCGCCGTGCTGTCCCACCATGCCGCGACCGCGTTGATCGGCGGCAGTGCCGTCGTAGATCGCCCCGTTCCCCCGCGGGACGGCGAGCAGGTCGCCGATGCGCGCCGCCGCGGCATCCGCGACCCGCGGTCCGAACAGGCCCGCGGCGATCGCCTCATCCCGTGAGGCGACGTCGGCGAGGCCCGCGAAGTCGGAGCGCCACCGGACGATGACCTCCTCGGGGTCGGCTGCGGGGTCGAGATAGGCGTGGATCATGCGCGGCTCTCCCCCGACGTGCCGGATACCCGTCAGATGAGCCTCGTCGAGAACGATCTGCCGCCGTTCGGGAACATCGATCATGCCGTGATCCGACGTGACCAGCACTCCCACGCCGGACGGCACGCGCGCGGAGAGTGCGGCATCGACGTCCTCGAGCGCGGCCAGCCACTCCGCCGACGCCATCCCGTGCTTGTGCCCCGCCTTGTCGACCTCGGGCAAGTAGCAGTAGACCAGGGAACCGGGGTTCTGTTCGGCGAGGGCGTAGGCGAGACGCACGCGATCGGCCGCACGCGCCTCCGCAGCGAAGGCGGCGCCGCGCATCGTCGCGCGGGTGAATCCGCTCTGCGCATAGGCGGCGAGTCCGACCGCGAACGCCCCACGCCCGGTCGCTACCGCACGCTCGAAGATCGTCGGGGCCATCTGCCAGGTCGCGGGGTCCAGCCCCTCGCTCTCCCATCCCGTGAGCTGATTGACGAGCAGGTCACGATCCGGGTCGACGACGCGGTAGCCCATCAGACCGTGCTCGCCCGGCCAGACACCGGTGAGGATGCTCGTCAATGCGGAGGCGGTCGTCGAGGGGAACACCGATGTCGCGACGTCGCGCTTGGTCATCTGCGCCGTCAGGTTGCGCGCATGACCGGCGTGCGCGCGCAGTCCGATGGCACCGAGTCCGTCGATCACGACGAGCACGACCGACGCCGCTCGGGGAAGACGCACGGCATCGCCGCTCAACGCGGAGAAGACGTCGTCCGCCACCCCGACGATGCTCCGGGCTGACGCGGACTCGGACGGTAGCATGAGGGACACCCGAGCCAGTCTGACACAGGCTCCCGCACGCCCTCAGGAACCCCATGCCGAAAACGCCGCCGCCCGAGCCCGTCGAGGAGCGCATCCAGGACATCGATCTCTCCAGCGAGATGCAGGGGTCCTTCCTCGAGTACGCGTACTCCGTGATCTACTCGCGGGCCCTTCCCGACGCCCGCGACGGCCTCAAGCCGGTGCAGCGCCGAATCCTGTACCAGATGGCCGAGATGGGGCTGCGCCCCGACCGCGGACACGTCAAGAGCGCCCGTGTCGTCGGCGAGGTGATGGGAAAGCTGCATCCGCACGGTGACTCGGCGATCTACGACGCACTGGTGCGCCTCGCCCAGGACTTCGCCCTCCGCGTGCCGCTCGTCGACGGGCACGGCAACTTCGGCTCCCTGGACGACGGTCCCGCGGCCGCCCGCTACACGGAGGCGCGCCTCGCCGCTTCCGCCCTGGCCCTCACCGAGAACCTCGATGAAGACGTCGTCGACTTCGTCCCCAACTACGACGGCCAGTTCCAGCAGCCGGCCGTGCTGCCCGCCGCGTTCCCCAACCTCCTGGTCAACGGCGCGAGCGGTATCGCCGTGGGTATGGCGACCAACATGGCGCCGCACAACCTGATCGAGGTCGTGGCCGCCGCGACGCACCTGCTCGAGAACCCGGACGCGACGACCGAAGAGCTCATGGAGTACGTGCCGGGACCGGACTTCCCGTCCGGCGGAGTCCTCATGGGCCTCGACGGTGTGAAGGACGCCTACACGACCGGTCGCGGCGCGCTCAAGGTGCGCGGGAAGGTCTCGATCGAGCCCCTGGGCCCGCGTCGCACCGGCATCATCGTCTCGGAGCTGCCCTACATGGTCGGCCCCGAGCGGCTGATCGAGAAGATCCGCGATGCCGTCCAGGCCAAGAAGCTCCAGGGCATCAGCGACGTCACCGACCTCACCGACCGCAATCACGGCCTGCGCGTCGCGATCGGCATCAAGACCGGGTTCGATCCGAACGCCGTGCTCGAGCAGCTCTATCGCCTCACCCCGCTCGAGGACTCGTTCAACATCAACAACGTCGCCCTCGTCGGCGGCCAGCCCCGCACGCTCGGCCTCAAGGAGATGCTCAGCGTCTACGTGGCCCACCGGCTCGAGGTCATCACTCGCCGCAGCCGCTACCGTCTGGCCCGGCGCGAGGAGCGCCTGCACCTCGTCGAGGGCCTCCTGATCGCGATCCTCGACATCGACGAGGTCATCCAGGTCATCCGATCGTCCGACGACTCCGAGCAGGCCCGCACGAAGCTGCGCGACGTGTTCGATCTGAGCGAGCTCCAGGCCGAGTACATCCTCGAGCTTCGACTGCGTCGACTCACCAAGTTCTCGCGCATCGAACTCGAAGCCGAGCGCGACGCGCTCCTCGCCGACATCGCGGCGCTCCGCGAGCTCCTCGGCAGCGACGCGCTGCTGCGTCAGGCGGTCGCCACCGAACTCGACGCCGCCGCGGACGCCTACGGCACCCCCCGCCGCACGCTGCTCATGAACGCCGCACCGCCGAAGCCCCGCGCGACGAAGGGCGCCGTCGACCTGCAGATCGCGGATGCGCCGACCGTCCTCGTGCTGTCGACGACCGGGCGCGCGGTGCGGGTCGACCTCGTCGACGGGCAGGAGCTCACGGTTCCCGCGCGCCGCAGCAAGCACGATGCGATCCTCGCGACGGTCGAGACGACGGTGCGGGCGGAGATCGGCGCGCTGACGAGTGCCGGGCGCGTGGTGCGCTTCTCCCCCGTCGACCTGCCCTCGGTGCCGTCCAGCTCGGTGCAGCTCGCCGCAGGCACGCCGCTGCGCGACTACCTCGGGATCACGACCCGCGGGGAACGCATCCTCGGATTCGTTCGATTCGACAGCGAGACCCCGATCGCGCTGGGGACGGCGCAGGGAACGGTGAAGCGCATCGTCCCGACCTCGATTCCGGTGCGTCCGGACGTCGAGGTCATCGGGATGAAGGCCGGGGACTCCGTTGTGGGTGCCGCGGACGCACCCGACGACTCCGAGCTGGTGTTCATCACCACCGACGCCCAACTGCTGCGGTTCTCGGCCTCGGCCGTGCGCCCGCAAGGCGCCCCCGCAGGCGGCATGGCCGGCGTGAAGCTCGGGGCGGGAGCATCCGTGCTCTTCTTCGGCGTCGTCGGCGCGGGATCGGATGCCGTCGTAGCGACGGTCTCGGGCTCCGACAGCATCCTTCCCGGCACCGATGCGGGGCGCGCGAAGGTATCGTCGTTCGAGGAGTACCCGGCGAAGGGTCGCGCCACGGGCGGCGTGCGCGCGCACGCCTTCCTGAAGGGTGAGGACCGGCTGGCGGTGGCCTGGGTCGGGGCCAGCCCCGCGCAGGCCGTCGACCCCACCGGCGCCGTGCGGAAGCTGCCCGAGTCCGGAGCTCGACGCGACGCCTCGGGTCAGCCGACGGACGGTGTCATCGGCAGTATCGGACGCACGCTGGTCTGATCTCCACCGCGCTCATCGCATCGCGGCGACGAAGCGGTCCTCGGCGAGGATACCCAGGAGTGCGGCGGAGGTCTCGTCCGGCGCATCCCAGGTGACGACGTGTCCGGCGCCGGGAATGACGTACTCGGCGATCCCCTCGACATCCGCCCATCGCGGCATGGCTGCGGCGATGTTGCCCGTCCGATCCTCGGCCCCCCGAATCAGTCCGAGGGGCACCGGCGAGCGATAGGCCGGCTCGGGCGCGACCAGGGATACCGTCGCGCGCCAGACATCGAGGAAGACCGGCTTCGGCATCCGGGCGAACGTCTCCTCGGTGCGCGCGATCGCGGATGCCGACACGGCCGAGGCACGCGCCATCATCCCCGGCAATCGACGCGACGGCACCAGAGCGAGCATCGGAGCGGCGAGACGAAGGGCGAGGCGTTCGACACTCGACAGCGGTCCCGCGTTCCAACTCGCATCCATCACGACCACTCCGCTGACCCGGTCGGGCTGGGCAGCCGTGTACGCCTGGGCGAGGTTGCCGCCGAGCGAATGGCCGACGATGACGGCTCGGTCGATCCGGCGCTCCGCCAGCAGGGCCGCGATGTCGCCGAGCGCCGCGTCCGCCGAGAACCGCGCCCCCTCGTCGAGAGGGGACTCCCCATGCCCGCGGAGGTCCGCACGCAGCACACGCAGGCCGGCAGCCGTGAGAGCCTCCGCCTGCGCGTCGAACATGGTGTGGTCCAACCCGGCACCGTGCACGAGCAGCACCGGGTGCCCGTCTCCCCCGCCATCGGCGAAAGCGATCACGGCTCCGGGCCGGTCGAGACGTCGGTCGAGAGCGCTCATGCTCCGACCCTATGACGATCTCGGCGTCGATCGCCTCGCGCGACAGACGGTCGGAGGAGTCGATGATGAACTCCCGACGTGGAGCGACCTCCTTGCCCATCGACAGTCGGTGGCCTGGGTCGGGGCCAGCCCCGCGCAGGCCGTCGACCCCACCGGCGCCGTGCGGAAGCTGCCCGAGTCCGGAGCTCGACGCGACGCCTCGGGTCAGCCGACGGACGGTGTCATCGGCAGTATCGGACGCACGCTGGTCTGATCTCCACCGCGCTCATCGCATCGCGGCGCGGCCTCTCGGGTAGCCTCGGAGGGTGGGAAAGAAGATCGGACTCATTCTTGCGGGCAGCGTTCTCATCGGAGTCTTTCTCGCCTGGATGCTCGCCAAGGGAACGGACGAGGCTCAGGCGTGGATCGATCCGAATCCGTGGCTCGGCTTCGTTGCCTGGGGCCTCGCGTTGCTCTGCCTCCTCGGTGGTGCCGCATTGATCGCTCGCGTCGTGTTCCGCGCGGACGCAGATCGAACGGACGAGGTCGGCCCCTCTCGATGAGCCTTGCTCGCGGAAACGCGATCTAGGCGTCGATCGCCTCGCGCGACAGACGGTCGGAGGAGTCGATGATGAACTCGCGACGCGGAGCGACCTCGTTGCCCATCAACAGTTCGAAGACACGACCGGCGGCTTCGGCATCCTCCATGCGCACGCGTCGGAGCAGACGCCCCGAGCGGTCCATCGTGGTGTTCGCCAACTGCTCGGCATCCATCTCACCGAGACCCTTGTACCGCTGGATCGGCTCCTGCCAGCGCTTGCCGGCCTTGCGGAGCTTGGCCAGCAACGCGTGCATCTCCTGCTCGCTGTACGTGTAGATCGTCTCGTTCGGCTTGGAGCCCGGGTTCATGACCACGACACGGTGCAGCGGCGGCACTGCGGCGAACACACGCCCGTGCTCGATGAGCGGCCGCATGTAGCGGAAGAAGAGGGTGAGCAGCAGGGTGCGGATGTGGGCGCCGTCGACGTCGGCATCGCTCATCAGGATCACCTTGCCGTACCTCGCAGCGTCGATGTCGAAGCTGCGCCCCGAGCCGGCACCGATCACCTGGATGATCGATGCGCACTCCGCGTTCGACAGCATGTCGCCGATCGACGCCTTCTGCACGTTGAGGATCTTGCCGCGGATGGGGAGCAGCGCCTGGAACTCGCTGTTGCGTGCGTTCTTCGCCGTCCCCAGGGCCGAGTCGCCCTCGACGATGAAGAGTTCGCTGCGCTCGACCTCGTTCGTACGGCAATCGACGAGCTTGGTCGGCAGGGTCGACGACTCGAGAGCGTTCTTCCGACGCTGCGTCTCCTTGTGGGCGCGCGCCGAGACTCGGGCCTTCATCTCGGCGACGATCTTGTCGAGCAGCTGCGTCGCCTGACTCTTGTCGTCGCGCTTCGTCGAGCTGAAACGCGCCGCGAGATCCTTGCGGATCACCTGGGCCACGATCTGGCGCACGGCGGGCGTGCCGAGCACCTCCTTGGTCTGCCCCTCGAACTGCGGTTCGGGCACGTTGACCGTGAGCACGGCGGTGAGCCCGGCGAGCACGTCGTCCTTCTCGAGTTTGTCGTTGCCGACCTTGAGCCGACGGGCGTTCTGCTCCACCTGTGCGCGCAGCACCTTCAGCAGCTCCTGATCGAAGCCCTGCTGGTGCGTACCGCCCTTGGGCGTCGCGATGATGTTGACGAACGACCGGGTCGTGGTCTCGTAACCCGTCCCCCACCGCATCGCGATGTCGACCTTGCACACGCGCTCGACCTCGGTCGCCACCATGTGTCCGTCGGCCTGCAGCACGGGAACCGTCTCCTTGAAGGTCCCCTCGCCCTGCACGCGCCAGGTGTCGGTCACGGGCGGGTCGCTGGCGAGGTAGTCGACGAACTCCGAGATGCCGCCCTCGTAGTGGTAGCTCGTCTCGACGTTCTCCTCCGCGCGCTCGTCGCGCACGACGATCTCGAGCCCCGGCACGAGGAACGCGGTCTGCCGAGCGCGCGTCTCGAGGTCGCCGAGCTGGAAGGCGGCGTCCTTGGTGAAGATCTGACGGTCGGCCCAATAGCGGATACGCGTGCCCGTGACGCCTCGCGGAGCCTTGCCGACGACCCGCAGCTCGCTCTTCTGCTCGAACGGGGTGAAGGCCGCATCCGGTCGCTTGCCGTCGCGGTCGTCGAAGAGGCCCGGCTCGCCGCGGTGGAACGACATCGCGTAGGTCTTGCCGCCGCGATCGACTTCGACGTCGAGACGTTCGGAGAGCGCGTTCACGACGGAGGCTCCGACACCGTGCAGACCGCCGGAGGCCGCGTACGACCCTCCGCCGAACTTGCCACCGGCGTGCAGCTTGGTGAAGACGACTTCGACACCGGTCAGACCGGTGCGCGGCTCGACATCGACCGGGATGCCGCGGCCGTTGTCGTGCACCTCGACGCTACCGTCCGGGTGCAGGATGACATCGATCTTCGCGCCGTTGCCGGCGACGGCTTCGTCGACGGCGTTGTCGATGATCTCCCAGAGGCAGTGCATGAGCCCGGGCGATCCGTTCGAGCCGATGTACATACCGGGACGCTTGCGGACAGCCTCGAGGCCTTCGAGCACCTGGAGATGATGGGCGGAATACTCGGCGGTCACAATCTCCGATTCTATGTTCGAATACCCCGCACGGCCCGCCGACACTCCCCGGACCGGCCCACCGCGTGCCGCGCGCGTACGCGGTGAGCGAAACACGCCGTGATCCGGGCATGCTCCCACCCACTCCGTGGTTGTATTGAGCACGCTCCCCAGCGAACCCGAATCGAGGAGGCACCGAGATGAACGCAACGACCGAACGTGAGACCTCCGTGGTCGAGTTCCGCCTGACCGCAGCAGACCGCTGCGACTCGTGCGGCGCGCAGGCCTACATCGCAGCCGAGGTCAACGGCTCCGAGCTCCTGTTCTGCGCCCACCACGGACGCAAGTACGAAGAGAAGCTCCGCGCCATCGCAACGAGCTGGCACGATGAGACCGCGCGTCTCGTCGAGGCCGTCTGACCCCGACTCCACGAAGGCCCTCCCGCGGTGACGCGTCGAGGGCCTTCTGCATACCCTCCCGCGGTTCCGCGTCTCGGCGTCAGACGACGACGCGGCGCACGCGCGCGGTCAGCCGGGTGAGGATCTCCTCGCCCACGGTGTCGATCCGCTCGGCGAGAGTCGTCGCGGACGACTCCCCCCACTCGCCCGCTCCGAAGACGCGCACGACGTCGCCCACCGCAGCGCCCGGCCACCCGGCGACGACGCTCCGGGTGTGATCGATGCGGCGCAGCTCCCGCGCCCCCTGCGGTGTGCCGACGGCGACCCCCGCGAGCGTCGAGGGGATGCCGTCGAAGCTCCCGATCGCGACGACCGCATCGCCGTCGACGACGTCGACCACCGAGGCGGTCAGCGTCGCGACCGGACGGATGCCGTCGAGCTCGGGGCCGTCGGCCGAGCGGACCCCGTAGCAGAACGCGCCGATGCGCGACAGCGTGCCGCGCAGTTCGGGCCGCCACCACGAGGCCGCAGACGCCGTCAGATGGAGGAAGGTCGGAGCGGCACCGGTGTCGCCCACCTGCCGCACGGCCTCGAGGAAGACCGCCTGAGCCTCGTCGTCCTCGGCATCGCTCGCTTCGGCGATGTGGCTCCAGATGCCGACGAGTTCCAGCACGCCTGCCGCCTCGGCCGCCCGCGCGGTGGCGACGGCATCCGCCCAGTCCTCCGGCAGGATGCCGTTGCGATGCAGCCCGCTGTCGATCTTGAGGTGCACGCGCGCACGCACCTCGATCGCCGTCGCCCGGGCGATCACCCGGTCGAGGTAGTCCGCCGTGCCGATGCCCAGATCGACATCGTGCAGCAGCGCCTCGTCGATCTCCGCGTCGGTGGACGTGACCCAGGCGAAGATACGCGCGCCGCCGCCCGCGACCCGCCGCACATCGATGGCGCTGCGCACGTCGAAGCTGCCGATCCAGGTCACGCCGGACTCGATCGCCGTCTCGACCGCCCAGGGCAGCCCATGGCCGTACGCGTCGTCCTTCACGACGATCATGAGCTCGGACGGCGCGATGCGCCGCTGCACCGCCGCGATGTTGGCGCGCAGAACGTTTCCGTCGAGCCGCAGTTCGGGACGCGTCACGCCTCCCACCCCCGATCCGCGTGGATGCCGGCGACGGTGATCAGCTCGGGCATCGTGAGCCCGGTGACCTCCGCCCATCGCGCCAGTCCGGGGGCAGCGGGACCCGTGCCGCCGAAGTAGGTTGCCTCGGTTCCGACCGCGGCATCCGCCCCGCCGAGGTCGACCACGCAGACATCCATCGCGACACGCCCGACGATCGGTCGTTCGCGTCCGTCGATCTCGACGGACGCGCGGTTGCCGAGCGCCCGCATGATCCCCTGGGCGTAGCCGCCCGTGATCAGCGCCACCGTGGTGTCGCTCTCGGCCCGGAACGTGTAGCCGTACGACACCGCATCGCCTGCCCGCAGGCGCTTGGTCGAGAGCACGAGACCGTGCAGGCGCATCACCGCGCGCACCGGCATCACGCCGTCGCGATCGGGAAGGCCGTAGAGCAGTGTCGAGTCGATATCGGCCTCGCCGTCGAGCGTCGCCGCGATTCCCTCGAGAGCGAGCGCCTCGAGCACACCCGGCGAATCGACGAGCACGCGCTCGGCGCCGACCGCCGTCACCGCGTGCGCGACCGCCAGCACGCCGTGCCCCCAGGCATCGCGTCGCAGGTCGGCGACGTGCCCGCCCGCGTGGAGCGCGGCGGCAGCGCCGGAGGCCAGAGCGGAGCGGGAGATCATCGCCCGCGGCCGGGCACTCGAAGTCGTCTCACGCACGGTTTCCAGCCTATCGGTGTCTCCCAGGAGACGATCGGTGCCCACCGTAGACTGGGGAGAACCCCCTCTCACCTTCGGAGTCACATGTCACGTCTTTCCCTCGCGCCCCGCATCCGCTACCTGATCGGACGCGCACGACGCATCGACGTCGGATCGGTCGTCGAACGCGCGAAAGAGGCGTCGGAGCAGCACCACAAGGCCGTGCCCGCGATCGTCGTCGACATGCTCTGGTCGGCAGCACGGCACAACGTCGGGTTCCAGGACTACATCGACTACGACTTCGCGATGCTGACCCGCGCGGAGCGCGAGACGTACATGACCCACCCCGTCTCCAACCAGCTCTCGCAGCGCTACGACCACCCGGACTTCCGATGGATCTTCCAGGACAAGGTCGAGTTCGACAAGCACTTCTCCGCCCACCTGCACCGGGAGTGGCTGGTGGTCGAGGAGGGCAACGCCGACGCCGTGCGCGAACTCACGCAGCGTCTCGGCACGATCGTCACCAAGGAGCCGGTCGGCCAGGCCGGCACCGGTGTGCACCGCTACCACGCGGCCGACATCGAGGACTGGGACGAGTTCCACCGCGGACTCCTCAACAGGGGCGAACTCCTCATCGAAGAGGTCATCCGCCAGCACGACGCCCTCGCCGCGGTCTGCCCCGGCACCGTCAACACCACGCGGATCACGGCGTTCTTCGACGGCGAGAAGGCGCACATCCTCGCGATGGCGCAGAAGTTCGGCCGCGGGGCGGTCAGCGACCAGATGACCTTCGGCGGCTTCTACACGATGCTCGACGAGAACGGCCACGCCGTGGGCGCCGGCTACGACTCGCACGGCCATGTGCACGAGACGCACCCCGACTCGGGCTTCCGGATCGCCGACTTCCAGCTCCCCTACATGGACGAGGTGCGCGCCTTCATCGATCAGGTCGCGCGCGTCGTCCCGCAGGTGCAGTACGTGGGCTGGGACATCGTCGTCTCCCCCGACGGCCCCGTGCTCGTCGAGGGCAACTGGGGTGCCGGCGTGTACGAGAACAAGCCGAGCGTCACCGGCATCCGCACCGGACACAAGCCGCGCTACCGCGAGGTCATCGGCTTCTGAGACGCAGACGAAAGGGCCCCGGATGCCGAAGCATCCGGGGCCCTTTCCGTGTCGTTCTCGCGACCGGTCAGATCTCGCGGACGATGCCCAACGGAGTGGACTCCAGGCCCTGGCCGAGCGGGTTGTCGCCGAGGATCTTGACGAGCCGACGTTCGCCGTCCTTGTCGAGGGTCGATCCGAGGATGTTCCCGCCGATGTCGTTGATGTCGACGACGGCGACCTCCGCCGTGCCGCCCAGCAGCGTCTTGAGGCGTGCAGCGACCTCTCGCGGGTTCTTCGGCCCGAGCACGACCGCCTGGTTGTAGGGCGGGATCGTGTGCTTGGTGGGGCCGTCGATCGCGCGCGCCTTGTCGCCGGCGATGCGGTAGAAGTCACCGCGTCGGCCGAACGCCTTCGTCACTGCGGACACCGCGGCGGCGAAGAGGATGCGCGGGGTTCCGCATTCGCGCAGTGCCATCTCCATCGTCTCCGGCATGCCGAGTCCGATCCCGTAGGGGGTGCGGGTGACGTACTTCGACAGGAAGAGTGCGAGCTTGCGCGGCTGGATCTCGTCGAGGCGGTACGAGCGCCCCTGCGTGATCGCCACGATCTTCTCGGTGACGAAGAGCAGATCACCCGGCTGCACGGCGGACGCCGCGTACTCCGTGATGACCTGATCGATGTCGTCGTCCGGCATCACGACGCGCGTGTGCAGCGGAATGCGCGCGAACGTCTTCCCGTCGACGCTGGTCTCGAGCGCCTTGCCCTCGTTCGCCTGCATCACTCGAGGTAGTCCCGCAGCGACTGCGAGCGGCTCGGGTGGCGCAGCTTCGCCATCGTCTTGGACTCGATCTGACGGATGCGCTCACGCGTCACGCCGAAGGTGTCGCCGATCTGGTCGAGCGTCTTGGGCTGACCGTCGCCGAGGCCGAAGCGCATGCGGATGACACCCGCCTCACGCTCGGACAGCGAGTCGAGCAGCTGCTCCAGCTGACGCTGCAGCATCGTGAAGCCCACCGCGTCGGCGGGGACCACGGCCTCGGTGTCCTCGATGAGGTCACCGAACTCGCTGTCGCCGTCTTCACCCAGCGGGGTGTGCAGCGAGATGGGCTCGCGCCCGTACTTCTGCACCTCGACGACCTTCTCGGGCGTCATGTCGAGTTCGCGGCTGAGCTCTTCGGGGGTGGGTTCGCGTCCGAGATCCTGCAGCATCTGGCGCTGGACGCGGGCGAGCTTGTTGATGACCTCGACCATGTGCACCGGGATGCGGATGGTGCGGGCCTGGTCGGCCATGGCACGGGTGATCGCCTGACGGATCCACCAGGTGGCGTACGTCGAGAACTTGAAGCCCTTGGTGTAGTCGAACTTCTCGACCGCGCGGATGAGACCCAGGTTGCCCTCTTGGATGAGATCCAGGAACTGCATGCCGCGGCCGGTGTAGCGCTTGGCGAGCGAGACGACGAGACGGAGGTTGGCGCCGAGCAAGTGGCTCTTCGCGCGCTGACCGTCGCGGGCGACCCACTGCAGGTCGAGTCCGAGCTGGCTCGTCTTCTCGGCAGCGGTCATCGCCGACAGCTTCTCTTCGGCGAAGAGACCCGCCTCGATGCGCATCGCGAGCTCGACCTCTTCGGCCGCGTTCAGCAGCGCGACCTTTCCGATCTGCTTGAGGTAATCCTTGACAGGGTCGGCCGTCGCACCGGTGATCTGCGTCGAGTAGACCGGGACGTCCTCGTCGTCGTTCGACGAGATGACGATCGCGCCGGTCGGCAGCGGCTCGGTGAACTTCGGCTTGCTGTCGTCGTCGTCCTCGTCGTCGCCCGAGGCATCGTCGTTCGCGGCGGTGGGGGCCTCGTCTTCTTCGACGACGTCGTCCGCCTTCTTCTTCTTGACCGGAGCGCGCTTCGCGGCCGCGCGCTTGGCGGCGGTCTTCGGAGCAGCCTTCTCTTCGACCTCGGCCTTCACGTCGAGGTCGGCGTCGTCGGCAGTCTTCTTCGTCCGGGATTTGTTGGTCGTGGCAGGAGTCACGTTTCGCCTTTCACGGAGCGGCAGAGCCCCTCCGGGACATTTCGGACACTAGTAAGACCCTTGTCAAGTCCGCTCCCCGGAAGGAACGATTGACAACGGGTCAGACACCCAGTATCGCACACGCAGAAGGATGCGGGTGCATTCGCGCCGAGATCGTCGCGTCGAACGTCACCCGCGCCCCGACTTGTCGTCGTCTCCCGACGGCCGAGAGGCGAGGTAGCGCTCGAGTTCGGCGGCGAGCTCGTCGGCGCTGGGGAGGTCGCGCTCGTTGAAGCCGCCCTCGTCGTAGCTGCCGTCCTCGGGGTTGCGGCCGGCCATGTAGGCGTCGTAGCGACGCTCGAGGTTGTGCACCATCTGCTGCAGTTCCTCGTTGCCGATCACCTGCTCGTCGATCTTGGCGAGGTAGTCCTCGCGGCGTTCCTGGATCTCGTCGAGCATGAGCACGAGCCCGGTCGACGCCATGAGCTTCTCGGCCGCCGCGATCACGGCGTTCGGGTTCTCGGTCTCGGCGAGGTAGTGCGGCACGAGCAGCACGAACCCGACGGCGCGATCGCCGCGCTCCGCGAAACGGAACTCCAGGAGGTGGCCGGCCGTCGCCGGCACCTGGGTGCGCGGGCGCCACACCGAGTGCACGACGCTGAGGTCTCGACGGTTGCCGCTGACGGTGGTTCCGATCGGGCGCGTGTGCGGTACCGGCATCGCGATCGAGTGCACCCAGTTCAGTCCGGAGACCTCGAACTCTGTGGCGAGGTCGAGCACCGTGCGGGCGAAGGCGTTCCATGCGAAGTCGGGCTCGTATCCGGCGAGCAGCAGGAACGGCTGCCCGAGGGCGTCGGTCGCGAGGGAGAGCTCGAGCTTGGCGGGGCGGAACTGCGTCAGGTGATCCTGATCGAACGAGATCACCGGACGGCGGGCGCGGTAGTCGAGCAGCACGTCGTTGTCGAACACCACGACGGGCTGCGGGTCGGCGGTCTCGCGGAGGTGCTCGATGAGTCCGGAGACGGCGTTGCCCGCATCGGTGAAGCCGGTCAGCAGCATGACCAGCGGAAGTCCGGGCGGCACCGCCGGAGCGTTCGCGACTCGTTCGTGGATCTCACCGGAGAAGGGCATTCCTCCATGCTACGAGCACGGCGGCGCGCAGGGGCTGGCGGGGTCTTGCTGAGAGCGAACACACCCCCGCCCGTCCGCGCCCGCGCCGCCTGCAGCTTGCCTAGGATGGAGGACATGACGCTTCCCGTGCTCTCGCACACCCCCGATCAGTTCCCCGGAAGCGCTGCTGATGCCGCAGTGCTCATCGTGCCCGATCTCGCCGATGCGGCGACGTCGCTCGAGTCGTATCCCGGACTCGCCGAGGCCCTCGCGGCGGTGGGCTTCACCGGTTCGGCGTCCGCCTTCGTACGGGTGCACGCCCCCGAGGTGACGAGCCTGCCGTTCGCCGTGGTCGGCATCGGAGCCACCCCGTCGGCCGAAGCCGTGCGGAACGCCGCGGGCGCCGCCCTGCGTTCGCTGACCGGGTTCGAAACGGTCTCGCTGGCGCTGGCACCCGGCCTGGAGGAGTACGCCGAGGCGGCGGCGGAAGGCGCCGTTCTGGGCGGCCACCGCTTCGACGGCTACCGCTCCAAGAAGCCCGCCGTCCGGGCCTCCGCCGTCGTCCTGCACGGTGCGCTCGACGACGCGTCGGTCGCCCGGATCCAGGCCACGGGCGATGCCGTGGCGCTGGTCAAGGATCTCGTGAACGTCCCGGCCGAGTGGCAGAGCCCGGCCGATCTCGCCCAGAGCGCGGTCGACAGCGTCGCCGACCTCGACGTCACCGTCGAGATCCTCGACGAGTCGGCTCTGACGGAGCAGGGCTACGGCGGCATCCTGGGCGTCGGACAGGGGTCCGACCGCCCGCCGCGCCTCGTGCGCCTCGACTACTCCCCCGCCGGCGCGACGCAGCACATCGCCCTGGTCGGCAAGGGCATCACCTTCGACACGGGCGGCCTCTCGCTGAAGCCCGCGGCATCGATGGTCGGGATGAAGTTCGACATGGCGGGTGCCGCTACCAGCCTCGCGGCGCTCCGCGCGATCGCGACGCTGGAGCTCCCCGTGCGGGTCACCGCGTGGCTCTGCATCGCCGACAATATGCCCTCCGGCCGGGCGACGCGCCCCGGTGACGTGCTGCGGATGCTCGACGGCACCACGGTCGAGGTGCTCAACACGGACGCCGAGGGACGCCTGGTCATGGCCGACGGGCTCGTCGCCGCGAGCCGGGAGAACCCCGACGTGATCATCGACGTCGCCACCCTCACCGGTGCGATCGTCATGGCTCTCGGGCACCGCCACACCGGCGTCATGGGCGACGACGACGCCGTGACCCGATTCCTCGCGGCGGCCGCGTCCGTCGACGAGCCGGCCTGGCGGATGCCGCTGCCGGACTACATGGAGGATTCCCTCGACTCGCCCATCGCCGATCTCATCAATGCGAACATGAGCGACCGCGCGGCGGGCGCCTCGTTCGCGGGGCTGTTCCTCCGTCGATTCGTCGGACGCGTCTCCGACGATGCGGACGCTCCGCGCATCCCCTGGGTGCACCTCGACATCGCCGGTTCCGGCGAGAACGGCAGCGCGCCGTTCGGATTCACCGAGAAGGGCCCGACCGGGGCGATGGTCCGGTCGATCGTCGCCTTCGCGGCCGCATCGGCACAGGAGGCCTGACATGACGACGCACACCTTCGACATCGTGGTCCTGGGCGGCGGCAGCGGCGGCTATGCGGCCGCGCTGCGCGCGAGCGAGCTCGGCAAGTCCGTCGCCCTGATCGAGAAGGACAAGGTCGGCGGCACCTGCCTGCACCGCGGATGCATCCCGACCAAGGCGCTGCTGCACGCCGCCGAGGTTGCGGAGCACGTGCGTGACGCGGCCGCAGTCGGTGTGACGGCGTCGTTCGACGGAATCGACACCGCGGGCGTCCGCGCCTACCGTGAAGGCATCGTCGCGAAGAAGTTCAAGGGCCTCGAAGGCCTCGTCAAGGCCCGGGGCATCACGACCGTGGCGGGCACGGGGCGGCTGAACGCCGATCGCAGCGTGAGCGTCGGGGACGATGTCTACGTCGGCGCTGACGTCGTTCTCGCGACGGGCTCGTACAGCCGCACGCTCCCCGGGCTCGAGATCGGCGGGCGCATCCTCACGAGCGAGCACGCACTCGCCCTCGATGAGGTTCCGAAGAGCGTTCTCATCCTCGGCGGTGGCGTCATCGGCGTCGAGTTCGCGAGCGTGTGGCGCTCGTTCGGCGCCGACGTGACCATCATCGAAGCTCTGCCCCATCTCGTCCCGAACGAGGACATCGCGATGAGCAAGGGTCTCGAGCGTGCGTTCCGGCGCCGCGGGATCCAGTACTCGCTCGGCATCCGCTTCCAGACCGCGACCCAGGACGACGCCTCCGTGACCGTGACCCTCGAGGACGGCAAGGAGTTCACCGCGGATTACCTGCTCGTCGCGGTCGGCCGCGGCCCGGTGACCGCCGATCTCGGCTTCGAAGAAGCCGGTGTGGTGCTCGACCGCGGATTCGTCACCGTCGACCACGACCTGCGCACCGGCGTTCCGGGGGTGTGGGCCGTCGGCGACATCGTGCCGGGCCTGCAGCTCGCGCACCGCGGATTCCAGCAGGGAATCGCGGTCGCGGAGCGGATCGCAGGCCTGTCACCCGTGAACGTTCCCGACAGCCAGATCCCCAAGGTCACCTACTCCAGCCCCGAGGTCGCCTCGGTGGGCGTGACGGAGGAGGCCGCGATCGCCGAGCACGGTGCGGATGGGATCGTCTCGTACGAGTACAACCTCGCCGGCAACGGCAAGAGCGAGATCATCGGCACCGGCGGCCTGGTCAAGGTCGTGCGCCGAAAGGACGGGCCCGTCCTCGGCGTGCACCTGCTGGGAGATCGCGTCGGCGAGCTGATCACCGAGGGCCAGCTGGCCGTCGCGTGGGAGGCCCACCCCGAGGACATCGCTCCCCTCATCCACGCGCATCCGACGCAGAGCGAAGCGCTCGGAGAAGCCTTCCTCGCCCTCGCGGGCAAACCCCTGCACGCCCTCTGAACACCAACCGGTGCCCAGGGTCACTAAGCTAGACAAGCGTTTGAACAACTTTCTGAAGGAGACTCCGTCATGAGCACATCCGTTATCCTCCCCCCGCTCGGAGAGAGCGTTACAGAGGGTACGGTCACCCGCTGGCTCAAGCAGGTGGGTGACACTGTGCAGGCGGACGAGGGCCTGCTCGAGATCTCGACCGACAAGGTCGACACCGAGATCCCCTCGCCGGTCACCGGCGTGATCGAGGAGATTCTGGTCGCCGAGGACGAGACCGTCGAGGTCGGCGCCCTGCTCGCCCGCATCGGCGACGGCAGCGCGTCCGCACCGGCGGACGACGCCCCCGAAGCCGCAGCTCCCGCTGCCGAGGCCGCTCCGGCCGAGGCCGCCGCTCCCGCCGCAGAGCCCGCTCCTGCCGCGGAGGCCGCTCCGGCCGCAGAGGCCGCTCCCGCCGCCGCTGCTCCGGCCGGCGACGCCAAGGACATCGTCCTGCCCGAACTCGGCGAGAGCGTGACCGAAGGCACCGTCACCCGCTGGCTGAAGCAGGTCGGCGACGAGGTCGCCGTCGATGAGGCCCTTCTCGAGATCTCGACCGACAAGGTCGACACCGAGATCCCGTCGCCCGTCGCCGGTGTTCTGCAGGAGATCCTCGCCGCAGAGGACGAGACGATCTCTGTCGGTGCCGTGCTCGCCCGCATCGGATCGGGCGCCGCTCCCACCGCTGCGCCGGCCGCACCCGAGGCCGCCGCTCCCGCACCCGAGGCCGCCGCCCCGGCGCCCGCGGCTGCACCGGCACCGGCCGCTGCCCCCGCACCTGCTGCCGCTCCGGCACCTGCTGCCGCTCCGGCACCTGCTGCCGCTCCGGCACCTGCTGCCGCTCCGGCACCTGCTGCCGCTCCGGCACCGGCGGCCGCTCCGGCACCGGCTGCGGCCCCGGCTCCGGCCGCCGAGAACGACAACCTGTACGTCACCCCGCTGGTGCGCCGCCTGGCTTCGCAGCAGGGTGTCGACCTCGCCTCCGTGACCGGCACCGGCGTCGGCGGACGTATCCGCAAGGAAGACGTGCTGAAGGCCGCCGAGTCGGTCGGCTCCGCTCCGGCCGCCGCGGCTCCCGCCGCACCCGCTCCTCTGGAGGTGTCGCCGCTGCGCGGCACGACCCAGCCCATGTCGCGCCTGCGCAAGGTGCTGGCGGAGCGCGCTGTCGCCTCGATGCAGCAGACGGCGCAGCTGACCACCGTCGTGGAGGTCGACGTCACGGCTCTCGCGGATTACCGCGACAGCGTGAAGGCGTCGTTCCTGCAGAAGACCGGTGACAAGCTCTCGTTCCTGCCGTTCTTCGCCCTGGCCGCCGCTGAGGCGCTGCGCGCCTTCCCGATCGTGAACTCCACGGTCGACGGCGACCAGATCGTGTACCCGGCGACCGAGAACCTCTCGATCGCCGTCGACACCGAGCGTGGCCTGTTGACCCCGGTTCTGCGCGACGCCGCGTCGAAGAACATCGCGGAGATCGCGCACGAGATCGCCGATCTCGCCGCCCGCACGCGCGACAACAAGCTGAAGCCCGACGAGCTCGCCGGCGGCACGTTCACGCTGACGAACACCGGTTCGCGCGGCGCGCTCTTCGACACCCCCGTCGTCTTCCTGCCGCAGTCGGCGATCCTCGGAACGGGAACGGTCGTCAAGCGCCCCGGCCTGGTCAAGGTCGGCGGTTCGGACGCGATCGCGATCCGCTCGTACGTGTACCTCGCGCTCTCGTACGACCACCGCATCATCGATGGCGCGGACGCAGCCCGCTTCCTCGGTGCGGTGAAGGCTCGCCTCGAGTCGGCGCAGTTCGCCGCTCAGCTCGGAGCCTGACGACCGACGCCTCATGATGGCTGGTCCGCGACGTCGTACACGTCGCGGACCAGCCATTTCTCGTTCATCCGCACGAGGACGAGAATGCGCGGTGCCGCCGGAGACTCCGCACGGATCACCGCGACGTCACCGTACTCGTCGACGGGAGAGATGGCGGGTTCGGTGCCGGCGATCTCGCCCAGCTCCACGACATCGACCGTCGATCCCTCGGCGATCACGTCCGGACACGATGAGGCCCCGGCTTCGGCGCAGGAGGCTGCTCCGATGAGCAGCGATGCAGCCGCCGTAACCGCCGTCTCGTCGGACGCGGGGGTAGTCGTTCCGAGATCCTCGGCCGCCGGCGTCGGGCTCGGAGACCCCGCCGTCTCGTCTGCGGTCGCCGGCTCCGTGGCCGTCGCGCTCTCGGGCGCCGTCCGAGACGGAGCGCCGTGCCCTTCGGCAGCCTCCCCCGACTCGCCGCCGGGCCACAGCAGGCCGCCCGCCAGCACCGCGACCGCCGCCGCAGCGGCGATCAGAAGGCTCCGACGACGTGAGCGGGGCCCGACCCGCTCGTCGGTTCGATTCCGTGTGCCACTCGCTGACGGAGAGGCCGAGCGTCCGGCCAAGGACTGCGGGTCCCGATCCGGTAGCGCACGAGCGACGCGCCGCACCGCCTCCGCGACGCTCCCCCGGAGCGCTCCGAGCGCCTCACCGACGAGGCTGGGCCGCTCCGCCCTTCTCGCCCGACGCGACTCCACCGATCCGGTCCACGCGATTCCTCGGCGCCCCAGTGCCTGCCGCTCGCTCGGACGGGCGTTCGCCGCTCGGGCGACGTCTCGCGCGCGCTCGGGCGTGAGCACGTCGCACCGCAACGGGCGCGGTGACGCGATCTGCAGGAGAGCCTCCTCCCACTCCTCGATCCGACGTTGTGGTACGCGTGGCTGCGCCTCACCCAGATGCAGCCCCATCTGCACCTGGGCGAGGACGCGCCCCATTCCCCTGTCGCGGCACCCCTCCGCGACGAGCTCGACCACACGCGCCGCGCCCGCGCACGCGGCCTCCCCCTCCCCGACGACGAACACGGGGCGTCCCTCCCCGGTGACCCACCAGGTGCCGCTCTCGCGTGCCCCCGGCTCCCCGAGTTCGTCGATCCCCCGCAGCACGCTCGCCACGAGCGTGCTGCACTCCCCCAGCGACAGATGCTCGTCGACGACGTGTCGACGAGCGAGAAGGCTCGTCACCCTCTCCGTGCACCACGGCAGCAGCACGTCGTGCCCGTCGCGACGCCGCACGACGTCGAGCGGTGCGGCGACGTGCTCGGCGCCGGCGAAAGCCCAGCCGGCCCATCCCGCCAGCGCCCCGGCATCCACCTGCACCGCCACGCCCTCCCCACGGGTGACGAGCAGTCCGCCGAACGGAGTCTCCGCCGCGTCGAGCGAGCGGACGACCCGGTGCGCATCCGGCACGAGCGGTGGCGTCGGGGTGCCGGCTGCGTCATCTGTCATGTCCCCATGACAGCGCACTGCCAGGGGCACGACAGCGGGAAACGGGCTGATGGGGATGGATCCGCACGATCCGTGCTCTGTGCAGGAGCGGTCGACGCCCTGACGATCGCGCTCCGCTCGGCGCGAACGACGGCATCAGCGGCACCGGGGACTCGGTAGGCTTGTCCCTATGGCAAAGACTCCCGAACCCGAGAAGCGTCCTGGGTTCTTCTCCCAGATCAAGTCCCTCTTCAGGTTCACCAAGGAGGCGTACCCCTGGCTGCCCTGGGCGCAGCTCGCGATCCTCATCGGCGGCATCCTCATCGGACTCGTCGTCGGGTACCTGATCCCCCCGCTGCAGTGGTGGACTCTTCTGCTCTGGGGCATCACCGGACTCATGCTCGGCGTCCTCGCCGCGATGTTCCTCATGACGCGCCTGTCGACCTCGGCGATGTACACGAAGATCGACGGCATGCCCGGCGCCACCGGCCACGTCATCAGCACCAGCCTCGGACGCCGCTGGCAGGCATCCGACACCCCGGTCGGCATCAACCCCAAGACCCAGGAGGCCGTCTACCGCGCGGTCGGCCGCGGCGGCATCGTCGTCGTCGGCGAGGGCGCGCGCGGACGCCTCACCCGTCTGATCAACGAGGAGCGCAGCAAGGCCCAGCGCGTCGCCAACGGCGTGCCCGTCACGGTGCTCTACGTCGGACACGGCGATGACGAGGTCGCGATCTCCGACCTCGCCAAGACGATCAAGAAGATCCCGAAGGCGATCGACAAGGCCACGATGGCCGCCGTCATCCGCCGCATCGAGTCGGTGTCGCAGTCGCTGTCGTCGCTGCCGATTCCGAAGGGGATCGACCCGACCAAGGTGCGCGCCCAGCGTCCGCGCTGAGCGCCGACAGCCGAAGAAAGACGAAGCGCGGCCGTTCCCCTCGGGGGACGGCCGCGCTTCTCTCACTCCGAGAGGGGCTGGCGAGGCAGGCGCCGCACCTTGGCGCGCCGGCGGCGACGCTCGGGCACCATCGAGCGCATCTCGTCGAGCTTCCCGAAGCAGAACAGCCGGTCATCGGCCTCGAGCACGACGTGCTTGCGCGGGTTGGGGATCACCGTCACCCCGCGGTGCAGCGTCAGCACCGTGATGTCGCGCTCCCACAGACCCGCCTCGCCGAGCGTCTTGCCCACGAGGTCGACGGCACCGTGCACCATGAGCTCGGCGACGCCGTACCCGGTCGAGACCGTGAGACGCTGACGCACATCGATCTCGGGGAACGCGACCTGGCCGGCGATGTAGTCGATGATCGCTCCCGCGACGTCGAGCTTGGTCGCCGTCTCGATGCCCTGAAGACCCGGCGAGGAGTTCACCTCCATCACGAGAGGGCCGTCATCACCCTCGAGCATGTCGACGCCGGCGACCCGCAGGCCCATGATCTGAGCAGACCGGACGGCGGCGCGCTCGTACACCGGATCGAGCTCGACCGCCTCGACCGATCCGCCGCGGTGCACGTTCGATCGGAACTCGTCGCCGGCCGCCGAACGTCGCATCGCCGCGACGACGCGATCGCCGACGACGAGCGCGCGGATGTCGCGGCCCCGGCTCTCGGCGATGAACTTCTGGATCAGCACGTTCTGCTTCGTGGAGTGCAGCGTCTCGATGATCGCCTCCGCCACCTTGACCTGCGGGGCGAGGATCACGCCGATCCCCTGCGTGCCCTCCAGGAGCTTGATGACGACGGGAGCCCCGCCGACGCGCTCGATGGCCGGGCGCACGTCGGCGCGGTTGCGCACGAAGGCGGTGGGCGGCATGGCGATGTTGTGCCGCGACAGGATCTGGTTCGCGCGCAGCTTGTCACGGGCGCTCGAGATTCCGTTGGCGGTGTTCGGCGTGTAGACGTCCATCTGCTCGAACTGCCGCACCACGGCGGTGCCGAAGTACGTGATCGAGTTGCCGATGCGGGGCAGGATCGCGTCGTAATCGCTGAGCTGACGCCCCCGATAGTGCAGGTCGGGTTCGTCCGCGGTGAGGTCGATCGCGAAGCGCAACGTGTTCAGCACCTTGACGTTGTGCCCGCGCTGGAGCGCGGCGGCACGGAGGCGCTGGGTGGAGTACGCCTGGGGCGCACGGGAGAGCACTGCGAGCTTCACGAAGATTTCCTGCCAGGATGGTCGGGTGACGAAGACATCCCATTCAAACACTCTTACGGGGTGGCGAGAATGGGTGAGCCTGCCCGATCTCGGCGTGGACTGGATCAAGGCCAAGATCGACACCGGCGCACGTACTTCATCGCTCCACGCGTTCGACATCCACGAGTTCGATCAGGACGGCGCGCCGTGGGTCAGATTCAAGGTCAAGCCCTGGCAGGACAGTCAGGCGGATGCCGTCGTCGTCGAGTCCCCCGTGCACGACCGTCGCGCGGTGCGCAGCTCCTCCGGCCACGCGCAGGAGCGCCTCGTGGTGGAGCTCCTCATCCGCCTGGTCGACCGCGAGGTGCTGGCGGAGGTCACGCTGAGCAACCGCGACGAGATGGGCTTCCGCATGCTCATCGGCCGGGAGGCGCTCCGTCAGGGATTCTCGGTCGACCCCGCGCGATCGTTCCTCGGGGGCCGGGCGCCGCGTGAGGCCCGTCGCCGAAACCGCGGCAGGATCTGACCGCTCAGGTGCGGATCAGCACCGTGCCCACGACCTTGTCGTGGAGTCCGCGCTGGTCGGTATCGAAGATCACCGCGGGGATCACGACGATGAGCAGCAGCGTGCGCACGATCGGTCGCCACAGGCCCACCCAGCCGCCGTCGAGGCGCACCACGCGCATCCCGAGGATGCGGTGCCCGGGGCTTCCTCCCGCCGTGGGGATGAAGAGGATCTGCAGCAGGGCGAACACGGCCATCGGGCCGAACTGGCTGAGTCCCGCCTCGGCGGGCAGGGCGAACTGGTCGAAACCGAGGAACGCGGTGGCGATGATCGTCGCCGCGACGTAATCGATCAGGAGCGCTCCGATGCGTCGTCCGAGGCGACCGACGCTCCCCGTGCCCGACGCGGGCAGTCCGAGGCGTTCACCGGGGTAAGCGTTCACAGCATCCGTCACCATCCCAGCCTACCGAGGGCCGATATGCGCTCCGACCGGCGAGGCGCTGTAACACGCCCGAAACAAAGTCGATACCGTGGAGAAATCCCCCGACCGTACTCTGCGAGTGGCCCCGAAGCCATCGATCCGTCTTACAGGAGTCGTACATGTTCAAAGATTCGTCCGAGGTTCTGAGCTACATCAAGGAGAACGACGTCAAGTTCCTTGACATCCGTTTCACCGATCTCCCCGGTGTGCAGCAGCACTTCAACATTCCTGCATCGACGGTCGACGAGGCGTTCTTCACCGAGGGGCAGCTGTTCGACGGCTCCTCGATCCGCGGCTTCGCCAGCATCCACGAGTCCGACATGCAGCTCATCCCCGATGTCACCACCGCGTACATCGACCCCTTCCGCGAGGCGAGCACCCTCGTGATGATCTTCGACATCTACAACCCGCGCACGGGTGAGATCTACTCGAAGGACCCGCGTCAGGTCGCCAAGAAGGCCGAGAAGTACCTCGCCTCCACCGGCATCGCCGACACCGCGTTCTTCGCCCCCGAGGCCGAGTTCTACATCTTCGACGACGTGCGCTACTCCGTCACCGCCGGTGAGAGCTTCTACAAGGTCGACTCCGAAGAGGCCGCGTGGAACACCGGTCGCGAGGAAGAGGGAGGAAACCTCGCCAACAAGACCCCGTACAAGGGCGGCTACTTCCCCGTCAGCCCGGTCGACAAGACGGCCGATCTGCGCGACGACATCACGCTCAAGCTGATCGACGCCGGCTTCATCCTCGAGCGCTCGCACCACGAGGTGGGCACCGCGGGTCAGCAGGAGATCAACTACCGCTTCGACACGATGGTGCACGCGGCCGACGACATCCTGAAGTTCAAGTACATCGTCAAGAACACCGCCAACGAGTGGGGCAAGGTCGCGACCTTCATGCCCAAGCCGCTCTACGGCGACAACGGCTCCGGCATGCACACGCACCAGTCGCTCTGGAACGACGGCAAGCCGCTGTTCTACGACGAGGCGGGCTACGGCCAGCTCAGCGACATCGCGCGCTGGTACATCGGTGGCATCCTGGCGCACGCGCCGGCCCTGCTCGCCTTCACCAACCCGACGCTGAACAGCTACCACCGTCTGGTCAAGGGCTTCGAGGCGCCGGTCAACCTGGTCTACTCGGCCGGCAACCGCTCCGCCGCGATCCGCATCCCGATCACCGGCTCCAACCCCAAGGCCAAGCGCATCGAGTTCCGCGCGCCGGACGCCTCGGGCAACCCGTACCTGGCCTTCGCCGCGCAGCTCATGGCCGGCCTCGACGGCATCAAGAACCGCACCGAGCCGCACGAGCCCGTCGACAAGGACCTCTACGAGCTTCCGCCCGAGGAGGCCAAGGGCATCCCGCAGGTGCCGAACTCGCTGCTCGACTCGCTCGACGCTCTCGCGGCCGACCACCAGTTCCTCCTCGAGGGCGGCGTGTTCACCAAGGAGCTCATCGAGACCTGGATCTCGTACAAGCACGAGAACGAGATCCTCCCGATGGCGCAGCGCCCGCACCCGTTCGAATACGAGCTGTACTTCGGCGTCTGATCCCGGATCGAGAAGAGCGCCCCACCGGCTTCGGCCGGGCGGGGCGCTCTTTCGTTCTGCAGCGGCGTCACCCGCGCGGCATCGCGAACGCGTGGAGGCCGAGCTCCCGGCTCAGGACCTCGCTCACGTGATGTCCGCGCACGCTGGTCCCCTGCTCGTCGAGTGGCGGACTCACCACGGCCGCTCCCAGCGCCGCCGGCACCGCGAGGACGATCGCGCCGGACACGCTCGACTTCGCCGGCACACCGACCTGGCGCATCCACCTCCCCGACCCGTCGTACACGCCGCAGGTCGCCATGACCGAGACGACGTCGCGTGCCACGTCCGCCCCCACGACCTCGACGCCGGTGAGGGGGTTCCGCCCTCCGGCGGCGAGCGTGGCGCCCATGGCCGCCAGGTCGCGCGCGTCGACGAGAACGGCGCACGCGCGGGCGTAGACGGCGACCGCCTCGTCGGCGCCGACCTGCAGCGTGCCCTCCGAGCGCATCAGGTGAGCGAGCGCGTGATTGCGATCACCGAGCAGGTGCTCGCTCTCGGCGACGCTCTCGGAGACGCTCAGGTCACGACCCGCGAAAGCCGACAGTCCCGCGAGGATCCGTCGACTCCTGGCGGCGGCATCCGCGCCGTCCACCAGCGCCGAGGTGAGCAGCGCCCCGGCGTTGACCATCGGGTTGGGCGGGCGGCCGGTGCCGCTCTCCAGCTTGATCGCGTCGAAGGCCTCCCCCGTCGGCTCGATGCCCAGACGGTCGAGAGCCGCGGGTCCATGGTCCTGGAGCGCCAGGGCGAAGAGGAACGGCTTGACGGCGGATTGGATGCTGATCTGCACGTCGGCCTGAGCGGTCGCCCTCGTCTCGCCGTCGAGCGTGAGGAGCGCGATGCCCAGCAGGTCGGGGTCGGCATCGGCGAGTTCCGGGATGCTGTCGTCGACGGCGCCCCCTCGCTCGCGCAGCGCCCGGTCGCGCACGCCGTCGAGATCGTAGGAGAGGGGATCGACCGCGGAGTTCATGGTCCCAGCCTGTCACGCCCGGGCCGAGGCTGGTCAGCTCGCCGGGTCGTACCCGAACTCCCGGAGCTCCTGAGGGCACCGGCATGCGTGCGCGACGCGCGACGCCCAGTCGACGGCATCCGCTCGCGTGGGCAGCTCGAGGACGAGGAATCCTCCGGTGATCCGCGACCCGGGGTACGTCTCGTCGCTCACGGCACCGCGACCGGTCACGAGCACCGGAGCCACGTCCTCGTCGATCCCGCCGCCGAAGACGTAGACGCCCGCGGCCTTGGCCTCGTCGATCACGGCGTGCGAGGTCTCGACGACTTCCGGGAACTCCTCCTCCGTCAGATCCATCGCTTCGGCGGGGAACGAGATCAGGTACTTGGTCATGCTCCGATGGTGCGTCGCGGGACGGGAGTGCGCAAGAGCCAGTCAGCGCGTGACCGCGGCCGGGTGATCGATACGTCCGTCGACGAGCTGGACCACGGAGTGCATCCGTGGCAGATGGACGAGATCGTGGGTGACGAGCAGCGTCGACGTGCGCCGCTCGTCGGTCAGACGCAGCAGGAGGTCGATGATGCTCGCGCCGCGCTCCTGGTCGAGTGCGCTGGTCGGTTCGTCGATGAGGAGCACGCTCGGTTCGTTCATCAGCGCACGCGCGATGTTCACGCGCTGACGCTGTCCTCCCGAGAGCTGGTGCGGACGCTTGTCGAGGTGCTCCGCGAGGCCGACATCCCTGAGGAGCGATTCGGCACGTCGGGTCGCGGCCGCACGGCGTCGCCGCGAACGATCGCCACCGAGCTCGTTCATGACCACGAGTTGCTCGTGAGCGGTCAGGGACGGGAGAAGATTCGATTGCTGGAAGACGATCCCGATGGACGTGCGGCGCAGTTCGGACGCCCGATCTGCCGTCAGGGTCGTGGCATCGACGCCGTCGATCACGACACGACCGGAGTCCGGCCGGATCAGCGTGGCCGCGACCGCCAGCAGGCTCGACTTGCCCGAGCCGCTCGGCCCGGTGATCGCCGTCACCTCGCCCGGGGACGACGAGAGCGTGACGTGGTCGACGGCGGTGATGCGATCACTTCCGTCTGGGAAGGTGAGGGTGATGTCTTCGAGGCGGATCATCGGTTGCTCCCAAGTGCGGTGAGGGGGTCGGCGGAGGTGACGGAACGGAGGGCGAACGCGGCGCCGGCGAGACCGAGAACGATCATGAGCACGGCCGGAAGCACGGTGGTGAGCGGACTCAGGAGGAACGGCAGCGCGGCACCCGCAAGAGCCCCGAGGATCGACACGACGCCGATCCCGGCGCCGATGCCCACCACGAGCACCAGCGCCGCCTGTCCGAGCGCATCGCGCACGAGCACCGAGGTGCGGGCGCCGAGGGCCTTCAGGATCGCGATGTCGGGTGTGCGCTGCATCGTCCACACGGTGAAGAACGCGCCGATGACCAGCGCCGAGATGCCGAAGAGCATCGCGACCATGAGGAGCAGGGACCCGATCTCCGAACGGAAGGCGCTCAGCGCCGTCAGAGAGCCGACGATGGTCGTCGATCGAGTGCCGATCCGGCTGTCCGCCGCGTCCCACTCGGGTGAACCGGTGACCGCGAGCACCGTGGCGAAGGCATCCGGATCACCGGTCGCTTCCGCGTACGCCTGCCAATCCGCGAGGGTCATCCGCACGACGGGCGTGTGACTGTACCAGTCGTCTCCCCCGATACCCACGACCGTGTACGCGGTGCCCGCGATCGTTACCGGGTCGCCGAGGTGCGCGCCGAGCTCGTCCGCTGCGGGACGCGAGAGCACGAGCTCTCCGGAGGCGACCGGCGACTGCGGTGCGAAGTCGGGCTGCACGCCGAAGACGGCGATCGATGCGACGGTGTCTTCCGACTCCGCTCTGGTCTGACTGATGCCGAGGGGGTGCACGGATTCGACACCGGCGGTGGATTCCCACTCGGATGCCTGCTCCGCGGTCACTCGTGACTCGGCGAAGCTCGGGCCGTCGTCGGCACCGGGATCGACGAAGACCAAGCGGTCCCCGGGGATGCCGACCACGGCGGAGATGTTCTGGACCGCGAGGCCGCCGGTCAGTCCGCTGAGGAATCCGACCAGGACGGTGATGAGCGCGACGACGGTGCCGATCAGGACGAATCGTCCGCGGGCGAAGCGCAGGTCGCGGAGGGCGATGTACATGCGGGGTTCCTCTCCTGTCGTCGGAATGACGACGCTTCCACTCTCCTGTCTCGGGGGTCCGCGCTCATCGGCCGTGTGCATGGTCCTGACCGGCCGTTCGGTGGGGGACGGAATCATCCTTTCGGACGATGCGGTGCGCACCCCGAAGCGTAGGATTCGAGGCATGGCCCACACCCCGCTCACGCCCGTTTTCACGGGGTTGCGGACGGGATTGCACCTGCTGTTCGTCGCGCTGTGCGGACTCGTCATCGTGCGGGCCTTCCTCGCTCCGACCCCGACGAGCATCCCCGCGATCGCCCTCACCGTCGCGCTTCTGGCGACATACGGGTGCGGGGCTGCGCTGGCTCGCTCGACCTCTCGCTCGAGCTGGCTCACGGGTGTGTGGCTCGCGGCGGTCAGCGTCGAATGGGTGCTCCTGGTCTTCCTCACCGCCGAGGCCGCGTATCTGGTCTTCCCCCTGTTCTTCCTCTACCTGCACGTGCTCGGGCGCCGATGGGGCACGCTCGCCCTGCTCCTGGCGACCGGGGTGGCGATCTGCACGCTCGGTCTTCACAGCGGATGGACCGTCGGCGGGGTCGTGGGGCCCCTCGTCGGCGCCGGCGTCGCCCTGCTGATCGGCCTCGGCTACGAAGCCCTCGCTCAGGAGGCACGGCAGCGGGAAGATCTCATGCGCGAACTGCTCGCGACCCGCGACCGATTGGCGACCACCGAGCACGAGTCGGGAGTGCTGGCGGAGCGCGCACGTCTCGCACGGGAGATCCACGACACGCTCGCGCAGGGGCTGTCGAGCATCCAGATGCTGCTCCATGCCGCCGAGCGGACGGATCCGGAGCGCCCGGGGATCGAGCACATCCGCCTCGCCCGTGAGAGCGCCGCAGACAACCTCGGCGAGGCGCGCCGCTTCATCCGCGAACTCGCTCCCCCGGACCTCGATGACCACGGTCTCGCGGGGGCCCTCCGCCGTCTGGCCGACGACCACTGGTCGACGCAGGGACTCGACGTCGACGTGCGCGTCTCGGAGGCGGTCGATCTCCCCATGCACGTGCAGACCGCGCTGCTGCGGATCGCCCAGGGAGCGATGTCGAACGTCGTGCAGCACGCCGATGCGCGCAGCGCGACGATCGCCCTCACCCTGAGTCCCGGCGACCTGGAGTTCGTGATCTCCGACGACGGCCGCGGATTCGACGCCGGCCTGGACGCCGACCGCCCCGCCCGTTCGGACTCGTTCGGACTGCGCGCGACGCGCGAGCGCGTCGATCAGCTCGGCGGCACCCTCGACGTCCGTTCCCTTCCGGGTACGGGGACCACGCTGCGCGTCTCCTTGGCTCTCGAGGGCCGCGCATGATCCGCCTCCTGGTCGTCGACGACCATCCCATCGTCCGCGCCGGACTGGTCGCTCTGTTCGCCCTCGACGACGACATCGAGGTCATAGCGGAAGCCTCGACCCCCGACGAGGCCGTCGCCGTCGCGGAACGCGCGAACCCCGATGTCGTGCTCATGGATCTGCAGTTCGGCGCGGGAACGGCCGGATCCGGTGCCGAGGCCACGCGGAGGATCCGGGCACTCGACGCACCGCCCTACGTGCTCGTCCTCACGAACTACGACTCCGACGCCGACATCCTCGGAGCGGTGGAGGCGGGCGCGAGCGGCTACCTGCTGAAGGACGCGCCGCCGCATGAGCTCTCCGCGGCGGTCCGTGCGGCCGCGGCCGGGGAGAGCGCACTCGCGCCCGTGATCGCCACACGGCTGCTGCAGCGGATGCGCGCCCCGAAGGCGAGCCTGAGCGCGCGCGAGATCCAGGTGCTCGAACTCGTCGAAGCCGGCCGCACCAACACCGAGATCGCGAGCGAGCTCTTCGTGAGTGAGACGACGGTCAAGTCGCATCTCGCGCACATCTACACGAAGCTCGACGCGACGTCGCGCACGGCCGCGGTATCGGAAGCCCGGCACCGCGGCATCCTGCGCTGACCCGCCATTCACAGGCACAGAACAGTGGCCTGCGCAAGCCCGCGTGTCCTTGCTTGACCCGGGTCGGACGCGGTGGTCAACTGAGAGGTCTGGACTACGAGGGGATCCATCATGCGCCGCAGGAAATCAGTCACGAGGACCGAGACCATCGAATCGGGCCCCGCGACGGGCCGCACCTCGCGGCAGGTCAGCTCGGTCACGGCCGCGGCCCGCACGAATCCCTTCATGTTCGGACTGCTCGGCGCACTCGGCGTTCTGGTGGCCCTCGCGATCGGCGGGATGGTCGGCCAGCTGGCGACGGTGTTCGTCTACATCGGCGTCGCGATCTTCCTCGCCCTCGGACTCGACCCCATCGTCTCGTTCATCGAGCGCAAGCTCCCGCGGCCCGCCGCCGTCGCGATCGTCGTCGCCGTCGTGGTGCTCGCCTTCGCGGGCATCATCCTCGCGATCGTCCCGATCCTCGTGGAGCAGATCACCAACCTCGTCAACGACGGCCCGCAGATGGTCGAGGACTTCATGGCCAGCGCCTGGTTCAAGGACGTGACGGCGCAGTTCGGATCGACCTTCGAAGACGCGGCCCAGGGGGTTCTGAGCTTCGTGCAGGATCCCGGCAACATCCTCAACATCAGCGGCGGGGTGTTCGCGGTCGGCGCGGGTATCGCCGGCGGCTTCACGGGCGTGACGATCGTGCTCATCCTCACCCTCTACTTCATGGCCTCGCTGCGCAGCATGAAGAAGGTCGCGACGCGCTTCGTGCCCGCCTACCAGCGCGACACGTTCAGCGGCCTGCTGGAAGACGTCTCCGGCGCCGTCGGGCGCTACGTCATGGGTCAGGCGAGCCTCGCCCTCGTCAACGGCATCCTGAGCCTGATCTTCCTCAGCATCATCGGTGCGCCAGTGCCGGCACTGCTCGCCCTCATCGCCTTCATCGGATCGATGATCCCGCTGGTGGGCACCCTGGCCGCGTCGATCATCAACTCGCTGATCTGCCTGTTCATCAGCCCCGTGACCGCGCTCATCGCCATCATCTACTACCTGGTGTACATGCAGGTCGAGGCCTACGTGCTCTCCCCGCGCATCATGAACAAGGCCGTCGCCGTCCCCGGCGCGCTCGTCGTGATCGCCGCCGTCGCCGGCGGTGCGCTCGGCGGTATCCTCGGAGCCCTGGTCGCGATCCCCGTGGCGGCGAGCATCATCATCATCGTGCAGAAGGTCGTGTTCCCCGCTCAGGACCGCAAGCAGGTGCCGCCGGCGCTCACCGCACCGTGAGAGCGCCCGGCTGCACCCGCACCGCGAACTGAGTGATCTCGCCCATCTCCTCACCGTCGATCTCGAAGACGAGCGGCTGGGCGAGCGAGACCGCGATCCTCTCGACGGCGAGATGCTGCGCCGAATCGGTGCTGACCGCCTCGTCGCCACCGGTGAGCAGCCGCCGGATGCCGTTGTCCCATACCACCGAACGCAGGGTGTTCATCCACTGGAGCGCGCCCTCCGAGCTGATGAGGAGGATGTCGAGCAACCCGTCGTCGAGCTGCGCATCGGGGAGCAGGCGGAGTCCGCCCTGGAGCATGCCGCAGTTGCCGATGAGCATCGTGTGCCCGCGCACCTCCTCGGGTTCGCGATCATCCACGGTCACGGTGATGTCGGTCATCTCGGTGCCCGCCAGCGCGCGCCCCATGGCTTCGACGTACGCGAGCCATCCCGCCCGGTCCTTGAGGTCGTCGTTCGTCTCGACCAGCATCTGCGCATCGATCCCGAACCCCACCATGACGGCGAACGCGCGAGTCTCGCCGTTGAACTCCACCCAGCCCAGGTCGATGTGCTGCGGAGTGGCATCGCGCACGCGCTCGAGGGCCGCGACCATACCGGTCAGCGGCACTCCCAGGTTGCGAGCGAGCAGGTTGCCGGTCCCCTGCGGAACGATCCCCAGAGCGACCTCCGTGCCGGCCAGGGCTTCAGCGACGGCACGGACCGTCCCGTCACCGCCCACCGCTACGACCACCTCGCACCCCTCCGCGACGGCCTCCGCGGCCATCCCGCGCCCCGGATCGTCGATGCTCGTCTCCCACCACCGGACCGGGGCATCCGTTCCGAAGACCTCGTCGACCGCGGCGCGCACCTCGTCTCCGTCGATCTTGGACGGATTCCACACGATGCCGATGCTCGAGACGCTCATGAGGCCAAGCCTGGGGCCGAACGCGTCTCGCCGCAAGTCGACACGGGTCTAGCCGTAGAACTCCTGCTCGAACGCCCTGCGGGCGCGTCGAGTGACGCCCAGGTACTCCTCCTCGAGCTCGGTGGCCGAGCGATCGGGATAGCCGAGGATCCGCGCGATTCCGTCGAGCTCGCGGCGATCCGCGGGGAGCACGTCGCTGGTCGTTCCGGTGAGGATCGTGATCGCCGAACGCAGACGGCTCGACAGCAACCAGGCCTCGCGGAGGCGATCGGCGGCCTCGGCCGGGAGGAGTCCGGCATCGACCGCCGCGCCGAGCGCTCCCAACGTCGACGTCGTACGCAGGCCGGGCACGGCGTACGCGTGCTGCAACTGGAGCAGCTGCACGAGCCACTCCACATCGCTGAGCGTCCCGGGGCCGAGCTTGAGGTGGCGACGCGGGTCGGCCCCCTGGGGAAGCCTCTCCCCCTCGACGCGCGCTTTGATGCGCTTGATCTCGCGGGTGCCCTGCAGATCGATCGACGCGGGGTAGCGGATCGTGTCGGCGAGCTCGATGAAGCGCGCGATCAGCTTGGCACTGCCGGCGACGCCACGCGCCCGAAGGAGCGCCTGCGCCTCCCACGACAGCGACCAGCGGCGGTAGTACTCGGCATACGCCTCGATCGATCGCACCACCGGACCGTTGCGACCCTCCGGGCGCAGTCCCGCGTCGAGATCGAGCGGAAGCCGATGGTCGGTGACCTGTTCACGGAGACCGGCGACGATCTTCGTCGCGAGCGTCTGCGCGCGGTCGGGATCGACGCCGTTCGCCGCGTACACGTAGAGGATGTCGGCATCCGATCCGAAGCCCAGCTCCGCTCCCCCGAACCGGCCCATGGCGATCACCGCGAAGTCGAGCGCATCGTCTTCGGGCGGCACGACCTCGCGCAGCACCGCACGCAGCGCGGCCTGGATGGTCGCCTCGGTGATGTCGGTGAGAGCGGTCGCGACGTCCTCGATTGTCAGGACGTCGAGCACTCCGCCCATCGCGGTGCGCAGCAGCTCGCGACGCCGCAGCGCGCGCACGGCACGCAGCGCGTCGCCGATCGTCTCGTGCCGCGTCTGGATCGCCCTGGCCTCCTCCGACAGCGCGGCGCCGCCGCGCGGACGCAGGGACTCGGTGCTGTCGAGCCAGGCCACGGACTCCGGGATCCACTCCATGAGTTCGCCGATGTACCGCGACGTCGACAGGATCCGGGTGAGGCTCTCGGCCGCCCCCGAGGAGTCCCGCAGCATCCGGAGGAACCAGTGCGTGTTGCCCAGGCGCTCGCTGATGCGGCGGAACGCGATCAGGCCGTAATCGGGATCGGTGCCGTCGGCGAACCATCGCACCATCACCGGCATGAGGTGGCGCTGGATCGTGGCCTTGCGGCTGAGTCCGCTCGTGAGCGCGCCGATGTGTCGCAACGCGCCCGCCGGATCGCGGAAGCCGATCGCCGCCAGACGATCGTGCGCCTGCGCGGTCGACAGGGAGCGCTCGCCCTCGGGCAACGCGGCGACCGCGCTGAGGAGGGGACGGTAGAAGAGTCGCGTGTGGATCTCGCGCACTTCGCGTCGCACGCTCTCCCAGCGCGCCCAGATGCCGTCACCGCTGTCGGCCAGCGCCGTGCTGCGCGCGAGGACCCGGAGTCCCGCGGGCGTCCGCGGCAGGAGGTGGGTGCGGCTGAGCTCCTTGAGCTGGAGCCGGTGCTCCATCAGTCGCAGGACCCGGTAGTCGTCGGCGAAGGTCGTCGCCTCGACCCGCCCGATGTACCCACCCTCGACGAGGGCCTCCAGGCTCTCGAGGGTGCCACGGGTGCGCAGGGTGGCATCCGTGAGTCCGTGCACCAGTTGCAGCAGCTGGACGGTGAACTCGATGTCACGCAATCCGCCCTCGCCGAGCTTGAGCTGGTACGGGGCATCCTCCGGATCGATGTGCTCCTTGACGCGCTCGCGCATGCGCTGCACGCTGTCGACGAAGTCCTCGCGGGCCGCGCTCGACCAGATCTTCGGCTGCACGGCGCCGATGTACTCCGCCCCCAGCTCCGGATCGCCGGCGAGGGGCCGCGCCTTCAGCAGGGCCTGGAACTCCCAGCTCTTCGCCCAGCGGTCGTAATAGGCCAGATGGGATCCGAGCGAGCGGACCAGAGCACCCTGCTTGCCCTCCGGCCGCAGGTTCGCGTCGACCTCCCAGAGAGGCGGCTCCTTCTCGATGCCGCTCAGGCCGCGCATGGTCTCGCGGGCGAGCTTCGTCGCCAGATCGATCGCACGCGACTCGGAGACGATCTCCTCATCGGCCGTGCCGCCGACGAAGATCACGTCGACGTCACTGACGTAGTTGAGCTCCCGCGCACCGGCCTTGCCCATGCCGATGATCGAGAGGCGGACGGCCGCCACCTCACGCTGATCGACGGTTTCGCGCAATCGACTGCGCGCCACGGCCAGCGAGGCCTCGAGCGCCGCACCGGCCGCGTCCGCCAGCGCCGCCGCCACATCGGCGAGAGCCTCGACCGGTGCGGTCCGGGTCAGATCGTAGGCCGCGATCGCCGCGAGGCTGCGGCGGTAGGCGACCCGGAGCGCCACGACCTCGTCGTCACCGCCGGACCGCGCGAAGCCGTCGACGGCGCCGACACCGGCGAGCATCGCCCGGGTGAGCTCGTCTGCGGTCGGCAACGCATCGACCTCGTCGGCGAGCACCGAGAGCTCCGCGGGGTTGCGGAGGAAGAAGTCCGCCAACCCCTCGGATGCGCCGAACACCCGCCAGGTGCGGCGCTGGGTGTCTCCGCCGTCGAGCAGGGCCGCCAACGGCGCGGGGTCGCGTCGCGCCACCCGCAGCATCCCGCGCACGGCCGCGTCGGGATCGGCGGCATCCGCCCCCGTCAGCAGCTCGGCACGCGAGCGACCGAGCAGTTCGGCGAGCTCGGCGAGGGCCTCGGCGGCCTCGCCGAGCTCATCGAATCCGAGTCGAGCCAGCGCGGACAGCGAGAAGGAATCGTCCGGACGGGCCATGCGCACGGCTCAGAGCAGCTCGAGGTTGTTCTTCAGCTCGAGCGGCGTGACCTGGCCGCGGTACGCCTCCCACTCCTTGCGCTTGTTGAGCAGCACGTAGTTGAACACCTGCTCGCCCAGCGTCTCGGCGACGAGCTCGGAGTCCTCCATGTACTCGAGGGCGTGGTCGAGGCTCGCGGGCAGCGACGAGTAGCCCAGCGCGCGGCGCTCGGCGTCGCTGAGCGACCACACGTTGTCCTCGGCCTCGGGCGGGAGCTCGTACTCGTCCTCGATGCCCTTGAGGCCGGCGGCCAGCATGAGCGCGTACGCCAGGTACGGGTTCGCGGCGGAGTCCAGCGCGCGGTACTCGACGCGCGACGACTGCCCCTTGTTGGGCTTGTACATCGGCACGCGCACGAGCGCGGAGCGGTTGGCGTGCCCCCACGTGACGAAGCTCGGGGCCTCGTCGCCGCCCCACAGGCGCTTGTACGAGTTGACGAACTGGTTCGTGACAGCCGAGATCTCGTTCGCATGGCGCAGGAGGCCGGCGATGAAGTGACGCCCGGTCTTCGAGAGCTGGTACTTCGCGCCCTCTTCGTAGAACGCGTTCTGGTCGCCCTCGAACAGCGACATGTGCGTGTGCATGCCACTGCCCGGGTGGCCGCTGAGGGGCTTCGGCATGAAGGTCGCGTACACGCCCTGCTCGATCGCCACCTCCTTGATCACCGTGCGGAACGTCATCACGTTGTCGGCGGTGGTGAGGGCGTCCGCGTAGCGCAGGTCGATCTCGTTCTGTCCGGGTCCGCCCTCGTGGTGGCTGAACTCGACCGAGATGCCGAGGTCTTCGAGCATCCGCACCGAACGACGACGGAAGTCGTGCGCCGTGCCACCGGGCACGTTGTCGAAGTACCCTGCGGAGTCGACGGGAACCGGTCCCTCCGGACCGTACTGCGACGACTTGAGCAGGTAGAACTCGATCTCGGGGTGCGTGTAGAACGTGAACCCGGCATCGGCTGCCTTCGCGAGCGTGCGCTTGAGCACGTGGCGCGGGTCGGCGACCGCGGGCTGGCCGTCGGGCGTCGTCAGGTCGCAGAACATGCGGGCGGTCGGGTCGATCTCGCCCCGCCACGGCAGAGTCTGGAACGTCGTCGGATCGGGCTGCGCGAGCAGATCGGACTCATGGCTGCGCGTGAGCCCCTCGATGGCCGAGCCGTCGAAGCCGATGCCCTCGGCGAACGCGCCCTCGACCTCGGCCGGCGCGATGGCGACCGACTTGAGCGTGCCGATGACGTCGGTGAACCACAGGCGGACGAACTTGACGCCGCGCTCCTCGATCGTCCGGAGGACGAAGTCTCTCTGCTTGTCCATATCGTGCGGAGCCTCAGCCCTTTCCTTCGTCCCAGCCGGATTCGGCCGCTTCTTCATCGGCCCAGGCGCGGGAGCGCGCCTTCAGCGTCTCGGGTGCGTTCGCGGCCTCGGCCTCGGTGTCGAACGGGCCCACGCGGTCGATCGACTGCGAGATCATCCCGAATTCGACCTGCTTGGTCTCGAGGTTGTACCAGTACTTGTGTTCGCCGTCCGACATGGCCCGTCCCTTCGTCGTCTGATGTCATCGATCCTACTGGCGCGAACGCCTGTCGCTATGCTGTGGGTCATGGCAAAAGCGATCGGCGTCGACATCGGCGGTACCGGAATCAAGGCAGGAATCGTCGACCTCGAGCACGGCACGATGGCGTCCGATCGGGTACGGGTGCCCACGCCCGAGGGCGCGGCTCCCGGCGACGTGCTGCAGGCCGTGCAGACGGTGCTGAAGACCCTCGACGTCCACGAGTCGACCCTCCCCCTCGGCGTGGCCTTCCCGGCCATCGTGAAGCGCGGCAAGACGCTGTCGGCCGCCAACGTCTCGAAGGAGTGGGTCGACTTCGACGCCGAGCGCTTCTTCCGCGACGGCCTCGGCCGCAACATCGTGTTCGTGAACGATGCGGATGCCGCCGGCGTCGCCGAGGCGCGGCACGGTGCGGCCCGCGACGTGCGCGGATTCACCCTGCTCACGACCCTCGGCACCGGCATCGGCTCGGCGTTCATCAACGACGGCGTACTACTACCCAACACCGAGCTCGGGCACCTCAACTTCCGCGAGTACGAGTCCGTCGAGCAGTGGGCCGCGACCTCGGCGCGCGAGCGCGAGGGGCTCACCTGGGCCGAATGGGCCGAGCGCCTGCAGGCGTTCTACTCGCACATCGAGTTCCTCTTCAGCCCCGACCTGTTCGTGGTCGGCGGCGGCGTGTCGAAGAACGCGGGCGACTTCCTCCCGCTCCTCGACCTGAAGACCCCGATCGTCCCGGCGATCCACCGCAACAACTCCGGCATCATCGGTGCAGCCTCGCTCGCGGGCGACTGACACCCTCGAGACCACGAGAAGGCCCGGTGACCTGATGGTCACCGGGCCTTTCACGTCGAGGCGAATGGGCCGACCTGTACGCCGGGTTCTGTTCCGGGGGTTCTTCGCCCCTTCGACGGCCATCTCTCTCGGCGACACGTTGCCGTGCCGCTCCAGCGGTCTACCCGAGGACTCGGCGAGCCGCGTCAACATCCTCTGTCTGACCTTGCTCCGGGCGAGGTTTACCTGGCGGGACATGTCACCATGTCCCCCGGTGGTCTCTTACACCACCCTTTCACCCTTACCCCCGGCGAACCGGGGGCGGTCTGCTCTCTGTGGCACTGTCTCGCGGATCACTCCGGGTGGGTGTTACCCACCGCCCTGCCCTGTGGAGCCCGGACGTTCCTCGGTGCGGTTGCCCGCCACGCGACCGTCCAGTCGACCCATTCGCATCTGCCAGTCTACGACGCCCGGCCGCGCCTCATTTCTCGGCGGACTCGGTGATGCGCAGATCCAGCGGCACGTCGATCGGGAACGAACCGAACAGGCGTGCGGTCGCGACGGCCGCCGCCTCGCGCACGGCGTCGGCGGCGGCATCCGCGAGCTCGACGGGGACGTGCAGGATCACCTCGTCGTGCAGGAAGAACGCGAGGTGCGCGGCCTCCGCGAAGGGGCCGGATGCTGAGGCCGGCGTCGCAGCGGGCGGCAGGCCGCGCAACCGATGACGGATCTCGGCGAGCCAGATCAGCGACCACTCCGCCGCAGTGCCCTGCACCACGAAGTTGCGGGTGAAACGCCCCCAGTCGCGAGCGCTGCGACGCGCCTGCGCGACCAGCGCCGCGTCGACGTCCGCTCCGGTGGCCGCGGACTGGAGCGCCGCCCACTCGGGTGACGGCTTCGGCGACGAACGTCCGAGCCAGGTCGACACCACCCCGCCGTCCTCCCCCGCGCGTGCGGCGGCATCGACGAGCGCCATCGCTCGCGGGTAGACCTTGCGCAGTCGCGGCACGAGCCGGCCGCTGTCGCCCGTCGTCGCACCGTACATGGCACCGAGCACGGCGTACTTGGCCTCTTCGCGTGTCGCCACCGCGCCCGAGTCGACGACTCCGGCGTACAGATCGGTGCCCTGCGCCGCACGGGCCATCGCGGCATCCGAGGCCATCGCCGCGAGCATGCGCGGCTCGAGCTGGGCGACATCGGCGACCACGAGGGTCCACCCGGGGTCCGCCCGTACGGCGGGGCGCAGACTGCGCGGCAGTTGCAGCGCTCCCCCGCCGGCCGATGCCCAGCGCCCGGTCACGACGCCACCGGGGATGTACACCGGGCGGAACCGCCCGCGGTGCACCCAGTCGGCGAGCCAGACCCACCCGTTGGCGCTGAGCAGACGCGACATCTTCTTGTAGGCCAGGAGCGGTTCGACGACCGGGTGCTCGTACTGGGCGAGCTCCCATTTGCTCGTCGACTCGACGGGGACCCCGGAACGATGCAGCGCCCGCAGCAGCTTCGGCTGGCTGTCGAGATGGAGGGTGGCGTCGCCGAGGATCGTGCGCACCTGTTCGCCGAGCGCGACCATCTTCGCCGGGAGCCCCCCGGCGAGCGATCGAGCGCCAAGCGTCTCGGTGAGGATCTCGTCGTGCACGCCCTCGTTCCAGGGCACCCCCGCCGCGCGCATCTCCTCGGCCACCAGGCCGCCGGCGGATTCCGCGGCGCAGAGCAGGGCGAGCCGGCCGTCGGATGCCGCGGCGATCACCCGGCGCTGCGCGCGGTACTGCTCCAGGGCGTCGGCGACCGGATCCCCGCGCGTCGAGTCCGTGTCGAAGAGATCGAACAGCCCGGGTGCCGCATCGGGCGCCTCGCGGCGCATCCAGTCCTCGGACGGCTCCAGAGGGTGCGGGACGGATGCCGTGTCGCGGAGGATCGCGTGGCACAGGACCAGATCATGGGTGCGTCCGACCCGCACGCCGTCGGCGAGCAGCGGTGCATAGGTCTCGCGCGCGCTGCGGATCACCCAGCGCGGCGCGTCGCGCTGCTCGGACTCGGCCACCCAGCCCGGCAGATCGCGCTCACTCAGGCTCTCTCGGCTGATCTCGACGTCTGCGGCATCGAGATCGACGGCGACGTATGCGCCGCCTCCGTCGGCGACCAGCAGAATGCGTCGCTCGGACGATGCGGGCGACGCGCTCACGACGAGGGCGCCGCGTGCATCACAGTCCCGATTCCTCCGTGCGCACCAGGATGCAGCCGCATTCGGGGCAGTACACGACCGCGTCCTCGGCGGCGCGACGGATCTCGGCGATGTCGGTGCTGGGGAGCATCATGCGGCACCCCTCGCACGTGCCACGGGTCAGCAGGGCCGCACCCGCACTGTTCGCGGCGCGACGCGTGTACTCGGCCAGCAGCGGCGCGGGGATGCTCTCGGCCACGGCTGCACGATCGCGGGCGAGTTGAACGCCGAGCTCGGCAGCGGCGGCGACGTCGGCCTTGCCCTGCGCGCTGAGCGTCGAGCCCTCGGCGGTCGTGATGTCGATGAGCGCCTGCTGAGCGGCGACCGCGGACTCGGCTTCTTCGACCCGCCCCATGACGTCGAGCTCGGCGTCTTCGAGGTCGCTCTGGCGGCGGGTGAGACTCGCGATCTCGTGCTCGAGGGCCTGCGCCTGCTTGGGGTCGGTCGCGACCGCGAGACGCTCGGCGTCGCGTGCCCGGCGCTGCTCGACGAGCTTCACGTCGGACTCGAGACGGGTCAGTTCGGTGCGTGCGTCGTCGCGGGTGCCGGTGAGCGCGGTGAGCTCGCGCAGCTGCTCCTGCCGGATCGCCACCAGCTCGTTGATGCGCGCGGCCTGCGAGGGATGGGTGCGGGCACGATCGGCCTGCGCGATGCGCCGGTCGAGGTCGGCGATGTCGAGCAGGATGCGCTGATGTTCGGAGCTGGCGTTCACGCTGTCCAATCTATCGTCTGGCGGGGGCCGCCATCACAGCAGGTCGCCGTCGACGTACAGCCACCGGCGCTCCTCGCGCACGAACCTGCTGCGTTCGTGCAGCACGCCACGGGCTCCGTTCTGGAGCCAGTGCGCCGCGAACTCCACGACCCCGTCGCGATCGAAGGGGCCGCCCGCCTCCCGGTCGAGCACCACGAGTCGCCGCCAGCGCAGGTCCGGTTCGATCTCGATCGATGCCGGCCGCGTGGAGGCGTGCCAGGTCGCGCGCAGGTGGGCGACGTCGCCGATCACGAACGCCGTGTAGCGCGACCGCATCAGCCGCTCGGCCGTCGGGGCGGTGGTCTCGGCCCGGAGGATCGGGCCGCAGCATCCGCCGAAGAGGTCGCCCGATCCGCAGGGGCACCGGGCGGAATCCGTGATCGCTGCGTCATGCGGCGCCATCTCCGCCTCGGGTGTCATCCCTCCAGCGTACGCTCGAGACACCGACCGAGAAGGAGCACCGTGAGCACTCAGCCCGCCATCCCCACGTTCACCGCCCACAACGGATTCGCCCTGCCGGCGATCGGCCTGGGGACGTACGCGCTCAACGGCGATGCCGGGGCGGATGCCGTGACCGGCGCCATCGGTGCCGGGTACCGCCTCATCGACTCCGCCTTCAACTACGAGAACGAGGGTTCCGTCGGACGCGGGGTCGCGGCATCCGCCGTCGATCGCGACGAGATCATCGTGACCACGAAACTCCCCGGTCGCCATCACCCCGCCGAGAAGGCCCGGACGAGCATCGAGGAGAGCCGGTCGCGTCTCGGCCTCGACATCACCGACCTGCACCTCATCCACTGGCCCAACCCGAGCCAGGACGAGTACGTGCAGGCGTGGGCGGCGCTCGTCGACGCCCAGCAGCGCGGGGTCGTGCGCCAGATCGGCGTCTCGAACTTCCTGCCCGAGCACCTCGAGCGCATCGAGCGCGAGACCGGGGTGCGTCCCGTCGTGAACCAGATCGAGGTGCACCCCTACTTCCCGCAGAGCGAGCAGCTCGCGTACCACCGGGAGCACGGCATCCTCACCGAGGCGTGGAGCCCGCTCGGCCGCGCGAAGGAACTGCTCGACGAAGACGTGATCCGCGAGGTCGCCGCCTCGCACGGCATCACCCCGGCACAGACGGTGCTCGCCTGGCACGTCGCCCGCGGCACGGTCTCGATCCCGAAGGCCTCGTCGCTCGAGCACCAGGTCGCGAACCTCGCCGCCGCCGAGGTCGCGCTCGACGAGGCGGAGGTGCTGGCGATCACGGGCCTCGGGCGTGCGGACGGGCGACTCTTCGACGCCGATCCCGCGCACCACGAGGAGTCCTGACCGAGGATCAGACCTTCTGCGTCCCCAGCACGCGCAGGAACTCGAGCTTGCTCGCCGCCTCGCTGCCCGGCGCCGCGGTGAGCACGATGAGCGCCTGGGACTCGTCCTCGGTGAACAGCGCCTGACAGTCGACCTCGATCTCCCCGAGCTCGGGATGGATCATCGTCTTGTGCTGCTCGAAGCGCCTGCTCACCTCGTGGTTCTCCCAGAGCCCGATGAACTCGTCGCTGCGCGCCGAGAGTTCTCCGGCGATCTCGCCGGCCCGCGATCGCGCCCCCATCACGCCGTGCGCGGCGCGCAACGAGGCCACCATGGCGCGGCTCTGGCGGGCGTGGTCGGCCTCGGGATAGCGCCGCCGCTCGGTCTCGGGCATCGCGAACCACCGGTAGATGCCGCTGCGTTCGAGTCCCGTCAGCGCGCTGGCGTCGCCGAGGAGGGCCCGAGCGGCGTCGTTCTGCACGAGCACCTCGTCGAGGACCGAGACCACGAACGCCGGGGTGTCGTGGAGGCGGTCGAGTACGCGCAGGATGCCGGGGCGCACGTACTCCGTGACGTGCGCGCGATCGGGGGCGCTGTAGCCGCACAAGCGATAGAGGTAGTCGCGCTCGTCTTCGCTGAGCCGGAGCGCACGAGCGAGCGATGAGAGGATCTGCGCGCTGGGCTGCGGTCCACGGCGCTGCTCGAGGCGCGTGTAGTAGTCCGTTGACATCGTCGCGAGCTGAGCGACCTCCTCGCGGCGCAGCCCGGCCGTACGCCGACGCGGCCCCGGCGACAACCCCACGTCGTCGGGGGTCAACGCCTCCCGGCGACGGAGGAGGAAGTCGGCCAGCGCATCACGATCCACCCCCCGAGTATCCCGCGAGTCGCCGACCCGATCCAGGGATCGTCGCTCCCTGGATCAGCCGTCTCTGGAGCGGTCCATGCGATCGGCGGAGGCTGGACGCATGAACATCAGCGGAAACACCATCTTCATCCCCGGAGCGACGAGCGGCATCGGCCTCGCGCTCGCCCTCGCCCTGCGCGATCGCGGCAACACCGTGATCGTCGGCGGCCGGCGCACCGACCGTCTGGAGGCGATCGCCGCCGAGCGCCCGGATCTCGGCACCGTGCGGATCGACACCGCGGATGCCGGGAGCATCGAGAACGCCGCCCGCACGGTGCTCGCCGAGCATCCCTCCCTCAACGTGCTCGTGACGATGGCGGGCATCATGCGCACGGAGGACTGGCGCACGCCGGACGGTTTCCTCGCCACGGCCGAGGAGATCGTCACCACGAACGTCCTGGGGCCGATCCGCCTCATCGCGGCGTTCGTCGAGCACCTGCGCCGTATGCCCGACGCCACGATCATGACGGTGTCCTCCGGGCTCGCCTTCGCTCCGCTGCGGGTCACGCCGACGTACAACGCGAGCAAGGCGGCGATCCACATGCTCAGCGAATCGCTGCGTCTCCAGTTCGAGGGATCGAGCGTCTCGATCATCGAGCTCGAGCCCCCGGCCGTGCGCACCGACCTCATGCCCGGACACGCCGAGAACGACGCGGCGATGCCGCTCGACGAGTTCATCGCGGAGGCCATGACACTGCTCGAATCCCGGCCCGACGCCTCGGAGGTGCAGGTCGAGCGAGTGAAGTTCCTCCGCTACGGCGAGGCACGCGGGGACTACGCGCAGGTGGTCGCCGCACTCAACAGCACCGACCCGCACGGGAAATGAGAGCGGCCGGGGCACCGGCCCCGGTGCCCCGGCCGCTCTCATTTCCGGGGGCGGATACGGTCAGGAGCGCAGGGTCGCCGCGGCCGAGCGGAGCGCGTCGGCGGATCCGCGCAGCAATGCCAGCTCCGAGTCGGAGAACGACGTGTTCCGGATCGGCACGGCACCCGAGGCGCTGACGATCGACGGCACCGAGAGTGCGACGCCGTCGATCCCGTGGAAGTCGTCGAGCACCGTGCTCACCGGCATCACCGCGTGCTCGTCGTGCAGGATCGCCTCGACGATGCGTGCGCTCGAGAGACCGATCGCGTAGTTCGTCGCTCCTTTGCCGCGGATGACCTTGTAGGCCGCGTCGCGGACGTCGACGGCGATCTCGTCGAGCTCGTCGAGCGTGAAACGGGGATGCTCGGGGGTCTCCCATTCGAGGATCGGCACGGTTCCGATCGTGGCCCGCGACCACAGGGGGAACTCGGTGTCGCCGTGCTCGCCCACGATGTGCGCATGCACGCTCGCCGTCGAGACGCCCGCTCGCTGCGCCAGCTTCCAGCGCAGCCGCGAGGTGTCCAGCACGGTACCGGACGCGAAGATGCGCTCGGGCGGCAGACCCGTCTCCTGCTGGGCGATGACGGTGAGCACGTCACAGGGATTGGTGACGATCACGTACACGGCGTTCGGGGCCACCTCGAGGAGTTCCGGCATCATGCGTCGGATGATCCCCGCGTTCACGTCCGCGAGCTCGATCCGCGTTTGACCGGGCTTCTGCTTCGCCCCGGCGGTGATCACGACCACGTGGGAGCCTGCGGCGACGGAGACGTCGCTGCCACCGATGATGTCGCTCGTTCCCGTGAACTGCGTACCGTGCGCGAGGTCGAGCACCTCGGCCTCGACCTTCTCGGTCGCGATGTCGTAGAGGGCGATGTGCCGCGCGGACCCCCGGATCAGCGCTGCATAGGCCACGCTCGATCCGACGCTGCCCGCGCCGACGACCGTGAGCTTCGAGTTCTCGATGATCTCCATCCGCCCAGTGTGGCAGGTGGCCGGGTGGATAGCATGGGGCGGTGTTCGCCGGCATCCGCATCGCTCCCCCGGCGGCACGCGCGTACTTCGCACTGCAGGCCGTGGCCGGCGGATGCTGGTGGCTCGGAGTGCTCCTGATCCCCGCGATCCGCACGGCGACGCTCGACGGACTCCCCGTTCTCCCGATCGCGATCGCCGACATCCCTCTCTTCGTCGGAGGGTCGGCGCTCGCCGCGTGCGGCGTGCGGGCGGCGGTCTGGGTCGTCACCTCCTGGACCGTGCTCGTGGCGGGCGGGATGGTCGTGCACGCGACCGTCACCGGTCTGGCCGGATGGGGTGCGCTGCTCATGGTGGCCGCCGCGGCGGGGAGTCTCGCCGCCGGCATCGTGATCATCGTCGGCCGGGCACCCTTCGAGTGGATCGCTCGTGGACCGTTCGCCTTCCGTACCTCCCGCGCCCAGGGGCGCGCCCGGGTGATGGCGCGCACGGGACTTCAGACCCTGTTCTTCTGGGGCGTGTTCCTCGGGCTCCTCCCGCTGCTCATCGCCATGGTCGAGGCTCGGTGGGGGCTTCATCTCGAGCTGCCTCCCGCGCTCCGTCTGACCGGTGTCGCGCTGTTCCTCGCCGCGACCGCCCTGGGCCTCTGGTCGGCGATCACGATGTCGCTGCTCGGCGAGGGCACGCCGCTCCCCTCCGAGATGGCGCGCCGTCTCGTCATCGCCGGTCCGTACCGCTTCGTGCGCAACCCGATGGCCGTCGCCGGCATCGCCCAGGGCATCGCGGTCGGGTTGATGCTCGGCTCCTGGCTGGTCGTCGTCTACGCGCTGTGCGGCTCGCTGGTGTGGAACACCGCCGTGCGTCCGATCGAGGAAGCCGATCTCGCGGAGCGGTTCGGCGACGACTATGCCGACTACCGCCGCCGAGTCACCTGCTGGGTGCCGCGGTTCGCCGGCTGACGGTTCGCGCGCACCCTGTCGAGCGACCCGAGTGCACGTAAACGAAGAGATTTCGGCCCCGACACGCCGTTTCTCGCTTGTCGTCCGACCCGGAGACGTGAAATGGTATCCCGGGCGGATCCCCCACCGCTCGTCCTCCGGTTCCTGCGTGACTCCCCTACTCGTCGGAACCTCGTGCTCCATCCGTGCCGCTCCGCCCACCGCGGGCAGAGCGAGTCACCGAGCGAGCCACGAAACCCCACCGATCGACCATCGGGGAGCGAAGGAGGAGGGTGTGGCCAGCACTTACATCGAGACCGGCGGTCACGTGCGGGTGTACGACGACGCCGTGCGCACCCACCAGGCGTTCCCCCTGGGGACCTATCGGGTCAGCTTCACCTCGAAAGAGGGCTTCAGCCTCGTGCGCATCGATGATCTGACCGTCGGAGCGGAGCGCGTCTACGGCGGCCGCGATCGCAAAGTCGCCAAGATCTTCCGCTCCTACGCTCTCTCCGACCGCAGCCTCGGGGTGATGCTCTCGGGCGACAAGGGCATCGGCAAGTCGCTGTTCCTGCGCATGGTCGCCGAGGCCGCGCGCGAGCAGGGCCTTCCCGTGGTGGTCGTCTCCGAGGACCACGACGGCATCGTGGAATTCCTCGACAGCCTCGACGAGTGCCTCATCGTCTTCGACGAGTTCGAGAAGATCTTCCCGGCGGGCCGCCGAGGAATCACCGACGGGTTGAATCGGCAGAACCAGTTCCTGTCGCTGTTCGACGGACTCTCCTCCGTGAAGCGCGTCTACTGCCTCTCGGTGAACGCGATCGCCGACGTGAGCACCTATCTGGTCAACCGCCCCGGCCGGTTCCACTACCACCTGCGCTTCGACTATCCGGGTCCCGACGAGGTGCGGCAGTACCTTCTCGATCAGGCACCGAACGCGCACCCCGACGAGATCGAGAACGTGGCGTTGTTCTCGCGGCGGGCGCGGCTGAACTACGACCATCTGCGGGCGATCGCCTTCGAGCTGCAGCAGCCCGACACGCTGTTCGCCGAGATCGTCGACGATCTCAACATCAAATCGGTCGAGCCCGGCACGTATCGCATCGAGGCGCGCTTCCCCGACGGCAAGGTCTGGTTCGACGAGGTCGAGATGAACCTGTTCGAGCGCGGAGACGTCGGGCGCACGTTCGAGCTGCGCAACGGCACCCGTTCGCTCTTCGCGTCGTTCGTGCCGCGCGACCTGATCTTCGAACCCGACGGCAGCATCTTCGTGCCGATCGATCGACTCGATCTGCTCGGTGACGACGACGAGGAACCGGAGGTCTATCCGACGACCGTCAGCCTCGCGCTCGTCGCCCCGGCGACCTACGGATTCGGACTCTGACGTCCGGGCCCGTGTCGTTCAGTCGGTGACGTCGGTCAGTCGGTGACCTTGACGCGACGATTGACCTCGCGGGTCGCGGAGAACTTCAGCACCGTGTAGTCGGTGACCTCGCCGGTGCCCTCGTCCTTGCCGAACTGCACGCGGTGCCCCTTGTGGGTCTGCGGATAGAACTTGCCGAAGTTGGTGAGGGTGACGGTGTTGCCCTGGCTGACGAGATCGAGGAGTTCGTCGATCATCGCGTTGTACGCCGTCTGAGCGGCGAAAACCGAGATCCCTCCGCGTCGCGCGAATCGCTGTACGAATTCGCGCTTGCTCACGCGATTGGCCTCGAGCGTCTTGGATGTGCTCATGCTCTGTACCGTCCCCTGGTGTGTTCGCTCGTCGCCGAGCGTCTTGCGCTGCGCCCCTGACAGCTGCACCGGTGATTCGTCGAAGGCCCCCCTGCGACGAACCGGGATCAGCGAGGCCCCAGCCCTTACCCCTCAGAGGATAGTGCCTCTTCCTTGGTATACGCGGTGAACTCCGGTTTCACCTGATTCTTCCGTGTTTTCGCGATTTCTCGGGCCGAGCGTGCGGCGGCGGTCGACATGTCGATCTGCGTACGGATGTCGAGGCCGCGTTCGTCGGCGCTCACCGAGAGCTCGGTCGGCTCGAGCGTCTTGGTGTTCACCACCACGTCGCCGTCGTTGATCAGCAGATCAGCCTTCACACCATAGGCGCGGCCGACGACCGTCCCGCGCGCATCGAGAAGCGACGCGGTGTTCTCGCCGGCGGCCTCGGCGATCGCGGCGAGGTGGGCCGCGGTGTACCGGGCCGAGTTCTCGAACTCCGCAGCGGACGACTCCTCCTTCGAGGGGACGAGTGCGAGTTCGGTCTGCCCCGGTGCCCGACGGTCGCCGGGGTGCACCCGCGCATCGAGGTGGTGGACGGCGCCGTCTGCATCGTCGCCGACGATGAGGCGGTCATCGTAGGCGAGGACCACGAGGTTGACCCCCTTCGTCGCACCGGGACCGTGCGTACGAGAGCGAAGATCGACCATCCGTCACCGTCCGCCGAGAAGCGAACGGATCGGGTAGGTCTGATCCTCGAGGATCACCTGCACCGCGCGCCCGTTGCCGGGGTGGACGACGATCGGCGCGCGCAGATTCACGTGCACACCCTCGTCCCCGGGGTTGGCCACGACCAGCATCCGGAGCGCATCGTCCGCGGACGCTCCGATCTCGGCGCGGACGGATGCCGGAACCTTCGGTGCGTACGCACGATCGACGAACGACGCCTCCACCACGAACAGGCGCACCTCGGCATCCGTCGCCCGGAGCGCGTACAGACCGTCGGCCCCCTCGATGCTCTCGAGGGTGAACGTCGTGTGCGGGGCCAGGCCGAGCATCGGCGAGGTGAACTCGATCACGCGGGCTGCCGACTCGATGTTCGCTCGGGCGGTCGTCGCGGTCATCGCAGGAACTCCAGGAGGTTGGTCTGCAGCGACTTGGCGGTCACCTGCAGGGCGGATTGGAAGACGAGCTCGGCTGACTGCAACCGTACGAGGACCTCGAGGCTGTCGACGTTCTCGACCTCGGCACGACGCGCCTCGAGGTCGGTGGAGGTGGCGAGGTTCTGCGAAGCCGCGCGCTCGATCTGCACCTGCCGGGCACCGGTCGTGCCGCGCGCGGCGATGACGCCCTTCAGGCGCGCGTCGATGTCGTCGAGGCGCGGGCCGACGTTCGCGCCGCTGCGCAGTTCGGCCGCGATGTCCCTCAGAAGCGCGAAAGCGCTGTTCGCTCCCTCGCCGAAGGCCTGCGAGCCGTCGAAGTCGACGCGAACCGTCTCGTTGTCGCTGATACGTCGCTGCACGCCGTCTCCCGGGCTGCCGTGGAACGCGAAGGTGTCGGGGTCGAACGCGGCACCGGCATCGCCGGTCCCGGCGAAGACGCTGCGGCCCAGCACCGTCGTGTTCGCCTGAGCGAGCAGCTCCGCGCTGATCGTCTCGAGCTCCTGCGCGATGGATTCCCTCGCCGTCGGGCTCAGCGCCCCGGAGTTCGCTCCCTGCGCCGTCAGATCGCGGGCCCGGTTGAGCAGGTCGGTGCTCGCTCCGAGCGCCGTGTCGACCGTGGTGACCCAGGCCATACCGTCGCTCAGATTCCGTGCGAACTGTGCGACCCGCGCCTGTTCGCCGTGCACGCCGAGCGTCGTCGCCGCGGCGGCGGGATCCTCGCTCGGTGAGCGAAAGGCGCGCTGCGAGGCGGCCTGATTCTGCAGGCGCTCGCGGTCCGCGAGGTTGGTCTGCAGCGTGCGCAGCGACTGCTGCGTCATGGTGCTGCTCGTGATGCGTCCGATCATGGTCGACTCCCGGGTCAGCGGCCGACCAGGCCGGTGCGGTTGATGAGCAGGTCCAGCGCCTCGTCCATCGCCGTCAGCACGCGGGCGGCGGCCTGGTAGGCGGTCTGGTAGGTCAGCAGGTTGATGGTCTCCTCGTCGCCGTCGACCGAGGCGTTCGACTGCTGCGCGGTGACCGCGGCCACGGCGCCCATGTCGGCGATGTCGGCCCGCTGCAGATCACCGGCGACCGCGACCGCGAAACCGGTGACGAACGTCGCCCAGGTCTTGCTCGGCCCCGTGGCGGAGGCACCGAGAGCACTGATGCGGTCGGCGATCGTGGTGTCCTTCGCTCCGGCTCCCGGCGCCGCCAGCGCGAGCTGATCGAGCCCGGTGGGCACGACGCTCAGTCCGAGCGCCGCGGGCCCCGTCGTGTCGAGGGCGAAGAAGTCGCCCCCGGCCGCGCCGCCGGCGGTCACCCCGGTGCGGTGCACGTCGTTGACCGCCGCGGCGAGGGCGGCTGCGGTGTCGTTGTACGCGGCGGCGACGCCGGCGAGCGTGCCACCGTCCGCCGCCGGGGCGAGCGCGCTGATGGTGCCGCCGATCACGCCGCCGCCGACGGCGACGGGAACGTCCGGCCGATCGGCCCACGACACGACGATCCGACCGGCATCCGAGATCTCGCGCGGACCGCTCACCTGGAGCGATCGGCTGCTGTCGCCCGAGACCAGCGCATTCCCGTCGACACGGAGGGTGAGAGTGCCGTCCGACTCGACGACGCCCGTCGCCCCGATCGCCGAGGACAACTGCTGGGCGAGCACATTCCGCTGATCGATCAGTTCGTTGGCGTTGCGTCCGGCGTGCAGCGCGTCGCGGATCTGACCGTTCAGCGTCGCGACCTGACCCGCCACCGCGTTCACGTCGGCGATATCGCGATCGACCTGTCCGCGCAGATCACCCCACTGGCCCGCGACGGCCTGATAGCCCGCCGCGATCTGGCCGACGAGCACCTGAGCGTTGGTGAGCACGACCTGCGCCGCCGCCGGTTCCGGGGTGTTCGCGAGATCCGACCATCCGGCCCAGAAGCGGTCGAGGTTCGCGGCGAGGCCGTCCGCGGTCGGCTCCGCCATCGTGCTCTCGGCGCGGGCGGCCGCGGTCGCCCGCGCGCTCCAGAATCCGGAGGTCGAGAGGGCATCGCGCACCCGCGCGTCGAGCACGGCATCCCCGAGGCGTGCGACACCGGTGACGGAGACGCCTCCGCCGATGCCGAGGCCGCTCTTCCACAGTCCGGTCTGACCCACGCCGGAGAGCGGAGCCTGATCGACCCTCTGCCGGGTGTACCCGGTGGTCGTCTGATTGGCGATGTTCTGACCCGTCACGGTCATCCCCGCGCGGGCGGCGGAGAGGGCGGATTCCGCCAGACGAAGACCTGAGAACGAAGACATGGTCACCTCACATCCGGGTGTCGAGAAGTCGGGCGTCGCCGCCGCGGACGACGTCGCCGCTGGGCGTGTACTCGCCGGTCGGCTCGCCGAGCCCGGCGATGGTCTCCTGGGTCACGCGGATCGCCGTGCGCAGACGCTGCTCGTTGACCTGCTTCATCTGCTCGATCTCCTCGGCCAGCGCGGTCATCGCGGAGAGGTGACCCTCGAGCACCTCCCGCCATCCGTCGGAGGGCGCCGCGGCGATCAGCTGCCGCAGAGTCGTCGCCTCGGGTGCACCCCACTCGTCGGCCACGGCCACGACGAGTGCATCACGCGAGAGCGCGACGGTCGGCATGGCGGCGAGCACGCGCTCGATCTCGGTCGACGCGTGCCGGATCCACCGGTTGCGGCCGGTCGCGAGCAGCATCTGCTGCTCGTCCAGTTTGAACAGCAGCGTCTCGAGCAGCTCGCGCTCGCGCAGCAGGTGCATGCTCAGGTCGTGAGCGGCCACAGGGCGTCACCTCGTCGGGTCGGGTCGTCGATGACGGGAATCCCCGTCACATCTACGACTATCGCGACATCGCGGAGGCGAGTAACTCGACACGGATGGGGAGAACTCCCCATTGACACCCGTCAGGAAGCTCCGCTCAAGCGTCGCAGGGCACCGAGGAGCGCGCTCTCCGCCGACTCGTCACCCGCGGTCTGCGCCGCCTGCTGGTTGGCATCTCCGACCGCGAGCACGATCTCCGCACGGTTGATGCGGGTGTCGCGAGGGGCGTCGATCCCGACCCGGACGCCGCTCGGGGTGACCGCCAGGATCGTCACCGTGATGTCGTCGCCGATCACGATGCTCTCGTTCGCGCGCCTCGTCAGAACCAGCATGTCCGTCCGCCTTCCCTGGCTGCGGCGCACTCGCGCCATCCTCTTCCCCAAGGTAGTGCATGCCCTCGTAAACGAGCGGAATCTGCAGATCAGCCCGCCGCGCTGGGGAGAGCGGACGGAGCGATGCGCACGACCCCGACGACGTCGGTCGCGTGACCCGCCGCCCCGGCCTCGTCGTAGGAGAGCACGGGGAGCGACTCGACCTGCGGTGCGAGCATCCGCCGGACGGCCTGACGCAGCGACGGCGCGCAGACGAGCACCGGTTCGGGCCCCGCCTGCGTGAGCTCCGACACCGTGCGGCGCACGCTTTCGAGCACCTGCAGCGTCGCCTCCGGCGTGAGAACGATCTGGGGATTGCCGTCGACGACGCGCATCCCCTCGAGCATCTGCTGCTCCAGCATGGGATCGAACATGACGACCCGGATGCGCCCGTCCTCGGCGAAACGTGCCGCGATCGCGGGTCCGAGCGCCGCACGCGCGGCATCGATGAGTCCGGGGATCTCGGTCGACGTCTTTCCCCGGAGCACGAGCGCCTCGTAGATGCGCGCGAGGTCGTTGATCGGCACGCGCTCCGCCAGCAGTCCGGCGAGCACCCGCTGGATCGCCGCCAGCGAGAGCACCGCGGGAGTGAGCTCCTCGACCGTCGTGGGGCTCGTCTGCTTCAGGTGCTCGGTCAGTTGGCGCACGTCTTCGAGCGAGAGGAGGCGGTGCGCCTGACTCTGCACGATGTCGGACAGGTGGGTGATGATGACGCTCGCGCGATCGATCACCGTCGCCCCCGCCATGTCGGCCGCGTGCGACATCTCGGCCGGCACCCACTTGCCCTCGAGCCCGAACACCGGGTCGACCACGGCCTCGCCGGGGAGCTGCTCGAGCCCCGTGCCGATCGCCAGCACGTGACCGCGGGGCACGGCTCCGCGACCGACCTCGACACCGGCGATGAGGATCGCGTAGGTCTGCGCCGGCAGATCGATGTTGTCGCGGGTGCGCACGGGAGGCATGAGGATGCCGATGTCGAGGGCGAGCTTGCGACGGAGGGACTTGACCCGGGTGAGCAGATCCCCCGAGCCACCGGCGGCGAGGTCGACGATATCGGTGGAGAGCGAGATCTCGAGCGCGTGCACCCGCATCCGGTCCATGAGGTCGTCCGGTCCCTCCGCACCGGCCTCGGCGGCTTCCTGCTCCAGCGCATCGGCCTCGCGCGCGGCATCCCGATCCTCGCTCGCCTTCACGCGCGACGCGGCGAAGAGCAGCACGGCGCCGATGCTCGCGAACACGAGCAGCGGCATCCCGGGGATGAATCCCATCGCGACCGCCGCCAGCCCGGTGATGACGAGCGCGTTGCGCGACTGCAGCAGCTGTCGCGCCGCGGCCTGCCCCATCTCTGCCTCGACGTTCTCACGCGTGACGATCATGCCCGTCGACACCGCCATCAGCAGCGCGGGGATCTGCGTCACGAGCCCGTCGCCGATGGTCAGGATGCTGTACGTCTCGAGCGCCTCCCCCATCTCCATGCCGTGCTGCGCCATGCCGATGATGATGCCGCCGACGAAGTTGATGACGACGATCACGATGCCGGCGATGGCATCGCCCTTGACGAACTTCGACGCGCCGTCCATCGCCCCGTAGAAGTCGGCCTCCGCGGCGACCTCGGCCCGGCGCCTGCGCGCCTCCGCGTCGGTGATGAGCCCGGCGTTGAGGTCGGCGTCGATCGCCATCTGCTTGCCGGGCATCGCGTCGAGGGTGAAGCGCGCGCCGACCTCCGCGACGCGCTCCGCGCCCTTGGTGACCACCACGAATTGGATGACGGTGAGGATCAGGAAGATCACCGCACCGATCACGAGCGACCCGCTGATCGTGATCTGCCCGAACGCCTGGATCACCTGGCCCGCGTGCGCCTCACTGAGCACCAGGCGCGTCGACGCCACGTTGAGTCCGAGGCGGAACAGCGTGGCGACGAGCAGCAGGCTCGGGAACACCGAGAAGTCCAGCGGCTTCTTCACGAACATGGCCGTGAGCAGGATCAGGAGCGCGAACGAGATGTTCACGACGATGAGCACGTCGAGCAGCGGCGTCGGGATCGGCACGATGAGCAGGAGGATGATCCCGACCACCCCGACGGGGACGGCTCCCTTCGACAGCAGCTGACCGATCATGCGTCCTACCTTCTCGTTTTCCGTGTCTGGGGTTCGGGTCAGAGCCCGCGGTCGCGGGTGCTCGCGAACGGCATGGTGTGGGTACCGCGCGCCGAGCCGCGCCGCTTGAGGTGCTCGATGAACGCCAGCACCTGGGCCACCGCGGTGTAGAGCTCCTCGGGGATCTCGCGGCCGATCTCGCAGGCCGCATGCAGGGCGCGGGCGAGCGGGATGTCGCGCACCAGCGGCACCCCCGACTCCTCGGCCCGCTCGCGGATCTTCTGCGCCACGATGCCAGCGCCCTTCGCGACGACGCGCGGGGCGGACTTCCCGGGTTCGTACCGCAGCGCGACGGCGACGTGGGTGGGGTTGACGAGCACGACGTCGCTGTCGCCGACCGCCGCGATCATGCGGTTGCGACTGAGGGCGATCTGGCGCGATCGCCGCTGCGAACGCACGAGCGGGTCGCCCTCGCTCTTCTTGTGCTCGTCCTTCGCCTCCTTCTTCGTCATGTGCGTGTGCTTGCGGTTGCGGCGCAGCACGACGGCGACGTCGATGGCAGCGAGCAGGATGCCGACGACGACGGCGACCTGCAGGAGGGCCATCACTCCCCCGGCCGCCTGCTCGAGGAGCCAGGTGATGTTGTGGCTGCCGCTGGCCATGAGCACGGGGACCAGGCCGGACACCACGATCCAGAGCGCGAGACCGATGGCCGTCGTCTTGAGCAGCGCCTTCGCCCCCTCCCAGAGCGCCTGCCGTCCGACGACGCGCTTCAGCCCGGTGACGAGGTTGAACTGCTCGGTGCGCATCGTCACACCGCGCAGGTGGATGCCGCCCTGTGCGACGGCGGTCGCGGTCGTCGCGAGGAGCACGACGACCAGCATCGGCAGCAGGATGCCGCCCATCGACGTCAACGCCGCCCCCAGCACCTCGACCGCGGCGTCGGCGGTCGGATGACCCGCCACCGGCGCCACCCGCAGGAAGAGCTCGGTGAGCACCTGGGTCGCCGAGGCGATCGCCGGGAGCGACATGATCGCCGCCGCTGCGATGCAGACCCAGGCCGTGAAGTCCTGGCTGCGACCGATCTGGCCCTTCTTCCGCGCCTCCTTCAGGCGACGATCGGTCGCCTTCTCGGTGCGTTCTCCGGTATCGGTCTCGCTCATCGGGTCACCTCCAGGAGCAGCCGGGCGGCGTCGTCGGCGATCGCCGCGACCACGCCGGGGAGCGCCGCGTACACGAAGCCCACGAGCAGGAGGGTGAGCCCGATCTTGATCGGGAAGCCCATCGCGAAGGCGTTGAGGGCCGGGGCGACGCGGGTCACGAGGCCGAGTCCGACATCGGCGAGGAAGAGCACGATCAGCAGGGGGCCGGCGATCTGCACGGCGCTGAGCATCATCTGCCCCGCCGCTCCGACGAGCGCTTCGGCGGGATGGGCGAGATCGATCATCCCCGTGACCGGCACCGCGTCGAACGAGCGGAAGAGTCCGCCGAGAACGAGCTGGTAGCCGTCGGAGGCGAACAGCAGCACGATCGCGGTCATCTGGAACAGGCGGGTGAACTGGGCGCCGTTCACCGCCATGCCGGGGTCGAAGGCCTGCGCGAGCTGGAAGCCGCCGAAGGTGTCGACGAGGTAGCCGGAGCTCTGGATCGCACTGAAGAGCACCATCACGAGGAAGCCGAGAAGCGCGCCCGTGAGGGCCTGCCCGACCAGTGCGAGCAGGAATCCTCCGGTGTCCAGACGCTCGTAACCCGCTGTGACGACCGGTGACACCGCGAGCGCGAGCCCGACGCCGAGCATGGCGCGAATGCGCATCGGCACCGTGCCGTGACTGAACGGCGGCGCGATCACGAGGAACGCCGTGATCCGCACACAGGCCAGAGCCGTCGCCTCGAGCCAGGTGAAATCGATCGGGATGTGCATCAGCCGCCGTTCAGCAGCGACGGTATGCGTGCGAACAGTTCGTTCGAGAACGCGATCATCTCGGAGATCATCCAGTGCCCGCTCACCAGCAGCGCGATTCCGACGGCCACGAGCTTGGGCACGAAGGAGATCGTCATCTCCTGCACCTGGGTGATGGACTGCAGCAGCGAGATCGCGAAGCCGACCACGAGTGCTGTGATCAGGAGCGGGGCGCACAGCTTCGCCGCGAGGATGAGCGCCGCCTGGCCGATGTCGATGACCGCTTCCGGATTCATCCCCCACCTCCGGCGTAGGACTGCACGAGGGCGGTGATGACCATCCCCCACCCGTCGATGAGCAGGAACAGCAGGATCTTGAACGGCAGCGAGATCATGACGGGCGGGAGCATCATCATGCCCATCGACATCAGGGCGCTCGCGACGACGAGGTCGATGACGAGGAACGGCACGAAGATGATGAAGCCGATGAGGAAGGCCGCGCGCAGCTCGCTGAGCATGAATGCGGGCACGAGCGTCTGCAGCGGGATGCTGGACGGGTCGCTGGGGTTGTCCATCTGCGCGGCGCGGTGCATCAGCGCGATGTCCTCTTCGCGCGTGTAGGCGAGCATCCACTGCCGCAGCGGTTCCTGGGCGAGTTCGAACGCCCGGCCGAAGTCGATCTGCCCCTCGGTGAACGGGGCGACGGCGACCGTGTTGATGTCGGTGAGCACCGGCCACATGATGAACAGGGTCAGGAAGAGGCTGAGACCGGCGAGCACCTGGTTCGGCGGGATCGACGGCAGCGACAGGGCGTTGCGGGTGAGGGCGAGCACCACGAAGATCTTCGTGAAGCTCGACATCATCAGCAGCAGCGCGGGTGCCACGCTGAGCACCGTGATGCCGAGCAGCGTCACGATGCTGTCGGACGGCGTGCCGTTGATGCCGTTGATGGTCACGCCCTCGCCGTCTCCCGACTGCGCGGAGACGACGGATGCCGCGGCGTGGGCGCCCGCGGCGCCCCAGAGCACGAACACCGCCACGAGCACGAGGACGACGGCGGCGAGGACCCCGATCCGACCGCGGGCTCGCCGCGCGGGCGCCATCGGCGCGGCGGCGAGGGCTGATGCGGGCACGGCGGCACTCCGAAGATGGGTGTCGTGGCCGATCCGTAGCCAGGGGGACGAGCGATCCGTGCTCACACGCGACTATCGCGACAGGGGTTCTCCCGCGTAACCGCGCGAAGGGGCGAGCACGTCGATCAGGCGACGGAGGTGAGCGGCGGGCGCTCCGTGTCGTCGCCGCGCTCGTCATCGATCGTCTCGTCGTCGATCGTCTCGTCGATCTCGGCCGGAGCCTCCTGCGTGTCGACCACGCTCACACCGCCCTCGGTGACGCCGAGCACGTAGCGGATGCCCCCGAACTCGGCCACCACCAGCTGCGCCTTGGCACCGATCCCTGTGCGGGCGACGACGGTGATCTTCTCGGGACGCGGCCGCGCGGACTTCGACGCCGAGGATCGCGGCGGACGGAGCACGGACAGCCGCCCGAGCTTCTTCGGCAGGAGTCCGTCCAGCGGGCTTCCGCCCTTCGCACCGGCCTTCTGCAGACGTCGGCTGAGGAACAGCAGCAACCCGAGCACCGCGGCCAGGGCCACGATCATCCGCAGCGCGACGAGGACGTCGTCCATGTTCAGACGCTCTCGGCGCCGTCGAGGATGCGTTCGACGCGGATCGCGAAGTCGCCGTCGGCCACGACCACGGTTCCATGACCGATCAGACGCCCGTTGAGCTTGATGTCGGCGGGAGAACCCGCGGCACGGTCGAGCTCGACCACGTTGCCCGGCTCGAGCGCGAGGACGTCGCGCACCGGCATCCGCGTGCGGCCGATCTCGACCACGAGCTCCATCTCGACGCCGGCGATGCGATTGATGCGCTGCGGTCCCGAGGAGCCCGAGCCCGTACGGTCGCCGTCGATGCGCACCGAGGCGCGCGCGGCGATCGCACCGGTCGAATCGACCAGGTCGAACACCTGCGTGCCCGGAGCGGCGAACACCTCGGTCGCCGCGACGGTCTCCCCGGAGCCGAGAGCCCCGGGCCCGAGCACGATCGACGCCGCCTCGAAGATCGGATGCAGCCGGTCGGCGAGATCGGCCTTCTTCGATCCGTCCTCCAGCTGCGCGGGATCGATGACCTGGATGGCGAGCCGTGCCCCCGGTGTGCCGGTGAAGGTCACGGCGATCGCCTCTCCCACCGCGCCGGGGTCGGTCGACGGCGTCGGGATGACGGGGAAGCCGAACGGCAGCTTGCCGGCGATCGCCGCGGCGATGGCGGTCTCGTGGAAGGTGCTCATCAGTGGTTCTCCTCGTGGGTGGTCGTGATCGTGCAGGCGAGGCGCGATCCGCGGCTGCCGGGCGTCGCGCGCGCGATTGCCGTGTCGCCCGCCATCAGTTCGTAGGGCATCGTCTCGGGGTGGGGCAGGCGCAGCAGATCGCCCGGGGCGAGGTCGAGCACCTCCCCCGCTCCGATCGTGATCGGAGCGAGACGCAGCGTGATCTCGAGCGGAGTGCTGTGCACCTGGTCGCGCGTATGACCCGCGCCGCGCGTCGCCGCGGCATCCGCCCCCGCCTCGGCGAGATGGTCGACGACCGCGGAGGCCGGCAGCATGATCGAGGCGACCGTGCGCGTGTCGCCCAGGCGCATCGTGTATCGGGCGACGATCACGGCGGCCGACGCCGAGATGACCTGGAGGTACTGCGGGTTGTAGTGCACACCGCCGAAGACGGGCTCGCCGGGGAGCAGCGGACCGAGGCTCGCGGACAGGTGCTCGAACGTGCCCTCCATGAGGTTGCGCACCAGGGCGAGCTCGATCGGCGTGAACGTGCGGGCATCCGGGAGGGAGGTGCTGCGTCCTCCCATCATCTGCACGACCCAGAGCAGTGCGCTATCGAGCCCGAACTGCACGACGCACGGCTCGTCGCGATCGGCGAAGGCTCCGGCGACCATGGCCGTGGTGCTCGGCAGCGTCTGCGCGTACTCCTCGTACGACACGAGTTCGACGTCGTCGAGGGTGAGGTGCGTGCGCACGCGGATCTTCGCTGTCAGCTGTGACGACCACAGGCGGGCGAAGGACTCGAACGACGCCTCCAGCCGGCGGATGCTGTCGCGCCCGAGCTGCGCGGGGCGACCGAAGTCGTACGCCGGATAGCGCCCGGCGGGGTCGTCCGGCACGGCGTGCGCGGTCATGGCGGTCTCCTCGGAGATGATGGACACGTCTCAGCCCTTCCCGGCCGCGTCGGCGAGTGCGGGGAGCAACGCCCGCACCTGGTCTTCCTCGGTGGACTCGACGACGATGTCGACCCGTCGGTTGCTCGCGAGCGCCTCCGGGCTGTCGCCCTCGACGAGCGGACGCGTGTCGGAGAACGCGGTCGCCTTCACCCGCGCACCGCCGACGAGTTCGTGCTCGACCAGGAAGCGCGCCACCTGCGTGGCGCGACCTCCCGACAGCTCCCAGTTCGTCGGGAAGGGCGCGGCCGAGAGACGCCGATCGGCATGCCCCTCGACGCTCACCTGATTGTCGACGGTCGTCAGCACGTCGCCGATCGCGTCGAGCACGGCGTCGGCCTTGGCCGAGAGATCCGTGCTGTTGTCGCCGAAGAACGTCTCCGCGCCGACCAGACCGACCTTGAGCCCCCGGTCGTCGATCACGAACTCGACCGTGTCCTGCAGCCCCTGGGCGGCGAGCGAGGCCCGCATGCGCTCCCGCAGTTCCTCGAGCGACTCGTACTCCGCCGCAGCGCGCTGGGTGAGGTCGGGCTCGCCCTCCTCGTCGAGCATCTCCGGCGGGATCACCAGCCCCTCGGAGATGTCGGCACCGCCGGTGGTCGTCTCCTCCTGCCCGAAGCCGGTCGCGAGGCTGTTCGCCAGCAGCTCGAACTTGGTCTTGTCGACGTTCGAGACGGCGAACAGCACGATGAACAGGCACATCAGCACCGTGACCATGTCGGCGTAGGACACGGCCCAGCGCTCGTCCGGCTCGTCGTGCGATTCGTCCTCGTGGCCGCGCCCGCCCGCGCGGCGGGCCGTGCTCACAGGCCCTCCTCCGAGCCCTGCGCCTCCGCGCCCTTCGTCGCCTTCGGAGCCCGTCGCTTCGGCTTGACGGTCGACAGCGCCTCGAGGCGCTCCTGCAGCAGATGCGGCGCGCTGCCCGCCTGGATGGCGAGCATCCCCTCGCTGACGATCATCATGCGCTCGAGCTCGACGGCCCCGATGCGGTTCAGGCGCCCGGCGATCGGGTTCCAGATGAAGTTGGCCGAGAGGAGCCCCCACAGCGTCGCGACGAACGCCGCCGCGATCATCGGACCCAGGTGATCGGGCTCGTCGAGCTTCTCGAGCACGTGGGTCAGCGACACCACCGTGCCCACGATGCCGATCGTGGGCGCGTACCCGCCGAGCGACGAGAAGAACTTCGCGGCGATCCGCGTCCGCGACGAGGCAGCCGTGATCTCGTCGTCCATCATGAGGCGCAGGTCGTCGGCATCCGTCCCGTCGGCGAGTGCCTGGAGCGCCTGCCGGGTGAACTGGTCGGGAGCCGAATCGAGCTCCTGCTCGAGGGCCAGCAGGCCGTCGCCGCGGGCCTTCTCGGCGTAGCCGACGAGGAACGGGATCACGGCCTCGGGCGTCGAGCGGGGCCCGCGCACCATCCGACCCAGGCTCTGCACGGCCAGGCGCGTGTCGCGCAGCGTGTGGCTTGCGATGCCCACGCCGATCGTCGAGCCCAGCACGAGGATCATCGGTGCCGGGATGAGCAGCGCCTCGAAGCTCGCGCCCTCCATGGTGATCATCGCGACGAGAGCGCCGAACGCGAGGACGACGCCGATGAGGAATGCGGGATCCACCGTCAGTCCCCCGACTTCCGGCCGAGCGCCTGGGCGGCGTCGAGCACGCGGGCACGATAGGCGACGATCAGCTCGACGACCGTGTCGAGGCTCTCCTCGACCACGTACACCCCGCCGTCGATCATGTGCAGGGTCGTGTCGGGCGACGAGTACACGCGCTCGATGAGATCGGGGTTCACCGCGAACCGTGTGCGGTCGAGGCGGGTGACGATGATCATCGAGGAGTCTCCGGGCGAGGGGCGTCGGGTGAGAGGCGGTTCAGCCCCGACTATCGCGACGTGGCCCGCCCCGGGTAACCAGGGCGGGCCACGTGCGATGCGGGATCAGCGCTTGAGCTGGGTGAGCTCCTGCAGCACCTCGTCGCTCGTGGTGATGATGCGGGCGTTCGCCTGGAAGCCGCGCTGCGCGACGATCAGGTTCGTGAACTCCTGCGAGAGATCCACATTGCTCATCTCGAGCGCGCCGGAGACGAGGCTGCCGAATCCGGCCTGGCCCGCCTCGCCGATCTGCGCGGGGCCCGAGTTGACCGACAGGCGGTACGACGATCCGCCGGCCTTCTCGAGCCCCTCAGGGTTGGCGAACGTCGCCATCGCGATCTTGCCGAGGGTCTGGGTCGCGCCGTTGCTGAACGTGCCGACGATCGATCCGTCGCCCGTGATGCTGTACGACTTGAGCGTGCCGGCTGCTGCGCCGTTCTGATCGGTGACGGCGACCGTCGACAGGCTCGCGTACCCGGTGACCGCGGTGAGGTCGACGGTCACGGCGCCCGCGGTGAGAGTGAGCCCCGGGCCCGTCTGCTTGCCGTCCGTGAACGCGAGGGCGCCCGTCGCGCCGCTCACGGGCTCGGAGACGTCCCAGCCCGCGGCCGTGCGGGTGAACGTGAGGCTCAGCGTGGTCGGCGTGCCCTGGGCGTCGAAGACCGTGACGTCGCGCACGACCTCGTCACCGGCGGCGGCGGTCGAGGGCAGGTTCCCGGTGACCGTCGCTCCGGTCGTGGCGCGAGCGGGCGAGACGGCATCGAGGGGCAGCACGATGTTGCCGACGGCCTGGCCGGTGTTGACGACGCCGTTCTGCGCCGACCAGCCCTGCACGACCGCCCCGTCGGCGGTGACCATCTTGCCGGTCGGGTCGAACGAGAATCCTCCCGCACGGGTGTACAGCGTCTCGCCGCCCGCGCGCACCGCGAAGAAGCCGTCGCCCGAGATCATGAGGTCGCCGCCGCGCCCGGTGGCCTGTGCGGAACCCTGGGCGAAGTTGGTGCGCACGCCCGCGACCTGCACCCCGAGACCGACCTGGGCGGGGTTGCGCCCGCCGACCTGGTCGTCGGGGATGCCGGCGTTGCCGATGAGCTGCGAGAGGGAGTCCTGGAAGACCACGGACGAGCCCTTGAAGCCCGCGGTGTTGACGTTGGCGATGTTGTTTCCGGTCACGTCGAGCATGGTCTGGTGCGAGCGGAGTCCGGAGATGCCGGAGTAGAGCGAGCGGAGCATGGTGTTCTCTCTTCCTGTGTGTCAGGTGGTCGGTGCGGTCGGGGTGGCGACGCCCGTGATGGCGTCGAGTGCGATGGTCTTGTCGCCGATGGTCACCTGCGGCACGGGGCCGTCGAACGAGACCTTCGTGACGATGCCGGTGACGGCCTTGCCGTCGGCGTCCTCGTAGCTCGCCTCCTGCCCGATGAGGGCGGCGGCGGCCTGGCGCATGTCGAGTGCGAAGGCCTCGGCGCCGTTGTCGGCGAGGGCCGTGAGCTGCTCCATCATGGCGAGCTGCGTGGTCTGCGAGATCATCTCGTTGGTGTCCATCGGACTCGAGGGGTCCTGGTGGGTGAGCTGGGTGACGAGCAGCTTGAGGAAGACCTCGCCGTCGAGCACCTGCTTTCGGGCGGCGGGATCGGTGGTGCTTCCGGTGTGGATCGCGGTGGGTGCGCTCACGGCGTCGACGGTCACGGGGTGTCCTCTCAGGCGAAGGTGTCGAGACCCGCGCCGGCGACGGCGAGGGCGGAAGTCGGGACGGAACGTCGATCGGGCGCATCGGCACGAAGACCCGGGGCGACCACGGGGCCGCTGCCGCGCCTGTCGCCCGCCTGTCCCCCGGCGCCGGGATCGGTTCCGGGCTGCGCGAACCGATCGGAACCTCCGGCATCCGTCGACGATGCGGATGACGAGGTCAGCGAGAGGTTCGCGTGCGGCAGGACGGCGGCGAGGTCGCGACGCAGATCGGAGACGATCGCGCGCAGCGCTTCGCGCCCGGCGTCGGTCGCTCCGACGAGCTCGACGCGCACGTCCCCGTTCTGGCCGATGTGCACCCGCACGGTCACGGGGCCGAGGGTGTCGGGGCTCACCGTCATCGTGAGTTGGTGGCTGCCGGCCGGGCGCTGGGCGATGTTGACGACGACCGGGGACACCTGGGTGGCGACGGATCGGGCGGATGCTGGGGGCTCCGGCGGCGAGGCGACCGCGACGGCGGGTGCCGACGCGCTCGCCGCGGGTGCGACGACCGGGGCGGACGGCGTCGCGGCCGCGGGGCCTGCAGGCCGATCCGAGGGGTCTGCGACGGTGCTGGGCGCAGGTGCGGCCGCCGCCGTGACCCCGGATGCCCCGGTCGACGATGGTGCGGACGGCGCAGCGGCGGGAGGAGCGGATGCCTCCACCCGCGTCGCGGCAGGCGCGGGGGTGAGGGTCGTCGGTGCAGCTATGACCGGCGGGGCACCGTGCACCGGCCCAGCAGCGGACGACGGGCCTGTCGACGGCACGGAAACGGTGGGGGCCGGGGCCGCGGATGCGCGAGCGGGAGCTGCGGCGCGGTCGAGCGGGGCATCGGCATCCTCTCCCCCGGTCGCCGACGTCGGCGGCGCGAAGAGCGTGGAATCGATCCCGTCGTCGGCCGTCGCGTCGGAGCGGGAGGCGGAAGCGGTCTCCGTCGTTCCGGACGTCGATCCATCATCGGCGGCGAACGTCGTGACCGTCGGCGCATCGGCGGGAACCGCGGTCGGGGCCGGCGTCGGAGCGGGAGCCGCGGCCATCGCGCTGATCATCGAGACGGCGTCGACGGGGACCGCACTCACCGATGTCTCGCGCGGCGCCGACTCCGTCGTATCCGTGGCGGGCTCTCCGGCACTCGGAGCGTCCGCGAGCTCCGTCGTCACGGTCGGCGCGAGGCGCACCGATCCGTCCGCGCCGGTCGGGGCGTCGAGCATCCGTTCCGCGAGCTCCAGCGCGGCCCCGAACGACCTCGTCTCCGCGGGCATCCCGCGTCCGGTCGGGGCCGCGCCCCCGGCGACGAGCGCGGCGAACGGGTCGGATGACGCCGTTCCCGCGGCGATCCCCGCCCTCATGCGGTGCGCTCCTCGCGCCGGCTGCGCACGACGGCGATCTCGTCGAGAGCCGTCTGCTCCGCATGCTGCGCGATCCGGGCGCTCTCGACCCGGTGGGCGTCCTCGAGGCGTTCGAGGCCGCGGAGCTCGCGGCGGGCCTCGACGTGGGCCGCTTTCGCCTCCGCCTCCTCGGCACGGCGCATCTCGGTGAGCGCCTGCACGTCGCTCAGGGCACTGCGGCCGGCGGCGCGAGCCGCGGCCATCGCGAGCAGGGTCGGCGCGTCGTCGACCTGTGCGCTGATCTCGGCGAGACTCACGACCGCTCCCTGTTCGGCGGTCTCGGCCTGCAGCCGCGCGGATGATGTGCGGGACAACTGCTCCGCGGCGACGCGCTCCTGCGCGTCGCGCACGCGCAGGAGGCCGGCGAGGGGGAACGTCATGGCGTCAGTCCTCCGAACTCGGTGGTGAGGGCGGCGAGGAGCCGCCAGGAATCCTCGGTTGTGGTCAGATCGTCCATGCGCTGCGTCAGGAACGCGGCGATGGCCTGCTCGTTCGCGAGGGCGGCATCGACCAGTGGATTCGCCCCTGGCCGGTACGCACCGATGTCGATGAGGTCGTTCGCGCTGCGACGCGCGGCGAGCACGCTGCGCAGCGCCACCGCATGCGCTCGCTGCTCGGAGGTGGTGATCTTCGAGACGACGCGCGAGATCGACCCCAGCGCATCGACGGCCGGGAAGTGGCCGCGCACCGCGAGGGCACGGTCGAGCACGACGTGCCCGTCGAGGATGCCGCGGGCCGCGTCGGCGATCGGCTCGTTGTGGTCGTCCCCGTCGACGAGCACGGTGTACAGGCCGGTGACGGATCCGACCGGCCCCGTGCCGGCACGTTCGAGCAGCCGGGCGAGAACGGAGAAGGTCGACGGCGGATACCCGCGGGTCGCCGGTGGCTCGCCCGCGCTCAGCCCGATCTCACGCTGAGCCATCGCGACACGCGTGAGGGAGTCCATCATGAGCACGACGTCGTTCCCCTCCGCCCGGAAGCCCTCGGCGATGCGGGTGGCGACGAACGCCGAGCGCATGCGCACCATCGCCGGCTGGTCGGAGGTCGCGACGACCACCACCGAGCGCGCCAGGCCCTCGGGCCCGAGGTCGTCCTCGAGGAACTCCCGCACCTCTCGACCGCGCTCGCCCACCAGAGCGATCACGGTGACGTCGGCCGTCGAGCCGCGGGCGATCATCGACATCAGCGACGACTTGCCCACCCCCGATCCTGCGAACAGACCGAGGCGCTGTCCCGTGCCGACCGGGGTCAGCGTGTCGAGCACGCGGACGCCCAGTCCGAGTTGGCGGTCGATCCGCTGACGGTTCAGGATGCTCGGAGCCTCGTGATCGAGCGGGACGAACGCGGTGTCGCGGCCGAGCGGCCCCTTCCCGTCGATCGGGCGGCCGAGACCGTCGAGCACCCGCCCGAGCAGTGAGCGACCGGTCGGCACGCGCAGGCGCTCGCCGGTGTGCAGCACGCGGGCCCGCGCGGTGATCCCGTCCAGTGGTCCGAGCGGCATGCACCGCGCCGATCCGCCATCGACCGCGACGACCTCGGCATCCACGCGGCGTCCGTCCGCCACATCGATCCGCACGCGGTCGCCGACCGCGGCATCGATGCCCACGACCTCCGCTCCGAGGCCGAGCACGGACTTCACCGTGCCCGATCGCTCGGGGCGCGCGGCGTGGAGCACGCGCTCCCACGATGCCGTGCGGACGCTCATGCGAGAGCCTCGCGATCGGCATCGTCATCGCGGTCTCCGCCGCTCAGGGCAGCGCTCGCCCGACGCAGTGCCTCCGCGACGCGCGCGTCGACCGCGCCATCGGCGATCTGCACGATGGCGCCACCGGGCGAGACGGATGCATCGTCGATCATCTCGACGCCGTGCGACGCGGCCACGGCATCCGCATCCGCGCGCAGGATCTCGCCGTCCCGTGGATGCACGGCGACGCGCGTCCACCGGTCCGCGGGCATCTGGGCGAGGGCCCTGCGGAGCGCGTGCGCGGCCGAGCGCGCCGGGTCCGACAGCTCCGCGCCGAGGATCGCGACCGCGAGCTCCACCGCGAGCTCCTCGATTCGGTCCGCCGAGAGAGCGCTGGTCGTCCGGACGCGATCCGCCACCGCCGATCGCGCATCGTCGAGTGCGGTCAGGGCGCTCTCGTACCGCACCGCCCGCGCATCGCGCTCCTGCTGGAGCCGCTCGGCCTCGGCGGCCCGCTGCGCCCGCGCCTCGTCGAGCGCGATCCGGCGCCCCTCCGCGAACCCTTCCGCATAGCCGCGCGTGCGCGCCCGAGCGGCCTCATCGCGCACGTCGGTCGGGGTCTCCCCCACGCGCGGCACGACGAGCGGGGTGAAGGCGGTGTCGGAGAGCGTCATTCGATCAGCTCGTCCTCGTCCTCACGGGAGATAGTGATCTCCTCCGCCGCCTCGAGCTCGCGGATGATGCGCACGACCTCGGCCCGCGCCTCGTCGACCTGACGCACGCGCACCGATCCGAGCACCCGCGCCTCCTCGGCGAGGTTCTCCTTGTTCCGCTCGGTCATGTTGCTCGTGACCTTGAAAGCGATCTGCTCGTCCGCCCCCTTGAGAGCGAGAGCCAGGACCCGCAGGTCGATCCCGCGCAGCACGCGCTGCGCATCCCGGTCCTCGAGACGCGTGAAGTCGGCGAACGTCACCATGCGGCTGCGGATGTCCTCGGCCAGGGCGAGGTCGCGTCCCTCGAGGCTCGCCAGCAGCGACTTCTCGAGCGCGGTGTCGGAGCGGCTGATGATCTCGACCAGGGGCTGCACGCCGCCGATGGACTCGTGATTGTCGCGCATCGCGAAGACCCCGGTGCGCGAGCGCAAGGAGTCGGCGACGATCGAGATGGCCTCCTGCGTGGCGGTGCCCATCGTGGCGATCGCCTGCGCGACGTCGGTGCGCAGCGGATCCTGCAGGGCGGCGAGCACGGCGGCGGCACGATCCGCCCGCAGGTTCGCGAGCACGACCGCGACCGTGGTCGGCAGCTCTCCCTCGAGGATCGTGGCGAGCTGGGCGGGATCGGCCGCGTTCAGGAAGTCGAACGACACCGCGCCCTGCGACATGACCCTGCCGACCATGCCGACCGCCTTCTCCCGGCCGAAGGCGGTCTCCAGCAGTCCGGTCGCGAGCTCCTGCCCGCCACGGGAGGGCACCGATCCGCCCGTCGCGATGCGGGTGAAGGCGGCGAGAGCCCGGGCCGTGGCGGCGAGATCGACCCCACCGAGCTGCGTGAGCTCCGCGGCGAGCAGCTCCGACCGGTCCTCGCCGAGCAGACGGAGCACCTCGGCGCTCGCCTCCCGGTCCATGTTCAGGAGCACGATGGCCGCCTGCCGCAGCCCGCTCATCGGAGCGATCGCCTGACCGGACGCGGCGACGACGGCCTCCGTGATCTGCTCGGTCGGGGCATCCGGGGATTCGATCTGCATGCTCATACGGTCGACTCGTCCATCAGGCTCGCCAGCGCGGTCGCGGTGGCTTGGGGTTCGCGGCGGGCGATGTCGTCGATCTCACGGCGACGACGCTCGACAAGGATCTGCTCCCGCTCGGGCTCCTCCTCGACGTCGAGGAGGGTCGGTGAGACCTGCGGCAGCAGCGGTGCCGTCAGGGCTTCGCGGTCCTGCAGACCCTTGAGCGACTTGAGCTTCTGCTCCTCGCTCTCGGTCAGGGTCGCGAGGTACTCGATCGGGCCCTCGTCGGTGTAGGCGATGCGACGCTTCATGCGCAGGCGGATCGACAGGAAGACGACGAGGATGATCACGGCGAGCAGGATCGAGCCGCCGATGATCGCCGACCGCACGAGCTCCTGCTGGAACTGCGCGGCCTGCTCGGCCTCGGCCGCCGCCAGTGCGGTCTGCGCGGCGTTCGCGCCGGCGCCGGCGAACTCCACGAACTCGACGGCGATCGTGTCGCCGCGCTCGACGTCGATGCCGGCGGCCGAGGCGACGAGGGTCTCGATCTGCGCCGCGGTCACGCCGGTCACGGTGCCGCGGTTGAGCGCAATGCTCACGGTCTGCCGGGTCACCTCGCCGGCGGGGGTGATCGTCTTCTCGGTCGACTTGTTGACGGCGTTGTTGCGCGAGGTCTCCTCGAACTCGTACGCGCCGTCGCCGTCCGCACCGTTGGGCACCGCGATGTTGTCGGGGCCGAGCACACCGGTGCCCCCGCCCTGCCCGCCGGTGTAGGTCTCGGTCTTCGTCTGCTCCGAGGCGCTCAGGTCGCCCTCGGGAGCCGAGTAGGTCTCGTCCATGCGCTCGGAAGTCGAGTTCGCGACGTCCGCCGACACCGTCACGGTCGCGTTCCCCGGTCCGACGATCGTCTCCAGCATCCGGTTCACCGACGCGGCCACCCGGGCTTCGTGCTCGGTCGCCTGCTTCGACGAGTTGCCGGCCACGCCCGAGCCTACGGCCGAGAGCACCGTGCCGTTCTGGTCGGTGACCGCGACGTCCTCCGGCGTCATGCCCGGAACCGACGCGCTCGTGAGGTGGATGATCGCCTCGATCTTCTCGTCGCTGAGCGTCGACCCGTTGCGGGTCTTCACGAACACCGATGCGGTGGGGGTCTGCTGCTCCGAGACGAACACGCTCTCCTCGGGGATGGCCAGCTGCACCGACGCCGTGCTGATGCCGTCCATCGCGCCGATCGTGCTCGCGAGCTCGCCCTCGATCGCGCGCTTGTAGGTCACCGACTGCTGGAACTCGCTCGCGGTGACGCCCATCTTGTCGAGCAGGGTGTAGCCCTCGCTCGTGTCACCGGGGAGCCCGGCGGATGCTGCCGCCAGCCGCTGCGCGTAAACCTGGTCGTCGGGTACGAGGATCGTGGCGCCGCCCTCGGCGAGCTCGTAGCCGACGCCCGCCGACTTGAGCTGGTCGACGACCGCCGAGGCGTCGCCGGCGCTGAGTCCGGTGAAGAGCGGGCTCATCTGCGGCTTGGTGAGCCAGGCGCCGAGTGCGACGGCCCCCATCACCAGCAGCGCGACGCCGATGATCGCGATCGTGCGCTGAGCGACGCTGAAGCCCGAGACGATCAGCTTCACGCGTTCCAAGGAGTTCGTGATCACCTTCGGCATGATCAGGCCTGCATCCGCATGATCTCGTTGAACGCCGAGACGCTACGGTCGCGGATCGCGACCACGAGGTCGAGCGTCACGCCGGCGCGGGCGGAGGCGATCATGGCCTGGTGGATGTCCTGCAGGTCACCGGTGACGGCCTGCACGGCGAGCTCGTTCGAGGTCGACTGCAACTGCTGCAGGTTCTCGATCGCGCCGGACATCGAGGTCGCGAAGGCGCCCGCCGAGGCGGACGATCCGGTGCCGTCGGCACCGGATTCGAAGCTGAGGGCCGACATCGGACTGACGCCGGTCGCGGAGATCGCGTCGATGGGGGTCGACATCAGTTGCGTCCGATCTGCAGGGCGGCCTCGTAGGTGGTCTTGGCGCGGTCGACGACGGCGGCGTTCGCCTCGTAGCCGCGCTGGGCGAGGATCAGCATGCTCATCTGGTCGCCGAGTTCGACGTTCGGGTACTGGACGTACCCGTCCTCGTTGGCATACGGATGCTCGGGGTCGTAGACGAGCTTCGCCTCGGCCTCCGATTCGACGACCCCGGCGACGAAGACGCCCGGGCTCTCGGTACCCGCCTGCACCGTGACGAACTTCTCCCGGAACGCCTCTTCACCGGCCGGGATGGCGGTGTTGACGTTCGCAATGTTGTCGCTGAGCGCGTCGAGCCACTTGCGGTGCACGTTCAGTCCGGTGCCGGCGATGCCGATCGCGTCGAAGGTCATGCGGATGCCTGGCCGATCGCCTTGGTGATCGAGGCCGCCTGGCCGCCGATCGCCTGGCTGGCGAACTGGAACCGGAGCACGGTGTCGATGTTCGACAGCGTCTCGGTGTCGAGGTTCACATTGTTGCCGTTCAGGCGGGTGGGCTCGAGTGAGCGCTCGACGGTCGCGGCGACCGACCCCGATCCGCCGTCGACCGCGCGACGCAGCTCGTCCTCGAACTGCACCCGCTTCGCCTGGTAGCCGGGCGTGTTGACGTTCGCGATGTTCTCGGCGATGGAACGCTGGCGCAGCGCCAGACCGTCGAGCGCGCTGATCAGCGCGGAGGAGGTTACGGATTCGAGCACGGCGGCACCCCGGATGTGTGGTGGAGAAGCCGATCCGTGGCCTGCGTCGAGCGATCCGTGCTCGTGGCCGACTATCGCGACAGTGCGGTGTCGGCGTAACCGCCGCCGCTCATCCTTCGACGTCGAGGTACGCGGGAGCGTCGGGCGACCCCGTCGGCACCCGACGGAGCGCGGCGAGTTCACGCGCGACGTTCGCCCGCGAGGCGGTGAGTCCGCGGATCATCATCTGCTGACGCGCCAGCACCGCCTCCGCGCGTTCGCGCAGCTCTTCGGGCACGGGTCCGGGAGGCGGCTCGAAGGTCGGGTCGAGCTGGTCGTCGGCGGCATCGAGCGCCCGCTCGAACGTATCGAGCACGGCCAGCCACGACGCGAGGTTGTCGGTCATGCGGCTCAGCCCAGCGCGGATGCCGGGGCGGGAGCCGCGGCCGAGGTCACCGCTGCGGCCTGGTGCCACGCTTCGCGGAGCGGCGCGACGAGTTCGCGGCACTCCGCAGTGGCCAGCCGATCGCGGCCGATGTTCGCGGTGATCAGGCGACCGGTGACGTAGGTGTACACCGCGCGCAGGTCGGCCGCGCCGTCCCAGGCGTCGGTGAGTGACCCGCTCAGCTCGGCGACGATCTGCTGGGCGTGGGTGAGGTGGGTGCCCGCGGCCGCCCAGTCCTCGGCATCCTGCGCGGCCCCGGCTCGATCGATGTCGACGAGCAGGCGGTCGTACAGCAGGGTGAGCAGACGCTCGGGCGAGGCCGAGGCGACCTGCTGCTCGAGGTACTGCTGCTTGGCGCGTTCCAGGGATGTCAGGGGCATCGCTTGTCTCTCCTCGGCGATCAGGACTTGGTGGCGGTGAGGGCGGCGAGCTGCCCGGTGAGCCACGACGACTGGGATTCGAGCTTCGACAGCTGCACCTCGAGCTGCGAGTACGTGCGCTCCAGGGTCGCCCGACGCTGTTCGAGACGGACGTCCCACCGCTCGACCTGCGTCTTGAGGGTCTTGACCTCGGACTCCTGCCCGGTGATGCGCTGCGTGAGCAGACCGTCGTACTTGTCGGAGTAGGTGTCGGCCACGCCCTCGAGGCGACCGGCGACGCCCGAGAACAGCTCCTGGGTCTTCTCGGGATCGTCGGCGAGTGCCTGGGCGAACTTCTCGGCGTCGAACGACAGCACACCCTTCTCGTTGATCGAGATGCCGATGCTCGAGGGCGAGACCCCGTCGATCGGGTGCTGCACGGCGTTGGCCAGGGCTGTGCGGAGGTTGCGCACGGTGCTGTCGCCGGTGAACACGCCGAGGGTGGTCTTCTCCCCCACCGCGCCGACCGTGGCCTTCGAACCGTTGTCGATGCGGGTGAGGAGACCGGCGATCTCCTTGATGAACGCCTCGGCCGTGGCCGTCTGCGCCTTCGCGTCGAGGGCGACGGTGACCGTGACCGGGTCGGCGCTGGGCTTCGTGACCGTGACGGTGACGTCGTCGCCGACGGTGATCGTGTTGCTCGCGCTCGTCAGCACCTGCTCGGCCGAGGTCCCCGCGAAGAGGCGGATGCGGGCGTCGGCACCGGCCGTCAGCACGGCGGCTCCCGGCTCCGTGCCGAGGTCGATCGCGGTGCCCGCGTCGAGATCGTCGCCGTTGCCGCGGTGCAGCGTGAAGGTGTTCTCGGCACCGGTCTCTGCGGCGTTCAGTTGGATGCGCGAGAGCGGCGCGCCGTCGGCATCCGTCCCGGCGGGCACGACGGTCGCCGTCACCCCCGCCTTCGCGGCGTTGATGGCTTTGGCGAGATCGTGGGGCGATGCACCGGCGGGCGCGATCTCGGTGCGGGTGCCGTCGGCGGCCACCAGCGTGAACGCTCCTCCCCAGGAGCTCGCGCCCCCGGCCGCGGTGACGACCGAGTGCGCGGTGGCGACGGCGTCGACGACGATGCTCGTCGAGAAGGCGCTCGCCTTCGGCCCCGCGTTCACGGTGACGCTCTCGGACGACGACGTGGCGGTGAAGGCGGCCAGCGAGGTGGCGGACGCCGCGGTCTTGGCCTTCTCGACCAGCGCCTGCAGCGAGGTGTTCAACGACTGCAGGTTCGTGATGATCGAGGTGCGGTCGGTGATCTTGGTGGTGATCAGCTTCTTCGGGATCGCCGACACGTCCATGAGCGCGTCGATGAGCTCGCCGGTCTTCAGTCCGGAGACCAATCCGTCCAGTTTCATCCTCGGATGCCTTCCCTCGGGGCGTGTCGCAGGTCTTAGGGGAAGGCGCCCGGGCGGAGTGTCCCCCGCCCGGGCGCCCGGTGCGCCTCAGGCGCGGCGGCTCAACGGAGCAGCTGGAGAACGCCCTGGCCGGACTGGTTCGCCTGCGCGAGCATCGCGGTGCCCGCCTGCTGCAGGATGTTCGCAGCCGTGTACTTGACCATCTCGGCCGCCATGTCGGTGTCGGCGATGCGGCTCTTGGCCGCCGAGAGGTTCTCGGCCGAGACCTGCAGCGAGTTGATCGTCGACTCGAAGCGGTTCTGCACCGCACCGAGGTCGGCGCGGGCCGACGAGACGCTCTTGATCGCGGCGTCGACCGTGTCGATCGTCGCGGCGGCGACGGTCGGGTTGGCGAAGCCATCCGCAGTGGTGAGGATGTCGTCGCGCAGGTCTGCCGCCAGCGTGGCGATGTTCGCCGTGCCGAGGTTCACGGTGATCTGGCTCGAGGCGGAACCGTCGGCGCCGACCTGGAAGCTCAGCACACCGTTGCCCGCCGCGCCGGCGGTGCCGTCGAGCAGCTGGATGCCGTTGAAGTTGGCGCTCTCGGCGATGCGGTCGAGTTCGTCCACGAGCTGCGTCACCTCGGTGGTGATCGCCTTGCGCGAGTCCGCGTTGTTCGAGTCATTACCGGCCTGCACCGCGAGGTCGCGCACGCGCTGCAGGATGGAGTGGACCTCGGTCAGCTGGCCTTCTGCGGTCTGGATGACCGAGATGCCGTCCTGAGCGTTGCGGGCTGCGACGTTCAGGCCGTTGACCTGCGAGCGCAGGCCCTCGGAGATGGCGAGGCCGGCGGCGTCGTCTGCCGCGCGGTTGATGCGCAGGCCGCTCGAGAGCTTCTCGAGCGACTTCGAGACGTCGTTCTGGTTGCTCGACAGGTTGCGGTACGAGTTGAGCGCGCTGACGTTGGTTGCGATCTGAAGACCCATGAGTATCCTCCGTGGTTATGGGACTGGAAGCGGGTCCATCCGTGGACCCGCACATCCCACATTCGCGACACCTCGCGCGGTCCGTAACCGGTGACCGACGGGAAAGTCAGATCGCGGGGAGGAGGTCTTCGCTGCGGTGCGCGCTCGCGGGCTTCTCCGGTCCGAAGAGCGCTCCGAAGAACTCGGCCTTCGCGGGGCTGGTGCGGTCGCCGGCGGTCCCCTGCTCCCAGGCCTCCATCGCCTCACGCATGAGAGCGAGACCGCGCGAGCGCAGCTTCGACACGTAGGCGTGGCTCACCTCCATCTCGTCGGCGAGGTCCTTGACCATGCGATCGTCGAGGTAGATCCCGCGGATCACCCGGCGCATCGCGTCCGGCAGCGCATCGAGCACGCGCACGACCATGTCACGCGTCTCGTTCTGCTCCGCGGCGAACTCGGGGAGCACGATGCTGTCGGTGAGATCGACCGCCTGTCGACCCGATTCGGGATCGAAATGCTCCTCGAAGCTCGTGGCCGTGCGCACCATCGCATCCAGGTGCAGCATCTCGGCGACCGCCGCGATGTCGAGACCCGCTTCCTTCGCGACCTCGGCGGGTGTGCCGGCACGACCCGTGCGAGCGAGCACGGCGTCGCCGGCGGCGCGGATGAGCTCGATCTTGTCGCGCCCGCGCTCCCCGGCGGGGTCGGCGCGACGCATCTCCGAGAGCATCGCCCAGGTGATCTGCGTGCGGGCGAAGGCACCGAAGGGGATGCCGCGCTCGGGTTCGTAGGTCATCGCCGCGCGCGCGAGTCCGAGGCGAGCGGCCGACATGAGGTCGTCGAGGTCGACGTGCTCCGCCGTGCGGGCCTTCTCCAGCGCGAGGAACGTCGCCAACGCCATGTTGTCGCGCGCGAGCCGCTCGGCGGTGGCCGGGGCCGTCGCGCGCGATCCGGAGACAGCAGAGGAAGCAGAATCCTGCAGCAACGTGGCTCCTTGAGTTATCAACTGATTTACGTGTGAAGCTAGCAGGTTTTGCACGTAGACAAGTAAATAATTGATTTCGCAGGAGTGTCGGATCAACTTCGCCACTCGTGGCGATGCGCGGACGTTCGACAGATGTCGTAGCGCGGCCGTCGCCCATCCGCTTGAATGACCCCACACGAGCGAAGGCAGGCGAGCATGAGTGTGATCTCCCGCGGATTCGGAGCGCGCAGACGAGAGTCCGATGAGCGGCTCCCTCCCGGTCAGTATCTGACCGGGGACTTCCCCGTGCTGTCGGCCGGACCGACGCCCCGGATCCCGACCGAGTCCTGGGAGTTCGTCGTCGTCGGTCGCGACGGGATTCGGCACACCTGGACGTGGGAGGAGCTGCACGCGCTCCCGATCGAGACGATCACCACCGACATCCACTGCGTGACCCGCTGGTCCAAGCTCGGCACGCAGTGGCGCGGCGTCGCGGTCGAACGCCTCCTCGACGCAGTCGGCGACGATGCGGCATTCGCCGAGGTCTTCTCCTACGGCGGGTACACGACCAACCTCTCCCGCGACGACCTCGTCGGAGGGCGCGCATGGATCGCGCTGGAGTTCGACGGCGAGCCCCTCGCCCCCGAACACGGCGGACCCGCACGCCTGCTCGTTCCGCACCTCTACTTCTGGAAGTCGGCGAAGTGGGTGCACGGGCTGAACCTGCGCGAGCACGACGCACCGGGATTCTGGGAGCAGAACGGCTACAACATGCACGGCGACCCCTGGAAGGAGGAACGGTACTGGTGACGACCGCACCGCTGTGGCGCCCGGCGACCGTCGTCACGACACTCGGCGCCGGAAGCCACGGGCGCATCCTCGGACTGCAGGTCGACGGCTGGCCGGGCAATCTCGCCGGGCAGCACGTGGACGTGCGCCTCACGGCCGAGGACGGCTACCAGGCCGTGCGGTCCTACTCGCTCGCCTCCTCCGGCCCCGGCGAGGTTCTCGAACTCGCGGTAGACGAGGTTCCCGACGGCGAGGTCTCCCCCTACCTGGTCGAAGACGTGCGGCCCGGCGATCAGTTGGAGATCCGCGGACCGATCGGCGGCTACTTCGTCTGGACCCCCGATCGCCCCGAGCCCGTTCAGCTCATCGCCGGCGGATCGGGCATCGTTCCCCTCATCGCCATCGCCCGTGCGCACGAGCGCTCCGGCAGCAGCGCACCCATGCGGCTGCTGTACGCCGTGCGCTCGGCGTCGGACGCCTTCTACCTCGACGACATCGACCGCCTCGCCGGCAACGGCCTCGTCATCGACTGGGCCTATTCGCGCGTCGCTCCGCCCGGCTTCGCACGTCCCGCCGGTCGGGTGGATGCCGCGACCATCCTCTCGTCGACCTATCCGCCGTCACTGCAGCCGTCGGTCTATGTATGCGGGCCGACCGGTTTCGTCGAGGCCGTCGCCGATCTCCTCGTCGCGGCGGGGCATCCGCCTGACCGCATCCGCACCGAGCGATTCGGAGGAGCCTGATGGAACACACTCCCGAACCCCGGACCGTCCGGCGCGTCGACGGCAACGCCGCCGGCGGGTATCTGCTCGAGATCTTCGGCAGGGACATGACCGGCGCGCGCGCCACCTGCGGGCACTGCGCGCGAGCGGCCGTGATCGCGGATGCCGTCGCCGAGATCGACGGCGCCTGCGTCATCCTGCTCTGCCGCGGATGCCGCCGCACACTGCTGACGTACCTGCGCAGCGAGGGGCGGAGGACGCTCCGCATCGACGGTCTGACGACCATCGAATGGGTGGACGGCGAAGTGGTGGGCCCTGCCGGGATCGAACCGACGACATCCACGGTGTAAACGTGGCGCTCTACCAGCTGAGCTAAAGGCCCTGGTGCGTCCAGTGTATCCGTATGCGGATGCGCACCCGCATGGTGGAAGAGGGCTAGGCTGAGGACGGCGCGCGTTGTGCACAGCCGACAAGGCTGCCCGCGTCGCTTCCCGTTTCCTTGGCATGACCTGCCAGCTTGACGAAAGGCTCCCCGTGACCGTCCACGACCAGGATCCGTACTCTCAGGACTCTCTCGACAGCGACCCGGAAGAGACGGGTGAGTGGCAGCAGTCGCTCGATGAGCTCGTCGATGCCAAGGGCCACGGCCGTGGGCGCGAGATCATGCTCAGCCTGCTGAAGCGCTCGAAGGAGCTGCACCTCGGCGTGCCGATGGTTCCGACCACCGACTACATCAACACGATCGCACCCGAGAACGAGCCCGAGTTCCCCGGTGACGAAGAGGTGGAGCGCCGCTACCGCGCGTGGATCCGCTGGAACGCCGCCATCACGGTGCACCGCGCACAGCGCCCCGGCATCAGCGTCGGCGGGCACATCTCGACCTACGCGTCGTCGGCCGCGCTCTACGAGGTGGGCTTCAACCACTTCTTCAAGGGTGCCGACAACCCCGGCGGCGCCGACCAGATCTTCATCCAGGGCCACGCCTCGCCCGGCACCTACGCCCGCTCCTTCCTCGAGGGCCGACTGAGCGAGGACCAGCTCGACGGCTTCCGCCAGGAGAAGTCGCACGCCCCGCACGGCCTGCCCTCCTACCCGCACCCGCGCCTGATGCCGGAGTACTGGCAGTTCCCGACCGTGTCGATGGGCCTCGGCCCGATCAACGCGATCTACCAGGCGATGTCGAACAAGTACCTCGAGAACCGCGGCATCAAGGACACCTCGCAGTCGCACGTCTGGGCCTTCCTCGGCGACGGCGAGATGGACGAGGTCGAGAGCCGCGGACAGCTCCAGGTCGCGGCCAACGAGGGACTCGACAACCTGACCTTCGTCGTCAACTGCAACCTCCAGCGTCTCGACGGCCCGGTGCGCGGCAACGGCAAGATCGTGCAGGAGCTCGAGTCGTTCTTCCGCGGCGCGGGCTGGAACGTCATCAAGGTGGTCTGGGGCCGTGAGTGGGACGACCTCCTCGCCCGCGACACCGAGGGTGCGCTGCTCAACCTCATGAACGTCACGCCCGACGGCGACTTCCAGACGTTCAAGGCCGAGTCCGGCGGATACATCCGCGAGCACTTCTTCGGACGCGACGAGCGCGCCGCCGCCCTCGTCGAGAACTACTCCGACGACGACATCTGGAACCTCAAGCGCGGTGGCCACGACTACCGCAAGGTCTACGCCGCGTTCAAGGCCGCGACCGAGCACAAGGGCAAGCCCACCGTCATCCTCGCGAAGACCGTCAAGGGCTACGGCCTCGGTCCGCACTTCGAGGGCCGCAACGCGACCCACCAGATGAAGAAGATGACGCTGGACAACCTCAAGACGTTCCGCGACGCCATGCACATCCCGATCACGGACGCGCAGCTCGAGGAGAACCCGTACCTGCCCCCGTACTACAACCCGGGCCCCCAGGACGAGACCATCCAGTACATGCTGGAGCGCCGCAACAACCTCGGCGGCTTCCTGCCCGAGCGTCGTTCGACGCACGTCGGTCTCTCGCTGCCCGACGACACCGCCTACGCACTCCCGAAGAAGGGCTCCGGCACGCAGGAGATCGCCACGACCATGGCGTTCGTCCGACTGCTGAAGGACCTGCTGCGCTCGAAGGACTTCGGCCACCGCATCGTGCCGATCATCCCCGACGAGGCACGCACCTTCGGTATGGACGCGTACTTCCCGACGGCGAAGATCTACAACCCGAACGGCCAGCACTACACCTCGGTCGACCGCGAGCTCCTCCTCGCCTACAAGGAGAGCCCGCAGGGCCAGATCGTGCACGTCGGCATCAACGAGGCGGGCGCCCTCGCGGCGTTCACCGCTGCCGGCACGTCGTACGCCACGCACGGCGAACCGCTGATCCCGATCTACCTCTTCTACTCGATGTTCGGCTTCCAGCGCACGGGCGACGCCCAGTGGGCGGCGGGCGACCAGATGGCGCGCGGTTTCATCATGGGCGCCACCGCCGGTCGCACCACCCTGACGGGTGAGGGCCTGCAGCACGCCGACGGGCATTCGCACCTGTTGGCCGCGACCAACCCCGCGACGATCTCGTACGACCCCGCGTACGGCTACGAGATCGCGCACATCGTGCGGTCGGGTATCGAGCGCATGTACGGCGGCGAGCACGAGGACCCGAACGTGATGTACTACATCACGCTCTACAACGAGCCCACCGTGATGCCCGCCGAGCCCGAGAACGTGGACGTCGACGGCATCGTGCGCGGCATCCACCGCATCTCGGTCGGCGAGGGCGAGGGCCACCGCGCCCAGCTCTTCGCCTCGGGCGTCGGACTCCCCTGGGCCCTCGAAGCGCAGGAACTGCTGAAGAACGATTGGGGCGTGATCGCCGATGTCTGGTCGGTCACCTCGTGGACCGAGCTGCGCCGCGACGGCCTCGCCGCCGACGAGCACAACTTCCTGCACCCGGAGGAGGAGCCCCGCACGGCCTACCTCACCCAGAAGCTCCAGGGCGCCGAGGGTCCGGTCATCGCGGTGAGCGACTTCATGCACGCCGTCCAGGACCAGATCCGCCCGTGGGTCCCGCAGCGTTTCGCGACGCTCGGCGCCGATGGCTTCGGTTTCTCCGACACCCGCGCCGCGGCACGTCGCTTCTTCAAGATCGACGGCCCGTCGATCGTGGTGCGCACGCTGCAGTCGCTCGCCGAGGACGGCGTCGTCGACCGCTCGCTGGCCGCGCAGGCGATCGCGAAGTACAGCCTTCACGATGTCAACGCCGGAACCAGCGGCAACGCGGGTGGCGAAAGCTGAGTCATCGGTGACAGGTTCGTCTCCCGCCGGCATGGACAAGGCCGCGACCCTCGCCTGGCTGCGCCGGATCTCCGGTGACATCGCCTCGGTGACGATCAAGCGCCTGGAAGACACGCTGCCCTGGTACGCCGACATGCCACCAGCCCGCCGCTCTGCGGTCGGGCTGGTGGCCCAGGCGGGCATCACGTCGTTCATCCAGTGGTACGACGACCCCACCTCGACGCCGTGGATCGCGGCCGACATCTTCGCCGCCGCCCCGCGGGAGCTGCTGCGCAGCGTGAGTCTGCAGCAGACCCTGCAGCTGATCCGCGTGACCGTCGAGGTCACCGAGGAGCGCGTCGCCGGCAAGGGTGAGAACATCCGCGAGGCGATCCTGCTCTACTCCCGCGATGTCGCCTTCGCGGCCGCCGACGTCTACGCTCGCGCGGCCGAGGCCCGGGGACTCTGGGATGCCCGACTCGAGGCGCTCGTGGTCGACTCGATCCTCACGGGCGAGGCCGACGAGGAGCTCCCCAGCCGGATCGCCGCTCTCGGGTGGCACGGTCACGGTGAGGTCGCCGTGCTCGTGGGCACGACTCCCCCGCAGTTCGACGTCGACCAGGTGCGGCGCACCGCCCGCAAGCTGGCGGTCGACGTACTGATCGGCGTGCAGGGGTCACGACTCGTCCTCGTGCTCGGCCGCGCCCGTGACGAGGAGCAGGAGACCGACGACGACGAGCTCACGTTCCTCGAGATCGCGTCTCGACTGGAGCCCTCGTTCGGCCCGGGCTACGTCGTGCTCGGTCCCGCCGTCGTCGCGCTCGTCGACGCCAGCCAGAGCGCCCGCGCAGCACTCGCCGGTTTCGCGGTCGCCCGCGCCTGGCGCAGCGCCCCGCGTCCGGTCGAGGCCGACGATCTGCTTCCGGAGCGGGCACTCGCCGGTGATCCGCTGGCCAAGCAGACGCTCATCGAGCGGATCTACCGCCCACTGCAGGCGCATTCGACCGACCTGGTCACGACGCTCTGGAGCTATCTCGACAACGGCCGCTCGCTCGAGGCGACGGCCCGCGAGCTCTTCGTGCATCCGAACACCGTGCGCTACCGGCTCAAGCGCGTCAGCGAGGTCATCGGCTGGGATGCCACCGGCCCGCGCGAGGCGTTGATCCTGCAGACGGCCCTGATCCTCGGTTCGATCGGCGCCGCCGACCAGTCCCGACGCCGCCCGTCGCAGCGTCGGGTGCCGCGCTGACCCGCGTTTCCCGCGGCGCTGTGCGCCACACACAAGCGTTCTTCGGAATCTTGTGATGAATCATCCACCGCTTGTCTCCGATCATTGGCAGACTGGGGATGTGATTGTCGTCGTATGCCCTGGTCAGGGCTCGCAGACCCCCGGTTTCCTCGCCCCTTGGCTCGAGCTCGACGGGGTGGCCCAGCGCCTCGCGTCGTACTCCGACGCAGCAGAGGTAGATCTCCGCCTCCACGGCACAGAATCCGATGCCGACACCATCCGCGACACGCGCATCGCGCAGCCGCTGATCGTGGCCGCATCGCTCATCGCGGCCGACGCGCTGAACGCCCGCGCCGGGCGCCGGGCCGACGGCATCGCCGGCCACTCGGTCGGCGAGATCGCCGCCCTGGTGGGCAGCGACGTGATCGATGCCGAGACGGGCATGCGCCTGGTCGGCATCCGCGGACGGGCGATGGCGGATGCCGCGGCGCAGACCCCCACGGGCATGAGCGCGGTCCTCGGTGGCGATGAGGCGGCCGTCCTCTCTCGACTCGACGACCTCGGTCTGTCGCCCGCGAACTACAACGGCGGCGGCCAGATCGTCGTCGCGGGCGAGCTCCCCGCGCTCGAGGCCCTCGCCGCAGAACCCGTCAAGGGCACCCGGGTGATCCCGCTGCAGGTGGCCGGTGCCTTCCACACGACCTACATGGCTCCCGCCGTGGCCGTGCTGCGGGACGCCGTCGCCGAGGTCGCCCCCGCCGACCCGACGCTGACCCTCTGGACGAACCGCGACGGATCGGTCGTGACCCGCGGCGCGCAGGCCCTCGACTACCTGGTCGACCAGGTCTCGTCGCCCGTGCGCTGGGACCTCTGCATGGCGTCGTTCGCCGATCAGGGCATCACCGGCCTGATCGAGCTCGCTCCCGCCGGTGCGCTCACCGGACTCGCCAAGCGCGGTCTGCGCGGCGTTCCGAGCGTCGCCGTCAAGACCCCCGAAGACCTCGATGCGGCCGTCGCGCTGCTGAACGGAGAAGCCGCATGAGCGCCACCCTGACGCAGGCCACGGGCCCCGCTTTCACCCGCATCTACTCGTACGGCGCCGCGCGCGGCGAGAACGCCGTGCCCAACGACGACCTGATCGGTCCGATCGACTCGAGCGACGAGTGGATCCGCCAGCGCACGGGAATCATCACGCGTGTGCGCGCCGACAAGGGCACGGACGCGATCGACCTCGCGTCCGAAGCCGCCGCCGAGGCGATCGAGAAGGCCGGGATCCCGGCCGACCAGATCGACCTCGTCATCGTCGCGACCATCAGCAACCCGAAGCAGTCCCCCTCGGTCTCCGCGATCGTCGCCGACCGCGTGGGTGCGAACCCCGCAGCGGCCTACGACATCAACGCCGCCTGCGCGGGATACGCCTACGCCGTGGCCCAGGCCGATGCCCTCATCAAAGCGGGGGCCGCGCGCTACGCGCTGGTGATCGGCGCCGAGAAGCTGTCCGACATCGTCGATCCCGCCGATCGGAGCATCTCGTTCCTGCTCGGTGACGGCGCCGGCGCCGCAGTGATCGGCCCGAGCGACACCCCCGGCATCGCTCCGGCAGTGTGGGGTTCCGACGGCTCGAAGGCGGATGCCGTGGGCATGAACGGCACCCTGACGCAGTTCCGCGACGGCGAGGTGCCGTGGCCGACCCTCCGCCAGGAAGGTCAGACGGTTTTCCGCTGGGCGGTCTGGGAGATGGCGAAGGTCGCCCGCGAGGCGCTGGACCGCGCCGGCGTCGAGGCATCAGACATCGCTGCCTTCATCCCCCACCAGGCGAACATGCGGATCATCGACGAATTCGCCAAGCAGTTGAAGCTCCCGGAGACCACGGTGATCGCCCGCGACATCGAGACGACGGGAAACACCTCGGCTGCATCGATCCCGCTGGCCAGCCACCGTCTGATGGCCGAGCACCCCGAGCTCTCGGGCGGACTCGCCCTGCAGATCGGCTTCGGCGCGGGCCTCGTGTTCGCGGCTCAGGTCGTCGTGCTCCCCTGACCGGGGCCCGACTTTCCCTAGACTGTTCCACGGTTCCGAAAACAACCCGTAAGAAAGAGGAAGACCACATGGCTTTCACCAACGACGAGGTCCTCGCCGGCCTCGCAGAGCTCATCACCGACGAGACCGGCATCAACGCCTCCGAGGTCGCTCTCGAGAAGTCGTTCACCGACGATCTCGACATCGACTCGATCTCGATGATGACGATCGTCGTCAACGCCGAGGAGAAGTTCGGCGTCACCATCCCCGACGACGAGGTCAAGAACTTGAAGACCGTCGGCGACGCCGTCAACTTCATCGTCGCGGGCCAGGAGTAATCCACGAGGGATGCCACCCCCGCACCGTCGGGGCGTGGCATCCTCCGTCCTGCCCCCACCCTGCTCTGAATCCCGTCCGACAAGGAACCACACCATGACCAAGCGCATCGTCGTCACCGGCATCGGCGCCACGTCCGCCATCGGCGGGACAGCTCCGGAGAACTGGACCAACCTCCTCGCAGGCGCCTCCGGCACCCGCGCACTCGAGCACGACTGGGTCGCCCAGTACGAGCTGCCCGTCACCTTCGCCGCCGAGGCGATCGTGCGGCCCGAGGAAGTCCTCCCGCGCCACGAGGCCAAGCGTCTCGACCCTTCTTCCCAGTTCGCCCTGATCGCCGCCCGTGAGGCCTGGGCCGACGCGGGCTCCCCCGAGGTCGCCCCCGAGCGCCTCGGCATCGACTTCGCCACCGGCATCGGCGGTCTCTGGACCCTCCTCGACGCATGGGACACCCTGCGTGAGAAGGGACCCCGCCGCGTCATGCCGCTCACCGTCCCGATGCTCATGCCCAACGCCGCGGCCGGCAACCTCTCGCTCCAGTTCGGCGCCCGCGCCTACGCGCAGACCGTCGTGAGCGCCTGCGCCTCGAGCACCGAGTCGATCATCCACGCGTTCCACCACCTGCAGGAGGGGCTGGCCGACGTCGTCATCGCCGGTGGCACCGAATCGGCGATCCACCCGATCACGATGGCCTCCTTCGCCTCGGCACAGGCCCTGTCGCGTCGCAACGACGACCCCGCGACCGCTTCCCGTCCCGGCGCGATCGACCGTGACGGCTTCGTCATGGGCGAGGGTGCGGCAGCGCTCATCCTCGAGACCGAGGAGCACGCGAAGGCCCGCGGTGCGAAGATCTACGGCTACGTGCTCGGCGGCGGCGTGACGGCCGACGCCTACCACATCACCGGCAACGACCCCGAGGGCACGGGAGCGGCGCGCGCCGTCACCCAGGCGCTCGAGGAGGCGGGCATCACCGCCGATCAGGTCACGCACATCAACGCGCACGCGACGTCGACCCCGGTCGGAGACCCGAACGAGTACGTCGCGCTCAAGAAGGTCTTCGGCGACCGCATCGACGAGATCCCCGTGTCGGCGACCAAGGCGTCGACCGGTCACCTGCTCGGCGGCACCGGCGCACTCGAGGCGATCTTCGCGCTGCTCGCGCTGCGCGACCGCGTCGCCCCGCCCACCATCAACATGACCGAGCCCGACCCCGCCGTGCCGTTCCGCCTCTCCGGCGAGCCGACGCCACTGGGTGACGGCCCGCAGTACGCGATCAGCAACTCCTTCGGCTTCGGCGGTCACAACGCCGTTGCGGTGTTCGCAGCGGCCGACAACGACTGAGTCCCGCACACGACGACGGCCCCCGGAGATACTCCGGGGGCCGTCGTCGTGTGTCGAGGGCGCGTTCAGCTCGGCACGGACGCCGCGGGCGGGGCGAGCCGCTGGGACCGTGCCACGCGCATCCGGGTGATCCGCGGTAGGAACCAGCCGATCAGCGGACCGACGCCGAAGGCGAAGAGCACCGTGCCCACGCCGACCGGCCCACCGAGCACGAACCCGACCAGCAGGACGCTCCCCTCGATCAGCGTCCGCACGATCCACACCTTCCAGCCGGTGCGGCGCACGAGTCCGGTCATGAGTCCGTCGCGCGGTCCCGGGCCGAAGTCGGCAGCGATGTAGAGTCCGGTCGCGAAGGCGAGCAGCAGCAGACCGAAGATGAACATCGGCGCTCCGATCCAGACGGTCGGCGGAGCGGGCAGCACGAGCAGCGTGAGGTCGGCGGCGGGGCCGACCATCAGTGCGTTCAGCAGCGTGCCGAGGCCGACCCGCTGCCGCAGAGGGATCCACAGCAGCAGCACGACGATCGAGACGAGCACGGTCACGGTGCCGTAGCCGATGCCCGAACTCCCCGAGACGCCGAGTGCGAGGACATCCCAGGGAGCGACGCCGATCCCGCCCCGCACCATGAACCCGAGCGCCACGCCGTAGAGGAAGAGACCGAGCACGAGCTGCCCGAGGCGCTCGACGAGGTCGCGCCGACTCGTGGCGGTGACGGGCAGGAAGACGGCGCGCAGGTGCATCTCTCCATGGTGGATGCCGGTCATGCTCCGAATCCGAGTCCACTCCCCCAGAAGTGGCCTGCAGAAATCAGTCCACTTCTGCGCCATGCTGGAGGCATGGGATCACGACTCGTCGAACAGCTCGGAGCGCAGAACGCCGCCGGCGCCACGGCGTCCGCCCTCGCCGACCAGATCCGCGCGCTCGTGCTCGACGGTCGCCTGACCGTCGGTGAGCGGCTTCCGAGCGAACGTGCGCTCGCACTGGAGTTGCGCCGCTCCCGGTCGACGATCACCCGCGCGTACGGGCTCCTCGAGGCAGAGGGCTATGTCGCCCGGCTGCACGGCGGGAGCACCCGCATCACCCTCCCGCACGCCGATATCGTGACCATCCCGACCGACGACGACTCGGCCATCGACCTGTCGATCGCCTCGATGGACTCCACCCCCGGCCTGTACGACGCCACCGTGCGCTCCCTCCCGCGCCTCGCCGCGATGCGGGGCACGAGCGGCTACTCGTTGCGCGGCCTCCCCGAGCTCCGCGAGGCCGTCGCCGCTCGCTTCTCCGAGCGCGGCGTCGAGACCTCGGCCGACGAGATCATGATCACCTCAGGCGCTCTGAACGCCCTCAACCTGGTGTTCGCGACGATCGGACGACGGGGAGAGCGCGCGCTCGTCGAGCAACCGACCTTCCCACACGCGCTCGAGGCGCTTCATCGTCACGGCTACCGCCTGGTGCCGACCCCCGTCGACGTCGAAGGCTGGGATGCCCGACACCTCGCCGAGACGCTCCTGAGCGTGCGACCGCATCTCGCCTACCTGATCCCGGACTTCCACAATCCGACGGGCGCGACGCTCCCCGATGACGAACGATCGCGCCTCGTCGCCACCGCGCGCAGCGCCGGGACCACGCTGATCGTCGACAAGACGACCACGGAACTCGACATCGACCGCGGGTGGGCGCCCACACCGATGGCGGCGTACGACCCCCGCGTCGTGACCGTCGGCTCGATGTCGAAGATCGCCTGGGGCGGCATGCGCATCGGCTGGATCCGCGCCGAACGGTCCCTCATCACTCGACTCCTCGCGGTGCGCCCCTCGTTCGAGCTCGGCACGGCCCTGCTCGAGCAGTGCATCGCCGTCGAGCTGCTCGCCGACATGCCGGCCCTCACCGCACACGTGCGCACGCGCTTGCGGGCAGGACGCGCGGCGGTCGAGGCGGGACTCGCCGCGCTTCCCGGCATCCGGATGCCGTCGACGCCCGGCGGTCTCTCGGCGTGGGTCGATCTCGAAGTTCCGGTCTCGACGGCGCTGTCGCTCGCGGCGCGCGAGCGGCAGCTCATCCTGCCGCCCGGGCCGCGGTTCACCACCGGAGGCGTGCTGGAGCGCCGGCTGCGCATCCCCATCACGCTGCCCCCGGAACGGACGGCCGAGGCGATGACGCGCGTCGCCGAGTCCTGGGCGCATGTGCAGGGCGGGGCGGCTTCCCAGGGCGATGACCTCCGCCACGCCGCGGTGATCTGACCGGGCCACTGCCTCTCCGACGACGGCACCTCCGACGACGAAGACCCCGCCGCTGCGAACAGGGGCGGGGTCTTCGTCTATGGAGCGGGGGACGTCTTCTCAGCGTCCGGGACGAATCACCGGCATCCGATACTCACGCCTCCCGCGCTCCAGGTCTGTGGGTCGGCGGCACGTCAGCCGACCTTGTGCAGCCACACGACGCGGGCGTCGTCGCTCGCGTGGCGGAACGGCTCGAGCTCGTCGTCCCACGCGGAGCCGAGGGCGACGTCGAGCTCGCGCTGCAGCTCGATCGCACTGCCGGCGGCGATCTCCATCGCATACCGGATGCGATCCTCGCCGATGACGATGTTGCCGGCGGCATCCGTCTGGGCGTAGTGGATGCCGAGGTCCGGGGTGTGCAGCCAGCGTCCACCGTCGCTACGGGGAGTCGGATCCTCGGTCACCTCGAAACGCAGGTGCTCCCAGCCGCGGATCGCGGTCGCGAGAGCGGCGCCGGTACCCACCGGGCCATCCCAGTAGAACTCGGCGCGGCGGGCGCCGTCGAGCACGGGCTGGTCGGCCCAGTCGAAGTTCACCGCACGCCCGATAGCGCGACCCACCGCCCATTCGAGGTGCGGGCAGAGCGCGCGAGGCGCCGAGTGGATGTACACCACTCCGCGTGCGTAAGCCGTCGCCATGATCTCTCCGTTTCATCAGGTGCGTCTTCCCCAACGACCTGAACTGAAATCAGCGACGATATGCGGTTATGCGCCCATTCTCGCCCACGATCCTGGAAACCACAAGCATGTGATTCCACGGGAAAGGCCCCGGTCGCGACGACCGGGGCCTTTCGTGGAGACGGGTCTCCGAGGGGCAGAGGATCAGGCCTCGCTCATCGCCTGCTTGACCTGCTGGCCCTTGGCGGCGTAGTACGCGGCGCGCGCGGCATCCTTGCGGGCCTGCTCGGCGTAGCCGTGCTCGAGCACCTCCTGCGGAACCTCGACGTTGGGAACGTCATCGGTGCCGTGGTACTTCTCGATGTACGCGTCGAGCTCCGGGCCCGAGGTCCACGAGGTGATGAGGCAGTAACGCGGCTCGGTGCCGTTGTGCGTCGCGGCGTGCCACAGGCGCTGCGTGTCCACGATGAGCTGCGCGCCGGCCGGAAGCGCGATGCGGTACTCGATGCTCGGGTCGGTGCGGTTCTCGCGCAGGACGAAGTAGCTGTCCTTGTCGTCGGTGAGGTTGAAGAAGCCGCGAACCACCCACCCCGTGCCGTCCGGGTTCAGACGGTTGTTGTCATCCTGGTGCAGGTTGTAGAGGCAGTCTCCGTACGGGGTCGGCTGCAGCTCGATGACCCGGCAGCGCCCGACGTTGGCACCGGGCTCCTGCGCGCGGCGCGTGAGGTTCGGGGCTTTGGCGGTCTGCGAATCGATCCAGACGCCGTCCTTGTCGGTGCGCGGCGGCTTGTGGTTCCAGAAGCCGTTGCACTCGATGTCTCCGAAGGCGCTGGCGAGCGGCGCGAATCGCGTGTCGCCCGAGGACTTCCAGTCGTTGTACTCGATGTCCAGCCACTCTTTGGGGTCGAGTTCCTGGTTGTAGCTGTCGAGGACGACGAAGCCCTTCTCCTCCAGCGCTTTGGACTTGATGTATCCCATGATCGAGTCATGTTCCTTTCATCGGGGGCCAGCACGTTTTAACAGGCCCTGATAAGGCAAGCCTAACAGCGAGCGGTGCGTGCGCTTCGGAGGCGGCCGTGAATAACCGAATAGACTGAAATCGGTGCCGGGTTCACCCTCGACATCGCGCGCTACGGGAGGACGAGACACCAGTATGAGCACCGCCACCAACGTCGAGGCGACAGCAGTCAACACGATCGAGTGGCTCGCGGCGGGGTCGACCACCATCGTCGTCCCCGTGTACCAGCGGCAGTACCGGTGGGACATCGGCGGGTGCGAGAGACTGCTCTCCGACATCCGCTCCGTGGCGGACGCCGACGAATCGCACCGTCACTTCATCGGCTCGATCCTCTCCGCGCAGGACGGCGCGACCGACGACGACCTGATCCTCATCGACGGGCAGCAGCGCATCACGACGCTCACCCTCCTCATCGCCGCTCTGCACCACAGTGTGCGAGGCACCGACCCGCAGCTCGCCGCCGAGCTCGAGAGGGTTCTCGTGCGCGCCGACGATCCGTCCCGCACCAAGCTGCGCCCGCACGACGCCTGGGCCGGGCTGTACGAATCGGTCGTGCTCGATCGGCGCGACGACGCCGACCGGGAATCCCGCTTCGATGACAACTACGCGTTCTTCCGGAGTCAGGTGCACGCCGACGAGGTGGCACGCATCTGGCGCGGGCTGCAGCGACTCGAGCACGTGTCGATCACGCTCGGCGCGCAGGCGAACGCGCAGCAGATCTTCGAGAGCCTGAACTCGACGGGTGAACCCCTGCGCGACCACGAGCTCATCCACAACTACATCCTGATGGGGCTCACCCACGCCGAGCAGCTCGACGTGGAGGCCCGGTTCTGGCTGCCGATCGAACGCCACACGGGCGAGACGATCGGCGCATTCTGGCGGCACTACCTCGTGATGACGACCGGGCGCGAACTCGCGGCGAACGGCGAGCACGGCGTCTACAGCGCCTTCCGCCACTCGTTCCCCCGGGTCGATGCGGAGCGGCTGCAGGCGGATGCCGAGGTCTGGCGCCACTACGCCGAGATCTACGGCATCCTCCTCGACCCCTCGCTCGAGAGCGATCCGGAGATCGCCCGACAACTGCGCTTCGTGAACACCTTCGGTCGCGCGGCCTACCCGCTCGTGCTCAGCGCCTACAGCGACCACTCCCGCGGGGTCATCGAGCGCGACGAACTGATCGAGACTCTCGAATGGATCCAGGCGCTCTACCTGCGCCGCACCCTCGTGAACCTGCCCAACGAGCGCCTGGTCGCCCGGCTCTGCCGCGCCCGCTCGCAGGGGCGGGAAGCGCTGGCTCGGGCGTTCGCACGCATCACCCCCTCCGACGAGCGGGTCAGCGCGGTGCTGAAGTACAGCGAGCTCCCCTACGCCGCCTACGTGCTCGGCCGTCTCGAAGGGGTCGAGGATCCCCTCGAGTTCGACGTCGAGCACATCGTGCCCACCGTCCCCGGCGACGCCTGGTCGGGGGACGGGGCGCGCACGTGGAGCGAGTACAGCGAGGACGAGCAGAACAGCCACCGCGCGCTCGCCCCCACGCTGGGCAACCTCACGCTGCTGGAACAGCACCTCACCGAGAGCGTCTTCGGCGCCTCGTTCCCGGTCAAGCGCGCGGATGCCTATGCGCGGAGCAGCGTCGCCGCGACTCGGGAGCTGGATGCCATCGACCAGTGGAACACCGCGGCGATCACGGCCCGCACCGTGCGCCTCACCGCCGAGCTGCTGCAGGTCTGGGCGAGACCGGCCCTGCCCGAGATCGACGACGACGGACTGACCCCGATCCTCGACGCCGTCCGCCGTCGCGGCTGGCCCGCCGGTTGGGAGCGCGAGTTCGACTACGTCGAGTACCGCGGCGAGCGGTGGGAGGTGTACGACGTCAAGCATCTCTTCAACCGCGTCCTGCGTCGCGCCTGGACCGACATCCGTGCCGCCGCCCTGTCGTACTCGGCAGCGCACGGCGGCCCCATCTACGACGGCATGGCCTGGAAGGGGCAGTGGGACGAACTCACCGACGGCCACCACCTCTACATGGGCTGGGACTCGAACTACATGATGAGCGCCGTGCAGGGGGTGCTCGAGGAGGCCGGCATCGCCGCCGAGGTGTTCGTCAAGTACTCCTACATCGGCAACGTGATGTAGCGCCGGCTGCGCCTTCGCCCTGGGCCGCTGCTCGATAGGATCGAAGACGTGACTACCGTCGTGCGCCGCCTGCTGGATCTGACCGTCGAAGAGCACACGCTCACCGTCCCCCTCGTCTGGGGTGATCCCGCCGACAGCCGCACCATCGACGTGTTCGCCGCCGTCGTCTCACGTCCCGGCGGCGAGGCGCTCCCCTACCTGGTGTTCCTCCAGGGCGGCCCGGGCAGCGAGGCACCCCGCCCGTTCCACGCCGCCACCTCGCCGGCCTGGCTCGACGAGGCACTCGCGCACTATCAGGTCGTGCTGCTCGATCAGCGCGGCGCGGGGCGCTCGACTCCCGTCTCCGATGGCGACCTGGCACTCGGTTCCTCGGTCGTCGCCGAGCACCTCACCCATCTGCGGGCCGACGCGATCGTGCGCGACTGCGAGGCGATGCGCCAGCACCTCGGCGCCGAGCAGTGGAGCGTGCTCGGCCAGTCCTTCGGCGGCTTCACGACCCTCGCCTACCTCTCCACCGACGCCGACTCCCTGACCGACGTGTTCATCACGGGAGGGTTGAGCGCGATCGGACGCCACCCCGACGACGTCTACGCCCTCTGCTACGACAAGATGCGCGATGCCTCGGAGCGCTACTACCGGCGCTTTCCCGAGCACCGCGACGCGATGCGGCGCCTGGTCGATCGCGCGGCCGCCGGTGACATCGTGCTCCCCGACGGCGAAGTCGTCTCGGTCTCCCGCCTCCGCTCCTTCGGGTCGGCCCTCGGAACGGATGCCGGATGGCAGACGGTGTGGTCGCTTCTCGAATCGGATCCGACGAAGAACGCGTTCCGCTACGACCTCATGAATGCGATGCCCTACGGCGGACGCAACCCGCTCTACTTCGCCTTCCACGAGTCCAGCTACGCCGATGGCCACGCCACGCGGTGGTCGGCCGAGCGCACCGAGCCCGCGGACTTCCGCGACGACCCGACGCTGTTCACCGGCGAGCACATCCGCCGCGAATGGACCGAGACGGTGCCGGCCTTCCGGCCCTGGCGGGACGTCGCCCTCGAACTCGCCGAGTTCGAGTGGCCCTCGGTCTACGACGCTTCGGCGATCGCCGCGTCCGAGGCGACCGGCGCCGCCGCCGTGTATGTGAACGACGTGTACGTGCCCTACGAGTTCTCGCTCGAGACCGCGAAGCTGCTGCCGGGCGTCCACCTGTGGCAGACGAGCGAGCACGAGCACAACGGGCTGCGATCGGGCCCCGTGCTCAGCCGTCTCATCGACCTCGCGCACGGTCGACGCATCCGCTGAGCATGTCCGTCGCTCGGCGGATGCCGACGACGTGAACGCACGTCGTCGCGAGAACGACGAAGGCCCCGCTCTCCGAAGAGAACGGGGCCTTCGAGGCGGGGGTCCTTACTTGGACGATCCGCCGAAGCCCTTGAAGCGCTGGTTGAACTTCTCGACGCGGCCGGCCGAGTCCATGATGCGCTGCTTGCCCGTGTAGAACGGGTGCGAGGCCGAGGAGATCTCGACGTCGATGACGGGGTACTCCACGCCGTCCAGCTCGATGGTCTTGTCGCTCGAGACGGTGGAGCGGGTGAGGAAGGTCTCGCCCGAACCGAGGTCGCGGAACACGACTGCCTTGTACTCGGGGTGGATGTCAGTCTTCATGGGATTCCTTAGTTGCTGCCCTGGATTGTGCCAGGGACGAGGGAAGTCTGCGGTGCAGAGTGCACCAAGGGACGATCTTATCAGATGACGGATCAGGATGCCGCGCGAGCCGCGTAGCGTCCGTCCTCGCTGCTGAGCGTGATCGGCATGCCGAACGCTTCGGTGAGCGCTTCGGCCGTGAGCGTCTCGCGGATCGGACCGGCCGAGACCACGCGCCCTTCACGCAGCAGCATGACGTGCGTGAAGCCCACCGGGATCTCCTCGACGTGGTGCGTGACCATGAGCATGGCCGGAGTCGTCGGCGACGAGGCGTAGCCGCTGAGCAGGGCGAGGAGCTCCTCGCGCGAGCCGAGGTCGAGCGAGGCGGTCGGCTCGTCGAGCAGGAGGAGTTCGGGGTCGGTCATCACAGCGCGGGCGATCTGGACGCGCTTCTGCTCGCCGTCGCTGAGAGTGCCGAAGGTGCGATCGGCGAGGTGGTCGAGCTTCCACTCCCCCAGCACGCGCAGCGCGCGGCGCTCGTCGATGTCCTCGTAGTCCTCGTTCCAGCGCCCGAGCACGGAGTACGCGGCGGTGAGCACGGTGTTGAGCACGGTCTCGTCGCGCGGAACGCGCTTGGCCATCGCCGACGAGGCGAAGCCGATGCGCGGGCGCACCTCGAACACATCGGTGCGACCGAGGGTCTCGCCCAGCACCGTCACGGTTCCCGAGGTCGGGTGCATCAGCGTGTCGGCGAGCTGCAGCAGCGTGGTCTTGCCCGCGCCGTTGGGTCCGAGGACCACCCAGCGCTGGTCGTCCGCGACCTGCCAGGTCACGTGGTCGATGATGTTTCGCCCGTCGCGGCGCACGACGACATCGGTGAAATCCAGAGCGATCGGCATGCGACCAGCCTATCGGCTCAGGCGGTGAGCTCCGCGTAGAGCGCGCGGGTCGCGTCGGCGATCGACGACCAGCTGAACTCGCGCGTGGCCCGGTCCCGTCCGGCGTCGCCGTAGACCCGCGCCTGCGCCGGATCCATGGCCACCTCGGTGAGCACGGCCGCGAGGTCGGCGACGTACCGATCGGGGTCGACCGGGGTACCTGTGCCGTCCTGCACCTGCTCGATCGGCACGAGGCGACCCGTCACGCGGTCGGCGACCACTTCGGGGATGCCTCCGGTCGCGGTGCCGACCACGGCCGCACCGCAGGCCATGGCCTCGAGGTTGACGATGCCCAGCGGCTCGTACACCGAGGGGCACACGAAGGTCGTGGCGGCGGTGAGGATCGCCGAGAGCTCGTCGCGCGGCAGCATCCGCTCGATCCAGATCACGCCCTCGCGGGTCTGCTGGAGCAACCGCACGCCCTCCTGCACCTCGGCCATGATCTCGGGGGTGTCGGGAGCTCCGGCGCAGAGGATCAACTGCACCTCGGGCGGCAGCAGCCGCGCGGCCTGCAGCAGATACGGGAGTCCCTTCTGGCGGGTGATGCGCCCGACGAAGACCACCGACGGACGGTTCGGGTCCATGCCGACGGATGCGAGGAACTCCGGGTTGTGCACGGGGCGCCAGCGTTCGACGTCGATCCCGTTGTGGATCACCCGGACCTTTGCGGGGTCGACCTGCGGGTAGCTGCGCAGGATGTCCGCCCGCATGCCCGCGCTCACGGCGATCACGGCCGCGGCGTTCTCGTAGGCGAGCTTCTCGATGCCGCTCGACACGGCGTAGCCGCCGCCGAGCTGTTCGGCCTTCCACGGGCGCAGCGGCTCGAGGCTGTGCGCGGTGAGCACGTGCGGGATGCCGTGCAGCTGCGCGGCGAGGTGTCCCGCGAAGTTCGCGTACCAGGTGTGACTGTGCACGACGTCGGCGCTCTCGATCGCGGCGACGATCTCGAGATCCGTTCCGAGCGTCTGCAGCGCGGCGTTCGCGGAGGCGAGTTCGGAGGGCGTGGAGTAGGCGGCAGTACCCCGCTCGTCGCGCGGCGCACCGAAGGCGCGGACGCTCACGTCGATGCTTTCGCGGAGCGCCGCCACGAGCTCGGCCACGTGCACCCCGGCACCGCCGTAGATCTCCGGCGGATACTCCTTCGTGATCATTTCGACTCGCATGTCTGAACGCTAGTACAGCGGGCCGGATCGCACCTAAGGTGGAGCCATGTCCGCTCCAAAGAAGATCTTCGGCATCATCCTCGCCGGCGGCGAGGGCAAGCGACTCATGCCGCTCACGGCCGATCGCGCGAAACCCGCGGTGCCCTTCGGCGGACAGTACCGATTGATCGACTTCGCGATCTCGAACCTCATCAACTCGGGCCTGCGGCAGGTCGTCGTGCTCACGCAGTACAAGTCGCACAGCCTCGACCGCCACATCTCGCAGACGTGGCGCATGTCGGCGCTGCTCGACTCGTACGTCACCTCCGTTCCGGCGCAGCAGCGCCTCGGCAAGCGGTGGTTCTCGGGCTCGGCCGACGCGATCCTGCAGAGCATGAACCTGCTCAACGACGAGAAGCCCGACATCGTCGTCGTGATCGGCGCGGACCACGTCTACCGCATGGACTTCCGGCAGATGATCGACGCGCACATCGCCTCGGGCGCGAAGGCCACCGTCGCCGGCATCCGCCAGCCCCTCGCTCTCGCGTCGCAGTTCGGCGTCATCGACACCGATCCCGAGGATCAGGGCCGGATCCGTGCGTTCCTCGAGAAGCCGACCGATGCCACCGGTCTGCCGGACGCACCGCACGAGGTGCTCGCCTCGATGGGCAACTACGTCTTTGACGCCGACGCTCTGATCGCGGCCGTCGAGACCGACGGCGAGTCCCCGACCTCCGGCCACGACATGGGCGGCGACATCATCCCCTACTTCGTCGGGCGCGGCGAGGCCGGTGTCTACGACATGAAGCGCAACGAGGTGCCCGGTTCCTCGCCGCGTGATCGCTCCTACTGGCGCGACGTCGGAACGATCGAGTCGTTCTTCGACGCCCACATGGACCTGATCTCGACCCTGCCCGTGTTCAACCTGTACAACACCGACTGGCCGATCCACTCGCAGACCGTGAACTCGCCCCCCGCGAAGTTCGTGCGCGACTCGGTCGGCCGCATCGGCAACGCGATCGATTCGATCGTCTCGCTGGGGTCCGTGCTGTCGGGAACGCACCTCGAACGCAGCGTGGTGGGTCCGTGGACTCTCGCCGGGGGCGGATCCACGATCACCGATTCCGTCGTGTTCGACCACGTGCACGTCGGAGCCGGATCCCGCGTGCATCGGGCGATCCTCGACAAGAACGTGGTGCTCGCCGACGGTGCGACCGTCGGCGTCGATCGGGAACGCGATCTCGCCCGCGGGTTCACGGTCACCGAGACGGGCATCACGGTTGTCGGCAAGGGACTGTACATCGAGCGCTGAGCGACATCCGTCCGGCGGCAACGTCCGCGCTCGGTAGGCTCGACGTCGTGACCCCTGCGCGCTTCCTCGTCGTCCTCGATGCCGATTCGACCCTCATCCGCAACGAGGTGATCGAGCTGCTCGCCGACGAGGCCGGGCGCCGCGACGAGGTGCAGGCCGCGACCGAGGCCGCGATGCGCGGCGAGGTCGACTTCGCCGAGAGCCTGCGCACCCGTGTCGCGGCGCTCCGCGGCGTCTCGGTCGATGCCTTCCCCCGCGTTCTCGCGCGCATCGAGCCCACGCCGGGCGTGCGCGAGCTGACCGCCGCGGTGCACGCACGCGGCGGAGTCGTGGGCGTCGTGTCCGGAGGATTCCACGAGATCCTCGACGACGTGGCCCCGACCCTCGGCGTCGATCGCTGGCGGGCCAATCGGCTCCGCGTGGCCGACGGGGCGCTGACCGGCGAGGTCGAGGGCGCGATCGTCGACGCCGCAGCCAAAGCCGAGTCGCTCCTCGAGTGGGCCGCCGAGCTGGGTGTCGCCCGGCACGCGACGATCGCGATCGGAGACGGGGCGAACGACCTGAAGATGATGGCGGCGGCCGGCCTCGGACTCGCTTTCAACGCCAAGCCCGCCGTGCGCAACGCGGCGAGCCTCGTGGTCGGACCGCAGGACCTCGCCGAGGTCATCGCTCTTCTCCCCTGATCGGCCCCGCGGGGTACGGCGGTGTTCTGCGACCCCCTCGCGGATGTCGGAGGCCGGCGCTAACGTCGGCCCATGGACATCATCCTCATCCCGGGCCTGTGGCTCGATGCCGAGAGCTGGAACGACGTGACACCCGTGCTGACGCGCGCGGGCCATCGCGTGCACCCTCTGACCCTGCCGGGCGTCGGAGCACCCGCGACCCGATCCGCCGACATCGGCATCGCCGACTGGGTCGACGCCGTCACGCAGAAGATCGACGAGCTCCCCGGAGAGCGGGTGGTCGTCGTCGGACACAGCGGCGGGGGAAACGTGGCCTGGGGCGCGGCGAACGCCCGCGCCGACCGCGTCTCCCGCGTGGTCTTCGTCGACACCGTTCCGCCGCCGCCCGGTCACGGCATCAGCGAGTTCGAGGTCGTCGACGGTGTCGTGCCGTTCCCGGGATGGGACTTCTTCCCCGATGAAGACGTGTTCGATCTCGATGCCGACACGCGTGCGCGCACCGCGCCGACCGCGAAGAGTGTCCCCGCGCGCGTGCCGACCGACGCGATCGCCTTCGAGGGCGATGCGCGCTTCGGAGTACCGGTGACGATGCTGATGGGCGGACTCGACCAGGAGACGCTCGAGTCGGAGATCTCCGACTGGGGTCCCTACGGCGACGAGTACAGCGCGATCGACGACGTCGAGGTCGTGCGAGTCGGCTCCGGCCACTGGCCGCAGTTCACGGTGCCCCAGCGTCTCGGCGAACTGATCCTCGCCGCCGTCGCCCGCTGACCGACCGTCGTCGCCCGCTGACCGACCGTCGGGGCGCGGTCAGCGGCGGGGCCGCTCGGAGAATCGAGGGGAGATCAGCGCGACGGGCGTCAGTGGCCCATCCCGAGGCCGCCGTCGACGGGGATGACGGCGCCCGAGATGTAGGCCGCGTCGTCACCCGCGAGCCAGGTCACGACGCCCGCGACCTCGTCGGGGCTCGCGAATCGTCCCGCGGGGATGTTGGCCTTGTACTGCTTCTGGGTGTCTTCGGGCAGCTCGGCGGTCATGTCGGTCTCGATGAAGCCGGGAGCGACGACGTTGGCCGTGATGCCGCGGCTGCCGAGTTCGCGCGTCAGCGAACGTGCGAAGCCGACGAGGGCGCTCTTCGACGCCGAGTAGTTGATCTGGCCGGCCGAGCCGTAGAGCCCGACGACGCTCGAGATCAGGATGACGCGGCCGAAGCGCGCACGCAGCATCCCCTTCGACGCGCGCTTGACCACGCGGAAGGTGCCCCCCAGGTTGGTGGCGATGACGCTGTCGAAGTCGTCCTCGCTCATGCGCAGGAGCAGGGTGTCCTTGGTGATGCCGGCGTTCGCCACGACGATCTCGATCGGGCCGAGCTTCTCCTCGACCTCGGTGAACGCGGCGTCGATCGCGGCGGCATCCGTCACATCCGCGCGCACCGTGAGCGTGCCCTCGGGGCCGTCGCCGCTGCGCGCGGTGACGGCGACGCGATAGCCCTCGCGCACGAATCGCTCGGCGATCGATCGGCCGATGCCCCGGTTGCCTCCGGTGACGAGGACGACGCGCTGCTCACTCATGTTCATTCACTCCCGCTGTTCACGACGATCCGGCATCCGAACCGACACCGATCCTACCGAGGATGCTCCCCCGAGTCGGGCGCGCGGCGTTTGACACCCGCGCAGCGGGCTGGGAGCCTGATCTCGACGAAAGGGTCTCCGCGTGAGCGACAACACCACTCCCCCTCCAGCCGGCGGAACGCCGTACACTCCGCCGCCCGCCCCTCCCGTGCAGCCCACCCAGGCGTACCCGGGAGCCGCTCCCGTCTACGGCGCACCTGCCGCCCCCGGCTACGGGCAGCCGCAACCGCCGGTCCAGCCCGGCTACAGCGCGCCCCACCAGCCGTACGGCTACGCGCAGAATCCCTATCCCGTCTACCCAGCACCGCGTCCGACCAGCGGACTCGCGATCACCTCGCTCGTCTGCGGCATCGTGAGCCTTCTGTTCAGCTGGCTCTTCCTCCCGGCGCTCGCGTCCATCGCCGCGGTGATCACCGGGCACATGGCGCTGAAGAAGACGAAGAACGACCCGACCGTCGGCGGACGCGGAATGGCGTTCGCCGGTCTCATCCTGGGGTACGTCGTGCTCGGTATCGGCGTACTGACGATCGCGATCTCGCTCATCAGCCTCCTCGCGTTCGGAGCGTTCACCCTCCCCTTCCTCTACAACAGCTGATCGCTGCACGAAGGCACTCCCGCCCCCGCCCACCGGCGTAGGCTGGAGGCATCGTGAACCGCAAGCGCACCGTCCCCGCCGTGACCTCTCTGCCGCAGTCGCCGGCAGCCGAGTCCGATCACCGCGTGCGCCGCTATGCGATCACGATGACGATCCGCATCGTGTGCTTCGGCCTCATGGTCTTCGTGCAGCCTTACGGCTGGTACACGTGGGTCTTCGCCGCCGCGGCCGCGGTGCTCCCGTACATCGCCGTGGTCTTCGCGAACGCCGGCAGCGACAGCACCGAATCCGGGGCGGAGTCCCCTCGGCAGGAGATCGAGGCGACACCGGCGGTCGTCCCGGAGCCGATCGAGGAAGCTCCCGGCATCATCACGATCCACGAGAAGCCGCAGGATCGCACGTGACCGATCTCATCTGCTCGCGCGCCGGCTGCCGGAGCGCGGCGACGAAGCAGGTCGTCTGGCGCAATCCGCGCATCCACGCTGCGGACCGCGAGAAGATCTGGCTGGCGTGCGACGAGCACGTGGACTACCTGCACGACTACCTGGCGGCCCGCGACTTCCCGGTGACCGTCCGAAACGGAGTACCCGCGTGAGCAAGCGCCTGACCCGTTGGATGATCTACGTCCTCATCGCGATCGGCTTCGCGGTCGCCTGCGCGTTCCTCTCCAACTGGCAGTTCGAGAGGAACGAGTCCCGCGCCGAGCAGATCGAACTGGTCGAGCAGAACTACGATGCCGACCCGGTCCCGCTCGGAGACCTGATCGGCGACGACGACCTCCTCCGCCCCGGTGATGAGTGGCATCCGGTGCTGCTCCGCGGCGAGTACCTCTCCGACCAGCAACTGCTCGTGCGCAACCGTCCGCACGGCGGCACCAGCGCCTTCGAGGTCCTCGTGCCGTTCCGTGACGTCGACGGTCGCGTGTTCATCGTCGACCGCGGCTGGGTTCCCCCGGGCGACGGCGACACCCCGGATGCGGTTCCCGAGGCCCCGAGCGGCACCGTCGAGGTCGTCGCGCGACTCCGCCCGAGCGAGCAGGTCCCGGCCTCCGGACGCGGTGCCCCCGAAGGGCAGGTGCCGACCATCAACCTGCCGACGATCGCCGGCCTCGTGGAGGGCGATGTCATCACCGCCGCCTACGGACAGCTCATCAGCGAAGATCCCGCGGGTACGCCGCTCGGAGGCTTCACGTCGCCCACCGACGATCCGGGGCCCCACCTGTCATACGCGATCCAGTGGATCCTCTTCGCGATCATGGGCTTCATCTTCATCGGCTACATCATCCGCACCGAGATCGTGAAGCACCGCGAGGAGGTCGAGGGCCGACCGGCCCCCGTCAAGGAGAAGCGTCGCCGTGACAAGGACGCCGACGTCGAGGACGAACTTCTCGACGCCCGCTGAGGTCAGCTCCCCGCCGCCCCGGCATCCGTTCGTCCCCATGCGCGGCCGTCGCGCTCGTAGACGACGCGGGTGTGCCGACGATCCTGCGAGCCCTGCCAGAACTCGATGCGTTCGGGCACGAGGCGCCACAGCACCCAGCCACCCGGCTCGATTCCCGCGCGGGCGGCAGCCGAGCGCGCGGAGAGATCGGCGCCGCTCTCCTCCCTCGCGGCTTCGACGACCCGCCCGCGCACGCGGACCGCACGCACCAGGGGCTGCCACCAGAAATTGAGCGCGGCAGCAGGATGCGCCGACAGCTGATCACCCTTGCGCGACGCTCGAGGACCGGCGAACGCCCAACCCCGTTCGTCGACGTCCTTGAGGATCAGCGCCCGCGCGTCCGGGATGCCGTCGGCGCCGACCGTCGCCAGCGTCGCCACATGGGGCTCGGGCACTCCGGCATCCACGGCCGCGCCGATCCAGTCGCGGAACAGCTCGAGCGGAGAATCCGGCAGCAGCGTCGCGTCCCAGATCGGCGCGTCGCCGATCAGAGTGGGTTGCGCCCGCAACCAGGAGGAGATCGTGCTCGGCGGGGTCGGCATGCTCTCGACTATGCCACCGATCCCTCGCGCTCGCGTCAGGCGAGCTCGATCAGGTCCTGGTACTCCTGGTTCCAGATGTCCTCCACGCCGTCCGGGAGGATGAGCACGCGCTCGGGATTCAGCGACTGCACGGCGCCCGGGTCGTGCGAGACCAGCACGACGGCCCCCTCGTAGTGCGCGAGGGCGTCGAGGATCTCCTCGCGCGACGCGGGGTCGAGGTTGTTCGTGGGCTCGTCGAGGAGCAGCAGGTTCGCCGACGACACGACGAGGGTCGCGAGCGAGAGACGGGTCTTCTCCCCGCCGGAGAGCACACCCGCCGGCTTCAGCACGTCGTCCCCCGTGAACAGGAAGGAGCCGAGCACGCGGCGCGCTTCCGTCTCGGTGATGTGCGGGGCCGCCGAGACCATGTTCTCGAGCACCGAACGATTCACGTCGAGGTTCTCGTGCTCCTGCGCGTAGTACCCGACCTTGAGGCCGTGGCCGGGCTCGAGCTGTCCCGTGTCGGGCTGATCGACGCCCGCGAGCATTCGCAGGAGCGTCGTCTTGCCGGCACCGTTCAGACCCAGCACGACGACCTTCGAACCGCGATCGATCGCCAGGTCGACGTCGGTGAAGATCTCGAGCGAACCGTACGACTTCGACAGCCCCGACGCCATGAGGGGCGTCTTGCCGCAGGGCGCGGGCTTCGGGAAGCGCAGCTTCGCGACCCGGTCCTGCTGCCGCACGTCGTCGAGTCCGGCGAGGAGCTTCTCGGCGCGCGCGACCATCTGGTGCGCGGCCGCGGCCTTCGACGCCTTCGCGCCGAAGCGAGCAGCCTGCAGCTGCAGCGTCGTCGCCTTCTTCTCGGCGTTGGCGCGCTCCTTCTTGCGGCGCTCCTCGTCGGCCACGCGCTGACGCAGGTAGTTCTTCCAGTTCATGTTGTACGTGTCGATGACCTGGCGGTTGGCATCGAGGTAGAACACGCGGTTGACGGTCTCGCCGACCAGTTCGACGTCGTGGCTGATCACGATCAGCCCGCCCTTGTACGTCTTGAGGAACTCGCGCAGCCACACCACGCTGTCGGCGTCGAGGTGGTTGGTCGGCTCGTCGAGGATCATCGTCTCGGCATCCGAGAAGAGGATGCGGGCGAGCTCGATGCGACGACGCTGACCACCCGACAGCGTCGACAGCGGCTGGTCGAGGATGCGGTCGGGAAGCGAGAGGTTGTGGGCGATGGATGCCGCCTGCGCCTCGGCGGCGTAGCCGCCCTGCGCCTCGAACTGCTCGGTCAGCGCCGCGTAGCGCTTCATGGCCTTCGCAGCGACGGCGGGGTCGTCCGATCCCATCGCGAGCGACGCCTCGGTCATGCCGAGATTGAGCTGGCCGAGACCACGGGCGTCGAGGATGCGCGTGCGCGCCAGGTCCTCCGGGTTGCCCGAGCGCGGGTCCTGCGGCAGATAGCCGAGCTCCCCCGAACGCGTCACGCTGCCGCCGGAGGGCAGGACGTCGCCGGCGAGCACCTTGGTGAGGGTGGTCTTGCCCGCTCCGTTGCGGCCGACGAGACCGATCTTGTCACCGTCGCCCACGCGGAACGACACGTTCTCCATCAGGAGGCGAGCGCCCACGCGGATCTCGAGTTCGTGCACGGCAAGCACAGCGGGATGTCCGTTCGTTCGGGAGGAAGGTGGCCGAGCGGCCAGCCTCCCAGTATAAGCGCCCCGACGGGACGGCCATCCCAGGAAGATCACTCCCCGGTGTGACGCGGTCGATACCGCAGAGGGATGACCGTCCTGCCACCCGGTTCGTAACGTTCGAGGGTGGACGTGATCAATGACCTCATTCTCCAGGCCGTGGCCTCACCGTGGCTCGTGCTCGTGCTCTTCGCCGTCACGGTGATCGACGGCTTCTTCCCTCCCGTGCCGAGCGAGACGGTGCTCGTCGCCGCCGCGGCCGCGGCGGTCTCGGGCGGAGGGCCGAACCTGCTCCTCCTCGGCGTCGTGGCTGCGCTCGGCGCCGCACTGGGCGACAACATCGCGTTCCTCATCGGTCGGCGTCTCGGTACGTCCCGCGCGGGCTGGATGCGACGGCCGCGCGTCCGCGCCGCGTTCGCCCATGCCGAGCGCGCGCTGGAGACCCGCAGCGCCGCGCTGATCCTCGGCGCCCGCTACGTCCCGGTCGGTCGCGTGGCGGTGAACATGACGGCCGGGGCCCTGCGCTTCCCCTGGCGCCGGTTCCTGCCGCTCAGCCTCGTCGCGGGCGCGAGCTGGAGTGCGCTCAGTCTCGCGATCGGTCTGCTCGCCGGCAGCTGGATCAAGGATCAGCCGCTCCTGAGCGCCGGCGTCGGCATCGTCATCGCCCTGCTGATCGGCATCGTGATCGACCGCGTGTCCGCCGTCCGACGCCGCCGGAGCGCGCCCGCCCACCTGGCAGGATGAAGATCATGACCCGTGTCCGGCGTGCTCCCCGTCACTCCCGGCGGATGATCGCGTTCGTCGGGCTCTGGACGGTGACCGTCGGCCTGTACTCGGTGTTCGTCCCGGTCCACGCCGCCCTCTACGGAACCCCGGTCGCACTGGCGTTCCTGCTCGGCGCCGCGCTCTGCGGCGCCCTCCCTCTCTCGATCGCCCGCCCGCGCACGGCGATCGTGGTGTTCTGCACGGCGGTCCTCATCGTCCCGCTCGTCACCGACACCGCCCTCGCTGCGACCGCGCCCTGGCCGTGGTCGGTCCCCGCCACGCTCGCGTTCGTCGGCCTCGTCGGGATCGTCACCGGTGTCCACGGGGTGCGGCCGGGACTCCTCCTCCTCGTGCTCGCGCTCGTCGCATCGCTCACCGCCCCGCTGCTGCGCCCCGACATCATCGAGACGGCGAACGTCTCGGCGACCGCGACGGCCGATCTCATCGTCACCGCGTCCGTCGCCGTGGCCGCTTTCCTCCTCGCGCTGCTGATCGCCAGCCGCCTGCGCATCGGCGTCGAGCTCACGCGCGAGCGCGAGCATTCCGCCCTCGAGGAGTCGCGGCGCGCCCTGATCGAGGAACGCACCCGGATCGCCCGCGAACTCCACGACGTCATCGCGCACAGCATGTCGGTCATCCAGGTGCAGGCGTCGACGGCGCGATACCGCCTTCCATCGATCGACGACACCGCCGCGGCCGAGTTCGACGACATCGCCGCGACCGCGCGCACGTCGCTGAGCGAGATGCGACGGATGCTCGGGGTGCTGCGCACCGAGGATCAGGCCGTGGAACTCGCTCCGCAGAACGGCATCGACGACATCCCCGCGCTGGTCGACACCATCCGCCGCGCCGGCGTCGACGCCGGTCTCTCACTCGTGGGAACGGATGCCGCGACATCCGCTCCCCCGGCCGTCCAGATCGCGGCCTACCGGATCGTGCAGGAGAGCCTCAGCAACGCGGTGCGGCATGCGTCCGGCAACGCGGTGACCGTTCAGCTGCAGGCGGATGCCGGCACTCTCCGCATCCGCGTGCGCAACGCCGCCCCCGCTGAGGCGCAGGATCGCGGCGCCGGGCACGGCCTGCGTGGAATGCGCGAGCGCGCCGAGGTGCTCGGCGGCAGTCTTTCGGCGGGCCCCGCTCCCGACGGCGCCTGGCTCGTCGAGGCCGCCCTCCCCCTGGCCGGAGGGCGCGACGATTCGCCGTCCCCGGCATCCGCCCCTCCGAAGGAGAACCCGTGACCATCAGCGTCCTCATCGCCGACGATCAGGCCATGGTGCGCGCAGGCTTCGCCGCGCTCCTCGACGCGCACGACGGCATCCGCGTCACCGGACAGGCTTCCACGGGAAACGAAGCCGTGTCGCTCGCCGCACGGCTCGACCCCGACGTGATCCTCATGGACGTGCGGATGCCCGACCTCGACGGGATCGAGGCGACCCGCCGCATCCTCGGCTCCTCGTACCCCGCGGCGCATGTGCCCCGCATCCTCATGCTCACCACCTTCGACATCGACGACTACGTCTACGACGCCCTCGAGGCGGGGGCGAGCGGATTCCTGCTCAAGGATGCGCTCCCGGAGGAACTGGTGCACGCCGTGCGCGTCGTCGCCGGGGGCGACGCGCTGCTCGCCCCGAGCGTGACCCGCCGAGTGATCGCGCAGTTCGCCGGACGTCGCCCCCGTACGCCCCGCGCGGCTTCCGCCCTCGCCGAGCTCACCGACCGCGAGCGCGAGGTGCTCGTGCTGATCGGCCGCGGGCGGTCCAACGGCGAGATCGCCGCCGACCTCTTCATCGCCGAGCAGACGGTCAAGACGCACGTCGGCAAGGTGCTCGCGAAGCTCGGACTCCGCGACCGTGTGCATGCGGTGATCCTGGCCTACGACACCGGACTCGTCGAACCGTCCTGACCGCACCCTCCTGGCCGTGCCCCTCAGCGACGGCGGCGCCCTCACCCCTCGGTACGGGGTCGAACGGCACCGCGGGGTGATGCCCTCCGCCGCACCGCGTCCATAACCTCCGGGAAGACCGTTCCCCAGGAGGATTCATGGCCATCGTGCAGGCACCCCCCGTCCGAGACATCCCGAGCGCCGAGGCTCGCGGCACCCGCGACACCGGCATCGACCTCGTCCGCTCGCTCTGCGTGATCGGCGTGGTGCTGCTGCACGCGATCATGGTCGGCGTCTCCGTGGTCGACGGACGCCCCGTCTTCGACAACGCCAGCACCGGCACGTGGTGGATCGTGCCCGTCAGCTGGGCGCTCCAGGTCATGCCTCTGTTCTTCGTCATCGGCGGGTTCTCCGGACTGCTCGCCTATCGTTCGGCGGTCGCCCGCGGGGGCGACGCGCGGAGCTTCATCGCGGGGCGGGTGCACCGACTGCTGCGGCCCGCCGTGGTCACGATCGCCGTGATCGGCGTCGCGCTGTGGGCATTGACGCTTATCGGGGTCCCCGCGGACCTCATCGCCGTCGCGGGTTACCGCTACGGGCAGCCGCTGTGGTTCCTCGCGGTCTTCCTGCTGTGCCAGGCACTCCTGCCCGCCTTCGCGCACCTGCACCGGACTCGGCCGCTCCTGATCCTCGCCGTGCTGGTCGCAGCCGCAGCCACCGTCGACGTGGCGAGGGCGATCAGCGGAGTCGACGCCCTCGGGTTCCTCAACCTGGCCTTCGTCTGGCTCGCGCTCCAGCAGATCGGGTTCTTCCTCGCCGACGGCAGCATCGACTCCCTGCCCCGTCGCACCCGGGTGCGCATCGGCGTGGGCGCAGCGCTCACCCTCCTTCTCGGTTTCGCCACCGGCCTCTGCTCCCCCGACCTGATCGCGCACATCAACCCGCCGACCTCCGCGCTGATCCTCGTCGGTATCGTGCACACCTGCGCCCTGTCGCTGAACCGCCCCCGTCTGTCCGCCCTCAGCGCTCGCCCTCTTGCCGCGGCCGTGAGCGGATTCATCGGCCGACGGACGATGACGATCTACCTCTGGCACATGCCGGTACTGCTCGCCATGGCGGGTGTGACGGCGATCGTCGCGATCAGCGACGGCCGCACGCTCCCGGCGGCGGGAAGCGCCGCGTGGTGGGCGGATCGTCCGCTCTGGCTCGCGACGGCACTGACGCTCACCGCCCTCGTGGCCGTCCCGTTCACACGCATCGAGACGCGTCGTCCGCCGATGCCGACCGACGCGACCCGGCGCATCGCGCTCTCGGTGCTGAGCGGTCTGATCGGCGTGGTGCTGCTGCTCGTGACCGGCACGACACCCGTCACGGCGATGATCGCGGTCGGCCTGCTCGTCGTCGCTCTCCGCCTCGCGGCTGCGCCGGTACAAGGCCGATGGATCCCCCGGTCGGCTCTCAGGAGCGTTCGGCCGCGTGCCCGAGCCTGAGACCCGGGATCGCCGCTGCACCGACGAGCGCGAGGCAGAACACGAACACGACCCAGAACGTGCTCGCTCCGCCTCCGAGCGTCGCGACGGCGAGACCGGCGAAGGCGATCGTGACCGCCGAGCCCGTCGAGTCCGAGATCGAGAGTGCCGAGGAGTTGAATCCCTGGTTGCTCTCATCGGAGTACGCGAGCGTGAGCACGGTCAGCCGTGGGTACAGCAGGCCCATTCCGCCGCCGGCGAGGCCCCATCCGATCACGACCACGAGCGGCGAGATCCCGAACAGGGCGGCGAGGAGCACGCACAGCAGGGCCACCAGCAGCAGCGAGAGGCTGATCATGGTGATGCGGTGGTTTCCGAGCCGTTCGCCGTACTTCCCCTGCAGTGCGGATGCCCCGGCCCACGCGAGCGCGGCGAACATGAGGGCGATGCCGGCCCAGGTCGCCGTGAATTCGAAGCGCTCCATGAGCAGGTACGGGATGTACGCCTCCGCGGCGAAGAAGGCACCGGCGACGATGCCGCGCATGAGCACGACGCTCGGCAGCCCCCGTCCGGCCCGGAGCGCACCTCGGGGCAGCAGCGGGAGGATGGCGATACCGATGACCACCAGCGCGCCGATCGCGACCGGCCAGCGCACCTGGGGCACCATGTCGGCGGTGAAGCCGATCACGACGGCGAGAACGGCGACGACGACCGCGAGCAGCAGTCGGGTCGCGATCGTCCGCCGGTCCTGCGGCTCACCGTGTCCGAGATCGACTCCGCTCAGGCGCACCGCGATCACCGTGAACGCGATGCCGGTGAGCACGGCGACCCCGAGGAACGCCCAACGCCAATCGATGTGCTCGGCCACCGCTCCGGCGAGGAAGGGGCCGATCATCGACGGCACGACCCAGGCCGCGGCGAACGCGGCGAAGATCCGCCCATGCAGGTGCGGCGGATACAGCCGCGCGACGACGACGTAGAGCGCGACGGTCTGGCCACCGGCGCCCAGCCCCTGCACGAGTCGCCCGACGAGGAACTGGTGCATCGTGACGGCGAAGCCCGAGATCAGGAGTCCCACCAGGAACAGCGTGACCGCGACGTAGAGCGCACCCCGCGGCCCGCGGGCGTCCGACCAGGCGCCCGCGGCGACCATGCCGATGACACCGGTCGCGAGGGTACCCGAGAAGGCGACCGCATACAGCGCTCCGCCGTCGAGGGCCTCGCTGACGATCGGCATCACCGTCGTCACCGCGAGGGCCTCGATCGCGGCGAGGAAGATCAGCGCGATCGCGCCGGTCGTGACCCAGATGCGGCTCCGGTCCCAGATCGACGCGACGGGCGACGGGGCCGTCATCGCCCGACGAGCGCCGCGATGCGCTCGATGGCCTCGGTGAGGATCTCGGGACTCGTGCCGAAGTTCAGGCGCGCGAACCCCGTGCCCTCGTCGCCGAACGCCGAACCGTTGTGGAGGGCGACCTTGGCCTCGCGCAGGATGCGTCGCGAGGGGTTGTCGCCCCACCCCAGGGGTCGCAGGTCGATCCAGGCGAGGTATCCGGCATCCGGCAGGCGGTAATGCGCCCCCGGAAGATGCCGCACGAGGAGATCCTCGAGAAGGATGCGGTTCTGGTCGAGCGTGCGGAGCAGACCGTCGAGCCAGGGATCGCTCTCTTCCGAGAACGCGGCGACGGCAGCGATCAGACCGAACTGTCCCGTGCGCCAGACGACCTCGATGGGCAGGTCGCGCAGCACGGCATACGTCGTCTCATCGGCTGCCACCATGAGCGCGCACTTGAGGCCGGCGAGATTGAACGCCTTGCTCGCACTGACCACGGCATAGCCGACCCGGCGGGCGGCATCGTTCACGGCGAGGAACGGAGTGAATCCCGTGCCGGGCTGCGCGAGCGGTGCGTGGATCTCGTCGGAGACCACCGCCGCACCGAACTCGGCGGCGAGATCCGCGAGGGCTGCCAGGGCGTCGCGATCGTGCACCGTTCCGGTCGGGTTGTGCGGGTTGCAGAGCAGGATGGCGGTGGCGCCGTCGTCGAAAGCCGCCCGGATGCCGTCGAGATCGAGTTCCCAGCGCGTACCGGTGTCTCGCAGGGGCACGCGCTCGACCTCCGCGCCGGCCTCCGCGACGAGGTCGTAGAAGGGCGGGTACACCGGAGGGGTGACGACGACGCGCTCCCCCGGTTGGGTGACCCGGCGGAGGATCTCGACGACCCCCATGCTCACATCTGCCGTGCTGCGCATGAGCGACGGGTCGGGCGCCCACCCGAACCTGCGCTCGGCGAACGCCGCGTAGGCCTCCTTCAGGGGAGTCCGCGACGCGATGTACCCCGTGTCACCGAGATCGAGCGCACGCTGGAGCGACGCCGTGATCTCCGGTGCGAGCGGGAAATCCGTCTCCGCCACGAACAGCGGCAGGACGTCCTCGGGGTACTCGCGCCACTTCTCGCTCGTGCGTCGGCGCAGCTCGGAGAGAGGCAGCGCCTTCACCTCGAGCATCAGATGGCGAAGCCGAGTGCTCGCATCATGTCGCGGCCGTCGTCGGTGATCCGCTCGGGACCCCACGGCGGCATCCATACCCAGTTGATGCGGAAGCGGTCGACGACCTTGTCCAGGGCCTGCGCGGTCTGCTCCTCGAGCACGTCCGTCAGCGGGCATCCGGCGCTCGTCAGCGTCATGTGGATGACGAGAGCGTCGTTCTCGTCATCCCACGCCAGGTCGTAGATGAGTCCGAGGTCGACGACGTTGATCCCGAGCTCGGGATCCATGACGTCCTTCAGAGCCTCGGTGACCTCGTCGTACTTCTCGTCGGTCAGCGTCGCGGTCGCGGTCATGCGGTCAGCCTACGCCTCGATGGGAGCGGCGGGGTCGAGGAAACGGTCGTATCCCTCGTCTTCCAGCCGGTCGGCGAGCTCGGGACCGCCCTCTTCCACGATCTTGCCGGCGACGACCACGTGCACGAAGTCGGGCCGGATGTAGCGGAGGATGCGCGTGTAGTGCGTGATGAGGAGCACGCCGAGGCCGGTGGCCTCCTTGGCGCGGTTCACGCCCTCGGAGACGATCTTCAGCGCGTCGACGTCGAGGCCGGAGTCGGTCTCGTCGAGGATCGCGAACTTCGGCTGCAGGACCTCGAGCTGGAGGATCTCGTGACGCTTCTTCTCGCCGCCGGAGAACCCCTCGTTGACGTTGCGCTGAGCGAACTTCGGGTCCATGCGCAGGTTCGCCATGGCCGCCTTGACGTCCTTGGTCCACGCGCGGATCGCGGGGGCTTCGCCGTCGAGCGCGGTCTTGGCGGTGCGCAGGAAGTTGGTGACCGTCACGCCGGGGATCTCGACGGGGTACTGCATCGCGAGGAACAGACCGGCGCGTGCACGCTCGTCGACGCTCATCTCGAGCACGTCCTCACCGTCGAAGGTGATCGAACCACCGGTGACGGTGTACTTGGGGTGGCCGGCGATCGTGTAGGCCAGCGTGGACTTGCCCGAGCCGTTGGGGCCCATGATGGCGTGGGTCTCACCCGTGTTCATGGTCAGGGTGATTCCGTTGAGGATCGGGGTGGCCCCCGCCTCGGTCTCGACCGTCACGTGGAGGTCGCGGATCTCGAGAACAGACATTCAGATTTCCTTCGTCACAGTCGGGTCGATGAGCACGTCGTCGCCGTCGATCTCGACGACGTAGACGGGGACGGGCTCGTAAGCAGGGAGGTTCTGGGGCTTGCCGGTGAGCAGGGAGAACGCCGAGCCGTGGGCCCAGCACTCGACCGTGTCACCTTCGACGAAGCCCTCGGAGAGCGAGATGTCGCCGTGGGTGCAGGTGTCGCCGATCGCGTGGATCACGCCCTCGCCGTCCTTGATCACGGTGATCGGGACGCCATCGGGCTCGACGCGGATCGGCATGTCCTGCTCGAGCTCCGCGACACCGCACACGCGCTGAGCGCTCATGCCGATACCGCCGCGAGCTCCGCCTCGATCGCAGCGAGGAGTTCGGACTCGAGCGCCGGGATGCCGAGGCGCTGGACGATGTCGGTGAGGAAGCCGAGCACGACGAGACGGCGTGCCTCTTCCTCGGTGATACCACGAGCCTGCAGGTAGAAGAGCTGCTCGTCGTCGAAACGACCCGTCGCGCTCGCGTGTCCGGCGCCGAGGATGTCGCCCGTCTCGATCTCGAGGTTCGGGATCGAGTCGGCGCGGGCGCCCTCGGTGAGCACGAGGTTGCGGTTCGCCTCGTAGGAGTCGGTGCCGTTGGCATCCGGGCCGATCAGCACATCGCCGATCCAGACGCTGTGGGCGCTCTCGCCCTGCAACGCGCCCTTGTACAGGACGTCGCCCTTGGTGTGCGGGCCCTTGTGGTGCAGGTAGACCTGGCTCTCGAGGTGCTGGCCGGCGTCAGCGTACGACAGACCGTAGAGGTAGCCCTCCGAGCCTGCACCCGCGAGCTCCACGTTGGGGTTCACGCGCACCACGCCACCACCGAAGCTGATGACGAAGTGCTTGAGCACGGCATCCGCATCGACACGGGCCTGGTGCGCCGACGTGTGCACCGCGGCATCCTGCCACTGCTGGAGGGTCACCACGGTGAGACGCGACCCGGCGCGGGCGATGATCTCGACGTTCTGCGCGTACTGCGCGGCACCGATGTGGTTCAGCACGACGGTCGCCGAGCTGTGCTCGAGAGCCTCGATCACGATGTGGGCGTCGGCGCGCTTCTCGGCACCGCGACCCTCGATGGTGAGGAGGATCGGCTCCACGACCTCTTCCTCACGCGGGATGCGGATGTGCATCGCCTCCGAGGCACCCTGCCAGGCAACCGCGCCGGTGATGTCCTCGCCGCGGAAGAACTCGCCGCGAGGAGCCGCGCCGATCGCGAGCGGTGCCGCGAGGTACTGCTCGCCGGCGGAGAACTCGTAGGCGACGCCGTCGTTCTGCGCGGCGGTCTCGAAGAGCGCCGTCAGCTTCGCGACAGGGGTGTGCTTCCAGTTCACCTCGCGCCCCGTCGGCACGCCGAAATCGGCGGGCTCGAAGGAGTGCGGGCGTTCGGAGCGGGTCTGCACCGGCACGAAGCCGGCGTTTGCCACCTGCGCCGCCGGGTCGACGTGCGCGCTCGAATAATGCGACGCCGTGGGCGTCGTCGTCTGGGAGGTCATCTCAGCCGACCGATCCTTCCATGCCCATCTCGATGAGCTTGTTCAACTCCATCGCGTACTCCATCGGCAGCTCGCGCGCGATCGGCTCGATGAAGCCGCGCACGATCATCGCCATGGCCTCGTCCTCCGGCATGCCGCGCGACTGCAGGTAGAAGAGCTGCTCCTCGCTGACCTTGGAGACGGTGGCCTCGTGACCGAGCTGCACGTCGTCGACGCGGATGTCGATCGCCGGGTAGGTGTCGGAGCGCGACTTGGTGTCGACGAGCAGCGCGTCGCATCGCACGGTGTTCGCCGAGTGGTGGGCGTTCGCATCGACGCGGACCTCGCCGCGATATCCCGCACGACCGCCGCCACGGGCGATCGACTTCGAGACGATCGACGACTGCGTGTACGGAGCCATGTGGATCATCTTCGCGCCGGCATCCTGGTGCTGGCCGGGGCCGGCGAAGGCGACCGAGAGCGTCTCGCCCTTGGCGTGCTCGCCCATGAGGTAGATCGACGGGTACTTCATCGTCACCTTCGAGCCGATGTTGCCGTCGACCCACTCCATCGTCGCCCCCTCGTGCGCGACCGCGCGCTTGGTGACGAGGTTGTAGACGTTGTTCGACCAGTTCTGGATCGTCGTGTACCGAACGCGGGCGTTCTTCTTCACGATGATCTCGACGACGGCCGAGTGCAGGGAGTCGGACTTGTAGATCGGGGCCGTGCAGCCCTCGATGTAGTGCACGTAGCTGTCCTCGTCCGCGATGATCAGGGTGCGCTCGAACTGCCCCATGTTCTCGGTGTTGATGCGGAAGTACGCCTGGAGCGGGATCTCGACGTGCACGCCCTTGGGGACGTAGACGAAGGAGCCGCCCGACCAGACGGCCGTGTTGAGGGCGGCGAACTTGTTGTCGCCGGCGGGGATGACCGAGCCGAAGTACTCCTCGAAGAACTCGGGGTGCTCGCGGAGAGCGGTGTCGGTGTCCATGAAGATGACGCCCTGCTGCTCCAGGTCCTCGCGGATCTGGTGGTAGACGACCTCGGACTCGTACTGCGCGGCGACGCCGGCGACGAGACGCTGGCGCTCGGCCTCCGGGATGCCGAGGCGCTCGTAGGTCTCGCGGATCTCGGCGGGGAGGTCCTCCCACGACTGCGCCTGCTTCTCGGTCGAGCGCACGAAGTACTTGATGTTGTCGAAGTCGATGTCGCTGAGGTCGGCGCCCCAGGTCGGCATCGGCTTGCGGCCGAACAGCTGATAGCCCTTGAGCCGGGTCTTCAGCATCCATTCGGGTTCGCTCTTGAGCGCCGAGATACCGCGGACGACCTCTTCGGAGATCCCGCGTTTCGCGACGGCGCCGGCGGCGTCAGCGTCGTGCCAGCCGAACTCGTACACCCCCAGGCCATCGAGCTCCGGGCGGTCGATCAGCACATCCGACATCACACTCTCCTCATTGGGCCTCAACGGTGTCATCCGCCCCGACACACCTGATCCCCGTCGAGTCTGCGGGGAGCGGGTGCCGCTGGTGGGCCCTCATCACCGGCGCATCCTTCGCGCCTAAACTGTTATCGATGCTTCCGCGCCCTCGAGCGCGCATCGCAACAATCCGATTCTACAGGCTCCGCTTCGCGGACGGGCCGCCCGTCCTGCGCGAAGCGCGCCGGAGGCCCCATGCCCGACACCGCCACGCCCGCCCGCACCACCGCCGCGGAGCTCGATCTGCGACCCGCAGCATTCACTTCGCCGTGGGGACGCGTCCTCCGCGTGTTCGCGTGGCTGTCGTTCCTCACCGAGACGATCATCATCGGGACGGGTGGGGCCGTGCGCCTGACGGGCTCCGGACTCGGATGCTCGGAGTGGCCGCTCTGCACACCGGAGTCCCTCGTGCCGATTTTGGCGGACCAGGGCATCCACGGCGCGATCGAGTTCGGCAACCGGCTGATGACCGGCGTCGTGGGCGTCATCGCGCTGGTGGTCGTGCTGCTCGTGCTGCACCTTACCGACGGATCGCGCTCGGTCTTCCGCGCGCTCCGCTATGCGGCGGGCGGCATCGTGGCGGCCGCGGCCGCGTTCGCTCTCGTCACCCTCACCGGCGTTCCGGTGCCCGCGTTCCCCGTGGCATCCGCGGTCCTGCTCCTCGCGGTGATCGCCGCCGCGATCCACACGACGCGTCGCACCTCGGCGCGCCGCGATCTCCTCGTCCTGGCCTGGGTCGTGTTCGCCGGCGTCATGGCGCAGGCGCTCGTCGGCGGCATCACGGTGCTCACCGGCCTGAACCCGTTCATCGTCGGATTCCACTACACGTCGTCCCTGCTCCTGGTGTGCGTCACGGCCGCATTCCTGGTGCGCCTGTACGCGGCTCCGGGACCGCGCGAGCGCGCGGTGCCGACCTGGTTCATGATCCTCAGCCACGTCACCGGGCTGGCTCTCGCGGTCACCATCCTGTTCGGCGTACTGACGACCGGATCCGGCCCGCACTCCGGCGACCAGGATGTGCTGCGGCACGGATTCGACGCGACCGTGCTCGCGCACGTGCACTCCTGGCCCGGGTACATCCTCGCCGCTCTGGTGCTCGCCCTGACGATCGCCGCCTGGGCGCTGCGCCTCCCGCCGCGGAAGTGGCTCGTCGTCCTGGTCCTGGCCATCGCGATCCAGGTCGGCGTCGGGGTCTGGCAGGCGCGCGCGGGACTCCCGCCTCTGCTGGTCGGCATCCACATGGTGCTCGCCTCGCTCTCGGCAGCGACCTACACCGTCGTCGTGCTGAAGCTGAAGCGCCCGGTCGCCGACGAGGTCAGGACCCCCTCCGCCGGCTGATCGGACGTCTCAGAGTCCGCGGACAGCCGATCCATAGGCTGCGCATACCGGAGTCATCAGCGCGTCCGTGATCGTGGTCGGCATGAACAAGTCACTGACACGCAGCATCGGATTCTGGCTGCTCCTCGTGCTCGCACTCGCCTCGACCGCGGTGGGTGGGTGGCTCATCTCCGGGCAGATCGGGACGATGACCACGACGCTCCTCGACAACACCGCGACGGGCGTCGACGTCTACGTCGGTCAGTCGCTGGTCGTCGTGGGCTCCGCACTGCTCGGCGCGGGCGTGCTCGGCATCCTCCTCGCCGTCGCCCTCGTCGCCGTGCAGTCGCTGATCCCCGCGGCGACGCCCGTCGTCGTCGAGCCGATCGACTGGACGGCCGAGGTCGACGACACGACTGCTCCGGTGGGCGACGCGACGGTCACGGCCGTCGACGAGACCTCAGCGGATGAGGCCCTCGGCACTCCGGTGAACGACGACGTCGAGGCGGATGCCGAGACCGACGATCAGAAGGGCAGCAGCGGGTCGACCGCGACCGCCACGAAGATCAACGTCAAGTAGGTGATCGAGGCGTGGAAGACTCGCATCGGCCGCGCCTCGGTCCCCCGCACCGCACGGTTGTACAGGCGGTGCGACTCGTAGACGAACCATCCGCCGAAGACCAGGGCCGACACCGTGTAGACGAGGCCCATGTTCGCGATCGGCACCAGCAACAGAGAACAGGCCAGCGTCGCCCAGGCGTAGAGGATGACCTGGAGTCCGACCTGCGAGGCGTTGCGCGTCACGCCGAGCATGGGCACGTCGACGTCGTCGTAGTCATCACGGTACTTCATCGACAGCGGCCAGTAGTGCGGCGGCGTCCACAGGAAGATCAGCAGGAACAGGATGAACGCGGGCCAGTCGAGCGATCCGGTCACGGCCGCCCAGCCGATCAGCACCGGGAAGCACCCGGCGATCCCGCCCCAGACGATGTTCTGCTCGGTCCGGCGCTTGAGGAGCATCGTGTAGATCACGACGTAGAAGAAGATCGCGAAGGCCGAGAGAGCGGCCGCGAGCCAGTTCGTGGTGACCAGCAGCCAGACCGTCGAGAGCACCGCGAGGGTCCAGGAGAACACCAGCGCGCCGCGCGGCGTGACCTCGCCCGTCACGAGCGGGCGGTTCTCGGTGCGGTGCATGTGCGCGTCGATGTCGCGGTCGAGGTACATGTTGAACGCCGCGGCGGAGCCGGCGCTCATCGCGCCGCCGATCACGGTCGCCAGCACCAGCCACAGATCGGGCATGCCGCCGTACGCCAGGAACATCACCGGCACGGTCGACACGAGGAGCAGCTCGAGGACGCGCGGCTTGGTGAGGGCGACGTACGCCTTCACCGTGCGACCGATGGACCGCTTCCCCACGGTCTGATCAGACATCGTCGAGATCTCGATCGCCTCCTCCACACGCGTCATGACAACCCTTCCAGTCTAGGGCACGCGGCGGGGCGGACTCGGAGCGTAAGACGGGGTCTGGGGTCGGACCCACCCCGCTATGCTGAAAACACTCGCGCCCGGCGCTGTGCACACTCTCCGTGACGATGCGGAGGCGCAGGGAATACGGGCGCCCTCGAAACTGTCGGAAAGGGCATGAACGTGTCGGAATTGCAGTGGGATGAGATCGATCGGCGCGCGGTGGACACCGCTCGCCTCCTGGCGGCGGACGCCGTGGAGAAGGTCGGAAACGGGCATCCCGGCACGGCCATGAGCCTCGCTCCTGCCGCCTACCTCCTCTACCAGCGCGTGCTGCGGCACGACCCGACCGACACCGACTGGCTCGGTCGCGACCGCTTCATCCTCTCGGTCGGACACTCCTCGCTCACGCAGTACGTGCAGCTCTACCTCGGCGGCTTCGGCCTCGAGCTCGACGACCTGAAGGCGCTCCGCACCTGGGGCTCGCTCACGCCGGGACACCCCGAGTACGGTCACACCAAGGGCGTCGAGATCACCACCGGTCCCCTGGGCCAGGGCCTCGCGTCGGCCGTGGGCTTCGCCTACGCCGCCCGCTACGAGCGCGGCCTGTTCGACCCCGAGGCGGCAGCGGGCACCAGCCCGTTCGACCACTTCGTCTACGTCATCGCCGGTGACGGCGACCTGCAGGAAGGCGTGACGAGCGAGGCGTCCTCGCTCGCGGGCCACCAGCAGCTCGGCAACCTCATCGCCATCTACGACTCGAACCAGATCTCCATCGAGGACGACACCAACGTCGCCTTCACGGAAGACGTCGCGAAGCGCTACGAGGCTTACGGCTGGCAGGTGCAGACGGTCGACTGGAAGAAGACCGGCGAGTACGTCGAGGACGTCGCCGAGCTGAACGCGGCCATCGACGCCGCGAAGGGCGAGACCTCCAAGCCCTCGCTCATCATCCTCAAGACGATCATCGGCTGGCCGTCGCCCGGCAAGCAGAACTCCGGCAAGATCCACGGTTCGGCGCTCGGCGCCGACGAGCTCGCCGCCACCAAGAAGGTCCTCGGCTTCGACGCCGAGGAGACGTTCGTCGTCGCCGACGACGTCATCGCCCACACCCGCGGTCTCGCCGACCGCGCCGCCGGCATCCGTGCCGAGTGGCAGGAGTCCTTCGACGCCTGGGCCGCGGCGAACCCCGAGCGCAAGCAGCTCCTCGACCGTCTCGAGGCGGGCGAACTGCCCGCCGACATCCAGAACGCCCTGCCGGTCTTCGAGGCCGGCAAGGACGTCTCGACCCGTGCGGCCTCCGGCCAGGTCATCAACGCGCTCGCCGCCGAGCTCCCCGAGCTCTGGGGCGGATCGGCCGACCTCGCCGAGTCGAACCTCACGACGATCAAGGGCGCCCCGTCGTTCATCCCGGCCGAGTGGTCCACCCACGAGTGGTCGGGCAGCCCGTACGGCCGCGTGCTGCACTTCGGCATCCGCGAGCACGCCATGGGCGCGATCGTCAACGGCATCGTGCTGCACGGGAAGACGCGCGCCTTCGGCGGTACGTTCCTCATCTTCAGCGACTACATGCGCCCCGCCGTGCGTCTGGCCGCGCTCATGAACGTGCCCAGCGTCTTCGTCTGGACCCACGACTCCGTCGCGCTCGGCGAGGACGGACCCACGCACCAGCCGATCGAGCAGCTCGCGACCCTGCGCGCCATCCCGAACCTCGCGGTGGTGCGCCCCGCCGACGCGAACGAGACCTCGGCCGCCTGGCTCGAGATCCTGCGTCGCCAGGCGGGTCCGGCCGGCATCGCCCTCACCCGTCAGAACATCCCGGTGTTCGAGCGCGGCGAGGGTGACGCGGAAGGCGAGGTCTTCGCCTCGGCCGACCGCACCGCCCGCGGTGCCTACGTGCTGGCGGAAGCCGCGAACGGCACGCCCGACGTCATCATCGTCGCCACCGGATCCGAGGTGCAGCTCGCCGTCGAGGCCCGCGCCGCACTCGCCTCCGAGGGAATCGGCGTGCGCGTCGTGTCGGCCCCCTCGCTCGAGTGGTTCGACGAGCAGGACGAGGCCTACCGCGAGAGCGTGCTCCCCGCCGCCGTCACCGCGCGCGTGTCGGTCGAGGCCGGCTCCGTGCTCACGTGGCGCGGCATCGTCGGCGACCGCGGACGCTCGGTCGGCATCGACCACTTCGGCGCATCCGCCGACTACAAGACCCTGTTCCAGAAGTTCGGTATCACCACGGAGGCCGTGATCGCGGCCGCTCGCGAGACCATCGCCGCACACAGCACCAAGGAGAACGCATGAGCACCCCCACCGCACAGCTCGCCGCCGCCGGCGTCAGCATCTGGCTCGACGACCTCTCGCGCACCCGCATCTCCTCCGGCAACCTCGCCGAGCTGATCGAGACGCGCAACGTCGTCGGTGTCACCACGAACCCGACGATCTTCGCGAACGCGCTCACCGACAAGAGCAACACGTCTTACGACGCCCAGGTCACCGAGCTCGCCGCCTCCGGCGCCTCCGCCGAGGAGGCCGTGTTCGCGGCCACCACGCAGGACGTCGCCGCCGCACTCGACGTGTTCCGTCCGGTGTGGGAGGCCTCGAACCACGTCGACGGCCGCGTGTCGATCGAGGTCTCCCCCGACCTCGCTCATGACACCGACGGCACCGTCGCATCGGCCAAGGAGCTGTGGAGCAAGATCGACCGCCCCAACCTCCTCGTCAAGATCCCCGCGACGAAGGCGGGCCTGCCGGCGATCACCGAGGCGATCGCCGCGGGCATCAGCGTCAACGTCACCCTGATCTTCAGCCTCGAGCGCTACGAAGAGGTCATCGACGCCTACCTCGCGGGCCTCGAGCGCGCGCAGGCGGCGGACATCGACCTCGCCGGCATCCACTCGGTCGCCTCGTTCTTCGTGTCGCGCGTCGACACCGAGACCGACAAGCGCCTCGACGCGATCGGCACCGACCAGGCGAAGGCCCTCAAGAGCAAGGCCGGCCTAGCCAACGCGCGTCTGGCCTACGAGCTGTTCGAGAAGAAGTTCGCCGAGAAGCGCGCGCAGGATCTCCTCGCCGCCGGCGCGAACCTGCAGCGCCCGCTCTGGGCCTCCACCGGCGTCAAGGACCCCTCGCTGCCCGACACGCTCTACGTGACCGAGCTCGTCGCGGCCGGCGTCGTGAACACGATGCCGGAGAAGACGCTCGAGGCGACCTTCGACCACGCCGTCGTCACCGGTGACACCATCACGGGCGGTTACGCCGAGGCGCACGCCGTCTTCGACGCGCTGGCGGAGGTCGGAATCGACCTCGTCGACGTCACCCAGGTGCTGGAGGACGAGGGCGTCGCGAAGTTCATCGACTCCTGGCACGACCTGCTCGCACAGGTCGCCGAGACGCTGGAGGCACAGCGATGACCTTCGGCATCCACGCCTCCGGCGACGCTCGCGTCGCGATCGACGAGGTCGTCCCCGCACTCGTGCGCGACCTGGTCGCCTCGCGGATCACCGGCGGAGACCCGACCCTCTGGGGCCCGGCGGCCGAGGCCGAGGCCTCCATCCGTCTGGGCTGGGTCGAGGCCGTCTCGGTCTCGCGTCCGCTCGTCGACGAGATCGTCGCACTCCGCGAACAGCTCGCCTCGAAGGGCGTCGACCGCGTCGTCCTCGCGGGCATGGGCGGATCGTCGCTCGCCCCCGAGGTGATCGCTCAGACCGCGGGCAAGCCGCTCACGATCCTCGACTCGACGGCCCCGGGCCAGGTGCTCGCGGCCCTCGACGAAGGACTCGCCGACACCGTGCTCGTCGTCTCCTCGAAGTCGGGCTCGACCGTCGAGACCGACTCCCAGCGCCGCACGTTCGAGGCCGCCTTCCGCGACCTCGGCATCGACCCGCTGGAGCGCATCGTCGTCGTCACCGACCCGGGCTCCCCGCTCGACGTCTCGGCGCGCGAGACCGGCTACCGCGTGTTCAACGCCGACCCGAACGTCGGCGGTCGCTACTCCGCGCTGACCGCGTTCGGCCTCGTGCCGTCCGGCCTCGCGGGCGTCGACATCGACGAGCTCCTGAACGAGGCCGAGGCCTCGCTGCTCGAGGTCGCGGTCGACTCGGCCGAGAACCCTGCGCTGCGCCTCGGCGCGGCCATCGCCGCGACCAATCCCCGCCGGGACAAGCTGGGCCTCATCACCGACGGCACCCACATCAAGGGCCTGCCGGACTGGATCGAGCAGCTGATCGCCGAGTCCACGGGTAAGGACGGCACGGGAATCCTCCCCGTGGTCCTGCTGCCGGTCTCCCCCGAGCTCGATTCGAAGCCCGCCGACCTCCAGATCGTCCGTCTCGTCGACGACGCCAACGAGTTCCACCTGCACGAGCGTCACGAGGGCGAGATCCTCGTCAGCGGCTCGCTCGGCGCGCAGCTCATCGTCTGGGAGTACGCCACCGCGATCGCCGGCCACCTGCTGCGGATCAACCCGTTCGACCAGCCCGACGTCGAGTCGGCGAAGGTCGCGGCCCGCGGTCTACTCGACGCGCGCCCGGAGCCGACCGCTCCGGCGTTCACCGAGAACGGCGTCGAGGTGCGCGTGTCCGACCCGGCTCTCGCCGTCTCGGGCACCGTCGAAGGCGTGCTGGACGCCCTGTGGGCGCAGCTCGCCGAAGACGGCTACGTCTCGATCCAGGCCTACGTCAACCGCCTCGAGGTCTCGCAGCTGCAGGGTCTCCGCGAGCTCGTCGCCGCCGATTCCGGTCGCCCGACGACGTTCGGCTGGGGACCGCGTTTCCTGCACTCCACGGGTCAGTACCACAAGGGAGGCCCCGCCCAGGGCGTCTTCCTGCAGATCCTCGAGCGCACCGATGTCGATCTCGAGATCCCGGAGCGACCGTTCACGTTCGGCCAGCTCATCGAGGCTCAGGCTGCCGGCGACGCCGCAGTCCTGGCCGAGCACGGTCGCCCCGTCGTCTCCCTGACGATCACCGACTCGTCGGCCGACGTGCTCACCCTCTTCGAAGCCGCACAGAAGTAGTCAGCAGGAGAATCCCTCACCGATGTCTGTTCCCCTCTCGCGCGGGCACAACCCGCTGCGCGATCCCGATGACCGCCGTCTCAACAGGATCGCCGGGCCCAGCGCCCTGGTGATCTTCGGCGTCACCGGAGATCTGTCTCGCAAGAAGCTCATGCCGGCGGTCTACGACCTCGCCAACCGCGGTCTGCTCCCGCCCGGCTTCGCACTCGTCGGGTTCGCCCGACGCGATTGGGAGGACCAGGACTTCGCCCAGGTCGTCTACGAGGCCGTCAAGCAGCACGCGCGCACGCCGTTCCGTGAGGAGACGTGGGCGCAGCTGCTGCAGGGCATCCGGTTCGTCTCGGGCGAGTTCGACAACCCCGAGTCGTTCCAGAAGCTGAAGGACACCGTCGACCAGCTCGACGTCGAACGCGGCACCATGGGCAACCACGCCTACTACCTGTCGATCCCGCCGAAGGACTTCCCGCTCGTCGCGAAGCAGCTGAAGGACTCGGGACTGGTCGGGGAGGATGCCGACGAGGATTCGCGCTGGCGGCGCGTGGTGATCGAGAAGCCGTTCGGGCATGACCTGGACTCCGCGCGTGCGCTCAACGCCGCGCTCGAGGTCGCGTTCCCGGCCGACTCGATCTTCCGCATCGACCACTACCTGGGCAAGGAGACGGTGCAGAACATCCTCGCTCTGCGCTTCGCCAACGAGCTCTACGAGCCGATCTGGAACCGCAACTACGTCGACCACGTGCAGATCACGATGGCCGAGGACATCGGCGTCGGCGGGCGCGCGGGGTACTACGACGGGATCGGCGCCGCGCGCGACGTCATCCAGAACCATCTGCTCCAGCTGCTCGCGCTCACCGCGATGGAGGAGCCCATCAGCCTCTCCGCCGAGCACCTGCGCGCCGAGAAGGAGAAGGTCCTCGCGGCGGTGCACGTACCGGACGACCTCTCGCAGGCGACCGCGCGCGGCCAGTACGCGGGTGGATGGCAGGGCGGCGAGAAGGTCACCGGCTTCCTGGACGAGGAAGGCATGAACCCCGAGTCGACCACCGAGACCTACGCCGCGATCAAGCTCGAGATCGACACGCGCCGCTGGTCGGGTGTGCCGTTCTACCTGCGCACCGGCAAGCGTCTGGGCCGCCGCGTCACCGAGATCGCCGTGGTCTTCAACCGCGCTCCGCAGCACCTGTTCGGACGCGGCAACGCCTCGGAGCTCGGTCAGAACGCACTGGTCATCCGCGTGCAGCCCGACGAGGGCGTCACGATCCGCTTCGGCTCGAAGGTGCCGGGCAGCGGGTCGAACGTGCGCGATGTGACGATGGACTTCGGATACGGCCACGCCTTCACCGAGGCCAGCCCCGAGGCCTACGAGCGCCTCATCCTCGACGTCCTGCTGGGCGATCCGCCGCTGTTCCCGCGGCACGAGGAGGTCGAGCTCTCGTGGAAGATCCTCGACCCCGTCGAGAAGTTCTGGGCGTCCGAGGGCGGCCCGGTTGAGCAGTACGCACCCGGTTCGTGGGGTCCAGCATCCGCCGATGCCCTGCTTGCCCGCGACGGACGAGTCTGGAGACGACCGTGATCATCGACCTTCCCGACACGACCGTCAGCCAGGTCGCCAAGCAGCTCGTGAAGGTGCGCGAAGAGGGCGGCGCCGTCGCCCTCGGCCGCGTGCTGACCCTCGTGATCTCGGCCCGCAACGGCGTCGCCGAGGCGGCCATCGATGCGGCCAACGACGCATCGCGCGAGCACCCGATGCGCGTCATCGTGCTCACCACGGGCGAGGGCGAGTCCCGTCTCGACGCCCAGATCCGCGTCGGCGGGGATGCCGGAGCGAGCGAGGTCGTCGTCCTACACGCTTACGGCGACGCCGCGAGCAACGAGGAGAGCCTCATCACGGGCCTGCTGCTGCCGGATGCTCCGGTCGTGGCCTGGTGGCCGGAAGAGGCACCGACCTCGCCGTCGTCGTCGCCGCTGGGCCGGATCGCCCAGCGCCGGATCACGGATGCCGCGACCGCGCACGACGTGCGCGACCGCCTCGCGCTGCTCGGCAAGACCCACGCCCCGGGTGACACCGACCTCGCGTGGACCCGTCTGACGCACTGGCGCGAGCAGCTCGCGGCCGTGCTCGATCAGCCGCCGTTCGAGCCGATCACCGCGATCGAGGTCCGCGGCGCCGCCGCCTCCCCGTCGACCGCGCTGCTGGCCGCCTGGCTGCAGCTCGCTCTCGAGGTTCCGGTCCGCTGGTTCTCCGAACAGCCGGAGATCTGGCACGACGGCATCCGTTCCGTGCGGCTGACCCGCGAGTCGGGCGACATCCTGCTCGAGCGCCCGTCGCCCGGCGTCGCCCAGCTCACGCAGCCCGATCAGCCGAACCACGACCTGCACCTTCCCCGGCGCACCCTTCGCGAATGCCTCGCCGAGGAGCTGCGCCGCCTGGATCCCGACCTCCTGTACGGTCGAGTGATCACCGAGGGCTGGGAGAAGCTGGGCCCGCCCGAGACAGGAGAGTGACGACGTGAGCGACGCAACGTCCGCAGAGAAGCGGGTCGTGGTCGAGGCCACCCCCACCGACGTGGCCGCACGGGTCGCCGATCGTTTCCTGACGCGCCTGCGCGCCCGTACCGTCAACGGTCGCGTCGCCCACGTCGCCCTCACGGGCGGTTCGATGGGCGGCGCGGTCCTGACGGCGACGCGCGAGGACCCGCGGGCCGCGTCGATCGACTGGTCGCTCGTGCACTTCTGGTGGGGCGACGAGCGCTTCGTGCCGCGCGACGACGCCGATCGCAACGCACTCCAGTCGCGCAACGCGCTGCTCGACCACATCCCGGTACCGCCCGAGAACATCCACGAGGTCGCCGGCTCCGATGACGGCCTCACCCTCGACGAGGCGGCGGCCGCGTACGCCGCCGAGCTCGCGCGCTTCGGCACCGACGAGAACCCGTGGCCCGCGTTCGCGGTGTGCTTCCTGGGGGTCGGGCCCGACGGGCACATCGCCTCGCTCTTCCCCGATCGCGAAGAGGTCACGGTGACGGATGCGGCCGCTCTCCCCGTGCGCAACTCGCCGAAGCCTCCGCCCGAGCGCGTCACGCTGACGCGTCCGGTCATCAACACCTCGAAGCGCGTCTGGTTGGTGCTCACGGGCGCCGACAAGGCGTCGGCGCTGGGCCTGGCCCTCGCCGGTGCGAGCTACACGAGTGTTCCGGTCGCCGGTGCCCGCGGGCGCAAGCGCACGGTTTTCTTCGTCGACGAGGCCGCGGCCTCCGAGGTCTCGCCGGATCTCATCGATCAGGCGTACTGATCGGGCGGACCGAGAACCGCTCTACGGACGATCCGTCTCCTCGGACCCCGGTGCCTGCTCGGCGCCGGGGTTCGTCGTTGCGGTACCGCCGTCGCTGCCGCGCGTGATGCCGATCTCCTGGCTCTCGCTGAGCACCTGCGGGTGGTAGCGGGCGAGGTTGACCACGCCGTAGACCGCGACGGCCCCGGCGACGCCGTAGATCACGAGCGCCCAAGGCGGTGCAGCGGCCGCCTCGCCGAGGATCACCATTCCGATGAGCACGGCGATGAGCGGGTCGACGACCGTGAGGCCGGCGATGACGAGGTCGGGCGGGCCGGAGCTGTAGGCGGTCTGCACGAAGTACGCCCCGACCGCCGCGGCCGCGACGAGGGCGATGACGCAGATCGCGGTGATCCACTCGAACTGCCCCGCCTCGATGCGCTTGATGACGACCTTCGCCAGGGTGGCGACGAAGCCGTAGAGCACACCGGCGCCGATCACGTAGAACAGGGCGCGCATGCGGTGCCGCAATACGAGCCAGCAGGCGCCGAGCACGATGATCACGACGAGGAGAATGGCGAGGATCACGAACAGTTCGCGATCCTGCACCTCGCGCTCGGTGGCGAACAGCGCGGCGAAGAAGACGAACAGGAAGATGCCGCCGACACAGCAGATGATCGCGGTGATGGACTTCTTCGTCGGCGAGTGCCCGGAGATGCGGGCGTTCAGCAGTGTCGTGATCACCAGCGCGATGGCGCCGAGCGGCTGCACGACCATGAGCGGAGCGCGCACGAGAGCGGCGAGCTGGCACACGATCGCCAGGCCCAGCATCAGGGTGCCGATGATCCAGGAGGGGCGTGTGAGCAGCCGGCGGAGCTGGTCGAAGCTGAGGCCCGACGTCCCCTGCGAACCGCTCAGGCGCTCGACCTTCTCGACGCCGCGGTGCTGGTACTGCGCGCCGAGCGACATGAACACCGCACCGGCCAGCGCGAGCGGGATGCCGAGGAGCAGCCCGGGGTTCTGGAAGACACCGACGAGCTGCTCGCCGACGTCTTCTACCGAGTTCACTTCCACACCCCTGCGCTCACCCTACGACCCTACCCGTCGCAGTGCGCCCAGTAGGGTTGTGACGTGGCTGTACTTCCGATTCGCATCATGGGCGACCCCGTCCTGCACTCCCCCGCTTCTCCCGTCGACGAGATCACCGATGAGATCCGCACCCTCGTCGCCGACATGTTCGAGACGATGGACATCGCTCCGGGTGTCGGCTTGGCCGCACCGCAGGTCGGCGTCGCCCTGCGCATCTACACCTACTCGTACGTCGATGACGACGATCAGCCCTGGCGCGGCGTGATCATCAATCCCGAGCTCTGGATCACTCCGATCGAGCCCGGCTCCCCCGATCCCGACCTGGAGTCCGAGGGATGCCTGTCGTTCCCGGGCGAGCGCTTCCCGCTGCGCCGCTCCGAGCACGTCCGGGTCACCGGCATCGACCTCGCGGGCGCACCGGTGTCGATCGCGGTCGACGGATGGCGCGCACGCATCATGCAGCACGAGTTCGACCACCTCGACGGCATCCTCTACGTGGACCGCCTGTCGGACGGCGACTGGAAGACCGCGCAGAAGATCGCCCGTAAGCGCGGCTGGGGCCGTCCCGGCGCCAGCTGGCTGCCCGGCGTCGACGACCTGGAAGGCTGAGGCCGCACATGACCCGGCGTACACACCGCGGCCTCGCCGCGCTCGCACTCACGGCGACTCTCTCGCTCACACTGCTCGGATGCAGCAGTTCGGACGAACCCGAACGCGATTCCGGGACGGGTCAGGTGACGGAGGAGGCCACCATCGACATCGTCGCCCTCGAGCTCGGCGACTGCATGATGGACGCCCCCAGCGGGCTGCGCGAAGACATCGACGTGGTGCCCTGCACGGAGCCGCACGACCAGGAGGTCTTCCACGAGATCACCATGCCCGACGGCGACTTCTCGGAGACCGACATCGACGCGGCGAGCATGGAGTGCATCGGAGAGCCCTACACGGCGTTCATCGGTCTCGAGAAGGCCGAGTCGGTGTTCGAGGTGTTCCCCCTCATCCCGAGCGAGACCTCGTGGGACGAGCACGACGACCGGACCATCCAGTGCGTGATCTTCGACCCCTCAGGCCCCGTGACCGGCACGCTCGCGGGAGCTTCCCGCTAGAACGTCGCGGTCGTCGGGTCGGAGGTCGAGCCGGCGCAGGAGCTGGGCGTTGAGCGCGACGACGACCGTCGACAGCGACATCAGCACCGCACCGACCGACATCGGCAGCACGAACCCGATCGGCGCCAGCACACCCGCGGCCAGAGGCACGGAGAGCAGGTTGTATCCAGCCGCCCACCAGAGGTTCTGCGACATCTTGCGGTAGGTCGCACGCGACAGCTCGATGACGGACACGACGGCGCGGGGATCGGAGCTGGCCAGGATCACCCCGGCCGAAGCGATCGCCACGTCGGTGCCCGCGCCGATCGCGATCCCGACGTCCGCCTGTGCCAGCGCGGGAGCATCGTTCACGCCGTCGCCCACCATCGCGACGATCCTGCCCTCCCGCTGCAGCTCCGCGACCTTCGCCGACTTGTCCTCCGGACGCACCCCCGCGAACACGCGTCGGATGCCGAGCTCCGCGGCGACGGCATCCGCGACCGCCTGCGCATCTCCGGTGATCATGACGACCTCCACGCCGCGACGACGCAGGTCGTCGACCGCGGTACGGGACTCGGCGCGCACCTCATCGGCCAGCGCGAATGCGCCGATCACCGTACCGTCAACCACCGCGTGCAGGATGATCGCGCCCGTCGCCCGCCACGTCTCGGCGACGGGCAGCTCGTGCGCTCCGATCTCATCGAGCAGCTTCGGACCGCCCACGCGCACATCGGCACCGTCGACGGTCGCCCGGACCCCGACCGCCGGCGACGACGAGAAGCCGACGGCCGACGGGGTGTCGAGTCCACGTTCCTCCGCCGCGCGGACGATCGCCCGGGCGAGGGGGTGCTCGCTGTCACCCTCCGCCGACGCCGCCACTGCGAGCACACGGGCCGGATCGACTCCGTCGGCCGCCGCGATGTCGGTGACGACCGGCTCGCCGCGTGTCAACGTTCCGGTCTTGTCGAACAGCACCGTGTCGACGGTGCGCATGCGCTCGAGCGCCAACCGGTCCTTCACCAGGATGCCCGCGCGAGCGGCCCGTTCGGTCGCGATCGAGACCACGAGCGGGATCGCCAGACCCAGGGCGTGCGGGCAGGCGATCACGAGGACCGTGATCGAGCGCACGACGGCGGCATCGACGTCGCCGACGGCCGACCACACCACGGCGGTCACCGCCGCCGAGATCAGGGCGAACCAGAAGAGCAGCGCCGCCGCACGGTCGGCGAGCCGCTGAGCATGCGAGGTGGAGTTCTGCGCATCCTCGACGAGTCGACGGATGCCGGCCAGCGCCGTGTCGTCACCGACCGCCGTGATCTCGACGTGGAGGCCCGAATCGGTCGCCACCGTGCCCGCCGTGACGATGTCGCCGGGCGTACGGGTCACGGGACGCGACTCCCCGGTGATCATCGACTCGTCCATCGCCGCGCTGCCGTCGACGATCCGGCCGTCGGCGGGTACCCGCGCGCCGGGACGCACGACGACGAGATCGCCCACGCGGAGTTCGTCGGGCGGCACGCGCACGGGGCGCTCGCCCTCGATGCGTTCGGCCTCGTCCGGCAGGAGCGCGGCCAGCGAGTCGAGCGCCGACGTCGTCTGCGCGAGTGAGCGCATCTCGATCCAGTGACCGAGCAGCATGATGACGATGAGGAGGGCGAGCTCCCACCAGAACTCCAGCTCGTGATGCAGCACCCCGAGCGTCGCTCCCCACGAGGCGAAGAAGGCGACCGTGATCGCGAGGGCGATCAACAGCATCATGCCGGGGCGTCGCGCGCGCAGTTCGCCGACGGCGCCCTGGAGGAACGGCCGGCCGCCCCACACGTACATCACCGAACCGATCACCGGGGCGACGAAACGCACCGGGCCGTCGGGGATCTCGTAGCCGATGATCATCGCGAACATCGGGGAGAGCAGCACGACGGGGACCGCGAGCACCAGGTTGATCCAGAAGAGTCGCCGGAATTGGCCCACGTGGTCGCCGTGGCCGGAATGACCGGCGTGCCCGGAGTGTCCGGATTGACCGGCGTGGCCGGAGTGTCCGGCGTGCTCGGGGTGTCCGGAATGGTCGTCGACTTTCGCCTGGCCTCCGTGGGGTGGCACCTCGTGCTCGTGCTCCGGGTGCGCGTGTGGGTGCGTCTCGCTCATCGTTCTCTCCGCTCGTCGCGTGCGCCACTGCGGAATCCTCGCAGGCGCAGACTGTTGCCGACCACGAACACGCTCGACAACGCCATCGCGGCGCCGGCCAGCATCGGGTTCAGCAGTCCGAGGGCGGCGACAGGGATCGCCGCCACGTTGTACGCGAAGGCCCAGAACAGGTTCGTCCGGATCGTGCGCAGGGTGCGGCGCGACAGGCGGATCGCGTCGACGGCGCTGCGCAGATCCCCGCGGACCAGCGTGATGTCGGATGCCTCGATCGCGGCATCCGTTCCCGTTCCCATCGCGATGCCGAGGTCGGCACGCGCGAGCGCAGGCGCATCGTTGACGCCGTCGCCGACCATCGCGACCGTTCGTCCCTCGCTCTGCAGCCGCGCGACGACCTCGGCCTTCTGCGCGGGGAGCACCTCGGCGATGACCTCGTCGATGCCGACCTCGCGAGCGATATGACGCGCGACGGCCGCGTTGTCGCCCGTCAGCAGCACCGGGGTGAGGCCGAGCGCCTTCAGCTGCTCGACCGCTGCGGCGCTCGTCGGCCGCACGGCATCCGCCACGACGAGCACGCCTCGGACCGATCCGTCCCAGCCGACCGTCACGACCGTGCGCCCCGCCTCCTCCTGGGAACCGTGGATGGAGTGGTCACGCGTGCTCGTCGCTTCGGCGAACATCGTCGCGCGGCCGACGCGCACGCGATGCCCGTCCACGACGCCCTCCACTCCGATGCCCGGGTGGTTGACGAAGCCGTCGACCGCCGGAAGCGTCCCGGCTTCGGCCTCCGCCGCCTGCGCGATCGCCCGTCCGATCGGATGCTCGGAGGCGGCCTCGAGGGCACCGGCGAGGCGGAGCAGTCGTGTGCGATCCGCTCCCGGCTCGACGATCACGTCCACGAGGCTCATCGCGCCCCGGGTGACCGTTCCCGTCTTGTCGAGCACGACCGTGTCGACCGCGCGCGTGGATTCGAGCACTTCGGGGCCCTTGATGAGGATTCCCAGCTGGGCTCCGCGACCGGTACCCACGAGCAGCGCGGTCGGCGTCGCCAGGCCGAGGGCGCACGGGCAGGCGATGACCAGCACCGCGACGGCCGCCGTGAACGCCATCGTGGCCGACGCACCGACGGCGAACCAGGTGACGAGCGTGCCGAGCGCGATCACCAGAACGATCGGCACGAAGACACCCGAGATGCGATCGGCCAGGCGCTGCACCTCGGCCTTCCCGGTCTGTGCCTCCTCCACCAGTCGCGCCATCTGCGCGAGCTGGGTGTCGGCCCCGATCCGTGTCGCCCGGACGACGAGGCGGCCGCCGGCGTTCACGGTCGCGCCGGTGACGGAGTCTCCCGCGGCGACCTCGACGGGAACGGACTCGCCCGTCATCATCGAGGCGTCGACGGCCGACGTACCCGAGACGACGATGCCGTCGGTCGCGATCTTCTCACCGGGGCGCACCACGAACTCGTCGCCGATCCGCAGATCGTCCGCCGGGACGCGTTGCTCGACACCTCCCCGGAGCACCGCGACGTCCTTCGCTCCGAGCTCCAGCAGAGCGCGCAGCGCCGCCCCCGCACGACGCTTCGACCGCTTCTCGAAGTAGCGACCGGCGAGGATGAAGGTCGTCACGCCCGCCGCGACCTCGAGGTAGATCGCATCGGCGCCGTCGGACGGCGTCAGGACGAATTCGAACGGATGGGTCATACCCGGCATGCCCGCCATGCCGAAGAACAGCGCGTAGAGCGACCAGAGGAACGCCGCGATCGTTCCCATCGACACGAGCGTGTCCATGGTCGCCGCACCGTGTCGGAGGTTCACCCAGGCCGCTCGGTGGAACGGCCACCCGCCCCACACCACGACGGGAGCCGCGAGCGTCAACGATGCCCACTGCCAGTAGGTGAACTGCAGCGCCGGGATCATCGCCATCGCGATGACGGGGACGGTCAGCGCCACGGAGACCCAGAGCCGGGTGCGCAGGCCGTCGAGCTCGGGTTCGCCCGCGGCATCGGGGTCGGCATCCTGGGCGCGGACGGGCAGCGCCGCCGTGTACCCGGCCTTCTCGATCTCGGCGATCAGGACGGCCGGGTCGTAGCCCTCCGGCGCCGCGACCGACGCCTTCTCGGTCGCGTAGTTGACCGTGGCGGTCACCCCGTCGAGCCGATTCAGCTTCTTCTCGATCCGCGTCGCGCACGACGCGCACGTCATCCCGCCGATCTCGAGGTCGACGCCGATCGCCCCGGCGGTCATCAGACGCGGACGGCCGAGTACCCGGCCTCGGATACGGCCGAGAGGATCTGCGCATCGTCGACGTCCGCAGCGGTGATGCGCAGCATCCCGGTCTGCGCGCTGACGTCGACGATCTCGACGCCCTCGATCTGCTCGACCTCCTCGCGGACCGACATCTCGCAGTGGCCACAGGTCATCCCGGTCACCCGGTAGTCGGCGGTGGTGTCGCTCATGGGAACTCCTTCGGAGTGTTCGTGGATACCCCCTGGGGGTATTAGATGCAACGCCACTCTACCCCTCGTATTCCCCGAGCGCACGCGAGAGCGGCCGGACGCCCTCGCCGAACGCCCGAGCGGCGAGGCGAGGAGGGCCGACCGAGAAAAGGGAAAAGCCCCTCCGAAGAGGGGCTTCTCATTGGCTCCCCGGCTTGGACTCGAACCAAGAACCTGCCGGTTAACAGCCGGCTGCTCTGCCAATTGAGCTACCGAGGAATGTGCTCCGCTGCGCGGGCAACTCGACAAGCTTAGCAAACTCCGAGCGGTGCACGTGACACCGGAGGCGGTTATCGCGCTCTCGGGCGTGTCGCGCTCAGCGCCGGGAATCCGCCTCCGCGTTCGGCACCCAGAGCAGGTCCTTCCCGACCCCCCGCGCGACCACGTGCCCGGCGCGCAGCATGAGCGTCTCGGCGTTGAGCTCACGGATGAAGTCGGCGTCGTTCGTGACGAGCAGAGCCGCCATCGACTGCTCCTTCCGTCGCCGTGTGATCGCATCGAAGACCACCGGACGCACCTCGAGATCGAGGTTCGCGAGGATCTCGTCGGCGATGAGCACCTGCGGTTCGAGCACGAACGAACGGGCGATCGCGACGCGCTGGCGCATTCCCGCGCTCAGCTCGTAGGGGAACTTCGCCGCGGTGCCGAGCGGCAGATGCAGCTCGTCGAGCAGCGTGGCGACGCGAATCGAGAGCGCCTTGCTGTTCACGCGCTTCTCGCGCATCAGGATGGGTTCGGCGATCACCTCGTTGACCGTGAGCCGGGGCGGAAGATCGGCGCCGGCTCCCTGCGGCACGAAACCCGAGCGGTAGGTGAGCACGCGGTGCTTGCGCCCGGGACGCCGCGCATCGACGCCGCAGACCTCCGCGCGCCCGCCGACGACCTTCACCGAGGGATCGGTGGATCCGGCCAGCGCCGCCACGAGGCTCGACTTACCCGATCCCGTGGGACCGGCGATGCAGAGGAGCGCGCCCGGGGCGAGCGAGAACGAGACGCCGTCGACCGCACGCGTCGGAGAGCCGTGCCCGATCCGGTCGATGACCAGATCGGAGCAGTCGATGGCGTGGGTGGAGGCGTGCCTGCGGGACATGCATCCCATCCTGCCCTCCCCCGACGGCCGTGGGGGGTTACGACTCGACGAACCGCTGACGCTCGATGTCGATGTCGCGCAATCGCATGCGGAGCGCACGACCGCCGTCGGAGTCGGCAGGCACCCGCTGGACCGCGCCCAGGAGCTCCTGCTTCTCGCTCTCGAGCTGCCGCATGATGAGGCGTCGCGCGAGATCGGTGGTGCTGGCCACGGCGCCCTCCTCGTTGCGCGCGGGGAAGGGCATCATGAGCAGTTCACCCGCGAGCGTGCGGTACGGCTCGCGCACGCTGTTGACGGCATCCGTCGCCCACCCCGCCCGCGTGCGGTCGGCAGCGGCGGCCACGGCCTCGCGCACGGCATCGAGGGCCGGGGTGCGCAGGGGGGCGCCGAGCGCCCGCGAGAGCAGCGGCTGGTCGATCTGGTGACCGTACTGCAGCGCTCCCATCAGAGCATCGCGCTCCACGGCGACATCGGCCGAGCGTGGCAGGCTCGCGAGCGTGACCGGTGCGATTCCGGATGCCGCTCCCTCACCCCCGCCGGACGGTACCGTCTCGCGCCGCGCCGGGGCGCTCTGCGAGCCGCCCCTCGCCGAGCGCTCCACTTCGGTGTGCACCTCGGTCGGATCCATGCCCAGACGGCGGGCGAGCACGCGCTCGTATCCGGGACGCAGCAGGCGATCGCGAATCTCGGCCACGATCGGGGCTGCCGCGCGCAGAGCACCGACGCGCCCCTCCACCGTCGCCAGGTCGAAGCCGGCGAGCTTGCGGTCGATCGCGAACTCGAACATCGGCACCTTGGCGTCCATGAGGCCGCGCACCGCGGCATCACCGCGCTGCAGCCGCAGGTCGCAGGGGTCGAGGCTGTCGGGGGCCACGGCCACGAACGTCTGCGCGTTGAAGCGGTCGTCCTCGGTGAACGCGCGCAGCGCCGCCTTCTGTCCCGCCTCATCGCCGTCGAACGTGAACACGACCTCACCCGAGGCGTTGTCGTCGCCCATCACCCGGCGCAGCACCTTGATGTGCTCGGCGCCGAAGGCCGTTCCACAGGTCGCCACCGCCGTCGTGAGGCCGGCGAGATGGCACGCCATGACATCGGTGTATCCCTCGACGACCACGACGCGCCGCGGATCTCCGCGGGAGATGTCGCGCTTGGCGAGATCGAGACCGTAGAGCACCTGCGCCTTCTTGTAGATCGGCGTCTCGGGGGTGTTGAGGTACTTCGGCCCCTGGTCGTCGTCGAAGAGCTTGCGCGCGCCGAACCCGATCGTCTGGCCCGACACATCGCGGATCGGCCAGACCAGGCGCCCGCGGAATCGGTCGTACACGCCGCGCTGCCCGGTGGAGACCAGGCCCGCGGTGCTCAGCTCCTCGCGCGTGAAGCCCTGGGCCGTCAGCGCCTTGAGCATGCCGTCCCATCCGCGCGGCGCGAAGCCCACGCCGAAGTGCGCGGCGGCACCCGCGTCGAAGCCTCGCTCGCCCAGGAACCGTCGCCCCGCCTCGGCATCCGCCGACAGCAGCTGCGCCCGGAAGAACTCGGCCGCCGCGGTGTTCGCGGCGTAGAGCCGGCTCCGACCGCTCGTCTCGGGAGCAGCACCGCCGTCCTCGTAGTGGAGGGTGTAGCCGATGCGGCCGGCGAGCCGCTCCACCGCCTCGGTGAAGCTCACGTGATCCATCTCGCGCAGGAACGAGTAGACGTCTCCCGACTCGCCGCAGCCGAAGCAGTGGTAGTACCCCACCTGCGGGCGCACGTGGAAGCTCGGGCTCTTCTCGTCGTGGAACGGGCAGAGTCCCTTGAGCGATCCCACACCGGCGGATTTCAGCGCGACGCGCTCCCCCACGATGTCGGCGATGTTCGTGCGCGACTTGACCTCGTCGACGTCGGCCTGCCGGATGCGGGGCATCAGCGGGCCCCTTCGACGACGGTCGACCTCTCGGCGTGCGCGCGCGCCCCGGGGCGTGCGTGACGGGGGGTCCAGATGCCGACCTCGGCCGGGTCGATCTCGCCCACGAGGCGGTTGTGCCAGTCGATCGCGCTCTGGTCGGTGAGGCTGGCGATCTGGTCGACGATGACGCGGGCGCGCTGATCATCGGTGTCGGCGTCGTGGAAGTCCGCGGCGAACGCCGGTTCGAGCACATCGGCACCGGCCGACCACAGCGTGTCGGTCTGCCAGAGTGCGTCTGCGAGACGGGTGAGCACCCGGCGCTGCTCCTTGTAGACGCCCTTGCGCGCCTCGATCGTCACGATGGCCTGGCCCATGATGCCCTTGAGCACGGCGATCTCGGCCTCGACCACGCGCGGCACGACGACGTGTGCGTTGTAGCGCACCAGGGCCTTGCTGCCGTAGGCCTCGCGGGTCGCCGAGACGGCCGCGCGGGCGAAGCGCCCGATCAGGTCGCTCGTCAGGTTCTTCAGACGCGCGAGCGACTGGCGGCTGCGGTCGAACGAAGAGAGCCACATCGACTGCGACGAGAGACGGTAGAGCGCGTCGGCCAGCTCCTCGCGCGTGAAGTCGTACCCCACCCACTGCTGGATGCGTCCGAGCAGGGCCTCGTGCTCTGCCGGATCCGAGAGCTGGGCGACGTCGAGGTAGCCGTTGACGATCGCATCCTCGAAGTCGTGCACCGAATAGCCGATGTCGTCGGAGAGATCCATGATCTCGGCCTCGATGCAGCGCAGACGCCCGGGCGCACCCTCGCGCATCCAGCGGAAGACCGCCTCGTCCTCGGGGTACACGCCGAACTTGAGCCGGCCACCGGGGTCGGGCACCGGACTGTCGACCGTCCACGGGTACTTGCATGTGGCGTCGAGACTCGCGCGCGTGAGATTGAGTCCGACGGAGCGCTCGTCGTCGTCGAGCACCTTCGCCTCGAGACGTGTGAGGATGCGCAGCGACTGCGCGTTGCCCTCGAATCCGCCGATGTCGGCCGCCCATTCGTTGAGCGCACGCTCACCGTTGTGGCCGAAGGGCGGATGCCCGAGATCGTGACTGAGGCAGGCGGTGTCGACGACGTCGGCCGAGACCCCCAGAGCGGTGGCGAGTTCGCGCCCCACCTGCGCCACCTCGAGCGAGTGGGTGAGGCGGTTGCGGGCGAAGTCGGCCGTGCTCGCGGGGCTCAGCACCTGCGTCTTGGCGGCGAGGCGGCGCAGGGCCGCCGAGTGCAGGACGCGGGCCCGGTCGCGGGCGAAGTCGTCGCGCTCCGAACGATGGGTCTCGGCGAAGAAGCGCTCGGCGTCGCGCGCGTCGTATCCGTCGCCGCGAGGTGCGCGCGCCGGTGTGACCGCGTCACCCACCGCTGTTCTCGATCTCTGCTCCGCGCATCATCTCCGAGGCCGACGCGGCGATCTCGCGCGAGTCGAGCCACTTGTCCGGAAGCGCCGGGCGCTTGGGACGGCCGGCGCGTCCGCGCTGGCCCTCGGCATCCGCTCCGGGGTAGGGCGCGGTGTGATCGAGGCGTCCGAGCAGGTCATCGATCTCGGCGAGGCTCGACGCCGTCGCGAGTCCGGTGCGGATGTCGCCTCCCACCGGGTACCCCTTGAAGTACCAGGCCACGTGCTTGCGAACGTCGCGGCACCCGCGGTCCTCGTCCTCGAAGAACTCGACCAGCAGCTCGGCATGCCGGCGGAAGGCGTCGGCCACGAATCCGAGGGTCGCGTCGACCGGGTGGCTCTCGGCGCCGAAGGCGGCGGCCAGTTCGCCGAAGAGCCAGGGGCGGCCGAGGCATCCGCGTCCGACGACCACTCCGTCGCAGTCGGTCTCGGCCATCATGCGCACGGCGTCGTCGGCCGACCAGATGTCGCCGTTGCCGAGCACCGGGATGCTGGTGACGGCCTGCTTGAGCTCGCCGATCGCGTTCCAGTCGGCGTTGCCCGAATAGAACTCGCTGGCGGTGCGGGCGTGCAGGGCGACCGCGGCGACACCCGCGTCTTCGGCTGCGCGCCCGGCGTCGAGGAACGTGAGGTGGTCCGGATCGATGCCCTTGCGCATCTTCACCGTGAGCGGCACGTCGCCCGCAGCCTTGACGGCCTGCGTGACGATGTCGCTGAAGAGCGAGCTCTTCCAGGGAAGGGCCGCTCCCCCGCCCTTGCGCGTCACCTTGGGGACGGGGCAACCGAAGTTCAGGTCGATGTGATCGGCGTGATCCTCGGCGACGATGATCCGCACGGCCTCGGCGATGGTCTTCGGGTCGACGCCGTAGAGCTGGATCGACCGGGGCGTCTCGCTCTCGTGATGGCGGATCAGACGCATCGTCGTCTCGTTGCGCTCGACGAGCGCGCGCGAGGTGATCATCTCGCTGACGTAGAGGCCGGCACCGTACTCACGGCACAGACGACGGAAGGCGGTGTTCGTGATCCCGGCCATGGGCGCGAGGACCACCGGCACGTCGAGGTCGATGGGACCGATGCGAAGCGTGCGCGCGGATGCGGTGGCGAGAGTCATGTCCTGACCATTCTCCCAGACGCGGAGCCTGTGGTGCCCCATCGACCTAAGCTGTGGAGTATGACCGATTCCGCGCTCCGTTCGATCCCCTTCACCGATGCGCAGGGCAACGAGAAGACTCTCGATGACCTCGGCGCCGATGTGCTGCTGGTGGTGAACGTCGCGTCGAAGTGCGGACTCACCCCGCAGTACGAGCAGCTCGAGGAGTTGCAGCGTCTGTACGGTGATCGTGGCTTCAGCGTGGTGGGCTTCCCGAGCAACCAGTTCCTGCAGGAGCCCGGTTCCGTGGAGCAGATCACGGAGTTCTGCTCGACCACCTACGGCGTCACCTTCCCGGTGAACGACAAGGTGAAGGTCAACGGGCGGAACGCCGCCGAACTCTTCAAGGCTCTCAAGGAGACACCCGACGCGAACGGCAAGGCCGGACGCGTGGAGTGGAACTTCGAGAAGTTCCTGGTGCTGCCCGACGGCGAGGTCCTCCGGTTCCGGCCGAAGCAGAAGCCGGACGACCCCGCGATCGTGAGCGCCATCGAAGGCGCGCTCACGCGTTAGACGGCGGCGGCTTCGGCCTCCGCGTCACCCTCGAGCTCGGCGTCTCCGCGCTTGGACCACAGGTCGCGCAGCACGTTCTCGAATGCGGCCGGCGGCTGCGCGCCGCTGATCCCGTACTGCCCGTCGATCACGAAAAACGGCACACCCTGGATGCCGTAGGCGCGCGCCTGCGCCTGGTCCTGACGGACGGCGGGAAGGTACTGCTCGGTCTCGAGCGCCTGCCGCGCGGCGTCGGCGTCGAGTCCGACCTCCACCGCGAGCGCGACGAGGTCGTCGATGCGACCGACGTGCTTGCCCTCGGTGAAGTAGGCCGACATCAGTCGCTCCTCCAGCTTGTGCTGGAGGCCGTGCGCCTTGGCGAAGTGCAGCAGCTCGTGCGCCTTGACGGTGTTCGTGTGCTGCAGCAGATCGAAGCGGTACTGGAGGCCCGCCTTCTCGGCGACGCCGGTGACGTTGGCGAGCATCTGCTCGACCTGGTCGCGCGGCATTCCCTTGTGCCCTGCGAGGAAGTCGATCTCGTCGCCGTCGAAGTCGACGGGGGTGTCGGGCGAGAGTTCGAACGAGTGGAAGGTGACGTTCACCTGCGGGGCGTCGTCATCACCGGCGACGGCTTCGAGCCCCTTCTCGAGATTGCGCTTGCCGATGTAGCACCATGGGCAGGCGATGTCGGACCAGATGTCGATGGAGATGGGTTCGCTCACACCCTCTTCCAACCCCATCACTCCACTCCGTATTCCGGCGTCGCTAGGATCGACGGATGCTGTCCGCCGACGATCCGCTCCCCCGGGTGCCGCAGCGCGTGCTGGTGGCGGGGGTCACGGGTTCGGGCAAGACGACCCTCGCCGGCCGTGTCGCTCGGCTCTGGGGGCTGCGCCACGTCGAGATGGACGGGCTGTTCCACGGCCCGGACTGGACCCCGCGGCCGGAGTTCCTCGACGACGTCCGGGCCTTCGCGTCCGAGGACCGATGGGTCACCGAGTGGCAGTACACGAGCAAGGGCACCGACCGGATCCTCGCCCCGCGCGCGGAGTTCGCGATCTGGCTCGACTACCCCTACCGAGTCGTGCGCTCGCGACTGCTGCGTCGCACGATCGGTCGCAGCATCCTGCGCACCAAGATGTGGAACGGCAACGTCGAGAAGCCGATCTGGCGCATGTTCCGCGGTTCGCCCGAGGAGAGCATCCTCGCCTGGCAGATCGCGACGCTCGACAAATGGACGGAGCGGATGCCCGTGGCCGCCGCCGCGTTCCCTCATCTCACGATCGTGCGTCTGCGGCATCCGCGCGAGGCGGAGCGGTGGCTCCGCGCTCAGGCTGAGGCGTCGGGCGCGTCGATCGCGCCGCCGAAGCGTCGGTCGCGGGAGAGGTAGATCCCGATCGCCCGCCAGAGCTCCTCGCGGGAGAAGTCCGGCCACAGCGTGTCGAGGAAGACCATCTCGGCGTAGGCCGACTCCCAGAGCAGGAAGTTCGACGTGCGCTGCTCACCCGAGCTGCGCAGGAACAGGTCGACGTCCGGCATGTCCGGCACGTAGAGGTTGCGACGGATCATCTTCTCGGTGATCGCGTTCGGCTTCACCCGGCCGGCCGCGACATCCGCCGCGATCGAGCGCATCGCATCGACGAGTTCCACGCGTCCGCCGTAGTTCACGCACATCGTGAGCGTCAGGACGTCGTTGCCGCGCGTCAGCTGCTCGGCGTACTGCAGCTCCTTGATGACGCTGCCCCACAGCCGCGGCTTGCGCCCCGCCCAGCGCACGCGCACACCCCACTCGTTGAGCTGATCGCGGCGCCGGTGCAGCACGTCGCGGTTGTATCCCATGAGGAAGCGCACCTCCTCGGGCGAGCGTGCCCAGTTCTCGGTCGAGAAAGCATAGACCGAGAGGTGCTTGACCCCCGCCTGAATGGCACCGGCGACGACATCGAGGAGCACCTCCTCGCCGGCCTTGTGGCCCTCGACGCGGCTCAGTCCCCGACGATTCGCCCAGCGCCCGTTGCCGTCCATGACGATCGCCACGTGCTCGGGAACCGCGCGGAACGCCGGCGGGTGCACCCCCGTCCAGTCGAGGGGACGGTACGCGACGGCGTCCTTGTGCGTGTAGGGCTTCGGGGTCACCGTGCTCCTCCGGGGATGTCGGATACGTGCGCGAGCGAGCGGATGCCCCGCTCGAGGTGCCATTGGGCGTAGGCGCTGATGAGGCCCGATGCGGCGGCGGTGTCGGCGGCGGACGCCGCGTCGACGGCATCCCACTCGCCCGCCATGAGCGCGCGCAGCAGACCCAGCGCCTTCTCGCCGATGCGCGGACTGCCCGCCGGCGCGCACGACGTGCACACCAGGCCACCCAGTTGGACGACGAAGGTCGAGTGCGGGCCGGGAGTACCGCATCGGGCGCACTCGCCGAACGAGGGCGCCCACCCCGACAGGGCCATGACGCGCAGGAGGTAGGAATCGAGGATGCTGCGGGGGGCGTGTTCACCTCGTGACAGCGCGCGCAGACCGCCGACGAGCAGCAGGTACTGATCGGGAGTCGCCTCGGCATCGCTCAACCGATCTGCCGTCTCGACCATCGCGTTGGCGGCGGTGAAACGCTCGTAGTGCGCGACGATGTCGGCGCCGTAGGAGCCGAGCGACTCCGCCTGCTGCACGATGTCGAGCGAGCGCCCCTGATAGAGCTGCACGTCCGCGACCATGAACGGCTCGAGCCGCGAGCCGAACTTCGACGACGTGCGCCGCACACCCTTCGCGACCGCGCGGATCTTGCCGTGCTGCCGCGACAGCATCGTGACGATGCGATCCGCCTCCCCCAGCTTGTGGGTGCGCAGGATCACCGCTTCGTCTCGATATGTGGGCATCCATCGATTATCCTCCGTGCGAGACAATGGACGGGTGACCGAACCGCTCTTCATCATCCCGTTCTGGGCGGATCTGCTGGGCGTGGGGCTCGGCGGCGTCCAGGGAGCCCTGTTCGCCTCCGGTTTCCAGGGTCAGCGACGCCTCGACTGGCTCGGCGTCGCGATCATCGGGATCATGATCGGGATGGGTGGCGGTCTCATCCGCGACATCCTGCTCGGGCAGACCCCGGCGACACTGCAGAACCAGTGGTATCTCGTGACGGCGACCGGGGCCGCGCTCTTCGGAATGCTGCTCGCCGGGCTCTTCACACGTCTGAACAAGGTGATCGTCGGGCTCGACGCGATCGTCATCGGCATGTTCGGCGCTTTCGGCACGAGCAAAGCCCTCGCCCTCGGCATCCCCGAGGTTCCCGCCGTCTTCATCGGCGTCTGCGCAGCGGTCGGCGGCAGCGTGCTGCGCGACATGCTCATGGGCCTGCCGACCGCGATCATGCACGTCGGCTCGCTGTACGCCGTGGCCGCCGGTGGCGGATGCGCATTCATCGTCATCGCGCACGCCCTGGGCATGTCAATCCCCCTCGCGGCGGTCATCGGCATCGCCGTCACCGCGGTGATCCGCGTGCTCGCGGTGAGCTTCGACGTCTCGTTGCCCGAGCAACGGCGCCTCTACCGCCGCAAGGTCGCCGCCGAGACCGGGGCGATCCCGATCGTCAAGCCCTGAGGCCCTTCGTCTCGCTCCGCTCGCTCAGGAACCGGGCCCGACTGCGAACTCCGCTCGCTCAGGAACCGGCCTGAAACCGGTCCCTGAGCGAGGAGCGGAGCGACGAGACGAAGGGTCGCGTCACGAAACCGCTCAGACGGCGGCGAGCTCGCCCTGCCGAGCGCGGATCGAGCGGTTCACACCCGACACGATCGCCTTGAGCGACGCGGTCGAGATGTCGCCGTCGATGCCGACGCCCCACAGGCGCTGATCCCCGATCTGCAGCTCGACATAGGCTGCGGCCTGCGCGTCGCCGCCGGCGCTGAGAGCGTGCTCGACGTAGTCGTAGAGCGTGATGTCGAAGCCCTGCGCGCGCAGCACCTCGATGAAGGCGGCGATCGGTCCGTTGCCGTTCCCCGCGACAGCCACCTGCTGGTCGTCGTCACGGAGAGTGACGTCGAGCACCACGTCACCCGACATGTCGCTGCGGGTCTGCGTGGCGAGCAGTTCGAAGCGCCCCCACTTGTCCTCGCTCGATGCGGCCGGCAGGTACTCGTCGTTGAAGATCGACCAGATCTGGTCGCTCGTGACCTCGCCGCCCTCGGCATCCGTCTTCGTCTGCACGACGCCCGAGAACTCGATCTGCAGCTTGCGCGGCAGGTCGATCGCGTGGTCGGCCTTCAACAGGTAGGCGACGCCACCCTTTCCGGACTGCGAGTTGACGCGGATGACGGCCTCGTAGGAACGACCCAGATCCTTCGGATCGACCGGCAGGTAGGGCACCGCCCATTCGATGTCATCGACCGTGACGCCCTCGGTGTCGGCCCGCACGGCCATGGCCTCGAAGCCCTTCTTGATCGCGTCCTGGTGCGACCCGCTGAACGCGGTGAAGACCAGGTCTCCCGCCCAGGGGCTGCGCTCGGGCACCGGCAGCTGGTTGCAGTACTCGACCGTGCGCTTGACCTGGTCGATGTCGCTGAAGTCGATCTGCGGGTCGATGCCCTGCGTGAACAGGTTGATGCCGAGCGCGACGATGTCGACGTTTCCGGTGCGCTCCCCGTTGCCGAACAGGCATCCCTCGATGCGGTCGGCACCGGCCATGTAGCCGAGCTCGGCCGCGGCGATCGCGGTCCCGCGATCGTTGTGCGGGTGCAGCGAGAGGATCACGTTCTCGCGGTGGTTCAGGTGCCGGCTCATCCACTCGATCGAGTCGGCGTACACGTTCGGCGATGCCATCTCGACCGTGGCGGGCAGGTTGATGATGACCTTGCGGTCGGGCGTCGGCTCGAAGACCTCGATCACCTGGTTGCAGATGTCGGCGGCGAACTCGAGTTCGGTACCCGTGTAGCTCTCGGGCGAGTACTCGTAGTAGACCTGCGTCTCGGGGATGCGCTTCTCGAACTCGCGGCAGAGTCGTGCGCCCTCGAGGGCGATGTCGATGATGCCCTGCTTGTCGGTGCGGAAGACGACCTCGCGCTGCAGCACGCTCGTCGAGTTGTACAGGTGGACGATGGCCTGCTTCGCACCGGCGATCGACTCGTAGGTACGCTCGATCAGGTGCTCGCGCGCCTGGGTCAACACCTGGATCGTGACGTCGTCGGGGATCAGGTTCTCTTCGATCAGCTGGCGGACGAAATCGAAGTCCGTCTGGCTGGCCGACGGGAAGCCGACCTCGATCTCCTTGTATCCCATGTTCACCAGGAGCTCGAACATCACGCGCTTGCGCTCGGGCGACATCGGGTCGATGAGAGCCTGGTTACCGTCACGGAGGTCGACGGCGCACCAGCGGGGCGCGGTCGTGATGCGGGCATCGGGCCAGGTGCGGTCCGGGAGGTCGACGGTGATCTGCTCGTGGAACGGCCGGTACTTGTGGATCGGCATCCCGGAGGGGCGCTGCGTGTTCTGCATGATGGGCTTCTTCTCTTCGTCAGAATGTACGGGCCAACACAAGCGCCGCGACGAGGAAGGCCCTAGCTCTTAGGACTCGTCGCGGCAGCTAAGAAGAAGCAGACCGCCGAAAGGCATGTGGTCATGCTAGCAGGATGCCCCGTCCGCCGTGCACGTGAGACGAACGCCGTCTCGACGACACTGGTGGGTATGAGCACACCACTGCGTCGCCGTCTCCTCTGGTCCGCTGCCCTCGCGACGGCGCTCGCGTCGACCCTGACCGCCTGCGCGACGGGTCCCGGCGCGGGTGGGTCACCGACGAGCAGCGCCGACCCTCAGGTGCAGGACCTCTCAGGCATCGTCACCGAGCCGCCGACGGGACGCGTGCGCGGCACCGGCACGGTGCTCGACGTCGACGGAGAGGTGCAACTGTGCCTCGGCGGCGTCGCCGAGTCGTACCCGCCGCAGTGCACGGGTGTGCCGCTCATCGGATGGAGCTGGGACGGCGTCGACGGGAGCGAGACCAGCGGTAAGACGACCTGGGGCGCCTACGCGGTGACCGGACGGTACGACGGGGAGAGCATCACCGTCACCGACCCGCCCGTGCTGCTGGCCCTGTACGACCCGGTGCGACCCGACGATCCGACCGGAGGCATCGAGGGAGATGCGACCGCCGCCGAGCTGACGGAGATCCAGGACGATCTGAGCTCACGCCTCGGCAGCGACGCGCTGACCCTCTGGACCGAGCGCGGCTACGTCTGGGTGCAGGTCGTCTGGGACGATGGGCAGCTCCAGCGGGCGGTCGACGCGGCGTACGGCGACGGTACGGTCATCGTCCTCCCCGCTCTGAGCGAGTTCGACGCGTCCTAGGAGGACGATGGGCTCAGAGGACGCAGCGGACCGTCTTCGCCGTCCCGCCGACGTTCACCCATCCACCGGCGTTCGCCGTCGCGAGCACGCCGCCCGCGCTGTTGCGCGCCTGGGCGTAGCCGGAGCTCCGGGCATTGGCGAGGGATCGGGGCACGAAACCGCTCGGCACCGTGAGCGTTCCGCACGTGCCCCAGGACACGCTCGTCCCCGACAGCGAGCCGGCGCTGAAGGCGCAGATCCGTCCGGACGCGCAGTTTCCCACGGCGGCGCGGGCGAAGAGCCCACCCGGGCCCGACGGAACCGTGACCTCCATGTCGAGCGCCGGCCAGACCGCGCGATGCGCGTCGATGAGCACGCCCCCGGGAATCTCGTCGAGCATCTGCGCGATCTGCGGATCGACCTCGTCTCCCCCGGTCGCGGCGGAAGCCGCAGCGGGAGTGGCTACCACGAGCAGGCCGGCAACGATCAGGGCCGAGAACACGGCACGGGGAGGCCTCATCACAGAATCCCTTCGATGTCCCAGAGCTGGTACGAGATGATGGCGCCCGCAGCGAACGCCTCGTTGTCGAGGAGGTTGGTGCGCTCGACACCGACGATGCGCCCGGTGTCGGCGGAGAGCAGAACGACATCGCTCGAGGTGCCGTCCGGTGACGGGACACGCAGCGCGGTCACGGGTCGCTCCAGTCGATCGGTTGAGGTGCCCAACGCCTCGACCCCCGGCACCTGCTCCAGGATGCCGAGCATCTCGGACTCCTGGGCGTTCGTGAGCGTCCACTGCCCCTTGGCCGAGCTGATCGCGGCGACGACGTCGAAGCCGGTCGGATCGCTCGGCAACCAGTAGGCCTCGAGCACCGCCCGCATATTGTCCGGCGTGGCAGCGGGCATGTCGACGACGGGCGCGGCGAACTCGCCCGGCGCCATATCGAGCTCCCACGCGACCTCGCCGCTGCTCGAGATCTCGGAGCCGACGTTCGCGGCGGCATCCGCGGGATCGTAAGGCACGCCCTCGATCGCGACCGTTCGGCCGGACAGATCCGGATTCCAGGTCGTCGTCACGAGCTGGGGCACGACCTCGGTCTCGCGGGTACCCATGTCCACCGCGAACGACCACGATGCGGACTGGACAGCGCGTTCGGCTCCGGCGGGTCCGTCGCTCGTCGCGAGCGCGGCCTGCGCGTCGTCGAGGATCTGAGCGGTCGTTCCGCCGGCATCGAACTCGAGCGGGAGGGGTGTGCCGGCCACGGCCGCGTTCTGCGGAACCATGACGGCGACCGCGACGACGGCGGATGCCGCAGCGACGGTGAGCCCCGACGCCCACCCGGCGACGACCGCGCGGCGCTGGCGCGGGGCACGCGTATCGCGCAGGATCCGATCCCGCAACGCGATGGCTCGCAGGTCGGGTGCGGATTCCCGCGGTGTGCGCGCCGGGTCGGCGTCGGTGAGCACGCGCTCGAGCAGAGCACTGTCAGTCATCGACGATCACCCCCTCCGATCTCAGCGCTTCGCGCACGTGTTCCTGTGCGCGAAGCAACGTCTTGCGCACACGGGCCACGGAGATCCGCGCGAGTTCGGCGATCTCCCCCACCGACAACCCATCCCAGTACGTGAGCACGATGATACGCCTCTCGCGGGCCGGGAGTACAGAGAGAGCACGCAGAACGGCCGCCTGCTCGGTCGCATCCGCCTCGTCTTGCGGACCGCGGATCCCCTCGTGCACCGCTGCCGCCGTGCTCCAGCGGGTGCTCGCGGCGTGCGAGCGCGCGCGCAGCGCACGATCGGCGGCGCGCAGAAGCCACACGCGCCCCATCGGCTTGCGCGGATTCAGTCGCGCCCAGGCCGTCACGAAGACCTCCGAGACGATCTGGGTCACCTCGCCGTCATCGACGACGACGCCTTCGATGTGGTGACGGATCGCCGCCCAATGAGCGTCGAAGACCGTGGAGAAGACCTCGTCCCGCAGCGATTTCGGGTCGTCGCTGCCGGTGATCATGCGCTCGGGGGTGGCGGTCCCGCGTACGCCGCCTGAGTCCCTCGGGAAGTCATGTCAGAACCCGAGCCGGCCCAGCTGCTTCGGGTCGCGCTGCCACTCCTTCGCGACCTTCACGTGGAGGGCGAGGAACACGCGGGTGCCGAGGAGCTCCTCGACCTGCGCGCGGGCGCGCGCCCCCACGTCACGCAGGCGCTTGCCCTTGTGCCCGATGATGATCGCCTTCTGACTGTCTCGCTCGACGATGATCGATGCGTGCACATCGGTGAGGTCGCTGCCCTCACGCGGGGCCACCTCGTCGACGACCACCGCGATCGAGTGCGGCAGTTCGTCGCGCACGCCCTCGAGCGCGGCCTCGCGGATGTACTCCGCGATCCGGTCGTCCTGCGACTCGTCGGTCGTGATGCCCTCGGGGTACAGCGCCGGCCCCGTGGGCATGAGGGCGAGGATCTGATCCGAGAGCACGTCGAGCTGATCGCGCGTGAGCGCCGAGAGCGGGACCACGGCGGCCCAGTCCTCGCGCAGCGCATCGACCTCGAGAAGGCGCTCGGTGATCTCGTCGCGTCCCGCGGCATCCGTCTTCGTGACGATCGCGACCTTCTTCGCTCGCGGGTATCCGTCGAGCGAGGCGGCGATCCGCCGATCGCCCGGGCCGATCTTCTCGGTGGCCGGGACGCAGAAGCCGATCACGTCGACGTCGCCGAGCACCTGCTCGACGAGATCGTTCAGACGCTCGCCGAGGAGCGTCCGCGGCTTGTGGATGCCGGGGGTGTCGACGATCACGAGCTGGCCGTCGGGGCGGTTGAGGATGCCGCGGATCGCGCGCCGCGTCGTCTGCGGCTTCTCGCTGGTGATCGCGATCTTCTCGCCGACCAGGGCGTTCGTGAGAGTCGACTTCCCGACGTTCGGTCGGCCGACGAAGGTCACGAACCCGCTTCGGTTCTGCTCAGTCATCGTGTCGTTCTCCTTCGTCGTCCGCAGCATCCTCGCCACGCGCTGCTCTCTCCACGAACACCGTGGCGATCCCTCTGCCGCGTCCTCGGGACGCGCCGCCCGTCAGGACGAGCCCGTCGACGACGGCCGTCGCACCGGGCTGCGGAACCTGCCCGAGCGCCTTGCCGAGCAGGCCGCCGATCGAGTCGACGTCCTCGTCCTCCAGTTCGAGCCCGAACAGATCGCCCACGTCCTCGAGCGAGAGGCGGGAGCTCACGCGGTAGCGCCCGTCGCCCAGGTCGAAGAATTCGGCGGATACCCGATCGTACTCGTCCGATATCTCGCCGACGAGTTCCTCGATGAGGTCCTCGAGCGTCACGAGTCCCGAGATCCCGCCGTGCTCGTCGATCACCAGGCAGACGTGAACCGCATCGCGCTTCATCTGCTGCAGGAGCGTCTCGGCGCGCATGGACTCGGGAACGAAGGTCGCAGGCCGCGAGATGGGGCGGATGGACGCTCCGCGCCAGGCACCCTCGTCACGGTAGGCGAACTGCACGAGGTCCTTGAGATAGAGCACACCCACGACGTCATCCGCCTCGTCGTCGACCACGGGCATGCGCGACACCCCTCGGTTGAGGAAGAGTTCCATCGCCTCGCTGGTCGACGCCGTGGCATCGACGGTGACCATCTCGGTGCGCGGCACCATGACGGCGCGCACGAACTGGTCGGTGAAGTCGAACACGGAGTGGATGAGGTCGCGGTCGTCGGCCTCGATGAGGTCGTTCGACGCCGCCTCGTCGACCATGCTGAGCAGTTGCTCCTCGGACGAGAAGGAGCTGCGTCCGGCGCCCGGCGTCACGCGGTTGCCGAGGAGGACGAGCCCCTGCGCGATCGGGCCCAGGATGATGCGCAGGCCGCGCACGATCGGGGCGTTCGCACGCAGCAGACCGTCGGCGCGGTGACGTCCGACCGTGCGCGGGCTCGCACCGACCAGCACGAACGTGATGCCGGTCATGAGCACGGCGGCGGCGAGCATCGCCCACCAGATGTTGTCGAACAGCGAGGTGAACGCGACCGTGACGAGCACGGCCGCCGTCACCTCGGCGAGCACGCGGATGAAGGCGACGGAGTTGACGTGGGCGTCGGGATCGGCGGCGATGCGCGCGAGCTGAGCGGCGTTGCGCCCCTCGGTGCCCATCTCCTCGAGGTCGGCGCGCGACCGCACGCTGAACGCGGCGTCGATCGCCGACATCAAGCCGCCGAAGGCGACGAGGAGGACGGCGGCGGCGAGGAGGGAGACGGCGACGAGAGTCATCGCCGACGCTCGGCCGCGGCGAAGCTCTGGATGAGCTCCTTCTGCAGGCCGAACATCTCACGCTCCTCATCGGGCTCGGCGTGGTCGTAGCCGAGCAGGTGGAGCAAGCCGTGCGTGGTGAGCAGGATGAGCTCGTCCATCAGGGTGTGCCCGGCGGCCTGGGCCTGAGTCTCGGCGACCTGCGGGCAGAGAACGATGTCTCCGAGCAGACCGGGAGCGGTCGGACGATCCTCGGTGCCGGGGCGCAGTTCGTCCATCGGGAAGCTGAGCACGTCGGTGGGACCGGGCTCGTCCATCCACTGCACGTGCAGCGCTTCCATGGCGCCCTCGTCGACGAGAACGATCGCGACCTCGGCATCCGCACTCACGTGCAGTTGAGCGAGGTTGTGGTCGGTCAACCGCTGCAGCACGGTCTCGTCGACGTCGATCGCCGACTCGTTGTTGATCTCGATCATGAGAGTCCTCGTTTCGGCATGCGGTCACGGGGACCGGGTCGTTGCGCGCCACGTCGATCGGCGCGGTTCGCGAACTCGGCGGCCTGCTCGCGCTCGAACCGCTGCGCCGTGCGTTTCTCGTCGTACTCGCTGTAGGCGTCGACGATGCGGCCGACGAGCGAGTGGCGCACCACGTCGTCGCTGGTCAGTCGGGAGAAATGGATGTCGTCGATGTCGCCGAGCACGCGGGTCACCATGCGCAGACCGGACGAGCCCTGCGGGAGGTCGACCTGGGTGATGTCGCCGGTGACGACCATCTTCGTGCCGAAGCCGAGACGCGTCAGGAACATCTTCATCTGCTCGGGGGTGGTGTTCTGCGCCTCGTCGAGCACCACGAACGAGTCGTTGAGCGTGCGACCGCGCATGTAGGCGAGAGGCGCGACCTCGATCGTTCCCGTCGCCATGAGCCGCGGCACGATCTCCGGGTCCATCATCTCGTTGAGCGCGTCGTAGAGCGGTCGCAGGTAGGGGTCGATCTTGTCGGTCAGGGTGCCGGGCAGGAAGCCCAGGCGCTCGCCCGCCTCGACGGCGGGGCGGGTGAGGATGATCCGCGTGACCTCCTTGCGCTGCAGTGCCTGCACCGCTTTGGCCATCGCCAGGTAGGTCTTGCCCGTTCCGGCGGGACCGATGCCGAAGACGATCGTGTTCTCCTCGATCGCGTCGACGTACTCCTTCTGCCCGAGAGTCTTCGGGCGGATGACCTTGCCACGGGTCGACAGGATCGCCTCGCCGAGCACCTCGCTCGGACGAGGTCCCCCGTCGCGGAGCATCCGGGCGGAGCTGGTGACGTCGCTCGGAGCCAGATCGGCGCCGCCCCGGGTCATCTGGAGCAGCTCCTCGACGAGCGTCTTCGCCGCGGCGACCGCCGATGCCGAACCGCTGAGCGTGATCTCGTTGCCGCGCACGAGGACCTGCACATCGCGGTGCTCCTTCTCGAGCATCCGCAGGAGCCGGTCCTGCGGACCGAGCAGCTGCACCATCGCGACGCCGTCGGCGTAGATCTTCTCGACGGACTCCGGAGCGGATGCTCCGCTGCGGCGTTCCGGGATCTCAGGACTCTGGTCGTGGTTTTCAGGCACCGACACTCTTCTCGTTCAGTCCCCCGCCCAGCACGTGGGCGTGGACGTGGAACACGGTCTGTCCGGCGTTCGGGCCGGAGTTGAAGACGAGGCGGTAGTCGCCGTCGTCGGTGTGCTGCGCGGCGAGTTCCTTTGCGAAGGAGACCATCTCGGCGAGCAGCGTCGGATCACCCGCCGCGATCTCGGCGACGTCGCGGTACTCCGCGGTCTTCGGGATCACCAGGAGGTGGACCGGCGCCTGGGGCGCGATGTCACGGATGGCGAACACGCGTTCGGTCTCACCGAGGACCTCTGCGGGGATCTCACCGTTCAGGATGCGCGTGAAGATCGAGGGTTCGCTCATGTTCCCAGTCTAGCGGCGGGGTCCGCCGGCACGGCGGTGCGCTCACCAGCGGCGGAGGGCGACGGAGAGCACCGCGATCGCCGCGGGTCCGGCCGTCGAGGTGCGCAGCACCGTGTCTCCCAAGAGCACGCGCTCGGCGCCCGCCGCGGTCAACCGGGCGATCTCGTCGTCCGAGACGCCACCCTCGGGTCCGACGACCAGCACGATGTCGCGGTCGTCCGCGGTGATCTCCGACAGTCGGGTCGTCGCCGACGGGTCGAGGATCAGCACGCGCTCCGCGCTCGCACGGGTCGCCAGCTCCCCCGTGCTCGCGGGAGGCGCCACCTCGGGGACCCACGGCCGATGAGCCTGTTTGGCGGCCTCGCGAACGATCGTCGCCCACCGCTCACGGCCCTTCACGGCCTTGGGCCCCTCCCAGCGGGAGACGCTCCGGCTCGCCTGCCAGGGCACGATCTCGTCGACGCCCAACTCGCAGGCGGCCTGCACCGCGAGCTCGTCGCGGTCACCCTTCGCGAGCGCCTGCGCGAGAACGATGCGCGGGGTCGGCGACGAGTGCACGGCCCGATCGGAGATCCGCACGTCCACTCGTGCGGGAGCGACCTCCTCGGCGACGCCCTGGAGCCAGATGCCCCGACCGTCACCGATCGTCACCTGCTCCCCCACACGGAGGCGACGGACGACCGCCGCATGCTTCGCCTCGGCACCGGTCAGCGACACGAGATCGCCGGGCTCGGCATCCGACGACGTTTCGACGAGGAAATGCAGCGCCATGGCTCAGTGCGTGCGGAAGCGGTCGCGGAGCTTGGAGAAGAGACCCTGCTGGAACTGCGCCAGCTGGGGCGCCGGAGCCTTCGCCTTCTTCGCGAAGTCCTCGATGAGCGCCCGCTGCGCGGAGTCGAGCTTGGTCGGAGTCACCACCTGCACGCCGACGCGCAGGTCGCCCCGCTGCGAACCGCGCAGCGGTGTGATGCCGCGTCCCTTGATCGTGAGCACGTCGCCGGACTGCACGCCCGCGCGCACCTCGAGATCCACCGCACCGTCGAGGCCCTGGATCGAGGTCTCGGTGCCGAGGATCGCATCGGTCATCGACACCTCGAGCGTCGCGAGCAGGTCGTCTCCGTCACGGCTGAACGCCGCGTGCGGGTTGACCGTGACCTCGACGTACAGGTCGCCGTTCGGGCCGCCGGCCTTGCCGACCTCACCGGAGCCGGGCAGCTGCAGGCGCAGGCCGGTCTCGACGCCGGCGGGGATGTCGAGCGAGACGGTACGACGAGAGCGCACGCGCCCCTGACCGCCGCAGGTACCGCACGGGTACGGGATGGTCGTGCCGTAGCCCTCGCACGTGCCGCAGGGCTGCGAGGTGACGACGTTGCCGAGCAGGCTGCGCACCGTGCGCTGGACGTGTCCGGAGCCGCCGCAGATGTCGCAGGTGACGGGCGACGTGCCCTCCTGGCAGCAGGAACCCTGGCACGTCTCGCAGAGCACAGCGGTGTCGACCTCGATGTCGCGGTGCGCACCGAAGACGACGTCGCCGAGGTCGAGGGTGACCCGCACCAGCGCGTCCTGCCCCCGTTCGCGGCGGGAACGCGGGCGCGCACGCCCTCCCCCCTGTCCCGCGCCAAAGAACGTCTCGAAGATGTCGCCGAATCCGCCGAACCCTCCGCCGAAGTTCCCGGCCGCGCCGTCTCCCCCGCCCATGTCGTAGCGGCGGCGGGAATCGTCGTCGCTGAGCACGTCGTACGCGTGCGTGACGAGCTTGAACTTCTCCGCCGCGTCCTCACCCGGATTCACATCCGGGTGCAGCTGACGCGCGAGGCGCCGATACGCCTTCTTGATCTCGTCGGTGGAAGCGTCCCGGGACACCCCGAGAACCTCATAGTGGTCCGCCACGATCGCCTTTCTGCGTTGTTCTTCGTCGACGGCCGCTCAGCGGCTCGTCTCGTCTTCGTCGAGCATCCGCGTCAGGTAGCGGGCCACGGCCCGCGCCGCCGCGAGATTGCTCGGATAGTCCATGCGCGTCGGGCCCATCACGCCGACCCGCGCCGTGCCGCTGGGGGCGGCGTAGTTGCTCGCGACGATCGACGCCTCGCCCAGCCCGAACGGGGCGTTCTCGGTGCCGATGCTGGCCGCGAGGCCGTGCTCGTCGGTGACCATCTCGCTCATGAGCCGCAGGAGCGTCACCTGCTCCTCGATCGCCTCGAGCAGCGGATGGATGCTTCCGCGGAAGTCCTGCTCGCGACGCGCGAGCGTCGCGGCCCCCGCCATCACCAGGCGCTCCTGACGGAACGTACCCAGCTCGTCGACGATCACGGTGGCGAGAGCCCGCAGCGCGGCATCGCCGGGAGCGGCCTCGGGCGCCGCCAGCAGCGTCTGCAGACGGTCGGCCGCGTCACTGACCGCCTGCCCCGTGAGCAGGGCGGAGAGCCGCGCGCGGAGCATGATCGCATCACCGTCGTCGATCTCGATCGGCAACGGGGCCATCCGCTGCGAGACGCCGCCGGCGTCGGTGACGAGCACGACGAGCATGCGGGTCGGGGCGAGCGGCACGAGTTCGATGTGGGTGAGGTGCGCACGGGCGAACGACGGGTACTGCGCGAGCGCGACCTGACCCGTCAGCTGCGTCAGCACGCGCACGGTGCGCACCATCAGGTCGTCGAGATCGCTCGGCGCCGCCAGGAACGACTCGATCGCCGTTCGCTGAGCGGACGAGAGCGGGCGCAGCTGGGCGAGATGATTGACGAAGACGCGGTACCCCTTGTCGGTGGGCACGCGGCCCGACGAGGTGTGCGGCGCGGTGATGAGCTCCTCGTCCTCGAGGAGCGCCATGTCGTTGCGGATCGTGGCTGCGGAGACCCCGAAGGAGTGGCGGTCCACGATGGAACGGCTGCCGACGGGTTCGTGGGTCTCGACGTAGTCCTGCACGATCGCGCGGAGAACCTGGAGTCCTCGCTCTGTGACCATCGCCCTTCCCTTCCGTTGGCACTCGGACGTTCAGAGTGCCAATCCTACCCCGCCCGCGGCTCGTCTCGTCGGAGGTCGGGGCTCCGCCCTAGGATGACGACCATGACCGCCCCCACCGCCGAGCTGTCCACCGGAATCGTCGAGGGATCGAGCGAGGGCGGGGTATCGCGGTTCCTCGGCATCCCCTACGCCGCCCCTCCCTTCGGCGAGAACCGGTTCCGGGAACCGCGGCCGGCGACTCCGTGGACCGGCGTGCGTCCCGCCACGGCCTTCGGGCCCACGGCCCCGCAGTCGCCGTATCCCGGCGCGATCGGCGAGCTGCTCGGATCGGTCAGGATCGACGGTGACGACATCCTGACCGCCAACGTCTGGGCGCCGACGGATGCCGAGCGCGCCCCGGTGCTGCTGTGGATCCACGGCGGAGCGCTCGAGCGCGGCACCGCGGCGCTTCCGCTCTACGACGGGGCCGGCTTCGCCGCCGCAGGGATCGTCTTCGTGTCGATCAACTACCGCCTCGGTTCGGAGGGTTTCTCGGTGCTCGACGACGCCCCGCGCAATCTCGGCCTCCGGGACGCGGCCGCGGCTCTCGAGTGGGTGCATCGCGAGATCGGCGCGTTCGGCGGCGACCCCGCACGCATCACCCTCATGGGGGAATCGGCTGGAGGCGCGATCGTCGCGGGCCTTCTCGCGCGCGACGACTCCCGCACCCTCGTCGCGCGCGCGATCATCGAGTCCGGTCCGTTGGAGGCGCAACCGCCGCAGAAGGCGGGGCGGGTGACCGCGGTTCTCGCGAAGCGGCTCGGCATCCGCGCCGATCGTGCGTCGTTCGCGTCCGTCCCTCCCGAGAAGCTGCTCGAGGCGCGTCGCGCGCAGTCCGCGGGCTCGTCGCCGCTGGGCGGAGCGCCGGGGTTCCAATTCGCGATCGATCCGGACAGCCTTCCGCGCTCGCCTCACGAGGTCCTGCCGACCATCGACACCCCGCTGCTCATCGGCAGCAACACCGATGAGTACCGGCTCTGGTTCACACCCGAGACTCTCGCCGAGATCCGCCCGCTCAAGCTCTTCATCGCGCGTCTGGCCCTGGGAATCCCGCGCCGAGCCGCATCGGAGTACCGGAAGGCGTTCCCGAAGGCCTCCACCGGCGAGATCTTCGGACAGTTGGCGACCGACGTGATGCTGCGCGCGCCACTCTCGCGCGCGGCGCGCGCCCGCCCCGCGCTCACCTTCGTCTACGAGTTCGCATGGCCGAGCCCGGTGCGCGACCTGCGTGCCGCACACGCTCTCGAGCTCGGATTCGTCTTCGACCGTCTGGCGGATGCCGAGGCGCAGCGCCTCGCGGGCGCCGATGCACCCCAGGCTCTCGCCGACGAGATGCACGCCGCCTGGATCTCGTTCGTCACGACAGGTTCGCCCGGCTGGGCGGCGTACGGCGCCGACCGCACGACACGGGTGTTCGACACGACGAGCGGCACGCTCCCCCAGCGGCGCACCGCCGGAATGGATCTGCTCCCGACCCGGAGCTGACCGCTTCGCTCCCGCGTCAGTCGGTGAGCTCGCGCACGACGGCATCGGCCAGGAGCCGTCCGCGCAGCGTCAACTGCACCCGACCCTGCACCGCGGCGCGGGCGTCGACGAGGCCGTCGGCGATGAGACCCGCGACGTTCGCGCGATTGCCGGCCGGCAGGTCGGCCACCGCGATGCCCTCGACGAGGCGGCTCTGCAGCAGCACCCGTTCGAGCATCCGTGCGCCCTCGTCCGGACGCTCGGTGCCGGCCGCCGGAGAATCGGATGCCGACAGCCGCTGCGCGTACGCCGCCGGATGCTTGACGTTCCACCAGCGGAGTCCGGCGACGTGGCTGTGCGCCCCCGGCCCGAAGCCCCACCAGTCGCTCCCCCGCCAGTAGGCGAGATTGTGACGCGAGCGCTGCGCGTCGCTGCGGGCCCAGTTGCTCACCTCGTACCACTCGAAGCCCGCCGCGGCGAGGCGGCGATCGGCCAGCTCGTACATGTCGGCCTGCAGATCGTCGTCGGGCGTCGGCACCTCGCCACGCCGGATCTGGCGGGCGAGCTTCGTGCCGTCCTCGATGATGAGCGCGTACGCCGAGATGTGGTCGGAGTCGAGTTCGAGGGCCGCATCCAGCGACGCCTCCCAGTCGGCGAGGGACTCGCCCGGCGCGCCGTAGATCAGATCGACGCTGACCGCGAGCCCGGCTTCCTTCGCCGCGGCGACGGCCGTGCGCACGTTGTCGGGGTCGTGCGTGCGGTCGAGCGCGGCGAGCACGTGCGGCACCGCCGACTGCATGCCGATCGAGAGACGCGTCACGCCGGCATCCGCGAGCGTGCGGGCGACCTCCGGCGTGACGGTGTCGGGGTTGGCCTCGACCGTGACCTCCGCGCCCTCGGCGAGGCCGAAGGCCGAGACCGCGGCGCCGAGCATCAGCGCGAGATCGCCGGCGGGGAGCAGCGTGGGTGTTCCCCCGCCGAAGAAGACCGTGTCCATCGGGCGCAGCGCACCCGCCTCGTCGAGCACGTTTCGCGCGAGATCGATCTCGGCGAGCAGCGTGGAGGCGTAGTCCTCCTGACGGGCGCCGCGCAGTTCGCTCGAGGTGTAGGTGTTGAAGTCGCAGTATCCGCACCGCACGCGGCAGAACGGGATGTGGAGGTACGCCGAGAAGGGAACCGAGGGATCGATCGGCAGATCGGCCGGCAGGCGGCCGTCGGACGGTGCGGGATCGCCGAGAGGAAGGGGCCCCGCCATCAGAGGGGGGTCGCGTAGAGCGGGGAGATCGCCCGGAGATAGCGGGCGAAGAGCTCGCGACGGCGACGCTTCACGAGCGGCGGCACCGTGCGGTAGAGCAGGGAGTTGGGGGCGTCGAACGCGCGCACCGTGAACCAGACCTCGTCGTTGTCCTCGCGCCAGTCGACGTCGAAGGACTCCTCGCCGCTGACGACCGAGCCGCCGACCGTGCCGAGCACGAAACCGATGCGTCGAGCCTCCTCGGTGACCGAGATCACACGCAACTCGGCATCCGCGCGCATGCCCGACAGACGACCGCGCACGCGCAGCGTCATGCCCGGGCCCACGAACGGAGTCCCTTCGGCATCGTAACGGGGCTCGACGTCGCGCTTGCTGGGGGCGATCGGGTTGCCCTCGGCATCGAAGCTCACGCCCGCGTACGCCGGGCCGGGGGCGGGGCGCACGTCTTCGATCGCGAGGCCGGCCGCGCGCTGCGCCGTCCACGACAGCAGAGCTTCGCCGGCGGTCTGGAACCGCTCCGCTCCGGAGCCGATCCGCCAGGACTCCTCCGCCGGGAAGCTGCGCTCCGGCGGGTACTGCATCAGATCGGGCGCGTGGGTGGCACCCACGGCCGCATAGTCCACCGTGTCGTCTCGGAAGTTCCCGCGCCGCATGAGATCCAGCCTACTGGCGGTTGCCTGGACGAACACCCCACTCGCGCGCCTCGGCGGCGACGATTCGGGTGTACCGCGCGTGGGTGCGGCGCTGGATCAGCCTCAGCGCGGGCGACAGCAACCACCACACGAGGGTCGCGGGGCGCGAGATCGAACGGGCGGTGAACACGCCGTCGTCGAGCACGAACGATTCCTCTCCGTAGATCGGATGACCCGGGCGCGTCTCGTACCCGAAACCCCGCTCATCCGCCCACACCACCCGGATCGGTTCGGAGAATCGGATACCGAGCACACGCTTGGCCAGCACGCCCTCGGCGTTCGCGACCGGCGCGGACGCCGGGCCGTCGAAACCCGCCCGCCGCTTGAACTCCCAGGAGCGGATCAGCGTGCGCACGGCATCCTGAGCCTCCGGAGCGACCGCGATGCTGCGCTCGGACAGGTGCATCCCCGCCGGCACGTCGACGATCGGATGCCGCGTCATCCCGCGCGTGTACGGCGGGAGCGGGCTCACTACTTCTTGTCCTTGCCCTCGACGTCGCCCGACAGCGCGGCGATGAACGCCTCCTGGGGGACCTCGACGCGGCCGACCATCTTCATGCGCTTCTTGCCCTCCTTCTGCTTCTCGAGGAGCTTGCGCTTGCGGGTGATGTCACCGCCGTAGCACTTGGCGAGCACGTCCTTGCGGATGGCGCGGATCGTCTCGCGAGCGATGATGCGTGCACCGATCGCCGCCTGGATCGGCACCTCGAACTGCTGGCGAGGGATGAGCTTGCGCAGACGCTCGGCCATCATGGTGCCGTAGGCGTAGGCCTTGTCGCGGTGGACGATCGAGCTGAATGCGTCGACCTTCTCGCCCTGGAGCAGGATGTCGACCTTCACGAGGTCGGCCTCCTGCTGCCCCGCGGGCTCGTAGTCGAGCGAGGCATAGCCCTGCGTCTTGGACTTGAGCTGGTCGAAGAAGTCGAAGACGATCTCGCCGAGCGGCATCATGTAGCGCAGCTCGACGCGCTCCTCCGAGAAGTACTCCATGCCGAGCAGCGAGCCGCGACGCGACTGGCAGAGCTCCATGACCGTGCCGACGTAGTCCTTCGGGAGCAGGATCGCGGTCTTGACGATCGGTTCCGACACGGAGCCGATGCGGCCGTCGGGGTACTCACTCGGGTTCGTGACCGTCACGGTCTCGCCGGTGTCGGAGGTCAGCACCTCGTAGATCACGCTCGGCGCCGTGGTGATGAGGTCGAGTCCGAACTCGCGTGAGAGCCGCTCGGTGATGATCTCGAGGTGCAGCAGGCCGAGGAAGCCGCAGCGGAAACCGAAACCGAGAGCCACCGACGTCTCCGGCTCGTACTGCAGGGAGGCATCCGAGAGCTTGAGCTTGTCGAGGGCTTCGCGGAGTTCGGCGTAGTCGCTGCCGTCGATGGGATAGATGCCCGAGAAGACCATCGGCTTGGGGTCGGTGTATCCGGACAGCGCGTCGGTCGCGGGCTTGCGTGCCGACGTGACGGTGTCGCCGACCTTCGACAGTCGCACATCCTTCACGCCCGTGATGAGGTACCCCACCTCGCCGACGCCGAGGCCCTTGGTCGGGATCGGCTCGGGGCTCGACACGCCGACTTCGAGCGCCTCGTGGTTCGCACCGGTCGACATCATCTGGATGCGCTCGCGCGGCGACAGACTGCCGTCGACCATGCGGACGTAAGTGACCACGCCGCGGTAGGCGTCGTAGACCGAGTCGAAGATCATCGCGCGCGCCGGAGCATCCGCGTCACCCACCGGAGCGGGGATCTCCTTGACGAGTCGATCGAGCAGCGCCTCGACGCCCACGCCGGTCTTGCCGGAGACGCGGAGGACGTCTTCCGGCTTGCCGCCGATGAGCGAAGCGAGCTCCTTGGCGTACTTGTCGGGGTCGGCGGCCGGGAGGTCGATCTTGTTCAGCACCGGGATGATGTGCAGATCGTTCTCGAGCGCGAGGTAGAGGTTCGCGAGGGTCTGCGCCTCGATGCCCTGCGCCGCGTCGACGAGCAGGATCGCTCCCTCGCACGCGGCCAGCGAGCGTGAGACCTCGTACGTGAAGTCGACGTGGCCCGGGGTGTCGATCATGTTGAGCGCGAACGTCTCGCCCTCGATCTCCCAGGGCATGCGCACGGCCTGGCTCTTGATCGTGATGCCGCGCTCACGCTCGATGTCCATGCGGTCCAGGTACTGAGCGCGCATGTCTCGGTCGGAGACGACACCGGTGATCTGCAGCATGCGGTCGGCGAGGGTCGACTTGCCGTGATCGATGTGCGCGATGATGCAGAAATTTCGGATCTGCGTCGCGGGCGTCGCGGCAGGCTGAAGCGGAGTGAGAGCGCGTGGGGACATGTTGCGTCGATTCTACGGTGAGGGAGGCCTAATGCCCGATTCCGCCGATCCGGTGGTAACGTCGCCCAGGTCTCCGGCGTGGAACCGAGTTCCACGGAGGAAACGACCCCGTAACATCTTTTTGGTATACCGGAACGTGCGAAGAGGCGCGTCCGGAGTGAAGCACATTGATCGGATCCGCAACGGTGATCCCGTTCGGCTCTGGTGAAGAGAGAGATACCGACCTTGATCAAGTACCTGCTGCGTCGAGCACTGGGCTGGCTGCTCATGATCGTCGTGGCGACGAACCTCACGTACTTCCTCGCCTGGCTCTATCTGGACCCGCGCAGCAACTACGTCGGGCGCCGCCCCCCTCTCAACGAGGAGCAGATCGAAGCGCTGCTCCGCCCCCGCAACCTCGACGACACGGTCCCCCTCCTCGAGCGCTGGTGGACGTGGTTCAGCAACATCCTCTTCCACTGGAACTGGGGGCTCAGCCCCACGGGCGACTCGGTGAACGACCAGGTCGCGTACCGGGTCTGGGTCAGCGCCGAACTCGTCCTCGGGGCCACCATCCTGTTCACCGTGATCGGCATCGCGCTCGGCGTCTACACCGCCTCCCGCCAGTACAAGCTCGCCGACCGGATCGGCCAGGCGACCTCGATCATCACGATGAACATCCCGATCGTCGTCGCGTCGCTGGGAATCGTGCTGCTCGCGATCCAGGCGAACAGCGCGACCGGGACGCGGATCTTCTTCGTCACGGGCGCAGCGAGTCCGGGGGTGAGCGGGTTCTTCCCCGTGCTCATCGATGCGCTGCAACATCTGATACTCCCGACGATCGCGCTGATCCTCGTCAGCTACGCCGGCATCCACTTCCTGCAGCGCTCGCTGCTGCTCGACAACATCAACGCCGACTACGTGCGCACCGCGCGCGCCAAGGGGTTGACCAAGTCCCAGGCGATCCGCCGCCACGCGCTGCGCACCTCGCTGATCCCCGTGACGACCCAGGTGGCCTTCTCCATCCCGGCGGTCTTCACCGGCGCCGTCCTGACCGAATCGATCTTCGGCTGGAACGGCATGGGCAAGTACTTCACACAGACCATCGCGACGAACGACATCCACGGCGTCGTCGCCGTCGCGGCCTTCGGCGCAGTGATGACCGCGATCGGCGCCGTCCTCTCGGACATCGCCGTGGTCATCCTCGATCCACGAGTGCGGGTGAGCTGAACCATGAGCATCGCAGACCTCTCCGATCCCCTCCGCCACGGCGACGACCCGCCGGCGACCCCGGTGCGCACACCGCGCAAGCGGATGTCGAAGTTCGAACTCTACGGTCGCCGCTTCCTGCGCAACCGCGGTGCCGTCGCGGGCGCGGTGATCTTCGTCATCATCGTGCTGTTCGCCCTCATCGGCCCCCTCTTCCAGCAGTACGACCACATCGAACTGGACTTCCTCGCACTGACGAAGCCCCCGTCGGCCGAGCACTGGTTCGGTACGAACGGCGCGGGCAACGACCTCTACGCCCAGGTCGTCGTCGGCCTGCAGCGGTCGCTCATGATCGCCCTGGCCGTGTCGATCGGAACGACCGTGCTCTCCGCGCTCATCGGCGCGGCAGCCGCGTACTTCGGTGGCGTGTTCGAGCGCGGAGTGCTCGTCGTCATCCACTTCCTCATGGTCGTGCCGACGTTCCTCATCCTCGCGATGATCTCGAACAGCGCCGGCGGCGATTGGCGGATCATCGCGGTCATCATGATCGCGATCAACTGGTTCTTCCCCGCCCGCGTGATCTGGACGCTCTCCCTCTCCCTGCGCGAACGCGAATACATCTCCGCCGCGAAGTACATGGGCGTGCCCGGATTCCGGATCGTGCTGCGCCACATGCTCCCCAACATCGGATCGCTGCTGGTCATCAACTTCACGCTCGGCGTGGTCGGCGCGGTGCAGACCGAGACCAGCCTGTCGTTCCTCGGCTTCGGTGTGAAGGCGCCGGACGTGTCTCTCGGCTCGCTCATCGGCTCCGGCTCGGCGACCATCACGAGCGCACCCTGGCTGTTCTACTTCCCCGCGGCCGCGCTCACCCTCCTCACCATCTCGATGGCTCTGATCGCCGACGGTCTGCGCGATGCCCTCGACCCGACCTCTGCCGCGGGAGGCCGCGCATGACCGCTCCCATCCTCTCCGTCCGCGACCTGCGCGTCAGTTTTCCCTCGGAGGCCGGTCGCGTCGACGCGGTGCGCGGCATCTCGTTCGACCTCGAAGCCGGCCGCACGCTGAGCATCGTGGGCGAGTCCGGCTCGGGCAAGTCCGTCACCTCGCTGGCGATCATGGGCCTGCTGACCGAGAACGCGAAGGTCGAAGGATCGATCGTCTTCGACGGCCAGGAACTGATCGGCAAGACGGATGCCCAGCTGTCGATGATCCGTGGGAACGGCCTGTCGATGGTCTTCCAGGATCCGCTCACGTCTCTGACGCCCGTCTTCACGATCGGCGATCAGCTGGTCGAAGCGCTCACCGTGCACAAGAGCATGGGCAAGAAAGAGGCCCAGGCCCGCGCGATCGAGCTCCTCCGTCTCGTCGGCATCCCGAATCCGGAGCGGCGCCTGAAGGCGTTCCCGCACGAGTTCTCGGGCGGTATGCGCCAGCGCGTGGTCATCGCCATAGCCATGGCGAACAACCCCAAACTGATCATCGCCGACGAGCCCACGACCGCCCTCGACGTCACGATCCAGGCGCAGATCCTCGACCTGCTCGGCACGGCGCAGCGCGAGACCGGCGCCGCGGTGATCCTCATCACCCACGATATGGGGGTCGTCGCCAAGACGGCCGACGACGTCCTCGTCATGTACGCGGGACGCGCCGTCGAGCAGGCGCCGGTGCGCGAGCTCTTCCACCACACGCGGATGCCGTACTCGATCGGCCTCCTCGGCGCGATGCCCCGGGTCGACGCCGCCGAGAAGGTACCGCTCATCCCGATCCACGGCAATCCCCCACTGCTGATCGACCTTCCGGACGCCTGCCCGTTCGCGGCCCGATGCCCGATCGCGATCGACGCGTGCCGCGCGTCGGAGCCCGAACTGCTCCCGGTGCCGACCAGCACTTCCAGCGAGCATCGCGCCGCGTGCATCCGATCGCACGAGATCGACGACGGCGGCATGCTCGGTGGGCTGCCCGTCTACCCCGTGCCGCCGATCCCGGAGAGCGCGCTGACCCGCACCCCGCGGGAGGAACGCCCGATCGCACTCGAGGTCACCAATCTCACCAAGACGTTCCCGCTACTCAAGGGCGCCTTCGTCAAGCGCCGCGTGGGTTCGGTCCACGCGGTCAAGGGCGTCACCTTCGACGTGCGCAAGGGTGAGACGATGGCGATCGTCGGGGAGTCCGGCAGCGGTAAGTCCACGACCCTCCTGCAGATCATGGACTTCGTGCCGCAGGAGAACGGCGACATCCGCATCGGCGGCAAGAGCGTCTCCGACGTCAAGCGCGGCGCCGAGGAGCGCCACCTGCGGCGCGACATCCAGATCGTGTTCCAAGACCCGATGGGCGCCCTCGACCCGCGCATGACCGTCGCCGACATCATCGCCGAACCGCTGCACGCCATCGGCGTCAAGGGAGACGAGGCCGACAACCGCGTCGACGAGCTCATGGATCTCGTCGGTCTCGATCCGGCGCACTCGGATCGGTTCCCCGGAGCCTTCTCGGGTGGACAGCGACAGCGCATCGGAATCGCCCGCGCCCTCGCCACCAACCCCAAGATCATCGTGCTCGACGAGCCCGTCTCGGCGCTCGACGTGTCGATCCAGGCCGGCGTGATCAACCTTCTCGACGAGCTCAAGGTGAAGCTCGGGATCTCCTACCTCTTCGTGGCGCACGACCTCGCCGTCGTCCGCCACATCGCCGATCGCGTCGCGGTGATGTACCTCGGCGCCTTCGTCGAGGAGGGCGACGTCGACAGCGTGTTCGACGATCCGCAGCATCCGTACACGCAGGCACTGCTGTCGGCGATCCCCGTTCCCGATCCCGACATCGAGCGCGCTCGCGAGCGGATCGTCCTCTCGGGCGATCTCCCCAGCCCGACCGAGGAGGTGCGCGGCTGCTCGTTCGTCAGCCGGTGCCCCCTCTACCCGACGCTCGCGCCGGAGCAGCAGGCGCGGTGCGAGGGCGAGGTGCCCGCATTGACGGGTGCGTCGTCCGCGCACATGAACGCGTGCCACTTCCGGTAACGGTTAACAACGATTAATCGACCTGGACGCACGACAGGCTTAACCTCTCCCCATCCCCACAGGCCGACACGGCACAAGAAGGAGCACCAAACCATGAAAAGGCATCAGAAGCTGCTGGGCGCTCTCGCCCTCAGCGGCGCCCTCGCACTCGTCATGAGCGGTTGCGCATCGGGCGACGACGGCGGTAGCACCGACAACGGCGGCGAAGCCGAAACCGTCACGGGCGCGGACTACAACCCGCAGCCCCGCGAGAATCTGCAGGAGGGCGGCGAGGTCACCTTCCCCATCGGTGAGATCACCCCGCAGATGAACGCCAACCACTCCGACGCCACGGTCGACACCGCGACGCTCTGGGAGTGGTACAACCCTCAGACGATCCTCATGACGCCGGAGGGCGAGGCATACGCCAACCCGAACTACCTGACCGACTGGACCACCGAGGTCGTGGACGACAAGACCGTCGTCACCTACACGATCAATCCCGACGCCGTCTGGAACGACGGGACGCCGATCGACTGGACCGCCTACGAGCAGACCTGGAAGGCGCTGCGGTCGACGGATGAGGGCTACGTCCCCAACTCCACCGACGGTTACTCGCTGATCGAGAGCGTCGAGCAGGGCACCGACGACCGCCAGGCCGTCGTGACGTTCACCCAGGTCTACCCCTGGACGAACGGCCTGTTCTGGCACCTCGTCAACCCGAACATCAACACCCCGGAGCTCTTCAACGAGGGCTACCTCAACGAGGCGAACCCCGACTGGGGTGCAGGCCCCTATGAGATGACCGAGTTCGACCCCAAGGGCGGCACGGTCATCTTCGAGCCGAACCCGAACTGGTGGGGCGACAAGCCGCTGCTCGACAAGGTCACCTTCCGTCAGCTCGACGACACCGCCGAGATCAACGCGTTCAAGGCCGGCGAGATCAACATGGCGTCGACCGGCACGTCCGACCGCCTCGCGCAGGTCGCCGACATGGATGACGTCGTCACCTACAAGGCCCAGCGCACCGCCACCAACCTCATGCAGCTGAACGCCGAGCGCCCGCAGCTCGCCGACATCAAGGTGCGCGAGGCGATCATGAAGGCGATCGACCGTGAGCAGCTCAAGGAGGTCGTCTGGAACGGCCTGGGCTACACCGAGGAGCCGGCCGGCTCGCTCATCCTCTTCCCGTTCCAGGACGGTTTCGTCGACTCGCTCAGCGAGGCCGGCTGGAAGTTCGACGACGACGAGGCGAACGGCCTTCTCGACGAGGCGGGCTGGGTCGCGGGTAGCGACGGCATCCGTGAGAAGGACGGCGTGCGACTCGCCGTCAACCTCCCGGTGTTCGGTGACGACCCGATCGTCGAGACGCGCGGAAAGGTCATCCAGGCGCAGCTCAAGGCGATCGGCGTCGAGGTCACGGTCGACGTGCGTCCGACGTCGGAGTTCTCGACGACGGTGACGACGAAGGACTGGGACATCATCCTCATGGGCTTCTCGTCGAGCGACCCCTACGGGTTCGCGTACTTCTGCCAGGTCTACTGCTCCGACAGCGGCCTGAACCTGTCGGCCACCGGCACCCCGGAGCTCGACGAGAAGATCGCGGGCGTCGCGGACCTCCCCACCGCGGAGGAGCAGATCGCCGAGGGCACCAAGGTCGAGACCGAGGTCATCAAGGAGACGTGGGGCATCCTGCCGCTGTACTCCGGCCCCGAGATCCGCACGGTGACCAAGGGACTCGCCAACCTCACCCCCGAGACCTACACGGGTCTCGACCTCTTCGGGCTCCTGCCCGTCGAGAACGTGGGCTGGGAGAAGTGATCTAGCACTCACCCATAGTGTGGGGGTCGGCGAGAGATCGCCGGCCCCCACACGCGTCTACCCAGGGAATCCGCACTGCGCAACCCCCCTGGACGAGGCTGCGCATTCGGATTAATTTCTCGCACACGCACAGACGGAGTCCAAAGGAGGGCGCTCATGCTGAAAGACAAGAAGACGACTGTCCGGAACTCGATCGTCGGGGTCGCGGCGGCTTTGATGCTCACCCTGGGGTCGGCGATCCCCGCAGGTGCTGTCGTCGACATCACGCATCCCGGTGACGGCGGAGGTGGGGGCGGTGCGGGTCCTTGGCCCATCAAGTGCATCAAATACTGCCCCGGACCGCGTTGACGCATCCCGCGACGAGCAGGCGGGGTCGGTGGTCTTCCACCGGTCCCGCTTTCTCGTGCGGTGCGCGGGCTGCGCACCTAGGCTGAGAGCGTGAGCGTCCAGATCGTCTTCGTGCACGGCATCCGCACGTCGGCCACCATGTGGCGTTCGCAACAGGCGTTCCTCGACGCGCGGGGGTACGCACACACCGCGGTCGACCTGCCGGGGCACGGCACGCGCATCGCCGAGGACTTCACGCTCCACGAGGCCCTGCACACGATCGATGCCGCCGTCCGCGATGCGGCGACGCGCGGACCGGTGCTGCTGGTCGGGCACTCCATGGGCGGAATCCTGTCTCTCGCCTACACCGGAGGCGGGGAGACGACACCGGTCGCGGGCCTCGTCGCGGCGTCGTGCACCGCGTTGCCCGTCGGTGCCGGGCTCGCCGCCTATCGCTGGCTCGAGCGCGCGATGGATTCACTACCCGACCGCGGACGCTGGCTCTCGGATCGTGTGCTCGACGCGACGATCCCCCCGGATACCCGCGAAGACTTCGGCGCAGGCGGCTACGCGCTCGACGCGCAGGACATCGCCCTGGGCAGCCTCGCGGCGCTCGACCTCGCCGCGGCGGTCGCCCGCATCCGACTGCCGCTCTGGTTCGTCAACGGCCAGTACGACCAGCTGCGTCGCCACGAGACGCTCTTCTGCTCGCTGGCCCCCCAGGCCGAACTCATCGTGGTACCGCGCACCACGCATCTCGTCACGGCGATGCGACCTCGCGTCTTCAACGCCGTGCTGCAGCTCGCGATCGCGACCCTCGAGAAAAAGAGCTCATGACCTCTGCGGCTGCCTCGCGAGGCCGGTGAGCACTCCGCCTGCGAGTGACAGCACCGCGGCGGCGGCGAAGACGAGCCAGAATCCTCCCACCAGCGCCACGAGTCCCGCCCCGAGCACCGGACCGATCAGCTGGCCGAGAGCGGCCGTGACGTTCACGATGCCGAGATCGCGGGCGTGGTCCTTCTCATCGGGCAGCAGATCGGCCGCGAACGCGAGGCCGACGGTCGAGAACGCGCCGTAGCCGAGCCCCATGAGGGCGGCGGCGACCATCGTCATCTCGAAGGTCGGCACGAGCGCGATCACCACGCCGGATGCCGCCTGCACGACCGTGGCGATCACGGCGAGCCGGCGCCGGTCGCCCGTGCGGTCCGACAGGATGCCGGTGAGAACGGATGCCGCGACCACGAACAGCGTGTAGACGACGATGAGCAGCAGCAGGTTGTCCTGCGCCGTCGACGACGGCTGACCGAGTCCGTGCAGCAGGAAGAAGAGGAAGAGCGCGGTCCCCAACGCGTTGCCGATATTGGTCACGAGGCGCCCGGCGAGCATCCACGCGAAGTCGCGATCGCGCAGCGAGGCGAGGGGCCGACGGTCGCGGGTCGTCGGCCGCACGGCCTCCGACGCGGAGGGATCGGGGAGCACCAGGGCCACCGCACTGCCGACCGCCGCGATCACGGCGGCGAGGAGCAGATACCCCGAGACGATGTCGAGCCCGAGGAGAACGACGAGACCGACGCCCAGCACGATCCCGACGGCCTGGCTCGACCCGACGGCCGCGGATGCCGCGCCCCGCTGGGTCGTGGGCAGTTGGTCCGCGATCATCGCGGTGAAGGCCGCCGACGACACCGCGACACCGATCGATACACCGACCCACGCCCCACCGACCGCCCAGGGCCCCTCGGAGAAACCGGTGAGCACCAGGAAGGCCGCGGTCGTCCACACGCCCGCCAGCGCCCACGGACGCCGTCGAGGGCGCCCCGGTCGGGCACGATCCGACAGCGCCCCGGCGAGCGGTCCGGCGACGATGCCCGCGAGTCCGCCGATGCCGAGGACGAGCCCCGAGGAGACCACTCCCCGGATCCAATCGTCTTCGGGGGTGTCGAGCTGCAGCGGCAGGAGGAGCTGCACGGGCGTGAGCTGCACGGTCCAGATGGCGAGCCAGGCGAGAGTGAACAGCGACATCCATCGCGCGCCGACCCGCGTCGCCGCGGTCATTGCACGCTCCGCTCGATCGCCACCGCGGTGCGCGTGCGGGCGATGGCGTCGCGGTACCAGTCGTACGAAGCCTTGGGTGTGCGCTCCCCCGTGGTGAAATCGACGTGCACGAGGCCGAAGCGCTGGGTGAATCCGTCGGCCCACTCCCAGTTGTCCAGGAGCGACCAGACCGTGTACTCCTCGACGGGAACGCCCGCGGCCATCGCCTCGCCGACCGCCGCGATGTGCGCGGCGAGGTAGTCGATGCGTTCGGCGTCGTCGATGCGGACCGCGCCGTCGGGCTCGGGGAACGAGGCGCCGTTCTCGCCGATGATCACCGGCGGCATGTGCGGATGCCGGCGATGGAGGTCGATGAGCAGATCGCGGAGCGCCTCGGGCACGATCGGCCACTCCGGGCCGAAACCGGTGACGGGCGCCCCGGGCGTCGGCACGATCTCGAACGGCAGTGGTCCCGCCGGATCGGCGACGGTCACCGTCGTCGGGTTGTAGAAGTTGATGCCGTAGAAGTCGATCGACGCCGCGATGCGCGCGAGTTCACCGTCGAGCACGGGCATCGGCGGCAGGCCGAACGCCTCGAGGTCGGGGTACTCCCCCGCGAGCAGGGGTTCGCTGAACAGCCCGTTGTGGAGCGTGTCGTACATGGTCGCCGCCACGAGGTCTTCCCGCGATGCGGTGAGCGGCAGCACGCGGGTGTGATTGTTGACGAGTCCGACGGCCGTCGCGCCGCGCGACCGCAGTGCCTCGGCGGCGAACGCGTGCGCCAGGAGCTGATGGTGGACGGTCGGCAGGGCGTGGAAGAGCAGCGGTCGTGCGGGGGCGAGCGCCCCGGTGCCGTACCCCTGCAGCGTGGTCATCGCCGGTTCGTTGAGCGTGTACCAGTGGGTCACCCGATCGCCGAGCCGATCCGCCACGATCGCGGCATAGTCCGCGAAGCGCTCGGCCGTATCGCGGACGAGCCAGCCGCCGTCGGACTCCACCGCGCTCGGCATCTCCCAGTGGTACAGCGTCGGGAACGGGGTCGCGCCGACCTCGAGCAGGGCATCGACGAAGCGGGAGTAGTGATCGAGCGCGGCGGTGCTGGCCGGGCCGCGCCCGTCCGGCTGCACCCGCGCCCACGGAATCGAGAAGCGATAGCGGTCGATGCCGAGGTCCGCCACCAGGGCGACATCCGCCTCCGGATGCCGATAGCTGTCGCACGCGCGTTGCGGCGTCGAGGCGTCTCGCACCGCACCCGGCACATCGACGAAATCGTCCCAGATCGAGCGTCCTCCCCCGTCGTCGGAGGGAGAGCCTTCGATCTGGATGGCGGACGTCGCCGCGGACCAGCGGAGACCTGAGGGCAGAACGGTATCGCGGGAAGCAGAACTCATGTCGCTCCTTGGCGTCTGTGTCGGGTGATCCTGATTCTGCACCCGGTACCGCGTTTCGCGCGACCGAGTTCCGCGATCGGCTCGTCGTGTCGGACTCCGGACGCCACCCGAGAGGCGTCGTTTCGCGTGATCCGCCCGACTGCTGGTAGAGTTGCTTCTTGGCTTGCGTGTGGGTTCTTCCCTCACGACCGTCGTGCAGCAGCCCTCTTCTGCTGCCGGCACTCCGAATCACTCCTGTACAGAAAGCGTCCACACGTGGCAAACATCAAGTCGCAGATCAAGCGCAACAAGACCAACGAGAAGGCTCACGAGCGCAACAAGGCCGTGAAGAGCGAGCTCAAGACCCTCGTTCGTCAGACCAAGGCAGCCGTCGCCGCAGGCGACAAGGCAGCCGCCGAGGCCACCCTCAAGAAGGCCGCCGTCAAGCTCGACAAGGCCGTCAGCAAGGGTGTCCTGCACAAGAACCAGGCGTCGAACCGCAAGTCGGCCATCGCCAAGTCGGTCGCCGCTCTCTGAGCCAGCACCGCTGAGAAAGGCCCGTCCCGTTCGCGGGGCGGGCCTTCTTCGTGTCGGTGACCGTGCAGGCTTCTCCCCTGACGCGACGGAGCGGAGTGGCGGACTACTCCTCGCCGAACGGGCGACGGGTGGCGATGACCGTCACCATCCGCTCGAGCGCGAAGATCGGGTCGCGCGATGCGCCCTTCACCTCGGCATCAGCCCGTGCCGTCGCCTGGATCGCGAGCCCGAGCGAGCGCTCGTTCCACCCGGCGAGATCGCGTCGTGCACGATCGACCTGCCAGTCCTTCATGCCGAGGCGCTGGGCGAGCTGACGGCTCGGCTCCCGGTTTCCCGCGACACGCGCCATGGTGCGCAGCTTCATCGCGAAGGCCGCCACCATCGGCACCGGATCGGCGCCCGACGACAGCGCGTGCCTCAGCGAGATGAGCGCCTCGCCGTAGCGACCGGCGATCGCCGTGTCGGCGACGACGAAGGCGGAGACCTCGACGCGGCCGCCGTAGTACTTGGTGACGATGTCGTCGGTCACATCGCCCTCGACATCGCCGATGAGCTGCTGGCAAGCGGCGGCGAGCTCGGTGAGGTCGTCGGCGAAGGCCGAGACGAGCGCTCGCAGCGCCGAGGGCTGGATGCGCTTCTTCGCGGCCTTGAACTCACCGGCGGCGAAATCGACGCGGTCACCGTCGCGCTTGATGGCGGGGCAGGCGATCTCGATGCCCTCCCCCGTTCCGGCGCGCAGAGCGTCGAGAAGCTTCTTACCGCGCACGCTGGCTCCGGTGTGCCGGAGGATCACGGTGGCACCGTCCTGCGGCTGGTCGAGGTACGACACGGCCTCCTGCAGGAAGGCATCGGAGCAGCGCTCGACGCCCGAGACCCTCACGAGCCGCGGCTCGCCGAAGAGCGACGGCGACGTCATGGCGAGCAGGGTGCCGGGTGCGTAGTCGTCGGCCCGGATGTCGCTGACCTCGAGGGCCGGGTCCTCCGCGCGCAGATAGTCGCGGATGCCGGCGATCGCACGCTCGGCGCAGATCTCCTCGGGCCCGGACACCAGCACGAGCGGGGCGGGACGCGGTTCTCGCCAGGAGACCTGGGGGATCTTCGACGGCTTGGCGGCGGTGCGGGAAGAGGATCGCGGAGCTGCCATGGATCCAGCCTACTCGCGGGCACCGACGTCGGATTCCGTCCAGACCGCGATCCGGTCGTCGTCGATCCCCAGCAGGATGCGTCCCTGTCGATCGGTGCGCAGAATGTGCGCCCCGACCGCCGTCAGCAGGTCGAGCGTCTCCGCGCGCGGATGGCCGTAGTCGTTGTCGATGCCCGCGCTGAAGACTGCGATCGCCGGACGGATCGTCTCGTAGATCGCGGGATCCTGATCGGCACTGCCGTGATGGGCGACCTTGACCACGTCGTAGGGTCCCGCCAGACGGGCGTTGCGCGCGAGCATCCGCTGCGCTTCGGCCGACAGGTCGCCGAGGTAGAGCGAGCGCGGCACGCCACCACCGCAGACCTCCATCACGACACTCGCGTCGTTGCCGGAGGGGAACACCGCCGACTCGCGGAGCGGCCAGAGCACCCGCCAGGTCGATGCACCGAGCGTGCCGCGCATCCCCGCCGTCGCCTCGGTGACAGTCGCACCACCGGCCCCCAGCCCGTCGAGGATCAACTGTTCCTCCGCCTCGACGACGGGTCCGTGGAGCACCGCGTCGACCCGTCCGCGCACGGCGTCCGCTCCCCCGACATGATCGAGATCGAAGTGCGTCAACACGAGGAGGTCGATGCGGTCGATGCCGAGCGACCGCAGGCAGTCGCCGAGCGGGCCCGGCTCAGGACCGGTGTCGATCAGTGCGACTTCTCCTTCCGATCGCACGAGCAGCGCATCCCCCTGCCCCACGTCGCACGCCGCGATCGACCAGCCGGATGGCGCCGCCATCGCCGCGAGCGGCCCCTGCAGAGCGAAATGCGCACCGCCGAGCGAGAGCGCCACGATGAGCACCACCGCCGCGATGCGGTACGTCCAGGAGAACCACCGGCCTCGGCGGCCGCCGACCCCGCTCGTTCCTCGCCGCCCGCGCACGATGATCCCCAGGGCGGCGCTGAGCACCGCGACGAGCACGGCACTGCCGATGCCGGGAACCAGGGATGCCTGCGCGAGCGGCAATCGCGCGCTCACCGTCGCGGTCACCGAGATCCACGCGGCCGGCAACCAGGCGGATGCCGCGAGAAGATCGGCGAGCATCGGGATCGGGGCAGCGAGGCAGGCGAGAAGACCGATCACGGTCGCGATCGGCGCCGCGGGAGCGGCAAGCAGGTTGGCGGCGATCCCCACCAGGGACTGCTGCTCGGCGAACAGCGCGATGATCGGACCGCAGGCCAGTTGAGCGGCGAGGGGCACCGAGATCGCGAGAGCGAGCGGCTGCGGCATCCACCGAGCGAGCCCGCGCGCGAGCGGAGGCGCCAGCAGGATGAGCGCTCCCGATGCCGCGACCGACAGGGCGAACCCGGCCGTCGCGGCCAGCCACGGATCGGCGATGAGGATACCGGTCGCGCACAGCGCGAGCATCCCCGCGCCCGCGCTCGGACGGCCGAGGAGCACCGTGAGCATCGCGACCCCGGCCATCACCGCCGCGCGGATCACGCTGGGCTCGGGGGTCACCAGCACCACGAACCCCGCCAGTGCGAGGGCGGCGACGACGACCCGCAGACGGCGCCCGCCCCCGCACAGGGCCACGAGCCAGAACGCCGCCGCGACCACGATCGCGCAGTTGGCGCCGGAGACGGCCGTGAGGTGGCTGAGGCCGCTCGTGCGCATGTCGTCGTTCAGCGCGTCGGAGACCGCCCGGGTGTCACCGACAGCGAGACCGGGCAGCAACCCCGCACCCGGCTCGGGCAGGCGCGTCGCTCGCTCGATGAACGCGCTGCGCGCGCCAGCCGCAACCGCGAAGACCCCCGAAGCCGGGCGCACGATCTCCGCCTCGCTCGCGAAGACGACGACCGTGGCGCGCTCGCCCGCATCCGTCGCCTCCATCTGCCCCGTCACACGGATCGTCGCGCCGAGATCGAAGCCCTCGGCCGGCTCGATACCGATGCGCACCGGTGCCGAGACCACTGCTGTAGCTTTCGCCGATTCGATAGAGCGAGACTGCGCCTCGAACCAGAGGCGCCCGTCCTTCCCGACCGACGCCGACGACGACACGTCCGCGACGACCTCGACCGCGAACGCCTCCCGCTCGCGAACCGCCTCGCGCGCCGGCATCGCGAGGCCCGCGGTCGCCGCCACCGCGGCAGCCGCCGCGAGCACCACGATGACGAGACCACCGCGCTGCACGCCCCGCGCACGCGAGCGCCCGACGACCGCTCCGATGACGACAGCGGCCAGCACGCAGGCCGCAGCCACCGCGCCCGCGATCTGCGGGAGGAACACGCACAGCAGCCCCGCCGCCCAGGCTCCCCCGGCGATCGGCAGCAGTCGGAGGTCGCGTCGCCTCACACCCGCACGCCGTCGCGCAGACCCTCGAGCAGCTTCTCGCCGATGCCCGGCACTGCGAGGAGGTCGTCGACGGTCTGGAAACGCCCGTTCTCGTCGCGCCACGAGATGATGCGCTCGGCCAGCGCGGGGCCGATGCGCGGCAGGGTCTCGAGCGCCGCCTGATCCGCGGAGTTCAGGTCGATCCGGTCGTCACCCGGAGCCGTCGACCCCGAGCCCGGAGCCGTGCCGGAACCCGGTTCGGGAGCGGTCGCGCCGACGACGGGCACGACCACCTGCTCACCGTCGGTCACGATGCGGGCGAGGTTGATCGCGGCGAGGTCGGCCTCCTCGGTCGTGCCGCCGGCCGCAGCGAGGGCGTCGACGATCCGGGCATCGATCGCGAGCACGTACAGGCCCGGCTTCTCGACGGCGCCGAGGACGTGCACGTAGAGCTCCCCGCCCGGCGCGGTTGCTCCCGCGGCATCGGTCGCACCGGTCGATTCGTCTCCGATCGAGACCGTCTCGACGGGCGCGGCCTGCCCGCGGAGGATCCCGAGCCCGACCGCGACCGAGAGCACGACGAGGGCGAGCACGACCGCCGCTCCGATGCTCAGGCGCAGGCGCCGGGGCGCAGACGGAGGATCCACGAGCGCAGCATCCACAGGCAGGTCTTCGTCGGGAAGTGCTTCGGTCGGCGGCATCCGCCCACGCTAGGCCGCCCGATTCCGCCTTTCCGCGCCACTTTCCGCGCGCAGTGGATAACTCCGACCGATCGCGCGCCGTGCAGAACCACACCCGCCGGAACGCCAAGACCGCCGCCCGGCATCCGGACGGCGGTCTCGATCGAGCGAGCGGATCAGCCCTTGACGACGAAACTCACGATCTTGGGCGCGCGCACGATGACCTTGACGATCTCCTTGTCGCCGATCGCCCGGATCACGCGCTCATCGCCGCGGGCGAGAGCCTCGAGCTCCGCCTCGCCGATGCGCGCGGAGACCTCGAGCTGAGCGCGCACCTTGCCGTTGACCTGCGCGACGGCGGTGATGGTGTCTTCGACTAGCAGCGCCGGGTTCGCCGAACGCCACGTGACGAGACCCACGGAGGGCTCGTGACCGAGGATCTCCCACATCTCCTCCGCCGTGTGCGGGGCGATGAGGTCGAGCATCACGGCGACGGTCTCGGTGGCTTCGCGCACCGCCGGGTCGGCAGCACCGTTCGCACCGTTGTCGATCGTCTTGCGGATGGTGTTCACCAGCTCCATCAGGCGGGCGACGAGCACGTTGAACTTGGTCTGCTCGACGAGCGCCGGGGCCTCGGACAGGAGCTTGTGCGTCGTGCGGCGCAGCGCCGCATCACCACCGTCGAAGACGACGTCGACCGGGCTCGAGACCTCGCGCGCGATGCGCAGCGCCCGCGACAGGAACTTCTGGGCACCCGTCGTCGAGACGTCGGCCCAGTCCTTGTCGTCTTCCACGGGCCCCGCGAACGCCAGGCCCACGCGCAGTGCGTCGGCGCCGTGCGCGTCGAGCTCCTCCTGGAAGAGCACGAGGTTGCCCTTGCTCTTCGACATCTTCTGGCCGTCGAGCAGAACCATGCCCTGGTTGATCAGGTTCGAGAACGGCTCGGTGAAGTCGATCAGCCCCATGTCGAACAGCACCTTCGTGATGAAGCGTGCGTACAGCAGGTGCAGGATCGCGTGCTCGACCCCGCCGATGTAGGAGTCGACCGGAGCCCATCGTGCGGCCTGGGCCGGGTCGAAGGCGACCTGATCGCTGTTCGGCGACAGGAAGCGCAGGAAGTACCACGAGCTGTCGACGAAGGTGTCCATCGTGTCGGGGTCGCGCAGCACGGGCTCACCGGTGGCCGGGTCGACCGTGCGCACCCAGCCCTCGGCACCGCCCAGGGGCGAGGTGCCCTTCGGCTTGAGATCGAGGCCCTCGATGCTCGGCAGACGAACCGGCAGCTTGTCCTCCGCGACCGGGATGATGCTGCCGTCTTCGGCGTGCAGCATCGGGATCGGCGTTCCCCAGAACCGCTGACGCGAGATCAGCCAGTCGCGCAGACGGTAGTTCTTCGCGGCGCGACCGGTGCCCGATGCCTCGAGCTGCTCGATCGCGCGGGCGATCGCGTTGCGCTTCGACAGGCCGTTGAGCTCGCCCGAGTTGATCAGACGCCCCTCACCCGCGAGCGCGATGCCCGTCGACGCGGGGTTCTGGTCGTCGAGCGCGCCGGTGTCGATCGGCACGCCCTCGTCGTCGACCTCGATGACCGGCATCGCTCCCGTGATGGGCGCCGTCGTATCGACGACGACCTTGACCGGCAGGTCGAACGCGCGGGCGAAGTCGAGGTCGCGCTGGTCGTGCGCGGGAACCGCCATGACCGCACCGTGACCGTAGTCGGCCAGTACGTAGTCGGCAGCCCAGATCGGCAGCTTCTCGCCGTTGACCGGGTTGATCGCGTAGCGCTCGAGGAAGACGCCCGTCTTGGGGCGATCCGTCGCCTGGCGGGCGATGTCGGTCTCCTTCTGCACCCCTTCGAGGTACGTCTGGTAGCGCTCGCGCACCTCGGCCGGAGCATCCGCCGCCAGCTCGGCGGCCAGGTCGGAATCGGGCGCCACGACGAAGAACGTGGCGCCGTGCAGCGTGTCGGGGCGCGTCGAGAACACGGTGACCGGCTCGTCACGGCCCTCGATACGGAAGTCGACGTCGGCGCCGACCGAGCGGCCGATCCAGTTGCGCTGCATCTGCAGCACCTTGTGCGGCCAGAAGCCCTCGAGCTGGTTGAGGTCGTCGAGCAGACGGTCGGCGTAGTCGGTGATGCGGAAGTACCACTGCGTCAGCTTCTTCTTGACGACCTCGTAGCCGCAACGGTCGCAGCGACCGTCGACGACCTGCTCGTTCGCCAGCACCGTCTGGTCGTTGGGGCACCAGTTGACGGCGCTCTTCTTGCGGTAGGCGAGACCGCGCTCGTGCATCTTCAGGAACAGCCACTGGTTCCAGCGGTAGTACTCGGGGTCGGACGTGTGCAGCACGCGCGACCAGTCGAACGAGACGCCGTACGCCTGGAATCCGACCTTCTGCTGCGCGATGTTCTGATACGTCCACTCGCGCGGGTCGGCGCCCTGACGGATCGCCGCGTTCTCGGCGGGCAGCCCGAAGGAGTCCCACCCGATCGGGTTCAGGACGTTATGCCCGCGGTGACGCCAGAAGCGCGCCACGATGTCGGAGTACAGGTAGTTCTCAGCGTGTCCCATGTGCAGGTCGCCGGACGGGTACGGGAACATCGCGAGCACGTAACGCCGGGGGCGCGTGTCGTCATCACCGCCGGTGAGGAACGTCTCGTTCTCCGCCCAGTACTTCTGCCACTTGGCCTGGATGGCATGAGCCGACGACGTCTCGTCCTCGGCGGGAGCGGTGGACAGCTTCTCAGACAACGAACGCACGACCAATCTGAAAGGAAAATCGGGATCAGTTCAGGATATCGGAACCCCAGGCCCCGGGCAGGACAGCGCCCAGTGCCGCGAGCGGCGCACGCGCTTTGGTCGCGACCTCGGCGACCTCGGCCGCGGCATCCGATCCCCAGGTGATCCCGCCACCGGCGCCGACGGTCGCCCGCTCGCCATCGATCACGATGCTGCGGATGACCATCGCGAGGTCGACGGCGCCGTCGATTCCGACGTAGCCGAAGCAGCCGGCGTAGATCCCGCGCGGGCCGCCTTCGAGCGCGTGCAGGCGCGTCATGGCCGAGAGCTTCGGGGCCCCGGTCATGCTGCCCGCGGGGAATGCGGCGTCGAGGAGTGAACCGACGGTCGCACCGGGCGCCGCCGTGCCGCTGACCGTGCTCACGAGCTGGTGCACCGCGGGATAGCTCTCCACGACCCACAGCCCCTCCACGCGGATGGACCCTGCGACGCAGACGCGGGAGAGATCGTTGCGCATGAGGTCGACGATCATGACGTTCTCGGCGCGTTCCTTGGGGTTGACGGCGAGCTCGGCGGCGAGAGCGGCATCCTCGATCGGATCCGCGGATCGCGGCCGCGTGCCTTTGATGGGTCGCGTGCGGATGACGCCGTCCGCGGCGAGGAGGAACTGCTCGGGGCTCGCGCTCAGCAGCGCACGCCCCTGGATCCGAACGAAACCTCCGTGGTGCGCGGGCGTCGCGGCGCGCAGTCGCGCGTAGACCGCGACCGCATCGCCGACACCGGAAGCCGAGAAGCGCGTCGTGAGGCAGAGCTGATACGCGATCCCCTGCCGGATCAGGTCACGGCAGCGCTCGATGAGGCTCGCGTACTCCGCCGGTTCGTGCCGGGCCTCGGCCACGACACCGGCGACCGGCGCCTTCGGCAGGTCGGGAAGAGCGGATGCCGCGACCGCCGCCTCCTCGACGAAGGACTCCCACTGCGCGAAGTCTCCATCGGTCTGCACCCACACCCGCCGACGCGCATGGTCGAACGCGGCGAAACGCCGCACACGCATCCACGACGCCCGGTCATCCGCGTCGCCGCCGTCGGTCGGGGCACCGGCCGCGGCCGCCCCGGTCTCGTAGTCGTGCCAACCCACCCATCCGCCGCGGAACGGCGGTCGTTCATCGTCGGCCGCTCCCCCGTCGGCGGGAGCGCCGCGGACCTCCCCGAGCGCCACATCAGCGGGCAGCGCCGACGGTTCGCCGACACCGACGAAGCTCCACCCGTTCGCCGTATCGGGACCCGCGTCGAGCCAGAACACCTCCGGCGACGAGGCGTCGAGAACACGGAAGACGTCAACGGGCTCGACCCAGACGGAAAGGGGACGAGCAGGTGGACGATGGGGCACCTTGTCAGCCTAGAACCTGGCCGCTCCCGTATTCTCGTGCTGTGGATGACCTCTTGACCTGGCTGTTCGAATTCATCCGTTCGATCGACCCCGTCACCCGCACTCTCATCGCCGGCGTCGCCGTCATGCTCGAGACCAGCGTCCTCATCGGACTCATCGTGCCCGGCGACACCGTCGTGATCATGGCCTCGATCGGCGTCCGAGGTCCGGTCGAGGCGACCGCGATGGTGATCGCCGTCGTCATCGGCGCGCTGATCGGCGAGAGCATCGGTTTCGCCCTGGGTCGCTGGCTCGGCCCCCGCATCCGGACGTCGTGGCTCGGGCGCCGGATCGGCGAGAAGAACTGGGTGCGTGCCGAGCGCTATCTGCAACGCCGCGGCGGAATCGCGATCTTCCTCTCGCGATTCCTGCCCGTGCTGCACTCCCTCGTGCCCCTCACGGTCGGCATGAGCGCCTACTCGTACCGGCGTTTCCTGGCGTGGACGGCTCCCGCCTGCGTGATCTGGGCGGTCGCGTACGTCAGTGTCACCTCTCTCGCCGCGCTGACCTTCGACGAGATGGTCGATCGCGTGCACTACGCCGGATACATCTTCGTCGGCATCATCGTCGTCTTCCTCGTCGTGGTCTACCTCGGCAAGAAGCTCCTCGAGCGCTCGGAAGCCCGCCACCTCGAGGCCCACGACGCGGAACCCGAGGCGGACGTGAAAGACTGAGCCAATGGCTTCCGCACCCCCGGCGCCCCGGATCCACTGGTTCGCCCGACTCGAACACCGCTTCCATGTGTGGCGTGAAGTTCGTGCGCGCAAGCGGGGTCGCACCGCGACGGTCGTGCCCTTCCCGGGCTATGGCGGACCCGGCTGGGTGCGCGTCGTCGGGCGCGTCCTGATCGTGCCGCCGCAGCGACGCGGCAAGGACGGGGAGCTCGCGAGCATCCGCGGCTGGCGAAGCTTCGTCGGGATCCCGGTGAGCTTCGCGAAGGTCTCGGTGCACGTCGGCGACACGGTTCACCAGGTCGTCGCCGATCGCGGCGGCGTCGTGGACGCCGTGATCCACGCGGATCTCGACGCCGGATGGCAGACGTTCCGCGTGTCGACGGAAGAGCAGGAGCCGGTCGAGGCGACCGCCTTCGTCGTCGGCGAGTCCACCACGTTCGGGGTCGTCTCCGACGTCGACGACACTGTGATGGTGACCGCTCTGCCGCGTCCGTTCATCGCGTTCTGGAACTCCTTCGTGCTCGACGAGCACGCCCGCATCCCCGTGCCCGGCATGGGAGTGCTCCTCGACCAGTTGCTGCGCCAGCACCCCGGCGCTCCGATGGTGTACCTGTCGACCGGCGCATGGAACATCGCGCCGACGCTCCGTCGCTTCCTGAGCCGCCACCTCTTCCCCGCGGGTTCCATGCTCCTCACCGACTGGGGCCCCACGCACGACCGCTGGTTCCGCAGCGGCCGTGAGCACAAGCTCACCAACCTGCGTCGGCTCGCCGACGAGTTCCCGCACGTGCGCTGGTTGCTCATCGGCGACGACGGGCAGCATGACGAGGCCATCTACTCGACCTTCCTCGAGGAGCATCCCGAGTCCGTCGCCGGCGTGGCGATCCGTCGTCTGCTCCCCGCGGAGGCCGTTCTCGCCGGTGGGCGCACGGATGCCGAGCCGCACGGCGACGAAGACGTGCCGTGGGTCAGCGCCGAGGACGGCGCCGGACTCCGCGACCGGCTCGGCGACGCCGGCATCCTGGACTGACATGTCCCTCCCCCTGGACGAGGTCGACTGGCGCGTGCGGGAGCACGCCCACCAGGAGCGCGCCGACGCCCTGACCGCCGAGCACCGCTCGCGCGCCGCGGCCGGGGAGAAGCACCCCGTGTGGGACTTCCTCTTCACCTACTACTCGTACAAGCCCGCGCAGTTGCGTCGCTGGCATCCCGGCGCGGGCGTCGAGCTCGCCGACGCTGCGGAACGCGCGGGCTGGCGTTGGTACGCCGCGGGATCGGCTCCCGGCAGCGTCGTGCCCGACGCTCCGGCTTTCGCGCGCGAGAAGCCGGAACTCGCGGGACTCGTCGAACGGATGCTGCGCCGCACCGCTTCACGGCCCGGACAGTTCGGCTGCTTCGGTCTGCACGAGTGGGCGATGGTCTACCAGGCGGACGAGCACCGCCATCCCGTGCCGCTCCGGCTGGGACGAGACGGCACCGACGCGGTGGTCGAGGCGCACGATCTGCGCTGCACCCACTTCGATGCCTTCCGCTTCTTCACTCCCGAGGCCGTGCCCCTCAACCGCTCGGCGCTCACGCGCGAGGAGCAGCCGCTGTTCGAGCAGCCGGGCTGCCTGCACGCGGGGATGGACCTCTACAAGTGGGCGACCAAGCTCGGTCCCCTCGTTCCCGGCGACCTGCTGCTCGATGCGTTCGAGCTCGCGCGCGACATCCGTCTGCTCGACATGCAGGCCGCCCCCTACGACCTCTCGGCCTGGAACGTCGAGCCGGTGCCGATCGAGACGAGCGAGGGCAAGGCGGACTACGTGCGCCGCCAGCGGGTCTTCGCCGACCGCGGTGCGGCATTGCGCACGGCGCTGCTCGACGCGTGGCTCGGCGATGCGGATACCGCGGCCGCGTAAGGCGAGTTCAGCCGGCGGGCGTGCAGTCCTCGCACACCGACCAGTCGGCGGTGTCGGCGGCCAGCTCGAGGCGCAGCTCCCTGACGCGCGTCGCCGCATCGGCGAGTCGCTCTGCCGGCAGGTCGCCGGACTCCACGGCGGCGACCAGTCCCGCGACCATTCGACCGGCGGTCTCGGGAGTGGACCCCGCGATCATGAGCACGAGGTCGTTGCCCGCGGCGATCGCGGCGACGCCGTTCGCCACCGGATCCGCGTAGGCGGGGTCGCCCGACGAGAGCAGCATGCCCAGATCGTCGGTCACCATGACGCCGTCGAACCCGAGTTCCTCGCGAGCGATCCGATGCCACTCGGCCGACATCGACGCGGGCGCGGCATCGACTGCGGTATAGGCGAGGTGTCCGAACATCAGCAGCGAGGCACCCGCATCGATCCCGGCGGCGAACGGGGGCTCGTCGGCCGTGCGCCACCGCTCCTTCGACATCGGCGTCGTCGGGATCGCGTGATGCGAATCCCCCTCCGCCGCTCCGTGTCCCGGGAAGTGCTTGAGAGTCGAAGCGAGGAACTCCTCCTGCGCCGTCGTCGCCGCCGTGACGCGCTCCGAGGCCGACGACGGGTCGGTGCCGAGAGCCCGCCCGTAGATGAAGGATGCGGAATCCGCGGTGACGTCGGCGACGGTGCCGAAGTTGACATTGACCCCGGCGCGGGCGACCAGTGAGGCCCGTGCCGTGAAGGCATCCGTCGTGTCCTCCACCGGCGCGGACTTCAGAGTCGTCGATGCCGCGAACGCGTCGGACGGCAGACGCGAGACGATTCCGCCCTCCTGGTCGATCGCGATCAGCGGAGGAAGCGACTCGTCGACCGTCAACGCGGAGGTGAGCGCGCGCAGTTCCGGCTCGGTGGCGGGAATGTTCGAGCCCATCAGGATGAAGCCGCCGAGTCCCTGCTGCATGTACGCGTGGAGAGCCGCGGGATCCGCCACCGGGATGTGTCCCATCACGACGCTCGCCGCCTGCTCGGCGACGCTCATGCCGCGCACCTCTGCCTCCGCGCGCGCAGCGGGTCCGAGAGCCGCCGGGGTCGCGGCATCCGTCTGCAGACGAAGAGCGGTCGGCCGCGGATCATCCGATGGCGTCTGCGCCGCCGCCGGTGCCGCGACCGCCGCCACCGCGAGGGCGGCGACGGTCGCGAGCATCCAGCGACGCAGCGCTCTCATCCGATCAGCTCAAAGCCTCGGCGATGGGCAGGGCGGCGTCGGCCGAACCGTTGCCGAACCGGATGGTGCGCCCGAACGTCGACGGCTCGACGAGCGCGGCAGCGATGACCGCGGCGACATCCGCACGCGACACCTCGCCCTTGCCCTCGGGGTCGAGCACGATGCGACCGGTCGGGTCGTCGAACGTGAGGGTGCCGGGGCCGAGGATCGTGCCGTCGAGATCGGTGGAGCGCAGGTGCTCGTCGGCCGCCCACTTCGCATCGGCGTAGGCGAAGAAGCCGTCGCTCTCGGGCACGCCGTGGTCGGCGGTCGAGCCGATCCACGACACCATCACGTAGCGGCGGACTCCCGCGACCTCGGCCGCGTCCATCGAGCGGATCGCGGCATCGCGGTCGACCGCATAGGTGCGCTGCGCGTCTCCCCCACCGGCGCCGGCCGACCAGACGACCGCGTCGTGACCGCGGATCAGATCGGCGATCCCCGCGACATCGAGCGACTCGATGTCGGCCACGAGCGGACGCGCGCCCGCGGCTTCGACGTCGGCGATGTGCTGGGGGTTGCGGATGACGGCGGTCACCTCGTCGCCGCGGGCGACCAGGAGCGGGGCGAGCAGCAGGGCGATACGGCCGTGCCCTCCGAAGACGATGATGCGGGACATGCGATTCTCCTCACTCCGGCAGCTGAGAGCTGTCGATCACGAAAGCTTGCGGATGGCTCGGAAGGTAGCGTACGACCACACCCTGACCGCCCGGTATGTACGCATCGCGATCGGGGAAGACGGCCGGGCTGAAGAAGTTGCTCTCGAGGGTGTACTCCACCCCGTCGCCCGTGGTGAAGGTGACCCAGTCGCCGTCGAGCGTTCCCACGGTCGGGCGGCCGTTGTCGTAGATGTACGCGCGCGTGACCGGCACACCGGTCAGGCTCAGGATGCCGATGATGAGGTTCGCGAGCATCACGAAGGCGAGGATGCGGAACAGCACGCGCACGGTCGTTCCTCCGATGTCGCGGCGTGTCGCGCCACCCTCCGGGAGGAGGCCCTCGCGCTCCCGCACACGGCGCAGCGCCGCACCCGGACTCGTGCGTTTCGCCGAGATCGCGAACAGTCCGAGGATCGAGAAGCCGGCGATGAAGACCATCGCGTAGGCGTGGGAGGCGGGGAAGTTCAGCAGCCAGAACAGGGTGTCGAGGGGGTTCATCGCCCGGCCTCCTTCTCGATCGTCACGGCCACGGTCTGCGGATCCTCCCGGCGATAGAACGCCCAGATCGGGGCGCCGACCTGCAGATGCGGGATCGCCTGCGGGTACACGAACACCGTGGTGTCGGCCTCCCAGGTCTCCCCTCCCTCGGGTGCGAGCAGCACCCGCAGCGCGAGTTCGGACTGGCCCTCGCGACGGTGCCCGGTGGGCCGGATCTCGAGAACGGATGCCGGAACCTGCGTACCGGTCGTGCGCGCCCGCACCTGGCGCGGGTCGATCAGTCCGCGGTCGATGCGCCACTGCAGCAGCGCCTCGCTCACCGCCGGATCGGACGGATCCACGAGTTCGAGGGCGTCGTGGTCGCCGGGCCGGTACCGCACCGCGAGCGGTTGGCCGACCTGCAGCGCCCCCACGTCGGCGAGCGGCACGAGGGTGCGCAGCTGTGCCACGAAGTCGTCACCATCGGTCGGGGTCACGCGGAGGAAGATGTCGTACTGAGGCACGTCGTTGATGGTCGTTCCCGTGGTCTCGACCTCCACGATGCGTCCGATACCGATCCGTGCGTCACCCGCGCGTGCGAGTCGTCGGCGGGCGGGGCCGAGCATCACGCCCCCGAAGGTGAGGAGAAGCCCCCAGGCCACGCCGATCATGATCGGGGCACCGAGGCTGTCGCTCCCGAAAGGGAGGATCGACTGCCGCTGGTCGATTCCGAAGAGCCCCTCGCCCGTCCAGATCACCAGCCAGGCGGTGAGCAGCAACCAAACGATCAGCAGTGCGAGGCGAAGCATGCCTTCAGCGTATCGAGGGAACGTTCGCCAGCGCTCGCCGCACTCCGGTCGCGGCAGAGCGCCCTGCACGGTTCGCCCCGATCGTGCTCGCCGAGGGCCCGTACCCGACGAGCTGGATGCGGGGATCGGCGACGGCCGTCGTTCCCCGTCCGCCACGATCGAGCTGGATGCCTCCCGCGGCGCTGCGCAGGTGCAGCGGGGCGAGGTGACCGATCGCGGGCCGGAACCCCGTCGCCCAGAGGATCACGTCGACGCGCTCGAACGATCCGTCGGCCCAGCGCACGCCGTCGGGTTCGATCCGCGTGAACATGGGTCGCCGCGCAGAGTATGCCCCCAGGCGCTCGGCTTCTCGCTCCTGTTCGCGGAGCATGAGCCCGGTGACGCTCACGACGCTCTGCGGCGGCAGCCCCTGCGCGACGCGCTGCTCGACGAGCGCGACCGCCGCCGCGCCCGCCTCGGGCGTGAAGTCGTCGGTGCGCCAGACCGGCTCGCGCCGCGTCACCCAGAGGGTGTCGGTGATCGGGGCGAGCGCGCCGAGGAACTGGACAGCGGATGCCCCGCCCCCGACCACGAGAACGCGCTTCCCTCGGAAGTGCTCGGGGCCGGGGTAATCGATCGTGTGCAGCTGCTCGCCGAGGAACGTCTCCATGCCCGGGTAATGCGGGAAGAACGGATGCGTCCAGGTGCCGGTCGCATTCACCAGGGTGCGCGAGCGCCACTCCCGCTCCCCCGCGCGTGTCACGAGCACGCCGCCCTCGTCGTCCACGCGATCGACCGTGACGGGTCGGATGATCGGAAGGACATGGGCGCGCTCGTAGGCGGCGAAGTAGGCGGGCACGACGATGTTCGCGCGCTGGCCGTCGCGCGGCGGCGGGGTGTCGCCCGGGAGCTCTGCGACCCCGTGCACGTCGCGCATCGTCAGGGCATCCCATCGGTGCTGCCAGGCTCCGCCCGGCTCGGCGTCGGAATCGAGCACCACGTGCGAGATGCCGAGCCGCGTCAGGTGGTACGACGCCGAGAGTCCGGCCTGACCCGCGCCGATCACGATGCTGTCGAGGATGCTCACGCTGACGTGAACGTGCGGGCACCCGCCGTTGTTCCCCCGGGGCTCTCGCAGCTTGTCCGCATCACGACGCGCCCGGGCGGCTCGCGCCGATTGGTGTTGACCTCGCGACCTGTAGTACGCTTTTCGAGTTGCCCCGGTCAGTCCGGAGCGATTCTGGGCCTGTGGCGCAGCTGGTAGCGCACCTGCATGGCATGCAGGGGGTCAGGGGTTCGAGTCCCCTCAGGTCCACCGAAGATGAGAAGCCCCGCGAGAGATCGCGGGGCTTTTCTCATGCCTCCCTCAGATCGCAGAGAACCCTCGCGACGATGTCATCCGGCGACTCGTGCGGCCCGAGCATCACGCCAGAGCCAGCGAAGCGCATCCGGCATCAGGACGCCCGCGTGGTTCGGGCTGTGCCCGCCATCACCCAGCACGAGCCGGAAGTCGTAACCCCCACGCGCAAGCGCGGCCGCGACCTCGAGATTCTCCGCGAGCTGATTCATCTGCGGCTGATCCCATCCGTCGTCACGATGGGCCGCCTGAAGGAAGAACCGCACGTTCCTCCGCGGCTCGGTCGCGATCAGATGCGGAAACGGATTGCCCCCGGGGATCTGCGCGAAGCTCGATACGAACGCGATGACGCGCGAGAACGCGTCGGGCCGCTGCCAAGCGGCCGTGAACGCGGCGTTCCCACCCGAGCTGCCACCGCAGATCCCGCGCCATCCCGGATCCACGGAGATCCGGAAGCGCGATTCGACGATCGGAAGAACCTCCGTCGTCAGAAATGTCGCGTAGCGCCCGTCGAAGGCGTCGTACTCGACGTTGCGGTTCTTCGGGTGTCCCGAGTCGCGCACGACCCCGGGGTCGATGAAGAGACTGATGGTCACAGGCATCTCCCCGTGCTCGATCAGATTGTCGAGCACTGTTCCGGCGCGAATCTCCCCCTCGGGATCCCAGTACCACCAGCCATCGTTGAACACCATCAGTGCCGCATCGCGCTCACCGTCGTACGCGCTCGGCACGTGGATCCAGCATCGTCGCACGGTTCCGGGGAAGACGGTGCTCTCGTCGATCGTGAACTCGATGACCTCGCCAGGGGCGGTCCGGGCGCTCCGCTGACTGTCGGGACCGTACGCATAACGCACGTCGGCGAGGTCGACGGGAAGCTCACGGAAAGGGATCACGGATGTCATCGTCGCCACGATAGCGACGGAACGATCCTCGCGAAAGAGTCTGCATAGATCCTGTTTCCTGTAGGATTTGGCTCACCATGTCCCTCGCAACGATGCAGGATCTGCCGTGAACGCCGAGCCGCTCCCCCCGCTCCGGATCTCTCACGCCCCGGTCGGACCACGTCACTCGGCGGCGCTATCGTCGATGCGGGTCCCCCGGACCGGATACCTCGCCGTCTCACTCCTCTGCCCGCTCCCGAACGTCATCGCCCTTCTCGGGCTGAGCGGTCGGCGCCGCACGAAGGAGGTGCCACCTCCGTTGAGTCGATGACGACCACCCCTCTCCCCCTCTGGCAACGACACGAAGGACGACGATGTCTCGCACGGATTCCCCCACCACACCCACGAAGAAGAACTCGATGCTCGGCGTCGGCGCCGCAGCCCTCGTCGGCTCGGCCCTCGAGTGGTACGACTTCTACCTGTACGGCACGGCCGCAGCGCTGGTCTTCAACCGGATCATCTTCGTGAATTCCGACCCCGTCGTGGCCACGCTCGCCGCCTTCGCGACCTTCGCTGTCGGCTACCTCATCCGTCCCCTGGGCGGTCTCATCTTCGGCCGAATGGGCGACACCCTCGGCCGCAAGCGCGTGCTCGTGCTGACACTGCTGATCATGGGCGTCGCGACGTTCCTGATGGGGCTCACCCCCTCCTACGAGCAGATCGGCATCTGGGCACCGATCATGCTGATCGTCCTCCGCCTCGTGCAGGGCATCGGTGCCGGAGCCGAGTTCGGCGGGGCGGCCATCTTCTCGGTCGAGCACGCCGACCCGCGACGCCGCGGCCTGCACGGCGCCTGGCCGTCGGCCGGCGTCTACCTCGGTCTGCTGATGGCTTCGGGTGTCTTCGCCGTCGTCACCCAGCTGCCCGAGGATCAGTTCCTCGCCTGGGGCTGGCGCATCCCGTTCCTGCTCAGCGCCGTCGTCGTGATCGTGGCGTTGATCATCCGTCTCCGCCTCGCCGAGAGCCCCGCATTCGTCGCGATGCAGTCGGACGAGCACGCCCCCGTCTCCCCGGTGAGGACCGTCTTCGCGCAGGAGAAGACCGGCATGCTCACCCTCTTCCTCGCTCAACTGCCCCAGAACGTCGTCTCGTCGATCAACCTCGCCTTCATCACCGCGTACCTGGTCGGAAACCTGCAGCTGTCGGCATCCGTCGGCCCCGTCGCCACGACGATCGGCACGGCCGTGACGATGGTGCTGCTGCCCGTGTTCGGCGCCCTTTCCGACCGGATCGGCCGACGTCCGGTGATCCTGTTCGGCATCGTCTTCTCAGGGATCTTCGCGTTCCCGTACTTCTGGCTCATCGGCGGCGGGGAGGCACCGGCACTGGTCGTCGTGGCGATCGTGCTGAGCCTGGGCCTCGGGGTGGGCGCGATGTTCGGCCCCCAGGCGGCCTACTTCGCCGAGCTCTTCACCGGTGGCGCTCGGTTCACGGGCCTCGCGTTCTCGCGGGAACTTGCCGGTGCCGTCAGTGCGGGCACGACACCGCTGATCGCCGTGGCCCTCGTCGCGGCGACCGGCGGTGCGACCTGGGCGGTCTCGCTGTTCATCGTCGCGGCCTGCGTCGTGGGAGCGATCGCGGTCTTCTTCGGCGGCGAGACGCGTGGGCGCCGGATGAGCGCGACGACCGTCGCCGATCTGAAGGCGTCCACCGGGTCGTTCGAGCGCTGACGCTGCGGGACGTCGCTCGGATGCCGTGAGCGATGCCGTGCGGCGACGAGCACGAACGACGAACCGAAGTCAACGACCTCGACCGCCACGCCGTCGGGCGGGACGATGATCTCCCGCACTCGAGACAGGAGATCAGATGAGCACCCCCGATTCGCCCGAGACCGACGACCCGCGCACCTACGACGGCCCGGATTCCGACATCGCCGCAGGGAACATCACCGACGCGGACTTCACCACCGACGCTCCGGAAGGCGCATCCCCCGAGGATGAGGCGGACGCGGACGGCGGAGCATAGGAGGGCTTCGACTCTGCCTGCCGTACGGGGCGTGCTGAGCGCAAGGGGGAAGACGATGTCGGCGGCACGCCCTAACGTTCACGTTGTGAACGATCCTGATCAGCACCCCGACGACGTCCTCTGGGCGTGCGTCGAAGACGGATTCCATGTCGGCAGCCGCGGTGGAGACTTCCTCGGTTACGTGGACCGCCGCACGGACGGGCAGTACGCCGCTTTCGATGCGCGATCGCGGGAGATCGGCGCGTTCGCGTCGCTCCACGAGGCGACGGATGCCGTCACCGCCTCGTCGACGCCGAGCACGCCCCTGTCCACCGCGGGCGACGAACTCGTCGGAGGTGACAGATGAGCGCCGACCTGATCTCCGTCGTCTACACGAGCACCGCGTCGCAGCCGTTCCGCAGCTCCGCTCTCGAAGACCTCCTCACGACCTGCCGACGCCTGAACACGCAGAGAGGTGTCACCGGCATGCTCCTCTACCGCGACGGGCGGTTCATCCAGATCCTCGAGGGGGCGCCCGACGTCGTCGATCTTCTCGTCGAGACGATCCGTCGCGACCATCGCCACCACGACCTCCGGATCCTTCTGCGCGACGGGATCGCGGAGCGTCGCTTCAGCGACTGGACCATGGGTTACCGGCCCCTCCGCGATTTCTCCGGCGGCATCCCCGAGGGGTACCGGGATTCGTTCGACGACCTCGACGAGGGAGCGGATGCCGAGACCGCTCGGCGGGCGCTGGCCGAGTTGACGCTGTGGTTCCGCGTGCGGTCCGTCCCCGCCGTCACCCGTGCATAGCGTCGTACCCGGATCGGAACGACGGGAACTCGAGCGGCCCGACGACCCTGCGAAGGAGTGCACCGTCCAACACATGGCCCGAATCGCGGTGAGCCCCGGCATCCGGCGGCGGCTCCACACCGAGTAGATCGGCGATGTAGGTCACGACCTCGCCGAGCCGGACCGGCTCTTCGTCGACGGCGTGCAGAAGCACGGGTGGAGAGGCCATGCGCAGAAGCGTGTCGATCGTGCGGACGAGATCGCTCTCATGGATGCGGTTGGTCCAGCGCCGATAGTCCACCTCCGCGTGCTCCCGCACGCGGCGGATCAAGAAGTCCCTGCCCGGGCCGTAGATGCCCGCAGGGCGGAGCACGACCGCAGACAACAGCTCCTGCGCAGCGAGCTCTCCATCGCGGATCGCCTGCGCGCGCTCGGTCTGCGGGTGCGGCAGCGTGCGCTCCGTCAGCACATGGTCGGGCTCCTCGCCCGCGAAGACGCCCGTCGAGGACACGAACACCGTGCGCTCCGGGATCGCCGGCACGGCGCGGACGATATGGCCGAGCGCTACGCGGTACGCGTCGACCCCCTCTCCCGGTGGAAGGGTGACGACCAGCGAATCGATCGCCGGGAGCTCGACGGGCAACGGCGACGCGACGTCTGCCTCGATACCGATCACGCCGGCGGGCAGGTCGGATGCCGAGCGGCGAAGCGCGAACACCTCGCTCCCGTCCGCGATCAACGAGGGGGCCAGCCGGGCGCCGAGCTTGCCGAATCCGACGAGCAGGGTGCGTCGAACCGGCCTCGTCTCGTGAGCGGGAAAGGTGTTCATCCCTCCAACCTGCCACAGAGCGTCAGGGGCGGTTGCTAGGTTGGACACTCACGGTGCGCGAGCGCCGGCGAACGGGAGGAAACCGATGGGACTGTTCCGACGACCGGAGATGCCGAAGCCCGCCGAGCCGGGGCTCTGGTCCCGAGGGTTCGGTGTCGTCGCGACCCGCAGCCTGCAGACCCTGATCGTGCTCGCTCTCGTCGCCGTCGGCGTGCTCGTGATCACGCAGCTCTCTCTCGTCTTCATCCCCGTGACGATCGCGCTGATCCTCGCGAGTGCGATCCATCCGCTCGTCGCCCTGATGCGCCGTCGCGGGATGCCGTCGATCCTCGCCACCTGGATCGCCTTGATCGGCATCCTCGCCGTGCTCGGCGGCGTCGTCTGGGTGATCGTGCTGACCGTGCGATCGCAGTGGGACGACCTCGTCGACTCCGCCACCGACGGCATCGCACAGGTCACCGACTGGCTCGGCACCCTCCCGTTCGACTTCGGGGCCATCGACCTCGACGATGTCTGGGCCAACGCGCAGGACTTCCTCACGAGCGCCTCGTTCGGTCAGGGCGCCCTGGCCGGTGTCTCGGCCACCGCGAGCTTCTTCACCGGCCTCGCGCTGATGATCGTCGTGCTGTTCTTCTTCCTCAAGGACGGCCCCCGCATCTGGGAGTTCCTGCTGCGCCCCTTCACCGGCGAGAGCTACGAGCGGGCGCGCCGGATCGGTGACAAGACCGTCGACGTGTTCGGCGGCTACATCCGCGGCACGTCGATCGTCGCCGCGGCCGACGCGCTGGGTATCGGCATCGGCCTCGCGATCCTGCAGATCCCGCTCGCGATCCCGCTCGCCGTGATCGTCTTCCTCACCGCCTTCATCCCCCTGGTCGGCGCGACGGCCGCCGGCATCCTCGCCGCTCTCGTGGCCCTCGTGACGCACGGCCCGGTGGCGGCGCTGATCGTGGTCGGCATCGTGGTGCTCGTCAACCAGCTCGAGGGCAACTTCCTGCAGCCGGTCGTCATGGCGCGGTCGCTGAAGCTGCATGCCCTCGTCATCCTGCTGGCCCTGACCGCGGGCACGATCCTCGGCGGCATCGTCGGCGCCGTGCTCTCGGTACCGCTCGCCGCGGTCGCCTGGGGAATCATCACCGTGTGGGACGGACCGCACACGCCTGCTCGCCCCTTCCGCAAGAAGCGGTCCGAGACCGTCTGACGCGGGCCTCGACAGCCGACGAAGCAGTCCCCGTCCTTCGTCGGATGCCCCGTGCCGGGCGATGTGGGGAGATGGAGGAACGCAAGGACGACACCGGGAATCCTGCGTGGCTCTCCCCTCCACCCGGCACGAACGAAGGATCCCCTCATGGCCGTCACCGTCCGCTCCGACCTGGTGCTCTCCCACGCCGTCGTCACCTCCGATGTGACCGGCAACTTCGACGACGTCGACATCGAGTCCTGGCTCAAGAACCTGCCCACCCACGAGTACCAGCGCTGCGCGCCCGGCGACCACAAGGCGGCCGGCTACACGGTCGACGACGACGGCACGCCCATGTCGATCAACGTCGAGGTCATCGGCACCGGCCTCGTGATCCAGCAGTACCGCTACGAGGTCGCGAGCAAGCACTACTGCAAGATGGTGTCGATCTCCGACATCCTCACCCCGACCGGTTGGACCACCACGCAGGTGATCTGGGAGCTGGGCATGGAGCAGCTGGAGGGCGACCAGCTGCGCTACGTCAACACCGTCACCTCGCACCCGACCGAGGAGTTCCTCGAGTTCATCACGGCCAGCGGCGCGACGTTCGAAGAGGCCGCCGCGGCACGCCAGAAGGCCTCCGGTCAGCACTGCGAGCTCGAGACCCCGCACTACGCGCAGAGCATCATCGCGTACGCGAAGAGCAACCCGGCCACGGCCGCCGCCTGAGCGTTCCCGCTCGCACCCGATCCGAGAGAAGGCATCCCATGACCTCCGCCATCCGTTTCACGCACCCGGGCCCGCCCGAGGTGCTGCGTCTGGTGCCGATCGCGCGGCCCGAACCGGCCGCCCACGAGGTGCGCATCCGCGTGCATGCGGCGGGGATCAACAACGCCGACCTGCTCGAGCGCCGGGGCCACTATCCGGTCCCTCCGGGGGCACCGGAAGGCCCCGGCCTCGAGTGCGCCGGCGTGATCGACGCGGTGGGTGCGGATGTCGACGGCTGGAGCATCGGCGACGAGGTGTGCGCCCTGCTCGCCGGGGGAGGCTACGCCGAGGAGGTCGTCGTGCCGGCGACGCAGGTCCTGCCGAAGCCGCGCTCCCTCACGATGGTCGAGGCAGCGGGTCTTCCCGAGGTCGCCTGCACGGTGTATTCCAATCTCGGCATGATCGCCGGTCTCACCGCCGGGCAGACCGTGCTCGTGCACGGCGGAGCGGGTGGCATCGGCTCGTTCGCGGTGCAGTGGGCGAAGGCGATCGGCGCCAGAGTCATCGCCACGGCGGGCAGCGACGCGAAGGCGGCGGCGGCCCGCACGTTCGGCGCCGACGTGGCCATCAATTACCGCGATGAGGATTTCGCCGCGGCCACGCTCGCCGCCACGCACGGAGGCGGCGCCGACGCCATCCTCGACATCGTCGGCGCTCCGTACCTCGAGCGCAACATCGAGAGCCTCGCCCTCGACGGTCACCTCGTGATCATCGGAGGGACGACCGGGCCGACGACGCTCGACCTGTGGGAGCTGATGTCGCGCCGGGCGAGCGTCTCGGCCACGCTCCTGCGTGCACGGCCGGCCGCGCAGAAGGCCGCGATCGTCGCCGGCGTCATCCGCGATGTCCTCCCGCTCGTCGACAGCGGTGCGATCCGCGGCGCCGTGGATGCCGTCTTCCCGCTCGCCGAGGCCGGCCGTGCGCATGCACTGCTGGAGAGCGGGACGACCGTCGGCAAGGTCGTGCTCGATGCGACCGCCGAGCGGCTCTGACGGCACGCGCATGGACCGCCCGCCCGAACCGAAGCCCGCGACGGGTGACCGCCCCGTCCCGAACGATCCTGTGCACGACCGCATCTGGGCGCCGCTCGCCGTCCCGATCTTCCGCGCACTCTGGATCACCGCGCTCGTCAGCAACATCGGCACCTGGATGCAGACCGTCGGCGCGCAGTGGTTCATGGTCGAGCAGCACACGCATCCCCTGCTCATCGCCCTCATCCAGACGGCATCCGCCGCGCCCGTGCTGCTGCTCGGCATCCCGGCCGGGGTGCTCGGGGAGTTCCTGAACCGCCGATCGCTGCTCATCTGGATGCAGACGCTGCAGGTCCTTCTGAGCGCTGCTCTGGTGACTCTCACCGCGACCGGCGAGATGACGCCGTACCTGCTGCTGATCATCACCCTGCTGCTCGGCGGGGCGACCGCGGTGCAGTTGCCGGCGTACCAAGCCCTTGCGACCGAGATCGTGCCGGTGCGGCTGGTGCCGATGGCGGCGTCGCTGAGCGCGGTCTCGGTCAACATCGCCCGCGCGATCGGTCCCGCGATCGCCGGAGTACTGCTGTCGGGTTTCGGCGTCGCCTTCGTGTTCGGCATGAACCTCCTCTCGTTCGCCGCGTTCCTCGTCGTGCTCGTCACCTGGCGCACCTACCGTCCGGATGCGCGACAGGCCGAGCGGTTCGTCGATGCGGCACGCGCGGGAGTCCGCTACGTCACCCGCGCCGCCGTCGTACGAAGCATGTACGTGCGGCTCGGGGCGTTCGTCGTGCCCGGCAGCGTTCTCTACGCGCTCCTCCCCCTCATCGCGACCGAGCGGCTGGGGCTCGACTCCGCCGGCTACGGTCTGCTGCTGGCGGGGATCGGCGTCGGATCGATCGGCGCGGCCTTCCTCATGCCCGTGTTCCGTTCGTGGGGAGCCAACCGCACGGTGCTCGCGGCATCCGTCCTCTTCGGCGCGGCCACCATCGGCGTCGCCCTCTCGCCGACGATCGTGCTCGCCCTGCCCCTTCTCGCCCTCGCCGGTGCCGCGTGGATCGGCGTCGTCGCCACGCTGAACGGCGCGGTGCAATCGTTCCTGCCGGTGTGGGTGCGGGCGCGGGGGCTCTCGGTGTACCAGATGGTGCTGTACGGCTCGATGGCGGCGGGCGGGCTTCTCAGCGGTGTGGTCGCCGGCTGGGTCGGTGCCACCGCGGTGACCGCCGCCGCGGGCGTGGTCACGCTGCTGGTCGCGGCCTCGCAACTCTTCTGGCCGTTGCTCGAGACCGCCGACAAGAAGCGCGAGACGTTCGCGCTCCCTCTCGCCGAAGCGTCCGTGGACGTCGATGGCACGAGCCCCACCCTCGTTCTCGTGCGCTACGACGTCGCGCCCGAGAACGTCGACGCCTTCCGCGCGCAGATGCGCCTCGTCGAGCACAGCCGGCGGCGCACGGGCGCGCGCACCTGGGCGCTCTACCAGGACCGCGAGGACGGCGGCTGGGTCGAGGCCTTCGGTGTCGGCAGCTGGGACGAGCACCTGCAGCAGCACCGAGCACGACTGACCCGCTACGACCAGACGGTGATCGAGACGGCGGGCGCGCTGGCGAACTCGGTGGAGGTCGAGCATCTGGTCGAGACGGCGGATGCCGCAGCTCCCCGCCGCGCCCATCATGGGGGCGCCGCGCACCACTCCCCGCCCCACCCCGCCGCGCCCTCATGAGAGGGCCCTCCCGGACGCTCCGCGAGCTCACCGCCGTCACTCCCTCGCCCGGTTCCTGGGTCGCCGCGACCCAGGCGATGCTCGCTGTCGTCCTGCCCGCCGTCGTGTTCACCGCCGCCGGCGCCGCATCGCTCGGTCTGCTCGCCTCGTTCGGCGCTCTCGTCGTCATGTACCTCTCCGGGCGCAGCCGTCGCGAGCGCGCGGCCAAGCTCCCCGTGATCGCGGCGGGCTTCGTCCTGGGATCCCTGCTCGGAATCCTCACCGGCGATTCCCTCACCGCGAGTCTGCTCGCGATCGGCGCTGTCGCGATCGCGTTCTCCTTCCTGAGCCTCGCCTTCGATGTCGGCCCGCCGGGAGCGATCTTCCCCGTCCTGACGACGGGGTCGATGGGGCAGCTCACGGCGCCCGCCTCGTCCGGTGGGGCCGCGATGGACCCCGGCGTCGTCCTGGCGACGATCGTCGTCGGGATCCTCGCGGGCTATGCCGCGGTCGTCGCTCCGCTGCTCGTCCCCGCGGTGCGGCGACGCGATGCCCTCGCCCCGGCGGATCATGGCTGGACGTTCACCTTCACGCCGGAGTCGGCGCGCATCCTCGCACGGCTCGCGATCGGGATCCTGCTCGCCCTGCTCGTCAGCGCCGCGCTCGGTCTGCACCACGCGGCCTGGGTGCTGCTCGCGGTGCTCGGCATCCTCCAGAGGGATGCCGACGTGCACCGCGGCACGATCAGGATGGCGCAGCGCGTGCTCGGCACCGCCCTGGGCGGCGCACTCGCGCTGCTCTTCCTCCTCTGGACACCGGAGCGACTCGCGCTGCTCACGATCGTCGGCGTGCTCGTGTTCGGCTTCGTGGCGCTGGTGCGACGCAATCTGCTCTTCGCGTTGATGCTGGTGACGCCCATGGCGCTCCTGCTCGTCACGGGCGGAGACCGTGACCGCCTGCTGGAATCGGTTCTCGCGCGCGTCGGCGACACGGCGATCGGAGCGGTGGTCGCCGTGCTCGTCCTCGGTGCTGTGCTCCTGAGCCGCCGCGCGGGTCGGCGCCTTCCCGCCTCCCCGACGCACACGAAGGGGGCGGTGTGACCTTTCGGCCGCACCGCCCCCTTCGTCCGATGCTCAGCGCAGCGGAGTGATCCCCTGCGCCCCGCGCGGGAACGTCGCGAGGATCGCCGGGTCGATGTTGAGATGCGCCGAGACGAGCTGCGGCGGAACGTGCGCGAGCCAGTTCGCGAGCGAGATCTCCTCGTACTTGTCGGTGCGGAACACCTCGAGGAACTGCAGCACGTCATCACCGGTGTTCTCGATGTAGTGACCGAAGTTCTTGCGCACGACGCCCACATCGCCCGCGCGGAAGTCGGTCGTGTTGGCGTGCGGCCCCGTGTTGAACACGGTCATACGGGCGGAGCCGCGCAGGTAGTACTGCCATTCATCGGCGTTCGGGTGCCAGTGCAGTTCACGCATCGAACCGGGCTCGACCGTCACGAGCGCCGCGGCGACGGTGGACGAGTACTTGTAGTTGGTGGAGTCCGCGATCTGGATCGACCCGCCCGAGTTCTCGTAGAGCGGCTTCGACCGCGAGAGGCGGAAGATCACCGGCTCCATGCCCCACTCGACGCCCGCGGCGGCCTGATCGACCTCGAGGGCCGGCGGCTCGTCACCGGGGAAGATCCAGAGGTTGTGCAGCGGGATGTCGGAGAACACCTCCTGCGCCACGCCGAAGTTCTTGGCGAGCACCTCGGGAGGCGTGTGCGCGAACCAGTCGGTGAGCAGCAGCGTGTTCGATTCGGACTGGTCGCCGTCGTCGAACGCGAGCACGAACTCCGCGCCGTCCGGACCCAGTCCCTGCAGGGAGTGCGGGGTGCCGGCCGGGAAGAACCACAGGTCGCCCTCCTCCACGTCCTCGACGGCGGGAAGACCCGAGCGGCTCAGCGTCGTGACGCGCGCCTTGCCCCGGGTCATCACGGCCCATTCCGCGGTCTGGTGCCAGTGCAGCTCGCGGATGCCGCCGGGCTCCAGGTACATGTTCACCCCGGCGATCTCGTCGGAGATGTGGAAGTCCTGCTTCGTGAGCTCCCGCGCCCACCCGCCGCGCTGCACGCGCCGCGGGGAGATGTTGAATGACGACCAGAAGAACGGCTGCGTGCTGATGTCGGTCGCCGGAGCGTGCATCTGATTGGGGAACTGCGACTCGATGACCTCGTTCTGCGGCCCGCCCATGGTGTTGCTCTGTGGACGGTCGGCGATGTTCACCTCGCCCTCCTGCGGCAGGTCGGGGTTCCCGAGTGACGGGACCTCGTGCCCCAGCTCGGCGTTCTCGGACGTGTCCATGCGGTGCTCCTTCGTGATGGTTCCGGACGATACCGAGGAGTCTGCTCCTTGGTCCCTCGCCGGTACACACCCCCGTGACGAATCGGTTCTCGACTCTCGTCGGACGGGCTCGATCCCGCACGGCGCTTGCATGGGGGCATCCCTGGAGGTCTTCATGTCGTCATCGACCGTTCGCACGCCCCGCCCCTATCCCCTGCTCGAGAGCGCGCCCGCCGCTGCCGCGCTCGCCCTGGTCTCGGGCCTGCTCAATGCCTGGACGTTCGGGCAGATCGGCACCTTCGCGACCGTGCAGTCCGGCAATCTGCTCTCGATCGGCTACTTCATGGCCGAGGGAGACCCGTCGAGGGTGCTCGCGGCTGCGGCATCCGTCCTGTCGTTCGCCCTCGGCTCGTTCCTCTGCACGCTCGTCGTGCTGTGGCGAGCGCGAACCGGGCGCGGGTACTCGGTCGAGGTGCTGCTGTGCGAGGTGATCGCGCTCGCCGCGCTCGCCCTCGCAAGCGGCACGGGGGCGGTGGGGCCGGAGTGGATCGCCGGCGCGATCAGCTTCGTCGCCGGCGTGCAGGGCAATGCCTTCCACCGCGAGACCGGCATGCTCTACGGCAACATCGCCGTCACCTCGGTGGTTCAGATGGCCGCGAGCCTTCTCGCTCGAGCCGCGGGGAGGACGATCGCCTCCGACGGCGAGCCCCACCTGCGTCCGGCGGCGGCCTACACCTCGGTGCTCGTGGCGTTCGCTGCCGGCGGCGGCATCGGATTCGCCCTCGATCGGGCGTGGTCATGCGCGTCGATCGTCGGTGCCGCAGCGGTCCTCGGCATCCTCCTCATCGTCGCCCGCTCCGCGCACGGTGCGGTCGATCCCTCTCAGAACGCGCCGACCCCGTGACATCCCTCCTCGACACCTGTCTGGTCGAGTCCGGACGCGCGCTCTAACCGGCGGCGACCGGCGGAAGGGAGAGTGGAGCCATGACAGACACCCCTGAGACCGAGGGCCGCGAGCGGATCCTCACCGCCGGGACCACGGCACCCGACTTCACGCTGCGCGTCACCGCCGATCAGTCGCTGCGGCTCGGTGAGCTCCGCGGTGCGCCGGTGGTCCTCGCCTTCTACCCCGCCGACTGGAGTCCGGTGTGCGGGGATGAACTCTCCGTCATCAACGCCGCGCTGCCGATGCTCCACGAGCGCCGCGCGCAGGTCGTCGCCGTGTCGGTCGACAACGTGTGGTCGCACGAGGCGTTCTCCTCCGCGCACGGGCTGCACTTCCCGCTCCTCAGCGACTTCGAACCGAAGGGCGCGGTCTCCCGCCTCTACGGTGCCTACGACGACAGCACTGGGGAGAGCCGCCGGGCCCTCTTCGTGATCGACGCGGCGGGCGTGATCGCCTGGAGCTACCTCTCCCCCGTCGCCCTCAACCCCGGCGTCGACGGCGTGCTGGACGCGCTCGACGCTCTCACCCCCGATGAAAGGAGAGGATGATGTCCTCGCTCCGCATTCCCGTCTCGACCGACGACCACAGCACCGGACCGGACGACGCCTCCGTCGTGCTCGTCGAGTACGGCGACTACCAGTGCCCCTACTGCGGCGAGGCGTACCCGGTCGTGAAGAATCTCCTCGCCGAGCTGGGCGACCGCGTGCGCTTCGTGTTCCGCAACTTCCCGCTCGCCGAGATGCATCCCGAAGCGGTCGATGCGGCATTCGTGGCGGAGTTCGCCGCATCGCACGGCGCCTTCTGGGAGGTGCACGACCTGCTGTACGAGAACCAGTCCCGACTCGGATCGCCGCTCTACGCCGAGATCTGCGCGAAGCTCGCCCTCCCCGTCGCCGATCTGCGCGCGGCGGTACAGGAGCAGCGTTACCTGGCGCGCATCCGCGCGGACGAGGAGGGCGGCATCCGCAGCGGCGTGAACGGCACGCCCACGTTCTTCCTGAACGGGGAGCGGCTCGACGGCGGCACGGCCGAGCTGCCGGACGCCCTGCGCACGGCGGTGCAGCGCGCGTCCTGAGCGTCGCATTGCGCACACCGCGCAGTGCGCTCAGCGCGCGATGCGTCGCATCCGCAGCGCCGCCACCACCGTGACCACTGCCACGAGCACGACGAAGACCAGCAGCACGACGAGTTGCGGCACCACCGTGAGGGCAGCACCGATCGCCAGCACCGGGACGGCGAGACCGCAGTAGGCGACCAGGAAGATCGCGGCGAGCGTCTCGCCCCGACGACCCGGCTCGGCGATCTCGGATGCCGTGGCCAGGGCGCACTTGAACAGCGCTCCCACGCCCGCACCGGCGACCACGCCGCCGACCAGGAACAGGACGAACGACGGCAGCACGGCGCCGAGCGCGATCGCCGCGAGACCGATCCCGCAGGCGAGTGCGGCGAAGAGCAGTTGCGAGCGCCGTGACACCCGGGCGAGGAGCACCTGGGCGGCGGCCGCGGAGCCGAAGACGAGGAAGACCGTGACACCGGCGACGAGGTGACGGGTCTCGCCGAAGGTGCCGACGAGCAGTGTCGGGGCGAGCGAGGTGAACAGGCCGAAGAGGGCGAACCCGGCGAAGGCCGCGAACCCCGCCGCCACGAATGCTCCTCGCGACGACGCGGGGACCGCGATCCGCTGCGGCCGGTACTGCCGGTGCTGCGGCGCGACCGTCTCGGGCACGAGCGCCACGGCGATGGCCAGACAGATCAGCACGATCGCGAACACGGTGTGCGGCAGATGCAGCGGATCGGGGAGGTAATCCGCGAACACCCCTCCGATGAGCGGCCCGAGCGCGAGTCCCCCGAGGTTGGCCCCGCCGGCCACCGACGCCGCGACGATCGCGTTCTCGTCGGGTCGGGCTCGAGCGCGCAGCTCGCCGAGGTGCGCGGTGGCGGTCGCCGTGAGGATGCCGATGCTCACGCCGTTCACCACGCGGGCGACCAGGAGACCGGCGACATCGGTGAAGACCATGAAGAGCACGGCCGAGAGCGCCGAGACGAGGATGGCGATCACCAGCATCCGCCGGCGCCCCATCCAGTCGCTCACATGACCGAGCAGGAACAGGCTCGCGACCACTCCGACCGCGTAGGCGGCGAAGACCACCGTGACCACCGACACGGGGAATCCGTCGAGCTGCTGGTACAGGGGATACAGCGGCGTCGGCACGGTCGAGTACGCCATCACCAGCAGGAAGGCGACGGCGACGACCCAGAACCCGGTTGCTCGGCCCGCAGGAGCTTCGATATCGGTCACAGCGCTCATTCTGTCAGCGCACGGCGTCGGCGGCGTCGACGATCAGCCGGGCGACATCGCCGGGGTGGGTGTGCAGCACGAGATGCGGACCGGGCAGTTCTACAAGCTCGCGCACGCCCGCCCGGTCGAGTCCGAAGCGCACCGCCTCGGGGTTGATGAGGCGGTCGGCAGTCGCCACGACGCCCCACGACGGTCGGTCGCGCCAGGCGGCGACCGTCGCGGGTTCCGCCAGCACCTCCGCGTCGAGCGGGCGCTGGGTGACGGCGAGCACGGCGGCCTCGTCTGCGGGGATGCCGAGGGCCGTGAGGAAGGGGAACTCCTCGATCCTCACCGAGATCTCCGCGGCATCCGCCTCTCCGGGCACGGGATAGGCCGCCTCGTCGAAGTACGGCATCGCCTCCGGGTCCGGGAAGCGGCGGTGCACGTCCTGCGCGCTCTCCCCCACCTCGAGCACGTACCCCTCGATGAAGACGAGGCCGCGGACGTTCGCCGCATCGCCGGCGACACCGGCGACCGTGGCACCGTACGAGTGCCCGACGAGCAGCACCGGGCCATCGATCCGTTCGACGAAGGAGCGCACGTACGCGGCATCCGCGGCGAGGCTCCGATTCGAGATCGCCGGCACCCGTACCTCGAGGCCCTCGCCGAGGAGCCGCATCGCGACCGGCGACCAGCTCGCCCCGTCCGAGAACGCTCCGTGCACCAGCACGACCGTGGGCTTGATGGCCATCTCACACTCCCTTGCGCCGGATCTCCGGCTCTCTTCCCCGACGCTACGGCAGAGGAGGCTCGGCCCTTTCCGACCGCTTGTCGTCAGTGCATTGGACGACTGTCGAGTGCGCCGTGCTCGACCTCGCGGAGGAACGAACCGACGACCGCGTTGAACGCCTCGGGGTTCTCGAGGAACGGGAAGTGCGAGGAGGCGATGTCGCGCGGGAAGACGTGCACGCGAGCGCCGGGGATGCGTTCCGCCAGCCACCGCTGCGACTCCGGGGGCACATGGCTGCCGTCGCATCCGATCACGAGGGTGGGCACGCGGATGCCGCGCACCACGTCGCGCCAATCCTGGGTGCCGTGATCGATGAGCAGGGGCACCGCGGCATGCGGCGGCGTGCGGGCGACCTCGCTCATGACGAAGGACCAGAGCTCCTCGTCCACCGGGCCGGAGAACATTCCGCGCACGAACGCCCGCACCGCGCTCTCGCCCTCCGGACCGGCGACGGCATCGGCCAGGGCCACGAGGCCGTCGACGGGCAGGATGCTCCCCGCCCGCACACGCTCCTCCTCGCTCATCCAGGACTGCGCGATGACCGCGGCGGGCTGGTCGACGACGACGAGGGAGCGCACGCGCGCGTCACCGAAGAGTTCGAGGTACGACCAGGCGACGGATGCACCCATCGACCACCCGAGCAGATCGACGCGATCCACGGCGAGCGCCTCCAGCACATCGCGCAGGTCGGCGGCGAAGCGGGCGATGCGGTAGCCATGGGTCGGCGCCTCCGAGCCTCCGTGCCCGCGCATGTCGAAGCTGATCACGCGGCGAGCGCCGAAGCCGGTGAGCTGGTGGCGGAACATCTCCTGCGATTGCGACCAGCCGTGCAGGAGCAGCAGGGGGACGCCGTCTCCTCCGGTGTCGTGGGCGCGGAGCACGACACCGTCACTCGTGGTCACCTCGATGCGGCGAGCGCTCATCGGATGTGACCCGCGTTCTCCCAGTAGGCGGCGAGCTTGAGCCCGAGGTGCAGGGCGCTGCGCTGCATGCCGTCGTCGAGGGCGTCGCGCACCACCTGGGGCATGTTCTCGAGCCGGTAGTACAGCGTCGTGCGGTGGATGTGGAGCACCTCGCACACCTGTCGCACGTGCCCGGCGTTGTCGAGGAGCGCCTCGACGGTCTGCCGGCGCAGCGGGTCGGCGTCGTGCACGAGGGCGAAGGCGGCGGGCGAGTACCAGGAGAGTCGTCGGGGGTCGGTCAGGACGTCGGAGATCAGCAGCCAGGGACCGACGTCATCGGCGTGCAGGCTTCTGCCGAGTTCCGGGAGGAGCTCTGCGACGGTGGCGGTGGCGATGGCCCGCTCGGCGACGGGATGCAGATCGTTGTCGGCGTCGGAGAGTCCGGCCGCGCCGATGGCGCGCAGGAGCACTCCCGCGCGCTCTGCCTCGGCGATGACGGCGGCGTCGAGGCGCTCGGTCTCGCCGCGGCGGCCGAGGAACAGCAGCGCCGCGCCGATCTCGCCGATCAGCACGAGCGCGGACCGAGTGGCGCTCTCGACCGCGCGTCCGAGTGCGGCCCGCTGGACGACGCCCGTGTCGTGGCCGATCGCGACGGCCCGCACGAGGGTGTCGGCGTCGCGGGTGATGCCGTGCGCACGCACCGCCATGCTCAGAGCATCGCGACGGGCGATGGGGTCGGCGGCCAGTAGCGAGCGCATCACTCCGTCCCGAGCTGTGAGTGCGGTGCTCTCGGTCTGGGCGGCGAGGACGGTGCGTACGACGTCGACGGCCGCGTCCAGGGCGCGGAACTGCTCCTCGCGCAACGGAGGCAGCCCACCGGTGATGAGCCACAGGATTCCCAGGAGGGTGTCGTCCGACCAGATCGGAACCGCGAGGCGCTCATGGGCGCCGAACTCCGCGAGGTCCACGGTCCGCGGCCTCCGGGACTGCGTCAGGCGCAGGCTCTCAACGTACGCCCGTTCCCGCGGCGGTGTGACCCGACGCAGGAGTGCACGTGCACGGAGCTCGTCGATCTCGTCCCCCTGCGCGCTGGCGACGATGGGGCGGAATGCGGGGTCGTTGATGACGATCGAGCGGTCGAGTGTCTCGGCGAGCTCGTCGACCAGGTCCTGCAGGTTCATGCCCGCCACGCGTCCGGGCACGGTGAGGAGGTCGCCTCCGGATGCCGCGGGGTGATGGTCATGCTGCTCCTCCCGGCCCGCGTCGTCGGGCCTCGCGCCCGACGCTACGGGAGCGAGGGCGAGCGCTGGGAGGCCCGCGTCGTCCCACCCACCGATCATGGTCATCGCGCCGCCTCCACGGCATCGGCGCCGATCCCGCCGGGCAGTTGATCGGCCAGCCGGGCGAACACGGCGGCGGTGACGGCGCCCGGCGGTGCCGAGAGCACCGTGAGCTGATACCCGGGCATGCTGCGCACCGCGAAGTTCTGGGCGTCCACCGGGATCTCCCCCACTCCCTCGACGAGGATGTGGAACGTGGCATCCTCGGGGCCGGACACGTCGTGCCGCGCCCAGATGCGCACGAAGTCGGGATCCGACGACAGTTCGGCCACGATCTCCCGCAACCGAGGAGACTGCGGTACGGCGTCGCGTCTCAGCGTGGCGACGGCTGCGCGGCTCATCGCTTCCCACTCCACGAGCGTCTCCTTCATGCGGGGCACGAACAGATGACGCAGCTGATTCCCGCCTGCAGAGAGACCGCCGTGCCCGAACACGGTTGCGAGAGGGTTGGCGGCGACGATGTCGCGGTGCGGATCGGTGACGTACGCCGGGGTGTGCGTCCAGGCGGACAGCACGCGCACGATGCGGTCGGCCGAGTCCCGGGGAACGGGGGCGGGGGTGTGCAGCCGTCCCGAGACGAGGCGGAAGGCGTAGGCGGTCGCCTCGTGGTCGAGCCGGAGCGCCCGGCAGAGCGACAGGAGCACCTGGTCGGAGGGGCGGGCACCGCGGCCCTGCTCCAAGCGCAGATAGTACTCCCTGCTGATCCCGGCCAGGGCGGCGACCTCGTCGCGACGGAGGCCCGTGACCCGCCGTCCGGGGGTGGGAACGATCCCCACGTCGTCGGGCTGGGTGACGGCGCGGCGGGCGCGGAGGTACTCTCCGAGAGAGGTCGATGCATCGTCCACGGGGCGGGCTCCGGTCGTCGAGGGGGTGGGGCGTCTGCGACGCTACCCGCGCCAGAGGGAGCGCACATCACCCGCCCCAGGGGCGCACATCCCCTCCCCGCTGTCGCGTGGCCGTTCGTCATCTGTCGGATGCGCCGCACGCCGCGTTCCGCGAGACTGGCGCTGTCACAATCCACATGGGAAGGATCGGCGCGCATGACGGATCAGGACCCCCGGGGTGCGGTGCAGGCGGTCGCTTCGCCCCTCACAGCGAATGCCGTCTTCCTCGTCGTCGACGTCGCTCCCGGCGCAGCCGATCGGGTGCGAGACGTCCTCGCCGACCTCGCCGGATCGATCAAGTCCCTCGCCTTCCCCTACTCCGATTCCGCGCTCACCTGCACGGTCGGGATCGGGAGTGCGATCTGGGCCGAGCTCACGGCACTCCCCCGTCCGGCTCAATTGCGCCCGTTCACCCCCGTGGTCGGCGCGCACCACACCGCCCCGTCGACCCCCGGAGACATGCTCTTCCACATCCGGGCCGAGCGTGCCGACGTCTGCTTCGAGTTCGAACGTCGTCTGCTGGAGTCGCTCGGCGACGCCGTCCGCGTCGTCGACGAGACCGTGGGATTCCGCTCCTTCGACCGGCGCGATCTCCTGGGATTCATCGACGGGACCGCGAATCCGATCGGTGCCGAACTCGACGCAGCAGTGCTGGTCGGAGACGAGGACGCCGCGCACCGCGGTGGCTCCTACATCGTCACGCAGAAGTACCTGCACCCTCTCGCCGCCTGGCGTGCCCTGCCGACCGAGACGCAGGAGACGATCATCGGGCGAACGAAGCTCGAGAACGTCGAGCTCGACGATGCACCGTCGGGTCAGCAGTCGCACAAGTCCCTGGCGACGATCGTCGACGAACAGGGGGTCGAGCACGACATCCAGCGCGACAACATGCCGTTCGGCCGCCCGGGCCATGATGAGTTCGGCACGTACTTCCTCGGATGCTCCCGCGATCTGAGCGTCATCCAGCGGATGCTCGAGCGCATGTTCCTCGGCGATCCGCCCGGACTGCACGACCGCCTCCTCGATTTCTCCACCGCCGTCACCGGCTCCGTGTTCTTCGCCCCGCGACCGGAGGTTCTCGCCGCTCTCGGGGACGACTGACCGCCACCCGGAGAGCGACCCCGCGTCCGTTCGACGGCGTGATCAGCTTCGCCGTGCGCATCCGTCATAATCGGATCATGCACGATACATCCGATGGCGGAGCCGTCGGATCCGACCGCGCTCTCCTCGCCGGCTCCCCCGCGGCGCACGCGGCTCCTCTCCGCGGTCGCGACGACGCTCTGACGGACATCCTCGACGTGCTCACCTCCGTGCGCGACGGCGCCGGCGGTCCGGTTCTGGTGCGCGGCATGCCGGGCATCGGTAAGACGCGATTGCTCGCCGAAGTGCTCGCCCGCGCTTCGGTGTCCGACTGGCGCACGCTGGTCATCGCCCCGGACGTCGACGAGTCGACCGTGCCTCTCGCGGCCCTCCTCGAGGCGTCGCTGCGCGGATCCTCCCCGCTGCTGACACCCGCCGATCTGCAGCCGGTGCTCTCCGGCGGCGAGCACCGGTACTGGGTCACCCGTCTGCTCCTCGACCGTCTCGAGCAGGCCGCGGCCGAGCATCCCCTCCTGATCGTCATCGACGACCTGCAGTGGCTCGACACTGCATCCGTGACCACGCTCATCGCGCTCGTGCGCGGACTCGCCGACCAGCCCGTCGCGTGGCTCGTCGCCGCACGCGACGGCGTCCTCCCTTCCGCGCATGCTCGTGCGGCAGCGCACATCGCCGGGGAGGGTCTCGTCATCGAGCTCGCTCCGCTCGACTCCTCGGCATCCGCGGAGATCGCCGCCGACATCGCCGGTGGTACCCCCGGTCCTGTGCTGCGTGCGGCACTCGACCAGACGGCCAACGTTCCCCTCCTCGTCGTCGAACTCGTGCGCGGGCTCCGCGAGGAGCACCTCCTGGCCCGACACGCGGGGTCCGTCGACGCGGTGGATGCCGCCGTGCCGGCGAGGTTCGGTGCGGCCGCGCGCGAACGACTCTCCTCGATCTCACCGGCCGCCCGGCGATTCGCGCAGGTGGCGAGTCTGTTCGGACGCAGGTTCCGCCTGCGCGACGCGCTCCGCGTGCTGGACCTCTCGGCAGCGGCCGCCGCGCCATCGGTCGACGAGCTTCTCGCGGAGTCGATCCTCGTCGGGGACGGCGCGGCTCTCGCCTTCACCCACGACACCCTGCGGGAAGCGGCCGATGCGTCGATCGCCCCACCCATCCGCCCCGCGCTGCTCCGAGAGGTCGTGCGGGTGCGCCTGTCGTCGGGCGAGCCGGCATCGGCTGTCGCGCCCGCTCTGATCGAGGCGGCGGAGCCCGGCGACGAGGACTCCTTCGTCCTGGTCGCCGAGGCCGCTCGGGACATCTCGACGACCGACTCCGCGTTCGCGGCCGATCTGGCGGCCGCAGCGATCCGCCTCGCGCTGCACGTCCCGCGACTGGTCGTTCGCGCCGCCGAACTCCTCCCGCTGGTGTGGACCGACGGCCGCCACGACGAGGCCCAGGCGGTCACGACCGCCCTCGCCCCCTATCTCTCCGCCGATCTGCGCGCCCGCGCTCTGCTGGCCGTCGCCCGACGCCAGACCGAGTTCTCGTTCGATCGAGCGATCACGACCTGCGACGAGGCGCTCGGCATCCGGGGAATCGCACGCAGCACTCGGGCCGAGCTCCTCGCCGTCCGCGCGCTCAACTGCGCGAACCGCGCCGACTTCGCCGGCCTGGAACAGACGCTCACCCTCGCGCGGGAGGTCGCCGATCCGGAGACCGATCATCTCGCCCTGGCGACCATCGACGCGACGGATTCGGTCTATCAGTTCAACAGCGGCCACCACGATCGGGCGGTGGAGCTCATCGACGCCGCACTCCGCCGCGCCGAGGAAGCCGGACTCGTCACATCGCGCTGGCTCCCCGAAGGCCTCTGGCCCGCATTCCTGCACAACTCGATGGGCGATCCCGAGCTTGCCCTGCAGCTGGCCGACCTCGGGCTGTCCGAGGCACGCGCAGCGGGCAGCGCGGTGGCCGAGGCGTTCTGGATGATGGTGCGCACCCGGGTGCTCTATGACGGCGGCCGGATCGACGAGGCCCGTGTGCTGGCCGAGGCCGTGCTCGCGCTGTCCGCCGAGCTGGGGCTGGGAGACTTCGCCAACGCCACGGCCGGGGTCGTGCTCTTCCGCATCTCTCTCCACACCGGCGACGCGCAGATCCGCGCGCAGGCCAAGCCGATCGTCGAGGCACTCGCCACGAGCACGGCCGTGACGAAGGCCGGCCGCTGGCTCCTCGCCGTCGAAGCCATCGATGAGGGGCGACTCGACGATGCGGTCTCCGCCAGCGCTCTCGCCCGGGCAGGGCTCGACGCTCCCGTGCCTCCCATGACGACCCCGTCGGACTTCTCCGACGACATCGTGCTCGCCGACCTCGCCGTGCGCACGAACGACGACGAGACCATCGCCGCCGTGCTGAAGCGCACGAGTCGTCGCTGCGAGCTCAACCCCGACAGCGTCTTCTCCCGCGCTGTGCACGATGCCGTGGTCGGACGCACCCGCGCAGACCCCGCCGCACTCGACGCCGCAGCATCCGCCCTGCGCGGACTGTCGCGTCCGCTGGTGCTGGCCCGCGTGCTGGAGCTGCGCCCCCTCGTGGGCGGCGACGAACAGCAGGCACGACGAGCGCTCGACGAAGCGCTGGAGATCTACGAGTCCCTCGGAGCCGTGCGCGACGCGAGTCGTGTGCTGCGCGCGCTGCGCACGCGGGGTGTCCGCCGCCGGCCGGCCCGGCGCGGGGCGCCCGAACTTCTCTCGACCCGCGAACGCCAGGTCATCGAGCGCGTGGCGCTCGGGGCCACGACCCAGCAGATCGCCGACGCGCTGTTCATGTCGCCGCACACCGTGGTCTCGCACATCCGACACCTCTACGCGAAGACGGGCGTCAACTCCCGCAGCGCGCTGCGCCTCTGGTATGCGAGCGCCAGTGAGGAGCGCGAGACCGCCTGACGCCGCGGTGCCCGCTCAGGCGTGCACCTGATGCCAGGTGCAGATCCGCGAGCCGTCGAGGCGGAAGCTCCCGAACCCCAGCACCTCGCACCTCTCGCCCTCCGGGAGGCGCAGGTGCAGCACCTGCTCGGTGAGCACGGTGTCTCCTGCCACCGCGACGGTGACGAGCGCCGTCGACCATTCCGCGAAGCGCGACCTGATCTCCTCGATCATCGCCAGCATCTCCCGGCGGCCCGTCACGCCCCGGTTGTGCGAAGGACGGTAAACGACGTCCTCGGTGAGGAACGGCAGCAGTTCGCCCACGCCGCCCTCGTTCAGCACCGCCACGAAATCGCGGACGATGAGCTCTCGCTCCATCTGCTGGATCCCGTCCAGCGCCTCGCGGCGGATCTCTTCCACGGCGATACCTCCCTTCCCGTGCCCCTCACGCTAGGGGCACGGGGTGGGCCGGGCATCCGACGTGCGTCGAAAGTCCGAAGGACGGATGCCGGATCGGTGCGTCGCCGGCGTCGGTCACCCGGCGACGGCGGGGGACCGGCGCGCCATGAGGTCGTACGCATCGCGTACGGCATCCGCCGTGGTCTCGACTTCTTCGTAATAGTGGGTGAACCCGCGCTCGTCGCGGACGACGAGCGAGACGCGGACCATCCCGGTCCGAGCAGATGCGGCGGACGGCAGGGGGACGACTCCAGTGGGGGACATGGAACTCCTTCGTGATCGTGCGAGCCGGAGGAGTCCACACCGTCCGGCCCCACTAGGAAGACGCCGCAGAAGCCGGTTCATTACGCCGACACGCGAGAATTCCTCCTTCGCGGTCGCCCTCTGAGGTCGTCGCCCCTCCTCGTCAGCGCGCGACGCCCTGGAGCGAGCCCTGCACCTGCGCGCTGGGGTCGAAGACGATGCACTGGATCAGGCGGTCGTCGTAGTCCTCCCAGCCGCCCGTGCTCGGCGTGAGGGCGCTGTACTCGAACACCGAATCCGCGTAGGCGATGCCGACGAAGCTCTCGAACTGCGCGAGGCAGTTCTCCTCGGCCGCGGCCGAGATCGCTTCGTCGCCCGGGAACTCACCCTCGGGCATCTCGTGCTCGTAGTAGACCTCGTTGTCGTGCGGGTCGGCGCAGGGCACGACGGGCAGCTCGCTGACCTGTTCTGCGACCGTGTCGTTGAAGCAGTCGCCGAGTTCGAGCGTGAAGACGCTGAGGTCACCGCCCTCCGTGATCTCCGCGCTGTCGGCATCGCGAACCGCGTTGCCCCCTCCGACCAGGTCGGTGATGACCGAACAGCCAGACAGCACGGCCACTGCCGCCATTGCCGCGATCGCTGCGGTTCCAAGACGTGATGCACGCTTCATGTGCGTTCCTCTCCGGGGCGCGCTCGGGAACGCGCGTTCTCTCCCCGGACTATCAACGTGCCGGCCCGCGAAATCTGACGATGACGGCAGAACTACACGCCTGGGACGCCTTCGTCAACGGCCTCTCCAGCCGGGGTCGCACACTCATAGCGTGGGGCCCTCACCGACGAGAGGAGCATCCGATGTCCAATCCCCCACCGATCCCTCCGATCCCGTCGCTCGGAGACGAGTCGGACGATGATCGCGACGGAGTCCCCACGCTCGAGGTCGACGGCGCGGAAGAGGTCGATCCCGATATCGACGGCACGCAGGTCGACAGCGCCGAGGCCGATCGGATCGCCGCAGAGGGCGAGTGAACGAGACGTCCGACGGGCGGGTGCGAACAATCGCATCCGCCCGTTACGGGATGCCGACTCAGTTGGCCAGCAACGGTGGGAGATGAGGAATCTGCACCGGGCGGGTGGCCCGGCTCGATCCGTGCATGCGCTCGACGTCGGCGAGCACCTCGAAGGCGTTCGAATAGCGCATCGCGAGCGGCAGATCGCGCACCCACACCACCTCGACCTCGGTCTCGGCGTATTCGTAGACGCACGCGACGATGTGACGCGGGTCGTTCGCAGGGAAGCGCTGGTCGTTGATCACCCATTCGGTCGGGGTGATCCGACGCAGCACGTAGCGCGGTTCTGGATCCTCTGTCATGTCGGCCCTCCAAGACTCTCTCCCCTTAAGAAAGAGTGTGCGCGCCGGTATACCGCCGGGGAAGACCCTTGACAGAATCCATGCAGGATGCCGCGCCGGCACTCAGCTTTCGGAGGCCCCGGCCGACGCGACCTGAGCGCGCCACCATGGCGTCTCGATGAAACCGCGTTTCATGAAGACCAGTTCCATGGCGGCGGTCCATCCGCGCACGCCCTTGAGGTGCGCGATCGTACCGGTGAGGAAGTCGTGCAGCGTCTCGGTGCTCGGCAGGATGATTTCGCAGTAGAGCGAGTTCTCCTCGAGCGCCGCCGCGAGGAAACGCACCGATACGTGCTGCGACAGGGTCTGGGCGACGGAGGCGAGCCGCGACGGCTCGACGCGCAGCATCAGCAGCGTCTCTGCGCTCATACCGAGTGCCGATGCCGGCACCATCGTCACCGTCGTCAGGCACCCCGCGCTCCGCATGCGTTCGTACCGCCGCCGCACGCTGCTCTCGTTCATCTCGAGCTTCGCGGCGATCGACAGGAACGATGCTCGTCCGTTCTCGCTGAGCTCGCGCACGATCGCGTGATCCGCGTCGTCGAAGTGGGAGGGATCGCACGTGTTCGGCGCCGGCATGTACGACTGCGGATCGCTCGCGGCCTCCGCGTGGGAATCGTAGAGCTGGCGTCCCCAATCGAAACTCACCTTGTAGGTGTGGACCACGAGGTCGCTGCGCCACCGCTCGACACCCGGAATGCCCTGCAGATCGGTGAGCACATGGGCGTAGGTCGCCGAATCCCCCGGGATGACCACCTCGGCGAAGACGTCGAACTTGCCGGTCACCAGCGTCACGAAGCGCACGTACGGCGACCCGATGAGCGCCTCCGCCACGCCCAACTGCGAGCCCGGCGTGCAGTTGATGCGCACGAAGAACGTCTCGACGTGCCCCTCGCTGCCCAGAGTCGGCACGATCCCGACCCGCACCACTCCCTCGGCGAGGAGCTGCTGCCCGCGGCGGGTCACCGTCGAGACGGATGCCCCGGCGAACTCCGCGATCGAGGTCCAGCTCGCGCGGCCATCCTGCTGCAGTGCGACGACGATGCGCCGGTCGAGGTCGCTGACCTCGCGTCCCGTGTGCGCGGCACTCATACCGTCGGCGGGTACACCCGGTGCAGGAAGGTGCGCACTGCGTCGGTCCACGCCTCTGCCTCCTCGATCTGGGGCGAATGCCCGGATTTCTCGAACACCACCATCTCGGAGTCCGGGATGAGATCGGCGATCACCTGGCTACACGATACTGGCGTGATCCAATCCGTCCGCCCCACGGTGATGAGTGTCGGGACGGAGATCTCGTGCAGACGGGGTTTGAGGTCGTAGTTCGGGAGGTTCACCGAGAACGCGTAGTTGTGGGCCCGATAGCGGTATGGCGTCGCCTGCACCTTCCGCTCGGTCGCCTCGGGATCGTAGACGAAGTCGTACAACGGAAGGATCTCGCGCCAGCAGTCCTTCAGGTCCTCGTCGTCGTGCACCTGACCGACGTCGATGCGGTCGAACTTCTCCATGTCGATGGTGACGCGATCAGAGGCGAGCGCGTTCTCGCGGGCCAGGTGCGCGTTCGAGTTGTCAGGAGAGGTGTCGCGCAGCACCACGGCTGCGACGCGGTCGGGGTAGCGCAGCGCGTACTCCATGGCCATGAATCCGCCGTAGGATCCCCCGGCCATCACGATCCGCTCGGCGCCGATCCACTCGCGCAGGCCGTCGATGTCGGCGGCCCATTGTTCGTGGCTGTAGGTGCCCTCTCCCTCGCTCACGCCGCTCCCCCGCGCGTCGAAGACGACGACGCGGTACTCGTCGGCGAGGCGTCCGAAGCTCGCGCGCGGCTCTGCCCGAGAGCCGAGACCCGGCGCGCCGTGATGGGTGATGATCACCGGCGCCCCCTCCGGACCGAGCACCTCCACCGCGAGATGGTTGCCGTTGATCTCGACCCACTGGTGGTCGCTGGTGGCGGCGGCGAACTCCGGGGAGACCTCGGGGGTCGGTGTCATGTCGTCCTCTTTCTGGGTCGGTGGCGCTCAGAGAGCGATCGTGCAGTCGTCGAGATTGCGGGGGAAGGTGGTCAACGCCTCGGCACCATCTGGGGTCACGAGCATGCTGTCGCTGATGCGGTATCCCGCGTGCCCGGGTACGTAGATGCCCGGCTCGTTGGAGACGACCATTCCGGCGGCGAGCAGCGTTGCATCGCCGTCCTCCAGCCAGGGCGCCTCGTGCATGCCGAGTCCGATTCCGTGTCCCTGCCGATGACGGATGTAGTCCCCGAGGCCCGCTTCGCGGATGACCTCGAGGCACAGACGGTTCGCCTCACGGCACTCGCGCCCGGCGCGGATCGTCTCTCGCCCGAGGGCCTGTGCGTCACGGATCGTGTCGTGGTACCGGCGCTGATCCGCCGTGGGCTCGCCGAGCACGAAGGTGCGCTCCCCCTCGATGAAGCGCCCACCCACGGCGCAACCGAGCGACAGCATGAACGTGTCGCCCGCTTTCAGCCGGTTGACGGAGGGAAGGCCGTGCGGGAACGCGGAGTTCGCACCCGAGTAGACGAGCCCGCCCGCGAGCAGCGACGCGACGACCACGTTGCGATGTTCGGCGTACATGATCCCGGTCCCCGTCGCGGTGACATGACGTTCGAGCTCCGCCTCGGTCGGGAGGTCTCCCCCGGCGGAGATGGCATCGGTCACGAGGCGCACGCCCGCGTCGAGCATGCGATCCGTGACGCGCGCGGCCTCCCGATGCAACGCGATCTCCTCCGGGAACTTCACGTAGCGGGCGCGGCCGATGAGATCGGAGGCGACGAAGTCGGCATCGTTCATCGCCGCGCGCGCCGCGGCGAGCCGCTGGAACGTCATCGACGAACTGAAGCCGACGCGCCCCCATGGCCGCACCGCGCTCGCGAGCACGGCAAAGGGCGACGTCACTCCGGGATACTCGAAGAAGGCGACGAGTTCCGCCCTGGCCGTCTGCGATTCCGCGTACTCGCGCTCGAGCTCGGGCAGGAGCATGACCACCCTCCCGCTCGATTCCAGCCAGATCGCCACGGGCCGCTCCGAGGGATGGTGGAAGAATCCGGTGAGGTAGGCGATGTCCTCGGGGTGGTCGGTGAGGAAGGCATCGAACCCTTCCTCCGCCATCATCGCTCTCACCCGCTCCTGGGCCCGATCGAAGAACTCGGGAGCGAGACGCTGATCGAGATCGGTCATGCGGTTCTCCTTCTCAACGGGCGAGATGACGCGGGTTTCGCGCGTCGTTGTACGCGATCGACAACAGCGTGGCGGACAACACCAGGATGAGGATGGCGATCGAGGGGAAGAGCGTGAGCCACCAAGCGCTCACCATTGCCCCGGCCTGCTGGGCCTCATAGAGGATGCGCCCCCACGACCAGGTGGTCGGATCGCCGAGGCCGAGGAACGCGAGGCCCGCGGCCGAGAGCACCGCTCGGGATGCCGTGACCACGACCGAGACCACGACGACCGGGGTCACGGCGGGTAGGACATGCCGCGAGATGATCCACAACGGGGACGTGGTCATCAGACGCGAGGCATCGACGTAGGGCAGGCCGACGACGGTGAGGGCCTGCGACCGGACGAGACGGGTCACCTCCGGCCAGGAGAAGGCGGCGACGACGAGGATGATCGTCGTCGTGCTCGGCCCCGCGAGGGCGGCGATGAGGATCATCAGCGGCAGCACGGGCAGCGAGAGCGTCATGTCGACGATCACGCTGATGAAGCCGTCGAGACGACGGAAGTAGGCTCCGATGACGGCGATGATCGTTCCGAAGACGATCGCGATGACGGATGCCGCCGCCGCGACGAGCACGCTCTGCTGCGTTCCCCAGATGACCTCGGAGAACACGTCGCGCCCCAGGGCATCGGTACCGAACCAGTGCTCGCCTCCCGGCGGCCTGAGCACATCGGGGCCGTAACTGGCCGGATAGGGCGCGATCAGCGGGGCAGCGAGTGCGACGATCACGAGGAGGATCAGCAGGCCCAGGGAGATCATCCCGAGCGGGTCGCGCCGGAACGCCCGCCACGTGTGGGCGCTCGCTCGCTCGCTTCCGACGGCGGCGGGTTCGGTGGGGTGGAGATTCTCGGTGGAGGGCAGCGGAGCGGTCATGAGGTCTTCACTCTCGGGTCCAGGTAGCCGTAGATGATGTCGGTGACGGTGTTGGCGACGACCACCGTGACCGCGAGCATGAGGAAGGCGCCCTGCAGCACAGGGAAGTCCAGTTGCGTGACGGCCTCGTAGATCCCGCGACCGATTCCCGGATACGCGAACACCGTCTCGGTGAGCACCGCCCCGCCGACCAGGAACCCGAGCTGCAGGCCGATGAGGGTCGTCGTGGGCAGCAGCGCGTTGCGGAGCGCGTGCTTCCAGAGGATGCGGCGACCGCGGAGACCGTTCGCCTTCGCGAGGAGGATATAGTCCTCGCCCAGCGTCTCGATGAGCGTGGATCGCATCGTGAGCACGTACGACCCCACCTGGATGAGCATGAGCGAGACCGCCGGGAGTACGAGGTGCTGTGCGACGCTCAGATACCACTCGAAGCCATAGGTGTTGTTCGTGTAAGCACCGCCGATCGGGAACCATCCGAGGTTCAAACCGAAGACGAAGAGCAGCAGGATGGCCACGCTGGGCACGAAGAGGGACTGACCGGTGACGCCGACGATCTGCACGGCCCGATCGATGAAGCGTCCCTTGTGCGACGCCGCGGCGACGCCGAGCGGGATGCCGATCACGATCGTGAGAGCCAGCGCCGTGAGGGTCAGCAGCAGTGTCCACGGCAACCGCTGGAGGAGCACGTCGAGGACGGGGATGGACTGGGTGAACGAGATGCCCAGGTTGCCCTGCACCAGCTGCCACATGTACAGCCCGTACTGCACGATGAGGGGCTGGTCGAGGCCGTACTGCTCGAGGATGGTCGCCCGGATGGCATCCGTCATGTTCGGGCTCGCCAGCGCGAGCGCCGGATCGCCGGGGAGCAGACGGAGCAGAAGGAACGTCACGGTCACGGCGAACCAGATCGTGAGCAGACCTCTACCTGCGCGACGGAGAATGAACGATGCTCGGGACACCCGGGCGACCTTCCTCGAGAGTGGGGGTGGTGTTACTCGACCGGGTGCGCGCTCGCGAGCGAGAGCGGGTTCACGATCGAGAGCAGTTCGCTCGGCTTCGAGATGAAGCCGGCCCACTCGTCGCTGGCGGCGAAGAACAGGTTCTGCGTGTACATGATGTTGTCGTAGACCTGCTCGTGCACGATCTTGTTCGCCTCGCGCATGATCTCGATCTTCTCGTCCTCGTCGAAGGTGACCATGCCCTCTTCGATCAGGTCGTTCAGCTCGGGGTCGTCGACGTGGGTGTAGTTGATCGCTCCACCGGGCAGGTAGGAGAGCGCGAAGTTCGTCACCGGGTCGTCCATGATGGCGAAATTGCCGGCGTAGATGTCGTAGTCGCCTTCGCTCGTCATCGACAGGTAGGTGTTGCGCTCGGTGCCCTGCAGCTCGATCGTGATGCCCGCCTCGGCGGCACTGTCCTTGACCATCTGCGCCCACTGGCTCGTCACGCTGTCCTGAAGTGAGTAGATGAGACGGAACGAGACCGGGAACGTGCCGTCGGCTCCGGCGGTGTAGCCCGCCTCCTCCATGAGGGAGCGGGATTCCTCGGGATCGAACGCGTACTCGGTGACCGAATCGTCGTAGTACTTCGCGAGCACGGGCATGAGCGCGCTGGAGCCGGTCGAGACCGCCTGACCCTGCAGCACCACCGTGCGGATCGCCTCGTAGTCGACCGCGTGGGCGAGCGCCTGGCGGACGAGCGCGTCGGCGAGATCCGGCTTGTCCATGTTGTACACCAGGTGGGCGTAGCCGAGACCCGCCGCCTCGATGACCTGCAGGCCGTCGGTGCTGCGGAGCTGCTCGACCTGCGCGGGCGGGAGGGCATTGGCGATCACGTCGATCTCGCCACTCTGCAGCGCCAGGATCTCGGTGTTCACATCGGGGTACACGCGGTACACGACCTCGGCAGGACCCGGCACGCCACCGTCGACCAGGGGGTAGTCCTCCACGCGCTCGAGCGTGTAGTGCTGCCCCACCTGGAAGTCGCTGAGGATGAACGGGCCCATGCCCACCCAACCGCCGTCGCTGCCGTCGTTGGCGAACTCAGCGATGGAGCCCTGGGGCTCGAACACGTGCTGGGGCACCACGACGCCCCAGAAGCCGATCTCGTCGACGATCGACGAGTCGGGTTGGGTGAGCGTGAGCTCTACGCGGGTGTCCGAGACCGCGGTGGCGGTGTCGAGGTTGCCGAGCTGACCGAAGAACGTCCCCGGTGCCTCGTCGCGCTTGACGGCGTTGAGCGTCCAGGCGACGTCCTCGGCCGTCAGCGGCTCGCCGTCGCTCCACGTCAGATCGTCGCGGATCTCGTAGAACCCGGTCGTGTCGTCGACATAGCCCCAGTCGGTCGCGACGTGTGCCTCCTTGGTGCCGTCGTCGCTGATGCTCAACAGGTGCGGATACATCAGGTTGGTGATCCACGAGTCCGTGCGGCTGTTGCCGAGAACGGGGTTGAAGTTGACCACGTCCGTCGTCGTGCCGATGCTGAGTGTCTCGTCGCTGGGGCCGGCGCTCCCGGTTGACTCCCCGGGCTGTGGTGCCGTGGGGGCGCAGGCGACGAGACCGACGGCCAGAGCCGCGGCGGCGCCGAATGCGAGGTACTTGCTGTGCTTCATCAGACCCAAACCTCCTCGAGTACGCGCATGGTGTTCCCGCCGACGACCGCGCGGATCTCGTCGTCGGAGTAGTCGTGCTTCACGAGCCAGCCGATGATGTTGTAGAAGGCTTCGGCGGGGTTCTCGATGCCGTCGACGTAGGGCTGCTTCTCGTAGTCGACGTTCGCGTGAGCCTGGCCGAGGGACAGGTTCGACGAGAACGCGTCGTGCAGACCGACGTGGTCGCCGAACAGGGTGTCCGGGCCGAAGCTGACGTGCTCGAGACCGACGAGGTCGACGCAGTACTGGAAGTGGTCCATGACCGACTCCAGGGAGTGCTTCGGATGCTGCGGCGAGATCGTCGTGTGAGGTGCGGCCTCGATGCCGATGACTCCCCCGCGCTTGGCGCATTCGATGATCGTCTCGTCGGTCTTCATACGGTTCGTCGGCCACAGGCCCCGCGCGCCGGCGTGCGTGATGAACACCGGAACTTTTGAGTGCTTGACGACGTCGACGCACGTGCGGTCGCCGGAGTGGGAGATGTCGATGGCGATTCCGAGCTTGTTCATCCGCTCGACCGCGCGCTCGCCGAAGTACGTGAGGCCGCCGTCGCCGCGCTCCTTGAGTCCGCCGCCGAGCATGTTGGCCTCCGAGTACGCGATACCCATCTGGCGCACACCGAAGCCGTACAGCACGTCCAGACGATCGACTTCGTTCTCGATCATCGTCGCCGCTTCGAGCGCGAAGATGTGGGCCACACGACCGGTCTCGGCGGCGTGGCGGATGTCCTTGATCGACTCCGCCTTGATGACGAAGTCCTGGTGTGCGAGGTCGGCCATCCGAACCCCCAGATCGAACAGCACGTCCTGATACTTCCAGCCGGCATCGCTCGAGATGCAGCACGTGCCGTCCATGCCGTTGTCGAAGACGGCCGTGAGTCCGGAGCGGGCGAGTCCCTGGTATCCGGTGGGTTCGCGACCCTGGCGGATGTGGTCGCGCAGCTCGCCCATGTCCTCAGGGAAGACCTGGACGTGCTCGTGCAGCGAGATCACGGTCTCCTCGCGCAGCAGGCGTTCGGTGCGCTCCTTCTGAGCCGTGCTGAGGTCGAGGCCCTCGTAGGCGGGGACTCGGCCGATCTGCTTGGCGTAGCGGAACTCACGATAGTCCTTGCCCCCTTCGAGGTAGTCGTAGGCGGTGTAACCGGTGTAACGGTCGGCTGGTTCGAGCACGGATGCGCTCCTTCGGTTCGGTGGTGCGGGGAAGCCTCTCCCGCTCGACGAAGGGGAGATTTCCTCGAATCTCGATGATTTCGGCACAAATGTCAAGACTGATGAACATTTTCGGCTTAGATGTTTCCTGTTCGAAACATTTCAGAGCAGATTCCTGGCATGATGGCCTCATGCACACCACGCCTGCAGCAGAGCACGACATCGTCCTCGACGTTCGAGGCCTCACCGTCACCTTGTCGTCCGATGGACGTCGCAATCGCGTCGTCGACGGTGTCGACCTCACCGTGCGACGCGGCGAGGTCTTCGCACTGCTCGGCGAATCCGGGTCCGGCAAGTCGATGACCGCGCGGGCCATCATGGGTCTGATCGATAAGGGCGACGTGGCAGCTGACGGCCTGACCCTGAACGGCGTCGATCTGCTCGCGCTCTCGGACGAGGAGCATCGACGACTGCGCGGGGTGCAGGTGAGCCTGGTCATGCAAGATGCCCTGTCGGCACTCAACCCCGTGCTCAGCATCGGCGACCAGATCATCGACCTCATTCGAGCGCACCGCACGGCGAGCCGCCGCACGGCGGAGAAGCGCGCGGTGCAACTGCTGACGCTGGTCGGCATTCCCACGCCGGAGAAGCGGGTCCACGACTATCCCCATCAGTTCTCGGGCGGGCAACGGCAGCGGATCCTCATCGCGATGGCGATCGCCCTCGAACCCGATCTCATCATCGCGGACGAGCCGACCACCGCGCTCGATGTGACGGTCCAGGCGCAGATCCTCGACCTGCTCCTCTCGCTCCGCGATCGCCTCGGCATGGGGATCCTGCTCATCACCCACGACCTCGGCGTGGTGATGGAAGTCGCCGACCAGGTCGCGGTGATGCGCTCGGGTCGGATCGTCGAGGCGGGCAGCGCCGACACGGTGCTCACCGCGCCCCAGCACCCGTACACGCTGCAACTTCTGCACTCCATGCCACGCGACGTCAGCGCCGCCATCGATGACTCCGAGGCCGCGCCCATCCTTCACGGCACCGGACTCGAGCGCACGTTCCGCTCGGGCAGCGGGCGCCGAGCGCACCGAGTCGCCGCCGTTGCCGGCGTCGACCTCCACTTGCGAAAAGGAGAGATCCTCGCGATCGTGGGCGAGTCGGGCAGCGGGAAGTCGACTCTCGCGCGCATGCTCGTCGGGCTCGATTCACCTGACGCCGGCACCCTCACCTATCGAGATCAGGACGTGACGCGCGGGCGCCTCCGCGACCGCAAGATCCTGCGTCGCGGCGTCCAGATGGTGTTCCAAGATCCGTACATGTCGCTGAATCCACGCATGACGGTACAGCAGATCATCGCCGAGCCCCTCGCCGCGACGCGCACGGGAAGCGCGGTCAGCCGACGCGAGCGCGTCGCCGAGCTCCTGGAACTCGTTGGTCTCACGCCGGAGATGGGATCACGCTTCCCCCACCAGTTCTCCGGTGGTCAACGGCAGCGCATCGGGATCGCCCGCGCGCTCGCGCTCGATCCCGACGTCCTCGTCTGCGATGAACCGGTATCCGCGCTGGACGTCTCCATCCGCGCGCAGATCATCGACCTTCTCTGCGATCTGCGGCAACGCCTGGGCATGTCGATCGTCTTCATCGCGCACGATCTGTCACTCGTCCGCCACATCGCCGATCGTGTCGCGGTGATGTACCTCGGTCACATGGTCGAGATCGGTGACACCGATCAGGTGTACCGCGAACCGTCCCACGCCTACACGCGGTCACTGCTGTCCGCCATCCCCCCTCAGACGCGGGCCGAAAGAGGCATGCTGCAGCGACGGACCCCGCTCAGCGCCTGAGGCACACGGGGCCAGTATCCGGGGTCACTCCCCCGCGACGGGCTCCGGGAGGTCGATCGGCACGACGGGGCAGTCCTTCCACAGGCGCTCGAGCCCGTAGTACACGCGCTCCTCCTGGTGGAAGACGTGAACGATCAGGTCGCCGAAGTCCATGAGGACCCAGCGCGACTCGGCGCGACCCTCGCGCCGGACACGCTTGTGGCCCTCCGCGATGAGACGGTCCTCGATCTCGTCGGCGATCGCGGCGACGTTGCGCTCGCTGTTTCCCGTGACGAGCAGGAAGATGTCGACGAGCGGAAGCGGCTCCGAGACGTTGAGCGCGACGAGGTCTTCACCGCCCTTCGAGACGGCGGCTGCGGCAGCGATCTGCAGCATGGCTTCAGCGGTTTCAGGTGATTGCATCAGAACACATTCGTGGTGAAGGCGACGACGAGGACCACGCCCAGTGCGAGGGCGAGACCACCCGCAACGATCGCAAGGATGAGCATGAGTTTGTTGCCCTTTTCGGGGGCGGGCGGTCGGATGACCTCGCCGGCGGGCTTGATGGTGCTGACCGCCGAGCTGGCGGCGATCGGCGTGGGAGAAGAAGCGGGCGGCAGTTCGCCGTCGATGAGGACGGCATCGACGTCCTTGCCGTCGGCGACGCCGTGGGCGTGACCCTGGGAGCCGATGCCGCGCGGGAGTTCGTAGGAACCGGTGACGAGGATTTCGCCGGTCGATGCGACCGGTCCCGAGAGCGATCCCTCGCCCGGCGAGGGCGTGAAGATCAGCGCGCTGGGAGACGTGTGCTGAGAGCCGCTCGAATCGCCGACCGTGAGCAGCTCGTCGAACGACGGTGCGAACGGCTTCTGCGTCTTGTCGATCACGGACGCCCCGAACGCCGGGTTCACGGTGGGGCGCTCATCGGGAGCGATGACCTCGTCATCGTCTCCGACGTCGGCGAGCACGTCATCGGTGTCCGAGAGGGCGGGTTCCTGGTCGAGGCCCAGAACGGCATCGACGTCGTCGACGTCCTCCTGCGGCTCCTCGGCTGCCGCGTCGAGAGGCATCTCGCCCACGGATGCGCTCGCGCCCGCGGCGCTCACGGGCGTGATCGCGACCTCCGCGTCGTCTTCATCGATGTCGTCGTCGGTCGAAACGGCCGGTGCGGCCGGTGCCGAGAACTCCGGCACGGCGGAGACGATCGGCGTCTGATCGGCCGGGGGGTGCTCCTGCGGCGCCGGCTCCTCTGCCACCGGTGCCGGCGGCTCCACCGGAGCGAGCGGCGTGGCGTCCTCGGGTTCGACGACGGGAACGGATGCCGTGCGCACGCGCTCCTGGTCACGCGCCTGGCGGCGGGTGAGTGGGGCGGCCGGGGATGCGGGAGCGGCTGCTTCTTCGGCGACGGGAGCGGGCTTCGCCGCAACGGGAGCCTCAGCGACGGGCGCGGGCTTCTCTTCAGCGGGCTTCTGCGGGGCAGGCTTCTCGACGGCGGGCTTCTGCGCGGCAGGCTTCTCGACGGCGGGCTTCTCGACGACCGCGTCGGACTCCCGCGTCTGCGCGGGCGCGGCAGCCGCCTCCTCGTCGGTGATGACGGGCGTCGATCCGGTCAGTCGGATCTCACGCAACTGCTTGCGTGTCAGCGGACCCTGGCCGTGCTGATCCGATGTAGTCATGACTTGCTCCGATACAGATGATGCTTCGCGATGTACTGGACGACCCCGTCGGGAACGAGATACCAGACCGGCTGGTCGTCCCGGACCCGCTCTCGGCAGGCGGTCGACGAGATCGACAGGGCCGGCACCTCCAGCTGGCTGACGTTGTCGCTCGGGAGGCCGTCCGTGCTCAGGACGTGTCCTGGCCGGGAGACCGCGACGAAGTGGGCCAACTCCCACAACTCATCATGGTCCCTCCAACTGAGAATTTGCGCCACGGCATCCGCTCCCGAGATGAAGAAGAGCTCCGCATCGGGTCGGTCCCGTTTCAGATCCCGCAGGGTGTCGATCGTGTACGTCGGCCCTTCGCGATCGACGTCGACGCGGCTGACGGTGAACTGCGGGTTCGATGCCGTCGCGATCACGGTCATCAGGTAGCGGTGCTCGCTCGGGGTGACGTCCGACTTCTGCCAGGGGCGCCCGGTCGGGACGAAGACCACTTCGTCGAGATCGAAGGAGTGCGCGACCTCACTGGCGGCGACGAGGTGACCGTGGTGGATCGGGTCGAACGTTCCACCCATCACACCGATGCGCGGAGCGCGCGAGGTCACGGTCTTCATAGTTCCTTAGTGGCCGTGCCCTGCCCCGTGGCCGTCCTTACCGTGCTTCGCAGCCCAGGCCTCGGCCTTGGCCGAGTGACGGTTGGCGACGTTGCGGTACGACAGCGTCACGAGACCGAGGAAGGCGAAGATGATCGCGGCGATCACACCGAAGATCACGGTCTCGAGGGCAACGTTGCCGTGGTGCTCGGTTTCCGCAGCGGCCATCGCGACCTGTGCGATGAGGTTCATCGTTTCTCCGTTTCGTGACCTGAGTCAGTGCAGCGCCATCCAGTCTATCCCTCAGCCGCGCGTCTGCCCCGACCCACGCGCCAGCCATTTCGTGCTCGTGAGCTCGGCGAGACCCATCGGGCCCCGCGCATGCAACTTCTGCGTCGAGATACCCACCTCGGCGCCGAAGCCGAACTCGCCGCCGTCGGTGAAGCGGGTCGAGGTGTTGACCATGACGACCGCGGAATCGACCTCGGCGAGGAAACGCTCGGCGTTGCGGGTGTCGGTCGTGATGATCGACTCGGTGTGACCTGTGCTGTAGCGGCGGATGTGCGCGAGGGCCTCGTCGAGGTCGTCGACCACCTTGATCGCGATGTCCAGGCTGAGGTACTCGGTCGCCCAGTCCTCCTCCGTGGCCGGGATGACGTTCGACACGAGCCCGGCGACCATGTCGTCGCCGTGGATCGCCACGCCCTCGCTCTGCAGCGCACTGGCCACGAGGGGTACCAGACGCGGAGCCGCCTGACGATGCACGAGCACGGTCTCGACCGCGTTGCAGACGCTCGGCCTCTGCACCTTCGCGTTGACGACGATGTCGCGGGCCCAGTCGTCCGGCGCCGACTCGTCGAGAACGATGTGCACGTTCCCGGCCCCCGTCTCGATGACCGGAACGGTCGATTCAGTGACGACGGTCTCGATGAGCCCTGCGCTCCCGCGCGGAACGAGCACGTCGATGTAGCCGCGCCCGTGCATGAGCGCCGTGGCTCCGTCCCGACCGAAGTCGTCGACGGTCTGGATCGCCTCGGCGGTGACGCCGGACCGCACCAGCGCCTCCCGCATGACCTCGACGAGAACGGTGTTCGACTCACGCGCGGCGCTGCCGCCCCGGAGAACGGCCGCGTTTCCCGAACGCAGTGCGAGAGCGGCGATGTCGACCGTGACGTTCGGCCGCGCTTCGTAGATCGCGCCGACCACGCCGAAGGGCACTCGGATCTGCTCGAGGGCGACACCGTTCGGCATCCGATGCCCGCCCACCACGCGACCCACCGGGTCCGGGAGCGCGGCGACCTGGCGAACGGCGGCGGCGAGAGCCGCGACGCGCTTGTCGTCGAGGCGCAGACGGTCGATCAGCGAGTCGCCGATCCCGTTCTCGTTTCCGCGCGCGATGTCGAGCTCGTTGGCGGCGATGATGCGCTCGGCGTCGCGCTCGAGTCCGAGCGCGATCTCCTCGAGAACGCGCTCCTTGTCGCCACTGGTCAGAGCGGCCGTCGCGCGCGACGCCTCCTTCGCGCGCTCGAGGCGCACCTGCGGGGTCTGATCGGTCATCCGCCCAGTCTAGGGCGCACCGATCCCGCTCAGACGGCGGGCTCGAACCAGGTGCCGACCTCGGCGCCCGAGAGCGCCCGATCCACCAGATCGGCACTCGTCACCAGCACGCCGATCCCCGACGCGGCCGCGAGCCGGGCGGCGGAGACCTTGGTGGCCGCTCCCCCGGTGCCGACGCTGTTCACGACCGTCGCCCCGAACTCGAGTCCGCTCAGATCGGCATCCGCGGCGATCACGTCGATCGGCTCGGCACCGGGATCGGAGGGCGGGCGCGTGTAGAGCGACTCGATGTCGCTGAGCAGCACGAGAGCGTCGGCTTCGATCAGCTGAGCGACGAGGGCTCCCAGGCGGTCGTTGTCGCCGAAACGGATCTCCTGGGTCGCCACCGTGTCGTTCTCGTTGACGATCGGGAGCACGCGCAGCCCGAGAAGGCGCTCCATCGCGCGACGGGCGTTGCTGCGCGAGGTGGGGTTTTCGAGATCACCGGTCGTCAGCAGCACCTGGCCCGCGACGATGTCGAACGGACGCAGCGCCTCCTGGTACCGGTAAACCAGGATGTTCTGACCGACGGCCGCGGCCGCCTGCTGGGTCGCGAGATCGGTGGGGCGGGCGTCGAGACGCAGGAACGGGATGCCGGACGCGATCGCACCGGACGAGACGAGGACGACCTCGGTGCCCCGCCCGTGCGCGGCCGCGAGGGCCTCGACGAGAACGGGGATGCGCCAGGACGCCTCACCGCTGATCGACGACGATCCGACCTTGACGACGATGCGCGCAGCCGTGGCGAGGTCTGCACGCGAGCGTGCGGTCACTCGCCCTCTTCGCGATAGGCGGCGAGGCGCTGGGCCTCGACCTCCGCGCGCGCCGCGGCCTTGGCATCCATTCGCTCGTAGTAGTTCTCACGACGCTCCGACGTCGTGCGTCGCGCATTCGGCGCGAGACGCGGGTCGGTCCCTCGCGGGGCCGTCATGAGTTCGGCGGCCGAGGTCATCGTCGGCTCCCAGTCGAAGACGATGCTGTCGCCCTCGCCGATGACGACGGTCGATCCCTGCACCGCGCCGAGGCGGAAGAGCTCGTCCTCGACGCCCAGCTTCTCGAGCCGGTCAGCGAGATAGCCGACGGCCTCCTCGTTCTGGAAGTCGGTCTGCTGCACCCACCGCACGGGCTTCTCGCCGATGATGCGGTAGACGTTGCCGTAGGTGCCGCCCTCGACCCGGATCGTGAACTCCTTCTTGGAGCCGCGCGGACGGATGACGACGCGCTCACGGGGCACCTCGACGGCGGCCTGCTCGGCGCGCACCTTCTCGACGAGCTCACCGAGAGCGAAGGTCAGCGGACGCAGACCCTCGTGCGAGACGGTGGAGATCTCGAAGACGCGGAATCCGCGCTCCTCGAGATCGGGGCGGACGAGCTCGGCGAGATCACGAGCCTCGGGCACGTCGATCTTGTTCAGGGCGACGAACTGCGGGCGCTCCAGCAGAGGGGTCTGTCCCTCGGGCACCTCGTAGGCCGCCAGTTCGGCGAGGATGACGTCGAGATCGGAGAGCGGGTCGCGTCCCGGCTCGAGCGTGGCGCAATCGAGCACGTGCAGCAGCGCGGAGCAGCGCTCGACGTGGCGCAGGAACTCCAGTCCGAGACCGCGCCCCTCGCTGGCGCCCTCGATCAACCCGGGCACATCGGCGACGGTGTAACGCGCGTCGCCGGCCTGCACGACACCGAGATTCGGGTGCAGCGTCGTGAACGGGTAGTCGGCGATCTTCGGCCGTGCGGCCGAGATCGCGCCGATCAGGCTCGACTTGCCGGCCGAGGGGTATCCCACGAGCGCCACGTCGGCGACGGTCTTGAGTTCGAGGACGACATCGCCCTCGTACCCCGGCGTACCCAGCAGCGCGAAGCCCGGAGCCTTGCGCTTGGGCGACGAGAGAGCAGCGTTGCCCAGGCCGCCCAGGCCGCCCTTGGCCACCACGAAACGCTCGCCCGGGATGATCATGTCGATCAGCACGTCGCCGTCGGTGTTCTTCACGACGGTTCCGACGGGCACCGGAAGCTCGAGGTCCTCCCCCATGAACCCGGCACGGTGATCGCCCATGCCGAATCCGCCGTTGGGCGACGAGCGGTGCGGAGAGTGGTGGTACGAGAGCAGCGTGCCGGTCTGCGGGTCGGCGACGAGGACGATGTCGCCGCCGTCTCCGCCGTTGCCGCCGTCCGGGCCACCGAGAGGCTTGAACTTCTCGCGGTGCACCGAGACACAGCCGTTGCCGCCCTTACCCGCGCGCAGGTGCAGCGTCACGGTATCGACGAACGTGACCATGTGTCGGTCTCCTCAGGTGGTAGCTGTTGCCCATCGGAATCGGTGGGCAGATACACGGACGGGGCGAGCCGAAGCCCGCCCCGAACCGGATGTCTGTTGCTGTGCGGCGATTACTCGCCTGCAGCGACGATGTTGACGACCTTGCGGCCGCCCTTCGCGCCGAACTGCACCGCACCGGCGGACAGCGCGAACAGCGTGTCGTCGCCGCCACGGCCGACGTTCACGCCGGGGTGGAAGTGGGTGCCGCGCTGACGGACGATGATCTCGCCGGCGTTGACCTGCTGGCCGCCGAAGCGCTTGACGCCGAGGCGCTGAGCGTTGGAATCACGACCGTTACGGGTGGAGCTTGCGCCCTTTTTGTGTGCCATGTCCTGGTCTCCTCGGTCTTACTTGATGCCGGTGATCTTGACGCGCGTGAGCTCCTGACGGTGGCCCTGGCGCTTCTTGTAGCCGGTCTTGTTCTTGTACTTCTGGATGATGATCTTCGGGCCGCGGAGGTTGCCGATGACCTCGGCGGTGACCTTGACCTTGGCCAGCTTGTCGGCGTCGGTGGTCACCGTAGCGCCGTCGACGAGCAGCACAGCGGCAAGCTCGATCTTCTCGCCCTGGGCAGCCTGCACACGGTCGAGCTGAACGATCGTGCCGACCTCGACCTTCTCCTGCCGCCCACCGGCGCGCACTACTGCGTAAACCACTTCATACCTGTTTCGTTGGGGAGCTCGCGGCTCCGAGAATCTCACGGGAAGACTGTTGCTTGCATGCGCCGCGGGGCGACGGGTGCGAATGCAAGACTCTCCGCTTCGACCGACGAGGACGACGCGGCATACGCACCAAGGGACTACTTTACCGGATGCCGGAGCCACTCGCAAAGTGAGCCGAGGGGTGTGTCCGGTCATAGGCTTGCGGGATGACCGTTCTCGTCGACGACCCGCTCTGGCCCGCGCACGGACGCCTGTGGGCGCACCTCGTCAGCGACGAGAGCCTCGACGAGCTGCACGCGTTCGCGCTCAGCCACGACCTCCCGCCGCGCGCCTTCGACCTGGACCACTACGACGTGCCGGAGGAGAGCATCCCCCGGCTCGTCGCCGGCGGCGCCCAGCACGTCGGCGGCAAGGAGCTCGTCCGACGCCTGATCGCCTCAGGCCTCAGGATCCCCGCTCGCGACCGGCGCTGACGCCTCGCCGTTCACCGATACCGGGGTGCCGGTGAGCGCCGCGGTGCTGACACGACGGCGTCCACGACCCTGTCCCGGTGCCTTCGGCTCCGGGAGGGCGTCGAGCACCGAGTCGAGCAGCTGCTCGGCCTGGCTGCGCGGCGCGGGCTTGCGATCCGCCCCACGCTTCTTGCGGGGCTTCTTCGCGCGCTCCGGCGCCTCGACCGGCGCCTCGGCGACGACGACCTCGTCGCCGGCACCCTCGGCGGGAGCCTTCGTGGATGCCGCGATCTGCGCCAGGGCAGACTTCGCACCCTCGGGGATGCTGTGCGTCACGTTCGCAGCGGGCGGGGCGCTCTGGCTCTGTCCGCCACCGTTGCCACCGCGCTGACGGCGGCCGCTCTGGTTGTTGCCGTTGCCCCCGTTGCCGTTCCCACCGTTTCCGTTGGAGCGGTGCTTGACGACGGGGTCGTGGTGCACGATCACACCGCGGCCGGCGCAGACCTCGCACGCCTCGCTGAAGGTCTCGAGGAGGCCGAGGCCGAGCTTCTTGCGGGTCATCTGCACGAGACCGAGCGAGGTGACCTCGGCGACCTGGTGCTTGGTGCGGTCGCGGCTGAGGCACTCGATGAGACGGCGCAGCACGAGGTCGCGGTTGGACTCGAGCACCATGTCGATGAAGTCGACCACGATGATGCCGCCGATGTCGCGCAGGCGCAGCTGGCGGACGATCTCCTCGGCGGCCTCGAGGTTGTTCTTGGTGACCGTCTCCTCGAGGTTGCCGCCGGAGCCGACGAACTTCCCGGTGTTGACGTCGACGACGGTCATGGCCTCGGTGCGGTCGATCACGAGCGAACCGCCCGACGGCAGCCAGACCTTGCGGTCGAGCGCCTTCTCGATCTGCTCCGTGATCCGGAACGCGTCGAAGGGGTCGGCGGCGTCTTCGTACGACTCGACGCGCTCGAGGAGGTCGGGGGCGACGCTCTCGAGGTAGGAGCGGATCGTGCGCTGCGACTCCTCGCCCTGGATGAGCATCTTCGTGAAGTCCTCGTTGAAGACGTCGCGGACGATCTTGACGAGCAGGTCGGGCTCGGCGTGCAGCAGCGCGGGAGCCTGCTGGCTCTCGACCTGCTTCTGGATGTGCTCCCACTGCGAGGTCAGACGCTGCACGTCGCGCGTGAGCTGGTCCTCCGTCGCGCCCTCCGCGGCCGTGCGCACGATGACGCCGGACGACTCCGGCAGCACCTCCTTGAGGATGCGCTTGAGACGCGCGCGCTCGTTGTCGGGCAGCTTGCGGCTGATGCCGTTCATCGAACCGCCGGGGACGTACACGAGGTAGCGGCCGGGGAGCGAGATCTGGCTGGTCAGGCGGGCGCCCTTGTGGCCGACCGGGTCCTTGGTGACCTGCACGAGCACGCGGTCGCCCGGCTTGAGGGCGAGCTCGATACGACGGGGCTGGTTGCCGGTCTCGACGCCGTCCCAGTCGACCTCGCCGGAGTAGAGCACGGCGTTGCGGCCACGGCCGATGTCGACGAAGGCGGCCTCCATGCTCGGGAGCACGTTCTGCACACGACCGAGGTAGACGTTGCCGATGAGGGAGGCGTCCTGGTTGCGCGCGACGTAGTGCTCGACGAGGACCCCGTCCTCGAGGACGCCGATCTGCGTGCGGCCGTTCTTCGATCGGACGACCATCTTGCGGTCGACGGATTCGCGGCGGGCGAGGAACTCGGCCTCGGTGACGACCGGACGACGGCGACCGGCGTCGCGTCCGTCACGGCGGCGCTGCTTCTTGGCCTCGAGACGCGTGGAGCCCTTGATCGCCTTCGGCTCGGTGATGTACTCGACGACGCGCTGGCGCTGACGGGGAGCATCGCGCTGGTCGTCGCCCTCGGATCCGCCACGACGGCGGCGTCCGCGACGACCGCCGTCGGCATCGTCGAGCTCGCGCTCGGGAGCCGGGCCACGACCGGGGCGTGCCGGCAGCGGCACGATCTCGGGGGCGTAGAAGTGCAGCTGGGTGGAGACCTGCGACACGAACACCTCGGGGAGCAGACCCAGCGACACGGCGGTGACCGCGGCGGGCTCCTCGGGAGTGGCAGGTGCCTCGGGAGCGGCGGGTGCCTCGGGAGCGGCGGGCTCCTCGACCGAAGGCTCCTCGGCGGCGGACTTCTCCTCAGCCGAGGGCTCCTCTGCCGCGGACTCTTGCTCGACCGCGGACTCTTCCTCTGCCGCGGACTCGTCCTCGGCCACGACGGTCTCTTCGACCTGCGCGACCTCTGCGGGAGCATCCGACTCGGCCGGGGCCTCGTCTTCCGGAGTCTCGCCCTCGGGAGTCGGGGACTCCGTCAGCTCTTCCGCGGCGTCAGCCGGGAAGTCGAGGGTAGGGGTGTTGTTGTCATTGTTCTCATCGGCCATCTCTGGCTTGCTCCCTGCGCGGATCACCGGAGTGTTCCGCGAAACTCATGCGGCACCCGCGGGTGCCGCGAACTCACTCGATCTGCGACCGGCTCGTAGCTCTGGTCGCGTGGGGCATGGGCCCCGAAGTCTGCGTCGACACGTGTCACGGCTGGGCCGCTCATCGCGTCACAGGCCATTATCGCACCAAGTTCCGCAGAATGCGGCATCCGTGCACGTCCGGAGATTTTCTCCGGCCCCGTTCTCGCCCGATCCATAGCCGTCGCTGAGATAATCCTCAGATGAGCGAGCAGCGCACCCGCCCCGTCATCTTCGCCGTCTGGCTGATCATCGCGAGCGTGATCGGCTGGTTCGCCGCCTTCCAGCTCACGGTCGAGAAGTTCGTGCTCCTCGCCGACCCGGACGCCGCGCTGTCGTGCGACCTGAGCGCCTTCATCCAGTGCGGCAAGAACCTCGAGTCCTGGCAGGGATCGGTGTTCGGCTTCCCGAACCCGATCCTCGGCCTCACCGGGTGGATGGCACCCCTCGTCGTCGGTGTCGCGATCCTCGCCGGCGCCCGCTTCCCGCGCTGGTTCTGGGCCCTCTTCGGCGTCGGCATCACCTTCGCCTTCGGCTTCGTCTGCTGGCTCATCTCGCAGAGCATCTACGACCTCATCGTCCTGTGCCCGTGGTGCATGGTCACGTGGGCCGTGACGATCCCGACGTTCTTCGCCACCATGCTGCATCTCACCCGCAACGGCACCTTCACCCGCCACGAAGGGGCGCAGCAGCGGGCCGACAAGCTCATGGCGTGGGTGCCGCTGGCCACGGTCATCGCCTACGCGATCATCGTGCTGATGGCGCAGACCAAGGGCATCGACTTCCTCGGCGAGATGGTGCGCATCATCACCGGCGGCTGACTCCGCACACGAGAAAGGCCCGTCCGCTTCCGCAGCGGACGGGCCTTTCTCCTGGAGTGCGACTCAGTCGAACCAGATGCCGAGCTCGCGTGCGGCGCTCTCGGGGCTGTCCGAGCCGTGCACGAGGTTCTGCTGGACCTTGAGGCCCCAGTCGCGGCCGAAGTCGCCGCGGATCGTGCCGGGGGCTGCGGTCGTCGGGTCGGTCGTGCCGGCGAGGGAACGGAATCCCTCGATCACGCGGTTGCCGGCGAGGCGGATCGCGACCGACGGCCCCGACAGCATGAACTCGAGGAGCGGCTCATAGAACGGCTTTCCCTCGTGCTCGGCGTAGTGCGCGGCGAGCAGGTCGCGGTCGGGCTCGACGAGGCGGATGTCGACGAGCGCGTAGCCCTTCGCCTCGATGCGGGCCAGGATCGCGCCGGTGAGGCCGCGAGCGACGCCGTCGGGCTTGACGAGGACGAGGGTTTCTTCGGTGGCCATGTCATTCACTCTCTGTCTGAGTCTCGGTCGAGGGCTCGGTCGGGCGTTGTGCATCCACCCGCGCCCCCTTGATGGTCGCATACGCCCACATGCCGCCGAAAATCAGGACGACGAACAGGATGGACGGAACCAGGATCGCGGACAGGGCGATGATGACCTGCACGATCCACCCTGCGGTGATGGCCCAGGGCCGGGTGATCATGCCGGCGATGGCGATGCAGACCAGCGCCATCACGATGCCGCCCACGATCCCCCACCACTGCGGGATGGCCGGCGGGAGCGAGCGCAGGCCGAAGATCGTGAGTCCGACGAGGAACACGACGATCGACTCGAAGCCGAGCACGACCGGCGCGAGCTTCTGCACGAGGGTACGAGGCGGACGGGGCGGGCGTGGAGCGCGTCCGCCGGCGGCGCTGGAGGTCATGCGCGCCACCCGGATTTCCAGTCCTCTTCCTCGGCGAGGGCGATCGCCTCGCCCGCGAGCACGACCGATCCGGCGATGACGACCGCTCGGCGGTCGTTGGACGCGGCCCACTCCCGCGCGGCATCGGCCGCATCGGCGAGGGTCGGATGCACGGTGGCGCGCTGTCCCGTCTGCTCGACGAGGTCGGCGATCACATCGGCGTCCGACGCGCGATCGGAGTCGGGGGCCGTGGCGAAGACGTGCGCCGCCGCAGGAGCGAGCTGCGCGACGATGCCCGCGGCATCCTTGTCGGCCAGGACCCCGAGCACGACACCCCACTCGTCGAAGTCGAAGCTGTCGTCCAGCGCCTGCACGAGCGCTTTCGCGCCGTGCGGGTTGTGGGCGGCGTCGACGACGACGGTCGGGGCGACACCCAGCAGCTGCAGGCGGCCGGGCGACGTGGCGCCCTGCAGACCCTCCGACATGATGTCGTCGGCGATCCGCTGCGCCGCTCCACCGATGAGCGACTCGACCGCCGCGACGGCGAGGGCGGCGTTGTGGCCCTGGTGGGCGCCGTAGATCGGCAGGTACTCCTCGACGTAATCGCCGGCCAGGCCGCGGATGGTGAGCAGCTGCCCGCCGACCGCCAGCTTCTGCTCGGCGAGGCCGAAGTCGTCGCCCTCGAAGGCGATCGTCGCTCCCCGCTCGGCGGCGACTCGGCGCAGCACCTCGGCTGCCTCGGCCGGCTGCTGCGCCGAGACGACGGCTGCGCCGTCCTTGATGATGCCGGCCTTGACCTCGGCGATCTTCGCGATCGTGTCGCCGAGGCGGTCCGCATGATCGATGTCGATGGGCGAGAACACGGCGACGTCGCCGTCGGCCGTGTTGGTCGAATCCCATTCGCCGCCCATGCCCACTTCGAGCACGAGCACGTCGACCGGAGCATCCGCCACGGCGACGAAGGCGAGCACCGTCAGCAGCTCGAAGAACGTCAGCGGCGCGTCGCCCGCGGCCTCGAGCTCGGCGTCGACGATCTCGACGAACGGGGCGACCTCGTCCCAGGCGTCGGCCACGGCGGCGTCGTCGATCGGCTCGCCGTCGATCATGATGCGCTCGGTGAAACGCTCCAGATGCGGACTCGTGAAGAGTCCCGTGCGCAGACCGTGCGCGCGCAGCAGACTCTCGATCATCCGGGCGGTCGACGTCTTACCGTTCGTCCCGGTGATGTGCACGACGCGGTAGGTGCGCTGCGGGTCGTCGAGGAAGGCGAGGATGCGCGCGGTGCGCTCCTTGCGCGGCTGCACCCAGCGCTCCCCCGCGCGCCCCAGAAGGGTCTCGTAGACGGCATCCGCCCGTTCGCGAGCACTCATGCGGCACCGCCGATCCGGGACACGGCGATCGTGAAGGCCGCACGGTTCGCGTACGTGCCCTTCGCGATGTCGGCGATGAACTCGGCCCCTGCCACGGGGCGGTCCTCCCGGTGCAGCGAGTGCTCGACGGCCAGCGTCTCCCCCGCCACATCCGCGATCTCGAAGGCGGAGGCGACGGCATCCGCGTCCTCCTCGCTCGCGAACCGCAGATCCAGGCGGATGCGGTCGCTCACGTCGAAGCCGGCGTTCTTGCGCGTCTCCTGCACGGCGCGGATCACGTCGCGCGCCAACCCCTCGGCCTCGAGCTCCGGGGTCGTCTGCGTGTCGAGCAGCACGAAGCCTCCGGTGGGCACGATCGCGAGGGCCTCGCCCTCGGGGCGACCCGTCGTCTCGAGCACCAGCTCGTACTCGGCCGGTTCCAGGGCGATGCCTCCGGCCGTGACCACACCGTCGACCTCCGACCAGTCGCCGGAGCGCGCGGCCTGGATGGCCTTCTGCACCTCTTTGCCGAGGCGCGGTCCGGCCGCTCGCGCGTTCACGCTGAGGCGGTGGTCGATGCCGTAGTCGTGGGCGGTGGTGTCGGCGAGTGCCACCAGCTCCACCGACTTCACGTTCAGCTCCTCGCGCAGGATGTCGTCGAACTGCCCCAGCGTCGAGGCGAGCGGCGACACGACGGTGAGGCGCGCGAGCGGAAGACGCACGCGCAGCTTCTCCTTCTTGCGCAGCGCGTTGCCGACGCTCGAGAGTTCGCGGACGGCATCCATCGCGTCGCGGATCTCGTCGGCGGCGGGGAACGCCGCGGCATCCGGCCAGTCCTGCAGGTGAACGCTGCGCCCGCCCGTGAGTCCCTGCCAGACGCGCTCGCTGATCAGCGGCACGAGGGGCGCAGCGACGCGGGTGAGCGTCTCGAGCACGGTGTAGAGGGTGTCGAAGGCCTCGCGGCTCTTCGGGTCCTCGCTCACACCCACCCAGAAGCGGTCGCGCGAGCGGCGGATGTACCAGTTCGTCAGCACCTCGGCGAAGTCGCGCAGGCGACCGGCTGCGGTGGTCGAGTCGAGTCCTTCGAGGTCGGCGCGCACCTCGCGCACGAGGTCACCGAGGCGCGCGAGGATGTACCGGTCGAGCACGTCGGTCGAATCGGTGCGCCACGACGCCTCGTACCCGTCACCCGACGCATTCGCGTAGGTGGCGAAGAAGTACCACGAGTTCCACAGCGGCAGCAGGAACTCCCGCACGCCCGAGCGGATGCCCTCCTCCGTCACCGCGAGGTTGCCACCGCGCAGCACCGAGCTCGACATGAGGAACCAGCGCATCGCGTCGGAACCGTCTCGATCGAGCACCTCGGAGACGTCCGGGTAGTTGCGCAGCGACTTCGACATCTTGTAGCCGTCGCTGCCGAGCACGATGCCGTGGCAGCTGACGCCGGTGAAGGCCGGGCGGTCGAACAGCGCGGTCGACAGCACGTGCATCACGTAGAACCACCCGCGGGTCTGCCCGATGTACTCGACGATGAAGTCGGCGGGTGCGTGCGTGTCGAACCACTCCTGGTTCTCGAACGGGTAGTGCACCTGGGCGTACGGCATCGAGCCCGAGTCGAACCACACGTCGAACACGTCCTCGATGCGCCGCATCGTGCTCTTGCCGGTGGGGTCGTCGGGGTTCGGACGCGTCAGGTCGTCGATGTACGGGCGGTGCAGGTCGATCTCACCCTCGGGATTGCGCGGCAGCGTACCGAAGTCGCGCTCGAGGTCCTCGAGCGAACCGTAGGCATCGACGCGCGGGTACTCGGGGTCGTCGCTCTTCCAGATCGGGATCGGCGATCCCCAGTAGCGGTTACGGCTGATCGACCAGTCGCGCGCGCCCTCGAGCCACTTGCCGAACTGTCCCTGCTTGACGTTCTCGGGCACCCAGGTGATCTGCTCGTTGTTCGCGAGCATGTCGTCCTTGATGTCCGTCACGCGGATGAACCAGCTCGACACGGCCTTGTAGATCAGGGGGTTCCGGCAGCGCCAGCAGTGCGGGTACGAGTGCTCGTAGCTCTGCAGACGCACGAGGCGGCCGTTCTCGCGCACCAGACGCACGAGCGGGGTGTTCGCGTCCATCCAGAGCTCACCGGCGACGTCGGTGACGCTCGGCAGGAAGCGCCCGCCGTCGTCGAGCGACAGGATCGTGGGGATGGCGGCGGCACCCGCGACCCGCTGGTCGTCCTCACCGTAGGCCGGGGCCTGGTGGACGATGCCGGTGCCGTCGCTCGTCGTCACGTAGTCGTCGACCAGGATGCGCCAGGAGTTCTCGGTGCCCCAGACCTCGGCATCCGCGTAGTAGTCGAAGAGCCGGTCGTACGTGACGTCCTGCAGCTCGGATCCGCGGACGGATGCCTCGACCGCGGCGAGCGCCTCCTCGGCGCTCTCGTAGCCGAGATCCTTCGCGTAGCCGCCGAGCAGTTCGCGGGCGAGAAGGTAGCGGTGGGCGGAGGCCTCGACCGCGGCATCCGCGGAGCCTGCGACCTGGTGCACGTCGGCCGCTCCGTTCGGGCCGGCCGGCACGACGACGTACTCGATGTCGGGACCCACGGCGAGCGCGAGGTTGGTCGGGAGGGTCCACGGCGTGGTCGTCCACGCGAGGGCGCGCACGGCGGTGAGGCCGAGCGCCTCGGCCTTGGCCCCGGTGAGGGGGAAGGTGACGGTGACGGACGGGTCCTGACGCATCTGGTACACGTCGTCGTCCATACGCAGCTCGTGGGCGCTGAGCGGCGTCTCGTCACGCCAGCAGTACGGGAGCACGCGATAGCCCTCGTAGGCGAGGCCCTTGTCGTAGAGGGTCTTGAACGCCCAGAGCACGCTCTCCATGTACCCGAGGTCGAGCGTCTTGTACCCGCGGTCGAAGTCGACCCAGCGGGCCTGGCGGGTGACGTAGTCCTGCCACTCGCGCGTGTAGGCGAGCACCGAGCTCTTCGCCTTGTCGTTGAAGACGTCGATGCCCATCGCCTCGATCTCGCTCTTCTCGGTGATGCCGAGCTGCTTCATCGCCTCGAGCTCGGCGGGGAGCCCGTGGGTGTCCCACCCGAACACGCGGTCGACCTTGTGACCGGTCATCGTCTGGAAGCGCGGGAACACGTCCTTGGCGTAGCCGGTGAGCAGGTGGCCGTAGTGCGGCAGGCCGTTGGCGAACGGAGGGCCGTCGTAGAACACCCACTCGGGCGAGCCCTCGCGCTGCTCGATCGAGGCGCGGAAGGTGTCGTCCGTCTTCCAGAACTCGAGCACCTCCTCCTCGATCCGGGGGAAGCGGGGGCTGGGCGCGACGGAGGCGTCGGCGGCGGGGCCGAAGGAGGAACGCGGGTAGGTCATCGTGTCTCGCAGTGGTCGTCGTGGCGGATGCTCCTGCGAGGACGACCCTGCCGGGCCGCGGTACCACCTCGCGTGCGTTCCCGCCCCTCTCGGTGCGTTCACGCCACTCTCACTGCGGCTGTGACGGGCCTGCCCCGCTCGGTTCTACTGAGCCCGTCGCCGGGCCGTTCTTCCGAGAGCTCCCCGGTGATGCCGGATCGATGCTCGTGCTTCCAGTGTACGCGCCCCGGCGGGCCTGCGGGATCCCGTGAGTGTCGGCGCTCCGCCCTACGCTCGACGAATGGCCCGCTCCCCCGAGACCCCCGTCGCACCTCGCGTCTCGCCTCCCGACCTCCCCGATCACCTCGACGCCGCCGTCGCCGCGCGCAACGCCGACCTCATCGCCGCACGTATCGAGCTCGCAGGCGACGCCGACCTCGCCTACGCCTCGCTCGAGCAGTGCGTCGTGACCGCGGATGCCGACACGATCGACCTCACGGGGGCCACCGTGCTCGACGTCGACGTCACCGGCATCCGCGCCGCGTCGGTCAAGCTCCGCGGCGCCGGCATCCGCCGCCTGCGGGTGACCGGCGGCCGCATCGGCACGCTCGATCTCAGCACCACCCGGGTGTCCGAGCTCGAACTCCGCGATCTCCGCATCGACTACCTCAACCTGGGAGCGGCCCGCGTCGAAGACCTCGACGTGATCGGATGCCGCATCCGCGCTCTCGACATGCCCCAGGCGGAGCTCACCCGGGTGCGCTTCACCGATTCGGCGAGCGACGAGGTCGACACCCGCGGCATGCGGGCGACCGATGTCGATCTGCGCGGACTCGACGCTCTCGCCTTCCTCGACGCGAACAGCCTGCGCGGCACGACGCTCACGGCTTTCCAGGTGCAGCAGCTCGCCCCCGTGTTCGCCGCGGGGCTCGGCATCCACGTCGCCGACTGAGCGACCCGATCAGGGTCGGCGCACGCCGCTCGCCGCGAGCAGCTCCCGGGTGAACGGATGCTGCGGAGCCGCGAACACCTCGGCGACCGCCCCCTGCTCCACGATCCGGCCGCCCTGCATCACCAGGACGTCGTCGGCGACCGCTGCCACGACGTCGAGGTCGTGGGAGACGAAGACCATCGTCAACCGCCTTTCGCGCTGCAGCCGGTGGAGCAGACGCAGCACGCGCTCCCGCACCGAGGGATCGAGCGCCGAGACCGGCTCGTCGAGCACGAGCACGTCGGGATTCGCCGCGAGCGCCCGGGCGATCGCCGCGCGCTGCCTCTGCCCTCCGGAGAGTTCCGACGGGCGACGCCGGGCGAAGGACGGATCGAGATCGACTTCACCGAGAAGGGCCGAGACGCGCTCCCGACGTTCGGCACGCGGTACGCCGCCCGCCGCGAGCGCCTCGTGCAGGGAACGGCCGACGCTCCAGCGCGGATCGAAGGCGCCGAGCGGATTCTGGTGAACGAACTGCACCCGGTGCGCCCCGTTCCAGCGGATGCTCCCGGTATCCGGCGCCTGCACCCCCAACAGCACCCGTGCGAGCGTGGTCTTGCCCGATCCGGATTCCCCGACGATCCCGAGTGTCGTTCCCTGGCGCACGTCGAACGAGACATCGACGACGGCGGGAACCGCTGCGAACGCCACCGAGACCCGCTCGACCGAGGCGACCGTTTCACCGCCGGCATCGCCCGCCTCACGGGGCTCGTGCAGGGTCGCGGCGATGAGTTGCCGCGTGTACGGATGCTGCGGATCCTCGAGCACCTCGGCGACGGCGCCCTCCTCCACGATCTCTCCGTCGCGCATCACCAGCACCCGGTCCGCGAGCAGGCGCACGGCGGCGAAGTCGTGGCTGATGAAGAGAACGGCGGTACCGGCATCCGCGATCTCCCGCAGCAGACCGAGGATCTTCGCCTGCACGGTGGCGTCGAGCGCCGTGGTCGGCTCATCGGCGATGAGTGCGGCGGGCCCGGCGGCGAGCGCCGAGGCGATGAGCGCCCGCTGGCGCAGACCGCCCGAGAGTTCGTGCGGATACTGGCGCACGCGACGCTCGGGGTCCGGCATCCAGACCCGGCGCAGCAGCGCGAGCACCCGATCCCGCAGGGCGCCGCCCGCCCGCGCGTGCAGGCGCAGAGGCTCCGCGATCTCCGATCCGATGCGCTGCAGCGGGTCGAGGGCCACGAGGGCGTCCTGCGCCACCAGGGCGACGCGCGCCCCGCGCACGTTTCGCCATCCGCGCTCGTCGAGGCCGCGCACGTCCGTGCCGCCGACGCGCATCGCGTCGGCGGTGACGGCGGCTCGGCGGGGAGCGAGCCCGAGAAGCGCCCGGGCGGTGAGAGACTTCCCCGCTCCCGACTCGCCCACGATCGCGACGCACTCGCCGGGTGCCACGGTGAGCGACACCCCGTCCACGACCGCGGCACCGTCGATCGTGATGCGCAGGCTCTCCACCTCGATGACCGGCACGCTGTTCTCGCTCATCGCCCGTTCCCCTCCGCGCGCGTCCGCAGCACGCGACCGACGATCGTCGCCGCGACCACCGTGACGGTGATGGCGATACCGGGGAACACCGAGATCCACCAGGCCTGACCGAGCACGTTCCGACCGCCCGCGAGCATGAGGCCCCACTCCGGTGTCGGCTCCGCCGGGCCGAGCCCGAGGAAGCTGAGTCCGGAGGCGGCGAGGATGCTCGACCCGATGCCGATCGTCGCCAGCACGCTCAGCGATCCGAGCACGCCGGGGAGGACATGCCGCCAGAACGCCACCAGACGCGGCACGCCGAGGATGCGGGCGGCCTCTACGTGCTCGGCGACGCGGAGGGTGCGCGTCTGCACGCGGGCGAGTCTGATGTACACGGGCACCGCGGCGAGCGTCACGGCGATCGCGACGTTCACCGGCCCCGGCCCGAGCACGGCGATCACGACGAGCGCGACCAGGAACTCGGGGAATGCCATGAGCACGTCGTTCACGCGCATCAGCGACACGTCGACCCAACGGGGTGCGAGACCCGCGACCGCTCCGATGGCGAGCCCGGCCACCAGCGCGATCGCCGTGGCGAGCAGCCCGATACCGACCGAACGCGCGGCGCCGAACACGACCCGGGAGTACACGTCGCGGCCGCTCTGGTCCGTGCCGAAGAGGTGGTCGGCACTCGGCGGGAGCAATGCTCCCCGCACATCGGTGAGCACGGGGTCGTGCGTCGCGAGGACTCCGGGAAAGGCGGCGGCGGACGCGATGAGGCACAGCACCCCGACGGCCGCCCACAGCAGCCCTCGCTGCGCGCGGCTCATCGGCTCGTCCCACGGTCGACCGCGCGCACGCGCGGGTCGCTGAGCGGATGCACCAGCTCCACGATGACGTTCACGATCACGAACACGAGCGCACTGAGCAGGATGATCCCCGAGATCACGGGGAGGTCGCGGTCGCTGATCGCGGCGAGCGTCACCCGTCCGAGTCCCGGCCGCGCGAAGACGGTCTCGACCAGCACCGCCCCGCCGAGCACCGATCCGGTGAGGTAGGCGGTCAACGTCACGGCTCCCGCTGCCCCATGGCGCAGACCGTGCCGCAGCGTGAACCACCCCGCACTCGCACCCCGAGCGCGCACGGTCTCGGCGAACGGCATCCGCTCGGCCTGCACGAGGCCGTCGCGCAGCACCTGCCCGAGCAGTGCCGCGACGGGCAGGGCGAGCGTGATCGCCGGAAGCACGATGGTGGCGGGGTTGCGCGCGCCCGACACGGGGAACCAACCGAGCCCGAACGCGAACACGCTCAACAGCACCAGCCCGATCCAGAACACCGGTGACGAGAGCACGACCAGCTCGACACCCGTCGCGACCGCGCGCGCTGTCTCCCCGCGCACGAGCAGCGCGACGGAGAGGGCGATCACGACGGCGATGAGCAATGCGAGCGCCGAGAGCTGCAGGGTCGCCCCGAGCTGCCGACCGATGACCTCCGCCACCGGCATCCGCAACTGATACGACTCCCCCAGGTCCCCGCGCACCAGCCGGCCGAGATAGTCGACGTACTGCTCGAACGGTGGACGGTTCAGACCGAGGTCTTCTCGGATGCCGTCCTTCACCGCTTCGCTGACCTGCGCCTGGGGGCCGAGCATCACCGACACCGGATCGCCGGGGATCACGCGGAAGGCCAGGAACGCCACCGTCGCGGCGCCCCACAGCACGACCACCACGGATGCGACGAGACCGGCGATCTTCGCGAGCGCAGCCTTCACCGCTCTCCTCTCACCGCCGTGCGTCGACCCGGGTCAGCCGACCGTCACATCGTAGAACAGCGGCCGACCGTAGAGGTCGTACGAGAGTCCGTCGATGCGCTCGCCGACCGCGGTGATCGCCGACGGGCTGTAGAGCGGCACGATCGCCGTGTAGGTGGCGTTCCATTCCTGCAGCTGCGTGTAGATCGCATTGCGCTGGTTCTGGTCGCTGGTGGCCACGGCCTGCTCGAGCAGCCCGTCGACCTCGGGATCGGTCACTTGCGAGGCGTTCTGGAATCCGTCGGTGTGCAGGTGCGCGCGCAGGAAGTCGGGGTCGACGCCCGAGAAGCCCCAGTCGGTGAGGTCGAACGTCTTCGGTCCGTACTGCTCGTTGTAGGCGCCCGGCTCGAGCACCTCACGCTCGATCTCGAAGCCGATCTTCTTCAGGTCGGACTGGATCGCGTTCGCGAGGGCCGCGCGGTCGTCGGGCACCGGCGTCCACGCGATCCAGCGTGCGGAGAGACGCGCGCCGTCCTTCATGCGGATGCCGTCGGTGTCGCGCTCGGTCCAGCCGGCTTCGTCGAGGAGGCGGTTCGCCTCGTCGGGGTCGAAAGCCCAGGTGCCCTCGATGGCGGCGTCGTAACCCGGCGTCGTCGAGCTCAACACGCTCCAGGCGCGGGGGAACTGGCCGAAGAAGATCTCCTCGACCGCGGGGTCGATGTCGATGCCGCGGGCGAACGCCTGGCGCACCTTCTCGTCGGCGAACACGCCGTACTTCTCGTTGAGGTAGAGCGAGTACGGGAGGCCCGGGTACTCGACGGAGTCGACGCTCACACCGTCGCCGAGGTCTCCGGCGAGGTTCGGCGGGATGTTGCTCGCGAGGTCGGCCTCGCCGCTGGTCACGACGCCCGCACGGACGGATGCCTCGGGCTGGATCTCGACGCGCAGCGTCTCGAACTTCGGGGCTCCCTCGCCGTGCGGACCCCAGGCGTAGTCGTCGTTGCGCGTGTACACGAGCTCTTGGTCGGGTGTGTACTCGGTGAGCTCGAACGGCCCGGTGCCGACGGTGATCCCGGGGCCACCGGCCTTGAGCTGATCGGCCGAGTCGGCGAGGACGGCCGGCGAGTAGAACCCGAGCTGGGGCGTGCTGGCCGCCTGCAGGAAGGGAGCGTAGGGCTGGGTGAAGCTCACCGTCACCGTGTGGTCGTCGACGACCTCGGTACCCGCGTAGAAGTCGGCGCCGAGCATGCTCGCCGCCTGCGCGGATGCGGTCTCCGGGTCGACGATGCGGTCGAAGTTCGCCTTGACCGCCGCCGCGTCGAAGGGCTCGCCGTCGGTGAAGGTGACGTCGTCGCGCAGCGTGAAGGTGTACTCCGTACTGTCGTCCGACACGGTCCAGTCGGTCGCGAGCCACGGGGAGAACGTGCCGTCCTCCTCCTGGAAGACGAGCGAGTCGAGCACCGCGCGCTGCACCGTGCCCGACACGTCGAGCTGGCTGACCTGCGGGTCCATGTGACCGGCGGAGAGGTTCGCGCCCTCGATCGACCACACCACCTCGCCGTCACCGTCCTGTCCACCGGGGGTGGCGCAGGCGCTGAGCGCCAGGGCGGTCACGGCGACGATCGCCGCGGCGGGGAGAAGACGGCGCACGGATGCTGCGGGCATGAGGATTCCTCAGAACGAAAAATGGGGTGAGATCAGTCTAGGACCGATTCTTGGACTGGGTCGATTTGCGACGGCATCCGCTCGCGTGTGCCCTCGCTAGACTGGTGGGCACACCCACACTCAGGCACGCTCACACAGTGCCGCATACATCGCTCGAGGAGACCCTTCATGCCTGCTTCCGAAATCGCGCAGAACCAGATTCCCGACAAGCCCGCACTCGAAGGTCTCGAAGCGAAGTGGGATGCCGCCTGGGCGGAGCAGGGCACCTACCTGTTCGACCGCTTGCGGGCGGCGCAGTCCGGCCGCGACGGCGTGTACTCGATCGACACCCCGCCGCCGACGGCATCCGGCAGCCTGCACATCGGTCACGTGTTCTCGTACACGCACACCGACGTCAAGGCGCGCTTCGAGCGCATGCGCGGCAAGACGGTGTTCTACCCGATGGGCTGGGACGACAACGGCCTCCCGACCGAACGCCGCGTGCAGAACTACTACGGAGTGCGCTGCGACCCGTCGCTGCCGTACACCCCCGACTTCACTCCCCCGTTCGAGGGCGGCGACAACAAGTCGAGCCGTGCCGCCGACCAGCTGCCGATCAGCCGCCGCAACTTCATCGAGCTGTGCGAACGCCTCACCCTCGAGGACGAGAAGCAGTTCGAGGCGCTGTTCCGCCAGCTCGGCCTGAGCGTGGACTGGACGCAGACGTACCGCACGATCTCGGACGACACGATCCGCCAGAGCCAGCTCGCCTTCCTGCGCAACATCGAGCGCGGTGAGGCGTATCAGGCCCTCGCGCCGACGCTCTGGGACATCGACTTCCGATCCGCGATCGCGCAGGCCGAGCTCGAGGACCGCGAGCAGCAGGCGGCCTATCACACGATCGAATTCCCCTTCGCGGACGGATCGGGGTCGATCGCCATCGACACCACCCGCCCGGAACTGCTCCCCGCATGCATCGCGATCGTGACGCACCCCGAGGGCCCGCACAAGCACCTGATCGGCACGAAGGTGCGCACGCCCTTCTTCGGCGCCGAGATCGAGATCCACGGTCACCACCTCGCTCAGCCCGACAAGGGCACGGGAGCCGCGATGGTCTGCACCTTCGGCGACGTGACCGACATCATCTGGTGGCGCGAACTGCGCACCGCCGCCGGCGAGTCGCTGCCGAACATGACCACGATCGGCCTGGACGGTCGCTTCCTGCCGGAGGCGCCCTCGACCGTCGCCGACGCCGACGCCCGCGCCTGGTACGCCGAGGAGGTCGCCGGCAAGACGGTCTTCAGCGCCCGCAAGGCGATCGTCGAGAAGCTGCAGGAGACCGGCGACATGACCGCGGTCGGCAAGCCGTTCAGCCACGCGGTGAAGTTCTTCGAGAAGGGCGACCGCCCGCTCGAGATCGTGTCGACGCGCCAGTGGTACATCCGCAACGGCGCCCGCGACGGCGACCTGCGCGAGCAGCTGCTCTCGCACGGCACCGAGCTGAACTGGTACCCGGACTTCATGCGCGTGCGCTACGAGAACTGGGTCGGCGGACTCACGGGCGACTGGCTCGTTTCGCGTCAGCGCTTCTTCGGCGTGCCGATCCCGCTCTGGTACGGACTCGACGAGAACGGCGAACGCGACTACGAGCGCGTGATCGTGCCGGATGCCGCGTCGCTTCCGATCGACCCGACCACTGACGTGCCCGACGGTTACACCGAGGACCAGCGCGGCGTCGCGGGGGGCTTCGACGCCGAGGCCGACATCTTCGACACCTGGGCGACCTCGTCGCTCACCCCGCAGCTCGCCGGAGGGTGGCAGCGCGACGAGGAGCTGTGGAACCTCACGGCCCCGTTCGACCTGCGCCCGCAGGGCCAGGACATCATCCGCACCTGGCTCTTCTCGACCATGCTGCGATCCGTGCTCGAAGACGGCCGCTCGCCGTGGCGCAACGCCGCGATCAGCGGTTTCATCGTCGACCCCGACCGCAAGAAGATGTCGAAGTCCAAGGGCAATGTGGTCACGCCCGCCGACATCCTCGAGACGCACGGATCGGATGCCGTGCGCTACTGGTCCGCATCGAGCCGCCTCGGCGCCGATGCCGCCTTCGACCCGCAAAGCCCGACGCAGGTGAAGATCGGTCGTCGTCTCGCGATCAAGGTGCTGAACGCGGCGAAGTTCGTGCTGTCGTTCCCGGTGCCCGAGGGCGCTCAGGTCACGCACGCCCTCGACGCTTCGATGCTCAGCGCGCTCGACGGAGTGATCGCCGAGGCCACCGCCGCGTTCGAGAACTACGACCAGGCCCGTGCGCTCGAGATCACCGAGGCGTTCTTCTGGACGTTCTGCGATGACTACCTCGAGCTGGTGAAGGAACGTGCCTACAACCAGAACGACGTGGGGCAGGCATCCGCCGCCCTCGCGCTGCGCCTCGCCCTGTCGACCCTGCTGCGGCTGCTCGCGCCCGTGCTGTCGTTCGCGACCGAGGAGGCCTGGTCGTGGTTCGAGGAGGGCTCGGTGCACACCGCAGCCTGGCCCGAGGCTCTCGGCATCGAGGGCGACACCGCCGTATTGTCGGCCGCGAGCGAGGCGCTGATCGGTATCCGCCGTGCGAAGACCGAGGCCAAGGCGTCGCAGAAGACTCCGGTGTCACGTGCGGTGATCGCCGCGCCCGCCACGAAGCTCGTTGCTCTCGAAGCCGCCGCCGACGACCTGCGGGCCGTGGGCCGGATCGCCGAGCTGGAGTTCGTGGAGGCGGATGCCTTCGCCGTCACCGCCATCGAGCTCGCACCGACCGAGGCTTCCTGATGCAGCTGGGCACGCGCTGGGCCACCGGTTCCGAGGCTCCCGCATCGGTTCCCGCGGCTCTCCGCCCCGCGATCGCCGAGGTCGAGTCGCGCGGAGTCACCGGTCACTGGACACTCACCTGGCTCGAGGGGCGTGCGATCGCCGAGCTCGACGCCGGCTGGGAGGTCCTGCAGTCCGCGACGGGTGAGGTCATCGCCCGCCCGTTCGAGGACTGACGCCCTGCAGTCATCGTGAGAGGCCCCTCCGCCCACCGGCGGAGGGGCCTCTTGCGGTTTCCGCGGGAAGCCCCGACGATGTGGGCATGAACGCCTTTCCCGACAGCCCGTTCGGCGCGATGGAGCGCCTCACTCTCGATCCCGCTCCTCTGGCGGTGATCCGGCACGAGAGCATCCGCATCGCAGACCTGCGCAACGCCTTCGACACCGGCTACGGCGCGATCGCCGCCTTCTTCCACGACGGCACGCTCGTGCCGGCGGGGCCCGCCGTGGCGATCTACCACGGGGACCCCATGGGCGTTTTCGACCTGGAACTCGGCTTCCCCGTCACGACAGCGCCGACGGATCCACTGATCACCGCGAGCGGCGCGTCGGTGCAGGCGTCCACCCTTCCATCCGGCGACGCCGCCGCGACGACGCACATCGGATCGTACGACGGTCTCGGGCGGGCGTGGATGGGCCTCGCCGAGAGAGCCGGCGCGGAGGGCCTGCACCACCGGGGGATCTGGATCGAGGTCTACGTCTCCGACCCGACCGAGGATCCCGAAGAGCTGCGCACCGACCTCATCCTGCCGGTCGCCTGAGGTCCCGTCGTCCGGAGGAACTCCTCCGCCTTGTACCAGGTGAGCTGGTGATAGCTCTGATGCAGGTGCTCGGCGAGGCCCTCGAACGGAACCACATGGACTCTGATGTCCTCGTTCTCGTCGAGCGACTGCTCGGACGTCGGTTGACAGCCGAGCGCCACGAAATGATGGACGCGGTTCGTGTGGTTGCCGAAGTTCGCCCACGTCGCACCGAGCGCGATCATCGACGCCGCCTCGTATCCGGTCTCCTCTCGGAGTTCGCGGGCGGCTGCGACGGCCACGTCTTCACCCTCGGCTACGCCACCGCCGATCGTGCCCCACGCGACGATGCCGGCCCCGTGACGATACTCCTCGACGATGACGGCGTCGCCGGCGGTGTCGATGGCGAGCACGGACACCCAATCGCCGTATTCGAGAACGTAGTACGGCGCGATCGTCCGCCCTCGGGCATCGACGCAGTCATCGGCACGCACCGAGATCCACCGATCGGAGACGATGGTTTCGGACCGGCGGGTCTCCCAGGGTTCGGGCGACGACGCCCGGTCCGAGGTCACGCGCTCTTGCGCTTGCGCTCCATCACGATGGTGGGAGGCGCGCCTTCATCGACGGCGGCGCGGGTCACGATCACCTTGGCGACGTCTTCGGCCGAGGGGATCTCGAACATGATCGGACCGAGCACGTCTTCGAGGATCGCGCGAAGGCCCCGAGCGCCGGTCTTGCGCTCGACGGCGAGGTCGGCGATCGAGCGGAGCGCGTCGTCTTCGAATTCGAGCTGCACGCCGTCGAGCTCGAACATGCGCTGGTACTGCTTCACGAGCGCGTTGCGCGGGCCGGTGAGGATGTCGATCAGGGCATCCTGGTCGAGCGGAGACACCGAGGCGATCACGGGCAGACGGCCGATGAACTCGGGGATCAGACCGAACTTGTGCAGGTCGTCGGGCAGCACCTCGCTGAAGAGATCGAGATCCTTGCCCTTGTCATGCAGCGGGGCGCCGAAGCCGATGCCGTGCTTGCCGACGCGTGCCGAGACGATGTCTTCGAGACCCGCGAACGCTCCGGCGACGATGAACAGGACGTTCGTGGTGTCGATCTGCAGGAACTCCTGGTGCGGATGCTTGCGTCCACCCTGCGGTGGGACCGAGGCGACCGTGCCCTCGAGGATCTTGAGCAGCGCCTGCTGCACGCCCTCGCCCGAGACGTCGCGTGTGATCGACGGGTTCTCGGCCTTGCGGGCCACCTTGTCGATCTCGTCGATGTAGATGATGCCCTGCTCGGCGCGCTTGACGTCGTAGTCCGCCGCCTGGATGAGCTTGAGGAGGATGTTCTCGACGTCTTCACCGACGTAGCCGGCCTCGGTCAACGCGGTCGCATCGGCGACGGCGAACGGCACGTTGAGCCGCTTAGCGAGCGTCTGGGCGAGATAGGTCTTGCCGCACCCGGTCGGCCCGATGAGCATGATGTTGCTCTTCGCGATCTCGACCTCGTCGGCCTTCTGCTCCGCCGGCTGCAGCGTGCTGTGCGCGCGCGTGCGCTTGTAGTGGTTGTAGACGGCGACGGCGAGCGCCTTCTTAGCGGGCTCCTGACCGACGACGTACTCCTCGAGGAAGGAGAAGATCTCGCGGGGCTTGGGCAGATCGAAGTCCGTCACTCCCTCGGCGGAGGACTCGGCCATCCGCTCCTCGATGATCTCGTTGCACAGCTCGACGCACTCGTCGCAGATGTACACACCGGGGCCAGCGATGAGCTGCTGCACCTGCTTCTGGCTCTTTCCGCAGAACGAGCACTTGAACAGGTCAGCGCTTTCACCGATACGGGCCATGCGCGTCCTCCTATGGGGGATCCAGAGATCGTGCTTCGAGCCTAACCTCTGCATCGGACACCGGGACGCATTGGGACAGGGGCCGTGTCAGAGAGCCTCGGTTCGGAGCGCTCGACACGACGAAGGGCCGGCCCGCAGCATCCTGCGAACCGGCCCCTCGTCGAGAAATCGGATCAGGTCGGATCAGATCATGCTCTTGGTGTGCCACACGGTCTTGACCTCGGTGAACGCCGCGATGCGTTCGGGCGAGGCGACGACCTCACCCGGCGCGACCACGCGCTTGAGCGTCTCGGCGGCCGCGATCTGCAGGTCGACCCACTCGAGCGCACCGGCACCCGCGAGGTCGAGCGCGTTCACGTCCTGATGCGAGGCGAGCCACGGCGCGATCTCGGCCGGCGAGCCGGTGAGCACGTTCACCACGCCGCCGGGCACGTCGCTGGTCGCGAGCACCTCGGCGAGGCTGATGGCCGACAGCGGATGCCGCTCACTCGCGATCACGACGACCGTGTTGCCCGCGACGAGCGCCGGTGCCACGACCGAGACGAGACCGAGCAGCGCCGAGTCCTGCGGTGCGACGATCGCGACGACACCCGTCGGCTCGGGAACGGTGATGTTGAAGTACGGACCCGCCACGGGGTTCGCGTTGCCGGCGACCTGCGCGTACTTGTCGCACCATCCCGCGTACCAGACCCAGAGGTCGATCGCCTCGTCGACCTGCGAGGCTGCGGCCGATGCCGACAGCCCTTCCTGGGCGACGATCTCATCGATGAACTGCGCGCGACGGCCCTCGAGCACCTCTGCGACGCGGTAGAGCACCTGGCCGCGGTTGTACGCGGTGGCGCCCGACCAGCCCTTCACCGCGGAACGCGCCGCGACGACGGCATCCCTGGCGTCCTTACGCGAACCCTGCGCCGCGTTCGCGAGGAAGGCTCCCTTCGGTGAGACGACCTCGTAGGTGCGTCCCGACTCGCTGCGCGGGAAGGCGCCGCCGATCGCCAGCTTGTACGTCTTCGGCACGGTCAGTCGCTTGCTCATGCTGCCGATCCCTTCAGGTAGGCGGTGAGACCCTGGCGGCCGCCCTCGCGGCCGTAACCGGACTCCTTGTATCCGCCGAACGGGCTCGACGGGTCGAAACGGTTGAACGTGTTCGCCCACACCACGCCCGCGCGCAGGCGGTCGGCGACGGCGAGGATGCGCGATCCCTTGTCCGACCAGATGCCCGCGGAGAGGCCGTAAGGGGTGTTGTTGGCCTTGGCGATCGCCTCGGCCGGCGTGCGGAAGGTCAGCACCGAGAGCACCGGGCCGAACACCTCGTCACGCGCGATGCGGTGCGAGGCCTCGACGCCGGTGAAGATCGTCGGGGCGAACCAGAAGCCCTTCTCCGGGATCGCGCAGTCCGCGGTCCAGCGCTCGGCGCCCTCCGCCTCGCCGATGTCGCTGAGCTCGCGGATGCGTGCCAGCTGGGCTGCGGAGTTGATGGCGCCGATGTCGGTGTTCTTGTCGAGCGGGTCGCCCAGACGCAGCGTCGACAGGCGCGTCTTGAGCCGGTCGATGACCTCGTCGTGGATCGACTCCTGCACGAGCAGGCGGCTTCCGGCGCAGCACACGTGCCCCTGGTTGAAGAAGATGCCGTTGACGATCCCCTCGACCGCCTGGTCGATCGGCGCGTCGTCGAACACGATGTTCGCGGCCTTGCCGCCGAGTTCGAGCGTGAGCTTCTTGTTCGTGCCGGCCACCGCCTTCGCGATGTCGCGGCCGACGCCGGTCGAACCGGTGAAGGCGACCTTGTCGACGTCGGGGTGGCGCACGAGGGCCGCGCCCGTCGGCCCGGCACCGGTGATGATGTTGACGACACCGGCGGGCAGGTCCGCCTGCTGCAGGATCTCCGCGAAGATCAGCGCGGTGAGCGGCGTCGTCTCGGCGGGCTTCAGCACGACCGTGTTGCCTGCCGCGAGAGCGGGGGCGAGCTTCCACGCGAGCATCAGCAGCGGGAAGTTCCACGGGATGACCTGACCGGCCACGCCAAGCGCACGCGGGTTCGCGCCGAGGCCGGCGTGATCGAGCTTGTCGGCCCACCCGGCGTAGTAGAAGAACCAGGCGGCGACCAGGGGCACGTCGACGTCACGGCTCTCCTTGATCGGCTTGCCGTTGTCGAGGCTCTCGGCCACGGCGAGCTCGCGGGCGCGCTCCTGCACGAGGCGGGCGATGCGGAAGAGGTACTTGCCGCGGTCGCGACCGCTCATCCGCGACCACGTCTTCTCGTAGGCACGGCGTGCAGCGGCGACGGCGCGGTCGACGTCGTCATCGCTCGCGGTCGCGATCTCGGCGATGCGCTTCTCGGTCGCGGGCGAGATGGTGGTGAAGCTGTTGCCGGATCCGTCGACGAACTCACCGTCGATGAAGAGGCCGTAGCTGTCCTTGAGGTTCAGCAGCGCCGTGGATTCCGGCGCGGGGGCGTATTCCAGAAATGACATTTTGCGTATCCCAGTCAGTCGATCGTGACGTAGTCGGGGCCGGAGTAGTGGCCGGTGGTGAGCTTCTGACGCTGCAGCAGCACGTCGTTGAGGAGGCTCGAGGCGCCGAAGCGGAACAGGTGCGGCTGGAGCCACTCCTCCCCCACGGTCTCGGCGACGGTGACGAGATACTTGATCGCGTCCTTCGAGGAGCGGATGCCGCCGGCGGGCTTCACACCGATCTTCTCGCCGGTCGCGCGGTGCCAGTCGCGCACCGTCTCGAGCATGAGCAGCGTCGTCGGGAGAGTCGCCGCCGGCTGCACCTTTCCGGTCGAGGTTTTGATGAAGTCGCCACCCGCGAGGATGCCGAGCCACGACGCCCGCTTGATGTTGTCGTAGGTGTTCAGCTCACCGGTCTCGAGGATGACCTTGAGCGAGGCGTAGCTGCCGTCCTCGCGGCGGCAGGCTTCCTTCACGCGCGCGATCTGGTCGAACACGATCCCGTAGCGCCCGGAGAGGAATGCTCCCCGGTCGATGACCATGTCGATCTCGTCGGCTCCGGCGGCGACGGCCTCGGCCGTGTCGGCGAGCTTGATCTCGAGCGACGAACGGCCGCTCGGGAACGCCGTCGCGACGGCGGCGACCGAGATCAGCCCCTCGTCGGGATCGCCGTGCAGGGCACCGAGTGCGGTCACCGCGTCTCCGACCATGTCGCCGTAGACGCACACCGCGGCGACCTTCGGGGTCGTGGGGTCCGCAGCATCCGGGTTCTTGGCCTTGGCGACCAGAGAACGCACCTTGCCGGGGGTGTCGGCCCCCTCGAGAGTGGTGAGGTCGATCAGCTTGATGATCGTGTCGAGAGCCCACGCCTTCGACGTCGTCTTGATCGATCGCGTGCCCAGGCCCGCGGCGCGCTGCTCGAGGCCGACGGCGTCGACGCCGGGGAGGCCGTGCAGGAAGCGGCGGAGCGTCGCGTCGTCGGGATCTCCGCCGAGCACGTCCACCGCCGTTCTGCGGGTCAGTTCATTGGTCGTCATCGTTCCTCCAACAATGCTCGTGCTGTGGTCTCATCTGTCACCAGTACCCCGCACAGGCCGCTGGTGACGACGGTGCGGGCGATGTCATGCTTCGCGGGGCCGGCGGTGACGAAGATCGCCTTCTTCGCTCCGCGCAGGCGGTCGAGGCTCACGCCGACCGTACGGGCGTCGAGCTGCGCGTCGACGATGTTGCCCTCGGCATCAACGTAGCGGCCGAGCACGTCTCCGACGGCTCCGCGTCGGGCGAGCTCATCGACGTCTTCGGCGCTGAGGTAGCCGTTCTCGACGTGCGCCGAGGAGGCGTCGCACGGACCGGCCGTGAACAGGAAGGCCTGCGCGTCGGCGGCCTCCTCCAGGATGCCGGCGACGGTGCGATCGGACTCGATCGCCTGTTTGGTCTCGACGCGCTCGAGGATGGCGGGGCTCGGCAGCAGCGACACCTGCCCGTTCGCGCGCTGCGCGATCGTCACGGCGAGCCCTGCGGCCCCGCCCGAGCGGCGGTTCAGGCTCACTCCCCCGTTGAGCTGGACGACGGTGACGCCGTTCGCCCACCCGTCGGGAAGAGCTTCGGCCACCGCGCGGAGAGTGCGCCCCCAGCTCACTCCGAGCGTGCGGGGAACGGGACGGAGCGCGGTGAGGAAGTCTGCCGCTGCTTGGGCGACGCGTTCCAGCGTGCCGTCATCGCCCTCGGGGGCGGGCACCACGACCGCGTCGCTCAATCCGAAGCGCTCGACGACTTCCCGCTCGAGGCCGAGACGCCGGGCGCGCGGGTGGATGATCTCGATGCGGACGATGCCGCGCTCGCGCGCCTGGGTCAGCAGACGGCCGACCTTCCAGCGCGAGATCTTGAGGAGTCCGCCGATCTCGTCTTGCGTCTTGTCCTCGTCGTAGTACAGCTCGGCGACCCGGACCATGAGCAGTTCGTCTTCCACGGCATCCTCCTTCCGTGATCCAGCGTACGACGCTTCCCGCGTTGGTGCACGCTCATGCTCATATGAGCAGTGAGAGGCATCCGTCCGCACATCTGCCGGGTACGACGAAGGGGTGTCGGTCAGATGACCGACACCCCTTCGAAGAGAGTGACTCAGGCGCGCTTGCGCGAGGTGAGCACCTGATCGACGATCCCGTACTCCCGAGCCTGCTCGGCCGAGAGGATGTTGTCGCGATCGATGTCGCGGTTGATCTGCTCGACCGGCTTGCCAGTGTGCTTCGCCATGGTCTCTTCGAGCCAGGTGCGCATGCGGAGGATCTCCGCCGCCTGGATCTCGATGTCGGACGCCTGCCCCTGGCCCGCCTCGCCCATCGCGGGCTGGTGGATCAGAACGCGAGCGTTCGGAAGCGCGAGACGCTTGCCCGGCGCGCCGGCCGCGAGCAGCACGGATGCCGCGGAAGCCGCCTGGCCGAGGACGACGGTCTGGATCTGCGGCGCGACGTACTGCATCGTGTCGTAGATCGCCGTCATCGCGGTGAACGAGCCACCGGGCGAGTTGATGTACATCGTGATGTCGCGCTCGGAGTCCTGGCTCTCGAGCACGAGGAGCTGGGCCATCACGTCATCGGCGGATGCGTCGTCGACCTGCACGCCGAGGAAGATCACGCGATCTTCGAACAGCTTGTTGTACGGGTCCTGGCGCTTGAAGCCGTAGGCCGTGCGCTCCTCGAACTGCGGGAGCACGTAGCGGCTGGAGGGCAGGTTGCCTGCGGATTGGAAAGTGGGCGTGTACATGGTGTCCTTTCGAATCCGGATTACGCGGCGTCGTCGGCCGTGCCGCCGCCACCGGTGACGTCGCTGGCGTGCTCGCGGATGTGATCGACGAAGCCGTACTCGAGCGCCTCCTCGGCCGTGAACCAGCGGTCCCGGTCGCCATCGGCGTTGATCTGCTCGACCGACTTGCCCGTCTGGCCGGCGGTGATCTCGGCGAGGCGCTTCTTCATCGAGAGGATGAGCTGCGCCTGGGTCTGGATGTCGCTCGAGGTTCCGCCGAAGCCGCCGTGGGGCTGGTGCAGCAGCACACGTGCGTTCGGGGTGATGTAGCGCTTGCCCTTGGTGCCGCTGGTGAGCAGCAGCTGCCCCATGGAAGCGGCCATGCCGATGCCGACGGTGACGATGTCGTTCGGCACGAACTGCATCGTGTCGTAGATCGCCATTCCTGCGGTGATCGAGCCACCGGGCGAGTTGATGTAGAGGTAGATGTCCTTTTCCGAGTCCTCTGCGGCGAGAAGAAGGATCTTCGCGCAGATCTCGTTGGCGTTCTGGTCACGCACCTCTGAGCCCAGCCAGATGATGCGATCCTTCAGCAGCCTGTCGAAGACGCTCGTCGCGACAAGGGGTTCTGCAGCCATTTCAGCTCCTGTTTCCGTGTTCGTGCTTCGAATCTACCGGCGACCGCGCAGCCTCCAGGCCGTTGTTCGCCGTCGGCATATCAGCGTGGCGGATCGACCAGTTCGCGGGCGTATCCGGTGACCGAGCGCGTGTACCGCGGCAGGTGCGGCGCGAGCGCCTCCAGCGCGATGGCGGCGCCGCGCACGGGATCGCCGCTCGACACCAGTGCGAGGGCGTAGAAGGCCGACGCCGCATCGCCGAACGCGCCGCCTCGCTCCCGCTCGGCCCGGAGCATGTCCAGCGCCTCGTCGGTGTGCCCGAGGTTCCGCAGCGTGCTCGCGAGCTGGATGACGGCCTGCGGCCGATGCTCCTCGTCGAGACCTTCGGCGAGAGCACGTCGGTAGAGCACCTCGGCCTCCGCCTCGATACCGGCGGAGTCACGGGCCCCCGCCCGCTCGAACAGAGCACGGGCATCGTCGTCGCTCCGCTCCGCCGCGAGAGCGTCGATGCGCGTGATTCGCTCCGCATCGGTCAGGGCGTCGTCCGCCCACACGGCATCGATCCGCGTGTCCCAGTCATCCATCGGTTACTCCTTCGCTGATGAGAAAGGGGCGGATGCCGCAGCATCCGCCCCTTTCATCGTGATCGTGAGATCACTCGGCCTTGTCGGCCGCCTTCTTGGCCGGGGCCTTCTTGGCGGCGGGCTTCTTCGCAGCCGGCTTCTCGTCGGCGTCGGCATCGGCCGCCTTCTTGGCGGGAGCCTTCTTCGCCGCAGCCTTCTTGGCCGGAGCCTTCTTCTCGGCGGGGGCCTCCTCGGCCTCCGCCGCCTCTGCCTCGTCATCGGTCACGATGAAGTCCGACAGATCGACCGGCTTGCCGTTGGTATCGACGACCTTGACCTTGCCCAGGGCGACCGCCAGCGCCTTGTTGCGCGCGACCTCTCCGACGAGGGCGGGGAGCTGGTTCGACGACTGCAGAGCCTCGACGAACTCCTGCGGCGCCATGCCGTACTGCGCGGCGGACTGCACGAGGTACTGGCTGAGCTCCTCCTGCGAGACCTGCACGTCGGCCTGCTCGGCGATCGTGTCGAGCAGCACCTGCGTGCGGAACTGCTTCTCGCTCGCCTCGGTGACCTCGGCACGGTGGACGTCGTCCTCGAGGCGGTTCTCGCCCTCGAGGTGGTTATGCACCTCGTCCTCGATGAGCTGCGGCGGAACCGGGATCTCGATCTGCTCGAGCAGCGTCTCGACGAGCTTGTCGCGCGCGGCCGACCCCTGGGTGAAGACGCCCTGCTGCGACACGCGCTCGGCGAGGCTGGCACGCAGCTCGGCGATCGTGTCGAACTCGCTCGCGATCTGCGCGAAGTCGTCGTCGGCCTCGGGGAGCTCGCGCTCCTTGACAGCCTTGACGGTCACGGCGACCTCTGCCTCGGAACCGGCGTGGTCGCCGCCCACGAGAGCCGAACGGAAGGTGGTGTCCTCACCGGCGGTGAGCGACTCGATCGCGTCGTCGATGCCCTCGAGCAGCTCGCCCGAGCCGACCTCGTAGGACACGCCCTCGGCGCGGTCGATCTCGGCGCCGTCGATGGTGGCGACCAGGTCGAGCTCGACGAAGTCGCCCTTCGCTGCGGGGCGGTCCACGGGGACCAGCGTGCCGAAACGCGCGCGCATGTTCTCGAGCTCGGCATCGAGAGCGGCGTCATCCGCCTCGACAGCGTCGACCGTGAGGGTGATGCCCTCGTAGGAGGGGAGTTCGATCTCGGGGCGCACGTCGACCTCGACGTCGACGAGCAGGTCGCCGGAGAAGTCCTTCTCGCTCGGCCACTGGGTGATGTCGGCCGACGGACGACCGACGATGCGCAGCTTGTGCTCGGCGCTCGCCTCGCGGAAGAACTTGTCGAGACCCTCGTTGACCGCGTGCTCGATGACGGCACCGCGGCCGACGCGCTGGTCGATGATGGGAGCAGGGACCTTGCCCTTGCGGAAGCCGGGGATCTGGACGTCCTGAGCGATGTGCTCGTAGGCGTGAGCGATGCTCGGCTTGAGGTCGTCCGGGGTGACCGTGATGGTGAGCTTGACCCGGGTCGGGGTCAGCTTCTCGACGGTGCTGTTCGCCATGCTTGTGTGTCTCCTTGTGATTTCCGCGGTGCACCGCGGCCGTGAGCCTTGGGGGCCGTGTCGGGGCGACAGGAGTTGAACCTGCGACCTCCCGCTCCCAAAGCGGGCGCTCTACCAAACTGAGCTACGCCCCGGGGAATCCGCACGCAGATTCAGCCCCACCGAGTCTAACGGACAGGAGCATGCCTCAGAGTCCGGTATAGTCGATGAGTCGGCAACCGAGCTTCCGGGCTCGTTTTCCGGGGCTGTAGCTTAGTGGTAAAGCCTTAGTCTTCCAAACTAATGATGCGGGTTCGATTCCCGTCAGCCCCTCCACATCACGAAGGCCCTCGTCGCGAGACGAGGGCCTTCGTCGTCCGCGGCATCTCCTAGACTCGAGGGCATATCCACGTGGTGCCACGACGAGGGGGATGCCGGTGAGCGACGGGAATCGACCTCCGAACGGGCTTGTCCCCCTGAACGGCCACCACCATCTCCCGTTCCGGTTCTCCGGCGGAACCGAGGCGGTCGTCCGTCGCCGCCGCTCCGCGCCGAAGGCCCTCGTCTTCGGAATCGTCGGAGCAGCCCTCGCCGTCGGGGCGTTCACGACGGTTCACATCGGCGCCAATCTCCGCTTCGATGATGCGGCCGATTCGTACCAGGCGATCCGCACCGACACGATCTCCGCCCGCACGGCGCTCGACTCCGGTGTCGACGGGCTGACCGCGACCACCACCTCCGCCGATCAGCTGGTCGCTGCCGACACCGGCGTGTTGATGGACGGCATCCCGCTCGACGATCTCACCACGGCGATCGCCGACGCGAAGGACGAGACCGCGACCGCCCAGGAGCTGACGGCGCAGGACCCGCCGCGACTCGGTGAGAAGCCGGGGTGGTTCTGGGAGCTGTTCGGCACCGCGGATCTTCTCGATGCCCAGGCCGACGACGCCGACGCACTCCTGACCGACCTCGACGCGCAGCTCCCCGTGGTGGAACAGGCCGACGCCGCGATGGTCGACGCCGCCAGCACGATCGTCACCGGTGCCGCCGCCGCCGTTCCCGCTTTCGAAGCCGCGCACCTCTCCGCGAAGAACCTCGACATCATCTCGATGCGCGCGGCCGCCGAGGACATCGCCCCGCTCACGACGCTCGACGAGGATGCCGTGGCTCGCTTCACCGCACTCCAGGCGTCCGCCGCCCAGGTTGTCGTCTCTCAGGATGCGGAGATGGCGGAGAAGGCCGGCCCGCTGCTCGGCGCCCGGCTCGAGATCGAGGCGTTCGCTCGTTCGCTCGCCCCGGGCGTGCTGCTTGAGTTCGACTGGGCCCCGATCGTGAACGGTGCGGGCGACAACGGGAGCATGGGCGGCTACACGACCTGGTGGTGGGACGAGCCCGACCGCTCCGTGATCCTGCTGTCGAACTCGGTCGCCGAGCAGTGGCCTGCCGATCGGAGCAAGGCGCTCGTCGCGCATGAGGTCGGCCACGCGATCAGCGTGAAGTGCGAGGACATGTACGACTCCTCCACCCAGGACAGCATCGAGAAGTGGGCGACCGCCTGGGCGATCAGCATGGGATTCTCCGATGATGCGAACGGCGTCTGGGCCTACGGCTACCCGCCGGAGAGCTACATCGCCGCGGCCGCCGGTTGCCGCTGACGCCGCGGCGCGGGCCGGACGACGAAGCCCCCGCGATTCGATCGCGGGGGCTTCGTGATGTCTGTCTGCGGAACTACTGCCCGCGACGCTCGCGCAGCTGAGTGAGCGCATCGTCGAGGAGCTGGACGGCCTCCTCGTCGGTGCGACGCTCCTTCACGTACGCGAGGTGCGTCTTGTACGGCTCCGTCTTCGCCAGCGCAGGCGGGTTCTCACGATCGCGACCGGCCGGCAGACCGGACTGCGGGTGATCGATCGTGTCGGGAATCTCCTCTTCGGGCAGGCCTGCCGCGAAGTAGCGAACCGTCTCGTTGCCGAGGCCGTCCCAGTACGAGACCGCGATGCGGTCGGCGTGGTAACCGTGGTCCTGCTCGCCCATGGGGCCGGAGCCGACGCGGGTGCCACGAATGGCGTTGCCACCGGTAGCCATCAGATCACCTCGAACTTCGTGATGAGTCCCAGCGCGACGATCGCCACGAACCAGGCCAATGCCAGAACGACCGTGAAGCGGTTCAGGTTGCGCTCGGCGAGACCGGACGAGCCGACAGCCGAGGACATCCCTCCCCCGAACATGTCGGAGAGGCCGCCACCGCGACCCTTGTGAAGAAGGATGAGAAGGGTCAGCAGAACGCTGGTGATGCCCAGCACGACCTGCAGGACGAACTCGAGAATTGCCACGAGAAAGAGCCTTTCGCTGGGGCAGGAGTGCCCCCGTAACGGTCAAGTATACGGTGCAGCGGGGCCGAAGCCCCGCTGCACTCACACTCCGACGTGCTTCTCGAAGCGGATGATCGCAGCGAACTCGTCCACGACGAGGCTCGCGCCGCCGACCAGTGCACCATCGACGTCGGGCTCGCGCATGAAGCTCGCGATGTTCGCGGACTTCACCGAACCGCCGTAGAGGATGCGCGTGCGGGCGGCCGCATCGTCGCCGAGGACCTTCGCGACGACACCGCGCAGCGCGGCGCAGACATCCTGCGCCTGCTGCGGCGTCGCGGCCTGTCCGGAGCCGATGGCCCAGACGGGCTCATATGCCACGACGATGTCGGCGGATGCCGGCACGTTCTGCAGCGCGACCTCGAGCTGACCGGCCGGAACGGCGCTGGCCCCGAACTTCTCGAGGTCCTCCGCGGTCTCGCCGACGCAGATCACCGGCACGAGACCGTGCTTGAGCGTCGCCTGCACCTTGGCCGCGACGACCTCGTCGGTCTCAGCGTGGTACTCACGACGCTCCGAGTGGCCGAGGATGACGTACTTCGCATCCAGCTTGGCGAGGAACGCACCGGAGATCTCACCGGTGTACGCACCCGAGTCGTGCGCCGAGACGTCCTGCGCGCCCAGGGCGAACGGGATCTTGTCGGCGTCGATCAGCGTCTGCACGCTGCGGATGTCGGTAAAGGGCGGGAACACCGCGACCTCCACGGAGCCATCCTCGTGCTTGGCATCCTTCAGCGTCCAGTGCAGCTTCTGCACGAACGCGACCGCCTGCAGGTGGTCGAGGTTCATCTTCCAGTTTCCCGCGATCAGCGGGGTACGGGCGTTCAGGCCCATCCGAGCACCTCCAGGCCGGGTAGTTTCTTTCCCTCGAGGAACTCGAGGCTGGCGCCGCCGCCGGTCGAGATGTGGCCGAAGCGGTCATCGGCGAATCCGAGCTGCCGCACGGCCGCGGCGGAGTCTCCCCCACCGACCACGCTGAGCCCGTCCACCTCGGTCAACGCCTGCGCGACGGTCTTCGTACCGTTCGCGAAAGCGGGGAACTCGAACACGCCCATCGGGCCGTTCCAGAACACCGTCTTCGATCCCCGGATGACCTCCGCGAACCGTGCAGCGGTCTCGGGACCGATGTCGAGGCCGATGCCCGACGAACCGAACGCCGTCGACTCGATCGCATCGGCGGCCGTGATCTCGTGCGCCGCGTCTGCGGAGAACGAGGCAGCCACGACCACGTCGGTCGGGAGCACGAGCTCCACGCCGCGCTTCTCGGCCTCCGCGATGTAGCCGCGCACGGTATCGAGCTGATCTTCTTCCAGAAGACTCGAGGCCACGTCGTGGCCCTGCGCCTTGAGGAAGGTGAACAGCATGCCGCCACCGACGAGGATCCGATCGACGCGCGGCAGCAGGTGCGAGATGACGCCCAGCTTGTCGCTGACCTTCGACCCGCCGAGCACGACCGCGTACGGGCGCTCGGGGTTTTCCGTGAGGCGATCGAGCACGTCGAGCTCGGTCGCGATCAGCAGACCGGCGGCCGAGGGCAGGATCTCTGCGAGGTCGTAGACGCTCGCCTGCTTGCGGTGCACGACACCGAAGCCGTCGGAGACGAGGACGTCGCCCAGCTCCGCCAGCTCGGCCGCGAACGCAGCACGGGTCGCGTCGTCCTTCGAGGTCTCCCCCGGGTTGAAACGCAGGTTCTCGATCACGACGACGTCGCCGTTCTCGAGCGACTCCACGGCATCCTTCGCGGACTCGCCGACCGTGTCACGCGCGAAGGCGACCGGCTTGCCGAGCAGCTCGGACAGTCGCTGAGCGACCGGCTCGAGGCTGTACTGGGGGTCGGGCGCGCCGTCGGGGCGTCCGAGGTGCGAGCACACGACGACGCGGGCGCCGGCGTTGATGAGGGCGTTGAGGGTCGGCAACGAGGCGCGTACACGGCCATCGTCCGTTATGACCCCGTCCCGCAGGGGGACGTTCAGGTCACAACGGACGATGACGCGCTTGCCCTCGAGCGAACCCAGTGAGTCCAGGGTGCGCAGAGTCATGGGGCGATGCTCAGAGACGCTCTGCCACGTACTCGGTCAGGTCGACGAGACGGTTGGAGTAGCCCCACTCGTTGTCGTACCAGCTGGAGAGCTTGACCTGGTTGCCGATGACGCGGAGCAGGCCGGCGTCGAAGATCGACGAGTGCGGGTCGGTGACGATGTCGCTCGAGACGATCTCGTCCTCCGTGTACTTGAGGATGCCCTTGAGGGGGCCCTCGGCGGCAGCCTTGTACGCGGCCTTGATCTCGTCGACCGTGACCGGGGTCTTGGTCGTGATCGTGAGGTCGGTGATCGAGCCGGTCGGCACCGGCACGCGCAGCGCGAAGCCGTCGAGCTTGCCCTTGAGCTCCGGGAGGACCAGGCCGATGGCCTTCGCCGCACCCGTGGAGGTCGGGACGATGTTGATCGCTGCCGCGCGAGCACGGCGCAGGTCGCTGTGCGGGCCGTCCTGCAGGTTCTGGTCGGCCGTGTAGGCGTGGACCGTCGTCATGAGGCCGGTCTCGATGCCGAACGCGTCGTTGAACACCTTGGCGAGCGGCGCGAGGCAGTTCGTGGTGCAGGAGGCGTTCGAGATGATGTGGTCGGTCGCCGGGTTGTAGGTGTCCTCGTTCACGCCCATCACGATGGTCGCGTCGTCGCCCGTGGCGGGAGCCGAGATGAGAACCTTCTTGGCGCCGGCGTCGATGTGCTTCTTCGCGAGCTCCGCCTTGGTGAAGAAGCCGGTCGACTCGATGACGATGTCGACACCCAGCTCGCCCCACGGGAGGTTGGCGGGGTCGCGCTCGGCGAAAGCCTTGATGACGTTGCCGTTGACGGTGATGCTGTTCTCGTCGTAGCTCACCTCGGCGTCGAGGCGACCGGTGATCGAGTCGTACTTCAGCAGGTGCGCCAGGGTCTTGTTGTCGGTGAGGTCGTTGACCGCGACGATTTCGATGTCTGCTCCCTGCGCGAGAGCCGCGCGGAAGTAGTTGCGTCCGATACGGCCGAAGCCGTTGATACCGATCTTGACAGACACTCAGGTCTCCTGATTTTCTCGTGCGCTTGCGCGCGGTTTCTACTAGAGAAGCGTGGACAACGGCGTCCCGACGGGCGAATCGTCCGTCGGGACGCCCGTCTTGTTTACGACAGTACCAGCAGGCCAGCGGTCTTCTCGCGGGCCACCTCGAAGCGCTGGGCGACGTTCTCCCAGTTGGCGATGTTCCACGCGGCCTTGACGTAGTCGGCCTTCACGTTGAGGTAGTCGAGGTAGAAGGCGTGCTCCCACATGTCGAGCTGGAACAGCGGCACGGTGCCCTGCGCGGTGTTCGCCTGCTGGTCGAACAGCTGCTGGATGATCAGGCGGGCGCCGATCGGGTCCCAGCTCAGCACGGCCCAGCCGGAACCCTGGATGCCGGTGGCCGCCGCCGTGAAGTGAGCCTGGAACTTCTCGAACGAACCGAAGTAGTCGTCGATCGCAGCCTTCAGCTCGCCCTCGGGCTGGCCGCCACCGTTCGGCGAGAGGTTGGTCCAGAAGATCGAGTGGTTGACGTGCCCACCGAGGTTGAACGCGAGGTCCTTCTCGAGCTTGTTGACGTTCGCGAGGTTTCCGCTGTCGCGCGCCTCGGCGAGCTGCTCGAGCGCGGTGTTCGCACCGGTCACGTACGCCTGGTGGTGCTTGTCATGGTGCAGCTCCATGATCTTTCCACTGATGTGCGGCTCGAGAGCTGCGAAGTCGTAGGGGAGGTCGGGGAGCGTGTAGGTCGCCATATCGCTTTCATCCAATCCGCGCCGCGCCGCGGCGCTTGCCGATCCTCCGCGCCGCCGAGATGCGGCGAGGAGCGGACGTAACTCATCCTACTGACGCCAACGCCCGACGGCATCGGATCCTTCCGCTGAATGACGAAGAGAGCCGACCCTTGACAGGGCCGGCTCTCTTGTGTGCGAGGAACGGGTCAGACGTCGAGCCCGGCGGGCACCGCCGCCTCGGTCCCGGGGATCCCGTCGTGCTGCGCCTTCTTGTCGGCCATCGCCAGAAGACGACGGATGCGACCGGCGACGGCATCCTTCGTCAGCGGCGGATCGGCATGGTGTCCGAGTTCGTCGAGACTCGCATCGCGGTGTGCGAGACGCAGCTCCCCCGCCACGCGGAGGTGATCGGGGACCTCGTCGGCGAGGATCTGGAGCGCGCGCTCGACGCGCGCGCAGGCGGCGACGGCGGCCTGCGCCGAACGACGCAGGTTCGCGTCGTCGAAGTTGACGAGACGGTTGACGCCGGCGCGCACCTCGCGGCGCTGGCGCAGTTCCTCCCAGGCCACCGCGGTGCGGTGGGCACCCATCTCGCTGAGGATGGCACGGATCGCCTCGCCCTCGCGCACGACCACGCGCGGCATTCCGCGGACTTCACGGGCCTTCGCGGCGACGCCCAGGCGATGCGCGGCACCGACGAGCGCCATCGCGGCCTCCGACGACGGGCAGACGACTTCGAGCATGGCGGAGCGGCCGGGTTCGCTGAGCGAGCCGGCGGCGAGGAACGCCCCGCGCCAGAGACCGGCGAGCTCCGAGCGCGAACCGGTGGTCAGGCGGTTCGGGAGTCCACGCACCGGACGACGACGCTGGTCCAGGAGACCGGTCTGACGGGCGAGGGTCTCCCCCGAGTCGATGACGCGCACGGCCCATCGGGCGCCCTCATTGGCGGTGCTGGACTGCACCTGGGCGATCTCGGGACGAACACCGTAGATCTCAGCGAGATCCCGGGCCACGCGACGCGCGAGGGTCTCGGCATCCACTTCCGCTTCGACGGCCACCCGGCCGGCGATCGAGTGCAGGCCGCCGGCGAACCGCAGGATGGCGGTCACCTCCGCGACTCGCACCGTCGGGGGTGCATTTCGGATGCTGACCAGCTCGGCCTTGACGTCGGTGGTGAGTGCCACGGGGCTCCTTCTACGTTCACGCGTCGGGTCGCGACGCAAACGTCCAGCTTACCGGCTGGGCGCTCCCCTACTCGCGCCCGAGGTCGCGATGACGGACGTTGACGGCCACCCCGGGGATCGCCGCGAGACGCCGAGCGAGCTCCTCCGACATGGCGACGGAGCGGTGCTTGCCTCCGGTACAGCCGATCGCGATGGTGGAGTGGCTCTTGTTCTCGCGCTGATACCCCTCGAGCACCGGAGTGAGAGCCGCAGCGTAGGCCTCGAGGAACTCCCCCGCCCCCTCGCGAGACAGCACGTACTCGCGCACGGGCTCGTCCTGCCCGGTGAGACCGCGCAACTCCTCGTTCCAGAACGGGTTCGGCAGGAATCGCATATCGGCCACGAGATCGACGTCGGTCGGCAGGCCGTACTTGAACCCGAAACTGAGCAGCGTCACGCGATGACGAGCCTGCCCCTCTTCGGAGAACAGCTCCGAGACCTGTGTCGCCAACTGGTGGATGTTCAGTGTCGAGGTATCGATCACCATGTCGGCAGACTCGTGGATCGGCGCGAGTCGGGCGCGTTCGCGCCGGATGCCGTCGAGGAGCGTGCCGTCGTTCTGGAGCGGGTGCGGCCGGCGGACGGCTTCGAAGCGCCGGACGAGCACGTCATCGGACGCTTCGAGGAACAGCACCCGCACGGAGCCGCGCGAGCGGAGCAGGCGCGCGACCTCCGGGAAGTCGTCGAAGAGGCTACGTCCGCGAACGTCGACGACGGCTGCGACCTTGGGCAGGGCATCCCCGCCCATGTCGGTGAGGTCGATCAGCGGTCGGAGGATCTGCGGCGGGAGATTGTCGACGACATACCAGCCGAGGTCTTCGAGGGCGTTCGCCACCGTCGTCCGGCCTGCACCGGACATACCTGTGACGATGAGGAACTCGCCCTTCTCGGACTCGGTCATCTCTCGCTCATCCCTTTCGCCTGGGACACCAGCCTATCGAGTGGCGAGGTGCGTGTGGATGTTCTGCGCCAGCACCGGTCCGATGCCCTGCACCTCTTCGATCTGTCCCGGCTCGGCCGCCCGCAGGGCCGTCACGGATCCGAAGTGCTTGAGCAGCACCTTGATGCGAGCGGCGCCGAGCCCCGGGACCTCGGCGAGCACCGTGGTGATGTCGTTGCGGCGCTTCTTGCGCTGATGGACGATCGCGAACCGATGCGCCTCGTCGCGCAGGCGCTGGAGCAGGTAGAGCGCCTCGCTCGTGCGCGGGAGGATCACGGGGAAATCCTCGCCGGGAAGCCAGACCTCCTCGAGGCGCTTCGCGATGCCGCACACGCTGATCTCCGGGTGCCCCGCGTCGCGCAGGGCACGCGCGGCCGCTTCGACTTGGGGTTTGCCGCCGTCGACGAGGAGCAACTGCGGCCGATAGGCGAAGCGAGGCTTCTTGCGGCCAGGCTCGCCCTCGGCCTCTCCCTCCACCCCGTCGAGCAGCGGGTCGCTCACGACGACCGGGTCCGGGCGGTCGAGATACGCCAGCCGACGGCGCAGGACCTGGTACATCGAATCGGTGTCGTCCGTGGTCTCGGCGATGCCGAAGGAGCGGTACTGGTCCTTGCGCGGGAGGCCGTCTTCGAAGACCACCATCGAGGCTACGACGTTCGTCCCGCCCAGATGCGAGATGTCGAAGCACTCGATGCGCAGCGGAGCCTCGTCCATGCCGAGAGCTTCCTGCAGGTCGGTGAGCGCCTGTGTTCGGGCCACGTAGTCGCTGGTGCGCCGCGTCTTGTAGCGGATGAGGGCTTGCTGCGCGTTCAGCGTGGCGGTGCGCATGAGATCCGCGCGCTGGCCACGCTGGGCGACGGCGATCTCGACCTTCTTGCCGCGACGCTCGCGGAGCCATTCCTCCATCTCGGGTGCGTCATCCGGCAGCGAGGGCACCAGGATCCGCCGTGGCACGTCGGCGGCATCCCCGTAGGCGCGCTGGAGCACCTGATCGACCAACTCGGCACCCGAGATGTCGATCTCCTTCTCGATCGTCATCGCCCGGACGCCGCGCACACGACCCCCACGGATCACGAAGTGCTGAACCGCCGCGGCGAGCTCGTCCTCGGCGATGCCGAAGAGGTCGGCGTCCTCATCGGATGCCAGCACGAGGGCGCTCTTCCCGAGCACCGCCTCGATCGCGGAGAGCTTGTCGCGGTACTTGGCCGCCGCTTCGTAGTCCATGGCCGCGGAGGCGTCGAGCATCCGCTTGCGGAGGTCGCGAGTGAATCGCTCGTCGCCTCCAGCCATGAACGCCACGAAGTCGTTCACCATCGCGCGGTGCTCCTCGATGGTCACCGTCATCGAGCACGGCCCGCCGCACTTGCCGATCTGCCCGGGGAAACAGGGGCGTCCCGTCTGCATGGCGCGCTTGTAACTCGCGTCGCTGCAGGTTCGGATCGGAAACGCCTTGATCATCAGGTCGATCGTCTCGTGCACCGCCCAGACCTTCGGATACGGGCCGAAGTACCGCGCCCCCGGAATCCTGCGATTTCGGGTGACGAGCACGCGCGGCGCCTCGTCGCCGAGGGTCACCGCCATGAACGGGTAGGACTTGTCGTCCTTGTAGCGGACGTTGAACGGCGGATCGAACTCCTTGATCCACATGTACTCGAGCTGCAGCGAGTCGACATCGGTCGAGACGACCGTCCATTCGACCGAGGAGGCGGTCGTGACCATGCGCCGTGTGCGCTCATGGAGCGTGCGCAACGGCGCGAAGTAGTTCGAGAGCCGCTGGCGGAGGTTCTTCGCCTTCCCGACGTAGAGCACCCGCCCATCAGCGTCACGGAAACGGTACACACCGGGATCGGTCGGGATCTCTCCCGGCCGCGGCTTGTACGGAAGCACATCGGCCATCAGCTGGCCTTGCGCGCGGCGCGTCCATCCCCGAGGATCTCGGCGAGGAACTGCCCGGTGTGACTCTCCTCCACCCGGGCGATCTGCTCCGGGGTGCCCGTCGCCAGGATCTCGCCACCGCCGGAACCACCCTCGGGACCGAGGTCGATGACCCAGTCGGCGGACTTGATGACGTCGAGGTTGTGCTCGATGACGATCACGGTGTTGCCCTTGTCGACGAGTCCGTTCAGCACCTCGAGGAGCTTGCGCACGTCTTCGAAGTGCAGACCGGTGGTCGGCTCGTCGAGCACGTAGATGCTTCGACCGTTGCTGCGACGCTGGAGCTCGGTGGCGAGTTTCACGCGCTGCGCCTCTCCGCCCGAGAGCGTCGTGGCCGACTGGCCCAGGCGCACGTATCCGAGTCCCACGTCGACCAAGGTCTTCATGTAGCGGTGGATCGCCTGGATGGGCTCGAAGAACTCCGCGGCCTCTTCGATCGGCATCTCGAGGACCTCGGCGATGTTCTTCCCCTTGTAGTGCACGGCGAGCGTGTCGCGGTTGTACCGCTTGCCGTGGCACACCTCGCAGTCCACGTACACGTCGGGGAGGAAGTTCATCTCGATCTTGATCGTGCCGTCACCGGAGCACGCCTCGCAGCGGCCGCCCTTGACGTTGAAGCTGAAGCGACCCGGCTGGTAGCCGCGCACCTTGGCCTCGGGGGTCTCGCTGAAGAGCGAACGGATGCGGTCGAACACACCCGTGTAGGTCGCCGGGTTCGAGCGCGGCGTGCGTCCGATCGGTGCCTGATCGACATGCACCACCTTGTCGAGATTGTCGAGACCGGTCACGCGGGTGTGCTTGCCGGGCACGGTGCGGGCACCGTTCAGCCGGGACGCGAGCACCTGGTAGAGGATGTCGTTGACCAGCGACGACTTGCCCGAGCCGCTGACGCCGGTGACAGCCGTGAGGACACCCAGCGGGAAGCTCGCATCGACGTTCTTGAGGTTGTTCTCGCGAGCCCCGATCACGTTGAGCATGCGCTTGCGGTCGAGTTTGCGCCGCTTGGTCGGTGTCGGGATCTCACGACGACCGGAGAGGTACTCCCCCGTCATCGACGATCGGTCGTCGAGCAGAGCCTCATAGGGACCCGAGTGCACGACCTCGCCACCGTTGACACCGGCTCCCGGGCCGATGTCGACCACCCAGTCGGCCGCCTCGATCGTCTCCTCATCGTGCTCCACCACGATGAGCGTGTTGCCCAGGTCGCGCAGCTTGAGCAGGGTGTTGATCAGACGCCGGTTGTCGCGCTGGTGGAGACCGATGGACGGCTCGTCGAGCACGTAGAGCACACCGGTCAGACCCGATCCGATCTGCGTCGCCAACCGGATGCGCTGCGCCTCACCGCCGGAGAGAGAGCCGGCGGACCTGCTCAGGTTGAGGTACGAGAGCCCCACCTGAAGCAGGAAATCGAGTCGCAGACGGATCTCGCGCAGGACCTGAGCGGCGATCTTCGCCTCTCGCTCCGTGAGGGTCAGCGTCTGCATGAAGGACTGCGCATCGCTCAGGCTGAGGTGCGAGACCTCGGCGATGGAGTGGCCCTGCACCTGGACCGCGAGGACCTCCGGCTTCAAGCGATCGCCGTCGCAGACGGGGCACGGCACCTCGCGGAGGTACTCGCCCCACCGACCGCGCTGCGTGTCGGACTCGGCCTGCAGGTACTGCCGCTCGATGTAAGGGACGACGCCCTCGAACCCGGAGGCGTACCGCATCTCGCGCCCGTACCGGTTCTTCCACTTGACGGTGACCTTGTAGTTCTCGCCGCGCAGCACCGCGTCCTGTATGTCGGAGTGGAGCTCGCGCCAGGGGGTGTCGAGCGAGAAGTCGAGATCGCGGGACAGGCCTTCGAGCAGACGCTCGTAGTACTGGAAGAGACCCTTGCCCTGCGTCGTCCAGGGGATGATGACGCCTTCGCGGATCGAGAGATCCTCGTCGCCGAGCATCAGGTCGACATCGACCGACATGCGCGTACCTAGACCGGAGCACGCGGGGCACGCGCCGAACGGTGCGTTGAACGAGAAGGTGCGGGGCTCGATCTCGGTCAGGCTGAGCGGGTGCCCGTTCGGGCAGGCGAGTTTCTCGGAGAAGGACTGCCACGCGTCGTCGCCCTCTTCGTCGACGAAATTGACCTGGACGACGCCTCCGGCAAGGCCCAGAGCCGTCTCGACGGAATCCGTCACGCGCCCGAGGATGTCATCCGACGCGACGAGGCGGTCGACGACCACGGCGATGTCGTGCTTGTAGCTCTTCTTGAGGGTGGGCGGCTCGGCGAGCTGGATGAGATCGCCGTCGACGATCGCACGGGAGTATCCCTTGGCGCCGAGCTCGCGGAAGAGGTCGACGAACTCGCCCTTCTTCTGCGACACGATCGGAGCGACGATCTGGTAGCGGGTACGCTCGGGCAGCTCCATGAGCTGATCGGCGATCTGCTGCACGGTCTGCCGCTGGATCTTCTCGCCGCACTCGGGGCAGTGAGGAATGCCGATGCGCGCCCAGAGCAGTCGCATGTAGTCGTAGATCTCGGTGATCGTGCCGACCGTCGAGCGCGGGTTCCGGTTGGTCGACTTCTGGTCGATCGACACCGCCGGACTCAGCCCCTCGATGAAATCGACGTCGGGCCTGTCGACCTGACCGAGGAACTGGCGCGCGTAGGCGCTCAACGACTCGACGTAACGGCGCTGCCCCTCTGCGAAGATCGTGTCGAACGCGAGACTGGACTTGCCGGACCCGGACAGGCCGGTGAACACGACGAGCGAGTCACGGGGAATGTCGATGTCGACGTTCTTGAGATTGTGCACGCGGGAACCGCGAACACTGAGTTTTCCGGGGGTGGCGACGGGGACGATAGGCACCGGACAAGTCTACGAGGGGCCACCGACATTGGCTCCGCAGGGCCTGGATGCTCAGGCGCCTCCGAGGCGCCGCCCCGCGAACGGCCCCAGCCCGTCACGGAGCGCCGACACTTCGTGCACGTCCATCCCGACCGCGGACATCACCTGCGGCGGCACCTCCAGCGCCCGCTCGCGCAGAGCGCGCCCCGCATCGGTGAGGGTGATGTCGAGACGCCGCTCGTCCTCCGCGCTGCGCTCCCGCGCGACGAGCCCGTCGGACTCCAGTCGCTTGACCAGCGGCGACGCCGTGGCCGGCTCCATCGCGAGATCGGCGGCGAGATCGTTCAGGGTGCGAGGCGATCGTTCCCAGAGCGCCAGCATCACCAGGTACTGCGGGTGTGTCAGCCCCAGCGGCTCGAGGATCGGTCGGTAGATCGCCACGACGTTGCGCGCCGCGGTCACCAGCGCGAAGCACAGCTGGTTCTCGAGCCGGAGGAGTTCGTCGGATGCGTTCATCCGGCCAACTATACAACTGCCCTAATCGTTAGTACACTAATCAACATGGCACATGATCCGGAACGGGCTCCCCTGCGCACGCGCATTCGCGAGGCGGGAGGGCTGTACGCCTGGGTGAACACCAACCTCATCCGCTTCGCCGGACCGGCGTCCGTCGGCCCCTACGAGAAGACGCCCCCGCCGAGCGCCGCAGAGCGCGCCGAGCGCGCGTGCCCCCTGTGCGGAGCGCCGATGACGGCGCACGAAATCGACCGGTCCGGACCCAAGCCCCTCATCCACTGCCCCTGAGCCGAGGAAGCGCCTGCGGCCGGCGCGAACGGTCGACGCGCCTCAGTCGGCTCCGGCCCGCGCCGCATCGATCCAGAACAGCAGTCCGTCATCGTCGGCGATCGCGGATGGGGCGACGTCGATCCATCGCGCGCTCATGGTCCGCGGGCCCATCACGGCGCGCTCGGCTCCCTCGCGCAGGAGTAGCACTGCCTCGTCTTCGGCTGCGACCTTGATCAGCAGCACGCCTCCCGGCCGGGCCCCCGCGAGGATCCGGCCATCGAGCAGGAATGCTCGGGTCCCGAACATCCTCCGCTCCTCGATGCCGGATGCGGGCGCGACGATCGCGCGAATCCGATCGGCGAGTTCTTCGCCCGCAGCATCCATCCGCGCCGCCTTCACCTTCCGAACGCCCTCAGGCGTGACCGGCCCGCTCCATGGCGCGCAGTTCCTTCTTGAGGTCCTGCACCTCGTCGCGGAGTCGCCCTGCCAGCTCGAACTTGAGCTCGGCGGCAGCCGCCAGCATCTGATCCGAGAGGTCTTGGATCGTCGCCTCCAGCTGCTGTGCTCCCTCCGCGGCGATCCCCGTACGTCGGAGGTTCGGCGTGGGCGACTTGCCCTTGCCCGTCGCACGCCCCCTCCCCGACATCAGCTCGGCGGTGTCCGCCCCCTCGCGTGCCAGAACGGCGGTGATGTCGGCGATCTTCTTCCGCAGCGGCTGCGGGTCGATCCCGTGCTCCTTGTTGTACGCGACCTGCTTCTCGCGACGACGATCGGTCTCCTCGATCGCCTTCGCCATCGAGTCGGTCATCTTGTCGGCGTACATGTGGACCTCGCCCGACACGTTTCGCGCCGCACGCCCGATCGTCTGGATGAGCGACGTCCCGGAACGCAGGAAGCCCTCTTTGTCGGCATCGAGGATCGCCACGAGCGAGACCTCGGGGAGATCGAGGCCCTCACGCAGGAGGTTGATTCCGACCAGCACGTCGTACACCCCGGAACGCAGCTCGCTCAGCAGCTCGACACGACGCAGAGTATCGACATCGGAGTGCAGGTAGCGGACGCGAACCCCGTGCTCGCCGAGGAAGTCCGTCAGCTCCTCGGCCATCTTCTTCGTGAGGGTCGTGACGAGGATGCGCTCATCGCGCTCGACGCGCAGACGGATCTCCTCGAGCAGGTCGTCGATCTGCCCCTTCGAGGGCTTCACGATGATCTCGGGATCGACCAGGCCCGTCGGGCGGATGATCTGCTCGACGATCCCGTCGGCGATCCCCATCTCGTACTTCCCGGGCGTCGCGGAGAGGTAGACGGTCTGCCCGATGCGGTTCTTGAACTCGTCCCATCGGAGCGGACGGTTGTCCATCGCACTCGGCAGACGGAATCCGTGGTCGACGAGCGTGCGCTTGCGCGAGGCGTCACCCTCGTACATCGCACCGATCTGGGGCACGGTGACGTGCGACTCGTCGATGACGAGGAGGAAGTCGTCCGGGAAGAAGTCGAGCAGCGTGTGCGGCGGCTCCCCCGGAGCGCGACCGTCCATGTGGCGCGAGTAGTTCTCGATGCCCGAGCAGAATCCGAGCTGCTGCAGCATCTCGAGATCGAAGGTGGTGCGCATGCGCAACCGCTGCGCCTCGAGCAGCTTCCCCTGCTTCTCGAACTCGGCGAGGCGCTCTTCCAGCTCTGTCTCGATCGTGCCGATCGAGCGCTGGATCACATCGGTTCCCGCGACGTAGTGCGACGCGGGGAAGATCGGCACGGCGTCGAGCTTCTCGATCACCTCGCCGGTGAGCGGGTGGAGGGAGTACAACGCTTCGATCTCGTCACCGAAGAGTTCGATGCGGATCGCGTGCTCCTCGTAGACGGGGATGATCTCGATCGTGTCGCCCCGCACGCGGAAGTTGCCCCGCGAGAAGTCGACGTCGTTGCGGTTGTACTGCATCGCGATGAACTGGCGGATGAGCGCGTCCCGGTCGTACCGCTCCCCCACCTGCAGGGCGACCATCGCACGGAGGTACTCCTCGGGAGCACCGAGTCCGTAGATGCAGGAAACGGTCGACACCACCACGACGTCGCGGCGGCTGAGCAACGAGTTCGTCGTCGAGTGCCGCAGCCGTTCGACCTCGGCGTTGATGGACGAGTCCTTCTCGATGAAGGTGTCGGTCTGCGGGACGTACGCTTCGGGCTGGTAGTAGTCGTAGTAGGAGACGAAGTACTCGACCGCGTTGTTCGGCATGAGCTCGCGGAACTCGTTCGCGAGCTGAGCCGCGAGCGTCTTGTTGTGCGCGAGGACCAGAGTGGGGCGCTGCACCTGCTCGACGAGCCATGCGGTCGTCGCCGATTTTCCCGTACCCGTCGCCCCCAGCAGCACGACGTCCGTCTCCCCGGCGTTGATGCGCGCGGCGAGCTCGGCGATGGCCTGGGGCTGATCACCGGCGGGCGCGTATTCGCTGATGACCTCGAACGGGCGAACGCTACGGGTGGGTTCCATACGTCCAGCGTAGGCGGGGCCACCGACATCGGGGCCCGCTTCCCCTTCGGGCGAACGGCTCTCACACTCTTCCGGAAGGAGACGCGTGCAGAGCGAGCGCCGCGATCGCCGCGGATGCGGCGCACATCGCGAGGATGCCGGCGATGAACCACTCCCATCCCAGCCCTCCGAAGACGAGACCGAGGATCCATCCGAACAGGCTCGATCCGGCGTAGTAGCCGAAATAGTAGAGCGACGACGCCTGCGCGCGCACCGCCGGATCGGCATCCGTCGGCACCCACCCGGAGGCGATCGCATGGGCACCGAAGAACCCGGCGGTGAACAGCACGAGTCCGGTGAGCACCAGTCCCGTGGTCGGCATCGCCAGGAGTACCGCGCCCGACGCGGTGACGCCGATCGAGACCAGCAGCACGGGGTAGCGTCCGAACCTGCTGGCGAGCGATCCCGCCCAGGGCGAGGAGACCGTGCCGGCGAGGTAGGCAACGAACAGCAGGGTCACCAGCCAGGCCGGGAGCAGGAACGGTGGAGCCGCGAGATGGAAGCCGAGATAGTTGTAGACCGCGACGAAGGCACCCATCAGAAGGAAACCCTGCGCGTAGAGGGCGAGCTGTGGCGCGGAACGCAGCGGACGCAGAAGTCGCGCGAGGATCCCCGGGCCGCCGCCTCGCGCCGCAGGAAGGAAGCCGCGGGCGCGCGGCGTGAGCCAGAGGAACAGAACGGCGCAGACGATGCAGACCGCGGCGACGCCCCAGACCCCCGCACGCCACCCGCCCGCCTCTCCGATGCCGCCGGCCACGAGGCGCCCCGTCAGCCCGCCGAGCGTGGTGCCCGCGATGTAGCTGCCCGCGGCCGCCGCCGCGTGCGAGGAGCGGACCTCTTCGCTCAGGTAGGCGAGGGCGACGGCGGGCACGGCGCCCAGCGCGATGCCCTCCCCCAGCCGCAGGATCAGCAGCGGGAGGATGCCGTCGCTCAGCGGCGCGCAGATGCCGAGCACGGTGGCGATGATCACCCCCGTCGCCATCGCGGGGATCCGTCCGATCCGATCGGCGACCATCGACCAGGGGACGACGGCCGCCGCCAGCCCGAGCGTTGCGGCGGACACGCTCAGGGCCGCCGATGCCGGTCCGATCCGGAGGTCGGAGGCGATCTGCGGAAGGACGGCCTGGGTGGCGTAGAGCTGGGCGAATGTCGCGACGCCGGCGAAGAAGAGCCCGATGATCAGTCGGCGATACTCCCGTGATCCCGGAGCATGGCCGGTGAACGGTTCGCTCACCGCGCGCGGATCCGCTCCCATAGGGCGTCGGTGCGGGCTTCGGTCTCGTCGAGAGATCCGGACGTGTCGATCACCGCGTCGGCGATCGCGAGACGCTGATCGTCGGACACCTGGGCGTCGATGCGCTCCTTCGCCGACTTCGGGTCCATTCCGCGGATCTCGACGAGACGACGCAGCCTCTCCGTCTCGGGAGCGTGCGCCACGACGATGAGGTCCCAGGGGTCGTCGACGCGCGCCTCCACCAGGAGCGGGACGTCGTAGACGACGACCGCGTCCTCATCGGCTGCGAAAGCCTCTTCGAAGCGCCGCTGGGACTCGGCGCGAACGGCCGGGTGCACGATCGCGTTCAGGGCGCGAAGCCGCTCGGGGTCTCCGAAGACCTGCGCACCCAACGCCGGGCGGTCCAGCGACCCGTCGTCGGCGATGATGCCGTCACCGAACTCCGCGGCGATCCGACGGAGCACGGGACTCCCCGGCGCTTGGACGTCACGCACGATCTGATCCGCATCGACGAGGATCGCACCGTGCGAGGCGAGCCGTCGGGCGATGGTCGACTTCCCGGACGCGATGCCGCCGGTGAGCGCGATGAGGGGCATGGTCTCCATCCTGTCACGCGGGAGAACGCGGAACGGGCCGCCACCCGAAGGTGACGACCCGTTCCTGACGTGATGCTGCTTAGGCGTTGCCACCCGAGAGCTTCTCGCGGAGAGCCGCGAGAGCCTCGTCGTCGGCAAGCGTGCCCGCACCAGCGGTCTCGCTCGAGAACGACTGTCCGCCGAAGTCCTCGCCGGCCGCCGCCTCGGCCTCGGCCGCTTTGGTGACCTGAGCCTTGTGCGCCTCCCAGCGAGCCTGGGCAGCAGCGTACTCCTGCTCCCATGCCTCGCGCTGGGCGTCGAAGCCTTCCTTCCACGCACCGGTCTCGGCGTCGAAGCCCTCCGGGTACTTGTACTCGCCGTTCTCGTCGTACTCGGCGACCATTCCGTAGAGGGCCGGGTCGAACTCGGTGCCGTTGGGGTCGACCGACTCGTTGGCCTGCTTCAGCGACAGCGAAATGCGACGACGCTCGAGGTCGATGTCAATGACCTTGACGAACACCTCTTCGCCGACGGAGACGACCTGCTCGGCCAGCTCGACGTGCTTGCTGGAGAGCTCGGAGATGTGGACGAGGCCCTCGATGCCGTCTGCGACGCGCACGAACGCACCGAACGGAACGAGCTTCGTGACCTTACCCGGGGTGACCTGACCGATCGCGTGGGTACGGGCGAAGACCTGCCACGGGTCCTCCTGCGTCGCCTTCAGCGACAGGGAGACGCGCTCGCGGTCGAGGTCGACCTCGAGGATCTCGACGGTGACCTCCTGGCCGACCTCGACGACCTCGGAGGCGTGCTCGATGTGCTTCCAGGACAGCTCGGAGACGTGCACGAGGCCGTCCACGCCGCCCAGGTCGACGAACGCACCGAAGTTGACGATCGACGAGACGACACCCTTGCGGACCTGGCCCTTGTGGAGGTTGTTCAGGAACGTGGTGCGCGACTCCGACTGCGTCTGCTCAAGCAGCGCGCGGCGGCTGAGCACGACGTTGTTGCGGTTCTTGTCGAGCTCGAGGATCTTGGCCTCGATCTCCTGGCCGAGGTACGGCGTGAGGTCGCGGACGCGGCGGAGCTCGATGAGCGAAGCCGGGAGGAAGCCACGGAGGCCGATGTCGACGATGAGGCCACCCTTGACGACCTCGATGACGGTGCCGGTGACGACGCCGTCGTTCTCCTTGATCTTCTCGACGTCTCCCCAGGCGCGCTCGTACTGCGCACGCTTCTTGGAGAGGATCAGACGGCCTTCCTTGTCCTCCTTCTGGAGGACGAGGGCCTCGACCAGGTCGCCGACGGCGACGACCTCGTTGGGGTCGACGTCGTGCTTGATGGAGAGCTCGCGCGAGGGAATGACACCCTCGGTCTTGTAGCCCACATCGAGGAGGACCTCGTCGCGGTCGATCTTGACGATCGTGCCCTCGATGATGTCGCCATCGTTGAAGAACTTCAGGGTCTTCTCGACCGCGGCCAGGAAGTCCTCAGCAGATCCGATGTCGTTGATGGCGACCTGCTTGGTGGCCGGGGCGGTCGTTGCGGTAGTCATGTAGTGGGTTGTCCTTGTGAATGGAAACTCAGGCCGTGAACAGCGACCGCGCACGGCCGATATCCTGCTTCACAGCGATTGGATTGGATTGATCGTCACGAGAGCATGCGTATGCACGCCACGAGTGACGCTTCAGATTACCAGATCTCGGGATGCTGCGGGGGCTCGGGCGTCGGATGCCCGTGCGAGACTGTCCCCGTGACCGATCGCCTGATGCTGCTCGATACCGCCAGCCTCTACTTCCGTGCGTTCTACGGGGTGCCTGACAAGGTCACCGCACCGGACGGCTCCCCCATCAACGCGGCCCGTGGGTTGCTCGACATCGTCGCGAAGCTCGTCACGCTCTACGAGCCCACCCAGGTCATCGCCTGCTGGGACGACGACTGGCGTCCGCAGTGGCGCGTCGACCTCATTCCCAGCTACAAGGGTCACCGCGTCGTCGAGGTCGTCGCGGACGCCCCGGACGTCGAAGAGGTGCCCGATCCGCTCGAGGCGCAGATCCCTCTCATCCGTCAGACGCTCGCGGCTCTCGACATCCCCATCATCGGCGTCGCGGCGCACGAGGCCGATGACGTGATCGGCACGCTCGCCACGGCATCCGCCCTTCCGGTCGACATCGTCACCGGGGATCGCGACCTCTTCCAACTCGTCGACGACGCGAGCGACGTCCGCGTGATCTACACCGCCCGCGGCATGAGCAACCTCGAGATCGTGACCGACGCGACCGTCGTCGCCAAGTACGGAGTACTCCCCAGCCAGTACGCCGACTTCGCGACGATGCGCGGCGACGCCTCGGACGGCCTTCCCGGCGTCGCCGGCGTCGGCGAGAAGACCGCGGCGACGCTCCTCCAGACCCATGCCGATCTCGACGGCATCCGTGCGGCGGCCGCCGCGGGCGAGGGGATGAGCGCCGGCGTCCGCGCGAAGATCCTCGCGGCGAGCGACTACCTCGACGTCGCCCCCACGGTCGTCGCGGTGGCCACCGGACTCGACATCTCCGCGCCGGGCACGCCGCTGCATCCGTTCGACGACGTCGCCCGCGACGCGGCCGATTCTCTCGCCGCGAAGTGGAATCTGACCTCCTCGATGAACCGCGCGATCGCCGCGATCGAGAAGGTCACCGGTTCCGCCTGACCCTCATTCCGCCCACGCGAGCAGACGCTCGAGCCCCCAGGTCGTCACGATCCGGGATGCCGGCACCCCCGCGCGCTCCGCTCGCTCGGCGCCGTGGTCGAGAAGCGACAGCTGACCGGGGGCGTGCGCATCCGAGTCGATCGAGAAGAGGCATCCGGCTTCGAGAGCGAGCGCGATCAGCTCGTCCGGAGGATCCTGACGCTCCGGGCGGGAGTTGATCTCGACGGCGACGCCGTTCTCGGCGCACGCCGCGAACACGGCGGCCGCGTCGAACTCCGACGGCGGGCGGGTGCCGCGCTCACCCTGCACGAGGCGTCCCGTGCAGTGGCCGAGCACGTTCACCCGCGGGTGCGCCACCGCTGCGAGCATCCGACGGGTCATGGAGCGGGCATCCATCCGCAACTTCGAGTGCACGGACGCGACGACGATGTCCAGATCGCCGAGAAGCCCGTCCTCCTGGTCGAGCACGCCGTCGTCGAGGATGTCGACCTCGATGCCGGCCAGGAGCGTGAAGCCGTCGCCGGACTCGGCCCGGACGAGAGGGATCTGCTCGCGCAATCGCTCCGCCGAGAGCCCGCGTGCCACTCGCAGGCGCGGCGAATGATCGGTGATCGCCTGATACTCGTGGCCCTGTGCGCGCGCTGCGGCCGCCATCACCGCGATCGACGTCGTCCCGTCCGACCAGTCGGTGTGCGCGTGGAGATCGCCGCGCAGCTTCCGCCGCAGGTCGGAGATGCGCTCCGGCTCCACGTCGCCACGGAGCTCGACCAGATAGTCGGGGACCATGCCCTCCTGCGCCTGACGGATCACCGAGAAGGTAGACGCACCGATCCCCGGGGCCGCGCGGAGCCGGTTCGGATCTGTGCGCACGTCCGCGGGCAACGACTCGAAGACCGCGGCTGCCTGTCGGAAGGCCTTGGCCCGATATCTCGACGCCCGCTCGCGCTCGAGCAGCGAAGCGATCTCGAGCAGTGCGGCGACCGGTTCCATGATGCGCCTCAGCCGGCGGCGAGCTCCCGGCTCACGCCGATCCACTCGTCGAGCTTCGACAGCGCCCGCCCATCGTCGATCGCGGCGGCCGCACGCTCGTACGCGCTGCGCAGGCGTTCGAGGATCGGACGCTGCACCTGAGCCGCGTCCTGGGAGAGCTCGAAGGCGACGATGCCCGCTGCAGCGTTCAGCAGCACGATGTCGCGCACCGCTCCCCGCTCCCCCTCGAGCGTGCGACGCAGGATGGTCGCGTTGTGCTCCGGCACCCCTCCGAGAAGGTCCGAGAGTTCGGCGAGCGGGATGCCGAGGTCCCGCGGATCCAGATCGTGCTCGTGCACATCTCCTCGGGTGACCTCCCAGATCCGGCTGTGGCCGGTGGTGGTGAGTTCGTCGAGTCCGTCATCGCCGCGGAAGACCAGCGCGGTGGCGCCGCGCGTGCGGAACACTCCGGTGATCAGGGGCACGCGCTCGAGCTGCGCCACGCCCACGGCGTTCGCCTCGGCGCGAGCCGGATTGCAGAGAGGGCCGAGCATGTTGAACACGGTGGGTACGCCGAGCTGCGATCGCACGGCTCCCGCGTGCTTGAAACCGGGGTGGAACGCACCCGCCCAGGCGAAGGTGATCCCCGTGCGGTCGAGGATGGACGCCACGGCGGCCGGATCGAGCGTGAGCTCGAGCCCGAGAGCGCCGAGCACATCCGAGGAGCCGGACGCCGAACTCGCCGCCCTGTTGCCGTGCTTCACGACCGGGATGCCCATCGCACCGATGATGATGGCCGCGGTCGTCGAGACGTTCACGGTGCCGACACGGTCCCCACCCGTGCCGACGATGTCGAGGACGTCCGGCGACACCGGGAGCGGGACGGCCGCTTCGAGGATCGCATCGCGGAAACCGACGATCTCGTCGATCGTCTCGCCCTTCGCACGCAACGCGATCAGGAATCCCGCCAATTGGGCCTCGCTGACATCGCCCCGCATGATCTGACGCATGGCCCACGTCGACTCCCAGACGCTGAGGTCGCGACGCTCCAGGAGAGTGGTGAGCACATCGGACCAGGTCAGGGATTCAGCCATGTGTGCGATCCTATCGGCGCCGAGAAAACGTGCATCTCGTCTGTCACGGATGCCGACGGCCGGAGCACCCGCGATTTCCCGCGGATTCACCGACGATTCGCAGTGTTTTCTTAGGGTTACCTAAGTGAAAAGCTGGCGAAACGAGGTGTCCGGGTGCAAGAATCACCCCCGGGAATCGGCCATAATGGAACGGTGACGACCTCAGCGACGTATGCCCCGGCGGCGAGAACCATCAAGCGGCCCAACCCGGTAGCTGTCGGCACCATTGTGTGGCTCGGCAGTGAAGTGATGTTCTTCGCGGGACTCTTCGCGATCTACTTCACGCTCCGAAGCACCTCCCCCGAACTCTGGGCCGACCGGACCGAACTGCTGAACGTGCCGTTCGCATTCGTGAACACCGCGATCCTCGTGCTCTCGTCGTTCACCTGCCAGATGGGCGTCTTCGCAGCCGAGGACCTCCAGGCCTACAAGATCGGCAAGGGCCAGAAGAACGGTGCAGGCCGTCGCCGCCTGTTCGGCTGGGGCATGGTCGAGTGGTTCTTCCTCACCTTCGCCCTCGGCGCGGTCTTCGTCTCGGGTCAGGTCTGGGAGTACGCCCAGCTCGTCGCCGAGGGAATGCCCATCAGCGCCGACTCGTACGCTTCCGCGTTCTACCTGACCACCGGCTTCCACGCACTGCACGTGACGGGCGGGCTCGTCGCGTTCCTGCTCGTCATCGGACGCGCGTTCGCCGTCAAGAACTTCCGGCACAAGGAGGCGACCTCCTCGATCGTGGTGTCCTACTACTGGCACTTCGTCGACGTCGTCTGGATCGTGCTGTTCGTCGTAATTTACTTCCTGAAATAAGAGCGGAGCTGATCCCCGAGATGGCACGAGAGAAGAAGCGCCGTTCTGGCGGTCGCCGCAGCCCCCTGGCTGCCGCGGCCCTCATCGGAGCAGGCCTGATGATCACCGGCGCCGTGTACGCCGGCGCATCCGCGGCCTTCGCCGCGACCGACACGCAGACCGCGGCGACCACGCTGACCGTCGAGGACGGCGAGAAGCTGTTCCAGGCGAACTGCGCCACCTGCCACGGCCTCGACCTGCAGGGCACGCCCAACGGGCCGAGCCTCTACGGTGTCGGCGAGCTCGCCACCGAGTTCCAGCTCTCCACGGGCCGCATGCCCCTGCAGATGCAGGGACCGCAGGCTCCCCAGAAGGAGCCGCAGTTCACCGAGGACCAGATCCTCGCGATCTCGTCGTTCGTGCAGTCCACGGCCCCCGGCCCGACCTTCCCCGAGGAGCGCATCCTCGACGGTGAGGGCGACGTGGCTCACGGAGCCGAGCTCTTCCGCGTCAACTGCGCGATGTGCCACAACGTGGCCGCCGCCGGTGGAGCACTCACCGAGGGCAAGTACGCCCCGGCCCTGACCGAGACCAGCGCGCTGCACATGTACGCGGCCATGGTGACGGGCCCCCAGAACATGCCCGTCTTCGGCGACATGAACCTGTCGGACGAAGACAAGCGCGACATCATCTCGGCTCTCCTGTACCAGCAGCAGTCCGTGCAGATCGGCGGGTTCTCCCTCGGATCGCTCGGACCGGTCTCGGAGGGCCTGTTCGTCTGGATCTTCGGCATCGGCGCACTCGTCGCCATCACCGTGTGGATCACGGCGAAGTCCAACTGACGCTTAATCATCGAAGAGGAACGTACGAGGAGCACCATGGCACACGACGACGACTCGCAGGCTCTTGACAGGGCCTACCAGCCCTCTCCGGGGCTGGGCGTCGCAGTCAGCGACCCTGTGCAGAACCCGGGCCTGCCGCCGCACCGCGAGCGGATGACCGACAAGGACCCGCGCGCGGAGAAGGCCGCGGTCCGCACTGTCTACACGCTGTTCTACCTGTCTCTCGCGGGCAGCATCTGGGCGGTCGCCGCCTACATGCTGTTCCCGATCGAGAGCGGCGCTCTCATCGACATCCGTCAGAACAACCTCTTCATCGGACTCGGCATCGCCCTGGCGCTGCTCTCCCTCGGCCTCGGAGCGATCCACTGGTCGAAGGCGCTCATGTCCGACAAGGAGCACATCGAGCACCGTCACCCGACGCGCGGCAAGGACTCGACCCGCGAGGCCGCGATCAAGGCGTTCTCCGACGCCAACGAGGAGTCCGGCTTCGGACGCCGCACGATGATCCGCAACTCGCTGTTCGCAGCGCTCGTCGCGTCGATCATCCCCGGCGTGACGCTGTTCCGCGGCCTGGCCCCGCATGCCACCCCGGAGGACCCCTACGCGGGCGACCCGGTGCACCTGCTCAAGCACACCATGTGGGAAGAGGGAATGCGCCTCGTCCGCGACCCGGACGGCACGCCGATCCGCGCCGCCGACGTCACGCTCGGTTCCGCCTTCCACGTGATCCCGGCCGACCTGGCCGAGCTGAGCCACCACGACGGCTACCTCGAGGAGAAGGCGAAGGCCATCGTGCTGATGATGCGTCTGCGCCCCGAGCAGCTGATCGAGGCCGAGGACCGCAAGGACTGGTCGTACGACGGCATCGTCGCGTACTCCAAGGTGTGCACCCACGTCGGATGCCCGGTCGCGCTCTACGAGCAGCAGACCCACCACCTCCTCTGCCCCTGCCACCAGTCGCAGTTCGATGTGACGGATCACGCCAAGGTCATCTTCGGACCGGCCGCGCGCCCGCTGCCTCAGCTGCCCATCACCGTCGACGACGAGGGGTACCTCGTCGCGCGCAGTGACTTCACCGAGCCCGTCGGCCCGAGCTTCTGGGAGCGCCATTGAGCACCGCAACGCTGTCCAAAGAGGACAAGGACACCAAGGCGCCTCTCGGCGGCCGATTCGTCAGCGCCGCGTCGAACTACATCGATGAGCGCACCAGCCTCTCCGGCATCGTCAAGGAGCTGGGACGCAAGATCTTCCCCGACCACTGGTCGTTCATGCTGGGTGAGATCGCCCTGTGGAGCTTCGTCGTCGTGTTCCTGTCCGGAACCTTCCTGACGTTCTTCTTCCAGGCGTCGATGGTCGAGACCCACTACACCGGTGCGTACGCTCCGATGCGCGGCATCGAGATGTCCGCGGCGCTCGAGTCGTCGCTCCACATCTCGTTCGACCTCCGTGGCGGTCTGCTCGTCCGTCAGATCCACCACTGGGCCGCCCTGGTCTTCGTGGCCGGTATCGGCGTGCACATGCTCCGCGTGTTCTTCACCGGCGCGTTCCGCAAGCCGCGCGAGCTCAACTGGGTGATCGGCTTCGTGCTGTTCATCCTCGCTCTCGCCGAGGGCTTCACGGGATACTCCCTCCCCGACGACCTGCTCTCGGGTAACGGTCTCCGCATCATCGACGGCATGGTCAAGGGCCTCCCGCTCATCGGCACCTGGACCTCGTTCCTCCTCTTCGGCGGCGAGTTCCCCGGTACCGACATCGTCGGGCGCCTGTACTCGCTGCACATCCTGCTGCTGCCGATGCTGGTGATCGCCCTGATCGTCGTGCACCTCATGCTCATGATCATCAACAAGCACACGCAGTTCGCCGGCCCTGGCCGCACGAACGACAACGTCGTGGGCTACCCGATGATGCCGGTGTACATGTCGAAGATGGGCGGATACCTGTTCATCGTCTTCGGCACCATCGTGCTGATCGCGACCTTCTTCCAGATCAACCCGATCTGGAACTACGGTCCCTACGACCCCTCCCCCGTGTCCGCCGGAACCCAGCCCGACTGGTACATCGGCTTCGCGGACGGCGCGCTGCGTCTGGCGCCCTCGAACTGGGACGTCGTCTTCCTCGACCACACCTGGTCGTTCGGCATCCTCGTTCCGGTCGCCGTGCTCGGACTCTTCATCGTCGCCGTCGCGATCTACCCCTTCATCGAAGCGTGGATCACCGGTGACAAGCGCGAGCACCACATCGCGCAGCGTCCGCGCAACGCGGCGACCCGCACCGCCATCGGCGTGGCCGGCGTCATCTTCTACGCCGTGCTCTGGGCTGCAGCCTCCTCGGACCTCATCGCGACGCACTTCATGCTCACGATGGAGGGTGTCATCCACACGCTCCAGGCTCTGCTGTTCCTCGGGCCGATCCTCGGTTACTTCGTGACCAAGCGCATCTGCATCGCGCTGCAGAAGAAGGATCGTGAGATCGTTCTCCACGGCTTCGAGTCGGGACGCATCGTCCGCCTTCCCGGTGGCGAGTTCATCGAGGTGCACCAGCCGGTCGATCAGTACGACCGGTGGAAGCTCATCGACGTCGACGGCTACGAGCCGCTCGTCGTGCGCCCCAACGCCAAGGGCCGCATCCCGTGGACGGAGAACCTCCGGTCGTCGATGTCGCGCTGGTTCTTCGAGGACCGTCTCGCGCCCCTCACTCAGGCCGAGGTCGCAGCCGCGGATGCACACCAGCACCACGTCACGGCTCACAACGAGGAGACCGAGGTCGCCGAGATCCAGGGAGCTCACGAGCGCGCCGGATTCCCGGATGCCCCGATCGAGGCGACCGAGGACCACGTCGACGAGACGCCGAACACCCCGAGCACGGTCATCGCGACCGAGCCCGTGAAGAAGCCTCGCAAGAAGAAGTCGGAGGACGGCGAGTAACGTCCCGCCGCTCCCCCTCTCGAAGGGCCCTGTCCACGCGGACAGGGCCCTTCGATGTTCCCATGGGAGGATCGAAGCATGACGTCCGTAGTCCGACTCATCCGTTCCGACTCCCTCGCCGACACCCCGTACGCCTATGCCGCGACGGCTCCCGCCGGCTCCCGCCTCATCTTCCTGGCCGGCGCCTGCCCGCTCGAAGACGATGGCTCCACGACCGCCCCGGGCGACTACGCTGCTCAGGCAGCGCGCTGCGTCGAGACCCTGCGGGGCGCTCTCGCCGCGTCGGGTGCCGCACTGACAGACGTCATCAGCACGCGCGTGCTGGTGGCCTCCACACGCCAAGCTGACCTCGTCACCGCCTGGAACGTCGTAGAAGCGGCATTCGGATCCCACGATGTCCCGAGCACCCTTCTCGGTGTCACGGTGCTCGGGTACGACGACCAGCTGGTCGAGATCGAGGCGATCGCCGCGGTGCAGGGAGCCTGACGGTGAGCGGCACAATCCGCCCTGCCCTCTCGACCGACGCCGAACACGTGCAGGCGATCGAGTCGGCAGCGGATGCCCTCCTCATCGACGCTCTCGGCGCCTGGGAGTGGCCCGACGCAGAGGACGGCGCGGCCCGCCTCGCGGCTCCCGGGTTCATTCTGCTCATCGAAGACGAGGACACGCGCTCCCCCGTCGGATTCGTGCACGTGCTCGACGCGGACGGACACGCGCACCTCGAACAGCTGTCGGTGATTCCCTCGGCGGGACGGCAGGGGCACGGGCGCGCTCTGGTGCGCGCCGCCCTGCGTGAGGCGCACGAACGTGGCTACTCCCGTGTCACACTGCGCACGTACGCCGAGGTGCCCTGGAACGCACCGTTCTACGCCACCTGCGGATTCCTCGAGAGCCTCCCCGAGACGGCTTTCCAGCGAGCTCTGATCGACACCGAAGCAGAGCTCGGGATCGATCGCTACGGTCGCCGGGTGCAGATGACGGCCGAGGTCGACGACCGGACGCACCTGGCCGGAAAAGACCCACGAGCGACCGATTGATGAGCGCGGACCGACCCGTGCCTCTCCTACTCTGAGAGACATGATCGATCGCGCCGACTACTTCGCCGCCAAGCTCGCCTACGAGACCGACGCCAGTGACGTCCATGCCGACCTTAGAGCGGGGAAGCCGCTGGTCGTGATCGACGTGCGCTCCGCCGAAGCCTGGGCCCAGGGACGCGTCGCCGGCGCGACGCACATGCACTACAGCGAGATCGAGACCCGAGCGCCTGCAGAGATCCCTGCCGACAGCGAGGTCGTCGTCTACTGCTGGAGTCCCGGATGCAACGCCGGCGCGAAGGCGGCCCTCGCCTTCGCCCGCCTCGGCTACGCGGTGCGCGAGATGATCGGCGGATTCGAGTACTGGGCTCGGGAAGGTTATCCGGTGGAGGACGCGGATGGCGTGCACCACCGGCCCGTCGACCCACTCACCGGAATCCCTCGGATACGCAGCCGCTCGTGACGCAGAAGAGGCCCCCGGGAATCCCGGGGGCCTCTTCGTTCGTTCGCCCGATCAGCGAGCGAAGTTACCGCGGTAGTACTCGTACACCCAGCCGACGATCGCGACGACGAAGATCGCCAGGCCGATCGGCAGGAGGAAGTGTCCGACGGCCAGACCGACCACGAAGACACCGGCGGAGGCCGCCAGGACCAGCGGCCACCACGACCACGGGCTGAACTCGCCGAGCTCGGGGTCGCCGTCGTCGATGTCCGACGTCAGGATGTCTTCCGGCAGCTCTCCACCCTGCGCATTGTGCGTGCGGTCGAGGTAGAACGCGATCATCGCGCCCATGAAGGCGGCGAAGAACAGTGCGGTCGTGCCGACCCACTCGATCCGCATGGCGAAGTTGTCGTCCGGCGTCGCGAGGATGTGCCAGCCGGTGTAGATCACTCCGACCAGTGCGAAGAAAGCGGTGAGAATCCACCAGAGAATGACGTTGTCGCGCATGGCTCAGTGGACCTCTCGCTCGCCCGGAGCCGTGGTGGCGAACTCCGCTGCTTCGGGGTGATTCAGGTCGAAGGCCGGGCGCTCGCTGCGGATGCGCGGGATCGACGTGAAGTTGTGACGCGGCGGCGGGCAGGAGGTCGCCCACTCGAGCGATGCTCCGTAGCCCCACGGGTCGTTGACGGTGACCTTCGGCGCCTTGCGGGCCGTGATCCAGACGTTCAGGAAGAACGGCAGCATGGACGCGCCGAGGATCATCGCACCGATCGTCGAGACCTGGTTCTGCCAGGTCCAGCCATCGGCCGCGGAGTAGTCCGCGTAACGACGCACCATGCCGTCGACGCCCAGCCAGTGCTGGATGAGGAAGGTCATGTGGAAGCCGATGAACAGCATCCAGAAGTGGACATAGCCGAGACGCTCGTTGAGCATGCGTCCGGTCCACTTCGGCCACCAGAAGTAGAAGCCGGCGAACATCGCGAACACGACGGTTCCGAAGACGACGTAGTGGAAGTGCGCCACGACGAAGTAGGAGTCAGACAGAGCGAAGTCCAGCGGCGGGGCCGCCAGGATGACACCCGTCAGACCGCCGAAGACGAACGAGACGAGGAAGCCGAGCGAGAAGACCATCGGAGTCTCGAAGGTCACGGACCCTCGCCACATCGTGCCGATCCAGTTGAAGATCTTCACACCCGTCGGCACGGCGATGAGCATCGTCATCAGCGCGAAGAACGGGAGCAGCACGGATCCGGTGACGTACATGTGGTGAGCCCACACGGCCACGGAGAGAGCGGCGATCGCGATCGTCGCGTAGACGAGCGTCTTGTAACCGAAGATCGGCTTGCGGCTGAACACCGGGAAGATCTCCGAGACGATGCCGAAGAACGGCAGCGCGATGATGTAGACCTCGGGGTGCCCGAAGAACCAGAACAGGTGCTGCCAGAGCAGGACGCCGCCGTTGGCCGGGTCGTAGATGTGGGCACCGAGCACGCGGTCGGCGCCGGCGGCGAAGATCGCGGCCGCGAGGACCGGGAATGCCATCAGGATCAGGAGGCTCGTGACGAGCGTGTTCCAGGAGAAGATCGGCATGCGCCACATCGTCATGCCCGGTGCACGCATCGTGATGATCGTGGTGATGAAGTTCACCGCGCCGAGGATGGTGCCGAATCCCGAGATTCCGAGTCCGAGCATCCACAGGTTTCCACCCGCTCCCGGCGAGAACGAGGCGCTCGCGAGGGGCTGGTAGGCGAACCATCCGAAGGATGCCGCGCCCTGAGGGGTGAGGAAGCCGGCGACGGCGATCGTCGATCCGAACAGGAAGAGCCAGAAGGCGAAGGCGTTCAGACGCGGGAACGCGACATCGGGGGCGCCGATCTGCAGGGGCAGGATCGCGTTGGCGAAGCCCGCGAACAGCGGCGTCGCGAACATCAGCAGCATGATGGTGCCGTGCATCGTGAACAGCTGGTTGTACTGCTCCTTCGTCGGGATGATCTGCATACCCGGAGCGAAGAGCTCGGCGCGGATGACGAGGGCCATCACTCCTCCGAGGAGGAAGAACAGCACCGAGGCGATGAGGTACATGTACCCGATCGTCTTGTGGTCGGTGGAGGTGATCCACTTGACGACGATGTTGCCCTTCTGCTCGACGCGCGAAGAGCTCATGAGCGAGGCCTGGCGCGGGGGCAGAGTCGTGGGACGGGAGCGGTTCGCCTCGTCGGTGCGGGGTGCTTCAGTCGTCGACATGGCTTACTCCTCTCCTTCTTCGGAGTCGTTCTTCGGGGTCGTTCCGGGGTAGTTCGACAGACGGTCGTAAGCGTCCGTGATGTCTCCCGTGTTGCCCTTGTCCTTGAGGGTCTCGAGGTACGCGTCGTACTCGTCCTGCTCGACGACCTTCACGTTGAAGAGCATCATCGAGTGGTACTCGCCGCAGAGCTCGGCGCACTTCCCGGCGTACTCCCCCACGCGGGTGGGGATGAACGACCAGGAGTTGTCCTTGCCGATGTACATGTCCTTCTTGTAGAGGAAGTCGATGATCCAGAAGGAGTGGATGACGTCGCGGGACTGCAGCTTGATCGTGACCTTCTGGTCGACCGGGAGCACCAGCGTCGGCAGCTGCGACTGGTCGATGTTGCCCTCGGCGTCGGGCTGGGCCTGAATACCCATCGTCCAGACGGTGTCGTCCTCGGAATCGGCGTCGTACTGGAAGTCCCACGCCCACTGCTTCGCGATCGCGGTGATCTCGACGTCGGGGTCGTCCCACTGCGTCTCGATCGCGGCCTGGTCACGCGCGGTGAAGAAGAACATCCCGAGCACGAGGATCAGCGGCACGATCGTGTAGAAGATCTCGATCGGCATGTTGTAGCGCATCTGGACGGGAAGACCCGTCTGGCCCTTGCGACGGCGGTATGCGATCGCGGCCCAGGCCATGAGGCCCCAGGTGATGACACCGACGGCGAGAAGGACGATCCAGGAGTTCACCCAGAGCGACGACACGCGCTCGGTCTGGTTGGTGGCAGCGGGGCCATCATCGACGAAGCCGGGGAGATAGCCGTTCAGCTCGGCGGTGGTACATCCCGCCAGGGCCACAGCTGCCGCGACTCCCAGAGGGAGTGCGGCCCAACGAAGGCGGCGGCGTTTCGAGGGCACGATGCACCTTTCAGATTGCGGATAGGGCACACCCAAGTCTAGAGCAACCTCACACCCGATTCATGCCAACCACGCAGGTTGACGGGGTGGTTCCGCTCAGTGGAAGCTGTCGCCGCAGGCGCAGCTGCCGGCCGCGTTGGGGTTGTCGATCGTGAAGCCCTGCTCCGAGATCGAATCCTTGAAATCGATGGATGCACCATCGAGGTACGGCACGCTCATGTTGTCGACGATGACCTCGACGCCGTCGAAGTCGACGGTCTCGTCGCCCTCGAGGTAGCGCTCGTCGAAGTAGAGCTGGTAGATCAGGCCGGAGCATCCGCCGGGCTGGACGGCGACGCGCAGGCGAAGGTCGTCGCGACCCTCCTGCTCGAGCAGGTTCTTCACCTTGGTCGCGGCCGCGTCGGTGAGGCTGATGCCGTGGGCCTTGGTGGTCTCTGAGGTCAGGGTGGTGTCGCTCATGTCGCTCCTTGTGACGGGCCGCAGTCGCACGGCTTTCCCCGCAATTCTACCGCCGCCCTCGGCGAAGTCGGCGAGATCCGGAGAGAACCGTGCGACTGAGGGTCACTGCGGGAGCGTGAGAGCGTTCATCCGAGCCAGCAGGAGCGCCTCGGTCGCGACCGCGTTGCGGAAGGTATCGAGATGCAGCGACTCGTTCGGGCTGTGGGCGCGGGAGTGCGGATCCTCCACGCCGGTGACGAGGATCTGCGCCTCGGGGAACTCCCGCACCAGGTCGGCGATGAACGGGATGGAGCCGCCGACGCCCAGATCGACGGGAGGGACGCCGTACCCGTCTCGCATGGCGTCGCGTGTGAGCGCGACCGCCCATCCGGAGGTGTCGACGAGGAAACCGTTACCCAGGTCGACGTCGGAGAACGTCAGCTCCGCGCCGAACGGGGCGTGCGCACGCAGGTGACGTTCCAGAGCCTCGTACGCTTCCTGCCCGGTCTGGCCCGGTGCGACGCGGGCGCTGATGACGACCGTCACTTCGGGGAGGAGCGTGTTGGACGCCGCGGCCACGCTCGTGGCGTCGATGCCGATCACGGTGACCGACGGCTTGTTCCAGATGCGGCTGAGGATCGTGCCCCCGCCGATGGGCATCGTGCCGGGCAGGAGCCCGGCCTCATCGCGCAACGTCTCCTCGGTGTACTCCGGTGTCGCCGCTTCCCGTTCCGTCATCCCGTCCACGGCCACCGAGCCGTCGGCGTTCCACAGCGTCGAGAGGAGCGTGACGGTCGCCATCATCGCGTCGGGCACCGCCCCACCGAACATCCCCGAGTGCGAGGCGTGGTCGAGGGTGCGGACGCGCATCGTGAACCGCGCGTTCCCCCGCAGCGACACGGTGAGTCCGGGCGTCGTCGAATCCCAGTTGCCCGAATCGGCGACGACGATCGCATCGGCACGCAGAGCTTCCTTGTTGTCGGAGAGGAACTGCGCGAACGAGCGCGAGCCGTACTCCTCCTCGCCTTCGATGAACATCGCGATCCCGAGATCGAGGTCGTCGCCGATCACCTCCGCCGCGGCGCGGATGGAGGCGATGTGCGCCATGATCCCTGCCTTGTCGTCGGCCGCTCCCCGCCCATAGAGGCGACCGTCGCGCACGGTCGGCTCGAAGGGCGGTGTCTCCCAGAGCGCGTCATCCCCGGGAGGCTGCACGTCGTGGTGCGCGTAGAGCAGGATCGTGGGACGCCCGTTCCGGGCCGCACGGGTCGCCAGGACGGCGGGCTGTCCCTGCTCGTCCGTTCCGGGGATGTCGGCACGGAGGATGCGCACCTCGTCGAAGACGCCGGTGTCCGTCGCGAGCGCCGCCACGGCCTCGGCACTGCGCTCGAGCTGGGTCTGATCGAACGCCGGCCAGGCCATTCCCGGGATGCGGACGAGGTGCCCGAGGTCCGACAGCGCGGCCGGGTTCCCGGTCGCCACCGCCTCGAGGATGTCCGTTTCGAAGACAGGGGGAATCTCAGCAGAGGTCATGCGAGTAATCTTAAGGTGATCCCCCGTCAGCGAACCGAGGAACCTCGTGGCCACTACTCCTGCATCCCCTTCGACGAATGACGACGCCGCCGAGACGCCCGCCGTCGGAAAGGGCCGGGCGACGCCGAGCCGCGCCGAGCAGGAGGCCGCCCGCCGTCGCCCCCTCGTGGCCAACACCAAAGAGGCCAAGGCCGCGGCCCGCGCCGAGCTCAACGAGCGACGAGCCCGCGCACAGGCCGGTATGGCCGCGGGTGAGGAGAAGTACCTCCCGGCCCGCGACAAGGGCCCGCAGCGCCGCTGGGTGCGCGACTACGTGGATGCCGGCTGGCACCCCGCCGAATTCGTGATGGCCGTGATGGTGCTCGTGATCCTCGCGACGCTCGTGCCGTTCAGCACTCTGGTCTCCTACTACGCCTACCTCGTGATGATGGCGTACCTCGTCATCGCGATCGGCGGCATGATCCTCCTCGGCATCCGCGTCAAGCGCAAGGTCGCCGCGAAGTTCGGACAGGAGCGCATGGAACGCGGCCTCGGCTGGTACGCCGCGATGCGTTCGCTGCAGATGCGCTTCATGCGCCTGCCGAAGCCGCAGGTCAAGCGCGGCCAGTACCCCGACTGATCCAGTCCCGTTCACGAAGGAACGCCTCGTCTCCCTGCGGAGACGAGGCGTTCCTCGTACGGGCGTCAGCCCTGCGACAGAGGCAGGCGGTTCCGGAGTCCGCGATTGATCTGCCGGGCCCAGAGCGGACCGCGGTAGAGGAACGCCGTGTATCCCTGCACCAGCGTCGCGCCGGCCGCCAGGCGCTCCTCGACGTCGGAGGCCGTCTCCACTCCCCCCACCGCGATGACGCAGAAGTCCGCGGGCACCGCGGCGCGTACGACGCGCAGCACCTGGAGCGACCGTTCCTTCAGCGGCGCCCCCGACAGTCCGCCCGCTCCGGCCGCGGCGACGATCGCGGGGTCGGTGCGCAATCCGTCTCGACTGATCGTGGTGTTGTGGGCGATGATCCCCGCGAGTCCCTCGGCGACGGCCATCTGAGCGATCGCGGTGATCTCCTCGTCGGGGAGATCGGGGGCGATCTTCACCAGCAGCGGCGTCGTACCCGAGGCGTCGCGCACGGCGCGCAGCAGCGGGGCCAGCGTTTCGACCGCCTGCAGACCGCGGAGTCCCGGCGTGTTCGGCGACGAGACGTTCACGGCGAGGTAATCGGCGAGCGGCGCGAGCCGGGTGGCCGAGGCGACGTAGTCCGCGGTCGCGTCCTCGACGTCGACGACACGGCTCTTGCCGATGTTCACGCCAATGACGGTGTTCGGGGCACCGCGCCGCAGCCTCGAGAGCCGCCGTGCGGCGGCATCCGCTCCCTTGTTGTTGAAGCCCATCCGGTTGATCACCGCACGGTCGGGCACGAGCCGGAACAGCCGCGGCTTCGGGTTCCCGTCCTGCGGGATCGCCGTGATCGTCCCGACCTCGACGTGACCGAATCCGAGTGCAGCGAAACCGCGCACGCCGACCGCGTTCTTGTCGAAGCCCGCGGCGATGCCGAACGGCGACGGGAAGGTCAGCCCGAGGGCCTTCACCTGCAGCGACGGATCGGGACGCGTGAGCGAGCGGGTGACGGTCGAGAACGGCAGCACACCGAGCACACGGATCACCGCCATGCCGGCGTGGTGGGCGAACTCGGGATCGAAGCGCGAGAGGACAGCGCGGAAGAGCAGCGGATACATCACTGCCAGATTACCGGTCGGCGGACTCCGCCTTCGCGTGGTCGGCTCGGAGATCGGTGATGGCGGATTCGAAGTCCTCGAGCGAGTCGAAGGCCTGATACACGCTCGCGAAGCGGAGGAACGCCACCTCGTCGAGATCGCGGAGCGGGCCGAGGATGGCGAGTCCGATCTCGTTCGTGTCGAGCTGCGAGACACCCGTCTGTCGAACGGCCTCCTCGACGCGCTGCGCCAGGATCGCGAGGTCCGCTTCGGTGACCGGTCGGCCCTGGCAGGCCTTACGGACGCCGGAGATGACCTTCTCCCGGCTGAACGGCTCCATCACGCCCGAGCGCTTGATCACGTTGAGGCTCGCGGTCTCGGTGGTCGTGAACCGTCCGCCGCACTCGGGGCACTGTCGGCGTCGGCGGATCGAGAGGCCGTCGTCGCTCGTGCGCGAGTCGATCACACGCGAATCGGGATGACGGCAGAAGGGGCAATGCATCCGTACAACCTACTCCTTGAATCGTGCTTCGATCGCCTCGCCGTGCGCCGGGAGGATCTCGCTGTTCGCCAGCGCGACCACGCCGTCGCGCACCTCGGCGAGAGCGGTCCGGTCGTAGGAGATCACCTGCTGCGGGCGCAGGAACGTGTAGGCGCCGAGGCCCGGCGCGTACCGCGCCTGTCCCCCCGTCGGCAGCACGTGGTTGCTGCCGGCCATGTAGTCGCCCAGGCTGACCGGCGTCTGGTCGCCGACGAAAACGGCGCCCGCGCTGGTGAAGGCGGATGCCGCGGCCTCGGCGTCGGTGAGGTGCAGTTCGAGGTGCTCGGGTGCGTACGCGTTGCTGAAGGCCGCCGCCATCGCACGATCGTCGACGAGCACGATCGCGGACTGCGGTCCGTCGAGAGCGGCGGACACCCGGTCACTGTGCCGGGTGGCAGCTCCCTGAGCCGCGACGTCGTGCGCCACTCGAGCGGCGAGGTCTTCGGAATCGGTGACGAGCACCGCGGAGGCCTGCTCGTCGTGCTCGGCCTGGCTGACGAGGTCGGCGGCGACGAGACGGGCGTCGGCGGAGGCATCGGCGACGACGAGGATCTCGGTCGCTCCCGCCTCGGAATCCGTCCCGACCACACCCGCGACCGCCCGCTTCGCGGAGGCCACGTAGTTGTTGCCCGGACCAGACACCACGTCGACGGGATCGAGCCCGACGCCGGGGACGCCCCACGCGAACGCGCCGATCGCACCGGCGCCTCCCATCGCGTAGACCTCGCTGATGCCGAGCAGTGCGGCCGCTCCGAGGATCGTGGGGTGGATGCGCCCGCCCTGGTCGGCCTGAGGCGGTGAGGCGAGGGCGATCTGCGTGACGCCGGCGACCTGCGCCGGAACCACGTTCATGATGACGCTCGACGGATACACCGCCTTGCCCCCGGGGATGTACACACCCACGCGGGTGACGGGCTGCCACCGCTGCACGATGCGCGCACCCGGACCGAGAAGGGTCGTCTGATCCGCGGGTACCTGGGCAGCGGAGGCGAGACGCACGCGGCGGATCGCCTCTTCGAGTGCGGCGCGCACCTCGGGTGCGAGCGCGTCGAGCGCTTCCGAGATGTGCTCGGCCGGAACGCGGATCGCGTGCTCGGTGACGCGGTCGAAGCGCTCCGCCTGATCACGCAGTGCGGACTCCCCCTGCGTGCGCACGTCGTCGACGAGCCGCGCGGCCGTGTCGAGCGCCTCGGCGCGTGCCTGGGTCGCGCGCGGCACGGCCGCGAGCATGTCTGCCGGCGAGAGCTCGCGCCCTCGCAGATCGATGATTCGCACTTCAGCCCTTCGTGATGCCGGAGATGTCGTGGAGGTATCCGATGCGGCCGTCATCGTGCCGGACGACGAAGGCGCCACCGCGGTCCTCGATCACGAGCGCCCAGGCCTGGGGGCCGATGCGGAAGATCGCCTCGCCGCGCTCGTCGTGCACGTCGCGCTCGGACGGGGCGAGGATCCAGAAGGGCTGCGCGGCCTGCGCGGAATCGCGGGGACGGGTCGCCTCGGGATCCGTGACGACGGACTCGTCGCCGAACACGTCGGTCGGATGCTCCGCTGCCGCGCTGGCCGGAGCCGGCACCGGTTCGGCGACCTCTTCGAGGAAGGACTCGATCTCACCGGTGTCGGAGATGATCTCAGGGGTACGGGAGCGACGGGAGTACGACGGGGTGTACTCCTCCTCGGCGACCGCTTCCTCGGTACCGGTTCCTCCACCCGAGGCGTGCGCGGCCAGCGGGACCTGCTGCGGCAGATCGAAGCGCGCGATCTCGTCGGTCGCGTAGCCGTCGGGGGTATCGGTGTCGAGAGCGGCACGTCGCGTGGTCGGCGGCTCTGCACCGTCCCAGGATCCGTCGTGGGCCGAAACGGAATCGGGCGCGGCCTGCTCTTTCGTGTCCGGCTCGTTCGAGTCCGGCTCGGGCGCGAATGTCTCGGGTGCGAATGTCTCGGGTGCGGCGGCGCCCTCCGCATCGGCGGGGGCGGCGCGCTCGGCCCGCGGGCGGGCGATCACCGGGCGCACCGGGTTCGCGTTGCGATGCGCGAGAGTGACGAGGCGGCCGTGGAAGTCCTCTTTCAGGCCCGGGATGATCGGAGCGAAGACCGTCAGCGCGACCAGCGCGAGGGAAGCGAGGAGCTGCACGATGCCGACCCAGTTGAGGGTCCAGACACCGAACTCGATCGCCGCGGCGATCGATGACCACAGCGCGCTGATCCACGTCACCGCCGAGACGGTGAAGGCGACCGACGCGAACTGATCGATCCCGAGGGAGCCGACTCGGCGGATGCCGTCGGGCGAGAACCGCCGCAGCACGAGCAGGAACACGGCTGCCGTCGGCACGCCGATCGGCAGGATCCACTGGATACCCGCTCCCCAGATGGAGGTGCCACCGGTCAGCGGGAAGAAGGAGACCACGAAAGCGATGAGCCAGACGCCGACGATCGAGAGCTCCCGGAGGGTGAACCCGAGGATGCCGAACTCCGGCGTGACCTCTTCGTCGTACAGGACACCGTCATCATCGAGGAACGCCTCGTTCTCGGCATCCGCGTTGTCGGGGATATCGGTACTCATGGGTCTTCCTTTCGTCACGACGCGCAGAGGGGGAGGCGCGTTCCGACGCGTCCTGATACTACCCGCTCAGCCCAGGCAGCCCGGCCCGAGGAGCGACTTGAGGTCACCGAACAGATCGGCGGAGACCTTCACGGGCATGGGCACTTCGAACACCTTCGCGGTGCCGCCGCGATGCACACGCAGGAGGACCTCGGTCTCACCCGAGTGGCGCCGGAGCACGTCGGCGAGCTCGTGCATCACGCGCTCCGTGGCACGCTGCTCGGCGAGCACCAGGGCGAGCGGCCCCGCAGCGTCGAACGACCCGACGTCGGGAGCGAATGCGGACTGCGCGTGGAGGTTGAGCCCGTCGTCGCGTCGCGAGACGCGCCCGCGCACGGCGAGGATCGAATCCTGCTGGAGGACGTGCTGGAACTCGGTGTACGTCTTTCCCATGAACATCACGGTGACCTCGCCGTTGAAGTCCTCGACCGTGATCATGCCGTACGGGTTCCCGCTCGCCTTCGCCACGCGATGCTGGACACTCGTCACAAGGCCCGCGACGGTGACCTGGTCGCCGTCCTGGAGGTCCTCGGAGTTGTTGAGGTCGTGGATCGAGATGGAGGCGTGCTTCGCGAGCGGAACCTCGAGTCCGGCCAGTGGGTGATCGGAGACGTAGAGCCCCAGCATCTCCCGCTCGAACGCGAGTTTGTCCTTCTTGATCCATTCCGGGCGAGGCGGGACCTTCGCCGGCGCCGCCTCCTCCATACCGTCGTACAGGCTGTCGAAGTCGAATCCGATCGCGCCCTGGGCTTCGTTCCGCTTGCGGTCGACGGCGGCCTCGACGGCGTCCTCGTGGATCTCGACGAGCGCGCGACGGGAGTCGCCCATCGTGTCGAAGGCACCGGCCTTGATGAGGGACTCGACCGTGCGCTTGTTCGCGACGTGCAGCGGAACCTTGTCGAGGAAGTGGTGGAAGGAGGTGAAGCGCTCGTCCTTCCGCGCCTGCACAATGCCCTCGACGACGTTGCTTCCGACGTTGCGCACCGCGCCGAGCCCGAAGCGGATGTCGTCGCCGACGGCCGCGAAGTAGTTGATCGACTCCGACACATCGGGCGGCAGCACCTTGATACCCATGCGGCGGCACTCGTTGAGATAGAGAGCCATCTTGTCCTTGGAGTCGCCGACGCTGGTGAGCAGCGCAGCCATGTACTCGGCCGGGTAATGCGCCTTCAGGTAGGCGGTCCAGTACGAGACGACTCCGTAGGCGGCGGAGTGCGCTTTGTTGAAGGCGTAGTCGGAGAACGGAAGCAGGATCTCCCAGAGCGCATTGACGGCCCCGTCGGAGTATCCGTTGGCGTGCATTCCCGCCTGGAAGCCCGCGAACTGCTTGTCGAGCTCGGACTTCTTCTTCTTGCCCATCGCACGCCGGAGGATGTCTGCCTGACCGAGCGAGAACCCGGCGACGCGCTGGGCGATCGCCATCACCTGCTCCTGGTAGATGATCAGACCGTAGGACTCCTCGAGGATGTCTGCGAGTGAATCGGTGAACTCCGGGTGGATCGGCGTGATGGGCTGCTGGCCGTTCTTGCGCAGCGCGTAGTTCGTGTGGGAGTTCGCCCCCATGGGACCCGGGCGGTAGAGCGCGATGAGCGCCGAGATGTCACCGAAGTTGTCGGGCTTCATCAGTCGCATGAGCGACCGCATCGGGCCGCCGTCGAGCTGGAACACGCCGAGCGACTCTCCTCGCGCGAGCAGGTCGTACGCGCCCTGATCATCGAGAGCGAGGTGCTCGAGGTCGAGCTCCTCTCCCCTGTTCATACGGATGTTGTCGAGCGCGTCGGAGATGATCGTGAGGTTGCGCAGCCCCAGGAAGTCCATCTTGATCAGGCCGAGCGACTCGCACGACGGGTAGTCGAACTGCGTGACGATCTGCCCGTCCTGCTCGCGGCGCATGATCGGGATGATGTCGAGCAGCGGGTCGGACGACATGATGACGCCGGCCGCGTGCACGCCCCACTGGCGCTTGAGGCCCTCGAGACCGAGCGCACGGTCGAAGACCGTCTTCGCCTCGGGATCCGTGTCGATCAGTGCACGGAACTCGCTCGCCTCTTTGTACCGGGGGTGGGCCGAGTCGAACATTCCGTCGAGGGGCATGTCCTTGCCCATCACGGGGGGCGGCATCGCCTTGGTCAGACGCTCGCCCATGCTGAACGGGAACCCGAGCACGCGCCCCGCGTCCTTGAGAGCCTGCTTGGACTTGATCGTGCCGTAGGTGACGATCTGCGCGACGCGCTCCGAGCCGTACTTCTTGGTCACGTACTCGATGACCTCGCCGCGGCGACGGTCATCGAAGTCGACGTCGAAGTCGGGCATCGAGACACGATCCGGGTTGAGGAAGCGCTCGAAGATGAGGCCGTGCTCAAGAGGGTCGAGATCCGTGATCCTCATCGCGTACGCGACCATCGATCCCGCACCGGAACCACGACCCGGACCGACCCGGATGCCGTTGTCCTTCGCCCAGTTGATGAAGTCGGCCACGACGAGGAAGTATCCGGGAAAGCCCATCTGGAGGATGATGCCGGTCTCGTACTCGGCCTGCTTGCGCACCTTGTCGGGGATGCCGCCCGGGTAGCGGTAGTGGAGACCGGCCTCGACCTCTTTGACGAGCCAGCTGTCCTCGGTCTCGCCGTCGGGCACGGGGAAGCGCGGCATGTAGTTCGCCGCGGTGTTGAACTCCACCTCGCAGCGCTCGGCGATCAGGAGCGTGTTGTCGCACGCCTCGGGGTGATCGCGGAACAGCTGACGCATCTCGGCCGCGGTCTTGATGTAATAGCCGTCGCCGTCGAACTTGAAGCGATTGGGATCGTCGAGCGTCGATCCCGACTGCACGCACAGCAGGGCCTCGTGGGCGTCGGCCTCGTGCTGGTGGGTGTAGTGCGAGTCGTTCGTCGCGACCAGCGGGATGTGGAGGTCTTTCGCCAGACGCAGCAGGTCGGTCATCACACGGCGCTCGATGGAGAGCCCGTGATCCATGATCTCGGCGAAGTAGTTCTCCTTGCCGAAGATGTCCTGGAACTCGGCGGCCGCCGCGCGCGCCGCGTCGTACTGCCCGAGGCGCAGTCGCGTCTGCACCTCGCCCGACGGGCATCCGGTCGTCGCGATCAGCCCCTTGCCGTACGTCTGCAGCAGTTCTCGGTCCATGCGGGGCTTGAAGTAGTACCCCTCCATGCTCGACCGCGAGCTGATGCGGAAGAGGTTGTGCATGCCCTCGGTGCTCTGGCTCCACATCGTCATGTGGGTGTAGGCGCCCGAACCCGACACGTCATCGCTCTTCTGGTCGGGCGATCCCCACTGCACGCGCGTCTTGTCGCTGCGGTGGGTGCCCGGCGTCATGTACGCCTCGAGCCCGATGATGGGCTTGACCCCCGCGTTGCGCGCCGCGTTGTAGAACTCGAAGGCCGCGAAGGTGTTGCCGTGATCGGTGACGGCGATCGCCGGCATGCCGTATTCCGCGGCCGCCTGGGTCATCGCGTTGATCTTCGCCGCCCCGTCGAGCATCGAGTACTCGCTGTGCACGTGCAGGTGGACGAAGGAGTCGGATGCCATGGTTCGAGTCTACTTTCGGCGTCCGACATCGGGTCGCCGATCGGGCTCCGCGGGTGTCAGTCCGACAGGTCGAGCCGCATCAGCACGCGCGGGAATCCGTTCAGACGCGAAGTCGTCTCGGCCGACTTCTCGAAGCCCGCCCGCTCGAACAGCGCGCGCGTGCCGACGTAGGCCATCGTCAGGTCGACCCGCTCCCCCGCGTTGTCGACCGGATACGCCTCGATCGCTGGCGCCCCCTGTGCGCGTGCGAAAGCGACCGCCCCGTCGACCAGGGCGTGCGAGATGCCCTGCTTGCGATGCCCCGGACGCACCCGGATGCACCACAACGACCAGACGTCGACGTCGTCGATGTGCGGGATCCTGCGATTGGTGGCGAAACTCGTGTCGCGTCGAGGATGCACCGCCGCCCAGCCGACCGGCTCGTCGTCGAGATAGGCGATCACCCCGGGAGGCGGGTCTTCCGCGCAGAGACCGCGCACACGCTCGGCGCGTTCCTCGCCGCGGAGCTCCTGGTTCTCGGCGTTGCCGATCCGATAACTCAGGCAGAAGCAGACGTTCGACGTCGGCTTCTTCGGGCCGACCAGGGTCGCGACGTCGGCGAAGACCGTGGCGGGCCGAACCTCGATGTCCATGACCTCAGTATCGCCCCGGCATCCGACATCCGCCGGAGCGACGAGTGATCACTCGCCGCGGAGGACCGCCAGGGCGTGCTGGAAATCGGCCGGATACGGTGACTCGAACTGCACCCAGTCGCCGGTAGCCGGATGCGAGAACGCGAGCTGATGCGCATGCAACCACTGCCGCGCGAGACCGAGGCGGGCAGACAGCGTGGGGTCAGCCCCGTAGAGAGGATCACCGACGCACGGATGCCGGTGCGCGGCCATGTGCACGCGGATCTGGTGAGTGCGTCCAGTCTCGAGATGGATCTCGAGAAGCGACGCGCCGGGGAACGCCTCGAGCGTCTCGTAGTGGGTGACCGAGGGCTTGCCGTCGGGGGTGACCGCGAACTTCCAGGAGTGGTTCGGGTGCCGACCGATCGGCGCATCGATCGTGCCCGCGAGCGGGTCGGGATGCCCCTGAACCACCGCGTGATAGATCTTCTCGACCGTGCGCTCCTTGAAGGCGCGCTTGAGGTGCGTGTAGGCGGTCTCGGTCTTGGCGACGACCATCAGGCCGCTCGTGCCGACGTCGAGCCGGTGCACCACGCCCTGACGCTCGGGCGCACCGCTGGTCGCGACCCGGAAGCCGGCGGCCGCCAGCGCACCCACCACCGTCGGCCCCTCCCAACCGAGGGAGGGATGGGCCGCGACACCGGTCGGCTTGTCGACCACGACGATGTCGTCATCATCGAAGACGATCCCGAGTTCGGGCACCGCGATCGGAACGATCTTCGGACCTTCCTTGGGCTGCCATTCGACCTCGAGCCAGCCCCCACCGCGCAACCTGTCGGACTTGTCGAGGGTCACGCCGTCGAGGCGCACGCCGCCCGACGCCGCGACCTCCGCAGCGAAGGTTCGCGAGAAACCGAGCATCTTCGCGAGAGCGGCGTCGACGCGCGCGCCCTCGAGGCCGTCGGGCACCGGCAGTGAACGCGACTCCACGATCAGCGCTCGTCTTCGACCGGCGCCGCCGGTCGTTCGACGACGTCGCGTGCCGCGAGTTCCTGCTCCGCTGCCGCAGCCTCGGCCTCTTCCTCCGTCTCGACGGGCGCGTGGTCGCGCTCGCGGGAGCCATCGAAGCGCAGCCCGAAGACGACGAGCAGTGCGACCGAGATCATGCCGCACACGATGAAGATATCGGCGATGTTGAAGATCGCGGGCATCATCCAGGGCATCGAGATCATGTCGACCACGTGTCCCACCGGGAAGCCGGGGTCGCGGAAGAGGCGATCTCCGAGGTTGCCGAGTACACCGCCGAGCAGCGCGCCGAGTACGACTGCCCAGAGCCGCGAGCGCAGACCGAACGCCTTCCAGACGATGACGCCGGCGACGACCGCGAGGGCGATCGTGAAGATCCAGGTGACGTCCGACCCGAGCGAGAACGCCGCTCCGGGATTGCGGACGTAGTACAGCTGAAGGAACTCACCGAGGACGGGAACCGGCTCCTGGTAGGGAAGGTTCTCGGTGGTGAGGTACTTCACAAACTGATCGGCGGCCAGCACGAGCGCTGCGAGAATCGCAACGATCGCACCGGCCGCCGACCGACGAAGGGGAAGGCGTGGGCTCAAGACCTACGACCTACAGTCCGATCGCGGAGACGGGCGTCGAGTCCGTGGAGGCCGACTTCTCGTCGAGGTCGCGGAGCTGACCCTCGATGTAGCCGCGCAGCTGCGAACGGTAGTCGCGCTCGAAGTTGCGGAGCTCGGTGATCCGGGCCTCAAGCGTGTTGCGCTCGCGCTCGAGTCGAGCCGACTCCTCGCGCTGCTTCGCCTCCGCCTCGGTGCGGATACGGGCCACCTCGGTCTCGGCGTCGGCGATGAGCTGGTTGCGCTTCGCCTCACCCTCGGCGACGTGCTCGTCGTGCAGACGCTGCGCGAGCTCGATGATCCCGGCGGTCGCCGTGGCGGAGCCGGAGGGAGCGGGCTCCGCGGGAGCCTCGGCGACGGGTGCCGGAGCCGCAGGCGCGGGGGCCTCGGCGACCGGAGCGGCCTCGGCCGACTCTGCGGCGGGCGTGGCGCCCGACTCGTAAGCGGCCAGTTTGGCCTTGAGTTCGACGTTCTCCTCGAGGGCCTTGCGCCACTCGATGACGATCTCGTCGAGGAAGTCGTCCACCTCGTCCGGGTCGAAGCCGTCCTTGAAGCGAACGTGCTGGAACTGCTTGGTGACGACGTCATCCGGGGTAAGTGCCATGATGGCTCCTCTTTCGGTGAGTTCGGTTGCCAGTGTCGATATGGCGTGGTCGTGATGTGGCGCGAACCCGGGGCGCGCACCTGGGAGCCAGCATAGCCCCCGCACCTTGGCGCCGCGATGTCACGACACCCAGGAGTGAGAACTGGCAGGGGTCAGATGAAGAGCCGGACGATGTTCATCAGGATCAGCACGATGAGCATCGTCAGGGCGAAACCGAAGTCCAACGACAGCGTGCCGATCCGCAGGGGCGGGATGATCCGCCGGAAGAACCGGATGGGCGGATCGGTCACCGTGTAGGCGGCTTCGGCGACGACCAGGCCGAAGCCCTTCGGTCGCCACTCCCTGTTGAACAGCGGGATGTAGTCGAGGATCAGCCTCGCGAAGAGGACGAAGATGTACAGCAGCAGCACCAGATGGATGATGCTCGCGGCGATCGAGACCAGCTGCACGGCTTACTACTGATCGAAGCCCGCGGACTCCGCGTCCGCGTGCGCGATACCCCCCTGGCCCGAGACAGCGATGTTCTCCGGCGAGAGCAGGAAGACCTTCGAGGTCACGCGCTCGATACGACCGTAGAGGCCGAGGGAGAGACCGCTGGCGAAGTCGATGAGACGGCGGGCGTCTGCATCGCTCATCTGGGACAGGTTGATGATGACCGGAACGCCCTCGCGGAAGCTCTCGGCGATCAGCTGAGCGTCACGGTACTGCTTGGGGTGGACCGTCAGGATCTCGTTCACGGCACCCACCGAGGGCTGACGGACGGCGACGGGGCGGCGCAGCGGGGTGACGGGAGCCGGTGCCGGCTCTTCACGGTCACGGTCTCGGTCGCGCTCGCGGTGAGCGCGAGCGGGTGCCTGCTGCTCTTCTTCATAGGCTTCTTCCTCATCGGCGAGGCCCAGGTACACCATGGTCTTCTTCAGCGGGTTACCCATCGTGTCCTCCGGTTCGAACGATACGGGTTGGTCTTTGTAGAGGTTAACCCCGGTCGGGGCGGGGGCCGGTGATTGCCGACCCGATCCGAAGGTGTGTCGCGCCTGCGGCGATGGCCTCGGCGAAGTCGCCGGTCATCCCCGCGGAGATCCACGTGGCGTCGGGAGCGACGCCGCGCACCTCCTCGGCGACGCGGCGCAGACGCGCGAAAGCGGATGCCGGTTCCTCGTCGAGAGGGGCGACGGCCATGACCCCGCGCAGTCGAAGCGACGGGAGCGCGAGGACGTGCTCGGCGAGAGCTGCGGCCGCGGCGGGCTGGACGCCACCCCGCCCGGCGTCGGGCGTGAGATTGATCTGGACGAGCACGTCGAGGACGCTGTCGTCCTCGGCGGCACGATGCAGCGCGTCGGCGAGGCGCACCCGATCCACGGAGTGGACGATGTCAGCGCTGCGACGGATCGCCGCCGCCTTGTTCGTCTGCGCCTGACCGATGAAATGCCAGGTGAGGTCCAGCGCCTCGAGCTCGTCGCGCTTCGCGGACAGCTCCTGCTGCCGGTTCTCACCGACCTCCCGCACCCCGAGAGAAGCGAGCTCGCGCACCAGCTCTGCGGGATGGAACTTCGTCACGACGATGCGGGTGATCTCGGTCGCATCTCGCCCGGCCCGGCGCGCGGCGTCGGCGATCTGCTCGTCGATCGCCGACAGCCGCGCTCCCAGGTCGGTCACTTCAGGAATTCGGGGATGTCGATGTCGTCGTCGGCGAACGCCGGCTCGATGCTGGTCGTGTGCGTGCGCTGAGGAGCCGCGGAGGGCTCGGTCTCGGTGGTCTCGTCCTCCGCCACGGCATCTTTCTCATCCGAGAGCGCGACCTCCGGCAGCGTCGCGGTCGCCGGACGCGACACGACCATCGGGTCGAGGCGCAGGGACGGTTCGCCGCCGTCGAAGCCGGCGGCGATGACCGTCACACGCACCTCGTCGCCGAGGGTGTCGTCGATGACGGTACCGAAGATGATGTTCGCCTCGGGGTGCGCCGCTTCCTTGACGAGATCCGCGGCATCGTGGATCTCGAAGATGCCCAGGTTGGAGCCACCCTGGATCGACAGCAGCACACCGTGGGCGCCCTCGATAGATGCCTCCAGCAGGGGCGACTCGACGGCGAGCTCGGCAGCCTTGATCGCGCGATCGGCGCCTCGAGCGGAGCCGATGCCCATGAGCGCGGAGCCCGCGCCCTGCATGACGGACTTCACGTCGGCGAAGTCGAGGTTGATGAGACCCGGCGTGGTGATGAGGTCGGTGATGCCCTGCACACCGGCGAGGAGCACCTGATCGGCCGTCGCGAACGCCTCGATCATCGAGATCCCGCGGTCGCTGATCTCGAGGAGACGGTCGTTCGGCACCACGATGAGGGTGTCGACCTCTTCCTTGAGCTTCGCGACACCGGCCTCGGCCTGGCTCTGGCGGCGGCGGCCCTCGAACGAGAACGGCTTGGTCACGACACCGATGGTGAGAGCGCCGATCGACTTGGCGATGCGTGCGACGACAGGGGCGCCACCCGTTCCGGTACCGCCTCCCTCGCCCGCGGTGACGAAGACCATGTCGGCACCGGTGAGGGCCTGCTCGATCTCCTCCGCGTGATCCTCGGCAGCACGACGACCGACCTCCGGGTCGGCTCCGGCGCCGAGCCCGCGGGTGAGCTCGCGTCCGACGTCGAGCTTGACGTCGGCGTCGCTCATGAGCAGCGCCTGCGCGTCGGTGTTCACCGCGATGAACTCGACTCCGCGGAGACCGAGGTCGATCATGCGGTTGACGGCGTTGACGCCGCCACCGCCGACGCCGACGACCTTGATCACGGCGAGGTAGTTCTGGTTCTGGCTCATGGCCGGCCTCCGAGTTTTTCGAGCCTGGATCGGGCCAAACCTTAAACCTCAAGTAGAGGTGTAAAGTATTTCCCGGTATTGCGTTCTCTTGATCGAAGGTATGCGCCGCATCGGCATGCGCGCGCAACGGGATGGGCGTGTCGCGCGTTTTCTCGCGAAAGTCGTCAGCCGATGACGGCGGCGTTCGTGGACGAGACGTCGATCGTCCCGGCGCCGGGGTTCGCGGCGAGGGCCCTCGCGAGCACGATGCCCTTCGTCGCCGACTTGTCTTCGCTTCCCCACACCACCGTCAGTCCGCTGCTCAGCGTCAACGTCACGTCATCGGCGGTGGTCGCACGCACACCCGTCAACTGCGCGCGGACGTCCGCCGGGAGCGAGCGCACGACGAGGCCGGCACTCTCGAAAGCGCTCGAGTCGGTACCGCCTGCGATGTCGAGGAGGGGCTGCCCTGCCGGCTGGTCCGTCGTGGTCGCGAGTGCCACGCCCGCCGCGTCGACCAGCGTGTACCCGGCATCGGAGCGGAGCACACCCACCGGGGTGCGCTCGACGATGCGCACCGTCAGGTCGTGCGGCGGGCGCGCCTCGAGCGCGTATGTCTCGATGAGGGGAAAGCCGATGAGCGCCGCTTTGATCTCACTGCTGTCGACGAGCGCGAGCGGCGTGCCGATCTGATCGCCGAGCGCCGCCTCGATGGCGGCGGGGTCCAGGGTGGTGGCACCGACGATCGTGATCTTCTCGACGGCGAAGAGCGGGCTGTAAGCGGCGGCGACACTGCCCCCCACCAGCAGCAGAAGGGAGCCGACGATGCTCCATCCGACGATGCGTCGCCGACGGGAGCGCTGGGTGAAGCGGCGGATCTCCGCCCGCAGCGCCTTCCGACGAGCGCGGGCCGCGCGCCAGACGTCGCGCGTGGACGTCGGCGCATCGCCCGATGCGTCGGTCGGCGCATCGATCGGCGCATCCGCTCCTGCTTCGCTACCGGGATCGGCGTTCTCCGGCGTCGTCTCCGCACCCACCGGTTCGACCTCGCGCGGCGCGCGGGGCCGTGACCGGGACGTCGACGGACTCGCGCCCGGTTCCTTCGGCCGATCGGTCGGAAGCGGAGCTGGACGTCGCACCTGCTACGCCCCGTCGGTCCGGCTCAGCGCCTCCAGCACCTGCGGGATCATCTGGTAGACGTTCCCGCAGCCGAGGGTCACCACGACGTCGCCGTCGCGCGCGACCGTCGCGGTGTAATCCGAGGCCTGCTGCCAATCGGCGACGAAGTGCACGTGCGAGGGATCACGGAACGCGCCGCTCACGAGTTCGCCCGTGACTCCGGGAACCGGGTCCTCCCGCGCGCCGTAGACGTCGAGCATCACCGTGTGGTCGGCGTACGTCTCGAGGACGTCGGCGAACTCCTGGTACATGTGCTGGGTGCGCGAGTACGTGTGGGGCTGCTGGATCGCGATCAGGCGGCCGGATCCGGCGATGCCGCGCATCGCCTCGAGCGCCGCTCGGACCTCCGTCGGGTGATGCGCGTAGTCGTCGTAGACGCTCACGCCCCGGGCGATGCCGTGCAGCTCGAGGCGCCGAACGGTACCGGCGAAACCCTCCACCGCACGCACGGCGTCCGCGAGCGGGTAGCCGAGCGCGCCGAGCACGGCGACCGCGCCGGCCGCGTTGATCGCGTTGTGCACGCCGGGGACGGCGAGCTGCATGCGCACGCTCTCACCCTCGCGCGTGAGCGTGGCGGCGACCCCGCCGGCGGTCTCGATCTCGGTCACACGCAGGTCGGCGTCCTCGGCCTGGCCGAAGGTGATCACCCGGGGGTGCGAGAGGTCCGCACTGACGCGGAGCGCTCCCGCGTCGTCGCTGGAGATCACGACCGCCTCGGACGCGCCGTCCGCGAACCGGACGAACGCCTCGTGGAACGCCTCCTCCGAGCCGAAGTGGTCGAGGTGGTCGGGGTCGACGTTCGTGATGAGCGCGACCGCCGTGTCATAGAGCAGGAACGTGCCGTCGGATTCGTCTGCCTCGATCACGAAGAGGTCGCCCGATCCGGTGGCGCTCGACGCGCCGAGCTGCTCGATCACTCCGCCGTTGACGAAGTGCGGGTCCGCGCCGAGACCGCGCAGCGCGGTGACGATCATCCCGGTGGAGCTCGTCTTGCCGTGGGCCCCCGCGACCGAGACCAGTCGACGGTCGCCGATCAGCCAGTGCAACGCCTGGGATCGATGGATCACGTGGAGTCCCCGCTCCTTAGCGGTGACGAACTCGGGGTTCTCGGGCCAGATCGCTCCGGTGTGCACGACGGTGTCGGCATCTCCGAGGTGGGCCGCGTCGTGCCCGACGTGCACCGTCGCACCGGCCGCCGCCAAGGCCCGCAGGTTGTCGCTGTCGGCCCGGTCGGATCCCGAGACGCGGATACCCGCGTCGAGGAACATCCGAGCGAGGCCGCTCATCCCCGAACCGCCGATGCCGATGAAGTGCGCGGCCGTGATCGAATCGGGAATCGGCAGGGAGAGGTCAGGTCTGATCATGTCGTTCTCAGTCTACTTCCGGGCGCTCAGCGAGCGATCGACCAGTGCGATGACGTTCTCGGTGCCGCTGCGGGTTCCCGCCTTCTCGGCGGCATCGGCCATCTGCGCCAGGCGCGCGCGATCCGCCAGCAGGGGCACGACCTCCCGGCGCACGGCGTCACCGTCGAAGGTCCCGTCATCGAGCAGCCGGGCGGCCCCCGCGGCGACGGCGGACGCCGCATTCAGCCGCTGCTCGCCGTTGCCGACGGAATACGGGACGTACAGTGCCGGGATCCCGAGCGCACTGATCTCGCTGACCGTCGCGGCTCCGGAGCGCGAGACGATGAGATCGGCGAGGGCGAAGGCGAGGTCCATGCGATCGACATAGCGCCGCATCGCGTAGCCGGGAACCCCCGGATCGGCGAGGTCGCTGCGCTCGCCCGTGACGTGGAGCAGCTGCCACCCGGCCGCGAGCACGTCACCCCACGAGTCCGCGAACGCCTCGTTGAGACGCTGGGCCCCGAGCGAGCCACCGAACACGAGCAGCACGGGCGCATCGGAATCGAGATCGAAGTGCCGCGCCGCCTCGGCACGGGTCGCCGCACGGTCCAGTTCGATGATCTCGCGACGCAACGGCATGCCGACGACCTCGCTGCCGCGCAGCGGTGTGCCCGCGAAAGCGACGCCGACCGCGGCCGCCCCGCGCGCTCCGAGCACGTTCGCGAGTCCCGGCTTGGCGTTCGCCTCGTGAACCACGAACGGGATGCCCTCGCGGCGCGCGGCCACATAGGCCGGCGCCGAGGCGTACCCGCCGAAGCCGACGACCACGTCGACGGCGTGCGTGCGGATGTGCTGGCGCACCTGCGCGATCGCGCGGCGGAAGCGCTGCGGGAACCCCAGCGCCTGACGGTTCGGACGGCGCGGGAACGGCACCTTGTCGACGACGAGCAGCTCGTAGCCGCGTTCGGGCACCAGACGGGCCTCGAGCCCCTCGGCCGTTCCGAGAACGAGGACGGTGGCGTCGGCGTCACGCGCGACCAGTCCATCGGCGACGGCGAGCAGGGGGTTCACATGGCCGGCGGTACCACCGCCGGCGAGAAGGTACGAGGTCACTCCGAGACCCTACCCCGCCGCGCTGCGCGCACCCCGCGAGCTCGAGTGCGTGATGCGGACTCCTGCTTCTCACCGCTCGGGAGCGTGCGTGCGAAGGCGAGGAGCACCCCGCATGCCAGGAGCACGGCGAGGAGAGCGGTGCCACCCTGCGACATGAACGGGAGCGGAACGCCCATCACCGGGAAGAGCCCGACGACGACGCCGACGTTGAGGACGGCCTGTCCGGCGATCCAGACCGTGATCCCGCCCGCGGCGACCCGGATGAACGGATCGTCGGTCTTGCGGATGATGTGGAACGCGCCGACGGTGAAGAACGTGAAGAGGGCGAGCACGACGATGCATCCGATCAGGCCGAGCTCCTCCCCGACGATCGCGAAGATGAAGTCGTTGCCGGGAGCGGGGAGCCACCCGTACTTCTCCTGGGAGTTGCCGAGCCCGAGGCCGAAGATGCCGCCGTTGGCCATCCCCCAGATGCCGTGGATCGACTGATAGCAGTCCGTGTTGTAGAGGGCCATGTCATCGCAATTGGCGGTGATGCGCCGCATGCGGTCGGTGCTCGAGAGCGCGTACGCGAGCACCGCGGCGACGCCTATGATCACCGGGATGATGAACAGCCGCAGCTTGACCCCGGAGAAGAACAGGCACCCCAGGAGGATGAGGACCAGCACCATCGCGGTGCCGAGGTCCTTACCCGCGAGCACCGTGCCGATCGCGAGCGCGCCGACCGGCACCACCGGGATGAAGACGTGATGCCACGTTCCGAGCATCGCGTGCTTGCGCAGCAGCACGTACGCGATCCAGAGCGACAGCGCGAGCTTCAGGAACTCGGAGGGCTGCATCTGGAAGCCGACGAGCTGGATCCAGTTGCGGTTTCCGCCGTCGGCGACGCCGAGCGGGGTGAAGACCAGGAGCTGGAGCGCGACCGCTCCGAACAGAGCCGGCCAGGCCAGCTTCTTGAGGAAGCGCACCGGCAACCGACTGATCAGGAACATGAGCGGGATGCCGAGGATCGCGAAGATCCCCTGGCGCAGTGCGCCGCTCATCGGGTTGGAGCCGTTCGCGACGGCGGTCGCGCTCGTCGCCGAGAGCACCATGACGAGCCCGAAGAGGGTGAGGAGCAGCGCGGTCGAGGCGATCAACAGGAACTCGGTCGACACCGGCGTGAACCGGCGCCCGAGCGAGACCCGAGCGGCGAGACCGCCGGACTCAGAACGCGGAGGGCGAGCCACCTGCGTCATCGGCACTCCCCCGGTCGATCCACGTGCGCACCGCCTCGGCGAAGCGATGGCCACGATCCGCGTAACTGGTGAACTGGTCGAAGGATGCCGCCGCCGGGGCCAGCAGAACCGTGCCCTCGTCGTCGACGATCCCCGCCGCGATCTCCACGACACGATTCATGACATCTCCAGTGTCGCCAGCATCCACCTCGAACACCGGCACCGTCGGCGCGTGTCGTTCGAATGCCGCGACGACGGAGGCTCGCTCGACTCCGATCACGACCGCGGCGCGTGCCGTTCCGCCGGAGCTCGCGACGAGATCGGCGATGTCGACGCCCTTCAGATCTCCCCCCACGACCCACACCGAACCGGGGTACGCGCGCAGCGAGGATGCCGCGGCGTGCGGGTTCGTCGCCTTCGAGTCGTCGATCCAGGTGATGCCCGCGTGCGTGGCGATGACCTGGATGCGGTGGGCGTCGAGCCGGAACGATTCGAGTGCCGAGTGGATCGCCTCGGGTTCGACGCCGAGCGAGCGCGCGAGCGCGCTCGCGGCGAGGATGTTCTGCACGATGTGCGGAGCCACGAGGCCGACCCGCTGCAGATCGGCGACCGTGGTGATCTCGAGCGCGCTACGGGCCCGGTCGTCGAGGAAGGCCCGGTCGACGAGCAGGCCCTCGACGACTCCCAGATCGCTGGGTCCGGGTGTTCCCAGGTCGAACCCGATCGCGCGCGCCCCGTCGACGACCTCTGCCTCCTCGACCATGCGCCGGGTGGCCTCATCGGCCTTGTTGTAGACGCACGCGACGCGGGTGTTGCGGTAGACCAAGGCCTTCGCGTCGCGGTACGCCTCGGCGCTGCCGTGCCACACGAGGTGGTCGTCGGCGAGGTTGAGGCAGACGGAGGCGTGCGGGAAGAGTTCCCCCTCCGGCTGCGAGAGCCCGAGGTACCAGAGCTGATGGCTGGAGAGCTCGACCACGAAGACGTCGAATCCGGCGGGGTCGCGCACCGCATCGAGCACCGGCACGCCGATGTTGCCGCAGGGCGCGGCGCGCAGCCCGCCCTCGACGAGCAGTGCTGCGGTGAGCTGGGTCGTGGTCGTCTTGCCGTTGGTCCCCGTGATGAGCACCCACTCGGCCGGAGTGCCGTCGTCGCGCACGACCTTGTCGCGCACTCGCCAGGCGAGTTCGATGTCGCCCCACAGCGCGATCCCGGCTTCCTGCGTCCACCGGATGATCGGATGCGCAGGCGCGAAGCCGGGCGACGCGATCACCACCTCGGGGTCGAAGTCGGTGAGGGCCGCAGGCACCGTCGCGAGCGATCCGATCTCGAGACGGGCGCCGATCACGGGGACCAGGCGCTCGTACTCCTCGTCGGCGGACTCGCTGAGCACGAGGACGTCGGCACCGAGCTCGGTGAGGGTGTCGGCGACCGAGAACCCGGTCATCGAGAGTCCGAGGACCGCGACCCTCAGACCCTTCCAGTCGGCGTTCCAGCTGGTGAGGGTGCGCAGCCTCTCGTCAACCGACACGGGTGAGCCATTCGACGTAGAAGAGCCCCACGGCCGAGACCGCCAGGAGACCCGCGATGATCCACAGTCGGACGACGATGGTCACCTCGGCCCAGCCGCGCATCTCGAGGTGGTGATGGAAGGGACTCATGAGGAACAGGCGCTTGCCGCGCGTGAGCTTGAAGTACGCGCGCTGCAGGATCACCGATCCGGAGGAGAGCACGAACACGCCCGCGATCACGAAGAGCAGCAGCTCGGTGCGGGTCAGGATCGCGAGGGCGGTGATGACACCACCGATAGCCATGGAACCCACGTCGCCCATGAACACCTTGGCCTTCGGGGCGTTCCACCAGAGGAACCCGATGAGGGCACCGGCGAAGGATGCGGCGATGATGGCGAGATTGAACGGGTCGCGCACCTCGTAGCAGCCGGCGAGGGCCCCCATGTCGACGCCTTCACCGACGCAGGGCTGCTTGTACTGCCAGAACGCCATGAGGCTGTACGCACCGACGACGATGACTCCGGCGCCTGCCGCGAGGCCGTCGAGCCCGTCCGTGAGGTTCACGCTGTTCGAGGTCGCGACCCCGATCACGGCGATCCAGATGAGGTAGAGGGCCCAGCCGATGATCACGCCGAAGGCGAAGAGGTTGAGCCAGGTGATGTCGCGGAACAGCGAGATCGACTCGCTCGCGGGCGTCTGCCCGAACTTGTTGGGGAAGTTCAGCGCCACGATCCCGAAGGGGACGATCACGAGGAGCTGGCCGATCACCTTCCGCCAGCCCGAGAGACCCAGGCTGCGCTGACTGCGCACCTTCATGTAGTCGTCGATGAAGCCGACCGCGCCGAAGCCGATCATGAGCCAGATCACGAGGAGGGCCGAGAGCGCGGGCACCGCGCCGCCGACGTACACGCCGGTGAAGTATCCGACGATGGTGCCGATGATGAAGATCACACCGCCCATCGTCGGTGTGCCGCGTTTCGCCTCGTGACTCGGGTTCTCGAGCGCTTCGGGGGTGCGGATGACCTGCCCCCAGCCCCACTTGCGGAAGAGCCGCAGGAAGACGGGAGTCAGGAAAAGGGTGAAGGCGAGCGAGATCGCCGCCGCCATGATGAGTGACCTCACGAGAACAATTCTCCCAGACGATCGCCGAGATGCCGGAGGCCCACGGAGTTTGATGACTTGACGAGCACGCGATCGCCGTCGCGCAGCTCGGAACGGAGGTATTCGAAGGCGGCATCCTGATCGGGCAGGTGCACGGCTTCGCTGTCCCAGGATCCCTCGCCCACGGCGGAGAGGTAGAGGCGTCGGGCCTCGGGGCCGACGACCACGATGCGGCGGATGTTGAGGCGCACGGCGAGCAGACCGATACGGTCGTGCTCCTCCCCCGCGCTCTCACCGAGCTCGCTCATGGCTCCGAGGACGGCGACGGTGCGCTCGTCGGGACCGGTGATCTGCGCGAGGGTGCGCAGGGCGGCCGCCATCGAGTCGGGGCTCGCGTTGTAGGCGTCGTTGATGATGCGCACGCGCTCGTTGCCGAGGGGCTGCATGCGCCAGCGCTCCGCGATCTCGACGGTCGCGAGGCGAGCGACGGCGTCCTCCGCGGACACGCCGAGGACTCCCGCGGCGGCGATCGCGGCGAGGGCGTTGGTGATGTGGTGCGCGCCGAGCACCCGGAGATCGAGAGGGATGCTCCGTCCCGCGGTCTCGATGACGCACCGGGTTCCCGAGGCGGACACCTCGATGTCGTGCGCACGCACCTCGGCCACCGGGCTCTGTCCGAAGCCGACCACGCGCATGCCGCGGGATTCGGCGAGGTCACGCATCGCCGCGACGCGCGCGTCGTCGACGTTGAGAACGGCGGTGCCGGTCGCCCTGGCGGCGGCGACGAGCTCGGACTTGGCCTTCGCCGTCTCCTCGATGCCGCCGAAGCCGCCGGCATGCGCCATCCCGACCATGAGCACGACCGCGACGTCCGGCTCGACGAGTCCTGCCAGATGCGCGATGCTGCCGGGCGCGGCCGCGCCGAACTCGCTGACGAGGAAACGCGTGGTCTCGGTCACGCGCAGCATCGTGACGGGGGCACCCACCTCGTTGTTGAACGATTTGACGGGGGCGACGGTCTCGCCCTCGTCCGACAGGATGCGCGCGAGGAAGTTCTTGGTGGTCGTCTTGCCGTTCGAGCCGGTGATCCCGACGATCTTGAGGTCGCCCTTCTCCCGCACGCGGCGCACGACCTCCCGTGCGAGTGCGCCGAGCGCGACGACGGCATCCGCCACCACGATCTGGCTCACCTCGACGTCGACCGCGTGCTCGACGATCGCGAGCGCGGCCCCCGCATCGACGGCGGCTCCGACGAAGCGATGGCCGTCGGTCTCGGCACCGGGCTTCGCGACGAAGATCGAACGCGGACCCATGGTGCGGGAATCGGTGTCGACGGTGCCGTCGACGACGGTGCCGGCCGTATCGGTTCCGGCAAGGCGCAGCTCACCGCCGATGGCTTCGGCGATCTCAGCGAGCGACAGGGCGATCATGACATCTCCAGGCGCGGCTCTCGCCGGCTATTCGAACTTGGGCAGCAACTCGTCCATGGGAGTCGAGGACGGCATCACGCGATAGGTCTTCATCACCTGCGTCATCGCCTTTTGGAAGGCGGATGCGGTTGCCGCGGACGATACAACCTTAGTCGGCTCGTCGAGGGTGACCACGACGACGTACTGCGGGTCGTCGACCGGGGCGAACCCGACCATGCTGGTGAAGTAGACACCGGCCTTGTAGCCGCCCTTGCCGTCGGGAACCTGCGCGGTACCGGTCTTGCTCGTCACGCGATACCCCGGAACCTGGATGCGATCGGCGTTGCCGCCCTGCACCGCCACGTTCTCGAGCATCCGGGTGAGGTCGGATGCGGTCTGCTCGGTGATGATCCGGTCGTGCTGCGGCTCGTCGGCCGCGACGACCGTGCCGTCGGGCTGGGTGCACGACTCCACCAGCGAGAGGTCGATCTTCTCGCCTCCGTTCGCGATCGCCTGGTAGGCGCCCGCCACCTGCGCGGCCGTGACCGTGAAGTACTGACCGAAGGTCGTCGTGTACAGCGACTGACTGTCCCACTCGCTCACGGGATGCAGGATGCCGGAGACCTCGGTGGGGAATCCGACGGTGTCCTCCCCGACGCCGAATCGCTGCAGGTAGTCGTAGCGCACCTCGGGGCTCACCATGGTTCCGAACTTCGACAGCGCGACGTTGGAGGAGTCGATGAGGCCGCCGGCGAGCGTGTAGTTGTACGCGGGGTGTGTGAAGGCGTCGTTGATCACGGCGCCGTTCGGGAAGGTCTCCTTCGATGCGGCGCTGACGGTGCTCAGCGGCGTGACGCCCGCGCCCTCCATCACGGCTGCGGCGGTGATGGCTTTGAACGTCGAGCCGGGCTCGAAGTCGCGGTGGAAGATCTGGCTCCCCCACGACGACGGGCTCGCACCGTCGAGGTCGTTGGGGTCGAGCGAGGGCCACTCCGCTGCGGCGCGGATCTTGCCCGTCTTGACCTCGACGACCGTGACGGTGCCGCCCTTCGCGCCCTGCGCCTGCGCCTCCTCGGCGATCATCTGCTGCAGGTACCAGTTGAGGTCACTGTTGATCGTGAGCTGCACGGTGCCGCCGTCGACGGCATCCGTGATCTTCTCGCTGCCGGGGATGACGACGCCGTCCTTGCCCTGGCGGTAGGTCTTCGCGCCGTCGGTCGGCGCGAGGCACGACTGGTCCATCTTCTCGATGCCCGCCTGCGCCTCGCCGCTGCCGTTGAGGAAGCCGACGATGTTTCCCGCCACCGCGCCGTTCGGATACACGCGCGTCTCGCGCGCGGTCTGGTGGAGGTACGCGAGCTTGAGGTCGCGCAGCTCGATGTGCTGCTCGGTGGTGAGGGATTTCTTGAGCTCGACGTACTGGCTCTTGGGATTCACGGCCAGTGCGTCGGCGACGAGCTTTCGCACCTCATCGCCGGTCTGGCCGGTGATCGCGGCGATCTTCTCGGATGCCTCGGCCCACGGCAGCTCGGGATCCTTCTCCTCGAGCTGCGTGATCACGAGCGGGCTGAGCTCGGTGTCGTAGACCAGCACGCTCTCGGCGAGCGGGATGCCCGCGGAGTCGACGATCGTGCCGCGCTGACCGGTGATCGTGTTGCTGCCGCCGATGTAGCTCTGCGAGTCGGCGACGTGCGCATCGGCGCTGACCACCTGGATGTCGACGAGCCGCACGACGAACGCCGCCAGCACCGAGAGGATCACCGCAAGGGCGACGACAGTGCGTCGCCGCGGTCCGCGTGTGGCGCGTGTCGTCATGGGATCTCTCCGTCAGTTCGTGGTCAGTGCGTCGTTGGGCTGGGGAGGCCGTCGGTGATGGCGGGCGGGAGATCCTGGCCCGAGGTGGGGGCGTCCGCATCTCCGTCCGCAGCCGCCTCCTCCGCGGCGGGCGGCGGTGTGATCAGTGCGTTGCTCACGGCACCTGCGCCGTTCGGATCGACGGTCGAGGTCCAGTCGGCTCCGGCTCCGGTGCCGAACACCGCGCCGTCGCTGAGACGGAGGTACGACGGGGAGCCCGCGACGACCATCCCGAGCGCCGCGGCGTCGGTCGCCAGTTCTTGCGGAGAGCTGAGACCGAGGAGCTCCTCCTGGAGGGCGCTCGCCTGGAGGTCGAGTTCCCGCTGCTGCGAGCTGAGCCCGGCGAGCGTGAAGGAGTCCTGCGTGATCGCCAGGGAGAGCGCGATCTGCACACCGCCGATGAGCAGCGCACCGGCGAACGCGACGAGGGCGTAGGCGAGCTTCGGCTTGCGGCGGGTCGCGGGAGCGGTGACGGGCTGGAGCCGGCGCGGGGACGCGGTCTTGGGAGCGACCGGCTGCGCCGGACGACGGACGACGGCGGGCGCGCTCATGCGGTCTCCCGAAGTTTCTCAGCGGCCCGCAGACGCACCGGGATGGCTCGCGGATTGCGGGCGCGTTCCGCCTCGTCGGCGAGTTCAGCGCCCTTGGTGAGCACGCGGAATCGCGGGGCGTGCTCGGGCAGTTCCACGGGAAGCCCCTGCGGAGCCGTCGATGCGGATGCCGCGGCGAACGCCTGCTTGACCAGGCGATCCTCGAGCGACTGGTACGACATGACGACGATGCGCCCACCGACGCCGAGTGCGTCCATGGCCGGCGGGATGGCGTCCGCGAGCACCGTCAGCTCGGCGTTGACCTCGATGCGCAGCGCCTGGAAGACCCGCTTGGCGGGGTGACCGGCTCGCTGGGCGGCCGCCGGCGTCGCCGCCTGCAGGATGTCGACGAGTTCGGCCGAACGCGTGATCGGCTTCTTCTGCCGCGCGTCGATGATGAACCGGGCGTAGCGGCCGGCGAGCTTCTCCTCGCCGTAGCGCTCGAAGATCCGGCGGAGATTGCCCTCGCTGTAGGTCGCGATGACGTCGGCGGCCGTGACGCCCTTGGTCTGGTCCATCCGCATGTCGAGCGGCGCGTCCTTGGAGTACGCGAAGCCGCGGTCGGCCTCGTCGAGCTGCAACGACGACACCCCCAGGTCGAACAGGATGCCCGAGGCGCCCTGCGCGTGCAGACCGATCTCGTCGTAGACCGTGTGGACGAGGGAGATGCGGTCGGCGAAGCGCTCGAGCCGCTGGCCGGCGATCCGCAGCGCATCGGTGTCGCGATCCAGGCCGATGAGACGGATGTTGTCGAAGCGCTCGAGGAACGCCTCGGCGTGCCCTCCCATTCCCAGCGTGGCGTCGACGAGCACGGCTCCGTCGGCCTGGAGGGCGGGAGCCAGCAGCTCGACGCAGCGCTCGAGCAGGACAGGGGTGTGGATGTCTCGGAGGTTCATGATCTCTCTCGGGTGACCTTCGGCTCTGATCCCCCTCCGCTTCGCGACCCGGCACCGGGGAAGTGTGTCGGGGCGGGAGCGGCGGGGCATCACAGCCGTGGTCAGAACAGGCCCGGAATCACCTCCTGCTCCAGATCGGCGTAGGTCTCCTCGCCGGCGGCGAGGTAGGCGTTCCAGCTCTCGGCATCCCAGATCTCGGCGTGTGCGCCGACTCCGGTGACGATGAGCTCCTTCTGCAGGCCCGCGTACTGACGCAGGTGGGGCGGGATGGTGATGCGGTTCTGGCTGTCGGGCATCTCCGCACTGGCACCGGAGAGGAACAGGCGCATGAAGTCACGCGCCTGCTTGTTCGCGAGTGGCGCCTGGCGGATCCGCTCGTGCATCGCCTCGAACTCGGCCGTGCTGAAGACGTAGAGGCAGCGCTCCTGACCACGGGTGACGACGATGCCGCCACCCAAATCTTCGCGGAACTTCGCGGGAAGGATGACCCTTCCCTTGTCGTCCAGCTTCGGAGAATGCGTCCCCAACAACATCAGCCATCACCCCCTCTCCGTCCGGCCAACTCGAGGTGCGCCCCACTTTACTCCACTTCCCTCCACATTCCTACGATTATTCCGAGTATTCTCCCACCGAGATCGGCACGGAGGTCCGAAGTTCCGCATGATTCTGCGGTGGAGGAGGGTGGAGGGCCAGTGGAGGACCGGTGGAGGGAAGAGGGGACGCCGAGAAACGCGCAGAGCACGAAAAAGGCCCGGATGCTCAGAGCATCCGGGCCTTCAGAAGTGAGTGGGGTCAGTTCCCCTCGTGGCGGCGATCCCATCGATCGTTCATCCGGTCCATGAAGGACGCGGAGTCCTGCCGCTTGGCGGCCGGCTTCTCGGAGGGATTCGCGGCGGGTGCGGAACGGCGCACAGGAGTGACGGCCAGCATGACGCCGGCGAGCATGGCGGCGAACCCGACGACGCCGATCACGATTCCCCAAACGTCGCCCACGATCACGCCGGCGACCAGACCGCCGACGCCCGCGAGCACGAGGAGAGCCCCGTAGACGAGGTTCCGATAGCTCAGTGCGCGATCGCCCGAAGGCGCGCTCACGACGTCGGCGTCGTTGTGGAGGAGATGGCGTTCCATCTCGTCGAGCAGACGCTGCTCCTGTTCGGAGAGTGGCATTTCGTCCCCCTCGGGTATCGTGCGTTCCATTCTACGCGCGCGCGGCGCTCAGAGGCTAGCCGTTCGCCCCCTCATTGCTTTACGTATGCTGGGAGTCGTGTCCTCCCCCGCCCCGATCGTCGAAGCCGTCGCCTCCCGCCTGGAGCAGTTCGTCGAGAGGATGCGCGCCGAGTCGACCGAGTACGGCCCCGATGCCGTCGCTCTCATCGACGCTGCGGCCGACACGCTCGTGGGCGGAAAGCGGTTGCGCGCCCGGTTCTGCCACGCGGGATGGCAGGCGGTCGCGCGTGCGGCCGATCGTCACGCGACCGAAGGCGAAGCGCTCTGGAACACGTGCGCGGCGCTCGAGATCTTCCAGTCGGCAGCGCTCGTGCACGACGACATCATCGACAACTCCGACACGCGTCGGGGCCGACCGGCCGCGCATCGTGCCCTGGAGAGCGCGCATCGCTCGGCCGGGTGGAGCGGAGACGCCGAGGCGTTCGGGCGCGCGAGCGCGGTGCTGCTCGGCGACCTGCTCGTGGCGTGGAGCGACGACCTCGTCGAGTCCGCCATCACCGATCACGCTCACGCCGCAGACGTGCGGCGCGAGTACGCCCGCATGCGCAGGGACGTGACGGTCGGGCAGTATCTCGACATCGCCGAGGAATCCGCGTGGAGGGTGAACGACGACGCGGAGCACGCGCACCGCGCACTCCGCGTGGCCTCCCTGAAGTCGGCCAGATACAGCATCGAGCAGCCGCTCGTCCTCGGCGCATCGCTCGCTGGAGCGGATGCATCACAGCTGACGGCCCTGCGGAGCTTCGGCCACCCCGTCGGCATGGCCTTCCAGTTGCGCGACGACGTGCTCGGCGTCTTCGGCGACGAATCGGTCACCGGCAAGCCCGCGGGAGACGATCTGCGCGAGGGCAAGCGCACCGTGCTGATCGCCCTCACCCGCGAAGCCCTCGACCGCCCCGCCCGCGGGGTCGTCGACGAGATGCTCGGCGACCCGGAGCTCGAGCCTCGGCAGGTCGAGTACCTCCAGGCGACCATCCGAGACACCGGCGCGCTCGATCGTGTCGAAGCCATGATCGCGGACTACGCCCGCGAGGCCGACCGCGGTCTGGTCGGGGCGCGCCTCGACAACGCCGCCGTCAGCGGCCTCCGCGATCTCGCTCGGGCAGCCACCGTTCGTACCGCCTGAGCGGTTGCGCAAAGCCCTCAGGCGAGGGTGCGGGCGATTCGGCGGACTTCGCTCTTGTGGCCGGCGAGCAGCGACGCGATCGGCGAGCGCCCCATCGATTCCTCCTCGGCGAGGAGCCAATCGATCAGCTCGTCATCGGTGAACCCGGCATCCTGCAGCACGATGATCGTTCCACGCAGTGAACTGAGCGGACGCCCGTCGACGATGAAGAGCGACGGAACGGCGAACACGCCCGTGCGACGCGAACCGATCAGGTGGTGTTCGTCGATGAGGCGACGCACCTTGCCGAGCGGCTCGTCGAGCACCTCGACGAGATCGGGCAGCGTCAGCCACTCCAGGGCGGGGGTTCCATCAACGTTCTCAGACACCCAGCAACTATCTCATCTCAAAGCCGCACGTGCATTCTGAGATGCCTTCTTTCACAGACGTCACTTCTTTCACTCCTGTTGACTTCCGTTTACTTCCGTGTCAGCGTGGCAGGGTTCGAAAAGGGGGCCCCTCGTGACACCGAACACCTCTTCCCGTCGCCAGCGGTACGCGACGCTCGGCCTACCGGCCGCCGTCCTGGGCGCACTCGCCGGCGTGCTGGTCGCCGCCCCCGCCGGAGCCGATGTGGCCGTCGACGCCTCGTCCACCGCTCGCCTCAACGGTGTTCCGCACCGCATCGCACCGACGGAAGCCCCGCCGACCGACTACGTCGTCGCCCCCGGCGATACGATCTTCGCCATCGCTCAGCGCTTCGGCCTGCGCACCGCGGACGTGCTCGCGTGGAACGGGCTCGACGCGAGCTCCGTGATCCTCCCCGGACAGGAGTTGCGGCTCGATGCCCCACAGGCAGCTGCGAGCACACCCGCGCCCACTGCTCCTCCCGCATCCGCTCCCGCGACGTACACGGTCACCGCCGGAGACACGCTCTTCGCCATCGCCCAGCGCCACGGCATCCCGCTCGACGCTCTTCTCACCGCGAACGGGCTCGACAGATCCTCGATCATCTACCCCGGCCAGAGCCTCACCGTCTCCGCATCCGCGCCGGCAGCACCCGCTGCCGCGCCGGAACCGGCCCCCGCACCGGCTCCCGCCGCCGCGCCCGCCACCTACACGGTCGCCGCCGGAGACACCCTCTTCGCCATCGCCCAGCGCCACGGCATCCCGCTCGACGCTCTTCTCACCGCGAACGGGCTCGACAGATCCTCGATCATCTACCCCGGTCAGAGCCTCTCCGTCTCCGCATCCGTCCCGGCAGCGGCCCCTGCACCTGCTGCGGCTCCCGCACCTGCTGCGGCCCCCGCGCCCGTCGACGCCGCACCCGCGCAGAAGTCTGCTGACCTCTCCCCCGAGCAGGCGGCGAACGCCGCACTGATCATCCGCATCGGCCGCGAACTCGGCGTCTCCGATCACGGCATCGCGATCGCACTGGCGACGGGGATGGTCGAGTCCGACCTGCGCAACCTCGACTGGGGAGACCGCGATTCGCTCGGGATCTTCCAGCAGCGACCGAGCACCGGCTGGGGCACGCCCGAGCAGATCCGGGATGCGGAGCGCAGCACGCGCGTCTTCTACGGCGGTCCGAGCGATCCGAACGGTCGGACGACCCGAGGGCTTCTCGACGTTCCCGGCTGGGAGTCGATGGCGTTCACGGACGCCGCCCAGGCCGTGCAGATCTCGGCCTTCCCGCTCCGCTACGGACAGTGGGAGACAGCGGCCCACCGTTGGCTCGCCCTGTATCAGTGACCGCGCGTTCTGAAATCGGGTTGCCCTCAGGGGTGAGGCGCTCCCCGGCCTTTCAGGCAGTTCTCCATAGAATTCTGACGTGACGTCCAACCAGCAAGCCGACCCCCTCATCGGGCGGCTTGTCGACGGCCGATACCGCGTGCGTGCGCGCATCGCCCGCGGCGGCATGGCTACCGTCTACGTCGCGACCGATCTGCGCCTCGAGCGCCGCATCGCTCTCAAGGTGATGCACGCGCACCTCAGCGACGATTCGGCGTTCCAGAGCCGGTTCATCCAGGAAGCCCGGTCCGCCGCTCGGTTGGCCGATCCGCACGTCGTGAACGTGTTCGATCAGGGGCAGGACGGCGAGCTCGCCTACCTCGTGATGGAGTACCTTCCGGGCATCACGCTGCGCGAACTCCTCCGCGAGCAGAAGCGTCTGACGATCACGCAGACGATCACGATCATGGATGCCGTGCTGTCCGGGCTGTCCGCCGCGCACCGGGCGAACATCGTCCACCGCGATGTGAAGCCCGAGAACGTGCTCCTCGCCGAGGACGGTCGTATCAAGATCGGCGACTTCGGTCTCGCCCGTGCGACCACCGCCAACACGGCGACGGGTCAGCAACTGCTGGGCACGATCGCGTATCTCGCTCCCGAACTCGTCACCCGAGGCACCGCCGACGCGCGAAGCGACATCTACGCCCTCGGCATCATGCTGTACGAGATGCTGGTCGGCGAGCAGCCGTACAAGGGCGAGCAGCCGATGCAGATCGCCTTCCAGCATGCGACCGAGTCGGTTCCGCGCCCCAGCGCTCGCAACCCCGGCGTGCCCGAGCAACTCGACGAACTGGTGCTGTGGGCGACCGAGAAGTCCCCCGACGAACGCCCCGACGACGCGAAGCAGATGCTCGACCGCCTGCGCGAGATCGAGCGCGAGCTCGGCGTCTCCCCCGCCGCGGCGACCACCTCGCCACCGGTGCGATCCGCGAGCGACTCCGGGGATCTCACCAAGGTCATGCCCGCGACGGTGGCCGTCACCGATCCCGTCGCCCCCGTGCCGCAGACCGTCGACAACGCCACGCTCCTGCGGCGGCGCGCGTCGCGACGGCGCGCACGCGGCGCGTTCCTCCTCACTCTCGTCCTGCTGCTCGCAGTACTCGCCGGCGGCGTCGGCTGGTGGTTCGGCTCCGGGCCCGGCTCGCTCGTGGCTGTTCCCGGCGTCGCGGGAATGACCTACGACGAGGCGGCGGACGCACTCACCGCCGACGGCTTCTCCCCTCGACAGGAGGACCGCTTCTCGCTCGACGTCGAGCCGGGCACGGTGATCGAGACAGATCCCGGTGAGGGCAAGCGCCTCGACAAGGGAGCGGTCGTGTCGGTGATCGTGTCCGCCGGACCGACTCCGCACACGGTCGAGACTCTCAACGGGCGGGCGGAGGAGGATGCGCGCGATTATCTCGCGAGCATCAACGTGAACGTCGCGGAGACGACCGTCGTGCTCTTCTCCGACGCCGCCGAGGGCATCGTCATCAACGCTTTCGCCACACCGCGTGCCGGCGGCGAGGCCTACGCCTGCGCTGAGGGCTGCGACCTCTTCGAGGCCGACACGATCGAGCTCTACATCTCGGCGGGCGCCTTCCCCGATGTCTCGGGGATGTCCGTCAGCGAAGCGAGTTCGACCCTGACCGAGCGTGGCCTGATCGTGGGCGAGTCGTCGTACGTCTTCAGCTCGGACGTCGACAAGGACATCGTGATCGGCGTCTCGGACCGCGCCGAAGAGGGCAACTGGCGCCCCGGTGACACTGTCCAGCTGATCGTCTCGAAGGGGCCGGAGCTGTTCCCGGTTCCCGATGTGACGGGGATGACCCGTGATGAGGCCGCGCAGACCCTTCGGAATGCTGGGTTCGAACCCACATGGAACGTCATCTGGAATGCGTTCCCGAATGACTTCACGGAGGTGTCGGGGACGGACCCCGCACCCGAGTCCGAACGCCGGAAGGGTGCTCAGGTCACTCTGCAGATCAAGAGCAGCGGTTTCTAGATCCCCGGCCTCGGCATCCGCCGTTCCCTGGACGAAGGCACACGACGACGAAGGCCGCACCACCGGAATCCGGGGTGCGGCCTTCGTCGGTCGAAGATGCGGTGTCAGCGCTTCTCGAGCTCCTCGGCGACGAGGAACGCCAGCTCGAGGGACTGCATGTGGTTCAGGCGCGGGTCGCAGAGGCTCTCGTACCGGGTCGCCAGTGCGGCCTCGTCGATGTGCTCGGATCCGCCGAGGCACTCGGTCACGTCGTCGCCCGTGAGCTCGACGTGGATGCCGCCGGGGAAGGTGCCGACGGCGCGGTGCGCCTCGAAGAACCCGCGCACCTCGTCGACCACGTCGTCGAAACGACGCGTCTTGTATCCGGTCGGCGTCGTGATGCCGTTTCCGTGCATCGGGTCCGTGACCCACAGCGGGGTCGCGCCCGAGTCGCGCACGGCCTCGAGGAGAGGCGGAAGCGCGTCACGGATCTTTCCGGCACCCATGCGCGTGATGAAGGTGAGGCGTCCCGGCTCACGGTTCGGGTCGAGCTTGTCGATGAGCTCGAGAGCCGTCTCGGGCGTCGTCGTCGGCCCCAGCTTCACCCCGATGGGGTTGCGGATCTTCGAGAAGTAATCGACGTGCGCACCGTCGAGGTCACGCGTGCGCTCCCCGATCCAGAGGAAGTGCGCCGACGTGTTGTACGGCGTGTCGGTTCGCGAGTCGATGCGCGTCATCGGGCGCTCGTAGTCCATGAGCAGACCCTCGTGGCCCGTGAAGAACTCCACGCGCTTGAGCTCGTCGAAGTCGGCGCCGGCCGCCTCCATGAACTTGATCGCGCGATCGATCTCGGCCGCCATGCGCTCGTAACGCTGGTTCGCCGGGTTCTGCGCGAACCCCTTGTTCCACGAGTGCACCTCACGCAGGTCGGCGAACCCGCCCTGCGTGAACGCGCGGATGAGGTTCAGCGTCGATGCCGCCGTGTGGTACCCCTGCAACAGGCGTCCCGGGTCGGCCTGGCGCGAGCCCTCGGTGAAGTCGTAGCCGTTGACGATGTCGCCCCGGTACGCCGGCAGCGTGACGTCGCCCCGGGTCTCGGAGTCGCTCGAGCGGGGCTTGGCGAACTGCCCGGCCATACGGCCCATCTTGACGATGGGCATCGAGGCGCCGTACGTGAGAACGACGGCCATCTGCAGCACCGTCTTGATGCGGTTGCGGATCTGCTCGGCGGTCGCACCGGCGAACGTCTCGGCGCAGTCACCGCCCTGGAGCAGGAAGGCGCGGCCGGAAGCCGCGCGGGCGAGACGGTCGCGGAGATTGTCGACCTCGCCGGCGAAAACCAGCGGCGGCAGGGCCGCGATCTGTCGAGAGACCTCGGCGACGCGCTCGGCGTCGGGCCACTGCGGCTGCTGCTTGATCGGGAGCGAGCGCCACGCGTCCAGGGCGTCGATATCGTGCGGGAGCATCCTCCCAGCCTAGTGGTCGTGCGGCGCGTCGTCGGCGTCAGGAACGTCGTGTGACGCGGACCGGAAGACGGTCCTTCACGGTCGACGCGTAGACGTCCTCGTACTTCTGCTCCCCGAGCCGCTGCAGCGCGACCATGATCTCGTCAGTGACGGAACGGAGGATGTACCGATCGTTCTCCATCCCCGCGTAGCGCGAGAAATCGAGCGGCTCGCCGATCACGATACCGACGCGCACGATCCGTGGAAGTCTCTGCCCGATCGGCATCGCCGTATCGGTGTCGACCATGATCACGGGCACGACGGGAACCTTCGCCTCCAGCGCCATCCGCGCGATGCCGGTGCGTCCGCGGTAGAGCGTTCCGTCGGGGCTGCGCGTGCCCTCGGGATAGATGCCGAGCAGGTCTCCCCCGCCGAGCACCTGGAGCCCCGTGTTCAGCGACGCCTCGGACGCCTTGCCACCCGACCGGTCGATCGGGATCTGTCCGGTGGCGCTCATGAAGAACTTGGTCGCCCATCCCTTGAGACCGCGCCCGGTGAAGTAGTCGCTCTTCGCGAGGAACGACATCTTCCGGTCGATGACCAGGGGCAGGAAGATCGAGTCGGCGAAGGAGAGGTGGTTGCTGGCGAGGATCGCCGCACCGCTCGCGGGCACGTTCTTGCGGCCCACGATCCAGGGACGGAAGATCGCCTTGACCACGGGGCCGATCACGACGTACTTCATCAGCCAGTAGAACACCGTCGTGAGTCTAGCGCCGTGATCGCTCTCCGCCGGAAACTTCCCAGGAACAAGCCTCGGGAAGCGACCCAGTTCCACCAGGTGTGCGACCCGGTGTCATGCCCTAGACTCGGGAGGAACCCGTACCCGACCGGTACCGAAGGAGCTGCCGTGGTCCAGTTTGAAGTTCCCGCCGTCGTCCCCGCCGACCCCGACGCGAACGTCGCCGACCTCCTGGTCGAACGCGTCCGCGCCACTCCCGACCGCGCTCTGTTCGCCGTCCCCGACCGGGACGGATGGCGCGACATCTCCGCCGCCGACTTCCAGACCGCCGTGATCGCGCTGGCGAAGGGCTTCGCCGCCGCCGGCATCCAGCCCGGCGAGAAGGTCGGCTTCCTCGCCCGGACCACGTACGAGTGGACGCTCGTCGACTTCGCCCTCTTCTACGCCGGCGCCGTGATGGTGCCGATCTACGAGACGAGCTCGCCGTCGCAGATCCAGTGGATCCTCGAGGACTCCGGAGCGATCGCCCTGATCGTCGAGTCGCCCGAGCACTTCGCCCGCGTCGACGAGGTGCGCGGCGACCTCCCGCTCATCCGCGAGGTCTGGCAGCTGCACCTCGGCGCCATCGACACCCTCACCGCCCAGGGCGCGTCGGTCGAGGATGCCGAGATCGAACGTCGCCGGTCGCTCGCCGTGGGTTCGGACATCGCGACCCTCATCTACACCTCGGGCTCGACGGGTCGCCCCAAGGGTTGCGTCCTCACCCACTCCAACTTCGTCGAGCTCTCACGCAACTCCGCCAAGGCGCTGGACGAGGTCGTGCAGGTGCCGGGCGCCTCGACGCTCCTCTTCATCACCACCGCTCACGTGTTCGCGCGATTCATCTCGATCCTCGACATCCACGCCGGCGTGCGCACGGGTCACCAGCCCGACACCCGCCAACTCCTTCCGGCGCTCGGGTCGTTCAAGCCGACCTTCCTGCTCGCGGTCCCCCGCGTGTTCGAGAAGGTCTACAACTCCGCCGAGCAGAAGGCCGAGGCCGGCGGCAAGGGCAAGATCTTCCGCGCGGCCGCCGATGTGGCGATCGAGCACTCCAAGCTCGTCGAAGAGGGCAAGAAGATCCCCTTCGGCACGAAGCTCAAGTTCGCCCTGTTCAACAAGCTCGTCTACAGCAAGCTGCGCGAGGCGATGGGTGGCAACGTCGCCTACGCCGTCTCGGGCTCCGCCCCGCTCGGGCCGCGCCTCGGGCACTTCTTCCACAGCCTCGGCGTCGTCATCCTCGAGGGCTACGGCCTCACAGAGACGACCGCCCCCGCGACCGTGAACCTCGCGGACAAGTCGAAGATCGGCACGGTCGGCCCGGCGCTCCCCGGCGTGGGCGTCCGCCTGGCCGACGACGGCGAGATCGAGGTCCGTGGGATCAACGTGTTCAAGGAGTACTGGAACAACCCGGAGGCGACGGCCGAGGCGTTCAGCGAGGGCGGCTGGTTCCGTACCGGCGACATCGGCAGCTTCGACTCCGAGGGCTTCCTCACCATCACGGGTCGCAAGAAGGAGATCATCGTCACCGCCGGCGGCAAGAACGTCGCCCCGGCGGCCCTCGAGGACCCGATCCGCGCGAACCCGATCATCGGTCAGGTCGTCGTCGTCGGCGACCAGAAGCCGTTCATCTCGGCGCTCGTCACACTCGACTCGGAGATGCTGCCGACGTGGCTCGCCAACAACGGCCTCGCCGCCGACATGACGCTCGCGGATGCCGCGAAGAACGATGCCGTGCGTGCCGAGATCCAGCGAGCGGTCGATGCCGCCAACGCCCGTGTCTCCCGCGCGGAGTCGATCCGCAAGTTCACCGTGCTGGAGTCGGAGTGGACCGAGGCATCCGGCCACCTCACCCCGAAGCTCTCGATCAAGCGGAACGTGATCATGAACGACTTCGCGGACGAGATCTCGGCGATCTACGACGAGCCGGTGTCGACGACGAACGTCGCGATCGGCGGCTGAGCTCTCCCCGAGATCGCCCCTCCGGAACAGGAGAGCCCTCTGCGCACGTCGCGCAGAGGGCTTTCTCGTTCGGAGAAGGAGTACCGGCGTCAGAACCAGTCGCTCTCGCGCACCTGGCGCATCGCCGTGCGCCGCGTCTCGGGATCGAGACGCGAGAGGTAGAGCTTGCCGTCGAGGTGGTCGGTCTCGTGCTGCAGAGCCTGCGCGAGCAGCCCCTCTCCTTCGAGCACGACCGGCGCGCCGTCGAGATCGATGCCCTCGACGCGAGCCCAGGGGTACCGCAGCGCGTCGTGCCAGAGGCCCGGCACCGACAGGCACCCCTCCCCCGTGGGCACGGGCTCTCCGCGCACCTCGGTGAGGACGGGGTTGATCACGTAGCCGATGTCGCCGTCGATGTTGTAGCTGAACGCCCGCAACGCGACACCGATCTGCGGCGCGGCGACGCCCGCGCGACCGGGCAGTTCCACGGTCTCGACGAGGTCGGTCACGAGAGCGCGGACGCCGTCGTCGATCTCGTCGATCGGTGCGCACACGGTGCGCAGCACGGGATCGCCGAAGATCCGGATCTCACGGACGGTCATACGGATGCCTCCGTCCGCAGTCCTTCGACCAGCAGCGCGGCGAGCTGACGCGCTGCGAGACGCGTCTCGGGCTGCAGGTTCGCGAACACGATGGCGCCGCCGGCGGCGAGCTGCGCGTCGTAGGGCATCTGCACCACGCTGCGGACGCGGGAGGCGAAGTGCGCCTCCAGCTCGTTCACCCGCACGAGCGGCGTGCCGGGCGTGGAGTGGTTGAGCACGACGATCGCCTCGTGCGCGCGATCCTCGAACCCGTTCGTCTCCAACCAGGTCAGGGTCTCGGACGCCAAACGCGCCTCGTCGACGCTGAGGCCCGAGACGATGACGATACGGTCGGCGAGATCGAGCGTGGCCGCCATCACCGAGTGCACGATGCCCGTACCGGTATCGGTGAGAACCAACGAATAGTAGTGCGCGGCCAGATCCGCCACGTCGCGGTAGTCGGTGCCGCTGAACGCTTCGGCGATGCGCGGATCGGTGTCCGAGGCGAGCACGTCGAGCCGCGTCGCATCCCGCGCGACGACCGCCGAGATGTCGTGGTACCCCGTCACCTGATCGTGGATGCGCACGAGATCGCGCACCGACTTCGTGTGCTGCGGACGCACGATCCGATCGGCGAGCGTTCCCCGGTCGGGATTCGCGTCGATCGCGATGACACGGTCGTCACGAGCATCCGCCAGCGCCATGCCCAGCAGAGCCGTGATCGCGGTCTTCCCCACCCCGCCCTTGCGGGAGAGCACCGGGATGAACCGGGCTCCGCCGGGCAGCGGAGCGGCGATCCGAGCGGAGAGCGCCTTGCGCTCGCGCGCGCGACGCCCGTCGCCGATGTTGATCCGTCGGCCGGAGATCGAGTACAGCAGGTGGCTCCAGGCGCCTTCGGGTTCGGGCTTCGTCACGCGATGCGGATCGAGCAACCGGTCGGTCGTGAGTAGATCGGCGGATTCGCGATTGGCGCCGCTCAGATCGCCGAGACGCTTGGACGTCAGCGTCACCTCCGGCGGAGCGGTGCGCGGTGCGACGGACTTCTTGGGGCTCTCCACGGGAGCGGTCTCCTTCACGGGGGTGGGAGCAGGCACCACGACGGGCTCGGGAACGCGGGCGGGCTCGGGCTCGGGAACGCGGGCGGGCTCGGGCTCGGCGACGACCTCCTCGACGGCGGCGGCGATCGGTGCGGAGGACACCGCGATGACGGCATCCTCCAGCACGATGTCGGCGATGACGGCCTCGTCGACCTCGCCGTCGACGACCTCTTCATCGGCAAGATCGTCATCGTGCTCCTGCGGCATGACGACGCTCACCTGGGCGGTTCCACCGAGGATGCCGATGCCGGTCGTCGCGACGGACGCGGCGTCGTCGAGCACCCCCATCGCGTCGTCCTCGCGGTGATCAGGGGTATTCTTCGGGGTCACTGTCTCGCTCCAAGCATGCGCAGGCGAGGGCGCGCCGCATCGTGCGCTGCCCCCGCCGGACAAGGTTAGTGCGCGGGACGGATGACGACCAAAAGATCTCCGGCGTCGACCTGCTGCGTCGACGAGATCGCGTGGCGCTCGACGACACCGTCGACGGGCGCCGTGATCGCGGCCTCCATCTTCATCGCCTCGATCGACGCGACGGGCTCACCGGCTCGGACCGTGGCCCCGATCTCGGCCTTCAGGGTGACGACTCCCGAGAACGGAGCGGCGACCTGACCGGGAACGGAGGTGTCGGCCTTCTCGACATCGTGGGCGTCGACGGTGATCGCGCGATCTCGCACGAAGACCGGTCGGAGCTGGCCGTTGAGAGTCGTCATCACGGTGCGGATGCCGCGGTCATCGGCGTCGCCGATCGCCTCGAGTCCGACGTACAGCTGCACTCCGCGGTCGATCTCGACCAGGTGCTCCTGCCCCGCGACGAGGCCGTACAGGTAGTCGCTGGTGTCGAGCACCGACAGATCGCCGAAGAGCTCGCGCATCTGGCTGAACTCCTGCATCGGCGCCGGGAACAACAGGGTGTTCAGGCGCGCACGTCGTGTCGCGCTGTCGCCCGCGAGGGCCGACTCGTCCTCGGCCGTGAGGTCGGTCAACCCGACGCGGACCGTGCGCCCCGCGAGCACCTTCGAGCGGAACGGCTCCGGCCATCCGCCCGGCAGGTCGCCGAGTTCTCCGGCCATGAAGCCGACGACCGAGTCCGGCACGTCGTACTTCTCGGGGTTCGCTTCGAAATCGGCCGGGTCGGCCTTCACCGCGGCGAGGTGCAGGGCGAGATCGCCGACCACCTTCGACGAGGGCGTGACCTTCGGCACCCGACCGAGGATCCGGTCGGCGGCGGCGTACATGTCCTCGATCAGCTCGAAGTCGTCGGCGAGGCCGAGCGCCTTGGCCTGCTGACGCAGATTCGAGAGCTGACCACCCGGGATCTCGTGGTGGTACACGCGCCCCGTGGGCCCGGGAAGACCCGACTCGAACGGCGCGTACTGATGCCGTACGGCTTCCCAGTACGGCTCGAGATCCGAGACGCCCGCGAGATCGATGCCGCTGTCGCGGTCGGTGTGCGCGAGCGCGGCGACCAGCGCCGACAGCGAGGGCTGGCTCGTCGTGCCCGACAGCGGAGCGGATGCGGCATCCACCGCGTCGACACCGGCGGCGCTGGCGGCCAGGAGCGTGGCGAGTTGCCCGCCCGGGGTGTCGTGCGTGTGCAGGTGCACCGGGAGATCGAAGCGCTCGCGCAGCGCGGAGACGAGTTTCGCGGCGGCTGCCGGACGCAGCAGACCCGCCATGTCCTTGATGGCGATGATGTGCGCCCCGGCATCGACGATCTTCTCGGCGAGGCCGAGGTAGTAGTCGAGCGTGTAGAGGTCCTCGGCCGGATTCAACAGGTCGCCGGTGTAGCAGAGCGCGACCTCCGCGACCGCCGTCCCGGTACGCCGGACCGCCGCGATCGCCGGACGCATCTGCTCGACATCGTTGAGGGCGTCGAAGATGCGGAAGATGTCGACACCGCTCGCGGCGGCCTCGGCCACGAAGGCATCGGTGACGGCCGTCGGGTACGGCGTGTAGCCGACCGTGTTCCGCCCGCGGAGAAGCATCTGGATCGCCACGTTCGGGAGTTCCGCGCGCAGCTTGTCGAGGCGCTCCCAGGGGTCCTCGCCCAGGAACCGGAGCGCGACGTCGTAGGTCGCCCCGCCCCATGCCTCGACCGAGAGCAGCCCCGGTGTCAGTCGAGCGACGTACGGAGCGGCCGCGACGAGGTCCTTCGTGCGCACGCGTGTGGCGAGCAGGGACTGATGCGCATCGCGGAAGGTGGTCTCGGTGATCGCCAGCGCGCTCTGCGCGCGCAGTTCGGCCGCGAACCCTTCCGGTCCGAGTTCGAGGAGGCGCTGACGCGAGCCGGGCACCGGCTCGGCGGCGAGGTCGATCGCCGGCAGCTTCGTGCGAGGATCGACGGCCCCCGGGTGCGCACCGTTCGGCTTGTTGACGGTGACGTCGACCAGCCAGTTGAGGATCTTGGTGCCGCGGTCCTTCGACACCCGTCCGCGCAGCAGTTCGGGACGCTCGTCGATGAACGAGGTGCTGAGGTCTCCGGCGACGAAGGCGTCGTCGTCGAGCAGCGCCTGCAGGAACGGGATGTTCGTCGAGACGCCGCGGATGCGGAACTCCGCCAGCGCACGACGCGCACGGGCGACCGCCGCGGGGAAGTCGCGCCCGCGGCAGGTCAGCTTCGACAGCATCGAATCGAAGTGGGGGCTGATCTGCGCCCCCTGGTGCACGGTTCCGCCGTCGAGACGGATGCCGGCGCCGCCGGGCGACCGGTACGTCGTGATCTTCCCCGTGTCCGGGCGGAAGCCCTGCGTGGGATCCTCGGTCGTGATCCGGCACTGGAGGGCCGCACCCCGCAGCTGCAGGTTCTGCTGCTGCAGGCCGAGCTCCGCCAGCGTCTGACCGGAGGCGATGCGCATCTGGCTCTGGACGAGGTCGACATCGGTGACCTCTTCGGTGACCGTGTGCTCGACCTGGATCCGCGGGTTCATCTCGATGAAGACGACCTCACCCGCCCGCTCCCCCGCGGTCTCGAGCAGGAACTCGACCGTGCCGGCGTTCTCGTACCCGATCGACCGTGCGAAGGCGACGGCGTATCCGTGCAGGGCGGTGCGGATGCCGTCGTCGAGGTTCGGCGCCGGGGCGATCTCGACGACCTTCTGATGACGGCGCTGCACCGAGCAGTCGCGCTCGAAGAGGTGCACCGTCTCACCGGTCTTGTCGGCGAGGATCTGCACCTCGATGTGACGGGGACGCACCACGGCCTGCTCGAGGAACATCCGCGGGTCGCCGAAGGCGCTGTCCGCTTCGCGCATCGCCTCGGCGAGTGCGGGGGCGAGTTCGGCGGCGCTCTCGACGCGACGCATTCCGCGCCCTCCACCGCCGGCCACGGCCTTCGCGAAGAGGGGGAAACCGATGTCGGCGGCCTGCGACACCAGCGCCTCGACGTCGGCGGATGCCTCGGTCGAGCGCAGCACGGGTACACCGGCCTCGACGGCGTGGCGCTTGGCCTCGACCTTGTTGCCCGCCATCTCGAGCACGGCGGCGGGCGGACCGATGAACACGATGCCGTTGGCGGCGGCCTTCTCGGCCAGCTCCGGGTTCTCGGACAGGAAGCCGTAGCCGGGGTAGATCGCGTCGGCGCCGGACTCGAGCGCGACGCGGATGATCTCGTCGACGTTCAGGTACGCGCGCACCGGATGCCCGCGCTCGCCGATCTCGTAGGCCTCGTCCGCCTTGAGGCGGTGCACGGAGCCCCGATCCTCATGCGGGAAGACCGCGACGGTCCTGGCTCCGACTTCGTAGGCCGCGCGGAAGGCACGGATCGCGATCTCGCCGCGGTTGGCCACAAGGATCTTCTGGAACATGCACACCTCTGGGAGCTCGATGTGCGCGTGGATGCGCGCACATGGGGCGGGGCTGAGTGTCCCCCCAGACTAGGGCAAGGTAACGTGGAGTCCGTGCACGTACTCAGCGTCAGCTCTCTCAAGGGAGGCGTCGGCAAGACGACCGTGACCCTCGGCCTGGCCTCAGCGGCCTTCGCCCGGGGCGTCCGTACTCTCGTCGTCGACCTCGACCCGCAGTCCGATGTGTCCACCGGCATGGACATCCAGGTGGCAGGACGACTCAACATCGCCGATGTCCTGGCGAACCCGAAGGAGAAGGTCGTCCGCCAGGCGATCACCTCCAGCGGCTGGGCGAAGGTGCACCCCGGCACGATCGACGTGCTCATCGGCAGCCCGTCGGCGATCAACTTCGACGGCCCGCACCCCAGCGTGCGCGACGTGTGGAAGCTCGAAGAGGCCCTCGCGGCGGTCGAGGCCGACTACGACCTCGTTCTCATCGACTGCGCGCCGTCGCTCAACGCCCTCACGCGTACGGCCTGGGCCGCGAGCGACCGCGTGATGGTCGTCACCGAGCCCGGCCTGTTCTCGGTGGCCGCGGCCGACCGCGCCCTGCGCGCGATCGAGGAGATCCGCCGCGGACTCTCCCCCCGCCTGCAGCCGCTGGGCATCGTCGTGAACCGCGTGCGCCCGCAGTCGATCGAGCACCAGTTCCGCATCAAGGAACTGCGGGACATGTTCGGACCGCTCGTCCTCTCCCCCCAGCTCCCCGAGCGCACATCGCTCCAGCAGGCGCAGGGCGCCGCCAAGCCGCTGCACATCTGGCCGGGCGACTCGGCGCAGGAACTCGCCGCCGACTTCGATCAGCTCCTTGATCGCATCATCCGAACGGGGCGCATCCCGGTCCCCGAGACCGGACAGCAGGCGTAACGCCTCGCAGACATGAGAAACGGCCATCCTCGACGAGGGTGGCCGTTCTTGTGTCCGGTCGGACGGCGGGTCAGGCGGAGCGCTTCGAGCGGCGGCTGGCCAGCTCGTCGACGGGGTCCGGAGCCGTGGGGTCGAACTCCACCAGGGTGGACTCGACCTCGCGGAGCACCTTGCCCACGGCGATGCCGAACACGCCCTGGCCGCGGCTGACGAGGTCGATGACCTCGTCGTTCGAGGTGCAGAGGTACACCGAGGCACCGTCGCTCATGAGCGTGGTGCCGGCGAGATCGCGGATGCCGGCGCGACGCAGCTCTTCGACCGCGGTGCGGATCTGCTGCAGCGAGATACCGGTGTCGAGAAGGCTCTTCACGAGCTTGAGGACGAGGATGTCGCGGAAACCGTAGAGACGCTGCGAACCCGACCCGCTGGCGCCGCGGACGGTCGGAACGACCAGTTCCGTGCGCGCCCAGTAGTCGAGCTGGCGGTAGGTGATGCCGGCGGCACGAGCGGCGACCGCTCCGCGGTATCCGACCTCGTCGTCCATCGCCGGGAGACCGTCGGTGAAGAGGAGTTCGGGCACGAACCGCGGGTCGCCTGTGAGCTCATCCGCATTCATTTCAAATCCTCCCTGGAACGGTTACCTCCACGCTAGAGCAGCACCCCCGGGGCGGCAACGACATCCGCGACACCGCGAAGGTGTGTCGCAATCAGTTCGTTACGAAAGGACGCGCGTGAGCGCTTCCTTGACGAAGAGCCCGCGGACCTCGTCGATCTTCGACGCCAGTTCCGGCGCCAATTCGCTCGCCTTGGCGCGCGATGCGGCGTCGGTCCGCCGCAGCAGCGCGGAGAGCGCGGACTCGATGAGAGCGACCTCGCGGTCCGCCCCCTGACGCAGTGCGCGCAAGTGCCGCGGCTCGATGCCGTGACGGTCGAGGGCGACCAATCCGCGCAGCAGAGCGACCGTGGCTTCGGGGTATGTCTCCTGCGCGGTGATGACGCCGGTGCTGATCGCGTCGTTCAGCAGCTGAGGGCCCGCACCCGCCGCGGAGAGCAGCTCGGTACGGCGGTAGCGGCGCGGCGTCGGGGTGATCGACGGCGGAGGCGTAAGGGCAGCGGACTCCGTGCTCGCCTCGTCCAGCTGCTCGCGGATCACGCTCAGCGGAAGGTAGTGATCGCGCTGGAGCGTGAGACCGAGACGCAGGCGCTCGATGTCGGCCTGCGAGAACTTGCGGTAGCCCGACTCCGTGCGCGAGGGGGTGACGATGCCCTGCACCTCGAGGAACCGCAGCTTGCTGGAGGTGAGATCGGGGAAATCGGGCGTCAGACGTGCGAGGACCTGACCGATGCTCAGAAGACCCGCGGACGCAGATCGTTCGCGGGCCGGGGAAGCCGCCATCAGGCGTTGGCCGCTGCGCGGTCGACCGGGGAGGCGAAGAAGTTCAGCCGGAACTTGCCGACGCGCACCTCTGCTCCGTCGACCAGGGGGCTGCGGTCGAACCGCTCGCCGTTGACGTACGTGCCGTTCAGCGACCGCTGATCGATGATCTCGAACGCCGCGCCGTTCCGAGTGACCTCGGCGTGCCGACGTGAGACCGTCACGTCGTCGAAGAAGATGTCGGCCTCGGGGTGACGCCCGATCGTGGTCACGTCGGTGTCGAGGAGGTAGCGTGCACCCGCCAGCGCGCCGGAGCGCACCAGCAGCAACGCGGATCCGGAGGGAAGCGCGGCGATCGCCGACTGCTCGACCTCGGTCAGTTCCACGCCGAAGGGAACGAACGACAGGTCGGAATCGTGCCCGAACGTCTGCGTCACGTCGTGCTTCTGCTCGCCGGATCGGTGAATCGCCGCTTCTGCGGCCGGTCGGCTCTCGCTGTCTGTCACTTTGCCCTCCTGATCGTCCAGACTATCGGATGCCGAGCCCCCCGCGGGAGCCGCATCTACAGTCGATTCCCACATTCAGGCATCGCACACCGGATATTCCTAGGGTGGTGGGGTGCAGACCACCATCCTCCGGCGCTCGACCGCGCCCCTCGCTCTCGCCGCGGCCCTTCTCGCCGCCTTCCTCGTGCTCTTCGCGCCCCTGTCGGCTTCGGCGCATGACGACCTGATCTCCTCGTCTCCAGCGGCGGACTCGACGATTGATGTGCTCCCTTCGGAGATCGTCCTGACGTTCAGCGCTGACCTGATCAGCGGCGGGAACGGAACTGAAGTGCGGGTTCTCGACGCGAACGAGAATCTCGTGTCCGACGGAGACCCCATCGTCGAAGGTGCGACCGTAACCCAGCCGTTGCTCGCCGAGGCTGCCTCCGGCGTGTACCGCGTGCAGTGGCGGGTGGTCTCCAGCGACGGGCATCCAACGGCGAAGGAGTTCACCTTCACGGTCACGAACAGCACCATGGCGACCACCGAACCGACGCCCGCCCCCACCGAGTCGTCCTCCTCGTCGTTCGCCCCCGCCCCGACAGCGACGCCCACCGCGACGCCGACCCTCACGGCCGACAACCCCGCGGATACCGCATCCTCGCCGGCCTGGATCTGGATCCTCGTCGTCCTCGGCATCCTGGTGATCGCCGCGGGGATCACGCTCGCCGTCATCCTCTCCCGGCGTCGCCGGAGCGCCTCGCCGGCCGGTTCCGACGACTCCGCGGCGCGATAGGCTTAACGCATGCCTCATTACGACGTCGTCATCCTCGGTGCAGGTCCTGGTGGATACGTCGCTGCGGTTCGCAGCGCGCAGCTCGGCCTGTCCACCGCCATCATCGAGGAGAAGTACTGGGGTGGTGTCTGCCTCAACGTCGGCTGCATCCCCTCCAAGGCCCTCCTGAAGAACGCGGAGATCGCCCACACCCTGAAGCACAAGGCCGATTTCTTCGGCATCTCGGGCGAGTTCTCGCTCGACTACGGCAAGGCGTTCGACCGCAGCCGTGTCGTGGCCGACGGCCGCGTCAAGGGCATCCACTTCCTGATGAAGAAGAACAAGGTCACCGAGTACGACGGCCGCGGCACGTTCACCGGCCCGAAGGCCATCTCGGTCGCCAAGTCCGACGGCACGACCGAAGAGGTCACCTTCGACAACGTCATCATCGCGACCGGTTCGACGGTGCGCCTGCTCCCCGGCGTCACGCTCAGCGAGAACGTGGTCACCTACGAAGAGCAGATCATGAGCCGCGAGCTCCCCGAATCGATCGTCATCGTCGGCGCAGGCGCGATCGGCATGGAGTTCGCCTACGTCATGACGAACTACGGCGTGAAGGTCACGATCATCGAGTTCCTCGACCGTGCCCTCCCCAACGAGGACGCCGACGTCTCGAAGGAGATCGCCAAGCAGTACAAGAACTACGGCGTCGACATCCTCACCTCGACGAAGGTCGAGACGGTCGTCGACAACGGTTCGTCCGTCACGGTCACCTACACCGGCAAGGACGGCCAGTCCGGTTCGATCGAGGCCTCGAAGGTGCTCATGTCGATCGGCTTCGCCCCGCGCGTCGAAGGCTTCGGCCTCGAGAAGACCGGTGTCGAGCTCACCGAGCGCGGCGCGATCGCGATCGACGACCACATGCGCACCAACGTCGAGGGCATTTACGCCATCGGCGACGTGACCGCCAAGCTGCAACTGGCCCACGTGGCCGAGGCCCAGGGTGTCGTCGCCGCCGAGACCATCGGCAACGCCGAGACCATGACCCTCGGCGACTACCGCATGATGCCGCGCGCGACGTTCTGCTCGCCGCAGGTGGCGTCGTTCGGCCTCACCGAGCAGCAGGCGAAGGACGAGGGGCGCGACATCAAGGTCGTCAGCTTCCCGTTCATGGCCAACGGCAAGGCGCACGGCCTCGGTGAGCCGGTCGGCTTCGTCAAGCTCATCGCCGACGCCGAGCACCTCGAACTCATCGGCGCCCACATGATCGGCCCCGACGTCTCGGAGCTGCTGCCCGAGCTGACGCTGGCCCAGAAGTGGGACCTCACCGCGCTCGAGCTGGCGCGCAACGTGCACACGCACCCGACGCTGTCGGAGGCACTGCAGGAGGGCTTCCACGGCCTCGCAGGACACATGATCAACTTCTGATCACCCGCGCGCCTCTCGAAGGCGCCGCCACGAAGGCCCGGTCCGCGCTCGCGCGACCGGGCCTTCGTGCGTATGGCGGCCGTGCCTGCTCAGCCGAGCGGATGCTCCCACCGCAGTTCGAGCCGAGCCGGCAGCGCCGATCGCACGCGCCACCCCTCGGTGGTCACCGCGTCGAGCTCAGCCGCGGTGTAGGAGCGGCGGATGCTGCGCAGGCCGTCGATCCGGATGAACGAGTCCGCGAGGAGGTTCTTCGCGAACAGCGCCGTGCCCGCGGCGTAGAGCGCATAGGCGGCGCGTCCCCGCGCGATGTCCTGATGTGCGACGACGCCACCCGGCTCCACCAGCTTCTCGCTGTCGCGGAGGAGAGCCGTGAGTTCGGCGGAGTCGAGGTGGTGGAGCAGATGATTCGAGACGACGATATCGAACCGCTCTCCGGCATCCGCGAGCGTCGCGCTGTCCGCGCATCGGTACTCGACCCCGGCCGTGCCGTCATGGGCGCGTGCCCAGTCGATCGCCCGCTCGTCCGGGTCGAGCGCCGTGATCCGAGCCGACAGCCCCTCTCGTCGAAGGCGTCCCGCCAGATACCGGCAGAGGTCTCCCCCGCCCGCCCCGATGTCGAGGATGCGGACCTCGCCTCGTCGTGCGCGCGGTCGTACGTGCCGCCGATAGAGCAGCCCCGGTCGCGACACCAGCGCGTTGACGACCGCGAAGCGCCGATACGTGCGCTCGAGCATCCGCAGATCGGCTTCGGGGTCGTCCATGAGTTCTCGCAGGTCGACCGCCCGCTCCCGGAGGTCAGGCGCCATGACCGCGCGGCGTCTCGACCGTCATCAGCGCGCTCTCCGCGGTGAGCCCCGGGCCGAAGGCCATCGCCGCGACACGATCTCCGCGCTGCGCGCCCTCCTCCTCGAGGATGCGCTTGAGCACGAAGAGGATGGTGGCGCTCGACATGTTGCCGTTCTCGCGCAGCACGGCGCGCGCCGGATGCAGCTGTGCGTCGCTCAGATGGAGACGCTCCTGGATCCGGTCGAGGATGCTGCGTCCCCCGGGATGGATCGCCCAGTGCGCGACCCGCTCGCCGATCGCGCCCTCCTCGAACGCGATCGACATGTCGTGCTCGCCGACGTACAGCGGGCGCAGCGCTCCGAGAATGGTCTCGCCGATGATCTGCGGCACAGCGGTCGAGAGGATCATCTCGAAGCCCTCGTCACCGATCGTCCAGGCCATGTCCTTCTCGCCCTCCGGCGCGATGGCCGTGTGGAAACGGTCGAGACTCAGCGCCGGCACCTCCGACGGCAGCTGGCGGGCCGTGACGATACCGGCCGCCCCACCGTCGGCGAACAGCGAGGTCGCGACGATCGTGTCGGGGTCGTCGGAAGACCGCAGATGCAGGGTGCAGAGCTCGACGCTCACGACGAGGACGACGGCATCCGGATCCGCCGCGCAGAACTGGCTCGCCGCGCGCAGGGCCGGCATGGCGGCGTAGCAGCCCATGAAACCGAAATGGAAGCGTTGCACGCTGTCGGCCAGTCCGAGGGCGCACACGATCTCGTACTCGGGTCCCGGGGCGTGGAAGCCCGTGCACGAGACGGTGATCACGTGCGTCACATCGGATGCCTGAAGGTCGGGATCCTCCTCGATCGCCCGCTGCGCGACCTCCACGAACAGCCTCGTCGACTCGCGCACGTAGATGTCGTTGCGCGCCCGGGTGCCCGGCGCGAGCAACTGGCGCGTCGCCGGAGCGAAGAACACGGGCTCGTCCGTCTCGTGCAGCGGCGAGAACTCCTCGATCACGGTGTGTCGGGTGTCGATGCCCGAGCCGTCGAAGGATGCCGTGACGATCCGCTGCGCGAGCCGCCCGAGACCGGGCTGCTGCGCGAAGACGTCTCTCACCGCGTCCTGCGCGATGACGGTGTCGGGAACGATCGTCTGCAGCGAGCGCAGGACGGCGGGACGGCTCATGGTGTCACTCAAGCACGCGGCCTGTTCCCGGGGGAAGGGGGTTGTGCCGTGTCGCGACCTCTGCGAAGGCTCAGAAGCCGAGTGCGCGGGCGAGCTTCGATCCGGAAGAGGCGTCGCGCCCGCCGGCCGTGCGCACCGCGGCCTCGACCGCGGAGAAGAAAGCCTCGCGACCGTCGGCGTCCGCGGGCGCGGCCGGCCCCAGCTCCATCTCCCACTCGCGCCACGCGCGCTCGACCCCCTGGCGGAGGTCGGTGGCGCGGACCCGGTCGTCGACGAACTCGGCGATCACGCCGTCGGGTCCGGTGAACAGATACGCGGTCCGGTCATTGCGGATGCGCGCCAGGGGCGTCAACGGGTCGGTGGCCCAACGGGCGACCGTGGCGGCGACGGCATCCGGGATGCCCTCGCCGTCTCCGAGCGGCCATCCCAGTTCGAGCCGGCCGTCGCCCTCGCGCGGACCCTTGACGTGCCAGCCCGCATCGGGACCGCCGGTGCGTCGACGCAGCGCCACTCCGGAGCGCGACAGCGCCCCGTCGGCCGTATCGAAGTACTGGGCGTCGAGGTCGCGGGACTCACCGTCCGTGACGGTGTCGACTCCGGGGATCGCGTCCCAACGAGGGAGCGGCGTCGCATCGTCGGCGTCGAACTTGCGCTCGACTTCGACGGTGCGAGACGGCTCAGTCATCGTTGGACGTGAGGTCCTCGAGGGACTCGTCGTACCAGTAGTCGATCTCGGTGGGGCCGTCGTCGGAGCCGGTGTTCTGCGGCTCGCCGCGACGGTTGTACACCACCTGCGTCTCGCTGTAGGGGACGATCAGCTTGTCGTCCGCGTCGCCGAGAGGAATGATCTGCCCGTCCAGCGGGCCGCCGTGAAGTCGTGCGAGTGCCATGCCCTCACCCTATCGCCGTGCTCCGACCTTCGGGCGGAGAACCGGCGGGTCCGGGTCAGACGGCGAGGACGCCGAGCACCGCACCCACGATCATCCAGGGACCGAAGGCGATGCGCGTGGTGCGATCGGCCCGCCGGAGCGCCATGAGCCCCAGGGAGTACAGCGCGCCGAGCACGAAAGCGGATGCCGCGCCCACCGCGAGGGCCGTCCATCCGTGCCAGGCCAGCACCAGGCCGATCACGGCCGCGAGCTTCACGTCGCCGCCTCCCATGCCCGAGCGACTCAGCAGACGCAGCAGTGCGTAGAAGCCGCCGAGCACGATCATGCCCAGGAGCGCGCGGATCGACGGCGCCCGGTCGCCGGTCGCGAGTGCATCGACGAGTGCGAGCAGCAGGAGTCCCGCGAGGGTCGGGAGCACGATGCGATCGGGCAGGCGGTGGGTGCGCGCGTCGATGACGAGCAGCCACCCGCCGATGCCGAGCAGCATGAGGTGGACGAGCCCGATGAGGGCGAAGCGCGTATCCATCCCGGAAGGCTAGGAGATTCCGGTTCCGTCCCGCGGGGCGCTGTGGATAACCTCGGCCTGCCGCCCGGACTCCCGTTCGCGCAATGTCCGATGTGCGAATTAGCATCGACTCCATCACTTGATTAATTCGAATATTCGTTCGAGGATGGAAACCATGGGGATCGGGCTCGATGCGGTGACCGCGCTCTCTCCGAACAGCGATGCGCGTGCGGGAGAGGTGCTTCGTCTGCGCCGCGAGATCAGTCGGATGCAGCGTCGCCGCAGCGACCAGGCGGTGCTCCCGCTCGACCCCGCTCTCTCCTCCATCCTCCCCGACGAAGGTCTCCTCGCCGGCACCGCGTACACGCTCTCCCCCTCGCCGAGCCTCGTCCTCGCCCTGTTGAGCGCGGCATCGCAGAAGGGGCACTGGTGCGCCGTCGTCGGTATGCCGACGCTCGGCGTCGAGGCGGCCGCGGGCTTCGGAATCGATCTCGACCGGCTGATCCTGGTGCCCGATCCCGGCGATCGCTGGTTCGCCGCGACCTCCGCCCTCGCCGAAGTCGTGCCGCTGATCGCCGTGCACCCCGGAACACGATTGCGCGACGCCGACGTCTCCCGCCTGAGCGCCCGGCTGCGCGATCGTGGCTCCACGTTGCTCGTCACCGGCGTCTGGCCGCAGAGCGAGGGGTCCATCCGCGTGCACGACCCGCAGTGGAACGGCCTCGGCGCGGGCTGGGGGCTGCTGTCCGACCGCACGGTGACCGTGACCGCGCAGACCCGCCGACGTCCGCTCGCTTCCAGCGTTCGCGTGCGACTGCCCGGGCGTGACGGTGCGCTCGAGTCCGTGACGACCGAGCTCGCCGCGCTCCCCTCTCTGCCCGCGCGCACGCAGAGCCCTGCGCCGGCGCCCGAGCTCCTCCGTTGGGCGGATGCCGGATGAGCGCCCCTCTCCGCGTCCTGGTGCTGTGGTTCCCCGACTGGCCGCTGCGCGCCGCACTGGGCGACGCGCTCCCGCACCCGCCGACGGCCCTGATGCAGGCGAACATCGTCGTCGCCTGCACCGCTTCCGCCCGCGAGCACGGAGTGCGGGTCGGGCAGCGCCGTCGCGAGGCGCAGGGGCGCCTCTCCTCCCTGCGCGTGCTCCCCCACGATCCCGACCGCGACGAGCGTGCTTTCCTCCCCGTACTGCAGCTCATCGAGGAGCACGCCCCCGGCGTCACACTGCTGCGACCGGGACTCGCGGTGCTTCGCGCTCGCGGGATCTCCCGCTATCACGGCGGAGAGGAGGCTGCCGCGGCCTGGCTCGTGACGCAGCTCACCGAGGCCGGGTTCCCCGAGGTGCGCATCGGCGTCGGCGACGGCCCCTTCACCGCCGAGACCGCCGCCCGCGGGCCGCAGCGCTGCACCGTCGTGCCGCCGGGTGAGGCACGGGAGTTCCTCGCACCGTTCCCCGTGCAGGTGCTGCGCGACGAGCAGATCACCGGCCTCCTCCTCCGCCTCGGCGTCCGCACGCTCGGAGAGTTCGCCGCCCTCGGCCCCGTCGACGTGCGCGATCGCTTCGGCGAGCGCGGCGCCCGTCTCCGGGCGCTGGCCGCGGGCGCGGACTCGCAGCGCCTCGTGCCCCGCCCTCCCGACCCCGAACTGATGCGGAGCGTGGAGTTCGAGACCCCATTGGGTGGCGCGGATCAGGTGGCCTTCGCCGTGCGGCAGACGGCCGATGCGGTGATGCTCGCGCTGGGCGAGGCATCCGTCGTCTGCACCGAGGTGCGCATCGACCTGACCGACGACAACGGGCAGGTGTTCTCCCGACCGTGGCTGCACCCCTCGTGCTTCGACGCCTCCGACCTGGTCGACCGGGTGCGCTGGCAGCTGGAGGCGCTGGCGGCGCAGACCGCGAAGGATCCCGTCGACGAGGCACGGGCGTTCGGCGGGATCTCGGCGGTGCGGATCGTGCCGGTCGCGGTCGATGACGCCGCTCACCACCAGCCGGGGCTCTTCGGCTCCGGCACGGACGAACGCCTGCACCACGCCGTGTCTCGCGTGCAGACCATGCTGGGGCATGAGGGCGTGGTCACCGCCGCGCTCGCCGGCGGACGGTGGCTCGCCGACCGCCAGGTGCTCACTCCCTGGGGTGAGCGCGCGGTCGCTCCGCGCGACCCCGCCTCCCCCTGGCCCGGGAGCCTGCCCGATCCGCTTCCCGCCGAGGTCTTCCGCCCGCCCCGTCCCCTCGGGGTCACCGGAGCCGACGGTGCCGCGATCCGCATCGACGAGCGCGGAGCCCTCTCCTCCGATCCCGCGTTCATCGACGGCACCGCCGTGCACGCGTGGGCAGGACCCTGGCCCGTTCATGAGCGTCGCTGGGCCTCGGGCGGAGGTAAGAAGGGGCATCGCTTCCAGGTCATCGATGACCGGGATCGCGCCTGGCTGGTGTTCTGCGCCGGTGGGCGCTGGTGGGCCGAGGGGCGGTACCGCTGATGGGCTTCCACAACCCGCCTCTGAAGTGGGGCGAGCTGGCTCGCACTCTGAGCGGCGAGCCACCGCCCGCGAGCGCCGAGCCCTCCGGGGCGCGGGCCGATCCGGGCCCGGTGAGCAGGCGACGCAAGAGTATCCCGCCGTCGTCCGTGCCGCGCCCCGATGACGCCGTGCCCTACGCAGAGTTGCACGCCCACTCCTCGTACTCGTTCCTCGACGGCGCGTCCTCCCCCGAGGCGCTCCTGATCGAGGCCGAGCGCCTCGGACTCAGCGCCCTCGCGCTCACCGACCACGACGGCTTCTACGGTGCCGCGCGCTTCGCCGAGGTCGCCGAGCTCATGGACGTCCGGCTGCAGACCGTCTTCGGAGCAGAACTGTCGCTCGATCTCCCGGCCCCGCAACGCGGCACGCCCGATCCGGTCGGCGAGCACCTGCTCGTCCTCGCCCGCGGGATGGAGGGCTACCACCGGCTCTCCGGAGTCATCACCGCCGCGCAGCTGCGGGGCGGTGAGAAGGGCCGCCCCGTCTACGATCTCGACGAGCTCGCGGCGAGCGCCGGAGGCCACTGGACCATCCTGACCGGATGCCGCAAAGGTGCGGTGCGTCAGGGGCTCGAACGCGGTGACGCCCGGGCACCGTTGCAGCACCTCGTCGACCTCTTCGGCCCAGAGCACGTCGCCGTCGAGCTCTTCGACCACGGAGATCCGCTCGACACCCGCCGCAACGACGTGCTCGCGGAGTTGGCGGGACGGATGCACCTCCCCGTCGTCGCGACGAACAACGTGCACTACGCCGCCCCACAGCAGGCGCCGCTCGCCGAGGCCGTCGCCGCGGTCCGGGCGGTGCGCAGCATGGATGAGCTCGATGGATGGCTCCCCGCGCACGGGGGCGCGCATCTGCGCAGCGGCGCCGAGATGACGGCGCGCTTCCGGCGGTACCCCGGAGCCATCTCCTCGGGGCTCGAGCTGGCCGCGGCATCCGCCTTCCCCCTGCGTCTCGCCCGCCCCGCCCTTCCCCGGCAGAAGGTCCCCGAGGGGCACACCCCGATGAGCTGGCTGCGCCGACTCGTCTGGGACGCCGTGCCCTCGAAGTACCCCCGCATCGACGACGCCGGGCGGAGTCGGATCGAACGCGAACTGAACGTGATCGAGGAGAAGGACTTCCCCGGCTACTTCCTCATCGTTCACGGCATCGTCGCCGAGGCCCGTCGCCGAGGCATCCTCTGCCAGGGGCGCGGGTCGGCCGCGGCGAGCGCGGTCTGCTACCTGTTGGGGATCACCGCCGTCGACCCCATCCTGTACGGGCTGCCCTTCGAGAGGTTCCTCGCGACGACCCGTCAGGAGGAGCCCGACATCGACGTCGACTTCGACTCGCGGCGCCGCGAGGAGATCATCCAGTGGGTGTACGCCGAGTACGGCCGGGAACGCGCCGCACAGGTGGCGAACGTGATCCAGTACCGGCCGAAGAACGCCGTGCGCGACATGGCCAGGGCGCTCGGGCACTCCCCGGGACAGCAGGACTCGTGGTCGCGGCAGGTCGACGGCTGGGGTGCCGGGCTGGAGCCCGCAGAAGGGCACGACATCCCCGAGAACGTTCTCGCCTACGCCGGTGAGCTGATGAAGGCGCCGCGCCACCTCGGCATCCATTCGGGCGGGATGGTGCTCACTGCGCGTCCGGTCGGTGAGGTCGTTCCGGTCGAGCACGCGCGCATGGAGAACAGGACCGTCATCCAATGGGACAAGGACGACGCGGCGTTCATGGGCCTGGTGAAGTTCGACCTGCTGGGTCTCGGGATGCTGGCGGCCCTGCAGCACTGCTTCGACCTGATCCACGAGGCGACGGGCGAGCTCTGGACGCTAGAGACCCTGCCCAAGGAGGAGCCCGGCGTCTACGACATGCTCTGCCGCGCCGACTCGATCGGTGTCTTCCAGGTGGAGTCCCGGGCGCAGATCGGGTTGCTGCCCCGCTTGCAACCACGGAGCTTCTACGACCTCGCGATCCAGATCGCCCTCATCCGTCCGGGCCCCATCCAGGGTGGGGCGGTGCACCCGTTCGTGCAGCGCAAGATGGCGAAGGACAGGGTCGACGAGGAGAACAGGGAACGCGCGGCCCGAGGTGAGGCGCCCGTCGACTTCCCGATCCCCTATCCGCACGCGGATCTCGAGTCGATCCTGAAGCGCACCCTGGGCATCCCGATCTTCCAGGAACAGCTGATCCAGATGGCGACCGCGGTCGGCGACTGCACCGCCGACGAGGCCGACCTGCTCCGTCGGGCGATGGGATCCAAGCGGGGCCTGGAGAAGATCGAGAAGGTGCGCGAGAAGCTCTACGCGGGCATGGCACGACGCGGACTCGATGAGGCGGCATCCGATCGCATCTACGCGCAGATCCAGGCGTTCGCGAACTTCGGTTTCGCGGAGTCGCACTCCCTGTCGTTCGCCCTCCTGGTCTACGCCAGCTCCTGGCTGAAGCTGCACTACCCCGCTGCCTTCCTCGCCGGCCTCCTGCGTTCGCAGCCCATGGGGTTCTACTCCGCGGCGACGCTGACGGCGGATGCCCGTCGGCACGGCGTGGAAGTGCGGCGCCCCGATCTGCAGGTCTCCGGGGCCACCGAGACGCTCGAACCGCTCACCGGAGCAGAGGGCCGGATGCCGACGGGCCGCGACTCCTGCCGCGTCATGCCCCAGCCGCCGACGCTGCGCTTCGACCGCGATGCCCCGGACGAATCCGATGCTCACCGTCGCGATGGCGGCTACGCCGTGCGGATGGGGCTCAGCGGGGTGCGTGGGATCGGGGTGCCGATGGCCGAGCGGATCGTCGCGGAGCGCGAGGCGCACGGCCCGTATCGCGATCTGAACGATCTCGTGCGGCGCACGGATGCCACGGCCGCGCAGCTCGAGGCGCTCGCGACCGCCGGGGCATTCGCCTGCCTCGGGCTGGAGCGCCGAGAGGCCATCTGGCTCGCGGGCGCGGCGGCCGATGACCGCTCCCGCTTCCTGCCGGGGACCAGCGTGTCGGTGCAGCCTCCCCTGTTCGCCGATCAGAGCAGCTACGAACGCCTCTCCGCCGATCTGTGGGCCACCGGGGTCTCGACCGACGACCACCCGATGCTGCACTTCCGCGCGGCGTTGGGCGAGCGCGGCGTGCTCACCTCCGCCGATCTGCGCACCCACGAGACGGGCCGCCGTGTCGAGGTCGCCGGCCTCGTCACCCACCGCCAGCGACCGGCGACCGCGGCGGGCGTGACCTTCGTGAATCTCGAAGACGAGACGGGACTCGTCAACATCATCTGCTCGGCGGGCGTCTGGAACCGCTACCGCCGGGTCGCTCGGGACTCCCCCGCACTGATCATCCGGGGAATCCTCGAACGATCCGAGGAAGGGGTCATCAATGTGCTCGCGGATGCCTTCGACGATCTGCGCACCGGCCTCTCCCACCGCTCGCGGGACTTCCGATGAGTACCCGTGCGCCGGAGGGTCGTCCACTCACCAGAAGCGCTCGGACTCCTCGACGGGCGGCGGGCGATCGGATCCGCCCCAGCGGTCGGCTTCGGCTTTGGCGGCATCGGCTGCGGCATCCGCCTCGCGCAGCGCGACCTTCGCGCCGACCGGACCCGGCCCGCGGACATCCAGACGCAGCTCCGTGCGCGAGCCGGTCGACGACACGCCGATCGCGCAGTCCAGCACCCTGCCCAGCCAACGCACCTCATCGACACCGGCAGCCTCTTCGACGAGCCGGTAGCGGATGTTCGTCTCGAGATCGCGAACGGCGATCGCGAGCGTCTCGCCACTGAGCGGATCGAGCTGCTCGGTCACCTCGACGCGGTGGCCCTGCGCGATGGCGATCTGCCCCGGAAACACGATCGATCTGTCCATGACTCCACCTTAGGAAGCATCCGCTCGAGGCGGTAGGGACCCCGGAAAATCACGACTTTCAAAAAAGTTTGTCCCCCAAATGGCGGACAAGACAATTTCGGGATATTCTGATATGCGTAGCGGGGGCTACAGGGGCTGAGGACTGGGGAATCAGCCCCAAGAGAGAGCAGCGAGTTTTCATCGCCGCCTCCCCACCGTCCGGGAGGACGGTGAAGCCCTCTCGAGAAGACCTGCGTGGGGCAGACGACTCGAGAGGGCTCATCCCCCGTCGCGCTAGATCTCCTCCTGGAGCATCCGCTGACGGACGTCCTTCCGGAGAACCTTCCCGATCAGCGACCGGGGCAGATCGTCCATCGGCACGATCCGTCGCGGAACCTTGTAGGCCGCGAGCCGGGTGCGGCAGTAGTCGCGGAGCGCCTCCATCTCGATCGCCGCCGAGCCGTGCAGCACGACCGCGGCCGCCACCATCTCGGCACCATCGCCGCGCGGGAGAGCCACGACCGCGGCATCCTCCACGTCCGGGTGCGACCGCAGCGCCTCCTCCACCTCGCTGGGCGAGACGTTGAATCCTCCGGTGATGATGAGCTCTTTACGGCGATCGACCACCGTCACGAAGCCGTCCTCCGACACGGTGACGATGTCTCCGGTGCGCACCCAACCTCCCGGCAAGAGGGTCTCGGCCGTCTCCTCCGGGCGCCCCCAATAGCCCGAGAACACCTGCGGCCCGTGGATGAGCAACTCGCCCGGATCACCGGCTGCCACGTCGATCTGCGGATCGTCGGGATCGACCACCCGGATGGTCGTGCTCGGGAACGGGACGCCGACGGTTCCGGGACGCCGCGTCGGGCCGACGGGGTTGCCGAGGGCGACGGGCGAGGTCTCGGTCATCCCGTAGCCCTCCACGAGGAGGCCGCCGGTGACCTCCTCCCAGCGTGCGACCGTCGACACGGGCAGGCTCATCGCCCCCGAGATCGCGAATCGCACGGTCGAGAGATCGAGGCCGTCGCGGGATGCCGCACGGGTCAGACGGTCGTAGATCGGCGGCACTGCGGGGAGGAACGTGGGCGGAGACTTGCGCACGGCCGTCGAGACGAGACCGACGTCGAACGTCGGGAACAGCACGAGCTTGGCTCCGATGCCCATCGCGAACGTCAGGCAGAGCGTCATCCCGTAGGCGTGGAACAGCGGCAGCACTCCGTAGACCGTCTCCTCCCCCTCGCGGAGGCCGGGCAGCCAGGCACGACCCTGCATCGCGTTCGCGCGGAGGTTGCGATGGGTGAGCATCGCACCCTTGGGCTCGCCGGTGGTTCCGCTCGTGTACTGCAGCAGGGCGATGTCGTCGAGTTCGGGGCCGGGTGCGCGCCGCGGCAGTGGCCGGGATCGCTCGATGCTCTCCCACTCGCGGATGCCGCGACCCCGCGGCGCCTTGGCGGTCAGGGCCGCGCGTGCGTCGCGCGCTCGTCGGACCGGCAGACGCAGCGCCAGGCGCTGCGCGGCCGGCATCGCCCGCGTCAGATCGACGGTGAGGATGTGCGCCGGGCGCACGTCGGACGGGAACGCTGCAACGGTGTCGGCGACCTTGTTCCACACGATGGCGAACGTCGCACCGTGATCCTCGAACTGATGGCGCAGCTCGCGCGGCGTGTAGAGCGGGTTGTGCTCGACGACGATCGCGCCGAGTCGCAGCGCCGCGTAGAAGGCGACGACGTGCTGAGGGCAGTTCGGGAGAACGAGAGCGACCCGGTCTCCCTTTCGCACGCCGAGGCTCCGGAGACCGGCGGCCGCGCGCCTGACCCGCTCGTCAAGATCGGCATAGCTGGTGCGCGCGCCGAAGAACTCGAGCGCCGTACGCTTCGCGTGCTTCTTGGCGCTCTGCCGGAGCATCTCGGGGAGGGTCTGAGTCACCTCGTCGATCTCGTGCGGAACGCCCTCGGCGTAGGCATTCAGCCAGGGCTTGGCGTCGGAAAGTGATTCGTGGTCCATCCGGTCCTCCTCGGCACAGGCGCCGTGCGGCCCAGTCTAGGAGCGGGAGGAATGGGGATGCTGAGTCCGTGAGCGCGGGAGCGCCCAGGTCACGATTGAGTGGTCAGTTCCGCCCAGATCGGGAGCATTGATATATCGGTGATAGACAGGCGGGAGGTGCCGACCTGTTGACCCCCGTCGATGACGAGCCCTCCTGAACGGAAGGAACGTCATGTTCCCCTCACGTAGACCCGCCACCATCCTCGCGGCGGCCGTCGCCGCCGTCCTTCTCGTCTCCTCCCCGAGCGCGGCATCCGCCGACACGACGATCGACGGCCCGATCGATCTCGGTACCGCAACCCCGTTCGCCGTGCTGGCAGCCGCGGCGGTCACCAACACCGGGCCCTCGGTACTCGACGGCGATCTCGGACTCAGCCCCGAGACCTCGATCACCGGCTTCCCTCCGGGAACCGTGAACGGCACTGTGCACCAGACCGACGCCGTCGCCGCCCAGGCGCAGGTCGATCTGACGACGGCATACGATGTCGCAGCTGGCCTGACGCCGACCGTGTCCGGGCTGGGCGATCTCGCGGGGGCCTCGCTCACCCCTGGCGTCTACGCGGGTGGCGAGCTCTCGCTTTCGGGTGCACTCACGCTCGAGGGTACGGCAGGGTCCGTCTGGGTCTTCCAGGCCGCATCCACTCTCACGATCGGGACCGGCGCGACCATCATCCTGACCGGCGGTGCGAGCGCCTGCAACGTGTTCTGGCAGGTGGGGTCGTCCGCCACGATCGGCTCGGCAGCTCAGTTCATCGGCACCGTCATGGCAGACGTCTCCGTCACGGCGCAGACCGCCGCGACCATCGAGGGCAGGTTGCTGGCCCGCACCGGCGCCGTGACCCTCGATGACAACGTCATCGTCGCACCGAGTGGCTGCTCTGCTCCCGGCACGGTGAGCACAAGCCCCGAGGTCACATCCGGCGCACCGGCGAACGGCGAGACCGGTGTGGACTACACGCATACGATCACCGCCACCGGTACCCCGGCTCCGACATACGCGATCGCCGAGGGCTCCCTGCCTCCCGGACTCGCGCTCGATGGGATCACCGGCGTCATCACCGGAACGCCGACCGCACCCGGCACCTTCCCCTTCACCGTCGTGGTGAGCAACGGGACCTCGCCCGATGTCGTGGTCGCGTATGAGATCACGATCGCGCCCGCGGTCGTCGCCGCACCGCCGGCAGGACCGGCCGTCGGAGCACCTCCGGCACCCGTTTCACCGGAGCTCGCCGAGAGCGGACTCGATCTCGGCGCCGGGCCGTTGGCCGGCGTTCTACTGGTTCTCGGAGCGACCGCGCTTCTGCTGCGGAGGCGTCCGCGCATCGACGCCTGATCCGCACTCCCGTCGCAGCAGCTCGGTCGGTTTCTCGCCTGCGGCTTCGTCGGCGTCACGATAGCGGGGTGACTGCCGACGGCGTCGCTCCCCGCCGTCGCCTGTGCCTATGTCTCCGGACGACCGTCCTGCCGCACCCGCATCGTCAACTGATTGTTAAATCATGAAGATAGCATGCCCCTGGAAATTCCTACGCGGAGAGCGATCGTGGTGTTCCAGCCTCGTCGAACTCAATCGAGATCACATTCACCTGTCCTGCCCAGTCCTCGAGTACCGCGATTGCATCGTCGCTGAGTTCTTGAACGAACAGCAGCGCAAGGTTGTGTTTTGCTCGCGAAGCGGAGACGTAGAAAAGGTTGCGTGAGTGCTGAAAACTCCCGACCTGCCTAAGTTCTGGATTGCTCTGCGGAGCGTGGGCAGCGATCATCTTGGCGAAGTCGTACTTGGTCCAGCCGCGCCCGACAAGTACGATCACGTCGTCAAACTCTGCGCCCTTTACAGAGTGTTTGGTTGAGAAAACGGTGCTGTGTTCCAAGTACGAGCGAAGCGCGCGAACTTCGGCATACGGCACGGAGCGTAGCGCCTGATGCTCAACCAGCTTTCGTGGCTCTCGAAGTTCCTCTCCCGTGCCGAGAGCCAGGAGCGCCTCCCGCAACTCGCGCTGTCTCTTGGCCACTCGTGCGGGTAAGGAGAAGAGAATCTGCGAGTTCAAGAGGTCCAACACGTCCCCGATCGTGCCCGAACGACTGGTCGAGATGACCGAATCGAAGTAATCCGACCAGCGATGCTTATCCTTCGGTGCATTGAGCGTTGGCTTCTTGCTCCCCAGGAGGCGGAACAACTCGCCGTATTTGTGCTCGGAGAACGCCTGCATGGCGGGTTCGACAATATCGACAAGGTACTCGATCACCGGGTCTTCCTTGTTGGCAAAGGCGTCGTTGGAGCCGAATACCCCTGGAAGGCTCGGGTAGCCGAGTTCGTTCGCGATCGTCGCGTGCGTGAGCATTAGGATCTTCAGATCCTCTGAGTCCTGGATCCATGTGCTGCTTGGGGACGCGTATTGGAGCCATTCCAGACATGCTTGGGTTGCCTCTTGGGAGATCTGGCCCTTCCAATTTCTGCCTTGACGGACGCCCGGCCAGGAGTTGGAGTGATACACCGTGACTGTGCCCTCACCGGCATCGGCTCGAGGCGCCTGAGGAAGCTCCGGGCGTAGCTTGTTCAGGAACCTGACGACCGATCTGTCCGATCGGAAGTTGGCGTTCTTCGGGATCGATGTGAGCGAAGGATGCTCGATCGAACCACATGTCCTGTCATAGATCTGTTGCCAGTGGTCACCGAAGAAACCAACGACAGGGCTTGTACGGTCTTCTCCGTGACCAGATAGCACTCCTTCAGCAAGCCCAGACGGGGTATCTTGGTACTCATCAATAAAGATGACAGGGAATCGGTCGGTGATGAGCGACCGGAACTTCTCATTGCCGAAGAGCTGAATCGCGAACTCTGGGATGTCATTGTGATGGAGCGTTATTCGATCATCATGAACGCCGCGAATTCCAAGTTCGTACTCAATCGCCAGCCCAGTAGTCTCTGGGGTCTCCGCAAGGCGGTCTTTCCAACTCTCTGAGGCGTGGAGGGCCACCGAGAGAGCCTTCTGGTATGGACTGATCATCTCCCACAGGAAGCCGTGGAGGGTATCGGCGAAGATGGCGGGATCGTCATCAGTTCTTGCTTTGATCTCGTCGCGGGCAACCTTGGTGTAAGTGAGACAGGCGACTCTTTGATCGCTGCGGGGAAGGTAGACGGACTTGTTTTTCAGTATGCGTCGCAGAGCTTGGACCAGCGAGTAGGTCTTGCCTGCTCCTGCCCCCGCTTCAAGTTTGAAGTTCCTGCGACTATCGAGCGCAGCAAAGAGGTCCGCTAGAGCTTCCTCGCTCGCTCGCTCGGCGTTGTGAGCAACGGTGTTCTCCGGAGCGGTCATCGAACAACCACTCCCGAGTCGCTCGGGGCCTCAGCCACGGGTTCAACCGCGGTGGAGTAATTCAGTAACCAGTCGAGTCCTCGTTGAATGTATCGAGGGGTCTTCCAACCCTCCTCCTCAACGGCGAATCGCAAAGCGAAGTCGCTCTTCTTCAGACCGTCCACAGCCTCGCGAACGCGGGCCTCGTCCTCGCTGATATCGCCCGTGAGCGTGAGCCCTCCAGCAGAGGGGTTAGCGAGCAGGAAGGCGTCCTCGAAGGTGCGGCCACAGGCTTTCCCTTCGCTCTCAGGAACTTGGAATGCAAGGTACCGCTTGCCACTGATGATGGCGTCCGTCTCAGCAGCGTCCAACAAGGCAGTTGGGTTCTGATCGTCGGAGGCGGGGAACCACTTCTTGATGGTTGCGTTGCTTGTTGATGTACCTTCGTGAACAGTCGTTGCGCCGTCTCGACTCTTGCCTTCGACCTGGCCTATCGCATCGATGTCGGTGATGATAAGTGTTGGAATACGAAGGAAGTCAAGGAGCGGGAAGAAGATGTGAGCGTATGCGCCTCCCACTTCCATGAGTGCAACGTACTGGCTGTTGAGCCTGAGCTTGGCGTTTCTGATGGCCGCAGGAACGATCAGCCGTTCGCTCGTGCCTTCCACAAGTATGGCTTTGTCGGCGAAAAAAAGGTCGGAGCGGGTGAGGGTCAGGTACTGGTGTAGAAACTTCTTGTCGAGGCCCTCAGCGTCAGTGAGGTCGAGGACATTGGCGTGGTGGCCGGGGCCATCCTTTGGGTCGTTCTCGACACGGAAATATCGGATCGTTGAGAAGTCCGCACGGTTGGCAACATGGGAAGAGTGTGTTGACACCGCGAACTGAGGCCACCAAGGATGCGTTTGTTCGTCCAAGCCCGGGAAAAGCTCAGCGACCGAGGCGAGCTGCTCGATGAACACCTCCTGCATCTGCGGATGAAGATGCGCTTCAGGCTCTTCGATGAAGACCAAGTGCAGCCCAGGGATGTTTCCTCTCGTCGCATACTCCCGGTAGTAGCTAAGAAGCGTGAGCAGCATCAGGATGAGGTTACGAGACCCTAGACCGCTATACGACTCAGGAAGTGAAACCCCAGCTACGCCGTCGTAACGAATGCTGGTGTGGTTCCCCAGCAGACGCTCGATGTCGAGAGTCGTCTCTGCTTTGAGGCCAGGGTCTGTGAGACCGGGGTATCCGAAGGTCCGAAGTGCTGGGATGATTCCCTTCACCATTTCGCTGACTCTGGTGCCCAGATCCTGCTCAATGCCAGATACGGCTTCGGTGAGCGCATCGGCAGTTTCTTTTTGGGCAGTTCCTTCGTTCGCTTTGGATGCGGCGTCAAACAGGCTCTGGAAAATGCTGCCGATCAGGTCTTTCGGTCGTTCCTTCTCGTCATCGAGTCCGCGCTGAGCTTTCAAGAAGTGAACGGTGAGGATGCGCCGCATCGCCTCTAGTGCGATGACACGCGTGTTGGATGCATCTCCTGGGTCGATTGCGGTGACTGACCGTGCGAACATTCCTTGAACTCGGTCTCCGACCAACCCCAGCACGCGCTCGACATCCGGTTCGTCACCCGTGTTCGGGTCGACTGCGAGCCCCTCGAAGAAGTCCGACAAGCGTCCACCTTCGAGTGAGTAGCTCAAGCGGATCATCGCTGTTGTGCAGTCGGGGTCGAGATCGACGATTGCTGCAGCTAGAGGCCCATACTCGGGCAGCTCCTTCGAATACGAGATCTCCACGGTGAGGGAGATCTCGGGGAGAAGACTCCTCGCGACTTCTTCGTCTCCTATCGCGTAGGCCTTCCATGCTTCCAGGAATTCCGGGTAGCTCTCGGCGGAGAAGTCGGCCACGGTGAAGTTCAATGTTGATGGCTGCAGAAAGCGAGTAAACGCCTCAGCGAGAGTGGTCTTGCCACTGTTGTTCCTGCCAACCAGCACGGTCGTGCGACTATCAAGGTCGATGTCGACTTCTCGCAGTAAACGGAAGTTGCGCACCTCGATGCGAGAGACCCGCATCGGAGCTAACGAGCCCTTCTGCTCATCGCTGGAGTCTGTGGGCGCAGTCTGCTGGGTCATTCGCGGTCCTTTACTGAAGGACCGCCAGCGCTGCGCTCCTGCTGAGATGATTATCGTTTCACCAGAATGCCCGATCCGGTCTCCTGATGTCGAGCAGAACACGCCAGGCATGCCCCACTGAATCGGTCCACACCATCTGATCGGCGCACTCGCGAATGCGCGCATAGATCAGCAGACTGAAGCTGATCAGCCCCACCACGATGAACTTCAGCGCGTTTCACACCGACAACAGCACGATCAAGTGCCCCCAACCGCACCGCTGTTGATGAGTTTCGTGCACATGCTTGCCGCGCCGGTGTCCCACTCCATGTGCTCCAAGTCTTCTCGGGCACGCCTCGACGAAAGTCACAGGCGAGTCCCCCCAGACCGGCATCTGACCTTTGCCGCATTAGGGTGAAACTTGCGTCTCATCACGGCTTTTCTGCCGGTTGAGAGGATCTGAAACTGCAACCCCTGACCTCCAGAGAACCCTCAACCGTGATGAGCAGTGATGTCCAGTGCTAGGGAGTAGTCACCCCCTATCGCTGCGCCGCGATGTCGGCCTACCTGATATGACGATGCACGGCTTACAGCGCATGCCCGCATCGCTGCTGCTCGAGAGCGGAGCCGACATCGCACTCGTGGCGAGACGGCTCGGCCACTCGTCGATTTTGGTCGCTAGCGACATCTACCCGCACCTGATCGGCGACGCCGCTCGGTGCGCTGCGGAGAGCGCTTCGGCGCTCGTCCCGCGAGCAACTGCACAACGCAGTGCACAACCACGGCACGGCGGCGGATACAACAGAGGCCCGGAACCTCGCGACTTCCGCGCGATTCCGGGCCTCTTTATCGGTCGGGCTGACAGGATTTGAACCTGCGACCCCTTGACCCCCAGTCAAGTGCGCTACCAAGCTGCGCCACAGCCCGTTGTTCTGCACTCTCGCGCAGGCAACTCATCCATCTTAGCCTGACGCCGGGGCCTCCGCGAACCACCGGCGTTGCGAGTGTCGGATACCCGGCGTAGCGTGCCGCCCATGACCACGATCACGACCGAGTTGGCCACCAGCGCCCGGTGGGACGACGTGCAGCGCGCGCTGACCGGAGGCGGTGACGGCGCCAGCTGTCAGTGCATCTGGCCGATGCTGCGCAATAAGGACTGGAACGAGACGACCACGCCCGAGCGCACGACGATGCTCCGCGAAGAGATCGACGCGGGGCCGCCGCCGGGACTGATCGCCTACGTCGACGGCGAGGCCGCCGGATGGATCCGCATCGGCCCGCGAACCGTGCAGCGCCGCCTGGAGCACACCCGCGCGATCGCCGCCGCCACCGAAGAGCCGTTCGACGATGACTCGGTCTGGGCCGTGACCTGCTTCGTCGTGCGACGCGAGCACCGGGGACAGGGCCTCAACGGCGCCCTGCTGCACGCGGCCGTCGGCTATGCCCGCACGGCGGGGGCCCGTCTGATCGAGGGATACCCCGTCGACACCGGCGGCACGAAGCAGCACGCGAACGAACTGTTCCACGGCATGCTCACGACGTTCCTCTCCGAGGGGTTCCGCCCGCGCGGCGAGCTGAAGACCGGGCGTCCACTCGTGACACTCGACCTCTCGAAATGAACCCCGACGTACCTGCGTCGAGCGATAGCGTGGAGACATGAGCGACGAGCATCCGATCATCGACGACGCCGAACTCGGCACCTTCACCCGCGCGACGACCGAACTCACCGACGGCACGGTGCTCACGCACGACTGGTACGGCGGATCGCTCGTCCGCGACGACTCCTCGATCGAGCTCATGCTCGAGGGGACGTCGGCCGAGGAATCCCGCGCACGACTCCCCCGCCTCCGCGCCGTCGTCGCCGACATCGACTCGATTCAGCGCCGCGCATCCGATGCGGTGGTCACGGCCTTCAGCCAGGGCGACCCCGAACCGTTCGAGTTCGACGAAGCGGCATCCGACCTGGCCCTCGAGGCAATCGAGGCGTCCGCCGACGGCACGATCGTGCTCCACCTGACCGACACCTGCGGCACGCACTTCCCCGAGGGCTACTGGCCCGCCGCCCATCTCGGCGATGACGACACCATCACGCACGTCACCGTCGAGTCCTGACCTATCGAGTCCTGACCCGTCCGCCGGCCCGCCGCGACTCTACGATGGGGAGATGCACCGACGCGTCCTCTCCCCCGCGCTGGTCTGGGCCTTCACGCCCTACGCCATCGTCTCGGTCGTGCACGTCATCCTTCTGGCCATCGACAGCCCGGCGGCGGGACCGACGAAGATCCTGCTGATGCCGCTACTGGCCGTCCCGCTGATCGTCTTCGCGCGGCGGATCGGATCCCCGCAGGCCACGTGGCTCCTGGCTGCGGCGCTCGTCCTCTCGTGGCTGGGCGACAGCGCGGGCGCCTTCTTCCCCGCGCTTCCCGAGCTGCCGCTGATGCTCGGCTTCTTCGGTCTTGCTCACCTGGCCTACATCGCGCTCTTCCTTCGGCTCCTTGCCCAGAGGCCGCTGCCGTGGTGGACGCTGGTCTACGCCGTCTGGTGGATCGCGATGCTGACGATTCTCGGGCCGCACACCGACGGACTCCTCCTCGCTCTGGCGATCTACGGCCTCGTCCTCGCGGGGACCGCGGCCAGTTCGGCACGCGGCACCTCGACCATCGCGGTCGGCGGCGCCTTCTTCCTCGCGAGCGACTCGATCCTCGCCTTCCGCCTCTTCCTTCCCGAAGTTGTCTCCCCCTGGGGCAGTCCCCTCGTGATGCTGACCTACACGCTCGGCCAGGGCCTCCTCATCGCCGGCACCATCGCCGCTCTCACCCGCAGGAGCACACCATGAGCACCACCGCACGCGTCGACAGCTGGCTCTGGGCCGTGCGCGTCTACAAGACCCGCTCCGCTGCGACCACGGCCTGCCGCGCGGGGCATGTGCGCGTCAACGGCGACAAGATCAAGGCGGCGCAGGCTCTCAAGATCGGCGATGAGGTGCGCATCCGCATCGCCGGATTCGACCGCATCCTCTTCGTGCGGCAGCTGCTCGTCAAGCGCGTCGGCGCACCCCTCGCCGCCGTCGCCTACGACGACAGAACCCCCGAGCGCGAGCCGCAGGCGGCGCTCGGCCTCCGCGACCGCGGGGCCGGACGCCCGACCAAACGCGAACGCCGGGAGATCGATCGCCTGCACGCACGGTCCGAGCGCGGATCGGACGACTTCCTCCGCTGACGTTCACTCCGGGAACACCACAGGGGCGGACTCGTTCAGAGTCGCTCGAGCAGCCATCCAGCCGAGCGCACCTGCGCCGGCTCGGTCCGCCGGATGCGGTCGGCTAGCTCGCGGTCGCTCGTGACCCCGAAGACGTTCGCTCCGGAACCGACGCGCTTCTCGACCTCGGCGACGATGGCGTCGTCACCGGCGGCATCCGCGCGCACGATCGAGACTCCGGGCGGATGCGCGTCGAGCGCCCGCGCCTGGCCCTCGACCACGAGCGACACCTCCGGGAACCATTCGGTTCCGCCGATACCCAGCTCGGGCGCTGCGATTGCGACGCCGTCCAGCCGCCCGGCCAGTCGCTCGGCGGCGCCGGCACGATCCTTCCACCAACCGTCGGGAACCGACCCGACCACGTTGGCCGCATCGACGACGAGGGCCACGCGCTCTTCGAGAAGGCGGCGCAGCTCCGGCCAGGCGCGGGCGAAGCCGGGATGCAGCGGCCGGGACTCCACGTCGTCGATGGCCACCCACTCGAGCGCGACGCTCTCCGGGTCGCTGATCACGGGCTCGAAGGGCGTGTGCACATCGGCGACGACGGTCGTGTACGACCAGATCTCGAGATCGAGCACGCTGGTGAATCTCGGGCGGACGGCGCCCTCGGGCACTCCCGCTTCTTCCCGTGCCTCGCGCAACGCGCCGACGATCGAGCTCTCGCCCTCGTGCAGCGCGCCGCCCGGCAGGCCCCAGGTGCCGCCGAAATGGCTCCAGGCGACGCGGTGCTGCAGCAGCACCCCGCGTTCGGCATCCACGGCCAACAGCCCCGCAGCGCCGAAACGCCCCCAGTACCGCTCCCCCGAGTCGGCGACGACCCAGGCATCCCCGGGGTCGCGCGGCCCCTCCGGGCGGCGCGGCTCATCGAAAGCGGGGGGAACGATCGTCACCCCTCCACCCTGTCACAGCCGCCGCGTCCGGGCATCGAATCGGTCACAGAGAGAAAACAGCGCTCACCCGATGGAGCTCGCTGCAGAAGCCCCTGACATGCGAAAGCGGGCGCACCCAGGAGAGGATGCGCCCGCTGTCACGAGTACGAGGATCAGCGCTGGCGCTTCTCTCGCACACGCATGTTGATGACGATCGGCGTTCCCTCGAACGAGTACAGCTCGCGCAGACGACGCTGGATGAAGCGGCGGTAGCCCGGGTCGAGGAAACCCGTCGTGAACAGCACGAACGTCGGCGGACGCGTCGACGCCTGCGTCCCGAAGAGGATGCGCGGCTGCTTGCCACCGCGCAGCGGGTGCGGGTGCTCGGCCACGAGCTCGGCGAGGAAGGCGTTGAACTTACCGGTGGGGATTCGGCGATCCCAGTTCTCCAGCGACGTCTCGAGCGCGGGCACGAGCTTGTCGAGGTGACGGCCGGTCTTCGCCGAGATGTTCACGCGCGGCGCCCAGGCGACGTGCGCGAGGTCCTGCTCGATCTCGCGCTCGAGGTAACGACGACGATCGGCGTTCTCGAGGTCGTCGTCATTGAGACGATCCCACTTGTTGAACGCCAGCACGAGCGCGCGGCCCGACTCGAGCACGAGGTCGATGATGCGCACGTCCTGCTCGCTGATCGTCTCCGAGACGTCGAGCACGACCACGGCGACCTCGGCCTTCTCGAGAGCGGCCGAAGTACGAAGCGACGCGTAGAAGTCGGCGCCCTGCGCCATGTGCACTCGACGACGGATGCCGGCGGTGTCGACCAGCGTCCACAGCTTTCCGCCCAGCTCGACGATCTCGTCGACCGGGTCGCGGGTGGTGCCGGCGAGGTCGTTGACCACGACGCGCTCTTCGCCCGCGGCCTTGTTGAGCAGCGACGACTTGCCGACGTTCGGACGGCCGAGGATCGCGACGCGACGCGGTCCGCCGATCTCGGCCTTCGCGACCGCAGAGACCTCCGGCAGCTTCTTGAGCACCTCGTCGAGCAGATCCGCGACGCCACGACCGTGGATGGCCGAGACCGGGTGCGGCTCGCCGAGACCGAGGTTCCAGAGGGCTGCGGCCTCGGGCTCCTGGCGCGCGTCGTCGATCTTGTTGGCGACGAGGAAGACCGGCTTGCCGCTCTTGCGCAGCAGCTTCACGACGTGCTCATCGGTCGAGGTGGCACCGACCATCGCGTCGACGACGAACAGCACGACGTCGGACAGATCGATCGCGACCTCGGCCTGCGCGGCGACGGAGCGATCGATGCCGCGGGCATCCGGCTCCCACCCACCGGTGTCGACGAGGGTGAAGCGGCGATCCGCCCACTCCGCCTTGTAGGTGACGCGGTCGCGGGTGACGCCGGGGGTGTCCTCGACGACGGCCTCGCGGCGGCCGAGGATGCGGTTCACGAGCTGCGACTTACCGACGTTCGGGCGCCCGACGATCGCGACGACGGGCAGCGCGGGCAGGAACTGGATCCCGTCCTCGCCCAGCTCGACACCGGCGAGGAGTGCGGCATCCTCGTCGTCGAGCTCGTAGTCGGCGAGGCCGGCGCGCAGCGTCTCGGCCCGCTGTTCGGCGAGGTGCTCGTCGAGCTCCTCCATCTTCTCGGCGAGACGGTCAGGGCCGCCTTCGTATTCTTCGTCAGCCACGGTGTGCTCCTCGGAGTCGTTCGATCACCGTGAGGACGGCATCGATGGTCTGGGGGAAATCGAGCTCCGTCGAGTCGACGACCTCGACGCCGTCCGCGGCGTTGAGGAAGTCGACGACGGCGCTGTCGGAGGCGTCGCGCTTGTGCAAAGCAGCGGCGACGGCATCCGCGTTCTCGCCGGCGAGTTCACCGGCTCGGCGTGCGGCCCGCACTTCGGGGGCCGCGGTCAGCAGGATGCGGACGGGTGCGTCGGGGGCGACGACCGTCGTGATGTCGCGGCCCTCGACGACGACGGCCGGATACGGCGCCTCGGCGACGAGGGAGCGGAAGAGATCGTTGACCTGGGCCCGCACGGCGGGCACGCGGGCGACACCGCTCACGGCGCCCGACACCCGTGGTTCGCGGATCGCATCGGTGATGTCGACGTCGCCGACGCGCACGGTGCGGTCGTCGGGGTCGAGCCCGAGACGCACGGGGAAATCGGATGCCGCGGCGAGCACCGCGTCGGCATCCGCCGTGTCAGCGCCCCGATCGAGCACGTGCCACGCGAGCGCCCGGTAGGCGGATCCGGTGTCGAGGTAGCCGAAGCCGAGGCGCCGCGCGACCGCCTTCGACACGCTCGACTTTCCGGAACCCGCGGGACCGTCGATCGCGATGAAGTCCACGGCCGAGGTGTCGGCGGCGGACCGGTCGAGAGAAGTGTCAGTCATTGGTGTTCCCCGCAATCCGCCATCCACGTTCCTGAAGCCCCGAGATCGCGCCGTGCAGCGAGGCCGGTTCGACGCTGATCTCGGCGAGGCCGAACTGCGCGCCCGGCGAGTGCTCGAGACGCAGGTCCTCGACGTTGACGCCGAGCTCTCCGAGCTCACCGAACAGACGGCCGAGCTGACCGGGGGTGTCATCGATCATCACGACGAGCGATTCGAAGCGCCGGTTCTGGCCGTGCTTACCGGGAAGCCGGTCGACGCCGTCGTTGCCGTGACGGATCGTCTCCGCGACGACACGACGGGCACCCGCGGCGCCCGGGTCGCGCAGCGCGTCCGACACCTCACGCAGGTCGGCGGCCAGGGAATCGAGGATCTCGACGACGGGCCCGGCGTTCGCGCCGAGGATCTGCACCCACAGCTCGGGAGCGGATGCCGCGATGCGCGTCGTGTCGCGCACGCCCTGCCCGGACAGACGGAGGGAGCCCTCGTCGGCCTCGGCCAGGCGCCCGGCGAGCAGGCTCGCGACGACCTGCGGAACGTGCGAGGTGAGAGCGACCGACCGATCGTGCTCCTCGGGGGTCATCTCCAACGGCATGGCGCCGACGTCAAGGGCGAGCGCCTCCACGAGAGCGAGGTCGGCGGCGGCGGTGTCACCGTCACGGCACACGACCCAGGGGCGCCCGATGAACAGGTCGGCGCGCGCGGAGATCGCTCCCCCGCGCTCGCGCCCGGCGAGCGGATGCGAACCGATGTAGCGAGCGAGATCGACACCGCGTTCCTGCAGCTCGCGGAACGGCTCGAGCTTCACGCTCGCGACGTCGGTGACGACGGCATCCGGGTACTGCGCGAGCTCCGCCTGGACGACGTCGGCCGTCACGTCCGGCGGCACGGCGACCACGATGAGGCGGGGACGATCGTCCTCTGCGGCGAGGCGGCCGGCGCCGTAGTCGACGGCGAGGCGCAGCTGCGCGGGCGACGAGTCCGTCAGGACGACGTCGATGCCTTTCGCGCGGAGCGCGTGTCCGACGCTCGCGCCGAGGAGTCCGGCGCCCACGACACGGACGGTCCCCGACAGACGCGGGGCGACCGCCGATCGTTCGGATCCCGGACGACGAGCAGCGTCGACGGACGTCGATCGCACGCTGGACGCACTGGACGTGTCGGTCACTCGTTCTCCTGTTGCTCGCCTGGCGCCGAGGCGACACCGGAATCACGGCGCGACAGAGTGAGCAGCGCGCCGAGTTCGATTTTACCCAGTTCGCGGGACTTTCCTGCCGGGAGCGTTCCCAGGTGGAGCGGCCCGAACTGACGACGCACCAGTTCGGTGACCGGGTGGCCCACCGCGGCCATCATGCGACGCACGATGCGGTTGCGGCCGGAGTGCAGCGTGAGCTCGACGAGACTCGATCCGCGCGAGGTGTCGAGGAGGCGGGCCTTGTCGGCGCGGATGTGCCCGTCCTCGAGGTCGAACCCGGCCGTCAGCTTCGCGATGGTCTGCGCCGTGACGGTGCCCTCGACCTTGGCGATGTACACCTTGGTGACACCGAACGACGGGTGGGCGAGCACGTGCGCGAGCTCTCCGTCGTTCGTGAGGATCAGCAGACCGCTGGTCTCCGCGTCCAGGCGTCCGACGTTGTAGAGGCGCTCCTCGTACTGGTCGGTGAACCGACGCAGATCGGGACGACCGCTCTCGTCGCGCATGCTGCTGACGACGCCGGTGGGCTTGTTGAGCATGACGTAGCGCTTCGAGACGTCGAGCTGGATCGCCGTGCCGTCGACGTCGACCAGATCTGTCTCGGGGTGGATGCGGCGTCCGAGCTCGCTCACGACCTCGCCGTTCACGCGGATGCGACCCGCGACGATGTACTCCTCGACGACACGACGGGAGGCCACACCGGCCGCGGCCAGCACCTTCTGCAGGCGGACGCCCTGCGGCGCTTCGGAATCGGTCATCGGATGGTCCCTTCGTCGAACCCATCGGCACCGTCGTCGAGCAGCGGAGAGATGGGGGGCAACTCGTCGAGCGAGTTGATTCCGAGATGCTGGAGCAGCGCCTCGGTCGTGCCGTAGTTGATGGCGCCGGTCTCTGAATCGGCGAACAGTTCGGTGATCAGGCCACGGGCGAGCAGGGTGCGCACGACCGAGTCGACGTTCACCGCGCGGATCGATGCCACCTGGCTGCGGGTGACGGGCTGCTTGTAGGCGATCACGGCGAGGGTCTCGAGCGCGGCCTGCGACAGTCGCGCCGGCGCCTGCCCGCCGACGAACTCGGCGATCAGGTCATCATGGTCCTCGCGCACGTAGAGGCGCCAGCCCCCACCGACCTCGCGCAACTCGAAGCCGCGCCGGGGCCCCTGTCCGCGGCCGTCGTAGTCGTCGACCAGTGTCTCGAGCGACTGCCGAACGGCCGGCACGGGCGACCCGACCGCGGCGGCGAGGGCCACGAGTCCGATCGGCTCGTCGATGATGAGCAGGATCGCCTCGATGCGCTCCGACAGGGGCGTCGACGGCGTCTGCTCGGTCTCGGTGCCGCTCGCGGTCTCGGGGCGGCTCACGGTCTCGTCGGCGGTCACGTCATCGGTCATAGTCGGCCCCCAGGCTCGCGAGTGTCTCGTCCGACCAGGAGTCGGCGGCCCAGCGCAGCGTCAGCTCGCCGAGCGGTTCCAGTTGTTCGAAGGAGAGTGCCGCGTGCCGATACAGCTCGAGCACCGAGATGAACCGGGCGACCACGATGCCGGGTTCGCTGACCCCCGCCACCAGCTCGCGGAAGCTCAGCGACTCGGTGCCGCGAAGGAGCGTCACGACGATCGCCGCCTGCTCGCGAATGCTCACCAGCGGCGCATGCAGATGATCGAGGCCGACGTGCGGGATCTCCTTCGGCGCGAACGCGAGGAGCGCGAGCGCGGCGAAGTCGTCGGCGGTGAGCGACCAGACGAGCTCGGGCGTCTTGCGACGGTGCTTCTCATCGAGCCGCACCGCGCGCACGTGCCGACGGTCCTCCCGCTGGAGGCAGCGCGAGAACCAGGCCGACACCTCCTTGAACGCGCGGTACTGCAGCAGACGTGCGAAGAGCAGGTCGCGTGCCTCGAGCAACGCCACGGCCTCGGCATCCACCAGTTCGCCCTGCGGCAGCAACCCCGCCACCTTCATGTCGAGGAGCGTCGCCGCGACCACGAGGAACTCGGAGGCCTGGTCGAGCTCCTCATCGCCGTCGAGGTCGCGCAGGTAGGCGATGAACTCGTTGGTCACCGCGCTCAGCGAGACCTCCGTGATGTCCATCTCGTGCTTGGAGATGAGGTTCAGGAGCAGGTCGAACGGTCCATCGAAGTTCGACAGCGAGACGCGGAATCCGGGATCGGATGCCGACGGCTGCTCGATCAGAGCGGCGTCGGTTTCGGGCGCGAGTGAAGCGCCTTCCGGGGCAGGGGCGATGCCGTCGGGCGCGAGGGTGGCGTCGTACTCGGAATCAGGCGACGGCGCCACGGGCGACCAGCTCCCGCGCCAGTCGCAGATACGCCTGTGCGGCGGCGTGCTCCGGCGCGAACTCGGTGATGGGGACACCCGACACCGATGCATCGGGGAACTTCACGGTGCGACCGATCACGGTCTCGAGCACGTCGTCGCCGAACGCCTCGACGACGCGTTCGAGCACCTCGCGCGAGTGCAGCGTGCGCGGGTCGTACATCGTCGCGAGCAGGCCGTCCATCGTGATCGAGGGGTTGAGCCGATCGCGCACCTTGTCGATCGTTTCGATCAGGAGCGCGACACCGCGCAGCGCGAAGAACTCGCACTCGAGCGGGATGATCACGCCATGCGCCGCGGTGAGAGCGTTCACCGTCAGCAGGCCGAGCGACGGCTGGCAGTCGATGAGGATGACGTCGTACTCCCCCGCGACCTGGCGGAGCACCCGCGCGAGGATCGTCTCGCGGGCGACCTCGTTCACGAGGTGCACCTCGGCGGCGGACAGATCGATGTTCGCGGGCAGGACGTCGAGGTTCTCGACGCTGGAGTGGACGATCGCGTCGTTCGCGTCGCGCTTCGTGTCGAGCAGCAGGTCGTAGATCGTCGGCACGTCGTGCGTCTGGATGCCCAGGCCTGCGGAGAGAGCGCCCTGCGGGTCGAAGTCGACCGCGAGCACCTTGCGCCCGTATTCGGCGAGGGCTGCCGCCAGGTTGATGGTCGTCGTCGTCTTGCCGACGCCACCCTTCTGGTTGCACAGCGCGATGATCCTCGCGGGACCGTGGGAGCTCAACGGTTCGGGTGTGTCGAACCCGTGATAGGGCCGTCCGGTGGGTCCCATGGGTGTCTCGTCGACCTTCTTGGCCGTCGCCCTGGACTTCGCCGCTTTCTCCGCCACCGGTTCTCCTGCTCCTTCGTGCTTGCTCGATTCTAGCGGTCGCCCTCTCCCTCACACGCCGCGCAACGCGGCGACCGGCTCGATGCGTGCGGCGCGCCGTGCCGGATACCAGCCCGATCCCCATCCCACCAGCGCCCCCAGGAAGATCCCGGCGACGGCGATCAGCGGGTCGGTGACCGGCGACCACCCCTGGACGGCCGCGACCACGATCACCGCGGCGACCCCGAGGGCGGAGCCGATGATCCCCCCGATGAAGCCGATCACGATCGACTCGACCATGAACTGCCCGCCGATCTGGCGACGCGTCGCGCCCAGCGCCCGACGGAGACCGATCTCACCGATGCGCTCCATGACCGAGAGCAGGGTGACGTTCGCGATCCCGAGCCCACCGGCGAGGAGCGCGATGATCCCGAGGATGAGGAAGACGACGTTCACATCGGCCTGCACGTTCTGGCTGAGGTCGGAGGATGCCGCCGGCGCGCGTGCGTCCAGTGATTCCGGGTCGTCGGGCTGGAGCGCGAGCACCGACTGCTCGGCGACCTGAGGCCCCGCACCGACGACGATGTGGATCGCCAGTTCCGACGGCGCGGCCAATCCGAAGTCCGCGCGTGCCGCTCCCTGCGGGATGATCACCCCGTCGACGAACTCGGAGCGCCTCTCCATCCCGTCGATGATGCCGATGACGGAATACGACACGCCGGCGATGAAGATCGACGGCTGGGAATCGACGCGATTGATCCCCATCCGCTCCGCGGCGCGCTGGCCGAGGACCGCCACGCGATCACCCCGCTCGTCGTGACCGTCGTCGAAGAAGCGTCCCGTCACGAGTTCCCCGTCGACGGCATCCGGCAGGTCCTGGGTCGCCGCGAACAGCTTCGGCGAGGCCGTGATCGGGGCCGAGGGGTCGTTCACCGGCACGGCCGTGATCGTCTCGCCGTCGGCGAGTTCGACGTCGGCGATGAGCGCCGCGCTGTCGACACCGGCGAGGAGTTTCACACGCTCCGGGGCGTCCCAGGGCAGCCGTCCGGCAGCGACGGTCGTGTTCTCCCGGCCGGACTGCGCCTTCGCCGGCGTGACGATGACCTGGGTCGCTGCGACTCCGTCGAACTGCGCGGCGATCTGCGCCGCCGCCGTCTGGGCGAACCCGAGCGTCGCGACCAGCGAGGCGATCCCGAGCACGGTTCCGAGGATCGTCATCACCAGACGGGCGGGCCTCGATCCGATATCGGCCGTCGCCTCGGCGACCAGGTCCTGGAACGTGAACCGATCGGCATGCTTCACCGACGGCAGGAGCGCCGTCGCCGCGTTCTCGGGCGCCGCGTTCTCGGGGGCTGCGCTCTCGGACGCGGAGTTCTCGGCTGTCGTGCCCTCGGCCGGAACGTTCGTCGACCCGGCATCTCTGCGTCGACGCCGGAGCAGGCGCATCACAGCTCGCTCAATCGGCCGTCGGAGATGCGGATGCTCCGCCCGGCGCGGCGCGCGACCGCATCGTCATGCGTGATGACGATGAGAGTGAGCCCGTCCGCGTTGAGCTCCTCGAAGAGTTCCATGACCTCGCCGGAGGTGCGCTGATCGAGGTTGCCCGTCGGCTCATCGGCCAGCAGCAGCTGGGGTCCGCTGACGACCGCGCGCGCAACGGCGACGCGCTGCCGCTCGCCGCCGGACAGCGAGTTCGGGAAGAAGTCGATGCGGTGTCCGAGGCCCACCCGGGAGAGCGCCTCGCGCGCCCGGTCCTCGCGTTCGCGCCGCGGCACACCGCTGTAGAGCATGGGCATGAGCACGTTGTCGAGCACGCTGCGTCGAGGAAGCAGATGGAACGATTGGAAGACGAAGCCGATGAATCGGGCTCGCACCGCCGCACGCTCGTCGTCCGACAGGTCTCCCGTGAGCGATCCTGCCAGCCGATACTCCCCGACGCTGGGCCGGTCGAGCAGCCCGAGCAGGTTGAGCATGGTCGACTTGCCGGATCCGCTGGGTCCGACGATCGAGATGTAGTCGCCCGCCGCCACACTCAGCGTGGCCGCTTTCAACGCCTGGACCTCGGGCGGCCCGGGGAACGAACGCGTCACGTCACGGAGCTCGACCAGCGGCGGCGCGGCCGTCACCGGCCCACCACCACGAGATCGCCCTCGTCGAGTTCACCGTCGACCGGGGTCACCTCGACGGCCCCCTTGGCCGCCAGACCGGGCTCGACGACGACGAGGCGTGTCGTGGCGTCCTCGCCCTCTCGGGGATCGGACTCGACCACCTCGACGCGCGACTCACCCCCGGGGCCGGCGGTGAGTGCCGCGAGCGGCACCGAGAGAACGTCGCCGTCCGTGGCTCCGACCGCGATCTTGACCCGGACGTTGCTTCCCTGGAGCTGGCTGATCTGCTCGGGCGTGAGCGGGTCCGGTTCGAGGATCACCGACCACCGAGCACTGCTGTCCTTGCCCTCCTTGAGCGTCGCGATCACTGCACGGTGCTCGGTACCGTCCGGCAGCTCGAACGCCGCCTCGGCTCCCGCCTCCAGCAGACGGGCATCGGCCTCGGCTGCAGCCCCGGTGAGACGAACGGTCGCGCCCGACACGGTCATCGCTGCGCCCTCGACGATCGAGCCGCGCTGCACGTTCACCGCGTCCACACGACGCGGAAGTTCGGTGAGGTAAAGCACCTCGCTGGCAGGCAGGAAGGGAAGCGCCTTCTGACGCGCCTCCTCGAGCGCCTCGTTGGCCGAGGTCACCGCGGCGCGCGCGCTCTCCAGAGCGGATGCTTCACTGCTCGTGTCCCGCGGCGCCCAGATCGCATCCCGTTCGAGGTTCGCCGTGTGCAGGGCGCGCTCCGCGGCAGGGACTCCTTCGCCGGCGGCACGCGCGGCGTCGAGCGCTTCCACGGCCGTCTGCACCGCGACGTCCGCCTGGAAGGCTTCGACCGGGGTCGGGCCCGCTCCCGCGGCGGTCAGCGCCTTCTCGGCGTCAGCGACTCCGGACTGCGCGGAACGGACGGCCTCTTCGGCGGACCGCACGCCATCGGCGGTCCCCTCCTCGGATTCCGGCACCGGGTACCCGGCCTGCGCGTAGAGCTGCGCGATCCCTTCGGCGGTGGCCTGGTCGAACATGTTGGAATTCACGTCGCCGGCGCCGATGCCGACGCTCGCGAGCGCCTGCTTCAGCTGCAGAACATCCGGACCCGAGACGCCGAAACGCAGGGTGCGATACGCCGGAAGTTCTCCGGGCAGGACGATCACCGGGCGTCCGACGATCTCGAGCGCGACCGACAGCGGTTCGAGCGTGGCACCCACCTCCGGCGTCTTCCCGGTGACGACGGCGCCGCCGGTGAGCGTCGAGGTATCGATCTTGACGTCGACGGCATCCGCGTATCCGACGTCCGCCCGCAGGGTGACGTCGTTGCTCAACGGACCGAACTCCACCGGAGCGGTCACGAGACCGGGCTCGGGCGCATCCGCACTCGACGCATCGGGCGAGAGCAGGAAACGCCCGACCAGCAGCCCGGCCACCAGGCAGACCACCGCGCCGAGCGCCACGATCCAGAGGGTGCGGTTGCCGCGGAGCACGCGGCCCCACCCGCTCACCCGCGAAGTGTCCGTCGTTCCCGCGGCGTCGTCGGCGGTGCCATCCGCGGAATCCGCGCTCGCACCGTCGGGGCCGTCGATCAGGTCGGTGAACGTCGTCGTCTCCGCCGTGGCAGAGTTCTCCCCCGCCCCGGCGTCGCTTCCCTCTGCGGGGATCTGGGTCGTCGGGGTCTCGTCGTCGCGCATCACTTGCTCTGCTCGGCGGCGGCCTTGAAGGCGTCGAGGTCGGCCTTGTTCGCGGCGATGAACTTCTCCTCCAGCGCGAACTGGATCTCCATCGACTTCTTCGTGAACGACGTCTTCTCGCGGCACTCGAGATCGACGAGGGCGAGGGCGATCTCCCGCTCACCCAGTTCCTTCATCTCGGGGCTCTCGCTCGGGTCGACGAAATCGGGCGAGTCGAGGTCGACCTGCTCGGAGCCGTCACCGTAGGCCGCGTCGTACAGCGCGTTCTGGTCGTCGATGATCGACTGACCGGCATCCATCTGCTTCTCGAATCCGGGCTCGCCCTTGTCGGCCATGCAAGAGGCCCACTCCGCGTTCAGATCGACGAGCTCGGGTGCGTCCTGCGACGTCGTCCACAGCTCTTCCATGTTGGCGCGCAGCTCGGCGAACTCCTCGGCCTGCCACGGGTCATCGCCCTCGAGCTCGTGCTGCGCCCAGCCCTGGCATCCGGCCGTCTCCCAGTTGTACTCGTAGCTGCCGTCCTCCGACATCTCGGACTCCTCCTGCGGCGGGCCGTACAGCACCTCGTAGAACGCCGTCTGCTCGGACTCCGAGAGCGACGAGACGTAGTCCGCGTTCGGGTCGACGTACTCCTGGTCGGTGGGGCCCTCGTCCTGCTGCTCGGCGAACGGGCTGTTGACGTAGCCGTAGCCGTACTTCTCGACCCATTCCCGCTTGTCCGGCTCCCACTCGCCGCCGTCGCTGGTCATCACGCCGCCGCTGCTGGTGTTCGGGACGTACTCGAATCCCTCCTCCGACATGCACTCCGAGATCAGTTCCTCGACCTTGACCTGCTGCTCGTCGAACTTCTTCTGCTGCTCCTCGGGCGAGAGGTCGCTGCCCCAGGCCGCGGCGAGGTACTCGTTCAGGGGCGAGTCCTCGTAGGACAGCTCGTCGGAGGACGCGCCTCCGCAGCCCGAGAGGACGAGCACCATGGCGGTCGCCGCGAGCGCGGCGAGAGGAACGGTGGAACGCATGTCAAGACTCCTTTGTGCGACCGACGATGGCCGGAAGTATCCACAGTAGAGAGTGAGGCGAGATTCTCGCGTCCGCCGAAAGGATGACATGACGCTTTTCTGCTCTCCGTGCATCGCACGTTGGAGCGGCCTCGGGGCGCCGCTGCGAGGTGTGGTCCGCATCAGCGGGCGCGCGGGTGCGAGGTCGCGTAGATGTCGCGGAGGGTGTCGACCGAGACGTGCGTGTAGATCTGGGTGGTCGCCACCGAGGCGTGCCCGAGGAGTTCCTGGACGACGCGCACATCCGCTCCGCCCTGGAGGAGGTGTGTGGCGAACGAGTGGCGCAGCGTGTGCGGCGAGACCTCGGCCGTGATCTGCGCACGTTCGGCGGCCGAACGGATCACCAGCCAGGCGCTCTGCCGCGAGAGCGGCGCCCCCCGTGCTCCGAGAAAAAGGCGCGCCGATGCCCGCCCCTTCGCGGCGAGACCCGGACGCACCCGAGTGAGATACGCGTCGACGGCGTCGCGGGCGAACGACCCGATGGGAACGATGCGCTCCTTCGACCCCTTGCCGCGCAGACGCAGCACATCGCCGTGGGCGAGATCATCGACGTCGAGTCCGACCGCCTCCGACACGCGCGCACCGGTCGCGTAGAGCAGCTCGAGAAGTGCACGGTCGCGGATGCCGATCGGCTCCTCCGACGAGGGCGCCTGGAGCAACCTCTCGACCTGGTCGATCGTCAGCGCTTTCGGCAGTCTCCGGGGGGCTTTCGGCGGTCGCAGGCGCCCGCTCGGATCGTCCTGTTCAATGCCCTCGCGGGCAAGGTACCGGTGCCATCCGCGCACCGACGATTGCAGTCGCGCGAGGCTGGTCGCAGCAGGCGGCGGTACCTCCGAGGAGCGCTCCTCGATGAAACGGCCGATCACCTGGGATGTGACCTCGGAGGTATCCGTGACGCCATGCTCCGACAACCAGGCGATATAACCGTCGAGGTCTCGTCGATAGGCGGAAACCGTGTGGTCGCTCAGGCCGCGCTCGATCGTGACGTGACGCAGATACGAGTCGAGGGCGCGCGCGAGCAGCATCCTCAGCCCCGGTCGCGCAGCCTCAGCGTCGCCGCCATCACGCCCAGGCTCAGGATGCCGTTGCGCATGCGCCCGGCGAGCACCGCGTCGACGGCATCCGCCAGAGGAACCCACTCGACGCGAATGTCGGCCTCTTCGTCTTCTCTCGCATGCGGAGTCTCGGCATCCGAGAGTCCCGTCGCGAGGAAGATGTGGATGAGCTCGTCGTTTCCGCCCGGAGTCGTCCACGAGGCGACGAGCGGCTCCCACTGGGAAGCGGTGAGGTCGGCCTCTTCGGCGAGCTCTCGGCGAGCCGCTTCCAGCGGCTCCTCCCCCGGCACGTCGAGGAGCCCAGCGGGCAGCTCCCAGTCGCGGTGACGGATCGGATGCCGGTACTGCTGGATGAGCAGCACGCGCCCGTCATCGTCGAGCGCGAGGATCGCGACCGCACCGGTGTGGGCGACGTACTGGCGACGGATCTCACCGTCGCCGTAACGCACCCGGTCGTCGCGGACGTCCCACACGGCGCCCTCGAATGCGAGGTCGCTCTGCAGGACCTCGGGTTCGAAGGGCTCGTCATGGAGATCGCCCGCGTCGACCTGAGTCTCAGGCATCGGCGGCCGCGTCGACATCGAACAGCTCGCTCGCGCGGTGGCGATCGATGGCTGCGCCGACGAGACCGCGGAACAGCGGGTGCGGGTCGGTCGGGCGCGAACGCAGCTCGGGGTGAGCCTGGGTGGCGATGTAGTACGGGTGCACGTCGCGCGGCAGCTCGACGTACTCGACCAGGTCGAGTTCGGGGTTCAGACCCGAGAAGACCAGGCCGGCGTCGGACAGACGACCACGGTAGGCGTTGTTCACTTCGTAGCGGTGACGGTGACGCTCGGATGCCTGCGGCGCGCCGTACACCTCGCGTGCGAGCGACCCCTCGGCGAGAGCCGCCTGGTAGAGGCCCAGACGCATCGTGCCGCCCAGGTCGCCGCCGTCGAGGATCTCGACCTGCTCCGCCATCGTCGCGATGACCGGCTCGGAGGTCTCGGGGTCGAACTCGCTCGAGGACGCGCCCTCGATGCCGGCGACGTGGCGAGCGTACTCGATGACCATGCACTGCAGTCCGAGGCACAGGCCCAGGGTCGGGATGCCCTGCTCACGGGCGAAACGCAGGGCGCCGAGCTTGCCCTCGATGCCGCGGATGCCGAAGCCGCCGGGAACGCAGATACCGTCCAGTTGCGACAGCTGCTCCTGCGCACCCTCGGGCGTCTCGCAGAGATCGGAAGGGATCCAGCGGATGTTGACCTTCGTCTCCTGCGCGAAGCCGCCCGCCTTCAGCGCCTCGGTGACCGAGAGGTACGCGTCGGGCAGGTCGATGTACTTGCCCACGAGCCCGATCGTGACCTCGTGCTTGGGGTTGTGGACCGCGTGCAGCACCTTGTTCCAGCGCGTCCAGTCGACATCGGCCGCCTTGGCGTCGAGTCCGAGGCGACGCACGATGTAGGAGTCGAGGCCCTGGTCGTTGAGCGTGGACGGGATGTCGTAGATGCTCGGCAGGTCGACGGTGTTGATGACACCCTCGACGTCGACGTCGCACATGAGGGCGATCTTGTTGCGGTTGCTCTCGCTCACCGGGCGGTCGCTGCGGAGCACGAGCGCGTCGGGCTGGATGCCGACCTGGCGGAGGGCCGCGACCGAGTGCTGGGTCGGCTTGGTCTTCTGCTCACCCGAGGCTCCCATGAAAGGGACCAGGGAGACGTGCACGAAGAAGACGCTGTCGCGACCGAGTTCGTGGCGAAGCTGGCGGGCCGCCTCGAGGAAGGGCTGCGACTCGATGTCACCCACGGTGCCGCCGACCTCGGTGATGATGACGTCGGGGCGCGGGTCCTCCGACGCCTGCAGGCGCATGCGGCGCTTGATCTCGTCGGTGATGTGCGGGATGACCTGGACGGTGTCGCCGAGGTACTCCCCCCGGCGCTCACGGGCGATGACCTGCGAGTAGATCTGGCCGGTCGTGACGTTCGCGGCCTGCGACAGGTTGATGTCGAGGAAACGCTCGTAGTGGCCGATGTCGAGGTCGGTCTCGGCGCCGTCGTCGGTGACGAAGACCTCGCCGTGCTGGAACGGGTTCATCGTTCCCGGATCGACATTGAGATACGGGTCGAGCTTCTGCATCACGACGCGCATTCCGCGAGCCGTGAGCAGGTTTCCCAGGCTCGCTGCGGTGAGCCCCTTACCCAAAGACGAAACGACACCGCCCGTCACAAAAATGTGCTTGGTGGTGTCGTTGTTGGGTCCCGCAGAAGAAGAGTTCATCACGGGCTTCTATCCTAACAGTTCGTTCAGCGACCGAGGCTGAGTAGTTCACGGGCGTGGGTCAGTGCGGCGTCGGAATCGGCGAGTCCGGAGAGCAGACGAGCCATCTCCGCCTCTCGATCCGCACCGTCGAGCCGCCTCACATTCGAGGCGGTGACTGCTCCGTCGTTGGACTTCACGACGGACAGGTGGTTCGTGGCGAACGCGGCGACCTGCGCGAGGTGCGTCACCGCGATAACCTGCGACTTCTCTGCAAGCCGGGCGAGTCGCCGGCCGACCTCGATCGCCGCTGCGCCGCCGATGCCGGCATCGACCTCGTCGAAGACGAAGGTCGGCACGGGATCGGTCGCGGCGATGACGACCTCGATCGCCAGCATCACGCGGGAGAGCTCTCCTCCCGAGGCACCCTTGGCGACGGAGCGCGGTTCGGCGCCGGGATGCGGGGCGAGCAGGATGGCGACGTCGTCACGACCATGGGTGCTCTCGGATCCCGTCGATACCGTGACGGAGAGACGCGCATCCGGCATCGCCAGCGCATGCAGCTCGTCGGTCACGGCGGCGCCCAGACGTTCGGCCGCCTCGGTGCGCGCGGCGGTCAGACGATCCGCTGCGACATCGAGCTCCTCACGGGCGGCGTCGCGTTCGGCGAGCAGCCGCTCGAGGCGGTCGTCATCGTCGTCGAGCTCGGCGAGCCGGGCCGAGCCCGTCTGCCACACCTCGAGCGCCTCATCGAGGGAGCCGTGCGCACGGATCAGGGTGCCGAGGGCGGCACGCCGCTCTTCGACGGCCGCGAGCTCGTGCGGACCGGACTCGTCGAGGTCGGCCAGGTACGCGGAGAGGAGACCGGCGACATCGGTCAGGCGGTAACCGATGTCGGCGAGGCTCTCGGAGATCGCCGCCAGCTTGGCATCGGTCACCCGCTCGAGCACTCGTCGTGCCTCGGCCACCAGAGCAGAGGCGTCGGGCTCCCCCTCTTCGTTCGAGAGCGCCCCATGAGCGACGGATGCCGCGAGCCGGAGTTCTTCGGAATTCGCGAGGCGCTCCGCCCGTTCGGCGAGTTCTTCGTCTTCTCCCGCCTCGGGCGCCGTCGCCTCGATCAGGGCGAGCGCCTCCCTCAACCGGGTCGCCTCGTCGGCGCGGCGGTCGCGATTCTCGCTGATATCGGAGATCTCGGCGTCCAACGCCCGCCAACGCTCGAACGCAATGACGTAGGTCTGGAGTGCGGATGCGATCGGCGCTCCACCGAAGCGGTCGAGGGCGTCGCGTTGAGCGGCCGCGGATCGCAGCCGCAGCTGCTCGGACTGGCCGTGGACCACGACGAGCTCGTCGGCGAGTGCCGAGAGCACGCCCGCCGGGGCCGCTCGTCCGCCGACGCTCGCGCGGCTGCGCCCTTCGGCGCTCAGCGTGCGCGACACGTAGAGCTCGGAGCGACCTGCGCCGGCCGGTTCGAGTTCGCCACCGGCATCGGACACGATCTCCGAGACCGGTCCGGTCTCGGGCACGATCCATACGCCGGCGACGGATGCCTGGGCGGCCCCGGCGCGCACCGCGCCGGAATCAGCGCGCTGACCGAGCAGCAGCCCGAGGCCGGTGACGACCATGGTCTTTCCCGCACCGGTCTCGCCGGTGATCGCCGTGAAGCCGGGACCCAGCGGCAGCACGGCATCATCGATGACGCCGAGTCCCTGCATCCGCATCTCTTCGATCACGACGGCACCTCCTGCCCTCTCCATCCTTCGACCGGGAGCTGGAACTTGCGCACCAGGCGGTCCGTGAACGCGGTCGGGTGCAGACGAGCGAGTCGCACGGGCCGCGACGAGCGGCGCGCGACCACGCGTGCCCCCGGGGGAAGCTCGTGGGATCGGCGTCCGTCGCACCAGAGGATGCCGGAGCCGTCCGTACGCTCGAGCATCTCGATCGCGACGGCGGCGTCGGGGCTGACGACGAGAGGCTTGGCGAACAGCGCGTGCGCCGAGAGCGGCACGACGGCGATCGCTTCCACACTCGGCCAGATCACAGGACCGCCGGCCGAGAAGTTGTACGCGGTCGAGCCCGTGGGCGTGGAGATCACCATGCCGTCGCAGCCGAAGCTCGACAGGGGGCGCCCGTCGATCTCGAGCACGACCTCGATCATGCGCTCCCGGCTCGCCTTCTCGACCGTCGCCTCATTCAGCGCCCAGGTCTCGTAGACGACCGCGCCATCCGCATCCTTGACGCGCACCGAGAGGGCCAGACGCTCTTCGACCTCGTAATCGCGAGCGATCACGCGCCGCACGGCGTCGTCCATATCGTCACGGTCGATCTCGGCGAGGAAGCCCACGTGGCCCATGTTGATACCGAGGACCGGCGCCCCGGTCTCTCGCACGAGCTCGGCCGCCCGCAGTATCGTGCCGTCCCCGCCGAGCACGATCGCGAGCTCGAGAGTTCCGGGATCGACGGTGGTGCCCAGCTCGGCGACGTCGGCGAAGAACGCGTCGACCGCGGCGAGCTCGGAGCGGTCGTCCGACGCCAGCACAGGTCGCGCGCCCGCACCGCGCAGGGATTCGATCACCCGCCGTGCAGCCGCGACCGTGTCGGCGCGACCGGCATGGGCGACGACCAGGATGCTGCGCTCGTTCATCGTCCTCCTGCCAAAGCGTTGATGCGATCCAACCATTCTGTCGGATTGCTACCGCGCCCCGGCGCGAGATGGACGAGGTATTCGGAGTTGCCGTGTGTTCCGAGAATCGGGGAGGGAAGGATGCCCAGCATCCCGAGCCCAGCGTCCCACGCGCTCCACACGGTTCGCGCCACGGCATCGGCGCGGGTCGCCGGATCGGTGACGAGTCCACCGCGCACCGCGGTGCGGCCCACTTCGAACTGCGGCTTCACCAGGAGGACGATGTCTGCCGTCGGGGCTGCGACTCCCGCGACGGCCGGGAGCACGAGCTCGAGGGAGATGAACGAGAGATCACCGACGATGACATCGGGCAGCGCCTGTTCCCCGGTCGCCTCCGCGAGATTCCCGGGGGTCATGTGGCGGACGTTGTACCCCTCGACCGGGACGACACCGGCGTCCGCCGCGATCGACGGCGCGAGCTGTCCGTGACCGACGTCGACCGCGAGGACTCGACGAGCACCGCGCTCACGGAGCACCTGGGTGAAGCCGCCGGTAGATGCCCCCATGTCAAGGGCGAGACGCCCATCGACGCCGACATCGAAGCCGTCGAGCGCGGCGATCAGCTTGTGCGCGGCCCGACCGACATAGTGATCGGCGCCTGCGATCGAGATCTCGGAGGAGTCCGTCACCGCGGTGGACGCTTTGACGACGGGCGTGCCGTCGACCGACACGAGTCCTTCGGCGATCAGAGTGGCGGCGTGCGTGCGCGAACGAGCGAGTCCCCGCGCGGCGAGGGCGGCATCGAGGCGCGTCATCGTGACGGCGTCTCCCGGGGGTCGAGTTTCGCCCCGCTCTCGAGGCGTCGGGCGAGGTCGTCGTGCAGCGCCGAGTAGGCGTCGGCGCGCGCAGGCAACGGCTGTCCTTCGATCAGACGCAGCCGGCTCCACAGACCGTCGGTCGGGGTGCTCGTCTTATCTTCGCTCACGGATTCCACTGTACGCGGCGCCTCGGACAGCGGCGGTCGCCACGGCGCAGGCGACGAACCGCGCTCCGGTTGCGATCAGGGACGGTGGAACGGATCGTCGTAGAGGTGCTCGGGCACCCTCAGGACGAACACCGGGGTTCCGGACGCCCAGATCGCTGCTGCTCCCGCCCGGAGCAGATCGATCTGCTCCCCCTCGTCGGCGACGATCTCGACATCGGCGCCGTGCACGCGCACCGCAGCCCCGTTCACATGGAACACGCCGTCGCGCTCGACGGTCGCAGGGTACGGCTGGTGCAGCTCCCGGAGGTCGCTCACGATGAACGTCGGGCGCGAGCCCTCGGGGGCGGCGAGGACGTGCTTCGGGCGGTCGATGCCGGTCAGGACGAGCACCGAGTCGATACCGACGCGGTTGGCACCCATGATGTCGGTGTCGAGTCGATCGCCGATGAAGAGCGCCTTCTTCGCGTCGAAACGCGCGATGGCCTCGTCGAAGATCGGCGTCTCGGGCTTTCCGGCCACGGTCGCGAGCCGACCGACCGCCGTGTGCACTGCCGAGACGAGCGTGCCGTTGCCCGGGGCGACGCCCCTCTCACGCGGGATCGTCCAATCGGTGTTGGTGGCGATCCAGGGGATGCCACCCTCGTCCTCCGGCAGCTGCAAAGCGAAGGATGCTTCGGCGAGATCCGTCCAGGCCACCTCGGGTGCGAAGCCCTGGACGACGGCCTGCGGAGAGTCCTGCGCGCTGCGTGTGACCGTGTATCCGGCTTTCTGCAGCTCGTCGACGAGGCCGTCTCCCCCGACGACCAGAATCGTGGCGGGAGCGGGGACGATATCGGCCAGAAGCCGCATCGCCGCCTGAGGGCTGGTGACCACGTCGTGCGGCGCGACCTCGAGACCGAGGCTGGTCAAGTGGGCAGCGACCGACGCATCCGTGCGGGACGCATTGTTGGTGATGTACCCGAGACGCACACGACGTGCCGCTTCGTTCAAACTGTCGACGGCGTACGGAAGGGCTCCGGGACCGGCGTAGACCACACCATCGAGGTCGGCCAGGACGGTGTCGACCCCGTCGAGCGGGGTCGCTGCCGCGCGCTTCTTGGAGAACAGCGCCACTCAGGCCCCCGGCGTCTCGGAGTCGTCGTCGGACTCGCCGAGGAGCTCGCGCATCTCGTCGTCGACGGATGGCTCGGCGTCCACGGCATCCGACTCGGGAACCGAGTCTTCTGACGCTTCGGACTCCGAAGTCGCTTCGGCGGCGGTCTCGTCCTCCGTGTCGGCGTCTTCGGCGTCGTCATCGAAGTCGCCCTCGATGAGGCCGTCCTCGATGAAGATCTCCTCGTCGCCTGCCTCGTCGATACCGAGTGCTTCGGCGGCGACCTCCGCGCGGTGCGCCCAGAACGCCGCCTCGTCGTCACGACCGAGATCCTCGAGCACAGCGGCGCGGGCGGCGAAGAGTGCTGGGCTCCACTCGAAGGCGCGATCGGGGTCGAGTTCGGGAATCTCGAGTTCACCGAGAGCGAGTTCGAGGTCGCCCTGGTCGAGACGAGCACCCGACATCGCGATCGCCAGCGCGACCCGCACGGGAGTCGCCAGCGTGGAACGGTCGACGGAGCGTCCGGTCTCGAGCGCACGGTCAGGACGACCGATGCCGCGCTCGCTGTCGACCATGAGCGCGATCTGGTCGTCCTTTCCGGAGATACGACGGAAGGTACGAAGCTCGCGCAGCGCCAGGGCGAAGTCCTCGGTCGCGTAGGCCGTGATCCCGAGGGTTTCACGAACGATCGCGATACGTCCGGCGCTCCGCGACGCGGCGAGGGCGTGCTCGTGTGCCAGCGCGGGGTCTTCGTCGATGAGTCGCGACGCCATCGCGAGATGACGAGCGACGTGCTCGGCGTTCTCCTTGCTCAGCGTCTTGAGCTCATTGCGCGCGGCGCCATTGAGATCCCGCGCGGTGACCTCTTCGGGGATCTGCGGCTCATCGAAGCGAGGACGCTCGTTCGTCGCCTGCACAGGACGCTCACGCCCCGCTCCCCCGCGCTGCGGGTAAGAGCGGCCGGCGCCGGTCCCTTCGCGGCGGGGCGCGCGGTCGCGGTCGTATCCGCCTTCGTGACGGGGGGCACCACCGTCGCGGTTGTACCCGCCTTCGCGACGGGGAGCACCACCTTCACGACGGGGAGCACCACCGTCACGGTTGTATCCGCCCTCACGACGAGGAGCACCACCGTCACGGTTGTATCCGCCCTCACGACGGGGCGCGGAGCCACCGTCGCGGTTGTATCCACCCTCGCGACGCGGAGCACCACCATCGCGGTTGTATCCGCCCTCACGACGCGGAGCAGAACCACCATCACGGTTGTATCCGCCCTCACGACGCGGAGCACCACCATCACGGTTGTACCCACCTTCACGACGGGGAGCACCCCCATCACGGTTGTACCCACCTTCACGACGCGGAGCAGAACCACCATCACGGTTGTACCCGCCCTCACGACGGGGCGCGGAGCCGCCGTCGCGGTTGTAGCCGCCCTCGCGACGCGGAGCAGAACCACCATCACGGTTGTACCCGCCCTCACGACGCGGAGCACCACCATCACGGTTGTACCCACCTTCACGACGGGGAGCACCACCATCACGGTTGTACCCACCTTCACGACGCGGAGCACCACCATCACGGTTGTACCCGCCCTCACGACGGGGAGCACCACCATCACGGTTATAGCCGCCCTCGCGACGCGGAGCAGAACCACCATCACGGTTGTAGCCGCCCTCGCGACGCGGAGCAGAACCACCATCACGGTTGTAGCCGCCCTCGCGACGGGGCGCAGAACCACCGTCGTGGTTATAGCCGCCCTCGCGGCGCTGCCCGCCTTCGCGATAGTTCGGTCGTCCGCCGGAAGGGCGCTCGTTGCGGGCTCCGCGGTCGTTGTCGCGACGCGGGCGGCGCTGGTCGTCTTCCGGCATGATGAATCCTATCCCTGTAAACGCAAAATGGCCACCCAGCATTGGGTGGCCATTTTACTTAAAAGAAGTCCGGCGGTGTCCTACTCTCCCACAGGGTCCCCCCTGCAGTACCATCGGCGCTGTGAGGCTTAGCTTCCGGGTTCGGAATGTAACCGGGCGTTTCCCTCACGCTATGGCCGCCGAAACACTATTGATGTTTCAATCAAACACATAACAAAGTCATTGTTGTTATGCGGTTCTCGACCGTACATCGAGAACCACTCAGTGGACGCGTAGCACCAACAAACGGTGTGTTATCAAGTCATCGGCTTATTAGTACCAGTCAGCTGCATGCATTACTGCACTTCCACATCTGGCCTATCAACCCAGTAGTCTGGCTGGGAGCCTCTCACCCGAAGGTATGGAAATCTCATCTTGAGGCCGGCTTCCCGCTTAGATGCTTTCAGCGGTTATCCATCCCGAACGTAGCTAATCAGCGGTGCTCCTGGCGGAACAACTGACACACCAGAGGTTCGTCCAACCCGGTCCTCTCGTACTAGGGTCAGATCCTCTCAAATTTCCTACGCGCGCAGCGGATAGGGACCGAACTGTCTCACGACGTTCTAAACCCAGCTCGCGTACCGCTTTAATGGGCGAACAGCCCAACCCTTGGGACCTACTCCAGCCCCAGGATGCGACGAGCCGACATCGAGGTGCCAAACCATGCCGTCGATATGGACTCTTGGGCAAGATCAGCCTGTTATCCCCGAGGTACCTTTTATCCGTTGAGCGACAGCGCTTCCACAAGCCACTGCCGGATCACTAGTCCCGACTTTCGTCCCTGCTCGACCTGTCAGTCTCACAGTCAAGCTCCCTTGTGCACTTACACTCGACACCTGATTACCAACCAGGTTGAGGGAACCTTTGGGCGCCTCCGTTACTTTTTGGGAGGCAACCGCCCCAGTTAAACTACCCACCAGGCACTGTCCCTGAACCGGATTACGGTTCGAAGTTAGATATCCAGAGTGACCAGAGTGGTATTTCAACAATGACTCCACATGAACTGGCGTCCATGCTTCAAAGTCTCCCACCTATCCTACACAAGCCACACCGAACACCAATACCAAGCTGTAGTAAAGGTCACGGGGTCTTTCCGTCCTGCTGCGCGTAACGAGCATCTTTACTCGTAATGCAATTTCGCCGAGTTCGCGGTTGAGACAGTTGGGAAGTCGTTACGCCATTCGTGCAGGTCGGAACTTACCCGACAAGGAATTTCGCTACCTTAGGATGGTTATAGTTACCACCGCCGTTTACTGGGGCTTAAATTCTCAGCTTCGCCTTGCGGCTAACCGGTCCTCTTAACCTTCCAGCACCGGGCAGGCGTCAGTCCGTATACATCGTCTTGCGACTTGGCACGGACCTGTGTTTTTAGTAAACAGTCGCTACCCACTAGTCTCTGCGGCCTCCAAACGCTTTCGGAGCAAGTCCTAATACGTCGAAGGCCCCCCTTCTCCCGAAGTTACGGGGGCATTTTGCCGAGTTCCTTAACCACGATTCTCTCGATCTCCTTGGTATTCTCTACCTGACCACCTGAGTCGGTTTGGGGTACGGGCGGCTAGAACCTCGCGTCGATGCTTTTCTTGGCAGCATAGGATCATCCACTTTTTATCCGCATCGTGTCTCAGCCTATGTGAACGGCGGATTTGCCTACCGTTCGGCCTACGCACTTGCACCAGGACAACCATCGCCTGGCTTGGACTACCTTCCTGCGTCACACCTGTTAATACGCTAACCGCACCAGAATGGGGTCGTGCGCTAGGCCCAACGCTTCACCCCGAAGGGATCCGTCAGTGGGATTCAGACACTTAGCACTACTGGATTAGCTTGGGCGGTTCTTCGCCGGTACGGGAATATCAACCCGTTGTCCATCGACTACGCCTGTCGGCCTCGCCTTAGGTCCCGACTTACCCAGGGAAGATTAGCTTGACCCTGGAACCCTTGGTCTTTCGGAGGACGTGTTTCTCACACGTCTTTCGCTACTCATGCCTGCATTCTCACTCGTGTAGCCTCCACGGCTGGTTTACACCGCCGCTTCGCTGGCCACACGACGCTCTCCTACCCATCAACACGGCTGGACCACGAAGGCCTACCAATAATGTCAATGCCACAACTTCGGTGGCGTGCTTGAGCCCCGTTACATTGTCGGCGCGGAATCACTTGACCAGTGAGCTATTACGCACTCTTTCAAGGGTGGCTGCTTCTAAGCCAACCTCCTGGTTGTCAAGGCAACTCCACATCCTTTCCCACTTAGCACGCGCTTTGGGACCTTAGTTGGTGGTCTGGGTTGTTTCCCTCTCGACTATGAAGCTTATCCCCCACAGTCTCACTGCTGCGCTCTCACTTACCGGCATTCGGAGTTTGGCTGACGTCAGTAACCTTGTAGGGCCCATCGGCCATCCAGTAGCTCTACCTCCGGCAAGAAACACGCAACGCTGCACCTAAATGCATTTCGGAGAGAACCAGCTATCACGAAGTTTGATTGGCCTTTCACCCCTATCCACAGCTCATCCCCTCAGTTTTCAACCTAAGTGGGTTCGGTCCTCCACGACGTCTTACCGTCGCTTCAACCTGGCCATGGATAGATCACTTCGCTTCGGGTCTAGGACATGCGACTGAATCGCCCTATTCAGACTCGCTTTCGCTACGGCTACCCCACACGGGTTAACCTCGCCACATATCGCTAACTCGCAGGCTCATTCTTCAAAAGGCACGCTGTCACAGCTACTAAGGCTGCTCCAACGGTTTGTAAGCAAACGGTTTCAGGTACTATTTCACTCCCCTCCCGGGGTACTTTTCACCTTTCCCTCACGGTACTTGTCCGCTATCGGTCATCTGGGAGTATTTAGGCTTATCAGGTGGTCCTGACAGATTCACACGGGATTTCACGGGCCCCGTGCTACTTGGGATACTCTTCGCGCCAAGAGAGGCATTTCGACTACGGGGTTGGCACCCTCTATGACCGGCCTTTCAAGACCGTTCGTCTATACCTTCTTGTAACGCCGCCACCTCGGCAGAGATGACTGAAAAGTCCCACAACCCCCAACGTGCAACGCCTGCCGGCTATCACACACGCTAGGTTTAGCCTGATCCGGTTTCGCTCGCCACTACTAACGGAATCGCGGTTGCTTTCTCTTCCTGTGGGTACTGAGATGTTTCACTTCCCCACGTTCCCTCTACCCGCCCTATATATTCAGGCGGGAGTCACTAGGTCGGCACGCCGCCCAGCGGGGTTTCCCCATTCGGACACCCTCGGATCAAAACTTGCTTATCAGTTCCCCGAGGCTTATCGCAGATTGCTACGTCCTTCTTCGGCTCCAGATGCCAAGGCATCCACCGTTTGCTCTTAAAGACTTGAAATCACATGAGTTTGAATCAGAATCGACACCAGGCCCGAAAGCCTGGCATGAAATTGACTAATGATCTTTAAGATCATCTTGTGCAACCAGCTCGAAAGCCGGCTGCAAGATGCTCGCGTCCACTGTGTAGTTCTCAAAGTACGGGCGGTACCCCATCCAGCAACCCCACACGGAGGAAACCAGAAGAGGCCCAGAGTAACCAAATGCTTCCAACCCGAAGGTCAAAGCGCATCCGGTCCCTCAGGACCCAACAGCGTGCAGGCACCGGTCCCCTCACCCCACTCTTTCCAACAACCGAAGTTGCGTACTCGACCAGAGATCAGATCTCGATGCCATGTCAAATGTTCCACCCATGAGCTCCCAGCGAAGAACGTATGCCTTCGATCTGGGTTCTGGACTCCGAAGAGTCAGATGCTCCTTAGAAAGGAGGTGATCCAGCCGCACCTTCCGGTACGGCTACCTTGTTACGACTTAGTCCTAATTACCGATCCCACCTTCGACGGCTCCCTCCACAAGGGTTAGGCCACCGGCTTCAGGTGTTACCGACTTTCATGACTTGACGGGCGGTGTGTACAAGACCCGGGAACGTATTCACCGCAGCGTTGCTGATCTGCGATTACTAGCGACTCCGACTTCATGAGGTCGAGTTGCAGACCTCAATCCGAACTGGGACCGGCTTTTTGGGATTCGCTCCACCTCGCGGTATTGCAGCCCTTTGTACCGGCCATTGTAGCATGCGTGAAGCCCAAGACATAAGGGGCATGATGATTTGACGTCATCCCCACCTTCCTCCGAGTTGACCCCGGCAGTATCCCATGAGTTCCCACCATTACGTGCTGGCAACATAGAACGAGGGTTGCGCTCGTTGCGGGACTTAACCCAACATCTCACGACACGAGCTGACGACAACCATGCACCACCTGTTTACGAGTGTCCAAAGAGTTGACCATTTCTGGCCCGTTCTCGTATATGTCAAGCCTTGGTAAGGTTCTTCGCGTTGCATCGAATTAATCCGCATGCTCCGCCGCTTGTGCGGGTCCCCGTCAATTCCTTTGAGTTTTAGCCTTGCGGCCGTACTCCCCAGGCGGGGAACTTAATGCGTTAGCTGCGTCACGGAATCCGTGGAATGGACCCCACAACTAGTTCCCAACGTTTACGGGGTGGACTACCAGGGTATCTAAGCCTGTTTGCTCCCCACCCTTTCGCTCCTCAGCGTCAGTTACGGCCCAGAGATCTGCCTTCGCCATCGGTGTTCCTCCTGATATCTGCGCATTCCACCGCTACACCAGGAATTCCAATCTCCCCTACCGCACTCTAGTCTGCCCGTACCCACTGCAGGCCGGAGGTTGAGCCTCCGGATTTCACAGCAGACGCGACAAACCGCCTACGAGCTCTTTACGCCCAATAATTCCGGATAACGCTTGCGCCCTACGTATTACCGCGGCTGCTGGCACGTAGTTAGCCGGCGCTTTTTCTGCAGGTACCGTCACTTTCGCTTCTTCCCTGCTAAAAGAGGTTTACAACCCGAAGGCCGTCATCCCTCACGCGGCGTTGCTGCATCAGGCTTCCGCCCATTGTGCAATATTCCCCACTGCTGCCTCCCGTAGGAGTCTGGGCCGTGTCTCAGTCCCAGTGTGGCCGGTCACCCTCTCAGGCCGGCTACCCGTCGACGCCTTGGTGAGCCATTACCTCACCAACAAGCTGATAGGCCGCGAGCCCATCCCCAACCGAAATTCTTTCCAGACGCAGACCATGCGGTCACGTCACATATCCAGTATTAGACGCCGTTTCCAGCGCTTATCCCAGAGTCAGGGGCAGGTTGCTCACGTGTTACTCACCCGTTCGCCACTGATCCACAGAGCAAGCTCTGCTTCACCGTTCGACTTGCATGTGTTAAGCACGCCGCCAGCGTTCATCCTGAGCCAGGATCAAACTCTCCGTAAAAAAGAAATGCATACCACCCGGGGAAAAACCGGGAAGCAGCGAGTTTGATGCTGACCAAAGAGACAAATTCATTGCTGACTTCATCCGTTGCCAACCCCACAAGGAGGTTGGTCTTTGATCCAAAGGAATCTCATCCAGCCGAAGCTGAATCGAGGTTATTTGGCATTTGACAAGTGCACGCTGTTGAGTTCTCAAGGATCGGATGCTCCCACGACCCAGTCATCACAACCAGGCCCGAAGGGCAACTTCTCTATCTTACCCATCTCATCCGGCTTGTCAAGTCGGCGTGTCGAGCAGATCAGTGATCCGCTGCACAGCCGGACAAGCTGTAGAAGAGGTGAGTTCCCCATCCTAGACGCTAGCGCCTGTTCTCTCAAGTGAGAGTGGATCGGGATTCGTTCTCCGCTTGAGGGGGGTGAGGCTCTCGGCCTTTCCGCTTCCCTGTGGGGCGAACAAGTAATAAGTTACGGGGATTCCGGGGTTCTGGCAAATCGGGGCCCACCCCTCGGGCGTGTCGCAGCGGCTCCCGGATCGCCTTCGTCCCGATCACAGGCGTTTTCCCGCCCGCGACGCGCCGGGACTACGCTCGGCGCATGCCCACCTCACTGCTGCGACGCGTCTTCGCGGATCTTGCGATCACGCCCCCGGTGGACGTCGATGCCCCCGAACCGCAGGGCACCGTCGCCCTCCCCTCTCGGCTCGCGACGGACGAACTCGCCCGCTCCAGCGTCGCGGCGATCAGCGCCGTAGCGGGACGCGACCTCCGGACGGTCGACCTCGAGCGCATCGCCGTGGCGTATCGGAGCGATCGCTTCCTCACGATCGACGGCTCCTCTCCCCCGGTCTGGTCGCCGTTCTCCGGGTTCTGGTCCACGGGTGACGGTTGGCTCCGCACCCACGGGAACTACCCGCATCACGCGGCAGCCCTGCGTCGTGGCCTCGGCGTCGCGCCGAACGGTGACGCGACGGACGTGGCGGCCTCTCTCGCCCGTATCACCGCGGTCGACGCCGCCCGTGAGATCGCTTCTGCGGGTGGGCTCGCCGTCGTCGTGGAGCATGAACGTCCCGCGGTCGATCGTGCTCTGCGCACGACAGCACTCGTCGAGGTATCGCGTGACGGCACCCGCCCGTCGCTCGCAGACCTGTCGAGACCCCGGTCACCCGACGCTCCGCTCGCGGGGTACCGCGTGCTCGATCTCACACGCGTCATCGCCGGACCGGTGTGCACGCGCACGCTCGCCCTCCTCGGTGCCGACGTGCTGCGCATCGATCCTCCGCATCTGCCCGAACCGGAGTGGCAGCACCTCGATACCGGCCATGGGAAGCGAACGGCTCTCCTCGATGCCCGTTCCCCGCAGATGGAGGAGCTGCTGTCGTCCGCGGATGCCGTCGTGCTCGGATACCGCCCGTCGAGCATCGCGCGCCTCGGGCTCGATCCGGACGCGCTCGCGCGTCGGCATCCGCACCTGGTGATCGCCCGACTGAGCGCCTGGGGCAGCGAGCATCCGGACCGGGCGGGATTCGACAGTCTGGTGCAGGCCGAGTCCGGCATCTCCTGGATCGAGTCACGGGATGGGCGTGTGCCCGGTGCGCTCCCTGCTCAGGCGCTCGACCACAGCGCGGGATACCTGTTGGCCGCCGCCGTCTGCGTCGCTCTCCGCCGGCGGGAGCTCGAGGGCGGAAGCTGGATCATCTCGACCTCGCTGCGACGGATCGCCGCCGAACTGCTCGGGCTGCCACGACACGATGTCCTCGCCGCCGAGCGAACGATCGACGGCTCAGGCCATACGACGCGGTTCTCCGTCGGCGGGCGGAGCATCGTGACCGTCGGCTCGGTGATTCCGGGATTCGACTTCGCAGCCCCGCGGCCCTGGGGACGGGATCAGCCGCGCTGGTGACGTGAGCGCCGCATCGCGAGCACGAGGCACAGCACGATCGTGGCCGCTCCCCATATCGCGCAGGCCGGAGGCAGCACCCGGTAGGCGAGGTGCTGCGCGGTGAACTCCGCGTCGAGTGGACCCCAGATCAACAGTCCCACGATCCACGATCCGATCAGGACGACGGGGAGCGACACCCACCAGGCGATGCGCACACCCTGCGGCACGCGGCGATCCAGGGTGGGTCGAGGCGACCGACGCCGCACCCAGACCAGCGCCCAGATTCCGATGATCGCCAGCCCGATCACGCTCGATCCGTGCTGCAGCCACTTGTAACCCGGTAGCGGGCCCCACATCTCGTCGAGCGCCGGGACCAGCTCGACGCCGGTACGCCCTTCGTGCGTGAAGAGGTCCCAGAGGATGTGCGAGATCACTCCGAGGATCAGCGACGCGGCGAGCAGCACCGGGTACGCCCGACGCCCACCGACTCCCACGGCCTCCCCCGCCGCCGCGAACGCCGAGCGATCCCAACCCTCGGGAAGCCGCCGCGCGACCCATGCCGGAACGAGCTCCGGCACGGCCGGACGCAGCACGACGCGCCACACGAGGAAGAGCACGAACGCGAGGAGCGCGGTCCAGACCACGTTCCCCGCGGTGTGGGTGAACTCGTAGTTCAGTCCCACGCCGCGGAGGAACAGCGGAAGGTCGGGGGTCATCGCCCCGATCGCGATCGCCGCCGGCACGAGCGGCGTCCGGACGAACGGAAGTGCGACCAGCGCGTGGCTGGGTGTGAACGGCATCCGTCCTCCTCGGTGTCGGCGCCGAGGCGCGACGGCATGGAACCGTCAGGCGATGAACACGCCGGCCAGGGTCTTCTTACCGCGACGGAGCACGGAGACCCCACCGGGGAGACCACCACGCACCGTGTCGTTCTCGTCTTCGACGCGCGCGCCGTCGATCGAGACGCCACCCTGGGCGATCGCACGCCGCGCCTCGGAGAGACTCGACACCAGACCGGTCGAGACGAGTGCCTCGACCACTGGCGAGCCCAGCGTGACGGTCGTGTTCGGGAGCTCCTCGAGCGCGGTCCGCAGCGTGGCCGCATCGAGTGCGGTCAGGTCACCCTGACCGAACAGCGCGTCGGATGCCGCGATCACCGCCGCCGTCGCCTCGACGCCGTGCACGGTCGCGCACACCTCGAGCGCGAGGCGCTTCTGCGCGGCGCGACGGAACGGTTCAGACTCGACGAGTGCCGCGTACTCCTCGATCTCGGCGCGCGAGAGGAAGGTGAAGACCTTCAGACGCTCGATCACATCGGCATCAGCGGTGCTCAGCCAGAACTGGTACATGCGGTACGGGCTGCACATCGATGCATCCAGCCAGATCGCATTGCCTTCGCTCTTGCCGAACTTGGTGCCGTCGCTGTTCGTGATCAGCGGGGTGCCGATCGCGTGCGCCGACGCCCCCTCGGAGCGCCGGATGAGATCCGTGCCGCTGGTGAGGTTGCCCCACTGATCGGAACCGCCGGTCTGCAGCACGCAGTCGTACTGGCGGTAGAGCTCGAGGAAGTCCATGCCCTGGAGGATCTGGTAGCTGAACTCGGTGTAGCTGATGCCCTCGTCGGAGTTGAGGCGGGCTGCCACCGCGTCCTTCTTGAGCATCGTGCCCACACGGAAGTGCTTACCGACCTCGCGCAGGAAGTCGATCGCCGAGAGCGGCGCCGTCCAGTCGAGGTTGTTGACGATCCGAGCGGCGTTGTCACCCTCGAAACTGAGGTAGCGCTCGACCTGAGCACGCAGACGATCGACCCACTCGGCCACCGTCTCACGCGTGTTCAGTGTGCGTTCGGCTGTCGGGCGCGGATCGCCGATCAGCCCCGTCGACCCTCCGACGAGCCCCAGCGGCTTGTGACCGGCGAGCTGGATGCGGCGCAGCGTCAGCAGCTGCACGAGGTTGCCCAGGTGCAGGCTGGGTGCCGTGGGATCGAACCCGCAGTAATACGTGATGGGGTCTCCCGCGAGCAGGGCGCGCAGCGCCTCCTGGTCGGTGGACACGTGGACGAGGCCACGCCACACGAGTTCGTCCCACACGTTCTCGAACGTGGGGTCGATCGCCGGCGTCGCAGTCGTCAGAGCGGGATCAGACACGCTTTCCAGGCTATCAGCGCCGGATGCCTCACCCGTTCGCCGACCACCAGACGAGGAACGCCGCGCCGAGGGCGATCACCCAGCTGACGAGGCTGCCGACCAGGAAGTACTCGGCTCGCGCACCGGTCTCGCGTCCGCGCGAGATCTCGGGGAATCGCACGATGCCCTTGGCCGCGAGCATCGCCGCCAGGAGCGGGTACGCCGCAGCGAGGGTCAGCATGAGCACCAGGATCCGCTCGAGGGGGCCGATCAATCGCCCGCCCTGGAATGCACTGCGCCGATCGATCGCCGCCGTCGGTTCGGATGCGGATGCCGATGACTCGCCGTCGGCCCGCTCCGCATCGGCGGGGGTCGGCTCGAGCTCTCGGCGCTCGACCGGGCGCCAGGTGTGTTCGCCGTCGAGAGCCGCGCGCACCACGAGGTTCGCGGATTCGAGGAGGAACGCAGCCGCCCCGACCACCAGGACGGCGAGATCGAAGGAGATCGCGCCGACCGGCGAATCGAGGTGCCACACCTCGCCGATCAGGCCCGCGCCCGAGCGCTCGGGGAGAGTGACCACGGCGCCGACGCTGACGATGCCGAGCAGCACGGCCGGCCAGAACCCGGCGGGTGATGGACGGTCGTCGGGCATGCACCACACCCAGAGCGCACCGACCACGAGCGCAGCCAGCATCGGGAGCAGCGCGTCGCCGACGCTGCCGAGCACGAGGAGCAGCACCGCGACCACCAGATAACCGATCCAGCGGCGCGCGGCGAACTGCCGCACGAGGTCGACGGCACCGACCGCGAGAAGGAGGAAGCCGGCGAGGATCATGCGATGTCACCGCGCAGCGTCGCCAGGCCGTCGATGAGCGCCTGGGCTCCGGCCCGACGCAGCGACTTGGAGACGCTGGGTTGGGTCACGCCCTCGATCTCGGCGAGTTCTTGCTGGGAGCGGCCCACCAGGCGACCGTAGGTCAGCCGTCGCTCTCGCTCGCTCATCGCTCCCACCAGCTCGTCGCGGACGAGGAGGTAGGCGTTCGATACCGCGATCGTCGACTCCATGACCTCATTCTGACCGGGGGCACCGACAATCCACGTGCGCGAGCGCGGGACCGCTCGTCGTTCGCGCTCGTGGGCGAGGTCGATCGCCTCCCGTGCAGCCCACCATCCCGGCCCGTCGGGAAGCGCTCCGTGCGCGGAATCCACGCGGCGGACCTCCCCCACACCGAGCCCGAACCGCAACCCGATGCCGTCGGGAAGCGCGAGACGGATCATCAGGAGCGACGTCATCGCCCCCTCGAGATCGCCATAGACGGCCTGCTGCTCGTCGCCCACCGTCGGGGTGAGGGGCTGCAGCGCCAACGGGCGATCGCGCTCGGCCTGAGCGATCGCGTCATCGAGTCGACGCTGGGCGACCCCGCGGTCGCTCAGGGAACGGGAGCCGACGATGTCGGCGATCACGGCGATGACCATGTATATAACCGTATCACGCATATTCTTGAGTTATGCCTTTATGGGCTATATTCTCGGGATATGCCTGAATCGCAGAACGTCCCGTGGAGCGCCGGAACCTGGACCCATCCTCCCCTCTCGATCGAGAGCGGACAAGAGCTCATCGCCACCGCCGTCGAAGGAAGCGATGCCTGGCGGCACACGGCCTACGGATTCGTCCACGACACCGAGCACGCGCTCCTCGCCCCGCTCGCCGTCGGCGAAGCCATGGAGGTCTCCTTCCACGCGCCCTGGACCGGAGAGTTCGATCAAGCCGGCGTGTTCGTGCGCATCGACGACGAGCACTGGATGAAAGCCGGCCTCGAGTACGCCGACGGGCACCTCGGCCTCGGCGCCGTCGTCACCGCCATCCGCTCCGACTGGTCCGTCGGGTACGTCGACGACTGGCTCGACAGCGAGGTCACGGTGCGTGTGAGCCGGTGGGCGGATGCCCTGATCGTGCGTGCCCGCGCGGCCGACGGCCCGTGGCGACTCGTGCGGGTCGCCCCGTTCGACGGCGACGCCGCGGCATCCGCCGGGCCGTTCCTCGCCGGGCCGACGCGCAGCGGACTCGCCGTGCGGTTCTCCCGATGGACGCGGACGCCCGCCGACACCGACCTGCACTGAGCACCGGGCTCCGGCCCACCGGGGCCGGAGCCCGGCTCAGATACCGAGCGCGTGCGCGGCGGCCTGTGCGCGGGCGACGAGTTCGGCGCGCTGCTCGGCCACGCGCACCGGAGCGGTTCCACCGATCCCCGTGCGCGAGGCGACGGAGCCCTCGATCGTGAGGACCTCGCGCACCTCCGGGGTCAGATGCGAGGAGACGCCGGCGAGCAGTTCGTCGGACGCGTCCTCGAGACCGATCCCCTGCTCCTCGCAGGCGCGCACCAGCGCACCCGAGATCTCGTGCGCGTCGCGGAACGGCACCCGTCGCTTCACGAGCCACTCCGCGACGTCCGTCGCGAGCGAGAAGCCCTGCGGTGCGAGAGCCGCCATCCGATCCGTGTCGAAACGCAACGTGGCGATCATGCCGGCGAAAGCGGGAAGCACGACCTCGAGGGTGCGAACCGAGTCGAAGACCGGCTCCTTGTCCTCCTGCAGGTCGCGGTTGTAGGCCAACGGCAGTCCCTTGAGCGTTGCGAGAAGCCCCGAGAGATTGCCGATGAGGCGCCCGGACTTACCCCGCGCGAGCTCGGCGATGTCGGGGTTCTTCTTCTGCGGCATGATGCTCGACCCTGTCGAGTAGCCGTCGTCGAGGGTCACGAAGCCGAACTCGCGCGTGTTCCAGAGGATGATCTCCTCTGACAGGCGCGAGATGTCGACACCGATCATCGCGGTCACGAAGGCGAACTCGGCGACCACGTCGCGTGCGGCCGTGCCGTCGAGTGAGTTCTCGGCCGGACGATCGAGCCCCAGCTCCGAGGCGACGAGCGATGGATCGAGACCGAGCGTGGAACCCGCGAGCGCTCCCCCGCCGTACGGCGAGACGCCGGCCCGTCGACGCCAGTCGACCAGGCGCTCGAGCTCGCGCACCAGCGGCCAACCGTGGGCCTGCAGATGATGAGCCAGTAGCACGGGCTGTGCGTGCTGGAGATGCGTACGCCCCGGCAGGATCGCCTCGGGGTGCGCCTCGGCCTGCGCCACGAGCGCGTCGATCACCCGCAGGATGTCACGGGCGATCACCGCCGCGTGGTCGATGAGGTACATGCGCACGAGCGTCGCGATCTGATCGTTGCGACTGCGGCCGGCGCGCAGGCGTCCGCCCAGCTCCGGGCCGAGCTCGGCGATCAGCGCCTGCTCGAGCGCGCCATGGACGTCTTCATCGGTCGGCGCCGGGAGCAGCGTGCCGTCGGCGACCTTGCGCGCGACCGCGTCGAGGCCCGCGTGCATGCGCACCGCCTCCTCCGGCTCCAGATAGCCCGCCGCCTCGAGGGCCGTGGCGTGGGCATGCGAACCCGCGATGTCGTACGGGGCCAGGATCCAGTCGAAATGCGTCGACCGGCTCAGCTCCACGAGCTCGGGTGACGGACCGGTCGCGAACCGGGCGCCCCAGAGCGCGCCCTCGTTCGTGCCGTCGCTCTTCGCGCCGCTCATGCGGAGGCTCCGGCGAGGGCCGATGCCGAGCCGTTCTTCCGCAGCAGCCACACCAGCAGCGCCTTCTGCGCGTGCAGGCGGTTCTCGGCCTCGTCCCACACGACGCTCTTCGGGCCGTCGATGACCTCGGAGTCGACCTCGTATCCGCGATCGGCGGGAAGGCAGTGGATGAAGATCGCCTCCGAGTCGGCGAGCGTCATCGTCTCGGGCGTCACCTTGTAGCCGCCGAGATCACGGATGCGCGCGATCTTCTCCTCTTCCTTGCCCATCGACACCCACGTGTCGGTGACGACGACGTCGGCGCCGGCCGCAGCCTCGACCGGATCGGTGTACAGAGTGATGGACCCACCGGTCTCGGCCGCTCGACGGTCGGCCGCCTCCACGACGTCCGCCCGCGGCGAGTAGTCGGCGGGAGAGGCGATGCGCACGTGCATGCCCGCTGTGACGCCGGCGAGCGCATAGGAGTGCGCCATGTTGCTCTGCCCATCGCCGAAGAACGTCAGCGTGAGCCCCGCGAGCTCGCCCTTGTGCTCACGGATCGTGAGCAGATCGGCGAGCAGCTGGCAGGGGTGGAAATCGTCGGACAGCGCGTTGATCACGGGCACTCGGGTGCCCGCCGACATCTCTTCGAGCCCCGACTGCGCGTAGGTGCGCCACACGATCGCGGCGACCTGGCGCTCGAGAACCCGCGCGGTGTCCGAGGGGGTCTCCTTGCCGCCGAGCTGGCTGCTCGCGGTCGAGATGATGAGGGGCGATCCGCCGAGGTCGGCGATCCCGACCGCGAAGGAGACACGGGTGCGGGTCGACGACTTGTCGAAGATCACCGCGACCGTCTGGGGCCCGGCGAGGCTCTTGTCCGCCCACCGATCCTTCTTCAACTCGATCGCGAGATCGAGGATCTCGGCCTGTTCGGCGGGCGTGAGGTCATCGTCGCGCAGCAGGTGGCGGGTCATGCGGATACCTTTCCGGGGAGCGTCGCGAAGACGTCGGAGAGCGTGGCCGCGAACAGCTCGCGGAACTCGGAGATCTCGGCGTCGCCGATCGTGAGGGCGGGCGCGATGCGCACCGTGTCGGGATTGGCCGCGTTGACGATGAGGCCGCGCTCCTGCGCCGCAGCGACCACCGCACCCGCGACCGGCTCGGTGAGGGCGACGCCGATCAGCAGACCGCGACCGCGCACACCCGACACCAGCGGCGATTCCAGTCCGAGGATCGTCTCGCGCAGTTCTTCACCGCGTCGGGCGGCGTTCTCGACGAGCCCCGCGTCCTCGATCTCGGCGAGCACGGCATCCGCCACCGCGGTGGCCAGCGGATTCCCACCGAAGGTCGAGCCGTGCGAGCCGGGGGTGAACAGATCGCTCGCCGCACCGTAGGTCACGAGCGCGCCGATCGGGAAGCCCCCGCCGATCCCCTTCGCGAGCGTGATCGCATCCGGGGTGATGCCCTCATGGCTGAACCCGAACCAGGCGCCGGTGCGCCCGGCACCGGTCTGGATCTCGTCGACGATGAGGAGCGCTCCGTGCGCGAGCGTCAGCGAGCGGGCGGCGGCGAGGTAGCCCTCGGGAAGCTCGACCACGCCGGCCTCGCCCTGGATCGGCTCGACGATGACCGCCGCGACGCGATCGTCCATCGCGGCTTCGAGCGCCTCGATGGTCGCCGGGATGTGCTCGACGCCGCCGGGCATCGGCTCGAACGGGGCGCGCATCGCCTCTTTCGCGGTCAGCGCGAGCGAACCCATCGTGCGGCCGTGGAAGCCGTTCTCGAGGGCGATGATGCGCGGACGCTCGGCACCGCCGTGCAGACGGGCGAGCTTGAACGCGGCCTCGTTCGCCTCGGCGCCGGAGTTCGAGAAGAACACCCGACCGTCGATCCCGGCCCCCGCGAGACGCTTGAGGCGTGCGGCGAGCGCGAGCTGCGAGGGGGTCGCGAAATAGTTCGAGACGTGGGCGAGCGTCGCGGCCTGGCGGGAGACCGCTTCGACGAACACCGGGTGCGCGTGGCCCAGGGAGGTCACGGCGATCCCGGCGAGGAAGTCGAGGTGGCGTCGGCCCTCGGAGTCCCACAGATAGGAGCCCTCGCCACGCGTCAGCAACGCCAGGCGCGCTCCCGCGTTGAGTACGAGGTCGCGCTGCGCGTCGTCCTGCCAGATGGTCATCCTGCCACCACTTCCGTTCCGATTCCTTTGCTGGTGAAGAGTTCGACGAGCACCGAGTGCGGCACGCGTCCGTCGATGATCGCCGCGGCGTCCACTCCGCCCTCGACCGCGTCGAGGCAGGCGCGCATCTTCGGGATCATCCCCGACTCGAGGCTCGGCAGCATGTCGATGAGGGCCGTCGACGTCAGGTGGGACACGAGCGAATCGCGGTTCGGCCAGTCGGCGTAGAGCCCCGGCACGTCGGTGAGGATCACGAGCTTGCGGGCGCCGAGGGCGATCGCGAGGGCAGCCGCCGCCGCGTCGGCGTTGACGTTGAGGGAGTGCCCCGGGTGGTCGAGATCGGGCGCGATGCTCGACACGACGGGGATGCGCCCGGCGACCAGATGATCGATGACCGCCGTCGGATCGACCTGCACGACGTCGCCGACTCGCCCCAGATCGACCTCTTCACCGTCGACCATGACCCCGCGACGGCGACCGCCGAACAGGCCCGCGTCCTCACCGCTGAGCCCTGTGGCGATCGGGCCGTGGGAGTTGATCTTGGTGACCAGCTGCGGGTTCACCTGGCCGGTGAGCACCATGCGCACCACGCCGATCGCCTCGGTGTTGGTGACGCGATACCCGCCCTTGAACTCGCTGGGGATCTCGAGGCGCCCGAGCATGTCGGAGATCTGGGGGCCGCCGCCGTGCACGACCACCGGCTGCACGCCGACATAGCGCAGATACGCGATGTCCTGCGCAAAGGCGTCCTGCAGTTCGTCCGACACCATGGCGTTGCCGCCGTACTTGACCACGACGATCTGGTCGCGGAACTTCTTCAGCCACGGCAGCGACTCGATGAGCGTCGTCGCCTTCTGCGCCGCCTCTTCGGCGGGAGTGTCCTGGATGTCGGTCATGAGGCGTAGGCGCTGTTCTCGTGCACGTAGTCGTGGGTGAGGTCGTTCGTGAGGATCGTGGCGGATGCCTCGCCCGAACGCAGGTCGATGACGAGGTTCGTCGCCCGAGGCGTCAGGTCGACATCTTCGCGCGGACGATCCGGACCGCCTGCGGTGCACACGCGCACGTCGTTCATCCAGACGTCGACGTCGTAGGGGTCGAACTGCGCGGACGTCGTGCCGATGGCGGCGAGCACCCGACCCCAGTTGGGGTCGTTGCCGAAGATCGCCGCCTTGAAGAGATTGTTGCGGGCCACCGAACGGCCGACCTCGACGGCATCCTGCTCGGACACCGCGCCGCGCACCTCGATCGTGATGTCGTGGCTCGCGCCCTCCGCATCGCCCTGCAGCTTGACCGCCAGTTCCTGGCAGAGCTCGCGCAGCGCCGAGCGGAACGCATCCAGGTCGGGCTTCACCCCGCTCGCCCCGTTGGCGAGGAGGGTGACCTGGTCGTTGGTCGACATGCATCCGTCGGAGTCGAGCCGGTCGAACGTGGTGCCGGTCGCTGCGCGGAGCGCGGCATCCGCCTCGAGCGGCTCGAGGTCGGCATCCGTCGTCACCACGACCAGCATGGTGGCGAGTCCGGGAGCCAGCATGCCCGCGCCCTTCGCCATGCCGCCGATCGTCCATCCGTCGCCCTGCACGACCGCCGTCTTCGCGACGGTGTCGGTCGTCATGATCGCCTGGGCCGCGGCGTCGCCGCCGTCGGCGGACAGCGTGGCGATCGCCTGCTCGGTGCCGGCGAGCACCTTCGCGCGGAACACCTCGTCACCGGTGCCGATCAACCCGGTCGAGCACACGAGCACGTCACCCGCGCTGATGTCGAGCAGCTCCGCGGCCTTCTCGGCCGTCTGGTGCGTGGTCTGGAATCCGAAGCTTCCGGTGAAGCAGTTCGCGCCACCGGAGTTGAGCACGACCGCCTCGACGACGCGATCGGCGATCACCTGCTGCGACCAGATGATCGGGTTCGCCTTGGCGCGGTTGCTCGTGAACACGGCGGCGCCGACCTTGCGCGGGCCGCGGTTGACGACGACGGCGACATCGGGCTTGCCGGTGGACTTGAGGCCGGCGGCGACGCCTGCCGCTTCGAAACCTGCGGGGGCGGTGACGCTCACGGGGCGACTCCGTTCACTGAGAGCGCGCGGTCCTCGGGGAGGCCGAGCGCGATGTTCATGGACTGGATGGCGGCGCCGGCGGTGCCCTTGACGAGGTTGTCGACCGCGGCGACCACCGTGACCCGATTCGCCGCACGGTCGATCGCGAGACCGATCAGCGCGGTGTTCGCACCGAGCACGTCGGCCGTGCGCGGGAACACGCCCTCGGGCAGCAGCTGCACGAAGGTCTCGTCACCGTAGGCGTTCTGCCAGGCGGCGCGGATGTCGGCGTCGGACGCACCGGGCACGATCGGCGCGGTCGATGTCGCGAGGATCCCCCGCGACATCGGCACGATCACCGGGGTGAACGAGATGCGGATGCCGTCGCCCGATGCGCCGGTGCTCGCGGGCGCAGCTGCGGCGAGCGCCTGGCGGATCTCGGGGATGTGCCGGTGGGTGCCGCCCACGGCGTAGGGGTTCGCGGTGCCGAGGACCTCGCTGGCGAGCAGGTTGGTCTTCAGGCTCTTTCCCGCACCGGAGGGGCCTACCGCGAGCACCGAGACGATGTCGCCCGGGTCGATCACACCGGCAGCGACCCCGGGGGCGAGGCTGAGGCTGACGGTGGAGGCGTTGCAGCCGGGAGCAGCGATGCGTGTGGCACCGCGCAGGCGCTCGCGCTGCTTCGTTCCGTCGACGAGGAGCTCGGGCACGCCGTAGGTCCAGGCATCGTGGAAGGTGCCTCCGTAGAACGCGTCCCAGGCGTCCTGCGACGTCAGACGGTGATCGGCACCGGCGTCGATGACGAGCGGAACGTCGCCCAGCGCGTCCGTGTACTGCCCGGACTGTCCGTGCGGGAGCGCGAGCACGACGATGTCGTGACCCGCGAGGATCTCGGGCGTGGTGTCGTGCAGGGTGAGGTGCGCGAGGGAGCGCAGGTGGGGCTGGTGCTGGACGAGCGGCTGTCCGGCGTTCGAGTGCGCCGTGACGGTGCGGATCTCGATGTCGGGATGAGCGGCGAGGAGGCGGAGGATCTCGCCGCCCGCATAGCCGGATGCGCCGGAGACGGCGACGGAGTACGTCATGCTTCTACCTTAACGGTCGGGGCTGTCGGGGACCGGGGCGGCGACACCGGTGCTCGACCATCGTCCGCCGGGATCGGCAGGCAGGAGCGCGGGGTCGCCTAACGTCGGCGGTCGCGGCGTCGGCGCACCGGAGCGGCGCTCGGGACGAGCGTCGAGACAGCGGAAGCGGCCGAAGGCATGTCGCGACGATAGCGCGCCCTCGACGGCATCCGCAAATCCGTCACGTCACCGAGTCGCCGCCCCGCTCCCCCGGGGCACGGAAGAACGCCTGCTCGTGAACGCTGGAGCGTTCGAACGCACGCCGCATGCGCGCGCGGGTCTCGTCATCCGCCGCGGCCGCCGCCCGGGTGACGAACGCGATCGCCCGGGCGGTCGCCTCGGCGAAGGCGGGGTCGGCATACGTCGCGAGCCACGTGGTGTACGGATGCTCCGGGTCTCGGGCGCGCTCCCCGAACTCCCCCGCGTGCAGACGCTCGCCGAGGTCCGTGTAGAGCCAGAAGCACGGCAGCACGGCGGCGATCAGCTCGGGATAGTCACCCCCGAACGCCACGGATCGCAGGTGGTCGAGGTATGCGGTTGTCGTCGGCGAGGCGTCCGCGGCGAACGTGGCCGCCGCCACCCCCTGCGCCGGTGTCAACCAGGAGGCGTGCACTTCGAGCTCACCCAGGATCGACCCGCGGGCCGATTCCGCCCAGAACGCCTGCTCGTCCGGGGTGGGTGCGAGTCGGGCGGCATCGGCGAGGACGCGCGCATAGTCACGGAGATACAGCGCGTCCTGCGCGAGGTAGAAGAGGAAGTCCTCCGTGGGGAGGGAACCGTCGGCGAGTCCGCGGACGAACGGGAGGCCGTCGATGCCCGCCCGGATCCCGGCGATGCCCTGCCACCAGTCCTCGGCGACCTCCTCCGGGAGCGGTCGCGTGCCCGCACCGCCCCGCGCCCAGAGCCCCGCGAAGTGATGCACCGGGCCGTGACCGCCACCGACGTGCAGGGCACCGCTCTCCCGCAGCGACTCGCGCAGCCAGCTCCGCGCAGCGCGCACCGCCTCGGTGAGGTCGTCTCCGCGGGCGAGTCGTGTCGCGAGGGCGGAGGACAGAGAGCATCCCGTGCCGTGGGTGTTCGCCGTCGCGATGCGACCGCCGCCGAACTCCTCCCGTGAGCCGGATCGCACGTCGATGATCGCGTCCGGAGCCTGATCGCCGGGGAGGTGACCGCCCTTCACCAGCACCGCCGTGCCGTACTCGGTCGACAGCTCCTCGGCTGCGGCGAGCGCCGCGGGCCATCCCTCGACCTCCCGGCGGGTGAGGACGGCGAGTTCCGCGAGGTTCGGGGTGACGAGATGCGCGCGGTGCAGCAGCGAGGCCAGAGCGTCCTCGGCATCCGCGTCGAGCAGACGATCCCCGCTCGTCGACACCATCACGGGGTCGAGCACCACGATCGGCGGGCGCACCCGATTCAGCCACGCACTCACGACGCGCACGGCCTCGACGTTCGCGAGCATCCCGATCTTGACGGCGTCGATCACGATGTCGTCCGACAGCGCCTCCAGCTGCGCCGAGAGGAACGCGGCATCCGGCACGTGCACATCGCGCACGCCGCGCGTGTTCTGCACGGTGAGCGCGGCGATCGCCGCCATCCCGTATCCGCCGTTCGCCGCGATCGACTTGAGGTCGGCCTGGATCCCCGCACCGCCGGAGGGATCGCTGCCGGCGATACTCAGCACCCGTGGCACCGCGCCCCGCCGCCACCGCGCGCGGAACTCGGAGGCCGCGGCACGCGGATCCGGCGAGACGCAGAGCGCGGAGACGACGGCGAGCCCAGCGGCGCCGGCGGACTGCAGATCCTCGGTGTCGTCGATGCCGACGCCGCCGATCGCGACGCAGGGAAGGGCGGTGGCCCGGGCGAACGCCCGGAACCCCTCGATCCCGAGAGCCGGCGGGTGGTCGGGCTTGGTCGCCGTCGGGCGGATGACTCCCACCCCGAGGTAGTCGACCGTGCCCTCGGGCAATGCGTGGAGCGCAGCGAGATGGGCCGCGCTGTTCGCCGTGAGCCCGATCAGCGCGTCGGGTCCCAGCACCGCACGCGCGTGGAGCACCGACTCGTCGCCCTGACCGAGATGCACCCCGTCGACTCGGGCGCCCTGCGCGCGTGCATCGAGAGCCGCCTCCAGACGGTCGTTCACCACGAGGAGCGCTCGCCCATCGATCACGCGCGAAAGCTCGACCAGGCGAGCGACCACGTCGGAGTGCTCGGCATCCTTCTCGCGGAGCTGGACGATGCGCACGCCACCGTCGACCGCCTCCCGCACGGTCTCGACGACGCCGCGTGCACCGCACAGGGCGGCGTCCGTCACGAGGTACAGGGAGAGATCCGCGATCACCGCGCTCCCTCCTCGACGTGCGCGCGAGCGATGACCTCTGCCGGCTCGACGGCGGCGAGCGCGTCCAGCAGGGCGACGGCGAAGCTGCCCGGCCCCGGCGCCGACGCCGCCGCATCCTCCGCGGCGATCGTGTAGACGAGAGAAGCCCCGGCGACGGCATCCAGCGCTCCGGTGCCGGTCGCCCTGGCGGTGCCGAGGAACGCCGCCATCACCGCCCCGAGTGCGCATCCTCCTCCGGTCACGCGCGTCAGGAGCGCGTCACCGTTCGACAGCCGGAGAACCCGCTCGCCGTCGGTCAGCAGATCGACGGCGCCCGAGACGGCGACGATGCTGCCATGGCGACGAGCGAGGTGTCGGGCCGCGTCGAGTGCGGCTTCGGTGCCGTCGGTGGCATCGACCCCGCGTCCGCCCGTGCTCATACCCGCCAGCGCGAGGATCTCCGACGCGTTGCCGCGGATGGCCGTCGGCCGACGCTCGGCGAGCTCGCCCGCCAGGGAGGTGCGCACCGGGAGCACACCGATCGCGACAGGATCGAGCACCCAGGGAGTGCCGGCGAGGGTCGCCGCCTCGACCGCCTCGAGGCTCGCCGCGCGCTGTTCCGGGGTCGGGGTGCCGAGGTTCACGAGCAGCCCGGAGGCCGCACCCGCGAACATCCCCGCCTCGCCCACGATGTCGACCATCGCCGGCGCGGCTCCGACCGCGAGCAGCACGTTGGCGGTGAATCCGGTGACGACCGCGTTGGTGATGCACTGGGTCAACGGCGCAGCCGTGCGCAGCGCTTCGAGCAGTTGGGCCGCGGACTGCGCGGTCGAGGGGGCGGACGATGGACGCAGAAGATCGCTCATTGCGACATCCCTTCGCTAGTACGAACTAGATCAGGTTCGACGGGTGTGATCTCAGCCGCGGATGCGGCACCCCGTGTCACTCGCCCAGAGTCTAGCGAAGCGACCGTGATCGGCCGCCGAGCTCGGCGAGGAGATCCGCCTCTTCCGCGCGGCTGAGCCCGGCTCGGCGCGGACGATCCACACCGCGCACGAGCTCGTCGGCCACGACCCGCGCGGCCGTCGTGTCGAGCGGGCTCAGCGCGCCTCCCGTCGCGAGGAACCTCTCGTTGCGACGGGTCATGAATCCGGTCGTGTCGGCCGGCAACCAGAGCGGCAACGAGCGCACGCCCATCCAGTACTCCACGCTGCGCGCGCGCAACCACTCCTCGCTCGCCTCGCGCACGCCGCCGGTGTGTCCGGCGGCACCGCGCACGATCTCGAGCATGTCGGCGAGCGGGATGCCGTCGCCGACCGCGTTCACCGCGCCGACGGCTCGCGAGGAGGCGACGTACGCGGCGAGGTCGTCGACGTCGACGATCTGCGCGGTCCGGCCGGCCAGGGGCGGCACCAGCACCTGTCGCTCCCCCGCCCGTGCGAACGCCGCCGCCCAGTAACCGAAGCGGTCGCTCGGGTCGCCCTCGCCCACGATCAGACCGGGTCGCACGATCAGCGCCCGATCGCCCAGTGCGGCGACGGCATCCTCCGCCGCCGCCTTCTGCGCACCGTAGTCGGCATCCTCCGCGCGGGAGGACGGATGCCGTGGCGCGCTCTCGTCGGCGCCCACCGTCTCGTCGTCGGCGTACACCGAGACGGACGACACGAAGGTCCAGCGGGCGGCGCGGTCTCCGAGCTCGTCGACGGCCCGGGCGACCTGGAGCGCCGAGGACGAGACGTCGACCACGAGGTCCCATTCGCCGTCGAGCGCCGCGTACGGATCGGCGCCGGTCCGGTCCCCGACCACGAGCGTCGCCCCCGGCGGCACCGGGCGGGTCCCCCGCGCGAGGCAGGTCACGGCGGCGCCCTCGTCGAGGAGGCGGCGGGCGATCCGGCTCGACAGCCATCCGGTGCCGCCGAGAATCAGAGCCTTCGTCATGACACCAGCACACCAGGATCGGCGCGCCGACGGAAGCGCATCCGCTCAGAGCAGAGTGTCGGATGCGCCTGACACGATGGGGCCATGCTCACGACCCTCGCCGTTTCCGGCTATCGCTCGCTCGTCGACGTCGTCGTGCCGCTCGATCCGCTCACCGTGATCACGGGGGCGAACGGCACGGGCAAGTCGAACCTCTACCGCGCGTTGCGCCTGCTCGCAGCGACCGGCCACGGCCGCGCGGTCGCCGCCGTCGCACGGGAGGGAGGCCTCGACAGCGTGCTGTGGGCGGGCCCCGAGACGCCGCAGGGTGAGGGAGCCCAGGGCACACGGCGTACCCGACCGATCTCGGTGCGCCTCGGCATCGCCGCCGACGAGGTCGGGTACCTCATCGACCTGGGCCTGCCGCAGACCGACGCGCGCAGCCTCTTCACGCGCGACCCGGAGATCAAACGCGAACAGTTGTTCAGCGGCACGTTCGCGCGGCCGGGAACGCTGTTCGTCGATCGTCAGCGCGGCGGCGTGCGGGTGCGGGGCGACGACGGTTGGGAGTCGGTGGATCAGCCGATGGGACCGGGGCAGAGCGTGCTGCTCGACCTCGTCGACGGCACCGCGCGGTGGGAGACGGCATCCTTGCGCTCCCGGATCGCCAGCTGGCGCTTCTACGACCACTTCCGCACCGACGCGTCCGCCCCCGCGCGACAGCCGCAGGTCGGAACCCGCACGCGCTGGCTGAGCGACGACGGCTCCGACCTCGCCGCCGTGTGGGCGACGACGACGGAAGCCGGACGCGGCGCTCCGCTCGACGAGGCCGTCGACCGCGCCTTCCCGGGATCACGCGTGCAGATATCCGTCACCGACGGCTCGTTCCGGTTGCAGCTGCGGCAACCCGGGTTGCTGCGTCCGCTCGACGCCGCCGAACTCTCCGACGGCACGCTCAGATACCTGCTGTGGTGCGCGGCACTGCTCCCCGCCGACCCGCCGCCGCTCCTCGTCGTCAATGAGCCCGAGTCGAGCCTGCACGAGAGCCTCATCGACCCTCTCGGCTCGTTGCTCGCTCATGCGGCGGCCCAGACGCAGGTGATCGTCGTCACCCACTCGGCACCCCTCCGCCGCGCACTCGCCGAGGCGGGCGGGTCGGTCGTCGAGCTCGAGTCGAACGGCTACGGAACCCGTGTGCGCGATCAGCTGCCGCTCGAGCGTCCGAGCTGGCACTGGCCGTCGCGCTAGCGGTAACGCTGCGCGACGGCCAGTGCCTGCGAGGAGATCGGGTGGGACTCAGTCGCGGAGAGCCGCCCCGAAGCGCTCGGCGGCGACGGCGACGCCCGCGAGCTTGGCTTCACTGGCCTCGGCCGCCGTGAGAGTGCGATCGTCGGCGCGGAAACGCAGGGCGAAACTCAGGCTCTTCGAACCCGAAGGAACGCCCTCACCGCGGTAGTCGTCGACCAGGCGCACTGATTCGAGGAGTGCACCCGCGCCCTCGGCGAGTGCTGCCTCGACATCCGCGGCCGGAACCTCGATCGACACAGCGAGCGAGACGTCCTGCGTCGCGGCGGGGAACGTCGAGAGCGATGCGGCGACGATGCGCTCACCCGCGAGGGAGAGCACGAGATCGAGATCGACCTCGAGCACGGTCGCTCGCCCCGGGAGGTCCGCATCCGCGGTGACAGCGGGGTGGAGTTCGCCGACGTAGCCGACGACCCGATCCGCGACGCGCAGGTCGCCCGTGCGCCCCGGGTGGAGGGCGGCACGCGTGCTCTGCATGACATCGATCTCGACGCCTGCGGCCGTCGCGATCACGCGCACGGCGTCGAGAGCATCCGAGAGCCCGGCCGCCTCGGCCGGACGTCCCGGCTGGCGCGGGGTCGCGTTCCCGGTCAGGAGAGCGGCGAGGAAGCGGTTCTGCGGCGGGATCGATGCGTTCAGCTCGGCGAGGGTCTCCTCCGAGGGGCGCTCCCCGAGAGGCGGAACCTCATCCGTGCCGTAGGTCGTCCCGGCTTCGGGCAGGAACACCGCACCCGTGTCGAAGATCGCGAGGTCGGTGAGTCCGCGTGAGATGTTGCGGTGCGCCGTCTGGAGCAGCCCCGGCACCAGCGAGCGTCGCAGGAACGGCGCCTGGCCGTCGAGCGGGTTCGCCAGCCGGATGCTGGGCAGGTGCTCCCCCGTCGCCGATCCGTGGAGGTCGTTCTGCGCCTCGGTCGTGAACGGGAAGGCGGGGGTCTCGACGAAGCCCGCGGACGCCAGGGCGTTCGCCACCCGGCGGCGGCCCTGCTGGTGCGCAGTGAGTCCGCGGCCCGACGGCGGCGTGGGAAGCACCGAGGGGATGCGGTCGAGGCCGTGGATACGGGCGACCTCTTCGGCGAGCGTCCACTTGTCGGTCAGATCGGGACGCCAGGTCGGAGGGATGACGGTCCACCCGTCGTCGGCAGCGGTCACCTCCGCACCGATCGTGGTGAGGGCACCGGTGATCTCGGCCTCGGTGTAGTCGACGCCGATCAGGCCCTCGACGAAGCCTGCGGGCAGGTCGATCTCGCCGACGAAGACCTCGGCGAAGAGCGCGCCCCCCTCGTCGGTGAGCGTACCGCCGGCCAGCTCGACCATGAGGTCGGCCGCACGACGGGCCGCCACGAACGGGATGAGCGGGTCGACGCCGCGCTCGAAGCGCTTGGACGCCTCGCTGGGCAGCTTGTGCCGGCGTGCGGTGCGCGCGATCGTGGTGGGATCGAACGACGCGGCCTCGATGAGGACGTCGGTCGTCGTGTCGCTCATCTCGGTCGTGCCGCCGCCCATGACGCCGGCGAGGCCGATGGGTCCGGATTCGTCGGTGATGAGCAGATCCTCGACGTGGAGCGTGCGCTCCTGGCCGTCGAGAGTCGTCATCTTCTCGCCCGCCCGAGCGCGGCGCACCGTGATGCCGCCCGTGAGCTTGTCGAGGTCGTAGCCGTGCAGCGGCTGGCCGAGTTCGAGCATGACGTAGTTCGTGATGTCGATCAGCACGCCGAGCGAGCGCATGCCCGCGAGCGAGAGCCGCGCGATCATCCAGGGAGGTGTCGGGCGGGACGGGTCGACCCCGCGGACGACCCGGGTCACGAACTCGCTCGCGCCCACACGTCCGCGCACGGGCGCCTGATCGTCGACGATCGCGACATGGCCGGTGCCCGGCTGCAGCTCGGCGAAGTCCCGCTCGGCCGGGTCGCGGAACTCCGCTCCCGTCGCGTGCGAGTACTCACGGGCCACACCGCGCAAGGAGAAGGCGTACCCGCGGTCGGGCGTGACGTTGATCTCGACCGCGACGTCGTCGAGCCCGAGGAGGGCGATCGCGTCGGCACCGACCGGGGCGTCGATCCCCAGGTCGGACAGCACGAGGATGCCGTTGTGCTCGTCACCGAGCCCGAGCTCCCGCGCCGAGGCGATCATGCCGTCCGACACGTGCCCGTAGGTCTTGCGGGCCGCGATCGGGAACGGGCCGGGCAGCACCGCGCCCGGGAGCGTCACGATGACCTTGTCTCCGGCGACGAAGTTGTGGGCGCCGCAGACGATGCCGCGCACGCCGCCGTTCGCCTCGCCGACGTCGACCTGGCACCAGTTGATGGTCTTGCCGTTGGACTGCGGTTCGCCCTCGAGCGAGACCACCTGTCCGACGACGACGGGACCCGTGATGTCGAAGCGGTGCACGTCCTCCTCTTCGAAGCCGACCGTCACCAGTGCCGCGAGGACGTCCTCGGGGGACGCATCCGCTGCCACATCGACGTACTCACGCAACCACGAAAGCGGGACGCGCATCACACCACCATCCCGTACTGCTCGCTGAATCGGACATCGCCCTCGGCCATGTCACGCATGTCCTGCACATCGCTGCGGAACATGAGTCCCCGCTCGATGCCCATGCCGAACGCGAAGCCGCTGTACACCTCGGGATCGATCCCGGCCGCACGCAGCACGTTCGGGTTGACCATGCCGCAGCCGCCCCACTCGATCCACCGTGCGCCGCCCTTGAAAGTGGGGTGCCACAGATCGAGCTCGGCGGAGGGCTCGGTGAAGGGGAAGTAGTTGGTGCGGAAGCGCATCTTGGCCTCGGGGCCGAACAGCTGCTTCGCGAAGTGGTCGAGCGTGCCCTTGAGGTGCGCCATCGTGATGCCCTTGTCGATCACGAGACCCTCGAACTGGGTGAACACCGGCAGGTGCGTCGCATCGAACTCGTCGGTTCGGTAGACGCGCCCGGGGCAGAGCACGTAGATCGGCACCTCGCGGTCGAGCATCGAGCGCACCTGGACGGGACTCGTGTGCGTGCGCATGACGAGGTGTCGCGAGGCGGGGTCGACGTAGAACGTGTCCTGCTCCTGGCGGGCGGGGTGGTCGACGTCGAAGTTGAGCGCGTCGAAGTTGAACCACTCGTGCTCGAGTTCGGGACCCTCCGCGATCTCCCATCCCATGCCCACGAAGATGTCGCAAACCTGGTCCTGGAGCAGGGAGAGCGGATGCCGCGCACCGACGCGCGTGCGCGACGGCACCGCCGTGATGTCGATGCGTTCGGCTTCGAGGCGCGCCGCGACCTCGGCGGCAGCGAGCTCGGCGTCCTTGGCGGCGAGCGCCTGCGTGACCTGACCGCGCCCCTGGCCGACGAGCTTGCCGAAGGCGGCCTTGTTCTCGGGGGCGACCTGACGCATCGAGGCGTTCAGGACGGCGAGGGGCGAACCGTCGGCCACGTGGGCGGCACGGGCCGCCTTGAGCTCGGCGGTGTCGGTCGCTGCGTTGATCGCTGCCAGGGCTGCGGCGACGGCTGCTTCGACCGCTTCCGGGGTGATTTCTGGAGTCTCGGACACGAGAAACGAGTCTACCGGCGCGGGGTGGCGGGATCGGACGATCCCGCCACCGTCATGCTCCGGGGGTCGCGCTTCGCCCGCTGTCGGTCCCGCGCTGCAGCGTGATCAGCTCGGTGTTCGTCTCACCGGCGTGCTGACGCGGGTCCGGAGCCGCATCTCCCGCCTTGGGCGAACGCTTGGTGCGACGCTGGAGGCGGAACGCGATGTAGGAGAGCACCAGGCAGACGGCGACGTACATGGAGCCGCCGACGATCGCCGCCGGGATGAGCGGGGAGCCGTAGGGCGCCTGGTTGCCGATCTGGTTGATGACGTACAGCAGCTCCTGGTACGTGATGATGAACCCGAGAGCCGTGTCCTTCAGCGCGACGACGAGCTGCGCGATGATCACGGGCATCATCGCTCGCACGGCCTGCGGCAGGAGGATGAACCACATCACTCCGCTCTTGCGGAGTCCGATCGCGTACCCGGCCTCCGCCTGCCCGCGCGGCAGCGACTCGACACCGGCGCGCAGCACCTCGGCGAGCACCGAGCCGTTGTAGACGATGAGCGCGATCACGACCGCGAAGTAGGGCGACATCTTGATGCCGACGACGGGGAGGCCGTAGTACAGCAGCATCATGAGGACGAGCACGGGGACGGCGCGCAGCACCTCGATGATCCACCGGACCGGTTCCCGGACCCAGGCGTGCTCGGAGAGACGCCCGATGCCCAGGACGAAGCCGAGGACGAGCGAGCCGACGCCGGCCGCGGCGAAGGCGGCGAGCGTGCTGAGAAGCCCCTCGCCGAAGCGGACCCAGACCGCGGAGTAGGAGAAGATGTTCCACTTCTCCGCCGAGAACTGCCCGGTGGCGAAGAGCCGCCACACGACCCAGCCGAGCACGGCGAGCACCACGAGCACGGTCGCGACTCCGATGAGTCTGTTGCGCGCGATGGCGCGGGGACCGGGGACGTCGAAAAGAACGGAACTCATCGCGAGATCCTCCACTTGTTCTCGAGCACTCGCTGGACCCAGGCGAGCAGCAGCACCAGCACGACGAAGATGACCATGACCCACAGCAGCACGACCAGGGCGCTCTCGCCGCGCTCGCTGAGTGCGGCGCGGATCGTGCCCAGGTTGACGACGGAGAAGCCCGCCGCGACGGTCGTGTTCTTCATGAGGGCGATGAGCACGCTCATCATCGGGGGGACGACGGATCGGGTCGCCTGCGGCAGCACGACGTAGCGCATGACCTGGCCGAAGTTCAGGCCGATCGCCCGGGCGGCCTCAGCCTGCCCGACGGGCACCGTGTTGATGCCGGCGCGCAACGCCTCCGCGACGTAGGTGGCCGTGTAGAGACCGAGGGCGATGACCGCGAGCAGGAGGGAATTGACGCGTTCGCCGAGAAGGATCGGCAGGCAGAACGCGAAGAAGAACATGACCAGGGTCAACGGGGTGTTGCGGATCCAGTTCACGTAGACGCCGCCGACCGCGCGGGCGATCGGGACCGGGGACACTCTGGCCGCGCCGACGATCAGTCCGAGGACGATCGCGATGAGACCTCCACCCAGGAACAGCGCGATCGTTCCCCACAGCGCTTCCCCCCAGAGATCGAGGTGGTCGGTGATGACTCCCACTGGTGCTCCTGTCGATTCGAATTGGCGCGACGCTCTGCCGATGGGCGGGGCGGCCGAGGATATCGGCCGCCCCGCTCGGATCAGCTGATCGGGTCGACCTCGGGCTGGGTCGCCTTGACTCCGGAGGCTCCGAGGTTGTTCTCGAAGATCTGCTCCCAGACGTCGCCGCCGTCGGTCAGCTGCGTGTTGAAGTACTCGACGAGTGCGGTGTCATCCTTCGCCACACCGATGCCGTAGCGCTCCTCGCTGAAGGGCTCGCCGACGACCTTGAGGTTGTCGGGGTCCTGAGCCGCGTAGCCGATGAGGATCGCCTCGTCGGTCGTGACGGCGTCCACCTGGCCGTTCTTGAGGTCCTCGACGCACTTGGAGTAGGTGTCGTACTCCTTGGTGGGAACCTCGGGGTAGTTGGTGTTGATGTTCTGGATGGGCGTGGAGCCCGTGGCCGAGCACACCGTGGTCGAGGAGTCGAGGTCGTCGACGCTCTCGATGTCGCTGTCGGCCCCGACGAGGAGGCCCTGGCCCGTCACGAAGTACGGACCGGCGAAGGAGATCTGCTCCTTGCGCTTGTCGGTGATCGAGTAGGTGCCGACGTAGTAGTCGATGTCACCGTTCACGATCGCCTGCTCGCGGTTCGCCGAGGCGATCGCCTGGAACTCGATCTTCTCGGGGTCGACCCCGAGGGATGCGGCCATCCAGCGTGCGATGTCGACGTCGAAACCGGTGCGCTCGCCCGTCACGGGGTCGAGGTAGCCGAGCCCGGGCTGGTCCTCCTTGACGCCGACCTTGATCGTCCCGCTGGACGAGATCCGGTCGAACGTCGGGCTGCCGTCGAGGCTGACATCGGTCGCCACCGTCCAGGGCGTGCTGCTCGAGGCGTCGCCGCCGTCGTCGCCGCCGCCGGTGCCCGTGCTCGACGGGGTTCCGCTGTTGCAGGCGGTGAGCGCGAGCAGCGCCACCGCCGCGATTCCGATACCTGCCAGTGTCCGTGTGCGTCGCATGTGCGTCTCCTTCGTGTGCTGTGGGTGCAGGGTCTGGGGTGATCAGTGGGTGAGGAGCTTCGAGAGGAAGTCCTTGGCGCGATCGCTCTTCGGATGGGTGAAGAACTCCTCGGGCGTGGCCTCTTCGACGATCCGACCGTCGGCCATGAAGACCACGCGGTCGGCCGCCTTGCGGGCGAAGCCCATCTCGTGGGTGACGACGATCATCGTCATGCCCTCGTGCGCGAGCTCGACCATGACGTCGAGCACCTCGTTGATCATCTCGGGGTCGAGCGCGCTGGTCGGCTCGTCGAACAGCATGACCTTCGGATGCATCGCCAGCGCTCGCGCGATCGCGACGCGCTGCTGCTGCCCGCCCGAGAGCTGGGCCGGAAGCTTGGACGCCTGCTTGGCGACGCCGACGCGCTCGAGCAGTTCCATCGCCTCGCGCTCGGCGTCGGCCTTCTTGAGGCCGCGCACCTTGATCGGGCCGAGGGTGACGTTCTCGAGGATCGTCAGGTGGGCGAACAGGTTGAACGACTGGAAGACCATGCCGACGTCGGCGCGGAGTTCGGCGAGCCCGCGTCCCTCGGCGGGCAGCGCCTTGCCGTCGATGCTGATGGTCCCGCTGGTGATCGTCTCGAGGCGGTTGATGGTGCGGCACAGGGTCGACTTGCCCGAGCCGGACGGGCCGATCACGACGACGACCTCGCCGGCGTTCACGGTGAGGTCGATATCGGTCAGAGCCTGGAACTCGCCGTAGTGCTTCTGCACGTTGTCGACCACGACAAGGGCTTTACCGGTGGTCATCTTTTCTCCAAACTCGCCAGGTCGTCGGCAGTGCTCGATCGGGGGTCGGCCCCGGTGGGTTCAGTCCTCGCGCCACCCGTCCCCACGGGCATCCGCGTTCATCGTCGAACGGTGCGCGACCGACCTCACGATCGCAGAGCCCCCGGGCGCTGTCAGACTTCTTGAGGATTTCTTGAGGGTCGTAACAAGGGCGTTACGCAGCGGTCCCCGAGGGGCGCGGCGCCGTCATCCGCGCTGATCGCGATAGAAGTCCACCGCTCCGGGATGGAGGTCCACGGGCACGGTGAAGATCGCCTGACGGCGGCTCAGGAGCGCCGCCGCGGGCACGTCCTCCGCCATGCGCGAGCGCGCGTCGAAGAGCACCGTGAGCACGTCCTTCACGACCGCATCCGGGGTCGCGGACGCGACGATCAGGTAGTTCGGAACGGCCATCGTCGGCACCGATTGCGCGATCCCGTAGGCGCCCGCGGGGAAGTCCGACGAACGGTACGCGTCGGAGTACCGTGCGTTGACGGCGTTGACCCAGTCCTGTTCGATCGGCAGCAACCGCAGGGGCAGCGAACCCGAGAGGTTCTCGATGCCGGGCGTCGGCAGCCCCCCGACCCAGAAGAACCCGTCGATCTCGCCGCTCTCGAGCGCGGCGATCGACTCGCGCAGATCCAGCTGCGGATTGTTCACCGAGCCGGCATCCACCCGGGCGGCGTCGAGGATGCGCGTGGCGATGACGTTGACGCCCGATCCGACGGCGCCCAGCGACACCGTCCGCCCGGTGAGATCGGTGATGCCGTCGATCTCGGAGTCCGCCCGCACGACGACGTGCACGTACTCGTCGTACAGGCGCGCCGCCGCCTGGATCGGGAGAGGCTCGTCGAACGCGCCGCGTCCGGCCACGGCATCCGCAGCCGCATCGCCCTGGGCGAAGCCGAGCAGCGCCTCGCCGGACGCGACCCTGCGCAGGTTGTCGACGGAGCCGTCCGTCTCCGTCACCTCGGCCGATACGCCGAGCGCGGTCGAGAGTTCCTCGGCGAAGTGCCCGCCGTAGTCGAAGTAGACCCCCGTCGTGCCTCCGCCGGCGATGACGGCCGTGCCCTCCGCCCACTCGCCCGCGCGCGGGCTGCACCCGCTCGCGCCGAGGACGACGACGGCGGCGCAGACCGCGGCAGCGGCACGGTGCGCGAGCCGGAGCATCCGATCCCTGGTCATTCGAACCCCCCGTTCGTGAGCACGAGCGACACCAGGAGACCCCCGCCGTCCGGCGACGACACGACCAGTTCGCCACCGATGGATGCGAGCAGATCGGTGGCGATCGCCAGCCCGAGTCCGGTACCCGGGGTGTCGTCGCTGTCGGCGCTGCGCCAGAATCTGTCGGTCGCGTACTCCACCTGATCCCCGGCGAGCCCCGGCCCGCGATCCCGCACGGTCAACCGACAGCGTTCGCCGTCGCGTTCCACCCCCAACTCGATCACCGAATCGGCCGGTGAGAACTTCACCGCGTTGTCGATGACCGCATCGAGTGCGCTCTCGACGATCGTGCGATCGGTGACGCACATGACGATCCCCTCCCCCGTGCGTCGGAAGCCGATGCCGCGGGGCCCCGCCACCTCGCGCCAGGCATCGCTACGACGCTCGACGAGCGTGGTGAGGTCGACCGCGGAGAACATCGAATCGGCGCGACCGCTGCGGGCGAGGTTCAACATGGTCTCCAGGATCCGAGCCATCCGGCGCCCTTCCTCGCGCGTCTCCTCGATGTCGTCCTTCCATTCGTCATCGAGCCCCGTCGCCAGGTGCTCGACGCGCAGCAGCAGGGCGTTGAGAGGATTGCGCAGTTCATGCGAGGCGTTCAACGCGAACTCCTGCTGGCGGGCGAGGCTGCGCTCGATCTCCTCGGCCATGCCGTTGAAGACCCTCGTCATCCGCCTCAGTTCGGGCGGCCCTGTGTCCTCCGCGACGCGCGCATCCATCTCACCGTGCTCGATCGCCACCATCGCATCGTCGAGCCGCCGCACGGGCGAGAGCACCCACCGGGCGAGTTGGAACACCAGGAGAACGCCCAGGGAGATCGAGACGAGGGCGACCCCGATCAGGATCAGCAGCTGCTGCAGGATCGCCGTGCGCGGAGCCTCCACCTCGGCCGAGATCATCACCGCGCCGATCACATCGCCGTCGTCGAACACCGGCTCGACCATCGTGGCGTCCGAGATGATCCAGGGGAAGAAGGCCTCCGGGGCCTCCGCGCGGCGGCCGGAGAGCGCGAGTCGCACCTGCTCGGCCTCCTCCTCGGAGAGCACCCCCGGCTCCGACTCGCTCGCCGCCCAGACGGATCCGGTGAGGTCGTACACCGCGATCTCGATCCCGTAGACCTGCTCGAACCTGCGCGCCTCGCCCTCGAACACCCCGGCAGCATCCGAGCGGAGCGCCTGCCGGGCCGTCGTGGCGAAGTAGCCGAGGTCACCGATCTGTTCGGTGTAGACCGCCTGCTGGATGCTGCGCGCGGCGCTCCATCCGGTCGCGCCGCCGAGGGAGAGGAGGATCGCGACCAGGGGCACCAGGAACACGATCACGAGCCGCTTGCGCACCGGCTACGACCCCACGAGTCGATAGCCGACGCCACGCACCGTCTCGATCACCCGGTGCGAGCCCGTCTTCTTACGGATGGCTCCGACGTGCACCTCGAGCGAGTGACCGAAGCCGCGCCAATCGGTGTTCCACACCTCGCGAATGAGTCGATCCTTCGGAACGGCGACTCCGGGATAGCGCGCGAGCACCGCGACGATGTCGAACTCCTTGGGCGTGAGATCGACCGCCTGGTCGTCGACCCGGAGCTGCCGTGCCACGAGATCGATCGCGACAGCACCGCCGTGGATCGTGACCACACCGTCGGACTCGGGGCGCACCGCTCGCGAGCGCCGTGTCACCGCCTCGATCCGGGCGAGGAGCTCGTGCACGTCGTACGGCTTCACCACGAAGTCGTCGGCGCCGGCACGCAGCCCCTTGATGCGCTCGGTGACCTGGCTGCGCGCCGTCACGACGACGATCGGCACGTCGGAGCGGCCACGGATACGGCGGCACAGATCGATGCCGTCGACGTCGGGCAGACCGAGATCGAGGAGGACGACCTCGGTGTCCGCCCCCAGGAGATCCATCGCCGCGGCGCCGTCGGACGCCCTCACGGTCGCATACCCCGAACGGGCGAGGAAGGCGTCGAGCGCCGCGGCGACGCGATCGTCGTCTTCCACGATCAGTATCCGCATGCGCTCCCCTCCTCTCTCCGTCGGCGGTGACGGACGGGCAGGAGCAAAAGTATCAGCCGACCGTCGCGGCGCGCTGCGCGAACGCGCTCTCGTACAGGCACACGCTCGCGGCGGTCGCCAGGTTCAGCGACTCCGCCTTGCCGAAGATCGGGAGGCGCAGAACGCGATCGGCCAGCGCCAGAGCGTCGTCCTCCAGGCCTCGCGCCTCGTTTCCGAACAGCCACCCGGTCGGCTCGGCGAGCACGCCCTCGGCGCGCGCGGAGAGCAGGTCGTCACCCTTCACATCCGCGGCGAGGATGCGCAGACCGGCTTCGTGCGCGCGGGTGATGACGTCTTCGAGTTCCCCGCCGACCGAGACCGGGAGGTGGAACAGCGATCCCGTCGTGGCGCGCACGACTTTGGGGTTGTACGGATCGACCGTGCGTCCGGTGAGGACGACGGCATCCGCTCCCGCCGCATCCGCCGCGCGGATGATCGTCCCGAGGTTGCCGGGATCGCGCACCTCCTGACAGATCGCGACCAGGCGCGGGGATGCCGCGAAGACGTCGCGCACGGACGTCGGCGTCTGCCGAACGACGGCCACGAGCCCCTGCGGAGTGACCGTATCGGCCATCGCGTTCAGGACGTACTCGGTGACGTGCTCGACATCGATGCCGGCATCTGCGGCCTGAGCCCGGATGTCGGGATGCCTCTCCCACCCGGTCGGGGTCGCGAAGAGCTCGACGATCGCTTCGGGACGGTAGGTCAGAGCCTCTCGGACGGCCTGCGGCCCTTCGAGGAGGAAAAGCCCGGTCTCGGTTCGTGCGCTTCGCTTCGTCAGCTTGGCGACGGCTCGGACTCGGGGGGAGCGGGGGTTCTCCAGCACGATCACAGTCTAGGGAACACCTTCCCCGCGCCGAGCCATTGACGCAGGCGCAGTTCCAGGTTCGATCGATAGGGTGCGGGCGTGACAACCGACAGCCCATCGTCCCCGCGAGCGAGGCGACGCCGACGGATCGGTTGCGCTGCAGCGGCTGCGGGCGTCATCGGCGCAGGCCTCCTCGTCCACGGTCTCGTCGAGGGGCCGGCCGGGGACATCGCCGGGACGCCCTCTGCGCCGTGCTGATCTACGCGCTCATCGCCTGCGCACTCCCCCGTGCGCGCTCCGGCGCGATCGCGGTGTCGGCCGCCCTCGTGTGCGCTGCCGTCGAGTTCGCCCAACTCACCGGCATCCCGCACGCCCTGGGCCAGGCGTTCCCACCCGTGCACCTGGTGCTGGGTTCGGGATTCGATCCCCGGGATCTAGTCGTCTACGTCTGCGCCGTCGCGGTGGCCGCTGCGCTCGACGCCGGCGTGCGCTCCAGGTGGACAGCGCGTCCGGAGAAAGCAGAAGGCGCCCTCCCGGAGGAGAGCGCCTTCTGAAGAGATCGCTGCTTACGCAGCCGACTTCGGAGCGTTGACGTCGGAAGGCAGAGCCTTCTTGGCCGTCTCGACGAGAGTCGTGAACGTCGCTGCGTCGTTGACCGCGAGGTCGGCGAGCATACGACGGTCGACCGTCACACCCGCGAGGCCGAGGCCCTGGATGAAGCGGTTGTACGTGATGCCGTTCTGGCGTGCCGCAGCGTTGATGCGCTGGATCCAGAGGCGACGGAAGTCACCCTTGCGCTTGCGACGGTCCCGGTACGAGTAGACCAGGGAGTGGATGACCTGCTCCTTGGCCTTCCGGTAGAGGCGCGAACGCTGGCCGCGGTAACCGGAGGCGCGCTCGAGGATGACCCGGCGCTTCTTGTGAGCGTTTACCGCCCGCTTGACTCTTGCCATTTTCCTGTATTCCTATCGTGCGTTCGGCGCGTCAGCGACCGAGAAGCTTGTTCGCGACCTTGGCGTCTGCCTTCGACAGAACCTGGTCCTGGTTGAGGCGACGGGTGCGACGGCTCGACTTGTGCTCGAGGTTGTGACGCATGCCAGCCTGCTGCTTCTTCAGCTTTCCGCTGCCGGTGATCTTGAAGCGCTTCTTCGCACCCGAATGGGTCTTCTGCTTCGGCATCTTCTCTTCCTTCGTATGGCGCCTTCTCAGGCGACGGTGTCAACCCGCGGTGCGGGAGTGTGTGGGGCGGGTGTCACTCCGCGGCGGCTTCGGCCGGAGCCTCGGCCTTCGCCTCGCGGGCAGCCTGCTTGTTGGCGGCGCGCTGCGCGTCGCGAACGGCGTTCTGCTCCTGCTTGGCCTCGGACTTGCTCTTCAGCGGAGCCACGACCATCACCATGTTGCGACCGTCGATCGTCGGGTTCGACTCGACGGTTCCGAGCTCCGCGACGTCCTCGGCGAACTTGCGCAGCAGACGCACACCCTGCTCGGGACGCGACTGCTCGCGGCCGCGGAACAGGATCATGGCCTTGACCTTGTCGCCGGCCTTCAGGAAGCCCTCGGCACGCTTGAGCTTGGTCGTGTAGTCGTGCGCCTCGATCTTCAGGCGGAAGCGGACCTCCTTGAGAACGGTGTTCGCCTGGTTGCGGCGAGCTTCCTTCTCCTTCTGGGCGGCTTCGTACTTGAACTTGCCGTAGTCCATGATCTTGACCACGGGCGGCTTCGAGTTGGGTGCGACCTCGACGAGGTCGAGGTCGGCTTCCTGCGCAAGGCGCAGCGCCGCCTCGATGCGGACGACGCCGATCTGCTCACCCGCGGGGCCGACGAGGCGGACCTCGGGGACGCGGATGCGCTCATTGGTGCGGGGATCGCTGATGCGGAACTCCTTAGACGATGGGATTCGGCCACCGGGATGCTGTCAGCATTCCGGGCGAAATCAGAATCGTCCCCACCCACCGGCCTTCAGAAGCCGGCTTCGCACCCTGACGACCGCCCCGCTCTGCGAGCGGATCCGGTGGAGTGCAAGACCCGGTAGCCTGGAACGGCAAGCGCGGGTGGGAAGTGAATCCTCTTTCGTGCCGGAGCATGACGCTCCGGAGCCCGACAAAGTCTAACAGAAGGCAAGGCGAAGTGACGAACCAGGCATCCAACGAGGCTGACCGCGAGCGCGAAGCGCGCTGGGCACGGCAGGAGGAGGCCGCGTCGTCCGCAACGCGCGACATCGCCGACGTCCCCGCCGTCGAGGTCATCACCACCGCCGCCGTGCACCTCATGAGCGCGGCCGCCGTCAAGCTCGGTCTCGCCGACGACCCGAACGCGCAGGATCAGCTCGACCTCGACGAGGCGCGCAAGCTCATCAACTCCCTCGCAGGACTCATCACCGCCGGTGCCCCCGAGATCAGCGACATGCACGCGCGCTCCCTGCGCGACGGATTGCGCTCGCTCCAGCTCGCCTTCCGTGAGGCTTCCGTCATCCCCGACCCGATCGGCAAGGGGCCGGGAGAGAAGTGGACCGGGCCGGTCAACTAGTTTCTCCGGGGATGCATGACCTCGGGGGCGAGCTGCGCGATGCTGCCCTCTCTCGCAGAACGGGGACCCTCCCGCTTCGCGGGCCCCTCCCGATGCTCGTTCGGGCAGCATCGCTCCGCCCGCACTCATCGTCGAACCGAAAGCAGTCGATGCCGTGAGCGAAGCAGCGACGGTCAGGCGCTGCGGCGGAGTTTGACGGTGAGGGAGTCCGCGAGGACGGCGATACGGTCGTCGGACGACCACCGCTGAGCGAGGCGGGCGAGCACCGCGTCGAGGACCTCTCGCTCGAGTCCGTCGACGAGTTCGAGGATCACGATCAGTTCGGGACCCCGCAGACGAGCATCCGGATCCCCCGCGGCCACGGCCACGTCGATCACCGCGAGCTCCTGCGCGACGCTCGCCTGCAGGGCGGCGAACACCTCGGGCGAGAGGAAGCTCGGTTCCCACGCGTGCTCCTGCGCGATCGCCCACACCGCGGGGCGGCGGATCACGAACTCGGTCTCCGACGTCGGGTCGAGCACGATCAGATCGGTGTCGTCGGCGGATGCCGCGAGAGCCGCGCGAACGGCCTCGACGGGGATGGGTCGCGCCGACGCGTCCCATCGCTGCATCGCCTCCACCGAGGAGAACACGGGTTGCACGCGACGCCCGTCCGGTGCCGCGACCGTCACGATCGAGAGCTCCTGCGTCTTGTCGACGGCGAGTCCGCTCGGGGCGACGCCCTCCTCGCCCTTCTCGGCGACGAGCGGGATGAGCACACGCGCATGGCGGAAGGCGTCCACGACCTCCACCTGGCTACCGGAACCCGCGCGGAAACTCAGCAGCGCGGCGAGCAGGGCGGGATCGGCGGAGCCGTCATCGGCGGCGTGCTGGTTCGCCTCGAAACTGCGCCCCTCCCACGGAACGCCGGCGGAGTCGCCACGGTTCGCCGCACCCGCGTGGTCGTGGGAACCGTGACCGTGCGGGCCGTGACCGCAGGAGTCGTCAGTCGCCGGCGACATCCAGCGCCTCAGCAAGGGTGAACGCCCCGGCGTACAGGGCCTTGCCCACGATGGCGCCCTCGACTCCGAGCGGCACCAACTCGCGCAGCGCGGCGATGTCGTCGAGGCTCGAGATGCCGCCCGAGGCGACGACGGGCTTGGGCGTACGGGCGGTGACCTCGCGCAGGAGCTCCAGGTTAGGGCCGCGCAGCGTGCCGTCCTTCGTCACATCGGTGAGCACGTAACGGCTGCAGCCCGCGTCCTCCAGGCGGTCGAGCACCTCCCAGAGGTCGCCGCCCTCCTTCGTCCACCCACGCGCTGCGAGGGTCGTGCCGCGGACGTCCAGACCGACGGCGATCGCTTCGCCGTAACGGCCGATCACGTCGGCCGCCCACTCCGGGTTCTCCAGGGCGGCGGTGCCGAGGTTGATGCGGGTCGCTCCGCTCTCGAGAGCCGCTTCGAGCGTCGCATCGTCGCGGATTCCACCCGAGAGTTCGATGTTCACGCCTCGGTACTGCTTGATGACCTTGCGCAGGATCGGCGCGTTGCTCCCCCGACCGAACGCCGCATCGAGATCGACGAGATGGATCCACTGAGCGCCCTGCGAGACCCATTCGCCGGCGGCATCCAGCGGATCTCCGTAGCTGGTCTCCGTGCCGGCCTCGCCCTGCGTGAGGCGCACGGCCTTGCCACCGGCGACATCGACCGCGGGGAGCAGCGTGAGAGAGGGAGACTGTGCGAAGTCGTTCATGACGTCCTTGGTGTGGGGGCTCGGCGCCCGCTGCGGGCACGAGATTCGAGGGTACTCTGCGGCCGCTCGGGCCTCAAAATGCATGACGCCGGGCGGCGCCTCTCAGAGGCTCCGGGTCCAGTTGCGCAGGAGACGGATGCCCGCGTCCCCCGACTTCTCCGGGTGGAACTGCGTCGCGGTGAGCGGGCCGTTCTCGACCGCGGCCAGGAAGGGATCACCGTAGGTCGTCCAGGTGAGAACGGGCTGCGGGAACGGCGGGATGACGTCGAGTTCCCAGGTCTGAGCCGCGTACGAGTGCACGAAGTAGAAGCGTTCGTCCTCGATGCCGTCGAACAGGATGCTGTCGGGCCCCGGGGACACCGTGTTCCACCCCATGTGCGGCAGGACCGAGGCGTTGAGCTCGGTGACCGCTCCCGGCCACTCCCCCAGTCCCTCGGTGTCCTGCCCGCGTTCGACACCGCGTTCGAAGAGCACCTGCATCCCGACGCAGATCCCCATGACCGGGCGTCCACCCGCGAGCCGACGATCGATGATGTCGTCTCCGCCGTGCGCCCGCAGGGCGTCACGGACCGCGGCGAACGCGCCGACGCCAGGCACGAGCAGTCCATCGGCTTCGAGCGCCTCGGTGCGATCGCGAGTGAGGACGGCATCCGCTCCGGCGGCGACCAGCGCCTTCACCGCGGAGTGCACGTTGCCGGACTCGTAGTCGAAGACGGCGACCCGGGGCGTGCGGGTCACAGCGCGCCCTTGGTCGACGGGATGCCGTCGACCAGCGGGTCGAGGGCCTTGGCCTGCCGGAAAGCGCGCGCGAAGGCCTTGTACTCCGCTTCGGCGATGTGGTGCGGGTCGCGACCACCCAGCACGCGCACGTGAACGGTGAGCGCCGCGTTGAAGGCGATCGCCTCGAAGGTGTGCCGGACGAGCGAGCCCGTGAAGTGGCCGCCGATGAGGTGCTGCTCGAAGCCCGCGGGCTCGCCCTCGTGCACGAGGTACGGACGGCCGGAGATGTCGACGACGGCCTGGGCGAGCGCCTCGTCGAGCGGCACGAGCGCATCGCCGTAGCGCGAGATCCCCGCCTTGTCACCGAGCGCCTCACCGATCGCCTGGCCGAGCACGATCGAGATGTCCTCCACGGTGTGGTGCGCATCGATGTGGGTGTCGCCCGAAGCGCGCACCGTGAGATCGGTGAGCGAGTGCTTGGCGAAAGCCGTGAGCATGTGGTCGAAGAACGGAACGGAGGTGTCGATGCGGCTGGCGCCGGTGCCATCGAGGTTCAGCTCGAGCTCGACGGTGGACTCCGACGTGCTGCGCACGCGGCGCGCGGTGCGCGGGGCCGGGGTGGGGGTGCTCATGAGGCCGATTCTATCGAGGCCAGCGCATCGAGGAACGCCGTGGTCTCGGCCTCGGTGCCCGCGGTGACGCGCAGGTGGCCGGGGATCCCGACGTCTCGGACGAGCACGCCCTGCTCGTAGAGACGCTGCCACGTGACCTTCGGATCGGAGACGCCGCCGAACAGCACGAAGTTGGACCAGGACTCGTGAGGCGTGTATCCGAGCGCCTCGAGCGTCGCTGTGATGCGATCGCGCTGCGCGACGATCTCCTCGACCATGCCCAGCATGACGTCGGAGTTGCGCAGCGCGGCGACCGCGGCCGCCTGGGTGAGCGCGCTCAGGTGGTACGGCAATCGCACGAGACGCAGGGCGTCGATGAACGCGGGATCGGCGGCCAGGTATCCCACCCGCGCTCCGGCGAAGGCGAAGGCCTTGCTCATCGTGCGCGACACCGCGAGCCGCGGGCGTCCCTCCAGCAGCGTGAGCGCCGAGGGTGCGTCGTGCGGAGCGAACTCCTGATAGGCCTCGTCGACCACGACCACACCGCGCGCGGCGGCATAGACGGCCTCGATGACGTCGAGTCCGAGCGGCGTCCCCGTCGGATTGTTCGGCGAGCACAGGAGCACCACGTCGGGATCGACCTGCTCGATCTGAGCGACCGCCTCTTCCGGGGTGATCGTGTAGTCGGGTTGGCGCTCCCCCGCCACCCAGCTCGCGCCCGTCCCCTGGGCCAGCAGGGGGTACATCGAGTAGGTCGGGGCGAAGCCGAAGACCGTCCGCCCCGGGCCGGCGAAAGCCTGGAGGATGTGCTGGAGCACCTCGTTCGAGCCGTTGCCCGCCCAGATCTGCGAGGCGTCGAGGCCGTGACCGAGGTACTGCGCGAAGCCCTCACGGAGAGCCGTGAACTCGCGGTCGGGGTAGCGATTCACGTCGCGGAGCGCGACCGCGATGTCGTCGAGGATGTCGCTCGCCACGGCATCCGGTACGGGATGCGTGTTCTCGTTGACGTTCAGAGCGATCGGGAGCGGCGCCTGAGGTGCCCCATACGGGGTGAGCCCTCGGAGATCGTCGCGGAGAGGGAGATCATCGAGCGAAGAAGTCACCACTCCATGCTAGGCCGCACGGCCGGGGCCGCTCTCCGCGTTACCGCCTTTTGCGGTGGGGACGACGGCCGGACGAGTCAGCTCGCGTACTCCGCGGGGATCGACAGCTCCTGGCCGATCTGCAGCACGCCGCCCTGCAGCATGTTGAGACGAGTGATCTCGCCGATCACCTCGCGCGGGTCGGACTCGGGCGAGACCTCGGCCGCGATCGACCACAGCGTGTCGCCGGGCATCACGGTGACCGTCTCGAACGTCACCGTGCCGACCCCCTCGCCGGTCGCCAGCGCGCTGCCGCCGCTGAGCGCGGCGAAGGCGATGCCGACTGCGAGAGGAAGCGCAGCCAGAGCGAGCAGCACACGACGACCGCGCGCCGTCAGCCGGAGACGCGTCGCCGGGCGGACCGGACGGACGGCTGCGGTGCTGAAGGTGATGCTGCTCATGTCGTTCTCCTCTGCCTTGCTCCGGTGAACCGGAGGTCTGTCATCACCCGCGAGCGATGACCACGTTGGCGTAGCGTTCGCATCCGCCTCTCGGCCGGGAGGGGCGAGTGCGAAGCTACGTTCCGAAGGTATCTTCGAATTCGAATATCTGTCAAGCTTTCTTCGAAATCACGTTCGCGATTTCACCGACACGCTCGAACAGATCTTCCACATCCGCGCTTTTCTCGGATACGGTTTCGATACCAACACCGAACCACGGGCCTCCGACATTCGAAGAAGGACGCCGGAATCGCGCACCGAAGGAGCATCATGAGCGAGATCACCGCCCCCGATCCCGAGGCACCGCGCACACGCCGTCGGAAGAGCCTGAGCCCCAAGCAGATGGCCATTCTCGAGGTGATCCAGGCGTCGATCGCCCAGCAGGGGTATCCGCCGAGCATGCGCGAGATCGGCGACGCCGTCGGGCTCAAGTCGCTCTCGAGCGTGACCCACCAACTCGGCCAGCTCGAGCTCAGCGGCTACCTGCGTCGCGATCCCGGCAAGACGCGTGCGATGGAGGTCCTGATCGATCTCCCCGGCACGAGCACCGAGAACCCCGCCGATGTCGCCACTCCCGTGGGCGACGCTGCTCTGGTGCCCCTCGTCGGTCGCATCGCCGCCGGCGTCCCGATCACGGCCGACCAACACGTCGAGGAGATCTTCCCCCTGCCGCGACAGCTCGTCGGCAAGGGCGACCTGTTCATGCTCAAGGTCTCGGGCGAGTCCATGATCGACGCGGCGATCTGCGACGGCGACTGGGTCGTCGTCCGCTCCCAGCACACCGCCGAGAACGGCGAGATCGTGGCGGCGATGCTCGACGGCGAGGCGACGGTCAAGACCTTCCGGCGCCGCGACGGCCACACCTGGCTGCTTCCGCGCAACTCGGCGTTCGAACCGATCCTCGGCGACGAAGCCGTCGTCCTCGGAAAGGTCGTCGCCGTCCTCCGCGCGGTCTGACGCATACCCGGGCCCGGCGCGCTCGCGTCGACGCATAGGCTCGAAGCATGTCGTCACCGTACGGTTCCTGGTCCTCGCCCTTCACCCCGGCATCCGTCGCCGCGGCCTCCCCGCGCCTCGACGGAGCACGATTCGTCGGCGAGGAGATCTGGTGGGCGGAGTCCGTGCCCGCCGAGGGCGGTCGCATGACGGTGCGCTCATCGCTCGGACATGAGGTGCTCCCGGCCCCCTGGAGCGCTCGATCGCGCGTGCACGAGTACGGCGGTGGAGCATGGACGGCGGACGCCGATGGCACCCTCTTCTTCGTCCAGGCCGACGATCAGCGCGTCTACCGGCTCGGTCGCGGCACGGAGCCTGTCGCTCTCACTCCTCCGGGCCCCGCCCACGGCGGGCTGCGTGTGCAGGGCAGCCGCCTTCTCGCCGTCCGCGAGGATCTGACCTCGACGGAGCACCGTCGGGCGATCGTCGAGATCCCGACCGACGGATCTGCCGCGGAGTCCCCGTCCGCCGTCATCGTGCACGCCGAGAGCGGCGCCTTCTACGCCCATCCCTCCCTCTCCCCCGACGGCACGAAACTGGCCTGGGTCGAATGGTCGGGCGAGCGGATGCCGTGGGACGAAGCGCACCTGCGTCTGCGTGACCTGCGCTCCGGCGAGACGGGCTCGGTGTCCACGCGTGCGGCCCTGCAGCCGGAGTGGACATCCGAGAACGAACTCCTCTTCGCGGACGACCGCGACGGGCGCTGGGCCGTGCACCGTGTCACCGTCGACGGGATCGCCCCCACGGCCGCGCCGGCCCCTCTCACCTCCGCCGACGCCGACACCGGCTACGGACTGTGGGTGCTCGGCAATCGCTGGTTCCAGCCTCTCGATGACGGGCGCCTCGTGGCCGTGCGCACGAACGGCCGCGACGAGATCGTCGTCCTCTCCGGCGACGGTTCCGAGCGACGCGTCGAGGTGCCGTGCGACGGGCACGTGAGCATCGATGACGTCGTCGGCTCGCTCGTCCTGCTCTCGGGGAACGGATCGGGCGTCACCTCCGGGGTGTGGTGCGCCGATCTCGACACGGGTGCCGTCGTCGCGGTCCGCGGAGGCGAGGCCGTCGATCCCGCGTGGATGCCGCCGCCCCTCGCTCTCACCTTCGACGGCCGTCACGGCCCGGTGCACGCCTACGCGTATCCGCCCGCGAACCCGGGTGCTGCGGCATCTGCCGACGAACTCCCGCCGTACCTGGTGCTGGTGCACGGCGGCCCGACCGCTCACGTCACCGGGGCGACCTCGGCGGCGCTCGCGTTCTACACGAGCCGCGGGATCGGGGTGCTCGACGTCAACTACGGCGGGTCGACCGGCTATGGACGCGCCTATCGCGAGCGGCTCGACCGCCAGTGGGGCATCGTCGACGTCGACGACGTTATCGCTGCGGCGCACGGCCTCGCGGCGGCGGGCCTCGCGGACCCGACGCGCATCGCGATCCGCGGAGGCTCGGCCGGTGGTTGGACGGTCCTCTCCGCGCTCGTGCGCGGGGGCGCGTTCGCGGCGGGCATCTCGCGCTACGGCGTCTCCGACCTCAGGATGCTCGTCGCCGACTCCCACGACTTCGAGAAGCACTACATCGACGGCCTGGTCGGTCCGCTCCCGGCATCCGAGGAGCTGTACATCGAACGCTCGCCCCTGACGCACGCCGACCGGATCGACGTTCCGGTGCTCCTGCTCCAGGGAGCCGATGACATCGTGGTGCCTCCGTCGCAGTCCGAGGCGATCCGCGATGCGCTCGCCCGACGGGGCGTCGATCACGAGTACGTGCTCTACCCCGGAGAGGGGCACGGCTTCCGGCGCGCGGAGACGGTCGTCGATGCCCTCGAACGCGAACTCGCGTTCCTGGGTCGGGCGTTCGGCTTCACGCCGTCGCCGTGACCTGCGGCTATTCGCCGACGCGGTTGCGCAGTCGCATCGCGCGTTCCGCTTCGCGCGTGTCCTGACGCTCACGGAGCGTCTGGCGCTTGTCGTACTCGCGCTTGCCCTTGGCGAGTGCGATCTCGACCTTGGCGCGACCGTCGGAGAAGTACAGCTTGAGCGGGATCAGCGTATAACCGCCCGCGGAGACCGCGTGGGCGATCTTCGCGATCTCCTCGCGGTGCAGCAGCAGCTTGCGGATGCGCTTGGCCGAATGGTTCGTCCAGTGCCCCTGCGAGTACTCGGGGATGTGCACGGAGTCGAGGAAGACCTCGTTGCCCTTGACGAACGCGTAACCGTCCGAGAGGTTCGCACGCCCCTGGCGCAGTGACTTGACTTCGGTGCCGGTGAGCACCATCCCTGCCTCGTACGACTTCTCGATGTTGTAGTCGTGACGTGCGCGACGATTGGTCGCGATGACCTTCTCCCCGCGTTCCCTGGGCATGATGCTCTCCTGATCCGTGTCGTGCGCTCGCACAACAGCCTTTCAGCATACCTGCGTCACGTGCCTCCGAGCCACTTCCGACCCGGCCGAGATGGTCAGGTGCGCAACCAGCGCCGGATCGCGAAGCCCGCCGAGAGTGCGGCGAGCACGACGCCGATGCCGATCAGCACCGGCACGACCCACGCGGCATCCTGCATTCCGATCCAGGTCGTGATGAAGGGCACGCGTCCCCGCAGGTAGCCGTTCACACCGAAGTGCACGCCCGCGAGGATCGCCGCACTCGCGAGCGCCGATCCCAGCAGGGCGGCGAAGACGCCTTCGAGCACGAACGGCGTCTGGATGAAGCGGTTCGACGCGCCCACCAGGCGCATGATCCCGATCTCCTTGCGCCGCGCGTAGGCCGACAATCGGATGGTCGTGGCGATGAGCAGCGTCGCAGCGATGAGCATGAGCACCGCGATCCCGACGGCCACGTACGTGGCGACCGTGAGCGCCGAGAACAGCGGTTCGAGATATTGCAGCTGATCCTTGACCTGCTCGACGCCGGTCTGACCGCTGAAGGCTTCGGAGAGCACCTGGGACTGCCCCGGATCCTTCATCGTCACGAAGAAGACCTCGAACGCCTGGTCCGGGGTGATCACGCTCGCCTGCTCCTCGCCCACCTGCTCGACGAGCTTGGCGTAGGTGTCTTCCTTCGTGTCGAAGGTCATCGAGCTGATGAGCGGCGCGAGCGCGTCGCCCTCGAGCTGGGCGCGCACCGAGGCGACCTGCTCTTCGCTCGCAGCCCCGTCTACGCAGGTGTCGGACTCCGACACGGCCGAGCACATGTACACGGCGACCTGGGCGCGTTCGCTCCAGTAGCCGCGCATGACGCCGATCTGCGACTGCATCAGGATCGCCGCGCCCACGAAGGTGAGCGAGACGAACGTCACGAGCACGACCGAGATCACCATCGAGATGTTCCGGCGCAGGCCCAGCAGGGCCTCGGTGAGGATCAGTCCGATTCTCATGAGGTCGGACCCACTTCCTCGTCGTCGCCGCTGGAGAGGCCGAGTCTGTCGGCGACGCCGAGCTCGGCGACGTCGACCTCGGGAAGGACGATCGGATGCGTGCGCGGACCGGTGGAGGGAGACGTCGGCGCGGCGTCGGCTTCGGCGCGCGCAGCCTCATCGGCGGCGGGTTCCGCGGGAGCCGCGGCGGGGACCTGGCCCGGAGCCGGAGCGGCTGCCGCGGCGGTGGGAGTCGGCACGGGCGCCGGGGAGGCGGGTGTCGGAGCGGATGCCGCGGCCTTGCGCTGCGCGCTGAGCTCCTCGGTCAGTGCGGCCCGTACGATCGACAGATCAGACGTCTGGCGCTGCACCTCCTGCACCGCCGTGAGCGCAGCCGCGGCGGCGGCGCCGCGCACCTCCTCGGGAACGAGACGCGGGATGTTGGAGGTGTCGCCGTAACCGCCGTGCACCTCGTCGCGCACCATCACGCCGTCGCGGAGCTCGATCACGCGGCGCTTCATCTGATCGACGAAACCGGCCTCGTGCGTGGCCATGAGCACGGTCGTTCCGCCCGCGTTGATACGTGCGAGGAGCTGCATGATGTCGACCGAGGTGGCGGGGTCGAGGTTTCCCGTCGGCTCATCGGCGAGCAGCACCTGGGGGCGATTGACGAGAGCGCGCGCGATCGCGACGCGCTGCTGCTCACCGCCCGAGAGCTCATGCGGCATGCGCTTCTGCTTGCCGTCGAGACCGACCAGCGCCAACGCCTCGGGAACGGCCTGCTGGATGAAGCCCCGCGACGAACCGGTCACCTGGAGGGTGAAGGCGACGTTCTGGTACACCGTCTTCGACGGAAGCAGGCGGAAGTCCTGGAACACCGAGCCGATGTGGCGTCGGAAGTACGGCACCTTGCGGTTCGCGAGCGAACGGAGGTCGCGCCCCATCACCGCGACGCGGCCCGTGGTGGGCACGTCCTCGCGCAGGATGAGCCGCAGGCAGGACGACTTCCCGGAACCCGAGGCACCCACGAGGAAGACGAACTCCCCGCGCTGCACCTCGAAGTCGACTCCGGAGAGGGCGGGCTTGGACGTCCCGCGGTAGCGTTTCGTGACGTTCTCGAACCGAATCATGGCGGTACGAGCCTAAGCGCGCTCCCCTCCCGCGCCGCGCGCGACACCCCGCGCGAGCCGGACGTGCGAGAAGGCGTCGTTCGACATCCGTCTCCGTCGATGTCACGAGCCACTGCTATACATGAAGTGGCAGTCCGCGCCATCCACGCGGACGTGAGATCCGAGGGGGATGCCATGACGACACCTGCAGGCTGGTACGACGACGGTTCCGGGCGTCAGCGCTGGTGGGACGGCGAGCAGTGGACCGAGCACTTCGCTCCCGAGGCGACGGCTCCCGAAGCGAGCGCTCCCGAGACGACCACCGTCTCCGAGCAGCCGACCGCGCAGGTCGCCGAGGAGCCGCTCCCCGTCGTCCCGACCGAGGCCGAGGTGGACGCGACCATCGCGGTCGCCGAAGAGAACGAGCCGTCGGCACATGCAGATGCCGCAGCCGAGGCGCCGGCATCCGACGTCGACCCCGAAGCACCCGCATACGTCGCCCCCGAAGCCCCGGCCTACGTCGCCCCCGAAGCCCCGGCCTACGTGGCTCCCGAGGCGCCCGCGTACGTCGCTCCCGAGGCACCCGCTTACGCAGCGCCGGCCTACGCAGCACCCGGCTATCCGACCACCGCCCCCGGAGGCGCTCCGGCCTACGGCGTCGCTCCGACGGGCGCATACCCCGGCAGCGCTCCCTACGGCGGTGCCCCCGGCGGATACGCCCCGTACCCCGGCTCCCCCGCCGCCGAGCCCCGCCCGATCTCGGTGCTCGGCCTGGTCGGACTCGGTCTCGCCGTGCTGGGAACGATCCTCGTGTGCTTCCTGCTGACCGCGGTCTTCGGCTGGATCCTCCTCTTCGCCGGGCTCGTGGTCTCGATCGTGTCGCTCTTCCTCAAGGGCAAGAAGTGGCCGGGAATCACGGGAATCGGAGTGTCCGTCCTCGGAGGCATCGTCGGCGGCATCATGGCGATCGTGTTCTTCACGTTCGGCATCGCCCAGATCGCCATCGACAGCGCGGAGTCGTACTCGCCCCCGCCCGTGCCGTCGATCGGCACCGACGGCGGAGAGGACTCCGGCGAGATCGTGGAGGGCACGATGGGCTCTCCCGTCACGGTGAACCAGTACTCGGGCGAGAGCGAGGTCACCATCACCGCCGCGTCCTGGGGCACCTCCAACGGCTCCAGCTTCGAGGCCGAGAACGGCGGATATCTCTCGGTCGAGCTCACGTGGGAGGCCATCAGCGGCGACACCTCCGTCAACCCGCTCTACTTCACGGTGGTCGATGCCGACGGCAACGAGGGCACCTACGACTACTTCGGCGACGCCACTCTCGAGTCCGCCCAGCTGGCCCCGGGCGAGACCGCGCAGGGCACGCTGTCGTTCGACGTCGCGCAGAGCGACTCCTACACGATCGTCATCACCGACGAACTGATGCAGGACGTCGCGGAAGTGACCGTCGAGGCCAGCGCCCGCTGACCGCGGAGCGCCGAGACGAAGAGCACCACCGAGGTGTCGACTCCCGCAGGCTGGTACGACGACGGATCCGGGCAGAAGCGCTGGTGGGACGGATCGGGATGGACGGCGCACGTCGCCGCCTCCGCCGCCCCCGCGCTCGTGTCTCCTGAGCCCGCACCGTTCGTACCGCCGTACACGCCGCCCCTCGCCCCGCCGGTGCCCACCGCACCGCCGGGGGCATCGCCGATCGCCGCGCCGCAGCACCCCTCGGCACCTGCATATCCGTCGGCGCCGCAGTACCCCTCTGCAGCGGCCTACCCGCAGTACCCATCCACACCGCAGTACTCGCCCTCTCCGCAGTTCTCGCCGTATCCGTCCGCCCCGGGGATGCCGGCGCCGTACGACGGCTACGCACTCCCCGGTGCCTCTCCCGCGCCGTTCCCGGCCGTCGGACTCGCCGGGCTCATCGCCGCCGCGCTCGGAACGATCGTGGCCTGCATCCCGCAGATCCCGCTCATCGGATGGTTGCTTCTCGGCGCGGGATTCGTCCTGTCGCTCGTGTCGCTGTTCTTCCGCGCCCGGAAGTGGGCGGGAATCGCCGGGCTGGCGGTCTCCGTGCTCGGGGCGCTTCTCGCGGCCGTGCTCTCGTTCGTCCTCGTGGGTTCGTTCTCCGTGTCAGGGAGCGCGGACGACGTTCCCGGCAGCGAGGTGATCTACGCCAGCGACCTGGAGGTGGGCGACTGCCTGCCCGAGGGGCTGGACGGCGAAGAGTTCTTCGAGGTGACGATCGTGCCGTGCGACGGTCCGCACATCGACGAGATCTACTACGAGTTCGATCTACCGGACGGAGAGTTCCCCGGCGAGGACGCACTCACGGAGGCGGCGATCCGCGAGTGCGAGCCGCAGTTCGAGGAGTTCGCCGGCATCGCCTATGAGGAATCCGAGCTGAACTACTGGTGGCTCACGCCGACGGAGACATCATGGGCTGGCGGAGACCGCACGATGCAGTGCCTGATCTACGACTACGACGGCAGCACCGTGACCGGAACTCTCGAGGGCGCCGCCCGCTGAAATGCGCGCGGCGCGCTCGCGATCAGTCCTCTTCGGGACGCTTGCGCCAACGGATGCCGGCGGAGATGAAGCCGTCGAGGTCGCCGTCGAAGACCGCCATCGGGTTGCCCGACTCGTATCCGGTGCGAAGATCCTTCACGAGCTGCTGACCGTAGAGGAAGTACGAACGCATCTGGTCGCCCCAGCTGGCGGTGATGTTGCCCGCGAGTTCCTTCTTCTTCGCTGCTTCCTGCTCCTTTTGCAGCAGGAGGAGGCGGGTCTGCAGCACGCGCATGGCTGCGGCGCGGTTCTGGATCTGCGACTTCTCGTTCTGCATCGACACGACGATGCCGGTCGGAAGGTGGGTCAGTCGCACGGCGGAGTCGGTGGTGTTGACCGACTGGCCGCCGGGACCGGACGAGCGGAAGACGTCGACGCGGATGTCGTTCTCGGGGATGTCGACCTCGGTCGCCTCCTCCATGAGCGGGATGACCTCGACCGCGGCGAACGACGTCTGACGCTTGTCGGCCGAACCGAAGGGGCTGATGCGCGCCAGGCGGTGGGTGCCTGCCTCGACCGACACCGTGCCGAACGCGTACGGCGCGTCGATCTCGAACGTGGCCGATTTGATGCCCGCGCCCTCGGCGTAGGAGGTGTCCATGACCTTCACGGGGTACTTGTGCCGCTCGGCCCAGCGCAGGTACATGCGCATGAGCATCTCGGCGAAGTCGGTCGCGTCGTCGCCACCCGCGCCGGAGCGGATCGTCACGATCGCGGAGCGCTCGTCGTATTCGCCGTCGAGCAGCGTCTGCACCTCGAGCTGGTTGATCATCTCGGTGAGGGCTGCGAGTTCGGTGCGAGCCTCCTGCGCGGAGTCCTCGTCACCCATCTCGTTGGCCAGGTCGACGAGCACTTCGAGGTCGTCGAGGCGCTGGGCGATGCCGGTGACGCGGGCGAGCTCGGACTGGCGGTGGCTCAGCGCGCTGGTGACCTTCTGCGCGTTCTCGGTGTCGTCCCAGAGGTCGGGGGCACCGGCTTCTTCGCTGAGCCGCGCGATCTCGTCACGGAGCCGTGCGACATCGACGACCTCGCTGATGTCGCCGAAGGTGTGCCTGAGTGCCTGGATGTCGGCGGAGAGATCGAGTTCGAGCATGATCACCGAGCCTATCCTGTCGTCGCCGCGGGAGTAGCCTCGAACGGTGAGCAGTGCATCCACGGTCCTCCGACGATTCGGGCCGATGGTGTATCTCCCGACCTTGCTGTTCTCGCTCGGCGAGGGCGCGGTGATCCCGCTGATCCCCGTCATCGCCGCATCGATGGGCGCCGACGTCGCGTTCGCCGCGCTGGTCGCCTCGGCGCTGGTCGTCGGTCAGCTCTGCGGCAATCTGCCCGCCGGATGGGCGGTCGCGCGTATCGGCGAGCGGTTCACGATGGTCATCGCCGGCGCGATCGCCATGCTCTCGGCGGTCGGGATGGTCTTCGCCCCGTCGATCGGCGTGCTGGCGGCATCCGTCTTCGTCCTCGGTTTCTGCGCCGCCGCCTTCGGGCTCGCGCGTCACGCCTTCATGACCACGCGGGTGCCCATCGAGTTCCGCGCTCGTGCGCTGTCGTTGCTGGGCGGCAGCTTTCGCCTGGGGATCTTCATCGGGCCGTTCGTCGCGGCGGGTCTGCTGGAACTGTTCGCCACCGAGACCGCCGCGATCTGGTTCTTCCTCGGATGCCTCACGGTGATGGTGCTGCTCGTACTCTTCGGCCCCGATCCGGAGAAGACGATCCCGCCCGCTGTGACCTCCCCCATCCGCATCGGCACGGCCGAGGACTCGGGCGAGGTGGTCAGCGGAGCGATCCCCACCTTCGAGCGGATCGGGATCTTCCGCACGATGTGGCAGCAGCGCACGGTGCTCAGCCGGCTCGGCCTCGCCGCGGCGTCGCTTTCGGCCGTGCGTTCGGCCCGCCAGGTCGTGCTGCCGCTCTGGGGCCTCTCGCTGGGCCTCGATGCGCAGACGATCGCACTGGTCGTCGGGATCTCGGGCGCGATCGACTTCGCGCTGTTCTACGCGAGCGGGCAGGTCATGGACCGGTTCGGCCGGATGTGGGCGGCGATGCCGGCGATGATCCTGATGGGAGTGGGCTTCGTCGCCCTCTCGCTGTCGCACGACGTCGAGGCACCGGTGCTGTGGTTCGGGATGTTCGCCGCGGTGCTCGGTGTGGGCAACGGCCTGTCCAGCGGCATCCTGCTCACGTTGGGCGCCGATGTCGCGCCGAAGCGCGAACCCGCGGCCTTCCTCGGATCCTGGCGGACGCTGACGGATGCCGGTGGGGCGATCGCTCCGCTTCTGGTGTCGGCGATCACGGCGATCGCGTCCCTTCCGGTCGCAGCCGCTGCGATCGGGGTGATCGGTCTGCTCGGTGCCGTGGGGTTCGTCCGGTGGATCCCCCGGTTCGTCCCGAGGGTTCGGGATGACGACCCGGTGCCGCCTCCCGGCTGACGGTCGCTCATCGCAGCGCGGTGCGGCTCGTCGCGGTCGCTTCGAGCACGACGCCGTCGGGCACGAAGGGCGAGAACACCGGCGGATGCCAGGGTGCCGTCACCGTCACCCGCACCGAGACACCGTCGGGTGTCCAGGCGTCGACGAGGGCGGCATCTCCCTCGATCGCGTCGATGACCTCGAGCGCCTGCTCCCGCATGTCGCCGTCGTCGAGCTCGGCACGGACGCCGTGGTCATCGGCGACGAGTGTGAACCCGTCCGCTGCCGCTGCCGCCGCCGAATCGGCCAGCGCGTCGAGACGTTTCTGCGCGAGGTACAGGTCGGTGGCGCACACGCAGACCAGCACGATCGCGAGCGCGAGGAGCACGTAGCCCAGGGTCAGGAGCAGGATGCTGCCCTCCTCGGCCTCGCTCGTACGACGCCGCATCATCCGCTCCCCCAACCGCGACCGACCTTCTGCACGGAGGTGGCCTCCAGAGGAACGGCGAGGGCGCTGTCGAGTCCGAGCATCTCCGGCACGAACGGCATCCGCACGACCGTGGTGACCGTCACGCGGAGCGTCGCGCCGCCTGTGGGGCACTCGGTGCCTTCGGGCACGCAGGAGAGAGCGACGTCGGTGGCCTCGGCATCCATCCCGTACTCGTCGACGACCGCGGTGAGCACGTCGTCCGCCGCGAGCGCCGCGGATTCCGGGCCAGTCGACAGCGCGATGGTCCGGGCGATGTGTCTCGCAGCGGCCTCCGCCCCCAAGGACTGCTCCTGGATCGCGCCCAGGAGGATCACGAGGTAGGCGAACGGCACCAGCAGGATCACCCCGACCGTGATGAACTCCAGCGCGGCGGAACCGTCGTCATTCCTCCCCCAGGCTCTCCATCGGAGCATGCGCGGTCACCTCCCAGGCGGCGGGGATGCCGATCAGGCCGACCAGTGGGAACGTCGTGCGGATGCGCACATCGACGCGATCGCGGTCGCCGAGGTCGGTGACGCCGACGGCGATGTCCTCGGCATACGCGGCCCCGACCGCGCGCTCGATCACCTCGCGCGCCCGCTCGGCGCCCTCCTCGAGCGTGGTGTCGGCGAGCGCCGCATGGTACGCGCCCTCGACCGCTGCATCGTGCACCACGTTGCGGACGTAGACGGCGACACCGAGCTGGATCACGGCGAGTGTGAGCGCGGTGAGGAGCGTGCCGACGAGAACGAACTCGACGGGGCTCGATCCCCGCTCATCGTCGCGGATCCCGGACGATCTCACTGGATCCCGGAGACCCGCTGGATCGCCTGCTCGAACAGATCCGACAGCGCCGGACCGGCGACCGCCCAGATGAGCACGACGAGCCCAGTCATAACCATGACGGGGTATTATTCACACATGGCAACACGACGTAGGCGACCCACGAGCCCGCTCGACCACCTCGGCCCGGACACGTGCGTGATCTACCTCCGCATCTCTCAGGACCGCACCGGGCAGATGCTCGGCGTTGATCGGCAACTCCCCGAGTGCCGCGACCTCGCCGCGCGCCTCGGCCTCCGCGTCGTGCAGGTGTACACCGATAACGACATCTCGGCGACGAACGGCAAGAGCCGCCCCGCGTTTGAGGCGATGCTCGCCGCGCACCCCGAGGTGATCATCTCGTGGCACCAAGACCGCCTCCTCCGCCTCACGAGTGACCTGGAGCGCGTGATCGACCTCGGCGTCGATGTGCATTTCGTGACCTCCTCGAAGGGCGGTCTAGACCTCTCGACACCTGCCGGTCGCGCGGTCGCTCGCACAGTCGCGGCGTGGTCGCAGTACGAGGGCGAGCAGAAAGCCGAACGACAGTATGCCGCGAACCGTCAGCGCGCCGAGGCCGGGCACTGGCAGTTCTCCCGCCGCCCGTTCGGCTACGACCGCATCGACGGGCGGATCGTGCCCGTGCCGCACGAGGCCGACATCGTGCGCGAGTGCTACCACCGGTACAACGCCGGGGAGAGCCTTTACGCCATCGCGAACGACCTGAACGCCCGCGGCGTGCCGACGCACGACACCAACGCCGCCGAGGGCGAGCGCACCACGTGGTCGATGCGGCGCGTTCAGCAACTCCTCCGCAATGAGCACTACGCGGGCATCGTGACGTACCTCGGCGAACGTATCGACGCCGAGCCGACGTGGGAGCCGCTGATCGACTCGCGCACGTGGAGCGACTATCTCGCGATGCGCGACGGTCGAACCCGTGAGGGCGCGTGGAGCACGGCGACGAAGCACCTCCTGAGCGGCCTCCTCGTGTGCGGCGTGTGTGGCGGTCGGATGCTGGCGCGGCCCGACCGGGGGCGGCAGGTGTACGCCTGTACGGCGAATTGGTGCGTGTCGATCCAAGCCGCGGACGTGGAGCCCGTCGTGAATGGCATCGTGCTCGCGCGGCTCGGCGATAAGCGCGTGCTGAAAGACCTCCGCGCCGAGCCCAACACCGCGCCCGTGGTCGCCGAACTCGACACGCTCCGCGAACGTCACCGCGCCCTCATCGGCCTCGTGGCTGACGGCGCTCTCCCCCGCGCCGAGGCTCGACAGCGTGGGCTCGCACTCGCCGACAAGATCGAGACTCTGGAGAAGCGCCTGAGCGCGATGCGGCGTGAGAGCCCGCTCACCGACCTCGCGCTCGCCCGGTCGATCCCGACGCGCTGGCGTCGGATGCCGCTCCTCGAAAAGCGCCGCGTGATCGAAGACCTGGGCCTCGCCGTGACCATCGGCAAGACTCGCCCCGGTCGCCGTCCTCGTGATGCCGACGGCAAGCCGATTCCCGACCTCGATCGTATGGCGTTCGCGTGGCGCGACATCCCCGTCGAGGCCGCTCCCGTAGGCTAACCGCGGTTCGGGTTTCCCCTGATCAGTAATCATTTTCCTTCCACTGAGATAGGATCGAAGAGTAAGCCGACATCCGAGCATCGACACCGGTAACAACCAGCCGGGAACCTACACGCGCACCTAGGGCACGAGGCGCGCTCGGAGCCCCGCATGTCGGCACCTCTCACCGCCCCCAACGCCGCGAAACAGCGCCTCGCCTCAGCCGCCCGCTCGAAGCAACCGCCCGAGGTCATCGCCGACCGTCGCCGCGACCTCGCCGAAGCGAACATCGCCGCCGCCATCGCCCGCGCACTCTCGACCGCGCCGCCGCTGACCGATGAGCAATGCGCCCGCCTCGCCGCCCGCCTGCGCGGTGCGTGATGGGCGCGAGACTCGCTCTCGCGGCGTTCGCTACCGCCGCCGCGAACGGGCTCGACGGTAACCCGCGGGCGGTGCTCGTCCGCATGGCCCTCTCCGCACTCGACAGCGCCGAGCATCCCGCGTACTGGGCAGGCTGGGAACCGCTCGCAGAGGCCATCGGGCACGTGCTACCCGCGGACGACGGCACACCCGAAGCGGCTCGCGTCCGCCGAGCCGCACGCGAGGCCGTGCGCACGACCATGCGGCGACTGACCGCCGAGGGCATCGTCTCCCGAGCGGTCAGAGCGGCACCAGGCCGCAACACGCGATACGCGCTCCACCTAGACCGAGCATCGGTGCAGGCTCAGCCTGCACCGATGGATGACGCAACGATGCAGGCTCGGCCCGGCAACGATGCAGGCTCAGCCCGGCTCACAATGCAGGCTCAGCCTGCACCTGAGGAGGAGACAGGAGACACTGAGGAGGAGACGCGCACGAGCGCGCCCCCTGCCGATGCTCGATGCCCTCGACACCGCGGCATAGCCGAGCCGCCACCCTGCATCGGATGCCGAGATGCACGACTCGCCGCCGAGGCATCCGTCACCGCCACCGCTGACGCTGAGCGTGCTCTCCGAGCCGCCGCCCTCGCGACACTCGACCCCGCCGCGGTCGAAGCCCTGTCCCGACGCCTCGGCGGTCGATACAGCGCCGCCGCGATCATCGAAGCCGCCCGCGCCGAGATGCCCGGAAACCTCCCCCTCGGGCTCACCCTGCTCGCGAACCGTGACGACCTCGCCGCCGCCGTAGCGAGGTGGGAGCGATGACCCGCGAAGCGTCATGGGCCGAGATGGCTACCGCCGTGATGGCTCACCTCGACGCGTACGGCGCGGATGCGATCTACGACGTGTGGCACGTGCTGAACGCCTACACCGTCACCGCGACGACCCCGCCGTGCGACGACTGCCCCGAGGACACCGAACGATGACCGCACCCTCGCCCCTCCAGACCGTCGCGCGCGTAGCGCTCGAAACGCCGCGCGCACGAGGCCGAGCCGCTGTGCGGCCCTCAGACGCGATGAGCGCCCCGCACGACCATTCACACCGACCCACCCCCGTTCGCTCGCTGACGCCCTCACGGCGGGTTAATCGTGGTGCGTTCCGTCGTCTCGTGGTCAGGGCGACCGCGTACGCCGCGGACGTGCCGACGTACGGAGCCATCCACGCCCGTCTGCGGCGAGCGCGAGGCTCCGCGACTGGCCTGCCGTGCTTCCGATGCGGTCGGCGATCGACCGGCTGGGCCTGCATCGCTCCCGACGGCGACCGCGTGACCGGCACGAACAGCGAGCGCCGCCGCGTGTCGTACTCGCTCGACCTAGCCGACTACTCGCCCGCGTGCGACCTCTGCCGAGCCGCGACGGACGCCGAACACGCCCCCGAGCGTCGCGCCGTCACCGGCCTCGCCCTGACGCCGATTCGCAAGCCGGAGCGAGCCGTGCCCGTTCGCCCCGATCCTGCCCCGGAGCCCGAACCGATGTTTGCCCTCGATCCGGCTACCCCGACCGGCTGGAGCCTGTCATGACCCCCGACCCGAACACCGCCGGAGAAGACTGGAGCCGCCCGCCGTTTGAGCCCGGCAACACTGCCGCGGTGACCCACGGCGCGCACTCTCCCGGCGTCGTGGACCCGCTCGCCGCCGAGTACGCGCAAGCCGCCGTAGATGCCGCGCCGTACCTCGCCCTCGACCGGTTCGCGTTCGCTCTCACAGCGTGGGCGAGAGCCGAGGCCCGGTGCGAACTCCTGTCCCGCTACCTTGACCGGCACGGCGTCCAGAACAACCGCGGCACGCCCCGCATGTCGATCCTCGCGACGCTCGCCGCGTCCGAACGCGCCGCAGCCCGTGGCCGCGATGCCCTCGGCCTGTCCCCCGAGAGCGCGGCCCGTATCGCGGCGACGATGCGCGACGGCGGTGCCGCGCTCCTCAGCCCGACCGAACGAAGGGAACTCCTCGCATGATGATCCGACCCGCGCGCCGCGACCCGGCCCGCATCCGTGACGCTCTCGGCATCCACCCCCGACCGCAAGGAACCGTAGATGCCGCACTCGCCGCACTCGCCGGACTCGCGAGAAAGCGCGAGGCGCTGGGCATCGACACGCCGTCGCCGTACCCGCCGGACGCCACGCCCGAGGAGCGCCGCGCCCTCACCCATGCGGCTCTCGAAGAACTCGTGCGCACGCATCGGCCCGTGTCGTCGTGGGGACTGTCATGGCGATGATCCGCCGCACCCCGCCGACCCTCGCCGAACGTGAGGCGCGGGCGCGTGCCGTGACCGCTGAGCGCGTCGCCGCCGACCGTGCCGCCGCCCGCGCGGCTCACCTCGCTGACGTTCGCGAGCGCTTGGCACTCGCCGAGACTCGCCGCTCCTCCCGACCGATCACCGGCACGGACGTGTACACCCAACCACCGACACACCCGAGTCTCGACGCCCGCGCGACCGGCGAGCGCGCCGTGCCCGGCCTCGCCGCCGCCGCCGAACTCCTCGCCGCCGAAGCGCATGCCGATGCCCTCGCCACGATCCCCGAGAACCACACCGCCTACGACTGGAGCCGACCATGAGTCACCGCACCGCCGACAACGACCGCGAACGCATCCACCTCGCGCGGCACCCCGGCCACATCTCCGACGACCTCCTCGACAAGACCGAGACGGCCTACCGCGAAATCGTCACGGGCAGATACCAGGGCAAGAGCCGAAGCCTCGCGGCCCTCGACCTCGGACACGACCGCACGCCAGATGCCGCCGCCGTCACGAGGCTCGCAAGCGAACTCAGCCGAAGCGCCGTCATGCCCGCCGCCCTCGCCATCTCGTGCGCCGAGCATGACGCCGCCCCCGGCGCGTATTGCTTCCGCGGCGCGCACGCCGTGTGCGGCGACCGCCTCGACCGACGGCCCCGCCATGCCTGAGCGTCGATACCGCGGCGAATCCTGGTCGCATGCCCTCCTCCGCGCCGAACTCGCCGCCTCCGCGGAGCGCCGCGCCGAGCAAGAGCGCGCGGAGCGTGAAGCCAAAGCGAAGCGAGCCCGCGCCGCCCGCCGACGCGCCGCCGCCGCACCGACGCCGCCCCCGAAACCCGCCGAGACGCCCTCCGAGGCCAAAGCGCCCCGCGCCCTCGGCTGGCAAGACCTAACCCCCGACGAACTCCGCCGATTCTGAGAGAGCCCACACCATGACCACGACCACCACGCCCGACACCCGCCCCCTCCCCCTCGGCATCCACCACCTGCCCGACGCCGAACACGTCGCGTGCAAGGACTGCGGCACCCCGTGCGGCCCCGACACACCTCGAACGACGTTCACCGTCACCGGGCGCATGGACCCACGGGGACGGCTGATCGAAGGATTATCCGAAGTCACGTTCGGACAGTGCCCCACGTGCGCCGACCTCGATGCACACGCCGCCCGCACCCTGGACGCACACCCGAGCATCCGCCGCATGATCGGCTCGCCGAGCATCGGACAGCACCGCATCTCCTCAGCGTTCCGAGCACTCGCCGCCATCGGCGTGAAGCCCGCCGAGACCTACAGCGCCGACGGCCTGCTGTCACTCCTCGACCGGCTCTCCTCGCACGGAGCGGCCGCATCCTGGCACCGGCAGTTCGCTCCGGTTCGCGCGGAGGACGCCACGCGCGGGACTGCCGCCACCGAGCCGTGGCTACATGTGAACCCCGACCTGCGCGCCGACATTCGCCACGAGTACGGCGACCATCTCGCCGACCGCATGCCGCCTCGCCCGGTCACCTGCCCAACAGGCGGCTGTGCGTGGTGCGGGCTCGGCTCCGTGATGGCGAAGCGGACCGCGACACCGTGGACACCGCACGACCTGTACCCGGCAAGCCTCGGCGGCGTCGGACGACAGATGCGCGCGCATCTCTGCCCGACGTGCGAACGCGCCCGCGAGTTCGGCGACTCAATGGCCTCCGCGGTGCTCGACCTCATCGACGGCGACCGTGCGATGCGCCGCCGCGTCCCGTACGAGCCGGACCTCGACGGCGTGCACGGCTGGGCCGTCTCAGGCCACGAGCACCCGAACACGGAACCATGGGCGCATCTCGACCTCGACGGCCTCCGCGCGCTCCTCGAACGCGCGAACTACTGAGCCCGTGGGCGACCCGAGCGAGCCGCGCCTGTCGACGTACCGCGGGAACGACGAAGCTCGGACGCTCGGCGTCGCCCTCCTCCGCGCCACCGAACGCGGCGAGCGCGTGCCGTGCGACGGGCTCGACCCCGCGACCGTTCGCCCGAGTACCTGCGCGACCTGCCCTCGCGCGGTCCGCGAGGCGTGCGGCGATTACGGGCGAGCCGCGGGCCTGGTCGGCACTTTCGGCGGCATGCGGATGCGGTCGGTCACTTCTCGATCTTGAGCGTCTTACGCATCGCGGCGATGAACGCCTCGCTCGCCAGCGTAGATGCGTCCTCCTCATCCGAGGCGTAAGCGTCGGTCAAGGCGTTGAACGCGTCCACGATGGACGGGGGGCCGAGCAATTCGAGCGGTGCGGAAGCATCGATAACATCGGCAGTCAGGCTGTCTGCATCTTTGATGTTCACCTCTAGGTCAGCAAGTGCCCTCTGTCGTTTCGCCGAGTCGGGACTCTCCAAGTCGCCGGAGGTCATGATCTTGTTGCCTTTGGCTCGAAGGTGCCGCCACCGCTCGGCGATCTGCATGGCTCCGACGTACGCGTCGTATCGGCGCTCGCGAACCCATCGCGCGTGCTCCCTCCGGCCTTGAAGCCACGCACCTGCGAAGCCCGCCAAGGCAGTCACCAGTGCGGCACCGAACACCGTCAGGAGGATTTGGAGCGTCGGGTCGAGAGCGGAGGGAGTATTCGCCGCGGCGGCAGATATGATCACGCCGCCACCCTACCGACGTGCTCCCTCGCGACCAGAGGTCGATAGAGTGCGCGATATGACACACCAGACGGTAGAAGCGGTTCGCCTCGCTCAATGTACGCACGTTCCCAGCGCTCAGTTCGAAAGGCGGTAGCAGCATGGAATGGTGGGCAGCATTGCTTGTAGCTGGCGTACCTGCCGCCATCACGTCCGTGTCACTTATCTTGCAACAGCGTTTCAATACGAGCGCCGCGGAGCGCGCCGACGAAAGCCGACGGCTAGACGCCGAGGCTGAGCGCGGTCACCAGGAACGTCTACTTGAGATTGCAAACAGTCACGCGCGCGAGCAGGCCGAGCAGGACCACAAGCGGCAGTCGCGCGAGGCATGGAAGGCAGACCGTCGCGCCGCACACTCGCGACTCCTGACACGACTAGAAGAGTTGGAGGACGCCGCCAGCGGAGTCCTAGCTAGAGTCACCGTAGACATCCAGCTCGGCGACGACCCTTCTAAGCGGGACTTCACGGTTCCTGAATTGCCGAAGGAGTTCGTGGCAGATGTTGCTCTCGTGGGCTCAGATGCCTCAGCCGCGGAAGCACAAAAGGCCGGGGGCGCGGCCATGATGCTGGCGCTCACCGTAGGCACATTCGGCGTACTCGCAGACGCCCGTTCGCCGGAAGAGTTGCGAGACGACCTCGACAAAATTCGCGACAGGCTCAAGACTCTCGCGGACGCGACGAAAACGTACCGACAGGCCGCGAAGCAGGACATGGATACGGTGGATTAGGGCTCGGCCCCACCCTGCGACTGTGTGGCACGGTCGAATCCGCCTTGCGCGCGCGTATACGCGCGCACGCGCGCACGTCGACTGCGCGTGCATCGTCGTTGATGCCACGTCTAGTGCGGCTACGCACCTCAAAACGCTACTTAGGTTATGACTGGTAGGCCGGCGGTCATGAGCGTCACGAGCACCCAGCCGGGCACATCGCCGCGGTCATCGTGCGCGAGCGCGCGCATCCACCGGGTCGCGCGGACGCGGAGGGGAAGGATCGGGTTCATGGGTTTCCTTTCGTGGGAGCTCAGCCGATGCCGAGCCGGAGGATGAAGAGTCCGGGGTAGATCGCGAAGAAGACCGACAGGGGCAGGATCAGGAAGACGAGCGGCAGGAGCATGAGGATCTCCTTTCGCCCGGCCTGCTCGATGAGGATCCGCTTGGCGTCCTCGCGGGCGTCGCCCGCCTGCGCCTGCAGGACGGCGGCGAGGGGTGCGCCGTGCTCGAGTGCGGCGATCACCTGATCGATCGCGCGCGAGAGGCCCGGCAGCTGGAGTCGTGCGGCGGTCTCGCTCAGCGCCTCCGCCAGCGGGGACCCGGTGCCGACCGCGAGGACGACCTGCCGGAACTCGCCGGTGAGCTCGCCGGATCCGACCGATGACACCCGCCGCAGAGCGTCGAGGAATCCCTCGCCGGCGGACAGGCAGAGGGCGAGGAACTCGAGCGTCGTCGGAAGCTCGTCGGTCAGGCGGGTGCGTCGCGCCTTGACCCGAGTGGACAACTGCATGTCGTAGAGGGCTCCGGCTGCGCCTCCGCAGAGGAGCGGAAGGATGGCCACGGGGGCGGTCATGCGGCCGGTGAGCACGAGGACGACGATCACCAGCGCGCCGCCGCCGATCCCCCCGACGATCCATCCGAGCTGGCGAGCCCGGAATCCCGAGGGAGTGACACGCGCGCCCGACTGCGCGATGCGACGAGCGAGCGCTTCTCCCCCGCCGAGCACCCTCTCGAAGAGAACGAGGAGATGCTGCCAGGGTGAGCGCCTCCCCGTGGGGAGCAGGGCGATCGACGGGAGCGCCGAGAGTGGAAGGTCGGCATCGTCCACGACGTCGCGCACGTACGGAGCGATCCGCACGGCCAGGGATGCGGCACCCCAGCGCGGCACGACCGAGAGGATGCCCAGGATGCCGAGTCCGAACATCCCACCCAGCAGTGCGGCGATCGCGATCGACGACCCGACGTTCATCCGAACCACCGACGAGGCTCGGGCAGGCGTCCGATCCGGACCATCACGCGGAAGGCGACGGTCGACACGGCGGCTCCAAGACAGATCACCAGCACACCCTCGGGCGTGCCGTAGGCCTCGGCGCCCTCGGGCCGCATCACCAGCAGGCCGAGGATCACCCATGGCGCCACCGCGCCGAGCACGGCGGCCCCGCGGATCCATGACTGGCGCGCCTCGACCTCGCCGCGGAGCGCGGCATCGGCACGGACAGAGGCGGCGAGCGCGCGGAGCACGCCCGTCAGCTCACTACCACCCACCTGCCGGGCCATGCGCAGGGTCTCGATGATGCGGTCCCCGATGGGGTCGGCGAGCGTGTCCTTGAGGCGATCGAGGCTCGTCTCGAACCGCCCCGTCGCCCGCACATCGTGCGCGAACACCGCGAACGCCGGTCGCAGCATCGCCGGCGCGGAGTCCTCCAGCGCTCCGACCGCATCGGGGAGGGACAGACCGACGCGGATCGACGCGATGAGCAGATCGCATACGTCCGGCCAGAGCTGGCGGCGAAGACGGCGCAGACGCAGTCGACGCCCTCGCAGGTACCCGATCGGCGCCGAGCCCGCTGCGAGCCCGGCGAGGAGCGCCAGAACCGGAAGACCGGAGATGAGCCAGGCGGCAGCCGCCGCGGCGAGCGCCGCCGCGATCATGCCCGTGAGCACCGCTCGCGGCGTCAGCGCGCCGATCCCCGCCTCCGCGACGAGCCGAGTGAGATGCCCCCGACGGGGCGTCGTGCTCTTCGGCGCGCCCGGCGGCCACAGCCACGGCGAAAGGCACAGCAGCGCTCCTGCGGCCAGGAGGGCGCCGAGGAACAGCGTCACGAGTCGCGCCCCGGGGTACGCAGAGCGGTGCCGCGCCCGGGGTCCGAGTAGATGACGCGGGTGGCGATCCGTCCGTCGGCGATCTCACCGGTCGGGGCGATGACTTCGCGTACCCGTCGTCCGCCCTCCGGATCGCGCACGCAGTGCACCACGAGATCGACGGACGCGGCGAGCGCCGGCACGATGAAGGAGCGGTCGATGTTCCGCCCGGCCAGGAGAGGCAGCATCGTGAGCTTGTCGAGTGCATCGTCGGCGGAGTTCGCGTGCACGGTCGCCGCTCCCGGCACCCCGGTGTTGAGCGCCAGCACCAGGTCGAGCGCCTCGGCATCGCGCACCTCTCCGACGACCAGCCGATCGGGACGCATGCGGAGGGCTTCCTTCACGAGCCTGCGGAGGGTGATCTCACCGGAGCCCTCCAGACTCGCCTGGCGCCCCTGCAGCGCGACGAGATCGGGTCCGTCGACCGAGAGCTCGAAGGTCTCCTCGACCGTGACGATGCGCTGCAGATCGGCGCAGGCGGCCAGGAGGGCGCCGAGCATCGTGGTCTTGCCCGCATGCGTCGCCCCGGAGACGATCACACTCCGCCCCGCACGCATCTCATCGCCGAGGAATCTCGCGAGATCGACGGGGAGCGCCCCCTGCGCAGCGAGCGCATCGAGAGTCCGATGCCCGGGCAGGAACTTTCGGATGTTGACCGCCCACCCGCCGCGCACCACATCGGCGATCGCGACGTGCAGACGGGAGCCGTCGGGCAGCGAGGCGTCGACGAACGGTTGGCTGATGTCGACGCGGCGACCGGTGGATTGCAGCATCCGCTCGACGAGGTCGCGCACGACCGTCTCGCCGAGCCGTAGATCGACGCGCTCGGCCACTCCGCCCCGGGCGATGTGCACCTGGTCTCCCCCATTCACCCAGATCTCCTCGATCCCCGGATCGTCGAGCAAGGGCTGCAACGCCCCGTACCCGCTGACCGCCGCGAGCACATCGCGGACCGAGCGCGCCTCGTCGTCGATGAGTTCCTGCCCTCGGGCGAGTGCCAGGTCGTTGTGCCTGCGGACCTCGGCCTCGGTGATCCGACGGACGGCATCGGGATCGATCGAGGGGTCGGTGCCGTCGCTGCGCAGACGAAGGCGCACACGATCGGCCACGGCGAGAGAGGGAGGATTCACGCCGAGCATCCTCGCAAGAATCGCGAGAACGGCGCGGAAGTTATCCACAGCGAAGACGGAACGACCTCGGAACGGCCCTCGTGCTGCACTGAAGACGTAGCCTCCGACCCCTCGGAGCCCCCGGTGCCCGGATCGCCGCGGGGATGGTCACGCGACCATCGATCGGACGGTCGAGTCACCCGACGGATCGAGCGATCCCCGCCCTCTCCTTGTACCGGATTCTCCCGGGAAAGCGGAGGCCTCCGCTCGGTAGACTGTGAGCACCGCGCGGGAGTGGTGGAATTGGCAGACACGCAGGATTTAGGTTCCTGTGCCCCAGGGCGTGTGGGTTCAAGTCCCACCTTCCGCACAGGACGAGCGCATTCGCGCGTTCGGCTGCTCGACCGCCGCACCATCGCACCACGACGGGACACTCATGCATCACGCCGCGCTCATCCCCTGGCTCGACCCGGCCACGATCATCGGCACGGCGGGTCCGTGGGCTCTGCTCGTGGTGTGCTTCATCGTCTTCGCCGAGACCGGACTGCTCGTCGGCTTCCTGCTCCCGGGTGACACGCTGCTCGTGATCGCCGGTCTGCTGTCGCACCCGATCGCGGGTTCCGAGCACGGCGTCTTCGGCATCAACGTGTGGTTCGTGGCGCTGTTGATCGGTCTCTCGGCGTTCGTCGGCGGCGAGGTCGGCTACGTGATCGGCCACAAGGGCGGTCCGGCCGTCTTCGAGCGCAAGGAATCGGGCCTCTTCAGCAAGAAGAACGTCGAGCGTACGAACGCGTTCTTCGAGCGCTTCGGCGGCATCACCGTGATCCTCGCCCGCTTCGTGCCGATCGTGCGCACGTTCGCCCCGGTCGCCGCGGGCGTCGGACACATGCCGTGGCGCAAGTACACGCTCTACAACCTCATCGGTGCCATCCTCTGGGGCTTCGGTCTCACGATGTTCGGCTACGCCATCGGGTTCATCCCGCCCGTGGCGGACTTCGTCGAGAGCTACATCGACCTGATCCTGCTCGCCGCCGTCGGCGGCACTGCTCTGGTCACGCTCTGGCACTACCTCCGCGAGCGGTACAAGGCCAAGAAGGAAGCCGAGGCCGGCCACGACGTCGTCACCGACGCGGCCGAGGCGGAGGCCCTCACGCTCGATCCCGAGGTCTTCGACCGCGCGCCCGACCTGGACGGCGACGGCAAGCACTGACGACGCGGGCTGAAAGCGGGCGCGGCCGTCAGCCCGCTTTCTTCTTCGCCGGCGCCTTCTTCGCGGCGGGCTTCTTCGCGGCCGACTTCCCGGCGTCGGCATCCTTCCCGTCACCGCCGGACTTCTCCGCGGAGCCCTTCGCCCGCTGTTCCTTGGACTTCGCGACGCTGGCGCGCAGGGCCTCCATGAGGTCGATGACCTCGCCGCCCTTCTCCGCTCCCTCCGCCTCGCCGAAGGTGTCGGCGACGTCGAAGCCCTCGCCCGCATCGATCTTGGCGTCGATGAGCGTGCGCAGCTCCTTCTGGTACTCGTCGACGAACTCCTCGGGGTCGAAGTCGCTCGAGTAGCTCTCGACCAGCGATGCCGACAGTTCGAGTTCCTTCTTCGAGATCGACACGTCCTCGTGCAGCGAAGGGAAGTCGACCTCGCGCACCTCGTCGGCCCAGAGCAGCGTCTGCAGCACGAGCACGTCCCCGCGCACCCGCAGCGCGGCGAGACGGGTCTTCTGCCGGAGCGTGAAGCGCACGATCGCGGTGCGCTCGCTCTGCTCGAGCGTCTTGCGCAGCAGCACGTAAGCCTTGGGGGATTTCGAATCCGGCTCGAGGTAGTACGGCTTGTCGAGGGTGAGCAGATCGACCTGGTCGCTGGGCACGAACTCCACGACATCGATCTCGCGGCTCTTCTCGGACGGGAGAGCGGCGAGATCGTCCTTGGTGAGCACGACGGTGTGCCCCTCGTCGACGTAGGCGCGATCGATGTCGGAGTAGGCCACCGTCTCACCGCAGACCTCGCACGTGCGCTGGTAGCGGATGCGTCCCCCGTCCGCGTCGTGCACCTGGTGCAGCGGAACGTCGTGGTCCTCGGTGGCGGAGTACACCTTCACCGGCACGTTGACGAGCCCGAACGTGACCGCGCCCTTCCAGATCGTTCTCATGACCCCAGTGAACACCAGCGGCACCGGCCGAGACCAGCCCTTGACTACGCTGGCCCCATGGTCGTCGACGGTCGGATCGTGCAGGTCGAAGGACGCCGCCTGCGCGTGACCAACCTCGACAAGGTCGTGTATCCCGAAACCGGTACGACGAAGGGCGAGATCTTCGCCTATTACTCGGCCATCGCGCCGCAGCTGCTGCCTCTGCTCGGCGGTCGCCCCGTGACCCGCAAGCGCTGGGTCGAGGGTGTGGGGACGGCGGATGCCCCGGCCGATGCCTTCTTCACGAAGCAGCTCGAACGCGGGGCACCCGAGTGGATTCCCCGCCAGGCGATCGTGCACTCCGACGGCCCGAAGGAGTATCCGCTGGTCGACGAGGTGCCGACCCTGGTGTGGCTGGCGCAGGTCGCGGCGATCGAGCTGCACGTACCGCAGTGGCGGTTCGGATCCGACGGACTGCCCGGGCGACCCGACCGCCTGGTGCTCGACCTCGACCCGGGCCCCGGCGTGGGACTCGCGCAGTGCGCGGCCGTCGCCCGTCTCGCCCGCGGCATCCTGACCGGGATGGGACTCGATCCGGTGCCGGTGACCAGCGGCAGCAAGGGCATCCACCTGTACGCGGCGCTCCCCGGCGAGCAGACGAGCGCCGAGATCTCGATGGTCGTGAAGGAACTCGCCCGGCTCATCGAGAACGAGCACCCCGACCTCGCGACCGCCACCATGTCGAAGGCCGTGCGGGGCGGTCGAGTGTTCCTCGACTGGAGTCAGAACAACGGCAAGAAGACGACGATCTCGCCCTACTCGCTGCGCGGCCGCGCCCGGCCATGGGTGGCGGCTCCCCGCACCTGGGACGAGCTCGACGACCCCGAGCTCGCACAGCTCGACCTCGACGAGGTGCTGGAGCGCGCGGCAGCCGGCATCGACCCGATGGCGGCGCTGCACCCGGCGGATGCCCCGGCCCCGACTTCCCCGCCAGCCGCCCAGTCGAAGGCGGAGCGACACCGGCCGAGCAGCCGCGGCGCCTCTCCCATCGCGCTCGATCCGGAGGCGACGCTCCCGACTTTCGAGCCGATGCTCGCCGAGCACGGCACCCCCGCACTCGCGCGCCGCCTGAGCGATCCCGCCTGGGCCGAAGTGAAATGGGACGGCATCCGCGCGATGGGCACCTGGTCGAACGGACGGATGCGTCTGCACGCCCGCCGAGGCACCGATATCACCGCGCGCTACCCGGAGCTCACGAGCGACGGCGCCCCGTTCCTGCCGGCGGCGGACGCGGTCGTCGACGGAGAGATCGTCGCCTTCGAGTATGACGGCCGTCCGAGCTTCTCGCGGCTGCAGAACCGCATGCACCTCACCCGCGCGCGCGAGATCGAACGGGAGGTCGTGCGCACGCCCATCGTGTACATGCTCTTCGACCTGCTGCGCCTCGACGGCCACGATCTCACCGGCATCCCCCTGCACCAGCGGCGCACACTGCTCGATGACCTGATCGCCGACCTCGACGCGCCGGTGCAGGTGCCGCCCGTGTTCGACGACGTCGATGACGCTCTCGCCGCGAGCGACGACTTCGGTCTCGAAGGCGTCGTCGTCAAGGACCGCGACTCGCGTTACCGCCCCGGCACGCGCTCGCCCTCCTGGCTCAAGCTCAAGCACACCCGCATGCAGGAGGCGGTGATCGTCGGCATCCGTCCGGGCAAGGGCGATCGCGAGCGAACGCTCGGTTCGCTCCTGCTCGCGGTGCACGACTCCCCCGGCTCGCCCCTGCGCTACGTCGGCCGGGTCGGAACCGGGTTCACCGAGCGCATCCTGCGCGATCTGCTCGACCTGCTCGAGCCGCTGCGCACGAAGACCGCACCCCTCGACGGGGTTCCCGCGCCCGACGCCTCCGACGCGCTCTGGGTGCGCCCGGAAGTGGTCGGCGAGGTGGAATTCGCGAACTGGACGCCGGACGGGGTGCTGCGGCACGCGCGCTGGCGGGGACTGCGCCCCGACAAATCGCCCGATGAGGTCGTACGCGAGAGCTGACCCTCAGGCGTGGTGCGGCTCGCAGTCCGACTGCTCCGCCGGTTCGATCTGGAACGTCGAGTGCTCGACGTCGAAGTGCTCGGCGAGGCATCCCTGCATCTCCGAGAGGAGCCTGGTCGATCGTCCGTCGGCGAGGATCGCCGGGTCGACGAGCACGTGCGCGCTGAACACCGGCGCGCCACGGGTCAGTTGCCAGACGTGCACGTCGTGCACCCCGACCACACCGTCGTAGCCGAGCAGGTGCGAGCGGATGTCGGCCACCGCCATCCCCTTCGGCGCCGACTCGGAGAGCACCGAGAAGACCTCCCGCAGCAGAGAGATCGCCCGCGGGATGATGAGGATCGCGATGAACATCGAGGCGATGGCATCCGCCGGCATCCAGCCCGTCGCCACGATCACGATCGCCGCGACGATCACGGCCGCCGAGCCGATCAGGTCTCCCATCACCTCGAGGTACGCCCCGCGCACGTTGATGCTGGTGCGCTGCGCCCGACTGAGCAGCCACATCGAAACAGCGTTCGCCAGCAGACCGACCACCGCGACGGCGAGCATTAGCGGACCCGCCACCTCGACCTCGCCCGGGTCGATCAGGCGGCCGACGGCCTCAAACCCCACCCACCCCGCGAGCAGGATCAAGATGATCGCGTTGATCAGCGCGCCGAAGACCTCGGCCCGCTGATATCCGAACGTGCGACGGTCGTCGGCGGGGCGCGCGGCCACCGCCGCGGCGATGAGCGCGATCACGAGTGCCGAGGCGTCCGTGAACATGTGCGCGGCATCGGCCAGGAGCGCCAACGAACCGGTCAGCAGAGCGCCGACCACCTGCACCACCATGATCGTCGCGGTGAGGCACAGCGAGATCGTCAGAAGACGCCGGTGACCGGCCGAGCGGATGCCGCCGGCAGCGGGAGCGTGATCGTGCATGCCTCCAGGCTAAGCGCGGAATCAGCCGTTCAGCCGCGATTTCGCTAGTCGGGAAGGGTAACGAGAACCAGTCTCATCACGCGCTGCGCCGGACGGTGGCTCAGAGGTCGGCGAGCAGCGGCGCCAACTCCTCGAACGCGCGGGCGCGATGGGACTGCGCCTGCTTCTCCTCGTCAGTGAAGTCCCCGACCGAGCGCTCCTCCCCCGCCGGCTGACCGTCGGGGATGAAGATGGGGTCGTACCCGAACCCGCCCCCGCCGGAGGCGGCGTGCGCGAGCCGCCCGGGCCAGATACCGGTGACGACCTTCTCGGCACCGTCGGGTGAGACGAGCGCGATCGTCGAGGTGAAGTGCGCGGCGCGATGCGGGTCGGCGATGTCGCGCAGCTGATCGAGCAGCAGCTCGAGGTTGGCGACGGCATCCTTCTTCTGCCCCGCCCAGTAGGCGGAGAACACGCCCGGCGAGCCGCCGAGCACGTCGACGCAGATTCCCGAATCGTCGGCGAGCGCCGGAAGTCCGGTGTGCGCAGCCGCGGCTCGAGCCTTGATCAGCGCGTTGTCGGCGAAGGTCACTCCGTCCTCGACCGGTTCGGGTCCGTCGTAGCCGACGACCTCGAGGTCGGGGCGCACCCGGGCGACGATCTGCTGGAACTCGGCGACCTTGTGCGGGTTGTGCGTGGCCAGGACGACCTTCATCGTCACTCGGCCGCCAGCGCGGCGATCTGCCGCTCGGTGAGGGTCGCGCAGCCGTCGACGCCGAGCTGCAGCAGCGCGTCGAGTTCGCGCTTGTCGAAGGGCGCACCCTCGGCGGTGCCCTGCACCTCGACGAACAGACCGCGGCCGGTGACGACGACGTTCATGTCGGTCTCCGCGCGCACGTCCTCGACGTATGCCAGATCGAGCATGGGCTCTCCATCGATGATCCCGACCGACACCGCGGCGACCGAGTCGAGCAGCGGGGTGGAATTGCGACCGATGAACTTCTTCTCACGGCCCCACTCGATCGCGTCGGCGAGGGCGACGTACGCGCCCGTGATCGCCGCAGTGCGCGTTCCGCCGTCGGCCTGCAGCACGTCGCAGTCGATCACGATCGTGTTCTCGCCGAGCGCCTTGGTGTCGACGACCGCACGCAGCGCGCGCCCGATCAGGCGGGAGATCTCGTGGGTGCGCCCGCCGATGCGGCCCTTCACGCTCTCGCGGTCGTTGCGGCTGTTCGTGGCGCGAGGGAGCATGGCGTACTCGGCGGTGACCCACCCCTTGCCCTTGCCGGTGAGCCAGCGCGGAACGCCGTTCGTGAAGGATGCCGTGCACAGCACCTTCGTCCCGCCGAAGCTGATCAGCGCGGACCCCTCGGCCTGAGAGCTCCATCCGCGCTCGATCGTGACCTCGCGGAGCTGGTCGGTGGAGCGGCCGTCGGCACGCACGATGTCAGACATGGGCTTCCTTCGTTTCGGGGAGAGGGGTACCGCTCAGCGCGGCTCGGAGAGGGAGTCGGGAAGGGGGATGACGCCGGTCTGGACGAGCTGCACGTCGCGCACCTCGCGACCCATCAGGCGGTTCGCGAGCGCGGTGAAGTCCGAGGCGGAGTCGCCCGTGGCCTCGTACACGTACCGCGCGGTCGCGTCGGGCGGGGCGAGCAGATCGCCGCGGACGAGCTGACGGTAGACGTCGCCGGCCGTCTCGTCATCGCTCGACACGAGCGTCACGCCCTCGCCCATCACGTAGCTGATGGCGCCGCGCAGGAACGGGTAGTGGGTGCAGCCGAGCACGAGCGTGTCGACCTCCGCTTCGCGCAGCGGCGCGAGGTACTCCTCGGCGACGGCGAGCACCTCCGGGGTGCCGGTGATGCCCGCCTCGACGAACTCGACGAAGCGCGGGCAGGCCGCGGTGAACACCTGCAGCCGCTCGTTGACCTCGAGCATGTCCTGGTACGCGCGCGAGCCGATCGTGCCGACCGTGCCGATCACGCCGATGCGTCCGTTGCGCGTCGTCGAGACGGCCCGCCGAACCGCGGGCCCGATGACCTCGACCACCGGCACGTCGTAGCGCTCGCGCGCATCGCGGAGCATGGCCGAGGATGCCGTGTTGCAGGCGATCACGAGCATCTTCACGCCCTGGTCGACGAGCGTGTCGAGCACCTCGAGCGAGTAGCGGCGCACATCGGCGATGGGCTTCGGCCCGTAGGGCGAGTGGGCGGTGTCGCCGACGTAGACGAACGACTCGCGGGGCAGCTGGGCGCGGATGGCCCGCGCCACCGTGAGCCCGCCGACACCGGAGTCGAAGATACCGATCGGCGCGTCGTTCATGACTACCCAGCCTAGTCGCGACGACACGGCCGCAGGTGAGCCGCGCTCACTAAACTGAGCGCATGACCTCGTCGACGGCGCTGCTCACCGACCGCTACGAACTCACGATGCTCGCCGCATCGCTGCGCGACGGGACCGCATCGCGCCCGAGCGTGTTCGAGCTCTTCTCACGCCGCCTCTCGGGCGGACGCCGGTTCGGGGTCGTCGCCGGCACCGGGCGCCTGCTCAGCCTGGTGCGCGACTTCCGCTTCGGTGACGACGAGCTTCGTTTCCTCCGCGACAACGACGTGGTCGATGCGGCATCCCTGCGCTACCTCGAGGACTACCGGTTCACCGGGTCCATTCGCGGATACCGCGAGGGCGAGCTGTACTTCCCCGGCTCCCCCATCCTCACCGTCGAGGGCAGCTTCGCCGACGCGGTCGTGCTCGAGACGCTGGCGCTGAGCGTGCTCAACCACGACTCGGCCGTCGCCACGGCCGCCTCGCGCATGAGCATCGCGGCGGGCGAGCGCCCCCTCGCGGAGATGGGATCGCGACGCGCCGCCGAGCGGTCGGCCGTCGCGGCCGCCCGTGCCGCCTACATCGCCGGGTTCCGGTCGACGAGCAATCTCGAGGCCGGCCGCACGTGGGGCATCCCGACGATGGGCACCGCCGCGCACTCCTGGACCCTGCTCCACGACAGCGAGGAAGAGGCCTTCCGGTCGCAGATCGAGAGCCTCGGAACCGACACCACGCTGCTCGTCGACACCTACGACATCCCGACGGGCGTGGAGACGGCGATCCGCGTCGCCGGCACGGGCCTCGGCGGGGTGCGCATCGACTCCGGAGACCTGCCCACCGTGGCGGCCGCCGTGCGCGAGCAGCTCGACGCCCTCGGGGCCACCGAGACCCGCATCACGGTCACGAGCGACCTCGACGAGTACGCCATCGCGGCCCTCGCCGCGTCGCCCGTCGACGCCTACGGCGTCGGTACGTCGGTGGTCACGGGATCGGGATATCCGACGGCCAGCATGGTCTACAAGCTCGTCGCCCGACAGGATGCCACGGGTTCGTGGATCGGCGTCGCCAAGGCTTCCGCGGACAAGGCGTCGCACGGCGGCCGCAAAGCCGCGTTCCGTCGCCTCGAGGACGGCGTCGCCACCGCGGAGGAGGTTCTCGTCGCCGACGGCTTCGAGAAGCTGGACGGGCCGGCATCCTCCGTCGGGGGGCGCCCGCTCCAGGTGACGTTCATCGACAACGGCGAGATCGACTCCGCGCACGAGGGCGCCGCGGGAACGGCATCCGCCCGCGAGCATCACCTCCGCGTCCGCGAGGAACTGCCGGTGCGCGCGCTCGCGCTGAGCAAGTCCGACCCGGCCATCCCCACCGTCTACATCGACGTGGAGTGAGATCGCGCCCGCGCGGTCAGCGCGTCATCGACTCGTAGATCTCCTTGCACGTCGGGCAGATCGGGAACTTCTCGGGGTCGCGCCCCGGCGTCCACTTCTTGCCGCAGAGTGCGCGGACCGGCTTGCCGGTGATCGCCGACTCGAGGATCTTGTCCTTCTTCACGTAATGCGAGAAACGCTCGTGGTCACCCGGCTCGAGATTCTCCTCTCGGAGGAGCTCTTCCAGTTCGCGATCAAGCGTTGCCACGCCGCCCTGATCGGGGCTGTCCAGCGGAGTACTCATCCCGTGAGTCTAGCCGCGTCCACGCGTGCGCGGGGCGGCGTCACGCGGTCTCGACGAACTCCATGAGGCGTTCTCCGCTGCGTTCGAAGATGAGGCCGCCGACGACCGCTCCGATGACGAAGACACCGACGCCGGTGCCGAGGCCGGCCCAGAACGTCGCCATCGCCTGCTGCTCCCCCGAGAGGAGGTTCGAGGCGAAGAGCCAGATGACCGGACCGCTGACGAGGATCGCCCCGAGGAACGCGACGGCCGGCCCGTAGGCGCCGCGCGACGTCGGACGCTGCGGTTGTTGGAACGGACTGTCGCCCGGGCGCGACACCGCGTACGGCGCGACGACCGACACGATGCTCGACAGACCGAGGGCCGAGAGCAGCAGGCTGGATCCGAGGCCGATCAGCGGCAGCAGCAGATGCCAGTCGTCGATGACGAGGAGCGTGAGCGGAACGGCGATCGCCAGGACCGGAATCGACACCAGGAGAACGGGGACCAGGCGCCCGAGCCGATCGGGCAGCCCGCGCACGCCGCTGGCGACGTGCGTCCACAGGGCCGTCGAGTCGTAGGCGACGTCGTTGTGCGGCAGCCATCCGAAGAAGAGCGCCATCACGGGAACCGGCACGAGGGCGGCGATCTCGAGCGGTACCCCGGCGACCAGGAGCGGGAGCACCGTGAGGACGCCCGCGACCGGGACGACGATCACGTTGACGATGTAGCGGCGGTCGCGCAGCCAGTACACGAGGCTGCGCGAGGCGATGGCTCCGAAGGCCGTCGACGGCAGGAGGGCGAACCACCCGAGACCGGTGCGTTCGCGCGCGGCCACGGGGCGCTCGGTCGTCGTGAGCAGGCGGCGGACCAGCCATTCCCACACCACCCAGAGCCCCGCGAGGGTCACGACGGCGATGAGGCCGATGAGCCACGCCGTCGAGCTCTCGGGCGCCTGGAACAGCGCGCCGGGTGCCGCTCCGAGCGGGGTGAGGGAGATCACTCCCGTCAGCGAGATCAGGGATGCCGGCACCTCCCCGTCCCACCGGAACGACGCGAGGAACACGGCGACCGGGAACGCGACGACGAGCAGCGCGAGCACGAACAGTGCCGTGAGCTCGCGCGAGCGCCGTTCGGGCAGCAGCAGCGCATTGACCGCCATGCCGATGCGCGCGACCAGGATGGTGCTGACGATGCCCACCACCGTCATCCCGACCGCGAGCGGCCACGCGACGCCGAGCTGCACCGCCACGATGCCGACGCTGAGGTACACGGCCAGGAGAGCCAGGCTCGGGACGCTGATCAGCGACGCGACGACGAGGATCCACGGCATCTGACGCTCGTCGACGCCGAAGACGGCGAAGCGGCGAGGATCGAGCTGGTCCACGGCTCCCACGAGGATCGGGCCGATGAGGAAGCCGAGGAGGATCGCGGCGCCGCCGAGGACGGTGACCGTGCGGGCGACCCCGAGCGGTGCGCCGGAGAGGCTGAGCACCGAGGTGCAGACGACGACCGTGATCGCCACGACGACGAGGAAGGACAGGATCGACCGCGTCCTGCGCTCGCCGCGCAGCGATCCGAGCAGAAGGGCGAGCCTCAGTCGGAGAACGTGTGCAGCCACTCGAGCCCCTCCACCTCTCCGATACCGCCGGAGAGCTCGACGAAGCGCGCTTCGAGCGTCTGACCCGCCCGCACCTCGTCGATCGTCCCCTCGGCGAGCACTTCGCCGTCGACGATGATCGCGACGCGCGAGCACACCCGCTCCACGAGATCCATCCCGTGGCTCGACAGGATGACGGTGCCGCCGTGCGCGACGTACGCCCGCAGGATGTCGAGGATCACCGCCGAGGAGACGGGGTCGACCGATTCGAACGGCTCGTCGAGCACGAGCACGCGCGGCGAATGGATCATCGCCCCCGCGAGCATGACCTTCTTGGTCATACCCGCCGAGTAGTCCGAGACGACGCGACCGAGCGCATCCCCCAGATCGAAGGCGCGCGCGAGATCGGCGACGCGCTTCTCGATCACGTCGGAGGCCAGGCCACGCAGGAGGCCGTAGTAGTAGAGGAGCTGACGGCCGGTCAGACGGTCGAACGTGCGCAGGCGATCGGGGAGGACGCCCATCACTCGCTTCGCCGCCTGCGAGTTCGTCGCCTGGTCGATGCCGCAGATCACGACGCTCCCGGCGTCGGCGCGCAGCAGCCCCGCGATGATCGACAGCGTCGTCGTCTTACCGGCTCCGTTGGGTCCGACGATGCCGTAGAAGGAGCCTGCCGGCACAGACAGGTCTATGCCGTGCACGGCACGATTGTCACCGAAATGCTTGACGAGCCCGCGGATGTGCAGAGCCTCGACGTCCGACGCAGCGGGGGCGGCCGATTCCGCGGCGACGGCGGATGCCTCGGACCGGACGTCCGTGGCCTCGACCTCGGGCCCGGCTTCGGTGGTCTCCGGCTCGACAACCTCCGCCTCAGCGATCTCGAGCTCGACGACCTCGGGCTCGACGACCTCGGGCTCGACGACCTCCGTCTCAGCGATCTCCGCCTCAGCGATCTCAGGCTCGACGATCACCTCGTCGAGGCCGACAGTCGCTCCGGCACCGGCCGTCCCGTCGACCTCGACCACCGCCTCAGGCGGGTCGATCCGGGTCGACTCGATCGTGACGGGAGCCTGCGGCTTCGGCTCGGCGACCTCCGCGGACTCAGCCGCAGCCGCATTCGCCGCGGCCGCCTTCGCCGCAGCGGTCTTCGCGGCGGCAGTCTTCGCCGCGGTCGTGCGAGTGGAAGCGGCGCGTGATGCGGCGGTGCGTGCCGTCGACTTCGCCGCCTGAGCCTTCGTCGCCGCGGTCTTCGCCGCAGCGGTCTTCGCCGCCGTCGACTTCGCCGCCGTAGTCTTCGCTGCAGCCGATTTCGCGGCCGCTGTCTTCGCTGCCGTGGTCTTCGCCGCAGCGGTCGTGCTCGCGGCGGTCGTCTTCTTCGCCGCCGCCGACTTGGCTGCGGCCGTTTTCGCCGCAGCGGACTTCGCGGGTGTACGCGTCGTCGTGGCACGCGCTCCGGCAGCCGGCCGCGCGGGAACCTTCTTCTCGATCGGGCCCGCCGCCGAGACGGGCTCGATGACGACGTCGGTGCCCGCAGCGGCCCTCTCCGCCGCAGCCTTCGCCGTGCTCGGGCGCTTCGCGGGCGTGCGAGCTGCGGGAGTCTTCTTCGCGGCGTTCGTGCGGGCCGCGGAGGCCTTCTTCGCCGTCGGGGAGGACGCTGATGCCCGCTTCGACGTCGCCGTCCGCTTCTCCGGGGTCGCCTTCGATTCGGTCGTGGGGTCTTCCGCCTTTTCGGGGCGGGCGTCGGGGGAAGCAGTCACGGGTTCTACGGTATCAACGCGAGCCGACTTCCCCGGGGTCGGTCGCAACATTCACCCTGACAATCACCCGGGCGCCTTCCCCGACGTCGACCCTGGGTATACGGTGTGGACTGGGTCACGAAACGGCAACGGGCGCCGTGAGACCCGGTGTTTCCCAGGGTCCATCGCTAGCATGAACGCGGCACGACGAAGTGTCCGGCTGGTTAACCGGCCATGAACACACCTTCCAAAGGAGCACTCGTGACTCTTCAGACCGTCATCCTCGCAGCCGGCATGGGCTCGCGCCTGGGCCGTTCGCTGCCCAAGCCGCTCACCGAACTCGGCGACGGCCGCACGATCATGCGCCAGCAGCATGACAACATCCGCGCCGCGTTCGGCACCGACGCGCGCATCACCACTGTGGTCGGCTACCGCGCCGAGACCATCATCGAGGCCTTCCCCTCCGCCAACTACGTGCACAACGAGCGCTACGACGAGACCAACACGTCGAAGAGCCTCCTGCGCGCCCTCGGCGCGACCGGACGCGGCGGCGTGCTGTGGATGAACGGCGACGTCGTCTTCGACCCGATGATCCTCGGCCGCGCGGCCGCCTTCATCGAGCGCGATCAGTCGTTCGTGACGGTCAACACCTCCAAGGTCAGCGACGAAGAGGTGAAGTACACGGTCACGGCCGAGGGCTTCATCAAGGAGCTGTCGAAGACCGTCACCGGCGGCCTCGGCGAGGCCGTGGGCATCAACTACATCTCGTCGGCGCAGAAGAAGGCGTTCATGCGCCAGCTGCAGCGCGTCGACGACCAGGACTACTTCGAGCGCGGCCTCGAGCTCGCGATCGCCGAGGACGGCCTGCTGCTCGAGCCGATGGACGTCTCCGACCTGTACGCGGTCGAGGTCGACTTCGCCGAAGACCTCGAGCGGGCGAATCTCTTCGTCTGAGTCGCTGTCGAAAGCCTCCAGCAAAAACGCCGGGAGCCGCACCCTCAGGGGTGCGGCTCCCGGCGTTTTCGCGGGCGGGGTTCCTAGGATCGTGACATGGCCCCGAAGGTGCACAAGATCCACTCCCTCCCGGACGACGCCCCGTGGGACAAGGGCATCCCTCCGACGGGATCGCCCGAGCATCCGTTCGTCGTCCGTGGCCTCGATCGCGTGCTCTCCATCCAGCGCCCGCTCGTGCTCGCGCACATCCGCAGCATCCGTCTGCGCAATCCCCATGCGTCACCCGCCGAGATCGTACGGATCCTCGAACGGCGCTACCTCGCCGCCGTCACCACCGGTGGGGCAGCGGTCGGAGCCACAGCCGTCGTACCGGGGATCGGCACCGGCGTGACGCTCGCGCTCTCCGGCGTCGAGACGGTCGGCTTCGTCGAGTCGACCGCCCTGTTCGCGCAGTCGGTCGCCGAAGTGCACGGCATCGCGGTCGCCAACCCCGATCGCGCCCGGGCGCTGGTGATGACCCTGATGCTCGGCAAGGAGGGCGTCGACCTGGTCGGACAGCTCGCCGGTCAGGTCGCCGGCCGCGGCGGCACCCGCAACGCCTACTGGGGCGAGCTCGTGACGAAATCCCTCCCCCGTGCCGCCGTCGGACCGCTCGTCGATCAGCTCAAGAGCATGTTCGTGAAGCAGTTCGCCGCGCGCGGCGGCGCCTCCTTCCTGGGCAAGGCGCTGCCGTTCGGAGTGGGCGCGGCGATCGGCGGCGCGGGCAACCACATCCTCGGCCGACGCGTGCTGACGACCTCGCACCGCGCGTTCGGCGCCGCTCCCCTCGACCTCCCGCCCGAGCTCGAACCCGTCGCCGGTGCCGAGAAGGTCGAACTCCGCGTGCTCCGCGGCGCGCGCTACGCGGGTTCAGCGGTCGCGGGCGCGGCCGGCACGGCGGTGCGCGGGGTGGGCTGGGCGGGTCGCAAGGTCGGGGAACTGACCACCCGTCGCGGACGCGGCGCGAGTGGAGAGCTGGAGTCCGATTCCGCCCCGCGCGGCGACCACGAACTCCCCGAGAATCCGGGCGCCGACGGTCCGCCGCGCTGATCGGACAGAGAGCACCTCACCAAAGGATCACGCTACCCGTTGTGGCGAGCATCCAACAGGCCGAGCCGCGGCGACGATAGTGTGGAATCCGTGACGGACAAGCCCGACCTCTTTACCACCGCCGGCAAGATCGCGGATCTGCGCGCTCGCTACACCGAAGCCGTCGTCGACGCAGAAGCGAAGGCGAAGGAGAAGCAGCACGCCAAGGGCAAGATGACCGCCCGCGAGCGCATCGAGCTGCTCGTCGATCCCGGGAGCTTCGTCGAGTTCGACGAGTACGTGCGCCACCGCACGACCGCGTTCGGCATGGATCGCTCCCGGCCCTACGGTGACTCGGTCGTCACCGGTGTCGGCACGATCAACGGGCGCACGGTCGCGGTCTACTCGCAGGACTTCTCGACGTTCGGCGGGTCGCTCGGCGAGGTCGCCGGCGAGAAGATCATCAAGGTCATGGAGTTCGCCCTCGCGGGCGGCATGCCCTGCATCGGCATCCTCGACTCGGGAGGGGCGCGCATCCAGGAGGGTGTCGTCGCGCTCGGCAAGTACGGCGAGATCTTCCGCCTGAACACCCGCGCCTCCGGTGTCATCCCGCAGATCTCGATCATCATGGGCCCGGCAGCCGGCGGCGCGGTGTACTCCCCCGCCCTCACCGACTTCGTGATCATGGTCGACAAGACGAGCCAGATGTTCGTCACCGGCCCCGACGTCATCAAGACGGTCACCGGCGAAGACGTCGGCATGGAGGAGCTGGGCGGTGCGTACACGCACAACACCCGCTCCGGTGTGGCGCACTACCTCGCGGAGGACGAGGACGACGCGCTCGACTACGCGCGCACTCTGCTCAGCTTCCTGCCGGACAACAACATGGCAGAACTCCCCTCGTACGAGGGTGTCTTCGAGTTCGAGACGACGGATGCCGACCGCACGCTGAACACGATCATCCCGGACTCGGCCAACCAGCCGTACGACATCCACACGGTGATCGAGCACGTCGTCGATGAGGGCGACTTCCTCGAGGTTCAGCCGCTCTTCGCGCCGAACATCGTCATCGGCTTCGGTCGCATCGAGGGCCGCTCGGTCGGCATCATCGCCAACCAGCCCTCGCAGATGGCGGGAACGCTGAACATCGAGGCCGGCGAGAAGGCGAGCCGCTTCGTCCGCTTCTGCGATGCGTTCTCGATCCCGATCGTGACGCTCGTCGACGTTCCGGGCTACCTGCCGGGAACCGACCAGGAGTGGACCGGCGTGATCCGACGCGGAGCCAAGCTGCTCTACGCGTACGCCGAGGCCACCGTGCCGCTGGTGACCGTCATCCTGCGCAAGGCCTACGGCGGCGCCTACATCGTGATGGGCTCGAAGCAGCTCGGCGCCGACGTCAACCTCGCGTGGCCGACCGCCGAGATCGCCGTCATGGGCGGCCAGGGCGCCGTGAACATCCTCTACCGGGGTGAGATCAAGAAGGCCGAGGAAGCCGGCGAAGACGTCGCCGCCGTGCGCACCCGCCTCGCGAACGAGTACACCTACAACGTCGCCTCGCCGTTCCTCGCCGCCGAGCGCGGCGAACTCGACGGCATCATCGAGCCCGCGAACACGCGCGTCTCGATCGCCAAGGCACTCCGCGCCCTGCGCGGCAAGCGCGCTGAGCTGCCCCCGAAGAAGCACGGGAACATCCCGCTGTGATCGACGAGAGGGACGAGCGCCCGGCGCTCGAGATCACCCGCGGCACGGCGACCGAGGAAGAACTGGCCGCGCTCATCGCGGTGGTCAGCGACGCATATGCGGCCGAGGAATCGGATGCCGTCGCCGAGGAGCCGGTCGTCTCGGCGTGGACGCGCACGCAGCGCTCCCTGCGCAAGCCGCTGCGCAGGGACATCCCTTGGGGACGCTTCGCCCGCTGAGCACCGCCGGGCTCTCCCGGAACCGTGGATCAGCGCGCGAAGCGCAGCGTGACCAGCTGGAACGGCCGCAGCGACAGCTCGACGCCCGTCGCGACGCCGGTGACCGCCGCCCGCGGTGTCTCCCGCTCGAGGAGGTCGGTCTCCACGACCGACCCGAAGTCGAACGACGGCGTGACCTCCCCCACCGCCCGTCCGCCGTGCGCTTCGTACAGCCGGACGATCACATCTCCGCTGCGGTCCTCCGCGAGCTTGACCGCCTCGATCACGATCGCGTCCGACGACACCGCGAATAGCGGCGCGACGGGGCCAGAGCCGCGCATCGAGCGTGCGGGCAGATTCAGGCGGTACCCCTCACGCACGGCATCCGCGATCCCCGCGTCCGGACGGATGCCGATGCGGAAGGCGTGTCGTCCCTGATCCGCCTCCGGATCGGGGAACAGCGGCGCCCGCAGCAGGGAGAGCCGTACCGTCGACGCCGTTCCGCCGCCCTCACGGGGCGCTCGCGTGATGTCGTGGCCGTAGGTCGAGTCGTTCGCGATCGCGACCCCGAAGCCCGGTTCTCCGACGTGCACCCAGCGGTGCGCGACCGTCTCGAAACGGGCGACGTCCCACGACGTGTTGGTGTGGGTGGGCCGGTGCACGTGACCGAACTGGATCTCGGATGCCGCACGATCGCTGTGCACGTCGAGCGGGAAGCCGAGCTTGAGCAGCTTCTGCCGCTCGTGCCAGTCGACGATCGTCTCGATGTCGAGGCTCGGGGACCCCGCCGCGAGCGTGAGGACCTGAGTGATGCGGGACGCACCGAACTCCCGGTCGATCCGCACGACGGCGGCGGTCGGGTGCGCGACGACCTCGATCGCCACGGCATCCCTCAGCTCGACGGCGTGCCGGCGGTAGTGCTCGTCGATGTCCCAGGCATCCCATGCCGTGGGGGTGTCGCGGTGCAGCGTCAGCAGGTTCCCGCGCTCCCCCGTCGGGATCGTCTCGCGCCCGGTCGCACGCACGCTCAGCGAGGAGATGAGCCCATCGGCATCCACCACGACCCGCAGATGCTCGTTCTCGAGCACGATCTCCTCTCCGTGCCTTCCGGCATGGGCCGCCGCATTCGCGGACTCCGCGACCCCGATCGCCAGGCCGGGCACACCACCCGACGGGTAGGGGCTCGCGTTGGCGACCAGTTCCACCTCCCCCCGGCCTGCGACGACCTCGAGCGCGGTGTCGATGAGACCGTCGAGCGTCTCGAGGACCTCCGCGTAGCGGCGCTCGGCCTCGCGGTGCACCCAACCGATCGAACTGCCGGGAAGGATGTCGTGGAACTGCTGCAGGAGTACGGTCTCCCACGCCTCCTCCAGCGCGTCATACGGGTACTCGGCACCCGCCAGCGCTGCGCTCGTCGCCCACAGCTCGGCCTCGCGCAGGGCGTGCTCGCTGCGCCGGTTGCCGCGTTTGGTGCGCGCCTGCGAGGTGTAGGTGCCGCGGTGGAACTCGAGGTACATCTCCCCGGACCACACCGGCGGGTTCGGATACTCGGCCTCGGCCGTCTCGAAGAAGCGCCGCGGATCGGAGAGGGTCACGGTCGGCGATCCTTCCAGCGATCGCAGTCGTGCGGCGGCGGCGAGCATCTCGCGGGTCGGCCCGCCTCCGCCGTCACCGTACCCGAAGGGCACGAGCGAGGCGGTCGCCGCGCCCTTCTCGGCGAACTGGCGCTCGGCGCGGGCGAGATCCGCACCGGAGAGCTGCGAGTTGTACGTGTCGACCGGCGGGAAGTGCGTGAAGATACGGGTGCCGTCCAGACCTTCCCATGTGAAGGTGTGATGGGGCATCGTGTTCGTCTCGTTCCACGACATCTTCTGCGTCAGCATCCACCGCGACCCGGCGGCCCGCGCGATCTGCGGGAGCGCGGCCGAGTATCCGAACGAATCGGGCAGCCAGACATCGAGGGGCTCGACCCCGAACTCCTCGAGGAAGAAACGCTTTCCCCGCACGAACTGGCGCGCGAGGGCCTCGCCTCCCGGCATGTTCGTGTCGGACTCCACCCACATGCCGCCCGCGGGGTGGAATCGACCGGCCGCGACGGCGGCGCGCAACCGCTCGAAGAGCTCGGGCTGGAACCGCTTCATCCAGGCGTACTGCTGCGCCGACGACGCCGCGAACGAGAACTCGGAGTCCTCTCCGATCAGCGAGAGGACGTTCGAGAACGTGCGCGCCACCTTGCGCTGCGTCTCGCGCACCGGCCACAGCCACGCGGAGTCGATGTGGGCGTGCCCGACCGCGTGGGCGGAATGCGCGGACGCGGATGCCGGGCGGCCGAGAACCTCCGAGAGTGCGGCGCGCGCATCGGCGACGGTGCCGGCGACGTCGTCCGGGTCCGTCGCGTCGACCGCGTGCTCGAGGGCGCGCAGGATCTCGGCGCGGCGGGAGGAGCTCTCGGGGAGCTCGGCGCGCAGACCGTCGAGCACCGCGATGTCCTGCAGAAGTTCCCAGACCGTGAGGTCGAGCACGGCCACGTCGGCACGACGCAGCTCGTACAGCGGTTCGTCGCCGGCGGAGTCCCACTCCCCGAGCGGCGTGGGGCCGAAGGTGCGGAACCCGTCGCCCACGTCCGGGTTCGCCGCCGCCTCGAGGTAGAGCTCGATCGCATCGCCCGGAGCACCGTCGAGCGGCACGTAGGCGTTGCGCGGCTCGACCGCCTTGACGATGGATCCGTCCGGCCGGTACACCGTACCCTCGGCCTGGAACCCCGGCTGCGCGCCGTGGAAGCCGAGGTCGAAGACGAGTTCGGCCCGCTGCCCGGCATCCGTCGTCGGGATCGTCCCGGTCACCCGCAGCCACATCGTGCTCCAGGCACGCCCCCACGGCGAGCCCACGGCGAAGGGGGCGTACGTCTGCCCGACCGCCTCGGCGAACGGCACGGGTTCACCCGGGACCTGCCAGGCCTCGAGAGTGAGCTCGTGCGAGCGAGCGTACAGCGCGGGCTCGAGGCGCTCCCGGACGAACCGGCGGATGCGTGCTTCGACCAGCGAGGAGTTGTCGTGCATGACGGGTTTCCGATCGACGATGACGGAGGAACACCCGAATACTACATCGATTGGATTTAAGGAGCCACAGGCACGTCCGAGCGCTCCGACAGCATCAGCGTCGAGCTCCGCGGGGTGAGCGCCCGATCGAGCACCACGCAGGCCGCCCCCACGGCTCCCACGTCGGCACCCACGACCGTGCCGTCGATCGGGATCTCCCGCAGCGCTCGCGTCGCGCTCAGCCGCTGCACGTGCTCCGAGATCTCGGCGAGGTAGACCTCCGAGACGTACCCCCAGAAGGGTCCCCCGAGCACGATGCGCTCCACGTCGAGGACGTCGGTGAGCACCACCAGGAGGGCGGCGGTGCAGCGCGCGGCACGGCCGAGGATTCCCGCGGCGGCCACCTCCCCCTGTTCCGCCCGCGCACATACGTGCGCGAATCGCGCCTCGAGCGCACCGGGCTCGTCATCGTCGCCCTCCGCAGACAGCACCCCCGCACGCACCGCTTCCGCCACGATCGACTGCGGCGTGCACGTGACGGCGACGCATCCCCGGGATCCACAGGCGCACGGCGGCCCCTCAGGATCGACCACGATGTGCCCGATCTCGCCGAGGTTGCCCGTGCGTCCGCGCGTGACATCGCCGTCGCGCGCGAGCGCCGCACCGAGGCCCGTGCCGAGGTAGAGGAAGACGAACGAGTCGTCCACGGGACCTCGGTGCGTCCAGAGCTCACCCACGGCCGCCGCAGCGGTGTCCTTCTCCAACGCCACCGCGAACCCGGTCGCCGCCGACAGCAGCTCACGCAGGGGCACCCGGCGCCATCCGCGCAGCATGGGCGGGTCGACCACGGTCCCGTTCGCCTCGTCGAGGGGTCCGGGAGCGGCGAGTCCGATACCGAAGATCCGCGAGCGATCGACACCGACCTCGGTGATGAGGGCATCGATCGCGCGAGCCATCTCGTCGATGATTCGCCCGGGTTCGGGTGATCCCACCGGGATCAGGCGCCGCGCGACCACCGCGCCGGCGAGGTCGAGGAGCACCACCGTCACCACGGCGGGATCGAGATGGACACCCACCGAGTACCGGCTCTCCGCGACCAGACGGAGCAGGACGCGGGGCTTTCCCGGGCCGTTGATGGCGCGCCCGGCCTCGGCGATCAGTCCCTCGTCGAGGAGGCGGCGGGTGATGTTCGTGAGCGTCTGCGCGGAGAGTCCGGTGGTCGCGGCGAGCTCCGTACGGCTCAGCGCATCACCCGCGCGGCGGATCGCCTCGATCACGACCGCCTGATTGAAGTCGCCCATTCGGGGCAGGTTCGTTCCGCGCCGCGTGCTCATCCGGCCATCCTCCCGCATCCGCGCACCTATGTCCCCCAAAATACCTACAGACACGGGGGTTGCGAGCCGCGAAACTAATGGAGACGCTTCGCGTTCGATCGGTCTCTCTGTCCCAGGGTAGACAGACGGTGATCGATCATCCGCGGCTGGTTTTCGGGTAACTGAGCCGCATGGCGAGGGGCTGGCGATATCGCCGCCCCTCGCCCATTCTCACTTCCTCTTCGACTCCGGCACCCTCCCCCAGCCGGAGCCGAAGAGAAGCGCCATCGCCGATGGTTCAGCCGCGGGCGGCACTGCGCGGGATCTCGTGCCACACGTCGACGGAGTCGTCGTCGCGCGATGATCCCGACCCCACACGCCCGACCACCGTCACCGCTGTGCGATCGTCCTTGGCGGAACGGATGATGAGGCGTCCCGCGTGGGCCCCCGCCAGGACACCGGCGAGCTCGTCCCGGATCTCGATGCGACGCTCCTCGTCGACCCCCTCGAGACCGCCCTCGTCGAACACCGTGACGACCGCGCCGCGCCGACGCGCCGCTTCGATCGCATCGCGGACCGCATCGTTGAGCAGGTCGGCTCCGCGCAGCTCATCACGCAGGCGCCCCTCGGCGAGCCGGGCATCGAGACGCTCCTCCTCGGTCAGAGAGCCACGCGTCGCCACCGCGCGGCTGAGCACGGGGCCGGCGACCGCGAGCGCGAACTGTGTGCGCACGCGACGCTCCCGCTGACGCACGAGCTGCGTGGCGTGCCAGGCCGACACGGCCTGCTGGATCTCGGCGAGGCGCTCGGTGTCGCGCACCGCCCGGTCCCAGAACCACACCAGGAGATTCGCGACGACCACCCACATGATCGATCCGACCAGGCCGAAGTTGAGAAGGGACTCGAGGAAGCCCAGGAAGACCGACGACGTTGCCACCAGGAGAAGGAGGATCAGCCAGCCCGTCAGGAACCGCCGCCGGACGATGAGGATCACGCTGAGCAAGCCCACGCCGCCGATGTACCAGGTGGCGAAGGGGGCGGTCCGCCCTGCCTCGTTCAGCGAGAACGTCACCGCGATCGGGATGATCACGCTGACGATCACCGCCAGCGTCGCCGTCCACAACGGCAGCTTCACCGTTTCCGGAGAGCCGAGGATCGCGAGGTTGACGACCAGGAGGTAGAGCGCGATCGCGAGCACCATGAGCAGCGGTGCCGTGGGCTGCACGATCCACCACACGGCGCGCGCAGCGAAGTACAAGGCGAAGCCGACCGCGAGAGACGTCGCGACGCTGCGGACGGTCCGGTTCATGAGGCGCTCCAGCCCAGGGTCACGGTCGTGCCACGCTCATCCGAATCGATCCGAGCCGTTCCGGCCACGCCGGCCATGCGCGCGAGGATCGACGCGCGGATCCCCAGGCGGTCCTCGCCGATCGCCGTGAGGTCGAACCCCGCTCCGGTATCGCTCACGATCACGCGGATGCCGACGTCACCCTGCGAGTCGGCGAGGATGTGGAGTCCCCGCCCGCCCGCGTGCGTGACCGCGTTGCCGATCGCCTGACGCGCGGCGAGCACGAGCGCGCGCGCCACGCGGCCGGGAATCGCCCCGGGAGTACCGGTCTCCTCGACGATCGCGTCCACGCCCATCTCCGACAGGGCCCGACGCAGCTCGGACACGATCTGGCCGACGGCGACCGGCTCGTCGCTGCCCTCCTGGGCGACCGCCGCCTCGGTGTTGGCGAGGCGGGTGAGCGCCTCGCGCGCCATCGCCACCGCGAGTTCCTTCGCCCTCTCGCTCTCGGCCCGCTCGGCGGCGATCAGCGCCGCGAGCACGCTGTCGTGCATGAGCGCCGACATCGCGATGCGCTCCTCCTCCGCGGCCGCCGCCGCTGCTGCTGCCGCGTAGGAGGCGACTGCGTGCCCTCGCGCGTCGTCGACGCCCGCGGCGACCGAGCGGAACATCCATCCCAGCGAGATGATGACGATGCCGAGGATCAGCGTGAACGAGACATCGAACGCCGTCGTGGTCCAGAACTCGCGGGAGAACTCCCCCTGCACGAGCCGCACGTAGCCGTAGACGAACGGCACGGCCACCGCCCAGGCGTACTGCACGCGCACCGGGAAGGCGAGCATCGCGGCCACGACGCCGACGTTGACGAAGAAGAAGATCCACGGCTGTTTGGCCGCGAGCCCGTCGCCGATCGTCACGACGTTGGGCCAGGCGGCGAGCACGAGCACGTACGTGACGGCGAAGACGCCGGACGCGACACGGACTCCCCGGCCGATCAGGCAGCAGACCAGCATCACCGCGAACGGCACGTAGACGAGGAAGACGATGACGGCGTGGCCGACGTTCGCATCCGCGAGGGAAGGGATCGCGACGAACAGCGCCTGCACGCCGAGCGCCGTCGACCCGATCGCGACGACCGTGGCGAGGATGCGCTCCATGCGCTTGCCGGTGAACCGTTCGAATTCGGTCTCGGCCGCTCCGGGAGACGGGATCTGGTTCCACGCCTCGCGGATGCTGAGGGACTCAGCGGCCACTCGACGCCCCGTCTGGTTCGACGATGCCGTCTTCCATCGCGCGGCGGAGCAGGTCGACCTTCGTCGGCGCCGGGCGCCCGACCTCGACGTACTTCACGCGGATGCGGGTGATGTTCTCCTTGGCCGTCGAGTAGGCGACACCGAGACGCTCGGCGACCGCCTTGAGCGGCAGCCCGGCGGCGTACAGGCGGAGCACCTCGCGCTCGCGGGTCGAGAGCTGCGCGTCGGCGAAATCGCGGTCGCCGTCGACCGCGCTCGCCCACTCGACGTTGTTGAGCGCCTCGCCGTGGGCGACGGTGCGGATCGCATCGAGCACGTCGTCGAGCGCGGAGGACTTGCTCACCACGCCCGCGGCTCCGGCGGCGAGCGCCTCTCGGACCGCGGCCGGACGATCGGCGACGCTGTGGATGACGACGCTCGCGCCGTCGGTGACCAGCGAGGTCACGTTCTCGGTGACCGTCGTCCCGTCGCCGAGGGTGAGATCGAGCACCACGACCTCGGCGGGTGCCGCGCCGGATGCGGCGCGCCAGTCGAGGTACGACACGACCGTGCTGCCCGAGAAGACGATGGTCTGCCCGTCGCGTGCGCATGCCGCTTCGAGTCCCAGGCGGACGGACTCGTGATCATCGATGAGGGCGACCGTGCTCATCCCCACAGCCTAGTCAGCGGGTGAGCAGCGCGACGACCTCGAAGTGATGCGAGTGCGGGAACAGATCGAACCCGCGCAGCCGGTCGACATTCCAGCCGAGCCCCCGGAACGTGCCGAGGTCGCGTGCCAGGGCGACCGGATCGCAGGCGACGTAGGCGATCGCCTCCGGAGCGAGGGCGTGCACCGCCTCGACGACCTGGCGGCCGGCGCCCGCGCGCGGCGGGTCGAGGATGACGGCTCCGCTGCGTCCGCCCCCGGTGCGCGTGGCGAGGAACCGGTCGACCCGCGCCGTCACGGCGTTCACCGCGAGCGGGGCGAGGTTCTCGGCGGCATGCTGGGTCGCCCGGGCGCTCGATTCGACGGTCACGATGTCGGTGCCGCCGAGATCGGCGAGCGTCGCGGCGAACAGGCCGACCCCGCCGTAGAGGTCGAAGTGCGTCGCCCGCTCGTCGACGTGCCCGTCGAGAAGGCCGTAGACCGCCGCATCCAGAACGGATGCCGCACGCGGATGCACCTGCCAGAACCCGGTGGAGTCGACCGCGAACCGCCGGTCGTTCACGACCTCGTGGATCACCTCGGGAGCCGGGCGGCGTCGGAACCCGCGGGCGACCTTCGCCGGACGCTCGGTGGCGTCGCGGCGGATGACCCGCACCGTGCCGTCGGCCGGTTCGACGAGTTCGATGCGCCCCGGGGCCTCTCCGTGCAGGGAGAGTGCGGCCTCGGCGATCGCCGGCCGCGCGAGCGGGTGGGAGGTCACGGGGATCACGCGGTGGCTGCGGGCCGCGTACGGACCGACCCGCCCCGCGTCGTCGACGTGCAGCGTGACACGCGTGCGCCAGCCGCTCCCGTCGCCCGATTCGACGGCCTCGATCTCGGGGGCCTCGAGACCCGCGCCGGCGAAGCGGTCGAGCGCTTCGGTCAGCACCTGCCGCTTGAGGACGCGCTGGTGGTCGAGATCGATGTGCCCCAGATCGGCTCCACCCGGACGATCGGCGGGATCACGGGTCACGTCGGCCTCTGCCCAGAGGTGCGGACGACGGTGCTCGGACGCGTCGAGCACCTCGACGGTCTCGGCGCGCCAGAAGCTGCGGGTCGAGGCATCCGCTCCCTCGCCAGGTGCGATCAGCCGGGCACGGACGCGCTCGCCCGGGATGGCGTCGGAGACGAAGACGACGCGTCCTTCGTGGCGGGCGACGAAGGTGCCGCCGTGCGCGATCCCCGTGATGTCGAGGTCGAGCAGGTCCGCATCGGGGGAAGTCATCCTTCGAGGATACGGCGGTCCACGGATACGGTGGACCACATGCGCGTCTGCCTCGCCTCCACCTCTCCCGCCCGTCTGATGCTGCTGCGACAGGCGGGGATCGAGCCGCTCACCCTCTCCCCCGACGTCGACGAGGACGCGGTGGCGGCGGCCGCCGCGGCCGAACGGGGAGCGGAGCTGCCCCCCGCGGAGCTCGTGCTGCTGCTGGGACGCGCCAAGGCCGCCGATGTCGCCCGTCGCCTCTCGTCCGAGGACCCCTCCTTCGATGGCATCGTGATCGGGGGCGATTCGATGTTCGAGCTCAACGGACGCGTCTACGGCAAGCCCTACACGGCGGAGGAGGCGACGCGCCGCTGGCGCGAGATGCGCGGCGCCACCGGCGTGCTGCACTCCGGACATTCGGTCTTCCGCGTCTCGCCCGGCGCGGAGCCGGTCGAGGCCACCGCGACGGCCGCGGCATCCGTCACCTTCGCCGACGACATCTCCGACGCGGAGATCGCGGCCTACGTCGCCTCGGGCGAGCCGTTGCTGGTCGCGGGCGCCTTCACCGTCGACAGCCTGGGCGGGGCGTTCATCACTCGGGTCGAAGGCGATCCATCGACCGTGGTGGGGATGTCCCTCTCGACCGTGCGGCGCCTCGCCGCCGACCTCGGCGTCGTCTGGACGGACCTCTGGAACACCCCGACCCCGTCGTAGACTCCCCTCCACGTTCTCGGCTCTTTCTTGTGGGGAGTCGTCAAATGGATCCCCCTGCTTCTCGCTAGGCTGGCAACCATGCCTGCTATCGCCAAGGTGCTCATCGCCAACCGCGGCGAGATCGCCGTCCGCATCATCCGCGCCGCCCGGGATTCCGGAATCGCCTCGGTCGCCGTCTACGCCGACCAGGACCGTGACGCGCTGCACACGCGACTCGCCGACGAGGCCTACGCGCTCGGAGGCGCGACGAGCGCCGAGACGTACCTCCAGATCGAGAAGATCCTCTCCGTCGCCCGGCGCGCCGGTGCCGACGCCGTGCACCCCGGATACGGCTTCCTCGCCGAGAACGCCGAGTTCGCCCGCGCCGTGATCGGTGCCGGACTCATCTGGATCGGCCCGTCGCCCGAGGCCATCGAGGCCCTCGGAGACAAGGTCACCGCGCGCCACGTGGCGGAGAAGGTGGGCGCCCCGCTCGCCCCCGGCACGCCCGGTCCGGTCGAGACGGCCGACGAAGTGGTCGCCTTCGCGAAGGAGTTCGGCCTGCCGATCGCCATCAAGGCGGCCTACGGCGGCGGCGGGCGCGGCCTCAAGGTCGCCCGCGAGCTCGACGAGGTCGCCGAGCTGTTCGAGTCGGCCACGCGCGAGGCCGTCGCGGCCTTCGGTCGCGGCGAGTGCTTCGTCGAGAAGTACCTCGACAAGCCTCGCCACGTCGAGACCCAGTGCCTGGCGGACGCCGAGGGCAATGTGGTCGTCATCTCGACCCGCGACTGCTCGCTGCAGCGTCGTCACCAGAAGCTCGTCGAGGAGGCGCCTGCGCCGTTCCTGACCGACGAGCAGAACGCCCAGCTCTACGCCGCGTCGAAGGCCATCCTCAAGGAGGTCGGCTACGTGGGCGCCGGAACCTGCGAGTTCCTCATCGGCGCCGACGGCACGGTCTCGTTCCTCGAGGTCAACACGCGCCTCCAGGTCGAGCACCCGGTCTCCGAGGAGGTCACCGGCATCGATCTCGTGCGCGAGCAGTTCCGCATCGCCGCCGGCGGCACGATCGACTACGCCGACCCCGAGCCCCAGGGCCACTCCTTCGAGTTCCGCATCAACGGCGAGGACCCGGGTCGCGGCTTCCTCCCCCAGCCGGGCCCCGTCCACGTCTTCAAGACCTTCGGCGGTCCCGGCATCCGTCTCGACTCCGGCGTGACCGCCGGCGACGCGGTCTCGGGCGCCTTCGACTCGCTGCTGGCGAAGATCATCGTCACCGGCAAGGACCGCGAGGAGGCGCTGGAGCGCTCGCGCCGCGCGCTCGACGAGTTCGAGGTCGCGGGTCTCCCCACCGTGCTGCCCTTCCACCGCAAGGTCGTGCGCGACCCCGCCTTCACCGCCGAGAACGGCGATTTCGGCATCTTCACGCGCTGGATCGAGACCGAGTTCGTCAACGACATCCCCGCGTGGGACGGCGAGCTCGAGGCCCCGGCACCGGGTGCCGGTCGCCACACGGTGGTCGTCGAGGTCGCCGGCAAGCGCCTCGAGGTCAGCCTGCCCGACCGCGTGGCCGTCGCCGCCGGCAGCGCCGGGCGCCCGGCCACCGTGCCGCCGGCGCGTCGCAGCCACGCCACCACCGCCAACGCGGGCGCCTCGGGCGATGCGGTCAAGTCGCCCATGCAGGCGACCGTCGTCAAGATCGCCGTCGAAGAGGGGCAGCAGGTCGTCAAGGGCGACCTCGTCGTCGTGCTCGAGGCCATGAAGATGGAACAGCCCCTGCAGGCCCACAAGGACGGCGTGGTCGGCAACATCAATGCGGATGCCGGTGCCACCGTCTCCGCCGGGCACCAGCTGCTCACGATCAGCTGACCATCCCGCGAACACGCGAAAGGCGCCCCACCGAGGTGGGGCGCCTTTCGCGTCGTCCGGTCAGGAGATGTTGAACAGGTGCATCGCCCGGCTCGCGTCCGTGATGCTGCTGGACAGCGAGGGGTACGCCGCGAAGACGCGCGAGACCTGATCGACCGTGAGGCGCCGCTCGACGGCGATCGCGATCGGGTAGATCAGCTCGGAGGCCTTCGGGGCGACGATCACGCCGCCGATGACGGTTCCCGACCCCTTGCGGGCAATGAGCTTCACGAAGCCGTCCTTGATGCCCATCATCTTCGCGCGCGGGTTCGCCGCCAGCGGGAGCTTGTAGACCATGCCGTCGGCCACGCCGTCCTCGACGTCCTTCTCGGAGTACCCGACGGTCGCGATCTCGGGCGCGGTGAAGATGTTCGAGGTGATCTTGATCTGCTCCAGCGGGATCACGATGTCGCCGAGAGCGTGGAACACGGCCGTACGGCCCTGCATCGACGCGACGGAGGCCAGCGGGAAGAAGTTCGTGCAGTCGCCCACCGCGTAGATGTTGGGGACCGAGGTGCGCGCCACGCGGTTCACTCGGACGTGCCCCTGCTCGGTGAGCTCCACGCCCGCCTCGGCCAGACCGATGTCGGCGGTGTTGGGGATGGATCCGACCGCCATGAGGCAGTGGCTGCCGTCGACCGTGCGGCCGTCGGAGAGCGTGACGGTGACGCCGTCCTTCGTGGTCTCGACCTTGTCGGCGCGGGCCTTCGAGAGCACGGTCATGCCACCGCGCTTGAAGACCTTCTCGAGCACGCGGGCGGCATCCTGGTCCTCACCGGGAAGCACCTGGTCGCGACTGGAGACGAGCGTCACCTGCGCACCGAGGTTCATGTACGCGGAGGCGAACTCGGCGCCGGTGACACCCGAGCCGACCACGATCAGGTGCTCCGGGAGGGACTTCATGTCGTACAGCTGCGTCCACGTGAGGATCCGTCGGCCGTCGGGCTTGGCGGATTCCAGTTCGCGGGGAGCCGCGCCGACCGCCACCACGATGGTGTCGGCCTCCACGCGGTCGAAGTCGGTGCCGCCCTGACCGGTCGAGACGACGATCGCGTCGGAACCCTCCAGCCGCCCGTGACCGGAGAGGATGCGCACACCCGCCTCGAGGAGGGTCGCCCGCATGTCCTCCGACTGCTGCCCGGCGAGCGCCATCAGGCGCTTGTTGACGGCGGCGAGGTTGATCGCGATCTCGGGCTTGAGCGGCTTGCCCTTCTCGCCCTTCGCGTAAAACTGCACACCGAGGTCGCTCGCCTCGGAGATCGCGACCGCGGCATCGGCCGTCGCGATCAGGCTCTTCGACGGCACGACGTCGGTGAGGACTGCCGCACCGCCCACGCCGACACGCTCGACCAGGGTCACCTCGGCTCCGAGCTGAGCGGCAGCCAGGGCCGCCTCGTAACCGCCGGGACCGCCGCCGAGGACGGCGACGCGCTGAGTGCGCTCGAAAGGGGTGGAAGACATGAAAGCCATTCTTCCGCAATCTTGGCAGCCGAGCCGTCACCTTCCTAGAGTGGAGCCTATGTCCGAGACTCACAGCAACCCCCTGGACGACCCGAACGCCAACCCGTTCGAGGTCGCCGCCACCGCCGCCGCCGACATCGCCCGGCTGACCGGCGTCGAGAAGCACGACATCGCGCTCACGCTCGGCAGCGGTTGGGGCAAGGCCGCCGACATCATCGGCGAGACCGTCGCGACCATCCCCGCGACCGAGGTGACCGGCTTCTCGAAGCCCGCGCTCGAGGGCCACGTCGGCACCCTGCGCAGCATCCGCACCCCCGACGGCAAGAACGTCCTCGTCATCGGCGCGCGCACCCACTACTACGAGGACCACGGCGTCCGTCGTGTCGTGCACAGCGTGCGCACGGCGGCGGCGACCGGCGCGAAGATCATGGTGCTCACGAACGGCGCCGGCGGCATCCGCGAGACCTGGACGCCCGGCCAGCCGGTGCTCATCAGCGACCACATCAACCTCACCGCCGACTCCCCGCTCGAGGGCGCCACCTTCATCGACCTCACCGATCTGTACGCGAAGCGCCTGCGCGACATCGCCCGCAGCGTCGACCCGAGCCTCGACGAGGGCGTCTACACGCAGTTCCGCGGCCCGCACTACGAGACGCCGGCCGAGGTGCAGATGGCGAAGGTCATCGGCGGGCACATCGTCGGGATGTCGACCGCTCTCGAGGCGATCGCCGCCCGCGAGGCGGGCATGGAGGTGCTCGGCTTCTCGCTGATCACGAACCTCGCCGCCGGCATCCAGAAGACGCCCCTCAGCCACGCCGAGGTGATCGAAGCCGGCCGCGAGGCGGAGCCGGTGATCTCGGCCCTCCTCGCCCGAGTGGTCGAGGCGCTGTGAGCGAGGAGCGGCTCGCCCAGGCACGCGCCTGGATGCGCCAGGACCCCGACCACGAGACCCGCGACCAGCTCGCCGGGATCATCACGCGCGCGGCGAGCGGCGAGAAGGCCGCGCTGGCCGACCTCGACGACCGCTTCGGCGCCCGCCTGGCCTTCGGGACGGCGGGTCTGCGCGGCGAACTCGGGGCCGGGAGCAACCGCATGAACCGGGTGCTCGTGACGCAGGCCGCCGCGGGCTTCGCCGCGTATCTGCGCGAGCGCTCGGGAGGCGCGACCCCGACCGTGGTGATCGGCTACGACGGACGCCGCAACTCGCGGGTGTTCGCCACGGACTCCGCCGAGATCTTCGCCGGCGCGGGACTGCGTGCCGTGCTGCTCCCCCGTCTGCTGCCCACACCGGTGCTCGCGTTCGCGGTGCGCCACCTCGGTGCGGATGCCGGGGTCATGGTGACCGCGAGCCACAACCCGCCGAACGACAACGGCTACAAGGTCTACCTCGGCGGCGCCGACGAGGGCTCGCAGATCGTCGCTCCGGCGGACGCCGAGATCGCGGCATCCATCCAGCGCATCGCGGATGCCGGCAGCATCGCCGCTCTCCCCCGCTCGACCTCCTACGAGGTCGCGGGCGAAGACGTCGTCGATGCGTACGTGGCCGCCACCGCCGCGGTCGCCCCCGCTCCCGCGAGCGCATCGGGCCTGCGCTGGGTGTACACGGCGATGCATGGCGTCGGGTGGGAGACCTTCGCGCGCATCGTGACCGCCGCGGGGTACCCGCGGCCCGCCGTCGTCGGCGAACAGCTCGCGCCGGACGCGACCTTCCGCACGGTCTCCTTCCCGAATCCCGAGGAGCCGGGAGCGATGGACCTCGCGTTCGCGCGTGCCCGTCGTACGAACGCGGACTTCATCCTCGCCAACGACCCGGACGCCGACCGCCTCGCCGTCGCCATCCCCGACGACTCTGCCCCCGAGGGCTGGCGTCGCCTGACCGGCAACGAGGTCGGCCTGCTCCTGGGCGCCCGCGCCGCGCGCGCCGCCGCCGGTACGCCCGGCGCAGCGCTCGCGTGCTCACTGGTGTCGTCGCCGGGCCTCGGCGCGATCGCCGCGCACCACGGCCTCGACTTCCACGAGACGCTCACGGGGTTCAAATGGATCTCCCGTGCGCCCGGCATCGTCTTCGGTTTCGAGGAGGCCCTCGGCTATCTCGTGAACCCCGAGACGGTGCGCGACAAGGACGGCATCTCCGCAGCCGTCGCGATCCTCGGCCTCGCCGCCGAGGCCCGCGACCGCGGCGCATCGATCGCTGATCTGCTCGCGGAACTCGGCGACACCTACGGGCATTTCTCGAGCGGTCAGGTCTCGATCCGCGTCGACGATCTCTCGATCATCGGGCGCGTCATGCTGGCCCTGCGCACGCTGCCCCCGGTCCAGATCGCCGGCCGCCCGGTCGCCTCGGCCGAGGATCTTCTGCACGCAGCCGCGGGTCAGCCCTCGGGCGATGTGCTGCGCTACCGGCTCGACGACGGCTCACGGGTGATCGTGCGCCCGAGCGGTACCGAGCCCAAGCTCAAGGTGTACATCGACGCCGCGGGTGCCTCGGCCGACGAAGCCCGCGCAGCGGTCGCCGAGATCGAGACCGGTGTGCGGGAACTCCTCAACGAGCGCTCCTGATCCCTCACGACGGCGCGTGGCCCCTCGGGGCCGCGCGCCGTCGGCATACCCGGATACGATCGGATCATGCCGACCCGCCACGTCATCGTCAGCGCGCACAACGGAGTGCATGCCCGACCCGTCGCCGAGATCGTCCGTCTCGTGCAGGCGCACGGGGCACCGGTCACCCTGCGCACCTCGGACGGGACGACCGTCGATCTGCGCAGCGTGCTGGCCGTGATGGACCTCGCGCTCGGCACGGGCGATGCCGTCGAGCTGCAGACCGCGGCGGGTCCGGGTGCCGATGAGCTGCTCGACGAGCTGGCGGCCGTCCTCGCGCCGGCGAGCTGACCCCGCTCCGCTGTCTGCGGTGATGACGGCGAGGCCGTTCAGCCGTCGATGACGGCGACGAGCTCGTCGAGGAAGGCCTCGAAGGTCGTTCCCCGGCGCACGATCCGCTGCACGCTCTCGCGCTCGCTGAAGACCTCGACGAGCTGCTCGAACACGGTCTGGAACGCCGCGCGATCGCCCTCGCTGAAGGCGGCGAGCGCGACCACCTGCACACGCCCGTCCGCCCAGGCGGCCGATCCGTCGGCCACCCCGATCGCGATGGCCGTGCGCGTCGCGGTCATCTGCAGCGCATGCGGCACGGCGAGTGCATCGGTGAACGCGGTCGACGACATCCGCTCGCGCACGATGGTGTTCTCGACGTAGTCCTCCCCGATGACGCCGGTGTCCACGAGCAGTCCTCCGAGGCGTCGGATGATCGCCTCCTCGCCCTCGTCGGGCAGCGGGTGCACGAAGGCATCGGCATCGAAGTACTGGGCGAGCTCCTCGCGCAGGTGCGTGAGCCGGCGACCGCGGCGGATGCGACCGGCGGCCTGCTGCACGCGCTCGACGTCGGAGTCGGTGAAGAACGGATGGATGCGCACGAAGCGGTCGCCGGTGAGGGCGGGCTCGATCGTGCTGAGCACGAGGTCGGTGTCGAACGACGACCAGTCCGGGTCGACGCTGGTCACCACGCTCGTCACCTCGATCGCCGAACCGAGTGAGCGGTCGACGCTCGATCGCAGCAGCTCGTGCAGCTCGTAATACCCCGGGCAGACGATGGTGGCGGTGAGGATCGACGCGGCCTTGCGGCTGCGTTCGAGCCGTCCGCCGACGTGCATGGCGATGTAGGCGATCTCGTCGTCGTGGATCGGGGTGCCGAGGCGGTCGTGCAACCCCGAGGCGATCGACACCGCGACCTCGAAGATCATGGGGTACGAAGTCTTCAACGAGCGCGTGAGCGGGTTGCGGGCGAAGGCCTGGCCCTGCGCACGCCGGAGCAGGTTCTGCACGTGCAGCGAGAGGCGGAGCACGAACGAGTCCTCGACGAGGTCGACGTCGTACTCGGCCGCAGCCCGGGCGAGCTCGGCGCGCACCGCGTCTTCGACCCCGGCCTCCACGCCGCTGCGGGCGACCTCCCGCGTCGCCTCCTCGCCGGGAGCGACGACCCGGGTGAGCACGAGCGAGGCGAGGTGCCGGCTGTCGCCTTCCCCCAGCTCGACGCCGAAGTGCTCGGTCGCCAGGCGTGAGATCGTCTCCCCCACCCGCGGGATCTCGTCGTGCGCTCCGGTCGGGACGCCCGCGATCGCGTAGCCCGCGGCGACGCGGTCCGTCGCGATCGCGATGTGCAGGAGCACGTCCGAGATCGCGAGCTCGTTGACGAAGTAGCCGAGCCTTCCGAGTTCGCGCACGAGCGCCGACTTGAACGGGCCGACCGCCTCGGCCGACATGCCCGTGCCGGCGAGCGCACGACGGAACGTCTCGGGGTGGAACGACGCGGCATCCATCTCGTCGTGGGCGAGGCGCGAGATCAGCCGGCGCTGCTCCTCCTCGGTGCCCTGCAGGCGCACGATCTCGCGATCGCGCTCGAGCACGAGGTCCGTGCCGTCGAGGAGGCTGCGGACACGGGCGAGATCGGACTCGAGGGTCGCCTCGCTCACGTGCATCCGGTCGGCGGTCGCGTAGATGTCGATGCCGTCCGGCTCGTCGAGGAGCATCCGCACCACGGCGTGCAGGCGATCGCGAGGAGCGGACTCGCCACCCGACCGCGCGCGCAGTGCATCGCGCGCGGCGGGGCCCGCGCGATAACCCGCGGGACCGGACTCCACGGCGTCGCCGCCGACGCGGGCGTTGAGGGCGGCGACGTACGAACGGATGCTGCGGGGCGTCACCCCGACCAGATCGGCGAGGCTGGCAGCTGTCGCCCACGATCCCCGACGCAGCAGAGCGGTGAGGATCTGGTCCTGGCGCTGGCGCGACATGATCCTCCCTCTGCTCGTCGTACGTGCGCGACTTCTCTGTGCGCCGCCCTCCCATGATGTCAGGCCGCGGCCGGAGCGGGGGCCGGAAGCGGGGTTCCGCAGGGGCGGAAAGGATCCTGTTGGCACCCCACCCCCGGTCTTTCACAGACTGTTCTCAGGAAGGTGGAATCGATGAGGATCCTCATTGTGTGCGGCGCGGGTGCGTCGAGCACGTTCGTCGCACAGCGACTGCGGCGCGCCGCATCCGACGCGGGTCTCGAATGGGATGCCGTCGCCGGAGTGGAGTCCTCCGTCTTCCCCGGCGCACAGGATGCGCTCCTCGTCGGCCCGCACCTCGCGGACCGGGTGGACGCCCTGCGCGCGAGCGCCGGGGTTCCCGTCGCCCTCCTGCCCGCCGACATCTTCGCCGACCGCGACGGGGAACGGACGCTCGCCCTGGTGCGCGCGCTGCTCGCCGCGGAGACCACCCCGAAAGGAACACCATGACCGTTTCACGCACCGTTCGGATCGGCTCCTCCCACGGACTGCACGCGCGCCCCGCGAAGCTCTTCGCGCAGGCCGCCAAGGAGGCGGGCATCCCCGTCACGATCGCCAAGGACTCCGGCAAGGCCGTCAACGCGGCCAGCATCCTCGGGGTCATCGCCCTCGCGATCGAGCACGGCGACTACGTCACCCTCACGGCCGACGGCGACAGCGCGGAGGGTGTGCTCGACACGCTCACCGAACTGCTGACCACCGACCACGACCAGGAATCCTGATGAGCGAGCTGCGCGGAGTCGGCATCGGGCTCGGCGTCGCGCAGGGCCCGGTCGTGCGCATGACCGAGGCGCTGCCCGCGCCCGACCAGACGCCCAGCACCGTCGGCGCCGAGGCGGAGCGAGCCCGCGTGCGCGAGGCCGTCGCGGTCGTCGCCCAGGAGCTCACCGCCCGCGGCGAGGCGGCCGGCGGGTCGGCCCAGGAGGTGCTCGAAGCCCAGGCGATGATCGCCGAGGACCCGACGCTCCAGGACGAGGTCGACGAGCGCATCGACGCCGGCGCCACCGCTGAGTGGGCCGTGCACGACGCTTTCGCGGGATTCAAGGCCACGCTCGAGGCCGTCGGCGGCTATCTCGGCGAACGCGCCGCCGACCTCGACGACATCGCCCAGCGGGTGCTCGCCCGCCTGCGCGGCGTCGAGGCGCCCGGTGTGCCGAACCCGGGGCATCCGTTCGTCCTGGTCGCGCGCGATCTCGCGCCCGCCGACACCGCCTTGCTCGATCTCGACCAGGTGCTCGCGCTCATCACGAGCGATGGCGGCCCCACCTCGCACACCGCGATCCTCGCGCGTGAGAAGGGCATCGTCGCGATCGTCGGAGCGACCGAGGCCGCGACCCTCGCGACCGGCACGACGGTCATCGTCGACGCCGCGGCGGGAATCGTCACCGCCGATCCCGCACAGGACGCCCTCGACCGCGCCGCCCAGCGCGCCGCGGACCGCGCCTCCGCCGACGCCGCACCCGCGACGCCGGGAGCGCTGGCCGACGGCACCGCGATCCCGCTGCTGGCGAACCTCGGCAAGCCCGCGGATGCCGCGGACGCCGTCGAGCGCGGCGCCGAGGGCGTGGGGCTCTTCCGCACCGAGTTCCTGTTCCTCTCGGCCACGCAGGCGCCCACGATCGCGCAGCAGCGCGAGTCGTATCGCGAGCTGCTCGCCGCCTTCCCGGGCAAGAAGGTCGTCGTGCGCATGCTCGACGCGGGCGCCGACAAGCCCGTCGCCTTCCTCAACGACGCCCACGAGGAGAACCCGGCACTCGGGCTCCGGGGCCTGCGTTCCCTGCGCGCGAGCGAGGACATCCTGCGCGAGCAGCTCACGGCCCTCGCCGAGGCGGATGCCGCCACCTCCGCCGACCTGTGGGTCATGGCGCCGATGGTCACGACCGTCGAGGAGACCGCGTACTTCACCGGCCTCGCCCGCGAATACGGGCTGAAGACCGCCGGCGTCATGGTCGAGGTTCCGGCGAGCGCGCTGCTCGCCGACCGGGTGCTCGCGCACGCGGACTTCGCCTCGATCGGCACCAACGACCTGACGCAGTACACGATGGCGGCCGATCGCCTGCTCGGATCGGTCGCGAGCTTCCAGGACCCCTGGCACCCCGCGGTCCTGCGCCTCGTGCGCGAGGTCGGGGCCGCAGGTTCTCGTCTCGGCAAGCCCGTCGGCATCTGCGGCGAGGCCGCCGCCGATCCCCTCCTCGCCATCGTGCTCGTGGGCCTCGGCGCCACGAGCCTCTCGATGGCTCCCGCAGCGCTGGCGGACGTCCGCCACGCGCTCTCCGAACGCACGCTCGACGAGGCCCGTAACCTCGCCGAGCTCGCACTGGCGGCGGACGACGCCGCCGGTGCACGCCTGGCCGTGGTGGAAGCATCCACGGCCCTCCCTCCTCACCAGAAAGAGACGACATCATGACGACGACGTCACCAGCCCCCGCGAAGGCGAACGGGCTCCGAACGGGCGTGCAGCGTTTCGGCACGTTCCTCTCCGGCATGATCATGCCCAATATCGCGGCGTTCATCGCGTGGGGCTTCATCACCATGCTGTTCATCCCGGCCGGGTTCTTCGGCGCCAAGAGCCCCTTCGGCTGGCACTGGGCTCCGGTGGCCGAGATCATCGGCGGCGGCGGAGACTCCGCCGTCATCGGATGGCAGGGGGCCATGACGGCGGTCGCCGAGGGCGCCGACGGCAACATCTTCGCCTACGTCGGTCTGGTCGGACCGATGGTCACGTACCTTCTGCCGCTCCTCATCGCTAACACCGCGGGCCGCATGGTCTACGGCGAGCGCGGTGGCGTCGTGGCGACCATCGCCACCATGGGTGTCATCGTCGGAACCAACATCCCGATGTTCCTCGGCGCGATGATCATGGGCCCGATCGCGGCCTGGATCACGAAGCAGATGGACAAGCTGTGGGACGGCAAGATCCGCCCCGGCTTCGAGATGCTCGTCAACAACTTCTCGGCCGGAATCCTCGGCATGATCCTCGCGATCGTCGGCTTCTTCGCCTTCGGCCCGGTCATGCTCGGCATCAGCGCCGTGCTCGGCGCGGCGGTCGACTGGCTCGTCTCGCTCAACCTGCTGCCCCTGGTCTCGATCATCGTCGAGCCGGCGAAGGTGCTGTTCCTCAACAACGCCATCAACCACGGCGTCTTCACCCCGCTCGGCATCGAGCAGGCCGCCGAAACGGGCAAGTCGATCCTCTTCCTCATCGAGGCGAACCCCGGCCCCGGCCTCGGTCTGCTGCTCGCCTTCACCTTCTTCGGTGTCGGCGCGGCGAAGGCCTCGGCTCCGGGCGCGGCCGTCATCCAGTTCTTCGGTGGTATCCACGAGATCTACTTCCCGTACGCGCTCAGCAAGCCGACCACCATCCTCGCCCTCATCGCGGGTGGCGCGGCCGGTGTCACGACGAACATGCTCCTCGGCGGCGGTCTCGGCTTCCCGGCCGCACCGGGAAGCATCATCGCCGTCACCGCCGGAGCGATCGGCTCGGGCGTCGGCAACCTCGTCGTCGTCTACCTGTCGGTGCTCATCGCCGCGGCCGTGACCTTCCTCATCACGGCCGTCATCCTGCGGGCCTCCCGCAGGCGCGACCTCGAGGCAGAGGGCGACACCTTCGGCGCCGCGATCGCACAGACCGAGGCCAACAAGGGCAAGTCCTCCGCCGCGATGGACGCACTGCGCACCTCGAGCGGCGCAGCCGACGGTGGCACGGCCGTCGCGACCGATCGCCGCATCGAGAACGTCGTGTTCGCGTGCGACGCCGGTATGGGCTCCTCCGCCATGGGCGCGAGCGTCCTGCGCAACAAGTTCAAGAAGGCGGGCGTCGAGGGCGTCACGGTCACCAACCAGGCGATCGCGAACCTCGACGGAACGGCCGATCTCGTGATCACGCAGCAGCAGCTGACCGATCGCGCGAAGGCCCAGTCGCCGAACTCCCTGCACGTATCGGTCGACAACTTCATGAATTCCCCGAAGTATGAAGAGGTCGTCGAGATGGTGCGCGCCCAGCGCGACACCGACGCGTGACACACCCCGGTGGGCGGATGCTGCGGCATCCGCCCACCGGACCATTCTCAGAAAGGAAACATCATGAGCGTTCTCACCCTCGACCAGATCCGGATCCACCCGGGATCGGCGACGCAGGAGGAGGCCCTGCAGGAGGCGACCGACATCCTGGTCTCGGTGGGCGCCGTGACCCCGGCCTACGTCGACGCGATGCGTCAGCGCGAGGAGACGGTCTCGACCTTCATGGGCAACGGTCTCGCGATCCCGCACGGCACCAACGAGACCAAGGACGCGATCCTCGCCTCGGCCCTCTCCGTCGTGCGCTACGACGGCGGCGTGGACTGGGCGGGCGAGCCGGCGACGTTCGTGATCGGCATCGCCGGACGCGGGGACGAGCACCTCGAGATCCTCTCGCAGATCGCGATCCTGTTCTCCGACGAGGACGACGTCGCGAAGCTGACGGCGGCGCAGACCCCCGACGAGCTCTTCGCCCTGCTCTCGGCGGTGAACGAGGGATGAAGGCCGTCCAGTTCGGCGCCGGCAACATCGGCCGCGGGTTCGTGGGCCTCCTGCTCCACGAGGGCGGCTACGAGGTCGTCTTCTCCGATGTGGCGGATGCGCTCGTCGATGCGATCAACGCCGTCGACGCGTACACGGTGCACGAGGTCGGGCCGGGGGGCGTCGACCGCACCGTGACCGGGTTCCGGGCCGTCAACAGCAAGACCGATCCGGATGCCGCGGCCGACGAGGTCGCCACGGCCGACGTCGTGACCTGCGCGGTCGGCCCGACCGTCCTGCGCTTCATCGCGCCGACGATCGTCGCGGGTCTCACCCGCCGCTCCCCCGACGCCGCGCCGCTGGTGATCATGGCGTGCGAGAACGCGATCGGCGCGACCGATCTGCTCCGCGCCGAGATCGAGAGCGCCGCGGGCGCCGACGCGCGCGAGCTGCTCGCGAAGGCCGTGTTCGCGAACACGGCCGTCGACCGCATCGTGCCGGCCCAGCCCGAGGGTGCGGGAGTCGACGTCACGGTCGAGCCGTACTTCGAGTGGACGATCGAGCAGGGGCCGTTCGGCGGATCGCTGCCGAGCATCCCCGGCGCGCACTTCGTCGACGACCTCGCCCCGTACATCGAGCGCAAGCTGTTCACCGTCAACACCGGTCACGCGGCCACCGCGTACTTCGGCGCCCGCGCCGGCATCGACCGGATCTCCGACGCCCTCGCCGATCCGCAGATCGCCGCGGCGGTCGGCGCGGCCCTCGAGGAGACCTCGGCGGTGCTTGCCGCGACCCACGGGCTCGACCCGGCCGATCTGACCGAGTACCGCGCGACCATCCTCGAGCGCTTCCGCAATCCGGCGCTCGTCGACACCGTGCAGCGCGTCGGACGCCAGCCGCTGCGCAAGATCTCGCGGCACGAGCGGTTCATCGGACCTGCCGCCGCCGCCGCCGAGCACGGCCTGTCGACGGACGCGCTCGTGGCGGCCATCGCCGCGACCCTCGAGTTCGAGGATGCCGAGGACACCCAGGCCGTCGAGCTGCGCCAGCTGCTCGGCACGCTGGACGCGCAGACGTTCACGACGCGCACGACGGGGCTGGAGCCGCAGCATCCGCTCTTCGTCGCCGTCGAGGCGGTCGTGGCCGCCCGACAGGACGCTCTCCGCGCCGCCTGATCCATCGATCGCGGACGCCCCCGCACCCCGATACGATCGGGGTGCGGGGGCGTTTTCGGTACACGGACGTGCGGGGGCAACATGGACACCTATGCCGTGATCGGCGCGGGACCGTCGGGCCTGGCCGCCGTCCGCGCTCTGCGGAAGCGCGGCATCCCCGTCGTTGGCTACGAGGCCTCGCACGGCGTCGGCGGCCTCTGGGACATCTCCAATCCGCGCAGCACGATGTACGAGTCGGCGCACCTCATCTCGTCGCGCACGACGACCGAGTTCCGCGAGTTCCCGATGCGATCGACGGTCGACTATCCGGGGCACGCGGCGCTGCTCGAGTACTTCCGGGAGTACGCCGATCACTTCGGTCTGACCGAGCTCTTCCGCTTCGACACGCGCGTCACCGGGCTCGACCCCCGCGACGACGGCGGTTGGGACCTGACGAGCGTCGGCCCGGACGGCGAGCACACGCACCGATACGCCGGCGTCGTGCTCGCGAACGGCACGCTCGCCGAGCCGAACGTCCCCACCTTCCCGGGCGACTTCACCGGCGAGGTGCTGCACACGAGCGCCTACTCCTCCCCCGCGCAGCTCGCGGGACGCCGGGTGCTCATCATCGGCGCCGGCAATTCGGGCTGCGACATCGCAGTGGATGCCGTGCACCACGCCGACGCGATCGACATGAGCGTGCGTCGCGGCTACTACTTCGTTCCGCGCTACCTCTTCGGTCGCCCGAGCGACACCCTGAACCAGGGCCGTCCGCTGCCCGCCCGGCTCAAGCAGGCCCTCGACTCCCGCGTGCTGCGCGCCTTCACCGGCGACCCCGTGCGGTTCGGCTTCCCGAAGCCCGACTACCGCATCTACGAGTCGCACCCGATCGTGAACACCATGGTGCTCAATCACCTCGGCCAGGGCGATCTGCGCGTCCGGCCCGACGTCGACCGCTTCGACGGCTCGACCGTGCACTTCCGCGACGGATCGTCCGGCGAGTACGACCTGGTGCTCCTCGCGACCGGCTACCGACTCGATTATCCGTTCGTCGACCCCGCGCACCTGAACTGGCGCGGCGCCTCCCCCCGGCTCTTCCTGCACGTGTTCCCGCCGTCGTTCAACGGGCTGTTCGTGATGGGCATGATCGAGGCATCCGGGATCGGCTGGCAGGGCCGCTACGAGCAGGCGGAGCTCCTCGCCACGTATCTCGACGCGGCGGAGCGGGACCCGGCCCGCGCGGCGCGGTTCCGCGCGAGGGTGACCGATTCCGCCTGGCCCGACCTCACCGGCGGGTATCACTACCTGGGCCTCGACCGCATGGCCTACTACGTCAACAAGGATGCCTACCGCGGCGCTATCCGGCGGGAGCAGCAGGCTCTCGCGCAACCCGCGTGAGCGGTGCTCTCCCAGGCATCGCGCGTACCCTGGAGAGGTGCAGAAGAAGCGTGGCCGGCGCGTCCTGAAGTGGACGTTGTGGAGCATCCTGATCCTCGTCCTCCTCGGCGCCGGCGGCATCGTCGCCTGGAGCCAGATCGGTGTGATGGGGGCGGAGAAGGCCCCCCTCGCCGCCGTGCGCGAGAACCCCGCGATCACGGTCGACGACGCGGAGCAGGGCATCGTCCTGGCGCCCGCCGACGGGGATTCCGAGATCGGTCTCGTCTTCGTGCCCGGCGCGAAGGTCGACCCCTGGGCGTACGCCGCGATCCTGCAGGGCGTCGCCGAGGAGGGGGTCACGGTCGTGATCACGCGTCCCTGGCTGAACCTCGCCTTCTTCGACCCGCGCCCCCTCGACTCCTTCACCTCCGCCGCGCCCGACGTCGACGTGTGGGCCGTGGGCGGCCACTCCCTGGGCGGCGTGCGCGCCTGCCAGCTCGCGGCGGATGCCGATGCGCTCGTGCTCTTCGGCTCGTACTGCGCCAACGATCTATCCGGCACCGATCTCGCGGTGCTCAGCCTCGCCGGCTCCGAGGACGGCCTCTCGACGCCGGCGAAGATCTCGGATGCGCGCGGAAACCTGCCCGCCGATGCCGACCTCGTCGAGATCGACGGCGCCTCGCACGCCTCGTTCGGGGACTACGGCCCGCAGGCCGGCGACGGCACGCCGTCGATCTCGGACGAAGAGATGCACGCCACGGTCACCGAACTCCTCGGTGCGTTCCTCTCCGAGGACGCGCTGGCCGCCGCGGGCTGAGCGCGGAGTTCAGCCGATCCGCGAGATCAGCGACTCGAGGCCCATGCCGTAGTCGATGCGCACGACCGGCAGCGCCAGCTTGTCGGTGCCGATCTCGACGTAACCCGGCTCGATGGTGCGCGCCATCTCGAAGCCGGCCTGCGTCACGCCCTGCTTCGCCGTGTCGTTGTAGTGCCCGAACGGGTAGGCGATGACCTCGCGCACGCCCAGCACGTCGCCGGAGGTGTTGAGGTCGGCGGCGATCTCGTCGGCGGTCCAGTTCTCCATCCGGCCCCGACCGTTGGCACCGGCCTGGTGCATGTCGTGCGTGTGCGAGCGGCGCAGCACGTACGGCGACGGCGGCGGGTCCTGCCGGTAGGCGGTGATCATGAACGACGTCGAGAGCAGCTTGTACTTGTCGACGACCGGCACGGCGAGGTCGAACCACGTCTGGTCGGCGTCGTCATCGGTGATGATGACGGAGCGCGCGGGTAGCGACAGCCGGCCGTCGATGAACGCGCTCAGCTCGTCCCACGTGGGCAGGTAGAACCCGGTCGTCGCGATGTGGTTCATCTGCGCGTCGAAGTCGCCGATGTAGGCGTAGTTGCCGCGCAGCCACCCGGACTCCCCCTCGGGGTTCGGGGTGAACTGGTGGTACATGAGGATCGGCACCTGCACATCGGCCGCCGTGTTCGCCTCGGGCGTCGTCCACGCGCCGAACAGCTCGACCTCGGCATCCGTGCAGACGACCGCGTCCGCCCCGTTGACGCGCGCCGCGACGTTCTGGGCCGCCGCGTCGTCGGCCGTGGCGTACCACCCGGCGAACACGCGACCATCCTGCGCCGGGATCGGCAGGTACTGGTAGAGCGCGCCCTGCGACTGCACCTGCATGTCGAGCGCGATGCCCTCGCCCGTGAACGACACGGCGCACCCGTTCGGATCACCGGAGTCGGCGACGAGCTGCTGCGCCGCGGTCAGCGGGCGCTCGATCGGCGTCGCCTCGACGCGCGGGACAGGCTCCGGCTCGCGATTCATCCACGTGAAGGCGGCAGCGGCACCACCCGCCACGACCGCCACGGCGACGACCGCGCCGATCCAGATCCCCCGGCGTCTGCGCCGTGCCCGCGAACGGCTCCCCCGAGTCGTCATGGTCAGGCGTCGAAGCCTTCGGCGATCATCTCCACGAGCTCTTCGCGCTCCTCGACCGGGAGGAACGTCGCGGCCGCGGCGTTGAACTGGAAGGTCTCGAGATCGTCGAGGTCGTACTCGAACGCCTCGACGAGAAGGGCGAGCTCACGGGTGAGCGAGGTCGCGCTCATGGTGCGGTTGTCGACGTTCACGGTGACGGCGAAGCCGAGCTGGTAGAGCAGATCGAACGGGTGATCGGCGAGCTCCGAGCCCCAGGCGGCGACCGCCCCGGTCTGCAGGTTCGACGACGGCGACAGTTCGAGCGGGATCTCGCGGTCGCGCACCCAGCGCGCCACCTCGCCGAACTGCACCTGCACCTCATCGCCCTCGCGCGTGATGACCTCGAGATCCTCGGCGATGCGCACGCCGTGCCCGAGCCGCAGAGCACGTCCGTCGAGCAGGGCGGAGCGGATCGAGTCGAGTCCGGCCGCCTCGCCGGCGTGCACCGTCACGGGGAAGAAGTTGTCGGCGAGGTAGTCGAAGGCCTCGCGATAGTTCGACGACGGGAAGCCGTCCTCGGGGCCCGCGGTGTCGAAGCCCACGACGCCGCGGCCGCGGAAGTCGACCGCGAGTTCCGCGATCTCGCGGGCGCGATCGTGCTGGCGCATCGCCGACAGCAGCTGGCCGACGCGGATGCTGTGCCCCGCGGCGTCCGCGGCGTCCTCGCCCTCCTCGATCCCCTGCTGCACGGCCTCTACGACCTGCTCGAGGCTGAGGCCGCCCGCCAGGTGCTGCTCGGGCGCCCAGCGCACCTCGCCGTAGATCACGCCGTCCTTCGCCAGGTCCTGCACGAACTCCCGGGCCACCCGGGTCAACGCCTCCGGCGTCTGCATGACCGCGATCGTGAGGTCGAACGTCTTCAGGTACTCGACCAGCGAGCCCGAATCGCTCTGCTTCGCGAACCAGCGCCCGAGCGAGCGTGCATCGCTCTGCGGCAGCTCGATGCCCGCGGCATCCGCCAGCTCGACGATCGTCGCCGGACGCAGCGCGCCGTCGAGATGGTCGTGCAGCGACACCTTCGGCAGACTCCGCAGGGAGATCCCCTGGATCTTGACGTCGCCGTTCGCATCGATCGCCATGGGGATCCTCCAGTCGCAGAAAAGTGTGGCGGTGGTGACCGCCGTGTTCAGGGTAGCGGGCCGGAGGTCAGGCCGTGATGCGTTCGCGCACGATCGGTCCGCGCGCGGGCGCATCCGCTCCGATCTCCCACGCTCCCTCGAGCGCCTCGATCGCGCGCGGGAAGCGCGCCTCGTCGGCCGCCGAGAGCGTGAACAGCGGCTGTCCGGCGACGACGCGGTCGCCGGGCTTCGCGTGCAGGTCGATCCCCGCCTCGAAGATCACGGGATCCTCGGCGCGCGCACGGCCGGCGCCGAGACGCCAGGCCGCGATGCCGAAGGGCAGGGCGTCCATGCGGCTGATGACGCCGTCGGCGGGCGCCGTGACGACGTGGGTCTCGCGGGCGACCGGAAGCGCGGCATCCGGGTCGCCGTCCTGCGCGCGGATCATCGCCTTCCACTGATCCATCGCGCGCCCGTCGTCGAGAGCCGCCTCCACATCGGCATCCGGCTGACCGGCCAGCGCGAGCATCTCGCGGGCGAGCGCGATCGTGAGCTCGCGGACGTCGGCGGGACCTGCGCCGGCCAGGATCTCGACCGACTCGCGGACCTCGTTGGCATTGCCGATCGCGAAGCCGAGGGGCACGTTCATGTCGGTGAGCAGGGCCGTCGTCGCGACGCCCGAATCGGTGCCGAGCGCGACCATCGTGCGAGCGAGCTCGCGCGCACGATCGATGTCCTGCATGAAGGCGCCCGACCCGAACTTGACGTCGAGCACGAGGGCGTCCGTGCCCTCCGCGATCTTCTTCGACATGATGCTCGACGCGATCAGCGGGATCGCCTCGACCGTGCCGGTCACGTCGCGCAGCGCGTAGAGCTTCTTGTCGGCGGGGGCGAGACCGGAACCCGCCGCGCAGATCACCGCACCGACGTCGCCCTGCATCTGGGCGAACATCTCCTCGTTGCTGAGCGCCGCGCGCCAGCCGGGGATCGACTCGAGCTTGTCGAGCGTGCCGCCCGTGTGGCCCAGGCCGCGGCCGCTGAGCTGCGGCACCGCCACCCCGAACGCCGCGACCAGCGGAGCGAGCGGTAGCGTGATCTTGTCGCCCACGCCGCCCGTGGAGTGCTTGTCGACCGTCTTCTTGCCGAGGGCGGCGAAGCTCATCCGCTCCCCCGACGCGATCATCGCGTCGGTGAGCACACGGATCTCGTCGCGCTCCATGCCGCGCTGGAAGATCGCCATCGCGAACGAGGCCATCTGCGCGTCCGACACGTAGCCGCGCGTGTACGCGTCGACCATCCATCGCAGGGCGGGTTCCGGAACGGCTCCGCCATCGCGCTTCGCGCGGATGACGTCGACCGCGTCGTAGGGCTCCACCGTGCTCATCGTGCGTCCTCCAGGTCGCGGGGGCCGAACGCGTCCGGCAGTACTTCGTCGATCGTGCGGATGCCGGAGACGGTCTCGAGCAGCATTCCGGGCATCGCGTGCTCGAACAGCAGCTGACGGCAGCGGCCGCACGGCATGATCGTCTGCCCGTCGTTGTTCACGCACACGAAGGCGACGAGCTGGCCGCCGCCGGACATGTGCAGATCGCCGACGAGAGCGCACTCGGCGCACAGGGTGACGCCGTACGACGCGTTCTCGACGTTGCAGCCGGCGACGATGCGCCCGTCTCCCACCAGTGCCGCAGCCCCCACGCGGTAGCGCGAGTAGGGGGCGTAGGCCTTCTCCATGGCGGAGGTGGCGACCTGACGCAGCTCGTCCCAGTCGATGTCTGTCATGTCTCTCCTAGGACTTGATGTACGGTTCGCCGTCGGCCGCGGGGGCCCGCGACTTCCCGACGAGGCCGGCGACCGCGAAGATCGTCACGACGTACGGCAGCATGAGCATGAACTGGCTCGGCACCGGGGATCCGATGACGCTGAGCACGCCCTGCAGGTTGGTGGCGAAGCCGAACAGCAGCGCCGCGAGGGTGGCCTTGATCGGGTCCCACTTGCCGAAGATCACCGCGGCGAGGGCGATGAAGCCCGCGCCCGCCGTCATCTCCTGGTTGAAGCGCGGCACCGAGACGAGCGTGTAGAACGCGCCGCCCATGCCGGCGACGGCACCGGCGAGCAGGATCGCCCGGTAGCGGGTCGCCAGAACCTTGATGCCGACCGTGTCGGCCGCCTGCGGGTGCTCGCCGACCGCGCGCAGGCGCAGACCCCACCGGGTGCGATACAGACCGAACCAGACGAGCGCGACCACGAAGAACATCAGGTAGACGATGAACGACTGGCGGAACAGGATCGGGCCGATGACCGGGATCTCGCTCAGCACGGGGATCGACACGGTGTCGAACGTGGCCGGGCTGTTGAGGGTCTCGGTGTTCGGGGCGAGCACCACGCGGAAGAGGAAGGTCGTGAGACCGATCACCAGCACGTTGAGCACGACACCGACGATGACCTGGTCGACGTAGTACGTGATCGTGAAGACGCCGAGCACGAGCGAGACGAGCATGCCCGCCCCCATCGCGGCGACCAGACCCGCCCACGGCGAACCGGTGATCGACGAGGCGATCGCCGCCGAGAAGGCACCCGCCAGCAGCTGCGCCTCGATCGCGATGTTCACGACACCGGCGCGCTCACCGATCACGCCGCCCAGGGCGCCGAAGATCAGGGGCGTGGCCAGGGCCAGCGCTCCTCCGAGCAGGCTGATCATGCGCAGCGTCTCACCGGCGGCGGCCCAGGCCAGGAAGCCCAGCAGGAGGGCCGCGACGTAGACGATCACCAACCACAGCGGGATGCTGCGACGAGCGGATGCCCGCACGAACGCGAAGACGGTGACCGCGGCGAGCACCACGACGGCGACCCAGGCGGTCGCGTTCGCGGGCAGGATCACGTCCGGGATCGCGAAGAACGCGTCGGCCGAGGCCAGCCGGAAGGTCGTCTCCCCGTCGCGCGGGGCGAGCAACGGCAGGAGGGCGAACAGGACCGTGAAGATCCCGAAGATGATCGGCGCCTTCCACGAGGCGACGGCGACGGCGCGCGGCTCCTCGATCGCGACGGCGGCATTCGTGACGGCGCTCATGCCGACACCTCCTGCTTCTGCGACTTCTTGGCCGCTCGGGTCTTCTTGCGTGAGGGACGCCCGGGCTGCGGGAGACCGAACATCGCGCGCACCAGCGGGGGCGCGGCGATGAAGAGCACGATCAGCGACTGCACGACGAGCACGATCTCGATCGGGATGCCCTGCGAGGACTGCATCGTGAAACCACCGGTCTTGAACGCCCCGAAGAGGAGTCCGGCGCCGAGGATGCCGATCGGCGAGGAGCGCCCGAGCAGAGCGACCGTGATGGCGTCGAAGCCGATGCCCGCGTCGATCGAACCGCCGAAACCGCTGGTCTCGGTGCCGAGGATCTGGCTGATGCCGGCGATACCCACCAGCGCACCGGCGATCAGCATGACGACGAAGTACATCTTGCCGACGTCGATACCCGCGACCCGGGCCGCCGCGGGGTTCTCCCCCACCGCGCGGAAGCGGAAACCGAGCGACGAACGCTCGAGCAGCCACCACGTGAAGGCGACGGCGGCCAGAGCCACCAGGAAGCCCCAGTGCAGTTTGTAGGTGTCACCGAGCAGCAGCGGGAGCACGGCCGAGTCGGGCATCGGAGCCGTCTTCGGGTTGCTCGATCCCGGCGCCTGCAGGATGCCCTGCGTCGCCAGCATCCAGGCCAGCAGGTAGAAGGCGATGTGGTTGAGCATGATCGTCGTGATCACCTCGTGCGCGCCCGTGCGCGCCTTGAGGATCCCGGCGATACCGGCCCACAGGGCTGCGGCGACCATACCGGCGATGACGGCGGCGATCAGGTGCAGCGGGAACGGCATGTCGATCTGCGTCGCGACGTATCCGCCGGCCGCGGCCGCCATGAGCATCTGTCCCTGACCACCGATGTTGAACAGCCCGGCGCGGAACGCGAGGCCGACACCGAGTCCGGCCGCGATCAGCGGCGTCGCGAACTTGAGCGTCTCGGTCAGCGGACGGATGCCGGTGGCGAAGTCGTCGGCGTTGAAGTTGTAGATCGCGCCGCGGAACAGCGCGGCGTACGCACCGCTGACGGCCTGCCAGACGGCGGCGATCATGTCACCGGGACGGGCGAAGAAGTACCCCGCCGTCTCCTGCACCTCTTCGTTCGTCGCCGCGATCATGATCGAGCCGACGACGACCGCGATCAGGACGGCGAGCACCGAGATGATCGCGTTGCCCGAGACGATCTGCTGGAACGCGACGCGCCACCGCGAGGGGGCCACGACGGTCTCCGGCTCGGCGAGCGGTCCCTTTGTCTCTACGACGCTCATGCGCTCTCTCCGTTCATGCCCGCCATCATCAGACCGAGCTGATCGCGGGGGGTGTTGCCGGGCACGATGCCGACGACGCGGCCGCGGTACATCACGAGGATCCGGTCGGCGAGGGCGGCGACCTCGTCGAGCTCGGTCGAGATCACGATCACCGGAACACCGGCATCGCGCGTGTCGATGATGCGCTTGTGGATGAACTCGATCGATCCGACGTCGACTCCACGGGTCGGCTGCGCGGCGACGAACAGCGCGAGGTCGCGGCTGAGCTCGCGGGCGAGGACGACCTTCTGCTGGTTACCGCCCGACAGACGGCCGGCGGCCTGCGCCGGTCCCTGCGTACGGATGTCGAACTCGGCGATCTTGGCGCGGGCGAATTCGTCGAGAGCGCCACGGCGCACCGTTCCGGCGGAGACGAACTCCCCGCCGAACGACCGGTCGAGCATGAGGTTCTCCGAGATCGAGAACTCCTTGACGAGACCGTCGACGCTGCGGTCCTCGGGCACGAAGCCCACACCCGCGTCGAGGATCTGCCGCACGCTGCGTCCGACGAGCTCGTCGCCGTCGAGACGGATGCTTCCGCGCACGTGGTCCTGCAGGCCGAGGATCGCCTCGGTGAGCTCGGTCTGACCGTTGCCCTGCACACCGGCGATCGCGAGGACCTCTCCCCCGTGCACCTCGAAGCTCGCGTCGTCGACGAGGACGATGCCGGAGCGGTCGGTGACGGTGAGGCCCTGCACGCTGAGACCGTTCTCGCGCAGCGTCGGGGCGTCCTTGTGGACGGTGAGCTCGACCGCGCGGCCGACCATGAGCGAGGCGAGTTCCTCGTTCGAGGCCGTGGGCGATGCCTCGCCGACGACCTTGCCGAGACGGATCACGGTGATGCGATCGGCGACCTCACGGACCTCGCGGAGCTTGTGGGTGATGAAGACGATCGAGGTGCCCTGCGACTTGAGCTGGCGCATCGTCGCCATCAGCTCGTCGGTCTCCTGCGGGGTGAGCACGGCGGTCGGCTCGTCGAACACGAGCACCTTCGCCTCGCGCGACAGCGCCTTGATGATCTCGACGCGCTGCTGCACGCCGACCGGGAGGTCTTCGACGAGCGCGTCGGGGTCGACGGCGAATCCGAAGCGGTCCGAGATCTCGCGCACCTTCGCGCGAGCGGCCGCGAGGTCGAGACGACCTCCGAATCGGGTCTGCTCATGGCCGAGCATGACGTTCTCGGCGACGGTGAAGACGGGGATCAGCATGAAGTGCTGGTGCACCATGCCGATGCCGGCCGCCATGGCGTCGCCGGGTCCGTCGAAGTGCTGGACGACGTCGTCCAGCAGGATGTCTCCCTCGTCGGCTTGGTAGAGGCCGTAGAGAACGTTCATCAGCGTCGACTTCCCGGCGCCGTTCTCTCCGAGAAGACAGTGGATCTCACCCTCTTCGACGGTGAGATCGATGTGGTCGTTGGCTGTCAGCGCCCCGAATCTCTTCGTGATGCCGCGCAGTTCAAGCTTCATGTATTCGATCCTATTCAGCAGACCGGAGCGTCGGGAATGCCTCCCGACAGGACGGAACGGGGAGGCCGACGAGCGTCGGCCTCCCCGTTCTCAGTGAATCACTCGCTCAGGTAGGAGTTGACGGTGACGGTGCCGTCGATGATGTCCTGCTGCAGCTGGGTGACCTCGTCCTGCAGGCCGGCGTCGACCTTGTCGGCGAAGTTGTGGAGGTCGGCGATGCCGACGCCCTCGTTCTCCAGCGTGCCGATGTAGGTCTCCGGGTCGAACTCGCCCTTGCCGCTGGCGAGGACGGCCTCGTAGGTCGAGAGGTCCATGGCCTTGAGGACCGAGGTGAGCACGACGTCCTCCGTGCTCGGGTCGGTCTCGAACAGGTCGGCGTCGGCGCCGATCAGCGCGACGTCCTTACCGGACTCCTTGATGGCCTGCTGCGCCGACTGGTAGATCGGGCCGCCGACGGGGAAGATGACGTCGACGTCCTGGTCGAGAACGTTGACGGCGACCTGCTTGGCGTCCTGGTTGGCCTCGAAGCCACCCGTGAACGAGCCGGTCTTGCCGTCCCAACCGACGACCTGGACGTCGGTGCCCTTGACCTCGTTGTAGTGGTCGACGCCCTGCTTGAAGCCGTCCATGAAGATGGTGACGGTCGGGAACTCCATGCCACCGAAGGTGCCGACCTTGCCGGTCTTCGAGTAGCCGGCCGACAGGTAGCCCGCGAGGAAGGCGGCCTGGGCGGTGTCGTAGAGGAGCGGCTTGATGTTGTCCGCGTCCTTGGTTCCGTCGAAGTCGTTGTCGGCGGCGTCGTCGACGAGGATGAAGTCGACGTCCTCGTTGGCGGTGGCGGCCTCGACCGTGGCGGCCGAGAGGGCGAAGCCCACGGCGACGATCGCGTTGCAGCCCTCGTCGACGAGGTTCGTGATGTTGGGACCGTACTCGGTCTCGGCGTTGGACTGGACGTCCTTCAGCTTGACGCCGAGCTCATCGGCGGCCTTCGTGGCGCCCTCGAACGAGAGCTGGTTGAACGACTTGTCGTCGAAGCCGCCCATGTCGGAGACGATGCAGGGCAGGAAGTCGGGGGTGTCGCCGCCCGCGTCGCCGCCCGATTCGGCCGGTGCCTGGCCACAGCCGGCGAGAGCGAAGATGACGCTCGCGGCGACGGTCGCGCCGAGAAGCTTCTTGGTGGTGGAGATGGTCAACTCAGTGCCTCCCTGAACGGAACCGCGTCCCTCGCGGATCGATCAAAGTTACCTACTGTTTCACCCTTTTCGTATACCGGCGGCCCTCGCTCCGGTGAATCTTTACAAACTCGAAACCTGGAGCGCCGATGAGCACGATGCGCTGCTCATCAGAGCACATCGCCCCGTCCCGTGAGTTTGAGCGACTCCACGACGCCCTTCACCCGCTGCGCGTGCTCGACCGTCGTGACCAGCAGCGCATCGGGCGTATCGACCACCACGATGTCCTGAACGCCCACCAGGCTGATCACCCGTGAGGTCTGACTCACGAGGATTCCGGTCGCGGCATCCGAGAGCACTCGGGCGTGCGGCCCGAGGACCGCGAGATCGTTCTTGCGTCCGTTCGTGATGAGCTTCGTGAGCGAGGCGAAGTCCCCCACGTCGTCCCAGTCGAAGTGGCCCGGGACCACGGCGAGGCGCCCGCGTCGCGCGGCCGGCTCGGCCACGGCGTAGTCGATGGCGATCTTCTTCAGACGCGGCCAGATCCGATCGACCGCGGGACCGCGGGCCTCGCGGTCGTCCCAGGCCTCGGCCAACTCCTGCAGTCCCGCGTGCAGCTCGGGCTCGTTCGCTGCGAGCTCGTCGAGCAGCACGCTCGCCTTCGCGATGAACATCCCCGCGTTCCACAGATAACCGCGGTCGGCGAGATATCCCTTCGCCGTCTCGAGGTCCGGCTTCTCGACGAAGGTGTCGACGAGCGCCGCTTCGCGCGCGCCGTCGACCACGAGCTCGGCGCCCATCTTGATGTAGCCGAAGCCGACGGCCGGCTCCGTGGGCGAGATGCCGATGGTGCAGATGTAGCCCTCGCGAGCGACCTCCACGGCATCCCGCACCGCGAACTCGAACACGCGCGTACCGCGGATGACGTGATCGGCGCTGAACGACCCGATGATCACGTCGGGGTCGCGGCGGTGGAGGATGGCGGCGGCGAGGCCGATCGCGGCAGCGGACTCGCGCGGCTCGGATTCGAGGAAGACGTTGAGATCGGCGATGCCGGGCAGCTGCTCCTCGACCGCGGCTCGGTGGGCGCGACCGGTGACGACTGCGATGCGATCGGGGCCCGCGAGGGGGACGAGCCGATCCCAGGTGTCGCGCAGCAGCGAGTGACCCGATCCGGTGAGGTCGTGCAGGAACTTCGGCGCATCCGCCCGAGACAGCGGCCACAACCGGCTGCCGATTCCGCCCGCGGGGATCACGGCGTAGAAGTCTTCGATCGGTTGCGTCATGCCGCCAGGGTATCCCGGGGCGATCGCAGACTCCCGGTGCTGCTCAAGAACGCCTCAAGACCGGCCGGAGTTAGGTTCCCCTTCGTCGCCCCCCGCTGGAAGACGGGAATAGGATGGACACCGATCGGGCGTGCCTGGCGGCATGCGACCGACGCACATCGATCCAGGGAGGACGACCGTGTCCACGAGCGCTCGCTTGACACCGTCGATTTCGGAAACCACGTCCAAGACCCCCCGCGGCACCCTCTACCGGGGTCGCGAAGGCATGTGGTCGTGGGTGCTTCACCGCATCACCGGAGTCGCCATCTTCTTCTTCCTGTTGGTGCACGTGCTCGACACGGCGCTGATCAGGGTCTCACCCGAGGCGTACAACGCCGTCATCGGCACCTACAAGAACCCGATCATGGCGATCGGCGAGGTCGTCCTGGTCGCGGGCATCGTGTTCCACGCGATGAACGGACTGCGCATCATCGCCGTCGACTTCTGGTCGAAGGGCGCGAAGTACCAGCGACAGCTCTTCTGGGGCGTGCTGCTGGTGTGGGGCATCATCATGGCCGGTTTCGTGCCGCGACACCTCATGCTCGCGTTCGCCGGATTCACGGGGGGTGGACACTGATGTCCTCGCAGACCATCGCACCGCCGGCCCGTCGCCGCCGCGGATTCAACCTCGAGAAGTGGGGCTGGATCTTCATGCGCGCCTCGGGCATCGTGCTCGTCGTGCTGATCTTCGGCCACCTCTTCATCAACCTCATGGTCGGCGAGGGCATCCACGCCCTGGACTTCGCGTTCATCGCCGGCAAGTTCGCGACCCCGTTCTGGCAGTGGTGGGACGTGCTGATGCTGTGGCTCGCGCTGATCCACGGCGCGAACGGCATGCGCACGATCGTGAACGACTACGTCACGAACAACACCGCCCGCAAGGCGCTCATCTGGGCACTCGGCCTCGCCGCCGGACTGCTGATCCTGCTCGGCACGCTCGTCGTGTTCACGTTCGACCCCTGCTTGGGCGTGACCGAGTCGAGCACGCTGTGGGATTCGTGCCAGTCGCTGGGCAACTAAAGAAGAAGGCATACGAGAAGTGACTACCGAGACGCAGGATTCCGTCGTCCGTGACGGCGTGCACTACCACCAGTTCGACATCGTCATCGTGGGCGCCGGCGGCGCCGGCATGCGCGCGGCGATCGAGGCGGGCCCCGGTGCGAAGACCGCGGTGATCTCGAAGCTGTACCCGACCCGCTCGCACACGGGCGCGGCGCAGGGCGGCATGGCCGCGGCGCTCGCCAACGTCGAGGAGGACTCCTGGGAGTGGCACACCTTCGACACGGTCAAGGGCGGCGACTACCTCGTCGACCAGGACGCGGCGGAGATCCTCGCGAAGGAGGCCATCGACGCGGTCATCGACCTCGAGAACATGGGCCTCCCCTTCAACCGCACGCCCGAGGGCAAGATCGACCAGCGGCGCTTCGGCGGTCACACGGCCGAGCACGGCAAGACGCCGGTGCGCCGCGCCTGCTACGCGGCCGACCGTACCGGCCACATGATCCTGCAGACGCTGTTCCAGAACTGCGTCAAGCTCGGCATCAACTTCTTCAACGAGTTCTACGTGCTCGACCTGCTGACGGTGAAGGATGCCGCCGGCAAGACGCAGGTCTCCGGCGTCGTCGCCTACGACCTCTCCACCGGTGAGCTCCACGTCTTCCAGGCGAAGGCCGTGATCTTCGCCACCGGCGGATTCGGCAAGATCTTCAAGACCACCTCCAACGCGCACACCCTCACGGGTGACGGCGTCGGGATCGTCTGGCGCAAGGGCCTCCCGCTCGAGGACCTCGAGTTCTTCCAGTTCCACCCGACCGGTCTCGCCGGCCTCGGCATCCTGCTCACCGAGGGTGCCCGCGGTGAGGGAGCGATCCTGCGCAACGCCTCGGGCGAGCGTTTCATGGAGCGCTACGCGCCGACCATCAAGGACCTCGCTCCCCGCGACATCGTCGCGCGCTGCATGGTGCAGGAGGTCGCGGAGGGCCGCGGCGCCGGTCCCCATAAGGACTACGTGCTGCTGGACTGCACGCACCTGGGTGCCGAGGTCCTCGAGACCAAGCTCCCCGACATCACCGAGTTCGCCCGCACGTACCTGGGTGTCGACCCGGTCGTCGAGCCGGTGCCCGTGATGCCGACCGCGCACTACGCGATGGGCGGCATCCCCACGAACAACAACGGCGAGGTGCTCGCCGACAACGACACGATCGTCCCGGGTCTCTACGCGGCCGGCGAGTGCGCGTGCGTCTCGGTGCACGGCGCCAACCGTCTCGGCACCAACTCGCTGCTCGACATCAACGTGTTCGGCAAGCGCTCCGGCCGCAACGCGGTCGAGTACGTCAAGACGGCCGAGTTCGTGCCGCTCCCGGAGAACCCGGCCGGATTCGTCTCCGACATGCTCGAGGGTCTGCGCAACAACCAGGGCACCGAGCGCATCGCCGTGCTGCGCAAGACGCTGCAGGACGAGATGGACAAGGGTGCACAGGTCTTCCGTACGCACGAGTCGCTCCAGCACGTGCTGGGCGTCATCGCCGAGCTGCGCGAGCGCTACAAGAACGTGCACGTCGACGACAAGGGCCACCGCTTCAACACCGACCTCCTCGAGGCCGTCGAATTGGGCTTCCTGCTCGACATCGCCGAGGTCGTCGTCTACGCCGCGCAGAACCGCGAGGAGAGCCGCGGCGGCCACATGCGCGACGACTTCCCCAAGCGCGACGACGAGAACTACATGCAGCACACGATGGCGTACCTCACCGGAGACGCGCACTCGTCCGACCCGGGCGACCACATCAAGCTCGACTGGAAGCCCGTCGTCTTCACCAAGAACGAGCAGGGCGAGTTGAACTACCCGCCGATGGAGAGGAAGTACTGAGCATGTCGAACGCCATCGCCGAGGCCCCCGCAGACACGACCGAAGAGACCGGGATCCAGTCCTTCATCGTCACCTTCAACATCCGCCGCTTCGACCCCGAGGTCGACTCAGAGCCGCACTGGGTCGACTACGACGTGGAGCTCTACTCCACCGACCGCGTGCTCGACGCGCTCCACAAGATCAAGTGGGAGGTCGACGGCTCGCTGACCTTCCGTCGCTCCTGCGCGCACGGCATCTGCGGATCGGATGCCATGCGCATCAACGGTCGCAACCGCCTCGCCTGCAAGACGCTGATCAAGGACCTCGACATCTCGAAGCCGATCTACGTCGAGGCCATCAAGGGACTTCCCCTCGAGAAGGACCTCGTGGTCGACATGGAGCCGTTCTTCGCCTCCTACCGCGAGGTGCAGCCGTTCCTCGTCGCGAGTTCCGTTCCCGAGAAGGGCAAGGAGCGCACCCAGTCGATCGCCGACCGCGAGATCTTCGACGACACCACCAAGTGCATCCTGTGCGCGGCGTGCACCTCGTCGTGCCCCGTCTTCTGGACCGACGGTCAGTACTTCGGCCCGGCGGCGATCGTCAACGCGCACCGCTTCATCTTCGACTCGCGCGACGACAACGCCGCCGTGCGTCTCGACATCCTCAACGACAAGGAGGGCGTCTGGCGCTGCCGCACGACCTTCAACTGCTCCGAGGCCTGCCCCCGTGGCATCGAGGTCACGAAGGCGATCGCCGAGGTCAAGCAGGCCGTGCTGCGCGGACGCCCCTGACCTGCATCCGGCATTCGTTCGAGAACGGGCGGCTCCCTCGGGGAGCCGCCCGTTCTCGCGTTTCGGCCCGTTGTCACCGATCGATAATGTGGAGGGCATGTCCGCTCCCCGTCCCCTCCGCGCGCGGCTCGAGGCACCCATCGAGCGTGTGACGGAGCTGAAGGACCGCACCCTCGCCGCCTTCCCGGTGCGGGTCTGGCGCAACTTCGCGTTCAGCAACGGCTTCCTGCTGTCGGCGGGGATGAGCTACTACGTGCTCTTCGCCCTCTTCGCGCTGCTGTACGTCGGCTTCGCGGGCGCGGGTCTCTGGCTCGGAGCGAGCAGCCTCGCGATCGAAGCCCTCGTGCGCCTGGTCAACACGTACATCCCGGGGCTGATCGCCCCGGAGGGCGGCCTGTTCTCGGTCGAGGACGTCACCCAGATCGCTCAGGACTCCACGGGTATTCTGGGCATCACCGGAGCGATCGCCGTCGGCGTGGCGCTGTGGACGGCGGTGAGCGCGGTGACCTTCACCCGGCGCGCGGTGCGCGACCTCTTCGGGCTGCCGTTCGATGCGCGCCCGTACTGGTTGCTCAAGGTGCGCGACTTCTTCGCGGCGATCGTCTTCGGCGGGGCCATGCTCGTCGGCGCGGTGCTCATCTCCCTGAGCGTCTGGGCGCTGGAGCAGATCTTCCTGCTCTTCGATTGGAGCACCGGCACCTGGTTCTTCTCGTTCGGCGCGCAGACCGTCTCGGTCGTCGTGGCCTTCGCGCTCGATGCGACCGCGCTGGCGATGCTGGTGCGCTTCCTGACGGGTACGCATCTGCACTGGCGATTCATCTGGCCCGGTGCGATGCTCGGCGGAGGCGCGATGGTCGTGCTGCAGCTCGGTGCCGGATTGCTGCTCTCGCACGTGCCCAGCAATCCACTGCTCGCCTCCTTCACCGTGATCATCGGTCTGCTGCTCTGGTGCCGCTGGCTGGCGATCGTGGTGCTGATGGCGGCCTCGTGGATCGCGGTGGCGGCCGAGGACAAGGATCAGCCGCTCGAGCGCGAGGACGAGGAGACGGCGCGTCGGGCCGAGAAGCAGGCGCTCCTGCTCGCCGCCCGCGTGCAGGTGCGCCGAGCGCAGGAGGCCGTCGACACGGCGCCCTGGTACCGGCGACCGGCCGCACGACGCGCGCTGAAGGCCGCGCAGCAGAGGCTGACGGATGCGCGGGCGGACGCCGAGGCGGACGCGGTGACGACAGGCAATGTCCGACCCCGCCCGTAGGCTGGATCACATGCCTCATCTGCGTATCGCCTCGGTCAATGTCAACGGGATCCGGGCGGCCGCCCGCAACGGCATGAGCGGATGGCTCGACGCCGCCGACGTCGACGTCCTGACGCTCCAGGAGGTCCGCGGTCAGGACGAGCATCTCGCAGCCGCCCTGCCCGGCTGGTCGTTCGTGCACGACGAGGCGACCGCCAAGGGCCGCGCCGGCGTCGCGATCGCCAGCCGCGTTCCGGCGCTCGCTTCCCGCACGGCGTTCGGCGCCGAGGACTTCGACTCGAAGGGCCGGTGGATCGAGGCCGACTTCCTGCTCGGCGACCGTCCGCTCACCGTGGTCAGCGCCTACGTGCACTCCGGCGAGGCAGACACCCCGAAGCAGGACGAGAAGTGGAAGTTCCTCGATGCCTTCGGTCCGCGCCTGAGCGAACTCGGCGCCGACGATGCGCTCGCCCTGGTGACCGGCGACCTCAACGTCGGCCACCGCGAGCTCGACATCAAGAACTGGCGCGGCAACCGCAAGAAGGCCGGGTTCCTCCCCCGTGAACGCGCCTACTTCGATCGCTTCCTCGGCGCAGCCGGCACCGAGGTGACGGGTGTCGACGGCACGGTCGGCACCGGGCTCGGCTGGGTCGATGTCGGCCGCCGCTTCCACGGAGAGGTCGAGGGGCCCTACACCTGGTGGTCGATGCGCGGACAGGCGTTCGACAACGATTCCGGGTGGCGCATCGACTACCACCTCGCGACGCCTGCACTCGCCGAGCGTGCCACCGGCTACCACGTTGCCCGCGCCGCCGCGTACGACCAGCGCTGGAGCGACCACGCTCCGGTCGTCGTCGACTACACCTACTGACCCGGCACCGGCGGCTTCCCCCGCCCCATAGGATTGAACGCGTGACCAAGCCTCGCCTCTACTCAGGAATGCAGCCCTCCGCCGACTCCCTCCAGATCGGCAACTACATCGGGGCGCTCCTCCAGTGGCGTGATCTGCAGAGTTCGTACGACGCGTTCTTCTCGGTCGTCGACCTGCATGCCCTCACGGTCGCTCAGGACCCCGCGGTGCTGCGCGAGAAGACGCGCCGCACTGCCGCGCAGTACATCGCCGCCGGCATCGAGCCCTCGCAGTCGACCCTGTATGTGCAGTCGCACGTGCGGGCGCACGCCGAACTCGCCTGGATCCTCAGCACCATCACCGGCTTCGGCGAGGCCGGGCGCATGACGCAGTTCAAGGACAAGTCGGCGCGGTACGGACAGGACGCCACGAGCGTCGGACTGTTCACGTATCCGGTGCTGATGGCCGCCGACATCCTGCTGTACCAGACCGATGTGGTGCCCGTGGGCGACGACCAGAAGCAGCATGTCGAGCTCACCCGCGACCTCGCGGAGCGCTTCAACTCGCGCTTCGGCGAGACGTTCACGGTGCCGATGCCGGTGATCCAGAAGGACACCGCGCGCATCTACGACCTGCAGAACCCGACGTCGAAGATGTCGAAGTCGGCCGAGAGCGACGCCGGCGTGCTGTGGATGCTCGACGATCCGGCCAAGTCCGCGAAGAAGATCATGCGCGCGGTGACCGACAACGAGGGCTCCGTGCGCTTCGACCGTGAGAGCAAGCCCGGCGTCTCGAACCTGCTCACGATCTACGCGGCCCTCTCCGGCCGCCAGGTCGCGTCGATCGAAGACGAATACGCCGGACGCGGCTACGGCAACTTCAAGAAGGGCCTCGCGGAGGTCGTCGTGTCGGAGTTCGAACCGGTGCGCACCCGCGCGCTCGAGCTCCTCGACGATCCGGCCGAGCTCGACCGCATCCTGGCGGACAACGCCGGACGCGCGGATGCCGTGGCCGACGCGACCCTCGCGCAGGTCTACGACCGCGTCGGCCTGCTCCGCCGGGTCTGACCCTTCACCCTAGGATGACCTCGTGACCGATCCCCAGCTTCCTCCGCCGTCCGGTTCCGTGCCCTCAGGCTTCGTTCCCCCGGCTCCGCCGGCCGCACCGCCCGTCGCACCCGCACCGCCCGCTGCCGCTCCGGCTCTCGCACCTGCGGCGTACGGGGCGTCCGTTCCGCCCGTTCCGCCGGCGCCCGGCTACGCCGCGCCTCCCGGGGCCTATCAGGTGCCGGTCGGCGGATACACGGCTCCCACCGGTGCGTACACCGTGCCCGACCCGGCACCCCGGCCGTCGAAGTTGACCGGCACGCTGTCGCTGGTCTTCGCTCTCGTCGCCGCCGTCGTCACGCCGATCGTGGCGGCGTTCGCCTCGTACGAGATCGGCCGACGGGTGCCCGAGGCGATCGTGCGCCTCAACAGCGACGACCTCTCGTCGCTCGCCGTCCTCTCCCCCGCCCGCGACCAGGTGCTGTGGGCGGAGATCTCGTTCTGGGCCGGCACGATCCTCGGCATCGCCGCGATCGCGCTGGGCATCATGGCCATCGCACGCAAGCGCGGTCGCGGCCAGGGAATCGGCGCGCTCATCGTCGCGGTCGTCGGCCCCGCGATCTTCTTCCTCATCGCCGGGGTCGCGCTCGGCGCCGGAGCGGCAGCCGGAGGGATCGGCCTCTACAGCTGAGGCGCCCTGCGCAGCACGACTCGACGCCTTACGCAGCCCGAGTCCGCGCCCTGCGCAGCCCGAGTCCGCGCCCTGCGCAGCCCGAGTCCGCGCCCTGCGCAGCACGACTCCGCGCCCTGCGCAGCACGACTCCGCACCCTGCGCCTCAGCGCGGCGCGTGATGCTTCTGCTGGGCGGCGAGGAGTCCCTCGCCGATGAGGAGCTCGACGGCGTCCGCGGCATCCGAGACGAGGATCGGCAGGTTCGGTTTCTCGTCCTTGCCGAACGGCGAGAGCACCCAGTCCGCCGGATCCTGGCGTCCGACGGGGCGCCCGATCCCGACCCGTACACGTGGGAACTCGGGAGTGGTGATCGCGCGCGCGATGTCGCGCACGCCGTTGTGACCGCCATGCCCTCCCCCGGTCTTCAGCTTGACGGTGTCGAAGGGGATGTCGAGCTCGTCGTGCACGACGATGATCTGCTCCGCCGGCACCGAGTAGAAGCGCGCGAGCGCCGCCACGGGCGTGCCCGACACGTTCATGAAGGTGTTCGGCTTCGCGAGCACGAGCTTGTCGCCGCCGGGTCGGAGCCAGGTCTCGACGACGCGCGCTCCGCCCTTGTGCTCGCGGAAGCTCTCGTTGCGGCGCGCGGCGAGCTCGTCGACAACCATCTGCCCGATGTTGTGACGGGTCGCTTCGTAGCGCGGGCCCGGATTGCCGAGCCCCACCACCAGCCAGGGGGAAGTCATGTCCTCATCCTCTCGCACGGGCGCGCGACGGCCGCCCGGTCGGGGTACGACAGAGGGGACGCGATCGGATCGCGCCCCCTCTGTCGGTGATTCAGCCGGAGATCACTCCGCGGCGGGCTCCTCGGCGGCAGCCTCTTCGCCCTCGGCGGGCGCCTCGTCCTCTTCGACCTCGAGGGCCGGGATGGAGATGGCGACGACGAGCACCTCGGCGTCGGTCAGCAGCGTCGAGCCCTTCGGGAGCTTCACGTCGGCAGCCGTGATGTGCGTGCCGTCCTCGAGGCCCTCGACCGAGACCTCGACGTTCTGCGGGATGTGCGTGGCCTCGGCCTCGATCGACAGCGTGGTCGCGTCGAGGTTGGCGATCGTGCCGGGAGCCGATTCGCCGGTGACGACGATCGGCACGTCGATGGCGACCTTCTCGCCCTTCTTCACGACCAGGAGGTCGATGTGCTCGATGATCTGGTGCACGGGGTCCTTCTGGACGTCCTTGACCAGGGCGAGCTGCGGCGTGCCCTCGATGTCGAGCTCGAGCAGCGCGTTGGCGCGACGGATGATGAGCGAGACCTGGTGGCCGGGCAGTGCGACGTGCACGGGCTCGGTTCCGTGGCCGTAGATGACGGCCGGGATCTTGCCGGCGGCGCGCAGACGGCGGGCGAAGCCCTTGCCGAAGCTGTTGCGCAGCTCGGCCTGGACCTTGGTGTCTTCAGACATGAGGTTCTCCTTCGGGGCACGCAGCGATTGCGCCGCGCGGTGGTCTGTGTGTTGTCGTGTTCTCGACATGGACACGTGAGGAAAGCCACCGGGGACTCGCATCGCCGCGTCGATAACGGACGCTCGCGCACGCGCGCGATCATCCCTCGCCGAGGTACTCGATCAATGGTACCGGATCACCCGATAGGCTGGGGACACCGTTCGCCTTCTCGCAGATCACGGAGACCCCTCATGCTCGACGGAGCCTTCTTCTCGCACGTCATCCTCTGGGTCATCGGCGCGATGACCGTCGGCGCCACGATCGCCAGCTTCGCCGCACTGTTCTCGCTCGGCCGCTCCGGCTACCGCAAGGACTGACGCCTCAGGCGGCCGGGTCCCCGATCGCCGCCCGGATCAACGAGACGCTGCGTTCGACGTCCGCCGGTTCGACGCGGATGCCGTTCTCGTCGCTCTCGAGCGACTCGAGGGTGGCCAGTTGCGAGTCCAGCAGCGCCGCCGGCATGAAGTGATCGGTCCGAGCACGCATCCGCTCCTCCAGCGCCGCCCTGTCGACGGTCAGCTCCGCGAAGAACGCATCGGACGACTCCGCCCTGATCGCATCGCGGTAGATGCGACGCAGCGCCGAGCACGCGATGACGATCCGATCGTCGGCCTGGAGCGCCCGTCCCACGACGCCGAGCCACGGCATCCGATCGTCGTCGTCGAGCGGGATGCCGGCGGCCATCTTGTCGACGTTCGTGATCGGGTGCAGGTCGTCGGCGTCGATGAACCGGGCCCCGATGCTCTCGGCGAGCGCGAGGCCCACCGTCGACTTGCCGCAGCCACTCGGCCCCATCACGATGATTCGCACGGTCATCGAACTCCTCCTCCGTCGAACGCGCTCAAGAGAGTTCCGCTCAGTAGAACTCGACGGTGTCGACGACCGCACGCAGCGGTCGACCGTCGAGCAGCCGGGAGGCGTTGTCGGCGAAGCGGCGCGCGATGCGCTCCTCCTCGTTCGCGTTGATCGCCGCCGTGTGCGGGCTCACGAGGACCCGGGGGTGACTCCACAGCGGTGACTGATCGGCGAGCGGCTCCTGCTCGAACACGTCGAGGCCGGCGAACGCCACGCGCCCGTCGTCGAGAGCCGTCAGGAGCGCGGCCTCGTCGACGACCGTGCCGCGACCGACGTTGGTGAGGATCAGTCCCGGCTTCACGGCGGCGAGCACGTCGGCGCCGATCAGGTGGTGAGTCTGCTCGGTGCCCGGCAGGGTCACGACGATCGCGTCGACCTGGGCCACGGCATCCGTCAGCTCGGAGAGCGGGATCAGACGGTCGACGCCATCCACCGGCTCACCCGAACGGGTGGTGCCCCACACGGTCGCGCCGAGCGCGTGGAAGCGGCGCGCGCACTCCGCTCCGATGCCGCCGAGGCCGACGACCAGCACGGTCATCTCGTCGAGCTGATGCATCTGCCAGCGATCCGGCCAGGTGCGGCTGCGCTGGTCGGCGAGGAGCCGGGGAAGTCCCTTCGCCCCGGCGAGCACCGCGAAGACCGAGAACTCGGCGAGCGTGCCGCCGTGCACGCCCGCGCTCGTGGTGAAGACGACGCGATCGAGTTCGGCGCGGTCGAGACCCGCGGCCTTGACCGAAGCCCCTCCGCCCGCCGCCGTCGTCATCACCCAGCGCAGGGCGGGGTTCGCACGTACGGTGCGGGCGAGCGCCGCCGCGTCCACATCGGGGATGCCGAAGAGAACATCGGCGGAGTCGACCATCGCGTCGAACGCCGTCTGCTGCTCGGCGGTGCGCACGTGGTCGGGATCCCCCGACCAGTCGGCGGGCCAGCGCGCGGGATGCACGAGCGAGTGGTCGCGCACGACCTCCAGCCGGGGCTCGAGTTCTTCGATCAGTCGGCACTGCTCCTCGGGCAACGGCACCGTTACCACCGCTCGCAGTCTGGGTCCGCTGTTCACCACGCTGATTCCTCCTCGAAGACGCCGTCTGCATCCAGCGTAGAGGCCCCCGGAGCGGCGCCCTGCCGGTCGCTGACGCAAACCGAGACACACGCGCACGGGTCCCCGGTGACAGCGATACGCTGAGAACAACCCTTCTTCACGATCGAGGAGCCTTCTGTGCCCGAAGCATCAGCCAACATCGGAGTCGTCGGACTCGCCGTCATGGGGTCGAACCTCGCCCGCAACCTCGCCAGCCGCGAGGGCAACACGGTGGCGATCTTCAACCGCAGCTACGAGAAGACCCAGAGCCTTCTCGATGCGCACCCCGAGGCCGGTTTCATCCCGGCGCAGTCCTACCGGGAGTTCGCCGACTCGCTGCAGAAGCCGCGCACGGCGATCATCATGGTCAAGGCCGGCGGCCCGACGGATGCCGTGATCGACTCGCTCGTCGAGGTCTTCGAGCCCGGCGACATCATCGTCGACGGCGGAAACGCGTACTTCCCCGACACGATCCGTCGCGAGAAGGCCGTGCGCGAGACCGGTATCAACTTCGTCGGCGCCGGCATCTCCGGTGGCGAGGAGGGCGCCCTCACGGGCCCCTCGATCATGCCCGGCGGCTCGGACGAGTCGTGGGTCACCCTCGGCCCGATCCTGAAGTCCATCGCGGCGATCGCCGAGGGCGAGCCCTGCGTGACGCACGTCGGCCACGACGGTGCCGGTCACTTCGTGAAGATGGTGCACAACGGCATCGAGTACGCCGACATGCAGCTCATCGCGGAGGCCTACGACCTCATCCGTCGCGGCACGGGCAAGAGCCCCTCCGAGATCGCCGACATCTTCGCCGAGTGGAACAAGGGCGAGCTCGAGTCGTACCTGATCGAGATCACCGCCGAGGTGCTCCGCCAGGTCGACGCCGAGACCGGTAAGCCGCTCGTCGACGTCATCCTCGACCAGGCAGGCGCCAAGGGCACCGGGGCGTGGACCGTGCAGACGGCCCTCTCGCTCGGCGTTCCCGTCTCGGGCATCGCCGAGGCGACCTTCGCCCGTTCGCTCTCGTCGCACCCCGAGCAGCGCGCGGTCGCCGGCGCCCTCCCGGGCCCCGACGAGGAGTTCACCGTCTCGGCCGAGAACACCGAGCAGTTCATCGAGGACGTGCGCCTCGCGCTGTACGCGTCGAAGATCGTCGCCTACTCGCAGGGCTTCGACGAGATCCGTGCCGGCGCCGCCGAGTACGACTGGAACATCGACCTCGGGGCGATCTCGAAGATCTGGCGCGGCGGCTGCATCATCCGCGCACAGTTCCTGAACCGCATCGCCGACGCCTACGCCGAGACCCCCGAGCTGCCGGTGCTCATGACCGCACCGTACTTCGCCGAGGCGCTCACCCGCGGCCAGTCCGCCTGGCGCCGCGTCGTCGTGACCGCCGCGCAGGCCGGCATCCCGGCTCCGGCGTTCTCGTCGTCGCTGTCGTACTACGACGGCATCCGCGCCGACCGCCTGCCCGCCGCCCTGGTGCAGGGTCAGCGCGACTTCTTCGGCGCCCACACCTACAAGCGCATCGACAAGGAAGGCACCTTCCACACGCAGTGGTCGGGCGACCGCACCGAGATCGAGGCAGAGGACACCCACTGACCTCGCGCTGACGCACACGAAGGGCCCCGGCATCACGCCGGGGCCCTTCGTGCGTTCGCCTACTTCGTGATGTCCTGCACGGTGCCCTTCGAAAGCCGCAACCGGCGGGTGGCGCGGCGGGCGACGGCCGAGTCGTGCGTCACGACGATCATCGTGATGCCCTCGGCGCAGAGCCCTTCGAGAAGCGCGAGGATCTCATCGCGCATGCTCTCGTCGAGGTTTCCCGTCGGCTCATCGGCCAGCAGCACGCGCGGGCGCTTGACGATCGCCCGCGCGATCGCGACCCGCTGCTGCTGACCGCCCGAGAGCTCGGTGGGCAGGTGATCGCCGCGGTCGGCGAGCCCCACGTGTTCGAGCGCCTCGGTCACACGACGGCGTCGCTCGCCCTTGTCGAGGGAGGTCGGTTCGAGCGCCATGTCGACGTTCTCGGCGGCCGTGAGCGTGGGGATCAGGTTGAACCCCTGGAACACGAACCCGATCTCCTCGGCCCGGATGCGGCTGAGCTCCTTCGGCGAGGCCGAGGCGAGCTCGGTGCCTCCGAGGGTCAGGGAGCCGGACGACGGGCGGTCGAGCGCGCCGAGCAGCTGGAGCAGCGTGGACTTCCCTCCGCCGGTCGGCCCCTGGATCGTGACGAACTCGCCGGTGCCGATCTCGAGATCGACGCCGGTCAGCGCCTTCACCGTCCGCCCATTCTGGGCGTAGGTGCGCGTGACGCCGGTGGCGCGGTACAGCGGCGCCGCGGCATCCGTCTCCGAAGCGGTGGCGGTGGTGTCGGTGATGGTCATCTTCTTCTCCTGGTCTGTCGTGGGTGTCGTGGACGGCGCGATCACGCGACCGACCGCAGAGCCTCGGCCGGGCTGAGGCGGGCGGCGCGCCAGCCGCCGAAGGCACCGGCGACGAGGCCGCCGAGCACCGCGAGACCGACCGCGGCGACGAGCACCCACGGGGTGAAGGGGGCCTGCAGCACGATGTCGGCCGCCTGCGTGGTCTGGAACATCCCTCCCCCGCCCGTCGGCCCGCCCATACCGCCGGGGCCGCCCTGCGCACCCTCGGTGGCCGCGGCGCCCGCCGCGACCGTCGGCCGGATGACGTTGATCACGATGATTCCGGCGATGCCGATCACGAGGCCGACCGCTCCCCCGATGAGGCCCTGCACCATGGATTCCCCGGCCACCTGGCGCACGACGCGCCCGTTCGACCATCCGATCGCCTTCAGGGTGCCGAACTCCCGGGTGCGGCGCCCGACGCCCGAGAGGGTCAGCAGGACCGACAGCAGCACGGCGACCGCCAGCACGATGATCGAGAGCCACGTGCCGAGGTTGGTGATGAGCGACGTCGCGCTCGACAACGAGCCCGAGACGCTCGACGCGAGCTCGGTCTGCGAGGTGACGGTCGCATCGGGCAGCTCGTCGGTGAGCGCCGCCTGCACCGCGTCGATCGACGATGCCGAGTCGGCCTGCACGTAGACGGTCGAGATCACGTCGCCGGCGCCCGAGAGCTCCTGCGCGGTGTCGAGGGGCAGGTAGACGTTCGCCGCGGTGTCGGCCGCATCCGAGGTGGAGGTGAGGATGCCGACCACCTCGACGTCGGACCCCGCGACGTCGATCGTGTCGCCGACGGCGATGTCATTCGTGGTCGCGTACGTGCTGTCGACGAGGGCGACGAGCGCGCCGCTGTCGTCGGCGTCGAGCGCGCGTCCGTCGCCGACCTCGACCGAGGCGAGCGGTCCGATCGCCGTCGCCGCCGGGTCGATGCCGAGGACGGTGAAGGAATCGACGCCGAACGCGCCGCCGCCCGCCCCATCGGATCCACCCTGCGGAGGAGCCTGGCCCTCTGCGGGCATCTGCCCCTGCTCACCCTGCGTCGCGCCGTCCTGCTGCCCGAACCCGCCGCTCGGGAGTTCGCCCGAGAAGGTGGAGTTGGTGAGGCTCAGTGCGCCCGTCGCGGCCGAGACGCCCTCGGTCGAGGCGACGGTGTCGAGCACCGAGGCCTCCAGCGTGCCGCGCATGAAATCGGTGCTCAACGTGGACTGGTTGAGGGTGGTCGTATCGCCCTCGGTCTCGCCGGAGTCGGCGTCGAACTCGAAGCGCGGGCCACCGCCCTCCCCCGGTTCCGCCGCAGCTCCGGTGACGGTCAGGTCGGTGCCGACGCCGTACACGGACTCGAGGGCCTGCGCCTGCGCGTCGCGCACGCCCGCCGTCAGGGCGTTCACGATGATCACGAGGCCGATCGCGATCGCGAGTCCGATCGCGACGATCGTCGTCTGCTTCTTGCGGCCCGCGAGTTCGCGCCGCAGATATGTTCCGTACATCTCTCTCCTTCTGCCGCGGAGGTCGCGGTGCCAGAGACGACGTTAGGAATGCGCTCTATGCGGATTCGAGGGCGAGGTGATGAAGAGGCTATGGATGAAGAGGCTATGGATGAAGAGGCTATGGATGACGGGGCCGGGGATGACGGCATCCGATCTTCACAGGCTATGCATAGCGCGCTCCATAGAAACCCCATAGGAGGTTCCGCAGAATGAGTGCATGACCAGTGATCTCCCCGACCTGCGCCGCCCCGACGGAACCGCGCTGCGCATCCTCGCGGTCGACGACGAGCAGATGCTCACCGACCTGCTCGCGATGGCCCTGCGCATGGAGGGCTGGGAGGTGCGCACCGCGTCATCCGGCATGGAGGCGCTCCAGGTCGCCCGCGAGTTCGAGCCGGACGCCCTCGTGCTCGACATCATGATGCCCGACCTCGACGGGATGGCCGTGCTGCGGCGCCTGCGCGAATCCGGGAGCCTGGTACCCGTGCTCTTCCTCACCGCGAAGGATGCCGTCGGCGACCGCGTCGCGGGCCTCACCGCCGGCGGTGACGACTACGTGACGAAGCCGTTCAGCCTCGAAGAGGTGATCGCCCGCCTGCGCGCGATCATCCGCCGCACCGGCCACGCGATGGCCGACGACGGACAGTCGATCCTGCGGGTCGCCGATCTCACCCTCAACGAGGACAGCCACGAGGTCGTGCGCGACGGCACCGAGATCGAGCTCACCGCGACCGAGTTCGAGCTGCTGCGGTACCTCATGCGGAACGAGCGTCGCGTGCTCTCGAAGGCGCAGATCCTCGACCGCGTGTGGAGTTACGACTTCGGCGGCAAGTCGTCGGTGGTCGAGCTCTACATCTCGTACCTGCGCAAGAAGATCGACGCCGGACGCACTCCCCTGCTGCACACCGTGCGCGGCGTCGGCTACATGATCAAGGCCCCGCAGTGACGCAGACGAGGATGACGCGTCGGCCGATGAGCCTGCAGACGCGGCTGATGACCGCCGTCATCGGGTTCGTCTCGCTCATCCTCGTGATCGTGGCCGTGATCACCAGCGCGACGCTGGGGAGCACTCTCGAGCGACAGCTCGACGAGCGGATCTACGGCTATGCGGATTCGGTGTCGCGGATCATCAAGCAGGTCTCGCCCGACCTCGTCACCGCCCAGAACATCATCGGACGCGGTGGCGGCGAACCCGGGCTCCTGGTGGCGATCCAGAACCCGGCGACCGGAATCGACGGTGTCGTGGTGCCGAGCTCGACGGACGATTTCGAGGGTGGGACGGATGCCCTCACCTCGGCGCAGCTCGTGCAGATCGCCGATGCTCTCAACGGCCAGCACGTCGCGAACGTCACGATCGAGGGCCTCGGTTCGTACCGGGTGACCGCGTCGACGGCACCCTCCGGCGTCGTGGTCGTGACCGGCCTCCCCCGCGAGGCGATCCAGAATCAGCTCACCGCGCTGCTCACGGTGATCGCGCTCGCGACCATCGGCGGGCTCATCCTGCTCGCCCTCACGACGGCGATCACGATCCGGGTGGGACTGCGACCGCTCCGGGCGGTCGCAGCGACCGCCACCCGCGTGGCCAACCAGCCCCTCGATCGCGGAGAGGTGTCGATCACCGAACGGATCCCCGCGTCTCAGGCAGATCCGCGCACCGAGGCGGGACTCGTCGGCGCATCGCTGAACAAGCTGCTCGATCATGTCGACACCTCACTCGCCGCTCGCCAGAAGAACGAGGAGCGGATGCGGCGCTTCGTCGCCGACGCCAGCCACGAGTTGCGGACTCCCCTCGCCTCGATCCGGGGCTACTCCGAGCTGTCGCTGCGCGCTCTCGAGCAGGCGCACGGACCGGAGGCGATCGAGGGCACGACCACGTCTCTGGAGCGCATCCAGGCCCAATCGCTGCGTATGACGCGTCTGGTCGAGGACCTGCTGCTGCTGGCACGTCTCGACGAGGGGCGCGAGTTGGTCTACGGCACCGTGGACCTCACGCAGCTCGCACTCGAGAGTCTGGCCGATGCCCGGCCGACGGCCGTCGATCACCACTGGAACATCGAGGTGCCCGACGAGCCCGTCGTCGTCGTCGGCGACAGCGGGCGCATGCACCAGGTCGTCGCGAATCTGCTCGCCAACGCGCGGACGCACACCCCCGCCGGCACGACGATCACCCTGTCGGTCGCGCAGGAGGACGACGAGGCCGTGCTGCGCGTGCACGACGACGGTCCCGGCATCGATCCGGTCGTGCGCGACGAGCTCTTCGCCCGCTTCGCGAGGGGCGACAGCTCGCGGGCCCGCCAGACGGGAGGCACGGGTCTGGGGCTCGCGATCGCGAAGGCCATCGTCGAGGGGCACGGCGGCTTCATCTCCGTCGCCAGCGAGCCCGGAGACACGACGTTCACGGTGCGTCTGCCCCGGAACCCCGCGGTTGCGGCGGCCGAGGGTGAGACGTCGGAGGCGAGCGAGGCGTAGGGGCGGGCGTCGGGGCCGCACGTCCTCGGAGCCGCACGGCATCGGGGCCGCACGGCATCGGGGCCGCACGGCATCGGGGCCGCACGGCATCGGGGCCGCACGGCATCGGGGCCGCACGTCTGCACGGAGAAGTCACGTCTGCACGGAACATCCGCCGTGTGCTCCGTGCAGACGTGCGTCGGCCGTGCAGATGAGCGAGGCCACGCAACGTCAGGACGCCCGGGCGAGTGCGGCGATGATCGCCGCCTCGACCACGGGCCAGTCGTGCACGACCTGGGCGTAGTCGAAACGCAGCGTCTCGAATCCTCGCGCGGATGCGGCGGCATCGCGCTGCAGATCGCGATGCCGCTGCGCGGGGTCGCCGTGATGCTCAGCCCCGTCGGTTTCGAGGATGAGTCGCCCGCCGACGACGAAGTCGACCCGTCCCACACCCTCGATCTTCACCTGGCAATCCAGGCGGATGCCGAGGTGGTGCAGCCGCAACCGGAGGAGCGATTCGAGGCCGCTGCCTGCGTCGTACCGAGCGAGGTCGATGAGCCATCGCGCGGACGCCGGCAGCCGCGCTCGCAACAGTCTGGCCGACCCGATCTTGCGCTGACGCATCGCCGATTCGAGAGCGACGAAGAACGCCTCCGCCCCGCGACAGGCGTAAACATGCACCAGCGCGTCTTCGAGCGGCGCCAGTCCAAGAACCGTCGCCCCCTCGAACCAATGGCTGACACAGTCGCATCCGGTGTGATGGACGCGTCCGTTCTCTCCGAGCCACACATGCAGGTCCGGATCATCATCGAGCACCCAGATCCCGTGCATCCGCAGCGCCGCCGTGCAGGTGAGCGCTCCTCCGTGAGCAGCAGCGGCGACGAGTTCCGGGGCGGTGCGATCAGTCGCGAACACCCCTCGCCGCACGCGCACGACAGTCCCGTCGCGAACGGCTCGCGCAACGTGGAACCGTGTCAGACCGAAACGATGCAGGAAGGTGCCGCGGGCGATGCCGCCGCTGTGGTTGATCACATGTGCAGGCGAGAGCATCCGACCATCGTCACCGATCTCGACGAGCAGCCAAGTGCTCTCCCGCCGCGTGCGCGAAGAACTCTCGTAGCTGCTCCGTAGTGCAGAAAGAGTGCACGCATCACACCTGCACGGAGTGCGCACGTCTGCACGGTGGAAACCGGCATCCGCCCGTGCGGACGTGTTTCCTCCGTGCAGGTGCGCACGTGCGGCGGGCTGCAGTCGGCTGAGACGGCGCGCACCGCGCGCGGGTCAGTACCCGGCGAAGGCGTCGGTGGTCAAGGCACGGGCGCGCTGGAGAGCGGGCGCGAGGTCGGCGATCAGGCGAGGCGGACCCGAGATGAACGCATGACGATCGGCGATGTCGGGCACGAAGCGGTCGAGACCGTCGGCGTCGAGGCGGATGCCGTGCGCCCAGGTCCAGTGCGGCGGGAGGTCGTGCGGCTGGTCTCGGGTGAACACGACCACGTGCGCTCCGGTCGCGGCGAGCTCGTCGCGGAACGCGAGCTCGGCGGCCTCCGCCGCGACGTACACGAGCACGACGTCGCGCTCGACGCCCTGGGCCTGCAGCTGCCGGAGCTGCGAGACGAACGGCGTGACGCCGATGCCGGCGGCCACCATCAGCACAGGGCTCTCGCCGCGCGGGAGCAGGAAGTCGCCCCAGGTGCCGGTGACCGCGAGCGTCGTGCCCGGTTCGGCGGCGGCGAGGGCGCGCTTGTACGACGACGGATGCTGCTGGTCGCCGTTCTTGTACGCGATGCGCAGCGTCGGAAGGTCGGCCGGAGCGGAGACGATGCTGAACTCGCGGCGGGTTCCCCGTGCGTCCGGGCGGTGATGCGGCACGTCGAGTTCGAGGTACTGCCCGGGGAGGAACGACACCTTCCCCTTCGCGCGGAACGTCAGCTCCTGCGCGGTGGGTGTGACGAACCGGCGCTTCTCGAGCACCAGGCGAACCGAGCCGCGCACCGCGAACGCGAAGGCCACGAGGTTGCCGATGAGGAGCGCCCGTTCCTGGCCGAGCGTGAACAGCCCGGCGATCGAGATCGGCCAGCCGGCCAGCACGCCCACGACCGCGGCGACCGAGAACTGCTGCCAACGCCGCGGCGGCAGGGTCAGCGGCTCGGAGAGCATGAATGCCCCGAGGAAGAGGAACGGCGACTGCAGCAGCGCGAACGAGAACGCGGTGCCGAGATCGGCGTCGAGGCCGGCCTGCTGGGCCTGCACGAACTGGCGCAGCATCGACGTGGCGAGAGCGATCACGAGGAACAGCAGCACGATCCGCACCTTCTCGGTGCGCCACAGCACGGCGAGACCGAGCAGCACGACCGGGATCGTGAGCGACGGGGTGCCGACCCACCACGATGCCGAGGTGCCGAGCCACGAGAACGCCCCGAACGACCCGACGATCGAGACGACGGCGGCGCCGAACGCGGCGGGGTTGAGGATGTGGCGTCCGCGCCAGGCGAGCAGGTACTTCGACAGGCTCGCCACGGCGCCCGCGATCGCGAGACCGAGGATCGCCTGCACATCGACGCCCGGGCGCAGGACGAAGAGCAGGATCAGCGCGGTCACGAGCGACGACTCGATACGCCACGGCAGGCGGAGCAGACGCTGCACCAGCGCATCCACGCCCGAGATCACGACGGCGAGCACCAGGAACGACACCACGATCTCGACCGGTGTGGGCGAGACGATGACCCCGAGCGCCGACAGGCCGAGGGCAATGACGGCGAGGGCGATGAGCGCGAACAGCACCAGCCGGTACATCGACAGGGCCCCGAGGAGGGCGAGCACGCGCTGCCGTGCGGCGGTGAAGGAACGGTTCATGAGCTCGACTCTTCCCTATCGGGGCGAACGGGTGGGGGTGAAGATCTCGACGGGGCACCCGGGTGAGCGCTGCGCTCGGCCGTCGGTGCTCATGCGCACCCACTCGACGCCCCAGCGGGCGGCGAGTTCGGGGCCGCCGTCGAAGAAGAGCGCGGTGGCGACGGCATCCGCGGTCATGGCGTCGGGTGCGATCGCCCAGGTCGCCGCCCAGGTGCGCACCGGCAGTCCGGTACGGGCGTCGAGCACGTGGTGCAGTCCGTCGCCCCAGGCCCGGCGGTTGATGGCCGAGGCGCACAGGGCCTGGTCACGGATCGTGGCGATGCCGATCGCCCGCGACGGATCGAACGGATGCTCCAGGCCGATGCGCACACCGGCGCCGTCGGCACCAGCGCCGCGCACGGCGAGGTCTCCGCCGGCATCGACGATCAGGTCACCCGCGACAGAGCTCAGCGCATCGCGCACGAGGTCGACGAGACGCCCCTTGCCGAGCGCACCGACGTCGATCAGTGCGGGATGCGCGACCGCCGCCGTGCCCGTCGTCCACCGCACCCGGTCGGTCCAATCGGCCGGCGCGATCACCGGATCTGCGGCGGTGAGCGAGTAGTCGGCGTCGTAACCGAGGGCTTCGAGGCTCTCCCCCACGAGCGGATTGACCGCCCCGGCGGTCGCATCCGACAGCTCGCGGTACGCGTCGAGCATCGCCCCCGCGTCGGGAGAGGCGAGCATGCCGCCCTCGCGCGCGAGGCGCGTGACATCGGAGTCGGGGCGGAACCGCGACCACTCCCGGTCGAAGCGCTCGATCACGGCATCGACGGCACCGCGGGAGTCCGCCGACAGCTCATCGGCCGACTCGATCTCCCAGCGCGTGCCGATCGCCTCGAATCGCCAGATCACCATCGCAGGATCACCACGACCACGTCACCACCGCCAGATCACCCGTCGGGGATCAGGCTGCGGCCTGCTCCTTGATGTCATCGACGGCGGCGTTGAACCCACCGCTGGTCAGCGAGGATCCGGCCACGCGACTGACGTTCAGGTCGTCGAGCGCCTTGCCCTCGACCTCTTCGGAGATGCCGTCGATGAACGCGCCCTGGTACTGCTCGGTCTCGCGCGCCTGCGGGTCACCGGTCACCTCGACGTCGGTGACGACGCCGTCGGCGAGGGTGAGGGTCACCGAGATCGTCTCGACCGATTCGGGGGTCTGGTACGAGCCCTCCGCCGTGTAGGTGCCGTCGGCGTACGACGACGACGCGTCGGCGCCCGAGGAGGACTCCGAGCCGGTCGCGCTGTCGGTGCCCGAGGTGCTGTCGGTCGTCCCGCCGGTGTCGGTCGGCGTGGTCGCGCACCCGGCAAGGACGAGGAGTCCGGCGATGCCCACGAGGGCGGATCCCTTGCGGACGGAAGTCGGTACGGTCGTGCGGATCATGGTGGTCCTCCCGGCTCGGTGTCGTCGACGCGGTGTCGATGATCCGAGCGTAGGAAGGGTGGCTATGTGCCCGCTGTGCCGTGTCGAGGCGAAGGCTATGGGCCTACGCGTCGCCGCCGAACATGCTCGTGACCGAGCCATCCTCGAAGACCTCGTGGATCGCGCGGGCGAGCAGCGGAGCGATCGGGAGGATCGTGAGCTTGTCCCAGCGACGCGACTCGGTGAGCGGGATCGTGTCGGTGATGACGACCTCGTCGATCGAGGAGTCCTGCAGACGATCGGATGCCGGGTCGCTGAAGATCGCGTGCGTCGCCGCGACGATGACGCGGTGCGCGCCGGCCGCCTTCAGCGCCTGCGCGGCCTTGACGATCGTGCCGCCGGTGTCGATCATGTCGTCGACGAGGAGGCAGGTGCGGCCCTCGACCGTCCCGACGATCTCGTGCACGGAGACCTGGTTCGCGACCTTCGGATCGCGGCGCTTGTGGATGATCGCGAGCGGGGCGCCGAGGCTGTCGGACCACGTGTCGGCGACGCGCACGCGCCCCATGTCGGGCGAGACGACCGTGAGGATCTCGCGGTCCGCGGCCGAGAGCGTGCGCTCGAAGTAGTCGAGCAGCACGGGCTTGGCGAAGAGGTGATCGACGGGACCGTCGAAGAAGCCCTGGATCTGCGCGGCGTGCAGGTCGACGCTCATCACGCGGTCGGCGCCGGCGGTCTTGAGCAGGTCGGCGACGAGACGGGCGCTGATCGGCTCGCGACCGCGGCCCTTCTTGTCCTGACGCGAGTACGGATAGTACGGGGCGACGACCGTGATGCGCTTGGCCGAAGCGCGCTTGGCGGCGTCGATCATGATGAGCGTCTCCATGAGCCACTCGTTGACCGGCTCGCCGAAGGTCTGCACGAGGAAGAGATCGACGCCGCGGATCGACACCTCGAAGCGCGCGTAGATCTCGCCGGAGGCGAAGGTGCGGTGCTCGACCGGAGCGATCTCCGTGCCGAGGGCCTCGGCGACGGCCGCCGTGAGCTCGGGGTGCGAGCGCCCACCCGCGACGACGAGCCGCTTCTTGGTCTTCGCGATGATGCCGGGGGCTACCCCGTTGTCGCGATCCAGATCGACCGTCTTCTTCTTCCGGGCCATGGCCTGCCTATTCCGCCGCTCGCTCTCGGGCCACGGCATCCGCCGCGCCCGTCCCTGCTCTGTTCTTCTCGACCCAGCCCTCGATGTTGCGCTGGGGTGCGACGGTCATGGCCAGTGCACCGGCCGGAACATCCTTGCGGACGACCGCGCCGGCGCCGGTCTTCGCGCCTGCTCCCAGCCTAACGGGCGCGACGAGCACCGTGTGCGACCCGGTGTGCACCTCGTCGCCGATCTCCGTTCGGTGCTTGTTCACGTCGTCGTAGTTCGCCGTGATCGTGCTCGCGCCGAGGTTCACGCCGCGGCCGATCGTGGCGTCTCCCACGTACGACAGATGCGGCACCTTGCTGCCCTCGCCGATCTCGGCGTTCTTGGTCTCGACGTACGCGCCGATCTTTCCCTTCGCGCCCAGGATCGTGCCGGGGCGCAGGAAGGAGAACGGCCCGACCGTCGCCTCGGCTCCGATCACCGCGAACGTCGCGTCGGTACGGCGCACGGTCGCGCCCTCGCCTACCTCGCAGCCGACGAGCGACGTGTCGGGACCGATGATCGCGCCCTCCGCGATCGTCGTGGCGCGCAGGATGTGCGTGTTCGGGAGGATCGTGACGTCGGGGGCGAGCACGGCGTCGTCGTCGATCCACGTCGTGGCCGGGTCGACGACCGTGACGCCCTCGAGCTGCCAGCGGCGGACGATGCGCTCGTTGAGCACGCGTCCCGCCTCGGCGAGCTGGATACGGTCGTTGATGCCGAACGTCGATGCGGTGTCGACCGCGATCTCCGCCGCGACGCGGTGCTGCGCACCTCGCAGCAGTTCGATCACGGTGGTCAGGTACATCTCGCCCTGTGCGTTGTCCTGGCCGACCTGTGCGAGGAAGCTGCGCAGCTCGGGGGCGCGGAAGACGTAGACGCCGGCGTTGATCTCGGTGACGGCGGCCTCGGCGGCGGTGGCGTCCTTCTGCTCGACGATGCGCTGCACGGTGCCGTCCGCGTCGCGGATGACACGGCCGTATCCGGTGGGATCGTCGAGGCGCGCACTCAGCAACGTCGCGGCGGCGGCGGCCGCTCGGTGGCCCTCGATGAGGGCGCTGAGTGTGTCGGCTTCCAGGAGCGGAACATCTCCCGACAGCACGAGCACGTCGCCCGTGAAGTCGTCGGGGAGGGCATCGATCGCGACCTGCACGGCGCGACCGGTGCCCGGCACGTCGTCCTGATCGATGAACACGGCGTCCGGGTAGTCCTCGGCGAGGGCCGCGACGACCTGGTCGCGCTCGTGCCGCACGACGACCTCGACGTGCGCGGCGCCGAGCCGGGCAGCGGTCGTGAGCACGTGGCCGACGAGCGGGCGACCGCCGATCGGGTGCAGCACCTTCGGCAGCCGGGACTTCATGCGCGTGCCCTGCCCTGCGGCGAGGACGACGATCGCGAGGTTGTTCTCCGTCATGCTCCGCCGCCAGGACTCGAACCTAGACCTCACAGCTCCAAAGGCTGTCGTGCTGCCATTACACCACGGCGGACCGCGGCCTCCGCGAGGAAAGCCGCCCGCTCATTCTGCCACGCCGACATCGGCGCGAAACACGGCTCTGGGATGCTTCGACCATGAGCATCCTGATCGACCGCGTCGCGGGCCCGACCCCCGGCCTCGCCGCGTTCCTCCTCGCGCACCACGACGACATGGCCGGCACCGCGCCGCCCGAGAGCCAGCACGCGCTGTCGCTCGATCGGCTCCTCGCCCCGGGCGTGCGGCTGTTCGTAGCGCGCGACGGCGACGATCTCGTCGCCACGGGAGCACTCGCTCCGCTCGCCGAGGGTCACGAGGAGCTCAAGTCGATGCGCACCGAGCCCGCCCGCCGGGGACAGGGTCTGGGGCGGGCGATGCTCGACGCCCTGCTCGCCGACGCCCGCAGCCGCGGCATCCGCCGAATCTCGCTCGAGACCGGCAGCGCGGAGTTCTTCCGCCCGGCGCACGCGCTGTATGCGCGAGCCGGGTTCGTGGAGTGCGCCCCGTTCGGCTCCTACCTGCCCGACCCGCACAGCACGTTCATGACCGTCGAGCTCGGCGACGAAGCGCAGTCGGGGCCCTCGGGCGCGATAATGGAGGGATGAGCGCAACGGACGAGGTCGATCGGATCGTCGGCGCCTGGAACACCCAGCGCCCCGACCTCGACTTCTCGCCCCTCGAGGTGCTCTCCCGCATGGACCGGCTCTCGCGCCACCTCGACCGCGCGCGACGCGACGTCTTCCGCCGCAGCGACCTCGAGCCCTGGGAGTGGGACGTGCTCTCGGCGCTGCGCCGCGCGGGGGCGCCGTTCCAGCTCTCCCCCAAGCAGCTGCTGCAGCAGACGCTCGTCTCGAGCGGCACGATGACCAATCGCATCGACCGCCTCGTCGGGCGTCGCCTGGTGCGACGAGAGGCCGATCCCGGCGACGGCCGGAGCATCCTGGTCACGCTGACCGACGACGGACGCACGCGGGTGGATGCCGCGATCACCCGCCTCGTCGACGTCGAGGCCGACCTGCTGCAGGCGCTGTCGCGGGGCGACCGCGATCGGCTGGCCGGGTTGTTGCGCAAGCTCAGCCTGAGCTTCGACGCGTGAGCGGCGTGCGCTGATGGGCATGCCCTCGCCCCTTCCCGTGCGCGACGGTGTCGGCGCGACGCGCCTGCACGTGCCGCTCACCGGGCCATGGCCGACGATCGCCGACTACATGGTGGAGCGTTTCTTCCACCTCGAGCCGGAACTGCTGCGGGTGCGCTTCGACCGCGGTGAGATCGTCGACATCGACGCCCGCGCAGTGCCGCGCGATGCGCCCCTGGGGAGCGTGGAGTTCGTCTGGTACTACCGCGAGCCCCCGGTCGAGAGCGTCATCCCCTTCGAGATCGAGGTCCTCCACCGCGACGACGACCTCGTCGTGGTCGACAAGCCGCACTTCCTCCCGACGACGCCGGGCGGCAAGTTCCTGCAGAACTCCGCCCTGGTGCGGCTGCGCAACCTCCTCGACAACCCCGACCTCGCTCCGATCCACCGCCTCGATCGAGCGACGGCCGGCCTGCTGATGTTCTCCGCGCGCCCCGCGACGCGCGGCGCCTACCAGCTTCTCTTCGAGACCCGCCGGGTGCAGAAGACCTACGAGGCGGTGTCGGCCCGACCCGAGGGCTGGGATCCCGAGCGTCCGGCCCTGGCGGGGCATCCGCTCCCCCTCGTCTACCGCACCCACATCGACAAGCATCGCGGCGAACTGCGCGTGCGGGTCGACGACGAGCGCGAGCCGAACTCGGAGACGCTGATCGAGCTCATCCGTACCGATGACCAGGTCGTGCACACGCTGCTGCGCCCGCACAGCGGCAAGATGCACCAGTTGCGCGTGCACCTCTCGGCTCTGGGCGCCGGCATCCTGAACGATCCGTTCTATCCCGAGCTGCGTCCGGAGGCGCCCGACGACTTCGCCCGGCCCATGCAGCTGCTCGCGCGCGAGCTGAGCTTCACCGACCCGCTGTCGGGCGAGGATCGCGTGTTCACGACGCGTCGTCGCCTGCAGGACGCTCCCGCCGACGACGCGGCAGAAGCCCCCGCAGGCGACTGACGGGCGCGCTCAGCGGCGCATGATCTTGCGCGCCAGGCGCGTACCCAGCATCTGCACGAGATGCACGAACACGACGATGAGGGCGATCGCGGCCCACATCACGACCGGTTCGAACTGACGGAAACCGTAGATCTGCGCGAACGCTCCGAGGCCGCCACCACCGATCAGACCGGCCATCGCGGTCATGTCGATGAGCGCGACCACGATGAACGTGTAGCCGAGGATGAGCGGGCCCAACGACTCGGGGATCGCGACGGTGAAGAGGATGCGGAGAGGGCCTGCGCCCATCGCGCGCGCCGCCTCGATGACACCGGGCGACACCGAGACGAGATGCTGCTCGACGATGCGTCCGATCGCGAAGGAGGCGGCGAGGGCGATGATGAAGGCTCCGGCCGTGGTGCCGATACCGACGCCCACCACGACGCGGGCGAACGGTTGCGCGACGGCCATGAAGATGACGAACGGGATCGGACGGAAGATGTTCACCGCGAGGTTCGCGAGCATCGACACGGCGCGGTTCGGCAGCAGACCACCGGGGCGGGTCACGTAGAGGATGACGCCGATGAGGAGTCCGAGCACGCCGCCGAGGACGAGCGCGAACGACGTCATGTACAGCGTCTCGAGCGCGGCGGCCCAGAACTCGGGCATCAGTTCCTGCAGACGATCCATCAGCGGGCCTCCTCTCGTGCGATCTCGGTGACTTCGACGCGTTCGGCGATGGCCGCGAGGGTGCGGTCGATGGCGGCGCTCTCGCCGCGGATCGCCAGGGTCAGGTGACCGAAGGCGCGCCCGCGGATGTCGTTGATGCCGCCGTAGACGAGTTCGAAGTCGAGGCCGGCCGCAGCGAGATCGAGGAAGACCTGCGCCTGCGAGGAATCGCCGTCGCGGAACGAGAAGGTGACCAGGCGTCCGCGGTGGCGCTCACGCAGCACCGACAGCTCGGCCGGCGACGGAACGCCCTTGACCACCGTGCCGACGAAGCGCTGCGACGCCGGATTCTGCGGGGCGGAGAAGACGTCGAACACGTCGCCCTGCTCGATCACGCGGCCGTTCTCCATGACCGCGACCTTCGTGGCGATCGTCTGGATCACGTCCATCTCGTGGGTGATGACGACGATGGTGACGCCCTGCTCCTGGTTGACCCGCTTGAGCAGATCGAGCACCTCATGGGTCGTCTGCGGGTCGAGCGCGCTGGTCGCCTCGTCGGCGAGCAGGATCGCGGGGCCCGTGGCGAGGGCGCGGGCGATGCCCACGCGCTGCTTCTGACCTCCGGAGAGCTGCTCGGGGTAGGCCTTGGCCTTATCGGACAGACCGACGAACGAGAGCAGCTCGGTCACGCGGGCCTCGATGTCGGCCTTCGACCAGCCCGCGAGCTTGAGCGGATATGCGACGTTCGCGCGCACCGTGCGCGAGGAGAACAGGTTGAACTGCTGGAAGATCATGCCGATGCCGCCGCGCACCTTGCGCAGCGCACTCTCGGAGAGCGAGGTGATGTCGACGCCGTCCACCAGGATCGTGCCGCCGGTGGCGGGCTCGAGGGCGTTGATCAGGCGCACCAGTGTCGACTTGCCGGCCCCCGAGTATCCGATGATGCCGAACACGTCGCCCTTCTCGATCGACAGGGTCACGTCGTCGACGGCGATGATCTCGGCGTCTCCCGGTACGCGGGAGGGATAGGCCTTCGACACGTTGGTCAGGCTCACGATCGGCATGGAAGCTCCGGTGGGTGGGATGTCGGGAAACGACGAATCGGGTGACGCACGAGGCGCCACCCGATTCTCTCGCATCAGGCGGGGTGTCCCCGCCCTGATCACTTGTTCGCTGCGGTGTCCTTCTGGACCTTCTCGAGCGAGGCGACGAGGTCGGCGACCGGCGTCTGCAGCGGCACCGCGGTGTCACCCGACGACTCGAGGAGTCCGGCCTGGACGGCCTCGTCGGTCTGGAAGATCTCGACGAGCTTGAGGTAGGTCTCGTTGTCGGCGTCTTCGGCGCGAGCGGCGAAGATGTTCACGTACGGCAGCGCGTTGGGGTCTTCCGGGTCGTCCTGGGCGATCGCGTCGCTGAAGGTGAGACCGGCGTCCTCGACGAAGTCGTTGTTGATGATCGCGGCTGCGACATCGGGCAGCGAGGTCGGGATGAGCGCGGCCTCGAGCGCGGTGACCTTGACCTTGCTCTTGTCGGTGTCGACGTCGGCGAGGTCGGAGAAGATGGTTCCGCCGCTCTTGAGCTCGACGAGGCCGGCCGACTGGAGCACGAGCAGGGCGCGCGCCTGGTTCGAGGCGTCGTCCGGAACGGCGACGGTCTCGCCCTCGGGGATGCTGTCGACGTCGTCGTACTTCTTCGAGTACAGGCCCAGCGGGTAGATCGCGGTGGAACCGATCGGGGTGAGGTCCGAGCCCGAGTCCTCGTTGTAGCCGGCGAGGTACACGATGTGCTGGAACTGGTTGAGGTCGATCTCGCCCTCGGTCAGCGCGGGGTTCGGCTGCTCGTAGGAACCGAAGTCGACGAGCTCGACCGTGATGCCCTCTTCCTCAGCGGCCTCGACGAAGGCGGGCCACTGCGGGTCGCCCTTGCCGACGACGCCGATCTTGACGACCTCGTTCTCGGACGAACCCGAGTCGGAGCCGGCATCGGTGGACGTGGCGCATCCGGCGAGCGCGACGAAGAGCGGGACCGCGGCGAGCGCGGCGATGATGGACGTGGTACGACGGGACATGATGTGTGCGAGTTCCTCTCTCAGGGACTCCCATACGTTAGGCAGGTGCGACGCCGGGCGCGGAATCGACTGTCACACAGCGTCACCGGGCCCGACGGCCGCGCGTGTCGGGTCCGTACGGAGCGCGTCCTCTCCTTCGACGTCGGTCAGTCAAACTCCTCGATCCCCTGCAGGCGCACCTGCTCGAGGTCGAGGCGGGCGGCGATGCGCCGCACCACGATGTCATCGACGGTGCCGGAGCGGCGCAGGCCGATCAGCACCTCGCGCTTGCGGTCGAGGAGGGCGAGCTTGAGCCGGGTGTGCTCCTCGTGGCGCACGAGGGGCGAGCGCTGCAGCACGTCGACGTCGGTGGAGGTCGCGATCATCTGCAGGGTGGTGCCGTCGACGGCATCCGTCACTCCCCCGACGCCCAGTGCATCGTCGAGGGCATCGGATGCCGGGGCGCCGGGCGCCGTCGTGTCGGGGGCGTCGAGCAGGGCGTCGAGTTCGCGCGCCTCGGCGTCGACGAGCGCCTGCTCGCGGGCCAACGCCTTCGCGTTGGCGAGCTCGAGCATCTGGTATCCCTCGGAGCGCACGCGATCGCGCACCTCCTGACCGATGCCGTGCTCGGCGGCGAGGTCATCGAGCGCCGAGAGCGCGGCCCCCGAGATCGCCCGTTCGGCGAGCTCGTACTCCTCCTGCTCGGCGTGGTCGACCGGCATCCGCGCCCAGCGCACGACCGCCGGCAGCAGCGGACCCTGCACGAGCAGGCTGAGGAGGATGACGCCGGCGGTCACGAACACGACCTCGTCACGACCCGACGACCCCTCGGCGAGACTCGTCGGCACCGACAGCGCGATCGCCAGCGAGACCGCGCCGCGCATACCGGCGACGGTCGAGACCACGCGCGACCGGGCGCGCAGACCGCGCGGCGGCCGGGTGGCGGGCCGTTGGAAGAACCCGGTGAAGAACTGGAAGAGGTAGCGCACGACCACGAGCGTCGCCCAGACGGCGATCGAGGTGAGCACGAGCCAGCCGATCATCGCGGCCGAGATCTCGTGCACGACGTACTGCACCTCGAGACCGATGAGGATGAACAGCGCGCCGTTGAGCAGGAACACCCCGAACGGCCAGACCGCGTCGGACTGGCGGCGGGAGGATGCCGTCGTGACGCGCGGCGAGACGTACGAGGCGATGAGCCCCGCCACGACCACGGCGAGCACGCCCGAGGCGTGGATCAGCTCGGCGACGAGGAACGCGGAGAACGGGATGAGCAGCATCGTGACGTTGATGACCGCCGTACGATTCGACTGGCGCAGCACCAGCACGCCGAGCATCGCGATCACGACACCTGCGGCGATGCCGCCCACGTACGACACGAGCACCGTCCAGGTGACCGACCACGGGGTGACCTGGCCGCCGACGGCGAGCGAGACGGCGATGGCGTAGAGCACCAGCGCGGTGCCGTCGTTGGTGAGGCTCTCGGCCTTCAGCTTCATGAACATGCGCCGCGGCAGCAGGCGGCCGAGGGCCGCGACCGCGGTGGCGTCCGGCGGGGCGACCGCGGCACCGAGGATGAGGGCGATCTCCCACGGCATCCCGAACAGCACGCCGACGCCGGCGACCGCGAAGGCCGAGGCGACGACCAGGAGCGTGCTCATCGGGAGGATGTACCGGAAGTCGCGGCGGATCGACCGCAGCGACGTCGTCAGGCTCTCCCAGAACAGCATCACCGGCAGGAACAGCAGCAGCACGGTCTCGGGCGGCAGCTGCACCTCGCGCAACGCCGGCACGAAGCCGAGCAGAAGCCCGAAGACGACGAGCACCAGCGGCAGCGCCAGCCGCACCCGCGGTGCGATCAGAGTGCCGACGAGAATCGTGAGCCCGAGCAGGACCGTGACCTCGAGTCCTTCCATGTGTACCTCCCGGTGCCGCAGAATCGTGCTGTGCGACACCGGCCGGCGTCAGACCCCGCCCAGAGCACAGCGCGTCGCAAGGCAAAGGTATTCCCGCAGCATCGAGATCGCCAGGTACTGACGGTCCCTGGTTCGCACGCCCGGTTCCGATGCGGGTCGGGCGGGCGTCAGCCGATCTGCTCGGTGAGCTCGAACCAGCGCAGCTCGAGCTCTTCGATCTCGGCCTCCTGCGCGCTGATCTTCGACATCTTCTCGCCGAGACCCGCGTAGTCGGCCTGGTCGTGCTCCGCGAGTGCGTGCTTGGCGGCATCCACCTGCTGGGTCAGCTTCTGGATGCGGCGCTCGAGGGAGGAGACCTCCTTCTGCGCGGTGCGCAGGGCGGCACCGTCGAGAGCGGATGCCGTCGACGCGGCCGCGCTCGTCGCGGCCTTCACCGCCTGGCCCTTCTCGGCGTTCGAGGTCTGGAGGTGGCGCAGACGCAGGTACTCGTCGACGCCGCCGGGCAAATGACGCAGGTGCGCGTCGAGGATCGCGAACTGCTGGTCGGTGACGCGCTCGAGGAAGTAGCGGTCGTGGCTGACCACGAGGAGGGTGCCCGACCAGGAATCGAGGAGGTCTTCGATCGCGGCGAGCATGTCGGTGTCGAGGTCGTTGGTGGGCTCGTCGAGGATCAGCACGTTGGGCTGGTCGAGGAGCACGAGCAGGAGCTGCAGGCGGCGCTGCTGGCCACCCGAGAGGTCCTTGACCGGCGTCGAGAGCTGGGCGGACGAGAAGCCGAGCCGCTCGAGGAGCTGTCCGGGCGTGAGATCCTGCGCCTTCGAGCCGGCGCCGAGCGTGTACGAGGTGCGCAGGCCCGAGATGATCACCCGCACCGGGTCGTTCCAGTACTGGTCGAGTTCGTCGAGGCGCTGCGTCAACGTCTGCACCTTCACGGTCGTGCCGCGCTTGACGCGGCCGACCGTCGGCTCGACGGTTCCCGAGATGAGGCCCAGCAGCGTGGACTTGCCCGCGCCGTTCACGCCCAGGATGCCGGTGCGCTCGCCCGGAGCGATGCGCCATTCGACATCGCGCAGCACCGTCTTCTCGCCGCCGTCGACGGTCGGGTACGTCACGCCCACGTCGAGGAGGTCGACGACGTCCTTGCCGAGCCGCGACACGGCGAGCGACTGCAGCGACACCTTGTCGCGGATCTCCGGCACGTCGGCGATGAGCTCGTTGGCCGCGTCGATGCGGAACTTGGGCTTGCTCGTGCGCGCGGGGGCGCCGCGGCGGAGCCACGCGAGCTCCTTGCGGGCGAGGTTCTGGCGCTTCGCCTCGGTGGCGGCGGCCATGCGGTCGCGCTCGACGCGCTGCAGGATGTACGCCGCGTACCCGCCCTCGAAAGGCTCGACGATGCGTTCATGCACCTCCCAGGTCTCGGTGCAGATCTCATCGAGGAACCACCGGTCGTGGGTCACGACCATCAGGGCGCCCGAGTTGGTGGCCCAGCGCTTCTTGAGGTGCCCGGCGAGCCACGTGATCGCCTCGACGTCGAGGTGGTTGGTCGGCTCGTCGAGGGCGATGACGTCCCAGTCGCCGGCGAGGAGGCGGGCGAGCGAGACGCGGCGGCGCTGACCACCGCTGAGGGAGCCGATCTCGGCATCCCACGGGAGGTCGGTCAGCAGCCCCTCGATCACGTCGCGGGTGCGAGCGTCGCCCGCCCACTCGTACTCGGGGGTGTCGCCCACCACGGCCTGACTGATCGTGAGGTCGTCGGGGAGCGTGTCCGCCTGATCGAGCACGCCGATCGTCGTTCCGCCGCGCACCGTGACGCGACCCGAGTTCGGTTCCTTGATGCCCGCGAGCATGCCGAGCAGGCTCGACTTGCCGTCGCCGTTGCGGCCGACGATGCCGATGCGATCCCCCTCCTCGATGCCGAGCGTCACGGAGTCGAAGACGACCCTCGTCGGATATTCGAGGTGCAGGGCCTCGGCCCCCAGAAGATGTGCCATGTCACTGTCCAGGGTAACCGGGTGCGCGGGGCTCGAAGACCTCGGGGAGCGCGGAGACGAACTCGTCGAGGTGGCCGTACCAGGGCGTGTGGGCGGCACCGCGGATCCGGCGGACATCGATGCCGGCCTCTTCCCATCGGCTCGCGGCATCATCGGAGACGAAGCGGCTGGGGTCGGCGACGACGGCGATCGATCCGGGTGGCGGCTGCTCGTCGACGTTCGCGCCGCACGAGATCGACGCCGACGTCGCGGGGTCGAAGAGCTGGGCGGCGCGTGCTTCCCGCTGCGCAGCGGCGACCGAGTACCCGGGGCGCTCACGTAGCGCCTCGACGGTGCGCGACGCGGCGTCCGCAGCGTACTGCGCCGTGAGGGCCGCGTGGTCGGCGCCCCCGGCGAAGCCGAGAGCGGCGTCGACGAACACGGCGAGACCGGACTCGAGCGCAGGAGCCGCAGCGGCGAGTACGGTGCCACCGTACGAGTGTCCGAGCGCCACGGCGGGTGGACGACGCAGGTGCGTCTGCACGGTGCGCACGACGGATGCCGCGGCGCGCGCGACCGTGAGACCCGGGTCGCGCGGCGAGCGGCCGTGGCCCGGGAGGTCGATCGCGACGACGCGCCAGCCGTTCGCGGCGAGGAGCGGAACGAGATCGTGCCAGCTCTCGGTCGATCCCATGAGTCCGTGCAGCAGGACGATGCTCCCGACATCGTGCTCGCGTGTGCTGTCAGCGGCCTGGTGCGTCGGCAGCGTGATCTCGGCGTGCAGAAGCATCCGTCGAGTCAATCACGGCGTCGGGTCGATCACGGCGTCGGGTCGATCACGGCGTCAGGTCGATCCCGCTGCGTCGCCGGCGGGCGAGCAGCGCGGCCCCTCCCCCGAGGAGCACTGCGGCGCTCGCGGCGAGGGCGATCGGGGCGATGGTCCCGGCGTCCGCTCCCGTGTCGGCCAGGCGGTCGCCCGGAGCGGTCGCGCCGCCGGACGCCGCCGCGACGACCTCGACCGGCGCCCAACCGATGAGGGCGCCGTCGGTGGCGTAGACGGCGACGCGGTGCGCCCCGAGCGCGGCATCCGTCGGAACGATCGCCTGCACGACGCCGGCAGATGACGCCGTGAGCGTGCCGAGGTGGGCGGGGTCGGAGAAGAGGCCGAGGTGGGCGGGGTCGGAGAAGAGGCAGACGTCGACGGTTGCGCCGGCGAGGTCGGTCCCGAGCGAGAGATCGAAGGGCGACCCCTGCGCGACGGTGGCCGGTGCAGTGACGGGGCCGCGGTTGTCGTCGGTGAGGTCGTCGGCGGACGGGGTGGCGGGCGCCTCCGGGGCGACCGTCACGGTGAGCGTGGCGGGCGCGGTCGCGGACTCGCCCACGGCGTTGGTGAAGACCGCGCGATAGCGGGTGCCGGAGGCGGATGCCGGGACGGCGTCGATCGTGAGGGTGGGGGCGGCGGCATCCGGGATCGTCACCCAGTCACCGGCATCCGGCAGCTGCGTCTGCCAGATCACCGTGGGTTCGGGGGTTCCCGTCGCCGCGGCGGTGAAGGTCGCGGTCGCTCCCGCGGGGATCTCGGCATCCGACGGCTGCGTGACGATCTGCGGGGCGACGTCCTGCTGCTCCGGCAGGGACGTTCCCGGAACGTCGGTGCCCGGCGCTGCGTAGATGAATCTCAGGCCGCGGCTGAACGCCGCTCCGATCACCGAGAGGTGGGTCTCGTCGTCGAAGACCGTGGCGCCCAGTTCGAGTCCGTCGTAGGCGCGGGCGGCGAGCGTGCGCGCGAAGCTCGTCATGTCGCTGGTCATCGGGAACCCGGAGGTCGTCTCCTCGAGCTCTCCGACCGAGAGGAAGACGCGCGCGTCGAGCGCGTCGTGCGTCCCGGCGTAGTCGGCCTCCATGTCGAGGATCGTGCGGTCGTCCCACCAGATCGAGGGGCTCGCGATGACGAACCGGTGGAAGAGTCCGTCGTTGTGGAGCAGTGCATAGGTGGCGAAGAGACCGCCGAAGGAATGGCCCATGAGTGCGCGGTCGCCGGGGTCGGCGCGGAACTCGCTCTCGATCTGCGGGACGAGTTCGGATCTCAGGAAGTCGAGGAATTCGGGAGCACCGCCGGTCGGCACGTCGGCCGTGATCTCGGTCGGGGTGAGATCGAGGGTGCGGCGCACTCCGGAGGCCGCGAAGCCCTGGCCGGGGTCGTCGTACCCGATGCCGACGACCATCGTGCCCGGCGCGTTCAATCGGGCGGTCTCGACGGCCATCCCGAACTCGGCGTTCGCATCGGTGACGTAGAGGACGCGGTACGGATCGCCGTTCTCGTCGTAGTTCGCCGGGAGGGCGACCGAGATCTTGTAGTCGCGGCCGGCGGCGGAGGTGGTCGTCCACGTCTGGACGTCGCGGATGAAGTCGTCGGGGCTTTCGTCCGAGGCTGCGACGGTGTAGGTGATGGGTGGGGAGGACGACGCGGGTGTGTCGGTCGCGGCGGCGAGCGACAGGGTCGCGCCCGCCGTGAGTGCGATCGCGGTCGGGATGCCGAGCAGTCGGCGGAGGTCGAATCTCATGTCGTTTTCCCCTTCATCGGATGCCGCTGGATACCGCTGGATACCGCCGGTGGGAAGCCACGGTAGAGGTGGCTGCACTCGTCGGACATGTGAGGTCGGCCCAGAGCTGCGGTGCGGCGTTGTGGGGAACCTCCGGTCCGATTGGCGACGATTCTTCGTCTATATGTTCGAATGTCGGTGGTCTGTGGTGGGCTGTTCGCATGACGGAACTGCTCGACGCAACGAACTCCCAGACGGCGATGATCGCCGATCTGGTGGGCTCGGTGCGGGCGGTCGAGGGGACGATCGCTCGGCTGTCAGCCGTGCGCGACGGGATGCTCGCCGTCGCCGCTCGCGTCGCGGTCGACATCGCACGGCAGGCGGCGCATCCCGATCACGGCGACATGGCCCTGCGGGCGGTGGCGGCGGAGATCGGGGCGGCAGTGCGGGCGAGCGACCGTACGATCGAGCGGCGGATGGACGAGGCATCGTGGGCGGTCGAGCGATTCGCCGAGGTGTGGGCGGCGCAGGGCGCGGGGCGGATCAGCGCCGCCCACGCCCGGGTCATCGTCGACGCGGGCGCACATCTGGACGACCCGGCCGATCGGGCGCGGTATGCGGCGCGAGCGGTGGAGGCGGCGGTGGTCGAGTCGCCGAACAGGCTGCGGCGGGTGGCGCGGCGGATCGCGGAGCAGTACCAGGCCCGCACCGTCACCGAGCGTCACCGCGACGCGCGGGAGTTGCGGCGGGTGTGGGTGAAGGACCTCGACGACGGGATGGCCGAACTCGGGATGCTCGGGCCCGCCGTCCTCGTCCACGGAATCCACGACCGGCTGACGCGCATGGCGCGGACGATCACCGTGGAGAACGGGCGGGCCCGGAAGGCGGCGAAGGGGACCGCCCCGGACATCGACTCTCCCGCCGACACGGACATCGACTCCCCCACCGACACGGACCTCGACTCCGACACCCGCACGACCGATCAGCTGCGCGCCGACCTGCTCGCCGACATCGCACTCACCGGCGCTCCGACCGGGCACGACACGGAGGCGGGACTGCTCGGCGAGATCCGCGCACGGGTAGAGATCACCGTCCCCGTCCTCACGCTCATGGACGACGACACCGGCGGCCATAACGGCGGTAGCGCCTCCGGCGCACCTCCGGCAGAGCTCGACGGCCGCTCCCCCATCGACACCCGCACCGCACGCCTCCTCGCAGGCGACGCGACCGGCTGGGAACGGGTGCTCACACACCCGATCACCGGCGCACTCCTCGCCGTCGACCGCTACCGCCCGTCGGATCAGCTCACCCGACACCTCCGGGCTCGCGATCAACGCTGCCGCTTCCCCGGCTGCAACATCGCCGCACGACGATGCGACATCGACCACACCCACGCCGCGTCCGACGGCGGTGAGACCTGCGCCACCAACCTCGCGCACCTCTGCCGACGACACCACACGCTCAAACACCACTCGCTCTGGCGCGTCCAACACCGACGCCCCAGGGAGGACGACGTCGGGCTCCATCTCGAAGGCGGACGAGCAGATCAGAGCATCAGAACCACCGGCGATCTCGTCTGGACCAGCCCGACCGGAACGATCTACATCGACCGCCCGCCTGAACAGAACACGGTCAGGTTCACCGACAGCCGGTGAATCGCCCTCCGGTGCGATGCCAACGGGCGCGATGTCTTCCGGCACTATGCCGTCAGGCACGATGCCCTAGACGCGATCCCCGCAGACGCGCTGCCCTCAGGCACGACGCCGTCAGGCGCGGTGCCGTCAGACGCGCTGCCCTCCGGCCCTCCAGCGCGACGCCGTCAGGCACGACGCCGTCAGGCACGACGCCGTCAGGCGCGCTGCGCGACCTCGACGACGGTGTCGATTCCGCGAGCGGCGAGAGCGGCGGCATCCTGAGCGGTGCGCGAGGTGACGACGGTCACGGGCTCGCCCTGTTCCCGCAGCTCGTGCCAGCGCTCGAACACCCGCCCGCCGGGGGCGAGGTCGGTGCGCGAGAGCGGAAGGTCATCGGCATCCACGTCGATCACGACGCCCACGGTGCGCGGCATGACCGGAGAGTCACCGGCACCGGCAGCATCCGCCCGCGCCTGAGCGACCAGCTCCGCGAACCGCCGACCCAGCGGCTTGACGACGTTCTCGGTGTCGAGCAGTCCGAGCGAGTACTCGAGATCCTTGTAGTCCCCGAGCGAGCGCGACACGTCATGCGAGCACCACCACGTGATGCCGTAGAGGCCCTCGGTGGTCAGCGCCGCCTCGACCGTGCGCGAGGCGAACTCGGGCATCTCGTCGTCGGCGAGATTCATCGACGGTGCACCCACCTCCTGCAGCCACACCTTGCGCTGCGGATCGGTCGCGAACGCCTTCGAGAGCTCGATCATCCACTCGGCGTGGCGAACCGACGGCGACGAGAGGCCGCCGTAGCGCGCCGCGGTGCCGTTGAAGATCCACGAATGCACCGTCGTGACATCACCGAGACGGGACGCGTGCTCGGGCAGGAACGGATGCCCGTCGCGGTACCAGAGGTGGTCGTTCTCGCTGTGCGCGATGAGGTGGCGTGGATCACGATCGCGCGGCGCCCCCAGCAGGCTCTCGAGCCAGTGCGTGATCTGGGCGCTCTCGGCGGGCATCGCGGCGGGGTTGGGCAGCTGGAACTGATTGAGCTCGTTGCCGAGCGTCAGACCGATGAGGTTCGGCTTGTCGCGCACTGCATCGTAGACCGCGGCGACGAGCGCCGCCTGCGCCTGGATCGCCTTCTCGTCGGTGAACATGTTGCCGTCGTGCCAGTTGACCAGCCACGCCGGCACGAAGTCGAAGCCCGACATGTGGCCCTGGATGACGTCGACAGCGATGTCGAGCTCGAACTCGGCCGCGATGTCGGCCACGAGAGCGATGTCGTCGAGCGCCTTGCGGCGGATGAGCGTCCGGTTCGGCTGCAGCACGGGCCACAGCGGGAACACCCGCACATGATCGAGCCCCAGCCCGGCGAGCGCCTCGAAGTCCGCGCGCACGACATCGGCGTCGATCCCCATCCACTGGAACATCCAGTCCTGGGAGGGCGTGTAGTTCGCCCCGAAACGCGGTGCATCGAAACGCGGAGCATCGGAGCGCGGAGTGTTGTCAGTCACTGATCTGTGGTCCTTCTCGATCGTGGGCAGGAAGTCTCGGGGATCGGGGATCATGCATCCGTCGGCGCGGCGCCGCTCGATTCGCGCACGATCAGGCGCCGCGCCGACACGCTCTGCGACACGACGTCCTCGCCGCTCACGAGCTGTGCGAGCAGCGCCACGGCGGTGCGAGCGCTCTCCTCGACCGGGGCGTCGAGCGCGGTGAGCCGCGGGCGCACCAGGCTCGATACCCAGGAGTCCTCCCAGGCGATCACCGACAGCTGCTCGGGCACGCGCACACCGATCTCGGGCGCATGCGCGACGATCTCGGCCGCGAGGGCCTCGCTGTCGACGAGCAGGGCCGTCGTCGCTTCGGCGCGCGCCAGCAGATCGGCCACCGGATCGGATGCCGCGCGCTCCCAGCGCAGCACGAGCGAGGTCATGCCGCGCTTCTCTGCGGCATCCACGAATCGACGATCACGATCGCGGGCGTGCACGAGACCGGGCGAATCGCTCACGCGCGCGACGGCGCGGTGGCCGAGACCGTGAAGGTGCTCGAGCACCTCCTCGTACGCGGCATCATCGTGCACGGTCACGGCCGGCACGGCGTCGTCGACCGGCGCTCCGAGCAGCACGGCGGGTGCGCCGAGCTCGCGAACGAAGCCGATGCGGGGGTCGTCGTCGCGGAGGTCGACGAGCAGGAACGCATCCACTCGCTGCTCGCTCCACCACTCGCGGTACACGCGCTCCTCGTCGTCGGCGCGCACGAGGGTGAGCGAGAGCGACCATCCGATCTCGGCGAGCGGTTCGGTCAGGCCGGCGATCAGCCGCATGAAGAAGGGATCGCGCTCGAACGTGTCGCCCGAGCGGGCGATCACGAGGCCGAGGCTGCGTCCACCCTGACCGCTGACCTTGCGGCTCGCGTAGTTCGGACGCCAGTGCAACTCGTCGGCCGCCTGACGGATGCGCGCGGCCGTCGCCGCAGACACGTTGGGCCGGCCGTTGAACACGTGCGACACGGCGGAGGGCGACACCCCGGCGCGCGCGGCGACCGCTGCGATCGTCGCGCGGGCGGGCTTCTTCTCGTTCGTCACCTTCTCGCTCACACCACCGAGATTAGGGTGTTGACCCTCCGTTGTAAAGCGGTATACATTAATCGCACGTTGACGTGTACCGCTTTACAAAGCGCGCCGCGACACATCCATCCGTAGCACTGCAGCTCTCAGGAGGGCTCATGACCGAAGGCATCAGCAGGCGCACCTTTCTCGGGGCGGTGATCGGAGGGGGCGTGATGATCCCCCTGCTCACCGGATGCGGCCCCCTCATGCCGACGTCCAGCGCGGTCGGCTCGATCTCCGTGCACACCCAGCTCAGCGGCGCCGTCTCGGGCGCCCAGGTGTTCTCGGACGTCGTCGCCGCCTACTCGCGGGCGAACGATCGTCCCGTCGCCCTCCTCAAGAACGGCTCCGACCTGCCGATCGTCTTCGAGACCAGCTCGCTGGCCGGCAAGGAGGCCGACATCGCGATGGTCAACCTGCAGGGACGCACGCTCTCGTGGACCCGCCTCGGTGCCACCATCCCGGTGCAGGATCTGCTCGACGAGTGGGGCCTGCGCGACAAGATCATCCCCGAGGCGCTCGAGGAATGGACGGATGCCGAGGGCAACCTGCGCGCCTTCCCGTTCACTCGCACCAACTGGCCGGTCTCCTTCAACACGGGGCTCCTCGACGAGGCCGGCGTCGGCATCCCGACGACCTCGGACGAGTTGATCGCCGTGGCCGACGCACTGCGTTCGAAGGGCATCGGCCCGGTGACCGTCGGTGGCTCCGACTGGAGCGGCCAGAAGATGTTCCTGCAGATCCTGCAGGGCTTCCTCACCCGTGACGAGGCGAAGAAGGCGTTCTCCTCTGGCAAGCTCTCGGACTTCCCGGGCGCCGTGGCCGGCGTCGAGCACTTCGTCGAGCTGCGCGACGCGGGCGTGTTCGTCGACAACGTGCAGGGATACACGTCCGACTCCGAACTCACCCAGTTCAACACCCGCAAGGCCGCGATCGTCCCGGCGATGTCGTCGGCGCTCGCCCTCGTGCCCGCCGAACGCGCTGCCGAGGTCACGGTCGGCGGCTGGCCCGCCCCGTCGCGCGGCGGCGTCGTCGCCCATCCCACCGTCATCCAGAGCTTCAACGGCCACGGCATCTGGATCAGCGCGAACGGCGCCGAGAAGCTCGACCTGCTGAAGCCCTTCATCCAGAACCTCTACACGCCCGAGGTCACGAGCGACTTCATCCTCGGCTCCGGCCGCGACATGAGCCGGATCACCGATGTGGTCAGCCGCGACTTCCCCCTCGTCGCACAGGCCTCCCAGCTCACGACCGATCAGGTGACCCCGGTGATGCTGCCCGACCTGCTCATCCCCGACGCCGTCTTCGAGCCGATGATCCGCGCGACCGCGATGGCCTACGGCCGCGCCTCCGCCGACCAGATCATCGACACGTTCGAGAAGGCCTACGCCGCGGCCTGAGGGCCCGAGAGGACACCATGACCGCGCTCGCCCCCGCCCCCACGACCGAACAGCTCGTCACCGCCCTGCCCCCGAACCGACGCCCTCGTCGCTCGTCGTTGCGCGAGCGGTTCCCCGGCCTCGCCCTGCCGGCGCTCATCTGGTACGCCGTGTTCATGATCGGCCCCGTGGTCGCGATCTTCGTGATCTCGTTCCTGCGCTGGCCCGGCATGCTCGAGACACCGACCTTCGCGGGCTGGGACAACTTCCGCGCGGTGTTCGCCGATGCGACCTTCTGGGCCGCGCTCGGCAACTCCGCCATCCAGATCGTCGTCGGCCTGCCGATCATGATCATCCTCGCGTTCCTCCTCGCGTTCTACGTCGTGCAGAAGCCGCGCGGTCACCGCGTGCTCCGCTACCTGCTCTTCATCCCGGCCCTCATCTCCGCCCCGGCGACGGCGATGGTCTTCTACGCCATGCTCAACCCCGACGGCCTGATCAACGGCATCCTCGCTCCCCTCGGCCTGGGAGGGAACGCCTGGCTGGCCGACCCGAGCACGGCGCTCGGCGCGATCATCGCCGTCGAGCTCTGGAGCGGCATCGGCTACTCGGCGGTGCTGATCGCCGCGCGCCTCGACGGCGTCGACACCGAGATCGTGCAGGCCGCCCGCGTCGACGGCGCCGGAGACTGGCGGGTGGCGTGGCGCATGTACTGGCCGATCGCCCAGGACTTCATCGGCGTCGTGACGATGCTGCAGTTCCTGTCGCTGCTGTTCAACTCGGCCCAGACCGTGCTGCTGCTCACCCAGGGCGGCCCCGGCACCTCGACCATGACGCTGTCGTACCTCATCTACAGCAAGGCGTTCGTCGAGACGAACCTCGGCTACAGCCAGGCCGTCGGCGTCATCCTGTTCATCCTCGGACTGCTCGGCATGTGGCTGATCCGCCGCACACTGCGCGCGACCCACTGACCGGACGAAGGAGCATCCCATGGCATCACGCACCGTCCTCCCCCTCCGCGACCGGGTCGGATCGATCACGAGCGGCACGCTGGCCTGGCTGTACGCGGCCATCCTGATCATCCCCTTCTACTACTTCATCGCGTCGTCGTTCAAGACGAACGAGGAGATCTTCGAGTCGCCCCTGGCGCTCCCCACGAGCTGGGACTTCTCGAACTTCACCACGGCGCTGCGCCAGGCCGATCTGGGCCTCGCCGTCGCCAACTCCGCCCTCACGACCGTGGCCGCGCTGATCCTGACGCTGCTCCTCGCGCTCCCCGCCGCGTTCGCGCTGGCCCGTGCCACCGGCAGGATCGGCCGCATCATCGAGACCGTCTTCAGCCTGGGCTTTCTGATCCCCTCGTTCGCCGCGCTGTTCCCGACCTTCCTGCTGGCGGCATCGCTCGGCCTGTTCCACACGCGCACCTTCGTGGTGCTGCTGCTCCCGGCGACCGCGCTGCCACTGTCGATCGTCATCCTCACCGCCTTCATGCGCACCATCCCGCGCGAGCTCGAAGAGGCGGCGTCGATGGACGGCGCGACGACGCTGCAGGTGCTCCGCCAGGTCTACCTGCCGATCTGCATCCCCGGTATCGCGACCGTGCTGCTGCTGAACTTCCTCTCGTTCTGGAACGCGTACCTGTACCCGCTCATCCTCATCGGACCCGACACCGCCCAGCGCACGATCCAGGTGGCACTGCCGACCCTCAAGGTCGACGCGGGAACCGACTACGGTGTGCTGATGGCCGGAACCCTCCTGACCCTGCTGCCCGTCTATCTCGTCTACACCGTGCTGCAGAAGCAGATGCAGAAGGCGCTGGTCTCCGGGGCGATCAAGGGATGACGGGCTCTGCACATCTGCCCCTGCGCGAGCGCGTCGGCCAGATCAATCAGCGCCTCAAGGGCTGGGAAGCGGTGCGCTGGGCCGACGGCGCACCCCGCATCACCGACGTCCTGCGTCGCGAGGTCGACCGCTGGGGTGGGATCGGCGCGATCTACGGCGTACTGCGCGCCGACCCGTGGTCGCAGGTGCGGTGGAGCAACGGCATCCCGCCCGAGCACAGCGCCGAGGCCTATCGGGCCGTGCAGGAGTACATCGTCACGCACGGCGCGGGCCTGCCGACGCTGTTCGTCGAGGAGGTGCCGCACGGGCTCATGGCCCTCGGCGGCACGACCCTCCCCGTCAACCTGGCCCTCGGCGCGGGTATGGATCCCGCCCTCACCGAAGAGCTCGCGGCGCACGTCGCCGCCGAGACGCGCCTGCGCGGCGCGCACGTCGCGCTGGTGTCGGGACTCGACGTGCTGCGCGACCCGCGCTGGGGCCGCGCCGAAGAGTGCTTCGGCGAGGATCCGGCGCTCGCCGCCCTGCTCGTCGAGGCGACGGTGCGCGGGATGCAGGGCACGGATGCCGCGGCTGCAGCATCAGCGATCGCCCCCGACCGCGTCGCCGTCGTCGCCAAGCACCTGGCGGCGCAGGGCGCGGGCATCGGAGGCCGCAACGGCTCCGGCGCACCGATCGGGCGCCGGGAGCTGGGCGAGATCCATCTGCGTCCGGCATACGCCGCCGCCCGGGCCGGGGTCGCCGGCTTCATGGCCGCATACAACGACATCGACGGCATCCCCTGCAGTGCGAATCGTGAGCTCTTGACCGGCACGCTGCGCGAGGGGTGGGGCTGGGACGGCCTCGTGATGGCCGACGGCACCGCGATCGATCGTCTGCGCGACAGCGCCCCCGATCCGGCGACGGCCGCGGCGATCGCTCTCGCCGCGGGTGTCGACCTCAGCCTGTGGGACGAGGCCTTCACGCACGTCGAGGAGGCCGTCGATCGCGGCATCCTCGACGAAGGGGTCGTCACGCGGGCCGCCGACCGCGTGCTCGCACTCAAGCGCCGCCTCGGTCTGCTCGGGGAAGCCGACGTGCCGGCCGCGATTCCTGCCGACCCCGAGCGCGAGCGCGCGTTCCTCTCCCTCGCCGCGCGTGCCGCCGCCCAGTCCGTCGTCGTCGTGCACGACGCGGGGGCGCTCCCGCTTCCGGCTGCCGAAGATCGCGCGGATGCCGGCCCCGTGATCGCCCTCCTCGGACCGAACGCCTCGGACCTCGACGCCCAGCTCGGCGACTACACGCCCCCGCGTCCGGTCCCCGACCCGACCTCCTCCACCGTGCACTCCGCACTCGTCACCCGATACGGCGCGGAGCGGGTGCGCGTCGCGCAGGGCTCCACGCATCGCGGCGAACTCTCCGATCCCGCCGGCGCCCGGGATGCCGTGAGCGCAGCCCTCGACGGCGCCGACGTCGCCCTCGTGGTGCTCGGCGGTACGAGCCGCCGCAGCTACGACGACGAGTTCGCCGACAACGGCGCGATCGATGCGCCGGCACCCGACACCACCAACGGCGAGGGCGTGGATCTCGCGCACCTCGGGTTGCCGGACGCACAGCTCGCCCTGCTCCGCGCCGCACGCGCCTCGGGGGCACCTCGGGTGATCGCGGTCGTGATCGACGGGCGCCCGCGCCCGCTCGACGACGTCATCGCACTCTCGGATGCCGTGATCCTCGCGCCCTTCCCCGGTCCCGGCGGTGGAGAGGCGATCATCACCGCCCTGACCACCGGTGTCGGCGGAGGCCTGCTGCCGGCGACGCTCCCCTCCGCCGACGGAGTGCTGCCGGTCGCGCACGACGAGCGCCGCGAGACGGCGCGCGGCTACCTCGATGCACGCCACCCCGCCGGAGTGCTCTTCGGCACCGGCACACCGTCGACGGTCGAGGTCCGTCTGCGCCCCGCTGCTCCCGGCGAGTCCCCCACCGTCTCGACCGCCGACCTGCGCAGGGGCGAGCGTGTCACGGTCCTGATCGACGTCGCGAACGCCTCGGCATCCGAGATCTCCCTCGCCGTTCCTCTCTACGGGCGGCGGCACGAGCGCGGCATCCGTCCCCGACGTCGGACGCTGCTGGCGGTGACCCGGGTGACCGTCGCAGCGGGCGGCCGCACCACGGCCCCGGTCGACCTCGGACTCGACGCGCTGGGCTCCTGGGCGAGCGGGCGGCCCGAGGCCCTGCCCGCTGAGATCCTCGCGTGGACGGCATCCGCGCACGATCCCACCCACGACGCGATCACGATCCGCATCACCGACGAGGAGGGCCGCACCGGATGGACGAGCTGACGGCGTTCACGCCCGATGTCCGCACGCGGAATCTGATCGCGGACGCCGCCGACGGCGTGCGGCGCACCAGTGGTGAGCGCATCGGCGACCTCGTGGAGGCCGCCCTGCTGCGCACCCTCACCGAGACGGTGGGTATCGACCAGGAGGGGCGGGTGTTCATCATCACCGGCGACATCCCGGCGATGTGGCTGCGCGATTCCACGACGCAGCTCACCCCGTACCTGCGCTTCCTCGACCGGAGTCCGCAGCTCGCCGACCTGGTCGAGGGTGTGGTGCGTCGGCAGTTCGGATTCCTCGCGCACGACTCCTACGCCAACGCGTTCAACGACGGCCCCACCGGCGCCCACTACGACGCGGACGACGTCTGCGACGACCCCGAGGTCTGGGAGCAGAAGTACGAGGTCGACAGCGTCTGCTACCCGGTCTCGCTCGCCCACACGCTCTGGCGGCGCACCGGACGCACGTCGGTGTTCGACGACGGCACGCATGCGGTCCTCCGTGTGATCGTCGATCAGCTCCGCGCCGAGCAGCACCACGAGGAGTCCGCGTACCGGTTCGAGCGCGACACCGCGATCCCCACCGAGACGCTCCCCCGCGGCGGCCGCGGCTCCGCCGTCGCGCACACGGGGATGACCTGGAGCGGATTCCGCCCCTCGGACGACGCGTGCACCTTCGGGTACAACGTCCCCGCGAACCTCTTCGCCGCCCAGGCGCTGCGCGACCTCGCCGAGATCGCTCGCGAGGTGCTCCACGACGAGGTGCTCGCCACCGACACGCTCGCCCTATCCGACGAGTTGCGAGCCGGTGTGAGTACGCACGGGATCATCGACGGCCCCGACGGCGAGCCGATCTACGCGTACGAGGTCGATGGCCTGGGCGGCGCGCTCGTCATGGATGACGCGAACACCCCGTCGCTGCTGTCGCTCCCGCTGATCGCCCCCGAGGTGATCGACCGCGAGATCTGGGAGGCGACGCGTCGCGTCGTACTGAGCCCCGTGAATCCCTACTGGTTCGCGGGCACCGCCCTCCGCGGCATCGGCAGCCCGCACACCCGCGAGGGGCGCGTCTGGCCGATCGCCGTCGCCGTCGAGGGGCTCGTCGGCACTTCGGACGACCGCACCCGCCTGCTGCGCATGATCGCCGAGACGGATGCCGGCACCGGGCACGTGCACGAGAGCATCGACGTCGACGATCCCGCCGTTTTCAGCCGCCCGTGGTTCTCGTGGGCGGAGTCGATGTTCTGCGAGCTCGCGCTGCAGGTCGCCGAGGACTGAGCACCCGACGCACTCGCACACCCGTGAACGCACGAACCGCCCGGGTCGGATGACCCGGGCGGTTGTGTACGTCTCGACAACGCTAATGTGTCATCGATGAATCATAAGATCAGGCGGTGCAATTGGGGGCCCCCAGAGCAACCTTGGACAAGAAACCGGCCAGCGTGAATGGCCCAGCCCCCATGACAACGATGCCGAGCACCATTCCACCTGCAGTCTTTCCGAGCCAGATAACACACTGAACTTTATCTGCAGGCACGCTTGCCACCTCACCATTTCCGGAAAGGCTGATGCTATCTACCTGCTGTCCATTGATGTATTTCTGGAGATAGGACCCCTTGCAATCGCTGAGCGGCGCCCCACTCGCCATGGAATACGACGACCCGTCAGTGCCGAGACAGATGTACTCGTATTCACCCGTTGACGCGGGCTGAACGGCAGCGGATGTAGGGGACTGAACAGCGGTCGGTTCACTCTGCGCGCTGGCGGCGCTCGGCGCGACCAAGGTCGACAATGCGACGACGACGGCGGCCCCCCAGCCAATCAATGATTTCTTCTTCATGATTCCTCCGATCTCACCTCTTTGTGCGGATCACCGTCTTCGCGGCGGTTCACCCTCGGTAGATTTCCAACCCGTACACCCTTTGTCAACCCATCGAATTTGTGGATAAATTCATCGGCGGAAAATACCACCTTGTACACCGACACGGCACCCACGCATGAGGACACAGCTCCTCCGGCGGTGAGTTTCCTCCATATTCGCAGCGCGGTCCTCACGCCAACGAGCCGCCCACCCGAGGGGTGGACGGCTCGTTGGCGAATGCGGAGAACGCTTACTGGTACGACTTCACGATCTCGAGCAGGCTCGGAACGTTGGCGTAGGCCTCGGCGGCGTTGTCCTTGGTGACGATCACCGGGTCAAGCAGGTACGAGTCGACGATCTTGGCGCCGTTGTCGTAGGACTCGGTGTCGTTGACGTCGACCTCCTCGCCCTTCTGGAGCTGCTCGACCATCTTGATGGCCTGCGCCACCAGGAGAGTCGTGTCCTTGTTGATCGTGGAGTACTGCACACCCTCCATGATCGACTTGACGGACTCGACCTCGGAGTCCTGACCCGTGACGACCGGAACCGGCTTGCCGGCCTGCTGCACCGAGGTGATGATGGCGCGTGCGAGCGTGTCGTTGGGCGAGAGGACGCCGTCGATGACGGTGTCACCGCTGTACGAACCGGTCAGGATCGTGTCCATGCGGTTCTGGGCGTTCTCCGGGAGCCATCCCTCCGTCGCCGTCTGGGCGATTTCCGTCTGACCGGAGACAACCTTCAGCGTGCCGTCGTCGATCTTCGGCTGAAGGACATCCATCGCGCCGTCGAAGAAGACGGACGAGTTGGCGTCCGTCGCCGCGCCGGAGAACAGCTCGATGTTGTACGGAGCTTCGTGGCCCGCGTTCGCCTCGAGACCGTCCAGGAGCGCCTGCCCCTGCAGCTGGCCGACCTTGAAGTTGTCGAAAGCGACGTAGTAGTCGACAGCCTCGGTGTTCTCGATGAGACGGTCGTACGCGATCACGTACGCACCGGCATCCTTGGCCGCCTGCACCTGGGTGGCCAGCTGCTTGCCATCGTTCGCGCCGATGATGACGACCTTGGCACCGTTCTGCACCATGGCCTGGATCTGGTTCTGCTGTTCGGCGACCGTGTTGCTCGACGGCGCGTACTGCACGTCGGCCTTGAAACCCGCGGCTTCGAGTCCGTCGGTGAACAGCTTGCCGGCGAGCACCCAGTTCTCCGACGTCTTGTCGGGGAGTGCGACACCGATCGTCGAACCCGCTTCGAAGCCGCTGGTGGCCTCTTCGCCGCTGCCGGATCCGGTGTCACCGCCGCGCTCCGATGAGCAGCCGGTGAGGGCGAAGGCGCCCGCGACGACAAGCGCTGTCGCCGAAACAAGGATCTTCTTCATGTGATCTCTTTCTCTGGTGTGTGAAGGTCTGAACGCGCGTGGGCCACGCGATCGGACCCCTACTTTCCGCTCGTCTTGTCGACGGGTGGGGCTTGGTAGGTCTTGTTGGGCTCGAAGGTCTCTGTGGCGGGATCCACCTGACGGCCGAAGCGGCGCGTCATGAAACCGATGAGCGACGGGCGTCCCTGCTGCTTGTTCCAGACGTCGATGCCGACGGCGAGGAGCAGCACGATTCCCTTGACCATGGCGACGACGTCCGACCCCTGTCCGAGGAGGGCGAGGCCGTTGTTGAGGAACGCCATCACGAGTCCACCGATGATCGATCCGATCACGGTACCGATACCACCGGCGACGGCCGCGCCACCGATGAAGACCGAGGCGATCGCGTCGAGCTCCCAGCCGGTGCCGTCGTTCGGGCCGGAGGCCTGCGAACGGGCGACGAAGATCATTCCGGCGAGTGCCGCGAGCATCGACATGTTCATCATGACGAAGAAGTCGACCCAGCGGTCCTTGACGCCCGACAGGCGCGCGGCCTGGCGGTTGCCACCGACGGCGTAGATGTGACGACCGAAGACCGTCTTGCTCGTGATGAAGGTGTAGAGGATGACGAGGGCGAGGAGGATCAGACCCGGAACCGGGAAGCTCGTGCCCGGACGACCGGTCGCGAACATCCAGGCCGCGACGAGCACGACGAGCGAAAGGAGCACGACCTTGGTGATGCTCACCCAGAGCGGGGCGCTCTCCGATCCCATCTTGTGCTGCACGCGACGGGTGCGGATCTCGAAGAAGACCAGCCAGGCCACTGCCACGAGAGCGAGGAGCATCGTCGGGATGTTGAACGGCAGAGGCAATCCGATCTCCGGCAGATAGCCGGTACCGATGACCTGGAACCCCTTGGGGACGGGGATCGTCTGTGAGTCGCCGATGACCTGCTGCCAGCCGCGGAAGAGCAGCATGCCCGCGAGCGTCACGATGAACGCGGGAACTCCGACGTACGCCACCCACAAACCCTGCCAGGCGCCGACCGCGGCACCCACGGCCAGGCCGAGCAGGATCGCGAGCGGCCAGGGAAGGCTCCAGTCCTGCATGGCCTTCGCCACGATGATCCCGGTGAAGGCCGCCACCGAGCCGACCGAAAGGTCGATGTGCCCCATGATGATGACCATCACCATGCCGATCGCCAGGATCAGGATGAACGAGTACTGGTTGATGACGTTGATCAGGTTGCCCGAGGTCAGCGTCGCGCCGTTGGGCCCGTTGCGGATGAGCGTCAGGATCTCGAACAGCACGATGATGACGATCAGGCTGCCGAGGATTCCGAACTGGCGCAGGGTCGAGGTGCCACCGCCGCCGAACATCTTGGTGATGTCCTTGAAGTGGAACCCGCGCTTCGCGGTCGTGGTGTCGGTGGTCATGCGGATGCTTTCTGGGTTGCGGAGGTCATGCTGCGCATGAGGGCCTCGGGTGTCGCCTGGTCGGCCGGGATGCAGTCGGTGACCCGACCTTCGAAGACGGTGTAGATGCGGTCCGAGATGCCGAGCAGCTCGGGCAGCTCGCTGGAGATCACGATGACGCCCTTGCCCTGCGCCGCGAGCTCGTTGATGATCGCGTAGATCTCGTACTTCGCGCCGACGTCGATGCCGCGGGTGGGCTCGTCGAGGATCAGCAGGTCGGGGTCGGTGAACATCCACTTCGCGAGGACGACCTTCTGCTGGTTGCCGCCCGACAGCTTGCCGACGCCCTCCTCGACCGAGGGGGTCTTGATGCGCAGCGCCTTGCGGTACTGGTCGGCGACCGCGAACTCCGCACGGTCGTCGACGACGCCGCGCTTGGTGATCTTCGAGAGCTTGGCGGCGACGACCGATCGCTTGATCGTGTCGAGCAGGTTGAGGCCCAGCACCTTGCGGTCCTCGCTCACGTAGGCGAGGCCGTGCTTGATCGCCGAGGCGACGTCGGGCAGGGAGATCTCCTGCCCGTCCTTGACCATGGTGCCGCCGAGGAACGTGCCGTAGGAGCGTCCGAACATGCTCATCGCGAACTCGGTGCGTCCGGCGCCCATGAGTCCGGCGATGCCGACGACCTCACCACGGCGCACGTTGAGGCTGGAGCCCTTGACGACCATGCGCTCGGAGACGGTCGGATGCTGCACCCACCAGTCCTTGACCTCGAAGAACACCTCGCCGATCTCGGGGGTGCGGTCGGGGTATCGGCTCTCGAGCGAGCGTCCGACCATGCCGCGGATGATGCGATCCTCGTTGATCTCGCCGCGCGAGATGTCGAGGGTCTCGACCGTGCGGCCGTCGCGGATGATGGTGATCTCGTCGGCGATCTGCTCGATCTCGTTGAGCTTGTGGCTGATCATGATCGACGCGATGCCCTTGGCCTTGAGGCCGAGGATCAGGTCGAGCAGGTGCTGCGAGTCGTTCTCGTTGAGCGCGGCGGTCGGCTCGTCGAGGATCAGCAGCTTGACGTCCTTGTTGAGCGCCTTGGCGATCTCGATGAGCTGCTGCTTGCCGACGCCGAGGGTCTTGATCTGCACGTCGGGGTCTTCGTTGAGACCCACGCGGGCGAGCAGCTCGGTGGCGCGCTTCGTCTGCGCCTGCCAGTCGATCGTGCCGAAGCGGCGGATCTCGTTGCCGAGGAAGATGTTCTCGGTGACCGAGAGTTCCGGGATGAGCGCGAGCTCCTGGTGGATGATCGCGATGCCGGCGGCTTCGCTCGCCGCGATGTCCTTGTAGCGCTGCTCTTCGCCGTAGAGCAGGATCTCTCCGTCGTAGGTGCCGTACGGGTACACCCCCGACAGCACCTTCATGAGCGTCGACTTCCCGGCACCGTTCTCGCCGCAGATCGCATGGATCTCGCCGGCGCGGACAGTGATCGAGACGTCGGCGAGAGCCTTGACCCCCGGGAACTCCTTGGTGATGTTCTTCATCTCCAGGATCGGGCCAGACACGGTAGGCAACGTTGCTGTGGTGCTCACGGATCTTCCTCGCGACGTGCGGTCACCTTCGATGTGACCGTTCACATTGGTACATACAACTCCGGCGCACCGGGCCTGTCAAGTCCGGCGCGGATTTTCGTGTCGCTACCGTGACCTGCGCGGCGCGTGGGGCCCCGCGGACTCGCGATCGCGCACCGTGGTCTGGATCGGACCGAACTCCGGAGCCTGCTCCCCGCGGATCTGCGCGAGCAGGATCTTCACCGCGCGGCGCCCGAGTTCGGGGAAGTCCTGGTGCACCGTGGTGAGGGTCGGCGCCATGTGCGCGGCCACCGGTACGTCGTCGAACCCGACGACGCTGATGTCGTCGGGCACGCGCACCCCGGCATCGCGGAACCCGTGCATGAGCCCGATCGCCATGAGGTCGTTCGCTGCGAACACCGCCGTGAAGTCGCGCCGGCGCGACAGTTCCTGCCCGGCGAAGTAGCCGAAGTCCGCGGTCCAGTCGCCGCGGATCGGCGGGAAGGTCGGCAGATCGGCCTCGCGCAGGCCGTCGAGGTATCCGCGCATGCGCGACTCCGCCTCGATCCAGTCCTGCGGGCCGGCCAGATGCAGGATGTCGCTGTGCCCCAGGCGGATGAGGTGCTCGGTCGCGGCTCGCGCCCCGGCGACCTGATCCGCCGACAGACTCACCCCGTCCGACCCCGACGCGGTCTGCAGGGTGACGAACGGGAAGTCGACCGCCATCCCCCGCAGCACGTGGAACACGCGCACCTGAGGGGCGAGCACCACGATCCCGTCGACCTGTTCGCGCGCGAGCTGGCGCACGGCGCTGCCGATCGCCTCCGGCGTGGTCGCCGCGAGGTTGAGCGTCGAGACCGAGTACCCCTCCTCGCGGGCGGCATCCTCGATGCTCGCGATCGACGAGGTCGGCCCGAACTCCCCGATCGTGGCCGAGAGCACGCCGAGCATGTTCGATCTGCTCGTGACGAGCGCACGGGCGGCGAGATTCGGGCGGTAGTCGAGCACCGAGATCGCGTCGAGCACCTTCGCCTTCGTCTCGGGGCGGATGCTCGGATGATCGTTGAGCACGCGGGAGACGGTCTGATGCGAGACCCCGGCGAGACGGGCGACATCGCGGATGCTGGGCATCCGGGCGCGCTCGGAGGCAGTGGACATCACGGCCTCCTTGCATGTGCACCCTTATGTGCACGGTCACATCGTACGTACATTATGACCCTGAGCGCACGAAAGCGCCTAGCGCGGGAACGGAGCGCGGGTCGGGAATCGGGTCAGACCAGGATGCGCGCGCCCGGCACGGGGCCGTGCACGTGGAGCGCTTCCCGACCCGCCTGCTGCAGCGCGGTCTGCACCGCCTGCGCGGACTCCGGATCACCGCACAGGAGGGCGACCGTGGGTCCGGAGCCCGACACGATGCCGTGGAGCGCACCCGCGCGGATGCCGCGCCGGATCGTCTCCTCGAGGTCGGGACGCCGGTGCACCGCGGCCGCCTGCAGATCGTTGTGCAGGCTCGCCGCCAGCTGCACCGCATCGCCCGACCGGAGCGCCTGCAGCACGGGGATCGGCACGTCGAGGCTCGACGGCGGATCGTCGGCGAGCGCCCCCTCCTCCTCGCGGAGCAGGTCGAGCTGCTCGTACACGGCGGGGGTCGAGAGGCCTTCGTCGCTGGTGACCAGCACCCAGTCGAACCGGCCGCGGGCGAGCGCGGGGTTGAGCTGATCGCCGCGCCCCGTGCCGACGGCGGTGCCCCCGTGCAGGGCGAAGGGCACGTCGGCCCCGAGCCGCGCAGCCAACTCGTGCAGCCGCGCGGGCGAGAACCCGGTGCCCCACAGCGCATCGCACGCGACGAGGGCGGCTGCGGCATCCGCCGATCCCCCGCCCATGCCGCCGGCGACGGGCACGCTCTTGCGGATCTCGAGCGCCACTCCCCCGTGGTAGTCGGCGGCGGCGGCGAGCAGCTTCGCCGCACGCATCGCGAGGTTGCGGTCGTCGAGCGGAACGGCATCCGCGTCCACCGCTCCCCGGACCGTCACCGAGAAGTCGTCCGCCGCCCGTGCGATCACGTCCTCGTACAGCGACACCGCCTGGAAGACGGTCGCGAGGGCGTGATACCCGTCGTCGTGGCGCCCGCCGACCCCGAGGAAGACGTTGATCTTCCCCGGGGCGCGGACGTGCACCCGATCGACGGACGCGGCAGAGCTCATCGGCTCACAGCTCCGAGGACTTTGCCCACAGGTTGACGTCGACCTTGCCCGAGAGGGAGTCGATGCGGGCGAGCTGCTCGGAGGTGAACTCCGGACCGTTCACCGCGGCGATGTTCTCGTCGAGCTGCGAGACGCGCGAGGCGCCGATCAGCGCCGAGGCGACGACCGGGTTGCGCAGCGTCCACTGCAGGGCGAGCTGGGCGAGCGACTGTCCGCGTTCCTTCGCCACCTCGTTCAGATCGCGCAGGGTCTGCACGGCCTCGTCGCTCAGACGCCCCTCGGGCAGCGAGCCGCGCTTCTGCGCGCGATCGGCCGTGCCGTCGCCGAGGTACTTGTCGGTGAGCAGGCCCTGGGCGAGTGGGGTGAACGCGATCGCACCGAGGCCGTTCTGCGTGAGGGTGTCGTCGAGGCCGTCCTCGACCCAGCGGTTGAGGATCGAGTACGCGGGCTGGTGGATGACGAGCGGGGTGCCCAGTTCCTTCGCGACGGCGACGGCCTCGGCCGTGCGCTCGGCGCTGTACGAGGAGATGCCCACGTAGAGTGCCTTGCCCTGGCGGACAAGGGTGTCCAGCGCTGCGACGGTCTCGGTGATCGGGGTGACCGGGTCGACGCGGTGCGAGTAGAAGATGTCGACGTAGTCGAGGCCCATGCGCGTGAGCGACTGCTCGGCGCTCGCGAGGATGTACTTGCGGCTCGCGAAGTCTCCGTAGGGCCCGGGCCACATGTCCCACCCGGCCTTCGACGAGATGATGAGCTCGTCGCGGTACGGGCGGAAGTCCTCGGCGAAGATGCGACCGAAGTTCTTCTCGGCCGAGCCGTAGGGCGGGCCGTAGTTGTTGGCGAGGTCGAAGTGCGTGATGCCGCGGTCGAACGCGTGGCGCAGCAGTGCGCGCTGGTTGTCGAGCGGGATGTTGTCGCCGAAGTTCCACCACAGGCCGAGCGAGATCGGCGGAAGGTACAGGCCGGACGAGCCGACCTGGCGATAAGCGAACTCGCTGTAGCGGCCGTCGGCGGCGGCGTACGGGCGGTGCAGTTCGGGGACGTTCGGGCTGAAGCGGGGCGAGTCGGTCACGGTGCCAGATTAGTCGTTGCGGCCTGCGCGGCGATCCTCTGGTAGTCATCGACCGTAAGATCCTCGCCCCGGGCGGTCGGCGCGACACCGGCGGCGGTCAGGACCTCGGATGCCGCGGCCGAGCTGCCGAAGATCCCCGACAGCGCCTGGCGCAGCATCTTGCGGCGCTGGTTGAACGCGGCATCCACGATCTGGAACGTGCGGCGGCGCTCGTCCTCGCTCCCCCGCTCGCCCTCGGACCGGTCGAAGCCGACCAGCAGGCTGTCGACGTTGGGCACCGGCCAGAAGACCTGGCGCGAGACGTTTCCGCTGAGCTTCCACTCGCCGTACCAGGCGGCCTTCACGCTCGGAGAACCGTAGATCTTCGACCCCGGCTTCGCGGCGAGACGCTCGGCGACCTCGGCCTGCACCATCACGACGCCGCGCTGCAGGTAGGCGAAGTTCTCGAGGAAGTGCAGCAGCACCGGCACCGAGACGTTGTACGGGAGGTTGGCGACGAGCACCGTCGGCTCTCCCGGCAGCTCGGTGATGCGCAGGGCATCGGCATCCACGACGGTCAGCATGCCCTCGGGAACGCCGCGCTCCGCGGCGGTCTGCGGCAGGCGGGCGGCGAGCCGGTGATCGATCTCGACGGCGGTGACCTTCGCCCCCGCTTCGAGGATCGCGAGCGTCAACGACCCGAGGCCGGGTCCGACCTCGACGACCCGTTCCCCCGGCTGCACGCGCGCGGCGTGCACGATCTTGCGCACCGTGTTGGCGTCGACCACGAAGTTCTGGCCGAGCTTCTTGGTGGGGGTGACGTCGAGCTCGGCGGCGAGGCGGCGGATCTCGGTGGCGCCGAGCAGGGTGACGGTCATTGCTCCATTCTCCCCTACGGCGGACGATGTCCCCGGCTCCCAGTACTCTCGGGTGGTGCCCACCCTCGGAGAACTCGTCGCCCCGCGCCGCATGGGGCGCGATTTCCGGTGGCTGCTGGCATCGTCGTGGACCAGCAACGTCGGCGACGGCGTCGCTCTCGCGGCCGCTCCCCTGCTGATCGCCTCGATGACCTCGTCGCCGATCCTCGTCGCGGCCGGCGCCATCCTGCAGTTCCTCCCGTGGCTGCTCTTCGGCCTGCACGCGGGAGCGATCGCCGACCGCTTCGACCGGCGGCGACTGGTGATGCTCGCCAACGCCGCCCGCGCCGTCGTCCTCGCCGCGTTGTGCGTCTTCCTCGTGACCGGTACCGCCAACATCTGGATCGTGCTGGCGGTGGCCTTCCTCTACGGCACGGCCGAGGTCTTCGTCGACACCGCGGGCAGCACGCTGCTGCCGATGCTGGTGCAGCCCGCCGATCTCGGCATCGGCAACGCACGGCTGCAGGCGGGCTATCTCGTGGCCAACCAGTTCGCCGGCCCGCCGCTCGGCGCCTTCCTCTTCGCGGCAGGCAGCGCCTGGCCGTTCCTCGTCGAGATCGTCTGCGTGCTCGCAGCCGTCGTGCTGATCTCGCGCCTGGCCCGCACCCCGGTGCCCCCGCGCGCGAGCGCCGACGGCGGCGGCTCCGCGCACCCTCCCGTGCACACCGACATCGCCGAGGGTCTGCGGTGGCTGTGGCGCAACCCTCCGGTGCGGATGCTGGTGCTCATCATCCTGCTCTTCAACGTCACCTGGGCCGCGCCCTGGGGTGTGCTCGTGCTCTACGCGACTGAGCACCTGCACATGGGAGCGGTGGGCTACGGAGCGCTCACCACGGCCTCGGCCGTCGGCGGCATTCTCGCGACGCTGAGCTTCGGGTGGCTGGAGCGGCACATCTCGTTCGCGAGCCTCATGCGCATCGTGCTGACCCTCGAGGTGCTCATGCACCTGGCCTTCGCACTCACCACCGTGGGGTGGGTGGCGCTCGTGATCATGTTCTTCTTCGGCGCCTACGCCTTCGTCTGGGGCACGATCTCGACCACCGTGCGCCAGCGGCTCGTGCCCGCCGAACTGCAGGGCCGCGTCGCCTCGGTGAACATGGTCGGCGTGTTCGGGGGCATGGTGATCGGCCAGGCCCTCGGCGGCGTGATCGCCGAGATCTGGGGCCTCACGGCTCCGTGGTGGTTCGCCTTCGCCGGAGCGGCGCTGACCCTGCTGTTCGTTTGGAAACCGATCAGCGCGATCGTTCAGGCAAGGCCAGTCTCACAGGACGACCCGGCTCAGCCCTCGAACGAGCCGTAGACCCGCTGCGTGTTCGCGGCGATCCGCGCACAGAGCTCGTCGACCTCGAGATCGAGTTCGGCGGCCATGAAGCGCACCGTGATCGGCACGAGGTACGGCGCGTTCGGCCGTCCGCGCAGCGGCACGGGAGTGAGGAAGGGGGCATCCGTCTCGACCAGGATGCGGTCGAGGGGCGTGACCTTCAACGCATCGCGCAGGTTCTGCGCGTTCTTGAACGTCACGTTGCCGGCGAACGACAGGTAGTACCCGGCGTCGGCGCAGACGCGGGCCATCGCGTCATCGCCCGAGAAGCAGTGGAACACCGTCGTCTCGGGCGCGCCGACCCGCGTCAGCGTCTCGAGCACCGCATCGTGCGCATCGCGATCGTGGATCTGCATCGCGATGCCGTGCTTCTTCGCGATCGCGATGTGCGCCTCGAACGAGGCGTGCTGCGGGCCCCGGCGTTCGGGCTCGGTGCGGAAGAAGTCGAGGCCGGTCTCGCCGACGGCCCGCGTGCGCGGGTGCGCGGCGAGCTCGTCGATCACCGCGATGGCCTCGTCGAGGCGCCCCTCGTCGGCGTAGGTGGGCGCGTCGTTCGGGTGGATCGCGACCGCGGCGAGCACACGGGGATCGGATGCCGCGGCATCGACCGCCCAGCGCGACGACTCGATATCTCCCGAGGACTGCACGACGCCGGCGATCCCGACCGCCTGCGCGCGATCGAGCTGCTCGCCGAGCGTCAGCGGCTCATCGCCGTCGACGATGTCGAGGTGTGCGTGGTTGTCGTACACCGGCACCGCGAGCGGCTCGGGAGCCGCCGGATACCGCAGATCCTTGCGCCCGTCGTTGCTTCGCTGCTGCACGTACGTCATGCTCGCGCGCCCCTCCTGTTCAGGCGGTCGTCGATTCTCAGGCGGTCGTCTCCACGCGCGGGAACAGCGGCGCGAGACCGTTGACGCTCGTGCCCGGCTTCAGCGCACCCCAGGCGCCCGCCTCCCGGATCGGCTGATTCTGCAGGCGGCCCAGGTCGTCTCCGGCGCCGAGCGCCTCCCAGAGCTTCTCGGTGGACTGCGGCATCACCGGCGACAGCAGCACGGCGAGCGCGCGCAATCCCTCGGCGCACGTGTACAGCACGGTGCCGAGCCGCTCGCGCTGCGCCTCGTCACGGGCCAGCGCCCACGGCTCGTTCTCGGTGATGTAGCCGTTGAGCGCGTCGACGATCTTCCAGATCGACGAGATCGCCTCGTCGATGCGGAACTGCTCGATCGCGGCATCCGCCTTCGTCGCGGCATCCGCCACGATCTGCTGGATCGCGAGGTCCTTCTCGGTGTACTCGCCCGCGGGCGGCACGATCCCCTCGAAGTACTTCTCGATCATCGCGGTCGTGCGCGAAGCGAGGTTGCCGAAGCCGTTCGCGAGCTCGGCCTGGTAGCGCGCCGCGAGGTCCTCCCACGAGAACGAGCCGTCCTGACCGAAGGCGATCGCCGACAGGAAGTAGAAGCGGTACGCGTCGGAGCCGAAGACATCGGTGATCTCGGTCGGCGCGATGCCGGTGAGCTTCGACTTCGACATCTTCTCGCCGCCGACCAGCAGCCAGCCGTGCGCGAAGACGCCCTTGGGCACATCGACGCCCGCGGCCATCAGCATCGCCGGCCAGATGACCGCGTGGAAGCGCAGGATGTCCTTGCCGACCACGTGGTAGGCCGGCCAGCGCCGATCGAAGTTCGCGTCGTCGTCGCCGTAGCCGACCGCGGTCGCGTAGTTGAGCAGTGCGTCGACCCACACGTAGATGACGTGCGCGTCGTCCCACGGCACCTCGATGCCCCAGTCGAACGCCGACCGCGAGATCGAGAGGTCCTTGAGACCCTGGCGCACGAACGAGACGACCTCGTTGCGCGCCGACTCTGGGCGGATGAAGTCGGTCTGCTCCTTGTAGAGCTCGAGCAGACGGTCCTGGAACTCGCTGAGCTTGAAGAAGTAGTTCTTCTCCTGCAGCAGCTCGAGGGGCTTGGAGTGGATCGCACAGACCTTCAGTCCCTCGAAGGGACCGGTGCCGTCGAGGATCTCGGACTCGGGCTTGAACTCCTCGCAGCCCACGCAGTAGAGCGCCTCGTACTCGCCGGCGTAGATGTAGCCGCGGTCGTAGATCGCCTGCACGAACTTCTTCACGCGCTCCTCATGACGCTCCTGCGTCGTGCGGATGAAGTCGTCGTTGGCGACATCGAGGGTCTTCAGCAACGGGAACCACGCCTCGGTGACGAGCTTGTCGACCCACTCCTGCGGGGTGACGTTGTTCGCCGCCGCCGCGCGCAGCATCTTCTGGCCGTGCTCATCGGTGCCCGTCAGCATCCAGGTGTCGTCGCCCGCCTGGCGGTGCCAGCGCGCGAGCGTGTCGACCGCCACCGAGGTGTACCCGTGGCCGATGTGGGGCACGTCGGAGGGGTAGTAGATGGGCGTGGTGATGTAGAACGATTCGCCTGCGGGCATGGAGCAATTCTAGGTGCCCGCAGGGCGACGTTACGCCGGTCCGACCGTCACGTCGATGCGGTGCCAGCCCTGGGCGCCGTCGGGTGCGGGGGCCGCGCGCTGCTCGGTCTGCGTGTCGCCGTCGGCACCGATCGCCCGGCACTCGATGCTGTGCTCGCCGACCTGCGCCGACCATGGCATGCTCCACTGCACCCAGGTGTCGTCGGAGATCCCGGTCGCGAGGTCGGCAGCCTGCCACGACCCGCCGTCGACGCGCACCTCGACGCCCGCGACGCCCGTGTGCGGAAACCAGGCCATGCCCGCGATCATCGTCTCCCCCGCAACGACCGTCCTTCCGCCGCGCGGCACGTCGATGCGCGACTGCAGCTTGATCGGTCCGTGGTCGGACCATCCGCGCGGGGTCCAGTACCCCATCGCCCGGTCGAAGCGCGTGACCTCGAGCTCGGTGACCCACTTCGTCGCCGAGACGTATCCGTAGAGCCCCGGCACCACCATCCGCGCGGGGAAGCCGTGCTCCAGGGTCAAGGGGGCACCGTTCATCCCGATCGCCAGGAGCGCATCGCGATCGTCGGTGAGCGCCTCGATCGGGGACGAGGCGGTGAACCCGTCCGCCGAGGTCGAGAGCACCATGTCGGCGTCGGACTGCACCCCGGCGCGGGCGAGCAGTTCGCGCAACGGATAGCCGAGCCAGCGGGCGTTGCCGATCAACGAGCCGCCCACCTCGTTCGACACGCACGAGAGTGTGACGTAGGACTCGGTCATCGGCAGCGACAGCAACTCGTCCCAGGTGACCACCACCTCGCGATCGACCATGCCGTGGATGCGGAGCGACCAGTCGGCGGGGTCCACGCGCGGGACCACGAGGGCCGTGTCGATCCGGTAGAACTGCTCGGTCGGCGTGACGACGGGGGCGAGGCCCGGCAGATCGAGCTCGGCGCCGCTCGGCACCGCCCCCGCCGCGGTCGTCGGCTTCGGCAGCGTCAGCGCCTTCCGCACCGCCTCGAGAGATCGTGAGGCGCCGCGGGCCGCATTCCCGATGAGCAGGGAGATCACGCCTGCGGCCGCGACGCCGCCCGTCCACAGCAGGAAGCGGCGGCGATCGTCGGGGTCGGGCGCGACGCCCACGATCGGGCGGAGTCGGCGGATCAGCAGCCGCAGGACGAACGCCGAGATCCCGCCCGCGACGATCCCGGGCACCCACGCGTACGGGCCCGGGTTCGCCCGCGTCAACGCCACCAGCACCGCCACCGCGCCCAGAACACCGAACATCGTCGCCCCGAGGCCGGAGATGCGCCGTTCGACCACGCCGGCCAGAGCTGCGACCGCGGCGAGGACCACCCCGATGCCCACCAGCAGGGCGACCTTGTCGGCAGTTCCGAAGAGCGCGATCGCCGTGTCCTTCGCCCAGGCCGGTGCGAGATCGATGAGCCCGCCGCCGATGACCGCGAACGGACTCGCCTCCGGGGCGATGAGGGCGGCGACGAGTTCTGCGACGCCCACGCCGAGAGTGGCGGCGGCGAGCCCGGCGGCCGCCGCCCGGACGCGCTCCGCCGAGCCCCGATCGCTCGGAGCCCCGAGCGCCTGCGGCGGCGTCTGCGGCGTCTGCGGCGTCTGCATCATCTCCTGATCGTACGCCGCCGCGCATGCCCGGCGACCGGACGGCCTCTCGTGCGCCGGCTCTCAGAGAGCGTTCCGCCGCGCGACCTCTCCGAGCCACGCGAGCGAGGGCTTCGGTGTGCGCGCGAACGTCTCGCGATCGAAGGCGATCAGCCCGAACGTCGGGGCGAAACCGCTCGCCCACTCGTAGTTGTCGAGCGCGCTCCAGTGCTGGTAGCCGCGCACCTCGATGCCGTCGGAGATCGCCCGGTGCAACCCTTCCAGCGCCCCCTGCGTGTAGGCGATGCGGCGGGTGTCGTCGGCGGTCGCGATGCCGTTCTCGGTCACGATCACCGGCACCCCACCGCTGCGCTCCCAGGCGCTGCGCACTCCCAACTCCAACGCCTCGGGGAAGAACTCCCATCCGGTGAGCGTCGTCTCGACATCGGCCGAGACCGGCAGCGGGCCCTCCGGACCGATGAAGGTGCGGGTGTACGCCTGCACGCCCACGAAGTCGTCGCCCGCGGACTGCTCGAGGTACCAGTGGTCACGCGGATCGCCGTACTGCGCGACCATCTCGTCGGCGCCCGGCTCGCCGGTCGAGTGGAACGCCTGGGTGGCGATGGTCCACCCCGCCTGCGCGCCCGACACGGAGTGCACGATCTCGGAGGCGCGGTGGTGGGCGTCGAGCAGGGTGTCGGCGACCGCGAGATCGGGGTTCGGCAGACCGTAGGCCACCAGGTTCGATGCGTCCTCGCCGCCCGCGAGCATGGCCGCGATGTTCGGCTCGTTGATCGTGCACACGTACCGCACCCCGTCGAGGATCGGCAGGACGGTTTCGACGTAGCGCGAGAAGAGGTCGACCGCGTCATCCGCGCGCCAGAAGCCGTCGCGCTGGAACCACTCGGGCACCGTGAAGTGCATCAGCGTGACCGTCGGATCGAGACCGTTCTCGCGAGCGGTGTCGATCATGCGCCGGTAGTGGTCGAGCATCGCCCGCGAGACGAACCCGCGCTCCGGCTCGATCCGCGCCCACTCCAGCGAGAAGCGGTACGAGTTGAGCCCCGCATCGGCGAGCAGCCGCATGTCCTCGGGATAGCGGTGCAGATGGTCGGCGGCGTCTCCGGATGGCTCCACCATCGTCGAGTCCGGCGCATGCTCCATGCGCCACCAGTTGCTGGTCGTGTTGTTGCCTTCGACCTGGTGGGCGGCGGTCGCGGCGCCCCAGAGGAAGCCGTCGGGGAATGCGAGCACGGATGCTCCTTTCATGAGGGGTCTTGTGAGGTCTCAGCGCGAACGCGCGGGGTTGGGGACCGCATCGAGCAGCTCGACCGTGTAGGGGTCCTCGGGATGCTGCAGCACCTGCGAGGTCTCGCCGCGCTCCACGACGCGGCCGCGGTTGAGCACGAGGATGTTCTCGGTCACGAGACGGGCGCTGAGCAGATCGTGCGTGATGTAGAGCATGCTGATGCCCCAGCGCTCGCGCAGATCCTCGAGCAGGGCGAGCACACCGGCCCGCAGCGAGACGTCGAGCATCGACACCGGCTCGTCGGCGATCAGCACCTGCGGATCGCTCGCGAGAGCCCGCGCGATCACGACGCGCTGACGCTGACCGCCCGACAGCTGGTGCGGCAGCTTCGCCGCGAACTGCTCGACGGGGGTGAGTCCGACGGTGTCGAGCAGTTCGAGCACCCGGGCGCGCGCCTCCGCCCCGCGCAACGGCGTGTAGTTGCGGATCGGCCGGCTGAGCGCGTACTCGACGGTGTGCAGCGGGTTGAGCGCGGCGTAGGGATCCTGGAAGACCATCTGCACGTCCTTGCGCAGATCGCGCAGACCCCGACGCTTCAGCGACGCGACGTCGGTCTCGCCGAAACGCACCGTGCCCGCGGTCGGCTTCTCGATGCCGGTGAGCAGCTTCGCGATCGTGGATTTGCCCGACCCCGAGGCGCCGACGAGCGCCAGGGCCTCCCCCGGCTCCAGCCGGAACGACACGTCGTCTACCGCGGTGACGGCATCCTGTCCGCGACGCGGAGCGGGATAGCGCTTGCTCACGCCGTCGACGACGATCGCGGCGTCCGCCCGCCGCGTCTCGCGCTGCGACACCGTCGGCAGCGTCTCGGTCACATCGGTGCGCGAGCGCCCCTCTCGCCGGCGGGTGCCGGCATCCACGAACCCGGGGATCGAGAGGGTCTCGGCGCGCGGATCGGCGTAGTGGCTGAGCAGCATGCGCGTGTACTCGTCCTGCGGGGAGTGCAGGATGTCGGCGCTCGCCGCATCTTCGACGATGCGGCCTTCGTGCATCACCATCACGCGGTCGGTGGCCTCGAGCACGATGCCGAGGTCGTGGCTGATGAGGATCGCGGTGAACCCCTCGGCGCGCTGCAGGTCTCGGATCGTGTCCATCACGGCGTGCTGCACGAGCACGTCGAGCGCGGTCGTCGGCTCGTCGAACACCATGAGCTGCGGCTCGAGCGACAGGGCGAGGGCGATCGAGGCGCGCTGGCGCATGCCGCCGGACAGCTCGCCCGGGTAGCGCGCGAGCACGGCCGGGTCGAGCCCCACCTTCGCGACGAGCTCGCGGGCGCGGGCGTCGCGGTCGTCGCGCGGCACGTGGCCGTGGGCGGCGAAGATGTCGGCGAAATGGTGGCCGACGGTTCGCACCGGGTTCAGCGCGTTCATGCCCGACTGCAGCACCATCGCGAACCCGCCCTGACGCTGGCGGCGCAGCCCCTCGGCGTCGAGGTCGCGGATGTCCTTGCCGTCGAACAGGATCCGTCCGCCGCTGATGCGCGCCGGGGGCTTCTGCAGCCGGGTCAGCGCGAAGCCGAGCGTCGACTTGCCCGACCCCGACTCGCCGACCAGTCCCACGAACTCGCCCTGCCGCAGCGTGAACGACACGTCGTGCACGGCCTGCACCGGTTCGGCGCCGGGAGAGGCATACTCCACCGACAATTGCTCGACCTCGAGAAGGATCGGGGTCTCGGTCGTCTCTGACACGGTCATGGCGGTCATCGCCCCTTCCCTTCCCGCAGGCGCGGATTGGAGATGCCGTCCACGCCGAAGTTGATGAGTGTGAGGCTCAGCGCCAGCAGCGCGATGCACAGACCGGGGGCGAACAGCAGCAGCCACTGGCCCGTGAGCAGGGAGTTGGAGTTCTGCGCCCAGTAGAGCATCGTGCCCCAGCTGACGATGCTCGAGTCGCCGAGGCCGAGGAATTCCAGGCCCGCCTCCGCGAGGATCGCCGCCGTGGCCGCCCCGAAGAGCGTGCCGGCGATGATCGACGTCATGTTCGGCAGGATCTCGCGGAACACGATGCGTGCCGGGCTGTCGCCAGAGAACTGCGCCGAGGCCACGAAGTCGTTGCCGCGCAGCGACTGCGTCTGGCTGCGCAGCACGCGCGCTCCCCACGCCCAGCCGGTGATGACGATCACCGCGATGATCATCAGGATGCCGCCGTTCTGCAAGTAGGCGGCGATCACGATCATGAGGGGCAGGCCGGGGATCACCAGGAACAGGTTGACGACGAAGCCGACGACCTCGCCCGAGAACCCGCGCATGTACCCCCAGCTGAGACCGATCAGCACGGCGACGATGGTCGAGAGGATGCCGGCGGCGAAGCCGACCAGCAGACTGACCTGTGCGCCGTAGATGAGCTGACTCAGCACGTCCTCTCCCGCCGCGGTGGTGCCCAGCCAGTGCGCGGCCGAGGCATCCGCGTTGCGTTCGAAGCCGTTCTCCTTCGCGCCGTAGGGAGCCAGGAGCGGGGCGAACACGGCCACCAGCACGAAGAAGGCGAGCAGGCACAGCCCGATGCGGGCCTTGCCGTTCGACCACAGCGTGCCGACCATGCGGCCGACCGAGCGCCAACGGCTCGGCTGGGCGATGCGATCGGAGGGGATCTTGACGTTCATGGTGGAAGTCATCGGCGGGTCCTTGGATCCAGCACGCCGTACAGGATGTCGACGAGGAAGTTGGCGATGAGCACGCTCACGGTGATCATCAGGAAGAGCGCCTGCATGAGCGGGTAGTCCTGCCCGATCACGGCGTTGAAGAGCAGGTACCCGATGCCGGGATAGCCGAACACCTGCTCGACGAGGATCGACCCACCCACCACGCCGCCGAGCGTGAGCCCGAAACCGGTGAGGTTGGGGAGGATCGCGTTCCGCGCCGCGTAGCGCACGGCGATCGTGCGCCCGTGGAGCCCGTTCGCCTCGGCGAAGGTGATGTAGTCCTCGCCGAGCGTGTTGATCATGGCGTTGCGCATGCCGATGATCCATCCGCCCAGCGATGTGAGCAGGATCGTCAGCGCGGGCAGCACCGCGTGCCGGGCGAGATCGCCGATGAACTCGAGGGTGAACCCCGGGGTCGTCGTCGCCGAGTAGGCGCCGGTCGTCGGGAACCAGTGCAGCACGTAGCCGAGGAAGAACAGCAGCAGCAGCGCCGTCCAGAAGTACGGGAACGTGCTGAGGAAGGAGCCCGTCAGCGTCGGCAGGGAGTCGAGCCAGGTGCCGCGGCGCCAAGCCGCCGCGACGCCGATGAGCGTGCCGATCACGAACGCGAGGATCGTGACGATCCCGACGAGTCCGATCGTGTACGGCAGTGCGGTCGAGACCATGCTCGCCACCGACTGCGGATAGAAGGTGTACGAGACGCCGAAGTCGAGTGTCGCGACCTGACCGAGGTAGGCCACGTACTGGTCCCACAGCGATCCGCCCGGCACACCGAGTTGGGCTTCGATGGCGGCCCGGGTCGCGTCGGACACCGGTCCGTTCTGCGAGAGCTTCGCGATCGCCGCGTCGGCGGGAGAGCCGGGCATGAGCCGCGGCAGGAAGAAGTTCAGGGTGATCGCGGCCCACAGCGTGAGCACGAACAGGCCGAGCTTCTGCAGGAGGTACTTCATCGGTCGCCCTCCTTCACGGGCTTCAGCTTCGTGAAGAGCTCCACCATCGGATGCATCATCGGTCGCCCTCCTTCACGGGCTTCAGCTTCGTGAAGATCATGAGGGGCGCCGAGTCGTAGTTCTGCGGGATCATGTACGGGTCGTCCGCGCTCGGCCAGCCGGTGAACTTCGCATCGCTGAACAGACCCCAGATGCCGCCGTAGTAGAGCCCGATCACGGGCATCTCGTCGTAGACGATGTTCTGCAGCTCGCGCACGATCTCGGCCTGCCGGTCGGGATCGACCGTCTCGCGGTACTCGAGCAGCAGGGCATCCGCCTCGTCCGAGCGGTAGCGTTCGAAGTTGTTCGCGGTCGGCTCCCCGGAGGGCACGTAGAACTCGCTCGAGAGCAGGTTGTTGTAGGCCTGGTAGGCGTCACCGTTGCCCATGCCGCCGATCGCCATCTCGAAGTCGCCGTTGCTGATCGCGCTCTGATATCCGGCCGGCTGCGGCAGCTTCAGCGTGACCTTCACGCCCACCGCGGCGAGCTGGCTCTGCACGCTTTGGGCCGCGCGGGTCCAGTCGGTGAAGCCGTTCGCGGTCGTGAGAGCGAACTCGAGCTGCGCGCCGTCGGGGCCGACGAGACGATCGCCGTCGAGCGTGTATCCGGCCTGCTCGAACGCCGCGAGGGCGGCATCCGTGTCCTGCGTGATCATGCCGGAGTCGGGGATCGACGGGTCGAGGTACTTCTCCTGGTTGGGCAGGATGAGGCCGGTCTGGCCGGCGGGCTCCATGTACCCCTCGGATGCCGTCTCGGCGATCTCCTCGCGGTCGAGCGAGAGGGCGATACCGCGCCGCACGTTCACGTCGTCGAACGGCGCGACCTCGAGGTTCGGCATGAGCCCGATCACCCCGCCCGGCGGGAACCACCAGGAGTTGTGCTCGCTCGCCGCGCCCCACGTGCCCTCCACGTCGGAGATGAAGGCGTACGCCCAGTCGTATCCGCGGCTGACGGTGTCGAGCTGGTTGTTCGTGGCGGGCAGGACGATGTGCTCGATCTCGATCGAGTCGGCCTGCCAGTAGTCGGGGTTGCGATCCATCGAGTACTGCTGGTCGTTGTAGTTGCCGAGCACGAAGGGCCCGGTGCCGACCGGCTCCTCGTTGCGATAGGTGCCCGGGTCCTCGACGTCGGCCCAGAGGTGCTCGGGCACGATCATCGTGAGGCCGATGATCGACAGCGACGGGGCGTCCTCGCTCAGCAGGTGGAAGACGACGTCGTTCCCCTGCGTCTCGACGCTCTCGATGTGCTGCCAGGCACCCTTGATGTCGAGCGTGGGCTCGTCCTTCAACAGCTGGAACGTGAACGCGACGTCATCCGGGGTGAGCGGCTCGCCGTCGCTCCACTCGACGCCGTCGCGGATCGTCATGACGATCGTCTTCGCGTCGGGCTGCGACCACTCGGTCGCCAGCCACGGGTTCAGTTCGCCGTCGAGCGGGTTCACCAGGATGAGCGGTTCGTAGATCCAGCGCGACGCCGTGCGCGTGTTCGTCAGGTACGGGTTGAAGTTCCGGGTGAAGAACGGGTTTCCGTGGTCGGCGTTGATGAGCATCGTGTCGTCGCCGATCGTGGGATCGGGCTGGGATGTGATCTGGATGCTGCATCCGCTCAGTGCCACGGCCGCCGCCGCGAGCGCGACCACCGCCGTCCTGCGCCAGCGTCGGAGCATGTGCGTCTTCGCCACGCGTCCACCTCATGTCGTCGTCGTCATGGAGGGACCCGGTGGCCCCTCGAGAAGCCACTGTAAGCGCATACATTTCGATCGCGCAAGGGGGGTGACGAATTCAGGACGGGCGCTGAGAGCTCTCCCGGAGCAGGATCTGCAGGGGCAGGCGCACGACTGCGGGCGGGGCATCCGGATGCTCCAACCGACGCGCGAGCACCTGCACCGCCGCGCGACCGAGGTCGATCATCGGCTGCCGGATCGTGGTCACCGCGGGCCGCGAGAGCGCCGCCGCCTCGACGCCGTCGAACCCGGTCACGAGCACGTCCTCCGGCACCCCCAACCCGGCGTCGCGGAGCACGTCGATCGCACCGAGCGCCATCTGGTCGTTGGCCGCGACGAGGGCGTCGGGGGCTCCCCCGACCAACAGGCCCTCCGTTGCTCGGCGCCCGGACTCTCGGGTGAAGTCGCCCCGCACCACGGTCACGGCATCCGTTCCGATTCCCGCGGCGCGCACAGCCTGCGAGAAGCCCTCCCACCGCTGCCCGCCGTCCGGCGAATCCTCGGGTCCGGCGAGGAAGGCCACGCGTGCGCCCTCCGGCACCTGCGCGAGCACGTGCCGGGTGAGCTCGGCCATCGCCTCGCTGTTGCTCACCGTCACGTGGTCGTAGTCGTCTCCGCGGGGTGGCCCGGAGAGCACGACCACGGGGATGCGACGCGACAGTCGGGCGAGCACCTCGTCGGGCACGCTCCGGGCGAGCACGACCAGGCCGTCGACACGCCCCGCCATGTCGCGCACTGTCGAGCGGTCGGGGTCGTCGCGGCCGACGCCGATCATGAGCACGAAACCGCGCTTCCACGCCTCGAGCTCGGCCCCGCGCAGCACCTCGTCGAGGAAGAGCGACGTCGGATGCACTTCGCCGTCGTCGTGCGCCAGGGTGAACGGCGGGACGGATGCCGGGTCGTCCACGAACACGTCGAGATCCGGGGCCTCCTCGGCCGCGTCGAACCCCGGGAAGTACAGCCCCAGCACTCCCGTGCGCCGCTCGGCGAGCCCGCGCGCGCTGCCGCTGGGCACGTAGCCGAGTTCGGCGACCGCCTCGCGCACCCGCTCGCGCGTGGTCGCGCGGACGGCATCCGGCGAGCGCAGCACCCGCGAGACCGTGGCGATCGAGACTCCGGCGCGCGCGGCGACGTCGTAGACGGTCACGGACCTGCTCACGATGATTGCTCCGTCCTGGTGGTCGCGCCCCGGCGCCGGGACGTCAGGCCAGGGTACCCGGCGGATCACGCCGCACCGCGGTCAGCGCACCGTGCGGGCGCGAGCTCGCCTCGCCCGGCAGACGATCACGCCGCTCGGCCGACACCACCGTGAAGCCCGCGTCGACGAGCAGCGCCCCGAGAGCCTCGGCCGACCAGAAGTACGCGGTCGTCACCCGGTGCCCGAACGCCTCGCGTGCGATGCCGTCGAAGTAGCCGATCAGCAGGCTCCCGCCGGGCCGGAGCACCCGCGCGAACTCCGCCAGCACCGCAGGCACCTCGGCGGGCGGGGTGTGGATCAGCGAGTACCAGGCGAGGATGCCGCCGAGCGAGGCATCCGCTGCGGGGATATCCCGGAACGATCCGACCGCGAAGATCGTCTCCGGGAATCGCGCCCTGGCCGAGGCGACGAACGCCTCGGTGACGTCGAGGCCCCAGACGTCGCGCCTGCCTTCGTCGCGCGTGCCGCCGCCACCACCGCCGCCGCCGCCGCCGAGGAACCGCGTCCACATGCCCGGCCCGCTGCCGGCGTCCAGCAGCGTCCCCGTCGTGGAGTCGCGCCAGGCCGCGATGGTTGCGCGGTCCGCGGCATCCATCTGCTCGATGTCGCCGAGCGCGCGCACGTACTCCTCGGCGCGGGCGGAGTACGCCGCGGCGATCACGCTGTCCGATGTGACCGCCTCCGACGCGACCGCGTCCGACATGCGCGTGGCTAGCCCTTCTTCGCGGCGAGCGCGGCCTGATAAAGATCCCGCGACGACAGCCCCGTGAGTCCGGCGACCTCCGAGGCGGCATCCTTCAGGCGGATGCCGTCGGCGACGAGCCGCTGCACCTGCGCGAGCGCGTCCTCGGGCGAGGCATCGCGACGCGGCGCCCCCTCGACGACCACGACGATCTCACCCTTCACGCCGCCCTCGGCCCAGGCGACGAGTTCGGCGGCCGTTCCCCGGCGCACCTCCTCGTAGAACTTGGTGAGTTCGCGGCAGACGGCGATGCGCCGGTCGTCGCCGAAGGCCGCCCCCATGTCGGCGAGCGCCGAGGCGAGGCGAGCCGGCGACTCGAAGAACACCATCGTGCGCGGCTCGGAGGCGAGTGCCCGCAGCGTCGTGCGGCGCTCGGCCGGCTTGCGGGGCAGGAACCCCTCGAAAGTGAAGCGGTCGGTGGGAAGGCCCGAGATCGCCAGGGCCATCAGCGGCGCGCTCGGCCCGGGGATCGCAGTGACCGTCACACCCTGGGCTACCGCCTCGGCGACGAGCCCGTAGCCGGGGTCGCTCACCGTCGGCATGCCCGCATCGCTCATCACGACGACGTCGGTCTCGATCGCGAGGGTCGCGAGCTCGGCGGCCTTCTGCTTCTCATTGTGATCGTGCAGCGCGATCAGGCGCGGACGGTTGGCGATCTCGAGCGCCTTCAGCAGCTTCTGCGTGGTGCGGGTGTCCTCCGCCACGACGACCTCCGCGTTCTCGAGCACCTCGATGAGGCGGCGCGAGGCATCGCCGAGATTTCCGATCGGGGTCGCAGCGAGGATGATCACCCGCCCAGCCTAGGCTGTACCCGTGACGTCGCCCGATCCCGCTCCTGCGCTGCCTGTGCGCCTGCCCGCACACGCGGAGCGCATGACCTGGTGGGGGCGCACCCGCGACCGTCTGCTGCTCGATCCGGAGTGGAACAGCATCCTGAACTGGCTCGCGCCGTTCGCGGTGACCCTGCTCGCGGCCTTCCTGCGACTGGTGAACGTCGGGCACCCGCACGAGCTCGCCTTCGACGAGACGTACTACGTCAAGGATGCCTGGTCGCTGTGGACGCTCGGCTACGAGGGCACGTGGGGCGACGGTGCGAACGAGGCCTTCGTCGCGAACCAGGATCTCCCGCTGTCGGAAAAAGGCTCGTTCATCGTCCACCCGCCGCTCGGCAAGTGGCTGATCGCGCTGGGCATGGCCGCCGGCGGACCGGCCGACAGCCTCGGTTGGCGCCTCGCCACCGGCATCCTCGGCACCGCCTCCGTGCTGCTGGTCTACCTGATCGCACGCGTGCTGACGGGATCGACCGTCGTCGCGACCGTCGCCGGCTTCCTGCTCGCGATCGACGGACTGAGCATCGTGCTCAGTCGCATCGCCCTGCTCGACGGCCCGCTCACCTTCTTCGTGCTGCTCGGGGTGCTCTTCGTGCTGCTCGACCGGCGCCGCACGATCCCGCTCCTCGAACGGGGCGACCCCGACAGACCCGAGCCGCTGTGGGGTCCGATCCTGTGGCGGCGCCCCTGGCTGATCGCGGCGGGCGTCGCCCTCGGCGCCGCCTCCGCCGTGAAGTGGTCGGGCCTGTACGCGCTCGCGGGCTTCGGCCTGTACGTCGTGGTGACGGATGCCCTCGCGCGGCGCCGCGCGGGCGTCGTGGTCTGGCCGTCCGACGCGGTCTTCCGGCAGGGCCCGGTCTCGTTCGTGCTGCTGGTCTTCCCCGCGCTCGCGACCTACCTCGTCAGCTGGACAGGATGGCTGGTCACTGCGGGAGGGTACGACCGGCAGAGCGACCCGAATCCGCTGATCGCGCTGTGGAACTACCACCAGTCCATGCTCGGGTTCCACGTCGGGCTCACCCGCGGGCACCCCTACGCGAGTCCCGCCTGGGAGTGGCCGTTCCTCCTGCGCCCCACCGCGGTGTGGGTCGACAGCGATCCCGGGCCCTGCGGTACCGACCACTGCATCGCGGTGATCTCCTCGATCCCGAACCCGCTGATCTGGTACGCCGGCGTCGCGGCGTCCGTCTACCTGCTCTACCGGCTCGTGCGCGGCTGGGTGCTGCGGCAGCCGGTCGGCGCCGAGATCGGCATCCCGCTCGTCGGCCTCGCGGTCACGTACGTGCCCTGGCTGATGTTCCCCGAGCGCACGATCTTCCAGTTCTACACGGTCGTGATGATGCCGTTCCTCGTGATCGCGCTCGCCCTGACGCTGCGCACGATCGCCGGTCGGCGCGACGACCCCCTGCACCGACGGCAGTCCGGCGAGCGCACTGTGATCGTCTTCCTGGTCGTCGCCGTGCTGGTGTCGATCTTCTTCCTGCCCTCGTGGGTCGGCATGAGCGTGCCATACCCGTTCTGGCTCGTGCACAACTGGCTGCCCGGCTGGGTGTGATCAGCGCCGGCGTGTGAGGCGTGCGACGACCCAGAGCGCGAGCGTCAGCCCGGCCGTGAGCAGCAGTTGCGTGCGAGCTGCGGCATCGAACGCCGCCAGCACGACGACGCCGGCGATCAGCGCGACGCACAGCCACGACAGCCAGGGGAAGCCCCACATGCGGATCGGCAGCTCCGTGCCCGTGCGCTCGGCGCGGCGGCGCAGGATGATCTGCGACACCGCGACGGCCGCCCACGTCACGAGCAGCGTCGAGCCGACGACGTTCAGCAGCACCGGGAGCACGACGTCGGGGAACGCCCAGTTCAGCCCCACGGCCACGAAGCCGAAGACGACCGAGGCCACGACGGCGATCCGCGGAACCCCCTTCACGGTGGTGCGCGTGAGCGCGCGGGGCGCGAGGCCGCGCTCCCCCAGCGAGAACACCATGCGCGAGGCGCCGTAGATGTTGGCGTTCATGGCCGACAGCAGCGCCACGACGACGATGATCGACATCACCAGATCGACGCCGGGAAGGCGCAGGGTGGCGAGCACCGCCGAAAACGGACCGTCGAGCACCGCCGGGGTGTTCCACGGCAGCACGGCGACGATCACGAAGATCGAGCCCAGGTAGAACACGAGGATGCGCACGAGCACCTGGCGCACGATCCGGCGGATGCTGCGGCCGGGGTCCGCCGATTCCGCCGCCGCGATCGCGACGAGTTCGGTGCCGCCGAACGCGAAGACGACGATGAGCAGGGCGGCGGCGATGCCGGCGGCGCCGTTCGGGGCGAAGCCGCCCTCGTCGAAGAGATGCGCGATGCCGGTCGCCGGCACCCCGGGGAACAGCCCGAGGATCGCGCAGACGCCGATCACGAGGAACACGATGATCGCGGTCACCTTGATCGCCGCGAACCAGAACTCGAACCGTCCGTAGCCGCTCACCGCGAAGAGGTTGATGGCGGTGAACGCGGCGACGAACAGCAGTACCCACACCCAGGCGGGCACGGCCGGCACCCACCCCGCGACGATCCCCGCGGCGCCCGTCGCCTCGGCGGCGATCACGACCACGAGCTGGATCCAGTACATCCATCCGACCGCGCTGCCGGCGCTGCGCCCCATCGCATCCTGCGCGTAGGAGCTGAAGGCGCCGGAGCTGGGGCGCGCGGCCACCATCTCGGCGAGCATCGCCATCACCAGCACGACGATGGAACCCGCCACGAGGTACGAGATCAGCACCGCGGGACCGGCCAGACCGATCGCCTGCCCCGAGCCGACGAAGAGACCGGCACCGATCGCGCTGCCGAGTCCCATCATCGAGATCTGACGGCGCGTCAGCCCCGGCTTCAACGAGGTCGATGCGGTGCTCGACGCGGTGGCGGGTGCGGTGGGGGCGGAGTCGGTCACCGCGCCACCCTAGACGGCGACCCTCTCGCGCGACAATTCGTGAGGCTCGCTCACCGGGAGCAGGCACACGAAGCCGCGGCAGTCGTAGGCCAGACCCTCCGTGCCCGAGCGCCCGGCGAACAGCTCGAACCCGGCCGCGGCGAACTCCTCGGCCTGTACGGGCGACACGACGCCGACCACGTCGGCATCCGCACGTCGGGCGGCGACGGCGAGTGCGCCCGCCGGATCGTCGGTGACCACCACGATCTGCCGCGGCGGATCGACGAGCCCGGCCGCGACGCGCAGCAGACTGCCGTGCGCGAACGGTTGGGACAGCGCGGATGCCGCGTAGGCGTGCACCACGGAGGCGGCCGCCTCGCGATACCGCTCCCCCGCCCCGAGGCGCCACGCGGTCAGCGCCGCCTGAGCGAGTGCCGCGGGGCCGGACGGCAGATCGCCGTCGGTCTGATCGGGAGACGAGGCGATCCCCTGCGCGCTCAGGAGCGGATCGCCAGCGATGCCGTCGAGGGCGAGATCGACGATGCCCCGTGCGGCGATCGCCCACGTCGCCTCCCCCGTCGCGAGAGCCAGCGCGAAGAGGCCGTCGGCGAGGAGACCGAGATCGGAGGGGGCCGCGACGGCCGTCGATGACACACCGTCGAGCGACGCGCGCACGAGGGCACCGCTCGCGTCGCGGTTGGTGGTGAGCACGCCGTCCGCGGCCCGCCGGGCGGCGTCGACCCAGGATGCTTCGCCCAGAGCAGCGCCTGCGCGCGCGAGGGCACCGATCGCGAGGCCGTTCCAGCCCGTGATCACCTTGCCGTCGACGGCCGGCGGTTCGAGACCCCGACGGCCGGTGGCATCACGGAGGTAGTAGCCGCCCTCGCTGCGCTCGCCGTCGATCCACGACTCGGAATCCTGGGCGGCTCCGAACCCGCCGCCTTCGCGCTCGAGGACGTCGATGAGGAACCCGGCGATCCCTCGCACCGTGACTTCATCGCCGTCGTCCAGCGCGACATCCAGCAGTTGCGCGTTGTCGGTGAGCATCCGCTCGTAGTGGGGCACCGTCCAGTCGCGCTGCGTCGCGTAGCGGAAGAACCCGCCCTCGACGTCGTCGCGCAGATCACTCGCGGCCATCGCGGAGAGAGCGCGCCGCCCCGCCTCCGCCGCCGGCGCGTTCTCCCGGCGCACGAGCGGCGCCTGCAGGAACCGCAGCACCGTCGCGACGGGGAACTTCGGAGCACCCCCGAAACCGCCGTGCTGCGGGTCCTCGCGGTCGGCGATCGCCGATGCCGCGCCCGCGAGCGCCACGGGATCGGGCAGGTCCGAGGGCGTCGTCTCGGCGGCGCGCGCGAGCGCTTCGATCACGGCATCCGCCGACTCCTCGGCCTGCGCCCGGCGCTGCGTCCACCCCTCCTGCACCGCCGCGAGCACCTCGCGGAACGAGGGCATCGGCGGACGGGACTCCGGCGGCCAATAGGTGCCCGCGAAGAACGTGCGCCCGCGCGGGGTCGCGAAGACGGTGAGCGGCCAGCCGAGGTTCTGGGTGAAGGCGGATGCCGCGGCCATGTACGCCCCGTCTACCTCGGGATGCTCCTCGCGGTCGACCTTCACCGCCACGAAATCACGGTTCACGATCTCCGCGGTCTCGGGGTCGGAGAAGGACTCGCGCGCCATCACATGGCACCAGTGGCACGTCGAGTACCCGATCGAGATCATCAGCGGCACGTCGCGGCGCTGCGCCTCGGCGAACGCCTCCTCGCCCCACGGGTACCAGTCGACGGGGTTCTCGGCGTGCGCGCGGAGGTAGGGGCTGAGCGTGTCGGCGAGCCGGTTGGTCATGCCCTCACGCTACGCGCCCCGACCGACGTCGCGGCCGGAACGTCACTCAGATCGCGAGAGCGGCGAGGGGCTGCGAGGCCGCGTAGTTCACCAGCGGCAACGCGCGATCGGCGGCGAGGTCGATGCGCGAGCGCAGCACGTCCGAGTTGATCTCGTAGCCGTCGAAGTCGGTGTTGCTCGCGTACACGCCGATCGGCAGCGTGAGCGCCTGGAAGAACGCGAACAGCGGGCGCAGCTGGTGCTCGATGATGAGGGCATGGCGCTCGCCGCCTCCCGTGGCCGCCAGCAGCACCGGCTTGCCGACGAGCTCGTACTGCCCGACGAAGTCGAAGAGGTGCTTGAAGAGTCCCGTGAACGACGCACGGTAGACGGGGCTGCCGACGATCAGCAGATCGGCCTGCTCGATCGCGACGAGCTTCTCCTCGACCCGGGCCGGCAGCTGATCGCGGCTCAGAGCACCCGCGAGGTCCGGGCCGATGTCGGTGAGCTCGATGACCTCGACCTCGACCGCCGTGCGCTCGGCCACGGCGGCGGCGATCGCACGGATGAGGGCGGTCGTCTTGCTGGGCTCGTGGAGCGACCCGGACACGGCGACGACGCGGTAGGGAGCTGTCATGTCCTCGACGGTACCCACGAAGACGCCCCGTGTCGCGGGCTGGCGACACGGGGCGTCATCTGTGGATTCCTGTCGAATCCGCGACGGGATCAGTTCACGTCGTCGGGGTGCGCACCGACGCGGCCCGAGCCGTCGAGCGGGTCGAGGGCGTCGATCGCGGCGATCTCGGCATCCGTCAGCTCGAACCCGAAGACGTCGAGGTTCTCGCGCAGGCGCTCGGCGCGCACCGACTTCGGGAACACGATGACGCCCTTCTGCAGGTGCCAGCGCAGCACCGCCTGCGCGGGGGTGACGCCGTGGGCCGCCGCGGCCTCGGCGATCGCCGGAGTGCCGAACAGGTCGTACTTGCCCTGGCCGAGCGGACCCCAGGCCTCGATCTTGATGCCGTGCGCGTCGGCCCAGGCCACGACCTCGCGCTGCTGGTAGGCCGGGTGCAGCTCGATCTGGTTCACGGCGGGGGTGACGCCGGTCTCGGAGACGACGCGCTCGAGGTGCGGCACGAGGAAGTTGGAGACGCCGATGCTGCGGGTCAGGCCCGCCTCGCGCAGCTCGATGAGCTTCGCGAACGCGTGCACGTAGTCGTCCTTGGCGGGGGTCGGCCAGTGCACGAGGTACAGGTCGACCTTCTCGAGTCCGAGCTTGTCGAGGCTTTCGCCGATCGCCGCCCGCGGCTCGTCGTCGTGGTGGCGGTCGTTCCACAGCTTCGTGGTGATGTAGAGCTCGTCGCGAGCGATGCCCGAGGCCGCGATCGCCGCGCCCACGCCCTCTTCGTTGCCGTAGATCGCGGCGGTGTCGATGTGGCGGTAGCCGATCTCGAGCGCTTCGCTCACCGCGCGCTCGGTCTCGTCGGCCGGCACCTTGAAGACGCCGTAGCCGAGCTGGGGGATGGAGGAGCCGTCGTTCAGTTCGAGGGAGGGAATCGTCATGCATCCAGCCTAGGACGCGTGATGTCGGGCCGGGCCGGAACCTCCGCCATTCTGCGCGCGGCGAACCCGACCAGGCGCTCGAGCGGACCCCGGCCGACGAAGATCGACCACACGGTGGTGACGAGCAGCATCCCGATCGCGAGCACGGCCCAGAACACGTTGCTCGTGTAGTACCCACCGGGCCCGGTGATCAGCGCGATCGCCAGTACGTGTCCGCTGTATGCCGACAGCGGCATGGACCCGAGCGCGCCGATCGGCAGCAGCGGCCAGCGCAGCGGACGGCTGAGCAGCAGGCACAGCGCGATCACCGCGAGGGCGAAACCACCCGAGCCCAGGATCTCGGCGGTGCCACCGCTGTGCGGCTCGACGGCGAAGATCGCGTGCAGCAGCGCCCCGAGCGGATCGGCCTGAGCGAGCGCATCGGCGTATCCGGGCCACCCCGACGCGGGCGGCTCCTCGAACGACGAACCCGACTCGAAGCCGCGCACGACGTCGCTCCCGGCGGCGCCGAGACCGTAGCCGACGATCGCCAGCACGACGCCGGTGACCAGGGCGATCACCGCGGTGCGCACGGTCGCGACGTGCAAGCGCCCGAGCGCCATGCCGCCGAGCACGAACGCCATCCACACCGTGATGGGGTAGCTGCCGTAGAGCACGAATCCGATGCCGGCCCCGAACGGGTTCAGCGTGACGGCACCGAGGAGGGCCAGCAGCGCGGGCCCCGCGAGCGCGAGCACGCCGGCTCCGAGCAACAGCTGCCACGGCTTCCACCGCAGGAACGGGATGACGGCGACGTAGAGCAGCCCGTAGAGGGTGAGGATGACCGCGATCGGGGTGTTGAGGAACTCGAGGGCGAGGCCGATGAGGAAGATCACGGCGCCGCGGCCGATGAGCCCGAGACGGATGCCGGGCAACCGGGCGGGGTCGGGCAGCGCGCTGCGACCGGTCATCAGGGCGATCGACACCCCCGCGAGCACGGCGAAGAGGATCGAGGAGCGTCCGTGCACGAGGTCGGTCCAGGTCGCCGGGTCGAGCCAGTCGAACGTCGACGTCTCGCCGATGTGCGCTCCGGCCATGCCGAGGATCGCGAGGCCGCGGGCCACGTCGAGGCCGAGGATGCGCGGCGGGCGGCCGAACTCGCGGAACCAGCGCACGGGAGCGCTGAGGGAAGGCGGAACGGTGGTCACCCGATGCATCGTAGGGGGTCGAGGTCGGCATACGATGAAGGGCTATGTCCTCTCCCGTGATCTCCTTCCCCCCGGAGCTGCCCGTCAGCGCGGCCCGGGCGGAGATCGCCGACGCCATCCGCGACCACCAGGTCGTGATCGTGGCCGGTGCCACGGGTTCGGGCAAGACCACGCAGCTCCCCAAGATCGCCCTCGAACTGGGGCGCGAGCGCATCGCGCACACGCAGCCGCGACGTCTCGCCGCCCGCACGATCGCGGAGCGCGTCGCCGAGGAGCTGCAGGTCGAGCTGGGCACCCTCGTCGGCTACAAGGTGCGCTTCACCGACAAGGTGTCCGACGACACCCGCATCGCGCTGATGACCGACGGCATCCTGCTCAACGAGATCCACCGCGACCGGCTGCTCACCCGCTACGACACGATCATCATCGACGAGGCGCACGAGCGCTCCCTCAACGTCGACTTCCTGCTCGGCTACCTCGCGCGCATCCTGCCCGAACGCCCCGACCTCAAGGTGATCATCACCTCGGCGACGATCGACCCCGAGAGTTTCGCGAAGCACTTCTCCGCTCCCGGCCCCGGGGACGACCGAGTGCCGGCGCCGATCATCGAGGTCTCCGGCCGCACCTATCCGGTCGAGATCCGCTACCGCCCGCTGGTCGCCGACGGCGACGACGACGAGGCGGATGCCGCCGCTCCCGTTCCCGCAGCGGGCGGCGAGCCCGAGGACGAGGTCTCGGCGATCGTCGCGGCGCTCCGCGAACTCGACCGCGAGGAGCCTGGCGACGTGCTGGTCTTCCTCCCCGGCGAAGCCGAGATCCGCGACGCCGCCGACGCCGTGCGGGGCGCGTATTCGAAGGACCGCTCCCCCACCGAGGTGCTCCCCCTGTACGGGCGCCTCTCCGCCGCGGAGCAGCACCGCGTGTTCGAGCGCAGCCGAGTGGCGGGTGTCCGCCGCCGCGTGATCCTCGCGACGAACGTCGCCGAGACGAGCCTCACGGTTCCCGGCATCCGCTATGTGATCGACACCGGCACCGCCCGCATCTCGCGCTACAGCAACCGATCGAAGGTGCAGCGTCTGCCGATCGAGGCGATCTCGCAGGCATCCGCGAACCAACGCTCCGGTCGCGCCGGTCGCACGAGCGACGGCATCGCGATCCGCCTGTACTCGGAGGACGACTTCGCCAAGCGGCCGGAGTTCACCGAGCCCGAGATCCTGCGCACCTCGCTCGCCTCCGTCATCCTGCAGATGCTGTCGCTCGGATTCGGCGACATCTCGGACTTCCCCTTTCTCACCCCGCCCGACTCGCGCGGTGTGAAAGCGGCGTTCGACCTGCTCACCGAACTCGGTGCGGTCGAACCGTCGCGGCGCGACGGGTCCCCGCACCTCACGCGCATCGGCCGCGACATCTCGCGCATGCCGATCGACCCGCGCTTCGCCCGCATGCTGATCGAGGCCGGGCGCCACGGCGTCACCCACGATCTGCTGCCGATCGTCTCGGGCATGACGATCCAAGACGTCCGCGAGCGACCGGAGGAGCGCCGCGAGGAGGCCGACCGGCTGCACGCGCGCTTCGTCGACCCGACCAGCGACTTCATCACCCTGCTCAACCTCTGGAACCACCTGCGCGAACAGCAGCGCGAGCTCGGATCCAGCGCATTCCGCCGCCTCTGCCGCTCCGAGCACCTCAACTACGTGCGCGTGCGGGAGTGGTTCGACGTGCACCGTCAGCTCAAGACGCTGGTGAAGAGCGCCGAGCCGAAGGGCGACGGCAGCAGCGATCCCGATGCGATCCACCGGGCGATCCTCGCGGGACTCCTCTCGCAGATCGGTCTCCTCGACGAGCGCACCGCCCCCGCCGGCAAGACGCACGCACCCGCGAAGGACAAGGGGCGCCGCATCGCCGAGTACCGGGGAGCGCGCGGCATCCGCTTCTCGATCTTCCCGGGGTCGGGTCTGCGCAAGAAGAGCCCGCGCGCGGTCATCGCGGCCGAGATCGTCGAGACCTCGCGCACCTTCGCCCGTACCGTCGCCGCGATCGATCCGGCGTGGGCCGAGCCGCTCGCCGGCGACCTCGCCAAGCGCCAGGTCACCGAGCCGCACTGGTCGAAGGATGCCGGCGCCGCCGTCGCCTACGAGAAGGTGACGCTGTTCGGCCTCGAGATCATTCCGCGCAGGCGCGTGCAGTTCGCGCGCATCGACCGCGCGGCCTCGCGCGAGCTGTTCGTACGGCACGCACTCGTCGAGGGCGAGTGGGATCCGAGCCGCATCGACAAGCGCGTGAGCGCGTTCTGGCGCAGCAACGCCGAGCTGCGCAAGCGTCTCGAGAAGCTCGAGGAGCGCGAGCGCCGCCGCGACATCCTCGCCGGTGACGAGGCGGTGTTCCGTTTCTACGACGAGCGCATCCCGGCCGAGGTCTTCGACGTGCGGTCGTTCGAGACGTGGTGGCGGGAGGCGCTGACGACGACGCCGAAGCTCCTCGTCATGCGCGAGGCCGACCTGATCGACGACGACGGGCGGGCCTCGCAGAGCGAGTTCCCCACCCGCTGGACGCAGGGCGACCAGGTGCTCGGCCTCGCCTACCGGTTCGAGCCGGGCGCCGCCGATGACGGCGTGAGTGTCGTGGTGCCGCTCGCCCTGCTCGCCCAGATCGAGGACACCGGGTTCGACTGGCAGGTGCCGGGGCTGCGCGCCGAACTCATCACGGGCCTGCTGCGGGCGCTGCCGAAGGCGATCCGGCGTCACGTCGTGCCCGCCGCCGACTGGGCCGACAAGTTCGGCGCCGAGCTCGCGGGCCAGGGACCCGAAGACCACGACGGTCGCCCGAACAGGTCGTTGAAGGAGGCGCTCGCGCGCCTGATCCAGCCCCTCGCGAACCAGCTCGTCTCGGCCGCCGACTTCGAAGACGAGCGGGTGCCCGCTCATCTGCGCATGAACTTCCGTGCGGTCGACGAGCGCGGGCGCGTGGCCGGTTCCCACCGCGACCTCACGACCCTGCAGGCGGAACTCTCCGATCGCGCGCGCAGCAGCGTCGCGCGCTCGATCGCGAAGCCCGAACGCGGGCCGCGCGCACGGGGCGGTTCCGAGGCGGTGGCCGCGGCATCCGCTCGGGGTCCGATCGAGCAGGCGGGTCTCACCGCCTGGACGTTCGGCGACCTTCCCGAGGTGCTCGATACGCGCGTCGCCGGTGGCGTCGTGCGCGGCTACCCGGCGATCGTCGACGAGGGCAAGAGCGTCGCGGTGCGCGTGGAGTCATCGGCGGATGCCGCGGCCGACGCCACCCGTGACGGCGTGCTGCGTCTCGTGCTGCTGGCCGTGCCGTCGCCCTCGTCGTACGTGCAGCAGCACCTCACCAGCCAGGAGAAGCTCGCCCTCGCGGCCTCGCCGTACCCGTCGGCGGCCGCGCTCATCGAGGACTGCCGTGCGGCCGTGGCCCGCAAGGTGATCGACGCTTCGACAGGCTCAGCGACCGGGGGTGTCGGCGTCGTGCGCACCGAGGCAGACTTCGGGCGGGTGCGGGATGCCGTGTCGGCCGCGCTCGTCGACGAGCTGTTCGCATGCGTCTCGCTCGTCGCCCGCATCCTCACGCAGTCGCGCGAGGTCGAGCGCGGCATCAAGTCGCAGAACTCCCTCGCCCTCCTCGGGCCGTTGAACGACATCCGCACGCAGCTCTCGGGGCTTCTGCATCCGGGCTTCGTGTCGGCCGCCGGCGTCGACCGGATCGCGCACTTCCCCCGCTACCTCAGCGGCATGGTCGACCGGTTGAAGACCCTCTCGTCGGAACCCGGCAAGGACCGCACGCGCATGAGCGAGTACGAACGGATGGCGAAGGCCTTCGAGGATGCCGGGGGAACGATCCCGCTCCCCCGCGGTGCCGCTGCGTCGCTCGTCGAGACCCGCTGGCTACTGGAGGAGTACCGGGTGAGCGTGTTCGCCCAGCGCCTCGGCACCGCGCAGCCCGTGTCGCCGCAGCGCATCATGAAGGCCCTCGCGGGGAAGTAGCGCGGGTAGCCTGAGGGCATGGCTCGCGCGATCGTCTACACCGAAATCGGCTCCCCCGACGTCCTCCACCTCACGGAGGTGCCCGATCCCCTCGCCGGTCCCGGCGAGATCGTCGTGCGCATCGAAGCCGCGGGCGTCAACCCGATCGACGCGAAGATCCGCGGCGGACGCCGCCCCTCGCCGCCCATCACCGAACCCCGCCCGGTCGGCTTCGACGGTGCGGGTGTCGTCGATCAGGTCGGCGACGGTGTGGAAGGCTTCGCGGTCGGCGACCGGGTCGCGATCCGCGACGCCCACGGCACCTACGCGTCGGCCCTGCTCGTGCGCCCCGAGCACCTCGCCCTCCTGCCCGACGCGGTGACCGCCGCGGAGGGCGCCGGCATCGGCATCCCCGCCGGCACCGCCTACCAGGTGCTGCGCTCGCTCGCCGTGGGCCCCGACGACGTGCTGCTCGTGCACGCGGGTTCCGGCGCCGTCGGCCAGGCCGCCGTGCAGTTCGCCGTGGCGTGGGGCGCGACCGTGATCGCGACCGCCAGCCCCTCGCGCCACGCGCAGCTGCGCGAGCTCGGCGCGATCCCCGTGGCCTACGGCGACGGCCTGCTCGAACGCGTGCGCGACGCCGCACCGTCCGACGTCACCGTCGTGTTCGACGGCGCCGGCACCGACGAAGCCATCGAGGTGTCACTCGCGCTCGTCGCCGACCGCGACCGCATCGGCACGATCGTGCGCGGACCGGACGCCGCATCATTCGGTATCCGTGCCTTCTCGGGCGGCTCGCCGGTCCCGCTCACCGACGAGGAGCAGGCCTGGCGCGCCGAGGCGCTGCCGAAGACCATCGAACTCCTCGCGAGCGGCGACTTCGTGATCGAGCTCGGACCCGAGCTGCCCCTCGCCGAGGCCGCCCGGGCCCACGAACTCGTCGAGGCGCACGTCGCGGGCAAGATCGTGCTGGTGCCGTAGGGCGCGAGACCTCAGTCGCTCGGCGCGACCGCCCGGCCGATCGAGAGCATCAGGCGGTTCGCCCAGTTGAAGAACGCCGCACCGTGGATGACGTCGGCGATCTCGAGATCGTCGAGCCCCGCCGCGCGCAGCCGCTCCACTTCCGCCACCCCGAAAGCGCTGGGGGTGTCGGTCAGCGCGACGGATGCCGCGACGATCGCGTTCCACCGCTCTCCGAGATCCGCGCCCACGCCCTCATCGAGCAGGAGGTCGACGTCGTCGGGACGCTTGCCGTGGTGCGCCGCGAAGCGGGAATGCACCGAGGCGCAGAACACGCACCCGTTGCGGCGCGAGGCGGCCGTCGCCGCGAGCTCGCGATCCGCGCGCGGCAACCCCTCCGCCACGTTGTAGAAGATGTCGTTGTCGACGAGCGTGCGCGCCTTGAGCACTTCGGGATCACGCGCGAGCAGCCGGAAGTAGTCGTTCTTCGCACGCGCCGCATCGACCAGCCCCTCATAGTGGCGATCGGTCAGCTCCTCGACCGCGAGCGGCGCCAGGTGCGGCGTCCACCCGACGTTCGCGCGCGTGAACGCGTGCGGATGCGGCGAATCAGCGTGGCGCAGCGGGCCGGCCGTGCGGGCATCGACGGAGGTGGGAGATGTCATGCGAGAACCTTCAATCCGGTGACGACGCGCTGCTGGAACGCGAGGAACGAGACGAGCTGCGAGAGGGTGATGATGCCGTCGGCCGACCACCCCGCCTCGACGAGACGACCCAGGTCGTCTCCCGAGGCCTCACGCGGGCGCAGCACGAGCAGGTGCGCGTGGGCGAGGGCCGCGGCGAGGCGCTCCCCGAGAGCGGCGACCGCGGCATCCGACGGGGTGTAGCGCGATCCATCGGTGTTCTCGGACTGCAGACCCAGCTCGGTGTACGCGCCGAACGGTCCTGCGACCGCGGCGGACGCGGCCTCGGCGAGCGCGACCGCCGAGCGCTCGGCATCCGCCTCCTGCGCCCGTGCGGCGTAGAACGCCGCCGTCGGGTCGTCGGCGCCGGCGAGAGCCGTCGCGAACGCCGCGACGATCTCGCGCTCGGCCTGCGACACCTCCGCATCCGAGACGGGGGCGAACAGCGCATCGAAGCTCGCCTGCAGCTGATCGCGGGTGACGGGGCGACGGTGCCGCAGAGCGTTCAGCTCCAGCGTCACCCCCACGATCCGGTCGACGACGTCGTGAGTCATTTGTTCTCCTCGAGTGTGTGGGATGTGAGCGTCTGGGACACGGAGTAGCCGAGAGCCGGGGCGACCTCGCCCGCGAAGAGCTCGATCGAGCGCAGCACGTGCTCGTGCGGGGCATCGACGGAATGCACCTGGAAGGCGACCTCGGTCGCCCGGGCGAGGGTGGTGTCGGCGGCGAGCGACTCGGCCACCTGCTCGGGCGTGCCGAGGTGCGTGTCGAGCGCCGCGATCAGCTCGTCGAGACTGTCGCCCGGGATCGTCTGCCCCTGCGCCCGGAACCCCTCGGCGGCGCGGCGCAGACCGACCTCGGCGAAGCGCAGCGCCTCGGCACGGTCATCGGCGACGAACACCGTGCGCGACGCCGTGATGCGCGGGGCGACGCCGGTGGGCAGCGCGGCGAGGTAGGTGTCGATGATCGGATCCTGCAGCGCCGACAGCGGCGCGTGCGGCGCATCCGCCGAGCGCGGCTGCGTGCGCGAGAGCAGCAGCCCGTGCCCGCGGATGCCGGCGCGATGACCACCGGGAGCCGAGAAGGTCGCCTGCCAGACGCGTTCGGCGAGCGTGGAGGTGTCGGGATAGATCGCGTTGCCCGCGCCGACGTCCCGCCCCTCCAGCGCATCGACCAGCACCTGGAGCTTGCGGTCGTAGGTGGCGGCCTTCGCGCGCACGTCCTCCCCGAAGGGCACGAACGACGACGGGGTGCCGCCGCTGCCGAGCCCGAGATCGACCCGCCCGCCCGAGAGCAGATCGGCGACCGCGGCATCCTCGGCCACCCGCACCGGATCCTCCAGCGGCAGCGTCACCACCCCGGTTCCGAGGCGGATGCGCGAGGTCTGCGCGGCGACGTGCGCGAGGAACACGAGCGGCGAGGGCAGCCCGCCCTCCGCGGCGTGGAAGTGGTGCTGCGCGACCCAGGCGCGGCCGATCCCGTGCCGTTCCGCGTGCTGGATCTGCGCGGTCGCGAGCGCGTACCGCTCGGCCGGTGGCGCATCGTCGAGCAGCCGGGTGAAGAAGGCGACGGTGGGAGCGGATGCCGTCATGCGGGCACCTCCGTTCTGCCGGGGACCGCGGCGAGCAGTTCCCGGGTGTAGTCGTGCTGGGGGTCGTGGAACAGTTCTTCGGTCGCGCCCTCCTCGACGATGCGCCCGTGCCGCATCACCGAGACCGTGTGGCTGATGCGGCGGACCACCGCGAGGTCGTGCGAGATGAAGAGGTAGGTGAGTCCGAGTTCGCTCTGCAGCGAGGCGAGCAGCTCGAGGATGCGGGCCTGCACCGTGACGTCGAGAGCCGAGACCGCCTCATCGAGCACGACGATCTCCGGGTCGATCGCGAGCGCACGGGCGATCGCGACGCGCTGGCGCTGACCGCCCGACAGCTCGCTCGGTCGGCGCTGCGCGAGATCCTGCGGCAGCGAGACCCGATCGAGCAGGGCGAGGGATCGCTCCCGCCGTTCGGCCCGGGTACCGACGCGGAAGCTCTGCAGCGGCTCGGCGACGATGTCGACCACCCGCTGCCGCGGATCGAGCGAGGCGAACGGGTTCTGATAGACGAGCTGGATGCGCCGGCGCAGCGCCCGCAGGCGCTCCCGTGATGCATCGGTCACATCCGCACCGTCGACCTCGATCGTGCCGGCGTCCGGTTGCAGGAACCGCGTGACCAGACGCGCGGTCGTGGTCTTGCCCGAGCCGGACTCCCCCACCAGCGCGTGCGTGGTGCCCTTGCGCACCCGGAAGGACACGTCGTCGACCGCGCAGAAGCGCTCGCGCCCCGCCACCCGGAACTCCTTGACCAGGTTCGACGCGACGATCGCATAGGGCTTCTCGGCCGCGACCGCCGCCGCATCGCGCAGGAACGGCGGCGCCTCGGGGCGCCGGAAGCCCGTCGTGAATGCGGGGGCGTCGGCGAGGAGCCGGCGGGTGCAGGCATCCGTCGGTGCCTCCAGTACCCGCCCGCTCTCGCCCTGCTCGACGATGCGGCCGTCCTTGAGTACGACGATCCGCTGCGCGCGATCGGCCGCGACACCCAGGTCGTGGGTGACGAGCAGGATGCTGGTGCCCTCCTCCTCGCGCAGTTCGTCGAGCAGGTCGAGCACGCGGCGCTGCACCGTGGCGTCCAGCGCACTCGTCGGCTCATCGGCGATCAGCAGCCGGGGGCGCAGGGCGATCGCCGTCGCGATCAGCACGCGCTGGCGCATGCCGCCGGAGAGCTCGTGCGGGTACTGCTGGGCGCGCAGCGCCGGATCGTCGATGCCGACCCGGTCGAGCAGTTCGATCACCCGCGCGCGGCGGGCCCGGCGATCCCGGTGACCGTGCAGCCGCAGGATCTCCTCGACCTGCGCCCCGATCGGACGCACCGGATCGAGCGAGGTCACCGGATCCTGCGGCACGAGGCCGATCTCCGGACCGCGGATGCCGCGCAGGGCACGATCGCTCCAGCCGGCGATCTCGAGCTCGCCGAGGCGCACGCTGCCGCCGCCGACCCGTCCCCCGGCGGGGAGCAGACCCAGGATCGCGTGCGCGGTCGTGGACTTGCCCGATCCCGACTCGCCGACGAGGGCGAGGGTCTCACCCTCGGCGATCTCGAACGAGACGCCGTGGACGACCTCGCGGGCGCCGTAGGAGACCTTCAGATCCTGCACGCTCAACACGCTCATCGGACGTTCCTTCCCAGACGATGGCTGAACTCATCAGACGCATCGTCAGGCGCTGCGCTCATCGGACGTTCCTTCCCAGACGGTGGCTGATCCTGTTGGCGCTGAGCACGACGGCCACGACCACGAGGCCGGGCAGCGCGGTGAGCCACCAGGCGGTCGCGACGTAGTTGCGGCCCTCGGCGATCAGCAGACCCCACTCGGGGGTGGGCGGCGGGGCACCGTAGCCGAGGAAGCCGAGGGTGGAGATCGCGAGGATCGCGGTGCCGAACTGCAACGCGGCGAGCGCGGCGATCGGGGTGAGCGAGTTGGGCAGCACGTGCCGCCGCAGCACGGTGACGAACGTGCCGCCGCTGCCGTAGGCGGCCTCGACGTACTCGGTGCGCCGCACCCGAGCGACCTCGGCGCGCATGAGCCGCGCGAACGCCGCGACGCTGCCGAGACCCACGGCGATCGCCGCGTTCACGGTGCCGAACCCGAGCAGGATGATCACCGACAGCGAGAGCAGCAGGCCCGGGATCGCGAGGAGCACGTCGACGACCCGCATCAGGATGTCGTCGATCATCCCGCCCAGCGCCCCCGCGACCGCACCGATGAGGGTGCCGAGGGCGAGGCCGACGGTCACCGCGATCAGGGCGCCGGAGAGCGAGTGGACGGCGCCGTGCACGACGCGGCCGAAGAGGTCGCGTCCGAGGGTGTCGGTGCCGAACCAGTGCGCTGCGCTCGGCGGCAGCAGCTTATCGGCGGGCACCGCATCGATCGGGCTGCCCGGCGCGAAGACCCCGGGCACCACGGCCCACAGCACGGCGAGCGCGACGACGAGGAAGGAGAGATACAGCCCCCACGGACGCGCAGTCGGCGACCACCGTCGGCGGCGCCGCGAGGACTCGTTGGCCGCGGCATCCGTCTTCTCGGCTACCTGCTCGATGACGGCGTTCTCCGTGACGGCGTTCTCTGTGCCGATGTTCTCTGTATCGGCGGGTGAGACGGAGACGGTCATGCGGGGACCTCCTGGGTGGTCGGAGAGGGCGCGGCGGGCGACGCGGCGGATGCCCGTCGCGCGCGGCCACGGCCCGTGCGTCGCTGCCGCGGATCGATGAGCGGCGTGACGAGGTCGACGGCGAAGCTGATGATGACGAAGCCGAGCGCCGACAGCAGCACGACCCCCTGCAGCACCGGGATGTCCTGGTTGGCGACGGCCTGCTCGGTGAGCCGGCCGATGCCCGAGCGTCCGAACACCGTCTCGGTCACGACCGCCCCGCCGACCAGCTCGCCGAACAGCACGCCGGCGATCGTGAGCACCGGCAGAGCGGCGTTGCGGGCCACGGAGCGCGTGAGCACCCACACCGGCGGCGCCCCCTTGGCGCGCACCACCGTGATGAAGGGTTGCGCCTGCACCTGATCGATCGCGCGCACGAGCACCTGCGCCAGCGGAGCCGAGATCGGCACCGCGAGCGTGAGCACGGGAAGGATCAGGCCGCTCACCGGATCCGCGCCCACGACCGGCACCCAGCCGAGCCCGAACGAGAAGACCTGGATGAGCAGGATGCCGAGCCAGAACACCGGCACCGCGACGAAGAGCCCGGGCACCTGCCGCAGACCGTCGCGCAGCCACCCGAACGGTGACAGCGACGACAGTCCCGCGACGAGCACCGCGATCAGCAGCGCGACCACGAGGCCCAGCGAGGCGAGCAGCAGCGTCTGCGGCAGCGCCTCGGCGAGCATCGTCAGCACCGGGGTGCCGAACTGGGTCGAATAGCCGAAGTCCCCCGCGAGGAACCCCAGCCCCGCGTGCAGGTACTGCTCCCACCAGGGCAGGTCCGCCCCGTAGGTGGCGCGGATGCTGTCGAGCTGTTCGGGAGAGAGCCCGAGGCTCGGGTCCGAGAACTTGATCAGGATGGCGTCGCCCGGCAGCAGCTGCAGCAGGAAGAAGGTGGCCGTGAAGGCCGCGATCAGAACGATCGCGGCCTGCCCGGCTCGTCGGAGGACGAAGGTCATCAGTGCTCCTGCAGCCAGACGCCCGAGAACGTCGGACGCGCGACGGACTCGAAGTCCACGCCCTGCACGTAGGTGGCGGCGCCGTACACCTGCGGCTCCTCGAACAGCGGGATCACGTACGCCTGCTCGGCGATGTAGTCCTGCGCGGCCTCGGTGGCCGCGACGCGCTCGTCGACGTCGGGTTCGGAGGCGATCGCGAGCAGCAGCGCGTCGAGCTCGGCGTCCTGCGAGATCAGCACGTCGCGGTTCTTCGTGAAGTACTGGCTCTTGATCACGTCGAGATCGGCCCGGCCGACCATCGAGTGGTAGAAACCGGTCTTGAGCGGGTCGCGCGTGTCTTCGGCGTAGGTGCCGGCGTCGCCGGGCTTGACGGTGAGTTCGACGCCGATCTTCGCGAGCTGCTGGCCGACCAGTTCGAGCGACTGCTTCGACAGCGGCTGCGGCTTGGCTTCGTAGACGGTGATCGACAGGCGCTCGCCGTCCTTCTCGCGGATGCCGTCGGCTCCGGGCTCCCACCCGGCCTCGTCGAGCAGCTCCTCGGCCTTCTCGGGGTCGTACGCGTAGTGCTCCGACTCGTCCTTGTAGCCGAGTGCCTGCGACGAGAGCACCGACGTCGCCACCGGGTAGTTCTCGGTGAAGAGCGTGTCGACGACCTCCTGCGCGTCGACGCCGGCGATGATCGCCTGGCGCACGCGGATGTCTGCGAGCAGCGGGTTCTCGGGGCGCAGCGCGATCGAGTTGTTCACGCCGCGGGTCTGCGGGGCGTAGAGCGTGAAACCCGCGGCCTCGACGCGGTCCTCGTCGAACGCCTGCACGTAGCGCACGTAGTCGGCCTGACCCGAGAGCAGCGAGCCGATGCGCACCGAGTCCTCGGGGGTGATGAGCACGTGCACCGCGTCGAGGTAGGGGCGGCCCTGGTTCTCGGCGCTCTCCGGCGCCCACGCGTAGTCCTCGCGCGCGGCAAGCGTGTACTCGGTGCCGAGCTTCTCGTCCGAGACGGTGAAGGGGCCGGCGCCGACGATGTCGGCGGCGTTGCCCGCCCCGAAGTCCTCGATCGTGCCGTCGAGCGTGTCGGACGACAGCAGCCCGGAGTTGATCGTCGAGGTCGCCTGCAGGAATCCGGGCGACGGCGCCGTGAAGCGGAACGTCACGGTGTCGTCGTCGACGACCTCGCTGCTGGCGTAGTTGTTGATCGCCTCGGAGATCGTGAGTCCGCGATCGGCATCGCCGAGGCCGTAGGTGTCGAAGTTCTTCGCCACGACCGCGGCGTCGACCGGGGTGCCGTCCGAGAACGTCACATCGGGCTTGAGGTCGAACGTGTACTCGGTCGCGTCGTCGTTCACGGTCCAGTCGGCCGCGATCCACGGCTCGATCTCGAGCGTTTCCGGGTTCTGCCACGTGAGCCGGGCGGCGATGTTATTGACGATGCCGCCGTTGGGGTAGAAGCCGGCCTGCGGCGGGTAGAGGTTCGTGTAGGCCTGGTGCTCGAGGTAGGTGAGGGTGCCGCCCTCGACGGGGTCGCCCGCCTCGGTGGGCACGTCGGACGGAGCCTGCGACGAGGAGCAGGCGACGAGGCTCGCCGCGAGGGCGAACGGGAGTGCGAGGGCGGCGACGCGGGTGATGCGACGTGTCATGCGAGGGTCCTCCGGAGGGGTGTGCGGTGCGGGATGGGGTTCACGTTAGGCAGAGCGATCGGTGCCGTGCGGCCGTGCGGTCACGCGTCGACACCGCTCGACACGAGCCGACTCGACCCGACTCGCGGGGTAACACTCAGGCGCTCCCGGAGGGTCGATCCCTCGCGTCCGAGCAGCCCGCGGCGGCGCAGTTCGGGGGCCGCGAGACGCGTGAACGCCTCGAACTGCGCCGGCTGGAAGGCCGAGAGCACGTTGAACCCGTCGGCGGCGCCGGCGTCGCGCCACGTCTCGAAGTGGTCGGCGACGGATGCCGCGCTCCCCACCACGAACGCACCGGGAACGGCGTGTGCGGCGACCAGGTGCCGCCAGGTGAGCGAGGTGCCGCGAGCGGACCCGGAGATCTCGAGTCCGGCGATGCGGGCGAGGCGCTCGATCAGCACCGCTCCCTCCTCGCCCAGTCGCTCGGCCTCGGCGGCGGTCACCGGGGCGTCGAAGGCCGCGGAGCGGAGCGGGTCGTCGGCCGCGACGCCGAGCGCATCCGCGAGGGCGGTGACCGAGCGGTTCACGGGGAAAGCCGGACGAGATCGCTGATGCTCCTCGGCCAGCGGGACGAGCGAGAGCAGCCGCACCACGATGGCCTGGGCCTCGGCATCCGTCTCCCCGACCACGGGCAGCACCGGGGCGATGACCCGCACGGCCTCCGGCGAACGCCCGGCCTCGGCCGCGAGCAGACGCAGGCCCGTGCGCGTCGCCACCGCATCGGCCAGTGAGGGCGCGGCGATGAGGGCGAGGTCGGCCTCGGTCGCGGCGAGCGCGCGCGAACGCGGCGAGGTGCCCGCGTGCACGATCGGCAGGCGTCCCTGCGGGGGCCGCGCGACGTTCAACGGGCCGGTCACGCGCACGTGCGCCCCCTCGACCCCGGCCTCGCGGAGCCCGTCGGGGTCGATGAGCACACCGCGATCGGCATCCGCGATCCAGGCGTCGGCGCTCCACGAGTCCCACAGCCGGTCGAGCGCCGTGACGAACTCCTCGGCGCGGTCGTAGCGGTTCTCGTTGTCGGCGTGCGCGTCGCGGCCGTGGTTGCCGGCCGCCCGCGGCTCGACGCCGGTGACGAGGTTCACCCCGGCGCGACCGCCGGTGAGCACGTCGAGCGAGGCGAGCGCCCTGGCCGTCGCGTAGGGGTCGGCGTAGGTCGTGTTGACCGTGGCGATCAGCCCGATCCAGGAGGTGACCCCGGCGAGGAAGAGCACCGCGCTCAGCGGGTCGATGCGCGCCAGCAGGTAGGGGTCGCGGAACTCCAGATCCGGACCGGTCGCGAGCCAGTCTCCGAAGAAGAGGTAGTCGAGACCCGCCTCCTCGCCCAGCTCGGCGATGCGTCGGAGCACCGCGGCGTCTCCGGCGGGATCGCGATGGGCGCCGGGGTGACGCCAGCCGGAGGGATAGGCGCCGAGGGTGCGCACCATGGCGCCGATGATGAGTGGTTCGGTCATGCCCGCCACGGTAGGAGCGCGGATCGCCCCGTGCTCGGTCGGCGAAGCCGCGGGTCACGCGGCGCAACAGACCGACATACGCCCCGCACGTCCGCGGTGTCGCAGGCACCCTCTACGCTGGGGACATGACTGGTCTTCGATGGGGAATCCTCGCGACGGGCGGCATCGCCGGCTCGTTCGCTTCCGATCTGCGCGCCGCGGGTCTCGACCTGGTGGCCGTGGGGTCGCGTTCGCAGGAATCGGCGGATGCCTTCGCCGCCCGCTTCGACATCCCGCACGCCCACCCGTCCTACGAGGCGCTCGTCGCCGATCCCGACGTCGACATCATCTACGTCTCCACCCCGCACCCGATGCACCACGCGAACGCGCGCCTGGCCCTCGAAGCCGGCAAGCACGTGCTCGTCGAGAAGGCCTTCACGCTGAACCAGGCCGAGGCCGCCGACCTGCAGGCCGTCGCCGCAGAGCGCGGTCTGCTCGCGACCGAGGCGATGTGGACCCGCTATCTGCCGCACATGATCCGCGCGCGTGAGATCGTCGCCTCCGGCATCCTCGGCGAGGTGCGCTCGGTGAGCGCCGACCACACGCAGCTGCTGCCCTCCGACCCCGAGCACCGTTTGAACGCGCTCGAGCTCGGCGGGGGCGCCCTCCTCGACCTGGCGATCTACCCGATCTCGTTCGTCTGGGACATCCTCGGTGCGCCCACCAGCATCCACAGCGTCGCGCGTCTGATCGAGACCGGTGCCGACGCCGAGGTCGCGACCGTCATGACCCACGAGGGCGGCGCGGTCTCGACCACGCTCTCCTCGTCGCGCACGGCTGGCCCGAACCGCGCGACGATCCTCGGCACGAAGGCCCGCATCGAGATCGATCGCTTCTTCTGGTCGCCGTCGGTGCTGCGCGTGATCGACCCCGAGGGCACGGTGCTCGAGGAGTTCGACGGGCGTCTCGACCCCGAGGCCGGCGGCCGCGGCATGCAGTTCGAGGCTCTCGCCGCCGAACGCCTCGTGCGCGAGGGGAACCTCGCCGGCGACATCCTGCCGCTCGCCGAGTCCGTCGCGATCATGGGCACGCTCGACGAGATCCGCCGTCAGATCGGCGTCCGCTATCCCGGCGAGTCGACCGGCGAGCAGGCCTGAGCATGGCCGAGCCCACCGACGTCCGCGTCGCGGTCTACCTCGACTTCGACAACATCGTCATCTCCTGGTACGACCGGGTGCACGGTCGCAACGCCTACGGCAAGGACCGTCAGCGCATCAGCGAGAACCCGAACGATCCCGAGGTCGCCGAACGCCTGAGCCTCGCGATGATCGAGGTCGGCGCGATCATCGACTACGCCGCCTCCTTCGGCACGCTCGTGCTCACCCGCGCCTACGCGGACTGGTCATCGCCCGTGAACGCGGTCTACCGCTCGCAGCTCGTCGCCCGCGCGGTCGACCTGGTGCAGCTGTTCCCCGCCGCCGCATACGCGAAGAACGGCGCCGACATCCGTCTCGCGGTCGATGCGGTCGAAGACATGTTCCGCCTGCCCGACCTCACTCACGTGGTGATCGTCGCCGGCGACAGCGACTACGTGCCGCTCGCCCAGCGCTGCAAGCGTCTCGGCCGGTACGTGATCGGCGTCGGCGTCGCCGGGTCCACGGCGAAGTCGCTGGCCGCGGCCTGCGACGAGTTCGAGGCCTACGACTCGCTCCCCGGCGTGCACCGTCCCGTCAAGGCCGCCCCGGTGGCCGAGGTCGTCGCCGCGCCCGCCGAGACGGCCGAAGCGGAGGCCGAGCCGGCGGCCGAGGCTCCGACCGATACGGTCAAGAAGAGCACCCGCTCGCGTCGCGCCAAGTCGGCACCGGCCGCGCCGCCGCCCGAGCCCGTGATCGACCCGCAGAACGAGGCGACGCAGCTGCTCGAGCGGGCGCTGCGCCTGGGGCACGACAAGGCGGATGCCGACGAGTGGCTGCACAGCTCGGCGGTCAAGACGCACATGCGCCGCATGGATCCGTCGTTCAGCGAGAAGGGACTCGGCTACCGGTCGTTCTCGGACTTCCTGAAGTCCCGCGACGACATCGCCGAGCTCGAAGAGACCGGGCACGAGCGCTTGGTCAGGCTGCGCGACCGCTGACCTCGTCGCCGCCCGTGTCGTGACGCCCGAGGGCGCGCCACGAGAGGGCGGCCACGACGACCGTGACCGCCCCGACGACGGCGTAGGCGAGGCGCGGGTCGGTGAGTTGCGCGAGCGCACCCACGAGCACGCCGGTCACGACGGTCGATCCCGGCAGCGCCATGGCCCAGATGCCCATGACGCGGCCGCGGATCGGCGTCGGGGTCGAGAGCATGACGAGCGCGTTGGCGCGCGCGATGAACCACATCACGATCGCCCCGACCACCGCGAGGCCGATGAACAGCAGCGGCAGACTGGGTGCCGCCGCCGACAGCAGCACCGCCAGGCCCATCAGCGCCGCCAGCATCCGCACCTCGCCGCCGCGCGGCGTCGTCGGCCCGGTCGCCGAGAAGAATGCGCCGGGCAACGCGCCCAGACCGAAGGCGACGGCCAGCAGCCCGTAGGTTCCGCCGTCGGCGCGGAAGACGTTCGCGACGATCAAGGGGATCACGACCGCGATGTTGTACCCGGCCGCCGCGCACACGGCGAGCAGGAGCGTCTGCCGCACCGCAGGCGCGCGGGCCACGAACCGCCAGGCGCCCGTCGTCGGCGGGTCGGGCGCGGCCGATTCCTCGACCACCGGAGCCGACGTCGGCCGCGACCGCGGCCGCAGCGTCAGCAGCACGATGATCGACGGCACGAACACCAGGGCGTTCACGACGAAGCACCACGCGGCATCCGCGAACACGAGCAGCACTCCCGCCACCGCGGGGCCCAGCACCCGCGCGCCGTTGATGATGACCTCGTTCATGCTCACCGCGCTCGTCACGCGCTCGCGCCCGACGAGGTCGAGCACCAGCAGCTGACGCGCCGGGTTGTCGGCGGCGAACGCGAGGCCGTGCGCGAGCGAGAGCGCCATCAGCATCCAGATCTCGAGTGCACCGCCGAAGGCGAGCGCGGCCAGCACGGCGGCCACCGCCATCTGTGCGACGGCCGTCACCAGCAGCACCGAGCGCCGCGAGTGGCGATCCACGAGCACGCCGATGAACGGGCCGAGGGCGAGCGTCGGCACCATCATGCAGGCCGTCACGGCACCGAGCGCGAGCCCATCGCCCCCGAGTTCGACCACGAGCCACGCGATCGCGATCTGCGAGGCGGCCCCGCCCGCCGCCGACAGCAGCTGCGCGATGCTCCATCGGCGGTAGTCGCGGATGCGCAGCGCGGCGAACGACCGGGTCAGGGCTTCGCGCGTGAAGCGATCGCGCCAGAAGCTCACTGGTTGCTGAATGCGGCGTCGAACGAGGCCGTCGGCTTCGGCCACAGCAGCGACCGCACGTACTCGACGGCCTGCGCTGCGCCGTGCAGACGATCCATGCCGGCGTCCTCCCACTCGATCGAGATGGGGCCCGCGTATCCGATGGCGTCGAGCGCGCGGAACGAATCCTCCCAGGGCACGTCACCGTGCCCGGTCGAGACGAAGTCCCAGCCACGGCGCGGGTCGCCCCAGGGCAGGTGCGAACCGAGCACGCCCGCGCGTCCGTTGTGCGGGCGCAGTCGGGTGTCCTTGCAGTCGACGTGGTAGATGCGGTCGGCGAAGTCGACGATGAAACCCACCGGATCGATGTTCTGCCACATCATGTGCGAGGGGTCCCAGTTGAAGCCGAAGGCCTCCCGGTGGTCGATCGCTTCGAGGGCCCGCACCGACGACCAGTAGTCGTAGGCGATCTCGCTCGGGTGCACCTCGTGCGCGAACCGCACGCCCTCGGCGTCGAAGACATCGAGGATCGGGTTCCAGCGTGCCGCGAAGTCCTCGAATCCTCCGTCGATCACCGACTCGGGCACCGGCGGGAACATCGCCACGTAGGGCCAGATCGACGAACCGGTGAACCCGACCACGGTGTCGACGCCGAGCTTGCGGGCCACGCGCGCGGCGCGCTTCATGTCGTCGGCGGCACGCTGACGCACGCCTTCGGCCTCGCCGTCGCCCCACACGTAGTCGCGGAGGATCGCCTGATGGCGGAAGTCGATCGGCGCATCGCACACCGCTTGACCGGCGAGGTGGTTCGAGATCGCGAAGACCTGCAGGCCGTGGCGGTCGAGGATCTCGAGGCGGGAGGCCGCATAGGCGTCGTCCTCGTCCGCGCGCTGCAGGTCGAGGTGGTCTCCGGATGCCGCGATCTCCAACCCGTCGTAGCCCCACGAGGCGGCGAGCCGGGCCACCTCCTCGAACGGCAGATCAGCCCACTGGCCGGTGAACAGGGTGACGGGATGCGTGCTCATCGATGTGCCTCCGTTGGCGCTGCGGGGTAGTTCTCGGCGATCCACGCCCAGCTCGTCTTCGCGCTCTCGAACGGCTCCATGCTGGGCTTGTCGACCTCGATCAGAACCGTACCGCCGAAATCGTCCGGCAGCTCGGCGAGCGCCTCGCGGATCGGCACGTCGCCGAGCCCGGGCTCGAGGAAGAAGCGCTCGGCCATGACGTCGAAGTAGGGCGTCTTCTTCTCGCGCGCGGTCTTCGCGAGCGCGAGATCCATGTCCTTCACGTGCAGGTCCGAGATGCGGTCGGCGTGCGCGGCGACCCAGGCCACGACATCCGTGCCCGTCCACGCGAGGTGCCCGATGTCGGGCCCGGCGGCGAGCAGGGACGGCGAGATCGCGTCGAGCACGTGGTCGTACTCGGCCTCGGTCTCGATCCACGTGCCGACGTGGTTGTGCAGCGCGGGCGTCACGCCCTCGGCCGTCAGCACCTCCGCCGCCTCGCCGATGACGTTCACGACCCGATCGAGCCGCGCGGCGTCGAAGGCATGGCCGGAGGCCGCCGCCTCGTCGATGCGCGGCCGCCCGGGGGCCATGTCGGCCGCGAGGAACACGCGGTCGAGACCGAGGTACAGCGACTCCTCGGCACGCCGACGGATGCCGTCGAACCAGCGGAAGTGCGCCTCGTCGTCACCCGTGTGATCGCGCCCGAACTCCTCGGGGAGCCCGATGTGCACGTAGCCGGGTGTGACCTTCAGCCCCGAGTCCGCGACGACGCGGGCGTACGCCTGCAGGGTCTGGGTCGGGAGCACCTCGAGCATGACCGACGAGAACCCGGCGTCGCGCACCTGACCGAGCACGATCGGCTGGCGGGCGAGGAAGCTCGGGCGGTCGAACTCCCATCCGACGCTGCCCGGGTCACCCGTCGAGTCGCCGAGCGAGACGGTGATCCACTGGAGGGTGTTGAGCGAGAAGTGATCCCTGGTGAGTGTCATCGTGTCACTCCGTGATCTCTGCGACCCAGCGGGCCGTGTGGTGGGCACTGGCGACCGGGTCCATGCTGGCGCGATCGACCTCGATGATCACCCAGCCGTCCCAGCCCTCGGGAAGCTGCTCGAGCGTGCCCCGCAGGTCGACCTGCCCGAGCCCGGGCTCGAGGTAGAGTCCGAGGTCGGTCGCCCGCTCGTAGCTCAGTCCCTCTTCGCGGCTGCGCCGCGCGAGTTCGAGGTCGAGATCCTTCAGGTGCAGATCCTGCACGCGGTCGACCCAGCGCGCGATGGTGTCCTTCGCGCTGATGCCCGCCCACTCCAGGTGACCGATGTCGAAGGCCGCGCCCAGGCGCTGCGCGTCGATCGCGTTCAGCACGTGCTCGTACTCGTGCTGCGTCTCGATCCAGGTGCCGACGTGGTTGTGCAGCCCGGGCTTCACGCCCTCGGCGTTCAGCACGTCGACAGCCTCGTCGATCAGGTCGGTGAGCTCATCGAGGCGATCCTGCGAGAAGTCCGCGCCGATGGCCGGCTTCTGCCAGCGGATCGCCGTCTGGTCGACCTCGGCGGCGAGGAAGATCGTGCCGATCCCGAAGTAGTTCGATTCCTCGGCCTTGCGACGCACCGCGTCGAACCAGTGGATGCGCTCGAAGGTGCCGCGCTCGAGCCGTCCGCCGTGATCGCTCGCCAGCGGAACCTGCACGTACCCCGGGGCGAGGGTCAGACCCGACTCCCGCACCATCGCCGCGTAGTTCTGCAGGGTCTGCGTGTCGAGCACCTCCATCATCGTGGCCCCGAACCCGGCCTGTCGGATCTCGCGGAGCACATCGGGGTACTCGGCGACGAACGCGGGGTCGGCGAAGCGCCACAGACTCGCGCTCTCGAGGTCTTCCGGGTCCTCCTTCACGTTGATCCACTGGATCGCGTTGAGGGCGAACTTCAGGTCCTTCACGGCCATGGGAGGGGTCCTTTCGAGGGGGTCGCTGCAGGGGTCACGGCGCGGCGGTCACTTCAGACCGGTGGCGGCGACGCCCTGGATGAAGTACTTCTGCAGGAAGAGGAACAGGATGAGGATCGGCAGCAGCACGACCATCGCACCGGCCAGCAGCAGACCGAAGGAGATGGTGTTGGATGCCTGCGACGCGACCGAGAGTCCGACCGGCGCGGTGTAGGTGTCCTGCGACTGGGCGACGACGAGCGGCCAGAGGAAGTTGTTCCACGAGGTGAGGAACGACAGGATCGCGACGGTCGCGAGGCCGGGACCGGTGAGCGGCAGGAAGACCCGGAAGAAGATCCGGCCCTCCCCCGCGCCGTCCAGACGCGCGGCCTCCATGAGCTCGAACGGCACGCCGTGCGCGAACTGGCGCATGATGAACACGCACAGCGGCAGCACGAGCACGGGCAGGATGATCGCGATGAGCGAGTTCACCAGGCCCATCTGCACGACGATCACGAACTGCGGCACGAAGAGCGCCACGTACGGCACGATCATCGATGCGATCACGAGCGGGAACACGAGGCCGCGTCCGCGGAAGCGCAGCTTCGCGAGCGCATACCCGGCCATCGCGCTGAAGAGCACGTTGCCCACGATCGCGACGCTCGAGACCACGATGCTGTTGAGCATGTAGGTGCCGAAGCCGCGGTCGGCGAACAGCTGGATGTAGTTCTGGATCTGGAACGACTCCGGGAACCACGCCCCCGGGTTGCCGAGGAACTCGGCCTGCGTCTTGAACGATCCGAAGAACACCCAGACGAAGGGCAGGAGCATGAAGACGGTGATGACGGTGAGCGCCGTGTAGTTCAGCGCTTGACGCGTCGGAGACAGAGTTTTCAATGTTTCGGCCTCAGGATTCTGAACTGGACGATCGCGACGATTCCGACGAGCACGAGCAGCAGCACCGATCCCGCCATCGAGGCGGAGACGTTGCCGAACCCGAACTGCTCGTACACCCAGACGGCGATCGACTTGGTGGATCCGAGCGGGCCGCCCTTGGTGAGCAGGTACGGCTCTTCGAAGATGTTGAGGAACGAGACCGTCTGCAGCACCGTGACGAGCAGGGTCGTCGGGCGCAGCAGCGGCAGCGTGATCGACCAGAGCCGGCGCCAGGCGCCCGCCCCGTCGGTGGCCGCGGCCTCGTAGATCTCCTCCGGCACGGCCTGGAGGCCGGCGAGGAAGAGGATCATGCAGGTTCCGGTCGTGCGCCACACGCCCATCATCACGACGGTGGTGATGGCCCAGCCCGGCTCGCCGAGCCAGTTCGGCGCTCCGAGTCCCAGATCCGCGAGGGTCGTGTTCACCGGCCCGGTGATCGAGAACGCGTACTGCCAGATCACGGCGGCGGCGACGATGTTGGTGATCACCGGCACGTAGGCCGCGGCCCGGAAGAAGTTGCGCAGGCGACGGATGCCGTTGTTGAGCATGAGCGCCAGGGCGAGGCCCAGGGCCATGCTGATCGGCACGCAGATCACCACGAACATCACGGTGTTCAGGAACGCGCTCTGGAATCCGGGGTTGTTGATGATGTCGATGAAGCCCTGGAAGCCCGTGAAGTTCACGTTGAACGGATCGCGGATGTCGCGGGCGCTGATGTCGGTCAGGCTCGCCCCGATCGCGAGCACGGCGGGGATGCCGGTGAAGAGCAGGAAGATCGCGAGGAACGGGGCGAGGAACAGCCACGCGGTGGTGGCTTCGGCCCGCGATCCCTCGTGCACCTTCCTGATCCGTCGAGGACCGGTGCCCCGGGGGCGTCGCGAGGACGCCCCCGAGGTGACCATGGTGCGGGTCGCAGTGGTGGACATGATCGGGGTCAGTTACCCGTCCCGATGGACTCGGCCTGCGCCTGAGCCTCGTCGAGAGCGTCCTGCGCCGACACTCCGCCGCGGACGACCTTCTCCATCTGCTCACCGATCACGGTGCCGACCTGGCTCCAGGTCGAGACCTTCGGCAGGGTGACGCCGGTCTCGAGACCGGCCTCGACCGTCTGCAGCAGACGGTCCCCGGCGAGCGCCGGGTCCTCCCACGCCGACTTCACGGCCGGCATGTTCTTGAAGATCTCGAACCACTTGACCTGGCTCTCGGGCTCCGACATGAAGCGGGCGAACTTCCACGCCGCGTCCTTGTTCTCGGAGTCGGAGGGCACGAACCAGCTGCCGCCGCCGACCGTGGTCGCGGCGTCGCCGTCGGGGCCGACGGGCATCGTGGCGAGCGAGAGGTGCTCGTCCGCCCAGCCCTCGCCGTTGGCATCGTCGAACCAGCCGACGAACCAGGGGCCGCCGTCGATGATCGCGGCGTTCTTACCGGTGGTCGACCACGAGACCGTGTCGAGGAAGGCGGGGCCGTCGGGCGAGGCCAGGCCGTCGGCCATCAGGCCCGCCCAGTACTCGAGCGCCTCGACGTTCTCGGGCGAGTTGATCGTCCACGTCGAGAGGTCGTCGGAGATGAACCCGCCGCCGTTCTGCTTCGCGAAGGTCAGCAGCTGACGGGCGGTGTACGAGTCGTAGGCCGCGTAGAGCGCGAGCGGCCACTCGACACCGGAGGCCTTGAGGTCCTCACCGAAGGTGCGCAGACTGTCCCAGTCGGTGGGGGCCTCGGCACCCGCGGCCTCGGCCAGGTCGGTGCGGTAGATGACCATGTCGGCGTAGGCGTACCACGGCACGCCGTAGGCCACGTCGTCGTAGACCGAGTTGTCCCAGATGACCTCGAAGAAGTCGTCCGGGTCGACGAGGCCGTCGGGCACGGCGTCGAATCCTCCGGTCGAGATCAGCGACGACTGCGTCTCGGTGAACGCGTAGATCAGGTCGGGCACGGTGCCCGCGGTGATCGCCGCGGTCATCTTCGACGCGAACTCCGCTTCCGGGATCTGCGTCATGTTGATCTCGACGTCGGGGTTGTCCTTCGTGAACTCCTCGAACATCTGGGGCAGTTCGGCGCCGTCGGCGCCCTGCGTCCAGATCTCGAGGGTGCCGGTGGCCGGCTCGTCGTCGACCTTCGTGGAAGCGCCGGCGTCGCCGCCGCCGCTGTCGCCGCTGCGGCCGCAGCCGGTGAGCAGCAGGGCGCCGGACGTGACCAGCGCGATTCCGAGCATCGTCGCCCGGCGTCGCGAAGTGGTGTGGAAGTGCATCGCGATCATCTCCTTGGTGGGTAGGGGTACTGCAGGGTCAGAGGGAAGCGGCGACCGCGCGGGCGATGCGCACCGAGAGCGTGGCTCCGGTGAGCGTCGAGTTGCACGTCAGCGCGGTCGGGATCACGCCGTTGCCGGCGAGATACAGGTTGTCGAAGCCCCAGACACGACCATCCGTGTCCACGACGCTCGTGCCGTCGTCATCGGGGCCCATCCGGACGGTGCCGGTGTAGTGCAGGGATGCCCCGGGGGGCTGCACCTCGCGGTCCTCGGTCGGGAAGTCCCCGATCACGGCCGCTGCCGTCCGCTGCACCTCCTGGGTGCGGCGGATCTCCTCGAGGTCGGCGTCGGAGTACGAGAAGTGCACGGTCATGTGCGGCATGCCGAGGGCATCCGTCAGCTCGTCGGAGAACTCGATGCGGTTCTCGGCGCGGATCTCGGTGGCGCAGTACCATCCGACGCTGAGCTTGTGGCGTCCCTCGAACTCGCGCTCCATGAGCTGGCCGTGCGCGGGGCGGGCGGCGCCGATCGACGGGCTCCAGAACGAGCCGATGAACGGCTCCCCCGCGGGCGGCTGGATGATGTCGGCATCCGTCAGGCCGAAGCGGGAGGCGTCGATGTCGACCTCGCCGTCGATCGTCGCGTGCTCGTTGAGGTAGGCGCCGAGGGCGGTGGGGCGGATGCCGGAGGCCCAGAGCAGCTGCGGGGTGCGCAACGCGTCGCCCGCGATCAGCACCTGCGCGCCGTGGGCGGTCGCTTCCTCGCCGGTGACGAGGTCGCGGTAGGAGAGTCCGGTGACGCGCGTTCCGTCGTGCTCGATGCGGTGCACCAGCACGCCGCTGCGGAGCGTGACGTTCGCCTCGCTTCCGTCGAAGACGAACGGCGCGATGTCCCGGGGGCCGGTGCGGGCGAAGGGCTCGCCGACGCGCGGCACGCCGCCCATCGGCATGTACCCGAACTCGCGGGCGGGATCGGGGCTCGGCACGGCCTCGCGGAGAGCGGCGAACAGCGGCTGCTCGAACGGGTTCGGCACGCCCGCGACGAGGGGCCCGACGTAGGTGCGCAGCAGACCGCGCGCCGTCTCGAGGTCGGCGTCCCATTCGGCGCGCGGCAGGAAGGCGGGGATCTCCTCGGCATAGGGCCAGGGGGTCGCGGCGGTCCAGTGCACGCCCATCCCGCCGATGTTCCAGGCGACGGACGCCCCCGGGAAGGCGGCGAAGTTGTGCCCGAAGAACGCCGCCGGGAACACGCCGGACGACTCGGGATCCCACCCGTCGCCCTCGATCGCGCTCATCGAGACCGCATCCTTGACGTACTCGATCTGGCGCGCGCGGCGCATGAGGTCGTCGTACGAGGCGTTCATCGCGCTCTCATCGGCCTCGACGAGGTGCTCGCCCGGCACCGAGGTGATCTCGCGACCGGCCTCGAGCACCAGGATCGTCGCCTCGGGCACCCGCTGGTGCACCTGCTGCGCGATGATCGCGCCGTTCGGACCGGTGCCGACGATCACGAGGTCGAAGTTGTCAGTCATCTGTGTTCCTTCTGTTCTGCGTTGAATCAGGAGAGGTGCGTGCACCGGGGTCAGAGTGCGGGGGTGTCGACCCAGCGCTGCTCGTCGGCGGCGATCAGCACGGCCTCGGTGAGTCGAGCGGCGCGCACCCCGTCGTCGAAGGTGGGCAGGCCGTCGGGTGACTCACCGCGGATCGCCGCGTAGGCGTCGGCGACGAAGCCGTTGAAGGCGTCCTGATAGCCCTGCGCGTGACCGGCGGGAACGGTCGAGAACCGGGCGACTCCGGGGTGAGCGGTCTGCGGGTCGCGGAAGAGGTGCCTGCTGCCCTCGCGCTCGCCGATCCACAGCTCCTCCGGGCGCTCCTGGTCGAAGCGGATGCTCGCCTGCGTACCGTGGAGTTCGAGGGTGAGGGAGTTCTTGCGGCCGGCGGCCATCTGCGAGATCAGCAGCGTGCCGATCGCGCCCGACTCCATCTCGACGAGGATCGACACGGCGTCCTCGTTGGTGACGGCGCGCCCGGCGCGCTCGGCGTAGACGCGGCGCGTGCGGGCGGTGAGGCGCACGATCCGCTCCCCCGCGACGAACTCGAGCAGGTCGCACAGGTGCGAGCCGATGTCGGCGAAGGCGCGGGAGGGTCCGCCGTCGGCGGAGGTGACGCGCCAGTCGTCGTCGCCGGGCAGGAGCATCCAGTCCTGCAGGTATCCGCAGTCCACCGTGAGGAGATCTCCGATCTCACCGGCGGCGACGCGGGCGCGGGCCTCGCGCACCATCGGGTGGTACCGGTAGACGAAGGGCACCGCGGCGACCACACCGCGCTCGGCGGCTGCGGCGGCGAGCGCGCGGGCGTCGTCGACGTGCGTGGCGAGCGGCTTCTCGCAGATCACGTGCACGCCGGCCTCGATCACCGCGAGGGCGAAGGCGGCGTGGGTGGCGTTGGGGGTGCACACGTGCACCACGTCCACGTCCTGGGTGAGCAGTTCGGCGAGATCCTCGGCGGCGCGTTCGATCCCGAGGTCCTGAGCGGCGGTGAGGGCCCGCTCCCGCGAGGAGCTCGCGAGCACTGCGGTGGTGGCACCGGCGGCGCGTGCTGCGCGGCTGTGCACCTGGGCCATGAATCCTCCGCCGAGGAATCCGGATCGGATCGTCCCGACGCCGGTAGCTGTGACGTCCGTTGTCATGCCGATGATTCTGACACGAGTCCTCCTACTTTTGCTAGATCTTCGTCAAAAGATTTTTCTCAATCGTCAGATCTCCTCCGCTGAGCAGTGGAAGTCCTGTGATTTACTGACCCCTATGAGTGATGCGGAACGCCACCTCTCGAGCGCCTCCACGGGCGCGGGCGACATCTTCCAGCTCCTGCTGGACGGTCAGGCGCGCACCAAGGCCGACCTCGTGCACCTCACCGGCCTCGCCCGTTCCACCGTGTCGGCGCGCGTCGATGCCCTCCTCTCCGCCGGACTGCTCGTCGCCGCGGGCGAGGCCGCGTCCACCGGCGGGCGACCCCCGTCGCGCGTCGCCTTCAACCCGCGCGCGGGCCTCGTGCTGGCCGTCGACCTCGGCGCCTCACACGCCACGATCGCCATCGCCGATCTCGGCGGCAGGATCCTCGGCTCCACCACGCATCCGCTCGACATCGCCGGCGGGCCCGAGCCGGTGCTGGATCGGATGCTCGTCGAGGCCGAGGCCCTTCTCTCCGACCTCGAGACGCCCACGAGCGCGCTCGTCGGCGTCGGGATCGGCGTGCCCGGCCCGGTCGAGCACTCGACCGGCCGCCCCTACAACCCGCCGATCATGCCGGGATGGGACCGCTTCGACATCCCCGGCTACGTGCAGCGCACGTTCGACGTGCCGGTGCTCGTCGACAACGACGTGAACGTGCTCGCCCTCGGCGAGCAGACCACCAGCTTCCCCGACACCACCGATCTCATCTTCGTCAAGGTCGCCACCGGCATCGGTGCCGGCATCATCGCGGGCGGCCAGCTGCAGCGCGGCGCGCAGGGCTCGGCCGGCGACATGGGGCACGTCCGCGTGCCGCACTCCGCCGAGTCCACGCACGCCGCCGATGAGGAGCGCGACCTCGAGGACCTCGCCAGCGGCAGCGCGATCGCCGCGTCACTGCGCGCGCAGGGGATCGACGCCGAGACCAGCCGAGACGTGACCGAACTGGTGCGGGCGGGGAACACCGCGGCGATCGAAGCGTTGCGCCAGGCCGGGCGCGACGTCGGCGAGGTGCTCGCCACGGTCGTGAACCTGCTCAACCCCTCGATCGTCGTGCTCGGCGGCAGCATCGCACGAGCGGGCGAGCACCTGCTGGCCGGTGTCCGCGAGGTCGTCTACCGCCGATCGATCCCCCTCGCCACGCAGCATCTCGCCATCGTGCAGTCCCCGACCGGGGAGCGCGCCGCGGTGCTGGGCGCGGCGATCATGGTCGCCCGCGAGGTGCTCTCCCCCGCCAACGTCGAACGATACGTGTCGGTGAGAACCCGATGATTTCGCCCTATGAGCGCGTGCTCGGAGATCGCATCTCCGAGCTCCACCCGAAGACCGCCTGGTACTTCCGCACGATCCCCGATGGTCAGGTCGGCATCGGTACCGGGGTCTTCACCCGAGCCGGGTCCCCGCATCGCTGGCTGTGGCCGGTCTTCCGCATCGCCGAGTCCCTGGGCGTCGCGTTCGCCGGGTGGGAGCGCGACGTGCCCTTCCGCATCGAGAACCGCACCGTCGGCGGCACGGCCGTCGCGGTGCGGTACTTCGACCTCCCCGGCCGCACCTGGGTCATGCCCGACACGGTCGCCCTCGGCGAGAATCGCATCCTCCGCAACGAGATCGGCCCTCACCGCACCGTCGTGACGACCTTCGACCTCGACGTGCAGGACGGCGCGGTCGTGCTCACCATCCGACGGGTCGGGACGCGGTTCGGGCGGGTGCGCATCGCCGCTCCGCGCCTTCTGCGCCCGCGCATCGGCCTCGTCGAGCGCTGGGACGACGGCCGGCAGCAGCACCACGTGAACATGACCATCGACGCGCCACTCCTCGGTCGCGTCTACGAGTACACGGGCTACTTCGACTACGTGATCGAGAGCGAGACCCCGTGACCGATGCCACGCCCCTCCCCGCGGGCCCCGTCGTCATCGGCGGCTCCTCGGGATTCATGGGCAGGCACCTCGTCCCGCGCCTGCGGTCCGCCGGACGCGAGGTCATCACGATCTCGCGATCCGGGGCCGACATCTCCTGGGGCGACCAGCGCGCGATCGATCGCGCCGTCGACGGCGCGTCGCTCGTGATCGGTTTGGCCGGCAAGAGCGTGAACTGCCGATACACCCCCGAGAACCGCGCCCAGATCTTCCGGTCGCGGCTCGACACCACCGCGTCGCTGAGCTCGGCCATCGCCGACGCGACGGACCCGCCACCCCTGTGGATCAACTCCTCGACGGCGACGATCTACCGCCATGCCGAGGATCGACCGATGACCGAGTCGTCCGGGGATCTCGGCGCCGGTTTCTCCGTGGACGTGGCGAAGGCCTGGGAGCGCGCTCTGTTCGCCGACGATCTGCCGCACACCCGACGGGTCGCACTGCGCAGCGCCATCGTGCTCGGTCACGGCGGTGTGCTCGGTCCGCTCGAACGCCTGGCGAGACTCGGGCTGGGCGGCGCACAGCACGACGGACGCTGGCCCGTCAGCCGGGCGCGCCGCACCGCCGGAACCGGGCACTTCCCGGGAGCACTCCACGGCACGCAGAGGTTCAGCTGGGTGCACGTCGACGACGTGGCCCGGATCATCGACTTCCTCGAGGTCACCCCCTCGATCGAGGGCCCGGTGAACGCGGCCTCCCCGAACCCCTCCGACAACGCCGGGTTCATGGCCACCGTGCGCCGAGTGCTCGGCGTCGGCTTCGGGCCCCCGCTCCCCCGATGGATGCTCGAACTCGGCGCCATCGGCATCCGCACCGAGACCGAACTGGTCCTGAAGAGCCGCTGGGTCATCCCCGAGAAGCTCACGACCGCCGGGTTCGCCTTCGCCTATCCGGAGCTCGAGGGCGCGGTCCGTGAATCCTTCTCGCGCACGTCGCGCAGCGCCGGCTCCAGCTCGGGGAAGGCGAAGGCGTAGCCTGCGTCCTCGAGCACACCGGGAGCGATCCACCGACTGTTGAGCACCAGATCCGGCTCGGCGCGCAGCACCCACATCGCCGGCTCGAGCATGAACCGCCACGAGGGCAGCCCGATCGGCATCCCGACGACACGACGCAGCGCCCGCATCAGTCCGCGGTTGTCCACGACGCCCGGCGCCGACATGTTCACCGGACCCGAGATGCGCGCGTCGTCGCGGATGAACCGCACGGCTCCCACGAGGTCGTCGATGTGGATCCAGCTGAACCGCTGATGCCCGCGGGACCGCCGTCCCAGCGGCTTCCGCGGCTCGGTCGGGTGCGGGCCGATGCCGCGATAGCGCCGGTGCGGGAACCACCAGCCGTCGAACTGCGGCCCGCCGACGCCGAAGCGAGCGAGGCGGAAGAGCAGTGCCGGCGCGGGACCGTCGCCGACCACGAAGGTGATCCGCAGCGCCACGCGCCTCGTCGACGGCAGATCGCCCCGGAACAGCTCGGCTTCCCAGGCCCGGGTCACGTCCGGCAGGAAGCCGGTGTCGCGCTCGGTGTCGGCCTCGGTCTGAGCGCGGTCGAGCGCGTAGCGATAGACCGCCGCGCTGGATGCGTTCATCCAGACGGCGGGCGGATGCTCGGCTCCCGCGATGGCGTCGTGGAGCGCGCGGGTCGTGTCGATGCGCGACTGGAGGATCTCCTCGCGATTGCGATCGGTGAACCGCGCGTTGATGCTCTTGCCCGCGAGACCGATGACCAGGTCCGCGCCGTCGACGACGCGCCGGATCGAGGCGGGGTCGTCCCAGCGGGCGTCCGGGCCGTGGCGGCCGATCACGCTCACCGCGTATCCGTCGGCCTCGAGCGCCTGGGTCAGCGCCGTGCCGACGAACCCGCTGCCGCCGCCGATGACGGCCCGTTTCGCCATGTCAGAGGCCTTCCCCGCCGGATTCGCCGGCATCTCGCTTGCGCTTCTCGATCTCCTCGCGCAGGCGCCATTCCTCGATCTCGCGGTCGAGGTCGGCGATCTGCTGCTCGGTCGTGCGGATGTCGCGGGGCGGCGCCGGGGGTGCCTCGGTGCCCGTCGACGGGGCCGTGCGAGGAGCCCTCCGCAGACGTGGGATCGCGATCCCCGCGTCGCCGTAATCCCGGCCGAGGCCGAACCAGAGGAGCGCTCCGAGGAGCGGCAGCAGGATCACCACGATCAGCCAGACGAGGCGGGGCAGGAACCGCACCTGCGAGTCCTCGCGCCGCACGATGTCGACCACCGCGCCGATCGTCAGCGCGAGAGTGATGATCGTGAACAGGAACGGCATGAACTCAGAGTAGATCAGGGAAGCAGGTGCCCGGCAGCCCGGAACAGCTCGTACCACTCCTCACGGGTGAGTTCGACATCCGCCCCGGCCGCGGCATCCGTCACCCGCTCGGGCGTCGTGGTGCCGAGGACGACCTGCATGCGCGCCGGGTGACGGACGATCCACGCCGTCGCGATCGCGATCGGCGTCACGCCGTGCGCGGCGGCGAGCCGGTCGATGACCGCGTTCAGCTCGGCGTACTGCGGGTTGCCGAGGAAGACGCCGGTGAAGAAGCCGCCCTGGAACGGCGACCACGCCTGGATCGTGATGCCGTTGATGCGGCAGTACTCGACGATCCCGCCGCCGTCGCGCACGATGCTCTGGTCCTCGGCCGCCATGTTCATCGCGATCGGCTGGGCGATGATCGGGGCGTGCGTGATCGAGAGCTGCAGCTGGTTCGCGACGAGGGGCTGGCGCACCGCGGTGCGCAGCAGGTCGATCTGGCGCGGCGTGTGGTTCGACACCCCGAATGCGCGCACCTTGCCCGAGGCTTCGAGCTCGTCGAACGCCCGCGCGACCTCCTCGGGTTCGACCAGCGCGTCCGGGCGGTGCAGCAGCAGCACGTCGAGGCGGTCGGTTCGCAGCGAACGCAGAGATCCCTCGACCTGCGCGACGATGTGCTCGTACGAGAAGTCGAACATCCCCTTGTCGGGCACGATGCCGCACTTGGTCTGCAGCACGATCTCGTCGCGCTCGGCGGCGGTGAGACGCAGGGCAGCGGCGAACCGGGACTCGCAGTGGTGCATGCGTCCGCCGTAGATGTCGGCATGATCGAAGAAGTCGATCCCGGCGGCGCGCGCCGTGTCGTACAGGGCCCGGATGTGGGCGTCGTCCTTGTCGTCGATGCGCATCATCCCGGCGACGACGGCGGGTGCGGTGGTGGTTCCGAAAGGCACGGTCTTCATGGCGCCACGATATCGCGGCGGCGGGCACCCGCGTCAGTGGTCAGTGGTCAGTGGTCAGCGACCCGAGCGCAGGTCAGGGAGGAGGGATGCCGGCGAACGATCCAGCGCCTCGGCGATGCGCGCGAGGTCGACGACGCTGATGTCGGCCTGCGCGTCGAGCTTGCGACGTAGGGTGGAGTAGGCGATTCCGGAGTGCTCCGCGAGCCATCTCTTCGAACGCTGACTCTCACGCAGGGCGGAGACGATCGCGGATGCCACCAATTGTCGATCATCTGCCGTCACACGTAGACAGTATCCTCCCGATTGGCGACACGCAACACCGCGTGTGTCCAATATGACGGCATACTGCATCCATCACGGTGCTATCGTGACTCGTGTGAAGACATCAGCGGAGCTGTTCAACGCGGCCGTCGGCCGTCAGCTGCGGGCCGAGATCGCCGCCGCAGGAAGCAGCATCGCCGCCATGGCGCGCGATGCGGGAGTCGCGCGGAGCGCGCTCGACAACTACGTCACCGGCAAACGCGCCATCCCCGTGCCGGTCGTCTACACGGTCTGCGCGATCATCAACGTCGCTCCGCACCTCGTGCTCGCGCGCGCCGAAGAGCGCCTGAGCGCCGACATCGCGAGCGCCCCGGCGACGATCACTCCCCTGCACCGCCGCCCCGATGTCGCACCCCTCGGCCAGGATGTCCCTGAAGTCGCCTTCGGCTCTCCCCTCCCGCACGATCGCGACACCGACGACCTCTACTCGTAGGAACGACATGGACCCGCAGCTCCTCCGCCTCGCCGAGGAGCGCGGGCTGCACATCGTCGAACGCGCCGGCCCCACGCGCGGCGGCTTCGACCCCGCGCACAGCATCATCCGCGTCGCCCCCGGCATGAGCGCCCGCACCACCCGCAGCGTCCTGGCCCACGAACTCGGGCACGCCACGCTCCGTCACGCGCCGACGACGCACGCGCGCCTGCGCGCTCGCCAGGAGCGCCAGGCCGATGCCTGGGCCGCACGCCTCCTGATCTCCCCGCAGGCCTACGCCGCCGCCGAGAACCTCCGTGGGCCGCACCCGGCGAGCCTCGCGTTCGAGCTCGACGTCACGGTCGAACTGGTGATCGCCTACCAGGCGCTCCTCGCCCACCCGAGTGAACGACAGCGCCGCGCTGGTTGAATGGCCGCATGGCTTTTCTCGTTCCCCCCGCGCCCGTCACGCTCACCGGCCGCCTCGTCGAACTGCGCCCGCTCGACGCGTCGTACCGCGACTCCCTCATCGAAGCCGTCGAAGAGGGCGACCTCTGGCAGACGGCCTGGTACACCTCGGTGCCCGCACCCGACGGGGTCGCCGCAGAGATCGATCGGCGGCTCGATCTCTGCGCGAAGGGCGAGATGATCCCCTTCGTCGCCGTCGATGCGACCGGTCGCGTGCTCGGCCTGACTTCGTACTACGACATCGCCGAGGACGTGCCCCGCCTGCACATCGGGTACACGTGGAACCGCCCCTCCGCCCACGGCACCGGCACGAACGCGGAGTCGAAGCTGCTGCTCCTGCGCCACGCCTTCGAGACGCTCGGCGTCTTCCGCGTCGGACTCACGACCCAGTGGGTCAACTTCCAGTCCCGTGCGGCGATCGAACGCCTCGGCGCCAAGCAGGACGGCGTGATGCGCGCGATGTCGCGCTACCGCAACGGCGCACTCCGCGACAGCGTCGAGTATTCGATCATCGAGCCGGAGTGGCCCGCCGTGCGCGCGAACCTCGAGATGCGGTTGTCGCGCAGGAAGTGAGGGCGCCGGCGCCGACCGTGATCAGTCGGTGGAGGGGCCCGACCAGTTCTTCGAGCGCCGCGTGGCCGAGCCGCGCTCGCGCATCATGAAGGCGAGCGACAGCATCGTGATCAGGAGGCCCGCGACGAAGATGATCGCCTGGTAGTCCTCGGCGGTCTGCGCGAAGGCCATGAGGTAGATCCCTCCGAGGAAGAGGATCAGGAAGAAGATGAAGCTGAGGATCACGGGATCTCCTGTCGTAGCGGCCGCCCCTCCAGCCTACCGCGCGTAGCGCAGGGCACCGATCCGCGGAAGCCCCTTCGCGCGCGCGGCATCCGCTGCTCTACTCGTCATCATGGACACCGCGCTCACCGCACTCGCCATCACCTGCACACTCAAGCCCTCCCCCGCCGACTCGAGCTCCGACCTGCTCGCCACGCAGATCCTCGACGCTCTCGCCGACCACGGCGTCACCGGTGATCTGGTGCGCGCCGTCGACCTCGCCGTGAAGCCGGGCGTCGAGACCGACATGGGGGACGGCGACGAGTGGCCCGCCATCCGCGAGAAGGTGCTCGGCGCCGACATCCTCGTGCTCGTGACCCCGACGTGGATGGGGCAGCACTCGAGCGTCGCCCAGCGGGTGCTCGAGCGCCTCGACGCCGAACTCGCCGAGACGGATGCCGAGGGGCGCCCGATCCTGTTCGACAAGGTCGCGATCGCCGGGATCGTGGGCAACGAGGACGGCGCGCACCACATCGCCGCGATCCTCTTCCAGTCGCTCAACGACGTCGGGTACACGGTCCCCGCACAGGCGTCGGTCTACTGGAACGGTGAAGCGATGCAGGACGTCGACTACAAGGACCTCGACGAGACGCCGGAGAAGGTCGTGGAGACGATCACGACCGCGTCGCGGAACGCCGCGCATCTCGCCCGGGCGCTGAAGACGAACGCGTATCCGGCCGACTGAACGTGACGACCTCGTCGCGACGCGATCGATCCACCGAGAGACCCGCGAGCTCCAGCCGCCGGAACACACGCTTCGGCAGATCCGGCAGCCCGCGCTCCACACCGCGCGGAGGCGTGACGAGCCCCAGGAGGAGCGACAGGTCGACGCCTTCGGCGCGCACCTCGATGCGCGCGTAGTCGCTGCGTGGCCTCCACAGCAGGTGGTTGAGGTCGCGATACGGGACGCGATGGTGCACCAGGCCGACCGTGAGGCGCAGCTCGTCGTTCCCGAACTCGATGACGGTGGGAACGGACCGACGCCGCGCACTGGCGGTGAACACGAAATACACGGGCAACCCGACGAGCAGGCCCAGCGCGATGATCACGATGCGCGGGCCGAGCCTCATCGCGAGGTCGTCGAACACGACCATCAGCACGAACGCCACGAGCCCGGCCGGCAGGATCATCCCGACGATCGCCAGCGTGAGGGCGCGCATGCGCATCTCGACCGCGTCGACGCGCAGCTCCGAGCCGTCGCCGCTCGGCGCACGCTCCCAGGTGCGGAGAACCGGAGCCGGACGCTTCGCGGCATCTCGACGGCTCATCACCGAGGTCACGCGCGAGAGCAGCCCGAGCCAGATCCATCCCGCCGCCGGGATCGCGGCCATCTGCAGTACCACCACGACCGCGCGCACCGGCTCGGAGAGCGTCGCGAGCCAGGGCCCGGCGAACTCGACCACGACGATCATCAGCGCGGCCAGCACCACGGCGACCCCGATGTGAAGGGGAACGCCCGTGCGATTCGGCATCCGCAGCGTGAGGCCCACGAAGGCGAAGCCGAAGCACCACCCGCCCACCAGCATCAGGAGGAACGGCAAGAAGCTCAGGTCGTCGCCGGCCAGGGTCGCCGCGAGGGCGGCGGCGAGGAGGACGACTCCCCAGAAGAGCGGACGGCGCAGCACGGGACAAGCTTAGGATCAAGCCCGCCCCGTGCTGCGCCAGGTGTCAGTTGCGGATCAGCTGCGGCGCGCGCGGCGCACGGCCATCGTCGCCGCTCCGGCGAGCAGCAGCATCAGACCGAAGCCGGCGGCGTACCAGGGCAGGTCGCCTCCGGTGATGGCCAGGCCGGCGCCTGCCTGGCCGGCCGCGGGCGGGGTGGTGCCACCGGGGGCTGCGGGTGCGGTGACGGTCACGGCCGCGGATGCCGATCCGGTGAGGAGGTTCTCATCGGGGTCCACCGCGGAACCCGCGGCACCGTTGGTCAGCGTGCCGACGTCGGCGGCGCGCACCTCGTACGACACGGTGCAGGTGAGCACATCGCCGGGGGCGAGCGTCACGGGTGCGGTCGTGTCGCACTCGAGGTCACCCAGCGGAGCCGATCCCGAGAAGTCGGTGTCCGTCAGCGTGACATCGGAGAGGGTCACGGCGCCGGCGTTCGTCGCGGTGAGCGTGTAGAGAACGTCGTCGCCGACCGCGGCGGTCGATACGGATGCCGTCTTGGTCACGGCGAGGGCGGATTCACCCTCGACCGCGACGAGCGCGGTGGACGCAGCGGATGCCGACGACACCGTGGTGTCGGCGATCAGCGCCGTCGCGACGGCCTCGTTGCTCACACCACCGGCGTCGACATCGGCCTGCGTGATCTCGTAGGGCGCCTGGCACGTGGTGCTCTCGCCGACGGCGAGTTCGGTGACGGGGCACACGATCTCGCCGAGCTCGCCCGTACCCGAGAAGGCCGTCTCGTCGATCGCGAGACCGTCGACCGGCAGGTCGCCGTCGTTCGTGACGGCGAAGTCGTAGACGACCGTGTCGCCCGCGGCCGCGGTGGTCGGGCTCACGGTCTTCACGAGGCCGAGCGACGCCGCCTTCGCGGTGTTCGTGACCGTGCAGCTGACCGCGTCACCGGCGACGAGAGCGAGCTGCTGGCTCGCACCCGCGCCCTCCGGCAGCTCGGTGGTGCTGGTCGCATTCGCGTTGGTGCACGCCCAGTCGGCGTCGTAGTAGTCCACCGGGCTCGCAGAGCCCGCGGTCGACGCTTCGGAGAGCGTGAGCGGACCGCTCGGGATCACCGGCACGACGTCGGTCGATGCCGAGTCGGCGTCGCCCGTCGAGGCGGATGCCAGGAGCGGACCCTCGCTCGATGCGACACTCAGGTCGAACGAGTCGGTGGGGTCGACGCGGCTGGCGACCTGCTTGTCGACCGAGACGCTGGCGGTGCGGATGCCGAAGGCGAGGCCTTCGCGCTCACCGCGGTTGTTCATGTAGAGGCCGCCCGAGATGCGCGTCGCCGACGGCGCCGCGAAGATCGCACCGTACACACCGGGGTTCGCTGTCGAACCCGGGTAGCACCACACGTCGGTCGTTCCGTTCCCTACCGGCGGAATCATGCATCCGCCGGCGGCGCCCAGCCAGTTGTAGTCGATGAGCGACATCGGGGCATCCGAGGTCCAGTGGATCCACTCTCCGGCGCTGCCGACCGCGGCATCCTGTGTCTCGGGAGCTGCCGCGATCAGGTCGTAGCCGCTGACCGGGGTGCCGTTCAGCGAAACCTGGAAGTCGGAGGTGATGATGTCCACGCCGCCGTACGGCTGACCGGCGGTCGCATACAGATACGGACTTCCCGGGATGCCGTTGTAGTAGCCGGGGATTCCCATGATGAACGGGGGGTTCGTCGCGGGAACCGCGACGACCGGGCGCGCCGTCCAACCGGAGATGGGGCGCTCACTCACCGTGTAGGCGACGTCGTAGGCGCCGAGCGACATCTCGAAGTCCTGCCCGTCAGCGCTCTGGCCGATCGTGGAGTCGTAACCGGCGAAGTCGAGCCAACAGATCGAGTCCGGGAACTTCCCGCCCCCGTCCGGGTTGGCGTACCCGCAACTGGACTCGATCGGAGCGGCGGATGCCGGAGCCGCCGCGACTCCCGTGAACAACATGGCCAACAGTGCTGCTGCGCCGGCGAACGCCGACAGTTTCTTGACGCTCACAAGCGCTCTCCCCTGGGTAAAGGTGGGCAGCGTCCCATCAACGCCTCCCCTTCAAGAGACGCCGGAACGGCCCGATCATTACGCGCATCTGTCGGATACCGATGCGCGCACCACCGGCACATCGCGTTCTTTCGAATCCCCCGCGATATTTCGGTCAGCTCACCCTATTAGACAGGAAGTGTCGAATGCGAGATGTGCGCCACACGTCATCCGCAATTTACTTTGAACGTTTATTCAGTCTTGCCGCCCCGGCCCGATGCGGGTGTATGTTTCGGAAATGGAGCCGTTGCGCGTAGGGCTCGTCGCAGATCCGGCTTCGCCCACGGCCGTGGCTCGTCGGATGACCGACCTCGCGCCGCCGATCACCGCCGAGGCCGTCGGCTGGACGGTCGAAGTCGTCAGCGAACCGTTCACCCTCGGGTCCGAAGATGTCGACGTCGCCGTGGCTCGGCTCGGCGGGCACGCCGAGCGGAACGGGTGGGATCTCGTCGTCGGTGTCACCGAGCTCCCGCTGCGCGCCGACGACGGCCGCTATCTGCTGGCGGCGATCGACGCGCGGCGCCGGTCCGCGGTGCTGTCACTGCCCGCTCTGGGCGGCGTGCGGGTGCAGGCGCGAGCACGCCACGCCGTACGAGGGCTCATGGATGAGATGGCCGAACCCGCCACGCGCGAGGATCAGCGCCTGCCGCTCCCCCGGATCAGCGCCCGCGGGCGCCTGCTCATGGGCATGGTGCTGGCGAACCGCCCGTGGATGCTCGCCGCGGGACTCAAGTCGGCGTTGGTCGCGGCCCTGGCGACTGGCGCCGTGGCGACGATCGAACCGACGGTGTGGTCGCTCGCGATCTCCCTGTCGGGCTGGCGCCTGGCGGCGGCGATGGTCGCCTCCATCGCTATCCTCATCGCCTGGATCGTGATCGACGGCGAGCTCTGGGACCGCCCCGAGGACGACTCGCCCGCGTCGCGGGAGAGATCCCGGCTCTACAACACCTCGACGATTCTGACTCTGACCGTGGGGATCGTCATCTGCTATCTGGCCCTGTACGCCGTGAACCTCGCCTGGGCCCTCTTCGTCCTCGATACGGCGGTGATGAGCGACGCCCTCGGTCGCGCCGTCGCACTTCCCGACCTGTTCGTGCTCACCTGGTTCGTCGCGTCGGCCGCGACTCTCGGCGGGGCACTGGGCACCGGCTTGGAGTCGGACGATTCGATCCGCGCCGCCACCTACTCGAAACGCGAGGAGGAGCGGCGCGCTCGCCTTGCCGGCGAGCGCGCCTGAACCGATCACGAGCGCGCCGGAACCGATCACGCGAGATGATCGCCGAGCGGACCGCCCCGCTGACAGTGACTCAGAAGTCCCAGTCGTCGTCTTCCGTCGCCTCGGCCTTGCCGATGACGTAGGAGGAACCCGAGCCCGAGAAGAAGTCGTGGTTCTCGTCGGCGTTCGGCGACAGGGCCGACAGGATCGCCGGGTTCACGTTCGTGACCGTCGACGGGAACATCGCCTCGTAGCCGAGGTTCATGAGCGCCTTGTTGGCGTTGTAGTGCAGGAACTTCTTGACGTCCTCGGTCAGCCCGACGCCGTCGTAGAGGTCCTGCGTGTACTGCACCTCGTTGTCGTAGAGCTCGTAGAGGAGCGAGAAGGTGTAGTCCTTCAGCTCGTCGCGGCGCTCCTGGGTCTCGTTCTCGAGACCCTTCTGGAACTTGTAGCCGATGTAGTAGCCGTGCACGGCCTCGTCACGGATGATGAGGCGGATGAGGTCGGCCGTGTTCGTCAGCTTCGCCTTCGACGACCAGTAGATCGGCAGGTAGAAGCCCGAGTAGAACAGGAACGACTCGAGCAGGGTCGAGGCGATCTTGCGCTTGAGCGGGTCGTCGCCCTGGTAGTAGTCCATGATGATCTGAGCCTTCTTCTGAAGGTTCGGATTCTCGGTCGACCACCGGAACGCCTCGTCGATCTCCTTCGTCGACGCGAGCGTCGAGAAGATCGAGGAGTAGCTCTTCGCGTGCACCGACTCCATGAACGCGATGTTGGTGTACACCGCCTCTTCGTGCGGGGTGATCGAGTCGGGGATGAGCGACACGGCGCCCACGGTTCCCTGGATCGTGTCGAGCAGCGTGAGACCCGTGAAGACGCGCATCGTCAGCAGCTGCTCCTCGGGGGTGAGCGTGTTCCACGACTGGATGTCGTTCGACAGCGGCACCTTCTCGGGCAGCCAGAAGTTGTTCACCAGACGGTTCCAGACCTCGAGGTCCTTGTCGTCTTCGATGCGGTTCCAGTTGATCGCCTGCACGCTGTCGACCAGCTTGAGCGGAGGGTGAGGAGTCATGTTCGTCGTTTCTCGATAATCAGTGACGGGTCAGAGCATGCAGGAGACGCACTCGGTCATGTCGGTGCCCTCGAGCGCCATCTGACGCAGACGGATGTAGTAGATCGTCTTGATGCCCTTGCGCCATGCGTAGATCTGCGCCTTGTTGATGTCGCGCGTCGTGGCGGTGTCCTTGAAGAACAGCGTCAGCGACAGGCCCTGGTCGACGTGCTGCGTCGCCGCGGCGTACGTGTCGATGACCTTCTCGTAGCCGATCTCGTAGGCGTCCTGGTAGTACTCCAGGTTGTCGTTCGTCATGAACGCCGCCGGGTAGTAGACGCGACCGAGCTTGCCTTCCTTGCGGATCTCGATCTTCGACGCGATCGGGTGGATCGACGACGTCGAGTTGTTGATGTACGAGATCGATCCGGTCGGCGGCACCGCCTGCAGGTTCTGGTTGTAGATGCCGTGCTCCTGGATGGACGCCTTCAGCGCCACCCAGTCGGCCTGCGTCGGGATGTGCTTGCCCGCGAAGAGCTCCTTGACCTTCTCGGTCGCCGGCACCCACTCCTGGTCGATGTACTTGTCGAAGAACGCGCCCGAGGCGTACGTCGAGTCCTCGAAGCCGTCGAACGCCTGCTTGCGCTCGATCGCGAGGTTGTTCGAGGCGCGCAGCGCGTGGAACAGCACCGTGTAGAAGTAGATGTTCGTGAAGTCGATGCCCTCTTCGGAGCCGTAGTAGACGTGCTCGCGAGCGAGGTAGCCGTGCAGGTTCATCTGGCCGAGGCCGATGGCGTGCGAGCGGTCGTTGCCGTCTTCGATCGAACGGACCGAGCGGATGTGGCTCTGGTCGCTCACCGCGCTGAGCGCACGGATCGCCGTCTCGACGGTCTGACCGAGGTCGTCGGCATCCATCGAGAGCGCGATGTTCATCGAGCCGAGGTTGCAGGAGATGTCCTTGCCGATCTGGTCGTACGACAGGTCGTCGTTGTACGTGGTCGGCGTGTTCACCTGCAGGATCTCGCTGCAGAGGTTCGACATGTTGATGCGGCCCTTGATCGGGTTGGCCTTGTTCACCGTGTCCTCGAACATGATGTACGGGTAGCCCGACTCGAACTGGATCTCGGCGACGGTCTGGAAGAACTCGCGAGCGTTGATCTTGGTCTTCTTGATGCGCGAGTCGTCGACCATCTCGCGGTACTTCTCGGTGACCGAGATGTCACCGAAGGGCACGCCGTAGACCTTCTCGACGTCGTACGGCGAGAAGAGGTACATGTCCTCGCCGTTCTTGGCGAGCTCGAAGGTGATGTCGGGAACGACGACACCCAGCGAGAGGGTCTTGATGCGGATCTTCTCGTCGGCGTTCTCGCGCTTGGTGTCGAGGAACCGCATGATGTCGGGGTGGTGCGCGTTGAGGTACACCGCACCCGCGCCCTGACGGGCACCGAGCTGGTTGGCGTAGCTGAAGCTGTCTTCGAGCAGCTTCATCACGGGGATGATGCCCGAGGACTGGTTCTCGATCTGCTTGATCGGGGCGCCGGCCTCACGGATGTTCGAGAGCAGCAGCGCCACGCCGCCGCCGCGCTTGGAGAGCTGCAGCGCCGAGTTGATGCCGCGGGCGATCGACTCCATGTTGTCTTCGATGCGCAGGAGGAAGCAGCTGACGAGCTCGCCGCGCTGCGCCTTGCCCGCGTTGAGGAAGGTCGGCGTCGCCGGCTGGAACCGGCCGGAGATGATCTCCTCCACCAGGGCGACGGCGAGCTTCTCGTCACCGTCGGCGAGTCCGAGGGCGGTCATGACGACGCGGTCCTCGAAGCGCTCGAGGTAGCGCTTGCCGTCGAACGTCTTGAGCGTGTAGCTCGTGTAGTACTTGAAGGCGCCGAGGAACGTCTCGAAGCGGAACTTCTTGCCGTAAGCGAGGTCGTTGAGCTTCTGGATGAACTCGAGCGAGTACTGCTCGATCACGGCCGGCTCGTAGTACTCCTTCTCGACCAGGTAGTCGAGGCGCTCCTTGAGGGAGTGGAAGAAGACCGTGTTCTGGTTGACGTGCTGCAGGAAGTACTCCCGCGCCGCACGCTTGTCGGCGTCGAACTGGATCTTGCCGTTCGCGTCGTAGAGGTTCAGCATCGCGTTCAGGGCGTGGTAGTCCAGCCCCTCGTACGCCTGGTTCATCTTGAACGCCGCCTGCTGTGTCACGGTCTGCTCGTCAACTGCGCTGCCCACACTCGTTCCAATCCGTCGCTGACGCGATCCACGTCGTCCTGTGTGCCGAAGATTTCTAGCCGATACAAGTGAGGCACGTGGCACTTGCGGCTGATGATGTCGCCGGCGAGGCAGAATGCCTCGCCGAAGTTGGTGTTGCCTGCGGAGATCACTCCGCGGATGTGACGACGGTTGCGCTCGTCGTTGAGGAACCGGATCACCTGCTTGGGCACGGCGCCCCGCTCGACGCCTCGCCCCTCGCCCCCGCCATAGGTCGGGGTGACCAGAACGTAGGGCTCGTCGATGACGAGCTCTCCGTCGTTCCGGTGGAGCGGGATACGTCGGGCGGGAAGGCCCAGTTTCTCGATGAAGCGCGCCGTGTTTCCGGACACGCTCGAGAAGTAGACGAGGAGCGGTGCTGCGGTCGCGATGGCGTTCATGCGTCGATTCGCTCTCTCACCCCGCTGCGCGGCTGCCCGATCAGGCCAGACGGGTCGCGAGCTCGTCGATCTTGTCGGGACGGAAGCCCGACCAGTGGTCCTCGTCGGTGACGACGACCGGCGCCTGCATGTAGCCCAGCGCCTTGACCTGCTCCAGGGCCGTCGGGTCCTCCGACAGGTCGTGGATCTCGTACTCGATGCCCTTGGCATCCAGGGCGCGGTAGGTCGCGTTGCACTGGACGCAGGAAGGCTTGGTGTAGACCGTGATCGACATCTGTTTCCCCTCAGAATCGTTGTGTGGCCGGCAGTCCTCCGCCGGGAGTTCAATACTACATATAGGGACGGACACTCGGAGTGACCACAAGGGGTAGTAGTTACATTCGTGTAGTTTTTCCACCGCTCTCCCCAGATACAACACAGGTTCTCCACCGTTTCTTCCACAGGCGGAGGGGCGGGCGCAGGGCTCCCGAACCGCGAGAAATCGCGGCTGGGAGGCACCTGTGAGAGATCCATCCACAGGTCGCACGCTACGCCGGGCATCCGACATTCGGATTCCTGTGGAAACTGCTCCTCGGCGTGTCGTCGGCGTGTCGCCGATGCCGGGGCATCCGACCGTTCCCGTAGCGTCCGCGGCTGCCGGTACCGTTGTCTGGTGGCGGGATATCAGGACCTTCTTCGCACGCCCGGAGTGGCGCGCATGATCGCGGCTCAGCTGACGGCGCGATTCCCCAACGGCATGTCCTCGCTCGCGATCCTGCTGCACGTCGAGCAGCAGACCGGGTCGTACGGCGCCGCGGGCCTCGTCCTCGCCGCGACGAGCGTCGGGCAGGCCGTCGCCGGCCCCGTGACCAGCCGCTGGATGGGCGCGTGGGGCATGCGTCGGGTGCTCACCCTCACCCTCTCGGTCTGCGTCGTCGCCGTGCTCTGCCTGGCCCTGCTCCCCCTGAGCCTGCCCGGGTACATGGCGCTCGGTCTGATCGCCGGGCTCTCGACACCGCCCGTGCAGTCGGCGGTGCGCACGATCTACCCCAAGCTCGTCAACGCCAAGCAGCTCACTCCCCTCTTCTCCCTCGACGCCTCGCTGCAGGAGATCATCTGGATCCTCGCCCCGGTGGTCATCACGCTGGTCTCGACCCAGGTCGGCACCACGCAGGGCCTGCTCCTCGTGGCGGTGTTCCTCGTCGGCGGCGGCTCGTGGTTCATCCTCTCCCCCGAGGTCGGGCGCGTGCGCATCCCGCGCAGCCGCAGCGCGCTCGGCAAGGTGGTGCTCAAGCCCCCGGTGCTGATGGCCACCATGATCGGCTTCCTCCTCATCGGCGCGTGCTCCGCGGTCGAGGTGGGCGTGGTCGCGACCTTCGAGCACGGCAGTCTCGAGGCGGGCCTGGTGCTCGCGGTCTTCGCGGTGGGAAGCCTCGCGGGTGGGCTGTCGTTCGGACACATCCCGATCGGGCCGTGGGCGATGGCGCGCCGCCTCACGATCGTGACGGTCGGCCTCGCGCTCACCATGGTCTCGCTCAACGTGTTCTGGCTCGGCGGCACGCTCATCCTCGCCGGTATCGGCATCGCGCCGGCCCTCGCGGTGCTGTTCGCGATCACGACGGCGAGCGTCAAGTTCAGCGAGACCGCCGAGGCCTTCGGCTGGGCGGGCACCGGTCAGCTCATCGGCGCCGCTGCCGGATCCGCGGTGGCCGGCTTCCTCGTCGATGCCACCGACGCCCGCGGAGCCTACTTCGCCGCCGTCCTCTTCGCCGCGCTCGGTCTGGTCGTGTCGATCGTCTTCGTCCGCGCCCTCCCCGACCTGCGTCATCGCGACGCGAGCCCCTACCCCGACACCGAACCCCTGGCGGTCACCCCCTCATGAGCACGCTCCCCTCTTCTCCGTCCGCGCCCGAGGTCGTCTGCATCGGCGAGTCCATGGGCCTCGTCACCGCACTGGGCGCTCCTCTGGCCGAGACCGAGACCGCCGCCCTCGGCATCGCGGGCGCCGAGGGCAACGTCGCGGTCGGCCTGGTCGCCGCGGGGCACCGGGCCGTGTGGGCGTCGCGCCTCGGCGACGATCCCATCGCTGAGCGCATCACCGGCGAGCTTGCTCGGCGCGGGGTCGAGCTCTGGGCCGAGAAGGACGCGGATGCTCCCACCGGCGTCATGTTCAAGGATCCGGGCGTCGAGTCCTCGTCGGTCTACTACTACCGCCGCGGATCGGCCGCCTCCCTGATGGATTCCGGCTTCCTCTCCGTCGACCGGCTGCGGGGCGTGCGCGTCGTGCACACGACGGGCATCACGCCCGCGCTCTCCGCCTCGTGCCGCGCCATGGTCGACGACCTGTACGTCGACGCCCGCGAGGCGGGGGCCCTCGTCTCGTTCGATGTGAACGACCGCCGAGCGCTGTGGTCGATGGACGACGCGCAGGCCACTCTGACCCGCCTCGCCGACGCCGCCGACATCGCCTTCGTGGGCCGTGACGAGGCCGAGCGGCTCTGGGGCACCGCGACCGCCGCCGATGTGCGCGCCCATCTGCCGAACTGCGCTCTCCTGATCGTCAAGGACGGCGACGTCGGCGCGACCGCCTTCGCCGCCGGCGAGGAGCCCGTGTTCGTCCCCGCTCCGCGCGTCGACGTCGTCGAGCCCGTCGGAGCCGGCGACGCCTTCGCCGCGGGTTTCCTCGCCGCGACCCTCGATGGCACGGCCCTCGCCGACCGGCTCTCCGCCGGGCACGCCGCCGCGGCGCGCGTGCTCCGCACCCACGGAGACCTGCCGCCGCTCGGATGACGGCGATCGACACCCGACGGAGACTCCCTCCCGTCGCGGTTCTAGGCTGAGGGCATGGCCGCACCGCTCATGCTCCCCCGCCTCTCCTGGGGCGATCCGACCGCCGACCGCCATGCGCTCCTCGTGCACGGGCTGGGGTCGTCCGGCGCGCTGATGTGGCGCCTCGGCGAGGCCCTCGCCGAGTCCGGGTGGCACGCGGTCGCCGTCGACCTGCGCGGTCACGGCGACGCACCGCGGGCGCTCGACTACACCGTCGCCGCGTACGCCGCGGATCTCGGGATCGCGCGACCGCAGCGCGGAGGCGCGTGGGATGCCGTCGTCGGCCACTCGCTCGGCGGCGCATCGAGCACGGTGGCCGCGGCCTCCGACCCGGACTGGACGCGCCGTCTGATCCTGCTCGACCCCGCGATCTTCGTCGAGGGCCGCGACGCGAAGATCGTGCGCAAGAGTCAGGAGCGCGCGTTCGCGGACCAGCGGATCGAGGTCGTGCAGCAGGAGCATCCGCACTGGCACCCGCAGGACTGGGAGCTCAAGGTCGACGCGGTCCGTCGGGCGAGCGCCTGGGCGGTCGAGCAGACCAGCGTGCAGAACACCCCCTGGGACGTGCGAGCGGATGCCGCACGCCTCGCCGTACCCACGCACGTGATCGCCTCGGATCCCGAGGTCTACAGCATCTTCACCGGCGATACCGCGACCGACGTGCTGAGCGCGAACCCGCTCGTGACGATGTCGATCGTCGACGGCGCCGGGCACTCGCTGCACCGCGACAAGCCGGAGGAGTCGATCCGTCAGCTCCGGGAGGCCCTGGCATGAGCGCCTTCGACCCGGCCGCCTTCCTGCCCGACGATCTGCTCGAGCGGATCCGCGAACGCGCACCGATCCACGACCGCGAGAACACGTTCCCCCAGCAGGATCTCGATGAGCTCCGCGCCGCCGGGTACCTCGCCATCCTCGTCCCGGCCGACCGGGGAGGTGCGGGACTCGGGCTCGCCGAGGCGGCGATCCTGCAGCAGCGCCTCGCCTCGGCCGCACCGGCGACCGCGCTGGCGATCAACATGCACCTCGTCTGGACGGGTGTCGCGAAGGTGTTCTCCGACCGCGGGGTCCCCGGCCTCGAGTTCGTGCAGGACGGCGCAGTCGCGGGCGAGGTCTTCGCCTTCGGCATCAGCGAGGGCGGCAACGACCTCGTGCTGTTCGGCAGCGACACGGATGCCGTGCCCACCGCCGACGGCGGCTACACGTTCACCGGCACGAAGATCTTCACCTCGCTCGCCCCGGTGTGGACGAAGCTCGGACTGCACGGCCTCGACACGACGAGCGCCGACGCTCCGAAGCTCGTGTTCGCGTTCGTGGAGCGCACGGATGCCGTCGTCACCGGCGACGACTGGGACACCCTCGGCATGCGCGCCACCCAGAGCCGCACCACTCGTCTGTCGGGCGCGGCGGCCGCCGCCGAGCACGTCGTGCGGCGCATCGATCCGGGACCGAACCCCGACCCGATCGTGTTCGGCATCTTCAGCGTCTTCGAGGTGCTGCTGGCCTCGGTCTACACCGGGCTCGCCCGCCGCGCGCTCGATCTCGCGGTCGAGACCGCTCACCGGCGCCGCTCGAAGAGCACCGGCGCCGCGTACAGCCAGGACCCCGACATCCGCTGGCGGATCGCCGACATGGGCCTCGCCTACGACGCGCTCCCGCCGCAGATCCGGGCCCTCGCGCGCGACGTCGACGAGCGCGTCGATCACGGCGCCCGCTGGTTCACGCTGCTGTCGGGGCTCAAGCACCGCGCGATCACGACGGCGAAGCAGGTCGTCGACGAGGCGATGCTCGTCGCCGGAGGCGGCTCGTACTTCTCGAGCAACGAGCTGTCCCGCCTCTACCGCGACGTGCTCGCCGGAGCCTTCCACCCCTCCGATCCCGAATCCGCGCACGCGACCGCGGCGAGCGCCTGGCTCGGCCCCCGCAAAACCTGACACTTCCTGCCGAATTCGCAGATTGAATGAATCGATCCTGCGAAATCGGTTGAAATGACCGGCTACGGGTGCGAGGATCGCACCATGGTCTCCTCGAAGAAGCAGTCCCCCCTCGATGCCGTCTCCAAGACGATCATCGAGCTGCTCCAGGACGACGGGCGTCGCTCGTACTCCGACATCGGCCGCGTCGTCGGCCTGAGCGAAGCAGCGGTCCGTCAGCGCGTGCAGCGGCTCACCGAATCCGGGGTGATGCAGATCGTGGCGGTCACCGACCCCATGCAGCTCGGCTTCCACCGGCAGGCGATGATCGGCATCCGCGTGTCCGGCGATGCGCGCCGCGTCGCCGAGGCCGTCGCCGAGATCGAGGCGATCGACTATGTCGTCATCACGGTCGGCGCCTTCGACGTGCTCGCCGAGGTCGTCTGCGAGGACGACGAAGACCTGCTGTCCCTGATCAACGACGTCATCCGACCGATCGACGGCGTGCTGTCGACCGAGACCTTCATCTACGCCAAGCTGCAGAAGCAGCTCTACAACTGGGGGACCCGATGAACACCGCTCTCTCACCCGAGGCCGAGGCCGCACTGCAGGCGAAGGCTCAGGACCACCTCTGGATGCACTTCACGCGCCAGTCGACCATGGCCACCTCCGGTGTGCCGATCATCGTCAAGGGCGAGGGCCACCGCATCTGGGACGCGAAGGGCAAGGAGTACTTCGACGGGCTCGCCGGCCTCTTCGTCGTCAACGCCGGCCACGGGCGGCAGCGTCTCGCCGAGGCCGCGGCGAAGCAGGCATCCGAGCTCGCGTTCTTCCCGCTGTGGTCGTACGCGCACCCGGCGGCGATCGAACTCGCCGACCGCCTCGCCGACGAGGCACCCGGCGACCTCAACCGCGTCTTCTTCTCGACCGGCGGCGGTGAAGCCGTCGAGACCGCGCTCAAACTCGCGAAGCACTACTGGAAGCTGCAGGGCAAGCCCACCAAGCACAAGGTGATCTCGCGCTCGGTCGCCTATCACGGCACCCCGCACGGCGCCCTGGCGATCACCGGCATCCCCGCGATGAAGGCGATGTTCGAGCCGGTCGCCCCGGGCGGATTCCGGGTGCCGAACACCAACTTCTACCGGGCGGCCGAGATGGGTGCCCCCGCCGACGACCTCGAGGCCTTCGGCCGCTGGGCCGCCGACCGCATCGAGGAGATGATCCTCTTCGAGGGCGCCGACACCGTCGCCGCGGTCTTCCTCGAGCCGGTGCAGAACTCCGGCGGATGCTTCCCGCCCCCTCCCGGCTACTTCCAGCGGGTGCGCGAGATCTGCGACCGGCACGACGTGCTGCTCGTCTCGGACGAGGTCATCTGCGCCTTCGGGCGCCTCGGCCACACCTTCGCGTGCACGGGTCTCGGCTACGAGCCCGACATGATCACCTGCGCGAAGGGCATGACGAGCGGGTACTCGCCGATCGGCGCGACGATCGTCAGCGACCGCATCTACGAGCCGTTCTCGAAGGGCGACCTGTCGTTCCCTCACGGCTACACGTTCGGCGGTCACCCGGTCTCGGCGGCGGTGGCGCTCGAGAACCTCGCGATCTTCGACGAGGAGGGACTCAACGCCCGCGTCCGCGAGAACTCGCCGCTGTTCCGCGCCGAGCTCGAGAAGCTGAGCGATCTGCCGATCGTGGGCGATGTGCGCGGCGACGGCTACTTCTTCGGCATCGAGCTGGTGAAGGACAAGGCGACGCGCGAGACCTTCGACGACACCGAGTCCGAGCGACTCCTGCGCGGATTCCTCTCTCCCGCGCTGTTCGAGGCCGGCCTGTACTGCCGCGCCGACGACCGGGGCGACCCCGTGATCCAGCTCGCGCCGCCGCTGACCGTGGGTCCGGCCGAGTTCCGCGAGATCGAGCAGATCCTGCGCGACGTGCTCACCCGCGCGCAGGCCGTTCTCTGAGCAGCCCCTCTCCCCCTTCCCCTTCACACCCTCAGGAGCACTGTGGACGTCGTCCGTCATGTCATCAACGGTTCGGAGACCGCCGAGGCGGCCCGCACCGGTCAGATCTTCAACCCCGCGACCGGTGAGGTGACCCGCGAGGTCGCGTTCGCCTCGACCGCCGAGGTCGACGGCGCGATCGCCGCCGCCGCGGCCGCCGCACCCGCCTGGCGCGAGACGAGCCTGATCAAGCGCGCCGACGTGTTCTTCCGGCTGCGCCAGCTGCTCAAGGAGCGCACGCCCGAGCTCGCGGCGATCGTCACCTCCGAGCATGGCAAGGTGCTCTCGGATGCCGCGGGCGAGGTGTCGCGCGGCATCGAGAACGTCGAGTTCGCCGCCGGTCTCGTGCACCTGCTCAAGGGCGAGCGCAGCGAACAGGTCTCACGCGGCGTCGACGTGCACTCGGTCAAGCAGCCGGTGGGGGTGGTCGCCGCGATCACGCCGTTCAACTTCCCCGTGATGGTGCCGCTGTGGATGGTCGCCTCGGCGATCGCCTGCGGCAACACGGTCGTGCTCAAGCCCAGCGAGAAGGACCCGTCGGCCGCCGTGTGGCTGGCGAAGCTCTTCCGGGAGGCGGGCCTCCCCGACGGCGTGCTCAACGTCGTGCACGGCGACAAGGAGGCCGTCGACGCCCTGCTCGAGTCGCCCACCGTGTCGGCCGTCAGCTTCGTGGGCTCCACCCCGATCGCCCGCTCGATCTACCAGCGCGCCTCGGCCGCGGGCAAGCGCGTGCAGGCCCTCGGGGGCGCGAAGAACCACATGGTCGTGATGCCGGATGCCGACATCGACGCGGCGGCCGATGCCGCGGTCTCCGCCGCCTACGGCTCGGCCGGCGAGCGCTGCATGGCCGTGTCGGTGCTCGTCGCCGTCGGCGACGTCGCCGACGACCTGGTCTCGGCGATCGCCTCCCGCATCGACGGACTCACGATCGGCGACGGCACCGATCCCTCCAGCGAGATGGGCCCGCTCATCACCCGCGAGCACCGCGACCGGGTGGCCTCGTACGTCACGGGAGCGGCGGCCGAGGGCGCCACGGTCGTCGTCGACGGCACCGCGAAGGAGTTCGACTCGAACGGCTTCTTCTTGGGCGTCAGTCTGATCGACCACGTCACCCCGGGCACGAAGGTGTACGACGACGAGATCTTCGGCCCGGTGCTGTCGGTCGTGCGCGTCGACACCTACGCGGATGCCGTGGCGCTCGTGAACGCCAACGCCTACGGCAACGGCACCGCGATCTTCACCCGCGACGGCGGAACGGCCCGTCAGTACGAGTTCGACATCGAGGTCGGGATGGTCGGAGTCAACGTGCCGATCCCCGTGCCGATCGGTGCGTACTCCTTCGGCGGCTGGAAGGACTCGCTGTTCGGCGACTCCCACATCTACGGCCCCGAGTCCGTGCACTTCTACACGCGCTCCAAAGTGGTCACCACCCGCTGGCCCGACCACACGCCGTCGCAGATCGACCTCGGCTTCCCGAGCAACCACTGATCGAGGAGCACGACCGATGACGAACTTCACCGACCGCCACGGTGCGGCCCACGCGCTGCCTGCTCCGGATGCCGAGGCGCAGGTGCGCGCCGACGACCGGGGGCACGTCTTCCACTCATGGAGCGCACAGGCTCTGATCGATCCTCTGCCCGTCGCCGCCGGCGAGGGATCGACGTTCTGGGACTACGCGGGCAACGCCTACCTCGACTTCTCGAGTCAGCTCGTGAACCTCAACCTCGGCCACCAGCATCCCGATCTGGTCGCCGCGATCCAGCAGCAGGCCGGCCGGCTCGCGACCATCCAGCCGTCGATGGCGAACGACGTGCGGGGCGAACTCGCCCGCCTGATCTCCGAAGTCGCGCCCGCGGGCATGCAGAAGGTGTTCTTCACCAACGGCGGCGCCGAGGCCAACGAGTACGCCGTGCGCATGGCTCGCCAGTTCACCGGGCGCCGCAAGGTGCTCTCGATGTACCGCAGCTACCACGGGTCGACCTCCACGGCGATCTCGCTCACCGGCGACCCGCGGCGCTGGGCGAACGACGGCGTCGACAACGGCACGGTGCGCTTCTTCGGCCCCTACCTGTACCGGTCGCCCTTCCACGCCGAGACGCCCGAGCAGGAGTCCGAGCGGGCGCTCGCACACCTCGAGCAGACGATCCAGCTCGAGGGTCCGGCCACGATCGCGGCGATCATCATCGAGACCGTCGTCGGCACCAACGGCGTGCTCGTGCCGCCGCCCGGGTACCTTCCCGGCGTGCGCGAGCTGTGCGACCGCTATGGCATCGTCTACATCGCCGACGAGGTGATGGTCGGGTTCGGCCGCCTCGGCGAGTGGTTCGGCATCGACGCGTTCGATGCGACACCCGACCTGATCAGCTTCGCGAAGGGCGTCAACTCCGGCTACGTGCCGTTGGGCGGCGTGGTGATCTCGGATCGCATCTCCGCGGCGTTCGACGAGATGCCGTTCGCCGGCGGACTCACCTACTCCGGGCATCCGCTCGCGTGCGCGGCGGGCGTCGCCACCTTCGAGGTGTTCCGTCGCGACGGTATCCTCGAGCGCGTGCGCGATCTGGGCGAGCGCATCGTCGAACCGACCCTGCGCCGCTGGACCGAGACGCATCCGAGCGTCGGCGAGGTGCGCGGACGCGGTCTCTTCTGGGCGATCGAGCTGGTGCGCGACCGCGCGACCCGCGAACCGCTCGTACCGTTCAATGCGTCCGGAGCGGATGCCGCGCCGATGGGTGCCTTCGCCGCCGCGGCGAAGAAGGGCGGCGTCTGGCCGTTCGTGCACTTCAACCGCGTGCACGTCGCGCCGCCGCTGATCATCTCGGAGGACGACCTGGTGCGCGGACTCGCCGTGATCGATGAGGCGCTGAACGTCGCCGACGAGGCGGCCGCGCGCTGACGGACTGCGCGGCTGCCCGGGATTCAGATCAGGAACCCGCGCAGCAGCGCCTCGGAACCGGCGAGGTGGTCGCGCATCGCGGCCTCGGCGACGTCGGGCCGACCCGCGAGGATCGCCGTGACGATGCGCTCGTGCTGCTCTCCCGAGTGCTGGATGTTGCGCGGCAGGAGGGGGAAGGTGTCGAGCCAGGCGTTGACGTCGGCCCGGTTCTCGGCGACGAGCGCCACGAGTGACGGGACGCCCGCGGCCTCCGCGATCGCCAGGTGCAGCAGCGTGTCGAGACGGCGGTACTCCTCGGGGCCGGCCGGAAGCGCCGATTCGTGCCGCGCCCACAGATCCGCCCGCGTCGCGGCATCCAGCGTGCGGCTCGCCGCCGCGCGCACGGCACCGGTCTCGAGCACGCGCCGGAGGCCGAGCACGTCGTCGATCTCGGCCGCGGTCACCGCCCCGGCATCCGAGGGTTCCGGCAGCGGATCCGCGACGAACGTGCCGCCGTACCGCCCGCGCTTCGGCACCAGATAGCCGGTGTCGGCGAGCTCACGGATCGCGTCACGCACGGTGTCGCGGCTCACCCCGAAGGACGCCGCGAGCTCGCGCTCCGGGGGCAACGACTCCCCCGGAGCGACGACGCCGAGTCGGATGGTCTGCACGAGGCGAGCGACCGCATCCTCGAGAGCGTTCCCGCGGCGCAGCGGGCGGTAGACCGCCCGGCGCACCTCGACGAGATCGCCGTCGGAAGGGTGCTCGCTCATGCTTCTCAGCCTGTCACAGCGACATGATCCCGCTTCACAGCATCCGACATCACCGCATCCCGCTTCACAGTGGAGTGACGTAGGCGTTGGTGATGCCGCCGTCGACGACGAAGGCGCTGGCGGTGATGAACGACGAGTCGTCGGAGGCGAGGAAGGCGACAGCGGCGGCGAGTTCGGACGGCTCGGCGAAGCGCCCCATCGGCACATGCACGAGACGCCGCTGCGCGCGCTCGGGGTCCTTCGCGAACAGCTCCTGCAGCAGCGGGGTGTTCACCGGCCCCGGGCAGAGCGCGTTGACCCGTACGCCCTGCCGGGCGAACTGCACGCCCAGCTCGCGCGACATCGCGAGCACGCCGCCCTTCGACGCGGTGTAGCTGATCTGCGAGGTCGCCGATCCCAGCAGCGCGACGAACGAGGCGGTGTTGATGATCGATCCGCGGCCCGCCGGCACCATGTGACGCAGAGCCGCACGGCTGCAGAGGTACACGCTCTTGAGGTTCACGTCCTGCACGCGGTCCCAGGCGGGCAGCTCGGTCGTCTCGATCGAGTCGTCGTCGGCGGGCGAGATTCCGGCGTTGTTGAAGGCGATGTCGATGCGCCCGAACTCCGCTGCCACGCCGTCGAACAGCGCGTCGACCTTGGTCTGGTCGGCGACGTCGACCGGGCGGAACGCCCCGCCGACCTCGGCCGCCGCCTTCTCGCCCGAGGAGGGGTCGACGTCGGCGATGACGACGAACGCCCCCTCGGCGGCGAAGCGCTGGGCGGTGGCGAAGCCGATGCCGCTCGCTCCACCGGTGATGATGGCGACGCGGTCCTTCAGGCGCTGGGTCAGATCGATGCTCATGTGTGTTTCTCCGTTGCAGGTGGTCGAGGGGATCGGGGTCGCGCTCAGTCGGTCGCGAAGAAGACGTTCTTGGTCTCGGTGAAGTGCTCGGCGGCGTCCGGCCCCAGCTCGCGCCCGAGTCCGGAGGCCTTCATGCCGCCGAAGGGCGTCGCGTAGCGCACCGAGGAGTGCGAGTTCACCGACAGCACGCCGCTCTGCACGCCGCGCGAGACGCGGACGGCGCGGCCGAGGTTCTCGGTCCAGAGGGAGCCGGCGAGGCCGTAGGCGGTGTCGTTCGCGAGACGGATCGCGTCGGCTTCGTCGTCGAAGGGCATGACCGCGACGACCGGACCGAACACCTCCTGCTGGGCGATCCGATCGGCGGGGTCTGCCAGCACCACCGCGGGCGCGAACCAGAACCCATCGCCCTCCGGTGCACTCCCCCGGAATGCGATCGTCGCGTCGTCGAGGAACCCGGCGACCGTGTCGCGGTGACCGGCGGAGATGAGCGGACCCATGTCGGTGTCGGCACTCGACGGGTCACCGACCCGCCACGCCGCGACCGCCGGCTCCAACAGCTCGAGGAACCGGTCGTACACCGAACGCTGCACGAGGAGCCTGCTGCGCGCGCAGCAGTCCTGCCCCGCGTTGTCGAACACCGATCCCGGGACGGCCGCGGCGGCCTTCTCGAGATCGGCATCCGCGAAGACGATGTTGGCGCTCTTGCCACCGAGTTCGAGGGTGACGGGCTTGAGCGCCCGCGCGCAGCCGGCTGCGACCTCGATGCCGACCTCGGTCGACCCCGTGAAGACCACCTTGCGCACGTCCGGATGCTCGACGAGACGCTGCCCCACCACGGAGCCCGAACCGGTCACGACCTCGAAGAGTCCCGCGGGCAGCCCCGCTTCGAGCGCGAGCTCGCCCAGACGGATCGCGGTCAGCGGGGTCAGTTCGGCGGGTTTCAGCACCACCGCGTTGCCCGCGGCGAGCGCCGGAGCGAACGCCCACGCGGCGATCGTCATCGGGAAGTTCCACGGCACGATCACCCCGACCACGCCGTAGGGATCGTGGAAGGTGACGTCGAGCCCGCCCGCCACCGGGATCTGCCGGCCCGAGAGTCGTTCGGGGTCGGCGGAGTAGTAGTTGAGCACCTGGGCGACATGACCCGCCTCCCAACGGGCGGAGCCGATCGGATGCCCGGAGTTGAGCACCTCCAGGTGCGCCAGCTCCTCGGCGGCGCCCTCGACGGCGCGCGCGAACGCCCGCAGCGCATCGGCGCGCGCGACGGGGGCGAGCGCCGCCCACCGGCGCTGAGCGGACACGGCGCGCGCGATCGCGGCATCCGTCTCTCCGGCATCGGCGCGGGCGATCTCGCGGATCGCCGCGCCCGTCGACGGGTTGATGACCGTGAACGCGCTCATCGGGCGTCCTCCTTCCGCCGCGCGGCGAACGCGCGTGCCTGTGTGACGAGATCGGCGAAGAGTCGCCGGTCCTCGGCGTTCTCCTCGGGGTGCCATTGCACGCCGACGATGTGGGCGCCTGCCGTGTCGACGAAGGCCTGAACGAGGCCGTCATCGGAGTGCGCGGCGGCGACGAGCCCGTCGCCCAACCGGCCGACGCCCTGGTGGTGGTAGCTGTGCACGCGCATGTCGGTCTCTCCGAGGATCCCGGCGAGCGCCGTATCGACCTCGACCTCGACGTCGTTCTCGGCGAACACGCCGCCGCCGATCCGGTACCTCTCGGTCCCGAGCGATTCGGGCAGGTGCTGCTGCAGCGTGCCGCCGCGGGCGACGTTCACGAGCTGCAGCCCCCGGCAGATCGCGAGCACCGGGATGCCGCGACGCTCGGCCGCATGGAACAGCGCGAGCTCCCACGCGTCGCGATCGACCCGCGCGGGGTCGGTGAGCGGATGCCGTTGCTCGCCGTAGAGTTCGGGGGCGACGTCCGCGCCGCCGGAGAGCACGAGCCCGTCCATTCCCGCGATCGCCGCGTCGGCGGCATCCGGATCCTGCGGCGGCAGCAGCAGCGCGATGCCGCCGGACGACGTCACGCTCGTGAGGTACTGCTCGGGCAGGAAGGCCGCCCGCACGTCCCACACCCCCTGCTGCGCGCGCTCCAGGTAGGTCGTGATGCCGATCAGCGGCGCGGGGTCAGAGGCGCTCGAAACCACGGATGCGCTCCCAGTCGGTGACGGCCGCGTCGTAGGCCTCGACCTCGATGCGCGCCTGGTTCAGGTAGTGCTCGACCACGTCGTCGCCGAACGCCGCCCGAGCGATCGTCGACTCGCGGAAGAGCTGCGCGGCCTCGCGCAGGGTCGTGGGCAGGTGATCGACGCCCGCCTCGTAGGCGTTGCCGGTGAAGCGCTCGGGCAGCGGCAGCTCGTTCTCGATGCCGTGCAGACCGCCGGCGATGATCGCCGCGATGCCGAGGTAGGGATTCACGTCTCCGCCCGGCACCCGGTTCTCGACGCGCAGACCCGATCCGGATCCGACGACGCGCAGGGCGCAGGTGCGGTTGTCGATGCCCCACGCGACCCCCGTCGGGGCGAAGCTGCCCTTGGCGAATCGCTTGTAGGAGTTGATGTTCGGGGCGAACAGCAGGGTGAACTCGCGCAGCGTCGCGAGGATGCCGGCGATCCAGTGCTCCATGACGGGGCTGAATCCGTGCTCGCCGTCACCGGCCATCACCGGAGCGCCCGACCGATCTCGCAGGGACAGATGGATGTGACAGCTGTTGCCCTCGCGCTCGTTGAACTTGGCCATGAACGTGAGCGACTGACCGTGCTGTTCGGCGATCTCCTTCGCGCCGTTCTTGTAGATCGCGTGCTGGTCGGCGGTCTCGCGCACCTCGGCGTAGCGGAAGGCGATCTCCTGCTGACCGAAGTTGCACTCGCCCTTGACGCCCTCGCAGTAGAGACCTGCGCCGTCCATGCCGTTGCGGATGTCGCGCAGCAGCGGTTCCATGCGGGTCGATGCGAGCAGGTTGTAATCGACGTTGTAGTCGGTGGCGGGGGTGAGCCCCTCGTACTTGCGCGCCCAGGCCTCGCGATAGGTGTCTTCGAACACGATGAACTCGAGCTCCGTGCCCGAGTACGCGGTCCAGCCGCGTTCGGCGAGCCGGTCGCGCTGACGGTCGAGGATGGCCCGGGGTGACGGTCCGACCGGCTCGCCGTTCTGCCAGACGAGGTCGGCCATCACGAGCGCCGTCCCCTCGAGCCACGGGATGTTGCGGAGCGTCTCTGCGTCGGGCCGCAGCACCATGTCACCGTAGCCGCGGTCCCATCCCGACATCGCGTAGCCGTCGACCGTGTTCATGTCGACGTCGACCGACAGCAGGTAGTCGCAGGCCTCGGCGCCGTGCGACAGGATGTCCTCCTGGAACAGGCGGGCCGAGACGCGTTTGCCGACCAGACGCCCCTGCGCATCGGCGAAGGCCACGATCACGGTGTCGATCTCGCCGGCGGCGATGCCGGCGTCCAGCTGCTCGATGCTCAGGTTTCCCGACATCTGACGCTCCGTTCTCCTGCGGTGAAGCGATCGGCCGACCGGCTTCGCCCTCAGAGTAGATCACCGCGACGTTTAAAGGTAGACGAAACCACCATTGACTGCCACAATCATCCGCAAGGTGCACCCGGCGCCTGCATGCGAGTGAGCGGAGAACGTATGTCTGGGCAGAGCAATGAATCCCGCAAGGTCGCTGGAGCGACCTATACACGTGCCGGGAGCGAGTACTTCGAGAAACGCACACTGAAGAGGTCGGCCGGCGTCTGGGGCCTGTGGGGACTCGCGGTCGCCGCTGTCATCTCGGGAGACTTCTCGGGATGGAACTTCGGTATCGACTTCGCGGGGTTCGGCGGGATGCTCATCGCCTTCGTCATCCTCGTGGCGATGTACTACGGCATGATCTTCGCCATCGGCGAGATGGCGGCTGCGATGCCGCACACCGGTGGCGCCTACTCCTTCGCCCGCTCGGCCATGGGGCCGTGGGGCGGCCTGGTCACCGGAGCCGCCGAGACGATCGAGTACGTCGCGACCACGGCGGTGATCGTCTACTTCTCGGCGTCGTATGCCAATGGGATCACGAGCGAACTGCTCGGTCTCGAACTCCCCGGATGGGTCTGGTACCTCATCCTCTACGTCGTCTTCATCGCGCTGAACTCCGCGGGAGCGGCCATCTCGTTCCGCTTCGCGATCGTCGTCTCCGTGATCTCGATCGGCATCATCCTCGTCTTCTCGCTCATGGCGCTGTTCTCCGGTGCGTTCTCGTGGGATGCCCTGTGGGACATCGTCCCCGACGAGGGCCAGTCGACCTTCCTCCCCCACGGCGTCCTGCCGATCCTGTTCGCCCTCCCGTTCGCGATGTGGTTCTTCCTCGGCATCGAAGAGCTGCCGCTCGCGGCCGAGGAATCGCACAACCCCACCCGCGACATCCCGAAGGCCGGGTTCTGGGCGCGCGGCACCCTCATCGTCACCGGACTCCTGGTGCTGTTCCTCAACACCGGCGTGATCGGTGCCGAGGCGACCGGAACCGCGGGAGAGCCCCTGCTCGACGGCTTCCGCGCGATCGTGGGAGACCAGCTCGCCGCCGTGCTCGCGCTGTTCGCCCTGATCGGCCTGCTCGCCTCGCTGCAGGGCATCATGTTCGCCTACGGCCGCAACATGTACTCGCTGTCGCGCGCCGGGTACTACCCGCGCTTCCTCTCACTGACGGGCAAGCGCCAGACACCGTGGGTCGCTCTCACGGTCGGCGCCGCGATCGGCTTCGTCGCCCTGATCGTGCTCGACGTGCTCACCGCGGTCGACTCCGAGGGTGCGGGAACGGTGGCCGGGGCGATCGTGCTGAACATCGCGGTCTGGGGCGCGGTCGTCGCCTACGGGCTGCAGCTCGTGTCGTTCATCATCCTGCGCAAGAAGTTCCCGAACGTCGATCGTCCGTACGTCAGCCCCTGGGGCATCCCCGGCGCCGTCATCGCGCTCGTCATCGCGGCGCTCATCTTCGTCGGCTTCCTGCTCAACCCGACGTTCGGCCCGGCCATCATCGCGATCGCGATCGTGTACGCGATCATCCTGCTCGGATTCGGGCTCTTCTTCCGCCACCGCCTCGTGCTCTCCCCCGAAGAGGAGTACGCGCTCTCGGGCGGCTCGCACGGAGACCCGCAGGCCGAGGGCTACGACGCGATGGAGGGCGAGGTCTTCGACGGCAAGGCGTGAGAGGCGAGGAGCGCTACTTCGAATCGAAGTCGAACGCCTTGAGCAGCTCGGCGACGGCCTGGTCGCGCTCCTCCCCACCCGCCTCGAACATGTGCGTCACGTGGGTGCGCAGATGGTTCTCGAGCAGCAGCCGGTTGAGGGACTCGAGCGACTTCTGGATCGCGCGGGACTGCGTGATGATGTCCATGCAGTAGTCCTCGCTCTCGATCATCCGAGCGACCCCGCGGAGCTGCCCCTCGAGGATGGCGGTGCGGTGCAGGGCGCGCTTCTTGATGTCTTCGATCACGCATCGAGGTTACCCCGCTCATGAGTCACTGAGCCCGTCGAAGGGATCGACCACCGGGAGCCCGGGAACGTCGAAGTCCTTCACGTTGCGGGTCACCAGCGTGAGCCCGTGGTGAAGAGCGGTCGCGGCGATCAACGCATCACCGAGGGGACGACGATCGGGCACCTGGATCGCCGCCACCAGCTGCGCGACCGCACCGGTCACCTCGAGCGCAGGAATGGCGAGGCCCTGCAGCACGGATCGGAACCATCGGTCGAGTGATGCTGCGGCGACGGCATCACGACGCTGCACGAGAAGGATGCCGCGTCGGAGTTCGAGCTCGGTGACCACGCTGATCCGCAGGGATCGCCGCGGCGTCGCCTCGAACCAGCGCACGACACCGGCATCGGGCCGCGGTCGACGGGTCTCCGAGACCACGTTCGTGTCGAGCAGGAACCCCGTCACAGGTCGACCTCCCGCCCGAGGTCGCGCGCTCGTTCCGACGCGAGGTCGTCCATGATGCGGCCGAAGAAGTCGTCGGGATCCGCGCTCGTCGGCACGGGCGCGATCACATCGAGCAGCGACCGATCGTCGCCTGCGAGCGACTCAGACCGCAGCCGCTCGTATTCGTCGATGTTCAGCAGCACGTAGGCCGGCTCGCCTCGGCGGGTCACGAGCACCGGCTCCTCGTCGGCGATGCGCTGCGCACGCGCGACGGACTGATTGAAATCTCGAGCGGTCATACGGAACACGATGCACCTCGTTTCTGATGTAGTGAGGGTACTACACAGACACGGCGTGAAAGGATGCCTTCATGCCGCGCACACCGATGGCGATGCTCTCGCCCGCCGATCAGGTCCGTCTCCGCGCGCTGCGCCGTATGAAGGCGGTCGCCCTGGGGGCGCTGATCTTCATGGCCGTCGTGTTCGTGTTCGCCTTCGCGTTCCAGGAGCGGATGAGCTGGCTCGGGTACGTGCGCGCCGCGGCCGAGGGCGGAATGGTGGGTGCTCTCGCCGACTGGTTCGCGGTGACGGCGCTCTTCCGCCGCCCGCTGGGCCTCCCCATCCCGCACACCGCGATCATCCCGAGCCGCAAGGACGAGATCGGCCGCAGCCTGGGCGAGTTCGTCGAGACGAACTTCCTCGAGGCGAGCGTCGTGCGCACGAAACTGTCGTCCACCGCCATCGCGCAGCGTGCCGGCGAGTGGCTGCGCGAGACGCCGCACGCCGAGCGGGTCGGCGCCGAGGGCGCGACGATCGCCACCGCGATCCTCAACGGGCTCAGCGACGACGACGTGCGCGATCTCATCTCCGACCTCGCGCGCGAGCACCTCGTCTCCCCCGAGTGGGGCCCGCCCGCGGGCGCCTGGCTCGAGAAGATCGTCGAGGCCGACGCCCATCACGGCGCGGTCGACCTCGCCGCCGACAGCATCGGGCGCTGGCTCGAGGCGAACGCCGAGTCATTCTCCGGCCTCGTCTCCCGGCGCCTGCCTTCATGGGTGCCGCGGCTCGCGCACCGCTTCGTCGACGACACCGTCTACAACGAGGCCGTGAAGTTCGTGCAGGCGGTGCAGGCCGATCCCCGGCATCCGGCCCGCCTGGCGATCGACGGCTACCTCGGCCGCCTCGCCGACAGTCTGCAGAACGACCCGACCACCCGCGCGAAGCTCGAGAACGCGAAGGCGTCGCTGTTCGACAGCCCCCGCGTCGGCGCCCTCGCCGCCGAGGCGTGGAACACCGCGAAGAACGGCCTGCTCACGGCCCTGGCCGACCCCGAGAGCGGGCTGCGCCGCCGGGCCGTGCAGGCGCTCGAGGAGGTGGGCGAGCGTCTGACGACGGATGCCGCGCTGCAGCGCCGCGTCGACACCTGGGTATCGGATGCGGCGGTCTTCCTCGTCGACCGCTACCGCCACGACATCGCCTCGATCATCACCGACACCGTCGAACGCTGGGACCCGGCCGAGACGACCGAGAAGATCGAGCTCATGGTCGGCCGCGACCTGCAGTACATCCGCCTGAACGGCACGTTCGTCGGTGCTCTCGCCGGCCTCGCCATCTTCTCGATCGCCCACGCCCTGATCCCCGGAGTCTGACATGGCCCTCTCGCACGATCCGCTCTGGCCGCGCGCCGGATCCTGGCCCTCTCCCGACGCCGTCGACGACGCGGAGGCCGTGCTGCTGGGTGTCCCGGCCTGGCGCACGTCGCTCTCACCCACGGGTGCCGGGGCGACTCCGGCCGCGATCCGCGACGCACTCCCCCGCTACGGCACCGCGCTGATGGGCCCGCCGGCGATCGACCTGAACGAGGTGCTGCGCATCGCGGATGCCGGCGACGTGCACGAGCCCGACGGCGACGAGGGCGAGGCATCCGTCATCGCGCGGGTGCGGGAGCTCTCGGAGTCGTTCGTCATCGCGCTCGGCGGCGACAACTCCCTCACCTACCCCGTGGCGCTGGGCGCCCAGGCGACCGGTTTGATCACCTTCGACGCGCACTTCGACCTGCGCGACGGCGTCTCGAACGGAACCCCGGTGCGCCGGCTCGTCGAAGACGTCCCCGTGCTCTCGACGCTCGACACCGCCCGCATCGACCCGACGCGCATCGTGCAGATCGGCATCGCCGACTTCGCGAACTCGGTCGCCTACGCCCGCCGGGCGGCGGACTGGGGCATCCGGGTGATCACGCTCGATGAGGTGCGCCGCCGCGGTGTCGACGACGTCGTGAACGAAGCCCTCGAGATCGCCGGTGCCGGATCAGATGCCCGCGTCCACCTCGACATCGACGTCGACGTCTGCGACCGCTCGGTCGCCCCCGGTTGCCCCGCGAGCGTGCCCGGTGGCCTGCAGGCGTGGGAGCTGCGCGCCCTCACCCGCGCCGTCGCCGCCGACCCGCGCGTCGTCAGCGCCGACCTCGCCGAGGTCGACGCCACAGCGGATGCCGACGACGCCCGCACCGTGCGCCTCGCAGCCCTCTGCGTGCTGGAGCTGCTCGCCGGGCTCGCCTTGCGCTGAGTCCTTCAGCCACCCGTCGGGAAAGCAGAAACCCCCGGGCGGCTGCCCGGGGGTTTTCGTGGTGGTGGACCTAAGGGGATTCGAACCCCTGACCTCCTCGATGCGAACGAGGCGCGCTACCAACTGCGCCATAGGCCCTTACGGAGATCAACATTATCACGACGTCGACCCCACCTCGGACGCCGCGATCACCCTGCCGCGCGACGGGCGAGCATGTCGCGCACGTGCGCCTCGATCTCGGCGTCGTCGACGAAGCCCATCTTCGCGTAGGGCGAAGCCTCGGCAGCAGGAGCGGTACGCGGGGCGGGAATCCGCACGGGCGCCGGAGCCTGCTCGGCGGCGATCTGCTCGGCGCGGGCGCGGAGTTCCGCAAGCCGTGCGGCCTTGCGGAGCTGCTCCTGCGCGTCGATCTCGGCGCGGGCGGTCTGCGCGCGCGACCCGGCGACCGCGACAAGCGGCTCGGGCAGCGGACGCGGGGTCCACGTCGCACGACCCTGGTCGTGGATCTCGGGCGCGACGCGCTCTCGCGGCGCCTCGACGACCACATGACTCGCGCGGGCGACTCGACCAGCGACAGCGGCCATCCGCTGCAGCGCGATCGCGCCGAGCAGGGCCAGAGCCCCGCCGACCCACAGCAGGGTCGACGCTCCGGTCGCGAGCAGTTGCCACACGCCGAGTCCCGCGAGCACCACTCCGACGAGCGCGGCGACGGTCGACAGCATCCGCACCCGACGACGCGCACGCGCCTGACGGATCACCGGATCGGCCCGCGTCGCCGCGAGTTCGGCACGCAGCGCCTCGAGCTCCGCGGACTCGCGCTCGGACTGCACGCGTTTGGCGAGCTTCTGCTGCGCCAGCGCGGTGCGAGCGCTCAGCTCGACGCGCACCTCTTCGGGGGTCTCGCTCGTCTCGGCGAGGATGCGCAGCGCCTGGTTCAGGCGCACGGCGTTGCGCTCGGCGGCGTTGTACTGGAAACGGCCGCGCCACGAGGGCAGCAGATAGAGCATCCACAGGAGCACGGCGACGAGCACGATCACTCCCCCGCTCAGCACCGGCCCGTCCATATCGATAACGGTAAGGGTACGAAGGTCGCTCGGCCCCCAGCCGGGCGCGTGTCGCGACCAGACGGATGCTTCCGACGGCGTGTCGTCAGACGGAGAGCCGGTCCGACGGAGGGATCGTCGCGGCATCCGGAGGAACCTGACCGCTCAACCAGCGCGCCAGCACCCCCTGCGGCACGTCCTCCTTCGTCAGCGCGAACGCGTAGTGGTCGCGCCAATCGCCGTCGATGTGGATGTACCGACGACGCAGTCCCTCGTAACGGAAACCGAGCTTCTGCACCACCCGCAGGCTCGCCGCGTTCTCGGGGCGGATGCAGATCTCCATGCGGTGCAGGCCGTACTCGACGAAGCACGCATCCGTCGCGAGCGCGACCGCGGTGGGGGTGATGCCCTTGCCCGCGAACTTCTCGCTGACCCAGTACCCGATCGTCGCCGAGCAGAGCGACCCGCGTGAGACTCCCCACACGTTCAACTGACCGGCGACCTCGCCGTCGTACTCCATGACGAACGGGTATCCGGCGCCGTCGCGGTACTGCTGGAGCAGACGACGGATGCTCAGGCGCATGTCGAACGACACCGAGCCGTAGGGAACCGTGGCCTCCCACGGCTGCAACCAGGACCGGTTCGCGAGCAGCTCCTGCTGGAGCACGCGGGCATCCTTCGTGCGCACGAGGCGCAGCTCGATCGATCCGTGTCGCATGCCCGCCATGAGATCCATCATCTCGCGCTCGACCCGCCGGAGGCCTAGAGGCGCTCGGCGAACTCCTTCAACCACGGGCGCAGCTCGCCGCCGAGGTCGTCGCGGTCGGAGGCCAGCTGCACGATCGCCTTGATGTACTCGACCCGGTCACCGGTGTCGTACCGCCGACCGCCGAAGATCACGCCGACCACTCCGGGGCCCGACGGGTCGGCCGCCATCTCCTGCAGCGCATCGGTCAGCTGGATCTCCCCGCCCTTGCCGGGTTCGGTGTGCTCGAGGATGTCGAAGATCGACGCGGGAAGCACGTAGCGCCCGATGACGGCGAGGTTCGACGGGGCGTCCTCGCGCGCGGGCTTCTCGACGAGTCCGGTGACGCGCACGGCATCCGAACCCTCGATGTCCTCGACGGCCGCCGTGCCGTACATGTGGATGTTCGCGGGATCGACCTCCATGAGGGCGATCACGGCGGCGCCGGAGCGCTCGTGCTCGGCCAGCATCTCGGTGAGCAGCGGATCGCGCTCGTCGATGAGATCATCGCCCAGGAGCACGGCGAAGGAGCTGTCGCCGACGTGCGCGCGGGCACGCAGCACGGCATGGCCGAGTCCCTTCGGCTCGCCCTGGCGCACGAAGTGGATGTCGGCGAGGTCGCTCGAGCGCACGACGCGCTCCAGGCGACCGTGGTCGCCCTTCTCCATGAGCTTGACCTCGAGCTCGGGCACCGAGTCGAAGTGGTTGGAGATCGCGTTCTTGTTGCGTCCGATGATGACGAGGATGTCGTCGATCCCGGCATCCGCCGCCTCTTCGACCACGTACTGGATGGCCGGCTTGTCGACGACCGGCAGCATCTCCTTCGGCATCGCCTTCGTCGCCGGCAGGAAGCGCGTCCCCAGACCTGCCGCAGGAATGACCGCCTTGAACTTCTGTGTACCCATCCCGACAGCCTACCGGTGGGCGCCGCGTAGACTCTGAGCCATGTCGAACGAGGTCGAGCACGCCAAGCGCGCACTGCGCGCCGAGCTCCGCGAACGCCGGGCGCTCCTCTCCGATGCGCAACGCGACGCCGCCGCCTCCTCGATCGGCGCACGCCTCGACGAACTCGTCGAGAGCCTCGGCGCCCAGTCGATCTCCTGCTACCTCTCGGCGACCGCCGAGCCGGGCACCCGTGAGTTCGTCACGCGGGCGGTGCGCCGCGGCATCCGCGTATTGCTCCCCGTCACCCGCGCCGACGGACTGCTCGACTGGGCCGTCGCGAACGACGACGACGATGTCGCCGAGGGACTCTTCGGCCTGCCCGAACCGACCGGCGAGGTGCTCGGCCCCATCGCGGTGAACGACGTCGATCTGATGATCGTGCCCGCCGCCGCGGTCGACCGTTCGGGCATGCGCATGGGCTGGGGCCGCGGCTATTTCGACAAGACCATCGGGTCGATGGAGAAGTGCCCTCCCGTGTACGCGGTCATCTATGATTCCGAGATACTCGACTCCCTGCCTCGCGAGGTGCACGACCAGCCGGTCGACGGCATCGTGACGCCGACGCAGACCCTCTCCCTGTCGCAGACGCGACGCTGACCCTCCGAGGACACCATGCCCACCTACGCCTATGCCTGCACGTCGTGCGGCCACCGCTTCGACGCCGTGCAGAGCTTCGCCGACGCGTCGCTCACCGTCTGCCCCGAGTGCGGCGGCACCCTGCGCAAGCAGTACGGGTCGATCGGCGTGACCTTCAACGGCTCCGGCTTCTATCGCACGGACTCGCGGGCGAAGAGTGGCGGATCATCGGATGCTTCGACATCATCGAAGAAGGAGTCGACGACCACCAGCGCCCCCGCGCCGACGTCGAGCCCGACCTCATCCTGATTCCCCACCACTCGGAGGTTCGCATGCTCAAAGGATTCAAGGACTTCATCCTCCGCGGCAATGTCATCGACCTCGCGGTCGCCGTCGTCATCGGCACGGCGTTCACCGCGATCGTCAACGCCGTGGTCGCCAGTGTCATCAACCCGCTCGTCGCCCTCTTCTTCAAGGCCGACGCGATGGGCGGCTTCGGCCCGCAGGTCACCAACATCTACGGCGACACGGTCACGTTCCCGCTCGGCGACCTGATCTCAGCCGTCATCAGCTTCCTCGCGGTCGCCCTCGTCGTGTACTTCGTGTTCGTGCTGCCGATGAACACCTTCAAGGCGCACGTCGAGGCCCGCAAGGGAACGTCCGCCGAGCAGCCCGAAGAGGAGCCGGCCGCCGCAACCGAGGCCGAGCTGCTCGTCGAGATCCGCGACCTGCTCGCGAAGAGCAACGCCCGCGACTGACGGGCACACCCTCGCTGCACAGGCAGCCGCACCGGACGTCCCGTTCCGCTCCGCAGCGTCACCACGACGCTCAGTAGTGGGGCGGGACGTCCTGCATCATGCGGTCGTCATTGGGACCCGCGGGGCCGTCCGGGCGCCGCTTCCGGTCTTTCGCGACCGATTCGGTACCGCTCTCGGGGTCGGGATCGCTTCCCTCCACCGGCGTCAGGCGTGCGCGGCGGGAACCCGGCACGCGCTCGACCCGCTGCCGCGGAGCATCCGATGCGGGCTCCCCCGGAGAGGCATCCTCAGGCATCCGCTCGGTCAGCCGTTCGCGCCGTCATCGAGGTCGAGCGGCTGCGTGTCGTTCTCGGCACGAGCGGTCGACGGCGAGATGCCGAGCACCGACGCGATCCGCGTCGCCGCCGTGGCCGGGTCGCTGTAGAGGTCGAACGCGTGCACGCGCACGTAGTGCCAGCCGAGTCGGCGCAGCACGTGCGGGCGCAGACGCAGAGTCTCGCGCAGCGAGTCGCCGCGCGATTCCGGATCGCACTCGATCACGACGGCCTTGCCGCCGTGCTGCGCGACCAGCGGCAGCAGACCACGGTAGTCCACGTCGACGGATGCTCCGAGCCGGCGCAGCTCGCGGGCGAGCGCGAGGGTCAACGGGTCGGCGAGGTCTTCGAGACGCGCGTCGCGGGCACGGGCGGCCAGGCCGCCGAGGATCGACATGAGCGTCGCTGCACCGTGCTCGAGGCGTCCATCGTCGAAGGACGACGGACGGATCGACGACACGATCACCATGGAACGGCGCGCGCGGGTCATGCCGACCGTGAGCAGCCGCTCGCCGTCGGGCGTCGAGAGATCGCCGAAGTCGCTGAGCACTCGGCCGTGCTTGGTCAGACCGAAGCCGAGCGAGAAGATCACCCGGTCGCGGCTCTCGGCGACGGACTGCTCGAGGGTGAGAACGGCGAAGGGTTCTGCGGTATCGCGCCCCACGAAGTCGGCGACGTCGGAGCGTCCGGCGAAGGCTGCCGTGACCGCGGCGCGCACGCGCTCGGCATGACGGGCGCTCGCGGTCACGACCATGAGCGACTCGGACGGGCGGTGCACGGCATGCTCGACCACGAGCGTCACCACGCGGGCGACCTCGGCGTCGGGGCTCTCGACCGCACCCGAGATCGGGTCGGGCGTGCCCGTGCCTCCCTCGACGTAGTCGACCGTGAGGCTTCCCCGACCGAGATACGACCCGGCCCAGGGCAGCGACACGATCTCGCCACCGTAGAAGGCGTCGTTGATGAGCTCGGCGAGGTCTTCTCCCCCGGCGCGGTAGCTGCGCGTGAGCGTCATCACCGGAAGCAGCTCCGAGAGACGTTCGAACACCGAGGTCTCGTCGAACTCGACCTCGGGCTCCCAGAGGTCATCCGGGTCGACGGCGATCTGGAACGGCGACGGACGCTGGGTCACCGGGTCGCCGAACGCGACGACCTGCCGCGCACGACGGATCGCGGGCGCGGCCTCGGCGAGGTTGATCGCCGCGGCATCCACCAGGAGAACGGCGTCGAACTCGACGGAGTCCGGGATCTCGGGCACGAGGTAGGGCGAGGAGATCCAGACCGGAGCGAGCGTGGAGACGAGCGTCGGAGCGGCGCTGATCACCTCGGCGGACGTCGTCGTGCTCTGCGTCAGGGCACGACGCAGGTTCGCGGATTCCTGCGGCTCATCGACGATCGCGATCTTCCACTGGTTGGCGAGCTGCCAGGCCAGCAACGGGCCGGCCATCGCGGCGTGCGCCTCGTCGACGAGACGGAAGTCGCGCTCGAGCCGATCGACGACCGCGGTGTTCGCGCCGAGGAGGGCGCGGTTGTCCTGGAGGGCGCGCTCGAGGAGAGACTGCCACCACGCGAACTCGAGCTCGTCGCCCACCCGCGACTCGGAGACGTGACGCACCGAGAGGTCGGTGAGCAGGGGCTCAAGGCCGAGGAGGGCGAGTTCGTCGCGCAGCTCCGCGCGCTCGACGAGGTTCTCGAAGACGTCGGACTTCGCCGCGAGACCCGCGAGCGTGCGCACCAGGCGCGCCACGGGCAGCGTCGCCAGCGGTTCACGTCGGCCGAGGGCCGCGTCGAGTTCGGCGAGTTCGGCCTCGACGCGCTGCCACGCGGCCGCGACCTCGCCGAGACCCAGGGGGATCTCGGGGGCGACGCCCGCATCGACGCAGCGCTGCCACTGCGTGCGCTGGGTCTGGATGCGCAGCAGCGCCTCGTGCATCTCGGTGACGTGCACACCGGGACGCACGTACTCCTTCGCCAGACGGCGCAACCGCCGACGGTTCGCCGACGACATCCCCGGTGCATCGCGGCGGGACCCGTGCGCCTGGATCAGCTCGCCCAGCGGGCGCTCGAACACGGTCGGGCTGAAGCGGTCGAGCGAGTCGCGGATGCCCTCGAGCAGTCGCAGGTAGTCGCCGAGCTCGTCGATGGTCGAGAACGGGCGCATGTGGGTCTGGGCGATGAGTTCGTAGCCCCGCTCGAGCAGCGCCGGAACGCTGTCGGAGTGCAGGCGGCCCGCCAGCTCGTGCGCGGCGCGTGCGGCCTCGGTCGTGGCGAAGGTGACGCCGTACCAGGGCGAATCGTCGGGACCGAAGCGGAACTCGCCGAGACGCGCGGCCTGCGCGAGGGCGGCGGCGGCCGGCCCGCGATCGCCGGCGAGACGCCGCAGGGACTCGTTGCTGAGTCGCGCCGTGGTCGACGGCGGGGTGGGCAGTGAGGCGAGTCGGGTGAGGTGACGGGTCGCCTCGAGCACGGAGGCATCCATCCCGGGCACGGGAGACGTAAGCGCGTGACGGTAGTCGCGGAGCACGGTGCGCAGGCGCACCAGCGCGTCGTCGACCTCTCCGACCTTGGGAGCGCTCGCCTTCTCGTTGCGACCGATGGCGCGCACGAGATCACGACGCACGCTCACCGGCGAGATCGCGAGGCTGTCGAGACCGATCCCGGCCAGGCGGTGGCGGACTCCGTCGAGCGTGGAGCGGCGGGCCGAGACGACGAGCACGCGCTTCCCCGCCCGGACGAGCTCGCCCAGCGCGTTGATCACGGTCTGCGTGCCGCCGGTGCCGGGCAGCGTCGCGACGGTCAGCGAGTGGCCGGCGGCGATGCGCGAGAGGACGGCCTCCTGCTCGGCATCCGCATCGAGCAACAGGGTGTCGGATGCCGGCGCGCGGTCGTCCGGCCCGGTGAAGTGCGGCGTGGCCCGCGGGGCCCTGACCCGCTCGCGGTCGCCGACGTGACCGGCGAGGGCGTTGAGCACCTGGTGGTCGAGCGTGCGGGTGTCGCGCGACATGGAGCCCGCGACGTCGGCGAAGGTCGACACGACCAGGCGCGGTTCGACCGAGAAGGTGTCGATCGTCCGGGTGATCGCACGCAGGCTGTCGATGACCGGCTGAGGCTTGAAGATGCCGCCGTCGTAGGCGAGGGATGCCAGGGTCGACGCGTCGATCGAGATGCCGAAGTGCTCGCGGGCGATGCGGACGAGTTCGGGATTGACCTCGAACGCCCCCTGCAGCTTCAGCTCGTAGTCGGAGTGGTGGCGGCGGATCGCGAGCGGGCGCAGCAGCACGGGGGCGGCGAAGAACGCTCCCCCGATCCGCCAGCGGGCGACGCCGACGGCGAGGTGCACGGCCTCGATGCCGCGCACGGTGCGCAGCTCGGTGTTCTTCGCGGTGATCCGCTCGGCGGCGAGTCGCGCGGTGCGCAGACCGACCTCGTCGCGGAAGAGGTTCGACAGCAGCGTCGATTTTCCGGTGATGAACTGCGGGAGGCTGCCGGGATGCGCCTTGGAGATGTCGATACCGGACTCGGCCCCGTCGCGGAAGCTGGTCAGCGGCGAGGGGCCGCCCAGATCGGCGGCTTCACTACGCAGTCGCGAGCGCTCGCCCTCGGCGGCGTGGGTCACGATGACGCCGGTCGACGAGGACCGGAGGTCGCTGAGGGTCACGGCGAGCGCTGCTCCCGCGTCTTCTACCGTCTTGCCTTCCCGTCGCCACACAACTCACACACTAAGCGCGCCGGGCGCGAGGCCCGGTATCCCGGGCGGGTTTCGCGGAATTCCGGTCACGGATGCCGTGGCGAACTCCTTCTGCACCGCCACCCGTCGAGAGCGACTCTCCCCCGTCCGTGGGCCTCCCCTCACGGCAGGCGGTCGCCGGGCGTCAGGATGGACGCATGACCTTCCGCTACGACTTCGCCCCCACGCCCTTCGGCGATGCGCTCGCGGTGTTCTCCGACGAGGGCATCGTGCGCTTCGATCTGTCCGAGTCGGAAGACCCGTCGGTCCCGTGGCTCCTCGAGAACGTCGCCCAGGAGCTGCGGGCGGTGCCGGAGCCCGACCCGGGTGCGGCCGATGAGCTGGCCGACCTCCTCGACCGCTACTTCGACGGCGCTCCGATCCGGTTCAACGAGCACCTCTCTCTCGACTGGCGCCTCGTCGACGGCTTCCCTCGACGCGCCCTCGAGGCGATCGGAACGATCGAGTGGGGCGAGACCCTGAGTTACGGGGAGGTCGCCGTCCTCGCCGGCCACCCGGGCGCGGCCCGCGCCGTGGGATCGGCCTGCCGCATCACCCCGTTCTCGATCATCGTGCCCGTGCACCGCGTCATCCGCTCCGACGGCTCTCCCGGTCACTACGGGGCGCACCCCGAGCGCAAGCGGTTCCTCCTCGACCTCGAATCGGGCGGGCAGAGCGTCTAGCGCCACAGGATCGGCGCGGGTCCTGCCGAGTAGGCCGTCGGGATCCGCGCCGGAGGGGCGCCGGAGGGGCGCCGGTGGTAATCTCACCGCGTGACGGGAACGGCGCCGTCGCGCGGAAGGCAGGTGGCCGTGAGCACTCCGACCGGAACCGAATCCGACACCGAGCTCGTCGCCCGCGCCGTGCGGGAACTCGCCCGCCGCACGCGGTTCCCGGTCGCCTTCGGCGGCCTCCTCGATGACGGTGTCGTGCACGTGACGACGATCGTTGGCAACCGCACCCGCAGTCTCGACGGCCTGCGTGTTCGACCCGAGCGCGGACTCGGAGGGCGAGCGATGATGGAGCTCCGTCCGCGCATGACCAGCGACTACGGGTCCTCGCAGCAGATCACGCACGACTACGACGTCTTCGTGCTCGGCGAGGGGCTGCGCACACTCCTGGCGGTTCCGATCGTCGTCGCGGGACGATCCCGCGGCGTGCTCTACGCGGGCGCCTGGGACGACGAGCAGATCGGCGGGATCACCACCGCCCCGGCCATGCAGGTCGCGCAGTCGGTCGCCGACGAGTTGCGCATCCGCGAGGAGGTCGAACGCCGACTTCGCGCCGGCGCCCCGGCATCCACCCCCCTGCCGGCCGGTCAGCAGGAGCAGTTGCGCGAGACGTTCGCCGATCTGCGCAGCATCGCCGCATCGATCGACGACGACGAGCTGCGCGCTCGGCTCGCTCGCGTCGAGGGTCGTCTGCTCGCCCTCTCGGGTGAGCAGACGACGACCGCGACCGGCCCGTCGCCCGTGGTCCGCCTCTCGCCGCGCGAGACCGATGTCCTCTCGTGCGCCGCGCTCGGGGCGACGAATGCCGAGATCGCATCACAGCTCGGCCTCCGCGAGGGGACGGTCAAGGCGTACCTCGGCACCGCCATGTCGAAGCTCGACGCATCGACCCGGCATTCCGCTGTCGCTCGAGCCCGGCGGGCGGGGCTCCTGCCGTGATCGCCTAAATCACACCGGAATTCCATTTGCATTCACTCCTGTATGCAAAAGGAATCGCCGTCGAATTGATTGCCGCAATTAGATTCGGCGAGTAATGTTCACTCCATGGCGAGACGAATTGTGCATCAACTGGTCGACGATATCGACGGCAGCGTTCTGGAGATCGGCGAGGGAGAGACCGTTCATTTCTCCCTCAACGGCACCGCGTGGGAGATCGATCTGAACTCGGAGCACGCCGCGGAACTCCGCGCAGCCCTCGAGCCCTACATCTCCGCCGGGCGTCGTGCGGGTTCCGCGAGCTCCCCGCGCAGCTCTTCGGGTTCCGCCCGTAAGCGACCTGCGCGCAACCCCGAGGTCGCGGCCATCCGCGCCTGGGCGAATGACAACGGATACTCGCTCTCGGAGCGCGGACGAATTCCCGCGCCCGTCATCGAGGCGTACAACAAAGCGCACTGATCGCGCACGAATACCACGAACGAAGGCTCTCCTCCGGGGGAGCCTTCATTCGTCGTGCTCGGTGACCCAGGCCTCATCGGGCAGGGCGATCTCCTGCGTCATGTCCTCGAGGAAGCGAATGACGACCGCGCGCTCCTCGCGCGTGAGCCTGGCCGCGGCGTAGAACCGCTTCGCCTGCTGACGCCCCACGGTCTGCATCGCCGCGTGGCGGGTCTCCTCGGTGATCGTGATCGCGAGCGCCCGGCGGTCGGTCGGGTGCGGCGAGCGCACGATGTGACCGCCCTTCTCGAGGCGGTCGAGCAGCTTGGTGGTCGACGCGGTCGAGATCGCCAGGTGCTGCGCGATGCCGCCCGGGGTCGCGATCGCGTGCCGGTTGGCGCACACGATGAGGTAATGCAGGGCACGCATGTCGGTCTCGTTGAGCTGCATGTAGCGACGCGAGGCGCGCGACAGCTTCTGCTCGGCCTCGCGCAACTCGCCGAGTGCTCCCATCACGAGAGCGATCTGCTGCAGGTCCTCCGGCGCGACCCCCGAGCGATCGACGAGCGCACTGCGCGGGTCGCTCGCCTCGACGTCGTAGATCGCGGCGTGGCTGAGCCCGTCGGCCGCGGCATCCGCTCGCGTACCGTCGACCGGCGCCCCCGTCTTCGGGGTAGTGCCGGGTGCAGTGTCCATGCGATCATGTTACACAACGATCTATTTCATGCTAAGTTAATTACTCGCCAAGCTAGTGAAATGACCTGCAGAGGACGCCATGGACGACGTGACCCTTCTCGACGAGAACGGAACCGCGATCGGTTCCCTGCCGAAGAGCGACGTCCACACCACCGACACTCCTCTTCACCTGGCCTTCTCCTGCCACCTGCTGAACGCGCGCGGACAGGTTCTGCTCACCCGCCGTTCGCTCGCCAAGAAGACCTGGCCCGGCGTGTGGACGAACAGCTTCTGCGGGCATCCCCGCCCGGATGAGGCCATCGCGGATGCCGTGCACCGCCGAGCACACGAAGAGCTCGGTGCGCGCGTCGTCGATCTGCGGCCCGCGCTCCCCGATTACCGCTACCGCGCCGTCGACGCGAGCGGCATCGTCGAGAACGAGGTGTGCCCCGTCTACGTCGCCCGACTCGACGGCGACCTCTCCCCCCGACCGGACGAGGTCGCGGAATGGGCGTGGGCGGATGCCGCCGACATCGCCGCCGCCGTCGCCGGGACCCCCTTCGCCTTCAGCCCCTGGCTGGTCGAGCAGCTTCCGCTGCTCCGAGAGAGCGGAGCACTCTGATCATGGCTTCCGTCGCGACTCAGGACGAACTCGGCACCCGCGTCGAGGAGGCCCTCCGGCAACGCTTCGCCGAGCGCAGCTCCGCCGCCGAGAACTACGGAGAACCGTTCGCCGCGCTCTGGCGTGCCGCCGCGGCGCACGCGATGGGCGGCAAGATGATCCGTCCTCGCCTGCTCCTCGACGCGCACCGAGCGCTGTCGGCATCCGGTTCGGAGGTCGACCAGACAGCAGCCATCGAGATCGCCGCAGAGGTCGAGCTGCTCCACTACGCCTTCCTCCTGCACGACGATGTGATCGACGGCGACCTCGTGCGTCGTCGGCAGCCGAACCTCATCGGTACCCTCGCGGCGTCCACGGGCCGGGCGCGCGAGGACTCCGAGCTGCACTGGGCGCGCTCGAGCGCCATCCTCATGGGCGACCTGCTGCTGGCGACCTCGGTTCTCGGCTTCGCGCGCGCCCGCGTCTCGACCTCCGCACGTCTGCGCCTGCTCGACCTCATCGAGCACACCATCGTCGAGACCGTCGCCGGGGAGCACATCGACGTCGGCCTGGGCGACGGGATCATCGAACCGGACCTCCGCACGATCCTGGAGATGAGCACCTACAAGACCGCGACCTACTCGTTCTCGCTCCCTCTGCGGGCGGCGGCGATCCTCGCCGGGGCCTCGGCCGAGCTCGAAGACGACCTGGCGGCGATCGGCCGTCATCTCGGACTCGCCTTCCAGCTCCAGGACGACCTGCTCTGCGTGTTCGGCGATCACGAGGTGCACGGCAAGGATGCGTTCTCCGACCTGCGCGAGGGCAAGGAGACGGCCATCATCGCCTATGCGCGGATGACGACCGCCTGGCCCCACATCCGGCAGCACTTCGGCTCCACGATGCTCGATGAGCACGAGGCCGTGCGCATCCGCGAACACCTGCGCGACTGCGGGGCCGAGCGATTCGTGCAGGGCCTCGTCGCCGATGAGCTCGCCGCGGCATCCGCGGTCGCGGTCGACATCGAGTCCGCGCACATCGTCTCGGGCGACGTCATCGACAGCATCCGCACCCTGATCGCGCGCATCGAGGGGCGCGCATCGTGACCGCATCGCCCGCGACCGGCGGCGACGAATCCCTGCGCCGGTTCAGCAGGACCGCCGAGATCGCCACCGCCGGCGTGATCCGCGCCTATTCCACGTCGTTCGGCATGGCGACCAAGCTGCTCGGCCCCCGCCACCGCCAGCACATCCGCAACATCTACGCGATGGTGCGGATCGCCGACGAGATCGTCGACGGCGTGGCCGCCGAGGCGGGGCTCGACGCCGGAGCGCAGGCCGACGCGCTGACGTCGTACATCGCCGAGACCCACCGCTCTCTGCGCACGGGGTACAGCAGCGACCTCATCCTGCACGCCTTCGCGCAGACGGCGCGCGCGTGCGGCATCGGGGAGGACCTCACGCAGCCGTTCTTCGACTCGATGCGCGCCGACATTCCCTCGGCGGACGCGGCGGCGGCGTACGACGCCGACGCCCACGCACGGTACGTGTTCGGATCCGCAGAGGTGGTGGGCCTGATGTGCCTGCGCGTGTTCCTGCGGGACGCCGAGCGCACGACCGCGCAGCTCGAGACGCTCGAGCACGGCGCACGCCAGCTCGGCGCCGCGTTCCAGAACGTGAACTTCCTGCGCGACCTCGCCGACGACACCGATCGTCTGCGCCGCAGCTATCTCGGCACGGCCGAGCGCCTCACCGACGCCGACCGCGACACCTGGGTCGCGACCGTCGAGACCCAGCTCGACGACGCCCGCGCCTCGATCCCGCTCCTCCCGAAGGATGCGCGCGCCGCCGTGCGCAGCGCGCTCGCCCTGTTCGCCGCGCTCACCCGACGCGTCGCGAAGACCCCCGTCGACGACCTCTACCGACGGCGCGTGCGCGTGCCCGACCCGCTCAAGGCAGTGCTCGCCGCACGCTCCGTGCTCGTCACCGCGGTGGAGCCCCGATGAGCCGGGTGGTGGTGATCGGCGCCGGCGTCGCGGGCCTCGCGACCGCGGGCCTGCTCGCACGCGACGGCCACGAGGTGCTCGTTCTCGAGAAGAACGCACAGGTCGGCGGGCGCGCGGGCAGCATCGAGCGCGACGGCTTCCGCTTCGACACCGGCCCCTCCTGGTACCTGATGCCGGAGGTCTTCGACCACTGGTTCGCGATGATGGGCACGTCGGCCGCCGAACAGCTCGATCTCGTGCCGCTCGACCCCGGCTATCGCGTGTTCCGTCAGCCGCAGGGCGATGCGGCGACCTCGGAGGTGACGGTGCCGGCGGGGCGCGACGCCGTCTCCCGGCTGTTCGAGTCGCGCGAGCCGGGTGCGGCGAGCGCGCTGTCCGACTACCTCGACTCGGCCCACCACGCGACCTCGATGGCCGAGAAGTATTTCCTCTACAACCCGTTCACCCGGCTGACGACGCTGACGACCGGAGAAGTGCTGCGCGCTGCTCCGCGGCTGTTCTCCCTCCTGGGCACGCGCCTGCAGGCCTTCGCGGGCCGACGGTTCCGCGATCCGCTGCTCCGGCAGATCCTCGGCTATCCGGCGGTCTTCCTCGGCACCGATCCGCGCAGCGCCCCCGCGATGTACCACCTCATGAGCGCGCTCGACCTCGACGAGGGCGTCAGCTACCCCCAGGGCGGTTTCTGGGGCGTCGCCCTGCGCATCGAGGCGCTGGCCCGCGACGCGGGCGCGCGCATCGTGACCGAGGCGGAGGTCACCGGCATCCGCACCACCGGCCGCGGTCGGGCGACGCGCGCGACCGGCGTGGAATGGACGGATGCCGCCGGCGAACGCCACATCGAAGACGCCGATATCGTGGTCTCCGGCGCCGATCTGCACCACACCGAGACCGCGCTCCTGCCCGCCGAGCAGCGCAGCTATCCCGAATCCTGGTGGAGCCGACGCACGAGCGGCCCCGGCGCGGTGCTCGTCATGCTCGGCGTGCGCGGTGCGCTCCCCGAGCTGCCGCACCACTCCCTGTTCTTCACCGACGACTGGGACGCGAACTTCGACGCCATCTTCGGATCCGAGCAGCGCATCCCCTCCCCCGCCTCGACGTACGTCTGCCGCCCCAGCGCGACCGACGACGCCGTGGCCCCGGCCGGTCACGAGAACCTCTTCATCCTCGTGCCGGTCCCCGCCGACCCCGACCTCGGCCACGGCGGCTCCGACGGCACCGGATCGGCGACGATCGAGCGCGCGGCCGACGCCGCGATCGACCTCGTCTCGACCTGGGCGGGCATCCCCGACCTGCGAGAGCGGATCGTGGTGCGCGAGACCAAGGGACCGGCCGACTTCCGCGACGACTACCACTCGTGGAGCGGGGGGATGCTGGGGCCGGCGCACATCCTGTCGCAGAGCGCGATGTTCCGCGCGCAGAACGCCTCGAAGCGGGTGCGCGGCCTCTACTACGCGGGGGCGACGACGGCGCCGGGCGTCGGTGTGCCGATGTGCCTGATCAGCGCGGAGATCGTGCTCAAGCGCATCCGCGGCGATCACTCCGCCGGCCCCCTTCCGGAGCCCGCGCGCACTCCCCGCGGATCGACGGGGCGCTGATGGGCTTCGTGTACCTGGCCGCCCTGCTGGTCTCGACGGGCTGCATGCTGCTGCTCGACCGGCGCTTCCGACTGTTCTTCTGGCGGGATGCGATCGCGGCGACCGTCGTCACGATCGCGGGTCTGGCGTTCTTCCTGATCTGGGACGTCTTCGGCATCGCCACCGGCATCTTCTACCGGGGCGAGGGCGCGATCGCGACGGGCATCGTGCTCGCGCCCGAGATGCCGCTCGAGGAGCCGGTCTTCCTCACGTTCCTGGTGATCTGCACGATGGTCGTCTACACGGGGGCGGTGCGCCTGCTCACCCGCGGCCGCGCTCGCCCGGTGCCGAGCGAGGAGGCGCGATGACCTACCTGCAGCTCGCCGCGTGGTTCCTCGGCGCCGCCGTGGTGATCGCGATCGGCCTGACGCTCCTCGCTCGCGGTCGAGGTCCGCATGCCGGTGCCGTCGCCCTGACCGTCCTGGTGATGCTCACGCTGACGGCAGTGTTCGACACGATCATGATCGCGAGCGAACTCTTCCACTACGCCGGGCCGCAGCTGCTCGGCGTGCACATCGGCCTCGCCCCGATCGAGGACTTCGCGTATCCGCTCGCCGGCGCTCTGCTGCTGCCGGCGCTGTGGGCTGCGCTCCGCTCGCGGCGTACCGCCCCGGAAGACGCTCCTTCCTCTGAGAGGACCTGCGCATGACCGCACCCGCTGCCCGCCCGTCGCTCGCCAGCGACCTGGGGCAGATCCTGCTCTCGTCGCGCCCCATCAGCTGGATCAACACCGCGTTCCCGTTCGCCGCCGGTTATCTGCTCACGACGCGCGAACTCGACCTCACCGTCGTGATCGGCTTCGTGTACTTCCTGATCCCCTACAACCTCGCCATGTACGGGATCAACGATGTGTTCGACTACGCCTCGGATCTCGCGAACCCGCGCAAGGGGGGCATCGAGGGTGCGCTCCTCGCTCCGCGGATGCACCGCCCGACACTGTGGGCTGCGGCGGTGTCGAACATCCCGTTCCTGGTCTACCTCGTCGTGGTGGGCAACGCCGCGTCGACCGCGTGGCTCGCGGTCAGCGTGTTCGCGGTGATCGCGTACTCCGCGCCTCGTCTGCGCTTCAAGGAGCGCGCGTTCCTCGATTCGGTGACCTCGAGCCTGCACTTCGTGACCCCGGCGATCGTCGGACTGGCCCTGGCGGGCTCGGGCGTCACCCGCGACACCGTGCTCGTGCTCGTGGCCTTCTTCCTCTGGGGCATGGCGGCGCACGCGTTCGGCGCGGTGCAGGACGTCGGCCCCGACCGCGAAGCCGGCATCGGCTCGGTGGCGACCGTGATCGGCGCAGCCGCGACCGTGCGCCTCTCGCTGGGCCTGTGGGCGCTCGCCGGCATCCTGATGCTGCTGACGGCCTGGCCGGGACCGCTCGGTGCGCTGCTCGCCCTCCCCTACCTGATCAACGCCGCGCCGTGGTGGCGCGTGAGCGATGAGGACTCCGGCGCGACCAACCGAGCCTGGCGCCGCTTCATCTTCCTGAACTACTTCGCCGGCTTCCTGGCGACGATGATCCTCATCCTCGCCTGGGTCTCCTGACCCCGCATCACCCGAAAGGCCCTCACCATGCCCCGATCCGACCGCGCCACGACGCCGACCATCCGCGAACGCTCACGCCGCCACTCCTGGGTGCGCGTGTTCCTGCCGGTCGCGCTGATCCTGGTCTGGCTCGTGGGCGCGTCGCTCGGCGGCCCGCTCTTCGGCAAGGTCGACGAGGTCTCCTCCAACGACCAGACCACCTACCTCCCCGAGTCGGCGGACGCCACCCAGGTGCAGGAGCTGCTGGGCGATTTCCGCGACAGCGACGAGATCCCCGCGATCGCCGTCTTCACCTCCGAGACGACGCTGACGGATGCCGAGATCTCCGCGATCACGGACGCCGTCGCCGACACCCCCTCGCTCGAGGGCATCGCCGACGACGTCTCGCCCGCGCTCGTCTCCGACGACGGATACGCGGTGCAGGCGTTCATCCCGATCAGTGGAGACGCCGAGCTGAAGGACGTCACGGCCGAGCTCGGCGACGTGCTGCGCGCCTCCGCCCCGGACGGCGTCAGCGTGTACATCACGGGCCCCGCCGGATTCACCGCCGATCTCGCCGCCGGGTTCGCGGGCATCGACGGACTCCTCCTGGGCGTCGCGCTCCTCGCCGTTCTGGTGATCCTCGTGCTCGTCTACCGCTCGTTCCTGCTGCCGCTCGTGGTGCTCTCCACCAGCCTCTTCGCGCTCTGCGTCGCTCTGCTGGTGGTGTGGTGGCTCGCGAAGTTCGAGGTCCTGCTGCTGAGCGGGCAGACCCAGGGCATCCTCTTCATCCTCGTCATCGGCGCCGCGACCGACTACGCGCTGCTGTTCGTCGCGCGCTTCCGCGAGGAACTGCGCATCGCGGAAGACAAGGGCACGGCGGTCATGGCCGCGTGGAAGGGGTCGTTCGAGCCGATCGTCGCCTCCGGCGGCACGGTGATCGCGGGTCTGCTGTGCCTGCTGCTGAGCGATCTCAAGTCGAACAGCACCCTCGGTCCGGTCGCGGCGATCGGTATCGTCTTCGCGATGCTCGCGGCGCTCAGCCTGCTGCCCGCACTGCTGCTGCTCTTCGGTCGCGCGGTGTTCTGGCCGCGGCGGCCGCGGTTCGAGCCGGAGGTCGTCGCCGAAGAGCACGGCATGCGCACCACGGGCCTCTGGGCGCGCCTCGCGGGAGTCATCACCCGTCGACCGCGGGTGATCTGGATCGTCACGACGCTGGTGCTGCTCGCCGGCGCCGCGGGCATCACTCAGCTCAACGCGGTGGGCGTGCCGCAGTCCGATCTCGTGCTCGGCGCGTCCGAGGCGCGCGACGGCCAGGCGGCGCTCGGTGAGCACTTCCCGGGCGGTTCGGGCAGCCCGGCCTACGTGATCGTCGCCGAGGACTCCCTGCAGGATGCCGCAGATGTGCTGCTCGCGAACGACGGCGTCGACAGCGTCGCGGTCACGGCATCCGATTCCCCCAGCGGAACCGCGAGCGTGACGACCGATGGCATCGTCGCGGTCGGCCCTCCCGGAACCGCCGCACCCGATCCGACGGTCGTCGACGGTGAGGTGCTGCTGCAGGCGACGCTCACCGACGCCGCCGATTCGGATGCCGCGGCCGAGACCGTCCGCTCCCTGCGCACCGAGCTCGCGGGCGTCGACGCCCTGGTCGGCGGCGTGACGGCGACGGCGATCGACACGAACGACGCGTCGATCCACGATCGCAATCTGATCATCCCCGTGATCCTCGTCGTCATCATGCTGATCCTGATGCTGCTGCTGCGCTCGATCCTCGCGCCGGTGCTCCTGATCCTCACCACGGTGCTGTCGTTCGGCACCGCGATGGGCGTCTCGGCGCTGGTCTTCAACGGCATCTTCGACTTCCCCGGGGCGGACCCCGCCGTGCCGCTCTACGGTTTCGTCTTCCTCGTCGCCCTCGGTATCGACTACAACATCTTCCTGATGACGCGCGTGCGCGAGGAATCCCTGGCGCACGGCACGCGCGAGGGTGTGCTGCGCGGACTGTCGATCACGGGCGGCGTCATCACCTCCGCGGGCCTCGTGCTGGCCGCGACGTTCGCCGCACTCTCGGTGATCCCGATCCTCTTCCTCGTGCAGCTCGCGTTCATCGTGGCGTTCGGGGTGCTGCTCGACACGTTCATCGTGCGGTCGCTGCTCGTGCCCGCGCTCGCTTACGACATCGGCAAGAGGATCTGGTGGCCGTCGAAGCTCTGGCGCCGGGGCCTGGACTGAGTCTCTGCCGAGCCTCAGGGGCCTGACGTATCCGGTCGCTAGACTGGATTCCAGGCCCCCGTAGCTCAGCAGGATAGAGCAGCCCTCTCCTAAAGGGCAGGTCGCAGGTTCGAATCCTGTCGAGGGCACCGATGATCATCCGACGACGAGTGGGGACACGACGATGACCGATCCGACGCAGAACCCGTACGTTCCGCCGCCCGCACCGGGCGCGGGCATCCCGCCGGTCCCGCCGGCCACGTCGGTGCCGCCCGTTCCCCCGGCACCCACCGCGAGCCCGCTCGGGTACCAGCCGCCCGCGCCGCATACTGCACCGCCGGTCGCACCGCAGTATGCGCCTCCGGTCGCGCCGCAGTACGCGACGCCGCCGCAGCCCGTCCAGCCCCCGCAGCAGGTCGCGCCCTACGGCTACCCCGGTCAGGCCCCCGTGCCCGCCGGGCGGAAGCAGACGTCACCGCAGACCAGCAGCATCATCTCGGTCGTCGCCGGAGCGGTCTCGATCATCGTCCTGCCCTGGATCGCCGGATTCATCGGCATCGGGATGGGCGTGTTCACCCTCCGCACGCAGTCGACCGCGCGTCGCCAGGGGCTTCCCACGAGCGGTGCCCATACGACGATGGCGATCATCGGGATCGTGCTCGGCTCGATCGGCATCCTCGCGAAACTCGCGCTCGACTACTTCCTCTGATCCGTTCCGAGTCGCGCCTGTCGCTCGCGGTCAGGCCGCGAGCGCCAGGTACGGCTCCCACCGCGGGTCGCTGCGCTCGGTGCCGCGCACGGTCCACGCCGTGCCGTGCGGAGGCCGAGGAACGAACCGCAGTTCCCAGCGCATCTCCTGCGGTGTGCGATTGCTCTTCACGTTGTTGCAGCGCAGGCAGCAGGCGACGAGGTTCTCCCACGAGTCGGCTCCGCCTCGCGAACGCGGCATCACGTGGTCGATGGTCGACGCCGCCTTGCCGCAGTAACCGCACCGGTGATTGTCGCGGCGCAGCACGCCGCGACGCGTGACCGGCACCCGCCTGCTGTTCGGCACGCGCACGTAACGCGAGAGGATGATCACCGCCGGGCGATCGTAGGCACCGCGGCTCCCCCAGACGGGGTCCCCCTCGATGCGTTCGATCACGGAGGCCTTGTCGTTCATCACGAGCACGAGGGCCCGCTTGAACGACACGATCGCCAGGGGCTCGTAGCCCGCGTTCAGGACAAGTGTGCGCATTCGTCATCCTCTCGATCCGCCGGGACGGCTTCCCGGCACTCTCGACTCACACGACGTCGTGCCGGCGGAGGAATGATCGCAGAGACGAAAAAAGGCGCTGTCTAGAGACAGCGCCTTCTGCGCGCGGAAGAACCGCGGCGTCCCTGCGGGCAATGCCGGAGGACGTGACGACCGAGGGCATCCATGGTGCGGATACTCGGTTGCGTGTCCATCGGCTTCTCCCGTCAGTTCGACGACGGGTTCAGGCTAACCCATTCCGGACGGTGCAGGGCGAAACAGCCGGTGAACGTTCGGGCGTGTTCGCCCAGCGCTCGCCCAGCCGAGCGGCTCAAGAAAGGTCAGCCGGCGTTGGCGCCGAGCCAACCGATGGGCTCGACGAGTCCGCCGTTGACCCAGACCTCGAAGTGGAGATGGTTGGCGGTCGAGCGACCGGTGCTGCCGACGTAACCGATGAGCTGGCCGGCTTCGACGGTCTGCCCCTGCTGCACCTGACGCGAGCCGTAGATCATGTGGCCGTACGTGGTCTGCACGCGCTGGCCACCGATGACGCTGTCGAGCATGACGCAGACGCCGTATCCGCCGATGCTCTCGGCCGAGGCGCGCACGACGCCGGCCGCGGCCGCGTAGATCGGGGTGCCCGCGGGGGCGAGCATGTCGGCACCGTTGTGACCGCCGCCGACCGTGCGGCTGACGTTCCAGGAGCCGAGGGGAAGCGGGTAACGGACCTCACCCGATCCGGGCGCGACGAGCGCGTAGCCCGCGGTGTTGAAGCTGGTGCTGGTGCTGGCAGCGGCGGCCTTCGCCGCCTCGGCGGCACGTGCGGCGGCAGCTTCTTCGGCCTTCTTCTTCTCGATCTCCTCCGGCGTCGTCGCCGTGAAGGTTCCGCGATCGAGGGGAGCTGCAGTGGCCTCGGATGCCACGACGAGCGACTGCGCGTCGACGGCGGCGAGCTGCTGGACGGTGGTGGCGGCCTCCGCCGGCTTGGTGGCGGCGTAGGCGGGCAGAGCGACGGCGGCGACCAGAGCACCGACTGCCCCGAAGATGGCGACCGACCGGATCGGCTTCGCGATGGAGCGGGTGCCGTTCTTCCCACCGGTACGGCGGGCGACAGCGCGGTCTTCAGATTTCTTCACGGGCAATTCGTTGTCTGCGACCAAAACATCCTCCAGCGCCTGCGCGCTCGGGTAGCGCTGACTCGTCGGCACTCTGCTCTCGTGGCACGTGTGTATCTCGGGTACGTTGTGCGTTTCTCACCGCGTCGACGACGAGCCTGGGAGGCAACCGACGCGATTCATCGTCTGCGGGCTTCGCGGACGACTCGACCGAGGTTACCGGAAGATAACGATCATGTCACCCTGTGAACCTGGCAATCCTCGGAGAGCCAGTTCAGGAGCCATTTTCAGGCAGGCTCCCCCACGAGGAAGATGTGCGAGGCAAGCTCGACGGGAAGCTCGAGTCCGTCGTCCTTGCCCTCCATCTGGATCAGGACGTATCCCTCGTTGAAGCGGAAGTCGCCGCGCGCACCGGGCATGACGCCCGCGTCGCGCAGCTGCTCGAGCAGTTCGGGGTCGACCTGCGCGGGCTCGGCGAGGCGACGGACGGTGCCGTCGATCGGCTCACCCGCCGCATTCAGCTTCTGCACGAGGCCGATGACGCCCTCGTCGAAGGTGCGCGCCGGAAGGTCGCCGAGCTGGTCGAGCCCGGGGATCGGGTTGCCGTAGGGCGACTCGGTCGGGTGCCCGAGGAGCTCGACGAGGCGACGCTCGACCTGCTCGCTCATGACGTGCTCCCAGCGGCAGGCCTCTTCGTGCACGAACGCCCAGTCGAGTCCGATCACATCGGAGAGGAGCCGCTCGGCGAGGCGATGCTTGCGCATCACGTCGACGGCCTTGCGGCGGCCGGCATCGGTGAGCTCGAGCGTGCGATCCTCGGAGACGATCACCAGGCCGTCGCGCTCCATCCGGCCGACGGTCTGCGAGACCGTGGGACCCGAGTGGCCGAGGCGCTCGGAGATGCGCGCACGCAGCGGAACGATGTTCTCCTCCTCGAGTTCGAGGATGGTGCGGAGGTACATCTCCGTGGTGTCGATCAGATCCGTCATGTTCTGGCCCTCCGAGGTTCTTAGGCAAGCCTACATTCCCGCACGGACATCGGGCTCGCGCACGGTGAAACACGCCCTGCGCGCCCCCGTAGAATCTACGCATGGCGATCGAGATTCCGCGTGACCTCCTGCCCGTCGACGGCCGTTTCGGCTGCGGACCCTCGAAGGTGCGCCCCGCGCAGCTCGAGGCTCTGGTGACCGCGGGAGCGTCGATCCTCGGCACCTCGCACCGCCAGGCACCCGTGAAGAACCTCGTGGGCAGCGTTCGCGAGCAGCTCTCCGCCCTGTTCCGTGCGCCGGAGGGATACGAGATCCTGGTCGGCAACGGCGGGTCCACGGCGTTCTGGGACGCGGCGGCCTTCGGCCTCATCGAGCGCCGCAGCCAGAACCTCGTCTTCGGCGAGTTCGGTGGCAAGTTCGCCGCGGCTGCGGCAGCCCCCTGGCTCGACGCCCCCGACGTGCGCAAGGCCGAGCCCGGATCGGCGACGACCGCGCAGATCGTCGACGGCGTCGACGTCTACGCCTGGCCGCACAACGAGACCTCCACCGGCGTGGCCGTTCCCGTCGAGCGCGTCGCCTCCGAGGGGGCACTGACCGTCATCGACGCGACCAGCGCCGCGGGCGGCATCGACTTCGACGCCACGCAGGCCGACCTCTACTACTTCGCCCCGCAGAAGAACCTCGGGTCCGACGGCGGGCTGTGGTTCGCCGTCGCCTCGCCGGCGGCGATCGAGCGGATCGAGCGGATCGCGGCATCCGATCGGTACATCCCGGAGTTCCTGAGCCTGAAGAACGCGCTCGACAACTCGCGTCTGAACCAGACGCTCAACACCCCGGCGCTGACGACCCTGCACCTGCTCGACAGCCAGCTGCGGTGGATCCTCGACAACGGGGGCCTGAGCTGGGCCGCCGCCCGCACCGCCGAGTCCTCCGGCGTGCTCTACGACTGGGCGGAGGCCTCCTCGGTCGCGACACCCTTCGTCGCGGAAGCGGCGCACCGCTCCCCCGTCGTCGTCACGATCGACTTCGACGACAGCATCGACGCGGCGGCGATCGCGAAGACGCTCCGCGCCAACGGGATCGTCGACACGGAGCCCTACCGCAAGCTCGGGCGCAATCAGCTGCGCGTCGCGACCTTCGTGTCCATCGAGCCCGACGACGTGCGCCAGCTCACCCGCGCGATCGACTTCGTGCTCGCGAACACCGCCTCCTGAGGTGCGGGCGCGGGCCCTGAGCCCGCGCCCCTCCCCGGATGCCGGGGAGGATCACTCCTCGTCGTCGGAGTCCTCGTCCGAATCGTCGTCGTCGTCGGAATCGTCATCCGATTCCTCGTCGGAATCGTCTTCTTCCGAGTCGTCGTCCTCCGACTCCTCGTCCTCCGACTCGTCGTCCTCCGACTCCTCGTCGAGCTCGTCGATGTCGACACCGTCGAGATCCCCGGCGTGGAGGATGTCCGGCTCGTCGTCGTCGAGATCGTCGTCGTCGAGATCGTCGTCTGCGTCGTCGCTCTGGTCGTCGGCGGCACCGTCGACCGCCGCGTCGGAATCGTCACCGGCGGCTGCGGCCTGCTCGGCCAGTTCGACCTGGTGCGCACGGTAGTCGGCGAGACGCTCGGCCCACGGCACCCACTCGGGTGCGAGAAGCGCACCGTCGCCGGGCAGCAGCTCGACCTCGAGCACCGTCGGGTCCTCGTCGTCGACCCGTGCGACCGTCACGATCCAGTACCAGCCGGGATAGCCGGCGAGGCGGTTCTCGAAGCGCAGCGAGACCGAGCCGTCCTCCTCGGGGAGGAAGCCGGCAGCGGGGCCGATGGTGTTCGCGGGAGTGATCTCGCGCAGTGCGGCGAGCGCGAGATCGTGGGCTCCGATGAGACGCTCGTCGGCGTCAGGCTTCGAGGTCATCAGCGACCTTGCGCAGGACGGCCGCGATCTTGCGGCCGTGGGAGGAGGACGGGTAGCGTCCGCGACGCAGATCGCCGCCGATGCCGTCGAGCAGCTTCACGAGGTCCTCGACGATGATCGCCATGTCGTCGGCCGGCTTCCGCTTGGCCTTCGCGAGGCTCACGGGCGCTTCGAGCACGCGGACCGAGAGCGCCTGCAGACCGCGCTTGCCGTCGGCGACGCCGAACTCGACGCGGGCGCCCGCCTTGACGGCGGTGCCGGCGGGCATCGCCGACGCATGCAGGAAGACGTCCTGGCCGTCATCGGATGCGATGAAGCCGAAGCCCTTGTCTTCGTCGTAGAACCTGACCTTGCCGGTGGGCATGGGAGAAACCTCGCTGAATCGGTGCAGAACAAGACAGCCGCGCACGTGCGCGACCCCCTCCAGCCTACCGGTCACCGGCCGCGAGATCTCGAAGGCCCCGGTGCGGGTAGGGTGAGACTGATGAGCACGCAGAACTCCCAGCCGGATGTTCCGATCCGCCGAGTGGATCGCATCCTGGCCTTCACGGCGCTCGGCATCGCCGCGGCATCCGTCATCTGCTTTTTCGCGATCATCATCGGAACCGCGCTCGGCATGGATCAGAAGGCGTTCGGCCACGGCGCCTGGCCCGTCATCGCGTTCATCCCCTACTGGGGGCTCCCCCTCGCCTTCGCGATGATCATCACGCTGCTGACCATGAGCTTCATCCGGAAGGGTCGCGCATCGCGACCCTGAGGGCGGCCTCGTCATGAGCACGCACGCACGACCGCTGGCCGATCGCCTGGCTGCGGCGGGCGACGACGACCTCACGCGGCTCTTCGCCGCGCGCGGTGTGCGCGCCGACCCCGGATGGCACGACTTCTTCGACGCCGCCGAGGCCCTGCTCGATCCGTCGTCACTGGCCAAGGCGCTGCCCCGGCTGACCTCGGACGAGGCGGCGGCCCTGCTGCGTGCGGACGATACGGGCGACGCCGGCGATCAGCGCGAGGCCCTCGACGCCCTCGCGCTCCTGACCGCCGACGGCTCGACCTGGCCGGAGCTCGCGACGGCGCTCGAGGGTCGCCCCGCCCCCGCACCGCTCGACGCATCGGCGCCGCACCCTTCCGACCCTGCGGCGTCGGCGCACGCCGCCGAGCGCGCCTTCACCACGGTCGCCGTCCTCGCCGACCTGCTGATGATCACCCGGGATGCCCCGTTCTCGCTCCTCGCGGGCGGCACCGTGAGCGCCGCGGAGAAGCGCCAGCTCGCCGAGGCGGGGATCGCGGTCGACCTGGTGGACGCCCTCGTGTCGATCGCCGTCGACGCGGGGCTCGCCACCGCGGCCGAGCGTCGACTGCGCGTGACCGCGGACGGCGACGGCTGGCTGCGCTCCTCCGCATCCGATCGCTGGACGAGACTCGCGACGTCGTTCCGCGACGTTCTTCCGCGCGGCGTGCGCACCCCGAGCGGCGGCTGGATCGCCACCGACGCCTGGATCGACGCTCACCCGTGGGATCCCGCCTGGCCCGACCGCAGCCGCGCGCTGCGGGAGACGGCCCGACTGCTCGGACTCGTCGCCGGAGACGGCAGCGAGCCCGCGTGGGCGACGCCGCTGCGCGAGGGAGCCCCCGCGGACACCTCGGCGCTCGGCGTCCTGCTGCCCGCCGAGGTCGATCGCATCTTCCTCCAGAACGACCTCACGGCGATCGCCCCCGGCCCCCTCGCCCCCGCGCTCGACGTGCGGCTGCGCACGATCGCCGCTCGCGAATCCGCGGCGCAGGCATCCTCCTACCGCTTCACCGCGGAGTCGATCGCGCACGCCTTCGTCGTCGGTGAGAGCGAACAGGGCATCCTCGACTTCCTCGGCGGTATCTCGCTGACGGGCATCCCGCAGCCGCTCGCCTACCTCATCGCCCAGACCGCCCAGCGTCACGGGCTGGTGCGCGTGTCGACCGACGACGAGACCGGACGCACGCGCATCGAGAGCGACGACCGGCACCTCATCGACGCGATGGCCGTCGACCAGAGCCTGCGCCCGCTCGGCCTGACCGCTCACGTCGCCTCTCTCACCACCAAGGTCGGTCGCGACACGGTGTACTGGGCGCTCACCGATGCGCGGTACCCGGCCACGCTCATCGGCGCCGACGGCGCGCCTCTCATCGGCGACCGGCATCCGCCGCGAACGGCGACCGCGCCGGCAACCGCCGCCGTCGACTACGCGCCGTTGATCGCCCGCCTGCGCTCGCGACAGGGCCCCGACGCGGATGCCGCCTGGCTCGACCGCGAACTCGAGGCCGCCGTCCGCGCGCGTGCCGTGGTGCGCGTCACCGTCGGCATGCCCGACGGATCGACCCGAGACCTCCTCCTCGAAGCGACCGGGCTCGGCGGCGGACGTCTGCGCGGTCGCGACCGAGCGGCCGACGTCGAGCGCACCCTGCCCGTGTCGAGCATCCGCAGCGCGACGATCGTCGCCCCGTAGGCGCCCGCACAGCCGGGCGCGGGTAGGATTGTCTGCTATGTCTGATGGCCCCCTGATCGTCCAGAGCGATCGCACCGTGCTGCTCGAGGTCGCCCACGCGGATGCCGAGAGCGCGCGCCACGAACTGGCGATCTTCGCCGAGCTCGAGCGCGCCCCCGAGCACATCCACACGTACCGCATCACGCGCCTGGGACTGTGGAACGCACGCGCCGCCGGGCACACCGCCGACGACATGCTCGAGACCCTCGACCGCTGGTCGCGCTTCCCCGTGCCGCCCTCCGTGGCCGTCGATCTGAAGGAGACGGTAAACCGTTACGGCCGTCTGGTGATCGAGCGCGACGAGGAGGGCGTGCTGATCCTGCGCTCCACCGACCCCGCGGTGCTGTCGCAGGTCGCGCACAACAAGCGCATCCAGCCGCTGCTGATCGGTCACCCGACCCCCGAGACCTTCGTCGTCGACGCCTGGGCCCGCGGCCAGATCAAGCAGGAGCTCCTCAAGATCGGCTGGCCCGCCGAAGACCTGGCCGGGTACACGCCGGGCACACCGCACGAGATCGACCTCGCCGAGAGCTCGTGGAAGATCCGCCCCTACCAGCAGGATGCCGTCGACGCCTTCGCGAAGGACGGCTCCGGGGTCGTGGTGCTCCCCTGCGGCGCGGGCAAGACGATCGTCGGCGCCGGCGCGATGGCGGCGACCAAGACGACCACGCTCATCCTCGTCACGAACACGGTGTCGGCCCGCCAGTGGCGCGACGAACTGCTCAAGCGCACGAGCCTCACCCCCGAGGAGATCGGCGAGTACTCCGGCCAGTCCAAGGAGGTCAAGCCGGTCACGATCGCGACGTACCAGATCCTCACGGCCAAGCGGAAGGGCGAGTACGCGCACCTGGCGCTCCTCGACGCGCTCGACTGGGGTCTGATCGTCTACGACGAGGTGCACCTCCTTCCCGCGCCGGTGTTCAAGCTCACCGCCGACCTGCAGGCCCGCCGCCGCATCGGCCTGACCGCCACGCTCGTGCGCGAGGACGGTCGCGAGGGCGATGTCTTCAGCCTGATCGGCCCCAAGCGCTTCGACGCACCGTGGAAGCAGATCGAGGCGCAGGGCTTCATCTCCCCCGCCGCCTGCTACGAGGTGCGCGTCGACCTGCCACCGGACGACCGGCTCGAGTACGCGGCCGCCACCGACGACGAGCGCTATCGTCTCGCCGCCTCGGCGCCGGCCAAGATCGACGCCGTGCGGGAGCTGATCGCGAAGCACCCGGGCGAGCGGATCCTCGTGATCGGTCAGTACCTCGACCAGCTCGAGACGCTGTCGCAGGCACTCGATGCGCCGCAGATCACCGGAGCGACACCGGTCGACGAGCGCGAGGAGCTGTACCGCCAGTTCCGCGAGGGCGAGATCGAGCTGCTCGTCGTGTCGAAGGTCGCGAACTTCTCGATCGATCTGCCCGAGGCATCCGTCGCCATCCAGGTGTCGGGATCGTTCGGATCGCGCCAGGAGGAGGCCCAGCGCCTCGGCCGTCTGCTGCGCCCGAAGCAGTCGGGTCACACCGCCAGCTTCTACACCCTGATCGCCCGCGACACGATCGACCAGGACTACGCCCAGAACCGCCAGCGCTTCCTCGCCGAGCAGGGCTACAGCTACACGATCCTCGACGCGCACGACCTCGCCTCATCGTTCGCTGACCGCTGATCGACGGGGCGCACCGGCAGATAATCAGCCAGAGCATCGGCGGAGTCACCATAATGGGGTCATGACTGCTGCGCGCATCCTTGTCGTCGACGACGAGCCGAACATCCGTGACCTGCTCTCCACGGGCCTCAGCTTCGCGGGGTTCCAGGTGAAGACGGTCGCCAACGGCGCCGCCACCATCTCGGCCGTGCTCGAGGAGGAGCCGGACCTCATCATCCTCGACGTGATGCTGCCCGACATGAACGGGTTCAGCGTCACCAAGCGACTGCGCGGCGCCGGATTCACCGCGCCGATCCTCTTCCTCACGGCGAAGGACGGCACCGACGACAAGATCGAGGGGCTGAACGCCGGCGGCGACGACTACGTCACGAAGCCCTTCAGCCTCGACGAGATCGTCGCGCGCGCCCAGGCGATCCTGCGCCGGACCATGCAGGCCGACGAGGAGTCGATCATCCGCGCCGGTGAGCTCGCGATGGATCAGGACACGCACGACGTGCACGTGGGCAAGGAACCGATCGAGCTGAGCCCGACCGAGTTCAAGCTGCTGCGCTACCTCATGCTCAACCCGAACCGCGTGCTGTCGAAGGCCCAGATCCTCGACCACGTGTGGGAGTACGACTTCAACGGCGATGCCGGCATCGTCGAGAGCTACATCTCGTACCTGCGCCGCAAGATCGATCCGCACACCGAGGAATCCCTCATCCAGACCAAGCGCGGCTTCGGCTACATGCTCAAGGTCGGCAAGTCCGCCTGACCCGCGCCCGCTCGACCAGAACCACGCCGCACCGGGAGGACCGCATGGCGCACAAGCCGGATGCGGTCACCGCATGGTGGCGTCGGATCAGTCTGCGCGCCAAAGTCACGGGCGTCACGGTCGCGATCCTCGCGCTCGGGTTGCTCGTCGCCGGCGTCGGCACCGTCCCGGTGCTGCGCAACGCGCTCGTGCTGAACATCGACGCGCAGCTGCCCGCCCTGGTGTCGAGCAACCTCGCCGATCGGTACTTCGTGCTCGCCGACGACGGCGAGACGCTGACGCCCCGCGACACCCCGCGCGACTTCGCCGTCGCGATCTACAACGCGGACGGGGATCTGCTCGCGTCGTCCGGAGCGATGCCGCTGGAGTCCGCCCCGCTCTTCCCCTCGTCGTACTCCCCGCAGAAGGCCGCGGCGAACGAGGACGAGGTGACCGACCTCCTCGGCAAGGACGGCAGCGTCTACCGCAGCGCCGTCGCGATCATCCCCGCCGACGGCGGTGCCCTGCGCATCCAGCTCGTCGCGATGCCGCTCGATGAGGCCGACCGGATCATCTCGCAGTACTTCGGCATCTACATCACGATCGCCCTGATCACGATCCTGATCGCCGCCCTCGCCACCCGCGGGCTCGTCACCCTCACCTTCCGCCGGCTGGGACAGGTCGAGGCGACGGCCATGTCGATCGCCGCGGGTGACTTCAGCCAGAGACTCACCGATCTGGAGCCGACGACCGAGGTCGGTCGTCTCAACACCGCAATCAACACGATGCTCGACCGCGTCGACCGCTCGCTCGCGCAGCGCGAGCGCACGGTGCGGCACATGCGCCGGTTCATCGGCGATGCGAGCCACGAGCTGCGCACGCCGCTGGTGAGCGTGCGCGGCTACGCCGAGCTGTACCGGATGGGCGCGATCCAGGGCGACGAGGACACCGCCCGTGCCATGGAGCGCATCGAGAAGGAGGCGATCAGGATGGGTGTGCTCGTCGAGGACCTTCTCGCCCTCGCCCGTCTCGACGAGGAGCGCGAGCCGGAGATCGCCGCTCTCGACCTGCGCCCCGTGGCCCGCGACGCCGCCCTCGACCTGCGCGCGGCCGCTCCGGGACGCACCGTGACGGTCATCGACCGCACCGCCGAGACGAGCGACACCGCGAGCGTGCGCATCGCCTCGGTTCCCGCACCCCCACCCCCGCCCCGCGGGCTCTCGCGCGCGGCTCTCTCGCGTCTGCGGCGGCGTCCGCGTTCGACGCCCACGCCGACCGAGCAGATCCCCGCGATCGACTTCTCGGAGACCCCCGACACCCCGGTCCGGACTCCCCCGATCGTGCTCGGCGAGGAGAACAAGGTGCGCCAGGTCGTCACCAACCTGCTCGGCAACGCGCGCCGGTTCTCTCCCGAGGACGGTCCGATCGAGATCGTCGTCGACGCGAACCGCGTGCAGGGCACGGCGAGCATCGCGATCGTCGACCACGGAGAGGGCATCCCGCCGCAGATCCGCGAGCAGATCTTCGAGCGCTTCTGGCGCGCCGACACGTCTCGCGCACGGGAGACCGGCGGGTCGGGCCTCGGCCTCGCGATCGTCGCGTCGATCATGAAGGCGCTGCACGGCAGCGTCGCCGTCTCGGAGACCCCCGGCGGCGGCGCCACCTTCACGGTGACCCTGCCCCTGGCACCGTCGCGCGCGACGCCCGCGCACCTGCTCGAGGACACGCAGCCGCTCGAGCCGCTCGACCTCTGACACGGCCGCGCCCGGCACACGCCCCGTCGCGCCCAACACACGCCCTGCACAGCCGGGCGATCGCACAGGTTCTTCCGCGACGCCGTGGAGCACGCGCATCGCGGGGACGGACGGGCGGATGCTCGACCTAATCTCGGAACTCCCATCACGAAGGAGAATCCAGATGTCCGTCTTCACCGTCGACACCGAAGCAGTCCAGGCAGCGAACAGCGCGGCCCGCGCCACCATGGAGCGCCTGCAGTCCGAATCGACCACCCTTATGGCGCAGCTCACGCAGCTGCAGTCGTCATGGGTCGGCAGCGCCTCGACCGCGTTCCAGGGATGTGCGGAGCAGTGGCGCACGGCGGCCCTGCAGGTCGAGCAGGTGCTCGACTCGATCGGCACCTCACTCGGTTCGGCCGCGATGCAGTACAGCGACGCCGACCAGTACTCCGCGAGCCTGTTCCGCTGATGCCCGTCGGCCGATGCTCACCGGCCGACCCCGACGTCCTGCGGACGGTGGTTCCTCCCCGCCGTCCACAGGAACGCAGAACGCCCCCGGCCGAAGCCGGGGGCGTTCTGTCATGCGCGATGGATCAGAAGTCCATGCCACCCGACGGGTCGCCGACCGGAGCGGACGCCTTCTCGGGCTTGTCGGCCACGACGGCCTCGGTGGTGAGGAACAGCGCGGCGATCGACGCGGCGTTCTGCAGCGCGGAGCGCGTCACCTTCGCCGGGTCGATGATGCCGGCGCCGAACATGTCGACGTACTCGCCCGTGGCGGCGTTGAGGCCCTGGCCCGCGGGGAGCTCGGAGACCTTGTTCGCCACGACGCCCGGCTCGAGGCCGGCGTTGAGTGCGATCTGCTTGAGCGGAGCCTCGATCGCCACGCGGACGATGTTCGCACCGGTCGCCTCGTCACCCGTGAGCGACAGACCGTTGAGCGCCTTCGTGCCCGACTGGATCAGCGCGACGCCACCACCGGGGACGATGCCCTCTTCGACGGCTGCCTTCGCGTTGCGGACGGCGTCCTCGATGCGGTGCTTGCGCTCCTTGAGCTCGACCTCGGTGGCCGCGCCCGCCTTGATGACGGCGACGCCACCGGCGAGCTTCGCCAGGCGCTCCTGCAGCTTCTCGCGGTCGTAGTCGCTGTCGGTGTTCTCGATCTCGCGACGGATCTGGGTCACGCGACCCTCGATCTGCTCGGCCTCACCGGCACCCTCGACGATCGTGGTCTCGTCCTTGGTGACGATGACCTTGCGGGCACGACCCAGCAGGTCGAGCGTGGCGTTCTCGAGCTTCAGGCCGACCTCTTCGGTGATGACCTGACCACCGGTGAGGATCGCGATGTCCTGCAGCTGCGCCTTGCGACGGTCGCCGAAGCCGGGAGCCTTGACGGCGACCGACTTGAAGATGCCCTTGAGCTTGTTGAGCACGAGAGTCGCGAGAGCCTCGCCCTCGACGTCCTCGGCGATGATGACGAGCTCCTTGCCGTCCTGGATCACCTTGTCGACGATCGGCAGGAGGTCCTTGATGTTGGAGACCTTCTGGTTCGCGATCAGGATGTAGGGGTCCTCGAAGACGGCTTCCTGACGGTCGGGGTCCGTGACGAAGTACGGGTTCAGGTAGCCCTTGTCGAAGCGCATGCCCTCGGTGAGCTCGAGCTCGGTGCCGAAGGTCTGCGACTCCTCGACGGTGACCACACCCTCCTTGCCGACCTTGTCGATCGCCTCGGCGATGAGCTCGCCGATCGCGGGGTCTGCGGCGGAGATGGATGCCGTGGCGGCGATCTGCTCCTTCGACTCGATCTCCTTGGCGCTGGAAAGCAGCTCCTCGGTGATCGCGGCGACGGCCTTCTCGATGCCGCGCTTGAGCGAGATCGGGTCGGCGCCGGCTGCGACGTTGCGCAGTCCCTCGCGGACCAGGGCCTGTGCGAGGACCGTGGCGGTGGTGGTTCCGTCACCGGCGACGTCGTCGGTCTTCTTGGCGACCTCCTTGACGAGCTCCGCGCCGATCTTCTCGTACGGGTCGTCCAGCTCGATCTCCTTGGCGATGGACACACCGTCGTTCGTGATCGTGGGGGCGCCCCACTTCTTCTCGAGCACGACGTTGCGACCGCGCGGGCCGAGGGTCACCTTGACCGCGTCGGCGAGGATGTTGAGGCCGCGCTCGAGGCCGCGGCGGGCCTCCTCATCGAAAGCAATGATCTTTGCCATGAGTTTTTTCGTCCCTCCTGGACGTAGACGTTGGGTTTAGCACTCAGAGTGTGAGAGTGCTAACGCCATTCTGGCACTCGACCCCTGCGAGTGCAAGCCGCGGACGGAGGGTGCCCGACGCGTCTCAGGGAGCGGGCGTCTCGGCCGAAGTCTCGGGCGCCGTGGCGGAGCGATCGAGGCCGACGACGATCGTGAGCTGCTTCGCCTCGCCGTCGTTGAGGTCGGCGTAGAAGTCGCTCTGCTCGACCGCCGCTCCCCCGATGAGGTCGGCGACGCCGAGTGCGGCCGGACGATCGGCCTCGTCGACGTAGTACACCGTGGTGGTCTCGAAGTCCTGGCTGCCGCTGTCGCTCGCGTACACGGTGGCGAACCCGGCGTTGAGCAGGGTGTCGCGCATCTGCTCGTCGAGACCCTCATCGGGCGTCGCGTTGAGGATCGTCACCTCGAACGTCGTGTCGACCACACCCGTCTCGACCGGGGTCGGCTCGGCGGTCGGTACCGCTTCGGGGAAGAGGTCGATCCGCCCCATCACGACCAGCGAGCCGAAGATGCCCACGATGATGAGCACGAGCGCCGCGACGAACGACCACAGCAGCACCACCCATCCGTTCATCCCCGGCGCTTCGGCGCGGTGCGCCCCGACGCGGCCGGATGAGCGGGGGACGTCGTCGAAACGATCACGGGTGGGCTTGGACACCCCACGATGCTATCCGAGAGCGCGGTCAGCCCACGAAACCGGGCGTCCGTGCCGAACGGCGCACGACGCGCGCGTCGCGCAGACGCCGCAGCCGACGGATCAGCATCGGATCGAACTCGAGGGCGGCATCCGACTCGATCAGCCGGCCGAGGAGCTGGTAGTAGCGCGCGGCACTCATGCCCAGCTGCGCCCGGATCGCCTCCTCCTTGGCCCCGCTGTGCCGGGGCCAGACCGTCTCCAGCGCGAGGATCGCGCGGTCGCGCTCCGTGAGGTCACCGATCATGTGCCCAGGTTAGGACGGGTGCGGCCGCTCGGCCGCGCGCCACTCCCACCACGCGCCGAGCGGATCGGCCGCCGCACGCACCCGCCCGTCGAGCGCGACCGCGAACCCGGGCCACGCCTCCACGTCGATCGGCGGCTCCCAGACGTCCAGCAGGCCGGGCGGGTCGATCGTGACCCACCGCGCCGGGAGCTCACGGATGCGGGCGACCAGAGCCGACCTGGCGGCGCGCGGGATGTGCACGAGCACGCCGGGGGTGGTGATCACGAGCGTCGCCCCGACCGGCGCCCGGGCGACGAGAGCATCGAGGCGTTCGAGCGCGTCGCCGGCGACGAGCGTCGGCGGATCGGATGCCGCGATGTCGAGCGCCGCCGCGATCCGCTGCTCGCGGCCGGTCTCCCCCGGCCACACGAGCCCCTGCAACCACCGACGATCGTCGGCATCGCGGGCATCGAGCGGTGCGAGATCGATCCCGGCGCGCCACACGATCTCGGGCAGCCGCAGGTCCGGAAGCTCCCCGTCGACCCGACTGGCGAGCACGACCGGGGAGACCCCGTCGAGCGGATCGAGCGCCACCCGCGCCTCGCCATCGGAGCCGCTGAAGCGGTACGAGTAACGATCCGGGTAGAGGCAGAGGCCCGCGGATGCCCCGATCTCCAGCAGCGCGATCGGTCCGTCGATCTCCGACAGCACCGGGAGGAGCGCCGCGAGCCGGAGCGGCTCGTTGGTCTGCAGCGAGCGCGCGGAGCACTGGGCGACGACGGCATCCGCGTTCCGGAGCACGAAGTCCCGCCACACCGGATATCCCTCGAGCGCTGCTCCGAGAAGCCGGGTCACCGCGAACACCAGCGGCGGCTGACGCCGATTCTCGGGGATCCGCGCGAGCACTTTCTGCACCGGGCCGTCGCCGGCGACGCCCGCCGCCCACTCCGCGTAGAGCGCGCTGCGACCGGGCGCCTCCTTCTCGGCGAAGCGCGCGTAGCGCTCGCGAACAGCATCCGTCATCCCTCCATTGTGGATGCACGCAGCCCGGCGCCCCGCGACAGGGGAGAATGGAGAGGACCCCAGGAGGACTCATGTCGTACAGCGTGGAAAAGACCGAAGACGAGTGGCGCAAGGAGCTCGGCGACGACCAGTACGCCGTGCTGCGCCAGGCGGCGACCGAGCGCGCCTGGACCGGCGAGCTGCTCGACGAGGGACGCGCCGGCCTCTACACCTGCGGCGCATGCGGCGCTGAGCTCTTCCAGAGCGGCACGAAGTTCGACTCCGGCTGCGGCTGGCCGAGCTTCTACGAGTCGATCCGCCCCGAGGCCGTCGAGCTCATCGAGGACACCTCGCTCGGCATGGTCCGCACCGAAGTGCGGTGCGCGACGTGCGGATCGCACCTCGGCCATGTCTTCCCCGACGGCTTCGGCACCCCGACCGGCGACCGCTACTGCATGAACTCGCTGGCGATGAACTTCACTCCCGAGGCCCCCGAGGCGTGAGCGCGCTCGACGCCGTCCGCTCGCGGCAGTCCTGGTCGAAGGTCACCGAGGAGGCGCCCTCCCGCGAGGAGCTCCTTCCGCTGATCGCCGCCGCCGGGCGCGTGGCCGATCATTCGTCGCTGCGGCCGTGGCGACTGATCGAGCTGCGCGGTGACGACCGGCTCGCCCTGGGCGCCGCGATCGCGAAGGCCGAGGGCGAGAAGAAGCCGTCGACCAAGCCGCTGCGTGCGTCGCTGCTGATCGCGGTGGTCGGCAGCTATCGCACGAACCACAAGGTGCCGGTGTGGGAGCAGGAGGCGGTCGCCTCCGGTGTCGCGCACACGCTGAGCCTGCTGCTCGACGAAGCCGGGTGGGGCGTGTTCTGGCGCACCGGCGGATACACGCGGTCGAAGGCGGTCGCGCGGGCGCACGGACTGGCGAAGAACGAGGTGCTGCTGGGGTGGCTCTACGTCGGCGGCAAGCCGGCGAAGTCCCCGGGGCGGCGCACGCCCGTCGATGCCGACGCGCTGCTGACGCGAATGCCGTCGGACGGGGCGACGAAGGACGAGAAGTCCGAGAAGAAGAAGAACAAGTAGTCAGCGCCGTCGGCGCACGACCGCCACGAGCACGGATGCTGCGGCGATCACCACCATCGTGACGATCTGCCAGGTCGCAGGCCCCGCCTCGGTGGGCCAGATCAGGTCGATCGCGACCGCGGCGACGAGCTGCCCCAGCACCGATCCCAGTCCGAGCAGCAGCACCCCGGTGTGCGCGACGAGGAACGCCCCGACGAAGATGTAGACGACGCCGAGGAAACCGCCCGCGTACAGCCACGGTTCGGCCGGCAGTCCGTGCGGGGCACCCTGCGAGACGACGCTGATCGCGGCGGCGACGGCGAGCACGACCGTGCCGGCGATGAAGCTCGTCATGGTCGCCACCATGGGCGACGACACGCGCTGCGCCAGGCGTCCGTTCACGGCCTGCTGCCACGCGATGCCCACGCCGGCGGCGAACGGGAGCACGAGCATCCACAGCGGGGCGGTGCGCAGCACGTCTCCGCCCAGCGAGACGCCGACGGCCACCAGCGCGAGCGCGGCACCGGCGACGCGACCCATCGTCACGGCCACGACGCCCGCGGGTCCGAAACCGATCCGGTCGAGCACGAGTCCGTGCAGGGTCTGCCCCGCGACCACTCCCACGGTGAACAGCGAGACCCCGAGCACGGCGGCGGTGAGCCCCTGCGTCGAGACGGTGAGCGCGCCGCAGGCGCCGCCGAGGAGCATCCACGGCGGGATGGTCCTGCCTCGTACTCCGCGGACGAGCCGGACCATACCGGCGCGGCCGGACGGGAGGGAGGCGACGATGACGGCGAGGACGGCCGTACCGACGGCGAAGGAGACGAGACCGGCGACGATCCCATCGCCCAGACGGATGCCGAGGACGCCGTTGATGCGCGCCTGGATCGCGGTCATGACGCCGATCGCCACGGCACCGCCGATCGCGAGCGGCGCGGGGAGCGAACGGGTCGGAGTCACTCGTTTCACGGTACCGGATCCCCCCTCCCGCCCCCTGACGGATGTCGGTGGCCCGGGCTAGCCTGTGGGCATGTGCGCGAGCTATGGACTGGATCCCCGATTCACCGACGCCGAGCTGCTGGCCGAGGCCGACGCCGACGTGCTCGACGGCCTGCGCCAGTGGGCGCAGCAGAACGCGGGTGAGACCCTGCGCCCGACCGGCAAGAACCTCCGCAACCTCAATCCCGTGGTCGTCGATGCCGACGGCCAGGCCACGCTCGAGCCCGCGTGGTGGGGGTTCCTGGTGAACGGCGAACCCGCGAAATTCCCCTCGATCAACACCCGCTCCGAGCGCCTGCAGGAGCGCCCCGGCTCGCTCAAGACCCGCGCGCTGGTGCCGGCGACCGGCTGGTTCGAGATGAAGAAGCCCGAGCGCGTGTGGCACGAGTTCGGCATGGGCGAGGGCACCCTGTTCGGAATGGCGGCCGTCACGCAGCGCGGCCGCACCGCCGATGGCGAATGGTTCACCTGCTACTCGATCGTGATGCGCCCCGCGCCCGCCCATCTCGCCGATGTGCACGACCGCATGCCGGTCCTCATCCCGACCGCGTTCGCCCACGAGTGGCTCACCGCGCAGGGCGATCGCGAGCTCATCGACGAGGCGCTGCTGGCGGCGGCATCCCTCGACGATCGCGTCGCCGTCGCCGCGCGATCCGACGACAAGGGAACGGATCGGCTGTTCTGACGATGGATGCCGATGCCCTCACCGCCACGGCGGCCGAACGCGCCGAAGAACTCCCCGGCGCCGAGCTGACCAACCCGTTCGGCCCCGAGTGGGACGTCTACAAGGTGCGCGGACGCGTCTTCCTGCTCCTGCCCCTGGACGGCACGGGTCGGGTGACCGTCAAGTCGCATCCCGACGACGCGGTCGCCCTGCGCGAGACGTTCGCCGACATCCTGCCGGGGTACCACATGAACAAGAAGCACTGGATCTCGCTGCGCCCGGGCCCGTCGCTCGAACCGGGACTCGTGACCGAGTTGGTCACCGAGTCGTACCTGCTGGTCGTCGAGAAACTGCCCCGCGCGCAGCGGCCCGTGGATCCCGAGCTGTTCGCGAGACCCGCCCCCGAGATCCCGCCGGTTCCAGATCCAGCCGGGTCCTAGATCCACCCCTTGTCGCGGGCGATGCGGGCCGCCTGCGCACGATTCTCGGTCGCCGTCTTGCCGATGGCCGACGACAGATGGTTGCGCACCGTCCCGGCCGACAGGAAGACCTCGGCGGCGATCTGCGCGATCGCGCGCCCGTCCGCCGACAACCGCAACACCTGCTGCTCGCGCTCGCTCAGCGGGTTGGCGCCCTCGAACAGCGAGGCCTCGGCGAGCGCGGGATCCACGACGCGGAGTCCCTGATGCACCCGCCGGACCGCGTGCGCGAGTTGCGCGGCCGGAGTGTCCTTGGCGATGAAGCCGCTCGCCCCCGCGTCCAGAGCCCGGCGCAGATACCCGGGACGCGCGAAGGTCGTCACGATCAGCACACGCGTCGACGGGCTGACCTCGCGCACGGCGCGCGTCGCGGCCACCCCGTCGACACCGGGCATCTGGATGTCCATCAGGCACACGTCGGGCCGCGCCTGCGCCGCTCGCTCCGCCGCTTCGGCACCGTCGGCGGCTTCGGCGACGACCGTCAGATCGTCCTCGAGTTCGAGCAGGGCACCCATCGCTCCCCGCACGAGAGCCTGATCGTCGACGAGCAGCAGCCGGATCGGATCGCTCACCAGGTCACACTCACTCTCGTCCCGCCCAGCGGGGCATCCTCCACGACGAGCACCGCGCCCGCCGCCGCGGCGCGTTCGGCCATCCCGCGCAGACCGTTGCCCGCGGGCCCCCGTGCGCCGCGACCGTCGTCCTCGATCGCCACCACGCCGGGGGCCATCGTGATCCGCACCCGCCGTGCCTTCGCGTGACGCAGGATGTTCGTGGTCGACTCCCGCACGATCCACCCGGCGGGCAGGGCCTGCGCGGGCGACAGCGCTGCGGCGTCACCCTCGACGTCGACGTGCAACCCCGCCGATTCGAGCGCGACCGTGCTCGCATCGACCTGCTCCGCCAGGGCGACGCTGCGGATGCCGGTGACGGTGCTGCGCACACCGGCGATCGCCTCGCCCGTGAGGTGCACGATCTGCGCGAGTTCGGCCTTGGCGCGCACGGGGTCGTGGTCGACGAGGCGTTCGGCGAGCTCGGCCTTGAGCTTCACGGCCGTGAGGGTGTGCCCGAGCAGGTCGTGCACGTCGCGGGCGATCGAGGTGCGCTCTTCGCTGGTGGCGAGGTCCATCCGCACCTTGTCGGCGTCGACCGAGCGCCCGATCAGCCAGGTGTTCACAGTGTTCACCACCGCGATGAGCAGCACGATGACGAGGATCTGGAAGTGGTCGCCGAACCTCCCCGTCGCGACGATCGTCCCCGCCGCGATCGCGATGCCCGCCAGGGTCGTCACCCAGTGCCAGGCACCCCGCAGCCCGTAGCTGGCGTACGACATGAGGTACGGGAGGAAGCTCAGCGCCTGCGACTCGATCGCCGGGATCGTCGCGAGCGCGCACGCGATCTGCACCCAGAACAGCGTGCGCACGATCGGGCGCGGTCGTCCCCACGACGAGCGCATCCCGATGACGAATCCGACCACGTACACGGTCGCGAATGCGCCCAGTCCCGCCCATCCGAGCACGACCCATCCGGTCGCGGCATCCGAGGCGAGCAGCGCCAGCACCGGGTAGACGAGGAAGACCATCCAGACGACGGCCATCAACCATCCCCAGCGCTCCCAGGGACCGGTGTGCGCCGGGGTCTCGGCAGCCTCGGTGGTCATCGGCCCAGCCTAACGACGGCTGCGCGAGCGCATCACGCCGAGACGCACGAGCGCGGCGAACAGCACGGCCCAGACGACGACGTTCAGCAGCACGGCCCAGAGCGGGTCGGCCCCGCCCGCCACGAGGGTGCCGTCGGTGGCCGGCCAGCGCACGAGCGCGACGTAGCCGTACATCGGGGTCCACTTCGCGATGTCGAGCATCACGCCGTCGAGCGGGATGAAGACGTTGCCGAAGAAGCCGAAGAAGGTGATCGAGATCGAGGCGAGAGCGGCCGCCGAGTCGGAGTTGAAGGCGAGGCCGACCCCGAGTCCGAACAGGCCGTAGATCAGCCCCAGACCCAGGGTGATTCCGGCGGCGGCGAACCAGCGCCAGGTGTCGGATGCCTCGGCACCCGTCGCGAGACCGGCCGCATACACGAAGAGCACGGCGAGCGCCGAGAACGACACCGCGGCGAGCACCTTGGTCACCGCGTATCCCGCGGTCGAGAGCGGGGTGAGCGCGAGCTGACGCCCCCACCCCTGTCCGACCTCGGAGGCGGCGAGCGAGCACAGCGAGCTCATCGCGGTGGCCGTGCCGTACGCCCCCATCGACACCATCACGTAGAACGAGACGTTCGCCTGGCCCACGCTCTGCGAGGCGTACGACATGCTCGCACCGAAGAGCAGATACATGGCCACCGGCATCGCCAGGGTGAAGGCGAGCGTGTACGGGTTGCGGATCTGCCGCACGAGTTCGGTGCGGTACAGCGCGGGGGCGACGAGCGTGGTCATGACGGGTCCTCCGTGAGCGAGGTGAAGGCGGATTCGAGGGTGGGAGCGGTGATCTCGAGATCGCAGGCACCGAGCGACAGCAGCCGTCCGGCGAGCAGATCGGATGCCTCGGTGCGCACCGTGAGCCGATCGGCGTCGGTCGACACCTCGGCGACGGAGGCGTCGGCGCGGAGTTCCGCGGCAAGCGCAGCGATCCCGCCGGGGATCGTCGCCGAGACGATGCGGCCGCCCAGTGACGCGCGCAGGCGGGCGGTGGCGCCATCGGCGACCACACGTCCGTGATTCATGACGATCGTGCGCCGCGCGAACTGCTCGGCCTCTTCGAGGTAGTGGGTGGCGAACACGATCGTGCGGCCGGCGTCGGCATCCACCCGCATCGCCTCCCAGAAGCGGCGACGGGCGGTGACGTCCATCCCCGCGGTCGGCTCGTCGAGCACCAGCACGTCCGGGTCCGGCAGCAGCGCGAGCGCGAACTTCACGCGCTGCTTCTCGCCACCCGAGCATTTGCCGACGCGGCGACGCGCGATCGCGGTGAGGTCGGCGCGATCGATGACCTCGGCGATGCGACCGGAAGCGCCGTGCAGCCCGGCGACCACCGAGATCGTCTCGCGCACGGTCAGGTCGGAGAGCAGTCCGCCGGTCTGCAGCACCGCCGCGAGGCGCCCCGCCGTGACCGCGCGGTGCGGATGCGTGCCGAGCACGCGCGCCGTGCCCTCGTCGGGTTCGGAGAGTCCGAGGAGCACGTCGATCGTGGTGGTCTTGCCCGCGCCGTTCGGGCCGAGCAGAGCGACCACATCGCCGCGCTCGATGCGGAGGTCGACGTGATCGACCGCGACGATCCGATTCGCGCCGTGCCCGAAGCGTCGGACGATGCCGGTGAGATCGACGGCGGGCGCGGAGTCTGCGGGAGGGCGATCGGCGGGGGCGACGAGGGGCTGGCTCATGCTCCCAGTGAAGCGCCGCGAGCCCGGCCCGCACCGGAGGGCGATGTCACGCGGTGCGGATGACATCCGTCATGTTCCCGGTGCGCTGTTCGCCTGCCGTTCACCCCTGCGTCGGCATCCGTTCGTCCGCTTCCGTTTGTGTCGGATCGACCCGACCCCCGACCGGAGGTACTCGCCGTGCCCATCCCCCGCTCCCTCTCCTTCGGCCTCGCCGCGCTCGTCGCGGCGAGCGCGGCGATCGTCGCCCCGCAGGCCGCCGTCGCCGCCGATGCCCCCGCCGACCAGCTCGCCGTCTCGGTGGTCGGCGACGGCGCGACCACCGGCAACGACGCGGTTCCGGTCGCGATCCAGCTCCTCGACGGACAGGGCGAGCTCGGCGGCACGATCGCGCTGCCGACGACGGATGCCGGCGATCAGCACGCGTTCACCCTCGGGGCGAACCGCGACCAGCAGGGGGCACTGCAGCAGTCCGCCGATCACCGCTACGTGACGCTCGGCGGATACGACGCGGCCCCGGGATCGGGCTCGCTCAACGACACGGCCGCCCCCGACACGCTGCGCGTGATCGCCCGGATCGGATCGGAGGGCGACGTCGACACCGCCACGACGCTCGCCGGAGCGTTCTCGCTGCGTCACATCCGGGGCACCGCCACGGTCGACGGCACACGCTACTGGGCGGGCGGGCACGGCGGCGACTCCACGGCTCCCGCCGGCGGCGTCCTCACGGTCGAAGCCAGTGGGACCACCCCCACCGCCGTCGTCTCCGGCAGCAGCAACCTCAACAACGGCCGCGTGGTCGACATCCATGACGGCCAGCTCTACCTCACGAGCGACCGCAGCGGGTTCTCGGGGCTGAACACGGTCGGCACCGGCATCCCCACCGCCGCGGGAGCACCGCTCACGCTCGTGGCCGCGGCCCCGGACGGGGCCTCCGTCGCGCACGACTTCGCCTTCGCCGGCGAACACCTGTACGTCGGCTACACGGAGGGGGCGAACGAGGGCATCGCGAAGTACCGCCGGACCGGTGCCACCTGGACCTGGGTCGACACCCTGCCGGGCGACTTCTGGGGCCTCGAGGCACGCCCGGCCGGCGACGATTCGGTGCTGTACGCCGTGCGCGGGCTCAACCAGGGCAACGAGATCGTGCGGATCCTCGATTCCGGTGACGACTCCGCGTTCACCGCGCAGACCGATGTGCTCGCGACGGCGGCGCCCCAGACCGCGTTCCGCGGTGTCGCCTTCGCGCCCGGGTTCGAGCCGGGCACGGATGCGGTGGGCCCCATCCTCGCGAAGCCGACCCTGTCGTGGGACGTGCGCGTTCCCGGCGGCGCCGGCAGCGCCCTCGCCGCCGTGCTCGGGCAGGACACCAACCCCGCAGCCACCGGCGTGATCGCCGATGCCGCCGGCGAGGCCGTCACGGCGACCGTGACCAGCAGCAACCCCGCGGTCGTGCCCGACGAGGCGATCCGCCTCGACGTCGCCGACGACGGATCGTTCCGGCTCGCGGCGACACCCGCGGCCACCGGCGCCGCCGTGCTCACCGTGCATCTACGCACCGACGACGGACGCACCGCGATCTCGCAGCTCCCGTACCGCGTCGCCCCGGCCTTCGCCGATGACGGCGCTCGCGGGCACTTCGGCATGTCGGACGCCTCCGCCGCGATCGACGCCGGCGACGGCTACTTCTTCGCGGCCGACGACGACTCGAACGCGATCCGCCTCTTCTCGGAAGAGGGCGGAGAAGCCGTCGCGGCGTTCGACTTCAGCGATCGCATCGAGTTCGAACGCGCAGGTGAAGCCCACGACTTCGAGGCCGTCGCCCGGGCCGGAGACCAGGTCTTCTGGATCGGATCGACCGGCAACACCCGCAGCGGCAACGTGCGCCTCGACCGCGACATCGTGCTCCAGACGCAGATCTCCGGATCCGGCGCGGACGCGACGCTCACGTTCGTCGGCTACCGCAACGTGCTGCGCGATGCGCTCGTCGCCTGGGATCACGAAGGCCAGCACGGCCTGGGCGCCGACCGTTTCGGGTTCCTCGCGGCCACCCAGCCGGGGGTCTCGGCCGAGGGTCCCGACTCGCTCAACATCGAGGGAGCGGCGATCGCGCCGGACGGCACGACGCTGTGGCTCGGCTTCCGCTCGCCCGAGGTCGGCGATGACGCGGATGCTCTCATCGTGCCCGTCGCCGACATCGCCGACGTCGTCGCCGGGGCGGATGCCGTCGTCGGCGACCCGATCCTCCTCGACCTGGGCGGGCGAGCGATCCGCGACATGGCCCGCGCCGAGTCCGGTGACTACCTGATCGTCGCCGGCAGCGCCGACGACACCGGCCGCTTCGCCCTCTTCGGGTGGTCCGGCTCGCTGGACGACGCCCCGGTCGCGGCATCCGGCACCCTCGGACTCGCGAACTGGCCCGGCTCCTACGAGGGCATCGCGGGCGTGCGCGACCTCGCCGACGGAACCTCCGTGCGCCTGCTGCTCGATTCGGGAACGGTCGACATCTACGGCGACGGCACCGAGGCGCAGGACCTCTCCCCCGTCGAGTTCAAGCTCTTCCCCTCGCAGACCGTCGAACTGTCGTTCGGCGCGGCGTTCACCGAGAAGCGGATCGCGGTCACGGGCGGCACCCTTCGAATCGGCTCGCCCTCCGAGATCACCGTCTCGGGCTTCGCGGAGGGCGAGCAGATCGAGCTCGTGCTGAACTCCGACCCGGTGCGCCTCGCGACCCTCACCGCGGGAGCCGACGGCACGGCACGCGCGGTCGTCGTTCCCCCGGCATCCGTCGCTCCGGGGGCGCACACCCTGACCGCCACGGCGGCCTCGGGCGCCGCCGAGCTCGCGGTCACGGTGCTCGCCACGGTCGCCGACGGCGGCAGCGGTGACGGCGGCAGCGGCGACGGCACGGACGGCGGCGACAGCGGTGCCGGAGCGGGATCCGGCGCAGGATCGGATGCCGGTGACGCCCTCGCCACGACGGGGTCGGACTTCCCCGCGGGGCCGGTCGCGCTCGTCGCACTCGCGCTCCTCGCGCTCGGTGCGCTGGCGCTGCGCCGCAGGGGTGTCGCTTCGGAGTGACCCATTCTCGTCGGCTACTCTGCATCGGGTGACCGTGCAGAGTACCGACGAAGAACAGCACCTCCGGCGAGCGCTGAGCAACCGCCACATCCAGCTCCTGGCGATCGGCGGTGCGATCGGGACCGGGCTCTTCATGGGCAGCGGCAAGACGATCTCGGTGGCCGGTCCCTCGGTGATCTTCGTCTACATGATCATCGGGTTCATGCTCTTCTTCGTGATGCGCGCGATGGGCGAGCTGCTGCTGTCGAACCTCAAGTACAAGTCGTTCAGCGACTTCGCCAGCGACCTGTTGGGGCCGTGGGCCGGGTTCTTCACGGGCTGGACGTACTGGTTCTGCTGGGTGGTGACGGGCGTCGCCGATGTCATCGCGATCGCCGGGTACACGAACACCCTCATCCCCGGCATCCCGCTGTGGATCCCGGGTGTCGCCGTGGTCGTCATCCTGCTCGCGCTCAACCTCCCCACGGTCGCCGCATTCGGTGAGATGGAGTTCTGGTTCGCGCTGATCAAGATCGTGGCGATCGTCGCTCTCATCGTCACCGGTCTCGTGATGATCTTCACCGGCTTCGAGCACGACGCCGGTACCGCGTCGTTCGCGAACCTCTGGAGCCACGGCGGCATGTTCCCGCACGGGTTCATGGGGTTCGTGGCCGGTTTCCAGATCGCGGTCTTCGCGTTCGTCGGGATCGAGCTGGTCGGCACCGCCGCCGCCGAGACGAAGGACCCGAAGCGGAACCTCCCCAAGGCGATCAACGCCATCCCGATCCGCATCCTGCTCTTCTACGTCGGCGCGCTGATCGTGCTGATGGCGGTGACCCCCTGGACCGAGTACGTCGCCGGGGAGAGCCCCTTCATCGCGATGTTCGCCCTGGCCGGCCTCGGCATCGCCGCGACCGTCGTGAACCTGGTGGTGCTGACCTCGGCGATGTCGAGCGCCAACTCGGGCATCTATTCCACCTCGCGCATGGTCTTCGGGCTCGCGCAGGACGGTGACGCGCCGAAGCTGTTCGGTCGCCTGTCGAAGCGCCGCGTGCCCCAGAACGCGCTGTTCCTCTCCTGCATCCTCCTGCTCTCGGGCGTCGTGCTGCTCTACGCGGGCGAGGACATCGGCACCGCCTTCGACATGGTGACGACGGTCTCCGCCGTGTGCTTCATGTTCGTGTGGACGATCTTCCTGCTCAGCTATGTGGTCTACCGCCGCCGGCGCCCGGAGAAGGCCGCGGCCTCGGCCTTCCGGATGCCGGGCGGAGTGTTCATGGTCTACGTCGTGCTGGCGTTCTTCGTCTTCATCCTGTGGGCGCTGACCACCCAGCCCGATACCCTCACGGCTCTGCTCGTGACGCCGATCTGGTTCGCGCTGCTCGTCGTCGCCTGGCTGTTCGTGCGCCGCTCGCCGAACCATCTGCAGCGGCACGCGGCCCACATCGCGCATCTGCGCAGCGACGACGAGGACGACGAGGACCAGTCAGCGGCGTAGCTCTCCGCGGATCGCCCAACGCCCCGTCGCCTGGTGGAACTGCAGCTGTGCGAGCAACGGCGAGGCGTCGTACATCCGGATGTTGAGGCTCAGCCGCACTCCGCGCGCGGTGCGCACCGTGAGCATCGGCCCCTGATCCGAGCGCCGTACCGAGTAGTCGGTGATGTCGGAGTAGCGGAAGCTGCGCGTGACACCCGCGAGCGTGCGCAAGGTCACCTCCTCGTCGCCGAACGCGACGTACCAGTTGCGGTACATGACGAGGAACAGGATGCCGCCGCCGAGGATCGCGAACGAGGCGATCGCCATGGCGGTGCGATCATCGTCGCGCGAAGCATCCGAGAGCAGGATCATGGGGATGCTGAGCAGGAGGAGGGTCCACCCGCCGATCGGCAGGATCTTCATCAGTCGGAGGCGGCGCGGATCGCGACGATCACGATTCGGATGCTTCCGGGCGTAGTGCGCGGCCTCGACGGCCAGCCACCCCGCGATCGCAGCGACCGCGATGTGCACGACGACCGCCAGCATCCGCTTCTCCTCTCCGGAGCGCGATGCGCTCCCCTTCTCCTCGACGAGTACTGCCCAGGAATACGTCGGACACAGCCGGTAGAATACTGGGTGTGCACGGTGCACGCTGCGGCCGGGACGACCCGGATCGCGTCATCACCCGGGGACGGCCCCGCGAAGGAACCGGATGATGATCCCCACCGCTGTGAAGCAGTTCATCGGACGACCCGATATCGCCCGAATCGCCCTGGGCTGGGGCGCCTACGTCCTGGTGCTGCTGGCGCACCCCCTGCTCGCGGCCCCTGTGGCCGTCCCCCTGCTGATCGTCGCCCTCGGGGTGATCATCGGTGTGATCCTGGTGTGCGCGTTCGGCGTGGTGAAGCAGGCCGAAGCCCTCGCCCACCGTTTGGGCGACCCCTACGGATCGCTCGTACTCACCCTGTCCATCGTGCTGATCGAGGTGATCCTCATCTCGGCCGTCATGCTCGGACCGGGCGACCACGCCACCATCGCCCGGGATTCGGTGATGGCCGTCGCGATGATCATCCTGAACCTCGTGATCGGTCTCGCACTGCTGCTCGGCGGTCTCCGCCACCGCGGCATGGCGCACAACCGCACGGGAACCTCGGCCTACCTGGCGATGCTCGTGGTGCTCGTCGCGCTCGCGTTCGCCCTCCCGGCTCTCATCGGCCGCGACGGCTCGTACACCCTCGGCCAGGAGATCCCGATCGTGATCCTGACCCTCGGGATCTACGCATTCTTCCTCTTCCGGCAGATGGGGGCGCAGGCGGGCGATTTCACCGAGGTCGACGAACGCCTGCGGCGACGGACGGATGCCGCGGACGCGGCGCCGCGCACGGGCATCCGCGAGACTCTCGCCGCGCAGCGCACCGAGGTCCTGGTGCGCCTCGCCCTGCTCGTGGTGACGGTCACCCCGATCGTGCTGCTCTCGCACGACATGGCGGCGCTCCTCGACGACGGCCTCGGTCGCCTCGGAGCCCCGGCCGCACTGGCCGGCGTGCTGATCGCCGCGATCGTGTTCCTGCCGGAGTCCCTCACCGCAGTGCGGGCAGCTCTCGGGGGCGAGGCGCAGCGGGTGGTGAACCTCTGCCACGGGGCGCTGGTGTCGACGGTCGGGCTCACGATCCCCGCCGTACTGGTCATCGGCATGCTCACCGGCCAGACCGTGGTGCTGGCCGAGTCTCCGGCGAACCTCCTGATGCTGGGTGTGACGCTGCTGCTCTCGGTGACCACGTTCGCGGCGAAGCGGGTGACGGCCATGCACGGCGCCGCGCACCTCGCGGTCTTCGCGGTGTACGTGATCGTGCTGTTCAGCGGATCATAAAAGTTCGATTTATCCGTAATTACGAACTATTGCTACGGTTGTAGCCATGGAACGTGACGCGCTGCACGCGATCGAAAGCCGGGTCGACGCCCTCGAACGCGAACTCGAGCGTTTGCGTGCGCAGGTCGAGGAGCCGTCGGCCGACGCCTCGACCGTGACACCGGAACCGGGGGCTGCGACATCGGACCCCGCCGCCGATCCGCTCTGGTTCGTCAATGAACTCGGACGCCGGGCTCCCGGCGCGGTGATGATGGCGGGTGCCGTCGAGGTACCGGCCGGGCCCATCCGCTGGCAGTACGGCCTCTACGCGGAAGAGCTCCTCAGCAAGGACTGGGGCGAACTCGCTCGACCCCTCGAAGCACTGGGGCACCCGGTGCGTCTCGAGCTCGTGCGCGTCATCCTCACCGGCACCCAGACCACCGCTGAGCTGCTCGAACTGGAGCAGTTCGCGTCGTCCGGCCAGCTCTACCACCACCTCCGGCAGCTCGTGAGCGCGGGGTGGCTGTCCTCCCCGCGCCGCGGGTTCTACGAGGTGCCGGGGGCGCGCATCGTGCCGCTCCTCGTCTTGACCATGATCGCCTCGAGCTGAGGAGCAGCCGCACCGTGACATCCCCCACCCCCGCACTCACAGCCCCCACCCCGACAGCGACGTCGCCCGCGCGACGCTCCCCCGGTCCCGTGCTCGGCCTCCTGGCGGGCGGCGCGGTCGCCGCGATCGCCCTCGGCGCGGCCGTCGGGCCGCAGCAGCAGACCGTGACCTCGGCCTGGAGCGGTGACGAGACCCTGGCGGAGAGCATCCGCACTCTGCCCGGAGGCCTCGACGGATTCCGCTCGCTGTCGGTCGCGGAGATCGATCCGGACGGCGTCGTCTTCGCCGGTCTCGGTGACGCCGATCCCGCACACCCGGAGGCGCCCGGGCCCGACACCGTGTTCGAGCTCGGTTCGATCACGAAGACCTTCACCGGAGCGCTGTTCGCCGACGCGATCGAACGCGGAGAGGTGGCCCCCGATGATCGCCTCGCGGAGCACCTCACGGCCCTCGAGGGAACGGATGCCGGCGACGTCACCCTCGCGTCGCTGTCGCAGCACTCCTCCGGACTCCCCGGCCTGGGCGCGACGGCCGCCGACGGCGCGGTGTCGAGCCTGATCCTCAACGACAACGCCTACGCGTCGTCGACCACGGCGCAGCTCATCGCCGACGCGGCCATCGCCCCCGTCGACCCCGACCAGGGCGCCGTCTACTCGAACTTCGCCGTCTCGCTCCTCGGAACCGCACTCGTCGAGGCGGCCGGCGCCGACGACTATGCGACATTGCTCGACGAGCGCCTCACCGGCCCGCTCGGGATGGAGCACACCACGGTCGCGGCGACGGCCGCAGAGGTGCCGGTCGATGCGGTTCCGGGCTTCCTCCTCAACGGCACACCCGCACCGCGCTGGTGGGGGGAGGGATATCTGCCCGCGGGGTCGTCGACGTTCACCACGGCATCCGACCTGGCGATCTGGGCACAGGCCAACCTCGACGGCTCGGCGCCGGGCGCAGCCGCACTCGAGCCGACCGCTCCCCTGGGAGCGGAGGGCGAGATCGGCTGGGGCTGGATCACCTCTGCGTCCTTCGACGGCGCCGGCACTCAGACCTGGCACAACGGCGGCACAGCGGGCTTCCGCACGATCCTCACGATGGATCGCGACGCCGGCACGGCCTTCATCGCCCTGTCGAACACCGTCGCGACCGTCGACTACGTCGCGATGTCGTATCTCTCGGGTGCGCCGATCCCCGGCCCCGCCGAGCCGTATCTGATCCTGGGATGGTCGGTCTTCGGCATCGCACTGGCGCTCGGTGTCGTCGCGCTGCTCCGGGCCCTCCGCGCGAAGGCGCTGCTCCCCTCGCTCAGCGACCTCGTGTGGGCGCTCGCCGGGCTCCTGCTGCTCTGGCACAGCGGCCCGTGGTTCGCGGTCGGCGGTTGGGTGTGGGGCGTCGCTCTCGCGCCGACCTTGGCAGCGGTCGGACTGCTCGCGCTGCGCGGTCGCTCGCTGCCGTTCCTCCCCGCGCGTCGACGGTGGTTCTGGTGGCCGACCGCGGCCATCGGTGTGGTGGCCGCGGTCGGCGTCACCTTGCTCTGGTGAGGACGCCGGTGGCCGCTCAGGCCTGAGCGGGAGTCCACTCCGAGACGCGGTCGAGCGTCTGCACCTCGTCGGCGCTCAGCTCCAGGCGAGCGCCGGCGAGGAGATCGGGAACCTGCTCGACCGTGCGGGCGCTCGCGATGGGGGCTGCCACCGTCGGCTGCGCGCGCAGCCACGCCAGCGACGTCGCGGCGATCGAGGCTCCGTGCGCGGAACCGATCTCCTCGAGGGCATCGATGATCTTCAGGCCCGCGGGAGTCGCGTACTTGGCGGCGCCCTCGGCGCGGGGCGAGGACTGCCCCGCGGTCTCGGTGGAGCGGTACTTGCCCGTGAGGAAGCCGCTCGCCAGCGAGTAGTAGGGCACAAGGCCGAGGCCGAACTCCTCGGCCACCGGGATGATCTCGTTCTCGACGTCGTTGCGATGCACGAGGTTGTAGTGCGGCTGAACGGCGACGGGCAGCGCGGCACCCGTGCGCTGCGCGATCTCGATCCACTCGCGGATTCGATCGGCGGAGTAGTTCGACACGGCCACGTTGCGCACGAGGCCGTCGGTCACGAGCTGACCGAAAGCGCCGACCGTCTCCTCGAGGGGCGCGCTCTCGTCGTCGAAGTGGGCGTAGTAGAGGTCGATCGCGTCGACGCCGAGACGCGCGAGCGACGCCTCGGCAGCCTTGCGGATGTTCGCTGCGGCGAGTCCCCGGAACTCCGGGTGCGTGCTCACCTTCGTCGCGACCGTGACGCCCTGCGGCTTGCGCGAGGCCAGCCACTCGCCGATGATCGTCTCGCTCTCGCCGCCGGAGTTCCCGGGCACCCACGCACTGTAACCGTCGGCGGTGTCGATGAAGTCGCCCCCACCCGCCACGAACGCGTCGAGCACGTCGAAGGACGTGTCGCGATCGGCCGTCCAGCCGAACACGTTGCCGCCGAGAGAGAGCGGGAAGACATCAAGGTCGCTGTTTCCGATACGAGTCATACTCGTCGCAACCGATGGGTCCCGTGGGGTATTTCCGATTCGGGATACTCTCACCGCATGCATATCCTCCGCCGAGCATCCGTCGCCAGCGTCGCCGTCGCCCTCGCCGGGATGCTCGGCGGGTGCGCGGCATCCGTCCCCGACCCGCCCGCTGCGGTGGGCGAGAACTACCCCGGCACGTGCATGCCCGCCGAGTTCACCTGGCCGACCGACTTCCTCGAGGCGCTGCCGAGCGAGTCCGAGGCCGTGGGCGGCTCCATCGTCGGCCTGCGGCTGGAGTACATCGACGAGCGGTGGGCGTGGCGCATCCGCAGTGCGAGCGGTCGGACGGATGCTTTCGGCGAGCGGGTCGACGATCCCGCGGCGGGGCGGGAGACGCTCGCGGACGTGCGGACCCTGGAGGTCTTCGCCAGCCGCGACGTCACCCTCACGAAAGCGGAGCAGACGGCGGGAACGAGTGCCTACACGGCAGCCGACCGCTCGGGCGAGGAGTGGCCCAGCCCCCTCATCATCGAGATGGCCCGGGTCGATGACGCTGGTTCCGACGTCTGGCGGATCACGATGTGCGACACGGCGACCAACGCGCAGTCCGTGATCACCGTGAAATAGCATTCAGGAATGCGCCTTTCTGCCGTCGTCCCCCTGATCGCTCTCGTCGCGCTGCTCGCTGGCTGCACGGCAACTCCGATCCCCGCATCCTCGGCGACGCCGGCTCCGACGCGAACGGCGACCACCGCGCCCACCTCCACGGCCACGCCCGCTCCCTCGTCGAGCCCGTCCACGGCGCCCGCCCCCTCGTCGCCGCCGGTCGCGTCCGATCCCACCGACGGCGAGCTCGTGACGATGTGCGTCGAGAAGGTCGATGCCTACGCGGGCGGCGCGACGTACGCGAGCGACCGGGGCACCGTCGAGTGGCTGGCCGAGCAGACGACCTGGTTCGTGGTCGTGCCCACGGATCGAGACGGCAACGAGGGCGCGGCCGTCTGCGGCATCGAGAAGACCTCCGCGGGCCCCGACGTCACGACCTACGGCGAGACCATCCCGAGCGGCGTCGCCGATCAGCGTGCGGAACTGCTGCGCGGAGAACACCCGCACGAGTGACCAGGGCCCGGCTCAGTCCCCGAGCGCCTTCTTCGCGGCATCCGCGATGTACGGCGCCAGGGTCTGCGCGAACTCCCCGGTCATGTGGTCCCGATCCCTGTACACGACCGCATTACCGATGACCACCGGGCAGACGGATTCGTTGCAGAGGATGGACGTGAAGTCGATGAGGGTGGCGCCGGGCGTGGCCGCGACGGCATCCTCCGACCCGTCGTACGAGGCGAGCGCCTGATCACGCGGCAACGCGCAGGAGTTCGGATCGTCGCGGTTCATGTCGATGCAGGCCTTGACGTCGTCGCGCTGCACGGGATTGTCGCGGATCGCGAGGATCTTCGCTCCGCGGGCGGCCTGCGTCGCCCACACCTCGCTCATGCCGTTCGCCGTGGCCTCGTTCTGAGTCTCACCGTCGACCGGGATGGCCTGCCACCGCGACGAGGCGTGCATGGTGAAGATACCGTCGTACGCCGGACGCTCATCGAGCCAGTCGGTGATGTTCGCCTTCCACGCCGTGCAGTTCTCACGGTGACCGAGGTTGGGATCGTCCTGCTCCCGTGCGGTCCAATAGCACCCGTTGTGACCGGTGAGATCGATCCGCCAGTTCATCTCCTCGGCGATGGTCTCGTACGTGTCGATCAGCGTGCTGTTGTGCGAGTCGCCGACGGCGAACAGCGTGCGGGTGTACCCGGACTCCGGCCCCAGGCTGCAGACGTTCACGGCGGCGCTGTCGACTCCCGTCCAGCACTCGACGCGATTGGTATCGGTATTCGGCGCCGCGGGGTCGGGGATGAGTGCGTCCCCGAGCGGATCCGGTGGGCAGTCGCGGGTCGGGTCGACGGCACCGGCGCCGAAGCACTCGCTGTTCGCACCGTCGGCGAGCATCGCCTGTGCGGCCTCGTTCGCGGCCTCGATCTTCACGTTCGTGTATGCACCGGCTCCGAAGCTCACTCCCCCGATGAGGGCGATCGACGCGGCCATCGCGACGAACACGAATCCGGGCCGGCGTGCGCGGTCGAGCCGAGGGCTGAACCGCACCGGCGACTCGACGAAGCGGTACGACAGCCACGCGAGCGCGACCGATGCGGTGCCGATGAGGATCTTGTCGACCGTGCTGAGCGGCCGACCGGTCGCATACGGGACGAGCACGATGAGCGGCCAATGCCAGAGGTACAGCGAGTACGAGATGTTCCCCAGCCACAGCACCGGGCGGAACCGGGATGCGCGGTCGACCCATGAGGCCGGACCGGCCGCGATCACGGCGACCGTCGAGAGCACGGGGAGCAGGGCGATCCAGCCGGGGAACGCATCCGCTGAGTCGAGCAGGAAGGCCGAGGCGATGATGCCCGCCACTCCGAGGATGCCGACCACGGCCGATGCCCCTCGCGAAAGGGCGATCGGCACGAGCGCGAGGAGAGCTCCCGCGAGGAACTCCCACGCCCGCGTGAAGGTCGAGAAGTACGCGACGGCCGGGGTGGTCGCGGTGAGCCAGATCCCGTAGCCGAGCGACAGGAGCGCTGCGCTCCCGAGCACGATCCGGAAGGTGCGCAGTGAGTGGCTGCGCGTGATCGCCGCGGCGATGACCAGCAGCAGCGGCACGAGGATGTAGAACTGCTCCTCGACCGAGAGCGTCCAGAAGTGCTGGAAGGGCGACGGAAGGTTGTCGGCCGCGAGGTAGTCGACGCTGAAGGCGGCGAGCACCCAGTTGACGACGTACGCCGCGCTCGCCGCTCCCTCGGTGACGAACTGCACGATCTGACTCGCCGGCACCAGCACGAGCACGGCGACGAGCGAGGCGGCGATGACGACCAGGCTGGCCGGGAGAAGACGGATGGCGCGCCGCGACCAGAAACGGGCCAGACTGATCCGACCGTTCTTCTGGAAGTCCCGCACCAGATGCCCCGTGATGAGGAACCCGCTGATCACGAAGAAGACATCGACACCGACGTATCCCCCGGTGACCCGGTTCGGCCAGAGATGGAAAAGCAGCACGAGGAGAACAGCCACGGCACGCAGGCCCTGGATGTCGGCGCGGATGCTCTGCCGTCGGGAGGCACGGGTCCGGTACTGCGGCTGCGTCATCAGTCGTGGTCTCGTGAAGGGGACGGAGAAATGTTCAGATCTGAGAGCCGACTACGGGACTCGAACCCGTAACCCCCGTATTACAAGTACGGTGCGCTACCAATTGCGCCAAGTCGGCGGGTGCCACCAGCTTAGCGATGGTGGCGAAGGTCTCCCGACCTCTCGGGCTTCCGACTTACTCGGCCGGAGTCTCGGTCGGTGTCGGCGTGGGCGTCGCGGTGGCCTGGTAGTACGCGTCGCTGGCGACCGTGAGCACGAACTGCGAGAACTCGGCCGGGTCGTCGAGCGCGCCGACGTATGCCTCGCCGTTGGCGACGATCATCGGGGTCGACGCGAGCACGAGGTCGTCGGAACCGGGCAGCGGACCCTCGAGTGCACGGGTCGTCGCCTCCTTGGCCCAGGTCAGGTAGTCGCCGTCCTGGATGCAGCTGCGCACCGTCTTGGTGTTGTCGACGCCGACGGCTCCCGCGAGATCCGCGAGTTCGCTGTCGGACAGCCCGTCGGTGTTCACCTCGGGCTGGTCGTCGAGCAGATCGTGGTTGAAGGCGTAGAACTGGTCGGGCGAGTGCGTCGCGACGCAGGCGGCCGCAGCGGCGGCGCGCAGCGAGTACTTGGTGCCGTTGGAGCTCGCGGTGAGCAGGGCGACCGGGTGGTAGGTCACGGTGACCGCACCCTCGCTGATCCAGTTGGTGAGCTGGCGGGCGTTGGCGCGCTCGAACTCGCCGGCGTCATCCGACAGGTAGTCCACGTAGATGTGGATGTCGACCTTCTGGGCCGTCGTGGGCTCAGCCGTCGGCTCGGCGGGGGCCTCGGCCTCGGAGGAGTCGGGGGTGGGCGTAGCCGTACCGGCATCGGATGCCGCAGATGCGGAGAGCTCGGAGACGACGACGCCGTCACCGTGCATGCCGGTCGGCGAGAGCTGGGGCTTCGAGACCTGAGCCGACACCGCGAGAGTCACGGCGGTACCGATCGCGCCGACGGCGACCACCGCGAGCGTCCCGATGATGATCCGTCGCATGATGCGCGCACGGGACTGCGCTGCATGCACTCGCTGTGCCTTCTCCCGCACAGCCTCGCGGGAGTTGCGAGGGGTGGGGACGTTCGGCGTTTCGTCGCTCGACATCGTTCCTCTTGAAAGTCTCACGGGGGCAGGGTGGCCCCGATCATCGGATATCGGATAGGCGACGATCGCCGCGTTGCACGGCCGGATTCGATGTTAACCATCGCACCTGAGAAATACCCAGATGCCGCGGTCCATGTCATACTGAGGGCGACCCAATGAGGGGTCACGGCGGGTCGAACCGCCGCATCCATCACTACGGATCGTCCGGCACGTACCTGCCGGTGAAGGAGAAACACAATGGCATCTGTGACTTTCGACGAGGCCACCCGCCTCTACCCGGGCGGCACCCGTCCGGCCGTCGACAAGCTCGACCTCCAGGTCGCCGACGGCGAGTTCCTCGTCCTCGTCGGACCCTCCGGTTGCGGTAAGTCCACGTCGCTCCGCATGCTCGCCGGCCTCGAAGAGGTCAACGCGGGCCGCATCCTCATCGGCGACCGCGACGTCACCGACGTCCCGCCGAAGGACCGCGACATCGCGATGGTCTTCCAGAACTACGCGCTGTACCCGCACATGACGGTCGCCGAGAACATGGGCTTCGCGCTCAAGATCGCCGGCGTCGGCAAGGAAGAGCGCGCCACCCGCGTGCTCGAGGCCGCCAAGCTGCTCGACCTCGAGGAGTACCTGACCCGCAAGCCGAAGGCCCTCTCGGGTGGTCAGCGTCAGCGTGTCGCCATGGGTCGCGCGATCGTGCGTCAGCCCCAGGTCTTCCTCATGGACGAGCCGCTGTCGAACCTCGACGCCAAGCTGCGCGTCCAGACGCGTACGCAGATCGCGTCGCTGCAGCGCCGCCTCGGCGTCACCACGGTCTACGTCACCCACGACCAGACCGAGGCCCTCACCATGGGTGACCGCATCGCGGTGCTCAAGGACGGCCTCCTGCAGCAGGTCGGCACGCCGCGCGACCTGTACGAGAAGCCGAACAACGTGTTCGTCGCCGGCTTCATCGGCTCCCCCGCCATGAACCTGTTCACGGCGGACCTCGCCGAGGGCGGCGTGCGCTTCGGCACCGAGGTCGTCCCGCTCGAGCGTGACGCGGTCGCCGGCGCGAACGGCACGCAGGTCACGGTCGGCGTGCGTCCCGAGGACATCACGGTCGGACCGGCCGACGGCAAGGGCCTCTCGGTCGTCGTCGACCTCGTCGAGGAGCTCGGCGCCGACGGTTACCTCTACGGCCACACCGACATCAACGGCAAGCGCACCGACCTCGTCGCGCGCGTCGACGGTCGCAGCCACCCGAACGCCGGCGAGACGGTCACCCTGGCCGCCAACCCGGGGCACGTCCACGCGTTCGACCTCGAGTCGGGAAGCCGCCTGAACACGGCTCCGGTCGTCTCGGCCTGATCGCACACACCACTCGCGGCGCGGGTCGACTTCGGTCGCCCGCGCCGCGTCTGCGTCCACCCCGACTTCCCAGGAGCGCCATGCAGGATTCGCTGCGCATCACCGCCAGCACCGTCGACCCCGGCCTCCTCGGCCTGCCCTGGTCGACGACGCTCGCCCGCTGGCCCTCCGAGCACATCGTCTCGCTCCCGAAGGGTCTGTCGCGGCACCTCGTGCGCTTCGCCGATCTGTCGGGACGGGTCGTCGCGGTGAAGGAGACCACCGAGGAGATGGCGCGCCGCGAATACGAGATGCTCGGCAACCTCGCCCGCCTCGACGTGCCCTGCGTCGACCGGGTCGCCGTCATCGCCGGGCGAACGGATGCCGACGGCGAAGCGCTCCCGGCCGCCCTGGTGACCTCGCACCTGCGCTTCTCGATGCCGTACCGCGCGCTGTTCACCCGCGTGCTGCGCCCCGACACCGCCACTCGACTCGTCGACGCCCTCGCCCTCCTGCTGGTGCGCCTGCACAACGTCGGCTTCTACTGGGGCGACGTATCGCTGTCGAACACGCTGTTCCGCCGCGATGCGGGCGCGTTCGCGGCGTACCTCGTCGACGCCGAGACCGGCGAACTGCACGAGGAGGGGCTGACCGACGGGCAGCGCGCCTACGATCTCGATCTCGCCCGCACGAACATCGCCGGCGAGATCATGGACCTGGCCGCCGGCGGGCGCCTCGAGAACGGTGTGGACGCGGTCGCGATCGCCGACGGCATCGTCTCGTCGTACCGGTCGCTCTGGGCCGAGCTGACCGCACAGGACTCCTTCTCGGCATCCGAGACCTGGCGCATCACCGAGCGCGTCGAGCGGCTGAACGCCCTCGGTTTCGACATCGACGAGATGTCGATGACGACCACGGCCGACGGCGCGGTCGTCGAGATCCAGCCGAAGGTCGTCGATGCCGGCCACCATCAGCGGCGACTCATCCGCCTCACCGGCCTCGACGTCGAGGAGAATCAGGCACGTCGCCTGCTCAACGACCTCGACGAGTTCCGCGCGCGTTCCACCAAGCAGTGGTCCGATGAGGAGATGTACGCGCACGAGTGGCTGACGCGCGTCTTCGAGCCCGTCGTGCGCGCGATCCCCTACGACCTGCGCGCGAAGCTCGAACCGGCGGAGGTGTTCCACCAGGTGCTCGAGCACCGGTGGTACCTGTCGCAGGCGCAGGGACGCCCGGTACCGCTCGCCGAGGTGCTGACGAGTTACATCAACGAGGTGCTTCGCCACCGTCGCGACGAGGCCACGATCATGGGGCCTCCCACCGAGACGATGAGCCTTCCCGTCATCACCGGCGCCACGCGCACCACCGACGAAGACGAGGACGGCGACATCGACTGGCGCGATCTCGTCTGATCCTCGGGGCGCGATGCCCGTTCGCGGTCAGTAGCCGACGGTGAACCGCTCGCGGTGGTGGTTGCCCTGCTCGATCTCGTCGACGACCGCGACGGCGAAATCCGCGCCCGAGATGTAGGACTTGCCGTCGGCGTCGCGCACGAGCACGTCTCCGCCGTCACGGTAATGGCCGGTGCGCTCCCCCTCGGCCCAGGGCCCGAAGACCTCCGCGGGGTGCACGAAGAACCAGTCGAGCGCGGCATCCGTGCTCTCGAGGAACGTGAGCGAGTCGATTCCCACCTGCGCCTCGTGCTTGTACTCCTCGGGGAAGTCCTGGTCGAACAGTCGCGGGCCGCCCGGGGCGACCAGGCTGCCGCCCGCTCCTCCGACCACGCCCAGGCGCGTGCCGGTGCCGCTGAGCTGTCGGGCCACGCCCTCGAGCGCGTCGAGCACGCGGTCCTCCATGTCGCCGCGCGGGGAGAGCGCGGAGACCACCGCATCCGCCCCCGCGAAGGCACCGGCGAGAGGGGCGAGGTCCAGCACGGAGCCCTGGATGTACGCGACGCCCTCCACGGCATCCGTCGGCACCGAGCGCGACACCGCGACGACCTCGTGACCGCGGCTCACCGCCTCTGCGGCGATGTGACGACCGGCGTAGCCGGTCCCTCCGAGGACGACGATGCGACTCATGCGGGCTCTTCCCTTCGGATGCTGCGGCGAACTACTTCGTGGAGCGGATCGTCGCGACCTGGTACAGGGCGACGGAGGTGGCGATGCCGACGTTCAGCGACTCGGTGGCCGTGGAGATCGGGATCGAGACGATCTGATCGCAGGTCTCGCGGACGAGGCGCGAGAGACCCTTGCCCTCGGCTCCGGCGACGATGACGACCGCGCGATCGGCGAGCTGGAGTGCGGGCAGATCGACGTCGCCGTCACCGGCGAGGCCGAGGATGAACACACCCTGCTTCTTGAACTCCTTGAGCTGCGTGGTCAGGTTCGTCGCGAGCGCGACGGGCAGACGCGCGGCGGCCCCGGCGCTCGTCTTCCAGGCGGCGGAGTTCACCCCCGCCGAACGGCGCTGCGGCAGGATCACGCCGTGGCTGCCGAACGCGGCCGCCGAGCGGATGATCGCGCCGAGGTTGCGGGAGTCGGTGATGCCGTCGAGAGCGACGAACAGCGGGACATGCCCCTTGTCGATCGCCTTCTCGAGCAGGTCCTGCGGGTGCGCGTACTCGTAGGGCGGCACCTTGATGGCGACGCCCTGATGCACGCCGTCGAATCCGGCCATGCGGTCGAGCTCCTGGCGCGTGACCTCGAGCACCGGGATGCCGCGGTGCGTCGCGATCGAGAGCATCTCCTTCACGCGGTCGTCCATCTCGACCCGCTGCGCGATGTAGAACGCCGTCGCCGGGATCTTCGCGCGCAGCGCCTCGAGCACCGAGTTGCGGCCGGTGACGACCTCGGTCTCCGTCGTGTTGTCCTTGGAGCGCGCCGAACGGTTCGGGTTGCCCCCGGCGGTCTGGCGCTGGCCCGGCTTGCCCTTACCACCTGACGCGGCGTAGCGCTCGGCCGCGGCCTTGCGCTTGCCGGCGGGGTGCCAGGCGCGGTCCTCGGCCTTCGGCGTGGGTCCGCGTCCTTCGAGCGCCTTGCGCCCGAGACCGCCGGTGCCCTTGGTGGGGCCCTTCTTGTTGCCCTTGTTCGCGCCGGGGCGCTGTGGCTTAGCCATCGATACTCCAATGAGTTCCGGCCGGAGTATCCTCCAGCGTGATTCCTGCGGCTGCGATCGCGTCACGGATGCGATCGGCTGCCGCCCAGTCCTTGTCGGCACGCGCCTGTGCGCGCTGGGTGATCATCGTCTGGACGAGTGCGTCCAGTGCGGCGGCCTCGGCTCCCCCGCCGGTGCCGTTCCACTGCGAAGAGTGCGGATTGATCCCCAGGACGAGCGTCATCTGAATGACGTCCATCACGTCCTGCCTCGCCTCATCGTACTTGCCCGCGTCGAGGAGCGCATTTCCGGAGCGGATGCTCGTGTGGATCGCGGCGAGCGCCCGGGGTACCGAGAGGTCGTCGTCCATGGCCTCGACGAACTCCTGCGGGAGTCCCTCCTTCGCCTGGCCCCAGCCCGGCTTCGCGAGCCGCTCGCCCCGTTCGAGGAAGGTGCGGATGCGTCCGAGCGCGGCCTCGGCCTCCGTCCACGACGACTCCGTCAGGTCGAGGCTCGAGCGGTAGTGCGCGGCCGCGAGCGCGTACCGCACGACGAGCGGATCGCGGGCGGCGAGCACATCGGCGGCCAGCGTGAAGTTTCCGAGCGACTTCGACATCTTCTGCCCGTTCACGGTGACCAGACCGTTGTGCACCCAGTACCGCGCGAACGCGTCGCCCGCGGCCCTCGACTGCGCCAACTCGTTCTCGTGGTGCGGGAAGCGCAGGTCGAGACCGCCGCCGTGGATGTCGAACTCCGGTCCGAGATAGCGCTTCGCCATCGCGGAGCATTCGATGTGCCAGCCGGGCCGGCCTTCACCCCACGGAGACACCCACCGGGCATCCGCGGGCTCATCGCTCTTCGACCCCTTCCAGAGGGCGAAGTCCTGGGGATTGCGCTTTCCACGGGGGTCGGCGTCCTCCGCCGCCTCCATCGCGTCGATCGACTGGTGCGTCAGCGCACCGTACTCGCCCCACGAGCGCACGTCGAAGTACACGTCGCCCGAGCCGTCGGCGGCGGGGTACGCGTGGCCGCGATCGATGAGCAGCGCGATGAGCTCCTGCATCTGCGGGACGGATGCCGTCGCGCGCGGTTCGTACGTCGGGGGCAGGATGCCGATGCCCGCGTAGGCTGCAGCGAACTCCTGCTCGATCCGATAGGCGAGGGCCCACCAGGGCTCCGCGTCGGTGGCGTTCGCGAGCACCTTGTCGTCGATGTCGGTCACGTTGCGCACGAAGGTGACCCGTCCGTGCCGCTTCTCGAGCCACCGGCGCAGCAGATCGAAGCTGAGCGCCGCGCGGACGTGCCCGATGTGCGGACCGGACTGCACGGTCGGACCGCACACGTACATCGTGACGTTTCCGGGGTCGAGCGGCACGAAGTCGCGCAGGTCCTGCGCACGGGTGTCGTAGAGGCGGAGAGTCACCGCTCAAGCCTACTCGGCTCGCCCCCGCGCGCCCCGAGAGTGACGCGCAGGCCGCGGCCAGTGCGTCAGGGCGCCGTGGCCGGGAAGACGAGTGCGACCGCGGTCACGGCGATGCCCTCCCCGCGCCCCGGGAAGCCGAGCGCATCGGTGGTCGTCGCGGTCACCGAGACGGGGGCGCCGCCGAGAGCATCCGAGAGCGCCCGCTCGGCCTCGGCGCGGCGCGCGCTGAACCGCGGACGGTTGCCCTGGAACTGCGCCGAGACGTTGCCGATCACGAAGCCCGCCTCACCGAGCAGTTCGCGGGTGCGCGCCAGGAAGACCGCGGCGTGCGCGCCCGCGTACTCGGGATGCGCGGTGCCGAAGTGCTCACCGATGTCACCCAGGCCGGCAGCACCGAGCAGTGCGTCGACGATGGCGTGCGCGACCGCGTCGCCGTCGGAGTGCCCCGAGAGCGCCGGCTCGCCGGGCCACCGCAGTCCGGCCAACCACAGGTCGCCCTCTCCGCCGAAGGCGTGGACGTCGGTGCCGAGGCCGACGCGCGGCAGGTTCGGAGCGGATGCCGGCACGTGCAGGGGCAGCGCGGGCGCCTCGGCGAGCAGCCGGCGCGCTCGGTCGAGGTCGTCCGGCGTCGTGATCTTGAAGGCGCGGGCATCGCCGGGGATGTGTCGGACGGCGTATCCGGCGGCGGCGAACAGCGCGGCGTCGTCGGTGTACTCGATCCCCGCAGCGGCGGCGGCGGCGTACGCCGCCTCGAGCGCGGTGCGCGGGAAGCCCTGGGGGGTCTGCGCCGCGGCGAGCTCGGAACGATCGACCGGGGCGACGATGCTGTCGCCGTCGACCCGCTTGAGCGTATCGATCACCGGGAGCGCGGGGATGATGCCGGTGCCCTCGACGACAGCGGCGGCGACGGCGTCGATCTGCGCGGGCGGGGTCAGCGCACGGGCGGCGTCGTGCACCAGCACGGTGCGCACATCACCCCAGAGCGCAGCGAGCCCCGCCGCGACGGACTCCTGGCGCGTGTCCCCTCCCACGACGACCCGCGCGAGGTCGACGCGATCCCCGGCGGCCTCGCGCACCTCGGTCTCGGCGTCGCCTTCGAAGCCCGCGGGCGCGACGACGATCACCTGCGCGGGGGCGGCGGCGAACACGCCGTCGAGGGCGTGGCGCAGGATCGAACGTCCGTCGATGCCGACGAGGGCTTTCGGCGCGCCCGCCGCCAGGCGGGTACCGGATCCGGCGGCGACGACGATGACCGCGACGTGCGGCACGGGAAGCAGAGTCACGTCTTCACGCTACCGTCTGCGGGGAACGACGAAGGGGGCGGATGCCGAAGCATCCGCCCCCTTCGGGAAACTCGGATCAGGACGCGAGGACCTCGTCGAGCATCGCGCCCGCCTTGTCCTCGTCGGTCTTCTCGGCGAGCGCCAGCTCGGAGATGAGGATCTGACGAGCCTTCGCCAGCATCCGCTTCTCTCCGGCGGACAGACCGCGATCCTGGTCACGGCGCCACAGGTCGCGCACGACCTCGCTCACCTTGATCACATCGCCGGAGGCGAGCTTCTCGAGGTTCGCCTTGTACCGACGCGACCAGTTGGTGGGCTCCTCGGTGAACGGAGCGCGCAGAACCTCGAACACGTGGTCGAGGCCCTCCTTGCCGATCACGTCGCGGACACCGACCAGGTCGACGTTCTCGGCAGGAACCTCGATGATCAGGTCGCCCTGCGTCACATTGAGCTTCAGGTACTTCTTCGCCTCACCCTTGATGATGCGCTCCTTGACCTCGATGATGGTCGCAGCGCCATGGTGCGGATAGACGACGGTCTCGCCAACCTCAAAAAGCATAAAAACGTATCCTTTCGGCAACCTCAAGGATACCACAGGGGTTATGCGCTAAGGTTTGCGCCCCCTCGTCCCGAGGCGCGGTCCGCGTACCCGTAGAATGGTTGCGGATATCCCGTCGTACCCCAGGAGGACCCGTGAAATCGCGCCTTGTTGCGTCTGCTGCCCTCAGCGCCGTCGTTCTTCTCGGCGCGACCGGATGCACGTTCATCTCGCCGCAGGCGACGAAGATCGAGTACTCCGCCTCGGACGGCGTGAACGTCTCCGACGCCGAGGGCCCGATCGACGCGCGCAACGTGTTCATCGTCGCGAACGAGGACGGCACGGTGGGCAACCTCATCGGCGCCTTCGTGAACCCGACCGACGACCGCGCGACCATCACCATCGCCTTCGCCGACAACGACGCGTTCACCATCACGGTTCCCGCGGGCGACAGCATCAGCCTGGGCGCCGACGCCGAGCCGCTGCGCATCGTCGGCCTCGACTCGAAGCCCGGTTCCACGGTCGAGATCCACTTCCAGTCCGGTGACTCCACCGGCGTGAAGACGGCCATCCCGGTGCTCGACGGCGGCCTCCCCTACTACGCGGATCTGGTTCCCGAAGAGAACTGATCCATACGCACGCAGAGAAGGCCGGCTCCCTCGGGAGCCGGCCTTCTCGCTGTCCGGAGACCGTCCGGTGCGCTCGGGAAGCGGTGGCTCAGGCCTCGAAGCGGTAGCCGAGCCCCCGCACGGTGACGAGCATGACCGGCTCGCTGGGGTTGACCTCGATGCGCGAGCGGATGCGCTTGATGTGCACGTCGAGGGTCTTCGTGTCGCCGAAATAGTCGCTGCCCCAGACCCGGTCGATGAGCTGTCCGCGGGTGAGCACGCGACCCGCGTTGCGCATCAGCACCTCCAGCAGTTCGAACTCCTTCAGCGGCATGTTGATCAGCTGCCCCGCCACCGACACCGTGTGCCGGTCGATGTCGAGCGACACGCGCCCGCCGTCGAGCACGCGCTCGTCGAGCTCGCTGTCGGCCTGCACCACCCGGCGCAGCACCGCCCGCATACGGGCGAGCAGCTCGCGCGAGGAGTACGGCTTCGTGATGTAGTCGTCGGCTCCGAGCTCGAGCCCCACCACGATGTCGACCTCGGAGTCCTTCGCCGTGAGCATGATGATCGGCACCGCCGACGACGAGCGGATCTGGCGGCACACCTCGGTGCCCGGCATGCCCGGCAGCATCAGGTCGAGCAGAACGATGTCGGCACCGCGCTCGCGGAACGCCGTGAGCGCCGTCGGGCCGTCCTCGGCGATCTCGACCTCGTACCCCTCCCGACGCAACAGGTACGCCAGCGGATCGGCGAGATCGGGTTCGTCTTCGACGAGGAGGATGCGGGTCATGCGCGGTCACCTTTCCGTACGCGAACGGCGCCGGCCTTGGCGGCCTTTCGTTCGCGCTTCTTCTTGCTCTTCTTGCCGGCATCCGCGTTCGGCGGTGCGTCGATCAGGGGAAGCCGCATCGTGAACGTCGAGCCGCGGCCCGGGCGCGACCACAGGCGCACCTCGCCGCCGTGCCGCTGCGTGGCGTGCTTGACGATCGACAGGCCGAGGCCGGTGCCGCCGGTGCGGCGCGAGCGCGCCTCGTCCGCGCGGTAGAAACGCTCGAAGATGCGCTCACGATCGGTCTCGGCGATGCCGATGCCCTGGTCCGACACCGCGATCTCCACGACGCCGTCCTCGGCGCGCACGCCGACCCCGACGCGGGATCCGCTCGGGGAGTACACGATCGCGTTCACGATGAGGTTCCCGACGGCTTCGACGAGGATCTGCGCGTCACCGCGCACCCAGATCCCGCGGTCGCCGCCGCGCGTGATCTCGACTCCCGCGGCGTCGGCCTGCACGACGTGCGCCTCGATGGACTTCGCGATGACCTCGTCGATCGCGACCGGGGTGACGTCGCCCAGGCCGTCGTCGGCCTGGAGCCGGGAGAGGCTCATGATGCGACCGGTCAACTGCGCGAGACGGCCCGCCTCCGCCGAGATGCGCGTCGCGAAGATGCGCACCTGGGCCGGGTCGTCGGCGGCCGACTCGATCGCCTCCGCAAGCAGAGTCACCGCACCGACCGGGGTCTTGAGCTCATGGCTGGTGTTCGCGACGAAATCGCGCCGCATCTGGTCGAGGCGTTCCTGCTCCGTGACATCCCGGATGATCAGCAGGGTCAGACGCGGTCCGAGCACGCTCGCACGCGCCGAGACGAGACGCGGGTCGAGGCTCAGCCCCCCGCGGGTGATGCGCATCGACTCCGTCGCGGTGCCTCCGTCGGCGCGCACGCCGCGCACGAGCAGACGCAGTTCCGGGTTGTCGAGGGTCGAGCCCACGTCGATCCCGAACCGCGAGGCGGCGACCGATGCGGCGAGCACGAGCCCCGACGTGTCGACCACGCAGGCCGCATCGTCCATGCTCGCGAGAACGTCGACGATCCCCTCGGGAACGGCGCTCGAGGTCTCCTCCGCGACACGGGCCCGCGCACGGTACGCCCAGGCGAGAAGGAGCGAGAGGCCGATACCGATCGCCAGGCCGACGGCCAGGGCGATCAAGGCGATCTGCGTCTCGGTCATGTCTCCAGCGTAGAGTGCGTTCACCCTCTCTCCGGCGGGTTTCCGGGCCACAGCGGCAACGAGAGAAGTACTATTCACGTGCTGGGCACCGTTCGTTAACCTTCGGAGCAGACAATCGCTTCGGGCCTGTGCGGGAGCGCGGTCCTGCTCCTCCCGTGCGGACGACCCCGCCGTCTCGCGCTGACACCAGTCGAGATTCACATGAAAGGTTGCGCCCCACCATGCGCGAAGTCTTCCACCAGTCCCTCGAGGACCTGCAGTCCCGCCTCGTGGAGATCGCCGACCTCGTCACGGTCTCGATCGACAAGGCGACACGTGCGTTCGCGACGAGCGACGTCGCGTTGGCCGAAGAGGTCATCGCCGACGACGCCAAGATCGACGAGCTCGCCGTCGCCCTCGACGAGCAGGCCATCGAGATCCTCGCCCGCCAGCAGCCGGTCGCCCGCGACCTGCGCATCGTCGTCACGGCGCTGCGCGTCAGCGCGTCGCTCGAGCGCATGGGCGACATGTCCGAGCACATCGCCCAGCTCGCACGCCTCCGCTTCCCGGAGCGCGCCATCCCGAAGGGCCTCAAGGGCACCTTCGTGAAGATGGGCGAGCTCGACGTCGAGATCTCGCGGACGCTCTCCGAGCTGCTGCGCACCCAGGACCTCCGTTTCGCCGACGCGATCCGCAATGCGGACGACGACGTCGACGAACTGCACGCCACCGTCTTCGAGAAGGTCCTCAGCGACAACTGGAAGGGCGAGGCCACGGCTACCGTCGACGCCACGCTCGCCAGCCGCTACCACGAGCGCTTCGCCGACCACGCCGTGGCCGTCGCGAAGAAGTACGTCTACCTGTCGACCGGAGACTGGGCCGTCGCCGAAGACGACATCGCCCTCGCCGTCGAGCAGCAGCAGGAGCTCGGTCACGCCTGACCCGCAGCATCCCCACGACGAAGCCCCCGGCGCCTGAGCACCGGGGGCTTCGTCGTGTCGTGCGTGGAGGTTACTTCTTGCCCTGCGCGGCGACCGCGGCGGCACCGGCAGCGGCGGCCTCGGGGTCGAGGTAGCGGCCGGGACCGGTGGGCACGTTGTTCTCGTCGAGTTCGTAGACGAGCGGGATGCCGGTGGGGATGTTCAGCTCGGCGATGTCTTCGTCGCTGATGCCCTCGAGGTGCTTCACGAGGCCGCGCAGCGAGTTGCCGTGCGCCGTGACGAGCACGGTCTTGCCGGCCTCGAGGTCGGGGACGATCGCGCTCTCCCAGTACGGGAGGAGTCGATCGATGACGAGCTTGAGCGACTCGGTGCGCGGCACCTCGCCGTCGATGCCCGCATAGCGGACGTCGTGCACCTGGCTGAATTCGCTGTCGTCGTCGAGCACGGGCGGCGGCACGTCGAACGAGCGACGCCACAGCTGGAACTGCTCGGGACCGAACTCCTCGAGCGTCTGCGCCTTGTCCTTGCCCTGCAGAGCACCGTAGTGACGCTCGTTGAGGCGCCACGAGCGCGTCACCGGGATCCACAGCCGGTCGGCGGCGTCGAGGGCGATGTTCGCGGTCTGGATCGCGCGGCTCAGCAGCGAGGTGTGCAGCACGTCGGGCAGGATGCCGGATTCGGCGAGCAGCTCTCCGCCGCGGCGTGCCTCCTTCTGCCCCTGCTCGTTCAGGCGGACGTCCACCCAGCCGGTGAAGAGGTTCAGTTCGTTCCACTCGCTCCGGCCGTGACGGAGCAGGATGAGGGTGCGCTTCGCAGTCATGTCGTCAGTTTATCCGCCCGGACGGTGCGACCGAACAGGATGCTGGGAGGATGGAGACATGGCGTCATCTCCCCTCGGCAGGTCCACGCGCGGCACCACCGGGACCAACCGGCTGCGGCGCAACGACCGCTGGATCGCCGCGAGCGACGCTCTCCGTCGAGCGTCCGATCCCCTCGTCGTCGACCTCGGGTACGGGGCGAGCGGCGTGACCGCGTTCGAGCTCGCGACCCGCCTCGTGCGTGTGCGGCCCGACGTCGAGGTGCGCGGGCTCGAGATCGATCCCGCGCGCGTCGCGAGCGCCGAGATGCAGCTCGCGGAGGTGCGCGCGGGCCGCACGCCGTTCGCCGCCGACCTTCCCGTCTCGTTCGGCCGCGGCGGGTTCGAGGTGCCGATTCCCGACGGACGCCGCGCGGCGGTCATCCGGTCGATGAACGTGCTCCGCCAGTACGACGAGCAGGACGTGCCGGATGCCTGGGCGCGCATGACCTCGCGCCTGGCGCCCGGTGGGCTGTTGTTCGAGGGCACGTGCGATGAGATCGGGCGCATCGCGAGCTGGATCGACGTCGCCCCGGACGCTGCTCCGCTGCGCTTCACCCTCTCGCTCCGGCTCGCCGATCTCGACCGTCCGAGCATCGTCGCGGAGCGTCTCCCGAAGGCTCTGATCCACCGCAACGTCCCCGGCGAACGCATTCACGCCCTCCTGACCGACCTCGACCGCGAGTGGGATCGGGCCGCCGGACTGTCGACGTTCGGAGCGACCCAGCGATTCCTCGCCGCCGCGGGCGCGCTGCGCGCACAGGGGTGGCCCGTGCTCGGCGGCCGGACGCGGTGGCGACTGGGCGAGCTCACGCTGCCGTGGTCGGCGGTCGCGCCCGCGACCTGAACGGGAGCCCGGTCGGTCTAGACCTGCGCGCGGGGGTCCGGCGCCGACGGGCGACGGGACAGACGGGTGAGGCGCGGGATGTCGGCCGTCGCACCGGCATCCGCCGGAACGATGACCTGCTGCGAAGCCGCGATCTCGAGGCCGTCGGCTCGCACGACGAGGTCGCCGACCGGTGCGCGGCGGCTGAGGATCGCGAGCGCGATCGGCCCGTCCTCGAAATGCCGGGCCACGGAGGTCAGGTGCCCGACCTCCTCGTCGCCCGCGAACACGGATGCCCCGGCCTCCGGCAGCACCGCGTCGCTGCCGTCGAGCTGCAGCGCAGCCAGACGCCGCGGCGGGTGCCCGAGGTTGTGCACCTTGGCGACCGTCTCCTGCCCGCGGTAGCAGCCCTTGTTCAGGTGCACGGCGCTGCGGATCCAATCGGACTCGTGCGGCAGGGAGCGCTCATCGACCTCGGTCGCCCAGCGCGGACGCCAGGCGGCGACGCGCAACGCCTCTGCTGCGAGGAGCCCGGCCAGCGCGTCGCGATCGGCCGACACCGCGAGAGCATCCGCGGCCTCGGTCGTCAGCAGCGCGACCCGCCACGCGTAGTCGGCGGCGGGGTGCGCTGCGACCTCGGCGTACTGGTGCCCGCCCGCGGACACGTGCTGCCACGGATCGGCCCAGATCAGGGGCGCACCGCTCGGTGCGGCCGCCGCCGTGACCACCAACGGCGCGATCGCTCCGCCGTCGAGGAATCCGATCGGAACGAGATCCGGACGGATGCCGACGGAGGCCTGCGCGCGGAACTTCATGCGGGTCAGCCATCCGGCGAGCGCTTCGGCGTCACCGGCATCCGCCAGCAACCAGGTCGATGCGCCGTCGTCGAGGACTCCGGCCGCGTGCTCGACCCGACCCTGCGGGTCGAGGATCAGCAACTCGGTGCTCTCACCCGGAGCGAGACGGCCGAGCGCCTGCGAGGTGATGGAGTCGAGCCAGCTCAGCCGCTCGGGCCCCGCGACCTCGATCACGACCCGATCGCCGAGCGGGACGAAGGCAGCGCCCTCGGCGAGGCGGCGCTGCTCGCGGAACGCGTCGCCGAAGTGTGCGATCACGTCTCCGTCGGAGACGGCGCCGTCGATCTCGGCGAATGCGCCCACGTCAGACCTTGGCCAGTCGCGCGGAGGCGTGCGAGCGCAACGGGGTGCCGAGGGCCGCGATGTCCCAGGCCCACAGCAGGTGGCCGTCGACCAGGCCGTACATCCGGGAGGAGGCGGTGTGCGCCTTGGCTCCGGAGCTGCGCACCACGGCATCCGTGGCGATATCGATGCGCGGGCCGTTGATCTCACCCAGGTACAGCTCGAGCGCACCGTCGGCGTGGGCGAGCGACACCTCGATCGGGAAGCCGCCGCTCTCGGCGCGCAGCTCCTCGACGTCGTCGACCGTGCGGGCCACGGCGTCCGCGGTCGGGGGCAGCAGTGCCGGACCGGCATCCGCGTCCGTCGCCGGGCGCGCGAGACGCCAGAAACCGGTCTCGGCCAGCAGGGCGGAGGCCGGGGAGCCCTCCTCCGTGAGGAAGGTGGCGGTGGCCGAGTAGTTCAGGAACGGGCCGCCATCATGGCTGAAGCTCACGCGATGCGTGAACTCGCCCTGCAGCCGCTCATCTCCGACGGGGTAGTCGATGACACCTGTTCCCTCCCAGACGCCGATCAGCCACGAGAGCGGGGCGAGGTCGGCCGGGAGGTCGGTGGGAAGCTCGAGCACGATCGGCTCAGCGCTGGCCGCGGAAGAGGTTGCGCAGCACGACCGCCGAGACGAAGACGATCGCGAGGCTCGCCAGACCCAGCAGGCCGATGAAGAAGAGTTCGAGCGCCATGAGATCCATGGCTCCCACCCTACCGCGCGTGAGCGCGACTGTCAGGCGGAGGCGGTGGCGAGGGCGGCGAGCCCGAATCCGACCGAGATCACGCCCATGAGCAGCAGCGCGCCGATCACGCTCCCCGCCACCCGGAAGATGAATCCCTCGGTGCGGCCGTACCAGAGCTGCACGGCGAACGAGAGGAGCACGGCGCCGCCGAAGGCCACCAGCATCCACGGGATGCGCCACTCCTCACCGACCAGGATGCCGATCGCCACGGCGCCCACCAGAGCGACCGCCCAGACGGCGACCACGCCGGCGAGCGGGCTGCGCGGAGCGAGTGCGGGTTGCGTCATGCGTCCATTGTCACTCATCGACCCCGGTATTATTGCCGCACGGCGTTGACCCGCGCGCCGGTGAGGAGTACGCGTGCCCCAGATCCTGGTCTTGACGAATGCTCCTGCCGAGGAGTCGGTCCTGCCCGCGCTGGAGCTGCTCAGCCACACCGTCCGCCAGATCCCCGCAGAGCCCGCGCGGCTGGTGAGCGCCCCCGAGTACGACATCGTGATCGTCGATGCCCGCACCGACCTCGCGGGCGCCAAGTCGCTGTGCCGTCTGCTCCGCGCGACCGGCCAGGAGGCGCCGCTATTGCTCATCGTCACCGAAGGCGGCATGAGCGCCGTCTCCGGCGACTGGGGCATCGACGACGTGCTGCTCTCGACCGCCGGCCCCGCCGAGACCGACGCCCGCCTGCGGCTCGCGATCGCGCGCCGCGACGACGCTGCGGCTCCGACGCGTGTGCAGGCATCCGGCGTCACGATCGACGAGCAGTCGTACTCCGCCAAGCTGCACGGCAAGCCGCTCGACCTCACCTACAAGGAGTTCCAGCTCCTGCACTTCCTCGCCACGCACCCCTCGCGGGTGTTCACGCGCGAGCAGCTGCTCAGCGAGGTCTGGGGCTACGACTACTTCGGCGGCACGCGCACGGTCGACGTGCACGTGCGGCGCCTGCGGGCCAAGCTCGGCGACGCCGATCAGATCATCGGAACGGTCCGCAACGTCGGCTACCGCTTCAACGTGTACGAGGACGACACCCTGGTGGGCTCGCGGTAACCGAGGGCATCCGTTCACGCGCGTGTCACCTCTCGGTGCTTAGATGTACCCCATGATGGATCCCGCTCTCGCCGACGCAGGTCTCGGCGACGCCGAAGACGACGACTTCGATGCCGTCGAGGCCCCCGACTCGCTCCTCCCGGACCACCGGTACCTCGATCGCGAGCTGAGTTGGCTCGCGTTCAACCAGCGCGTGCTCGAGCTGGCCGAGGATCCCTCGCTCCCCGAACTCGAGCGGGCGAACTTCCTGGCCATCTTCGCCAGCAACCTCGACGAGTTCTTCATGGTGCGCGTCGCCGGCCTCAAACGGCGCATCATCACCGGCCTCGCCGTGCCGACCAACATCGGCCGCTCCCCCTCCGACGCCCTCGCCGACATCTCGCGCGAGGCGCATGCGCTGCAGCTGCGGCACGCGGATGCCTGGACGTCGCTCGTGCGCCCGGCCCTCGCCGACGCCGGTGTCGAGATCACGGAGTGGGACGAGCTGACCGACGACGAGCGCGCGGGCCTGACCGACTACTTCCAGGCCCAGGTGTTCCCGGTGCTCATGCCCCTCGCGGTCGATCCGGCGCATCCGTTCCCCTACATCTCGGGGCTGTCGCTCAACCTTGCGATCCGCATCCGCAACGCACGCACGGGTCGCCAGGAGTTCGCGCGCCTCAAGGTGCCGCCGATGCTGCCTCGGTTCGTGGAGGTGCCGGGCAACAGCGAGATCTCGCGCTACCTGCGCCTCGAAGAGCTCATCGCCAACCACCTCGGAGACCTCTTCCCCGGTATGGAGGTGCTCGACCACCACGCCTTCCGCCTCACCCGCAACGAAGACGTCGAGATCGAGGAGGACGAGAGCGAGAACCTCATCCAGGCGCTCGAGGCCGAGCTGCTGCGCCGCCGGTTCGGACCGCCGATCCGCCTCGAGATCACCGACGACATGGACGACGTGACCCTCGAGCTGCTGGTGAAGGAACTCGACATCACCGACCAGGAGGTCTACCGTCTCCCCGGGCCGCTCGACCTCCGCGGACTCTTCGGCCTCTCGCGCATCGAGCGCCCCGATCTGCGGTACCCGCCGCACGTTCCGACCACGGCGGTCGCGTTCCAGCCCGGCGACAGCAGCACGCGTGCCGACATGTTCAAGGCCATCCGCAAGTCCGACGTGCTCGTGCACCACCCGTACGAGTCGTTCACCACGAGCGTGCAGGCGTTCCTCGAGCAGGCGGCCCGTGATCCGCATGTGCTCGCCATCAAGCAGACCCTGTACCGCACCTCGGGAGACAGCCCCGTCGTGCAGGCGCTGATCGACGCCGCCGAAGCGGGCAAGCAGGTGCTCGCCCTGGTCGAGGTCAAGGCACGATTCGACGAGGCGAACAACATCGTCTGGGCGCGCAAACTCGAGAAGGCCGGCGTGCACGTCGTGTACGGCCTGGTCGGGCTCAAGACGCACTGCAAGCTCGCCCTCGTGATCCGCGAGGAAGACGGCAAGCTCCAGCACTACTCGCACGTCGGCACCGGAAACTACAACCCGAAGACCAGCCGCATCTACGAGGACTTCGGCCTGTTCACCGCGGACGCGCAGGTCGGAAAAGACCTCACCCGCCTCTTCAACGAGCTGAGCGGCTACGCGATCGAGAAGAAGTTCAAGCGTCTGCTCGTCGCGCCCCTGCACCTGCGCAAGGGACTCGTGCGCCAGATCGACAACGAGCGCGCCAACGCCGTCGCCGGCAAGCCCGCGCACATCCGCATCAAGGTCAACTCGATGGTCGACGAGGAGATCATCGACGCGCTCTACCGTGCCAGCGTGGCCGGGGTGAAGGTCGACGTGTGGGTGCGTGGCATCTGCAGCCTCCGCACGGATCTCGACGGCATCAGCGACAACATCACGGTGCGCAGCATCCTGGGCCGCTATCTCGAGCACTCGCGCATCTTCGCCTTCGAGAACGGCGGCGATCCGCAGATCTACATCGGCAGCGCCGACATGATGCACCGCAACCTCGACCGACGCGTCGAGGCGCTCGTCCGCGTCACCGAACCCGCGCATCTGAAGGAACTCCTGGCGTTCTTCGACCTCGCGATGGATCCGGGGACGAGTTCCTGGCACCTCGGCGCGGCCGGCGTGTGGGAGCGCCACGCCGCGGATGCCGACGGCAAGCCGCTGATCGACCTGCAGGATAAGACCATGGGTCAGATTCAGCGACGCCGGCGTGCGCGGGCGGTTCGATGACGGTCGGACAGACCTTCGCAGAGCGGTCGAAGTGGACGGACAAGGCCGTCTACGCGGCCGGGGCCGTCGTCTGGCGCATCGTCGACGGCAAGCTGCGCATCCTGCTGATCCACCGCACCAAATACCGTGACGTCACCCTGCCCAAGGGCAAGGTCGATCCCGGCGAGATGCTCGCCGAGACCGCCGTGCGCGAGGTGCAGGAGGAGACCGGCATCCGCGTCTCCCTGGGCGTTCCGGTGGGCGTGAGCCGCTACAACCTCGCGTCGATGAAGCAGAAGGTCGTGCACTACTGGGCCGCCGAGGCCACCGACGACGCTATCCGCGCGTCGACGTTCGTGCCCAACCGGGAGATCGCGGCGATCGAGTGGGCCAGCGTGAAGAAGGCCAGGGAGCGCCTCAGCTACCCGGTCGACCACGAGATCCTCGATTTCTTCGCCCGTCTGGTCGAGGACGGCGCGCTGCGTACGTTCCCACTGATCGTGCTGCGGCACGCCAAGGCGTTGTCGCGTTCCGAATGGGACGGTACGGATGCCGAGCGCCCGCTCGCCGATCGCGGGCGCCGACAGGCGAAGTCGATCGTCGGCCCTCTGCGCGCGTTCGGCGTGCGGAAGATCGTGACGAGCGACGCCGTCCGATGCGTCGAGACCGTGAAGCCGCTCGCCAAGGCGCTCGATCGCAAGGCCGTGCGCACCGAGCTCATCAGCCAGGACGCCTGGGAGGACGGCACCTCCGATCTGCGCTCGGTGGTCGGGCGGCGCGTACGCTCCGGCAAGCCCGCCGTGCTCTGCAGCCACGGGCCCGTTCTGCCCGGCCTCCTGTCCGAGATCGCGCTCGCGACCGCGACGATCCAGGGCTCCTACCTCAGCAGCGCGGCCGACCTCGAGCCGGCGGCGTTCTCCGTGGTTCACCTCTCGGCCACGAACCCCGGATCCGGCATCATCTCGATCGAGACGCACATTCCGAAGGTCTGACGCGGCCCGGAATTCCGGGGCTTGCACCCCAGAGAGTCGACAGCCGTTCACCTTCCGTTCACCCGCGCGGGAGAGTCTCGTTAACCGCCGCGCTTAGCGTCACTGTGTGCCCTGCACCGGGCCTCAACCCCTCCCACGATCGAACGGATCCACAGTGAAGATCTCCCGAATCGCTCGCATCGGCGCCATCGGCGCCGTCGCTGCTCTCGCCCTGGCCGGTTGCGCCGCGAACGAAGGCGGCACCGGCGGCTCGTCCGACGCCCCCTCCGACTCCACGCTCTCGGGCACCATCGACGCCACCGGCGCGTCGTCGCAGACCGCTGCGCAGGAGGCGTGGGTCGCCGCGTTCCAGACCGCGAACCCCGACGTCACCGTCAACTACGAGCCCACCGGCTCCGGCACCGGCCGCGAGAACTTCCTCGAGGGCGGCAGCAACTTCATCGGCTCCGACCGCGCGTTCAACGACGAGGAGATCGCCGCCGGCGGCTTCGGCGCCTGCGTGACCGACGACATCGTCGAGGTCCCGCTCTACATCTCGCCGGTCGCCGTCGCGTTCAACATCGAGGGCATCGACACGCTCAACCTCGACGCCGCCACGATCGCGGGCATCTTCGCCGGCACGATCACCAACTGGAACGCTCCCGAGATCGCCGCCCTGAACGACGGCGTCGAGCTGCCCGACCTGGCGATCTCGCCGGTCCACCGCTCCGACCCCTCGGGCACGCAGGAGACCTTCACCAAGTACCTCTCGGCGACCGCCGGTGACGTCTGGACCTACGAGCCGGCCGATGTCTGGCCGATCGAGGGTGGCGAGGCCGCTCAGGGCACCTCGGGTGTCGTCCAGGCCATCACCGCGGGCAACGGCGCGATCGGCTTCGCCGACGCCTCGCAGGTCGGCGACCTCGGCCAGGTGCACGTCGGCGTGGGCGGCGACTTCGTCGCCTACTCGGCCGAGGCCGCTGCCGCGCTCGTCGAGGGCTCGCCCCTCGTCGAGGGACGTGGCGCCGGAGACCTCGTCTTCGACGTCGACCCGGCATCCGCTGCCGAGGGTTCCTACCCGATCGCCCTGGTCAGCTACCTGATCGCGTGCGAGCAGTACGAGGACACCAACGTCGCCGAGCTCGTCAAGGAGTACCTCACCTACATCGCCAGCGCCGAGGGCCAGGAAGCCGCCGCGGACAACGCCGGCAGCGCCCCGATCTCGGACTCGCTGCGCGAGCAGGTCCAGGCCGCGATCGACCTGATCCAGGTCGGCTGATCCAGCCGATCGACTGATGGCGGTGCCCCCGCGTCCCGATCGGACGCGGGGGCTCCGCCCGGTCAGCCCCCGTTCCACCCCGCCCCGAAACAGGGAGACCATGAGCACGACCGCGCAGGCGCCCGCAGCGCCGCACGCACCGATCAAGGCCAAGCAGCGTCTCGGCGACCGGGTGTTTTCCGGTACCGCTCTCGGAGCGGGGATCATCATCCTCGTCGTCCTCGCGCTGGTCGCCGCCTTCCTCATCATCCAGAGCATCCCGGCGTTCCAGCTCGACACCACCGGCAACCACATCCTCAAGGGCGAATCCTTCTGGGTGTACGTCTGGCCCCTCGTCTTCGGAACGCTCTGGGCCTCGTTCATCGCGCTGCTCATCGCCGCACCGATCTCCATCGGCATCGCGCTCTTCATCTCGCACTACGCGCACCGTCGCCTCGCCGCCTTCCTCGGCTACGTGATCGACCTGCTCGCCGCGGTCCCCTCCGTCGTCTTCGGTCTCTGGGGCGGCCTCGTGCTCGCCCCCCTCCTCCAGCCGATCTACGCCTGGCTCAACACCCACGCCTCCTGGGTGCCGTTCTTCGGCGGCCAGGTGTCATCGACGGGAAAGACGATCCTCACGGCATCCCTCGTGCTCGCCGTGATGTGCATCCCGATCATGACCGCCATCTGCCGCGAGGTCTTCCTGCAGACGCCGAAGCTCCACGAGGAGGCGGCGCTCGCGCTCGGCTCCACCCGCTGGGAGATGGTGCGGATGGCCGTTCTGCCGTTCGCCCGCGGCGGTATGGTCTCGGCGGCGATGCTCGCCCTCGGCCGCGCACTCGGCGAGACCATGGCCGTGACCATGGTGCTGTCGCCCTCGGCCGTCGTCAGCTTCCTCGTGCTCACCGCGACGAACCCGACGCCGATCCCCGCCAACATCGCCCTGGCCTTCCCCGAAGCGCACGGCACCGGAGTCAACACGCTCATCGCGACCGGCCTCATCCTCTTCATCGTGACCTTCGCGGTCAACGCGTTGGCGCGATGGATCGTCGCCCGCCGCGCCGAGTTCTCGGGAGCGAACTGACATGACCGTCCTCACCCCCACCCCGACCGCCGTCGCCTCGGCCCCGGCAGCGTCGCTCACCGCGGGCAAGCTCCCCCGGTGGGCCCCATGGGCCCTGCTCGGCGGATCGCTCGCGGTCAGCGCCGCCGTCTTCGGCGTCGCCGCGATCGGCACCAGCCTCGCGGACTTCAACATCGCCGGCACCGTCATCATCGGGCTCCTGCTCTACATGGTGCTCATCACGGTCATCTCCTCGATCGTCGAGAGCCGCCGCAAGGCCGTCGACCGCCTCATGACGGCGCTCGTCGCGACAGCGTTCCTCATCGCCCTGCTGCCGCTGATCTCGCTGCTGTGGACGGTCGTCTCCAACGGCATCGAGCGCTTCGATGCCGAGTTCTTCAGCTACTCGATGCGCAACGTGATCGGCGACGGCGGCGGCATCGTCCACGCGATCTGGGGCACGCTGCTCATCACCCTCACGGCGACGGTCATCGCGGTGCCGATCGGACTCATGACCTCGATCTACCTCGTCGAGTACGGTCGCGGCAAGATCGCGAAGGCGATCACGTTCTTCGTCGACGTCATGACCGGCATCCCCTCGATCGTCGCGGGTCTCTTCATCTACGCGGTCTTCGCTCTGATCTTCAAGCCGGGCATCTCGATGGGCATCATGGGCGCCCTCGCCCTGGCCGTGCTGATGACCCCGGTCGTCGTGCGAGGCAGCGAGGAGCTGCTCAAGATCGTGCCGAACGAGCTCCGCGAGGCGTCGTACGCACTCGGTGTGCCGAAGTGGCTGACGATCCTCAAGGTCGTGCTCCCGACGTCGATCGCCGGCATCACGACCTCGGTCATGCTCGCGATCTCGCGCGTGATCGGCGAGACGGCTCCCCTGCTGCTCACCGCCGGGTTCACGCAGAGCCTGAACACGAACATCTTCAACGGCCAGATGATGACCCTTCCGGTGTTCGCCTACAACCAGTACATGAATCAGGGCACCAACCCGGACGCTTCGCTCGCCCGGGCCTGGGCCGCTGCTCTCACCCTCATCCTCATCGTCATGGTGCTGAACCTGCTCGCGCGCCTCGTCGCGAAGCTGTTCGCCCCGAAGACCTCCGGCCGCTGAGCGCCCGACCACTCAGAACAGGAAACACGTGTCCAAGAGCATCGAAGTCAACGACCTCAACGTCTACTACGGCAATTTCCTCGCCGTGGAGGGCGTCTCCCTCGACATCCAGCCGCGCAGCGTCACCGCGTTCATCGGCCCCTCGGGCTGCGGCAAGTCCACGTTCCTCCGCACCCTCAACCGCATGCACGAGGTCATCCCCGGCGCTCGCGTCGAGGGCGAGGTGCTCCTCGACGGCAAGGACCTCTACGGCCCCGGCGTCGACCCCGTGCTCGTGCGTCGCCAGGTGGGCATGGTCTTCCAGCGCCCCAACCCGTTCCCCACGATGTCGATCAAGGAGAACGTGCTCGCGGGCGTCAAGCTCAACAACAGCCGCATGTCGAAGAGCGACCAGGACGACCTCGTCGAGAAGTCGCTCACCGGCGCGAACCTGTGGAACGAGGTCAAGGACCGCCTCGACCGTCCGGGTTCCGGCCTCTCGGGCGGACAGCAGCAGCGTCTCTGCATCGCCCGCGCGATCGCCGTCTCGCCCGAGGTGCTGCTGATGGACGAGCCGTGCTCGGCCCTCGACCCGATCTCGACCTACGCGATCGAGGAGCTGATCGGCGAGCTCAAGAACGAGTTCACGATCGTCATCGTCACGCACAACATGCAGCAGGCGTCGCGCGTCTCCGACAAGACCGCGTTCTTCAACATCGCCGGCACCGGCAAGCCCGGCAAGCTGATCGAGTACGACGACACCACGTCGATCTTCACCACCCCGTCCGTGCAGGCCACCGAGGACTACGTCTCGGGCCGCTTCGGATGATCTGACGCCGTCGGCCGTCTGACAGGGCTCGGGGACTTCGGTCGCCGAGCCCTGTCGCGTGCCCTCCCCGCCCCGACCCCGCACGACTTCGGGGACCTGGTGCCCGCCTCAGTCGCGGGGCGAGAGCAGGTACGTGTTCAGCTCGTCGGTCAGAGGCTGGTCGACCGGGAGAGCGGCGCCGTCGACGGCGGTGATCGCCGCCGCGAGGCGCACGCTCGACACGAGCCACGCGGCATCCGCCCGGGGAAGATCGGATGCCGGGATCCGGTCGTACCCGACCTCGAAACCGCGGGCGGCGAGGTGCTCGTAGACGCTCAGCTGCGTGGTGCCGTGCAGGATGCCGCCGTTCGGCGCCGGCGTGACGAAACGGTCTCCGAACCGGAGGATCAGCGACGCGGTCGGCGCCTCGAGCACGAAACCGTCGCTGGAGAGGAAGATCGCGTCATCCGCGTCACGGCGGTGCGCCTCCCGCAGTGCGGCCATGTTCACGGCGTACGAGAGGGTCTTCGCCCCCAGCAGCAGCCACGGCGCCCGTTCGGCGGCGCCGAGGTCGTAGCCGCGGTCGAGGGTCACCACACGCACACCGTTCGCGCGCACGGCACGGAAGTCCGCCGCCGGGGCCGCGGTCACCCATGCCGTCGGCGTCGGTCCGTGCTCCACTCCCCTGCTGAGGATGAGCTTGATGACGGCCTCACCCTCGCCGCACTCGTCGGCGGCCTGATCGATCGCCTGCCGCCACTGCGCCAGGTTCGGCGCGGGCAGGTCGCAGAGGCGTGCGGAGTGCGCGAGACGCTCGAGGTGCGGCAGGACCTCCTGGGCGTGTCCGTCGACCACTCCGATCGACTCGAACACGCCGTCGCCGCGCTGCGTGCTCAACTCGCCCACGCTGAGGGCGGGAGCCGCCGCGTCGACGTGGGTGAACGTGTCACCGTAGTCGGCACGCTGCTCGTCGGCGGTGACGGGATCGATCATGAGTGCGAAGCGCCGGTTCATGATCCGAGCCTAGAGCGCCGGGAATACCTTCGCTCGTCTCGCGTTACACTGGTACAGGCCGGGCCGCATAACCCCGGGCTCCATTTTTCGCCGCTGCGAGCGGCCTTCCGCCGAGAGGCGTTCTTGCGGCCCGGTCTTTTTTCTTGCCCGGACTTCTTGCCCGGACTTCTCCCTCCGGGCCGCACTCGTTCGCTCAGGCCAGCGCGCCCGACCGCCACAGCACACTCGCCGCGGAGAGGTCCTGCGCATAGCTGCTCAGTCGCAGCGCCCGGGTCGTCAGTTCACTGGCCCGCCCCGGCTCGGTCGCCTCGTAGTCGTCGGCCGTATGCGTCGCTCCGGACGCCTGTACGCGGCAGAACGCGGCCGCGCGCTCGAGCGCCACCGCGAAGTCGCCGCGGAACGCTCCGCGCAGGATCGTGTCGACCAGCGCGACGATCTCCTCCGGGCTCGCCGGGACCGGGGCACCGGCGATGGCGGCGTCGACCGAGGGAAGCTCGACCCGTCCGCGCTCGTACAGCAGCGCCGAGGTCTGCGGATCGGTGTGGATCGCCAACTGCAGCAGGTACAGCCGCCAGAGCGCACCGGGAAGCGTGCGCGAGGGCGCCTTAGACCACAGTTCCGCGATCTCGTCGATCCCATGCTCGGCCGTGAACGCCACCAGGCGATCGGCGCTCACACCGCTCTCGTCGGCGCGCACCCGCGCCAGCAGGGCGGATGCCGTGGCGTGCGCGATGCGCGTCTCCTCGGCGGGATCGTGCGCCCCGACGAGGTTGTCGAAGGAGGCGGAGGGGCGTCGCACGGGGCGGTGGTGCTGCTCGGGCATCCCACCAGGGTACGCGCGATCGGTGACGCTCAGGCCGTGGGGATCGCGATGATCGGGTCGGTCGTGGGCAGGCCGCTCGGCGAGCCGCCCTCTTCCTCGACCGTGACGGCGATGACGTCGCCCTCGTGCATCGAGCCGGAGAGCACGGCAGTGGCGGTCGTGCCATCAGCGTCGAACACACCGGCCGGAACCGGGGTCTCCCCGCGCACGAACCACATCTCGTACGTCTTTCCGTCGGCCGGAGCTGCGAGACCGTCGGTCACGAGCACGGCGGAGCCGAGCGATGCCGACCAGTGGGCCGTGGCCGTGGTGCCGTCGTCGAGCGTGACACTCGCCTGCGCGGCATCCGACGCTCCCGTGATCTGCTCGAGGGCCACGACGCTCGCCGGACGGTTGAGGTAATCGTTCAGCGCGACGGAGCCGATGCCGACGCCGACCAGGAGTGCGAGGCACGCCGCGAGCGCGAAGATCGCGCGTGACCATCGGCGGGGCGGGCGGATGCTGTCGACCGTCGAGGTGTCGGCCGATCCGGAGGACGCTGCGGCAGGCGCGGCCTGCTCGTCGTCCGTGCGGCCGTCCTGCGGCATCTGCACGCCCTGCACCTGCGGCGTCTGCGCGATCTGCGAGAGCAGCGCGGCGCGGATGTCGGGCCGGGGCACTTCACCGGTGAACGGGGCCGAGAGTGTAGCGGCGGTGGCGGCATCCGCCTCGACGATGCGCTCCCACTCGGGGTGCTCGTCGAGGGTACGACGGAAGCGCGCCTCGTCCTCAGGAGAGAGCGCGTGCAGGGCGGCGCCAGCCGCGAGCTCTGCGAAGTCCTTCTCGTTCATGCCATCACCCCCATCGCCGACCGGAGCCGGGTGAGTCCATCCCGCATCCGTGTCTTGATCGTCCCCAGCGGCGCTCCCAGGAGCGCCGCGATCTCGTTCTGACTGTAACCGCCGTAGTAGGCGAGGACGATCGCTTCACGTTGAGCTTCGGGTAGGCCGGAGAGTGCGCCGACGACGCGCTCACCTTCCATGCTCAACTCGACCTGCTCCGCCACGCTGTCGTGGGCCACCCCGATGTCCCGCAGTCCCGCCCGGACATCTCGATCCGAACTGGACTGCGAGGATCGGACGCGGTCCACCGCCCGGCGGTGCGCCATCGTCATGATCCATGTTCGTCCTTGCCCCTTGTTCGGAGCGAAGCGCGAAGCGGATTGCCAGATCTCGAGAAAGACCTCCTGGAGCACTTCCTCGCTCTGCGAGCGGTTCACGAGGACTCGGAGGATGAGACCGAACACGCGGGAGGAGAGGAGGTCGTAGAGCTCCGCGAAGGCCCGCTGGTCGCCGGCGGCGATGGCGAGGAGGAGGTCGGCGACGGCATCCCGCGCCGTGCCGTCCTCGGGAACATCCATCCCATCGATGACCATCTCCATAAGCATGCCGTATTCCACCCCTCCTGCTCTGCATCCGACGCCCGATATCTGCCGATTCCTCGCGGAATTCTCGAAGATTCCGCGGCCCGCGCCCCGCATCACGATCGCGTCACGCTCGCGCGCGTGCTCCTTTTCCGTCGGATGTCGTTCGTGCTGGTGCGCCGATCGGATTGGCGGGGCCGTTCGAGACGGATCTCGAAGAAATCTCGAATTCTTCCCATCCGATCGGCGAGGGGTTCCGAACACCTGTCAACGCCACGGAGAGGCCGTGGTGGTAGTTCATCTGAAGGAGCTCGAAATGTTCAGCACCAAGAAGAAGGTCACCGCAGCACTGACGCTCACGGTGGCGAGCGCGTTCCTGCTCTCGGCATGTTCCATGGGCAGCGGCGAAAGCACCACCGAATCCGAGGAGCCCATGGCGCCGGAGAGCTCGCAGTCGTCCGAGCCCATGGAGATGGACCCCGCGGCCAACCTCGTGGGCCCCGGTTGCGCGGCGTACGCCGAGCAGGTTCCGGACGGAGCGGGTTCGGTCGAGGGTATGTCGAAGGACCCGGTCGCGGTCGCGGCATCCAACAACCCGATCCTCACCACGCTCACCGCAGCGGTCAGCGGACAGCTCAACCCCGATGTCGACCTCGTCGACACGCTCAACGGTGACGAGTTCACGGTCTTCGCACCGGTCGACGACGCCTTCGCGAAGATCGACCCGGCCACCATCGACGCCCTCAAGACCGACAGCGCCACGCTGAGCTCGATCCTGACGTACCACGTCGTCCCCGGCCAGATCACGCCGGACGACATCGTGGGCACGCACCCGACCGTCAACGGAGCCGACCTCGAGGTCACCGGTAGCGGCGACGAGCTGCAGGTCAACGGCGCCAACGTCATCTGCGGCGGTGTCCAGACCGCGAACGCCACCGTGTACCTCATCGACACGGTGCTGATGCCCCCGGCTGAGTAAGAGCGGGAGAGTGCCGATGGGGACCTCGGCACGACGACCTCCGTCATCCGGGGAGGGATGACGCGGGGCTGAAGAGGGCCGTTGACGATAGCTGTGTCGTCAACGGCCCTCTTTCTGCGCCCTAGACTGGGAGCACGGGCCTCTAGCTCAGTTGGCAGAGCATCGGACTTTTAATCCGCGGGTCGTGGGTTCGAGCCCCACGGGGCCCACCGCATTCCCCTCACCGTTCATCGGTCGGGAGAGACCTTCCACGCATCCTCACCCGTGGCGATTCGCTTCGAGGCGTTGAGCCTCGCTGCGGCCGTCGCGGGTTTGCGCGCCGCCTGGTCGGCGATCGCGGCCGAGAACTCCTCGGCGAACGTCAACCGCGGCACCCGCCGCACGATCTCGGCGATGAGCTGCGCATCCCACAGATCTGCCGCAGCGTGCGCGACATCGAGGCTGGTCGCCGCCTCCAGCAGGTAGCCCTCGGGATCCTCGTCGACGTCGACGCTCACCCACATGTGCCGCTGGATCACCTGGCCGAGCCGCTCGCGGCGGTGCTGCGACCACCCGGCTCCGGCAGCGAAGACCTCCGAGACTGCCGCCCCCGCATCTTCGAAGGCCACCGTGTGGCTGTCGAAGGCGGGCACGATCCCGACGTCGTGCAGGACGGATGCCACGAAGAGCAGTTCCTCGTCGATTTCGAGGCCCCGCGAGTCGGCGAGGGCTTTCGCCCAGACCCACGAGCGGAGGGAGTGGTTCAGCACGGCGGGCGTGCACCACTGCCGCGCGACCTCCAGCGCACGCTCCGACGCCGCCGTGGGCGGCACGAGCAGACGGTCGGCGACGGCGGAGACGGGCGCGGGGGTCGACATGGTGCGAGCCTAGCGGCGCGGCCGCTATCACCCCTGCCGCGCACTGGCCACCCCCTTCACCGCATCCGCCCCTCGCGGCGGAGTCGGAGCATCCACTTCCCCCTCCTGAAAGGACGACGACCATGGCGACTCTCACCGGAAACCGCGTGGCATTCCTGGCGACCGACGGCTTCGAGGACAGCGAGCTGACCAGCCCGTGGGAGGCGGTGACGGCCGCGGGTGCGAGCGCCACGTTGATCGCCCCGGCGGCGGGCAGCATCACCGGCAAGAACGGACACGAGCAGGCCGTCGACCTCATCTCCGGCGACACGAGCGCCGATGAGTTCGAGGCGCTCGTTCTGCCGGGCGGCGTGGTGAACGCCGACCACCTGCGGCTCGACGAGGCATCCGTCGCCCTCGCGAAGGAGTTCTTCGCACAGCACAAGCCCGTCGGAGTCATCTGCCACGGAGCCTGGATCCTCATCGAGGCCGACGTCGTCGACGGGCGCACGCTGACCAGCTACCCGAGTCTCAAGACCGACCTGCGCAACGCCGGAGCGACCTGGGTCGACGAGGAGGTCGTCGTCGACGCGGGCCTCGTCTCGAGCCGCACCCCGGACGACCTGCCGGCGTTCAACGCGAAGGTCGTCGAGGAGATCGGCGAGGGTCGCCACGAGGGCCAGACCGCCTGACCCGCATCACCATCGCGCCCGGGGCAGGATCAGGCACTTCCCCGGGCACGATGCCGTCGTACCGCGGCCCGGTTCGCGCATCGCACCGAACAGAATCGTTGGCGGCCGTTCCGGGTGACGTCGGCGACGACGTTCGTGCAGGGGGATGCCGCGCAGCGGCCGAGCCTGCTCATGCCACGAGTGACCAGGTGGAGCGAGGTGCCCAGGTTGATGATCGCCCGCAGCACATACGGAAGCGAGGGCACGTCGTCGCGGTAGTGCAGGTGCCAGCCCTCTCCGTCGTGATTCGTGAGCCGCGGGTACGCAGCCGCCTCCGCGAGCTGGGCATTGAGAAGTTCTGCACGCGCGTCGGGGTCGGCTTCGTCGACGATCCGGAGCCAGTCGTCGATGACGTCGCGCACGCGGGCGTGGTCGTCGGCGGCGGGCGGGAACGTCATCGTCATGCCCATCTCGATCGTGCGCTCCTCGATCCCGGCACGGTCGGCGGGCCAGTCGTTGGCGAGCGAGGTCGCCAGGAGGACCGCGTACTCTCCGTAAGGGTTGAGATGCATAAGGCCATTACATCACGCTGGTCTCATGACCTCCACGGACACCCTCCCGATTCTCCGACCGACCACCGCCCCGATGGCGCACGAGCACTTCTGGCTCACCGAGTCCCGCCATTCGACGAGCGAGGGCATCGTCGTCTACGTGCGGTGCGGGGCGTGCACCGCACGTCGCATCGATCTGCGCCCGTCGAGCGCTGCGCCGTCGACCTCTCTGCCGCCGATCGCGATGAGCCGCAGCGTCGGAGAGTCGCCGAACGTCAGGCCGTGAGCTCTGCGAGCTTTCTCACCGTGCGCAAGTTCCGCGCCGTACCGGCGACCCCCAGCGCGCGATCGAGAATGGCTTTCGTGAGCTTCGACGCATGCACTCCGGACTCGGCGTAGGAGACCCACAGATCGTGCCCGACGAGGGCGATCTCCTCCCCCGGCACCAGACGCTCACGCAGCGCCGCGACCGCACCCTTCTGCGGAGCGCCCTCCAGGAACATCGCATGCAACAGCTTCTCGACCGGATCGACGAACGGCTGCGTCGCGAGGGCTCGCGCGAGCGCGTCGTGCGTGCGCAGGATCACCGGAGTGTCGACTCCGAACTCGTCATGGATGAGCGATCGCACGCGCGCGCAGGCCGCGACCGGATCGGACGGATGCCGACACACGATGTTGCCGCTCGCGATGTACGTCGAGACGTCGTCGAGCACCCCGGCGTCGTTCAGCGCCGAACGCAGCTCGGCCATCGGCACGCGATTGCGACCGCTGACGTTCACGGCCCGCAGCAGCAGGACGCTGCGGCTCACGCCTCGGCGCTCACGACGAGCTCGGCGCCCGCGTGGGCGAGCTCGATCAGCGCAGCCTCGCTCGACTCGGAACCGACGCCCGCGACCAGATCGGTGAGCACCCGCACGCGCACCCCGTGGGCGACGGCATCCAGAGCGGATGCCCGAACGCAGTGATCCGTCGCGATCCCCACCACATCGGCGCTGATCACCCCGGCCGCCGTCAGCACGGCTCCGACCGTCTCGCCGGAATCCGTGACACCCTCGAACATTGAGTAGGCGGGCAGCCCCTGCCCCTTGCGCACGTGGTGGGTGACGGCATCCGTCTCGAGCAGCGGGTCGTACTCGGCGCCCGGCGTGCCCGCTACGCAGTGCACCGGCCAGGAGTCGACGTAATCGGGGCTCTCGGCGAAGTGCCCGCCATTGTCACCCTCGGCGTCGTGCCAGTCGCGCGAGGCGACGATCACGTCGTAGTCGCCGGCGTGGGCGGCGAGGTATGCCGAGACCGCGGCGGCGACCGCATCACCGCCCGCGACCGCCAGGGCACCGCCCTCGGTGAAATCGTTCTGGACATCGACGATGAGAAGCGCTCTGCTCATGATTCGAGACTACGCCGCCGGGAAAAGGAAAGCCCCCGTGATGTTCTTCGCATCACGGGGGCTGTCAGAGCCGCTTGTCAGAATCGAACTGACGACCTTTTCATTACGAGTGAAATGCTCTGCCGACTGAGCTAAAGCGGCGTGCGACGGACGAACCGGCGCGATCACCGATATTACCCTGTCTCGCGCTCGCTCGCGAATCGAGCACGACGCACGCGCGTGTCACGCGCGTGAGTCGCGGACGTCACTCGCAGCGGAGGCCGTCTTCGGGCACGACGTCGTCGAGGAAGAACGCCTCCACGGCGTTGTCGACGCATCCGTTGCCCTTGTTGTAGCCGGTGTGCCCCTCGCCCACGCGGGTGATGAGCACGCCCTCGTCGAGCTGATCCGCGAGCGCTTCCGACCACTCGTAGGGCGTGGCCGGGTCGTTGGTCGTGCCGATGACGAGGATGGGTCCGGCACCCTCGGCCGTGATCTCCCCACGGGTTCCCGTGGGCGGGTAGGGCCACACCTCGCACGAGTCGGGGCCGGTCCAGTACGGCGCGATGGTCGGCGCACCCTCTTCGATCTTCTTCGTGGTCGCAGCTTCGGCGGCGGGGTCGTCTTCGACCGGGTAGTCCATGCAGTTGTAGGCGCGGAATGCCTCGGTCGCGTTGTCGGTGTACGAACCGGCCTCGCGACTGTTGTAGAAGTCCGCCAGCACGAACGCCGTCGACGGGTCGCCCTGCAGCGCCTGGTCGAGCGCCTGCGTGAGGAACGTCCAGCTGTCCTGCGAGTAGAGTGCCGCGATGATTCCCGTCATCAGGGAATCCGCACCGAGCATCCGTCCGTCGCCGTTCTCGAGCGGCGTGCGATCGACGCTCGCGAGCAGCGCCCCGAGATCCGCCATGGCGTCGTCCACCGAGCCGTTGAACGGGCAGCTCCCGGAATCGAGGCAGTCCTGCATGTACGCGCGGAGCGCGGATTCGAATCCGAGAGCCTGCGTCGCACCGACCTCGAGCCCGGGAACCGACGGGTCGATCGCACCGTCGAGCACGAGGCGGCCGGCCTTCTCGGGGTAGAGGTTCGCGTAGGTCGCGCCGAGGAAGGTGCCGTAGGAGTAACCGAGGTAGTTCAGCTGCGAGTCGCCGAGCACGGCACGGATCAGGTCCATGTCGCGTGCGGCGTTGATGGTGGTGATGTACGGCAGGATGCCGTCGCTGTTCGCGTCGCACGCCTCGGCGAACGCGGTGTTGCGCTCGGTGAGCTCGGCCTCCCACTCGGCGCTGCCGCGGGGCGAGGTCGGGACGTCGTAGAGGTAGGCGTCCATCTCGGTCGCGTCGAAGCAGCGCACCGCCGTCGACTCGCCCACGCCGCGCGGGTCGAAGCCGATCACGTCGTAGTTCTCGATGAGGTCGGCGCCGACCGCGTAGTCGAGGCTGTCGCGGATGAGGGCGACGCCACTGGCGCCGGGACCGCCGGGGTTGGTGAGCAGGGAGCCCATCGGCGTCTGCTCGGCCTGGTGCCGGATGATGGAGAGCTCGATCTCGCCCTCTGCGGGGTCCTCCCAATCGAGGGGTGCGGTGACCGTCGTGCAGTCGAAGCCGGCGCTGCCGCAGGACTCCCAGGTCAGCTCCTGCGAGTAGAACGGAAGGAGCTCTTCGGACACCCCGTCGGTGTCGGGCGCACCGGTCGCCGACGGGCGCGTCGCCGTCTCCTCGGGGATCATCGAGTAGAGGCAGCCGGAGAGCGCCACGGCGGCGACGGCGAGGCCGGCGACGAGTGCGGCGGCACGGCGGAGGCGGGGAGTCTTGCGGATGTTCACGGTGTCCTCCCGCTCGTGATGGTCACGAGCAAGCTCTCGAGGGCGAGCAGCGGTGCGACATTTCGCTCCAGCGCCTGCCGGGTGTCGGCGAGGTGGTCGAGTACGACCAGCGTACGGGTCTCGGGCCAGGCTTCGGCGAGCGCGCTCAGCTCGGCCCGGAGCTCACGGTTGATCAGTTCGTCGGTGCGGCCGAACTGCAGCATCACGACGTCGCGGAAGAGCGACTGCATGTCGGTGAGCACGCGGTCGATACCGTCGCGCAGACTGCGGGTGGCGCGCTTCTTCTGGTCGTCCTCCAGGGCCGAGAGCTGGGAGCGCAGTGCCGGGGGGACGGCCTGCCCTTCGGCGACGCCCACCATGCGCAGCAGGTTCGCCCGCTCGGCCGCGTCGCGCTCGGCGGTCAGAGCCTTCGCATCCTCGGTGGCGGCCTGGATGATGCGTCCGGCGACCTCGACGGCATCGCCCACACCGCGCACGCCGATCACCGAGCGGAGAGTGTCGTCGCGCCGGCGACGGGCGGCCTCATCGGTGGCGAGTCGCTGCGCCATACCGATGTGCCGCTGGGAGTGGCGGGCGGCCTGCTCGGCCACGACCTCGTCGACACCCGTGCGCAGACTGATCAACCGCGCGACGTCCGCGACGTCCGGTTCGCGGAGCCGCAGCGAGCGCACGCGCGAACGGATGGTCGGGAGCAGATCGGCCTCGCTGGGGGCGCAGAGGATCCAGACGGTCTTCTCCGGCGGCTCCTCGAGCGCCTTCAGCAGGACGTTCGAGGTGCGCTCGACCATGCGATCGGCATCTTCGACGACGATGACGCGGTAACGACCGGCCGAGGGAGCGAAGTACGAACGCTCGACCAGGGCGCGCGCCTCGGCGATCGTGATGATGACTTTGTCGGTGCGCAGCGCCGTCACATCGGGGTGCGTGCCCGCGAGAACCTGCCGCATGGTCGCCTCGTCATCGGGCCGGTCGGCGACCAGCGCCGCAGCGAAGGCGTAAGCGAGGGTCGAACGCCCGGACCCCGGCGGACCGGTGATCAACCAGGCGTGCGACAGCGCCGACGGATCGGATGCCGCGTCGCGCAGAGTCTCGACCGCGGCATCCTGCCCCCACACATCGGCCCACGGGAAAGGGGCGGCGATGGTCTCAGGCATGCACTCAGCCTAATCGGCACCACCGACACCGACCGCATGCGGTCGTGGCGCTGTGCGGAGGAGGGGGCTCAGGCCAGGAACGATGCGACCCGCGCACGGATCTCGCCGGCGATCACGTCGACCGGCGAGGAGGCGTCGATCACGAGGAAGCGTTCCGGTTCTGCGGCGGCGAGCGCAAGGTACGCATGGCGCACTCGACCGTGGAATTCGGCCTTCTCCGCTTCGAGCCGATCGAAGGGCTTGTCTGCCGAGTCGAGCCGGGTGCGGGCGGTCTGCGGGTCGAGGTCGAGCAGCACCGTGAGGTCGGGCAGCGCCCCCTCGGCGGCCCAGAGCGACAGCTCGCGGATCTCGGTCGCATCGAGCACGCGGCCCGCGCCCTGGTAGGCGACGGACGAGTCGAGGTATCGATCCTGCAGCACGATGTCGCCCCGCTCGAGCGCGGGGCGCACGACGGTCGCGACGTGATGCGCCCGGTCCGCCGCGTACAGCAGGGCCTCGGCACGCGGCGCGATGTCGCCGCGGTGGTGGAGCACGATGTCGCGGATCAGCTGGCCGACCTCCGACCCGCCGGGCTCGCGCGTGCGTACGACCTCGTGGCCTGTCTCCGACAGCCAGGAGGCGAGCAGGTCCGACTGCGTGGTCTTGCCCGAGCCGTCACCGCCCTCGAGCGTGATCCAGCGACCGCGGCCTTCCGTCACGAACCGGCCTTCTTCGCGGCGGCGTTCGCGGCGCGCGTCGCGGCCGCCTTCTTCGCCGCAGCCGAGCGTGCGGCCGCCTTCTCGGCATCCGTCGGAGCCTTCTTCGCTGCAGCCTTCTTGGCCGGAGCCTTCTTGGCGGGAGCCTTCTTGGCGGGAGCCTTCTTGGCCGGCGCTTTCTTCGCCGCCGCACGCGAGCCGCGCTTGGGAGCGGGGCCCTTCGCGCGCTTGTCGGCGAGCATCTGCACGGCGATCTCGAAAGTGATGTCCTCGGGCTTCTGGCCGCGTGGGATCGTGACGTTGGTCTCCCCGTCGGTCACGTAGGCGCCGAATCGACCGTCACGAATGCGGATCGGCTTGCCGCTGACCGGGTCGGCGTCGAACTCGGCGAGCGCGCTGGATGCCCGTCGGGCACCGTACTTGGGCTGCGTGTAGATCTCGAGCGCCTGCTCGAGGGTCACGTCGAAGATCTGCGATTCGCTCTCGAGCGAGCGCGAATCGGCGCCCTTCTTCAGGTATGGACCGAAGCGGCCGTTCTGGGCGGTGATCTCGTCGCCCGATTCGGGGTCGACGCCGACGACGCGAGGCAGGGTGAGCAGCTGCAGGGCGGTGTCGAGATCGATCGCGTCGACCGACATCGACTTGAAGAGCGATGCGGTGCGCGGCTTGGGCGCGGTCTCCTTCTTGGCACCGCGCTTCTTCGGAGCTTCGACGACCTCACCGGTCGTCTCGTCGACCGCGGCGTCCTCGGACACCGGGTCGTTCTCCTGCACGTAGGGGCCGAAGCGTCCGTCCTTGACGACGACGATCTTGCCGTTCTCGGGGTTCTCTCCGAGAACGCGGTCGCCGGCGACCGGAGCGTCGATGAGCTCCTGCGCCTTCTCGGCCGTGAGCTCGTCGGGCGCGAGGTCTTCCGGGACGTTGACGATGCGCGGCTTGGCCTCGGGGTTCTCGGGGTCGGCGACCTCGAGGTAGGGGCCGTACTTGCCGAAGCGCAGGGTCGCGGTGTCGGTGATCGGTGTCGAGTTGAGCGCTCGCGCATCGATCTCGCCGAGGTTGTCGACGACCTTGCGCAGGCCGACGTGCGCGTCGGAACCGAAGTAGAAGCCCTTCAGCCACTCGACGCGGTCCTGCTCGCCGCGTGCGATCGTGTCGAGGTCGTCCTCGAGCGAGGCCGTGAAGTCGTAGTCGACCAGCTCGGCGAAGTGCTCTTCGAGCAGGCGGACGACGCTGAAGGCGAGCCACGTCGGCACGAGCGCCTGGCCGCGCTTGACCGCGTAGCCGCGATCGAGGATCGTCTCGGGGATCGTCGCGAACGTCGACGGACGCCCGATGCCCTTCTCCTCGAGCACCTTCACGAGCGATGCCTCGGTGTACCGCGGCTTCGGCGTCGTGCGGTGCCCCTTGGCCTCGGCTTCGGCGACCGACAGCTCATCGCCCACGGCGACGGCCGGGAGCGACTGGTTCTCGGCGGCATCCGCATCGCCGCGCTTCTCGTCGCGACCCTCTTCGTAAGCCTCGAGGAATCCCTTGAAGGTGTAGACCGTTCCGGATGCTGTGAACTCCGCGACCTGCCCGGCAGCGTTCACCGCGATCGTGACGGTCGTCGTCTCGTACTTCGCGTCGGCCATCTGGCTGGCGACGGTGCGCTTCCAGATCAGGTCGTAGAGGCGCTGCTCGTCACGGTCGAGCTCGGACGAGAGCGACGCGGGGGTGCGGAAGTTGTCGCCCGAGGGACGGATCGCCTCGTGCGCCTCCTGCGCGTTCTTGCTCTTCGACTTGTACACGCGGGGCTTGAGCGGCACCGCGGAGTCACCGTAGAGCGCGACCGCCTGGCTCCGCGCCGCCTGCACCGCCTGGGTGCTCAGCGACGTGGAGTCGGTACGCATATAGGTGATGTACCCCTTCTCGTAGAGGCGCTGGGCGACGCTCATCGCCTGCTTCGCCCCCATCGAGAGCTTGCGCCCCGCCTCCTGCTGCATCGTGGAGGTGGTGAACGGGGCGTAGGGGCTGCGGGTGCCGGGCTTGGCCTCGACCTTGGTCACCGTACCGGCGCCGGCCGATTCGACGGCCTGGGCGAGGGCCTGCGCCTTGGCTTCGTCGAGGACGACGACGGCCTTCTTCAGGGCACCGCGGTCGTCGAAGTCGGTGCCGCGAGCGAGCTGTCCGCCGTCGACGCGCACGAGGCGGATGCGGAACGACGTTCCGGTCGCGGCCGCAGCGGCGTCGACGTCCCAGTACTCGGCCGAGACGAACGCCATGCGCTCGCGTTCCCGGTCGACGATCAGGCGGGTGGCGGCGGACTGCACGCGGCCGGCTGAGATGCCGGTCTTGACCTTGTACCAGAGGACGGGCGAGACATCCCAGCCGTACAGGCGGTCGAGGATGCGGCGGGTCTCCTGCGCATCGACGAGCGCGTGGTCGAGCTCGCGGGTGTTGCCGACGGCTGCCTGGATCGCGTCCTTGGTGATCTCGTGGAAGACCATGCGCTTGACGGGGACCTTGGGCTTGAGGGTCTCGAGCAGGTGCCAGGCGATCGCCTCACCCTCGCGGTCCTCATCAGTGGCGAGCAGGAGCTCGTCGGCGGTCTTCAGGGCGCGCTTGAGCTCGGCGACCGTCTTCGTCTTGCGATCGGAGACGACGTAGTAGGGGTCGAAGCCGTTCTCGATGTCGATCGAGTACTTCCCGTAGGCCTCCTTGTCGGCGGCCGGGATGTCCCGCTTGTCGGCGAGGTCGCGGATGTGGCCGACCGAGCTGAGCACCTCGTAGCCGTCTCCGAGGTATCCCTGAATAGACCGCATCTTCGTCGGAGACTCGACGATGACGAGCTTCTTGCCTTCAGCCAAGGGGGCGTCCTTTCTTCGAAGCACACCATACACACCCCTGCTATCCGGGTGCGTCGCAGTGAGGAGGTACGTTCTGCCGTCATTCGCCCTCGGGTGGCCCGGCACGGGCTCGGGAGACGGCAACGACTCCAGCGTACGCCGACTCCACCTGCACGGTCGCCACGAAGCCCTCGATCGAGCATCCGGTGAGGGTCGCACCCGCAGCCCCGGCCACCCGCGCGGCGACGGCGCAGGGCTCGTCGGCGACGACGACGGCACCGCTGACGGCATCCGCCGCGGCGAGCGCCGCGGCATCCGCCGCGCCGGCGACCCGTTGCGCGGTGACGGCGGCGCCACCGACCGCGGCAAGGCCTATGGCGAGGCCGGCCGCTGTCACCAGAACGCCGGTGGCGAGCGCGGATCCGGCCATCAGAGACCACCTGCCAGGGCGCAACTCGATGCCTGCAGCGGCACGGTGAGGAGATTGCCGACGGCCACCTCCGCGTGCGCCGTCACGCAGACGAGGTCGCCGGAACTCGCGGACGACATGGTGGCACCCGGCGCCGCGCGCGCCACGGCATCGGCGGCGCGCCCCGTGTCTTCGCCTCGCCCGAGGAGGCGGGCGGCATCGGCCGCCGCATCCTGCAGAGACACCTGACGCGTGGCGGCGCCGAGCGCTCCGACGCCGAGGGCGAGCACGAGGACGACCGCCGGCAGCGCGAGGGCCAACTCGGCGGCGACCGATCCCCGGTCACCGCCGAGCCGTGTGAGTCGGAATCGCGGCATCACGCCACGGTCAGCGCCCGGCGCACCAGGTCGGTGAGGATGCCGCGTACCTCGTCGGAGCGCATGATGACGACGAGTAGACCCGCGAAGGCCACGGCGGCCATCGTGGTGATCGCGTACTCGGCCGTCGCCGCTCCGGTTTCGTCGCCGAACAGCGATGCGGCCCGACGCCGGTCGAGTGGGGGAAGTGCGTGCATGGTGTTCCTTCTTTCTGGTGTGACGCGGTCGCGTCGTCGTTCCGCTCATGTCGGGAGCGGCGTGGAGGTCAGGACGCTGAGGAGCATCGGTGCGACGCCCAGCAGCAGGAAGGCGGGGAGCGTGCAGACGCCGAGCGGGAGGAGCAGCCGTGTCGAGAGACGCGACGCGCGCAACCTGCCCTCGACCCGCGACGTGTGGCGCTCCTGGGCAGCCGACGCACGGAGGAGCTCCACGGCGGGCACGCCGGCCGCGCGCGACAGTTCGAGCACGTCCGGCACACGGTCCTCTCCGCCGTGCGCGATCGATCCGACCGCGTCGAGGAGTCCCAGTGCCCGGTCGATCGAGGCTCCACCCGCCAAGGCCACGGCGACGAGTTCGGCGCGCATGCCCGGTGTTCCCGGTGACGGCCGCGCACGCCGGAGCAGGCTCGCCGTCCAGGCCCGCGCGAGGAGCACGAGCGCTCCCCCGGCGAGCACGCAGGCGGCGCCGATCGGATTCCGAGTGATGACCCCGATCGTGTCGAAGCCCAGCGCGAACCCCAGGAGAAGACCGGCGAGCGGCATCCACAGCAGCAGGCGCGCCGTGCCGGCAGGCTCGGTGAGGGCGATGCGCACGTCATCGGCCGCGGACGCGGCGTCGCGCAGGGTCTCGGCCAGCGTGCGCAGCACCTCGGCGATCGGTGCGCCCACCGTGGTCGCGATCTCCCAGGCGGCTGCGAGATCGACCCACACCCCGCCCTCCGCCTCGATCGCGGCGGCGATGGGCTCGCCCGCGTCGATGCGCGACACGATGGCGATCGCGTGCCGGTCACCGGTCTCCGCGAGATGCCGCCAGGCCACCGTCGGCATGGCTCCCGCCTGCAACAGCACGGCCAGCGTCTGCACGGAGGTCGCGGCATCCGCACCGTGCGTCACATCCCGTACTCGCCGCCTCACCATGGCCGCACCTCCTCGATCGTCAGCCGCTCGTCCGCGAGCGCGAACACCCCGGCCTGCGCGATGCGCCGGGTTCCGCCGGGATCGCGCACGAGATGCAGCACGGTGCTGAAGGCGCTCACGGTCTGCCGCGCCAGCGCCGTGGCATCCATCCCCGCAAGTGCCCCGAGTGCTTCCAGTCGCGCCGGCACATCGGTCAGTCCACTCGCGTGCAGGGTCCCGGCGCCACCATCGTGCCCGGTGTTGAGCGCGGTGAGCAGTTCACGGATCTCCTCACCGCGGCACTCGCCCACGATCAGCCGATCCGGCCGCATGCGCAGCGACTCCCTCACCAGACGCGCCAGGCTGATCCCTCCCGCGCCCTCGAGGTTGGCCTGGCGTGCTTCGAGGGCGACATGGTGAGGATGCCGCGGCCGCAGCTCGGCGACGTCTTCGATCGTCACGAGACGCTCGGAGTCCGCGGCTTCTGAGAGCAGCGCGGAGAGCAACGTCGTCTTGCCCGTGCCCGTGCCTCCGGTGATCAGCAGATTCGCCCGCTCATGCACCAGGCTCATCAGCCACCGCTGCATCCGTGCGTCGAAGCAGCCGAGCGCCGCGAGCGCATCGAGGTCGGCGGCGCGCACCCGAGGGATGCGGATCGAGATGGCGGTGCCGCTGGCCGCGACGGGGGCGAGTACGGCGTGCACGCGGATGCCGGAGTCGAGCCGCACGTCGACGCACGGCGACTGGTCGTCGAGATGGCGCCCTCCGAGACCGACGAGCGCGACCGCGAGATCGCGGACCTCTCGTTCGGATGCCCGCCACGCGGAGACGGGTTCGGCGCCCTCGCCCCGATCGAGGAACAGCCCTCCGTCGCCGTTGACGAAGACATCGGTGACGGCGTCGTCGGCGCAGTGCTCGGCCAGCATCCCGAACGCGGGGTCGATCCGCAGCGGGGCCGGCGGAATCGGCACCGAGGCGCCGTGCGGGCTCTCGGCGCCCCGGGGCTGGAGGATGAACGGATCGGCCATGCCCCGACGCTAGGCAACGGGTGGGACCCCGCCCGTCCACGGATGCGGTCGCTGTGCAGAACCCACGGCATCGGCGCGCCGTGCAGAACCGATCGCGGCGCCTCGCCGTAACAAGAAAGGCGGCACCTCACGGGGGGAATGAGGTGCCGCCCGGGGCGGGCACCGATCGGGGGAATCGGGCGCGCCAAGGCCGGAATGAGTATTCGGCTGAGGTCGAGTGTACGCAAGGCAACCGTCCTGACAAAACCGACGCGACTACCGACTTTCGGCAGTATTGATCCCCCGTGCGCGAGACTAGATTCGCCCTGTCCCGGACGCACCACCCGGGATCGACCCCAGCCGCAAAGGAGCGTCTGCCGATGAGCAGTCAGATCGACCACCTTCTCGATGAGAACCGCCAGTTCCCGCCGTCCGAGGAGTTCGTCGCCCAGTCGATCTCCTCCCCCGATCTCTACGAGCGCGCCGCCGCGGACCGCGAGGGCTTCTGGGCCGATCAGTCGCGCGAGCTGCTGCACTGGCACACGCCGTTCACCCGGGTTCTCGACTGGTCCGCCCCGCCGTTCGCCAAGTGGTTCGACGACGGCGAGCTCAACGTCGCCTACAACTGCCTCGACCGCCATGTCGAGCAGGGCAACGGCGACCGCGTTGCTCTGCACTGGGAGGGCGAGCCCGGCGACAGCCGCAGCATCACCTACGCCGAGCTGACCGACGAGGTCAAGCGCACGGCCAACGTGCTCGCCGATCTCGGCGTCGGTCAGGGCGACCGCGTCGCCATCTACCTGCCGATGATCCCCGAAGCCGTCGCCGCGATGCTCGCCGTCGCGCGTCTCGGCGCCATCCACTCGGTGGTCTTCGGCGGATTCAGCGCCGACAGCCTGCGGGCGCGCATCGACGACGCCGGCGCCAAGGTCGTCATCACCGCCGACGGCGGTTACCGCAAGGGTCGCGTCTCGGCGCTCAAGCCGGCCGTCGACCAGGCGCTGAGCGACCGCGGAGACGGCGAGCAGCTCACGGTCGAGCACGTGCTCGTCGTGCGTCGCGGAGGCAACGAGGTCGACTGGGTCGACGGTCGCGACGTCTGGTGGCACGAGGCCGTGCCCGCGGCATCCGCCGAGCACACCGCCGAGGCGTTCCCGGCCGAGAACCCCCTCTTCATCCTCTACACCTCGGGCACCACCGGGAAGCCGAAGGGCATCCTGCACACGTCCGGCGGCTACCTCACGCAGGCCGCGTATTCGCACAAGTACGTCTTCGACCTGCACGCCGACAGCGACGTCTACTGGTGCACGGCCGACATCGGCTGGATCACCGGGCATTCCTACGTGACCTACGGCCCGCTCGCGAACGGAGCCACGCAGGTCATCTACGAGGGCACCCCGGATGCCCCGCACCCCGGCCGCTGGTGGGAGATCATCGAGAAGTACAAGGTGTCGATCTTCTACACCGCCCCGACCGCCATCCGCTCGTTCATGAAGATCGGGCGCAGCGTCCCGCAGAAGTTCGACCTCTCGTCGCTGCGCGTGCTCGGATCGGTGGGCGAGCCCATCAACCCCGAGGCATGGATGTGGTACCGCGAGGTCATCGGCGGGAACCGCGCCCCCATCGTCGACACGTGGTGGCAGACCGAGACCGGCGCGATCATGGTCTCGCCGCTGCCGGGCGTCACCGCCACGAAGCCGGGCTCGGCGCAGGTGCCGCTTCCCGGCATCCGCATCGACGTCGTCGACGAGCAGGGTCAGGAAGTCGGCAACGGCAACGGCGGCCTGCTCGTGGTGACCGAACCCTGGCCGAGCATGCTGCGCGGCATCTGGGGCGACCCGGAGCGCTTCCGCGAGACCTATTGGGAGAAGTTCGAGAAGCAGGGGTACTACTTCGCCGGCGACGGCGCCCGCCTCGACGACGACGGCGATCTCTGGCTGCTCGGGCGTGTGGACGACGTGATGAACGTCTCGGGCCACCGTCTCTCGACGGCCGAGATCGAATCGTCGCTCGTCGCCCACGAGGCCACCGCCGAGGCGGCCGTGGTCGGGGCGTCCGACGAGACGACGGGCCAGGCGGTCGTCGCCTTCGTCATCATCAAGGAGAGCTACCTCTCAGCGCACGACCCGGCGGGTCTCGCTCAGCAGCTGCGCCTGTGGGTCGGCGAGCAGATCGGGGCGATCGCCCGCCCGCGCGACGTCTACATCGTGGGCGAGCTGCCCAAGACCCGCTCCGGCAAGATCATGCGCCGTCTGCTGCGCGACGTCGCCGAGGGTCGCGAGGTCGGCGACACGACGACGCTCGCCGACACGGCCGTGATGACGATCATCTCGTCGCAGGTCAAGTAGTTTCTCGGGGGTCCGCTCCGCGATGCCCCTGCGCCGGTCGAGACGGGGACCCCTGCACCCCGATCGCCCGGCGCAGGGGCATCGCTGCGCTCACCATCGATCTGCTGCGACCAGGCTTCTCGCCTCCCGGTAGGGAGAGAGGCGGATGCCGCGGGCCGATCAGGCGAGGAGGAAGGTGACCTCGACCTCGACGGGGCTGTCGAGCGGCAGCACGGGCACGCCGACGGCGGCGCGGGCGTGACGGCCGGCGTCGCCGAAGATCTCGCCGAGCACTTCGCTCGCGCCATTGATGACGCCGGGCTGGCCCGAGAACTCGGGAACAGATGCCACGAAACCACCGACGCGCAGGACCCCGGCGATCCGGTCGACACCGCCGGCGGCATCCGCCGCGGCGGCGAGCGCGTTCAGCGCGCAGGTGCGGGCGTAGGCCTGGGCGTCGGCGGCGTCGACCGCCGCGCCGACCTTGCCGGTCGCGGGAAGGGCGCCATCGGTGAACGGGAGCTGGCCCGAGGTGTAGACGACCCCCGCGTGGACGACGGCGGGTACGTAGGCGGCGACCGGGGCGGCGACGGCGGGCAGCTCGATGCCGAGCTCTGCGAGGCGGGCGGAGATGCTCATGCGGCACCGCCCTCGAACTGGCGGGCGGCCTGGGCGGCAGCCGCGAGACCGGTCTCGTTGGATCCGTCCTGCGTGACGGGGCGCTTGAAGTAGGCGACGAGTCCGCCCTCCGGACCCTGCACCACCTGGACGAGCTCCCAGCCCTGCTTGCCCCAGTTGTTGAGGATCGCCGCGGTGTTGTGGATCAGCAGCGGCGTGGTGAGGTATTCCCACGTGGTCATGGCACTCCATCGGATCGTCGTGCGGGCGCAGCGGACGAACGCGGGCCCGTCAAAGGCGGTATTCAGGGAACTCCCCTACGATCAAGCGTATGCCTCAAAAGAACCGTACGGTGAAAGGCGTGCTCGGCGGTCTGCTCGGGCTCGTCGGTCTGAGCGCCGTCGCCGGCCTTCTTGTCACCACCAGCGTCACGCCCGTCCTCGCGATGGCCGGCATCGCCGGCAACAGCGCCGTGACGCTGTTCGAAGAGCTCCCCGCGAACCTCGACGTCAACGCTCCGATGGAGCAGTCGACCATCTACGCGACCGACCCGAACACGGGTGAGAACATCGTCCTCGCGTCGTTCTACGAACAGAACCGCGTGCCGGTGACGTACGAGCAGCTGTCGCCGACGCTCATCAACGCCATCCTCTCGAGCGAGGACAAGAACTTCTACAGCCACGGCGGCGTCAACCTCGGCGCCACCGTCAAGGCCGTCATCGACAACCTGCGCAAGACATCGAGCCGCGGTGCGTCGACCATCACGCAGCAGTTCGTGAAGAACGTGCAGATCCAGGAGTGCGAGCAGAAGGCGGACGCCGCCTCGGACACCTACTCGGAGGACCTGCAGCAGTGCTGGCTCGACGCGACCAACGCAAAGGGCGCTGACGGCATCGAGCGCAAGCTGCAGGAGATGCGCTACGCCATCCAGATCGAGAAGACGTCGTCGAAGAACGACATCCTGCTCGGCTACCTCAACATCGCGAACTTCGGCGGCACCGTCTACGGCATCGAGGCCGCTGCCAAGTACTACTTCTCGGCATCCGCGTCGAACCTCACGATCGCCCAGGCCGCGACGCTGGCTGGCATCGTGCAGAACCCGAACAACCTGCGCATCGACCGCTCCGAGGGCGAGAACTCCGCGGCCGACGGCTACGCCGATACCCTCAACCGCCGCGACTACGTGCTCGGCCGCATGCTCGCCGACGGCAAGATCACGCAGGCCGAGCACGACGAGGCCAAGGCCTCGCCCATCGAGCCCAAGATCACACCGTCCGTGCAGGGCTGCGCCACTGCCGGTCAGCAGGCCTACTTCTGCCAGTACGCCAAGTCGATCATCGAGAACGACCCGATCTTCGGCGAGACCCGTCAGGACCGCAGCGAGCTGCTGCGCCGCGGTGGCCTGAAGATCTACACCACGATCGACATGCGCGTGCAGGGACCGGCCGCCCAGGCCATGGCCGAGAACGCCCCCGGCAACATGGACAACAAGTACTTCGGTGCGGCCGGCGTCTCCCTCAACACGACGAACGGCAACATCATCTCGATGACGCAGAACACGACGTTCAGCGAGACGAAGACCGACGACCAGGCGTTCACCTCGCTGGTGTTCGCCGGTGACCGCGCACACGGAAACTCCGACGGCTTCCAAGTCGGATCGACGTACAAGCTCTTCACCCTCATCGACTGGCTCGAGAAGGGACACTCGGTCAACGAGGTGCTCAACGGCGCCGTGCAGAAGAACCTCAAGATGAACGTGTGCGGTGCAACGCAGACCGTCGACACAGCGGAGATCGGCAACTTCGGCGGCGGCCGCGGATATACCAACAACGTTCGCACCTTCACCGCGCAGTCGCTCAACAGCGGATTCTTCGCGATGGCCGCGAAGCTCGATATCTGCGAGATCAACAAGGTCGCCGACCGCATGGGCGTGACGCTGGCAACGGGCGGGAAGGTCACCGACCAGAACGTGCCGTACGACGTGCTCGGGCCGAAGAACATCTCGCCGATGGCGATGGCCGCCGCCTACGCCACCGTCGCGAACGGCGGCACCTATTGCGCCCCGCGCGCGATCGAGAAGGTGCTCAATGCCGACGGCACGGAACACGAGATCCCGCCGGTATCGTGCAAGGAAGGCGTGCTCACGCCCGAGGTCGCCGCGACTGCCGCCTATGCCCTTCAGGGCGTCATGGCAAGCGGTGGCACCGGTTCCCGCGCGAACCCCTACGACGGCACGCCGTTGATCGGTAAGACCGGAACACACGACCGCTGGTCGACCATGATGATCGAGTCGAGCACCCAGGTCGCGACCGCGGTGTGGGCCGGACGCTGGCAGGGCCAGGAGAACGTGTTCCAGGTACCGTCTTTGCTGGGGTCGTACCTCAACGACGTGCGTTACCCGATCGCGAGGGCCGCGCAGGCCGCGGCGAATGACGTCTACGGGGGAAACGCGTTCCCACAGCCCGACCGGAACCTCACCCGCCAAATCCTCGTCGACGTGCCGAGCGTGGTCGGGATGACGATCGACGAGGCGACCGCAGCTCTCGAGGGCGCCGGATTCGCGGTTTCGGTCGGAGCGCCGGTCGACGGCTCGCAAGCGACCAACATCGTCGCCGCGCAGGATCCGTCCGGTCAGGCTCCGACGGGCGCCAACATCACGATTTCGCCCAGCAACGGACAGGCCACGACGGTCCCGGCCGACCTGATCGGTAAGTCGCGAAGCGCCGCCCAGGCCTCGCTCTTCGCCGCCGGGTTCGAATCGCTCCAGTTCGACGCCTCCTGCAACGGCGGAGGCAAGAAGGTGATCAGCACCGACCCGGCCCCGGGCAGTGCTGCGAGCAAGACCACGACCGTGACCGTGGTCTGCGAGTGACCCGCACCTCTTCGGTGCACCCGGCCCTCATCGCGCTCGGCGCGGTGGGGGCCGTGGGCGCTGCAGCGGCGATCTGGGGCATCGGCATCGAACGCTACCTGTTCACAGTGCGCGAGGTCGAGGCATCCGCTCTGCCGCCCGGCTCCGCTCCCCTGCGCATCCTGCACCTGTCCGACGCTCACATGGCGCCCTGGCAGCACCGCAAGCAGGACTGGCTCGCCTCGCTCGCCCAGCTGAAGCCCGACCTGATCGTCAACACCGGCGACAACCTCGGGCATCGCGAGGGGCTCGACGGCATCCGTCGTGCGTTCGATCCCTTCGCCGGCATCCCCGGCGTCTTCGTGCACGGCTCGAACGACGTCAACGAGCCCTCGCCGCGCAACCCGTTCAAGTACTTCACCGGTCCGTCGAAGCACACGAGCGCCCCGCGCCTGCTCGACACCGACGCGATGGATCGCTACTTCACCGACGAGCTCGGGTGGACGGGGCTCAACAACACCGCCGCGCGCCTGTCGGTCGCCGGGCGAGACATCGACCTCTTCGGCGTGAACGACGCCCACCGCGACTGGGACCGCCTCGACGAGCTGCCCGACGCGATCGCGGCGCTCGGCCCGGCACCCGCCGGCACACCGGTGCTCGGGGTCACGCACGCGCCGTACCAGCGGGTGCTCAACGGGTTCATCGACCTCAGCGCCGACGCGATCCTCGGCGGCCACACACACGGCGGCCAGGTGTGCCTCCCCGGCTTCGGCGCTCTGGTCGCGAACTGCGACATCCCCCTGAAGCAGGCCAAGGGGCTGAGCACCTGGACGCACGGCGACCGCGCCGTGCCGCTCAACGTCAGCGCGGGCTGCGGGCATTCGATCTACGCCCCGGTGCGCTTCGCCTGCCGTCCGGAGGCGACGCTGCTCACGCTCACCGCGCGGACCTGAGCGCTCGATTGGGCGCTCGCGACTTTTCCTTGTAGACTCGGAGGGTTGCAAAACGGGGTGTGGCGCAGCTTGGTAGCGCGCTTCGTTCGGGACGAAGAGGTCGCAGGTTCAAATCCTGTCACCCCGACCAGTAACACCGGAAAGGCCGCCCTGCGGGGCGGCCTTCTCTGTACCCCGACCGCGGATCGAAGGGACGGCATGGGCTCGCTCCTCCCCCCGCCGCGTCGCCGCACACGCGCCTGGGCTCTGGGCCTCGGCATCCCGTTCCTCGCCGGGCTCGTTGCACTCACCCTCACGCCTTCCCGCGTCGAACAGCGTCTGCCCAACCTGCTCGACCTCGTTCTGTCGACCGCGCACCGTCTCGGCTGGGCGTCACTCGATTTCACCCGCCTCGAGATCCTCGCGAACGTCTGCGTCTTCGTGCCGGTGGGAATCCTCGCGTTCGTGCTCCTCCCCCGCCCGGTCTGGGGCCTCGCCTTCCTCGTCGGTCCCGCGATCTCGATCGGCATCGAAGTGTTCCAGCGTCTGGTGCTTCCGCACCGCGCGGCGACCGTCTCCGACGTGATCGCGAACTCGACCGGAGCGACGATCGGCGTCGTCCTCGCGGTGTTGTCCGCACTCCTGGTCGCCGTGCTCTCCGGCCCCTCGCCCTCTCGTAGGCTGGAAGCATCATGACCGCGCCCTCTCTCGTCGCCTTCGACCTCGATGACACGCTCGCCACCTCGAAGGCGGCGATCACCCCGCGCATCGCCGCCCTGCTCCAGGCCCTGCTGCATCGGGTCGACGTCGCGATCATCTCGGGCGGCAACGAGACGCAGTTCCGCACCCAGGTCGTCGCCCAGTTGACCGATGCGGATGCCGCCGAGCTCGGCCGACTGCACCTCCTGCCCACCTGCGGCACCCGCTACCTGCGCCACGACGGCACGGCGTTCGCCACCGTCTACGCGCACGACCTCACCGACGACGAGAAGTCCGCCGCCCTCACCGCCCTGCGGGAGGAGGCCGAACGCCTCGAGCTGTGGGAGGCCGAGCCCTGGGGCGAGATCCTCGAGGACCGCGGCTCGCAGATCACCTTCTCCGCCCTCGGACAGCGCGCGCCGAGCGACGCCAAGCACGCGTGGGACCCGACGGGCGCGAAGCGCGCCGCGCTGCGCGATGCCGTCGCCGCCCGCCTCCCCGGCCTCGAGGTGCGCTCGGGCGGGTCGACGTCGATCGACATCACCCGCGCCGGCATCGACAAGGCGTTCGGGATGACGCGCCTCGCCGACCTCACCGGCATCCCCCTCACCGACATGCTCTTCTTCGGCGACCGTCTCGACGAGGGGGGCAACGACTACCCCGTGCTCGCGATCGGCGTGCCCTCGGTCGCGGTCGAGGGCTGGGAGGACACGGCCGACAAGCTCGACGCCCTCCTCCCCACGCTCTGATCGACCTTTCGCAGGCATCCGCCGCTCACGCCCGCTCCGGGCCTAGCATGGCGGCATGGACGCTCTGCTCATCGTCATCATCGTGGCGGCCGCTGCCAGCCTCGTCTGCTGGGTGCTGTCGCTGATCACCCGCGACACCTCCTGGGTCGATCGCGCGTGGTCGATCGTCCCGGTCGCATACGTCTGGATCTTCGTGGGCGTCGCCTTCGCCGAGGGCGACGGATCGGCGCGGCTCGTCGCGATGGGGCTGCTCGCCACGGCCTGGGGCGCGCGCCTCACGTTCAACTTCGCCCGCAAGGGCGGCTACACCGGCATGGAGGACTACCGCTGGGCGATCCTGCGCGGACGCATGCGCCCCTGGCAGTTCCAGCTCTTCAACCTGTTCTTCATCATCGCCTACCAGATGACCCTGCTCGTGCTCATCACGCTCCCGGCGATGGTGGCCGCGCGGCATCCGTCCGCGATGACCGGCTGGGATGTGCTTTTCATCGCCGCCTTCCTCGCCTTCCTCACCGGTGAGACGATCGCCGACCAGCAGCAGTGGGTCTTCCACCAGCGCAAGAAGGCGGCGGGAGGCACCCTCTCCCCCGGTTTCGCGACCACCGGGCTCTTCCGTTACAGCCGCCACCCCAACTTCTTCTTCGAGCAGGCGCAGTGGTGGGCGTTCTACGCGCTGGGCGCCAGCGCGGCCGTCTCGGGAGGCGCGGGACTCGTCGGGGGCGTCCTGAACCCGACGATCGTCGGAGCCGTGCTGCTCTCGCTCCTGTTCATCGGCTCGACGATCTTCACCGAGTCGATCACCGCCGCGAAGTACCCCGCGTACGCGGAGTACCGCCGCACCACCTCGATGCTCGTGCCCTGGCCTCCACGCCGAAGCGCCGTCGCACCCCAGACCTGAGCCGGGCACGACGGCGCTTCGTCGTTCGACCGAACGGATGCGCCTCAGCGCACGACTGCCTCGGCGGCGGGGCGAGCCACCGGAACGAGCCGCTGCAGCTGGGTGACGTGTCCGGGCTCGAGCTCGGCGAGCGTCGAGACGCCGAGCAGACGCATCGTGCGCTCGATCTCGCTGCGCAGGATGGCGATGGTTCGGTCGACGCCCTGGCGTCCGCCGGCCATCAGACCGTAGAGGTACGCGCGGCCGATGAGCGTGAAGTCCGCGCCGAGGGCGACCGCCGCCACGATGTCGGCGCCGTTCATGATGCCGGTGTCGATCATGACGGTGAAGTCGTCTCCGACCGCCTGGCGCACGCTCGGCAGCAGGTGGAACGGGATCGGCGCGCGGTCGAGCTGGCGCCCGCCGTGGTTCGAGAGCACGATGCCGTCGACACCCGCATCGCGCAGGCGCACGGAGTCCTCGACGTTCTGCACGCCCTTGATGACGATCTTGCCGGGCCAGATGTCGCGGATCACGGCGAGGTCGTCGTAGCTGATGGTCGGGTCCATGGCGGCGTCGAGCAGCTCGCCGACGGTGCCGCCGGTGGTGCTCAGCGAGGCGAACTCGAGCTTCGGAGTGGTGAGGAAGTCGTACCACCACCAGGGGCGCGGGATCGCGTTGATGATCGTGCCGAGGGTGAGCTGCGGCGGGATGCTGAAGCCGTTGCGCTTGTCACGCAGACGGGCTCCGGCGACCGGGGTGTCGACCGTGAACTGCAGGGTGTCGAATCCTGCGGCGGCCGCACGACGGGTGAGCTCGTAGGAGATCTCGCGGTCGCGCATGACGTAGAGCTGGAACCAGTTCCTTCCGGGAATCTGTCCCTGAGGCTCTCGAAGGGTGGCGGCCTTCACGCCTTCGATCGAGGTCGTGCCGAGCGTCGACAGCGTGAACGGGATGCCGGCGGCAGCCGCGGCGCCGGCACCGGCGGACTCGCCCTCGGTCTGCATCAGTCGGGTGAAGCCCGTCGGGGCGATGCCGAACGGCAGCGCGGAGGGGCCGCCGAGGATCTCGACGCTCGTGTCGACGGTCGGTGCCGGGCGCAGGATGCCGGGGTGGAACTCGACGTCCTGGAAAGCCTGACGCGCGCGGGTGAGCGAGAGCTCCCCCTCGGCCGCACCGTCGGTGTAGTCGAACGCGGCCTTCGGGGTGCGGCGCTTCGCGATCAGGCGCAGGTCGTCGATCGTGAGCGCGGCGTCGAGGCGACGCTTGCGCCCGTTGAACTCGGGCTTCTTGAACTTCATCAGGTCGAAGAGCTCGGCGGGTTTGGGCACCTGGCGCTGAACCATGGTGGTCCTCTCAGTTGTCGGGGGTGCTGTCGGGGATCGTGTCGGTCGAGGCCGTGCGGGTTAGGCCCGCGGCGGTGTAGTAGCCGGTGATGTGCGCATGCACGAGGGCGCGAGCGGATGCCGCGTCGCCGGTGTCGATCGCCGCGACGAGGGCGCGGTGCTCCTCGCGCAGGCGGGAGGCCATGTCGTCCCAGTCGGGGATCGACGCGGCGCCGGCCTGCACGTACGACTCGATCGATGAGCGGAGGCCCGCCATCATCGCGGCGATCACGGTGTTGCCGCTCGCCTCGGCGAGCGCGAGGTGCAGCTGCGCGTCGAGGGCGAGGAACTCCGCGGGGGTGAGGTCGGGCGCGTCCATGGCGGCGAGCATCCGATGGGCGGCGGCGGTGTCGCGGTCGTGCGCCGTCGCGAGCGCGTGGGCTGTGGAGTCCTCGAGCACGAGTCGGGTCGCGACGACATCCGCCAGCGGGAAGCCGTGCGCGGCCACCTGCAGGCGCAGGAGCTGCGACATGCCCCCGGCGGGCGTCGCGATGACGATCGCGCCCGCCTGCGGCCCGGAACCGGTCGCGGTGCGGATGAGGCCCATGACCTCGAGCACGCGGAACGCCTCGCGCACGCTGGAGCGGCCCACGCCCAGGTCCGTGGAGAGGTCGCGCTCGGAGGCGAGCCGGTCGCCCGGGTTCAGGCGCCCTTCGAGGAGGTCGTGCTCGATGTGGTCGAGCACGACTCGCCACGCACGCACCGGCTGCTCCGCCATCCGCTCTCTCCTCGGTCGCACCGCGCGCGCCCATCGGTGGTCCGCGCTGTGGTCTGACCACACTCTACGTCGTGTGGTCAGACCACGCAACGCGGGTACGTGAAATCGCCGCTCCGGAAGAGCGAAGGGAGGGGGCGGGCTCAGCCCAGGCGTCCGCCGGACTCCTGCAGATAGCAGGTGCCGCACAGCGACTCGTAGGTCGTCACCTCGGGAGCGGCCTGGCCGTCGGCCCCCTCGTCGATCGCGACCTGGTCGCCGTCGAACACGAAGCGCCCGCCGACCACCCGGCCGTTGAACACGGCCTTCCGGCCGCAACGGCAGATGGTCTTGAGCTCTTCGAGCGAGTGCGCGATCGCCAGCAGGCGAGCCGACCCGGGGAAGGCATGCGTCAGGAAGTCGTTGCGGATGCCGTAGGCGAGCACCGGGATGCCCTCCTCGACCGCGATGCGGAAGAGGTCGTCGACCTGCTCCGGCGTGAGGAACTGCGCCTCGTCGATGAGCAGGCATGCGATGTCGTCAGCGTGCGCCCGCGCATCGTCGCGGCGAGCGAGGAAGAGCTGCTTCGCATCGTCGCCGGGAGCGATGAGGAAGTCGACCTCCCGCGTCATCCCCAGACGGCTCGAGATCTCGGACGCGCCCTTGGTGTCGATCGCGGGCTTGGCCAGCAGCACCCGCTGCCCGCGCTCCTCGTAGTTGTAGGCCGCCTGCAGAAGAGCGGTCGACTTGCCCGAGTTCATCGCGCCGTAGCGGAAGTAGAGCTTCGCCACCGGCCGACCTCAGACGTTGATGCCGAGGGTCGCCGCCGTCGCCGTCGTCGACTCCTTCGCCAGCGCGGCATCCTTGTTGAGCTGCTCGCCGAACGTCGGGATGAGCTCTCGCAGCTTGGGCTCCCAGGCCACGTAGTCGTCGGGGAAGCAGGTCTTCAGCAGGTTCAGCATGATCGGCACGGCCGTCGAGGCACCGGGCGAGGCGCCGAGGAGCCCGGCGATCGAGCCGTCGCCCGCGGCGACGACCTCGGTGCCGAACTGCAGGATGCCGCCCTTCTTCGGGTCCTTCTTCATGACCTGCGCGCGCTGACCCGCATCGATGAGCGTCCAGTCCTCGTCCTTCGCCGTCGGCATGAACGTGCGCAGGCTGTCGACCTTCTTGCGGTGGTTCTTCATGAGCTCGCCGACGAGGTACGTGATCAGGTCGGGGTTCGCGAAGGCGACGCGCAGCATCGGCCACAGGTTGTGCGTGCGTACCTGCGAGACGATGTCGAGCATCGAACCGTTCTTGAGGAACTTGGGGCTGAACGTCGCGAAGGGCCCGAACATCAGCGAGGCCTCGCCGTCGACCACGCGCGTGTCGAGGTGCGGCACCGACATGGGCGGTGCACCGACGGATGCCTGCGAGTAGACCTTCGCCTTGTGCTGCTCGACGATCTTCGGGTTGCTGGTCTTCAGGAACTGTCCGCCGATCGGGAAGACTCCGTAGCCCTTGATCTCGGGGATGCCCGAGTTCTGCAGCAGCTTGAGCGCCCATCCACCGGCGCCGACGAACACGAACTTCGCCTTGACCTCGTTCGGGGTGCGACCGATCGTCGTGCGGTACTTGACGAGCCAGGTGCCGTCCTTCTGGCGCTTGAGCGAGCGCACCTCGTGGTTCGTGCGCAGCGTGACGCCCGAATCGGTGAGGTGGTCGAAGAGCTGGTGGGTGAGGGCTCCGAAGTCGACGTCGGTGCCGGCGGGCACGCGCGTCGCGGCAAAGGGCTCACCCTTGCGGCGCTTCTGCATGAGCAGCGGCGCCCACTGGTTGATGACGCGCGAGTCCTCGCTGTACTCGATGCCATCGAACAGGGGCTGCTTCTTGAGCACCTCGTAGCGATCCTTGAGGTACGCGACGTCCTTCTCACCACGCACGAAGGTCATGTGCGGCGTGGCGTTGATGAAGGTGGAGGGAGCGTCGAGCACGCCCTTGTCGACGAGCGACGACCAGAACTGGCGGCTCTGCTGGAACTGCTCGTTGATCGAGACGGCCTTCGCGGGGTCGAGGGGCCCGGTGCCCTGCGGCATGTAGTTGAGCTCGCAGAGGGCGGCGTGCCCCGTGCCGGCGTTGTTCCAGGGGTTCGAACTCTCCTGGGCAACATCCGAGAGTCGCTCGAAGGCGACGATCTTCCACTCCGGCTGCAGCTCGTGCAGCAGAGTACCCAGGGTGGCGCTCATGATGCCACCGCCGATCAGGACGACATCGACTGTTTCGGTCACCACGACAGTCTAGTTCGCGGACGCGACCGGGCCGACCACCGGGGCCGGCCCGATCAGACCGCTTCCGCATCGCGGGGATGCCGTCGCGCTATCGCGCGCGGACCCGCTCAGGCGCTCAGGCGCTCAGCGAGGATCTCCGCGATCTGCACTGCGTTGAGGGCCGCGCCCTTGCGCAGGTTGTCGTTGCTGACGAAGAGCACCAGGCCCTTGCCCGCCGGAGCCGACTGGTCGGCGCGGATGCGACCGACGAAGCTCGGGTCCTTGCCCGCGGCCTGCAGCGGCGTCGGCACCTCGTCGAGCACGACGCCGGGAGCAGCCGACAGCAGCTCGGTCGCGCGCTCGGGGGTGATGTCGTTCGCGAACTCGGCGTGGATCGAGAGCGAGTGCCCGGTGAAGACCGGCACGCGCACGCAGGTGCCCGCAACGAGCAGGTCGGGCAGCTCGAGGATCTTGCGGCTCTCGTTGCGGAGCTTCTTCTCCTCGTCGGTCTCGTTGTCGCCGTCGTCGACGAGATTGCCCGCGAAGGGGATGACGTCGAAAGCGATCGGGGCGACGTACTTCTCGGGCTCGGGGAAGTCGACCGACGAACCGTCGTGCACGAGGCGCAGGGTGTCGCCCTGGGCGAGCACGCCCTCGACCTGGCCGAGGAGCTCCTGCGCACCCGCGAGGCCGGAGCCCGAGACCGCCTGGTAGGTCGAGACGATGAGGCGCTCGAGGCCCGCCTCCGCGTGCAGCGCCTTCAGCACCGGCATCGCGGCCATGGTCGTGCAGTTGGGGTTCGCGATGATGCCCTTGGGGCGCTCGTCGATCGCGTGGGGGTTGACCTCGCTGACGACCAGCGGCACCTCGGGGTCCATGCGCCACGCGCTCGAGTTGTCGACCACGACGGCGCCGGCGGCGGCGAAGCGCGGCGCGTAGGCGCGGCTGGCGGTCGCGCCGGCCGAGAAGAGGGCGATGTCGATGCCCGCGGCATCCGCCTGCTCGACGTCCTCGACGATCACCGACGTGCCGCCGTACTCGATCGACGTGCCGGCCGACCGGGCCGACGAGAACAGGCGCAGCTCGCGGATCGGGAAGGACCTCTCGGCGAGAATCTCGCGCATCACGGTGCCCACCTGGCCGGTGGCGCCCACGATGGCGACGGAGAGTCCTGAGTCGGAGATGCGGGTCATGATGTTCCTTGGCGTCGTGCGGTACTGCGTACGAGGCGCAAGGCGCGGCGTCGGGATGCGGATGCCGCGCCTGGCGCCGATGTCAGGGTTCCGGCGAGTCTATCGCGCAGCCGGACGGCCGGGCGCCGGGTCAGCGACCGGTGCCGGCGTGGACGACCGCTTCGGTGTCGCCGTCGAGGCCGTAGGCGGTGTGCACCGTGCGCGCGGCCTCGAGCAGGTCGCTGCCGCGGAGCACCACCGAGATGCGGATCTCGGAGGTCGAGATCATCTCGATGTTGATGCCGCCGGCCGACAGCGCCTCGAAGAGCACGGCCGAGACACCGGAGTGCGTGCGCATGCCCGCGCCGACGACGGAGAGCTTGCCGATCTGGTCGTCGTGCACGAGGTTCTGGAAGCCCACCTCGGCCTGGTCGCCGGCGAGGGCCTTCAGCGCCGCCGCGGCATCCGCCTTGGGAACGGTGAACGAGATGTCGGTGCGTCCGGTGGCCGAGACGTTCTGCACGATCATGTCGACGTTCGCGCCCGACTTCGCGACGATCTTGAAGATCTCCGCCGCCTTGCCCGGCACGTCCGGCACACCGGCGACGGTGATCTTGGCCTGGCTGAGGTCGGTGGCGACGCCGGCGACGATCGGTTCTTCCATGGCTGCTCCCTCGGCTTCGCGGGGGTTCTTCATACCCTCGCCCAAAACGTACGTACCCTCGGCCGACGAGAACGACGACCGGGCGTGGATGAGCACGCCGTGGCGGCGTGCGTACTCGACGGCGCGGATGTAGAGCACCTTCGCCCCGTTGGCCGCGAGCTCGAGCATCTCCTCGCTCGAGACGTGGTCGAGCTTCTGCGCACCCGGCACCACGCGCGGGTCGGAGGTGAAGATGCCGTCGACGTCGCTGTAGATCTCGCAGACGTCGGCCTTGAGAGCGGCGGCGAGGGCGACGGCGGTGGTGTCGGAGCCGCCGCGGCCGAGCGTGGTGATGTCGCGGGTGTCGCGGTTGAAGCCCTGGAATCCGGCGACGATCACGATCGCGCCCTCGTCGAGAGCCTCGCGCAGACGGATCGGCGTCACATCGACGATGCGTGCGGCACCGTGCTGCGAGTCGGTGATCATGCCCGCCTGGCTGCCCGTGAACGAGCGGGCCTCGAAGCCCATCGAGTGGATCGCCATCGCGAGCAGCGCCATCGAGATGCGCTCACCGCTCGAGAGCAGCATGTCGAGTTCGCGCGGTGCCGGGATCGGCGCCACCTCGTTCGCGAGGTCGAGGAGCTCATCGGTGGTGTCGCCCATCGCGCTGACGGCGACCACGACGTCGTGACCGGCACGACGGGTGTCGACGATGCGCTTGGCGACGCGCTTGATGCTCTCTGCGTCGGCGACGGATGAGCCGCCGTACTTCTGCACGATGAGGGCCACGTTCACTCCCGGGGATGTCGGGCGGATCCGCCCACCGCTCATTCTACGATCGCGCCATATGCTCCGCTGTGCATGTGACGCCGCATCCGGGGCCGGACGATGTCGGTCGAGGCCGGTCGTCAGGGCACCGCGGGAGGAGGGAGAGCGGATGCCGGCGGCCGCAGCCGTCCGCCGGTGGCGGCGAACCAGCATCCGGCGATCACGAGCGGGAAGCCGATCAGCAACCCGGGGGTGAGCGGCTCGGCGAGCACGATCGCGCCGAGCACGATCGCGACGATCGGGTTCACGTAGGTGAACAGCGGGGCGCGCACGGGACCGACCTCGCGGATGAGCGCGAAGAAGGCGAGGAACGCGACCGCGGTGCAGATCACCGCGAGGGCGAGCAGGGCGCCGATCGCGGGGAGGGTCGGCACCTCGTGCTGGGTGAGCAGGCCGATCGGCAGGTAGAAGACGCCGATCATGAGGAGCGAGAGCGTGATCGTTCCGAGGGAGGGCACGTCGGCGAGCTTGCGCGCGACGATGAACGGGGCGGTGGCGTACAGCACCGCGACGAGCAGCACCTCACCGGCGGCGAGCAGGCTGACCTCGCCGCCGAACAGGCCGGGGCCCGCGACGACGATCGCGACACCGAGGAACCCGACGAGCAGTCCGATCGATCGCGCCGGCTTGAGCACTCCGCGATCGCCGCCGCCGAGCGCGATGAGCGCGGCGAACAGCGGCACGGTCGCGACGAGGAGGCCGGTCATGCCCGACGGCAGCGTCATCTCGGCGTGCCCGAGGAGCAGGAAGGGACCCGCCATCTCGACGGCGCCGAAGGCGAGCACCCAGGGCCAGTGCTTCCATGCCGCCTTCAACGCGCCGTTGCGCAGCGCGAAGGGGAGCAGGAGGAGCGCGGCGATGAGCGTGCGCCCGGCGACGATCGCGGGCGGCGAGAACGACTCGACCGCGATGCTGATGAACAGGTACGGCACGCCCCACAGCAGAGCCATGGCCCCGAAGAGCAGCCATCCGCGTCGCGAGAATCCGGTGTGCTGCGCGTTCATCGTCGAACCGCGCGAGGGGTCGTCACAGCACGCGCCGCCCTTCGAAGGCGCGGCCGAGGGTGACCTCGTCGGCGTACTCGAGATCGCCGCCCACGGGGAGCCCCGAGGCGAGGCGCGAGACCGTGATCTGCATCGTGGTGAGGTAGCGGCTCAGGTAGCTCGCGGTGGCCTCGCCCTCGAGGTTCGGGTTGGTGGCAAGGATGACCTCCTGCACCGTGCCGTCGGCGAGGCGGCTCATGAGCTGCGCGATGCGGAGATCGTCGGGACCGATGCCGGCGATCGGACTGATCGCTCCGCCGAGCACGTGGTAGAGCCCGCGGAACTCGCGCGTGCGCTCGATCGCCGCGACGTCCTTCGCATCTTCGACCACGCAGATGAGCGCTTGGTTGCGGCGCGGGTCGCGGCAGATCGCGCACCGCTCCTGCTCGGCCACGTTGCCGCACACCTCGCAGAAGCGCACGCGCGTGCGGATGTCGCTGAGCAGTTCCGACAGTCGAGCGACGTCGAACGTCGGCGTCTGCAGGATGTGGAAGGCGATCCGCTGCGCGGACTTCGGACCGATGCCGGGCAGGCGCCCGAACTCGTCGATCAGCTCTTGAACGATTCCGTCGTACATCAGGCGAACCTCGTCGGGGGCTCATAGGGCTCTTCGCGCACGAACGTCGCGCCGAGCACCTGGCGGATCACGGCCTCGCCGTAGCGTTGCACTCCCCCGGGCGCCGGCGCACGCTCGGTGACGCGCGGAGCGGCGTGGGCCGAGACGACCCGCGCCGGGGCGCTCGCGGGTGCGGCGGAGGACGGTGCGCCGGCGGGTGTAGGTGCGGCGGGTGCCGGTGCCGCGGACGCGGCGGGCACCCGCGCGGCCGAGACCGGTGCCGGCGGGGCCGAGTGCGGAGCGGGCTCGTACGAGGGGTCGTACGGCGGCTCGTCGTCGGGGAACGGCGCCTCGTCGTCGCCGGGAAGCGGGGGCTCGTCGCGGTCGATCGTGCCGTCGGTCGGAGGGACGGGCGCGGATGCCGCGGCCTCGACCTCTTCGGGCTCGTCGTCGACCGGCAGGGACGACCCGGGGCCGACGGGGGTCGTCACCGCTTCGGGCGCGGCGTCGGACGTCGGGATCGCGGCGACGGCCCACTCGGTCACCGCGGCGGGCGCGGGAGCGGACGAGGGGCGCGGGCTCGGTGGTCGGGAGGAACCCGCAGGGGCAGGCTCCGTCGGGGCGGGTTCGGCCGGCGCCTGGGCACCGCCTGCGGACCCCGAGGATCCACCCGAACGCGGTGCGCCGCCGGTCGACGCGGCACCGCCGGCCGGAAGCGGGGCAGGCCGGTACTTGACGACCACACCGAGCTCCTGCTGGAGAGCGGTGCGCAGGTGATCGGACGTGCCTGCGCCCGGCGTCGTTCCCTTGAACTTCGCGACATCGTGCTGGCTCGCGAAACCGATCGTGAGGACCTCGGACTCGGTGTCGTACGCCAGGGGCTGCACGGTGGTGACGACCAGCCACGACGAGCGGCTGATGCTCTCGAGGCGCGTGAGCACGGCCGGCCACGCGGCGACGATGCGATCGAGCGTCACCGGACCCGACGGTGCCGCGGCGGGCGTGGGCTCGGCGGCGACAGCGGCAGCGGGAGCAACCGGCTCAGCGGCGGCAGCAAGGGGCTCGGCGGCGGGCTCGGCGACGGCAGCAGCCGGCGCGGCGGAGGCAGCCACCTCTTCCGGCGCGGACGTCGGGGCTGCGGCTGCGGTGGGTGCCGCGACCGGCGCGGCCGGGGTAGCGGCGGCTGGAGCAGGAGCAGCCGGAGCGGGCGCCTGCGCTGCTGCAGGTGCAGATGCAGGTGCAGCCGACGGTCGCGAAGCGGCGTGCGGCTGGGCCGCTGCTGCGGGCGCGACGGCGGCAGCGGGCGCCACCCCGGCCGCGGCATCCGCTCCCCCGGCCAGTACGCGGGCGACCATGAGCTCGAGGTGCAGTCGCGGCGAGGTCGCGCCCGACATGTCGTCGAGCGCGGCGCTGACGACGTCGGCGGTGCGCGAGAGTCGTGCGGCGCCGAAGGCGGCCGCCTGCGTGCGCATGCGCTCGAGCTCGTCATCGGCGATGCCGCGGAGCACGGCGGAGGCGCCGTTGCCGACGGCGGCGATCACGATGAGGTCGCGCAGGCGCTCGAGCAGGTCGTCGACGAAGCGGCGCGGGTCCTGACCGGTCTGCACCACGCGGTCGATGGCGGGGAACGCCGTCGCCGCATCGGCGATCGCCAGGGCATCGACGATCTCGTCGAGCAGGGCCGCGTGCGTGTAGCCGAGGAGAGCGACGGCGCGCGCGTACGCGACCGTGACCGTCTCGGAGCCCGCGGGCGAGTCGGAGCCGGCGATGAGCTGGTCGAGCAGCGAGAGCGTGTCGCGCGGCGATCCGCCACCGGCGCGCACGACGAGCGGCAGCACACCCTGCTCGACCACGACGCCCTCTTCGACGCAGAGCTTCTCGACGTACTCGAGCATGGCCGCGGGCGGCACGAGACGGAACGGGTAGTGGTGCGTGCGCGATCGGATCGTGCCGAGCACCTTCTCGGGCTCGGTGGTCGCGAAGATGAACTTGACGTGCGGCGGCGGCTCTTCGACGAGCTTGAGCAGCGCGTTGAAGCCCTGCGGCGTCACCATGTGCGCCTCGTCGAGGATGAAGATCTTGAACCGGTCGCGGCTCGGGGCGAAGGTCGCCCGCTCGCGCAGGTCGCGCGCGTCGTCGACGCCGTTGTGGCTCGCGGCGTCGATCTCGACCACGTCGAGCGATCCGCCACCGGCACGCGAGAGCTCGACGCAGCTGGGGCAGGTGCCGCAGGGGACGTCGGTCGGCCCCTCGGCGCAGTTCAGGCACCGCGCGAGGATGCGCGCCGACGTGGTCTTGCCGCACCCGCGGGGGCCGGAGAAGAGGTAGGCGTGGCCGACGCGGTCTCCGCGCAGCGCGGTCATGAGCGGGTCGGTCACCTGGGACTGCCCGATCATCTCGCCGAACGTCTCGGGGCGGTAGCGGCGATAGAGGGCTGTGGTCACCAGAACAGCCTACGGCGTGCCACGGACATCGCGGCAGGTGCGCCGCCGGAGACGCACCTGCCGCGCGCGATCACTCCGGCGGTGCGAGCACCGGGATCGACGTGGTGATCACCGGGACGGATGCCGAGAGGCGCGTTCCGTCCTCGCGACGGGCATCCGCGAACTGGCGCAGCGTCGGGCGACCCGGGATCAGCGGGCCCTGGTCGGCGAGCGGGACGACGACCTCTTCGCCCTCGGTCGCGATGTAGGCCTCGTCGCGCACCGTGAACGGCACCGGTGCGCCGGAGCGCACCCGCAGACGCAGTTCGTGGGCCGTGATCGTGACCGTGACCTCGGACTCCTTCCACTTCATCGGGAAGGTCAGCGAGGGCCAGGCCGCGGGCAGACGCGGGTCGAAGCTCAGCTCGCCCTCGTAGTCGCGCATGCCGCCGAAACCGCATACGAGCGCGGTCCACACGCCACCGGCGGAGGCCACGTGCACCCCGTCGGCCGCGTTGTTGTGCAGGTCGTGGAGGTCGACGAAGATCGACTCCTCGAAGTACTTCAGCGCGAGGTCCTGGTACCCGACCTCGGCCGCGAGGATCGACTGCACGACCGCCGAGAGCGTCGAGTCACCCGTGGTGAGCGGGTCGTAGTAGTCGAAGTCGGCGCGCTTCTCCTCGGGCGAGAAGTGGTTGCCCTGCAGGAACAGCGCGAGCACGACATCCGCCTGCTTGAGCACCTGGAACCGGTAGATCACCAGCGGGTGGAAGTGCAGCAGCAGCGGACGCTGCGACGACGGCGTGTGCGCCAGGTCCCAGACCTCGCGCTCGAGGAACAGGGAGTCCTGCGGGTGGATGCCCAGGCTCTCGCTGTAGGGGATGAACATCGCCTCGGCGGCGCGCTCCCACGACTCCGCCTCGCCCTCGAACAGGCCCGTGCGCTCGACGAGGTCGCGGTAGTCCTCGGGATACGTCTCGCGGATCTCGCGCACGACCTCGGCCGCGAAGCGGAGGTTGTAGCGTGCCATGACGTTCGTGTAGAGGTTGTCGTTCACGACGGTCGTGTACTCGTCGGGACCGGTGACGCCGTGGATGTGGAAGGTCTGCAGACCGTCGGCGGCATCCGCGTTCTCGACCACCTGCGCCGAGCGCCAGAAGCCGAGCGTCGCCCACAGGCGCGCGGTCTCGACCGCGACGTCGGCGCCCTCGCGACGGAGGAACTCGGTGTCTCCCGTCGCGCGCACGTACTTGCCCAGCGCGAAGCTCACGTCGGCGTTGATGTGGTACTGCGCGGTGCCCGCGGCGTAATAGGCCGAGGCTTCCTCGCCGTTGATCGTGCGCCAGGGGAAGAGCGCCCCCGCCTCGTTGAGCTGGGCCGCACGCCGACGCGCCGCCGGCAGCATCAGCACGCGGGCGCGCAGCGCGTTGCGCGCCCACTGCGGCGACGTGTACGCGAGGAACGGGAGCACGTAGATCTCGGTGTCCCAGAAGTAGTGGCCGCTGTACCCCGACCCGGAGACGCCCTTGGCGGGGACTCCGGTGCCGTCGGCGCGGGCAGCGGCCTGCGCGAGCTGGAGGAGGCACCAGCGGGTCGCCTGCTGCAGGTCGTCGTGACCGCCGATCTGCACGTCGCTGCGCTCCCAGAACGCGTCGAGCCAGTCGCGCTGACGCTGGAACTGCGTCTCGACGCCCTCGACGGCGACGCGGTCGAGGGAGCGGCGGCAGCGGTCGACGAGCTCGCGCGGAGGCACCCCGCGCGAGGTGTGGTAGCTCACGAGCTTGGTGACGGTGATCGGCACTCCGGCCTTGGCCTGCACCCGGAAGACGTTCTTCGCGATGTCCGCCTCGACGAGGGCGCGGGCGCTGTACTCGTTCTCGGTCTCGAGGATGTGGTCGGCGACGACGGCGACGGTCATGCCGGAGTCGGCGACGCGGTAGGACAGCGCCGAGCGCAGGCCGTCCTGCCAGTGCTCACCGGGCTCGAGCACCCGATCGGCGATCTTCTCGGCCTTGCGCGGGTCGAAGCCCGGCTTCTGGGCCTGGGTCGGGGTGCCGGCGTAGACGCCCGCACCGTCCTGGCGATTGAGGATCTGGCAGCTGATCGTGACGGGAGCGTCGGAGTTCTCGACGACGACTTCGAGGCGCAGGATCGCGAGGTGGCGCTCCTCGAAGCTGACGATGCGCTCGTCGCGCATGCGCACGCGCTTGCCCGACGGCGTCTCCCACACGACGAGACGCTCGAGCACACCCGTGCGCATGTCGAGGGTGCGGCGGTACTCGCGCACATCCGCCTCGTCGAACGAGATCGGCTCGTCGTCGACGTAGACGCGCATGACCTTGGCGTCGGGGGCGTTGACGATGGTCTGGCCCACCTCGGCGAAGCCGTAGGCCTGCTCGGCATGACGGATCGGCCACGTCTCGTGCAACCCGTTGATGAAGGTGCCGTGCTCGTGAGCCCCGCGGCCCTCGATGTGATTGCCCCGGAGACCGAGGTATCCGTTGCCGATCGAGAACAGCGTCTCGCCGACGCCCTCCTCGGAGTAGCGCGTCTCGATGAGGCGCCACGGGTCGACGGGGAAGCGGTCGCGGTCGATCATGCGGTGGTCTCCGGTGCAGAGTTCGGGGTGGTCGGGAGGAAGCGGTCGAGGTCGTCGACGACGACGGTGGCGCCCGCGGCGCGCAGCGCGTCGGCCCCGGTGCCGCGGTCGACGCCGACGACGTGCGCGTAGCCGGCGGCCGATGCGGATGCCGCGCCCGAGGTCGCGTCCTCGACGGCGACGCTGCGAGCGGGGTCGACGCCGAGCGCCACGGCGCCGGCGCGGAACATGTCGGGCGCGGGCTTGGACGCCAGACCGTCGCGCTCGGCGACGACGCCGTCGACCACGATGCGGAAGTACGAGCGGAGGTCGGCGGCGGCAAGGACCTCTTCGGCGTTCTTCGAACTCGACACGACGCCGAGCGGCACCCCGGCCGCGTGCAGACGCTGGACCAGTGCGAGCGAGCCCGGGTACGGGGCGATGCCGTCACGGCGCAGCTCGGCGGCGAAGGCGTCGTTCTTGCGGTTGCCGATGCCGCAGATGGTGTCGGCGGAGGGCGGGTCGTCGACCTCGCCCCAGGGAATCTCGACGTTGCGGCTGTGCATCAGGCTCGCGACACCGTCGTAGCGCTTCTTGCCGTCGACGTAGTCGAAGTAGTCGGCGTCGGTGTAGGCCGGCGTGATGCCCCACTCGGCGAACACGTCGTCGAACACGGCTTTCCAGGCCCGCATGTGGACCTCTGCCGTCGGCGTGAGCACGCCGTCGAGGTCGAACAGCACCCCTTCTGCGGCGAGCAGATCGGGCAGGTTTTCCGGCACAGAAGCCTCCAGGGAGAAGGTCGAGGGTTTCGGCACTCCTCCGTGCCACCATGACAGCGTAATGGGGAGCCGCGCCCCAGAGTAACCCCTGCGGAAACCGTGTGCTCAGAGCATGTCGGCGGTCTGCCGGGCGATCTGCAGTTCCTCGTTCGTCGGGACCACCAGAACCGTCACCGTCGAGGCATCCGTGGAGATCCTCCGGATGCCGCGACCGCGCTCGGCGTTGCGCCCGTGATCGACCTCGACGCCGGCGAATCCGAGGGTCGCGAGGGCCTCCGCGCGCACCCGGGCCGCGTTCTCGCCGACGCCGGCGGTGAACGAGATCACGTCGACGCCGCCGAGCTGGGCGATGTACGCCCCGGCGTAGGCGCGCAGGCGGTGCACGTAGACGTCGAAGGCGAGGGTCGCCGCCTCCTCCCCCGCATCGACGCCCGCGAGGATGTCGCGCATGTCGCTGCGTCCGGCGAGGCCCTGCAGTCCGCTGCGGGTGTTCAGCAGCGCATCGAGCTCGTTGATCGAGAGGCCGGCGCGACGCGACACGTGCACCAGAGCCGCCGGGTCGAGGTCTCCCGAGCGGGTGCCCATCACCAGGCCCTCGAGCGGGGTCAGCCCCATCGACGTCTCGACCGAGCGCCCTCCGTCGATCGCGGTGACCGACGCTCCGTTGCCCAGGTGGAACACGAGCTGGCGCAGATCGCCGAGGTCGCGGCCGAGGTACGCCGCGGCCGCCTCGCTGACGAACTGGTGACTGGTGCCGTGGAAGCCGTAGCGCCGCACGCGGTGCTGCTTCGCCAGCTCGGCGTCGATCGCATAGGTGTAGGCCGCAGCGGGCAGGGTCTGATGGAAAGCGGTGTCGAACACGGCGACGTGCGGCACGCCGCGGAAGACGGCCTGCGCCGCGAGGATGCCGGCGAGGTTGGCCGGATTGTGCAGGGGCGCGAGTACCGACAGCTCCTCGATCTGCCGCTCGACGTCGGCATCGATCAGGGTCGGCGCGAAGAAGCGGGCCCCGCCGTGCACGACCCGGTGTCCGACGGCGACCGGCGGATGCTCGGCGAGAGAGGGTCCGTGCTCGGCGAACTGCTCGAGCATCACCGCGAAGGCCGCATGATGATCGGGGATCGAGCGCTCGTCGCTGTACGTCGCGTCGAGCATCGTGGGCACGGCATCCGCATCGGTGTCGGGCCGCACCGTGTGCGAGGCCGCACCGGTGTCCTGACCGATCCTCTCGATGAGGCCCGAGGCGAGCTCGTGCTCGCGCTCGATGTCGAGGAGGCTGTACTTCAGCGACGACGAGCCGCTGTTGATCACGAGGATCGCGCTCATGCGGTCTCTCCCTGCGCCTGGATGGCGGTGATCGCCACGGTGTTGACGATGTCCTCGACCAGCGCACCGCGCGAGAGGTCGTTGATCGGCTTGTTGAGTCCCTGCAGGACCGGTCCGATCGCGACCGCGCCGGCGGAGCGCTGGACGGCCTTGTAGGTGTTGTTGCCCGTGTTCAGATCGGGGAAGACGAACACGGTGGCGCGACCCGCGACCGCGGAATCGGGCAGCTTCGCCTTCGCGACGGCGGCATCGGCGGCCGCGTCGTACTGGATCGGCCCCTCGACGAGCAGCTCGGGAGCGCGCTCGCGCACGAGCGCCGTGGCCTCGCGCACCTTGTCGACGTCGGCTCCCGACCCGGACTCGCCGGTCGAGTACGACAGCATCGCGACGCGCGGATCGATCCCGAACTGGCGGGCGGTCGCCGCCGACGAGATCGCGATGTCGGCGAGCTGGACGCTCGTGGGATCGGGGATGACGGCGCAGTCGCCGTACACGAGCACCCGGTCGGCGAGCGCCATGAGGAACACGCTCGAGACGACGTTCACGCCCGGCTTCGTCTTGATGATCTCGAAGGAGGGACGGATCGTGTGCGCCGTCGTGTGCGCTGCTCCCGAGACCATGCCGTCGGCGAGACCCAGGTGCACCATCATCGTGCCGAAGTACGAGACGTCGGTCACGGTGTCGGCGGCCTGCGCGAGGGTGATGCCCTTGTGCGCCCGCAGTCGTGCGTATTCCTCGGCGAACCTCGCGACGTGCTCGGGATCGGTGGGGCTGATCACCTGGGCCGTGGTGATGTCGATGCCGAGCTCGACCGCGCGGGCGCGCACGGCGGCCTCGTCGCCGAGGATCACGAGATCGGCCACCTCGCGGGCCAGCAGCGTGGCGGCCGCGCGCAGGATCCGGTCGTCGCCGCCCTCGGGCAGCACGATGCGCCGGCGGTCGGCGCGGGCGCGCTCGATGAGGCCGTATTCGAACATCAGCGGGGTCACGACCCGCGATTCGGCGAGCCCGAGCTGCGTCGCGAGCTCGGCGATGTCGACATGGGTCTGGAAGAGTCCGAGCGCCCGGTCGTACCGCGCGCGCGAGTCGGCGGAGAGCCGGCCACGCGCGCCCATGACCCGCACGGCGGTGTCGTAGGTGCCGAGATCGGTGGCGATGATCGGCACCGTCGACGGGAACCCGTCGAGCAGCTGCGTGATCGGCTCGGGAAGGTCGAAGGGCCCGTTCAGGATGATGCCGCTGACCCGGGGGAAGGTGCCGGAGGCGTCGGCGAGAAGCGTCGCGAGCAGCACCTCGGTGCGGTCGGCCGGAATCACGACGACGGATTCCTCGGTGATGCGCGGCAGCACGTTGACCATCGACATGCCGGCGACGACGATCGACAGCGCCTCGCGGGTCAGCCGCCCCTCGTCACCCTTGATGAGGCGGCCGTCGACGGCGGCGAGGATGCCGCGGATCGACGGCGCCACGAGCGTGCGGTCCTCGGGGATCGCCCAGACGGGCGTGCTCTTGCCCGGCCGCACCCCCCGCACCGCCTCGATGATGGCGTCGAGCTCGGCGGGGTCCGAGCGGTTGACGATCGCGGCGAACAGCTCGGCGCGCTCCTGCTCGAGTTCCGTGAGCGCGAGCGCGGCGATCTGCCCGACCGCGGCAGGCACCCGGGCGGTCGTCGTGCCGAGCTGCTCTGCCTGGCGCTGCTGGTCGCGTCCCGACAGCACGAGCAGCACCGGAGCTCCGAGGTTCGCGGCGATGCGGGCGTTGACGCCGAGCTCGGCGGGGCTGGCGACGTCGGTGTAGTCGCTGCCGATGATCACCACGGCATCGCACTGCGCTTCGACCGCTTTGAACCGTGCGACGATCGTCGACAGCGCGTGCTCCGGGTCGTGGCGCATGTCGTCGTAGCTGACGCCGATGCAGTCGTCGTAGTCGAGATGCACGCCGTCGTGGGCGAGCAGCAGCTCGAGGATCTCGTCGCGCTCGGTGACCGAGCGCGCGATCGGCCGGAACACGCCGACCCGCGGGGTGACGCGCATGAGCGCGTCGAGCACGCCGAGGGCGATCGTCGATTTTCCGGTATGGCCTTCGGCCGAGGTGATGTAGATGCTCCGCGCCACGATTCCAGCTTAGGCGCACCTCACTCGGCACGCCCTGGGAGCGGACCGGACTTAATCCCCGTGTGATTCCCGGAGGTCAACACGGCGCCGACAGCGCGTCGACGACGGCGGTCGCATCGGCGGCGTAGCGGGAGTAGTAGGTGGGATCGAGGTTGATCTGCACGCGATGGATCGCGAGCGACGGGTCCATCGAGGACCACCCCGGCACCCGCGCCAACCGCTCGTAGAAGAGCGTCGCGGACGTGGCGGGATCCATGCGCTGCTCGACGCTCCCCCACCACTCCTGCTGCTGGAACAGGCCGATGCTCGTGGTGCGCGAGCCGTCGGGATTCGTGAATCCGCTCGTCTCCCAGTCGCCGTAATCGATGTTGCGCAGGCTGCTCTCGCCCATCGCGGTCATCACGCCCAGGATCTGCCCGTCGCGCGCGAAGCCCAGGGCGGATGCCGTCGCCATGATCGTCGCGGCGTTCTCGAGCTGCTCCCCGCGCCACCCCTCGATGCCGGCCGAGGGGTAGGTGCGCGGGTCGCTCGCGCAGATCGCGAGGGGCTTCTCGTGCGCGAGACCGAGCGGCACGAGCACGGCGATCCCGGCGAAGAGCGCGACGGCGACGGCCCCGATCAGCACACGCCGGAGCACCAGCATCCGCCGCCGACGCCGGGCGGCCCGTGCACGGACGCCCGGTCGGCGCCGGGCCGCGGGCCGACGCTTCTTCCGGCGTCGAGCGGGTGTGCGCGAGCGCGACCGCGGCGCGCTCACTCCGCGGAGCCCCCGCGTCGCCCGACGAACACGGCGAGCGCGCCGCCGATCGCCCCGAACAGGTGCGCCTGCCACGAGATGCCCTGGCTCACGCCCACCACGCCCGCGAGCATCGTCGCCCCGTACACGCCGATCACGACGAGCGCGATGAGGGCGTATCCGATGCGGTGGGCGACGCGGCCCGGCGCGAAGACCCGCACGACCGTGTAGCCGAAGTAGCCGAACACGAGCACGGATGCCCCGACCGTCACCGTTCCCGGGGCGTTGAAGACCCAGGTGCCGAGGCCGCCGACGACGGCGACGATCGCGGTGACCGTCCAGAATCTGCGGGTGCCCTCGACCGCGACGAGCAGTCCGAGCACGAGGAAGGGCACGGAGTTGCCGATCAGATGCGCCCAGTTCGCGTGCAGCAGCGGCCCGAGCACGATGCCGAGCAGACCCTCGGGATCCCAGGAGCGGATGCCGAACCCCGTGAACGAACCCGGGAGGAGCGCATCGGCGAACTGGATCGCCCACATCGCGGCGAGGAGCAGCACGGGTGAGGCGAAGCGCGAGAGAGCATTCTGCCGCGGAGGAGTGGTGGCGTCGGTCACATCACGATCCTGACAGGACAGCCCCGGAGGAGGCTGAAAAAGAAAGTGACCCTCCGCGCACCCAGCAGAGCCCGGTTACCCTTGCTGCGCTTCCGCCCTGGGGGAATTGGCCTGGATGCCGCCACGCGGAGAGCCGTCGACAAGTCTAACCGATGAGCGGGCGCACCTTTTGACAGACTGGGGAGATCATGCCGCCCGAGCCCGTCGCCTCCCCGCTCACGGGCTGGATTTTCGCCGGCGAGTTGCGCACGTACCAGGCCGAGGTCCTCACCCGGCTGCCGGTCGGCGGTCGGGAGCCGCTGCACGTCGTCGCCCCTCCCGGATCGGGCAAGACCCTGCTGGGTCTGCTGCTCGCGGCGCGCGAACGCCATCGGACCCTCGTCCTCGCCCCGACCGTCACGATCCGTCAGCAATGGGTCCGCACCGCCGTCGATCTCGCCCCGGATGCCCGCGCCGTGTCGGACGACCCGGAGAGGATCGCCGACCTCACCGCTCTCACGTACCAGGCGCTCAGCGTCACCGGCGACGGCTCGCCCTTCGACGACCTGGCGCGGGTGGTGTGGGCCGAGGAACTGGTCGAGGCGGGGCGTAGCGACGCCGATGCCGCGACCTGGCTCGCCGAGCTCGCGATCGACAATCCGGCGCAGTACCGCTCCGGCATCCGTCGTCGCACGCGCCGATTGCGCTCGCAGTTCGCCCGGCGCAATCCCGCCGAGCTCGCGCGCGTGCTGCATCCGAACGCCACGGCGCTCATCGATCGCCTCGTCGCCGCCGGGGTGCGCACGGTCGTGCTCGACGAGTGCCACCACCTGCTCGACCACTGGGCCCTGGTCGTGGCGTACCTCGCCGCGCGCATCCGCGAGACGGGGGTCGAGCCGCTGCTGATCGGTCTCACCGCCACCCTGCCGTCGCCGGACGACGAGACGGAGTACGAGAACTACAGCCAACTGCTCGGAGAGGTCGACTACGAGGTCCCGACCCCGGCGGTGGTGAAGGAGGGGCACCTCGCCCCGTACCGCGACTTCGTTCTCCTCACCGAACCGACGCCCGCGGAGGCCGGTTTCATCCGCCGGCACGAGGCGCTGCTGCACTCGATGATCGTCGACGTGCTGTCGACCGCCGACGGCATCTCCTTCCTCGAGGAGCAGCTGCAGCCCGCCGACGGACCGCCTGACGAAGACCCGCTCGCCCGCATCGACCGGGCACTCTCCGCGGACTTCGCCCTCGCCCGCTCGTGCGCGGTGGTGCTGCGCGAGGTCGTGCCGCAGCATCCGCTCGTCGCCGCCATCCCGCAGGTGCTGCTCGACCGCTGCACGACCGACGATCTGCTCACCGTCCTCGTGCGGTTCGCGCAGGCGCGCCTGCTGGCCGATCCGTCGGCCGCGAACCAGTGGGAGCACGTGCGGCGCTCGCTCGCCGACTTCGGCTACCTGCTCACCGACCGCGGGCTGCGCCGCGGGCGCAACCCGGTCGAGACGACACTGGCCTCGTCGGAGGCGAAAGATGCCGCGGCCGTCGAGATCCTGCACCGCGAGCTCGCGAGCGACGACGGCGAGCGCATCCGTGCCGTCGTCGTCACCGACTTCGTGACGCACGGCAATCGGCGCGGTGCGGATGCCGCGGCCGGAGCGCTGCGCACCTTCGACGCCCTCGTCGCTGATCCCGTCGTCGCGGGGCTGCGGCCGGTGCTGCTGACCGCGCAGTACCTGCGCGTGCGCGCCGACGACGCCGCGACGCTCGCACCCGCGCTCGCGGATCTGCTCGGGGTGACGGTCGATATCGGCGAGGCCGCCGGGGCCACGCGCAACCTGCGCGCGTCCGGCGCCGGCAGCGGACGCATCGTCGCCGCGGTGTCGGAGCTGATCCGTCGCGGAGAGGTGCGTGTGCTCGTGGGTACCCGTGGCCTGCTCGGCGAGGGATGGGACTGCCCCGCCGTGAACACCCTCATCGACCTCACCGCCGTCGCGACGTCATCGGCGACGCAGCAGTTGCGGGGCCGCACCCTGCGCCTCGATCCGGGGTGGCCCGAGAAGGTGGCGCACAACTGGTCGGTGGCGTGCCTGATCCCCGCCGATGTCGCCCTCGACGACGCGAGCGAGCCGGATCGTCTGCGCCGCAAGCACTCGCATCTGTGGGGCCTGAACGCCGACGGCGACGGTCGGATCGTCAGCGGACTCGCGCACGCACTGCCCTCGGCAGCGGCCCAGGCGTTCGAGGCGGTGCTCGACAAGCATCCGGATGCCTCCATCCGCGGCGTCGATGATCTGCTGCGCGCCGCGTGGCCGGCGCGGACGACCACGCGCGCCGAGTGGCGCATCGGCGAGCCGTACACGTCCCGCGAACGCGACGAGATCACGGTGCGGCAGGTCGCGGCGGCTCCCCTGCTGCGCACCACCCAGGTCGCGCGCGCCGACGGCGCGACCTCCGCCGTGGGCGGGGCGCTCGGCGTCGGCCTGCTGCTCGCCGTCCTGGCGGGTCAGGGACTCGCGGTGCACCCGGCGCTCGGAGCCGCGCTCGTCGCGGCCGGTGGGGCGCTGGCCGCCGCGACGACGCTCCTGCCCCTGCTCGGGCGCACCCTGCGCGATCGCCGCCACCCCGCCGAGGTGTACCGGCTGGCCGCCCTGGTCGTCGCACGCACCCTCCGTGATGCGGGGCGCATCGGCCCCTTCGACGACACCGACATCGTCGCGCACGTCGACGACGACCGCACCCGAGTGCGCATCGAGCTGGGCGGCATGCCCGCGGATCGTCGAGTGGTGACGGATGCCGTCGAAGAGCTGTTCGCGGCGGTGCGCACACCCCGTTTCCTGCTGCGGATCGATCGCGGCGCCGCGGGGTCGACGCGGCTTTTCGAACGCCTCGCCGACCGGCTCTCCCCGGGGCGCACCCTCCTGCCGGTTCCGCGCGCGATCGCACGGCGGCGCGGCGATGCCGAGCAGTTCGAGCGCCACTGGCGGCAGGCCATCGGCACGTGCACGCTGCACGAGCTGCAGGGCGCGCAGGGTCTCGCCCTGCTCCGCGTCGCCCGCAGCAGCGAGGGCCGTGTCGACGTCGCACGGCCCCGGGCCCGCGTCTGGGGCTGAGGGGTGTGCGGGGCGCCCGCGGCCCGAGGAAGCACAGCGATCTGCCAGCCCCATGCGAATGCCCTGCGGGTTACGATCGAGTAACGCGCGCTGCAGCGCCGACGAGAGGGAACGCATGACGGACAACTCCCCCCTGATCACGGCCGAACAGTTCGCCGCCCAGACCTCCGCGATCCTCGCCTCCGTGGGAGAGGTGATCGACGGAAAGCCCGATGCCGTGCGCAGTGCGCTGATCTGCCTGCTCGCCGAGGGCCACCTGCTCATCGAGGACGTGCCCGGGGTCGGCAAGACCATGCTGGCGCGCGCCCTCGCGGCCAGCGTCGACGCGACCGTGCGACGCATCCAGTTCACCCCCGACCTCCTCCCGGGCGACGTGACCGGCGTCTCGGTCTACAACCCGGTCGACCGCGAGTTCGAGTTCAAGCGCGGCGCGATCTTCGCGCACATCGTCATCGCCGACGAGATCAACCGGTCCTCGCCCAAGACGCAGTCGGCACTGCTCGAGGCCATGGAGGAGCGTCAGGTCACCGTCGACGGGTCGACGCATCCGCTCCCCTCGCCCTTCCTCGTCGTCGCCACCCAGAACCCCCTCGAGATGGAGGGCACGTACGCCCTGCCCGAGGCGCAGCGCGACCGCTTCATGATGCGCATCTCGATGGGGTACCCGGATGCCGCGGCGGAGGCCCTCATGATCCGACAGCGCGACGTGGTGAACCCGCTCGCGGCCGTCGCCGCGGTCGCCGATGCCGGCTCGATCTCGCAGCTCATCGCCTGGGCCCGCGCCGTGCACGTGGCGCCCGCGCTCGAGGAGTACACGGTCGCCCTCGCGCAGGCCACGCGCACCGACCCGAGCCTGCACCTCGGGGCGAGTCCGCGCGCGACGCTGCAGCTGATCCGTGCCGCGAAGGTGTGGGCGGCGCTCGACGGCCGCGACTTCGTGATCCCCGACGACGTCACCGCCCTCCTCATCCCGGTGTTCGCGCACCGGCTGCTGCCCGCCCGCGGTGCGCACCGCGCCGGCGCCCAGCCCATCGAGACGGCCCTCGCGCACATCGTCGAGCGCGTGCGCGTGCCCGTCGCGAGCCGCGTCTGAGGCATTCGATGCGACGCCGCCGATCCCTGACCCGCCGCGGTGCGGGCGCGCTGGTCGCGGCGCTGCTGTGCGTGATCGGAGCGAACCTCGTCGCCGCACCGATCCTGCTCTACATCGGGGCCCTGCTCGCCCTCCTCACCGGCTTCTCGGCGCTCATGGCCTGGCTCCCGCGGCGCACGGGCACCGTCTCCCGACAGGTGTCGACCGACCTGCTCACGGTCTCGGAGACCTCGCGCGTCAGCATCCGCTTCGCCCTGCGCTCGCTGCGCGTGCCGCACGCGCTGTGGCACGACGTCCTGCCCGACGCCGTCAGCGGCGACGCCGGCGGCGAGTATCCGCCGCAGTCCGGGCAGCTCGGGTACCGCATCACGGGCGTGCGTCGCGGTGTCTGGCCGATCGGGCCGCTCGTGCTGCGCACCGTCGACCCCTTCGGTCTCGCGCGGCGCGAGCAGGAGTTCGGCGATACGCGCACCGTCACGGTCGTACCCGAGGTCTTCGCGCTCGAACCCCTCGCCGTGCGCGTCGGCGCGGCCGGCGGCACGGCGCACACGTCGTCGACGCGCCTCGGCCAGGGCGCCGACAACCTCTCGCCCCGGTTCTACCTGCCGGGCGACTCGATGCGCCGCATCCACTGGCGTGCGACCGCGCACCGTGGGCAGCTCATGGTGCGGCAGGAAGAGGAGGAGTCGAGCCCTGATGCGATCGTCGTGCTCGACCGCAGCGCCGAGCGGTGGGATCGACCGGGGGACGACGCGGATGCCGCGTTCGAGGCCGCGGTCTCGCTCTGCGCCTCGTCGGCCGTGCATCTCGCCGATGAAGGGTACGGCGTCGACGTGATCGACAGCGCGGGCGTGCTGCTCGGCACCCTGCGCGGTCACGAGGACGACCGTGACGCGCTGCTCGTCGCCCTGGCACTGATCGCGCCGCGGGGCGACCACCGCGACGTGGCGACGCTGATCGGCGGCGCTCCTCCCGGCCCTCTGGTCTACATCACGGGCAGGCTGACGGAGGACGACGCGGCATCGTTGCGCACCGCCGGCGCGGCCGCGGGCATCCTCCTCGCCACCGGGCCCGAGCAGGGTGCGGCAGAGGCGGCGACGCGCAACGGCTGGTCGTTCGCCCCGCTCGGTGATGACGTGGCCGCGGCATGGGCGGACGCCCTCCCGGAGCGGATCGGAGTCGGCGATGTTCCGGGCTGAGCAGGCGACGGGCAGCGCCTCCCGACGATCACGATCGCGCTCCCGCTCGCGCTCGAAGGTCGCGTGGCACCGCGACGAGGAGACGCCGCCGGCGGTCCTCGCCCCCTCGGTGCTCGCGGCGGTCGGCGGTCTCGTCGCGATGTGGCCCTTCACCTCGGTGATCGAGGCGGGCGCCTGGTCGTTCGCCGTCGTCGCGGCGGTCACGCTCCTCCCGTTGACCGGGCTCGTGATGCGCGTGCTGCTGCGTTACCGCCGCGCGTGGCTGCGCGATGTCGGCACCCTCCTCGTGCAGTTGCTCGTCGGGATGGCGCTCGTCACCCAGGTGACGGCGGGCGACTCGGCCTTGTTCGGGATCATCCCGTCGCCCACCACGCTCTCGACGTTCGGCGCCTTGACGGGCGCGGCCTGGCAGGAGGTCGCGGTCGGGTCCGCGCCGCTCGCCGCCTCGCGCGGGCTCGCCGCGACGATGGCGCTCGGCTTCGCGATCGTCGCGATGCTGCTCGATCAGCTGGCTGCCGCCCGTGCGGCGATCCTCCCGATCCTCCTCGTCGGTCTCGTCGGATCCGTCCCGATGATCGTCACCCTCGGCGACGCGAACGTGGTCTGGTTCGTGCTCTTCGCCCTCTTCGTCCTCGCGCAGCTGCGCTACGCGACGCGCGCCGATCCGCAGACGCCGCGCCGCACCTCGGCATCCGTCGCGGTGGGCATCGGCGCCGCGGCGATCGCCGTGACGCTCGCCATCGCACCCGGTCTGCCCCTCGCCGCCGGACTCACCGGCACCGGAACGGGGATCACGGTCGACGCATCGCTGCGGCTCGGCGACGATCTGCGCCAGCCCAACCCCGTCGAGGTCCTGACGGTCGCGACGGCGGGCGGCGCGGCGCCGTATCTGCGGCTCACGACCCTCTCCGACTTCGACGGCGAGGTGTGGCAGCCCGACCGAGGGGGCCTGCAGTCGCAGGCCGACGGATTCGGCGACCCCGAGTGGGGTGCCGACGTCGAGGTGACGGAGACGACGACCTCGATCCGGATCCTGCGGATGTCGAGCTCGTGGCTGCCCGTCCCCTACCCCGCGACCGACATCCAGGGCGTGCCCCGCGCCTGGCGGGTGATGCCCGACAACCGCACGCTGGTCTCGCGCAATGCGGATGCCGTCGGCGCCGACTACACCGTCTCCTCGGTGCGCGTGACCCCCACGCTCGAGCAGATCCGCGCGGTGTCGGCGGCGGAGTCCACCGCCGAGACCGATGACGTCGAGATCCCCGCCATCGTCGGCGAGTTGGCCCGCGAGGTCACGGCAGAAGAAAGTACCGACTACGACCGCCTGCTCGCCCTGCAGGACTGGTTCCGCAGCGACTTCATGTACTCGCTCGACACCCCGGTCGAGGAGGACTTCGACGGCACGGGAGCCGAGGCCGTCGCCCGGTTCCTCGACGTGCGCTCGGGGTACTGCGTGCACTTCGCCGGCGCCTTCGCCCTGATGGCCGAGAGCCTGGGCATGGAGACCCGGATCGTCGTGGGGTACCTGCCCGGTTCGCTCACCGGCGAGAAGCGCGGCGACGAGTCGATCTACTCCGTCACGAGCGATCGCCTGCACTCCTGGCCGGAGGTGCTCTTCCCGGGCATCGGCTGGGTGCCCTTCGAGCCCACGGCCTCGCTCGGCGTGCCGACCGAGTTCCGCACGGCGGTCACGGGTTCCCCGGGATCGGGCACAACACCGTCGGGCACCCCGGAGACCACGGCTCCACAGGCCGAGCAGACGACGGCCCCCGAGGTCGATCGTCAGGATGCCGGCGACAACAGCTCCTCCTCGGGCGAGTTGCGCACGGTCGACCCGACACCGGTGATGTTCGTGATCCTCGGCGCGGTCGTGGTGCTGCTGCTCCCCGCGCTGATCCGCGCCCTCGTTCGCGCCCGTCGCCGGGATCGCGCGCGCGACGGCGATGCGGGCGCCGCCTGGACCGAGGTGCGGAGCACACTCGTCGATCTCGGCATCCCGCCGTCGGATGCCGATTCGCCGCGCATGCGTGCGGCCGCGCTGATCCGCGAACGCGGCGTCGATGCGACGGCGATCGGACGCCTGGCCGATGCGGTCGAACGCGCGACCTACGCCCGATCCGGAGCGGATGCCGCCGACCTCGCGTCAGATCTGGGCACCGTGCTGCGCGATCTGCGGCGCAGCGTCGATGCACCAGCGCGCACCCGGGCGCTCCTGGTGCCCCGCTCCCTCTTCGTCGCCCGAGGAGTCGACACGCTCGCCGCGACCTAGGGTCTCGACCGGTTCCGACCGGTTCCGACCGTTTCCGACCGTGGATGCGATACGTCAGGCGGCGTGCTGTGCGCAGGCGACGCGGTCGCAGTCCTCGCACACGACGAACTGCGTACGGCACGAGAGGTCGGGGCAGTTCGCGGTGCGCGAGGTCGCGGCGCCGCAGCCGACGCACTCGCCGATCACGGCCGCATGATCGGAGAAGTCGATCGATCCGCGCTTGTCGAAGACGTACAGCGAGCCGTCCCACAGGCCGTCGTCGCCGTACTTCTCGCCGTAGCGCACGATCCCGCCCTCGAGCTGGTAGACCTCGCCGAACCCGCGCGCGGTCATGAGGCTCGACAGCACCTCGCACCGGATGCCGCCGGTGCAGTAGGTCACGACGGGCTTGCCCTTGAGGTCGTCGTAGGCGCCCGAGTCGAGCAGGTCGACGAAGTCGCGGGTGGTCTCGGTGTCGGGAACGACCGCGCCACGGAAACGCCCGATCTGCGCCTCGAGCGCGTTGCGGCCGTCGAAGAAGACGACGTCGTCGCCACGCTCGGCGAGCAGGTCGTGCAGCTCCTCCGGGCTCAGGCGGGTGCCGCCGCCGACCACGCCGTTCTCGTCGACTCTCAGCTCTCCCGGGGCGCCGAACGAGACGATCTCGTCGCGCACCTTCACGCTCAGCTTCGGGAAGTCGAGGCTGCGCCCCTCGGCATCGACGCCGGTGCCCTCGCTCCACTTGATGTCGGCGTTCTTGAAGGGCGCGTACGAGCGGAAGGAGCGCGCCCATTTCTTGAGCGCGGGGAGGTCGCCGCCGAGGGTGCCGTTCACTCCGTCGCCCGAGATCAGCAGCCGTCCGCGCAGACCCAGCGCCTCGCCGAGGTCGCGCTGCCACACCCGGATCGCATCGGGGTCGGAGAGCGGGGTGAAGACGTAGAAGAGAACGATCTTGGGGGTTGCCACCTCAAGATCGTACGCCGCGTCACGGAGCATCTGCCGCATCGGATAGGATGAACAAGTTGTTCCCTGGTGACGTGTCCGAGCGGCCGAAGGAGCACGCTTGGAAAGCGTGTGTTGTGCAAGCAACCGCGGGTTCGAATCCCGCCGTCACCGCCAGATGACGAAGAAGGCCCCGCATTCGTGCGGGGCCTTCTTGTTTCCGATGTGCGGGGTGTCCACCGCGACGACGTCCGTGGCGATCACGCCTGACGCCCGCGTCATCCGCCCGACGGGTTCTCGAGGGGCATTCCGTCGTCGTCGGTGCTCTCGTCCCGGAGCATCTTCTCGGTCTCCTCCGAGGCTCCGGTCTGCTCCGAAGCTCCGTTCTCCGACGCGCCACCGGATGCGGCGCCTGCGTCGTCATTCGCCCCGGGGGTTCCCTGTGTGTTGCGGGAATCGCTCATGGTCCAGCTCCGATCTGTCGCGAACCAGGAACGTTACGGGCGCCGTCGCTCCCGCCACAGGGCGTTGACCAGCCCGGACGCCAGCGAGACACTACCTTCCGCGCACGCGCCCGTTCGAAGGGAGAGCCTCAGCCCGCGAAGGTCACGCCGTAGCTCTGCCCGCCCGGCGCGGTCGGGAGCGGCGTCATGCCGAGGCGCTCGTAGAAGGCGGCGGCACCGGTGTTCGCCGGATCCATCCCGAGGTGCAGCCCCTTCACGCCGCGACGCGAGAGCTCGTCGAACAGCGTCTCGATGAGTCGGCGCCCAAGGCCCTGCCCCTGCGTCTCGGGCAGCAGGTCGATGTGCAGATGAGCAGGGTACGCAGCGGCGTTCGGCTCGGCGCCGGGCCGGCGTCCGTAGGCGTACGCGAGCATCTTCTCCTCGCGCGTCTGCGGCTCGACGGGCTGCGGGAAGCGGTCTGCGAACCGCGGCCACCATTCGTCTCGGAACCACTGCTCGAAGGCATCCGTGTCATCGGTCGCGACGATGTACCCGATCACGCGGCCGTCGTCCGATTCGACGACCCACGCCAGGCTCGGGTCGCGCTCGACGTACGGCACCGCGAACAGCAGGCCCCAGAGCTCGTCGTCGGAGAACACACCGGTGGCGTCCTCCCCCGCATCGGCGGTGCGCACGCAGACATCGAACAGCGACGCGCGATCGGACGGACGGTACGGGCGGATGCTCGACACGGGGACTCCTCAGTGAGTGGGTGCGTCGGTGAGTGGGGCGTCGTCCAGACTATCGGCGGGCGGCTCCGCGGCACCCGGGCGCCGCACCCACGGCAGCAGCCACGCCGCCAGCAGCAGCACCACCCCGGCCCCGAGCAGAGCGCCGCCGATCGTGTCGGTCGCCCAGTGCACCGAGAGGAAGGTGCGCGACAGCGCCATCAGCACGATCCACAGCGCCCCCGCGATCCGGATCCACACGTTCGGGAACAGCACCGCGAAGACGAGGGCGAGGGTCGCGGCATTCGCAGTGTGCCCGGAGGGGAACGACCCGTAGTCGCTGAGCACCAGCATGTCCTCCGGCCGCGCGCGCCCGAAGAGGTGCTTGAGCAGCTGCACCGCTCCCGCGCTCGCGAGGAACGCGAGCGCCGCGAACACGCCAGATCTCCAGCGGCGTGCCAGCAGGAACGAGATGATCACGACGAGCGGCACGAGATACACCGCGACCCACCCGCCGCCGACCGTGTCGAGGGCGTGCGCGAAGGCGACCAGTCCCTCCGAGCGGAACGACACCACGACGTCGTTCCACCAGGCGTCGAACACGAACGGGTGCGCGACCCCGAGGGTGATCAGCGCTCCCAGCGCGAAGGTCAGCGCGACGCACCCGACACCCGACCACACCAGCATCCGCCTGTCCATCGCCCCATTCTGTCGGAGCGCGCCTGGGAACCCGGGAGGTGCGCCCGCCGCGTCAGGGAGTGAGCAGGCCGACGGTGCGCGGGCGCACGACGAACCAGAGCGCGAGGATGCCGATCGCCGCGCACCCGGCCATCACCGCGGCCATCGTCGTGGCCGTGATGCCCGCGTCGTGCGAGACCCAGCCGACGACCGGCGAGATGAGACCGGCGACGCCGAAGTTCGTCGCGCCGAGGATCGAGGCAGCGGTCCCGGCCGCCTTCCCGTGGCGGTCGAGCGCCAGCACCTGCACGTTCGGGAACGTGAAGCCGCACGCGGTCATGAAGACGAACAGCGGGATGACGGTGCCCCACAGTCCGAGTCCGAGCTGATCGGTCACGATGATCGCGGTGCCCGCGAGCAGCAGCACCGAGGTCGAGTACGCGAGCACCCACTGCGGGCCGAAGCGCGCGGCGAGGCGCGAGGCGGTCTGCACGCCGACGACGACGCCGAGCGAGTTCACGGCGAAAAGCAGACCGTACTGCTGCGGGTCGAGACCGTGCGTCTGCTGGAACAGGAACGGCGAGGCCGACAGGTACGAGAAGAGACCCGAGAAGGTCATGCCGCCGATCACGAGCACCCCGAGGAACACGCGGTCGGAGAGCACCGAGCGGTAGCGCTGCAGCACCGTGGCGCCGCCGCCCTGACGACGGGCCGCGGGGAGGGTCTCGGGGATGAAGATCAGGGTCGAGATCAGCATCACGACGCCGTAGGCCGCGAGCACACCGAAGATGCCGCGCCAGGGCATGAGCGTCAGCAGCCACGAGCCGATCAGCGGGGCGACGACGGGCGCGACGCCCGAGACGAGCGCGAGGCGCGAGAGCATCACCACGAGTCGGCGGCCGCCGAACAGATCGCGCACGATCGCCATCGCGACGACACCGCCGGCCGCGGCACCCATGCCCATGAGCACGCGCGAGGCGCTGAGCAGCTCGAGCGTGGGCGCGAACGCGGCGGCGAGGCTCGCGAGCACGTGCAGCGCCGTCACGATGATGAGCGGGAGCCGCCGGCCGATCTTGTCGCTGAGCGGACCGACGAGCAGCTGCCCCACCGCGAAGCCGATCATGGTTCCGGTCAGCGTGAGCTGGATCGCCGCGGCGGTCGTCTGGAAGTCCTCTTCGAGCACCGGGAAGGCCGGGAGGTAGAGGTCGATCGTGAACGGCCCGAGGGCGGTGAGCGCTCCGAGGAGGATGATGTACAGCGCGCGCCGGCCGTTCGAGATCGAGTCTCCCGGGTGCAGCATGATCGGCGCCGTGATCGGGTTGGACCCGAGCGTGCGAATCGCTCCCGTCGCGGCGGGGATGCGGATGCTGCCGGTCGCCGTGCGTTCGGGCGCGGCGTGTGCGGGGATCGTCGGGACGGAGTCGGTGCGAGGAGCGTCGGGCACGACGGCCTTTCGGAGCGAGGGCGGACGGTCGAATCGATTCGACCCAGCCACCCATTCTACGTGCACGCCCGCGCGGGCGCGCCGAGACACCACATCCGCGACGAGACACCACGGCCCCCGTGGTGTCTCGCGAGGGATGTGGTGTCTCGCGCTCCGACTCCCCGCGTCAGGAACTGATGCGAGCGAGCCCCTGTTCGAGGTCGGCGATCAGGTCGCGCACGTCCTCGATGCCGACCGACAGGCGCACCACGTTCTCGGGGACCGCGAGAGCGGTGCCGCGCACCGAGGCGTGCGTCATGTCCGGCGGGTAGCCGATCAGCGACTCGACGCCGCCGAGCGACTCCGCGAGCTGGAAGATCTCCGTCGACTCCGCGAACGCCTTGGCTGCGTCCGGGCCCGCGGCGAGGGCGAGCGACAGCATGCCGCCGAAGCCGCTCATCTGGCGGGCCGCGATGTCGTGGCCCGGGTGCGAAGCGAGACCCGGGTAGAAGACGCGCTCGAACTCGGGACGGCTCTCGGCCCACTCGGCGATCGCCTGAGCGTTCTCGGAGTGCTGCCGCACGCGCACCGCGAGCGTCTTGATGCCGCGGGTGGTGAGCCAGGCGTCGAGCGGGGCCGACACGGCTCCCACAGCGAACTGCTGGAACTTGATCGCGTCGAAGTGGGTGTCGTCGCCGAACACCACCGCGCCGCCCAGCACATCGGAGTGCCCGCCGAGGTACTTGGTGGTCGAGTGCACGACCAGGTCGGCCCCGAGGGCGAGCGGCTGCTGCAGCGCCGGCGAGGCGAACGTGTTGTCGACCACGACGACGGCGCCGGCCGCGTGCGCGACCTCCGCGACGACCGCGATGTCGACGACCTTGAGCAGCGGGTTGCTGGGCGTCTCGAGCCAGACGATCTTGGTCTCGGGGCGGATCGCCGCGCGCACCTCGTCGAGGTCGCCGAGCTCGACCGTGGTCGTCTCGATGCCCCACGGCGCGAGCACGCGGGTGAGCAGGCGGTAGGTGCCGCCATAGACGTCGTTGCCGAGCACGACGTGGTCGCCCGGCTTCAGGATGCCGCGCAGCAGCGCGTCTTCGGCGGCGAGCCCCGAGGCGAACGACAGCGCCGAGACGCCGCCCTCGAGGGCCGCGAGCTGGGTCTCGAGCGACGACCGGGTGGGGTTGCCTGCTCGGTTGTACTCGTAGCCCTCGCGGAAGCCGCCGATGCCGTCCTGCACGTGCGTGGAGGCCTGGTAGATCGGCGGGATGATCGCACCGGTGCGGGGATCGGGTTCCTGACCTGCGTGGATGGCTCGGGTGGCGAAGGAGTGCTCGGACATGCCCCTCAGCCTACGTGCGGGCTCCGGAGCGGCGGCGATCCTGTTACGTCGCGCGTCACTCGTCGCGCGTCACTTCGAGAGGTACGCGAGCAGATCCTGCCGGGTCAGGACGGTGTGCGGCTTGCCGCCCTCGGTGACCAGCAGCGCATCGGCGTCGGCGAGCGCGGCACGCGCCTGCGCGACGGACGCGTGGATGCCGATGAGCGGCAGCCGCTCCCCCACGTGATCACCCACGGCGTCGGCCGGGTTGGCGTCGCCGCGGAACAGCAGGTCGAGCAGACCCTTCTCGTCGACCGTGCCCACGACCTCGCCCATCATGACGGGCGGCTCGGCGCTGAGCACGACGAGCTGCGAGACGTCGTACTCGGTCATCATGCCGATCGCCTCAAGCACCGTGTCGGTCGGGTGCGCGTGCACGAGATCCGGAATCGCCTCGCCCTGGCGCGCGGCGCGGGCGGCGATCACGTCGGCGACGGTCTCGCCCTCCTCCACCTCGCTGAACCCGTAGGAGCGCATCCAGCCGTCGTTGAAGATCTTGCCGAGGTAGCCGCGACCACCGTCGGGCAGGAGCACGACCATCACGGCATCCGCGGGCAGGTCCTTGGCGATGCGCAACGCGCCGACGACGGCCATGCCGCTCGACCCGCCGACGAGGATGCCCTCCTCTCGGGCGAGACGGCGCGTCATCGCGAACGACTCCGCATCGCCCACCGCGACGATCTCGTGCGGCACCGCCGGATCGTACGATCCGGGCCAGATGTCCTCGCCGACGCCCTCGACGAGGTACGGACGCCCGGTTCCACCGCTGTAGACGCTGCCCTCGGGGTCGATGCCGATGATGCGCACGCGGTCGTCCGACACCTCGCGCAGGTAGCGCCCCGTGCCGCTGATGGTTCCGCCCGTGCCGACACCGGCGACGAAGTGCGTGACCGTGCCGTCGGTGTCGCGCCAGATCTCGGGACCCGTGGTCTCGTAGTGACTGCGGGGACCGTTGGGGTTCTCGTACTGGTTGGGCTTGAACGCGCCGGGGATCTCACGCGCCAGCCGATCGCTCACGCTGTAGTACGACTCCGGGCTGTCGGCCGGCACCGACGTCGGCGTCACGACGACCTCGGCTCCGTAGGCCCGCAGCACGTCGATCTTGTCATCGCCGACCTTGTCGGGCACCACGAAGACGCACGCGTATCCGCGCTGCTGGGCGACCAGGGCGAGTCCGACACCGGTGTTGCCGCTCGTGGGTTCGACGATCGTCCCACCGGGCTTCAGCTGCCCAGCCGCCTCCGCCGCATCGATGATGCGCGAGGCGATGCGGTCCTTCGACGAGCCGCCGGGATTGAAGTACTCGAGCTTGACGAGCACCGTGCACGCGACGCCCTCGGTGACGTGACGGAGCTTCACGAGGGGCGTGTCGCCGACGAGGTCGACGATCGAATCTGCGTACTTCATAGGTTCAGCGTAGAACGACGGATGCCGTGGCGCAGAAGTGTTGCGCCACGGCATCCGTCGTTCAGGCGTCAGCCCTTGGTCGCGCCGGCCAGCAGGCCGCGCACGAAGAAGCGCTGGAGGGCGAAGAACACGATCAACGGGATGATGATCGAGATGAACGTTCCCGCCGACTGCAGGAACCACTTGTTGCCCCACGTGCCCGACAGCGAGTTGAGGGCCTGGGTGATCGGCAGCGCGCCCGGCGAGGCGAAGATCGTCGCGACGAGCAGGTCGTTCCACACCCACAGGAACTGGAAGATGCCGAACGACGCGATCGCGGGAGCGGCCAGCGGCAGGATGATCCGGAAGAACACCTGGCCGTGACCGGCGCCGTCGACACGGGCCGCCTCGATGATCTCGCCGGGGATCTCCGAGATGAAGTTGTGCAGCATGAACGTCGCGAGCGGCAGCGCGAAGATCGCGTGCGCGATCCAGACGCGGGCGAAGCTGTACTGCACCTCGTTCAGACCGAAGCCCGGGAAGATCGGCACGTCGTTGATCGACAGGCCGTCCGAGAACAGGCTCAGCAGCGGCACGAGGGCCATCTGCAGCGGCACGATCTGCAGCGCGAAGACGAACACGAACAGCATGTTGCGACCCTTGAAGTCGATCCATGCGAACGCGTACGCGGCGAGTGCCGCCATCACGATCGGGAACACCGTCGCGGGGATGGTGATCGCGAGCGAGTTCACGAACGCCGAGGCGAGCGTGGTCGAGGTGCCGCCCGAGTTCCAGGCCTGCACGTAGTTGTCGAGCGTGAACTCGGGGTTCGTGAAGACCGTCCACCAGCCCGAGTTCTGCGTGTCGGCACCGGGACGGAACGAGGTGACGAAGAGGCCGAAGGTCGGGATCGTCCAGAAGATGGCGATGATCGCGGCAGCGATCGTCGCGCCCTTCGACGTCAGCTTCTTGTGGGCGATCGCCTCGTTCTTGCGCGTGTCACGGGCGACCTGCCGCTTGGTGCGGTTGTCGGGCGTGACGACGAGTTGTGTGGCGCTCATCAGCGGATCTCCCTCTGCTTGGCCATCGATCGGGCGTTGTAGACGATCAGGGGCAGCACGAACAGGAACAGCACGACGGCCAGCGCCGAGGAGTGCCCGTAACTCTGGAACCTCTGCTGCTGGTTGACCATCTCGAATCCGAGCACGCTCGTCTCGTCACGACCACCGGTCATGACGGCGACGATGTCGTACACCTTCAGCGAGGCGATCGTGATCGTGGTGAGCACCACGATCAACGAGGAGCGGATGCCGGGCACGGTGACGTTGCGGAACCGCTGCCAGGCGTTGGTGCCGTCGAGTTCGGCGGCCTCCATCTGCTCGATCGGCACGGCCTTGATCGCGGCGGAGAGGATCACCATCGCGAAGCCCGTCTGCGTCCAGATGAACACGATGAGGAGCATCAGGGTGTTGAGCACCGGCTTGATGGCGAGCCACTGCACGGGGTCGCCGCCGAACGCGGTGACGATCGCGTTGAGGAGACCGATCTGGTCACCCTGACGCGCGTCGTACATGAACTTCCAGATGATGCCGGCGCCGACGAACGAGATCGCGACGGGCATGAACACGAGCACCTTGAGGATCTTCTCGCCACGCGCCCGGTCGATGAACACGGCGTAGGCGAGACCGATGACCACCGAGACGGTCGGGGCCAGGAGCGCCCAGAGGATCGTGTTGATCACCGAGGAGGTGCCGACGGGGTTCGTGAAGACCCAGACGTAGTTCTCGAAGCCGACGAAGTTCGCGCCGGTCTTGTCGAAGAACGACTTGAAGATGGTCGAGATCGCCGGGTAGATCAGGCCCAGGACGAGCATGATCGAGGCGGGTGCCATGAAGAGCACGAGCTGGAAGAGGTAGCCGGCTCCCTGGCGGGCGCGGAAGTCCGCGAAGAAGAGCAGAGCGCCGACCAGCAGGGCGATCGCCACGACGTAGAGCACGGCGTTCTGGTACGGACGCAGCAGCAGGAAGGCGAGCACCGGGATCACCAGGCAGGCGACCAGCCGCATGATGAAGTAGCCGCGGCCGGGGCGCGGGGCGAACTCGATGAGCACCAGGATGATGGCCACCACCACGCCGAAGACGGCGAGGATCACGGGGATCTGCACGAGCGGGTGCATGCCGCCGAGGGCGACGAAGAAGCTGTTGAGCGAGAACCCGATGGTCGTGCGGGCGGATTCTTCGGTGGAGGTGGTGAAGACGAGCAGGAGAGCGAGGGCGACGAGCACGACGAAGCCGATCGCGAGGACGGCGCGCGTGATCGCGCGCCCCTTCGGATCGGCGCCGTGCCTCGTCACCGGAAGTTCGTCGGCTTCGACGGACTTCTCGATGGTCGCTTGCGACATGGGAGTCCCCTTCTGAGTACTGCCGCGTACTCGAGCGAATGGATGGGAGGAGCGGGGCCGGGCTCTGGAGCCCGACCCCGCTCAGCTCACGCTGATCGTAGCGAGACGATCAGTTCTCGTAGCCGGCCTGGATGTCGGAGAGCACCGTGTCGGTGTCCTTGCCGTCGATCCAGTCGACCATTCCCTTCCAGAACGAACCCGAACCGACGGTCGACGGCATCAGGTCGGAGGCGTCGAAGCGGAACGTGGTGGTGTCGCTCTGCATCGTCTCCATGGCCTCCTGGAGGAACTCGCTCGAGGCGAGGCTCGGGTCGGCGTTCTTGTTGGCGGAGATGACGCCACCGAGCTTCACGCGTGCGTCGGCGAACTCCGGCGAGGCCATGAACTCGAGAACCTGCTGGGTCGCGTCGTCGTCGGAGAATCCGGCGACGAACTCGCCGCCACCCTCGACCTGGACCTCGCCGGCCGTCTCGCCCGGCATGATGAACGCGTAGACGTCACCGTCGGGTGCGACCTCGGGCGTGTTGCCGTCGGCGGTCTGCGCCTCGAGGAAGTTCGCCGAGAGGAACGACGCCTGGTGGGTCAGGGCGCAGTCGCCCTTCGCCAGGGTCGCCGCCACGTCGCCGAAGGCGGTGGAGTTGATGCTCTTCACGTCGCCGTAGCCCGCGTTGACGTAGTCCGGGTTGAGCAGGATCTCACCGACGGCGTCGAAGGCATCCTTGATCTCGGGGTCGGTGAACTTGACCTCACCGGCCACCCACTGGTCGTAGACCTCGGGGCCGGACTGACGGAGCACGAGGTCCTCGATCCAGTCGGTTCCCGGCCAGCCGGATGCCGCCTCGGACGAGAAGCCGGCGCACCAGGCGGGGCCATCGGTCGTGTCGACGATCGTCTGGGTGAGAGTCAGCATCTCGTCCCACGTCTGCGGGACCTCGACACCCCACTCGGCGAACTGCTTGGGCGAGTACCAGACGTAGCCCTTGAGGTTCGCGAGCATCGGAGCCGCGTAGAACGTGTCGTCGAACGTGCCGTACTTCTTCCAGTCCTCGGACCAGTTCTCGTCGACCGCCGCCTCGACGGCCTCGGGAGCCGCCTTCACCTTGCCGGTGTCGACGAGGGTCTTGAGCAGACCCGGCTGGGGGACGATCGCGATGTCGGGGGCGTCGCCACCGGTGACCTTGGTCACGATGTTGCCCTCGAAGCCCTTGTCGCCGGTGTACTCGACGGTGATGCCGGTGTCTTCCGTGAACTGCTCGAAGGACTTGTTCAGGTCGTCAGCCTCGACGCCCGTGATACCTCCGGAGATGCGGACCGTGGTCTTCGCATCTCCACCGCCGTCGCCGCTGCCGCCCTCGGCGCAGCCGGCCAGAACCAGGGTCGCTGCTCCGACGAGCGCGATCGGTGCAAGAAGGCGGTATCGCTGTGACAAAGCCATTTACTTCTCCTCTTCAGGTGGATCATCGTCCGCCCAAGGGAGCAATCGCCGCAACCATTGGGGAACCGATTCCAGGTAAACCTACTGGCCTTTCCTCCCGCGGCACAACTGGGGAAGGTCACAAGATCGCATCCTTTCGCGGCATATCGGGATGCGGAATGGGAGCGCTCTCATCGTTTTCATGTGGAACCGGTTCCTTTTCGGCCCCGTCACGCACTACGCTGACATCGGCGCGTCCCCCCGCGCGCCGGCGTCGATGCCACGAGCGAGAACCCTCGATGCCGAGATTGGTCGAGGAGGACCGATGAGCAAGATCGCCGACGTCGCAGCCCGCGCCGGCGTCTCGAAGGCCACCGCGAGCAGAGCTCTCAGCGGACGCGGCTACGTCTCGGACGAGACGCGTCAGCGCGTGGAACAGGCCGCCGCAGAGCTGTCGTACGTCGCCCACTCCTCCGCCACCAGCCTCGCCACCGGCCGCACGCAGACGGTCGGGGTGGTCATGCCCCCGGTCGACCGCTGGTTCTTCGCCGAGCTCCTCGCCGGCATCCAGGAGGCACTGTTCGCGCTCGACTACGACCTGGCCCTCTACGGGGTCCCCGAGGGGTCCGAGACCCGCGAGCGTCTCTTCTCGAACGTGCTCCCCCGTCGCCGCTTCGACGGCATCATCGCCGTCGGCATCCAACCGAGTGCTCACGAACTCGAGCGGTTGCAGCAGACCGGGCGACCGCTCGTCAGCGTCGGGCCCTACAGCGAGGGATCGAGCGCCGTCTCGATCGATGACGCCGCCGCCGCGCGCATCGCCACCGAGCATCTGATCGAGCTGGGCCACACCGCGATCGCGTTCGTCGGCGGGACGACGGATGCCGCGGCGCTCAGCTACGGCGACGAGAAGCGCATCGACGGCTATCTCGCCGCGCTCGGCACCGCCGGGATCGCCGACGAGGCGCGCGTGGCGGGATCGGGCCCCACCCTCTCCGAGGGGTACGCCGCGGCCGTCGGCATCCTCGGAGATCGGCGGCACCGGCCGACCGCGATCGTCGCGGTGTGCGACGAGGCCGCGATCGGTACGATCATCGCCGCCCGGCGCCTCGGCATCGCCGTGCCGACCGAGCTCAGCGTCGTCGGCATCGACGACCACGAGCACGCCGAGCTCTTCGCCCTGACGACGATCCGGCAGTCGCCGCGCGACCAGGGTCACGACGCCGTCCGCCTCCTCACGCAGCGGATGGACGACCCGGATTCAGCCGTCGAGCAGGTCGCCGCGGCATCCGCCCTCGTGGTGCGCGGGTCGACCGCCGCGCCGCGCTGACGCCCCCCGTTAACGCACGAATGCCCCGGCCGGAGCCGGGGCATTCGTGAAGCGTTCAGACGCGATTACTTGAGGGTAACCGTGGCGCCTGCCTCTTCGAGAGCAGCCTTCGCCTTCTCGGCGGTCTCCTTGTTCGCGCCCTCGAGCACGGCCTTGGGAGCACCGTCGACGACGGCCTTGGCCTCGCCGAGGCCCAGCGAGGTGAGCTCGCGGACCGTCTTGATGACCTGGATCTTCTTGTCGCCAGCCGACTCGAGGATGACGTCGAAGGAGTCCTTCTCTTCCTCAGCCTCAGCAGCGCCTGCGCCACCCGCAGCGCCGGCAACGGCGACGGGTGCAGCAGCGGTGACCTCGAACTTCTCCTCGAACGCCTTCACGAACTCGTTGAGCTCGATGAGGGTGAGGCCGGCGAACTGCTCGAGCAGCTCCTCGGTGGAAAGCTTCGCCATGATGTATCTCCTAGATAGATGGGGTTTGTAGACGAGATCGCCGGACGCTTACGCGGCCTCTGCGGTCTCCAGCTTTTCGCGAAGCGCGTCGATGGTGGCGGCAGCCTTGCCCATCGTCGCCTTCATCATGCCCGCAGCCTTCGCCAGCAGAACCTCACGGCTCTCGAGCGAGGCGTACTTGTTGACCTCGTCGGCGGTGAGGGCTTCGCCCTCGAAGATGCCGGCCTTGATCACGAGAAGCGGGTTGGCCTTGGCGAAGTCACGCAGAGCCTTGGCGGTGGCGACGAAGTCACCGTGCACGAACGCGACGGCCGACGGACCCTTGAGGTCGTCGTCCAGCGCGGTGATGCCGGCCTTGTTGGCCGCAAGCTTGGTCAGCGTGTTCTTCACCACGGCGTACTCAGCGTCCTGACGGATGCTGTTGCGCAGCTCCTTGAGCTGGGCAACCGTCAGACCGCGGTACTCGGTCAGCAGGACGGCGGACGAGTTCTCGAATGACTTCGTGAGCTCGGCGACCGATGCATCCTTCTGCGCCATGGTCACTCCTTGGTGTGTACGAGGCGCCGCACGGTGGTGGGGCGCCGACCTGGACCGCCCGCAACAACAAGAAGAGCTCCGGCGCAAGCGCACGGAGCTCTGAGAAGATCGTGACACCTGCGCGGGCCCCTGCGATGCAGAGCTTCGATCGACATGTACTCGCGCACACGACGATGACCAGCGGTCTTCGGTTGGTTCAACTGTACCCCACGGCACCCGCTCCCCCAAATCGCGGGGTCTCTTTGCGCCGCCATGATCGCCGGGACAACGGCGCGGCGCGGAGGAGCGGCGTGTGGGGTCGGCGAGGTCGGAGGGCGGGGTTACGCTCGATGGGTGACCCCCGAACTCGCCGCACGCATCGTCGCGGACTCCCGCGACCGCGTCGCCTGGCTGCGGGCCCGGTCACGAGGCATCACCGCCACCGATGTCGCCGGACTCACCTCCGAGAGGTCGATCGCGCGCGCGGCGGAGTCCAAGCTCGGCGGCGGACCCCGCTTCGGCGGCAACGCCTACACCGATCACGGCCGGCGCCGCGAGCCCGAGATCGCCGCCTGGGTGGCGGCGACCCACGGCATCCTGCCCTCGTCCGCCCTGTTCCGCGCCGAGGTCGAGCACCGGCACCTCGCGACCCCCGACGGCATCGCGGTCGACGCCGACGGCCGCATCAAGCTCGCCGAGATCAAGACGACGAACAAGGCGTTCCGCGGCATCCCGCGCACCTACCTCCGCCAGGTGTGGTGGCAACAGCACGTGCTGGGTGCCGAGCGCACGCTCTTCGTCTGGGAGGAGCACGTCGACTTCGCCCCCATCCACGACGAGCCGCGCTGCGTGTGGATCGACCGCGACGACCGCGAGATCGCGAAGCTCGTGGGCCTCGCGACCGACCTCATCGACGAGCTCTACCGGCGTACGACCGGCCAGCAGGTTCCGAGCCGCACGACGGATGCCGCGGCCAGCCGCCGCGAGCAACTGCGCGAGCGCGACGCGTTCCGCGCGCTCGCCCTCGCGGACTGACGTCTCAACGGCTGCGCTCCGCAGCTCAGGTGCACGTGTTGTTGCCGCCGAGCCCGAGCAGTCCGCCCACCGACAGCGTGCGGGTCGCCGCCACCGATGCCCAGGTCGTGCCGGACAGCAGCGCTTGGACGCGGATGGTGTTGCTCGCCCCCAGCAGTCCCCCGGTCAGGAGCGTTCCCAGCAGTCCCGACGAGATCGTCGAGGTGTACGTGTACGGGCCGGTGCCGCTCTGCGTCACGTTGGTGTTCGGCACCACCACATCGTTGATGGTGAACCGCTGCTGCGCGAGAAGGTAGGGCGACGTCCAGGTGATGGTGAAGCCGGTGAACGTCCCCAGCAGGCTCGTGACCGTGCAGCTCGTGATCGCGGGCATGGGCACGGTGAACGCGGTGAACGTGCCCGAGGCGACGAACTCGGTGTCGGTGAACCGCGCATCGGTGGACTGCACCGTCGCGATCGTCCCCCCGGCGACGAGCATCGACAGGCCCAGCACACCGGCGAGCATCCGCCGTCTCCTCCCACCCCGCGCCCGGATCCGCTCCCGCCCGCTCATGCGTCGCCCCCCGAGAGCTGCGCGCCGCGGCGGTCCCGCCGGCGCAGCACCACGAGTCCGATGCCGGCCACGGCCAACCCCACGCCCGCCCCGGTCACCCACGGCGCGATCGTCCCGCCCGTGGCCGGGAGAGGATCGCCTCCGGGTCCGGTGACCACCGCCTCCCCTACGCCCTGCGCGTGCACGCGCACGTCGGTGATGCCGTCGTCGTCGTCGGCGTCGAGGGTGATCCACAGCCGCAGGTGCGCGACGTCGGTGGAGGGGAACGCGGCGAGCGCGACCTCGGAACCATCGCGCGGGATGCTCCACCCCGACTCGAGCTCCTCGGCCCCGCCCGGGCATCCGCTCTCCTGCCACTCCTGCATGCAGAGGGCCGCGTCGACCAGCAGCGGCGCGTCCCCGGCGGCGCTCACGGCGATCGTGACGGTGCCGGGATCGGGCGGGCTCGCACTCACCGCGACGTCCCACTGGACCGGCTCGCCGGGCAGCAGCCGCGAGGCCTGCGCCCAATCGGCGACCGAGACGAGGCGTAGCACGCGCCCCTGGATCACCTCGGTCGTCGGAGCGGCCCACGCGGGGGCAGCCGCGAGGATGCCGGCGGCGACGAGCGCCGGCGGGAGGATCGCGAGTCGGCTCCTCATGTGAGCCCCTGCTCCTTGCGGGTCGCGGCCGATCCCGACCGCGGCCAGAACGCCCAGATCACGAGCACCGTGGCCCCCGCGGTGAGTCCTCCGAGCACCCACGGGTCGCCCATTCCGACGATCACGCTCGCGATGCCGGGGATCGAGAAGAGCACGGTCCGCACCGAGGTCACGGTGTAGGGGAAGGGGTCGTCGGTGGCGTTCGCGTCGCCGCGCATCGTGATGATGCGCTCGGACTCGCTCGCACCGGGTTCGACCGAGGTGACGCGGTGCGTGACGGGCAACTCGTCGTCGCGGTCGACCGTGACGACGTCTCCGACCTCGACCTGAGCGGCATCCACCCGCTGCACGACGGCCACGGATCCTGCGGGGATCGTCGGAGACATCGACCCGGTGCGGAACATGATGAGCGTGATGTTCGCGGTCACGGCGAGGATCACGAGCACGATGCACACGACCCCGGCCGCGGCGGCGATCCACAGGCCGAGGTCGCCGAGCATCCGTCCGATGCCGCCGCGGCGGCGGGGCACCGCGGGCGCCGGCACCATCGCGGGCGCGCCCGACGCGACGGCCCGCTCGCGCAGGCCCCGCCTCGTGGTCGGCGTGCTCATCACCCCTCCTCGCGTGGTCGACCGCTGCGGACGGTCAGGTGGATGTTCCCTGGATCTGCCACGTCTGCGTCATGGTGAGCCCCTGCGCGGCGTTGACCGCGGTCGCCGGAAGCGTCACGGCGACGCAGTAGTTCAGCTGGTTGCCGCCGTTCGCGGTCACCGCCTGGGGTACGGTACCGGTCGCTGCGCCGTTCGTCGTCAGCGCCGACCCGTCGGCGACGACGATGGACGACGAGGCGGATGCCGCGGCGTACGTCGCGGCCGTGCACGACTGGCTGGGGGTCGCCGCGGTCGGCACCAGACGCACCCCGTAGGTGAGGTACGCCGCGAGACCGGTACCCCCGGGGGTTCCGGCGGTCAACTGCAGCGTGCCCGCACCGGACGGGTTGGCCGTCTTGACGCTGAACAGTGCATACGTCGTCGTGCCGGGCACCATGGCCGTGGGCGCGACGGCGAAGCTCAGCGTCGCCGCAGCTCCCGTCGTCGCATGGCTCGAGAACGTGGCCCCGTCGGTCGCGCCGACGATGTCGAATCGTCCGGCGGTGAACGTCGCGGTCGCGTACTCGGAGTCGTTCCAGGCGGCGAGCGTCATGGCCGCGCCCACGCCGAAGACGAGTCCGCCCGCGAGGACGGCCCGTATCCGGCGGGAGCGCAGTCGCTTCGCCTCCCGCATCGCTCTGCGGGTCTGCATGACGGACTCAGCTCGTCGACGTCGCCGTGAACTTCCAGGTCGTCGTGGTCGCGACGCCCTGCTTCAGCGCCGTGCCGGCGGTCACCTTGAAGCACAGCTGAACGGCGGTTCCGGCGGTCGCGGCATCCGCTCCCTGCGTGAGCGTCATCGCGGTCACGCCGGTCTGCGCGTCCATCGTCGCCCCGGTCGCGACGGGGGTGCCGGTGGCGGATGCCGCGTTGCAGGTGGCACCGGGGGCGAGTTGGTACACCTGGTACGACAGGTTGCCGGAGTTCGTCGTCGCGGCGGCACCCGTCGTCGTGCCGGCGGCCGAGAGGCTCGCGCCCGTCGTCGTTCCGGGAGCGAGTCGCACCCAGAAGCCCGCGTAGACCGCGTCTCCCGGTGCCATGTTGCCGACGACACCGGTGGGCAGCGTGAAGGCGAGCGTGGCCGCCGTTCCTCCGGTGTCGACGTTGTGGTCGCTGTAGTTGGCGCTCACGTCACCCGCGGTCGACCCCTGCAGATTGAACGAGCCGGCGGTGAACGTGCCGGTCGCGAACTCGGAGTCGTTCCAGGCTGCGAGCGTCACCGCCACTCCGACGCCGAGCACGAGCCCGCCCGCCAGCACTGCCAGAGTCTTGCGCTTCCGATCCTTCGTAACCATGTGCGATTCCCCCTCAGGAATTCTTATCGGTCGCTCCGGTACGTCGTATGGCCACCCCTCAGAGGCCGCGCACCGTTGCGTTCCGGCCATCCTTCCCGAGACTGCACGGTCATTCAAGGTATCTTTCGCCTGCGATCCCGATCGTTGCGCGTTCGCGACCTGACGCGGATCGATAGTTGACGAACATCAACCACCGCCCTATAGTTGACGAAGTTCAACCATCTTCGTGCGCGCCAGAGCTGTCGCGGCATCCACTCTCCGACTGCGAAAGGTCCTGCATGTCCACGGACTCCGCTCCCGCCAAGATGACGCACCGCCAGGTGCTCGAGGCCCTCACCGGCCTCCTGCTCGGCATGTTCGTCTCGATGATCGCCACCACGGTCGTCTCGACGTCGATGCCCGTCATCGTCCACGACCTCGGTGGCGATCAGGCCGCCTACACCTGGGTCATCACCGCCACCCTGCTGACCACCGCGATCTCGACGCCGATCTGGGGAAAGCTCGCCGACCTGTTCAACCGCAAGCTGCTGATCCAGATCGCGATCATCATCTTCGTCGGCGCGACCGCCGCGGCCGGCTTCGCGCAGGACACGAACACCCTCATCGCCTTCCGCGCGATCCAGGGTCTCGGCGGCGGCGGACTCGCCGCCCTCAGCCAGGTCATCATGGCCGACATCATCAGCCCGCGCGAGCGCGGCCGGTACATGGGCCTCTTCGGCGCCGTCATGGCCGTCGCGACGGTCGGCGGACCGCTGCTGGGCGGATGGATCACGGATGCCGCGAACTGGCGCTGGAACTTCTTCGTCTCCCTGCCGTTCGCCGTCGCCGCGCTGATCATCCTGCAGCGCACGCTGAAGATCTCGACCGAGCGCACCCGCAAGGCGTCGATCGACTACGTCGGCATCGTGCTGCTCTCGGCGGCCGTGTCGCTGATCCTCATCTGGATCACGAACGCCGGGTCGACCTTCGACTGGTGGAGCACCGAGACGGCACTCATGGTGGGCGGAGCCGTCGTCGCCGCGATCGCGTTCGTCATCGTCGAGCTGAAGGTGCGCGAGCCGCTGATCCCGCTCACGCTGTTCCGCGGACGCACGTTCACACTCTCGGTCATCGCGTCGATCTCGATCGGCGTCGCGATGTTCGGCACCTCCGTCTACCTCGCGCAGTACATGCAGCTCTCGCGCGGTGCGACGCCCACCGAGGCGGGTCTCATGACGCTGCCGATGATGGCCGGACTGCTGATCTCGTCGATGGTGATCGGGCAGCTCGTCACGCGCTTCGGCAAGTGGAAGGGCTACCTGGTGCTCGGCGCCGTGCTGCTGATCGCCGGGTCCGTCCTCCTGTCGACGCTGCACTACGACACGGACTTCGTTCTCGTCTCGATCTACATGTTCCTCATGGGTGCCGGCGTCGGCATGACGATGCAGAACCTCGTGCTGATCGTGCAGAACGTCGCGAAGCCGAGCGAGATGGGCGTCGCGAGCTCGGGCGTCACCTTCTTCCGCAGCCTCGGCGGCACCGTCGGCGTCTCGGTGATGGGTGCGGTGCTCGCGAACTCGCTCACCGGACTGTTCGCCGACGGCAAGGAGCGCCTGGGCGCCGCGATCGCGCAGCTCGGGGAGAAGGGCGCCGATGTCGCGGCCCAGCTCACCAGCGGCACGCTGCCCGAGGTGCGCCTGCTCCCCGAGCCCGTGCGCTCGATCATCGAGGACTTCTACGCTCAGGCGATCTCGCACGCCTTCGTCATCGGCATCCCGCTCGCCATCATCAGCCTCGTCGCGATCCTGTTCCTCCCGAACCGGCCGCTGACGACGATGACCACGAGCGAGCGAGCGTCGGCGGATGCCGCGGCCGACGGTGCCGGCGAGACGGCGATCGCCGACTCCGTCGCCCTCTCGGGTGCGGGGACCACCGGCTCCCTGACCGTCGTCGACGGCCGCGGCTCGACGGGAACGGCATCCGATGACCGCCACTGATCACCCGATCGACGCCTCGGAGGCGCGGACCGCTGCGGTCCGCGCCCTCGAGGCGGAGTTCAGCGATCTGATCACGCACTTCCGTCGCCTCATCCTGGAGAACGCGAACCGGGTGAGCCCCGGCATGCTCCCCGGGGCATACAAGGCGTTCACGACGATCGCACGCTGCGAGCAGGCGACCGTGTCGATGCTCGCCGAGCGGATGCTGATGGACAAGGGGCAGGCCAGCCGCACCGTCCGCGAGCTCGAAGACCTCGACCTCGTCGAGCGCACGGCCGATCCGACGGATCGCCGCTCGTCGATCCTGCGCCTCACGCCCCACGGCCAGGAGCGCCTCGCGCTCGCCCGCAAACCCCAGGAGGGCATGCTCATGCAGTCGCTCACCGACTGGGACATCGACGACATCGAGAGCCTCACCCGGCTCCTGCACGCCCTCGCCTCCGGCGGGACGCCCGGCATGCCGACCGCCGCTCAGGGCTGAAGGACCGCCCGCGCCTCGGCGGCGATCTCGGCGGCGATCGTGTCGAGCAGTGCGGAGCGCAGGTTCCACTGCTGCCAGTAGAGCTGCACGCGCAGCGCCGGGGCGCCGAGGTGCACCAGCCCCGCGGCCTCCTGCACGGCCGGGACCATCCCCCATCCGAGCCCCAGTTCGACCGCGCGCGCGTAGTCGTGGGATGCCGGGACGTAGTGCCGCGGGATGCCCTCGGGCGAGACGCCCTGTGTGCGCAACCACTCGTGCTGCAGGGTGTCGCGGCGGTCGAAGTCCACGAAGGGCGCGACGGCGAGAGCATCCGCCGTCACCCCGCCCGGGAACCATCGCCGCGCATACCCGAGGGCCGCGGCCGCCCGGTACTCGAGCACCCCGAGCGGCGAGACCGAGCAGCCCGCCACCGGTGCGCTCTCGCTGGTCACCGCGGCCATCACGTCGCCGGACTCGAGCAGGCGCGCGGTGAAGTTCTGATCGTCGCGATGAAGATCGAAGTCGATGCCGTGCCGCTCCGCGAGGCGAGCGAGCGGAGGCAGGAACCACGTCGCCATCGAGTCGGCGTTGACGGCCAGCGGGATGACGGGCCTGCTCGTCGGGATGCCGTCGTCGACACCGAGTCCGGTCAGGGCGTCCTGCTCGAGCAGAGCGATCTGGCGAGCGAGGCGCACCACCGACTCCCCCGCCTCGGTGAGCCGCACGGGCTTGGTGCGCACGAGCAGGATGCGCCCCAGCTGCTGCTCCAGCGTCTTCACCCGCTGGCTGACCGCGGACGGGGTGATGCGCAGGGCGCGGGATGCCGCGTCGAGCGTGCCTTCGTCGGCGACGGCGGCGAGAGTGGCGGCCAGTTCGGGATCGATCCTCACATTAGCGATGCTAATGGTTCTGAAGGAATCTGCGCTGGCTCTTTATCGACGCGCTTTCTACTCTGAGACCATGCTCTCGGTGCTCTCCGGCCTCGGCCTCGGCCTCTCCCTCATCGTCGCGATCGGCGCGCAGAACGTCTTCGTGCTGCGTCAGGGCATCCGCCGCGAGCACGTTCTCGCGGTCGTCGTGATCTGCGCGCTCTCGGATGCCGCGCTCATCATCGCCGGCGTCGCCGGGCTCGGATTCGTGATCGCCGCCGCCCCCTGGCTCGTCGTCGTCGCCCGCTGGGCCGGGGCGCTCTTCCTGCTGACCTACGGCCTGCTCGCCGCCCGTCGCGCCTGGCGCGGTGAGGGCCAGGCGCTGGATGCCTCGGAGCCCGCGGGCGAGACCGCCCCCTCTGCGGGCGGCACGGCCACCGCGACGCGCACCGCCCTGGCGCCCGTGGTCCTCACCGTCCTCGCCCTCACCTGGCTGAACCCGCACGTGTATCTCGACACCGTGCTGATGCTCGGCTCGATCGCCGCGACGCACGGCGAGGAGCGCTGGCTCTTCGCCGCCGGCGCGGTGACGGCCAGCATCCTGTGGTTCACCGCTCTCGGCTTCGGCGCCCGCTACCTGGGCCGTTGGCTGCGGACGCCGCGCTCGTGGAGGATCCTCGACGCGCTCATCGCCGTCGTGATGATCGCCCTCGCCGTCAGCCTCGTGCTGCCCGTTCTGGGTTGAGGGCGCGCTTCCGGGTCAGATGCCGTCGAGGGGGCGCAGGATGCGCGTGAGGAAGCGCTGCGTGCGCTCGTGCTTCGGGGCGCTGAAGAGCTCGTCCGGCGGCCCCTGCTCGACCACCACGCCGCCGTCCATGAACAGCACGTGATCGGCGGCCTCGCGGGCGAAGCTCAGCTCGTGGGTGACGACGGCCATGGTCCAGCCCTCGTCGGCGAGCTCCTTGATCACCAGCAGCACCTCACCCACCAGCTCGGGGTCGAGCGCACTGGTCGGCTCGTCGAACAGCAGCAGGTCGGGCTTGAGAGCGAGTGCACGCACGATGCCGACGCGCTGCTGCTGACCGCCCGAGAGCTGATGGGGTCGAGCATCCGCCTTGTCGGCGAGACCCACGCGGTCGAGCAGGGCCCGCGCCTCGGCCACGACCTCGGCCTTCGGGCGCCCCTGCACCCGCCAGGGACCCTCGATCACGTTCTCGAGCACGGTGAGGTGCGGGAAGAGGTTGTGGTGCTGGAACACCATCGCCGAGCGGTCGCGCAGGGCGAGACGCTTCTGCTTCTGCACGCGCGGCTTCGGGCGAGCGTCCGGGGCGAAGTCGATGTCGGGTCCACCCGCGACGACGATCGTGCCGGCATCCGGGGTCTCGAGGCCGTTGAGCGCGCGCAGCACGGTCGTCTTGCCGGAGCCGCTGGGGCCGACGAGCACGACGACCTCGCCGCGGTGCAGCGTCAGATCGATGCCGCGGAGCACCTCGTTGTCGCCGAAGCTCTTGCGCAGTCCGCGGGCGGCGAGCAGCTCCTCGCCCTGCGGGGCCTGGGGCGGGAGTGCGATCGGGTCAGTGGGCGACACGGCTGTCGAGCCTCCTCTCGAGGGCGCTCTGGCCGAACGACAGCACGAGGCAGAACACCCAGTAGACCAGCGCCGCGGCGAGGTAGAGCACCATGAACTCGTAGGTGGTCGAGGCGATCTGCTGCGCCACCTTGAACAGCTCGGTCACGAGGATCAGCGACGCGAGCGAGGTGTCCTTCACGAGCGAGATGAACGTGTTCGACAGCGGGGGCACCGACACCCGCGCGGCCTGCGGCAGGACGATGCGGGTCAGCGTGCGGGTGCGGTTCATGCCCACCGTGTACGCGGCCTCCCACTGCCCCTGCGGCACGGAGAGGATCGCGGCACGCACGACCTCGGCCCCGTAGCCGCCGACGTTCAGCGACAGGGCGATGATCGCACTCGGCCAGGGATCGATCGTGATGCCGATCGAGGGCATGCCGTAGAAGATCACGAACAGCTGCACGAGCAGCGGGGTGCCGCGGATCACCGAGATGTAGAACCGGGCGATTCCCGAGACGATCGGGTTCACCGAGATCCGCATCAGGGCGACGCCGACCGCGATGAGGAGCCCCAGGGCGAACGACGCCAGCGCGAGCGGGACCGTCGCCGTCAGACCCGCCAGGGCGATCGGCCCGAGCGAGTCCAGGAACAGCTGCCAGGGGCTCTCCATCGGTTACTGCGAGACGTCTTCGCCGAAGTACTTCTCGCTGATCTCGGCGATCGTGCCGTCTGCGCGCAGCTCTTCGAGCGCGGCGTCGACGGCCTCGACGAGCGACTCCTTGTCCTTCGTGAAGGCGAAGGCCTGCTCGCCCGCCTCGTCGGTCTCGGCGGCGATCTTGAGGCCCGTGGGGCTGTTGGTCGTCTCGTAGTCGAGGAAGGTGAGCTTGTCGTTGATGGTCGCGTCGACGCGGCCCTGACGCAGCAGCTCGACGGCCTGCGCCCACCCCTCGACGCCCTCGACCTTGGCGCCGGACTCCTCGGCGAGGTCCTTCCAGTTGCTCGTGAGCGACTGAGCGGTGGTCTTGCCCTCGAGGTCGGCGAACGACGAGATGGAGTCGTCGTCATCGGCGACCACGATCACGCCGGGCGAGACGGTGTACGGCGTGCTGAAGAGGTACTTCGCCGTGCGGTCGTCGTTGATCGTGACCTGGTTCGCGATCACGTCGAAGCGGCCCGCGTCGAGCCCCGCGAAGATCGCGTCCCACTGGGTCTCCTCGAACTTGATCTCGAGGCCCAGCTTGTCGGCGACGGCCTCGATGATCTCGACGTCGTAGCCGGTGAGCTCGCCCGCGCCGTTGTCGTCGTGGAAGCTGAAGGGGCGGTAGGTGCCCTCGGTGCCGACCGTGAGCGTGCCCTCCGTCGCGAGGCCGAAGTCGGAGGAGGCCGAGCTCTCGTCGCTCGACGTGCTGGCGGGCGTGCTCGAACCGCTGCAGGCGGTGAGCGCCGCGGCGGCGACGACGAGTGCGGTGACGGCGATGAGACGACGGGACATGAACCCTCCTGGGGCATAAGGTGCGCGGTGCGATTTTACGCGACCGCGGCGGGACTCCCCCACAGTACGTGGAGTCGAGGGGGTGGCGGGCCGGCGATGACGTTGCGTTGCGGTTTTGGTATATCGGGTGCGGATGCCGGGACGCAGAAACGCCCCCGGGCGGACCCGGGGGCGTTTCGGTGACTCAGCGTCAGATGGAGTTGACGTCCAGCGGGATGCCGGGGCCGAACGTGGTCGACACCGCACCCTTCTGGATGTAACGGCCCTTCGAGCTGGACGGCTTGAGGCGGACGATCTCCTCGAGCGCTGCGCCGATGTTCTCGTCGAGCTGCTCGGCGGTGAAGGAGGCCTTGCCGACGACGAAGTGCACGTTGGCGTGCTTGTCGACGCGGAACTCGATCTTTCCGCCCTTGATCTCCTCGACGGCCTTGGCCGTGTTCGGGGTCACGGTGCCGGTCTTCGGGTTCGGCATCAGGCCGCGCGGACCCAGGACCTTACCGAGACGACCGACCTGGCCCATGAGCTCCGGGGTGGAGACGGCCGCGTCGAACGCGGTCCAGCCGCCGGCGACCTTCTCGATGAGCTCGGCGCCGCCGACCTCATCGGCACCCGCAGCGATCGCTGCCTCGGCCGCGGGGCCGGTGGCGAAGACGATGACGCGGGCGGTCTTGCCGGTGCCGTGGGGCAGGATGACGGTGCCGCGCACCATCTGGTCCGCCTTGCGGGGGTCGACCGAGAGCTTCAGCGCGACCTCGACGGTCGAGTCGAACTTCGACGAGCCGGTCTCCTTCGCGAGGGCGACTGCCTCGGTCGGGGTGTAGAAACGGTCTGCCTCGATCTTCTCGGCGGCAGCCTTGTAAGCCTTGGACTTAGCCATGATTATTCTCCTCAGCCCTCGACCGTGATGCCCATGGAACGGGCGGTTCCGGCGATGATCTTCGAGGCGGCCTCGATGTCGTTCGCGTTCAGGTCGGCCTGCTTCTGCTCGGCGATCTGACGGACCTGCTCCTTGGTGATCTTCGCGACCTTGACGGTGTGCGGGGTCGACGAGCCCTTGGGCACGCCGGCGGCCTTCTTGATGAGCTCCGCTGCGGGCGGGGTCTTCAGGATGAAGGTGAAGCTGCGGTCCTCGTAGACGGTGATCTCGACGGGGATGACGTTGCCGCGCTGCGACTCGGTCGCGGCGTTGTACGCCTTGCAGAACTCCATGATGTTGACGCCATGCTGACCGAGCGCGGGGCCGATCGGCGGCGCCGGGTTGGCTGCACCGGCGTTGATCTGAAGCTTGATCAGGCCGGTCACCTTCTTCTTCGGTGCCATTTCCTCTTCCTTTCCTCGAACGGATGCCGGATGCATCCGCTCTCCCGCGATCCGGCGATTCCGGACGGCGGTGATGTTCGCGCGCACGCAGAAACGGCGCACAAACCATAGAAGTCTACCGGATGGATGCCGCCGCGCGCACCTCGCGCGACGCGCGGGTGTTCTCAGCCGGAAGTCGGATACGGATGCGAGGGTGAACGGGTCAGCCACCGCCACCTCGGCACGAGAGGTGGCAGGAGAAGGAGAGCACGAATGGGACTGTTCCGCCGCACGCCGAAGACCCCGACTCCCCCACCCGCACCGCGCGTCGAAGCCACGCCGCCGACGACGGCGATGCCGATCATCCGCGGTGACCTCGAGGCGGAACTGGCCGCCGAGCTCGACGGCGGTGCTCCGGTTCGCGGAGCCGCGTTCTCCGGCCGGGGTCTGCGCCTGCAGCATCCGCCCGAGGCGGAGTTCGCCGCGGCGCACGCACAGACGTTCGCCGACGCCGTGCGGAACATCGACGGCATCACTCTCGACTACTCGGTCGAGAGTCTGCGCACGGTCGACGGCGTGCTCGGGAACTTCGAGGAACCCGGCAGCGACGCCGTGGCGGAGACCGTGCTCGCCGCCGGGTTCTACGTGGGCGAGGTGATGGTGCGCCAGCACGGCTACAGCTGGGTGAAGACTCCGGAGGACGTACCGCTCCGGGCTCCGTTCGACCTTCTCGTCGTCGGCCCGAAGGGCGACTATTCCAATCCGCTGAGCAAGGCGTTCAAGCGCGTGGAGAACGGCCCCGAGGACAGCGTCGCGTACTTCGTGGTCGCGATGGTCGCCGCGGCTGATCGCGACTAGCGACCGAACGCAGAACGCCCCGCCGGACGGACCGGCGGGGCGTTCTGCGTGAAGAGTTCTGGGTCAGATCATCTTCGTGACCTGGTCGAACGACAGCTCGACCGGGGTCTCGCGCTCGAAGAGCGAGACGAGGACCGTGAGCTTGCCGCTCTCGGGCTTGATCTCGCTGATCGAACCGGGAAGGCCCGCGAACGAACCCTCCTTGATGGTGATCGTCTCGCCGACCTCGAAGTCGACCTCTGCCGGCAGCGGACGGGCGACGGCGACGCCGCCCTTCGACGCGATGTTCTTGGCGGTCGGCACGTCCTTGACCTCGACGAGCGACTTCAGCATGTTGAAGGCCTCTTCGAAGCGCAGCGGCGTGGGGTTGTGGGCGTTGCCCACGAAGCCCGTGACACCCGGGGTGTGGCGCACGACCGACCAGGTGTCTTCCGTGAGCTCCATGCGCACGAGCACGTAGCCGGGGATGCGCACGCGGGTGACCATCTTGCGCTGGCCGTTCTTGATCTCGACGACGTCCTCCATCGGGACCTCGACCTGGTAGATCTCGTCCTCGACCTCGAGCGTCGACTTACGCTGCTCGATGTTCGCCTTGACCTTGCGCTCGAAGCCCGCGTACGAGTGGATGACGTACCACTTGCCGGGAAGCATCCGCAGGTCGAGGCGGAACGCCTCGTAGGGGTCTTCCTCGGAGTCCTCGTCGTCCTCATCGGCCTCGACGTCGGCGGCGGGACGGTCTTCCTCACCGTTCACGTCGGGCCCGTCGTAGGGGGTGACCTCGTCGGCCTCGGCGGCCTCGAGCTCGGCCGTCTCTTCGGCCACTGCGTCGTTCAGGACCTCGGCGGCGGCTTCGGACTCCGCTGCCTCGTCCAGGTTGAGAGCGTCGTTCACGATCGCGTCCGCCTCCGGGTCTTCGATTTCGATGTCGTCGTCGGTGTCATCGCCGTCTTCGTCCTCGACGTGCACGGCCACGTGCTCCGCCGACTCGGATGCGCGCTCTTCCGCGGCGAGGATGTTGCCCTCCTGGGCCTCGTCCTCTTCGCTGGACTGCTCTGCGGCAGGTGCCCAGTCGGCGTCGTCGGAATATCGTTCAGACACGTTGCTTCTTTCCACTCACCGCGGCGAGAGCCGTGGAGACTTGTCGGTCAGCCTGCGGCGCGAGCCGCGGGGGTGTCATCAGCCGGGGATACCGAACACGTAGTGCGTCACGAACGCGAAGAACGTGTCGAGGCCGTAGACGATACCCATCACGATCAGGACGAAGACGAGCACGACCGCGGTGAACTTGAACAGCTCTTTGCGGGTCGGTGTGACGACCTTGCGCAGTTCGGAGATGACCTGGCGGATGAACAGGGCGATGCTTCCGAAGAACCGGGAGAAGGGGTTGCCCTTCTTCTCGCGGGCGGCGCCAGCCGCGATGACCTCGCCGCGCGGTTCGTCCTGACTCATCCTGAATGTACCTTTCGTGTGTCAGCGTGCGCTGACGCGCAGGGCGGACAGGAATCGAACCTGCAACCTGCGGTTTTGGAGACCGCTGCTCTGCCAATTGAGCTACCGCCCTAGAGACCGGGAGGTCTCGGGGTGTTCCCACATCCTTTCACGGAATGACTCGGAGTGACCCGGGGCACGGCGAAAGAATGCAGAGAACAAACTGCTCCCCCAGTGTACGGCATCCGACGTCGCCCGCCGAACCGGGGCGACGTCGGCGCCCTCTTGTAGGCTTCGATGCGGGGAATCTCTGGGAGGGGTGTCGATGACAGCGGATGTGCAGCAGTTCCAGGTCGATCTGCGCGGCGTCGTCGACCTTCTGAGCCGCCACATCTACTCCAGCCCCCGGGTCTATCTGCGCGAGCTGCTGCAGAACGCCCGTGACGCGATCACCGCCCGACGAGAGGTCGACGGCGGGGGCGGACGGATCCGCATCACCCCGCTCACCGCCGAGAACGGCGAGTTCGTGCTGCGCGACGACGGCGTGGGACTCACGCTCACCGAGGTCGCCGATCTGCTCGCCACCGTCGGCCGCAGCTCCAAGCGCGACATCTTCGACCTGCCCCGCAGCGACTACCTCGGCCAGTTCGGGATCGGCCTGCTCAGCTGCTTCATGGTCGCCGACACCATCGTCATCCGCTCCCGCAGCGCGAAGGGCGGGGCGTCGGTCGAGTGGACGGGCAGCTCGGACGGCACCTTCCACGTCGCCGAGATCGACGAGGAGCTGCCGATCGGCACGAGCGTGCACCTCGTGCCGCGCTTCGACGCGGGCGACCTGCTGCGCCCCGCCGCGGTGAACGAGCTCGCGACCGCCTTCGGCGAGTTCCTCCCCGTGCGGGTCACGATCGACTCCGGCGCGGGCGACATCGACATCACGCACCCGGCCCCGTTCCTCGACGGCACCCCCGAAACCGCCGTGCAGTACGGCCGCGAACTGCTCGGCGCGGCGCCCCTCGACGTCATCGAGCTGCACGAGCCGGCCACCGGCACCCGCGGACTCGCCTACGTGCTGCCCTTCGCTCCTCCTCCCGGCGCACGGCAGGCCACGCGCATGTACCTCGGCCGGATGCTCCTCTCGGAGCGCGCCGCCGACGTGCTCCCCGACTGGGCGTTCTTCGTCAGAGCGGTCGTCGACTCCACCGGGCTCGCGCCCACCGCGAGCCGCGAATCGCTCGTCGAGGACGCGGCACTCGAACGCGTGCGCGAACAGCTCGGTGCCGGCATCCGCCGCTGGATCCTCGAGCTCGGTCTGCGCGAGCCGCACCGGCTGGCCCAGTTCGTCGCGATCCACGAGCTCGGGCTCAAGTCCCTCGTGCGCCACGACGAGGAACTGGCCCGGTTCATCACCCGATGGCTGACCGTCGAGACCACCCACGGCACGATGCAGCTGGGCGACCTCGTCGAACGCTACCCGCACGTGCGCTACGCCTCGTCGGTCGACGAGTTCCGCCAGGTCGCCGGCATCTCGCCGGCATCCGAGGTGCTCGTCAACGGCGGCTACCTCTACGACGCCGACCTCGTGCGCATGCTGCCGGACCTCTACCCCGCCGTGACGATCGAGAAGGTCGACGTCACCGGAGAACTCGACCGGCTCGACCCTCCGCCGCTCGACGACCGCGACGCCGCCGTCGCCCTCGAGGCCAGGGCGAGCGCCGTGCTCGCGGCATCGTCGTGCGCCGTCGTGGTGCGATCGATCGACCGCCCCGACCTGACCGGCCTGTACGTCGCCGACCCCGACGTGCTGCGTGCGATCGACCGCGGCCGCACGAAGGGCATCACCGGCTCGCTCTGGGGCGGTGTGCTCGACAAGATCGACCAGACGCTGTCCTCCGCCCGCGACGACGACCTCAGCGCGCGCCTGTGCCTGAACTGGTCGAACCGCGTCGTGCGCGCCCTGGTCCGCGTCGATGACGACGCCGTGTTCGCGCGCACCCTCCAACTGCTGTACATCCAGGCCCTGCTCGCCGGGCACCACCCGCTCAGCGATGCCGACCGCACGCTGATGACCACCGCTCTCGGCGACCTCGTCTCGCTCTCGGCGGGTCTCGAAGAGGACGCGTTCCCCTTCGAGGGCACCGCCGACGGGCCCACCCGCTGATTCCCGCACCGAGGAGATGTCCATGACCCGTCCGAAGAAGCGCTTCTCGCAGCTCATCGAAGAGATCGACCGCACGCCCTGGGGCCCCGCCGAGCAGACTCTCGTGGCCGAGGCGGTCGCCCTCGCGCAGGAGATCGGCGACGAGCAGCTCGAGTACCAGGCGCGCATGCGGCAGACCGCGTCGGCGAACATGAACGGCGCGACCGACGTCATGCTCAACTCCTTCGCCTGGTGCCTCGCCCGCCACGACGCCGACCCCGGCCGGTTCCCCGCCGACCTCGAGTACGGCGGGGCCGACCTGATGTGGCAGTTCAAGTGGATGGCGTCGTCGCTGCGCTCCTCCCCCGCGTTCTCGCAGGAGCAGATCGCCGCGGTGCTCGACGACATGGAGACCCACTACCGCGCGGCCGACCTCGGACTCAGCGGCGTGCTCACCGCCCGCTTCGAAGACGCGTGGGACGCGGGACGCATCGACGATGCCGAGGCCCTGCGCGTGCAGCTCGAGGCGACCCCGCGCGATGACCACAGCCACTGCGACGCCTGCGGGCGCAGCCAGTTCGCCGGGTTCTTCGCCGAGACGGATCGGGATGCCGACGCCATCCGCCTCGTCGAAGAGATGATCGAGGGCGGTTTCTCGTGCGGCGAGGAACCCGAGCACGCCCTCTCGCGCGTGCTGGTGCCGTACCTGCGCAACGGGCGGGGCGAAGAGGCCAAGACCGCGCACCTGCGCAGCTACCGGCTCGCGAAGGACAACCCCGACAACCTCCGCATCGTCGCGAACAACATCGTCTTCACCGCGATCACCGGCAACGAGGCGCGCGCACTGTCGCTCGTCGAACGGCACATCGGCTGGCTCGCGCACGACGGACTCAACGTCGACGCGCACTTCGCCGCACTCGCCGCGTTCGCCCTCGCGCTCGACCGTGTCGCCGCCACCGGCCACGGCGAGACCCCGGTGCGGGGAGCGGATGCCGCGGCCCTCGTGCCGTTCTTCGGACCGCACGACGGTCCCTGGAGCGCCGCCGACCTCGCCGCAGCCGCCTGGGCGACGGCCGAGCGCCTCGGTGCAGAGTTCGACCGCCGCGACGGTACCGACGGTCACGCCCGCGCGCTCGAGCGGATGCGCGCGCTCGGAACCGAGAGCTACGACGTGCCGATCCGCTCGGATGCCTTCGTCGCACAGCCCGCCACCGTCGATCCGACGGACGCCGAAGGCTGGTACGAGCGCGCGATGCAGCTCGCCCAGTACGGCGACGAGCAGGGCACCCTCGCCGCGCTCCCGCACGCCCTCGAGGTCGCCGACCCCGAGAAGCGCGCGCAGCTGCTGTCGATGCGCCTCGGCATCCTCGTCGCGCTCGATCGTGCCGAGGAGGCGTGGCCGGTGCTTCCCGAGCGCATCGCCGCGCTGCGCGCGGCGGGGAAGGCCGAGCAGGCCGATCTCGAGGAACGCCTCGGGCTCGCGACCTTCGGCCTCGCGACCCCCGAGGATGCCGCTGCCCTCGACCGCGAGCTCGCCGACGCCGCGGCTCTGCCGGCGTGGTCGCGGGGAGATCTCGCCCTGAGCCGGGCATCGCTGCACCTGCGCGGCGACGACGCCGACGCCGCGCTGAACCTCGCCGAGCAGGCGGCGCGCGCATTCGCGGAGGCCGAGGACGCCCGCCTGTCGAACACGACGACGCTCGTCGCGATCTCGGCGTTGCTGCACAAGGGCGACACCGAAGCGGCATCCGCTCTGCTCGACCGACTGATCGCGCAGGACGACCTCAGCACGGGCCACCGGGCGCACGCACTCGAGACGCGGGCCCGCATCCGTGGCGGCAGCGGCGACTTCGCCGAGGGCGCTGCCGATGCCGACGAGGTCTGCCGCCTGATCGCGGGCCTCGGGGCCACCCGTGCACTCGGCTCGGCGCACCTGCTCGCGGGCGCGCTGTGGGAGGACGCCGGCGAGCCCGAGAAGGCCGTCGCGCGGTTCCGGGTGCTCGCGCGCATCGCCGCACAGGAAGGGGCGGATGCCACGGGCGCCGACTTCCGCCTCGCGCGTGCGATGCTCGCGGCGGGCGATGCGGAGGAGGCCGCCGAGCTGTTCGGTACCGTGCTCGAGCGCGAGGAGAAGGCCGAGGTCGAACCCGCCTCGCGCGCCGCCACGGCGATGCTGCTCGCCCGCTCGCTCGCCACGGCGGGAGAGTTCGGTCAGGCGGTCGGCGCGTACGGCTACGCCGCCGACCTGTTCGGCCAGGGCGAGGAGTACGCGGATCAGGCCAGCGCCATGAGCGAGCAGGCCAAGATCCTCGCCCGCTTCGACGAGAACGACGATGCGCTCGCGCTGCTCGAATCGGCCGCCGACATCGTGCGTCGCGCACCCGACGCCGTGGGCGTCATGGCCGATGTGCTGCACAACCTCGGACAGGCCTACGGCGGGCGCGGCGACGAGCGGGCGTTCGCGCTCTTCGACGAGGTCGCAGCCCTCGCGACCGAGCACGAGGCCGACTGGCTGCGCGCGGATGTCACGGACTCCCGCGGGCGCGCGCTCGCCCAGCTCGGACGGATCGACGAGTCCGTCGCCGCCGCACTCACCGCCGCCGACGCCTTCGCGACCATCGGAGACAACGGCTCCGCCGGGGGCTCGGAGCTGTTCGCGGCCCGCGTGCTCGTCTCGAACGAGCGCGGTTCCGATGCGGTAGCCGTGTACCGCAGTGCGATCGAGCACGGGGCGGAGTTCCCGCAGCTGCGCCAGGTCGCGGCCCTCGAACTCGGCGACGTGCTCGAGGGGCTCGGCCGTCACGGCGAGGCCGCCGAGGTGCGGGCACTCGTCGAGAGCTGAGTCTCTCGCGGCGGGCCCTTCGACAGGCTCAGGGACCCAGGTTCCTGGACCCCTGAGCGCAGCGGAGGGTCAGAGGAACTGGCGCCAGTTCGCGCGGGCCAGGTCGAGGAGTTCGTCGCCACGTCCCGACATGACCGTGCGGATGGCGTAGAGCGCGAAGCCCTTGACCTGCGCCGCCTCGATCGCCGGGGGCATCGACAGCTCCTGGCGCTCGGTGACGACGTCGAGCAGCGCGGGGCCATCGTGCGCGAGGACCTCGCGGACGGCATCCGGCAGGTCCTCGCTGTTCTCGACCCGACGCGCGAAGATGCCCATCGCCTCGGCGATCGCCGCGAAACTCGGGTTCGTCAGGTCGGTGCCGTAGGTGACGAAGCCCGCCGCCTTCATCTCGAGCTCGACGAAGTTGAGCGAAGAGTTGTTCACGACGATCGTCTTCACCGGCAGGTGGTTCTGGGTGAGTGTGATCAGTTCGCCGAGCATCATCGCGAGTCCGCCGTCGCCCGCGAGCGCAACGACCTGCCGGTCGGGGTGCGCGACCTGCGCCCCGATACCGTGCAGCAGCGCGTTCGCCATCGACCCGTGCGTGAACGAGCCGATCAGACGGCGCTGCTCGGTCATGTGCAGGTAGCGGGCCGCCCAGACGGTGGGAGACCCGACATCGGCGGTGAAGATCGCGTCGTCTGCGGCGTGGTCGTTCAGCAGCTTCGCGAGGTACTGCGGATGGATCGGACGCCCCGGCTTCGTCGGCACCGCGAGGTCGTCGAGCTTCGCACGGGTCTTGCGGTAGTGCGCGAGGGCGTCGTCGAGGTGGCCGCGGTCGTCCTTGCGGGCGATGCGCGGGAGAAGGGCTTCGGCCGTCGCACGTACGTCGCCGACGAGGCCCAGATCGAGCGGATGCCGCTTGCCGAGCTGCGAGCCGCGGATGTCGACCTGGATCGTCTTCGCCTTCTCGGGGTAGAACTGCTCATAGGGGAAGTCACTGCCGAGCACCAGGAGCGCGTCGGCGGACTCCATCGCGCGATAGCCCGAGGCGAATCCGAGCAGCCCCGTCATGCCCACGTCGAACGGGTTGTCGTACTCGATGAACTCCTTGCCGCGGAGCGCGTGGACGATGGGCGCGCCGAGAGCGTCCGCGAGGGCGATGACCTCGTCGTGCGCTCCCTCGACGCCGGCGCCCGCGAGGATCGTGACCTTCTTCGCGGCGTTGAGCAGGGTCGCCGCCTTCTCGAGCTCGGGGCCGCTGGGCACGACGACCGGGCGGGTGCGCTCGATCACGACGCTGCGGTCGTCGGCGATCTCGGAGAGTGCGACGTCGCCCGGGATCACCAGCACGGCGACGCCGCGCTTCTCGATCGCCGCGCGCATCGCGATCTCCATCAGCCGCGGCATCTGCTTGGTGTCGGCGACGTACTCGACGTACACGCTGCACTCGCGGAACAGCTCCTGCGGGTGCGTCTCCTGGAAGTAGCCCGTGCCGATCTCGTTCGTCGGGATGTGCGCGGCGATGGCGAGCACCGGAACGCGCGAGCGATTGGCGTCGTACAGACCGTTGATCAGGTGGAGGTTGCCCGGCCCGCAGGAGCCCGCGACGACCGCGAGGTCGCCCGTGGTGGCGGCATCCGCAGCGGCGGCGAAGGCGGCGGCCTCCTCGTGGCGCACGTGGACCCAGCGGATCGTGCCGTCCTTCCGGAGGGCGTCGGTGAAACCGTTGAGTGAATCGCCCGGCAGTCCGTAGACCCGGTCGATCCCGTTGGCGTGCAGAGTCTTGACGATGTTCTCAGCGACATTGGCCATGCTTCGACCCTACGCCCGCCCCGACCCGCGCGGTCTGATCGGGTGTCGAGTGCCGGCTCGGCATCCGTCGGGTCCTTCGTCTCGTCGCTACGCTCCTCGCTCAGGAACCGGAGCGTGTTCCGGTCCCTGAGCGAGCGCAGCGAGACGAAGGGCGGTCAGCCGATGCGGATGAGCTTCTTGTTGACGAACTCGTCGGCGGCGAGGTGGCCGAGCTCGCGCGAGGTGCCGCTGCGCTTCACGCCGCCGAAGGGCAGCTCGGGGCTGTCGGCGAGCACGAGGTTGACGTAGACCATGCCGGCCTCGATCCTGTCGGCCACGCGCTCGGCCTGTGCGGCATCGGTCGTGAAGACGTACGAGCCGAGACCGAAGGTCGTGTCGTTCGCGAGATCGACGGCGGCATCCTCGTCGGCGACGCGATACACCACGGCCGCGGGCCCGAAGAGCTCCTCGCGGTAGACGTTCATCGCGGGCGTGACGTCGGCGAGCACGGTGGGGGCGAAGAAGGCGCCCTCGCGGGTGCCGCCCGTGAGCAGCGTCGCGCCCTGCTCGACGGCCTGATCGATCTGCTTCTGCAGGTTCTCGGCCGCCGTCTCGGACGACACCGGACCGAGGACCGTGTCGTCGAGCGTCGGGTCGGATGCCTCGACCGCCGCCATCGCCGCCGTGAACTTCTCGACGAAGGCGTCGTAGAGGTCGTCGACGACGATGAAGCGCTTGGCGCCGTTGCAGGCCTGGCCGTTGTTGTCGAGACGCGCGTCGACACCGGCCTGCACGGTGGCGTCGAGGTCGTCCGTCGACAGCACGATGAACGGGTCGGACCCGCCGAGCTCGAGGGCCACCTTCTTGAGGTTGCGTCCGGCGATCTCGGCGACCGCGGCACCGGCACGCTCCGATCCCGTGAGCGAGACGCCCTGCACGCGCCAGTCGGCAATCATCGTCGCGATCTGCTCGTTCGTGGCGAGCACGTTCTGATACGCGCCCTTCGGGAATCCGGCGTCGTGGTAGATCGCCTCGATCGCGGTCGACGACTCCGGGCACTGCGGCGCGGGCTTGAGCAGGATCGTGTTGCCCACGATCAGGTTCGGCGCTGCGAAACGCACGATCTGGTACGCCGGGAAGTTCCACGGCATGATGCCGACGAGCGGTCCGAGCGACGAGCGACGGATGATCGCCGAGCCGTCGCCGAGGATCGCGATCGGCTGGTCGGCCATGATCGACTCCGCCTGATCGGCGTAGTACTCCGCGATGTCGGCGGCGAAGTCGACCTCACCCAGAGCGGCCTCGCGGGGCTTGCCCATCTCGCGCACGAAGATGTCGGCCAGCTCTTCGCGGCGCTCGCGGTGCAGCTCGGCTGCACGGCGCAGGAGCGCGGCGCGCTCGGCGACGGTCGAGGTGCGCGACCATTCGCGGTGCGCCTCGTCGGCGGCGACCAGTGCCTCTTCGATCTGCGCGTCCGTGAAGGTGTCGAAGGACGCCAGCGTCTCTCCGGTGGCGGGGTTGATGACGGCGTAGTCGGTCATGGCGTGTCCTCTCGTGGTGGCGTGGGACCCTTCGACGGGCTCAGGGACCCACGCCGGTGTCTGGGTCAGGAGACCGGGATGAGCGTGTACTTGGTGGACAGGTATTCGTGGATGCCCTCGAATCCGCCCTCGCGGCCGACACCCGACTGCTTGACGCCGCCGAACGGTGCCGCGGCGTTCGAGACGACGCCCACGTTGAGACCCATCATGCCGGTCTCGAGGCCGTCGATCATCCGCTGCCCGCGCTGCAGGTTCTCGGTGAACACGTACGAGACGAGCCCGTACTCGGTGTCGTTGGCGAGACGCACGGCCTCCTCCTCGGTGGAGAAGGTCGAGATCGCGAGCACCGGTCCGAAGATCTCCTCGCGCAGGATCGCACTGCCGGGGACGACATCGGTGAGGACGGTCGGCTCGTAGTACGTGCCGACGCCGTCGAGGGCCTTGCCTCCGGCGAGCAGCTTGGCGCCGCGCTCGACGGCATCGCCGACGAGCTCGGAGGCCTTCGCGACCGCGCCCTCGTCGATGAGCGGGCCGATCGCCACGCCCTCCTCCGTGCCGCGGCCGACCTTCATCGCATTGACGCGCTCGGTCACCTTGCGGGCGAACTCATCGGCGACATCCTCGTGCACGATGAAGCGGTTCGCGGCCGTGCACGCCTGGCCGATGTTGCGGAACTTCGCCAGCAGCGCGCCCTCCACGGCCTTGTCGAGGTCGGCATCGTCAAACACGACGAACGGGGCGTTGCCGCCGAGTTCCATCGACACGCGCAGCACGCCCTCGGCGGCCTGGGCGATGAGCTTGCGACCCACCTCGGTCGACCCCGTGAACGACAGCTTGCGCAGCCGCGGGTCGGCGATGATCGGCGCCGAGAGGGCGCTCGACTTCGAGGTCTGGACGACGTTGACGACGCCCTTCGGGAGCCCCGCCTCTTCGAGCAGCTTGGTGAAGAAGATGGTCGTCAGCGGCGTGAGTGCCGGGGGCTTGATCACGACGGTGCAGCCCGCGGCGAGCGCCGGGGCGATCTTGCGCGTCGCCATCGCGAACGGGAAGTTCCACGGCGTCACGAAGAACGACGGGCCCACGGGGCGCTGCGAGACCACCATGTGCCCGGTGCCCTCGGGGTTGATGCCGTATCGGCCGCTGATGCGCACGGCCTCCTCGCTGAACCAGCGCAGGAACTCGCCGCCGTAGACGACCTCTCCGCGTGCCTCGGCGAGCGGCTTGCCCATCTCGAGCGTCATGAGCAGCGCGAGGTCCTCCTTGTGCTGCTGCACGAGGTCGAACGCACGGCGCAGGATCTCACTGCGCACACGCGGCGCGGTCGCCGCCCACGACTCCTGCGCGGCGACGGCCGCGTCGAGGGCGCGGATGCCGTCGTCCGGCGTCGCGTCGGCGATCGTGCGGATCACGGCCCCGGTGGAGGGGTCGGTGACGTCGAAGGTGCCGCCGGCGGAGGCATCCGTCCATTCGCCACCGATGAAGAGGCCGGTGGGGATGCTGTCGAGGAGGGCCTGCTCGGCCGGTGCGATCTGCGTGGTCATGGTTCTCTTTCTCTGAGGAGGCGAGGGGTCAGCGGCGGCGGAGGCTCGGCGGGGCGTCGATGCCGAGGGTCTGCCCCCGGAAGAACGCGGGGCGCTTGACGGCGTTCCAGATCATCACCGCGATGCCGACGACGATGATGATCATGCCGAGGATGAACACGATCCCGACGCCGCCGACCTGGGCGCCGGAGCCGTAGGCCGGGTCCATGGAGTCGATCAGCGTCGTGACGAACAGCACGGCGAGGATCGCCCCGCCGACGAGCGGGAACAGGAACGTGAAGAACACGTTGCGCACCGAGTCGAACCACTGCTTGCGGAAGTACCAGACGCAGGCGAACGCGGTGATGCCGTAGTAGAAGCAGATCATCATGCCGAGCGTGAGGATGGTGTCCCACAGCGTGTTCTCGCTGACGACGCGCATGACGGCGTAGAACGCCGAGGCCACGATCGCCGACACGATGGTGGCGTACCCGGGGGTGAAGAAGCGGGGGCTGACCTTCGCGAACGACTTCGGCAGGGCGCCGTAGTGCCCCATCGCGAGCAGCGTGCGGGCGGGGCCGACGAACGTCGACTGCAGCGACGACGCCGAGCTCGTGAGAACGGCGAGCGAGACCAGGAACGCGAGCGGTCCGAGGATCGGCCCGGAGAGGTGGAAGAACACGTTCTCCTGGATCTCCTCGTTGCCGAGTCCGAGTTCGCCCGTTCCGACGCCCGCGAACATGATCATGGCGACCGCGAGCAGCAGGTACAGCGTCACGATCGTGACGACGGTGACGGTGGCCGCGCGACCCGGGGTCTTCTCGGGGTCCTTGGTCTCTTCGTTCATCGTGAGGGTGACATCCCATCCCCAGAAGATGAAGATCGAGAGCGAGAGCCCGGCGGCGACCGCGCTGAACGACGAGATCGCGAACGGGTTGAACCAGTTCAGGTCGAACGGCTGGTAATCGAAGCCGTTGCCGCTGACCGCCTGCACGATCGCCGCACCGGCGAAGAACACCAGCACGAGCAGCTGGAAGCCCACGAGCCAGTACTGCAGCTTCTGCGTGGTCTGCATGTCGCGGTACGACACGAGGGTCGCGCCGAGCATGAAGAGCAGGCAGACGCCGATGTTGATCCAGGTGACGCTCGCGAGGTCGGCGATGGCCGGGTTGTTCGTGACCTGGGAGATCAACAGGAAGAGGAAATCGACCGCGATGCCGGCGAGGTTGGAGAGGACGAGGATCGTCGCGACGACCAGACCCCATCCCGCCATCCACCCGATCCACGGCCCGAACGCGCGAGTGGCCCAGGTGAACGACGTGCCCGAGTCGGGCATCCGGTTGTTGAGCTCGCGGTAGCCGAAGGCCACGAGGAGCATCGGGATGAAGCCGACGAGAATGATCGCGGGGATCTGCGCACCGACGGTGGATGCCGTGGGGCCGACCGCGGCGGTGAACGTGTACGCCGGGGCGATGCACGAGATGCCGATGACGACGGCTCCGATGAGCCCGATGGTGCCGGCGCTCAGGCCCTTGCTCGACAGGCCGGTGGTGACTGCTTCGGGCTCCGTCGCCCGATTCGTGCTGCTCATCAGCGGTCTCCTGCTTCCCCGCGCGTGCGCGGGACGACGATCATGGGAACGGGCAGCTCGTGCAGCATCTTCGCCGCCGTGCTGCCCAGGAACAGGCGTCGCGGCTGTGCGAGCCTGCTGGAGCCGACGAGAACGACCTCGCCGGGGAGCCAGGAGAGATTCGAGACGGCGTCCTCGACGCTATCTCCGGGGGCCTCCTCCACCACGGCACCGAGGGTGTCGGGAAGACGGTCCTTCGCCCGGGCGAGCACCTCGTGGGCGTGCTCCTCGCCGACGACGCGGATCGCGCCGGTGTCGAGTCCCGGGGGAACGTCGAAGGGTACGAGCGAGACGAGTCGAAGGTCGACGCCTCCGTCGGCCGCGAGCGCCGCCGCCTCGTCGAGCAGTACCTCGGCGCCCGGTCGGGTTCCGACGGCGGCCGTGACGCGCGGCACGACGTGGTCGTCCTGCGTCGCCGTGCCCGCGGGTGCCAGCGCGACCGGGATGGTCGAGGAGTGCAGCAGCTCAGAGGCGACCGAGCCGAGGCGGTGCCGGCCGAAGAGGCTGCCGGCGGCCGCGCCCACGACGATCAGGCGGGCATCGAACTCCTCGCCGGCGGCGATGAGGCCCTCGGCGAACGATTCGGCGATCCGCACGTGACCGCGGCTGTGCACCTCGTGCGGAAGGCGCAGGATCGCGTCCTCCAGCCAGCGCTTCGCCTGGGCGCGGATGTGGTCCTCATAGGCCCGCTCGGGCGGGACGACCGGGCTGCGCGTCCCCTCGGCGGGGAGCACGATCACCAGGTGGAGCGTCGCATCGAGGCTGCGCGCGAGACGCGCGCCGAGGGCCGCGGCATCCGCCCCGGCATCCGTCGCCGTGTACCCGACGACGATCGCGGAGGTCATGCGCCGCTCGCTGCCGTGCCGGCACGACCCGCGTCGATGATGTTCTCGGCGGCGAGGTGGCCCATGCGGATCGCGCCGTCGACGTGCTGGTACCCCGCGCCGGCCATGTCGCTGCAGGCGAAGTGGATCGGGCCGACCGCGGCGCGCAGATCGGCGCCGTAGCGGTGCAGACCACCCATGTCGAAGCTCGCGGCGTAGGCGCCGCGCGTCCACTCCTCGGTGCCCCAGTCGCTCTCGTAGTAGACGACGGGGTTCTTGGCCTCGGGGCCGTAGTAGTGCGAGAGCGACTCGAGGATGCGCTCCTTGCGCTCCTCGGCCGACAGCTCGAACAGGTCGTCGGCGTTCTGGTCGGAGACGAAGCCGACGAGGGTGCCGCGCTCATCGCCATGGTTGGTGTTGTCGTAGGCCTCGTGCGACAGCTCGTACGGGCTGAACGCGGTACCGCTGAGCCCCTGCTCGCGCCAGAACGGCCGGTCGTAGACGGCGTGCACCTTGATGACGAAGCCCATCGACAGGTGCTGGTGCAGCTGGTGCTGACGGCGCGGGAGCGGCGGCACGAACGAGATGCGGCTGTAGAGCACGGGCGCGTGCGCGAGGATCGCGAAACGCGCGCGGACGGTGAGGTCGTCGGTCGTGGCGGTCACCCCGGTCGCGCCCCATTCGAGCGAACGCACGGGCTGGTTCAGCAGGACGTCGTCGCCGAGCCGCTCGGCGAGCAGGATCGGCACCCGCTGCAGACCGCCCACGACGCGCTTGTCGAGGATGAAGTCGGCGTCGACGAGGTGGGAGTAGGAACCCGCGGATGCCGCCATCAGCAGCGACTGCAGCAGCGAGAACGCGTGGGTGGGCTTGGTGAGCATCGCGGAGCCGGTGGCGAAGGCCAGGTTGCGCACGGCCTCGTCGTCGTCGGTCTGCTGGCGGAGCCACGCATCCCAGGTGACGGCGTCCCACTCGGCGGCCTTCGGGTGCGCCCAGGGACGGTCGGGGTCGATCTCGGCGACCATCGCATCGAGGCGCTCGGTGATCTCGGCGATCGCCTTCTCGGTGGCGGCGGAGACGGGGAACATCTCGCCCGTGAACCGCGAGGTCTTGCCATCGGGCCCGACGTAGACGCTGTCGCCCTCGCGGTAGCGGCTGTAGGTCTCGAGGCCGAGCTCATCGATCGTGTCGATGAGAGCCTGCTGGTCGGGTGAGACCCACTGGCCGCCGATCTCGAGCATGGCGCCGTCGATGACATCGGTCCACAGACGGCCGCCGACGCGGTCGCGCGCCTCGAGGACGGCGACCGACAGTCCCGCCTTGCGCAGGTCGTTCGCCGCCGTGAGGCCGGCGGCGCCGGCGCCGATGATGAGGACGTCTCGCGTGATCTCAGCCATTGCAACTCCTTCGTCGGATGAAACTGTCGGGTGAATCTGTCGGGGTGGATCTGTGGTGAAGAGTGCCGGCCGCGACCCCCAATCCCCCGATCAGGGTCGCGGCCGGACGTTTTCCGGGTGGCGCGAACGCGCCCGTCGGTTACGCCGCGGCGAGCGCCGCCGCCACGATGTCGAGGCCCTCGTTCAGCAGCTCGTCGCCGATCGAGAGCGGCGGGAGGAAACGGATGACGTTGCCGTAGGTGCCGCACGTGAGCACGATCACGCCCTGCGCGATGGCGGCCTTCGCGACGGCGGCCGTGAGCGCGGCATCCGGCGCCTTCGTCTCGGGGTCGACGAACTCGGCGGCGATCATCGCGCCGTGTCCGCGCACGTCGCCGATACGGGCGTCGCTCTTCTGGATGTCGAGCAGACGAGCGGTGAGGATCTCGCCGATCTCGCGTGCGCGCTCGATCACTCCATCGTTCTCGAACACGTCGATCGAGGCGAGAGCCGCGGCGCAGGCGATCGGGTTGCCGCCGTAGGTGCCGCCGAGTCCACCGGCGTGCGAGGCGTCCATGATCTCGGCGCGGCCGGTGACGGCGGCGAGCGGCAGACCGCCGGCGATGCCCTTGGCGGTCGTGATCAGGTCGGGCTCGATGCCGAAGATCTCGCTCGCGAACATGTGCCCCGTGCGGGCGAAACCGGTCTGCACCTCGTCGGCGATGAAGACGACGCCGTTCGCGCGGCACCACTCGGCGATCGCGGGGAGGAAGCCCTCGGCGGGCACGATGAAACCGCCCTCGCCCTGGATGGGCTCGATGATGACGGCGGCGAGGTTGTCGGCGCCGATCTGCTTCTCGAGCTGCAGGATGACGCGGGCTGCGGCCTCTCCGCCCTCGAGACCGTCGCGGAACGGGTACGACATCGGTGCCCGGTAGACCTCGGGCGCGAAGGGACCGAAGCCGCTCTTGTACGGCATCGACTTGGCGGTGAGCGCCATCGTGAGGTTGGTGCGGCCGTGGTAGCCGTGGTCGAAGGCGACGACGGCCTGACGACCCGTGTACTTGCGCGCGATCTTGATCGCGTTCTCGACCGCCTCGGCTCCCGAGTTGAACAGGGCGCTCTTCTTGGCGAAGTCGCCGGGCGTGATGCGGTTGAGCGCCTCGGCGACGCCGACGTACGACTCGTAGGGCGAGATCATGAAGCAGGTGTGCGTGAACTGCGCGGCCTGCGCGGCGACGGCGGCGGCGACCTTCGGGTGCGCGTTGCCGACCGAGGTCACGGCGATGCCGGAACCGAGGTCGATGAGCGAGTTGCCGTCGGCGTCGACGACCACGCCGCCACCCGCGGCGACCGCCGCGACGGGAACCGTGTGACCGACACCCGCGGCCACGGCATCCGCCTTGCGGGCCAGCAGCTCGGCCGAGCGCGGGCCGGGCAGGTCGGTGACCAGGCGACGCTCCTGGGGGAGCTCGGGTCCTCCGAGGGGGACGACGGGGGATGCGGTGTCGAGGAGTGCCATGTCGCGAGCGTACGACCGGGCACCGACATCGCGCATTCGCCCGGTTGTACAATCGATGACGAGACTTCGCCGGGACGTACAAGAGAGGCGCCGCATGGCCGATCAGCCCACTCTGCAGGCCCTCCTCCGGCGACGTGATCTCGACCTCCGTCTGGTGTCGCAACCGGCCGCGCTCCCGGTCGCCGCCCTCGAGAGGCCGTTGCGCTGGGTGCACAGTTCGGACCTCGCCGACCCCACCCCGTTCCTCTCCGACGACCTCGCCCTCCTCACCACCGGCACGCAGTTCGACGCGGCATCCGAAAGAGACGCGGCATCCGACATCGGCGCGTACGTCGCCCGACTCGCCGACCGCGGCGTGCTCGGACTCGGGTTCGGCACGGAGGTGCACCGCTCCGGCATCCCCGAGGCCCTGGTCGACGCCTGCGCCCTGCACGGCATCCCGCTCTTCGAGGTGCCCTATCGCACCCCCTTCATCGCCATCGCCCGCGCCCACTCCGAAGCCATCGCCGCGCAGGCCTACGCTCGACGCTCCTGGGCGCTCGACGCGCAGCGCGGGCTCGCACTGGCCGCCCTCCGCCCCCGAGGACTCGATGCGATCATCACCGAGCTCAGCCGTCGGATCGGCGTGTGGGCCGGGATGTTCGACGCCGCGGGCGCCCTGCTGCACTCTCCCGCACGCGATGCGGCCGACCGCGAGCTGCTCGACGCCCTGGGCGAGCGCGTCGCCGAGGTGCTCGCCCGCGGGCTCGAGGCCGGGCAGTCGCTCACGCTCGACGGGCGCACCTTCCTGCTCTCGACCGTCGGCCGCGGCGGGCACCTGCGTGGAGTGATCGCCCTCGAGATCGACACCCTCGACGCCGAGGCCCGCGCCGTCGTCACCTCGGTGATCGCGATGTCGGGGCTGGCGCTCGAGCAGAGCGAGCAATTGGCGCGCAGCAGACGCCGCCTGCACTCCCAGCTGCTGCGTTCCCTGCTCACCGATGACCCGTCGATCGCGCGGCGCGTGCTCGGGGCGCTGCCCGTCGCGCCGATCGTCGTCGCCGTCTCCGGCGATGCCCCCGCCACCGCCCTCGTGGACTGGTGGGAGCGTCAGCGCACCGAGCACGGGGTGGCGTCGTTCCTGGCCGAGTCGGATGACGGGGTGACGATGTGCGTCGCGGCCGACGACGACGCGCTCCTCGACGAGCTGGCGGCGCGTTTCGGCATCCGCATCGGCGTCTCCGAGCCCGACTCCTACGCCGCGTTCTCCCGCTCGCACGCCCAGGCCCTCACCGCTCTGCGCCAGCGGAGCACGCCGGGCGCCGCCCGATTCGCGGATGCCGCCGGCTCGAGCATCCTGTCGGCGCTGGCCACCGACGAGGCACGCCTGGTCGCCGAGTCGCGCCTCGCACCGCTGCGCGCCCACGATGCCGGTACCGGGTCGGGGCTGGAGCAGTCTCTGCGGGTGTGGCTCGAGAACGACGCACGCGCCGAGCAGGCCGCGACCGCCCTGGGGGTGCACCGCCACACCCTCCGCTCGCGCATCGCTCAGGCGGGCACGCTGCTCGACATCGACCTGTCGTCGTTCCCGGCGCGCGCCGAGCTATGGGCCCTGCTGGAGACGGCGCGCGACTGAGGCGCGGAGAGCGCGTTCCCGTCGCAGCGCGAACGCGGGTCGACCCGCGAACGCGCTACACGGGCGGCGCCGCCCGGAGCGGCCAGGCGGGCCACCAGCCGTCGTCGAGATCGCGCAGCACGGCGGCTTTCTGCTCGCGCACCTCTTCGGGCAGTTCCGGAGCCGCCCCCGAGCTGCTCGATCGCCCCTCTCCGCCGAGGGAGACCAGCTGCGTGAGCTGCCAGGCGCGGCGTCCGACGGGGAACCGCTCACGGAGTCCGCCCGCAGCGATCGCACGAAGCGTCCTCTCGAGCTCATCCGCCGCGGATTCGGCGGTCTCGTCGCACGCATCGCACGTGCAGGAGGGGATGATCGCCCGGAAGAGCGCACCGGCCTCCACCTCGACGCACGGCCCGGTCTCCGTGAGCGCGATCGGAGCACCCGTGCGCGGTTCCAGCACGATGCGGCGGGCGCCCTCGGGCCTTCCCTCCTCGCGCACCTCGGTCTCGTACCCGCTGCGGAGGTGGTCGACGAGGGCATCGACGACGAGGCGAAGCGGTTCGAAGCGCTCCGGATGCGACTCCCGCGAGTACGCGTCCTCGGGCGGAGCGCCGCCCGCCCACCGGCTCCCGTACCGGATGATGCGCCCTTCGTCATCGGCGTACTCGCGCGTCGGAAGAGTCGGACGACGGTAGTCGACCGGCGGGACGATCAGCGCCGGCTCCGGCAGGTCCCGGGTGAGGGCCTGCATCTCCTGGTCGTCGAGATCGTCCTGCTCCCAGGAGGCGAGCATCTCCCGGAAGTCGTCGAGCCGCTCGGGGTGCGCGAGAATCCCCTGCACGAGACCCGCCACCGGGATCGAGCGCGTGTTCGTGCCGATCTCGAGCTCGGGAGTCGCTCGCCACCTGGCAGCGGGATGCAGGACGGCGATCGCATTACCGAGGAACCGCGCCGCGGACTCCGCCAGGGCGGCCGAATCCGCGATGATCGGATGCTCGGCGATGAACCTCCACAGCGCCGGGAAGTCCTCCGCCAGCTCCGTCGGAACGGCTCCTTCGCGTTCGACGAGGTCCGCGAAGGATTCGAAGCCCTCGATGAACCGCACCGGCCCCGGAGCGGCGGTCAGCGGACCGAAGCTCAGGATGGCGGAGGCGGCCCCCGGCGGCGCGCCGACGGGCCCGGGAAAGACGTCGCTGTTCATCGTGTCGCTCCTCTCCTCACCCCCGGCGTCGTCATCGCGCCGGGTCCGATGAGCCTAACGAGCACCCTCACTCCGGCGCGTGCGCCTCGAGGAATTCGTACACATCGGTCGTGTCGACGCCCGGGAACGATCCGGTCGGAAGCGTTGCGAGCAGCGTGCGCGGAGTCTTCACGTTCGGCCAGGAGTTGTCGCGCCAGCGCTCCTCGAGGTCGGCCGGGGCTCGGCGGCAGCACACCTCGACCGAATGCTTCGAGACTCCGCGGTGGGGAGTGTCGCGTCCGACGAACCACTTGGTGTCGTCGAAGCGCACGCCCACGCTCACCGAGTGCAGCCCCTCGCTCGACGCCTCGACCCTGGCCGTGCACCAGTAGGTGCCGTTGCCGGTGTCGGTGTACTGGTAGTAGGGATTGAAGCGGTCGTCCTCGTCGAACACCACCCGGCTGGTCCACCTGCGGCAGCACATCTGCCCTTCGATCGCCCCGAGGCGGTCGGCGGGGAAGTTCACGTCGTCGTTCTCGTACGCCTTCGTGATCGTGCCCGACTCGTGCACCTTGAGGAAGTGCACGGGGATGCCGAGGTGCCGCGTCGCGAGGTTCGTGAAGCGGTGCGCGGCCGTCTCGTACGAGACGGAGTAGGTGTCGCGCAGATCTTCGATCGAGATCGCCCGTCGCGCCTTCGCGTCGCGGAGCGCCGGGACGACGTGCGCCTCGGGGATCAGCAGCGCACCGGTGAGGTAGTTGGTCTCGACCCGCTGGCGCAGGAACTCGGCGTAGCTGCGAGGCTCGGAGTGCCCGAGGATGCGGCTCGACAGCGCCTGGAGCACCGCGGTGCGGGCATCGCCCTTGGCCGGCACACTGCTCGACAGGTACAGGCGCCCGTGCGCGAGATCGGCGACGCTGCGGGTGGTCTGCGGCAGGTCCGGCGCGTAGTGCAGGGTGAAGCCGAGATAGGCGGCGATCTCGGATGCCGTGCGCTGGGTGAGAGGGCCGCCCGGGTGGCCGACCGCGTCGAGGATCTCGGCGGCCTTCTGCTCGAGGTCGGCGAAGTGGTTGTCCTGTCGGCGCATGAGGTGACGCAGCTCGACGTTCGCCCGCCGGGCCTCCTCCGGCGTCGCCGCCCGCTCGTCGCGGAGTCGGTCGATCTCGCCGTGCAGCGCGAGCAGGGCGGTGAGCGCCTCGGTCGGCATCGACTTCGCGATGCGGAAGGGCTCGATGCCGAGCGCCTGGAACGTCTGCCCCTTCATCGCGCGTTCGAGCGCGATCTCGATCGCACTGCGCTCGTCGAGCGGCTCGCCCTCGAGCAGAGCGTCGAGCGTCACCCCGAGGGCGCGCGCGATCGCCTGGAGCTGCGACAGCTTCGCCTCGCGCTTGCCCGTCTCGATCATCGACAGCTGACTCGGCGCACGATCGACCGCGGAGGCGAGGTCGTCGAGGGTCATCCCCCGCGCGGTGCGCAGACGGCGGATACGCCGCCCGATCGTGAGGGCGTCGGTCTCTTCTGCGGTTCCCGCCGGGGTCCCTGAGCCGGTCGAAGGGTCCATGACGGCGATTCTGTCACAGAAACAGAATTTCGACTGATCTTCACAGGGAAACCCTTCATCGAAGCATCCGTTCTTCACCCACAGTGGATCACACGCCACCCGGCACCGCCGCCGGATCGACCGAAGGAGACACCATGACGACGCACGCACCCCGCCCCGCAGGTCTGCGAGCCGGCGACCAGGTCCAGACCGCCGCCGAGCTCCAGGAGATCTGGGACACCGATCCCCGCTGGGACGGCGTCGAGCGCACCTACACCGCCGACGACGTCATCCGCATCCGAGGGTCCATCCGCGAGGAGTCGACGCTCGCCCACCGCGGCGCCGAGAACCTCTGGAACCTGCTCCACACCGAGGACTACATCCGCGCACTCGGGGCCTACACCGGCGGCCAGGCCGTGCAGCAGGTGCGCGCCGGGCTCAAGGCGATCTACCTCTCGGGCTGGCAGGTCGCCGCCGACGGCAACCTCGCGGGCCAGACCTACCCCGACCAGTCGCTGTACCCGGCGAACTCGGTGCCGGCCGTCGTGCGCCGCATCAACAACGCGCTGCTGCGTCAGGACCAGCTCGAGCACGCCGAGGCCGCGGCGGGCGAAGGAGAGATCACGCAGGACTGGCTCGCCCCGATCGTCGCCGACGCCGAGGCCGGATTCGGCGGACCGCTCAACGCCTACGAACTCGCTCAGTCGCTGATCCAGGCCGGCGCCGCCGCGATCCACTGGGAGGACCAGCTCGCCAGCGAGAAGAAGTGCGGCCACCTCGGCGGCAAGGTGCTCGTGCCCACCCAGCAGCACATCCGCACGCTGAACGCGGCGCGGCTCGCGGCCGACGTCGCGGGCGTCCCGACCGTCATCATCGCCCGGACGGATGCCCTCGCCGCCGACCTGCTCACCAGCGACGTCGACGAGCGCGACCAGGCGTTCACCACCGGCGAGCGCACGCCCGAGGGCTTCTACCGCGTGACGCCGGGCATCGACGCGGTCATCAGCCGCGGCCTGGCCTTCGCACCCTACGCCGACCTGCTCTGGGTCGAGACGGGCGAGCCCGACATCGAGCTGGCGCGCGCGTTCGCCGCGGCGGTCCACGCCGAGTTCCCGGGCAAGCTGCTCGCCTACAACTGCTCACCCAGCTTCAACTGGAAGCGCCACCTGTCGGATGCCGAGATCGCGACGTTCCAGCAGGAGCTGGCCGACCTCGGCTACAAGTTCCAGTTCATCACGCTGGCCGGCTTCCACGCCCTGAACTACTCCATGTTCGACCTCGCCCGCGGCTACGCCGATCGCGCCATGAGCGCGTACGTCGAGCTGCAGGAGGCCGAGTTCGCCGCCGAGGCCGACGGCTACACCGCCACCAAGCACCAGCGCGAGGCGGGCACCGGCTACTTCGACGTGATCTCCACGGCGCTCAACCCCGACAGCGCCACTCTCGCCCTCGCCGGCTCCACCGAGACCGCGCAGTTCCACTGACCCTCCCTCTTCACCGGGTTGCTGAGCCTGTCGAAGCACCCCCACGAGACAAGGACCCATCATGACCATCACACCCCCCACCCCGACCCTGCAGGGTCCGGCGATCGAGATCACCGGTACGCTGCACGACCGCTACGACGAGATCCTCACGCCCGCGGCGATCGCGTTCCTCACCGAACTGCACCACCGGTTCGCATCGCGTCGCCACGACCGCCTGGCCGACCGCATGCGCCGCCGCTTCGAGATCGGCAACGGGCACGACCCGCACTTCCGGGCCGACACGGCGCACATCCGCGACGACGCCTCGTGGCGCGTCGCCGGTGCCGGGCCCGGCCTCGAGGACCGTCGCGTCGAGATCACCGGACCGACGGATCCGAAGATGACGATCAACGCCCTCAACTCGGGCGCGCGCGTCTGGCTCGCCGACCAGGAGGACGCCACGAGCCCCACCTGGAAGAACGTCGTCGAGGGCCAGCTGTCGCTGCGCGATGCGATCCGCGGCGAGCTGTCGTTCACGTCCCCCGAGGGCAAGGAGTACCGCGTCACCGCCGAGCGCACGCCGACCATCGTGATGCGTCCGCGCGGCTGGCACCTGCCCGAGAAGCACATCGCCTTCATCGACCGCGCGGGGCGCCGCACCGCGGCATCCGGATCGCTGGTCGACTTCGGCCTCTACTTCCTGCACAACGCGCAGACGCTGATCGAGGCGGGGCGCGGCCCGTACTTCTACATCGCGAAGCTCGAGTCGAGCGACGAGGCGAAGCTGTGGGACGACGTGTTCTCGTTCAGCGAGGAGTACATCGGTCTCCCCCACGGCACGATCCGCGCCACGGTGCTGATCGAGACCCTGCCGGCGGCGTTCGAGATGGACGAGATCCTCTACGAGCTGCGCGACCACTGCGCGGGCCTCAACGCCGGACGCTGGGACTACATCTTCTCGATCATCAAGAACTACCGGGGTCGCGGCGCCCGCTTCGTGCTGCCCGACCGCAGCGAGGTGACGATGACGGTGCCGTTCATGCGGGCGTACACCGAGCTGCTCGTGCAGACGTGCCACAAGCGCGGAGCCTTCGCGATCGGCGGCATGAGCGCCTCGATCCCCAACCGCCGCGACCCCGAGGCCACGGCGCGCGCGATCGAGAAGGTCGCGGCCGACAAGAAGCGCGAGGCCGGCGACGGCTTCGACGGCACCTGGGTGGCGCACCCGGATCTCATCCCGACCGCGCAGGCCGAGTTCGACGCGGTGCTCGGCGATCGGCCCAACCAGGTCGACCGGCAGCGCGACGACGTGCATGTGCAGGCATCCGATCTGATCGACCTGCACATCGGCCGACCGATCACGGCGAAGGGCGTGCGCGACAACGTGTCGGTCGCGATCCGCTACCTCGAGGCCTGGTTGCGGGGACTGGGCGCGGTGGCGATCGACAACCTCATGGAGGATGCCGCGACCGCCGAGATCAGCCGCTCGCAGGTGTGGCAGTGGATCCACCAGGACCGCACCACGGAGGACGGCACGGCGATCACCGCCGAGTACGTCGAGGAGCTCATCTCCGCCGTGCTCCGCGAGGCGACCCGCAGTGCCGACGACCGGTTCGACGACGCCGCGGAGATCTTCCGCGAGGTCGCGCTGCGCGAGGAGTTCCCCACCTTCCTGACGCTGGGCGCCTACGCCCGGTATCTCGACTGACGTCCTGACCGTGAGGAAGAGCGGATGCCGCAGCTGAACCGGCCGCGGCATCCGCTCTCGGGCGTAGCCTGAAGACATGACCGAGTTCTGGGGCGACATCGCGAGCGAGTTCCTGCACCTGTACCCGAACGGCGGGCGCCTGCTCGCGGTGGCGGGGGCGGATGCCGAGCGCTCGCGCCGCGCGGCCGACGATCTCGCCGCGGCGCTGACCGCCGCAGGACAGCGCGTCGAGCGGGCGCACTCCCCTGCCGGTGACGAGGACGCGCTGCGCACCGAGGTGATCGCGCCGTTCCGCACCGAGCGCAGCGACCGCGTGCTCGTCGTCTCAGGCCCGGCCTCGCTCGTGAGCGCGAGCGCCCGCGGCCTCTGGAACTTCGCGATCTGGCAGCTCGCGGGCGACGAACAGCCGCACACCGCGGCATCCGTCATCGTCGACGTCACCGACCCGGACGCCCCGACCCGCCGCTTCGCGGACTACTGCGCCCTGCCCAGCGCCTTCGGCGCCTGAACTTCTCGACGCGCGCAGGCTCCCCGTCTCACAACCCATGCCGCTCCGCGCATACGCGCTGTGGCACGGTGGGCCGATGACGAACGACGCCTCGGATCCACGCCCCTCGATGTCGCTCGCCGCCTACCTTCGGGAGAATCCCCTTCGCTCGTTCCCGCCGAGATATTCGCGGGCACAGCGGGCGAGGAGTCGGACGGCGGAGATCCTCGGTTGGATCTCTGCGGTCGTCCCCGTGGGGGCAGCCCTGCTCTCGCTGGCGCTCTTCCCCTTCCTCGGGATCACGACGTTCCTCTTCCTGGTTCTCATCCTGGCGACATCCGTGATCTGGGGTGCGCTCGGCCTGGTCGCCCTGCTCCTGACGATCCGCGCCGGTGACCGCGGCCGCATCGTCGCGGTGATCGGCATCGTGGAAGCAGCCCTCCTCGTCGCGATCGGCATCGCCATCATCCGACCGGTGTGATGCCCCGGGTCACGTGAACGACGCGGCGACCGAGTTGCGGTGGTAGTCGAACACGATGCTCGTACGCGTCGAGGCCACGCTGCTCTGGGCCGAGAGGTGCTCGAGCACGAACTCGCGCATCTCCGAGGAGTCCGCCACCGCGATGTGCAGCAGGAAGTCGTCGTCACCGCCCAGGAAGAACACCTGGATCACCTGCGGCAACGCGCGCACACGGTCGGCGAACTCGACGATGCTCTCGCGGCGGGCGCTCGGGCGCAGGCTCACGCCGATGATGGCCTGGAGGCCGGCGCCCAGCATCCGCTCGTCCACGCTCGCGTGGAACCCCGTGATCACGCCGCGCTCGATCAGCGAGCGCAACCGCGCGTGCGCCGTCGACGGGGCGACGCCGAGCGTGCCGGCGAGCTCGGCGTTGGTCATGCGGCCGTCCTCCGCGAGCAGCGCGACGATGCGCTGGTCGACCGGGTCGAGCGCGGGAGCCCGAAGAGTGTTCGGTCGATCCGGGGTCGTAGAGGTCTCCATGCGAATCATTATTCAGGATTCGGACGATTCGCGAATGATCTTCGTGAAATCTGTTGCCCTGCCGATGTTTCTGCGATCCTGTTCTGCAACAACCGCCCCTGAGCAGTGGAGTATCGATGAAGATCGGCGTGCCGACCGAGGTCAAGAACAACGAGAACCGCGTCGCGCTCACCCCCGCGGGCGCGGACCGTCTCGTCCACGAGGGACACCGCGTGCTCGTGCAGTCCGGCGCCGGACTCGGGTCGCGCATCGATGACGACGCCTACCGCGCCGTCGGCGCCGAGATCGTCGACACCGCCGCCGAGGCCTGGGGCGCGGCCGACCTCCTCCTCAAGGTCAAGGAGCCGATCGCGCAGGAGTACGGCTTCCTGCACCCCGACCTCACCCTCTTCACGTACCTGCACCTCGCGGCCGACCGCCCGCTGACCGAGGCGCTCGTCGCCGCCGGCACCACCGCCGTCGCCTACGAGACCGTGCAGCTGCCCGACCGCAGCCTGCCGCTGCTGGTGCCGATGAGTGAGATCGCCGGCCGCCTGTCGGTGACGATGGGCTCTTACTCCCTGCTGCGCTCGAACGGTGGCCGCGGACTTCTGCTCGGCGGCATCGCGGGCACCCCGCGCGCCAAGACGGTCGTGATCGGCGGCGGCGTCGCGGGCGAGCACGCCGCAGCGAACGCCCTGGGCCTGGGCTCGCAGGTCACGGTCTTCGACATCTCGCTGCCGCGCCTGCGCGACCTCGAGCACCGTTACGGCGGCGCGCTCCAGACCCGCGCGTCGAGCCGCTACGACATCGCCGAGGAGCTCGCGACCGCCGACCTCGTGATCGGTTCGGTGCTCATCCCGGGCGCGGCCGCTCCCAAGCTCGTCACCGACGACATGGTGGCCGGCATGAAGGCCGGCTCGGTGCTCGTCGACATCGCGATCGACCAGGGCGGATGCTTCGAGGGTTCGCGACCCACGACCCACGACGACCCCACCTTCGCGGTGCACGACTCGATCTACTACTGCGTCGCCAACATGCCCGGCGCCGTTCCCGAGACCGCGACCCGCGCGCTCACGAACGCGACCCTCCCCTACGTCTCGGCGATCGCCGGGAAGGGCTGGGCGCAGGCATCCGCCGACGACGCATCGCTCGCGAAGGGCCTGAACGTGCAGGGCGGGCGCATCACCCTCGACGCGGTCGCCCGCGCGCACGGCCTCTGAGGGGTCGCGCACCCGCCCCGTGGCGGAATAGTATCCAGCGCATGGGCACAGCCAATCCCGCCGAGACGAAGCGGCAGCTCCCCCTTGGCACCCGGATGATGCTGCGACTGCTGGCGCACCTCGGAGCTGGTGCTGCTTTCGCGCTCTTCCTCACCTGGCCGCTGATTCTGCTCGCCGGTTGGAGAGCGTAGTCATGGCCGCCCCTCCCGCCGAGCGGCCCGACGATCCGCACGCCCTCGATGAGAACTCGACGGAGTCGACGCCTCTGTTGGCGAAGATGACGTTCGGCCTTCTGACGAGCGTGGCGGGTGGCGTCGCTCTCATCGCGATATTCCTCGTCACCCTCTTCGGATTCTTCGGCATCCCGTACCTCTTGCTCTACGGACTCACCGCCTGGTGGGACTGACCGTTCGCTCGGGCGGGCAAGAATCGCGGAACTTACGCCGGTCGCGGCCCGCACAACGCCCGCGCCCCCGAGTACGCTCGTAATCGTGACCGAACGCGCTCCTCTCTCCCGCAAACTGTCCGCGATCGCCGAGTCCGCGACCCTCAAGGTCGACGCGAAGGCCAAGGCGCTGAAGGCGGAGGGCAAGCCCGTCATCTCGTATGCCGCCGGCGAGCCCGACTTCGCGACGCCGCAGTTCATCGTGGATGCCGCGGCCGAGGCCCTGGCCGACCCCGCGAGCTACCGCTACACGCCCGCCGCCGGCCTCCCGGCGCTGCGCGAGGCGATCGCAGCGAAGACGCTGCGCGACTCGGGTCTCGAGGTCTCGCCGAGCCAGGTGCTCGTGACCAACGGCGGCAAGCAGTCGGTCTACCAGGCGTTCCAGACCGTGGTGAACCCCGGCGACGAGGTGCTGCTGCCGGCGCCGTACTGGACCACGTACCCCGAGGCGATCCGTCTCGCCGACGGCACGCCCGTCGAGGTGTTCGCGGGTGCCGACCAGGACTACAAGGTCACGGTCGCGCAGCTCGAGGCCGCCCGCACCCCGCGCACGACCGCGCTCGTCTTCGTGTCGCCGTCGAACCCCACCGGGTCGGTGTACACCGCCGAGGAGACGAAGGCGATCGGCGAGTGGGCCCTCGAGCACGGCATCTGGGTGATCAGCGACGAGATCTACCAGAACCTCACGTACGAGGGAACCGCGGCGGTCTCGATCGTCGAGGCGGTCCCCGAGGTCGCCGGCCAGACGATCCTCGTCAACGGCGTCGCGAAGACCTACGCCATGACGGGCTGGCGCGTGGGCTGGATGGTCGGCCCGGCCGACGCGATCAAGATCGCCGGCAACCTGCAGTCGCACCTGACGAGCAACGTCAACAACGTCGCCCAGAAGGCCGCGATCGCCGCACTCAACGGACCGCAGACCGAGGCCGAGCAGATGCGCGAAGCGTTCGACCGCCGTCGCCGGCTCATCGTCTCGGAGCTCTCGAAGATCGAGGGCGTCGTCGTGCCGAACCCCCTCGGTGCCTTCTACGTGTACCCCGATGTGCAGGGGCTCCTCGGCCGCACCTGGGGCGGCGTCACGCCGACCACGTCGCTCGAGCTCGCCGACCTCATCCTCGAGCAGGCCGAGGTCGCGGTCGTCCCGGGCGAGGCCTTCGGCCCGAGCGGCTACCTGCGCCTGTCGTACGCACTCGGCGACGACGCGCTGCTCGAAGGCATCCAGCGCCTGCAGCGCCTGTTCGCCTCCTGAGGCATCCGGGTGTCACCCGGAGGAGCCTCACTCCTCCGGGTGGTACCCGATCAACCAGCGGATGCCGTAGCGATCCACGAGCGACCCGTCGACGTCGCCCCACGGGCGGGTGGTCAAGGGCGAGATGACCCGACCTTCTGCGGCGAGCGCGTCGAACCAGCGCGTGAGGGTGTCGGCATCCGCCGTTCCCAGCAGCGAGAAGAACATCCCGCCCATCTGCACCGCGTCGTCGTCGGCCCCGGCATCCGCCCCGGCGAGCTCGACGACCCCGCGCAGCATGCCGTGCCCGATCGCGTCGGCGGGGCCGTCGTGGCGACCGAGCTCGGCGTAGTCGAAGAGCTGGAGCTCGCCACCGAAGATGCCCTGGTAGTGAGCGAAGGCCTCCGCGGCGTTGCCGGGGAAGAGGAGGTAGGGGATGAGTCCGCTCATCCCGCGAGTGTACTGCGGTAGCGTCGCGGCTTGCCCTCGCCGAGGTCGATCACCCGCGCCACCGCGGTGACCTCGACCGGCACCGCCAGCAGCGCGGCGAGCGCCGCCTCGATCGCCGCTGCGTCTCCCCCGGCGATCGCCGCGTGCACGACCCCGTCGTCGCCCTGCACGACCGACCATCCCTCGGCGCCATGCGCCTGCAGGTGCTGGGTGAGGTCGACGCTCGCGACGAGCGACCCGTCGCCCGCTCGGAAGCGGGTGTTCTCCCGCCCCTCGAGGTCGGCGATCCCCACCGCGCCGTCGGGCAGCCGCACGAGCCGCCCGTAGTCGCCGGTGCGGTAGCGCACGAGCGGCAGCAACGGGTTCTCCCCCGCGGTCACCGTGATCTCGCCGACCTCTCCGTCGGGCACCGCGATGTCGCGCCGCGGATCGAGCACCTCGACGAGGACCCGACGATCGAGCACCCGGAACGGGCCGTCGTCGGCGCGCGCGGCGATCGGCCGGGTCTCGTGCAGCCCGTAGACGTCGATCACGGGGCACCCGAACGCGTGCTCCAACCGCGCGCGCAGCGGGGCCGACAACGCCATCGCCCCCGAGAAGATCACCGAGGGATGCAGCACCCCGTCGAGCCCCGCATCGACGAGCTCGGCGAGGCTGGTCGGGTGCCCGCTGAGGATCTGCGGGTCGGCGTCGGCGAGGAACCGGCGTCGGGCGTCGGCATCCGGCCACGCCGACACGTGCAGGTTGAGCCGGGCCATCGCCCGGTGGGCGAAGCTGCTGATCACCGAGACGTAGGTGAACGCCTGGCGTTGGAAGACCAGGTTCGCGACCGCCATCCGCTCACCGTCATCGCTGACGGTCGCGCCCTGCTGCGCGGCGAGCGCGCGCAGCAGGTGGAACCCTCGTGCGACCTCCTCGACGTCGTCGGGGATCAGCAGGGCGGCACCGGTCGACCCCGAGCTCGTACCGTGCAGCATCCGTCCGAGGTCGGCGTCGAGCGGCACGTGCGCACCGAGGTCGGCGACGAGGTCGCTGCGGCGGGTGGTCGGGTAGTCGGCGAGCGCGGCATCCGCGGGCATCGCCCGATGCCTCAGCGTGCGGCGAACCGCGGCCAGATGATCGGCGAGCCATCCATCCGTCGGGAGCGGATGCCGTACCCGCTCGACCTGCGCGGCGCTCAGCCGGTCACCGGTCGCGTGCGTCCACTGCGGGGCGTCGGGATGCCGTCGCCACCGGGTGAGGCGGGCGGCCCCCGCATCGTCGAGGGTCGGCCAGCGCTCGGCATCCGTGAGCACCGCTGCCGCCCCGGGTGCGTACTCGGCGAGTGCGAGCGGATCGATGGCATCGGGGTCGTCGCGAACGCCGACCCCCGCGGCGTCACTCACTGGAGTACCGCGCCGCCGCCTCCTTGCGACGCGCCTCCTGCAGCTTGCGGGCGATCTCGGCGCGATGCCGGTGCCCCTCGTAGGCATCCGCGAGCGCCTTGTCGCGGGCGAGGGAATCGACCGCGGCGAGGAGCGACGAGGCGGTCTGCGCGTCTTCGCCCTCCGGCAGGTATCCGCGCCAGAGCAGGAACGTGCGCGCCGCCTCGATGCGCCGCTCGTCGTCGGAGATCCAGCTCAGCGGGTCGGACACGGGGGCGAGCCGCAGTGCGAGCGCATCGACCGCGAGGGCAGCAGCGCCCCCTCCCACCGGGGAGGAGAACGGGGCGACGAGCTCCTCACTCGCGACGATCCAGAGCGCGATCGCCGCTCCCCGGCGCACGCGCTCATCGCCGGCGAAGCGCACGCAGGCCGGTGCCATCCCGAGCACGTCACCCCCGAGCGCGCGCACGGAGACGCGGTCGTCGAGGAACATCTGCGGCACCGCCGAGAGCCGGGCGGCGATCGCGTCGAGTGCGGGGCCCGGGCGGGCGCGCGTCCACGCGTCCTGCTCCCCGCCGGACCGCTCGCTCCAGGCCGCGAGCAGCTCTTCCGTCGACGCCTGCTCGTTCTCCGCCCGCTCCGTCTCATCCATGTAGTCGCTCCGCGAGGGCGGCACAGGCCGCGGGGGCATCGTCCATGCTCGACAGGTACACCACGTCGTACCCGTCGCGCCGGGCGAGGTCGGAGACGCGATGGAGTCGGTCCATGAGCACGAGCGTACCCGTGGTGAGCTTCTCCCTCACCGCCCGGGCGACGCCCGCGAAGGGCTCGTTCCCGACACCGAACATCGACACGAGCCCGTCGTCGGAGAGCACGACGACATGGCGCTGCACCTCCTCGGTCGGGCGCGGCAGAGCCGCGTAGCGGGAGCCATACAGATCGAGCGGGAACGAAGTGCCGCCGCCGAAGAACACGCAGAGGGCGCCGACGATCTCGGCGGGGTCGCGGCTGGCGCGCTCCATGCCCGCGACCTGCCCGGCGGCGGAGAAACTGGTCACGCGCACGCGCCCGCCGCCGCGGAGCACCGACAGGGCGAGGATCGTGCCGGCCAGCACGGCCGGAGACCCGGCGCGGGGGTTGCGCATCGACCCGGACGAGTCGATGTAGAGGTCGATCTCGATGCTCGTCTCGCGCACGACCGGGTCGTCGTCCAGTTCCGAGCGGCGCCGCGTGGTCACCCCGGGGATGACCCGACCGCCGCGCAGGGTGGCAGCCCAGTCGATGTCGCCGATCGCGTCTCCGGTCTCCCACAGTTCGAGCGGCCCGGGGAGCCCTCCGGCGGGCTGCGCCGGCGCGCGCCGCGTGTAGGGGCGCACCCGACTCGCCGCCTCGGTGCGGTACCAGGCCGCGAGCACCTCGGCCTGATCGAGGTCGGAGTAGAGCCCCAGCGTGCGGGCGACGTCGAGGCGCTGTCCGGGCTGCGACGACGCGTCGTCGTCAGGCTCCACCGCCTCCGCCACCCCCGGATGCGCCGGGAGATCGCCGCGCAGACGCTGATCCGCGAGGATGCGGCCGAGTTCTTCGGCGCTCGGCCCCTTCTCGTCGGCCGCGCAGCCGACCCCGCCGACGGTGGGCACCTCGCGTGCGGCATCCTGCCGTTCGGCGATGTAAGGCGCCGCGATCACCCCGAACCGCACCGCACCCGACACCGGGTCGGCGCCGAACGTGCGCACCGCATCGGCGACCAGCGCGGCATCGACGACGGGATTCGTCGTGCGCGCGCCGGCGAGCTCGGCGGCGATGCGCGCGCTCTCGGCCTTGCGCTCGCGCAGGATGCGCTCCTTCTCGCGGTGCCTCTCGGCGATCGTGTCGAGCGGCGGCAGCTGTTCGTGCGCGACGGCGGGCGGCGGAGCGGGCGGGGCGTCGATCGCGCAGAGCGTGCCGGCCGGCAGCCGCCACAGGATCTCGTAGGCGCGGCAGTACACCCACCACAGCCGATCGGCGCTGTCCGCGGGTGCGGGGTACAGCACACGACCGAGACGGATGATCCCCGGCTCGCCCGCGGCATCCGCCTCGGCCCGCTGCAACTGCGCGAGCCGGGTGTTGACGAGCAGATCGTTCCACAGGTTGGCGAGCAGGCCGATATCGGATGCCGCGGGTGCGCGCGACGAGACCGCGGCGAGCGCGCGTGCCATCTGATGCCGCACCTTCAGCCCGTCGATCCGGGTGCTCGGGGCGAGCACGTGGTGTCCGACCTCGTGCGCCAGCATGCTCCAGAGCTCGTCGGCGAGGCCGCAGCCGGCGAGGTAGTCGGGGTCGATCGAGACGGACGGTGGGAAGGTGAACCAGGCGGGCGCCCCGGCTTTCGCGTGCGCACCGGGCAGCACGATCGGGTCGTTCAGTCGTACACCCCACAGCGCGAGCGCGCGCTCCCAGGCCGCGCGCACGGTCTCGTCGACCGCTGCGCGGGGAACCTTGCCCGTCCTCACGCGGCGTCTCGCACGTGCACCCAGGCGAGGTGGGTGTCGGGCCCGATGACGACGCTCACGCCGTCGGTTGCGGGGGTGGAGGCCGCAGCTTCGGGCTCGACGGACACCGAGAGCCGCGCGCCCCATACGTCGGCGTCGAGACGCCACCACTCCCCCGCGACGAGGATCGCGAACGCTCCGGCATCCGCGAGGCGCACGACCCGGTCCGGCGGACGGATCCACGCGCCGCCGACGCCGCGGAACCCGCCGGTCGCGAGCACGTATCCGCGCTCGTCCGCACGCCCGGGCCACCAGAACCGGTCGGTGCGCTGCCGGCGCAGGAACGCTTCGAGGAGCTCGATGCCGATCCCGAGGGTCGCGGCGGCCGCCCGCCGCTCGTCCGCCGGCTCGATGCGTTCGAGCCGGGTCAGGGCGTCGTCGCGCAGAGCCAGGGCGCCGGACCGCCACGCCGCGATCGCGACGAGGTCGAGAGCGCGCTCGCGATCAGCCGCGGCATCCGCATCCTCCGCGAGCCCCGCGGCGAGCGCTCGGACGAACAGCCCCACCTCGCCGTGCGCGCGGCGCACGCCCTCGATCGCGGCGGCGATGTCGAGTCCCCCGGCCGTCAGGTCGGGCGGCGAGGCGGGCGGGAAGGAGTCCCGCGCATTCGCGAGCTGCAGCGGGCGGCGGATCACCCGCGGGTCTCCTGCCAGCGGGCGAACGCGGTGTAGCGCTGATGCAGGTACTTGAGCGCGATCACGTCGTCGAAGTCGCGGCCATAGAGCTTGCCGACGCCGGCGATGCGGCGAAGCTGCGCCTCGATCGCGGTGATCCGGCGTGAGACGTCGAGGGCCGACACACCGTCGAGTCCTCGGTCGAGTTCGCCTAGGAGGGCAGCCACCGGGTCGTCGGCATCGCGGCCGAGCATGTCGTACTGGCGGCACGACTGCACGAACAGGTCGTTCAGCCAGCTCACGGTGTCGGTGGCGAGTTCGCGCTCGGCACCCACGTCGAAGCGCGGGTGAGTGTCGTTGGGCAGCAGTTTTCCCCGCAGGACGAAGGGCAGGATCGCGGCGATGTCGGCGAGCTCGACGGCATCCGCCCCTCGGAACCAGGCCATCGCCTTCGCGTACAGGATGAGGGTCTGCAGCGCGCGCACCGAGAGGCCGTTGCGCGTCTGGGCGCCGAGGTCGACCTCGAGGTCGGCGCCGCTGTTCGCTTCGATGACCTCTCCGACGCTGCCGCCCGCGGTCGTCACGACGTCTTTCGTGCGGTACTCGAAACGGCGTCCGCCGTGCTGCACGAATTCGAAGTGGCTGAGGAAGAACCGCAGGCGGTGGCGCACGCCGTCGGGGATCGGCACGGCGCGGATCAGGGCGCGCATCCGCTCCTGTTCGGCCGCATCGAAGCGCAGTTCCGTCGGCACGTGCTCCTCGGGCTTCTCCCCCGCCTCGACCCGCGTGATGAGCTCGTCGAGGAAGCGGCTGTTGAAGCCGGCGGCCTGCACCGTGACGTCCATGCGATCGCGAAGAGCCTGGATCACCGGAAACGTGCCGCCGCCGGCATCGTCGTTCGCGGTGAAGAACCAGCTCTCGACGCCGCCGTGCGGTGCGGTGCGTCGCATCTGGTCGTGGCTCTCGACGTACCCCTCGGCGACCATCGTCAGCAGCGCCGACTGCGTCTTGGTGGGGATGCGGTTGTACTCGTCGATGATCTTCACCGGGAGGCCGAGCCAGTCGCGCCACGCGATGCGGATGTCGCTGAGCTTCTCGGCCTCGACGAGGTCGCGCGGCAGCGGGATGCCCACGAGGTCGCTCACCGTGAGCTGCGGCTGCCCCTGCTGCACGGCCCGGCGCACGTCGTCGGCCCCGGTGCCGGCGAGCACGCCCATGAGCACGGCGACCGTCGTCTTGCCGCGCCCCGGCCCGCCGATCAGGAGGCACTTGCCGCCGACCGCGAACGTGAGCAGTGGCAGCAGCACGTTCGACGAGAAGGATGCCTGAGTGGGCAACGAGACCTTGGCATCGGCGTCGCCGAGCGCGATCGAGAGCGGGTCGCCGTGCGAGAACTCGATGTCGTAGTACGGGGAGATGACGGCCCGATTGACCATCCAGTAGTAGGCCTGGCGCAGCTTCTCGTCGAGGGGCACCGCGGTCGCCGCCACCGCCGGGCGGAAGAGATCCTCGGCGGTCATCTGCCCGACGCCGTGATCGGCTCCCGGGTTGGTGGGCGATGCGGACACGCGGCTCCAGCGATCGGACATGCGATCATCCTACGGGCGGCGGCTCAGGGCCTCCCGTCGCCCTCTCCGGTCCGACCGCCCGCCCCGTGCGCGGCCGCGCGGTTCGTTGCCGACTCGTGCGCAGCCGCGCCGTACGCAGCCGACCCGTGCGCGGCCGCGCGCTGCAGGGCGCGCTGCTCGTCCATCGGGCGCGCCTCGAGCGGGATCGCGAAGCTGAGGTGCGCGGCCAGCAGCGGTTCGAGAGCGGATGCCGCGGCCTGCACGCGCGCCGGCACGTCGCCGCGCACCTCGAGCCAGGGCACCGGCTGCGCGGCGAGGACATCGCGGAAGCGCTGCTGCATGTCGTGGCGGATGTGCTCGCCGTCGCGCATGCCGTCCTGTTCGAACGGGATCTCGTCGCCCGTGAGCACGTAGAGGAGGGGGCGGTGGCCGTCGGCGGCGCGGTGCAGGCGCTCGGCGACCGTGCCGACGTAGCGCTCGTGCCAGAGCGCGGTCGCGAGCACATCGGTGTCGCACACCAGCACCGGGCGCGGCACACGGCGCAGCGCCCGCTCCTCGAGGGCGATCTGCCGGTCGACGATGAGGTCGAACTCGTCGCTGCGCCAGGGCGCCTCCAGCCCGCCCTCGCGCACCTCGGAGTGCTCCCGCCCGTACTCGGGAACCCACAGCGTGCCGAGGTGCGCGGCCAGCGCCTCGGCGAGCGTCGTCGACCCGGTCGACTCGGCGCCGAGAACGACGACCCGGGGAGTGAGCGACGCCCGCACGGCCGGCGCGAGCTCGTGCCAGAGCGCCGCGGGGTCGGTGCGGATCGCCGTGCCCGACACCGGGTTGATCCGTCGGCCCTCGTCGATGCGCACCCAGTGCGCACCGAGGCGCTGCGCGAGTTCTCCGCCGTACGCGTCGCACGAGTAGACGGTGTCGACGGGGCCGTCGAGCAGCGACTCGATCACGGCGAGGTGCTCGCGCCACGCGGCATCCGATCCGAAGTCCACCGGGGCGTCGTCCATCGCCGCCACGACCCGCGCGCCGGGGTGCGATTCACGGATCCAGTCGGCGCGCGTCTCGAGCGGGATCGATTCGACGGATGCTCCGAGCACCTGCACGGTGACGCGCTCGCTGCGCCGTTCGGCCTCGCGGATGAGGTGCGAATGCCCGCTGTGGAACGGATAGAACTTGCCGATCACGAGCCCGTGACCCTCACGGCGCGGTGCGGCGGCCGTCACGCGGGCGCCTCGACGCGTTCGCGCTCCCGCTCGTCGGCCGCCACTCGGCGCCACGAGGTGAAGCCGAACACGCACAGGCCGATGAAGAGCAGGTACAGCGCGGCGATGACCCACAGCCCGGTGACGATCGAGATGCCGATGATCACGACGTCGACGCCGATCCAGACGAACCAGTTCTGGATCCACTTGCGGTTGAGCATGTACTGCGCGACGAGGCTCGCCGAGGTGGTGAGCGCATCCGCGACCGCGACCTCCGAGTCGGTGAACGACGTGAGCACCCACACCAGCACAGCGGCACCGGCGATCCCGGCGAGCACCAGCCACGGCACCGCCCGGCGCGGAGTGCTCGCGATGTAGGTGCGACTCTGTTCCTCACCCCGCGTCCACCGCCACCAGCCGTGCACGCCCATCACGAGGTAGACCGCCTGCAGGCCGGCGGCGGCGTAGACACCCGCGCCGAGGAAGACGACGAAGAGAACGACGTTGTTGGCGATGCCGATCGGATACGTCCACACGTTGCGGAGCCCCGCCAGGAGCACGCAGACCGCGCCGGTCACGAAACCGAGCACCTGCTGCCACTCGGCGATCAGCCAGTCGAGCACGACGGGCCTAGAGCTCGACGCCGACGAGAACCGGCTCGGGCTGCAGCACGAGCCCGAACTCGCTGTGCACCCGGCTCTGGATGAAGCGCGCGAGCTCGGCGACCTCCGCGGCGGTCGCGCCGCCCCGGTTCGTGAGGGCGAGCGCGTGCTTGGTCGACACCGAGGCGCGCGAACGCGGCAGCTTGAACCCCTTGCGGATACCGGCCTGCTCGATGAGCCACGCGGCGCTGACCTTGACGTCGGCCGCTTCACGCGCCGGTGCCGGGATCAGACCTCCGTAGGACGCGAGCGGGATGACGGTGACGGTGTCGAGATCCGGTGAGACCGGCCAGCGCGGACACTCCGGCGGGAGGGCGCGGGCGACGGACTCCGTGACGATCGCGTTCTGGAAGAACGACCCGACGCCGTGCGTGTCGGGATCGACCCGGTCCCACAGCATCCCCTTCGAGGCGCGCGTGGCGAGGATGCGCTCGCGCACCCACGACAACGGCACGGGGGCGTCGTCGCCGAGGGTCAGCGCCCGGCGCAGCTGCTCACCGCGCACGATGCGCTCCCGCGCGACCAGCAGATCGACCGTGATCGACAGGATCACGGCCCGCCGCTCGGGCTCGCTGCCGTAGTGGTGCTTGAGCACCGAGGTGCGGAACCCGAGGCCCAGCTCGGAGGCGGGGACCGTCGAGATCTCGCTGGTCGCGGCGTCGATCAGCTCGACCTCGACCAGGGTCTCCTGGATCTCCTGCCCGTACGCCCCGATGTTCTGCACGGGAGCGGCCCCGACGGTGCCGGGGATGCCACTCATCGCCTCGAGCCCGGCGTAGCCGTGTTCGACCGCGTACGCGACGAGTTCGTCCCACCCGTGGCCCGCCTGGGCGCGCAGCCGGATGCGGCCCTCGTGGGGCGAGGGCAGCTCGTCGATGCCGCGGGTGAGCACCCGGATGACGGTGCCCTCGAACTGCTCGTCGCCGACGAAGAGGTTCGAGCCTCCGCCGAGCACGAACCACTCGTCGCCGCGCGACCACGTCTCGCGGAGCGCGCTGACGAGCCCCTCGGCGGTCGTGGCGTCGAGCATCCGCTCGGGCGCACCGCCCGTGGCGATGGTGGTGAGCGCGGAAAGCGGGATCGGCGTGATCTCGTGCACCTCGGCGTCGCCCATCAGACCGCGATGCGCAGCTGCGCCTTGACGAGCACGGTGGCCTCGCCGAAGGTGACCTTGAGGTCGACGCGCGCGGACGCCTCGTCGACGGCGCCGATCGTGGCCAGCACGTGCACGTCGGCACCGTGCTCGGGGCCGACGACGACGGGCTTGGTGAAGCGCACCCCGTAGTCGAGGATGCGGGTCTGCGGGTCGAGGGCCGCGACGACCACCGACGAGGCGATCCCCATCGTGAGCATGCCGTGCGCGAGCACGCCGGGCAGCCCGACGGAGGCGGCGACGTCGTCGCGGTAGTGGATGGGGTTGAAGTCGCCGGAGGCCCCGGCGTAACGGACGAGCGACTCGCGCGTCAGGTGCACGGTGCGCTCGGCGATCACATCTCCGATCGAGTACGCCATCACTCCCCCTCTCCGACCAGCAGCACGCTGGTCGCGGTCACGACATGGGCACCTGCGGCATCCGTGATCTCGGCCTCGCTCGTGATGAGCGCGTTGCCGGCCATCATGCGGATGCCGGTGACCCGCAGTTGCGCGCTGAGCTCGTCACCCGCGACGATCGGCCGCGTGTACGCGAAGCGCTGCTCGGCGTGGATCGTGCGCGCCAGCACGATGCCCGAGTCCTCGGCGCCCAGGAGCTGCTGGAGCGTGAGGTCCTGGATGACCATCGGGAACGTCGGGGGCGCGACCACGTCCGCGAAGCCGGCCGCGCGGGCCGCCTCGACGTCGGTGTGCTGCGGAGCATCGGCGAAGACGGCGCGGGCGAACTCGCGCACCTTCTCACGACCGACGAGGTACGGGGGCGTCGGCGGGAACTCCCGGCCGACCAGTTCTGGGTTCACTGGCACCCCTCGATCCTATCGAGGGTCGCCGACAGCCGCCCCGCCCGCCGATGCGGTCAGTCCTTCTTCTTGCGGCCCCGGATCGCCTTGAGCGCCATCTGCACCGCGATCACGACGAGATATGCCGCGAAGAGGATGTTGCCCGTGCCGGGATCGATCAGCGTCGCGAGCCAGGCGCCGAGCGCGGTCGTGGTGCAGGCGGCGACACCGATGAGCGCGGCGGCGAGCAGATCGACGTTGCGGTTGCGGAGGTTGCCGAACGTGCCGGAGACCGCGGTGGGGATCATCATGAGGAGCGACGTGCCCTTGGCGACCAGGTCGCTCGTGCCGAAGGCGAGCATGAGCACCGGAACGACGATCACACCCCCGCCCACGCCGATGAGGCCCGCGAGCACACCGGTGCCCACGCCGACGACGACGAGCGCGATGCCCGAGATCCAGGTGAGATCGAAGGGCGCATCCCGCGAGGGGATCACGAGGAAGAGGCTCACGATCACGACGAGGAGAAAACCCACGAAGCCCCAGCGCAGGGCGGTCTGCGAGATGCGCGGCAGCAGGCGGGTGCCGATCTGGGCGCCGACGACGGCGCCCGCGGCGAGGATCAGGGCGGGGACCCATGCGACGGACCCCGAGGCGGCGTACGAGATCACACCGACGGCCGCGGTGGGGACGATCGCGGCGAGCGAGGTACCGGCCGCGAGGCGCTGATCGAAGTGCAGGAACAGCACCAGCAGCGGGACGATCACCGTGCCGCCGCCGACCCCGAAGAGTCCGGAGAGGAGGCCGGCGAGCAGGCCGATCCCGATGAACGTCGTGTAGGCCCGCGGTCCGCGGAACGGTCTCGTGGCCGCGTCGTTCACGTCTCTCCTTCTCACGCGGCCCTGGACCTGGCCGCACCGTCCGCCAGCCTACTCCCGCGGGGGGCGTGCGCCGGACTCGAGGCTCTGCGTCAGCTGCGCGACCTGCGCGCGCAGCGCGCGCAGCTCGGCGAGCACCGCGGCCTCGCCGTGACCGCCGACGGTCACCTCGTGGACGGGGGCCTCGCCGTTGCGGACGCGGTCCTCGTCGAGGCCCTGCATCGCGTCGACGATCACCGCGATGAACAGGTTGAGGACCGTCAGCGCGCTGATCAGCACGAAGGGCACGAAGAACGCCGGCGCCCACGGGATCTCGGCGCTCACCGTCCGCGCGATCGCACTCCAGGAGTCGAGCGTCATGATCTGGAAGAGCGAGAAGAGCGACGCCCCCATGTCACCGAAGTACTCGGGGAAGCGCGCCCCGAACAGCATCGTCGACATCACCGCACCGACGTAGAACACGATCACCAGCAGCGCCGCGATGGAGACGATGCCGGGCACCGCGCGCACGAGCGCGTCGACGACACGACGCAGCGAAGGGATCACCGAGATCAGACGCAGCACCCGCAGCACCCGCAGCGCCCGCAACACCGCGAAGCCGTCGGCGCCCGGGATCAGGGCCACGCCGATCACCAGGAAGTCGAATACGTTCCACGCGTTGCGGAAGAACCCCAGGCGTTCGGCGTACAGCTTGAGCGCGATCTCGATCAGGAAGATGCCGAGACAGATCTTGTCGAGCACGTGCAGCAGCCCGCCGAACGACTCCGTCACCGCCGGGGAGGTCTCCAACCCGAGGATCACGGCGTTGACGAGGATGACGACGATGATGAAGGTCTGCACCGGCGACGAGAGCACGAAGCGTCCCACCGCCGCTCGCGAGTGCCAGGCGTCCGTTCGCATGACGGAATCCTTTCATGCCGTCCGCCGTACACGCGAAGAAGCCCGCCACCTCAGAGGTGACGGGCTTCTCTCGAGTCGAGTGATTACTCGGACTTCTCCTCGGCGGCAGGCGCCTCGGTGGTGTCTTCGGCGGCGGGAGCCTCCTCGGCGGGAGCCTCCTCGACGACCTCGGCGGTCTCCTCGGCGGGAGCCTCCTCGACCGGCTTCTCCGCCTGGGGGGCGGCAGCGGCCTTCTTGGTCGACTTCGCCTTCGGCGTGACGGGCTCGAGGACGAGCTCGATCACAGCCATGGGAGCGTTGTCGCCCTTGCGGTTGCCGACCTTGGTGATGCGCGTGTAGCCACCCTCGCGGTCAGCGACCAGCGGAGCGATCTCGGTGAAGAGCGTGTGCACGACTTCCTTGTCACCGATGACCGAGAGCACGCGACGGCGTGCGTGCAGGTCTCCGCGCTTGGCGAAGGTGATGAGACGCTCGGCGAGCGGACGCAGGCGCTTGGCCTTCGTCTCGGTCGTCTTGATCGACTTGTGGGTGTACAGCGCAGCGGCGAGGTTGGCAAGCAGCAGGCGCTCGTGGGCGGGGCCGCCTCCGAGGCGGGGACCCTTAGTGGGCTTGGGCATAATCGTCTAACTCCTGGTCAGAAAGGTCGGGTATCAGAAGGACTCGTCTTCGCTGCCGCCGTAGAAGTGGGCGCCGTCGAAACCGGGCACCGAATCCTTGAGCGACAGACCGAGCGAGATGAGCTTGTCGCGCACCTCGTCGACCGACTTCTGGCCGAAATTGCGGATGTTCATGAGCTGCGTCTCCGACAGGGCGACGAGCTCGGAAACGGTGTTGATGCCCTCACGCTTCAGGCAGTTGTACGAGCGGACCGACAGGTCGAGGTCCTCGATCGGCATCGACAGCTCGCTGGAGTTCACAGCCTCCACCGGCGCCGGGCCGATCTCGATGCCCTCGGCCTCGACGTTCAGCTCGCGAGCGAGACCGAACAGCTCGGTGAGCGTCTTGGCAGCCGAAGCGACGGCGTCGCGGGGGCTGATCGAGTTCTTCGTCTCGACGTCCAGGACGAGCTTGTCGAAGTCGGTGCGCTCCCCGGCACGGGTCGCGTCGACGCGGTAGCTCACCTTGAGGACCGGCGAGTAGATCGAGTCGATCGGGATCTGACCGGCCTCGGCGTACTCGTTGCGGTTCTGCGTCGCCGAGACGTAGCCACGGCCACGCTCGATCGTGAGCTCGAGCTCGAACTTCGCGGTGTCGTTGAGCGTCGCGATGACGAGCTCGGGGTTGTGCACCTCGACACCGGCCGGAGCCGAGATGTCAGCGGCGGTCACTTCGCCCGCACCGGTCTTGCGCAGGTACGCGGTGATGGGCTCGTCGCGCTCCGAGGAGACGACCAGCTGCTTGATGTTGAGGATGATCTCGGTGACATCCTCCTTCACACCGGGGATCGTGCTGAACTCGTGCAGCACGCCGTCGAGACGGACGCTGGTGACAGCGGCACCGGGGATCGACGACAGCAGGCTGCGACGCAGCGCGTTGCCGATCGTGTATCCGAAGCCGGGCTCCAGAGGCTCGATGATGAACCGGCTCCGGTTCTCGACGATCTTTTCCTCGGTGAGTGTGGGACGCTGTGCAATGAGCACTCTGTGTTCCTTTCGATCACATGACCGCTATATGACATGTGGTGGGTGAGGTCTTGAGTTGTGGAAGTCGATGCCCGCGAACGGGCGGGCGAGCCGCTCGGCCCCGACCGCTCAGAGAACGGAACGGAGCGAGCGGCTCGCGAGCCGGATCAGACGCGGCGACGCTTCGGCGGGCGGCATCCGTTGTGCGCCTGCGGGGTGACGTCCTGGATCGAGCCCACCTCGAGGCCGGCGGCCTGGAGCGAGCGGATCGCGGTCTCGCGGCCGGAGCCCGGACCCTTCACGAGGACGTCGACCTTCTTGACGCCGTGCTCGGCGGCCTGGCGGGCAGCCGACTCGGCTGCCATGCCGGCGGCGTACGGGGTCGACTTGCGCGAGCCCTTGAAGCCCACGCCACCCGACGATGCCCACGCGATGACGGCGCCGGACGGGTCGGTGATCGAGACGATCGTGTTGTTGAACGTCGACTTGATGTGGGCCTGGCCCAGCGCGATGTTCTTCTTTTCCTTGCGGCGCGGCTTGCGCGCGGCGGCCTTGGGTGCAGCCATGAAAGTGTTCTCCTAGTCCCTGGGGCCGCGCTTAGCGGGCCTTCTTCTTGCCGGCGACGGTGCGCTTCGGGCCCTTGCGGGTACGGGCGTTGGTCTTGGTGCGCTGACCGCGGACCGGGAGACCACGACGGTGGCGGATGCCCTCGTAGGAGCCGATCTCGACCTTGCGGCGGATATCTGCGGCGACCTCGCGGCGGAGGTCACCCTCCACCTTGTAGTTGCCTTCGATGTGGTCGCGGAGGGCGATCAGCTGGTCGTCGCTGAGGTCCTTCACGCGGATGCTCTCATCGATGTCGGTCGCCTTGAGGATCTCGACCGAGCGGGTACGGCCGACGCCGTAGATGTAGGTAAGGGCGATCACCACGCGCTTGTCGCGCGGGATGTCAACGCCGGCAAGACGTGCCATGCGGTTCTCCTGGGTGTTGTGGAGGTGTGGAACAGGATCGGTGCCCGGGCCTCCGCCCCGAGGTGTCCCCCACTCGCGTGGGATCTGATCCTGCCGTTCGTGTATTCAGTTGTGTCAGATCAGAAGAGTGATCAGCCCTGGCGCTGCTTGTGGCGCGGGTTGCTCTTGCAGATCACCATGACGCGGCCGTGGCGGCGGATCACCTTGCAGTGATCGCAGATGGGCTTGACGCTGGGGTTGACCTTCATGATGTTTCCTGTTCGCTGTCTTCGTACCGCCCCGCTGCGGGGCAGGCCGTTACTTCTCGACCGATCAGCGGTAGCGGTAGACGATACGGCCGCGGGTGAGGTCGTAGGGGCTGAGCTCCACGACCACGCGGTCCTCGGGGATGATACGGATGTAGTTCTGCCGCATCTTGCCGGAGATCGTTGCCAGGACCTTGTGTCCGTTGCTGAGCTCAACGCGGAACATCGCGTTGGGAAGAGCCTCGGAGATCACGCCCTCGATCTCGATGACACCGTCTTTCTTAGCCATAGCCTCGCTGACGCTTCTGCAGACCGGTCGATCTGCGGTGGGTGATTGGTTTGTTGGTGCTGCGCCGACGGACACGCCGAATCAGTGCGCAAGGCACCAAAGATCTATGTTAGACGACGCCGGGGCATCCGGCAACCTGAGCCGGAAGCATCCGCGCGTCGCCCGCCGTGCACGCCACGAGGGCGGCCCCGCGACAGGACCGCCCTCGTCGTGATGCGGATCCGCTCAGGGCAGGATCTGCGCGAAGCGCGACTGGATGTCGGCGTTCTCGATGCGCTCACCGTTGATCTCGACGGTGGGCGTGCCCTGGATCTCGTGCTGGTTGGTCTGGTCGCGAACGAAGTTCATGTAGGTGCCGTCCGCGATGCAGTCGGCTGCCGCACCCGCCCCGACCTGCTCGGCGTAGGACGCGAGCTCTTCGTCGGTGTAGCCGGCGGTGTTCTCCTGCGGCTGGTTGGTGAACATGAAGTTGAAGAAGTCGAGGAACAAGTCCGGCGCGTTCTCGGCGACGCAGTACGCGGCGCCCGCGGCACGAGTCGAGTACTTCGTGTTCTGCGAGTACCGGTCGAGGATCGAGATCGGGTGGATGTTCAGCGTGATGTCATCGCTCGCGGCGGCGGACTGGAGCTGCTCGCCGTACGCGTCTTCGAAGTCGCCGCAGATGGGGCACATGAAGTCGACGAAGACGTCGACCTCGTCATCGCCGCCACCGAAGCTGATCGCGCCGGTCTCCTGGTTGACGTTGCCACCCTCGGGGGCGACGCCGGGGGCCGTGGCCTGGTTGTTCAGGAACACCACGAGCCCGCCGAGGACGACCAGCACGACGACGACTGCTGCGGACACCCCGATCGCGAACCAGTTGGTGTTGCTCTTCGCCGCTGCCATTGTCTTCCGTTTCTCTCGGTCTCGCCGCAGTTATTGCGGACGCAAGTACCCTGTGATCTTCCTGCATCAGCCTATGGGGTTCGTGTGAGGCGAACCTTGCCTGCAGTTCACGCTTGCGTAACGGATGCCGGGGGCAGCCGATGAGACGAGATGCTCCGGAGCGTCAGGCGACGGGAACCGGCGTCACGCCGAAGGGCGCGAGGCCCGCTGCGCCGCCGTCGGGGGCGGTGAGCACCCAGAGCCCGTTCTCATGCACGGCGACGCTGTGCTCCCAGTGCGAGCCGTCCGAGCCGTCGACGGTCGAGACGGTCCAGTCGTCGTCCTCGATGAACGTCTCCTCGCCGCCCGCGGTCACCATCGGCTCGATCGCGAGCACGAGGCCCGGCTTCACCTCGGCTCCGGGGTCGGGCGTGCGGTAGTTGAAGACGCTCGGCGCCTCGTGCATCTTGCGGCCGATGCCATGGCCGACGTACTCGCGCAGGATGCCGTAGGTCTCCCCCGACACGGCGGAGGGGCCCTGGGCCTCGATGTACCCCTGGATCGCGGCGCCCAGGTCACCGAGATGCGAGGCGGTCGCCATCGCGGCGATGCCGGCCCACATGGACCCTTCCGTCACGCGCGAGAGCTCCTCGCGATTCGCGACGACGTCCGGTCGCGTCTCATCGGGGACGACGACGGTGATCGCACTGTCGCCGTTCCACCCCTGGTACTGCGCACCGCAGTCGACCGAGACGATGTCGCCGGGCTGCAGCACCAGATCGCCGGGGATGCCGTGCACGACCTGCTCGTTGACCGAGACGCAGATCGTGTGGTGGTAACCGCGCACGAGCTGGAAGTTCGATTCCGCGCCGCGAGCGAGGATCACGCGATTCGCCTCGGCGTCGAGCTCGAGCGTCGTCACCCCGGGGCGGATCAGCGGACGGACGGCGTCGAGCGCCGCCGCCGTGATCAGCCCGGGCTCGACCATCGATCGGAGCTGGGCCGGGGTCTTGTAGATCGACCGGCGGAACATCTCGGAGCCGCTCAGACGGCGACGCGCAGACCGCGTGCGTCGAGCGCGGCGACGATGCGCTCCGTGATCTCGTCGAGCGAGCCGACGCCGTCGATACGGTCGACGATGCCCTTCTCGCTGTAGACGTCGATGATCGGGGCGGTCTCTCGCTCGTAGATGTCGAGCCGGTGGGCGATCGCCTCTTCGGTGTCGTCGGAGCGCCCCTGCTCGATCGCACGGAGACTCAGACGCGAGATGCTCTCGTCGCGCGGCACGTCGAGGAGGATCACGGCGTCGAGAGACTCGCCACGTCCCGCGAGGAACTCCTCGAGGTGGCCGACCTGAGCCGTGTTGCGGGGATACCCGTCGAGGAGGAAGCCGTTCGCGGCGTCGTCCTGCGCCAGACGATCGCGCACGATCTCGCCCGTCAGCTCGTCGGGGACCAGGTCGCCGCGGTCGAGGATCGCGGTCACCTTCTGTCCGAGTTCCGTGCCGCCCTTGATGTTGGCGCGGAAGATGTCGCCCGTCGAGACGACGGGGATGCCGAAGGTCTCGGCGATGCGCACACCCTGCGTGCCCTTGCCGGAGCCCTGCGGGCCGACGATCAGGAGACGTGCGGATGCCGTCATCGGAGGAGCCCTTCGTAGTGACGCTGCTGCAGCTGGGCGTCGATCTGCTTGACCGTCTCGAGACCCACACCGACGATGATGAGGATCGACGCGCCACCGAACGGGAAGTTCTGGTTGGCACCGACCGTCGCCAGGGCGATCAGCGGGATGAGGGCGATCAGACCCAGGTAGATCGAGCCCGGCAGCGTGATGCGCGTCAGGACGTAGTCGAGGTACTCGGCGGTCGGACGACCCGCGCGGATGCCGGGGATGAAACCGCCGTACTTCTTCATGTTGTCGGCGACCTCGACCGGGTTGAACGTGATCGCGACGTAGAAGTAGGTGAAGCCGATGATGAGCAGGAAGTACGCCGCCATGTAGATCGGGTGGTTGCCCGTGGTGAAGTACGTGCTGATCCAGGTGACCCACGCGGCGGGCGTCGAGCCGTCCTGCGGGGTGTTGAACTGCGCGATGAGCGCGGGGATGTACAGCAGCGACGAGGCGAAGATGACCGGGATCACACCCGCCATGTTGACCTTGATCGGGATGTAGGTGTTCGTGCCGCCGTAGGTACGGCGTCCGACCATCCGCTTGGCGTACTGCACCGGGATGCGCCGCTGCGACTGCTCGACGAACACGACGAGACCCATGACGATGATTCCGACGAGCAGCACGAGCAGGAAGACCTCGAAGCCCTTCGTCTGCCAGATGAGGCTCATCGCGCCGGGGAAGGTCGCGGCGATCGAGGTGAAGATGAGGAGCGACATGCCGTTGCCGACGCCGCGCTCCGTGACCAGCTCGGCGAACCACATGATGAGGCCGGTACCGGCGGTCATCGCCATGATGATGAGCAGCTGTGCCCACCAGACGTCGTTCGTGAGCAGGTTCTGGCAGGCCGCGAGATCGGTCGTGCCGAACAGCTGGCCGCTGCGCGCGACGGTGACGAGAGTCGTCGACTGCAGCAGCGCGAGGGCGATGGTGAGGTAACGCGTGTACTGGGTGAGGCGGGCCTGGCCGGCCTGGCCTTCCTTGTGCAGCGCCTCGAAGTGCGGGATGACCACGCGCAGGAGCTGCGTGATGATCGTCGCGGTGATGTAGGGCATGACACCCAGCGCGAAGATCGACAGCTGCAGGAGTGCGCCACCCGAGAAGAGGTTGACCAGACCGAGAAGACCCTCGGTCCCGTTGTTGGCTGCGAGGCACTCCTCGACGTTCGGGAAGTTCACGAACGGAGCGGGAACGTTGGAGCCGAGTCGGTAGATGGCGATGATGGCCAGGGTGAAACCGATCTTCCGACGCAGGTCGGGAGTGCGGAAGATCCGCGCGATGGCGCTAAACAAGAACGTGCCTCCTGAAAGGGGTTGCCGCGACCGATGGGCGGCTGAAAGACCAGAGTAACCTAAACGCGGTTCTCGGCATCCATGTGCACAGAAGGGGCCGGAGAATCTCCGACCCCTTCCCTGCTGTGGTTACTTGACGGAACCGCCCGCAGCCACGATCTTCTGCTCGGCAGAACCCGAGACCTTGTCGACCGCGACGGTGAGCTTCACGGCGATGTCGCCGTTGCCCAGAACCTTGACCTTCTCGTTCTTCCGAACCGCACCCTTGGCGACCAGGTCGCTGATGGTGACGTCTCCACCCTGGGGGTAGAGCTCCGCGAGCTTCTCCAGGTTCACGACCTGGTACTCGACGCGGAACGGGTTCTTGAACCCGCGCAGCTTCGGGGTGCGCATGTGCAGCGGCATCTGCCCACCCTCGAAACCGACGCGAACGGTGTTGCGAGCCTTGGTGCCCTTGGTTCCACGACCGGCGGTCTTACCCTTCGAGCCCTCACCACGGCCGACGCGAGTCTTGGCGGTGTTGGATCCGGGGACGGGACGCAGGTGGTGCACCTTCAGCACGCCGGGACGCGATGCCGGAGCATCCGCCTTCGGCGCAGCCTTCTTGGCAGCCGGCTTCTTGGCGGTAGCCTCCACCTTGGCGTCGGCCGCAGCGGTCTTGGCCGGAGCCTTCTTCGCGGCGGGCTTCTTCTCGGCGGCGGCCTTGGGGGCAGCAGCCTTCTTCGTGGCCTTCTCGGCCTCGACGGCCTCGTTCTTCTCAGCCATTAGTCGATCTCCTCAACCTTGACGAGGTGTGCGACGGTCTTGACGTAACCGCGCGTCTGCGCGTCGTCGGGGCGGACGGTGGTGTCACCGATCCGCTTGAGACCGAGGCTGCGCAGCGTGTCGCGCTGGTTCTGCTTCTCGCTCACCTTGGACTTGATCTGCGTGACCTTGAGCCGGGCGGCCATCAGGCACCTACCTTCTGTGCGGCGATGGCCTCGGCCTCGGCGCGGACAAGACGCGCCGGTGCCACCTGGTCGAACTCGAGGCCACGACGCGCGGCGACCGCACGGGGCTCCTCGAGCTGCTTCAGGGCGGCGACGGTCGCGTGCACGATGTTGATCGTGTTCGACGAACCGAGCGACTTCGACAGGACGTCGTGGATGCCGGCGCACTCGAGCACGGCGCGGACGGGACCACCGGCGATAACTCCGGTACCGGCGGCAGCCGGACGCAGCAGCACGACACCGGCCGCAGCCTCACCCTGCACGGGGTGCGGGATGGTGCTGCCGACGCGCGGAACGCGGAAGAAGTTGCGCTTGGCCTCTTCGACACCCTTCGAGATCGCCAGAGGGACCTCACGGGCCTTGCCGTAGCCGACGCCCACCAGACCGTTGCCGTCACCGACGACCACGAGAGCGGTGAAGCTGAAGCGACGACCACCCTTCACGACCTTCGAGACGCGGTTGATGGTGACGACGCGCTCCAGGAACTGGTTGTCACCACGGTCGCGCGAGTTGCGGTCGCGGCCACCCTGGTTGCGGTCACCGCGGCCACCGCGACGACCGTCGCGCTGGTCGCGAGTCGGCTCTGCCTGCGTGGTGCCGGCGGCCGTCTCGGAAGTGGCAGCAGCCGCTTCGGTCACTTCGTTCTCCTTGTTGTCACTCACAGTGCCAGACCCCCTTCGCGGGCGCCATCGGCGATGGCGGCGACACGACCGGCGTAGCGGTTACCGCCACGGTCGAACACTGCCTCGGAAACGCCGGCGGCCTTCGCGCGCTCGGCGACGAGCTCGCCGACCTTGCGGGCCTTGGCGGTCTTGTCACCCTCGAAGCCGCGCAGGTCGGTCTCGAGCGTCGATGCCGACGCGACGGTGTGACCCTTGCTGTCGTCGACCAGCTGCACGAAGACGTGGCGGGCCGAACGGTTGACGACGAGGCGCGGACGCACCTCGGTGCCGACGACCTTCTTGCGAAGGCGGGCGTGACGACGCGCGCGGGCGTCGGACTTTGACTTGAGAGCCATGGTTACTTACCACTCTTTCCGGCCTTGCGACGCACGTTCTCGCCGGCGTAGCGGACGCCCTTGCCCTTGTAGGGCTCCGGCTTACGGATCTTGCGGATGTTGGCAGCTGCCTCGCCGACAGCCTGCTTGTCGATACCGCTGACGGTGAGCTTGTTCGTGCCCTCGACCGTGAGCGTGATCCCCGCCGGCGGGTCGATCAGGACCGGGTGCGAGAAGCCGAGAGCGAACTCGACCGAGCCGCCCTTCTGCTGGACGCGGTAACCGGTGCCGACGACCTCGAGACCCTTGGTGTAGCCCTGGGTCACGCCGATGATGTTGTTGTTGATGAGCGTGCGGGTCAGGCCGTGAAGCGACCGGGACTCGCGCTCGTCGTCGGGACGAGTGACCAGAACCTGGTTCTCCTCGACCGCGACCTCGATGGGGCTGGCCACCGTGAGGGTGAGTTCACCCTTGGGGCCCTTCACCGCGACCTCGCGGCCGGTGACCGAAACGGTCACGCCCGCGGGAACGTCGATGGGAAGTCGTCCAATACGCGACATTTCGAATTACCACACGTAGGCGAGAACTTCTCCGCCCACGCCCTTCTGCTCTGCCTGACGGTCGGTGAGGAGACCGGAGGAGGTGGACAGGATGGCCACGCCGAGGCCGCCGAGGACGCGCGGGAGCTCGGTGGACTTCGCGTAGACGCGGAGGCCGGGCTTCGACACGCGCTTGATGCCGGCGATCGACCGCTCGCGGTTCGGGCCGTACTTCAGCGTCAGCGTGAGGTTCTGACCCACGCGGGCGTCCGAGGTCTCCCAAGCGGAGATGTAACCCTCCTGCTGGAGGATCTCGGCGATGTGCGTCTTGAGCTTGCTCGACGGCAGGGTCACGGAATCGTGGTGCGCCGAGTTCGCGTTACGCAGACGGGTCAGCAGATCTGCGACCGGGTCTGTCATTGTCATTGTTGTTTTCCTTTGTTCATGAGGTTCCGGCTGCCGTTACACGACAGACGGCCTGCGATGACACGCAATCTTCAATTGTACGCACACATCGACGGGCTCAGTGACACATGACCACTGAGCCCGTCGAGGGTGTTACGCCTGTGCGTCTTCCGAGCGGAACGGGAAGCCGAGGTGGCGGAGCAGTGCCCGACCCTCGTCATCCGTCTTCGCGGTGGTGACGACGGTGATGTCGAAACCGCGAACCCGGTCGATCTTGTCCTGATCGATCTCGTGGAACACGCTCTGCTCCTGGAGACCGAAGGTGTAGTTGCCGTTGCCGTCGAACTGCTTGGCCGAGAGACCGCGGAAGTCGCGGATACGGGGCAGTGCGAGCGAGACGAGGCGGTCCACGAACTCCCACGCGCGGTCACCGCGGAGGGTGACGTGCGCGCCGATGGCCTGGCCCTCGCGCAGCTTGAACTGCGCGATGGACTTGCGGGCCTTCGTGACGATCGGCTTCTGGCCGGTGATCTTGGTGAGATCGTCGACCGCGCCGTCGATCACCTTGCTGTCGCGAGCTGCCTCGCCGACACCGGTGTTCACGACGACCTTGACCAGTCCGGGGATCTGCATGACGTTGGCGTAGCCGAACTCGTCCTGCAGAGCCTTCTTGATCTCGGCGTTGTACTTCGCCTTCAGGCGGGGCTGGATCTTGCCAGCCACCGCGGCGTCGGTGGTTGCCATCAGAGGTCCTTACCTGACTTCTTCGCGAACCGCACGCGGACGGTGCGCTTCACGCCGTCCTTCGTCTGCTCCTCGACCCGGTGGCCGACCTTGGTCGGCTTCTTGGTCGAAGGGTCGACGAGTGCGACGTTCGAGATGTGGATGGGAGCCTCGACGGTCTCGAGGCCACCGGTCTTGGTGCCACGCTGCGTCTGGCCGACGCGGGTGTGCTTGGTGACGTAGTTCACGCCCTCGACGATGATGCGGTTGCGCTCGGCAAGGATCTCGAGGACCTTGCCCTGCTTGCCGCGGTCTCCGCCGCGCTCGGGCTTGGCGCCCGTGATGACCTGAACGAGGTCACCCTTCTTGATCTTCGCCATGACTTAGATAACCTCCGGCGCCAGCGAGACGATCTTCATGAACTTCTTGTCACGAAGCTCACGGCCGACCGGTCCGAAGATACGGGTGCCGCGGGGCTCCCCGTCGTTCTTCAGGATGACGGCGGCGTTCTCGTCGAACTTGATGTACGAGCCGTCGGGACGGCGCGTGGACTTGACGGTGCGGACGATGACCGCCTTGACGACGTCGCCCTTCTTGACGTTGCCGCCCGGGATCGCGTCCTTGACCGTCGCGACGATGGTGTCGCCCACGCCGGCGTAGCGGCGCTTCGAGCCACCGAGCACGCGGATCGTGAGCAGCTCCTTGGCGCCGGTGTTGTCGGCGACCTTGAGGCGGGACTCCTGCTGAATCACTTGGCCTTCTCCAGAATCTCCACCAGACGCCAGCGCTTCGTGGCGCTGAGCGGGCGGGTCTCGTTGATCAGGACCAGGTCGCCGATGCCGGCGGTGTTCGCCTCATCGTGCGCCTTGACCTTCGAGGTGCGGCGGATGACCTTGCCGTAAAGCGGGTGCTTCACGCGGTCCTCGACCTCGACCACGATGGTCTTGTCCATCTTGTCGCTGACGACGTAGCCACGACGCGACTTGCGGTACCCACGGGCATCCGCATCGCGCACATCGTGAGCAGCGTGCTCAGCCTCGACGGCGGCTTCCTTCTTGGTGGCCATCACTCAGCCTCTTCCTTCACGGCGTCGTCGGCGGCATCCGCCTTCTTCGCCTTCGACTTGGACGCCTTCTTGGCCGGAGCCTCGACCGGAGCGGGCGTCGCACGGATGCCCAGCTCGCGCTCGCGGATCACGGTGTAGAGACGCGCGATGTCGCGCTTGACGGCGCGGATGCGGCCGTGGCTCTCCAGCTGGCCGGTGGCCGACTGGAAACGGAGGTTGAACAGCTCCTCCTTGGCCTTGCGCAGCTCCTCAACGAGGCGCTGGTCTTCGAACGTGTCGAGCTCTGCCGGAGCGAGCTCCTTGGTGCCGATCGCCATTACGCGTCGCCCTCCTCGCGCTTGATGATGCGTGCCTTCAGCGGCAGCTTGTGAATGGCTCGCGTGAGTGCCTCACGGGCGAGCTGCTCGTCGACACCGGCGACCTCGAAGAGGACGCGACCCGGCTTGACGTTGGCGACCCACCACTCGGGGGAACCCTTACCGGAACCCATGCGGGTCTCGGCAGGCTTCTTCGTGAGCGGACGGTCGGGGTAGATGTTGATCCACACCTTTCCACCACGCTTGATGTGACGGGTCATCGCGATACGAGCGGACTCGATCTGACGGTTCGTCACGTAAGCGGGCGTGAGGGCCTGGATGCCGAAGTCACCGAAGGAGACCTTCGTGCCACCGGTGGCCTGACCCGAGCGACCCGGGTGGTGCTGCTTGCGGAACTTGACCTTACGGGGAATAAGCATCAGGCAGACGCTCCTTCTGCAACAGGTGCCTCGTTGCGCGGGGCACGGCGGCGGTCGCCACCACGGTCGTCACGACGAGCCTTGGGTGCGTTGGCCTGCTCGCGAGCGAGCTCCTTCGCGGTCAGGTCGCCCTTGTAGATCCAGACCTTGACGCCGATGCGGCCGAAGGTGGTCTTGGCCTCGTAGAAGCCGTAGTCGATGTTCGCACGGAGCGTGTGCAGCGGCACACGACCCTCGCGGTAGAACTCCGACCGGCTCATCTCCGCGCCGCCGAGGCGGCCGGAGACCTGGATGCGGATGCCCTTGGCACCGGCGCGCTGGGCGCCCTGCAGGCCCTTGCGCATCGCGCGGCGGAAGGCCACACGTGCGGAGAGCTGCTCGGCGATTCCCTGTGCGACCAGCTGAGCGTCGGCCTCGGGGTTCTTGACCTCGAGGATGTTCAGCTGGATCTGCTTGCCGCTGAGCTTCTCGAGGTCGCCGCGGATGCGCTCGGCCTCGGCGCCACGACGACCGATCACGATGCCCGGACGGGCGGTGTGGATGTCGACGCGGACGCGGTCACGGGTGCGCTCGATCTCGATGTTCGAGACACCGGCGCGGTCGAGCTGCGTCTTCAGCAGGTTGCGGATCTTGATGTCCTCGGCGACGTAGTCGGCGTAACGCTGACCCGGCTTCGTCGAGTCCGAGAACCAGCGCGACACGTGGTCCGTGGTGATGCCGAGACGGAAGCCGTACGGGTTTACCTTCTGTCCCATTACTTGCTCGCCTTCTTGTTGCTGTCACCGGCAGCGGGCGCAGCCGCCTCCGGCGTCGAGAGCACGACCGTGATGTGGCTCGTGCGCTTCTTGATCTGGAAAGCGCGACCCTGTGCACGGGGCTGGAAACGCTTGAGCGTCGTGCCCTCGTCGACGTACGCGTTGGCCACGTACAGGTCCTGCTCGTCGAGGTACTCGCCGTCGCGATCCGCCTTCACCTGTGCGTTGGCCATGGCCGACGCGACAAGCTTGTAGATCGGCTCACTGGCGCTCTGCTGTGCGAACTTGAGGATCGCGAGAGCTTCCTGGGCCTGCTTGCCCTTGATGAGCGCGACGACACGACGAGCCTTCTGCGGGGTCACGCGGATGTGCTTCACGCGTGCGATCGATTCGACCATTAGCGGCGCCGCCCCTTCTTGTCGTCCTTCTCGTGGCCGCGGAAGGTGCGGGTGGGCGCGAACTCGCCCAGCTTGTGACCGACCATGGTCTCGGAGACGAACACAGGAATGTGCTTGCGTCCGTCGTGGACCGCGATCGTGTGACCCAGCATGGCCGGGATGATCATGGACCGGCGGGACCAGGTCTTGATGACGTTCTTGGTGCCGGCTTCGTTCTGCACGACCACCTTGCGAAGCAGGTGCTCGTCGACGAAGGGGCCCTTCTTAAGACTGCGAGGCATCTTCTCTTACTCCTACTTGCGCTTCTTGCCGGCGTTACGACGACGCACGATGTACTTGTCGCTTTCCTTGTTGGCGTGACGGGTGCGACCCTCAGCCTGACCCCACGGGGAGACCGGGTGACGACCACCGGAGGTCTTACCCTCACCACCACCGTGCGGGTGGTCGACCGGGTTCATGGCGACACCACGCACGGTCGGGCGAACACCCTTCCAGCGCATACGGCCGGCCTTACCCCAGTTGATGTTCGACTGCTCGGCGTTGCCGACCTCGCCGATGGTCGCGCGGCAGCGCGCATCGACGTTGCGGATCTCGCCCGAGGGCAGACGCAGCTGGGCGTAGGGGCCGTCCTTGGCGACGAGACGGACGGATGCTCCGGCCGAACGCGCCATCTTCGCGCCGCCGCCGGGGCGGAGCTCGATCGCGTGGATGACGGTACCCGTCGGGATGTTCTTCAGCGGGAGGTTGTTTCCCGGCTTGATGTCGGCACCCGCGCCGGACTCGATGATGTCGCCCTGCTTCAGCTTCGCCGGAGCGAGGATGTAGCGCTTCTCACCGTCGAAGTAGTGCAGCAGCGCGATGCGAGCCGTGCGGTTGGGGTCGTACTCGATGTGAGCGACCTTGGCGTTCACGCCGTCCTTGTCATTGCGACGGAAGTCGATGACGCGGTACTGGCGCTTGTGGCCACCACCGATGTGACGGGTCGTGATGCGCCCCTGGTTGTTACGACCACCGGTCTTCGAGAGCGGGCGCAGCAGCGACTTCTCCGGCGTCGATCGGGTGATCTCGGCGAAGTCAGCCACCGACGAGCCGCGACGGCCCGGGGTCGTGGGCTTGTACTTGCGAATTGCCATGATTGTCCTTATCCCCCGGATCAGCCGATTGCCGTGAAGATGTCGATGGTGCCCGACTTCAGGGTCACGATGGCGCGCTTGGTGTCCTTGCGCTTGCCGGTGCCGAAGCGGGTGCGACGGGCCTTGCCGACGCGGTTGAGCGTATTGACGGACGCGACCTTGACGCCGAAGATCTTCTCGATGGCGAGCTTGATCTCGGTCTTCGAAGCACGCGGGTCGACGAGGAAGGTGTACTTGCCCTCATCGATCAGGCCGTAGCTCTTCTCGGACACGACCGGCTTCAGGATGACGTCGCGCGGGTCCTTGTTCAGGGCCGTCTGGAGAACAGATGCCTGCTCGCTCATGCGGAGACCTCCTGGTTGGCGCCGGACTTGGAGGCGATGAAGCCTTCGAGCGCGGCCTGGGTGAAGACGATGTCGTCGGAGACGAGCACGTCGTAGGCGTTGAGCTGGTCGAACGACAGCAGGTGCACGTGACCGAGGTTGCGCAGGCTCTTGAGCGCGAGCTCGTCGCCGCGCTCGATGACGACCAGCACGTTCTTGGACGTGGCGACCTGGCCGAGGAAGCCCGCGGCTGCCTTGGTCGAGGGCGAGCCCTCGGAGCCGAAGCTGTCGATCGCGTGCAGGCGGTCGCCGCGGAAGCGGTCGCTGAGCGCACCCAGGAGGGCGGCGGCGATCATCTTCTTGGGCGTGCGCTGCGAGTAGTCGCGCGGCTTGGGGCCGTGCACGATGCCACCACCGGTCATGTGCGGCGCGCGGATGGAACCCTGACGGGCGTTACCCGTGCCCTTCTGCTTGAAGGGCTTGCGGCCGGCACCGGAGACCTCACCGCGACGCTTGGTCGAGTGGGTTCCCTGGCGAGCCGCCGCGAGCTGCGCGACGACGACCTGGTGGATCAGCGGAATGTTCGTCTTGACGTCGAACAGCGCGGCGGGAAGCTCGATCGAGCCTGCCTTCTTGCCGTCTGCCTTGAGGACGTCGAGCGCGAGAGTCGAGTCAGCCATGATCAGGCACCCTTCACTGCGTTGCGGACGTAGACGATGCGGCCACGAGCACCGGGGACGGCGCCCTTGACGAGCATCAGACCCTTCTCGATGTCGATGGCGTGCACCGTGAGGTTGAGGACGGTCACGCGCTCGCCACCCATACGGCCGGCCATGCGCATGCCCTTGAAGACGCGGCTCGGGGTCGACGATGCGCCGATGGAGCCGGGCTTGCGGTGGTTGCGGTGCGAACCGTGCGATGCCGAGACGCCCTTGAAGTTGTGACGCTTCATGACACCGGCGAAGCCCTTGCCCTTGCTCGTGCCGACGACGTCGACGAGCTGGCCGGCCTCGAACGTGCCGTCGACCGTGAGCTCCTGACCGAGTGAGTAGTCAGCAGCGTCCGCGGTGCGGATCTCGGTGACGTGGCGGCGCGGCGTGACGCCGGCGGCCTCGAAGTGAGCCGTGAGGGGCTTGTTCACCTTGCGGGGGTCGATCTGGCCGTACGCGATCTGCACGGCGTTGTAGCCGTCCTTCTCGGGGGTACGAACCTGGGTGACCACGTTCGGTGCGAGCTCGATGACGGTGACGGGGACGAGCTTGCCGCTCTCGTTCCACACCTGGGTCATGCCGAGCTTCGTGCCGAGCATGCCCTTGGAAATCTTTGCGTTGATGTCAGCCATGTCGAACCTCAGAGCTTGATCTCGATGTTGACATCGGCCGGGAGGTCGAGACGCATCAGCGAGTCGACGGCCTTGGGCGTCGGGTCGACGATGTCGATCAGACGCTTGTGGGTGCGCATCTCGAAGTGCTCGCGGCTGTCCTTGTACTTGTGGGGCGACCGGATGACGCACACGACGTTCTTCTCGGTCGGAAGCGGCACGGGGCCGACGACGGTCGCGCCCGCACGGGTCACGGTGTCGACGATCTTGCGTGCCGACGAGTCGATGACCTCGTGGTCATACGACTTCAGGCGAATGCGGATTTTCTGTCCCGCCATTGTCTGCTCACTCTCTTTAAGCGTCTTACCGGCCTGAACCCGGTGGCTCAGGGGCATTGGACGCACGTCGGCGCTGTTCGCGCCTCGGCACTCGAACGACTCCGGGGAGTCGCTCTGCGCACCACTGTTCTGCTGTCATCCCGACCTCCGCCGCGCACGGCGAAGACCTCGAAAGGAAGGTGTCGGGGTTGTGTGTTCTGCTACCCGCGGCCTAGAACCCTGCGCCTCTCAGAGGAGACACCGTCTATGCACTGCCCTGGCAGTGATTCGGCGCACGCTGAGCGCACCGAAATGTCGAACCTGTCTATTCTGCCACGGGGTATTTCACTTGTGCAAACCCGGGCGTGTCGCGCCGCCGCCGAAGCCTCAGCCGCGAGGTGAGAACGGGGCGAGGCATCCCCATGCCTCGCCCCGTTCGGGGAGGGCGTTCAGTGCGAGGGGGCACACCGAACGCGAGGAATCCGGCGTGAAGGGACGCCGAGATCCTCGATCGAGGGCACGGCGATGACGCCGCCGTGCAGGCGGGGTGACGAAGGCGCGCAGCGAGTGCGCACGTCGCAAGATGATCCCCAAGATCGCATTCCCCAGTTGAACGCGGACGAGCCGCGTGCTTCAGGAGTCCGGACCCCTCCGGGCTCCCCGACCGCCCTATCCCCAGTGCGGTCGGCTCCAGTCTACGCATCCGCGGGTCTCCACGCGAGCATCCGCCGGAATATCGCAGCGCACGACGGAGGGCGGTGACCTCCTCCCGGAGATCACCGCCCTCGGAGCGATCGACTACTTGTTGCCGACCTGCTTGTCGGCCGCGTCGCGGATCTCGTCGATCTTTTCGGACGCACCCGGAGCGATCTTCTTGGCGAAGTCGGCGACGCCGTCGAGGACCTTGTCGCTGATGTCCTCGGCCTGTTCGCTCTTCACGGCCTCGGCGATCTTGTCCTTGTTCTGCTCGACGAAGTCCTTGCCCTTGTTGACGGCGTCCTCGATACCCATGTGCGTCCCCTACTGGTCATGTGCTCCGGATCGGTTCCGGGCACCCTCATTCTGCATGCACGGACGCGCCGGCGGAAGAGCGTCGACGCGCGGCGACGAACAGTCCTCCCGACACCATCATCAGCAGGGCGACCGCGAGCAGACCCCAGGCCATCTCGGCACCGGTCGTGGCGAGCGGATCCGCGGCGGCGACATCGACCGTGGCCTCGTCGGTCAGCACGGCGTCCTCGGTCTGCTCGCTGGGCGAGGTGACCGTGACGACGTTGGTGACCGACGGGTACGCGGCTTCGCCGACGTTCACGCGCAGCGCGAGGGTGATCTCCTCGTCGACCGCGAGGCCGTCCTCGAGCGTCCAGGTCACGACCTGGCCATCGACCTGCACTCCCTCGTCGGGAGATCCGGCGAACGAGAGCCCGGCGGGCAGCACGTCCGTCACGGTGATCGGCCCCGGGTCGGCGGTGGGACCGTCGTTGCGCACGACGATCTCGTAGGACCCGGCCTTGCCGACCTGGAACTCGCCGACCGCGGTCTTGCTCACGACCAGCGCGGCCATCGGCGGCACCGTGACGACGTCCGACGCGCGGTTGTCGTCGGGGGTGCGGTCGGGGTGCTCCTCCGTGATCTCGGCGGCGGAGACATCCGCCACGTTCACGACCTCGGAGTAGGCCGCGACGAGCACGCGGGTGCTCACGCCCAGGACGGATGCCGTCTCGCCCGGCGCGAGGGGCAGCGCGTAGCGCGCGACCACACGGGTCCCGGCCGTCGCGTCCTCCGCATCGACCGGTGCGATGCTCTCGATCGACCAGTCGGTTCCGACCTCGTCGCCGACGGTCGTCGTGACCTCGAGCCCGGCGGGCACGACGTCGGTAACGACGACATCCGTCGCCTCGGACGGTCCGGCGTTGCGGACCTCGAGAGCGAACGCGAGCTCGTCGCCGATGCGCACGGCGGCTGCGTCGTGGGTCTTCGTGATCGAGAGATCGACCTCGCGAGCGATCGTGAGGTCGGCGGAGTCACCGTCGTTCTCGGGGTTCGAGTCCGGGGTGCCCGACGACACGGATGCCGTATTGGTGAGCACCGTGCCGTGCGCGACCGACGGGTCGACGGCGGCCTCGAACTCGATCGAGGGCGCAGCGGCGCCGTTCACGAGGCCCGCGTCCGCCGGCAGCATCGTGAAGGTCACGGTCTGCGGATCGGCGTCGTCGGCCTGCGCGGACCACGCCTCGACGGCGTCACCGGTCAGACCGGTGAAACGGATGCCGGAGGGCAGCGCGTCCGTGACCGTGATCGGCCCGACCGCATCGCTCGGTCCGGCGTTCTCGACCTCGATCCGGTAGCGCACGCTCTCCCCCGCGACCGCGGAGGTGATCTCGGCGCCCTCGGCGTCGACCGCCGTCTTGACGAGGCCGAGGTCGGCATCCGTGGAGACGTCGATCGCGGCGTCGTCGCTGTCGGAGTGCGGCGAGGTGCTGCGGCTGTCGGTCCACGACAGGTTCGCCGTGTTCGTCAGCTCGGTGCCGGTGGGCACGTTCGACTCGATGAGGGCGACGACCGTGATCGTGCTCTCCCCCAGCGGGTGTCCGCGACGGATGCAGCTCTGGGCGTCCTCGTCGCACGTCCAGCCCTCGCCCGCGATCGAGACGGGGGCGAGGCCGGCCGGCAGCACGTCGGTGAGGAAGGCGTCCGCGACGGACGGCCCCTCGTTGTCGACCGTGATGGTGTACTCGACCTCGGTGCCGGCGATCCACGGACCGTCGGCGACGTCCTTCTGCACCGTCATCTCGGCGAGGGTGACGATGTCGATCTCGGCCTCGCCGTGGTTGTTCGCGGGGTCGAAGTCGTCGGGCCCCGTCACGTCGGCCTCGTTCACCAGGGTCTGCGGGCGAACGTCTGCGGCCACGTCGGCGGTGACGACGATCTCGATGGTCGATCCGACCTCGAGGGTCTGCTCCTCGGTCAGCGCCGTCCACGAGATCGCGCGGCCGTTCTCCGACACCGTGGGGCTGGCGGCGTCTGCCTCGGCTCCCGCGATCGAGATGGTCGACGAGCTGTACGTGAGACCTGCCGGGAGCTGATCGCTGATCGTGATCGGCGCGCTCGAGAAGCTCGGCCCCTGGTTCGTCACCGTCAGCAGGAATCGCGTCTGCGTGCCCGCGGTCACCTCCGGGGTCTCTCCCTCGGCGACGGCGACGCCCTCGGCATCCATCGCCTGCTTGAGGATCGCGAGATCCGCGACGCGGTCGGAGTCCGTCGTGTCGCCGTCGCGCGGCTCGTTGGTGGCGTTGGTCGCCGATGCGGTCGCCCAGTTCTCGACGACCGAACCGGGCGCGAGCGCGGCGTCGACGTCGTAGGTCACGACGAACGCGCGGGTGTTGTCCCCCGCGGCCGCCGGCACGGTGCCGTCGACGGTGAACGTGTCGTGGGTGTCGGGGCCCGCGATTCGGGTCCAGGTGCCCGTCACGTCCTCGACGGATGCGAAGGCGAGCATGCTCGGCACCTCGTCCTCGACGCTGACGTCGCGGGCATCCGCCGGTCCGTTGTTCGTCACGACGACGCGGTAGCTCACCGTCTCACCGGCGACCACGACGGGCAGCGGCCCGCCGAACTGCGCGGCGTCCTTCCAGACTCCCTGGTCGTTCACGACGCGCGTCTTGGTGATGGCGAGGGTCGTCGCATCCCCCGGAGAGACGGTGACATCGTCGGAGTTGTTGGTGGTGGTCGGATCGGTGGTCGCCCCCGCGGTGACGGTCGCCTCGTTGACGATGTCGCCGTCGTCGGGCGTCCACGATGCGAGCACGGTACCGGTCAGCGAGAGATCCTGCGCGGGACCGACCGCGAGCTGGGTGCCCGTGAACGTCCAGGTGATCGTGTCACCGGCGGTGGCGGGCCAGCCGTCGGATGCCGAGGCGGTCCACGCCGTCAGCCCCGCCGACGGGTCGGCCACGCCGGTGATCCCCTCCGGGATGGTGTCGGTCACGGTGATCTTGTCGTCCGCCGTCGACGCCGACACCGAGGGGCCGTTGTTGCGCACCGCGATGCTCCACGTGATCGAGCGTCCGGCGGTCACCTCGGCGGTGTTCACCGTCTTCTCGATCGCGAGATCGGCAGCGCTCGAGATGGGCTTCGTGGCCGTGGCCGCGTTGTCCTTCGCGATGTCGGCCGGCAGCTCGTACGTGCGGCCGGTGACGCTCGCGGTGTTCTCGGCGGTCCCGGTGGCCGGGGCCTGGATCGTGACGTTCGCGACCAGGACGATCCGGTCGGAACCGTCGGCCTTCAGGGCCGTGCCGGTCGTACCGACGACGAACGGGTCGGCTGCCGTGCCCGCACCCGAGAGCGAGAGCGCGGTGCCCGTGGTGTCGGCGGCGCCGCTGTAGTACCGCGCGGTGAAGGCACCGGTGGTCACGCCGTCGGGGAGGACGGCCTCATCGGTCACGCGGAACGGACCGTTCGCGGCATCCGGTCCCTGGTTGGTGACCGTGATGCGCCACTGCGGCTGCGTGTACCCGCCGCGCACCGAATCGCCGGCCGTCCAGGCGCCCTGGGCGTCGCCGCCGATCGCCTGCTTGACGATCTTCAGGTCGGCACGGGCGATCTGCGCGTTCGCCTGCGCGTTCGTGTCGACGTACAGGCCGTTCGCGTTACGGGTGACGCCCGTCCGATCGGTGGCGGAACCCGTGAGGGTGTTCGTGTGGTTGGTCGCGAGTCCCGCTCCCGCCGTGGTCACGGCATCCGCGAGCGGCTTCGAGGAGAAGGTCACGACGACCGTGCGCTGGGCATCGGTCGCCCCGGCGGCGGTTCCCGGAAGGAACGCCGCACCGGTCTCCGAACCCAGCACCCAGGTGAGCACCTGGCGACCGTTCGCCGTCGTGATCGTGGGCGCGTCGAGGGCGATCGCCGCCTGACCCGCCACCGAGATGCGCGGCGCCACCGAGTCGTCGAAGCGCCAGTCCGTCGGAAGGGTGTCGGTGAGGGTGACGGTCTGGGCGGAGCCCGCACCGACGTTTCGGGCCTGGAGGGTCCAGGAGAACGCCTCGCCAATGAAGGCCTGGGCACCCGGCGTGGTGACGCTCTTCTGCAGCTGGATGCTCGGGAAGAGCGGGCTGATCGCCGCGCTGCCCGTCGTGTTGGTGGTGGGGATGGCTGCCCCACCCGGGCGGGTCGAGCCCGGACGGTAGACCCAGCCATCGGACGACGCCGACGAATACTGCGTGACGCGAACCGTGTTGTTGAGGGCGATCGCGCGCAGCGACTCCGAGGAGACGAAGCTGCCCTCGTAGACGAGGTCGCGCACGTTGGCACCGCTCGCGTTCGAGAGCGGACCGGCGAGGGTCCAGGTGATCACGCCGCCGCGGCCGTCGCGGATCGCGTCCTCATCGGAGAACACGGCCTCGTCGAACACGCTCTGCTTCGTGTCGATGCGCACTCCCGCGTCGACCGTGTCGGTGACGACGATCCCGTGAGCAGGCGCCGTGCCTGCACCGGTGGCGTTCGTCACGCGCACGCGATAGGTGAAGGATTCGTCGGGGTTCCCCGTCTTGCTCGCCGCATAGGTCGAGTCCGCGGCGCCCGTCGTCTTGACGGCCTTCGCGATCGTGACGCTGGGGTGGAGCAGAGTCACGGTGGCCGTCGACGTCGGCGTCTTGCGGTCCCCCGGTGCGGTGGATCCGTTGACCGAGCTCCAGGCGAAGGTGCCCGTGTTGCTCGGCGCCGCGGCCGTCACGGCGTTCGTGATACGCGCCTCGAACGTGACGGTGATCGTGCGGTTCGCCGACCACGCGAGGATGTCGTCGGGACCGACGCTCCAGGTGAGCGTCCGCCCGTTCAGCGACGGGGCGCCGATCACGGGCGTGTTGGGAGCGCCCGCCCAGTTCGCCGTCTCAGTGTGCGTGCCGCCCGAGAGGTACTCGACTCCGACCGGCAGGGTGTCGGACAGCACGACGTCGTAGAAGTTCGTGCTGGCCGGCAGTGTGGTGGTCAGGGTGTAGGTGACGACGTCGCCGACCGGTGCGGAGCCCGGCTCGACGGTCTTGAGGATGGATGCTTCGGGCATGCGCACCGTCGCGGAGCTGATCGCCGCGACCGTGCCGCGACGGTCCGACGTGTCGGTGTCATCGCCCACCGCGAGCGGGAGCGTGTATCCCTTGAGCTCGGCACGGTTGGTGAACGTCGACCCGCCGCCGGCCTGGGTCTCGACCGTCCCGGTGTAGGTGAGCGTGGGCGCACCGGTCGGGCCGGTTCCGTTGATCACCGGGATGGTCCACTCGATGAGCGTTCCCGGACCGGTGCCCGGCTGGATCACGTTGCCCGTGCCGATCGCGCAGTCACCGATGATGCGCGGATCACCGGACGTGGCGGAGAGGGTGCTCGGCGTGATCTCGGTCGGCACGCAGTCGAGCACGACGGCGTCGTAGAACGAGACGCGGTTCGCGCCGTTCTCCGCTCGCAACGTGTAGGTCACCGTGCCGTCGGCGGCGACCGTCGCGGACGATGCCGTCTTCGTGAGCCGCGGGGCGGGCTCGATGAACTGCACCTGGGCGTTCGCGGTGCGGGTGAGGCGCGCGTTCGTGTTCGTGCTGTTCGGGTCGCCGAAGGTCAGTGTGGCCGTGTTCGTCAGCTGCGTGCCGTTGGCGATCTGCGGCTGGCTCGCGTTGGCCGTGTTGGCGTCGCGGTCCTTCACCCACACCGAGATCTGCACGCGGAACGTCTGCGCTTCGTCCGTGCCGTTCGTGTACGTGCTCGGGAAGGTGAGCACGCCGCGCGCGGCGCCCGAGGTCTCGGCGGTCCGGAAGCCGTCGGCCTCGTCGGCCGTCTCGATCTCTTCTCCCGTCGGACCGAAGAACTTCGCACTCCCCGCCACGTACTGGTACGTGACCGCCGCGCCGCCGGTGCTGAGCGCGCCGTTGTCGGAGAGCACGGCATTGCGGATGGAAGTGCGGGCCGGGATGCTCATCGAGTACTCGAAGGTCGCGTACTCCCCCTGCACGATCTGCGACGCGGAGTTGCGCGCCGAGGTGCCGAGATCCGTCTGACCGAACGGCGTCCCGGTCGTCGGGCCGACCTCGGTCGACAGGAGCTTCTTGGCGACGGTCACGTCGGGCAGGTGCACCTCGGCGGTGTCGACCGTGTCGACATCGGATGCCGCGACCTCACCGGCCTGCGGGGTGCGGTTCGTGAGCTGCTGGCCACCGGCATCCGCCTGCGGCACGACCGTGGTCTTCGTCGACGGCGTGTTCTCGATCGCGTAGCTGACGATGCCGGCCGTGTTCACGTAGCTCTGCGTGAGCTGTGCGGCGGCGCCGCCGTTCGTCGCGCCGGCGGGAACCGTGAGGGTGTAACCGAGCGAGAGGCCGCGGACGACCTCGGGCGCGGCGTTCTCACCCGTCGTCGCGGGGGTGCTGCCGGGAACCGAGGCGCCGATCGTCCAGACGATCGCCGAGCGCCCGCTGTACGCAGGCGTCAGAGCGATCCCGTTCGGCAGCTCTCCATCGTCGTAGGCGACCGCGGTGACGTCATCCGCCGTCGTGTACGGCGACGCGGGTGCGGTCGCCCCGCCGTCGTACGTCGCGGCGGTGAAATCGGCGACGTCCGCCTTCTTCACCCCTGCCGGGAGAACGTCCCACACGACGTAGTCGGTGGTCGAGTTCTGGGGGGAGGTGACGTCGATCCGGTACTCGACCTTGTCGTTCTGCACGACCTGGTTCGTCTCGGTGCGCGCGCCGAAGGTCGTACCGTTCGGGGTCGCGGTGCCGTTGACCGCCGCGATGCCCTTGGTGAGCGTCGAACCCCAGTCGAGGTCGATGCCCGCGTCGTCGCGGCGGAAGGAGATCTCGCCGTTGACGTTCACCTGCTGGTACTTCGCCTGGTTCTTCGGGCTGTCGACCTCTTCGCGGGATGCGGACTGCGCCTGCACCTCACCGCGGATGTAGACGGTCACCGTGCTGCCCGCAGGCATGAAGCGGTGGTCGCTGCCCCCGCGGTTGCGCGAGCCGAACTCCCAGGTGAGCGACGACTCGGTCGTCACCGGGTTCGGGATGAAATCGGTGGGGAATCCGGAGGAGCCGTAGGCGACCGGGGTCGTCGTCGATGCGCCCGCCGGGAAGCCCGTGTACGCGTAGCGGATCTCCTGCAGTGCGACGCCCTCGGGGAGGTAGTCGACGAGCTCGGCGTTACGGATGTCGATCCCCCTCGCGAACGGGATCTCGATGCGGTACCAGACCGAGTCGCCGGGCGAGAACGGCTGGACGGCATCCTTCACCCAGGCCTCGGGGTCGGTGGTGAGCTCGCTGCCGCGCTCGAGAACCGTCTTCGTGAGTCCGGTGAAGCCCGAGGTGATGATCGCGGCGGAGTCGTCCGAGATCAGGCGGGCACCGCCGACGCGCGCGCTCAGCGCCGGGTCGTTCGCGATCGCGGCGATCGGGTCGGTCTGCGCCGTGACGGTGACCCGGTTGACGAAGCTGTCGCCCGAGCTCGTACCGCCGCTGGTGCCGCTGTAGTTGGGACGCTGCATGACCGAGTAACGGCCGGTCATCGTCTCGCCCGCGACGAGGTCGTCGGCGGAGAAGACGACCGTGAACGTGCCGTCGGTGCGGTCGTAGTCGATCGAGACGACCGTCAGGTCGTCGGAGAGCACGGCGCCGCTCGCGGTGGTCGGGTAGTTGCACGCCTCGCCGGGGACCTCGGAGTTCCAGCGCTCGGACGTGACCGTCGCGCCGTCGATCATGAGGGTCGCGGCCGTCTCCCCCGCAGGGAGCGCGGGGCAGAGACCGTTCGGGATGACGTCGGTGAGGATGATGTCGCTCGCATCGACGTACTCGCTGACGTCGACCTGCATGGAGTAGACCGCCACCGATCCCGTCGAGAACAGTCCGCTCGAGTCGACGCTCTTGAGCACGCGCACGTCGACCGCCTCGATGATCTCGTCATCGTCGTCGGAGCTGGCGCGCAGCGACTCGTCGCCGCCGAAGACCGGCCCCTGGTAGGTGCCGACGACCGACGCGACGTTGCGGAACGTCTGCGCGGTGGCCGGCGCATCCGTGGCACCGTGGCGGGTGGAGGCGCCGGTGTTGTTGTCGAGGTTCGCCGCCTGTGCGCCGCTCTCTGCCGACGGGGCCGTGCCCGCCGCCCACTGCGCGTTGGCGAACAGCGGGACGACGGCGCGGTACTGGAGGGTACGGGTCTCGTCGGCCGCGAGGTCGCCGAGCAGCCACGTGACCTTGGTGTAGACACCGGCGCCGGGGAGTCCGAGAGCCAGCGCCTGGGCCTCGGTGAGCGACACCGTCTCGACGGTCTCGCCGTCGATCGCGCCGCCGGCGAGACGAGGCGCGGTCGGGTACTCGGCACCCGGTGCCGAGTTGTCGACGGTGGTGCCGTCACCCAGGTATTCGATTCCGGCGGGGAGGTAATCGGTCACGGTCGCGCCGAGGGTCGCCTCGCGCTTCGTGTTCTGCACGGTCACGGTGTAGACGGTGGGCTCGCCGTGCGCGCCGCGCAGACGCTCGTCCTCGGCGCTGGGCTCGGACTTGGTGACGCGGAGCGCCTTGACCGGCACGTCGTCATCGGCGAAGCCCGTACCCGACGTGTGGTCGGCCGTGCGGGAGACGCTGGTCGAGCCGTCGAACGTGGGCAGACGCGCGGGGTCGTCGCTGGTGAACGCTCGGATCGAGAAGTCGATGCGGCTGCCGACCGGGTAGGCGTCGGATGCCGGGGCGATCGTGATCGTGGAGGGAACGGTCGCCCCCTGCGGGAGGTCGTTGACGTTCGACCAGACCCAGACCTGCTGACCGGCGGGGACCGCGCACAACTGCGGCTGAGCGGAGCCCGTGGGGGCGGCCACGAGGCCGAGGTCGGTGCAACTCGGGAGATCGGTGGCGGCGGTGCGCGTGCGGTTGGGCAGCACCTGGCCCTCGGTGAAGATCGTCGGGGCACCGAACTCGCCGCCCGAGACGAACGAGACGGATGCCGGGACCATCGCCATCAGGCTGAGGTTGAACTGCCGTCCGCCCGAGGTGTTCGAGACGGCGACGTCGAAGCCGACGTTCTCCTCGGCGAGGACGAAGTCCTTTCCGGCGCCCGAGGGATCCACGCTCTCGACCGAGACGCTGGGCGTCCAACTGTTGGCCGATGCCATCTGAGCCGAAATACCGGCGACGAACGCCCCGGCGATCACGGAGACGATGGCGGTGATCGCCGTCAGCTTCCGGGCGTGCTGCTGCTTCTGCGGACGCGCGTTCGAACGCATGGTGATACTCCCCTTTATCCCGCGCGCCACTCCCCGGCGCGCAGGCTCTCCCCGATACAGGCAGGCGCACGCAGATCAGCGGCTCAGGGAAGCTTCGGGTTTCCCTGGCCGCTGCAGCGCCGGCTCGACCTAGGGCTCGAACACATGCCTGCTTCGCCATGCTTTCGCATAGCGGTATTCACCATATCCAACACTTCGTGTTTTATTCAACTGGATAGGGGAACGAGTTTGGGATACCGGATTCTCGGGTGTCCGGGCAACACAAAAGGGGCCGGACCCGAAGGTCCGACCCCTTGTGCAGGAAGCAGATGCTTACTTGATGATCTTCGTGACCGTACCAGCGCCGACGGTACGTCCACCCTCACGGATGGCGAAGCCGAGGCCCTCTTCCATGGCGATCGGCTGGATCAGCTCGACCGTCACGTCGGTGGTGTCGCCGGGCATGACCATCTCGGTGCCCTCGGGCAGCGTGATGACGCCGGTGACGTCGGTGGTGCGGAAGTAGAACTGCGGGCGGTAGTTCGTGTAGAACGGGTTGTGACGGCCACCCTCGTCCTTCGACAGGATGTACGCAGTGCCCGCGAAGTCGGTGTGCGGCGTGACCGAACCCGGCTTCACGATGACCTGGCCGCGCTCGACGTCCTCACGCTTCGTACCACGGAGCAGGAGACCGCAGTTCTCGCCGGCCCATGCCTCGTCGAGCTGCTTGTGGAACATCTCGATACCCGTGACCGTGGTCTTGACGGTCGGACGCAGTCCGACGATCTCGACCTCGGAGTTGATGGCCAGGGTGCCACGCTCGGCGCGACCCGTGACGACGGTTCCACGACCGGTGATCGTGAAGACGTCCTCGACGGGCATCAGGAACGGCTTGTCCTTGTCGCGCACCGGGTCGGGCACGTTCTCGTCGACGGCCTCCATGAGGTCGAGGATCGACTGGACCCACTTCTCGTCACCCTCGAGGGCCTTGAGAGCGGAGACGCGGACGACAGGAGCGTCCTCGGCGAAGCCCTGCGAGGCGAGCAGCTCGGAGACCTCGAGCTCGACGAGCTCCAGGATCTCCTCGTCGTCGACCATGTCGGACTTGTTCAGCGCGACGAGCAGGTACGGAACGCCGACCTGCTTGGCGAGCAGAACGTGCTCACGCGTCTGAGCCATCGGGCCGTCGGTGGCGGCGACCACGAGGATCGCGCCGTCCATCTGAGCCGCACCGGTGATCATGTTCTTGACGTAGTCGGCGTGGCCGGGGGCGTCAACGTGCGCGTAGTGGCGCTTCGGGGTCTCGTACTCGATGTGCGAGATGTTGATGGTGATACCACGCTGGCGCTCTTCCGGCGCCGAGTCGATGGAAGCGAAGTCGCGCTGCACGTTGGTGTCAGACGGGAACTTGTCAGCAAGCACCTTCGAGATCGCTGCGGAGAGCGTGGTCTTGCCGTGGTCAACGTGACCGATGGTTCCGATGTTGACGTGCGGCTTGGTCCGCTCGAACTTGGCCTTAGCCACTGGGTCCTCCTCAGGACGTCGTGTAGAGGGTGCCGGGCACTGGATTGCGACCGGTTCTCTACGGGTGTGAATCTCAGTTTAGTAGAGAGGGAATGTGAAGTTGTAGGGGACCTGGGAGCCGGGCCGGAACCCGGCTCCCAGAAGTTGTTACTCGCCCGCGGTCTTCTGGACGATCTCGTCGGCCACGTTGCGGGGAACCTCAGCGTAGCTGTGGAACTCCATCGAGTAGACCGCGCGACCCGAGGTCTTCGAGCGCAGGTCGCCGATGTAACCGAACATCTCGGACAGCGGCACCTGGGCACGGACGACCTTGACGCCGGCGGCGTCCTCCATCGACTGGATCTGGCCACGACGCGAGTTCAGGTCACCGATGACATCGCCCATGTACTCCTCGGGAGTACGGACCTCGACGGCCATCAGCGGCTCGAGGAGAGCCGGGCTGGCGCGGCGAGCCGCTTCCTTGAAGCCCATGGAGCCGGCGATCTTGAACGCCATCTCCGAGGAGTCGACGTCGTGCGCGGCACCATCGACGATGGTCGCCTTGACGCCGACCATCGGGTAGCCCGCGAGGACTCCGACGTTCATGGCGTCCTGGAAACCGGCGTCGATCGAGCCGATGTACTCGCGCGGGATGCGTCCACCGGTGACGGCGTTAACGAACTCGTAGGTGTTCTCGGAGTCCAGGTCCATCGGCTCGATGGTGAACTGGATCTTCGCGAACTGACCCGAACCACCGGTCTGCTTCTTGTGCGTGTAGTCGTGCTTCTCGACGGCCTTGCGGATCGTCTCGCGGTACGCGACCTGGGGCTTTCCGACGTTGGCCTCCACGTTGAACTCGCGCTTCATGCGATCGACGAGGATGTCGAGGTGCAGCTCGCCCATTCCCTTGATGGTCGTCTGACCGGTCTCGGGGTTGAGCTCGGTGCGGAAGGTCGGGTCCTCTTCAGCGAGCTTCTGGATGGCGACACCCAGCTTCTCCTGGTCGGCCTTGGTCTTCGGCTCGATGGCGACCTCGATCACGGGCTCCGGGAACGTCATCGACTCGAGGACGACCGGGGAGGCCGGGTCGGTCAGGGTGTCACCGGTGGTGGTGTCCTTCAGACCGATGACGGCGTAGATGTTGCCCGCGGTGACCGAGGGGACCGGGATCTCCTTGTTGGCGTGCATCTGGAAGATCTTTCCGATGCGCTCCTTCTTGCCCTTGGTCGAGTTGATGACCGCGGAGCCCGACTCGAGCGAACCCGAGTAGACGCGCACGTAGGTCAGACGACCGAAGAACGGGTGCACCGCGACCTTGAACGCCAGCGCGGCGAACGGGTCGTTGGCGTCGGGGTGACGCTCGATGATCTTCTCGGGGTCCTTGGGGTCGTGCGCCTCGATCGAGCCCACGTCGAGCGGGTTCGGGAGGAAGTCGACGACCGCGTCCAGCATCGGCTGCACGCCGCGGTTCTTGAACGCCGAGCCGCAGAGCACCGGGTAGATCTCCGAGGCGACCGTCATCTTGCGGATGGCGCCCTTGATCTCGGCGACCGTGAGCTCCTCGCCACCGAAGAACTTCTCGAGGAGTGCGTCGTCGCTCTCGGCGACGGTCTCGAGCAGCTGCTGGCGGTAGGAGTCGGCCTTCTCCTTGAGGTCGGCCGGGATCTCCTGGATCTCGTAGGAGGCGCCCATGGTCACATCACCCTTGGCGTCACCCGCCCACACCAGTGCGCGCATCTCGATGAGGTCGACGACACCGATGAAGTCGCTCTCCGCGCCGATGGGCAGCTGGATGACCAGCGGCTTGGCGCCGAGGCGGTTGATGATCGTGTCGACCGTGAAGTAGAAGTCGGCGCCGAGCTTGTCCATCTTGTTGACGAAGCAGATGCGCGGGACGTTGTACTTGTCGGCCTGACGCCACACGGTCTCGGACTGGGGCTCGACGCCCTCCTTGCCGTCGAAGACGGCGACGGCACCGTCGAGGACGCGGAGCGAGCGCTCCACCTCGACCGTGAAGTCCACGTGACCGGGGGTGTCGATGATGTTGATCTGGTTCTTGTTCCAGTAGCAGGTCACGGCGGCAGACGTGATCGTGATGCCGCGCTCCTTCTCCTGTTCCATCCAGTCGGTGGTCGAAGCACCGTCGTGGGTCTCGCCCAGCTTGTGGTTGACACCCGTGTAGAACAGGATGCGCTCAGTCGTGGTGGTCTTGCCAGCATCGATGTGCGCCATGATGCCGATGTTGCGGACCTTGCTCAGGTCGGTGAGCACGTCTTGTGCCACGGGAGTGTCCTTATCTTTTCTGGCAGTCGTACTGCGAAGAGGGGGTGCCCGCCCCCGACGGATGGCCGGGGGCGGGCGGAGCTGTTTACCAGCGGTAGTGAGCGAACGCGCGGTTCGACTCGGCCATCTTGTGGGTGTCTTCGCGGCGCTTGACCGCGGCACCCAGGCCGTTCGAGGCGTCGAGGATCTCGTTCTGGAGACGCTCGGTCATCGTCTTCTCACGACGACCCTTGGCGTAGCTGACGAGCCAGCGCAGCGCGAGGGTGTTCGCGCGGTGCGGCTTGACCTCGACCGGCACCTGGTAGGTCGAGCCACCGACGCGGCGGCTGCGGACCTCGAGGGTGGGGCGGACGTTGTCGAGCGCCTTCTTGAGCGTGGCGACGGCATCCTGACCGTTCTTCGCCTCGACGCCGCGGAGGGCGCCGTAGACGATCGACTCGGCCAGCGACTTCTTGCCGTCGACGAGGATCTTGTTCACCAGCGAGGTGACGATCGGAGCGCCGTAGACCGGGTCGTTGACGACGGGGCGCTTGGGGGCGGGACCCTTACGAGGCATCTAACTCAACCCTTCTTCGCGCCGTAGCGGGAACGAGCCTGCTTACGGTTCTTGACGGCCTGGGTGTCCAGGGCGCCACGGACGATCTTGTAACGCACACCGGGGAGGTCCTTGACACGACCGCCACGGACGAGCACCAGCGAGTGCTCCTGGAGGTTGTGGCCCTCACCGGGGATGTACGCGGTGACCTCGGTGCCGTTGCGGAGCTTCACACGGGCGACCTTGCGCATCGCCGAGTTCGGCTTCTTCGGGGTGGTGGTGTAGACGCGGGTGCAGACCCCGGCCTGCTGCGGGTTCGACTTGAGCGCCGGCGCCTTGGTCTTGGTGACCTTGGGCGAGCGACCCTTGCGAACCAACTGCTGAATGGTTGGCACGTTCTCTCCTCATAATGCTGCACGGTGACAGCGTGATGGGTTTCACATCATGACCCACCGGCACGTCCGAACGGACGCGCTTTTGGTGTGGTGGGTATGCCGTGGGGGCGGACCGACCATGGGGCCGGCGCCCAGCGCGCACGTCGAGACGTGCACACACCTGACCAAGTGTAATGGCGCGTAACCTGCCGGTCAAATGACCGCGGGCTCCCCGCGCGGATGCCGTCGCTAGCTCGGGTCGGCGTCGAAGGGCGAGTCGAGCGACTGGGTCAGCTCGGTGAGGAGCGCCTCGATCTGCGGCTCGATGTGCTGCGCGATGGCGGCCTGGATCGGCAGACGGTGCCGCAGCAGCAGACCGCAGATCTCACGGCCGACCATGTTGGCGTACTCATCGGCCAGACCGACCTCCTGGCGCAGCGCCACCTTCGCCTCCTCTGTCAACGGCGGCAGGGGTGGCAGTGTCTCGGCCGCGTCGTCGGCGAGGCCGGCGATCGTGAAGAGGAACGGCGCGCCCGGAACCGGGTCGGGATCGAGCGGCAACCCGTCGAACTCGGGGTCGAGGTCTTCGGCCGGGCGGTAGCTGCGCGCGCGGTTGCGGGCGGCCTGCTGATCGAGTTCGCGCTGCAGCATCGGCAGGTTGCGGGCGGTGTAGTCGGCGACCGCGTGATCGACGATCGTCTTCAACCGCGTCGAGAGCCCGTGCTGCACGCCGTGCGGCACGTTCGCTCCGATCCCCGCGGCGGAGAGCAGCGGGGAGCCGAGGCACCGGCGGCACGGCGCGATCCGACCGCGATGGGTCGCCGGCTCCCAGCGCGGCACCCAGCGCAACCAGGCCTCGACGGCCTGGTCGACCTGCGTCTCCAACGAGCGCTCCACCCCACCAGGGTACGCGCGAGCGGGCGCTCCGCGGCGACACGCCGGGAGAGCGGCGCGTCACCGCCGCCCATCACTCCGCGTCTTCGTCGCGTTCCCAGGGCCAGCGCGGATGCCGTGCGCGGGTGCGCCGCAGGGCGATCCCGGCCCAGGCGCCTATCGCGGCGGCCAGGAGCAGCACGGCACTCGCTCCCCCGCGCACCAGGTCGCCGGCGACCGCCGTCGCGAGCAGCGCGCTCCCGGCGACGCTCGCCACGGCGATCCAGACCGCGGCCAGATGCACGAGCGCCGTCGCCACCGCGATCACGAGCGCCGAGAAGAACGACGGCCCGGGGCGACGGACGACCGACCAGAGCAGGACGGCGAAGGCGAGCACGGCCGCGGCCATGCCGCCGATGCCCGGCCACTGCCCCAGCCCCGGCGTCGCGATGATGTCGCTGTCGGTGAGCACGCTCACTGCACCGAGCCCGAAGATCGCCAGCGCGAAGAAGCCGATGGTGGCGAAGACCACCGCCAGGACAGGCGAAACCCCCGCGGACTCGGGTCCACGGGGGTTCGGCATCGGCGTGTGCGTCATTACCTCGACAGCGTCGGGCCGGCCTCGAGGGTGCGCTCGTACTCGCGCTGCGCCTCGAGGTTCAGCTCGGTCTTGCGGGCACCGCTGCGGGCGACCCAGGCACCGAACCAGATGGTGAGTTCGCGGGCGAACACGAACGCGACGATCGCGAGCGGGGCGAGGAGCTGACCGCCGATGAGGTCGGCGCCCTCGGAAGCGGTGAGCGTCCAGAACTGCGCCTGGAAGAGCTGCCCGAGAAGGTGGCCGCCGTACGCGATCGCGCCGACGATGATGCCGAAGACGACCCAGAGGCCCCAGCGACCGCGGTTGATGATCGCGCCGAGCAGCCAGAAACCGAGGAAGAAGACGGCGACCGGCACCCAGTATCCCGCGGTCTGCAGCGGTGCGAGAGCGGCCTGCCCGATGTTGCTGCCGTCGACATCGCCCGCGAGCGCGCCCAGCCCGAGCGTGGCGCCCAGGTAGAGCACGGCGAAGGCGAGGGTGGCGAGGAGTCCGATCGCGCCGGCCGTTCCACGGTTGCCGCGGTCGTGCGGCGGCTCGGGAGCCTGGACGAAGATCGGCTGCGGCTGCGGCTGGGAGGGAGCGGCTGCGGCGAACGCCGGCTCCGAGGGGACGATGGTGGTCTCGGCTTCGGCACGCGAGGAGTAGGCGGTGTCCGCGACCGTCGGCGTCTCGTCGACGTACGCGGTGGGCGCGGCGATCACCTCGGTGGCCTCGGCGCCGTAGACGGACTCGCGGCGCTCGACCGGAGCCGAGAACGTGCCCGGGTGATCGCGCTCCGCGGCCTCGAAGGCCGCGAGATCGGGGTCGACGGCTGGAGCGGCGGTCGCGGCATCCGTCGTGGCGGGCTCGGACACGGCGGCACCGGGAGCGGCGTCACTGTGGATGGCGGCGTCACCGTGGGCGGCGTCGTCACGGATCGCGGCGTTGTCGCCGGCGGGCACGTCGGCACCGGCCGCGGCGGCGGCGTCGAGACCCTCGTTCGCGCTGTCGAGGACGTCGTTGACGTCCTTCGGCCGCTCGGGCTGGGGAACCTCGGGGTCACTCATGGGGTGCGCCTCTCATCGGAAGTGTGCAGTGCGAGGGTACCGCCGCCCGCGGACGCGCTCCGGGAGGCGTGCCGACGTGTCGGCATTCACCCTCCGGGGCGTTCGGGAAGCGACGGTCCCGCTCAGGGGAAAATCGATCGCAACGTGTCGCCGGCGAATGCGGCGAGCACGGGCATCATCGGCAGGGAGAGCCAGATCAACCCGGCGACGACACCGGCGCAGACCACTCCCGCGAACCAGCTCATCGCCAGGTTGCGTCCACCGACTCGTGCCATGCCTTCACGCTACGACCGAAGTATCGGTTGCACGCGGAGCAACGCCGAGACGCACGCGTGTCGCCGGGCCACGGGCGCGAGGGGCGCGGGTTGCGCACTCTCGGTACACTCCCTGTATGGCTGACAGTTCCTTTGACATCGTCTCGAAAGTGGATCACCAGGAGGCCGAGAACGCCCTGAACCAGGCCCGCAAGGAGATCGAGCAGCGCTACGACTTCAAGGGCACGGGCGCGTCGATCGCCTGGAGCGGCGAGCAGATCCTCATCATCGCCGGCACCGAGGAGCGCGCGAAGGCCGTGCTCGACGTGTTCCAGTCCAAGCTCATCAAGCGCGGCATCTCGCTGAAGAGCCTCGACTCCGGCGACCCGTTCGCCAGCGGCAAGGAGTTCCGCATCGTCTCGACGCTCAAGGACGGCATCTCCTCCGAGAACGCGAAGAAGATCAACAAGATCATCCGCGACGAGGGCCCCAAGGGCGTCAAGAGCCAGATCCAAGGCGACGAGCTGCGCGTGCAGTCGAAGAGTCGCGACGACCTCCAGTCGGTGATCGCCCTCCTCAAGGGCTCCGACCTCGACGTCGACCTGCAGTTCATCAACTACCGGTAAGCACCCCTTCCGACCTGGGGTTTTCCGACCGTAGTCCGCTAGGAGTCCGCAACCGCCAAGACGTTCCCCATAAATGTGGCCGTCGCAGAGCGCGTCTTGTCCTCTGCAGACGGCCACAGGTGCGAGTAGACATTGAGCGTGATCGAGGGCTGCGAATGCCCGAGCGCGCGCTGAACCGTCACGACGTCGCACCCGGAGGCAATCAGGTTAGACGCGAACGTGTGGCGGAGCGTGTGGAGCGTGATTTCGTCGTCGAACCCGACTGCTTCCCGGATCTTCCGCCACTCATGGCCGGCGCTGTTCCGATTGAAGAGGTGGCCCCGAGGCGTGCGGAACAGAAACCGTTCAGGGGTATCAGGATTGCTAAGCCCCTCGATCATCTCGATTAGCTCAGCGGGAACGAACACCTCACGCTCAGAACCAGCTTTCGGCGGGACGACGTTGGTCGATGGAATCGACGTGCCCTGAACCTGCCTGCGCACCGCGATGGTGTTGCGCTCGCGGTCGATATCCCCCGCCTGCAGTCCCGCGGCCTCTCCCAATCGCAGACCGGCGAAGGCGCAGACGGCGACAAACAGTCTGAACTCCCCCGCTACCTCGAGCGCCGCAGCCACCTGATCGACAGAAAGCACGCGCAGCCTCGCCGACTGCTTGCGCTGCCGCGGCGTCTTCACCCTCACAGCGGGATTGCGGGCAATCACCTGGTTGTCGACGGCGGCGCGAAAAGCCATCTGCACATAGTTCAAGCGGGTGCGGATCGTGGAGGGCGCCAATCCCCTATCGGTCTCGCGCGTGACCCAGGTCTGCACGTCGCCGTGCTTCACGTCGCGCATCGGCTTCGATCGCCACGTCACCGAATCCACAGCAGTGCGAGCTGCGACCTCCGTACCGTCGACCCAGACTTGCATGCCGATCCATCGAGCAACCCACTCATCCCAGGAAACCCGGCCCGCCGAGGGATCAGCCCACTGCCCCGTGACCATCGCCGCCGTCTGCTCGTCGAGCCACTTTTGGGCCTCGCGCTTCGTATTTCGGTGCGCTGAGTGCTCCTTACCGTTCTGATCGCGGTATCGCGCGCGCCAGACCCCGCTAGGTCGTTGCTTGATGCTCGCCATGACGCCCGCCATCTCCGCCCGAAAGCAGGTCGTAGACGTCTGCCTCGACCTCGGATATCCATTCTGCGTATGCGGATCCTTCGGGAATGCGCCCGTCCTCACGCATCCGTCGAACACTGGATAGAACCTGATCCGCCATCTCTGAACCGATCTTGAAATTGCGTTTAGCGGTGAGGAGCTGCGCTCGAACGTCGCGCAGAGCTGCGAGCGCCTCGGCACCCCCGTCGCCACCACTGATCATTAGCGGGAGAGTCACGTTGAAGACTCTGGCAAGTGCAAGAGCCTCCCCCAGGCGGATCGGACGCTCGAGTTTCTCGGTGCGGCTAACCGTCATCTGTGAGTAGGTGTCCCAGCCTGCGGCGACCATTCGGCGCGCCAGCTCCCCCTGGCTCCACCCCCGGTCTTCGCGCATCCGCTGGACGGACTGGGCAAACGCTGTCTCTTCTGACTGATCCACAAACCGAGTTTGCCACACAAATGTGGGAGTGTTGCGAAATCGTGGGGAGTCATGCAATACTGTTGCTAGGCCACAATTTCGATGGAAGGAGAGAGTATGACCCTTACCGCATCGCCGGAGCACGACCTGCTCACGGTGGACGAGGTAGCTGAGCTGACCCGACGCTCCCCCGCGTCCGTTCGTTGGCTCATCCACACCAACCAGATCAAGTCGGGGAAAATCGCGGGGCGACGGCTGGTTCGCCGCGTCGACCTGCAGGAGTTCATCGATGCGGGGTTCGCCGCCGCGGGATGATGAACCGCTCGCACCAGCCGCCCGATGCCTCGAGCCGGGTACCCGCGGAAGATTCCGGCGCCCTGCCGTACTCCGACCCCACGGGTAATCGCGTCGTCGAGTTGTTGACGGGCCAAGACATCAGCGTCTGCCTGAACAACCAAGAGGTTTTCATCATGAACTCCGCCTTGTTGCTCGAACTAATCGGCAGGCACGTCGTGTTCGCACCATCGCGGAGAGGTAATTCGATCCGCGCACATAAGAAAAAAGCCCCCACCGGCCAGGGTGAGGGCGATGTCAATTCGAAGGGATCCGAAAATGACTGGTAAGACCATGATTGCAGATTCGCCCGCTGAGCGCACCTTGTTGGGTGACGGGGTGGGGAGTAATCAGGCGACCCCGCCCCGCGCCCGCCTGGATGAGGGGTTCGAGGAGTACGCCGCCGCATTCCTGCAGGCCCACCCGGAGATCTCTGCCGCGGTGCCGTCCTGGACGGAAGAGATCGACTTCTCCACGATCGAGTGCGAAGTGGAAGACACGATCTTCTCGTTCTCCGCCGAGGTCGGTGTCGTCGAACTGTACGGCTGCGGCAAGTTGTTGCAGACGGGCGAGGTGCGAATTGATGACGCTGGCGCCCCGAATGTCTATCTCCCTGCGGAGAACGACTTCAACACGGCAAGCGATGCCGTTCGATGGATGCTCGACGTCGCCAAGGATCTCATCACCGCCGCCGGATTGTTGCGGGCCGAACCGAAGTTGCTGCGCAGGGCCGTATGTGTCGACGAGCAGCTCCGGGCCCTGGACATCTGATGGCTACGACGAACCACCGCGTGAAGAGCGGCGATCTGCAGTTGGCGATGATCGAGGGAACGCCGATCAAGACCTTCTGTGGTGACATTTTCGTCCCCACCGTTCAGGTCGGCACATCAGGCCGAGCAGACCTTCCTGGTGCTCCCAACTGCGATCGATGCGACGAGGCGATTGAGGTCTGCCGACAGTGGTCGCGTGTGAAGGAAGAGAAGAACCGTCTCGTTCGTGAGATGAGAGCTCTCGAGAAGCTCCACAAGCAACTGATGGTCGAGTACCGCGAGAAGCGCGAGAACGTTCCTGATCCGGCTATGGCCTAAGCAGCACTGACGTCATCGACCACTAGGACACGCCTCCCCTCATCACCGGCCTGATGAGGGGAGGCGCTCCATTTCAACTGAAGACAACACCCCGAGAGGGGGGACCAGATGACCGACAACAAAAGGGAGACAGCCGCACAACGAAGGATGCGGGAGTTCCGAGAAGCACAAGCCCTGATCGCGAATCGTCGACAGCAGGCGAAGGGTGGTGACGGATGGCAAAGACAGATGGATTCGTCAAAGTCCCAAACTGGCTGATCGACGACGCGGACCTGACCGCACACGAGTTCGCCGTCTACATCGTCCTGCTGAGGTTCCGTGACCCGAAGACGGGCACATGCTTTCCCGGCATGACGACGATCGCGGACCGAGCCCGCATATCCCGGAAGACCGTCGAACGCGTCATTCCACAGCTCGAGGCCAAGGGAATGATCCAGGTGCGTCGGCGGAGCACACTGACGGAGAACCTGCCCAACGTCTACACGGTCGCCTTGGCGAACGAGAAGCCGGGGTTCCTGTGGGGCGACAGCGCTCGAGGCAGGCGAATCCCAAGGCGTACGAAGACCACAGACTCCGAGTCGGTGGGCGTGGAAGACACCGCCCTACCCACAGACTCCGAGTCTGTGCCCACAGACTCCGAGTCGCAGGGGGCACAGACTCCGAGTCGCCCTAAGAAGATCCACCTTAAGAAGATCCAACAACAAGATGTGACACCCACTTTCGCGGAAAGCGGGTCAGATCGATTCTCATTCGACAACCCACACCCAGATCTCGCGACCGAGAAGCAAGTCGCCTACCTGAAAGACCTCGCGATCCACCTGGGCTACCAAACAGGGGGTGGGGTGCCAAACGACCTTCAACTTCAACGGTGGAGGAAGCTCACCCGCGACGAAGCCACGCAGAGAATCCGCGGCTACCTGAAGGAACTCGGCAGACCCGACGACATCCACTACCCGCAGGCCGGCGATCCCGAGTACGAGGAACTCAGCGACGTCGGCAAAGAGTTCGCGGAATCAGCAGGCGACCCCGCGAGCGTCTTCGACTACGGCTTCCTGCGGGACGCCGACCGACTCGCATAACAACAACGACAGGAGGAAGAACATGGGCGCTGCAGCCCCGAAACCACTCAACCTTCGAGCGATGTCGAACGCCTGGGACAACCCCATCGCATTCGCCAGCGAACTCTCCCGCTACTACTCGCAACTCGAAGCATCAGGTCACCGCCAGCCCACACGCGACTGGACGACCAAACAGGAGGCGACGTGACGATCCGCAAAGCGGTGCTCTGCGACTCGTGCGACGCGGCATTCGCCTCAACGGACCGGATCGCGAACTTCCAGCTCATCCAACACGCACACCAAGACGGGTGGACATCCACCAACACCAACGGCACATGGACCAACCAGTGCCCAGACCACATGAACAACTAAGGAGAAAACCAATGGCACTTGACTACCTCGAAAGCAAGCTCGACGGGCTGCGTTCGGAAGCATCAGCAGTTCGGGCAGCGCACAGCAATCTTCGCGACTCCGTCCACAACGACAAGAGCTTGAGCCTCCAGGGCAAGCAGGAGCTGATCAAGGATTCGAAGGCTCGCGCCGACGCTCGTATTTCGGCACTTCGCGGAGGAACTGCGCCTGATCAACGAGAAGCTCGAGTCATCGCAGCGAGTGCTGTTCGGGTCGACTATCTCGTCGAGTGACATCATCGCGGAACGAGATGCTCAGGATCGAGCCGACAACATCAAGGACGAAGCTGAAGCGCTGCGTCTCATCGAACGCAGCGTGCGCAGCGGAGACCGGTCAATGACCAACGCGATTCTGCGGCGGTCACTCGACGCCGGCTGGCCGAATGCGATCGATGAGGTCGGCAAGAGCTACCCCGCCTCCGCTGGCGTCGTCAATGACATCAGCGCACTGAACACCTCGCTCAACGACATTCGTCACGTCCTCAGCCGATCTATGGCGTACGGGTCGGTCATCGACTGATGGGTGTCGTCACGATCGGTTCCCACGTCTTCGAACTGCCCGACGAGGAAGCAAGAGTGCTGGGAGAGGCGGCGATGATCCAGTCCCGCAAGGGTGGCTGGCTCTCACCCACGGACGACCTCCTCATCGCAGTCACCCCGGCAACGGAGATCACTCTGCAGATCACGGGCGAGTTCAAGGACACGACCGCATCGAAACCCGCGGCGATTGTTGAGAAAGCAAACAGGCCGAGGAGCGCTGTGAGCGTCAGTAACAACGGGGTGTGGGCGATCTAATCACCCCGGGAGCGGCGATAGGGCCGGCAGCAGGTACCCGCATCGGGCACCGCGCCGGCCCTTCGTATACCTAGCGAACAACTACCAGGAGGAAACACATGGTCAACGATCTATCCGACCCGTATCGAGAGATCCGCAATCTGCAACGTGAGGTGCGCCGTTTGCAAAACGCGCGTCCCCTTGAAAACTCATCCGTAACAAATGGCCGGCTGCGGTTCATCGGCGGACTGCTGCTTGTCGACTCAGGTGGAACCGTGCAGGTGATAGGCCAGCTCATCGGCAACGGCGAGTTCCGATGGACCGGGCCGTGGCGGCTCGAGGGGCCAGGAACGATCACCGGCAACGTCACCCAGACCGGAAACACCACACAGCAAGGGAACATGACCCTCACGGGCGGGGGAAAGGTCACCGCCGGGAATGTCACCGTCGAACCCAACAAGATCACCGTCGGGTCCGCGTGGCTGCAGGACGGTGAACTCGTTCTATCGAACGGGGCGAAGGTGGCTGTAGGGCTTACGGGCGGCACGTCGGCCATCGGTCTGCTGCCGGGTGGAGCTGCGGACATCTCCGTGAACACGTCCACGGCCTGGCTGCGCTCGACAGGGGCCGCGATCTCGGTTACGACCGCTCAGGCCCGCATCTCGGCACCCACCATCGTTCTGGATGCGTTGCCGACTGGTGCCCCCTCTGGGGCGAAGGCCGTTCTCGTCGATCCGTCGAACGGGAAGCTCTACAGAGCCGCTTAACCCGCACCAACGCCCGGATCGCTCGCAACAACGCGCAAGCGATCCGGGCAGGTGACAACCACTACGCCAATCCCGCGCCGAGAGGAACGCCCGCAGACAGGAGCACAGTCAATGAGCCGCACCGGCACAACCCAATGGCGGAAAATCACCGCCATCATCCGCGCACAAGGCCGCACCAACAACACTCCCTGCCACCTCTGCAACGGCGCGCGCGGCCCCATCGACTACCGCACACGCGCAGAAGCCGACCGCGACGCGAAAGCCCAGGGCGCCTACTGGCTCCTTGGAGCCCAACGACCCCTCGCACTCGACGTCGACCACATCACACCGCACGCACAAGGCGGACACGACACCCTCGACAACGCCGCTCCCACCCACGCCATCTGCAACCGCAGCGCCGGCGCGAAAGGGGCGCCACGAACCAAACCCAACAAGCCCAACCTGACACCAGTCAACGGTTACTGGTGGCCCCTCGACGGTGCAGGCGAACCACTGCCCGGACGAGCCATTGAAGGCACCCAGACAGCCACACACGCCTTCCGAAGCGCATAGGCCACCCACCCCCTCCCCACGCCCCCAGTCCCCGCTCCCTCGGCTTTGGCGATACCTCCGGGAGCCTTCCGCCACCAAGCGGACCTAAAACCTAGAAGTGAGGTCGATATGGAAACCACGTCACCACGTTCGATGCTGAAAGCGATCGAGCAGAACCCGAACGATGCCGCAGCGCGGTTGAAGATGCTGCGGGAGATCGTCGCGGCCCGTCTTGACGAGACAGAGTCAGCGCGCGAGACCGGCACACTCGCTCGCTGCATGCTCGACATCGAAGCGGCTCTTCGAAGCTTGTCGGGCGATGGCGCCCAGTCTTCGCCCGTCGACGACCTTCTGGCTCGTCGTTCGGCTCGAGGCGCCCGATGAGCGGGGTCCAGACGCCGACGTTCTCCGTTGTCCCCGTCGTCGCCGATCCGCGAACCGCAGATGAGGCGATTGAGCTCGCAGAAGCCGCCGGCATCACTCTGCTGCCGTGGCAGGCCGCGGAGGTGCGCACGATCCTCGGCCAGACCGAAAACCAGGAGTGGGCCGCATCACGGTACGGCCTTGCTGTGGGCAGACAGAACGGAAAAGGCGTCATCCTCGAGGTCGTGACCCTCGCGAAAACGGTCTTGCTCGGCGAACGCGTCCTGTGGACGGCTCACGAGGTGCGGACGATGCAGGAGTCCTTCGCCCGCTTTCGCGCGATTCTCGAAGGGACTCCCGCGTTGTCTGCAGTCGTGGCGACGATCCGCACGGCGAACGGTCAGGAGAAGGTCACGTTCCACAACGGCTCGGAGGTGAAGTTCTCCGCACGGTCGAAGTCCGCCACTCGCGGTCTGGGCTTCCGCACAATCATCTGTGACGAGGCGCAAGAACTCGAGTATCTGACCATGGGCGCGATGATGCCCACGCTCTCCGGTCAAGGTGCTGCACGCACGCAACTTATCCTCACAGGCACGCCCCCGTACTCACGCAAGGGGGAGGTCTTCGCCGACACACGCGCCGCAGCTTACGCGGACGGCGATGATCGTCTCGCATGGTCAGAGTGGTCCTGCGACCCTGAAGATCTGCTCAACGATCCCGTTGTCTGGGCAAAGACTAACCCGTCGCTCGGCACGGTCATTCGAGAGGACAAGATCCGCGATGAGCTGCAGGCTCTGCAGGCACGACCCGACGTCTTCCGCCGCGAAAGACTAGGTGAGTGGGGCCGATCCGGTGACGCGGTATTGGCGCTCGACGAACCACAGTGGCTTGCCGGCTCGATCCCGGAGAGCGAGTGGCCCGACCGTGATTGGCGTTACACCCGTCTTCGAGGCCCGGTTCGTGTCTTCGGCATCGACTGCACCTATAACGCGGAGATGACCACACTGCTTGAGGCTGTGCCGCTCGATGGCTACAAGGTAGGCCTACGGGTGATCGACGCTGCACCCGGACTCGAATGGATCGCGGGCCGTATGGCCGAGCTGCGAGAGGGCACGTCATACGTCGTTGTCGCATTCGACCCGCTCAGGACCGGAGACCTCACTGCGGATCTCCAAACAGCCGGAGTCCGAGACACCGAATCGACGAAACGAGTGATCGCAGTCACTTCCCGCGGCCTCACGATGGCTTGTGATGGGATTGTGCGCGCGAATCGCGAGGGGCGACTGGTACACGCAGACCCGCGCCTCGACGCGGCGGCAGCAAACATAACCCGATCCACCTTCGACGACGGCAAGGGCTGGAAGCTGATCGGTGTTGACGGTGCCGATGCATCTCCCGTCATCGCCGGCGGACTGGCGCTCCAGGCACTGAGTGAACAGACACCGCTGTCGAAGCCCTTGGGCGAGCGGCGAGCGGTCTTCCTGTAGTCAAATGCCGGAACGTCTCTCTACTTGAGAGCCTGAGTAACAGCGACTACAACCTTTCCCCGAGGGGTGTCCACAGTACGGACCCCCTCCGCCCCAACACATCTGTAGTTTGAGGGGTTGGGGCACCCCGCTCGGTTCGATGTTTGCGTTGGGTGCTATGGTCGCATCGTGACGCGACCTCTTCCGTACCGCGAAGAAGCGCCACTTTCCCCGGGAGACTTCGTTGTCCGCGGAGGGTCGTTCGAGTGGGAGCCCACGATCCGCTCCTTCAACCGTTGTTTGAAGGTTCATGGCGTTGCGGCGATCTCTGTCGCAGCGTCGGCCGGCGCTACTCCCCACGAGATCATCGACATGTCAGCCGTCCTATCGAACATCTCACATCACTCTTTCACGACTGTCGCCGAGCTAAATTCCAGCGGGTTCTCGCTCGTAGCGACAGGTAAAGCACCTCACTACACGCTGCTACTTCCTAGCGATCTCCTTGAAGACTCGTGGGAAGAGCTAGTGCGAGTCTTCACGGGGCTCTAAGCTTCAACACAAGGAGAAAGATCATGCGACTATCTGCAGACTTCCAGAGTATGACTCACGACGACATAGTCACTGTCACGTTCGACGACGTGCTCGAAGGGACAGCAGTTGCCCAGGTCGGGCAGTCTGTCGAACTCGATGACCTCGAAGGCCACACCGCGCTGGGCATTGTCCGCCAGATTGATGATGACCTTCTAGACATTCAAGTTCTCATGGAGACCTGGAGTAATGAGATTTTGCTGTCTTCAGGTTGGACCTCTTCCGCGCTTTACAGTACGAGCTGGCGAGCGGATCAAGTCCGGGAAGTCGCGTAGTGCGAGGATTCATCGTTCTCGCTGACTTCGCCGAGGCAGTGGGTGGCAAGCTCTACATCATGGGTGGAGGCTGGAGCACACTCAACCTCGTAGTGCCCGCAGATATCAGCGTCGCTGGAATTGTCTACGTCCCGTGGGATGAGGCAAATCGGCGTCGTCGATTGCTTCTGCAACTTCTCACGGAGGACGGTGACGAAGTGCGTTTCGATGGTGCACCGGTCGAGATGCGAGGAGAGTTCGAGGTTGGCCGCCCTCCCGGGATCACCCCTGGAGTCGAACTCGAGTTGCCTGTGGCAGCCCGATTCAACAACCTTCCACTGACTCCGGGACGCTACAAGTTCTCGCTTACCGTGGGAGCGACGCATGTCAGTGATGTCAAGTTCGAGGTCCGCCCTGGCGTCTGACTGAGCACTGGGTCTGGACCACGCTCGCTTCGACTATGACGGTTGCCCAGCCAAAGTAACGGCGTTGCCCCATACCCAGCAACGAAATGTCTGCTCGCCGGCCTTGAACTCGATCCCAGCCGCGAGGGGGGTGGATCGCATCACCTTTGCGTCGACTCGAATCGCCTCTGATCCGAACCGCACCCATACGCGCACCGTCGCTGGCCGCGGGTAGATCGTGACCGGTTGCTCGCGGATGTCGAGTTCACGATCGGTGAGGCTCTGCAGTGGGCCGCGCTTCGCGGCCTCAAGGATCGATCGGGCCTGCGATTGCATGTCGCGATAGGCAGACAGTGTGGCGCCAGGGTTCCCCATAGCCGGCTGCTCCTTCCTCCGGCCGAGAGATTCGATTGTATGTCTCGGCTCCGACGTCGCGCATTGCGAACCCTCGGCCACGGGTGTCTGCTTGGCGGATGAAACAGCTCACAGTTCGCGAATACCTGCGAGTCTCAAGGGATGTGCACGGCACGGGGCGAAGCCCCGACCAACAGCACAGTGAAAACAAGAAGTCGATCGAGGAGCAGGGGTGGCGGCTTCACGATCTCCCGCCGTACAGGGATGCTGACAGGAGTGCGAGCCGGTACGCCAAGAAGGAACGTGAGGACTTCAAGCGGCTGGTGACTGACCTCGAGGCTGACGAATTTGACGCAGACGTTCTTGCGATCTGGGAATCGAGCCGTGGGTCGCGTCGAGTCGGTGAGTGGGTAGATCTCGTTGACCTCTGCCGGGAGCGCAACGTGCGGATCTGGGTCACCACGCATAACCGCATCTACGATCCAGCCAACGCCCGCGATCGTCGTAGCCTCTTGGAAGACGCTGTGGACGCGGAGTACGAGTCTGATAAGACGTCTGAGCGGCGCCGACGAAGCGCTCGGGCTTCAGCCGATGCTGGGCGCCCGCACGGAAGGAACATCTACGGCTATCTCCGCGTGTACGACGAGTTCACGCGAGAACTGCTCCGAGTGGAGCCGCACCCGGAAGAGGCGCCGGTCGTGGTTGAGGCGGCGCGCCGCGTGCTCGAGGGGGACTCCTTCTACCAGATCGCTCGCGACTTCAACGCCCGCCCGGTTCCCACTCGGGGTTCACGGCGTCTGCCTTCACACGAGGCAGCCGCTTGGACACCGTCCATCGTGAAGCAGATGTTGCGTATTCCGGCATACGCCGGCAAACGCGACTACAAGGGCGAGATTGTCGGCGATGGCATGTGGGATGCGCTCATAGCGTTTACGGACTGGCAACAACTGCAACTCATCATGGAGGGGCCAAGTCGCAAGGGTCCGCGGGATCACACGGCGAAACACCTCTTGTCGAACATCGCGCAATGTGGGGTGTGTCGACAGCCATTAAGGTCATGGAATTCCCAGCCCCGTGGGCGACAGGTCAGCGGTTCCGCTGGCGAGGGCACGGTTCTGTACTACTTCTGCTACGGAATACCAGGGATTCCACGAGGCTCCGACGCCAAAGGATGGCACGCCAGCATCCGAGCATCGTTTCTGGAAAACACGGTACTTGAGCAGCTTTTCGCTCGGATGACGCAACCCGATCTCTTTCTCACACCCGATCCCGTGGATACGGAGAGCCTCGCCCGTAGAGCGACCTTGCTGGCGACGATCTCCGAGAGCGAGAACTACCTTGAGGAGGTTCGGGCGGAGGCGGCTGCTGTTCGACGCGTCGACCTCTTACTTGACCAAGAGGCTCGAGTGCGGCCAATCATCCAGCGCGCACGACGCGCCTTGCAGAACTCGCTTCCTATTGACCCGAGCATCGCACTACTCCTGCGATCGAGCGACCGCGCCGCGACGTGGGAGTCCCTCGATATCGCAGAAAAACGCAGGGTGATCCGCCGCGTAGTCACTCCCGTCGTGCATCGGCTGGCGCCAGGGCGCAAGGGAAGTCGAGAGGGTAGCGCCAACAGAGTCGAACTGATCTGGAATGCATCTGACGCGTCAAACAGTGACGGTGATGACTAGGCTCAGCGCATGAACGTGTACGAGGCGAAGGCGCGACGTGACGGCAACCTCTGGTTCGTGGAGATCCCAGAGCTTGGCCTGTTCACGCAGGCGCGCACGGTCGACGAGATCGAGGTCATGGCCCGGGACGTGATCGCGATCAGCCTCGAGGTGCCAGCAGATTCCTTCGGCGTGCACGTCGGCATCGAGAAGACCTAAGCCGAGATTCCACGCATGACAAACCGTCGCGCAAAAGGATCGGGCTCGCTGTTCCGCGACCAACGGGGTTACTGGACGGTAGTAGTTCCGCTGCCGGCAGCGGATGGGAAGAGGCGCCGCAAGACGTACCGTTTCAAGAGTCGCCAGGATGCGCTTGCTCGTCTGCGGGAGTTTGAGCGTGCTCGTGGCGGCACGGATCTGCCAGATCCGGATTCCTACCCGAGCGGTAGCGGAACGACAGTCGGCGAGTGGTTCGACTACTGGGTCGCCGAGTGCGTCTACCCGCACCTTCGCCCAAGGACGGCTGATGGGTATCGAAGCGCCGTGAAGACCCATATCGTGCCGGCGCTCGGTGCGAACACCCCATTAGCGTCGATCCGCGCCGCAGACATTCGTCGAATGCAGCACACGGTGCGCGAGGGCCACTCCCCCACGACAGTCCGCAACATCCACACCATTGCCGCGCGAGCCTTCGATGTCGCGGTGCGGGAGGAGGAGATTACCCGCAACCCGGTACGTCTAGTCGAACAGCCGCGACCGGCACGCCCTGATCTTGACGTGCCGACCACAACTGAGGTCCGCCATCTTCTTGGGGTGCTGAAGACAAGACCCGATGGGCTCAAGTGGATGACCTACATCCTGACTGGCGCACGACGGGGCGAAGTAGTCGGCCTCGAAACTGATCGGGTCGGTGCTCATATCGATATCAGCTGGCAACTACAGACCCTTCGTCGCGGTGAAACCGGGCGTCCGATCGCACCTCCCGACTTCGATTACAGGCACCTCTATGGCGGGTTCTTCCTCACCCGCCCGAAATCTAAAGCAGGGTGGAGGACAGTTCCGCTGATCAGTCCGTTGAGAGAGATGATGCAGCACCATCTCGAGACGATGGAGCCGAATCCCTGGGGCCTTGTGTTCACCCGCAAGGGCCGTCCGATCGACCCAAACATGGAGACTCGCCTATGGCCAGCGGTGCAACGCGAGATCCTCGGCGAGGACCGGCACGTTCGACTTCACGATTTGAGACATGCAGCAGTTGACCTGCTCTACGCCGCAGATATCCCCGAGGAGCTCATCGTCGAGCTAGTCGGACATTCCACGCGCGCGATGACTCGCTCATACAAGAGCCCTACGCACCTTGACCGACTCACTCGCGCGATGTCAAACGTCGAATCGATGCTCGAGTAGAACGTCGGCTTCACTAGCATTCAGGTGTGAATCACACTCCGACCGACGCGCGTCTGATGTTCTTCGACCCTTGGACCTCCAGCCTGGCCCCACGGGACAGCATCGAGGTCGCCGAAGATGGCTACTGGGGACTGAAATGCAAGGAGGGCCACCGTGCACCCCGCGTCCTGCCTCCCCGGTGGCATCGCGATCGTTACGAGTGCGAGGTGCCGCACGAGCGCCCTGTTCACGAATTCGAACCACTTGTCCTGCATGATGCCATCGGCTTCTTGGATCACTCACAGGACGTGTTGAAGGCACATTGGTTTCACAGCACGACCTCGCTCGGCGGGCTCACAACGACCCACGAGGGACTCACACATCTCGGCTCGAGCGAGGCTGCCGACGACCGCGGACTGTTCCTCACTCGGAACGATGTCGCCCCGGCTACTCATCGAGTTCGAATCGCGTCGAGCGCGCGCGTGCATCCCTTCGTGCTCATCGAGCCGACAATGGGGGACCACGGCCACTCGCACTTCGAAGAGTGGTTCCAGTCGGCCGACGTGATCCGATACGTCAACGCCCACGAGGCTCCTGGTTCGATCTCGCTAGCGGTGAAGCCTCAGGTCCTAGTTACGTCACTGACCTGATTAGGTCGGGGAAACGGACGTATACGGCTTCTCAGATACGCAGAACATCCATACCCCCCGAGGGTGTCCACGGCGGCGGACGCGCCCCGCCAAGGGTGTGTGTTGAACCCACCCCCCTTGCCGATATGCTCGCCGCATGAATCGTCACCGTGCCTCAGCAGCGGCTCTAGCACTCTCTGGCGCGCTTATCCTGTCCGCTTGCACTGGCAACCGCAGAGGAGCCGGTCCCGCCCGCAGAGGCCACTCAGGAGGTCGCTGTGGGCGCATCTGACATCGCGACCATCGACGACGGAATCGAGTGGGCAAGAGGACTAGACGACTCGACCACTTCCACCGAGCTGAGCACGGGCATTCAGGCGATTGGCCACCTCGTCCCCGAGCAGGACATCTGGTTCGATGACAGCAACGACATCGGAGGCGACCTCATCAGCCTCAACGCAGATGTGCTCGCGAATCCCGATGACGCCGGCTCCATGGTCGACGACCTGAACGACATCATCGACGACCTCGAAGCATTCATCTCCAAGGGCAACCGTCCTTAGTCCGCAGGGAGTCCGCAGACCAGGCCGTCATACCCAACTGCATACAATCACCCACACGACCCTACCCGGCGTTTTTCCAGGGGAATGTGGGCTGCTCAACCGCAACCAATTAACGTTTATCTGTTCATCAACTACCGCTGACCGCGTCGTCACCCGTTCGTGAAGCCCCGCCCCGGCGGGGCTTCACGCGTTTCCGGAGGGCGCTTCCCCGAGGTCGTACACCCACTCGTTGATCTCGAGCGACGCTCCGCGGAACTCCTCGACGAGCGATCCGACCTGGGCGAATCCCGCGCGACGGCACACGGCGTTCGATGCGGCGTTGTCGACGCCAGGGAAGGCCGTGAGCATCCGCCGCTCCCCCGCCTCGGCCCGCGCCTGCGCCACGACCAGCGCGACCGCGCGTGCGGCGATCCCGCGACCCTGCGCCTCGGGCAGCACGAACCACCCCGTCTCCCACGCGTCGGTGTCGCGCCAGCGCACCGGCCAGAAGCCGATCGACCCGACCGGAAGCCCACCCTCGAGGATCACCGACATGTGCGCCTCGCCCGAGGCGTTCAGGCGCAGGTAGCGCGCGTGGCGCTCCTCGACCTGGGCATCGGTCTCGGAGCCGTTCAGGTGCGACGTCATCGCGGGCGCATTGGCCCGGTGCAGGAGCGGCAGGTCGCCGGAACCCCAGGGGCGCAGAGTGAGCTCGTCCATCCCCGGAGCTTTCCACGGACCACGGACACGCACCAGAGCGACGCATCACCGCGACATCAGCGCAGGCCAGCCGCAAGAACTCCGCAAGAACGGTAGGCACGGCGACCGCACAGGTGCATGATGTAGTTTCCTGCGGGAGCGTATGGGGCGCTCGCGCAGCACAGCAGAACCGAAGACAGCAGGAAGCACGACAGCAGGCGCACCGCGCGACCGGGAGGCGCGACGCCGGCGGTGGTGAACCGACGAACTTACTGGGGGTAAGTCGATGAGCAGCATCGAAACCACACACATCGGCGAAGGAAAACAGCTCCTCGCAGACGAGGTGTTCCACCACATCGGCCAGCAGATCATCGACGGGGTGATGGAGCCGGGCCACCGCATCCGCGACGTCACCGTCGCCGACGAGCTCCACGTCTCGCGCACGCCCGTTCGCGAGGCCCTGCAGCGCCTCGAACGTCTGGGACTGGTCACGATGTATCCGAGCCGCTACACCGAGGTCACGCTCGTCACACCCGAGATCGTGCTCGGCACGCTCGAGTTCGCCGGCTACCAGGCGGGCGTCTCCGCGCGCATGGGCGTGCCCAAACTGACCGAGGTCGAGCGCGCCTACCTGGCGGGACTCGTCGAGCGGCTGCACACCACGCTCGATGATGCCGCGAAGACGTCCGAGGGCCGGTGGGCGGTCTTCTCGTACCTCACGCACCGCGCGGGCAACCCCCAGCACAGCGCCCTCGTCAACGACTCGAGCATCGCGCTGTTCCGCAACCTCCGCAACTGGGTGGTGCCCGTCGAAGACCGCGCGCACATGACGCAGGTCTACGCCGACTTCCGCTATGCGGTGGAACGGGGAGACGGCGACGACGCCGAGCGTCTCGCCCGCGCCATGTACTACGTCTGACGTCAGCGGGGCGGACCGCCGCCCGCGTCACCCGGCGGCTCGCCACCCTCTCACCCAGCGGTCGAGCCGCCGATACGCGTCCTCGCGTGCGTCGTGCGCCGAGAGGAACACGTCGTGCAGCGCACCGTCGATCCGCTCGACGGTGACCGACGGCCCGAGGCGCAGCGCGGCGCGGGCGATGTCCTCGACGACGAGCACGGTATCCGCCCGCGTGAGCTCGTCGGACCACCGCGTCGGCGACGCGAATCGCGCCGACAGCAGCACGCACACCGGTGCCGTGATCGACAACCCCGCCGCGACCGTGCGGTGGCCGCTGAGGATCGCGTGCAACCAGCCGGCGTGCACGGCCATGGTCTGCTGCGGGCGCCAGCGGAGGTCGACCTCCATCGGGTCGTCGGGATCGGCCACCGCCTCCTGCGCCCGACTGTAGAAGCCGAGATCGATCTGCGGTGCAGCATCGAGCGGGCGCAGCCGCGCCTGCAGCTCGACCATCGGCGCGATCGCCGCTCGCGCCGCCGCGAACTGGAACTCCAACCACGGACTGTTGAGGATCACGGCATCCGCCATCCCCGGATGCCGTGACGCCCAGAGGCTCAGCGTCAGCCCGCCTGTCGAGTGTCCGAGCAGCACGAGGCGCCGAGCCGACGCCTCGGCATCCGCTCCCCGGCCCATCGCGTCGAGCGCCGCGGCGATGTCCTCGTCGTAGGTCGCGAGATCGGTCACGTACCCGGGCGTCTGCCCGTCGCGCAGGCTGCGCCCGTACTTGCGCAGATCCAGCGCGAAGAACCGCGCGCCGCGCGAGGTCCAGAACCGTGCGAGACGCTTCTGGAAGAAGTAGTCCGACCAGCCGTGCACGTAGAGCACGTCGACATCGTGCAGGAGCGGCAGCCGTCCCCGCAGGCGCTCCCACCACCCGACGGATGCCGGGAGCGCGCGCACCAGGGTCGCGACGACCGGGCCCTGGTCGTCGTCGGCGAGCGGCAGCGTCAGCTGCTCGAACTCGTCGCCGAGGACGTCGGGGATCCAGTGCGTGGAGCCGGTGTCAGCCATGCGGCCAGGCTATCCGAGGGCGACTCACTCCCCGCGGGAGACGCGCACCATCTCGTCACGCGGCACGACCTTGACGCGCGCCCGCTCGTGCGGAGCACCCAGGGCGATCTCGTGCTCGTCGAGGCGGTGCCAGCCGTCGAGATCGGTCCACTTCACGTCGCGCTCCTCGAGCAGCGCCGGGATGGCCTCCTCCGAGGGGTCCTCCGGGTGCCACCACGAGCCCTGGTCGTTGATGATGTGACGCACGGTCTCCATCGCGTCGGACTTGGTGTGGCCGATGAGCCCGACCGGTCCGCGCTTGATCCAGCCGGTCGCGTAGATGCCGGGAACCTTCTCGTTCGAGTCCTTCGCGAGCACCTGCCCCTCGCGGTTCGGGATCACCCCGTGCTTCTTGTCGAAGGGCACGCCGGGCAGCGGCGAGCCGAAGTAGCCGATCGCGCGGTACAGCGCCTGGATCGGCAGCTCGCGCATCTCGCCGGTGCCGATCGCGCCGCCCTGCCCGTCGGGCTGGGTGCGCTCGTAGACGAGCGCCGCGACACGACCGGTGTCGTCGGTGCGCACCTCGACCGGGCGCGCCCAGAAGTGCAGGTGCAGGCGACGGGATGCCGTTCCGCCGGCGTTGTTGACGGAGTCGAGCTTGCGCCACGACTGCAGGATGCGGTCGATGACCATGACCTGCTTGTTGCTCGCGACGGCATCCTTGGCGGCGTCGTCGTAGTCGAAGTCCTCGTCGTAGACGACCATGTCGACGTCGCGCAGCTCGCCGAGCTCGCGCAGCTCGAGCGGGGTGAACTTCACCTGCGCCGGGCCCCGGCGTCCGAAGACGTGCACGTCGGTGACCGCGCTGGACTTCATGCCCTCGTAGACGTTCTCGGGCACCTCGGTGACGAGCAGGTCCTCGGCGTGCTTGGCGAGCATGCGCGACACGTCGAGCGCGACGTTGCCGTTGCCGAGCACGGCGACGGATGCCGCGTCGAGCGGCCACTCGCGCGGCACGTCGGGGTGCCCGTCGAACCAGCTGACGTAGTCGGCCGCACCGTAGGAGGCGACCGCGTCGATGCCGGGGATGTCGAGAGAGGTGTCGCGGATCGCGCCGGTCGCGAAGATCACGGCGTTGTAGTGCTTCTTGAGGTCGTCGAGGGTGATGTCCTCGCCGAAGCGCACGTTGCCGAACAGGCGGATGTCCCCGCGGTCGAGCACATCGCGCAGCGCGTTGATGATGCCCTTGATGCGGGGGTGATCGGGGGCGACGCCGTAGCGGACCAGTCCATAGGGCGCCGGCAGCTGCTCGAACAGGTCGATCGAGACGTCGAACTTGCGCTCGGCCTTCAGCAGCAGGTCGGCCGCGTAGATCCCGGCGGGTCCTGCACCGACGATGGCCAGTCTGAGCTTGGTCATGGAGGTCCTTTCGTATGCCGTCGCGTGAGCCGCGCAGCCGCGCCCGTCCGGACGCGGCGCCGGTCAGCTGGAGCGTTCGGCGAGGGTCTCGGCGAAGCGCGTCAGCGCCTCGCGCACGGTGCCCCGGGGCAGCGGTGCGAGCGCGGCGATCGCGTCGCGCGTCCACGTCAGGGCGAGATCGAGGGTCTTCTGCGTCGCCGCGTGGTCGCGCAGCTCGGCGAGCGGTCCGTCGAGGATCGCGGGGTCCTCGCCGTCGGCGATGCGCACGACTCCTGCGTCGATGCGGGCGGCGAGGTCGGCGGCATCCGCATCGTCCTGCGCCTTCAGCAGCAGGTACGGCATGGTGGGCACGCCCGCGCGCAGGTCGGTGCCGGGGACCTTGCCGGTGTCCTCCGGCTTGGCCGACAGGTCGATGACGTCGTCGAGCAGCTGGAACGCCACGCCGATCTTCTCGCCGTAAACCCGCAGCGGCTCCTCGTACTCGCTCGGCGCGTTCGAGAAGATCACCCCGCCCTGCGTCGCGGCGGCGATCAGCGAGCCGGTCTTGTCGGCGAGCACCTGGATGTAGAACTCGATGGGGTCGTCGTCGGGCTGCGCGCCGAGCGTCTCGTGCATCTGCCCCAGAACCAGACGCTCGAACGTGTCGGCCTGCAGGCGGATCGCCCGTTCGCCGAGACGCGACATGAGCTGGCTGGCCCGCGAGAAGAGGATGTCACCGGTGAGGATGGCGATGTTGTTTCCCCACACGGCGTGTGCGGCGGGAACCCCGCGGCGGCGGTCGGCTCCGTCCATGACGTCGTCGTGGTAGAGCGAGCCGAGGTGCGTGATCTCGAGCGCCTTGGCGACGTCGATCACCTTCTCGGTGTTGCCGTCGCCGAGCTGGGCGGCGAGGAGCGTCAGCACCGGACGGATGCGCTTGCCCCCGGCCTCGTACAGGTACCGGCTCGCGGCGTCGGCGAGGGGATCGGCGACGCGCACGTCTTCGGCCAATCCGGTCTCGACGAGCTCGAGCCCGTCTTCGATTGCGCGCGCGACGCGCCGCGCCGCAGGACCGATGAAGACACGGTCGCTGAAACCCAGACGGCTCGCCAGTCGCGATCCCGGGGCTACGGGGCTCGAAGTCACGTTGTCAGCCTACCGTCGTCTCAGGCGGGCTTTCGCGCCCGGTGCAGGGCGACGATCCCGAAGGTGAGGTTGCGGTACGCGACGTCGATCCAGCCGGCCTCGCGGATCCATTCGGCCAGGCGCTTCTGATCGGGCCAGGCCGCGATCGACTCGTTGAGGTAGTCGTAGGCGTCGCCGTTGGTGCCGGCGACGCGGGCGACGCGCGGCAGCACCTGCGCGTTGTAGAAGCGGTAGGCGCCGCGGAAGAGCGGAGCGGGCGGCGTGGAGAACTCGTTGATCACGAGACGCCCGCCCGGCTTGGTGACGCGGAACAGCTCGCGCAGCGCCTTCTTCGGGTCGTTGACGTTGCGCAGCGCGTACGACATGGTGACGGCGTCGAACTCGTCGTCGCCGAACGGCAGCGCGGTGGCGTCGGCCTGCACGAAGGAGAGGTTGCGCATCGACCCGTGGCGGCGCTCGCCCTCGGCGAGCATGCCCGGCGAGAAGTCTGCGGCGACCACCCGGGCGCCGCTGCGGGCGAGGGATGCCGACGACGACGCCGTGCCCGCCCCCAGATCGAGGATGCGCTCCCCCGGCTTCGGCGCGACGGCGCGCGTCGTCGCCGCTCGCCACAGCACGTCGTTGCCGAAGGTCATGGCGGTGTTCGTGCGGTCGTACCCGGCCGCCACCTGGTCGAACATGCCGCTGACGCGCGCGGGGTCCTTGCCGAGATCGGCGCGGTTGGGCTCGCTGCGGGGGTCGTTCGAGGTCACCGGATCAGTCTAGGCGTCGGGTCTGTGCGCATTCTGCGGGTTGACAGGGTCGAACCCGTGCAGGTCGAACGACTCGAGCAGGTCGAGCCATCGATCCGCGGTCGCATCGTCGAAGGGCGCGACCCGGGCACGCACCCGCTCCTCGAGGTCGAGCGCCAGCGCCTCCAGTCGCACCATGATCTCGGCCGGATACCCGTAGCGCGCGCTGTGCTCTGCCCACTCGTCACGGTCGTCGACCCAGGTGCCGCGCTCGCCCTCGACGCGCACGACGTCGAGATCCATGTCGATGCCGGTCGCGAGCAGCGGATCATCGCTCCAGCGCACGTCCCAACCGAGATCGACGTAGATGCGCATGCCCTTCGAGTGCCCCCGGTTCACCGTCAGGGCGAAGTCGCCCTGGTGCGGAATCAGGGTCACGTTCGGGCCGCCGGCGAGGTAGTCCCGCCCCGGACGACTGCTGCGCCATCCGGCGGGCTGCCCCACCCAGTCACCCCAGGCATCCGCCCCGAGGTACACGCTCTCGTGGCGCCAGTGCGGAGACCCGTCCCACTTTCGCCACTGCACGATCATCGGGGTTTCCACGGCGGGACGGGCATCGCTCATGCGCTCAGCCTAGAACGCAGAGATTAGGCTGGAGCCGTGAGCAGCGCGCTGGTCGTGGAGACCCGAGAGATCGATCCGATCGAAGACCTCCTGGCATCGGCCTCCCCCTCCCGTCCCCTCGCCTGGCTGCGCCGCGGCGACGGCATCGTGGCCGTCGGCGAGCCCCTGCGCGAGCTGCGTGCCTCGGCCGGAGCGAACGGCCTGCGCAGCGCCGCCCTCGCCACCGCCTGGCGCCGCCTCGCCTCCACCGCGCGCATCGACGACCCGGTCGGCCTGCCCGGCACCGGGCTCGTCGCCTTCGGCGCCCTCGCGTTCGACGAGCGCTCGTCGAGCGACAGCGTGCTGGTCATCCCCTCGCAGGTGATCGGACGCCACGGCGACCGGTTCTGGCGTACGACCATCGGATACGCCGACGAGAACGCGGATGCCGTCGCCCCGAGCACCGTCGCGGATCACCCGTACGGACCGCACTGGGCCGGCACCGTCGGCCCCGGTGCGCAGACGCCCCAGGGCTACCAGGACTCGGTGCGCCAGGCGCTCGGCCGGATCGCCGCGGGTGAGCTGAGCAAGGTCGTGCTCGCGCGCGACCTCACCGGCAGCATCCCCGCAGGCTCCGACCTGCGCCGTCTCGTGCGCGCGCTGTCGACCGGATACCCCGACACCTGGGCGTTCGCGGTCGACGGATTGATCGGCGCGAGCCCCGAGACCCTCGTCACGGTGCACGAGCGCACGGTCACCGCGCGCGTGCTCGCGGGCACCGCGGGTCGCGGAGCGGATGCCGACGCCGACACCGCCGTCTCGGCCGCCCTCGCTTCGAGCACCAAGGACCTCGACGAACATCAGTACGCGGTGCAGAGCGTGCTCGCCTCGCTGCGCCCGCACACCCGGGCGCTGGCGGCGAGCGAGCAGCCGTTCCTGCTGAAGCTGCCGAACCTGTTCCACCTCGCGACCGACGTGGAGGGCGAGCTGGCCGAGGGCGAATCGGCGCTCGACCTGGTCGGGGCGCTGCATCCGACCGCGGCCGTGGCCGGTACCCCGACGACGATCGCCATCGGCGTGATCCGCGAGCTGGAGCCCTTCGACCGCGGGCGCTACGCGGGCCCGGTCGGATGGGTGGATGCCGCGGGCAACGGCGAGTGGGCGATCGCGCTGCGCTGCGCCCAGTTCACCGCGACCGACGACGACATCGCCGTGACCGCTTATGCGGGCGCGGGCATCGTCGCAGGCTCCGACCCCGAGTCGGAGCTGCTCGAGACCCGGGTGAAGTTCCGCCCGCTGGTCGACGCCCTGGCCTGAACGGGCCTCAGCGCCGCCCGCGGGGCTCAACTCGCGGCGAGCCGCTTCTTCTCGACCTCGACGTCGAAGTCGGCGACCGGCCACTGCGGGTCGATGTCCTCCAGCGCCGCGAGCAGCAGTTCCTGCACCGCGAGGCGCGCGTACCATTTGCGGTTCGCGGGTACGACGTGCCAGGGCGCGATCTCGGTCGAGGTGCGCTCGAACACCGTCTGATACGCCCGCATGTACTCGGGCCAGACGAGCCGCTCGTCGACGTCGCCGGGGTTGTACTTCCAGTGCTTGTCGGGGCGCTCGAGACGTTCCATGAGCCGCGACTTCTGCTCTTCGGGCGAGATGTGCAGCATGACCTTCACGATGCGGATGCCGGAGGCCGCGGCATCCGCCTCGAACGCGTTGATCGCGTCGTAGCGTCGATCGATCTCCTCGGGCGGCGCGAGGGCACGCACGCGCCCGATCAGCACGTCCTCGTAGTGCGAGCGGTCGAAGACGCCGATGAACCCGGGCTCGGGCAGCCGCTTCTCGATGCGCCAGAGGAAGTCGTGCGCGCGCTCCTCGTCGGTCGGGGCCTTGAACGCCGCGAGCGAGACGCCCTGCGGGTCGACCCCGCCCACGACGTGCCGCACGATGCCGCCCTTGCCCGCCGAGTCCATGGCCTGCAGCACGAGCAGCACGGCATCCGTCGCTGTGCCGGTGCGACTCTCGGCGAACAGGCGCTCCTGCAGATCGTTGAGCGCGACCAGTCCCTCGGCGAGGTCGCGGGCGCCGTCGGCTTTGTGCCCGTGATATCCGGGGGTGCTCTCGGCGTCGATGTCGTCGAGACGGAAGCCGTCGCCGACGCGGAGGGTCTCGGTCCACTGGTGAGCGTTCATCTGCTCATGATGGCCGAGTCGCGGGCATCCGCGCACGTCTCGATCTGCACCGATCGGTGGGAAATGTCGGTCACCGGGCGGCAGAACCGACATTTCGCACCGGTCGGTGGGTATGGCAGCGAGCGGTGGGGCTCCGCGGACGAGACACTCCGCGGGCGAGACGCTCCGCGGGCGGCACCTCAACGCGCGAGCGGAACCTCGATGAGCTGACGGCCGCCGACGGGGCGGGTGAGCACCTGGTCGAGCGCGGTGCGGGTCGTCACGCGCTGGTACTCCCAGCCGTAGGCGACGGCGAGGTGCTCGAGGCGCACCTGGTGCGGCGTGTAGAACGCGCGGTCGAGGTCGGCGGCCGGGGCGACCTGCGCCACTTCGAGTCCATCGAAGATCGTGCCCCCGCCGTCGTTGCCGACGATGACCTGCAGACGCGGCTCGGTCTCGTCTGGCGGCAGCAACAGTGCTCCCACATCGTGCAGCAGGGTGAGGTCGCCGAGCAGCACCCGGGTCACGCCCGGCGCTCCCCCCGCCTGACTCGCGAGGGCGATGCCGGTCGCGGTCGCGATCGTGCCGTCGATGCCCGCGAGACCGCGGTTGGCGTGCACGGGGATCTTCTTGCCACCGAGCACCGCGTCGGCCACGCGCACGAGACGCGACGACCCGAACACGAGTCGGTCGTGCGGCCACGTCGCCCGCCACACCGCGTCGACCAGCAGTTCGCGGTCGAGCGGTCGACGCACGGCTTCGAGCTCGGCCTTGACGGCGTCGCGTCGGGTCGCGGAATCGGCGGACGCCAGGCCGTCATGATCCGGAGCCCGCTCGCTGAGGTCGACGGCCTGCGCGGCGGACGCCTCGAGCCAGGCTCCGAGCCAGGTCCGATCGGCGGCACGGTCGTCATCGTTCGACGGCGCGGCGACGACGACGGATGCCGCGGGCCGCGAGCGGTGGTTCAGGTCGAGCTCCTCGCCGCCATGCCGCACCGCGATGACCTCGACCTCGGGCCGTGCGAGGAGCCCCGCGACCTCGCGGCTGAGGGTGGGATGCCCGAGCACGACCGCACGCTCGACGGCGCCGCCGAGATCCGCGCGGCGCAACAGTGCGCGATAGCCGTGCACGAGATGACGGCCGAAGCGGGCACCCGACACGATCTCGGCGATCAGCGGCCACGACCCGGCGTGGGCGATCTCCTCGGCATCAGGCCCGGCATCCGCTCCGGCGATCACGACCGTACGGGGTCCGCGCGCGAGCACGACGGCCTCGCCCCGTGCGGGCATCGGAGCTGCGCCGGGAGTGACGGGGGTGACGACCGGTTCGCCCGACAGCGGCTCGCGCGCGGGCAGGTTCAGATGCACGGGGCCCGCGACTCCGGGAAGGCCGTGCGGGGCGTCCGCGCCGAGCGCGAGCGCGACCGCGCGGACGGCGAGGCCCGACCAGTCGTCCCCGGACCCCGACTCACCGGGAACCGGAGCGTCGACGCTCTCACGCACCCAGGGTGCGAACATGCCGGGCTGGGTCGTCGCCTGGTTGGCGCCGATTCCGCGCAGCTCGGGCGGACGATCGGCGGTCAGCAGCAGCAGCGGGACGCCGGCGTGGAACGCCTCCATCGCGGCCGGCAGCAGGTTGGCGGCCGCCGTGCCCGAGGTGCACAGCACCGCCGCCGGTACGCCGGTCTCGCGGGCGAGCCCGAGAGCTGTGAAGCCGGCCACCCGCTCGTCGATGCGCACGTGCACGCGCAGGTCGCCGGTGTCGGCCAGACGCACCGCGGCGAGCGCGAGCGCCTGCGAGCGCGAACCGGGCGAGAGCACGAGGTCGCGCACGCCGTGGGCGACGAGATCGGCCAGGAGGGATGCCGCGGCATCCGTCGCCGGCGACGAGGCCGGACGCGGAAGGGTCACGGGCGGGGCTCGGGCGTCGCCCCGGGAGTGGAGCCGCTGTCGTTGTCGCCGTCGACCTGCGCCTCGTTCGCGGCATCCGTCTCGGCATCGAGGCGTGCGAGTTCTTCTTCGAGACGAGCGATGCGGGCGTCCTGCTCGGTCTTGCTGATGCCGCGCAGGAACATCGGGTCGTCGTCGGGGGCGATCACGCGCGCGGGACCGGGGTCGTTCTTGCGGCGTCGGCCGATCACGAACCAGAGGACCCCGCCGATGACGGGGAGGAGCACGACGATCAGGATCCAGATGCCCTTGCGCACACCACGGTGCCGCGTCGGCGGCTGCACTGCGCAGTCGACGATGCTGAACACCCAGAACACGGCGGCCAGGAAGCCGCCGATGATCAGTAGTCTCGCCACCCCTCCAGTGTAAGCGGGTCGACGGACACGTGGCCCGGCGGGTGCAGAGGACCGCTTGTTAGACTTCGCGCACCATGACGTCGACCCGGTCGCTGACCACCCTCTTCACCGCGCTGGGCCTCGCCCTGCTGCTGGTCGTGGGCGCCTGGTCGACCTCGCACGGCGAGGCCGATGTGCACGCGTCGCTCTGCCTGGCGTCGGGGGCCTCCGCGTCGGATGCCGGAACCGGAGCGTCGCACCACGAGGAGGCCGCACCGGTCGATGCCTCCTCCTCGCACACCGCGGTGGCGGGCTTCGTCGTGCTCTGGTTCCTCGCACTCCTCGTGCTGCTCGTGCGGATGCTGCGGCGCGGCCCCGGCATCCGGCTCCCGCGTGCGAGCCTCGCCGTCGCCGCGCCGCGCGCCGGTCCCCGCCCGTCGCGCACCGCCCTCACCCTCGCCGAGCTCTCGATCTCCCGCACCTGAGCGACGACGCGTCGATCCGGCCGCTGCCGCGGCATCCTCGTCCGTCGTTCCTCTTTCTCGTGTCTGGAGACACCCATGTTCGCCACCCCCTCCCGCAACGCCCCGAAGCCCCGCCTGACCACGCCCGTCAAGGCGACCCTCATCGCTCTCGCCGTCGCCGTCGTGCTCGCGATCGCCGGCATCGTCTACGCCATCACCCAGCAGGCGCCCGCGCCCGACGTCGCCGAAGACGGCACCCTGCAGACCACCCGGGCAGACTCGCACGTGCTCGACGACGGCGGCACGGATGCCGTGACCGTCGTCGAGTTCCTCGACTTCGAGTGCGAGGCGTGCGGCGCCTTCTACCCGATCGTCGAAGACCTGCGTGCGCAGTTCGACGGCGAGATCACCTACGTGGTGCGGTACTTCCCGCTGCCGGGTCACATCAACTCGACGCAGGCGGCTCTGGCGGCCGAGGCGGCGGCGCAGCAGGATCGCTTCGAGGACATGTACCACCGGCTGTTCGAGACCCAGCAGGAGTGGAGTCACGCGACGGGCGAGACGCCCGCGGTGTTCCGCGCGATGGCCGAATCCCTCGGGCTCGACATGGCGGCCTACGATGCGGCGATCGCCGACCCCGCGACGCTCGCCCGGATCCAGGCCGACAAGACCGACGGCGAGTCGCTCGGCATCACCAGCACTCCGTCGTTCTTCGTCGACGGCACGTACGTGCAGCTGCAGGAATGGGACGACCTGGAGGATGCCGTCGCCCGGGCCGTCGAGGGCTGACGGCCCGGCCGGCGCAACGGCCGCGGTCGATCAGAACAGGGAGATGCGCCGCGCGGCGGTCGCGAGGTAGCGGCTGACGGGATTCGTCACCGTCTGCTGCAGTTCGCGGATCGTGATCGCCTCGGCGACGCGGTCGGTGATCACGCCGTCGACGCCGCGACCGACGTACTCCTCGAGGAGGGCGGGGTCGTCGACCGTCCAGACGAAGAGCTGCTTGCCCTCGTCACGCAGCCGAACGAGCATCTCGTCGGAATAGGACCAGTCCTCGATCGCGACCGCGTCGGCGGCGGTACGCGGGGCGTCGCCGATCTGGAAGCCGGTGACGAGCACCACCGTGCGTTCCGGGTCGGCGGCGGCGATCCGGTCGACGATCGCCGGGTCGAGCGACTGGATCCAGTGCCGTCGGTCGGGATCGAGGCGTTCCATGACGGCGACCACGCGCTCGGCGAAACCCGGGGCTTCGTGCCCGTGCGGCTTGACCTCGACGAGCACGCGGATCCCGAGATCGTCGGCCTCGCCCAGATACTCCTCCAGCGTGGGGATGCGGTCTTCGAACCCGCCCTGACGGACGACCAATCGGGAGAGTTCGGCGGCATCGAGGTCGTACACGTCTCGGGGGTCGCCGGCGAGGCGCTGGAGGTCGGTGTCATGGATCACGACGAACCTCTGGTCGGCGGTCTCCTGGATGTCCATCTCGACCACATCGGCGCCGGCATCCGATGCGCCCCGCAGCGACGACAGCGTGTTCTCCACTCCGAGCGCCGTGTAGCCGCGATGGGCGATGACCGCCGGCGGTTCCGCGGGAATCGCCGCGAGCGAGGCGAACACCGTGGGCGGCACGGCGAGCACGGTGAAGGCGACGAGCACGGTCACGACGAGCACGCGAGACAGACGATCCCGAACGGGTGCGCCGGTCGACGGGACCGCGCGCGTCGGAATCGACGTGCGACCGCCGGGCTCGGATGCCGCAGCACCGCGATCCAGCGCGATGAAGAAGAACGCCAGGAAGGCCGCGACGAGTCCGGTGACGACGAACCGCACGAGGTCGAGCACGGCGAGCATCGCACCGGCAACCGCTGTCCCCTCGCTCGTCCCCGTCCCGTCCCCGGTCGTCGACGCCAGCGCGACCGGGATCGTGCCGAGCAGCGCCGCCACGAGGAAGATCCCCGCCGCCACCGCGCCGACGAGCACCAGCACGAGCGCCACGTGCACCTGCGTGCGGCGATTGAGCACCAGGCTGCGACGCATCGCCGTCCATACGCTCTGCTGCCCGCCCGCCAGCGCGGGCACCGTCGCGGCCAGTCGCAGCGCGAGGTAGACGATGCCGGCGATCGCGAGCGCGTAGACGACGGTGCCCGGGGTCGTCTTCGTGAGTTCGCCGCTGATGAACTGCGGAATCGCGATGTGCGCGGTCACCGTCGATCCGACCCCGACGTGCGACAGCGGCAGGATCAGCAGAGCGTACCCGGCGAACAGCGCGATCTGCGGACCGAGAACGCGGCGGCCCATCCGCCCCAGACCGCGCAGAAGCTCGGGCGCCGTCGGAGCTCCACCGCGCAGACAGAGGTCGGCGACGACCGAGAACACGCTCACCTCGATGAGGGCGAACAGCGTCGCGACGAGGGCGATGACGAGAAGCGCGAGCACGGCGAGCGGGCTCGAGAGGATTGCGGGCAGACCGGCGAGACTCAGACCGTCGACGCCGCCCGCGTCGAGGGCTGCGTCGAAGAGGGTGAGCAGCAGCGGCAGCACCGCCCAGACGTACAGGCCCTGCACCGCGATCGCGACCACCACGATCAGCAGCACACGTCGGCGCAGCAGAGCCCCCGCCGTCGAGGCCGCGGAGCGGACCTGCGGCCATGCTCGGGCGCTCCCGGGCGATGCGGCGTTCGTCGGCATGATCCGAGAGTAGCGAGGGAGCGAGCCCACCACCTTCGCTACGCTCGCTCGCATGGACATCTCCTCCGCTCTCACGGTCACCCACAACGCCCGCAGCCTCGAGGGGATCGCCACCTCCGACGGCGCGGTGATCGCCCCCGGCATCCTCTTCCGATCGGATGCCCTGGCGAGCCTGACCGACGAAGGCCTGCGGGCGCTGGCCGACCTCGGCATCGGCACGGTGATCGATCTGCGCACCGACGCCGAGCGCACCCGCGCCGCGGACCGGCTGCCCGACGACGGCAGCGTGACGCTCGTGCCGCTGTCGGTGCAGGGCGGGGCGATGGACGAGATGGTGCAGAAGCTGCTGCCCGCGAGCGGGCAGCACGCGCTGACGGACGAGCAGATGGCGGCGGTGCTCGATCAGGTGCCGACGCTGGAGGACCTGTACGTCGCCATCCTGGCCGCGAGCGCCCCGCAGTTCGCGACCGTGGCGCGCGCGGTGCTCGATGCCGCGGGCACCGACCGGCCGGGCGTTCTGTTCCACTGCACGGCGGGCAAGGACCGCACGGGTCTGGCCGCGGCGATCCTGCTGTCGGTCGCCGGGGTGCCGCGCGAGGCGATCGTCGAGGACTACACGCAGACCGGCACGAACCTCGCGCGCGGCTTCGCCGCCTCGCTCACGCAGCTCATCACCGCGATCGGGGTGCCGCTGACGCCGCGCCTGCGCACGCTCGCCACCGAGTCACCGGCTCCGGCGATCGAGGCCGCGCTGGACTGGATCACCACCGAGCACGGCGGCGCGACGGGGTACCTGCGCAGCGGTGGGATGACCGACGACGAGATCGCCGGTCTTCGTCGGGTGCTCCGGGGAGAGTAAGCCTCCCCGAAGGACCTATCCGAAGTCGACCCGGAGGATACGGTCGTCGCCATCCCGAGGATCGCCGCGACCGTCGGTGTTGTTCGTGAGCACCCAGACCGATCCGTCGGGGGCGGCGACCGCATCGCGCAGGCGTCCGTACTCGCCGCGCTGCTCGCCGCCGTGCAGCTCGAACGCCGTTCCGGTGTCGGCGAGCGGAACGATCCGCAGACGTTCGCCCCGCAGGTTCGCGATCACGATCTCATCCGCCGCCACCGCGATGCCGCTCGGACTCGCGGTCGACGGCGACCACTGCTGCACCGGGTCGACGAAGCCCTCGCGGTCGGCGATGCCCTCGACGGTCGGCCACCCGTAGTTCTCGCCCGCGACGATCACGTTGAGCTCGTCCCAGGTGTCCTGCCCGAACTCGCTCGCGTACATCGTGCCGTCCTCGGCCCAGGCGATGCCCTGCGGGTTCCGGTGGCCGAGCGTGTAGACCGCCGAGCCCGGGATCGGGTTGTCGTCGGGAACGGCGCCCTCGGGGGCGAGCCGGAGGATCTTGCCCGACAGCGCGTCGGGGTCCTGCGCGCTCTCGCGATCGCCGGCGTCACCGGTCGTGGCGTACAGCATCCCGTCGGGGCCGAAGGCGATGCGGCCGCCGTTGTGGTTGCCGGCCGCCGGGATGCCGTCGATCACCGTCGCGGCATCTCCCAGCGAGAGCGCGCCCGGGTCGCCGAGCAGATCGCGGCGCTCGATGCGGTTCTCGGTCGCTCCGCCGTCGCCGGCGTCGGCCGTGAGGTACGTGTAGAGCTGATCCTCGTGCACGGCGATGCCGAGGAGCCCGCCCTCACCGCCCGCCCGCACTCCCTCGATGCGGCCCACCTCGCGCGCGCCGCCCGTCACCGTGATCTCGACGATCCGCGCGCTGTCGCGCTCGCTCACGAGCGCCGTCTCGCCGTGGAAGGCGATGGACCAGGGGGCGTCGAGTCCCGAGGCGACGACGGACGTGAGGATCGTCGCGGCCTCGGACTCGGCCGACTCCGGTGTCGGGACCGGGGTCGGGGATGCGCATCCGGCCAGCGCGACGGCAGACACGACCAGGAGGGCGGTGGCGGTCCGGCGCGAGAGGGGCATGTCTCCCATCCAACCCTCTCGCGTCAGATGGAGGAAGACCCGGAGGGGCGCTGATCGCTACGCTGAGCGCATGCACGCAGAGCCGAACGCCTCGCCGACACCCGTGCGGTCCTCCGCGCTCTCCGTCGTGAGGCGGATGCCGGCGACGTTGACGTTCATCGCGCTGATCCTCGTCGTCGGCGTGGTCTGGCAGGGACTCTGGACCCCCTTCGAGAAGTCCGCGCTGTTCGAGACCGTCGCCTACGGGCTCCCCAATCTCGCCGACGGCAAGTGGTGGACGCCGCTGACCGGCACGTTCTTCGTGAACGAACCGTGGGTGTACATCTTCACGATCTCGGGCTTCTGGGGCATGGCGTACCTCGAGTACCGTCGCGGGTCTCGCGTCGCCCTCGCCTACTACGCGATCGGGCAGCTGTTCGCGATCTTCGCCACCGCCCTCCTGCTGCTCGTGCTCTCGCAGTTCCCCTGGGCGTGGGCGACGGCCCAGGCGCAGGCGCTCGACGTCGGGGCATCCGGCGGCACCATGGCGTGCATCGCGGCAGCCGTCGGCCTGTTCCGACCGCCGTGGCGTGTGCGCGGCTGGTTGATCCTGCTCGGCTTCGTGTTCGTCGCCATGCTGTTCTGGGGCAAGGTCGCCGACCTCGAGCACCTGCTCGCCGTGCTGCTGATCCTGGTGGTCGACCGCTCGCTGCGCGTGCGGCGCACGACGGTGCGCGAGCAGCGGCTCATCGCGGTGATGGCGATCCTCGTGCTCGGCGCGGTCGAGATCATCACGACCCTGGTGCCCACCGACGGACCGTTCGGCCCTACCGATCCGGCGTCGGGCGGTTTCATCGACCTCGCGATCGACCTGGTCGTGATCCTCGTGCTCGTGAACGGCCTGCGTCGCGGACGCCGCTGGTCGTGGGTGCTCGCCGTGCTCCTCGGCATCTTCAACGTGCTGATCGCCGCCTTCGTGCTGACGCTCATCATCCTCACGAGTCAGGCCGAGCTCGACATCCGCTGGGACGGCGAAACCGAGCTCGCGCTCGCCAACGGGTTCCTCTGGGTCGTCGTGCTCGTCTACCTCGTGTGGGTGCGGCGGGCGTTCCGCGCCAAACGGCGCTCGCCCCTCGGCATCCCGCCCACGCCGACCGTCGACGACGTCAAGGCCGATCTGCGCGCGCACGGCGGCGGCACGCTGTCGTGGATGACGACCTGGGAGGGCAACAGCTACGCCCGGGTGGCCGGCGGCGTGGTCGCGTACCAGCGCCGCAACGGAGTCGCCCTCGCGCTCGCCGACCCGATCGGCCCCGCGGATGCGCGGGCCGAAGCGGTCGGGGACTTCATCCGCACGGCCGAGCAGGCCGGCCTCGTTCCGTGCTTCTTCAGTGCGGATGCCGCGACCCTCGCCGCCGTGCCGTCGACGTGGCGCAGCATCGTCGTCGCCGACGACACGATCGTCGATCTTCCGGGGCTGGAGTTCACGGGCAAGCAGTGGGCATCGGTGCGCACCTCGCTGAACCGGGCGGGTCGCGAAGACATGACGTTCCGGATGACGCGGCTCGGCGACGAGTCGTGGGGCGTGAAGCAGCAGCTGCGCGCGATCTCGGAGGCGTGGGTCGGCGACAAGGATCTGCCCGAGATGCGCTTCACCCTCGGCACGCTCGAGGAGGCCGAGGACCCCGAGGTGCGGATCGCCCTGGCACTCGCGCCCAACGGCGACGTCGACGGCTTCCTGTCGTGGCTGCCGGTGTACGGCGCGGGCGGCCGGGTGCGCGGCTGGACCCTCGATCTGATGCGCCGGCGCGAGGGCGGGTTCGCACCCGTGATGGAGTACCTGATCGGCGCCTCGGCGAAGCAGTTCTCCGAGGAGGGCGCCGAGATCATGTCGCTCTCGGGGGCGCCGCTCGCGCACGACTATCCGCCGGATGCGGGGATGATCGCCGCGTTGAGCGACCGCCTCGCCGAAGCCCTCGAACCGGTGTACGGCTTCGGTTCGCTGCACCGCTTCAAGCAGAAGTTCCACCCGCGCTACGAGACCATGTACCTGCTGTTCCGCGACGAGAGCGACCTCACCCGGATCGGTGGCGCGCTGACCCGGGCGTTCCTGCCCGATGCGACGCTGCGGCAGTTCGCCGGGGCGGGGCTGGAGCTCGTGCGGGGCGGCAAGGACTAGTCCGGCGCTGGTCCGGCGCTCATCGGGAGCTCCCGATGCCGCCCCCGCGCGCGGCTAACGTCGGGCATCCGATTCGTCAACCCTGTCGACCTCTCCCCTCTCGTTTCCTACCGTCGTGAAGACCGACGACCGATGAAGGAGAAGTCATGAGCGAACACACGCTGACCGAGATCCTGCAGGGTTCGGGCCCCTGGACCACCGCCTACGTCGACGGCACGGGTGAGCTGCCGCAGGTCGAGGAGGGAGCCCGCCACCAGGCCGTGCGCGATCAGCTGATCGACGAGGTCGGAGCACCGGAAGACGACGCCGCGGCCATCGAGACCGCCCTCGGCGAGCGCAACGGACTGCCGAGTCCGTCGGCCCGCGTCGTGATCGCCCGCGACGGAGAGACGGTGCTCGATCGCAGCTTCATCGGAGCGCGCCTCGGCCCGGAGCGCCTCGAGCACGGCGCCCTGCCGTCGATCCTCCCCCTCCTGCGCCACACGGCGTCGGAGACCCGCTACCTCGTCGTCGAGACGAGCCGCGACGGCGCCGACATCCGCCTCGAGACCTCGGGACGCGGCGGCAGCGAGCGCGAGACCGAGATCGAGGGCGACACCGACGAGATCTCGAAGGTGCGCACGGGCGGCCTGGGAGATGCGAAGTACCAGAACTACGTCGAGAACGTCTGGAAGCAGAACCAGAAGGATGTCGCGGCCGCGCTGAGCGCACTCATCCGCGAAGAGCGGCCCGCGTTCATCGCGGTGTCGGGCGATGTGCGCGCACGACAGCTGCTGGCCGAGGAGCTCACGGGCGACGAGCGCGCGCTGCTCGTCGACGTCGATGCGAACACCCGGGCCGACGGTGCCGATCGCACGGCGCTCGACGACACGATCGCCCGCGAGATCGACGAGCGTCGCCGCCGGGAGATCGCCGACGTGCGCGACCGTGCAGCCGCCGCCGACGGCTCGGGTGGTGCCGAAGGCTTCTCGGCGGTCATCGAGGCTCTGCAGCAGGCCCGCGTCGACACTCTCGTGCTCGACGGGCGCCTGCTCGACGACGAGCGCACGCTGATCGCTCTCGACGGCCCGCCGTGGGTGGTGACCGACGTGGCGCAGCGACTGAACACGCAGGTGCTGGGAAGCATCCGCGCCGCCGAGGCGCTCGCGCGCGCCGCCCTGCTCACCGACGCCCGCGTGCTGATCGAGGACGACGAGTACGAGGCGTCGGACGACCGCCGCGAGGAGCGCCCCGTGCGCGAGCCGATCGCCTCGCTGCGGTGGGCGGATGCCGGAACGGATGCCGATCCGAGCTGACGCGCACCGCACGCCGCATACGAAGAGAGGACGCGGACCCGATCGTGGGTCCGCGTCCTCTCTTCGTGTGACGGTATGGCGTCGCGTCCGCGGATCAGGCGCGGAAGAACGGGATCGCCAGGGCGGGCCGGTGCACGACCCGCTCGGAGATCACCGTGCCGCGGATGAGGGTGACCAGGCAGTAGATCCCGATTCCGATGATGAGCAACCCCGGGACGGCGATCCAGCCCGAGGGGTCGCCGCCGTCGCTGTAGCCGTACTCGTCGTACGAGCGCGGCCGCGCCGTCCCGACACCGATCGTGATGAGGAGGACGAAGAGCACGATGAGGTAGAGCACGTAGCTGAGCGCCCAGTTCGCCGCCCAGCGCGCGTTCTCACGCACGATCGGATGCGGCGAGCGCATCGCGGACGACCGCTGCACGATCCCGACGATCGCGGCGACGATCGCACCGACGTACGGGATGTACACGAGGAACAGCAGCGCCCAATAGCGACGACCGCTGATCGGCGGGTAGCCGTAGGGGGCGTACCCGGGGGCCGGGTAGCCGGTCGGAGCCTGGCCGTACGGCGGTTGAGCAGGAGCCTGGCCGTAGGGTGCAGGAGCCTGGCCGTAAGCGGGCTGCCCCGGGTACGCGGCCGGAGCCTGACCGTACGGCGGCTGAGCCAGAGCCTGACCGTACGGCGGCTGAGCCGGAGCCTGACCGTACGGCGGCTGCGCCGGGAGCGAGTATCCGGCGGGCGGCTGGTAGCCCGCCGGCGGCTGAGGCGCGGCGGGAGGTTCGGGCGGCTGGACGGCGTCGTTCTCTTCGGTCATCTGTCACTCCCAAGGTCGGAACCGCGCTCCCCCTGAGCGGGCCAGCGACCATCATCGCAGACAGCACGCGGACCCGCGGACGGCTGCGGACGGATCAGACTCCGCGGGCTGACAACCTAGGCGCGCAAGAACGGGATCGCCAGAGCGGGGCGGTGAACGACCCGCTCCGAGACCACGGTGCCGCGGATGATCGTGACGAGGCAGTAGATCACCAGTGCGATGAACGAGCCGACCAGAATCAGCCACACACTGAAGTTGAGTGCCTCACCGCCTGGATAGTCCTCCTGGTAGCGCAGCGCGTTCAGCGGAGCGGCGACCGCGAGGAAGATCGCGATGAGAGCGATGAGGTAGAAGGCGTAACTGATGGCCCAGTTCGCCGCCCAGCGCGCATTCTCGCGCACGATCGGATGCTGCACGTGCATCGCCGACAACCGCTGCACGATCGCGACGATGATGGCGACGATCACCCCGAAGTAAGGGATGTACATCAGGAACAGCAGCGCCCAGTAGCGGCGACCACTGATCGACGTGTATTCGATGGGCGGTTGAGGCGGCAGGACGGCGTGGTTCTCGTCGGTCATGTCTCGCTCCCAAGGTCGGAACCGCTCCCCCTGAGCGGGCCAGCGACCATCATCGCAGAGACCGCGCGCACCCGCCGACAGCTGTGGACGGGTCAGACGTCGCGCGGCCGCTGACGCAGCTGCTTCACATCGGTGCGGCGCTGCTTGGCCTTCAGCCGGCGCTCCTTCGATCCACGACTGGGCTTCGTCGGGCGACGGGGCGGCGCAGGCGGCCGGATCGCCTCGGCGACGAGCGCGACCAGCCGCTCCCGCGCCGCCTCGCGGTTTCGCAGCTGCGCCCGGTGTTCGGATGCCGCGATCGTGAGCACGCCGTTCACCAGCCGGCCGGCCAGCCTCTCGAGGATCCGCTCCCGCTGCACCGGGGAGAGCTGCGGGGAGTTCGCGGCATCCCACACCAGTTCCACGCGGGAGTCCGCCGTGTTCACGCCCTGCCCGCCCGGCCCCGAGGAGCGCGAGAACCGCCACGACAGCTCGGACTCGGGGATCGTGAGACCCGACGAGACCCGGAGGCCGGGGCGAGCTGAGGTGGACATGGCATCCATCATCCCCCGATCGGCGTCATCCCGCGATCGGCGCGGGGGCCGCGGCATCCTGCTCGTCGGTCTGCTCGCCGAGCGCGCCGCGCTCCTCCTTCTTCGCGGTGTTGACGATGTGCGCGCGGCCGACGACGATCGCGGCGACGACCATCAGGGCGACGCCCAGCCAGTAGGGCGCGGCGTGGCTGATGCCGGCGTAGAGCGCGGCGGCGATGAGCGGGGCGACCGTGCCCATCGCGGCGTTGAGCGACTGCGTCACACCGCCCAGCCAGCCCTGCTCGTCGTCGCCGACGGCGTTCGACATCGCGCCGTCCATCGCGGCGGTCGCGGCGCCCTGGCCTGCGGCGAGCATCAGCGCACCGACGATGAACACCCACGGCTGCGCGAGCACGGACGCGACGATCGCGAGCCCGGCAAGACCGATCGCCTGGGCGACGATTCCGCTGACGATCACGCCGCGCTCGCCGATACGGGGCAGCAGGATGCCGAGCAGCACGCCCTGGATGAGGATGTCGATGATGCCGACGCCCGCGGTGAGCAGCCCGATCTGCGTGGGTCCCCACTGGATCGAGTCGAGGGCGAGCACGCTGAAATTGTTGACGAAGAACCCGAACGGCAGGGCGAGCAGCGCGAAGCCGATGAGGAGTCCGCGCAGCTCGCGGCGGGCGAAGGCATTGCGGAACACGGCGAACGGTTGCACGTCGCGGGCCGCGATGCGCGTGATGCGGTTCTCGGGCGCGAGGCTCTCGGGCAGCAGGAAGATGCTGAGGATCGCGATCGTCAGGCCGACGGCGGCGGTCACGAAGACGGGCAGCTGCAGGCTGATGGCGGCGAGGAGCCCGCCGACGGCCGGGCCCACCATCATGCCGATGCCCGAGAGGGCACCGAGCAGACCGAAGCGCTGCGCGCGCTTCTCGGGCGGGGTGATGTCGGCGAGGTAGGCGAAGAGCGCGGGAAGATCGCCGGCGGTCAGCCCCTGGATGACGCGCGCGAGCACGAGCACCCACAGCGCGCCGCCGATCCCGAACAGCGCCATCGAGAGCGCGGCTCCAAAGGCGGCGGCGATGATGACGGGCCGCCGACCGAAGCGGTCGGAGAGGCGTCCGAGGAACGGGGCGACGAGGAAGGCGCACAGGCCGTTGATCGCCTCGAGCACCCCGACCCAGATGGCGAGGTCGCTCTCGTGCGACACGTACTGCAGCACGACGAAAGGGAGCACGGGAAGGACGACCGTCATGCCGATGACGGTGAGCATCGTCAGGACGATGAGCATGATCCAGGCGCGGTTCGTGGAGCGCGCGGAGAGGAGAGAAGGTGAAGTCATACCGAAAGTGTATCCATACCAGTTTTGGTGTCAAGCCAGTTTTGTATCGAGTTCGAGATAGGGTGGAGGCATGACCGGAACGAACCCCCTCGGCCGGCGGGAGCGCAAGAAGGCGGCGACCCGCAAGAACATCTCGGATGTCGCGACGATGATGTTCCTCGAACGCGGATTCGACGACGTCAGCATCCGCGAGATCGCCGACGCGGCCGATGTCTCGCCCACCACCGTCTTCGCGCACTTCCCGCAGAAGGAGGCGCTCGTCTTCGACGAGGACGACGAGCAGCGCGACCGTCTCGTGGGCGCCGTGCGCGACCGTGCGGACGGCAGCACGATCAACCGCGCGATCCGCGACTTCTACGCCGCCGAGATCGGCGCGAACCTCGACGAGCACGGCGAGGACGTCGCGCGCATCTTCCTGCGATTCCTCAACGAGACCCCGGCGCTGCGCGACTACGCCGCCAAGATGTGGCTGCGCCACGAGGACGCGCTGGCCGATGCGATCGCCGACGAGCTCGGCCTCGACGCCCCGACGCCCGAGATCCGCGTCTACGCACGTTTCGTGCTGCAGCTGCAGCTGCTCATCACCGACAGCGACGACCAGCTCGCCACCCTCGACGCCGGGTTCGTCGTACTCGAGCACGGATGGGGCCGGGTCGAGCAGCGCCTTGTGGGCTCGGCGCACGACCCTCGATAGTGGAAACGGAAGGGAGTCCCGCATGACGCACCACGCCGCCCACATCCGCGCGTTCTCCGAGAGCGCCGACTTCGACTTCGAGATCCGCAGCGCCCTCGGCGCGAGCGTGGAGGGCGCTGCAGAACCGGGCGAGGTCCTCGCCGCCGTCGCCGGCATCCGCAACGGCGAGCACGAGGCCTGGTTCGACGCCTGGAAGGGTCTGGCCGACCGCACGGTCGCCACGGCATCCGCGAGCGCGGAGGCGGGGCACCCGGTGAGCGCGGCATCCGCCTACCTGCGCGCCTCGGCGTACTACGGGGTCGCGGTCAATGCGGCGAGCGCACTCGCCGACCCGGATGCGATGGCACCGACGTTCGCGAAGCAGGAGGCCGCCTGGCGCGGATTCGTGACGCACACCTCGACCGTGGTCGACGACGTCACGATCCCGTGCGGCGGCGGGACCCTGCCCGGATGGTTCTTCCGCCCCGCGCCGGTACCGGAGGGCGCGACGCCCCCGACGCTGGTGGCCGTCAACGGCAGCGACGGCTCGCGCGCCTCCCTCTACGCGGCCGTCGTCGCGCCCGCTCTGCGCCGCGGATACAACGTGCTCGTCTTCGACGGTCCCGGCCAGCAGTCGGAGCTCTTCGAGAAGGACGTGCCGTTCCGCCCCGACTGGGAGCACGTGCTCACCCCGGTCTTCGACACGGTCGCCCGCCTCGACGGCGTGGATGCGATGCGCATCGCGGTCTACGGCATCAGCCAGGGCAGCTACTGGGTGGCGCGCGCCCTCGCCTTCGAGGACCGTTTCGCCGCTGCGATCACCGACCCCGGGCTCGTCGACGTCTCGACCTCGTGGACCGGGCACCTCCCGCACGGGCTGCTGAAGCTGCTCGACGAGGGGCAGGTCGAGAAGTTCGACCGCGAGATGGAGCTCGGCCTCAAGCTCTCCCCCGAGACCGCGCGCACCTGGCGCTTCCGCGCACGCCCCTACGGCACGCGAGGCTACGGCGAGACGATCCAGGCCGTGCATCAGTACTCGGTCGCCGACATCGCCGCCGAGATCACGACCCCGCTGCTGATCCTCTCCCCCGAGAACGAGCAGTTCTGGCCCGGCCAGGCCGACCGGCTCGCCGCCCTGACACCCGGCGTGTCGACGGTCGTGCGCTTCACCGAGGCGGAGGGCGCCGACGGGCATTGCCAGCCGCTCGGCCGCACGATCACGGCGCAGCGTATGTTCGACTGGTTGGACGAGCGGCTCGGGTGACGCCCGGGTCTCGTCGGGAGAAGTGGACGCGACGGCGGGAGTCGAACCCGCAACGCCATCAGATATGAGCTGAGGCCCGGGACCGCCCGGATCGCCGCGATGGCACTGACGTTACCCGGCCGTGATCGTCAAAGCGAGGACATTCCTCGAAGTGACACTCGACTACTTCGTATGACGTCATCAAGGCACGACGTCAGCGCCGGATGGAGTCGCGCAACGGGCTCGGCTCGAGCGTGTAGTCGGTCGAGGCATCCGCCCAGGTGCGCCCGCCGCCCTGCGTGCGCCCCCGGCGCAGCGCTGAGATCAGGCGGGTCGCCGGCACACCGATCGCCAGTGCGACCGCCCCGCTGACCGACCGGTCCTCGCGACCGAGCACGCTGGCCCGATGCCACGCCTCGTGCAGCCGACGCCCGCGAGGTGCGGGCACCCGCCGGGCCGGAAGCCCGCCCGCCCGGCGCAGTGCGACGAGCTCCTCGACCCGCTCCCACCACGTCGACTCCTTCGACGGGTGGAAGTAGTTGTCGCGCAGCCAGTCGGGGTGCGGCTGACGGAACCGGCCGCCCACCACCTCGCGCCCGCCGCCGAGCAGACCGCTGCCCACGAACACCGTGTTGAGGAGCGGCTTGCTGACCCCGTAGGAGTCGAGCGCGATCACGGGCACACCCTGTGCGACGGCCTCGATCGCGGCGGTGGAGCTCACGGTGACGAGACCCGCGGCCGTCGAGAGCGCCTCGGCCATGGACGCGTACGAGACGACGAGGTTCGACGGCATCCGGCCCGCGAGCAGCTCGGGGTACGAGTCGCGTTCGAGGTGCGTCTCGGCTTCCCCCGGCCGCGAGCGCAGCTTCACCACGATGCGCCGGGTAGGGTCGACCTCGGCGGCGCGGATGAGCATCTCGGCGATCTTCTCGCGCTCGGCGCGCTCCGCGGGAACCATCGCCTGAGCCGCGAACACGACGTCGGTCGCCGGTGGGCGGTGAGCGACGGCCTCGGCGGGCTGCGGGCGTTCGGCGACCGCGACGCCCGCCACTCCCGACACCCCCGCCGCTCCGGCGGCGAGCACCCGCGCGCGATCGGCCGCCAGCATCCGCTCCCGTCCGCGCGCGAACGGCAGCGTCGCCAGGGCCATGGGGATCTGCACACCGATGCGACGACCGAGCTCGGCGAAGGCCCGCTGCTCGCGGTGCGAGTGCACGACCAGCAGGTCGGTGTGGCGCCGGTAGTCGAGGGCGCCGCGCTGCGCGGGGATCGCCATCCCCGGCAGGCCCGAGACGGTGACGGGACGCTGGGGCAGCGCGTCGATCACGCGCCCCATCAGGCGCACGAAAGGGCCGCGCCCGGCGAGCACGACGACGTCGGGCTCGTGCCGGGAGAGCCAGGCCTCGGCCTCGTGGAAGGCGATGCGCGCGACATCGGACTCACGGATGCCGGTGCCCGCGAGAGCCGTGCGCTGCTGGGCCGCGCTCGCGGTGAGCGGGGTGCGCACGAGCAGCAGCTGCGGACGGATGCCGGGCACCGCCGCGAGCAGCGAGGCCGACCACTTCACGAAGGAGTCGGCATCGGCGATCGCGACGACCTTCAGCCCTCCGCCCTCCCCGGGGCGCAGGTCGGTCATGCGGGAACGCGGCGCAGCTTCGCCATGGGGGCGAGCTCGCTGTCGAAGACGCGCTTGACGCCGTCGCCGAGGGCCTTCTCGATCACGCGGATGTCGCGGACGAGGTGCTCGAGGCCGGTCGGCTCGAGGGAGGCCGCGTGGTCGGAACCCCACATCGTGCGGTCGAGGGTGATGTGGCGCTCGACGGCGACGGCCCCGATCGCGACGGCGGCGAGCGAGATCTGCAGGCCGCGCTCGTGGCCGGAGTAGCCGACGGGGATCCCGGCGTAGCGGTCGCGGAGCGTGGCGATCGCCCGCAGGTTCGCCTCCTCGGGCTCGAGCGGGTACGTGGAGGTGGCGTGCATGAGCACGACGCGGTCGGTGCCGAGCGTGTCGAGCGCGCGATCGATCTGCTCGATCGTCGACATGCCGGTCGAGAGGATGACGGGCTTGCCGGTCTCGCGCAGGGCGAGGAGCAGCTCGGTGTCGGTCAGGCTCGCCGAGGCGACCTTGTGCGCGACCACGCCCAGGTCTTCGAGGAAGGCGACGCTCGGCACGTCCCACGGCGAGGCGAACCAGTCGAGGCCGAGCATCGTGGCGTGGTCGCCGATCGCGATGTACTCGTCGCGTCCGAACTCGACGCGGCGGCGGTAGTCGAGGTAGCTCATGGTGCCCCAGGGCGTCTCGCGCGGGACGTCGCGCATGTGCGCGGGGGTGGAGATCTCCGGGGTGCGCTTCTGGAACTTCACGGCGTCGGCACCGGCCCTGGCTGCGACGTCGATGAGACGCTTCGCGATGTCGACGTCGCCGTTGTGGTTCAGGCCGATCTCGGCGATGACGTAGGCGGGGCGACCGCCGCCGATCACGCGCGATCCGATGCTGACAGTCATGGTTCCTCCGGTGGTCGAGCGATGCGGAAAACCCCCGCCCCTCCTGGCTACGCCTCGGGGGTGAACACCCGACGACTCCCGGGTTACCGGCACCGGTCAGTCGGGCAACACCCGTTCGACGAGCTCGCGCACGGCGCCGTTCCCCCCGGTGCGGGTGAGCACGACGCGCGCTGCGGCGAGCACGCGCGGGTGCGCGTTCGCCACCGCGACCGGCCACCCGACGATGCGCATCGCGGGCAGGTCGTTGACGTCGTTGCCGAGGTAGGCGATGTCGTCGAGGCGGATGCCGGCGTCCGTGGCCCACGCACGCAGCGCCTGCTCCTTGTCGTCGATGCCGTGCAGCACCGGCACCCGCAGCTTCTCGGCCCGGGCGCGGACGACGGGGTTCTGCTCGGTCGACAGGATCAGCATCGGGATGCCGGCGCGCCGGAGCAGTGCGACGCCCATGCCGTCCTCCCGGCTCACTCGCACGCGTTCCCCGCCGTCGGCGTCGATGATCGCGGTGTCGTCGGTGTGCACGCCGTCGAAGTCGGTGACCACGGCGCGCACGTCGATGCGCCCGGGGGCTTCGCCTGCCCGATCGTGCACCGCGGCGAGCGCGTCGGCGATGCGGAGCTGCTGCGCATCGTCGATCTCGATCGCCGTCCACTCCGGCACCTCGGCGATGCGGATCCGGCCGAAGAAACGGTGCCGGCTCGTGCGGAAAGCCTCCGCACGGAAGACGTAGAACGCGCCGGTCTCGAGGTAGTGCGGTTCGCGATCCTGGCGGCGCGGGCGGTGCGCGGCCTCGTGGTTGATAGCCGTGGCCTGGTCGCCCTCCGCTCCGCTGCCGCGACGCCAGAGGAAGCCGTAGGTCTCGTGCGCCGAGAACACGCTGTCGGCACGATCTGCCCGCACCTCGGCGACGGCTCCGGCGAGCGCCGCGCTCGGGAGGAACGGCGAGGTGGCCTGCACGAAGGCGATGATCCCGACCCGCTCCCCCGCGGCTTCGATCTCGTCGACCGCGTGCAGGATCGCGCTCTCCGACGACGCCGTGTCGCCGGATATCTCCGCGGGTCGACGGACCACCCGCGCGCCCGCCGCCGCACTCACGGCGGCGATCTCGTCGTCATCGGTCGAGACGACGACGAGGTCGATGCCCGCGGCGTCGCGCGCCGCCCGGATCGCCCGCACGACCAGCGGCACTCCCCCGACGGTGCGCAGGTTCTTGCGCGGCACGCCCTTCGACCCGCCGCGCGCGGGGATGATCGCGACGGTCAGCCCGTCGGTCGCATCGCTCATGTCTCCGCTCATGTCATCGCTCATGTCATCGTCCTCGAATCGCTCGCCAGGCCCGGCCCGCACGCCGTCGCGCCCCGATCGCCGTCAACCGCAGCTCCTCCATACGCCCGGTGCCTCCGGCCGAGCGCAGCATCCGCCGCGCCGCGCCCTCGGCCGGCGCCCCGGGCAGCCGCAGGTCGCGCAGCCGCTCGGGGGCGAAGTACCGCTCGCGTTCTCCCGGCGTCAGGTCGCGCAGCAGCAACTCCGCGCGCTCGCGCAGGTGCCCGGCGATCTCGGGCTGCATGGCGTAGCCGACCGCATCGACGAGCAGCTGCAGACGCGCAGGGTCGACGTACGGGGAATCCTCCCGGGTGAGCGCGTCGACGATCGTGAGCGGCACCCGGTTGCTGTTCTCGTACGGGCGCAGGCGGCGCAGCAGCATCGACACCCCCGCCGAGGCGATCGTCGTGCCGCGCAGGGCCTGCACGGTGGGCAGCGCGGTCGAGAACGCCGCGACCACCGCGCGGGCATCGACGCGGCGCGCGAGCTGCTCGGCGGCGAGCGGACCCCGGTAGACGGCGAACTCCACGCCGTGCGAGAGGGCGCGTTCGCGCACGGCATCCGTCTGCAGCGGCGGCGCCGCCGGATGCGGTTTGAAGATGATGCGGGCGGGTCCGGCGGCAGCCGCCCGGTCGATCAGCTCGCGCTGCAAGGCGATCTCCTCGCGCGGGGTCAGCAGTCCGAGCGCCGAGAGGTACTGCCCGAGCACGATCGCCGTGGGGGCGCCGTCGTCGAGCGGATACCTGTCCGTGTCGAGGAGGGGCTCCCCGAGATCGGTCTCGTCGAGCACGCGTCCGAACGCGGCGACGGGCACGGGAACGGATACCGCGACCGGGCCGCCGGCGAGAGGCGCGACCCCCGGCACGACGTCGGCGTGCAGCACCCGGATGATGCGGCTGCGCACGGTGTGGTCGAGGGGCACCCGCATCGGCGAGTAGGTCATGAGGCCGTCGCCCACGATCGTGATCTTCGCGCGCGGGAACAGCGACATCAGCGTGCGCGCCGGCGCGACCTGCGGGCTCTGCACGAACAGCTCGAGATCATCGGCGTCGAGGTTCCACGCGCGGGTGAACAGGCGTTCGAGCAGGGGCAGGTCGGCCGGTTCCGGCTCCCATCCGCTCGGATGCAGCGGGCCGAGCAGCGCGTCGAGGTCCTCGATCCGGTCGAAGCGAGTCCGCAGCGCGGCGAGCGCCGGGTCTGCGGCGATCCCGGTCACGAGCTCGGGCACCCGCGCCGAGACGAACGGCACCAGCACCCGGTCGCCGCCCGCTCCACCGCGGCCCACCTTGCCGGGACGCGGCTCCAGCAGCCCCTCGTCGATCGCCGCGGCGACGGTCGCGAGTCCGTAGGCGCTGTGCAGTGCGAAGATCCGGGTCATGAGCCGTGCCCCGCCCGTCGCAGCACCCGCGCGAGCACTCGGCGCCGTGGTCCCGAGAGTGCGCGCACGGCGGCCCGCACCTCGGCGTGGGGCAGCGCCCGCAGCAGCTCGACGATCTCCGCACGCATCTCCCCGCGCAGTGCGCGCGGCATCCGCCGGGCTCGCACGAGGTGGTGCGAACTGAGTGCCAGGGAGGAGAAGGTGATCTTCGGCAGGAATCGAGCGGCCTCGGCATCCGCCTCGACGATCGCGACGGCCTCGGCCATCGCACGGGCGAAGTCGAGCTGCCGCCGATCGCGCACCTGCGTGAGCGAGGTCGACACCCCGCGGCGGTACAGGAGCGCGGGGGCGTCGACCACCGCGAACGAGGCGTCCGACAGATGCAGCCGCCAGATCCAGGGGCGGTCCTCGGCGGTGTGCAGCCCCTCGGGGAAGGCGGCGAGTCCCCGATCGATGATCCGGCGGTCGAAGATGCCCGCCCAGGCGAACGGGTAGTCGACCATCGTGGTCTCGGCCTGTGGCAGGATCGCGTCGCGGGCGGCGACGACGGTCTCCCGCCACGGATGCGGAGCGCGCACGAGTGCCCGATCGGCATCCGTCACCGTCACGTGATCGGTGCGCAGGAAGTCGGCATCCAGCTCCCGCAGCCGACGCGCGAGCACGGCGAGCCGCTGCGGCTGCATCCAGTCGTCGCCGTCGAGGAAGCAGAAGGCGTCGCCCTCGACGTGCGCGAGTCCCTGGTTGCGCGCGCTCGCGAGCCCGCGGGCCGAGTCGTTGCGGATGACCTCGGCGTGCGGAAACCGATCGGCGTACCGGCGCATGAGGGCGCCGGTGTCGTCGCCGGATCCGTCGTCGATCGCCACGAGCTTCAGCGCCGCCGCATCGTCGAACTGACGCGTCAGGCTCTCGAGCGTGGTCGCGATGTAGGCGCCGGCGTCCTTCGCGGGAAGGATGACGGTGACGAGCGGACTGCGCACGGGACTCCCGGTGATGGTCGGTCGGTCGGGAATCGTCTCAGGCGTTCCTTGCCGCCCGGCGACGCGCGGGTGAACGCGGGGTGTCCTGGTAGGCGGGGCCGCGCGCATCGGCGACGATGGAGCGATGCTCTTCTCACGCGGGTCGAACGGTCGACGGATGCTGCGACGACGCCATGACACCCATGATCTGCGATGGCTCTCTGCGCGCGCCTGGACGACCCGCTGGTATCCGCAGGGGATCGACATCGGCGAACGCGAGGGGCGCCGCACGCTCGCCGTCAGTTGGTTCCGCCAGGATCGGACCGGCCATCATCTCGCCTCGCGCGTCGTGCTGATCGACACCGAGCGGGCGAGGCATATCGACATCGCGCTCGCGATCGAGGACGATGCGGGCGACCTCCAGCCCGCGCAGATCCACACGGGCGGGCTGGCCTGGTTCGGCGATCGGCTGTTCGCCGCGGCGACGGGACGGGGCATCTGGGAGTTCGACCTGTCCGACATCCGCCGCGTGCACGGCCCGGTCGCCCGGCGTGTGCGCGGGATCGCCGGCCGATGGTGGCCGCGCTCCGCACTGGTCGCCGTGCGCACGCGCGTGCATCCGGTCGATCTGCGCTGCTCGTTCCTCGGGCGCGCGTTCGACGCCGACGGCGCACCGCTGCGGCGGGTGCTGATCGGCGAGTACCGCCGCGACGACGAGGGACGCATCGGCGAGTTCACGATCCCGGAGGGCACCGATGACGACTTCGTCGCTCACGAGCGGTTCACGCCCGGCATCCCCCGCATGCAGGGTGCGGTGCGGTGGGGTGACCGGATCCTCGTGTCGCAGTCGGCGCTGAAGACCCCCGGCAGGCTGTGGACCGGCACGCGCGATGCCCTGACCCGGCACTCCTTGCCCCTGCCCGCCGGGTGCGAGGACCTCGCGCTCGATCCGGACGAGCGGATGCTGTGGACGCTCGGCGAGCATCCCCGGCACCGGGTCGTGCGCGGCATCCCCTTCGCCCGTATCGGGCTGTGAGGGTCGGCCGAGAAGTCCGCCCCGAGAACGCTCGTAGACTTGTCGGGTGAAGCCTGCACCTTTCTTCGTCTACTCCGTGCTGCGGCTGCTGGCGTTCCTCGTCCCGCTCGCGATCCTCTGGTTCTTCTTCCCGATCTTCCGGGAGTTCTGGTGGCTCGCCGCGATCTTCGCCGCGCTGATCGGCACGAGCATCTCGATGCTGTTCCTGCGCCGCCCGCTCACCGAGGCGTCGGCGGCGATCGTCGAGCGCCGCGAGGCGCGCGCGTCGACCGGCCAGGAGGATGCCGACGCGGAGGACGCGGTGGTCGACGGCGAGAGCGAGACGCGCGCCGACGAAACCCGCGACGAGAAGTAACCGCGGGAGACAGCCGGGCTCTGCCGGGCTGTGCCGGGTCAACCGGGCTCGGCCGGCTCAGCCGATGAACGCCCAGAACAGGGCGCCGGCGTACAGCAGCGACGTGAGCGAGGTCAGCGCGAGAGCGATGACGAGTTCCTTGGGCTGGCGGTAGGTCCAGACGATCAGGATCGCCGGGAGCCCCGCGAGCAGGGCGAGCAGCGAGAGCCAGGCGATCGGGAAGAGCAACGCCAGCAGGATCGCGATCGCGAACGGCGCGAGCACGAACAGCGTGAACAGCACCTGCGTCGCGCGGCGCCCGATGAGCACCGTGAGCGTGCGCTTGCCGACGACGCGATCCTGGTCGATGTCGCGCAGGTTGTTGGCGAGCAGCACCGCGCAGGCGAACAGTCCCGCGGCGATCGCCCCGAGCCACGCCTGCTGCGGCAGGTCGAAGATCTGCACCCAGGTCGTGCCGAGGGTCGCGACGAGCCCGAAGAAGACGAACACGAACACCTCGCCCAGACCGGCGTAGCCGTAGGGGCGCTTGCCGCCGGTGTAGAACCAGGCGGCGACGATGCATGCGGCGCCGACGGCCAGCATCCACCACTGCTCCGTGCGCACCACGATCGCGACGCCCACCGCGGCGGCGAGCGCGAAGAACACCAGCCCGATGATGAGCACGGTGCGCGGCTTCACGCGACCCGAAGCGGTGAGACGCGTGGGACCGACGCGCACGGCATCCGTCCCCCGCACGCCGTCGCTGTAGTCGTTGGTGAAGTTGACGCCGATCTGCAGCAGCACCGCGACCGCGAGGCACGCGAGGGCGATCACCCAGTGGAACTCGGGGCCCGTGCTGCGCGCGGCTCCCGTGCCGATGAGCACCGGCGCGATCGCGAGGGGCAGCGTGCGCAGACGCGCGGCGCCGATCCAGTCGCCGAGCGTGACGGGCCCGGCCTCGATCACGGCCTGGCGGGCGGGGTCGCCGCTCGCCCGCTTCGCCGGGTTGCCGCTCACGCGAGCCGGGTTCGTCTTACGGGTCGCGGAGGTCTTGCGCTTCGAGGATGCTGCCACGGAGGAATCCTACTGTGCGAGCCCATGACGCCCCGGGGGCGACGGCGGGTCGGGGATTCGGGCTCAGGGATTCGGGTTCGAGTCCTTGCCGTCGAGCCAGAGCTCGTCGCTCTTGTCGCCGTGCGCTCCGCCCTTGCCGACGTGCGTGGAGCTGATCTTCGGCCCCTTGAGGATCACGTGCACCATCGCCTGAGCGTGCCCGTGGCCGAGACCGTAGGTCTGCTTGAGCCAGTTCAGCACGACGGTCGACTTCGTCGTCTCGTCGAAACCTTGCTCCTTCGCGAGCGCGATGAACTGCCGGGGCGTGAGACCCGTCTGGGTCTCGACCTTGTCGAGGTAGGCCTGGAACGACATCGGTGTCTCCTTCAGGGGGTCAGTCGTGCGCGATCGGGATGATCGGTCGATGCTCATAGTAGGTCTGCAGCACCACGGTCGTGCGGGTGTTCACGGATGCCGCGAGCCGGATGTCGCGCACGAGCTCCTCGAGCGCGCGGGGCGAGGCCACGCGCACGAACAGCATGTAGCTCGCGTCGCCGGCGATCGAGTGGCACGCCTCGATCGCATCCAGGTGCTCGAGCTGCTCGGGGGCGATGTCGGGCTGCGCGGGGTCGAGCGGGGTGATCTCGATGAACGCCGAGAGCGGCGTGCCCACCTTCTCCGGGTCGAGCAGCGCCCGGTAGCCGGTGATCACGCCCCGCGTCTCGAGGCGGCGCAGACGCGACTGCACGGCCGAGACCGACAGCCCCACGGCATCCGACAGTTGCGAGAGCGTGGCACGCCCGTCGCGGGAGATCTCGGCAAGGATCGCGCGGTCGACAGAGTCATCCATGCGTGTAAGAATATCGTTAGCTTCCCGTTTGCACAGGAAAGTTTCCGTCTATTTCTCCGATCGGAGGTCCCGATGTCCATCATTTCCGCCAACAGTTCCGCTGTTCAGGCCATCGTCGGCGAACCCGAGGTCGTCGAGGACGCATCGACCGCCGAGTCCTCCGCCGCCTGGGCACAGCTCAAGGATGCCGCGATCGCGATCCGCGAGATGCAGATCAAGGACGGATCGATCCCCGACGCCGCGCACCACGCGACGGCCCGCGAGCTCGTCGCCGCGATCACCGCCGGCATCCGTGCCCTCGCGCCCGCCTTCCCCCACGACGCCGCCTACCTCGCGGCCTCCGTGGTCGACTTCGACCGCTGGGCGGCGGAGGACTTCGGCGTTCCGGACTTCCTCGACTCCCTCGTGGCGTTCCAGCCGCAGGAGCACCGCGTCGACGGCACCCGCCACCTGGTCGTCTTCCCGATGTACACGCAGAACGGTTCGAGCGACCGCCTCGTCGAGGCCTTGATCGTCGAGACGATCTGGCCGGAGTTCATCGGCGCCCTCGAGGCCGGCGACTACGGCAACAAGCTGTTCGTCTCGCTGCGTCTGGTCGACTTCACGCCCGGGTACGACACGAACTCGGCCGTGCTGTTCCCCGAGACCGTCGCGATGCGCGAGATCCCCTCGTTCACGTGGGGCGCGATCTTCCAGGACCGCGAGGCCGCCCGCTACCGCCGCGTCACACGCGCGGCATCCGAGATCACCAAGCTCGATCTGCCCGAACGCGCCGCCGAGATGCTCGACGACCAGGCGCTCACCGAGCGGGTGTTCGTGATGTGGGACATCATCCACGACCGCACCCACATGCGCGGCGACCTGCCGTTCGATCCGTTCATGATCAAGCAGCGGATGCCGTTCTTCCTCTACTCGCTCGAAGAGATGCGCTGCGACCTGACCGCGTTCCGCGAGTCGGTCAAGATCGAGCGCACGCTCACCGCGCGCAGCGAGGCCGGCGAGGATCTCACCGACTCCGAGCGCGAGATGCTCGAGCATGCACCTCTGGTGCAGTACGCGGTGATCTTCGACCGCATCTTCCGCTTCGCGATCACGGGTTCGCGCGTGCGCAACTACGACGGCCTCGGCGGACAGCTGCTGTTCGCATGGCTGCACCAGCGCGGCGTGCTGCACTGGACCGACACGGCGCTCGCGTTCGACTGGGAGGGCGTGCCCGACGCGGTCGTCGCGCTCGGCGACGCGATCGACGACCTGTACTGGCGTTCGATCGACCGTCCGAAGACGGCGCACTGGCTGGCCGCCTACGACCTCGTCCGCTCGGTACTGACGCCGCATCCGGCGTCCGCCTGGGCGCGCGGACTGTCGGACGAGATCCTCGCGGGAGCCCCCAAGGGCTACACCGACGCGGTGCTCGACGACGAGTTCCCGCTGTCGATGTTCTTCGAGGCGCTCGACAAGAAGATGAAGACCGTGATCGAGTCGACCGTGGGAATCCGCGGCACCGACGACTGATCGCATCCACGGCCGGGCCGGAGTCTCGCGTATGAAGACCATCGTTCTCGCCGGGGCCACGAGCGCCTCCGGCCTCGCCGTGACCCGCGCGCTGATCACGGCGGGCATGCGCGTCGTCGCGACCGGACGCTCCGCCGACCGTCTGCAGCCGCTGGCGGATGCCGGAGCACGGACCGACGTCGCCGATGCGACCTCGCTCGATGACATGATCGCGCTGGCGGAGCGACTCGCGTCCGACGGCCTCGCGGTCGACGCCGTCGTGCCCCTCGTGGGCGGGTGGCGTGGGGGCGGCGGCCTCGCCGGTCAGAGCGACGAGGACTTCACGGCGCTGCTGCCCGCACTCGACGCCGTGCGTGCGACGAGCCGCGCGTTCGACGGGGCACTGCGGGCATCGGATGCCGGACGCTTCGCGATCGTGTCGTCGACGGCCGTCGCGCGACCGCTCGCCGGCGGGGCGAACTACGCCGCGGTCAAGGCCGCGAGCGAGGCGTGGACGCGCGCCGTCGCACAGGGGTTCGCCAAGACGGCTCGGGATGCGGGAGAGCCGCTGCGCGCGGCATCCGTCGTGTTCCGCGCGAAGGCGCTCGACCCCGAGTCGCTGGCACCGCGCATCGTCGGTCTCTGGGATGCGGATGCCGCCGAGCTGAACGACCGGGTCATCGACCTGGAGTGAGCGGGGTTCGCGATCGGGAGCGTGGCGGCTAGAGCTGCGATGCTCCCGGGACGACCGGCGGGGCATCGTCGACCGACGCGCCCTCGCCCTCGCCCGGAATGCTCTGCTCGGGCGCCTCGGCGTAGAGCACCGTGAGCTTGCGGTACGACTTCGTGAAGAACGCGAGCGTCGCCGCGACCACCATGATGAGCCCGGCGAACAGACAGATCAGGGCGATGCCTCGGGCCTCTCCTTCGCCGAGCAGCCAGCCCCACTGCTGCTGACCCTCACGGCCGTCCATGTAGGGGATGATGAGGAACTCGGCGAGAGGCGCAATCAGGAACGCCGTGATGGGTGCGGCCGCCGCCTCCATCGCCGCCGCGACGCCGAAGACCCGGCCCTGGCGTTCGAACGGCACGACCTTCTGGATCACGGTCTGCTCGGCCGCCTCGACCGGCGGCACGAGCGCCATGTAGACCCACATGCCGAGCACGTACAGCCACCACCACTCGCGCAGCATGAACACCGCTCCGAGCAGCCCCATCGCGATCACGACGAGCAGCATGGTGCGCATCGGCTTCTTGCCCAGGCCGAACTTGGCCACCAGGCCGCCGCCGATGAGGAAGCCGGTCGACGCGAAGGCCAGGGCGAAGCCCCACGTCTGCGCGTCGAACAGCGTGAGCCCGTAGGGGTCCATGAGCGCCATGTAGACGCCGCCGATGAGGTTGTTGAAGGTCGAGAAGATGATGAGCGCGAACAGCCCGGGAGCCTGCCGGATCGCGCGCACGCTGCCGCGGAAGTCGACCGCGCTCTGGGCGTCGGGGTCGGCCTGCGGCTCGCTCTCGGGGATGCGGATGAAGAGCAGATGCGCGAAGGTGACCGCCATCGCGGCGATCGCGATCGCGAGGGTCCAGCCCATGCCGAGGAACCCGATCGAGAGCCCCGAGAAGACGCTCGTGACGAGGAAGGCGATGCCCTGCACCGTGCCGACGAGGCCGTTGGCGTTGGCCCGCTTCTCTTCGGGCACGAGCAGGGTGACGGTGGTCGAGAGCGCGATGTTGCGCAGCTGCTCGATCACCCCGCCGAACAGGATCACACCCGAGAACAGCCAGAACCACGGGCCGCCCAGGTCGAGCAGGGCCGCCTCGGGCTGCGACAGGTAGAGCACTCCGGCGACGAGGAAGGCCACGGCCGAGATCACGCTCGAGAGCACCATGACCGCGTGCTTGCGGTGCCGATCGACGATCGTTCCGAACATCATCGCGAAGAACGCGACGAACAGCATGTACGCGCCGCCGATGACGCCGGTCGCGAGCACCGACTGCGTCTCGATGTAGACCCAGAAAGTGAGCGCGAACCAGAGGAAGCTGGTCGTCACGTTGGCGATCAGCGTATTGACGAGGACGTTGAGGAACGCCCGGTTCGCTGCGGTCCGCTGCATGGGTTCGAGGGTACTCAGGACCACCGACATCCGATACGGGTTCGGGCGAATAGGCTGGGTCGGTGACCATTCAGCACGACCCCGCGATCCGGGGCTTCGCCAGTGACAACTACTCCGGCATCCACCCCGAGGTGCTCGCCGCGATCGCGACCGCCAACGACGGCCACCAGGGCGCCTACGGCAGCGACGCGTACACCGCGCGCCTGCAGGAGGTCGTTCGCTCCCACTTCGGCGAGCGCGCCGAGGCCTTCCCCGTCTTCAACGGCACGGGCGCGAACGTCACGGGCCTGCAGTCGATGCTCCCCCGCTGGGGTGCGGTGATCGCGGCCACGACCGCGCACATCAACGTCGACGAGGGCGGTGCCCCCGAGAAGATCGGCGGATTCAAGCTGCTCACGGTGCCCACCGACGACGGCAAGCTCACCCCCGAGCTCATCGACCGCGAAGCCTGGGGCTGGGGCGACGAGCACCGCGCGCAGCCGCTGGTGGTCTCGATCACCCAGTCGACCGAGCTCGGCACCCTCTACACCGCCGACGAGATCCGTACGATCGCCGATCACGCGCACGAGCGCGGCATGAAGCTGCACCTCGACGGCGCTCGCCTCTCGAACGCCGCCGCCGCCCTCGATCTGCCGCTCGCGGCCTTCACCACGGATGCCGGCGTCGACGTGCTCAGCTTCGGCGGCACCAAGAACGGCGCCATGCTCGGCGAGGCCGTCGTGGTGCTGAACCCCGAGGCATCCGACGGGCTGGTCTACTCGCGCAAGTTCAACATGCAGCTCTCGTCGAAGATGCGCTTCGTGTCGGCGCAGTTGATCGCTCTGCTCGAGGGCGACCTGTGGCTGCGCAACGCGCGTCACGCGAACGCCATGGCCGCCCGCCTCCGCGGCGAGATCGAGCAGGGCATCGCATCGGGTTCGATCACCGGCGTCGCCTTCACGCAGCCGACCCAGTCGAACGGCGTGTTCGCGACTCTGCCCGACGGCGTCGCCGACGCGCTGCGCGAATCGTTCCGCTTCTACGACTGGGATGCCGCGCGCAACGAGGTGCGCTGGATGTGCAGCTTCGACACCCACGAGGACGACGTCGACGCGTTCGTCGCCGAGCTCGCGCGCCTCACGGCCTGAGGCCGCGCGGAGCCTCGGCCGGCGCGCTCATCGCTTCGACTTGCGATACCCGGCCTTCACTGCCGCAGCCTCGGTCCGGAAGCACTCCTCGGGCTTCGTCTTCGAGTAGTAGGCGCCGGATGGCACGTGATAGATGTGCGAGCTGGCGTTGCCCTTGATCGGCGCCCACGACGGGCAGTCCCACGACGAGACGGGTGTGGTCCGGTTCGGGTACGTCACCGCAGCGGATGCCGTGGACGTCCGCTGCGCCGTGACGTAGCCGCTCTTCGCTCCGGTCACCCGTACCGTGACGCGCTTGCCGACCATGCCCGCCGTCACGGAGAGCGTGGAGCCCGTCGCGTTCGCGATGGCCTTCCCGTCGAGGTACCACGCGTAGGCGATGCGGGTGCCGGCGGTCCAGGCACCGGCGGCGGCGGTGAGGCGGTTTCCCACGACGGCGGAGCCGCTCAGTGTCGGCGTCGGGGCCGCGAGAACCGCGAGCACGGCGGACGTCGGGACGGAACGCTTCGCCGCTGTAGCGAACCCGGCCTTCGTGCCGGTCACGACGACCGTGATGGTCTTGCCCGCTGCTGTCGCCGGAATCTTGAAGGCCGTCGTCGTCGCCTTCGGCACCGCGACCCCACTGACGTACCACTGGTACGTCAGCTTCGCTCCCGCCGTCCAGGTGCCGGCCGCCGCGGTGAGCGTCTGCCCGACGATCGCCGAACCCGAGACCTTGGGCACGGGAGCCGTCATCGGCTGGACGACGGCGGATGTCGCCACCGATGTCCGCGTCGTCACGAGATACGTGGCCTTGCGTCCCACGACCTGCACCGAGATCTTCTTGCCGACCAGCGACGCGGGGACGACGAAGGTCGCCGCGGTGGCCTTCGAGATCGCGACTCCGTTCGCCAGCCACTGATACGTGAGCGCGGCCCCGGACGTCCACGACCCGGTCGATGCGCTGAGCTTCTGCCCGACCGTCGGGGATCCGGTGATCGTCGGCGTCGCAGCCTCCATCAGACGCAGACTCTCGAGCTTCGCAGTGATCCCCGTACGGACGGTCGCTGCTCCCAGAACGATGCGTTCCGCCTGGGCGAATCCCGGTGCGTCGTTCCACCATTCGGACGACGCCCCCGTCACCGCCGACACGAACGCGACACGGTAATCCCCGGCCGGCAGCCCGCCGACGGCGAACGTGCCGGTGTCGGAGACGTAGTCCGCCGAGGTCGCAACTGTGCCCGTCCCGGAACCGGGGTAGACGGCCACGGCGATGCGCCTCCCCCGCAGATCGACACCGGCGGGGACCGTCACCGATCCCGAGACGAGCGCCGACGCGGTGAGAGCCACGTCGTACGCCAGACCCGCCGAGTCCACGACGACGGTCGCAGCGCCGTCCGGAGTCGTCGAGTCGGCACCCCAGCGGTCGAAGACCGCACGTCCCCGCGAGACGACGGCGAGCAGGACCTCGCCCACGGGCACCTGCAGGGAATAGCTCCCCGTGTCACCGACCGGGGCCGCCGCGAGCGGTGAGGCCACGTCGGATCCCGGCGAGTACGCGACGACGTACGTGCTCCCACTCGCCAGGGCGACGGCTGCGGGGAACGTCACCGTCCCGGCGACGACGCCCGTCTCGGGAACACCCTCGACGGGTTCCGTCGGCTGAGCCGCGCGCTTGGCCGCGGCGATGGCCGCCCGCGGGAGACGATCCGCGAAGGAGGCGAACGCCGGCTCGGTCGCGGCCACCGTCGCTCCTGCGATCGGGGCCGAAGCTGCGGGCGTTGCCACCGCGATCTGGGCCGAAGCTGCGGGCGTTGCCACCGCGATCAGCATCGACGCCAGCATGACAGCGGCGACCGTGACAGCAACGGATCGACCGAAGCGCGGGCGCAGGGGGATCGCCATGGGCATCCTCTCGGAGGGACGGGACGCGATCGAGTATCACGCCGAACACGGCTCTCTCGGAGCAGATCGCCTATGACATAGATACACCGGCAGAGGCCTCGAAGGCCATATGCAGAATGCGATGTGCCGCCGGCGCGCTCAGCGCAGCAGGCCGAGGCTCGCGAGCGCCTGCCGGATGAGCGTGCCGCGGCCGCCCTCCATCTCCGACCAGACCGCGTCTGAGCCGGCGGCCTCGGGCGAGAACCAGGTGACCTCGAGGGCATCCTGACGGGGTTCGCAGGTACCGGTGACCGGCACCACGAAGGCGAGCGACACGGCGTGCTGCCGGTCGTCGTGGTAGGCGCTCACGCCGGGGATCGGGAAGTACTCGGCCACCGTGAACGGCAAGGGCTGGGGCGGGAGCAGCGGGAACGCCATCGGACCGAGGTCGTTCTCGACGTGGCGGAACAGCGCGTCGCGGATGGTCTCGCCGAAGCGCACGCGGCCCGAGACGATCGTGCGCGTCATCTCACCCAGGGGCGTCGAGCGGAGCAGGATGCCGATCTCGCTCACCTGGCCGGATCCGTCGGTGCGCACCGGGATCGCCTCGACGTAGAGCATCGGCAGGTGCCGGCGCGCCTCCTCGAGCTCGACGTCGCTCAGCCACCCGGGGTTCGCGTCGGGCGCAGGGGGCTGGGGTGCACCGTCGCCGAAGCCGCCGAGGCCGTCGTCGTCGGGCTCGGGGTCGGGATCAGGTGTGCGCACCGCCATGTGTCCTTTCTACCAGCAGCATCCGACTTCCCCTATGGCCATGCCGTGCCGGGGGCCGGGCCGGTGTCGGCGACCCCTGGCAGGATGGACGGCATGAGCGAGGAGTTGACGATCGACGACGCCGCGACCCGGTGGGTGCCGGGCGACCGCACGGGCAAGCCGCTGCTGGTGCTGCTGCACGGCTACGGCGCCGACGAGCACGACCTCATCGGCCTGGCCCCGTATCTGCCCGCGGACATCGCCGTGGCATCCGTCGCTGCCCCCCTCGCCCCTCCGTTCCCGATGCCGGGCCGGTCCTGGTACCCCATCGAGGGTCTGAACGGTCGTCGGCCCGAAGACGTCACGGTCGCCGCCCGCGCGTTCCTCCGCTGGCTCGACGCCGTCGCCACCGACGCGTCGTCGGTGGCACTCCTCGGCTTCTCGCAGGGCGCGGCCGTCGCCCTCCAGACGCTGCGCCTCGCCCCTGAGCGGCTCGGCGCGGTCGTCGCCCTGAGCGGGTACGCCACCCCGGGCGACCTGCCCGGCGACGAGGCCCTGCGCGAGCTGCGTCCGTCGGTGTTCTGGGGCCGCGGATCGGCCGACGACGTGATCCCCGAGGCGCTCATCACGCACACCTCGCTGTGGCTCCCCGACCACTCCACGCTCTCCGGCAGGGTATACACCGGGCTCACGCACAGCATCTCCGAGGAGGAGCTCGGCGACGTGCACCAGTTCCTCGCGCTCTGGCTCGAGGGCATCGCCGGCGAGTGACCCGCGCGGCCCTCGGTCACGGCGCTCCGGCGCGACACGCCCGGGTTGCACGACGGCATCCGCCGGGGGTATCGTCGTCACGTCCTGTCCGCCGTGTCTGGAAGTCCTTTGATCTGATCCGTCGCCTCCGCGCTCCTCTTTCCGCGCGCTGACCCGACGATCGCCGACTCCACCCGGCCGCTCTCCTCCCGCCTTCGACGGCGCCGCGCAGGAGACCCGCCGTGCAGGCCCGGTGTCAGTGCACCCTCGCACTCGACAGGAGACACACCGTGTCAACCCCCACCCTTCACGCATCGGTCACGCTCGACCGCCTCACCTTCGCCTGGCCCGACGGCTCCACCGCCCTCGATTCCGTGTCGGGCGCCTTCGGCGCGGGTCGCACCGGCCTCGTCGGCCGCAACGGCGCCGGAAAGTCCACCCTGCTCCGCCTCATCGCCGGCGAACTCGACCCGACGGCGGGCACGGTGACCACCACCGGTGACGTCGCGTACCTGCCGCAGCAGCTCACGCTCGCCGTCGAACGACGCGTCGCCGACCTGCTCGGGGTCACGGCGGCGCTCGATGCCGTCCGCGCGATCGCGGCCGGCGACGTCGACCCCGCCCACTTCGACGCGGTCGGCGACGACTGGGACATCGAGGCGCGAGCCGCGGCATCCCTCGCCGAGGCCGGTCTCTCGCCCGAGTTCCTCGACCGTCGCGTCGGGGAGCTCTCGGGCGGTGAGGCGGTGCTCGTGGCGATCGCCGGCATCCGTCTGCGGCGCGCCCCGATCACGCTCCTCGACGAACCCACCAACAACCTCGACCGCGACGCCCGCGCGAAGCTCGCCGCGATGGTGACCTCGTGGAAGGGCACGCTCATCGTCGTCAGCCATGACGTCTCGCTGCTCGACAGGATGGACGACACCGCCGAACTGTTCGGCCGCACGCTGAGCGTGTTCGGTGGACCGTACTCCGAATGGCGCGCGTGGCTGGACGCCGAGCAGGATGCCGCGCGACAGGCCGAGCGCGATGCCGCCCAGGTCGTGCGCAAGGAGAAGCGCCAGCGCATCGAGGCCGAGACCAAGCTCGCGCACCGTGCGCGCACGGCCCGCAAGGCCGAGATCGAGAAACGCGTGCCGAAGATCATCGCGCACGGCCGGAAGATGGCCGCGGAGGTGTCGGCCGGCAAGCTTCGCACCGAGGTCGGGGCGAAGGAGGATGCCGCGCGCGCCGCCCTCGACGAGGCGGGGCGCCGCGTGCGCTCCGAGGCGTCGATGAAGATCGAGCTGCCCGACCCGCAGGTCTCGCGCAGCCGCCGCATCGCCACGATCGCCGATGCGGAGAGGTCGTGGGTCGTGCAGGGCCCCGAGCGGGTCGCGCTGATCGGGCGCAACGGTGCAGGCAAGACGACCCTGCTGGAGCGCCTGGTCGCCGGGGCCGCGTCGGAGGACGGACGGGCGGTTGCCGCCGCGCACGTCGATCACATCGGCTACCTGCCGCAGCGGGTCGACGGCCTCGACGGGGCGCTCACCGTGTTCGAGAACATCACCGCGGCCGCTCCGCACGTGCCCGAGAAGGAGTTGCGCAATCGGCTCGCACGCTTCCTCATCCGCGGCGCGACGTCCGACCGGCCGGTGGGGGCCCTGTCGGGAGGCGAGCGCTTCCGCGTCGCGCTGGCGACGCTGCTGCTGGCGGATCCCGCGCCGCAGCTCGTGGTGCTCGACGAGCCGACGAACAACCTCGACCTCGACACGGTCGACCAGCTCGTCGACGCGCTGACGGCGTACCGCGGCGCCGTGCTGGTCGTGAGCCACGACGACGCCTTCCTCTACCGTCTCGCTCTCGATCTCACTCTCGAGATCGACGGCGAGGGGATGCTGCAGGAGGTGTGAGCGGCCGGAGCGCGCTCACTCGAAGGTCACGACGAGCGCGCTCCCGCTGACCTCGACCGTGCCGCTCGTCGACAGCTCGCCCTCGAAGGTCACCGGCTCCGCGGCATCCGCCGGGGCGTAGACGGCCCGGACGGCTCCTCCCCGTGCGACGAACATCTCGCCGTCGAGCAGCAACTCGACGGTCGGGTACGTGTCGACGGTCCATTCGACCTCGACGGTGCGGGCGTCCAGCGGCGCGCTCAACGGGCATCCGTCGACCCGCCAGGTGGTCTGCGTGGCGCACTCGTCGAGATGCGCGTCGACTTGGCGCTGCACCTCCTCCGAGAAGTTCGCGTTCGGGACGACGGCGACCTTCCGCGTTCCGTCCGGCGCGCCGGTGATGACGAGTTCGTCGATATCCGTCTCGTAGAACGTGTCATCGATCGCCGCGACCGGGTACACCGCCGGGTACAGCGCGAGCGGCAGGACCTCGCCCGAATCGACCGTCGGCGTCTCGACACCACCGAGGAGGAACGCCGGGTCCTCCTCCGTGACGATGAAGCGGTCGGTCAGCGCAGTCCTGACCTGCCACTGCCCCGAATCCTCGTCGCGGACGAGCGAGAGGGTCGTGTCGTGCCGCCCTCCCGCCAGGGCGAAGGACACGTCCACGCTCGTGACGCTCGCGGCGTCATCGGCGTCTGCGGGGGCATCGACGACGACGTCCCGAATCCGTTCGGTCGCGGCACCGAGCACCTCGTCGGTCAGCATCGACGGGTCGTCCAGCTTCTCGATCTCCTGCGGCCGGGGTGCCACGAGTGCCGCGGCCGCGGTGGCGTCGCCGTCGGCGATGTGCTGGAGGTATTGCTCGGCGACCTCACCGGCGCTCGGCCCGCGGTTCGCACCGTTCACCGCCACCAGGACACCGGCGATCACCGCCGCGAGGACCGCGGCTCCGACGAACACCCACAGGAGGATCCACGCACCCGCGCGGGTACGGCGCGGCGGCCCGGGGTGCGCGGTGTGCGCGCCGGGATGAGGCGGCGATGGATGCTGCGGCGTGGAATTCTGCGGCGCCGGAACGCCGTGGGCAGGCTGCGGTGCATGCGGATCGGTCATCGTCTCCCCCTGGTCGATCTGCACCCACCGTATCGGTCATGCCGTCAGGGCCGCCTGCTCCGCATCGCCCGCATGTGGGAGATCTCGGGGTCGGCGGCGTGGAGCGCATAGTCGTCGGATTCGCGCGCGACGAGGGCGACGCGGCCCTGAGCGTCGTGGTGGAGGCCCCAGCCATAGCGCTTGCCGAGCGGCGAGGAACGCAGGCAGGGGCGCCCGACGGAGAAGAACAGGGCACGCTCGACGGCGTCGTCGACGGCGATTCCCGCTCGCAGGGCAAACGTCTCGAACACCACGTCGTCCGACGTGCGGCCGTACGGATGCTCGGCGATCAGCCGGTAGTGCAGGGCGGCGATCGTGGGCTTCTCGCTCGCGGGCGGCTCGACCGCGTGATCGGTCGGGCAGTCCTCGGCGACCTCGATGAACGCGTCGCGGTAGTTCGTGGTGTGCGCCATGGATACAGCATGCGCCCCGCCTCCGACAACCGTCGAGCCCATGTCGGTGGCCGGGGCCAAGATGGACGTATGAGTGACGTGCTCGAGCGCTTCACCCCGCCCACGCAGGATTGGTTCCGGGGTGCGTTCCCCGCGCCCACTCCCGCGCAGGCGGGTGCGTGGGACGCGATCTCGGCGGGCAAGCACGCCCTCGTGGTCGCGCCCACGGGCTCGGGCAAGACGCTGTCGGCGTTCCTCTGGGCGATCGACAGCGTCTTCCGCGAGCGCATGGCCGAAGCGGATGCACCCGCGAAGAAGAAGAAGAAGGACGACGCCCCGCGCACGCGCATCCTGTACATCTCGCCGCTCAAGGCGCTGGGCGTCGACGTCGAGCGCAATCTGCGCTCCCCGCTCGTCGGCATCGGGCAGTCGGCCCGGCGGCTCGGGGCTCCGTCGCCGACGGTGACGGTCGGTGTCCGCTCGGGCGACACCACCTCGAGCGACCGGCGCAAGCTGGTCTCCGATCCGCCCGACATCCTCATCACCACGCCCGAGTCGCTCTACCTCATGCTCACGAGCCGCGCGGGCGAGACGCTGCGCGGCGTGCACACCGTCATCATCGACGAGGTGCACGCGGTCGCCGCCACCAAGCGCGGCGCCCACCTGGCGGTGAGCCTCGAACGCCTCGACGCGCTGCGGTCGTCGTACGGTGCCGAGGCCCCGGCGCAGCGCATCGGCCTCTCGGCGACCGTGCGCCCGATCGACGAGGTCGCCCGCTTCCTCGGCGGCTCCGCGCCCGTCGAGATCGTGGCGCCCCGGGCATCGAAGACCTTCGAGCTGGGCGTCGTCGTGCCGATGGACGACATGACGAATCCGCCGCCGCCTCCGGGCAGCGGTGCCGACTCCCCGACAGCGGATGCCGAGTACACCGAGGTGACGGGATCGGTCTGGCCGCACGTCGAGGAGGCGATCGTCGATCGCATCCTGCAGAACAACTCGACGATCGTGTTCGCGAACTCGCGCCGCCTCGCCGAGCGCCTGACCGGCCGGTTGAACGAGATCTACTCCGAGCGAACCGGTGTCGAGCTGCCCGACCAGACGGTCCCCGCCCAGATGATGGCGCAGGCGGGGGCCACCGCGGGCGCCGATCCCGTGCTGGCCAAGGCGCACCACGGCTCTGTCTCGAAGGAGCAGCGCGCTCTCGTCGAGGAGGAGCTCAAGTCGGGCGTGCTGCGCTGCGTCGTCGCGACGAGCAGCCTCGAACTCGGCATCGACATGGGGGCCGTCGACCTCGTCATCCAGGTCGAGGCTCCACCGTCGGCGGCATCGGGCCTCCAGCGCGTCGGCCGGGCCGGGCACCAGGTCGGCGAGATCAGCCGCGCGGCGCTGTTCCCGAAGCACCGGGGTGACGTGCTGCACACCGCGATCGTGACCGAGCGGATGCTCGCGGGCAAGATCGAAGCCATCCAGGTGCCCCGCAACCCGCTCGACATCCTCGCCCAGCAGACCGTCGCGGCGAGCGCGCTGGGAGCGATCAGCGTCGAGGAGTGGTTCGACACGGTGCGCCGCTCGGCGCCGTTCCAGTCGCTCCCGCGGTCGGCGTACGAGGCGACGCTCGATCTGCTCGCCGGGCGCTTCCCGTCCGACGAGTTCGCCGAGCTGCGCCCGCGCCTGGTCTGGGATCGCGACGCCGGCACGCTCACGGGGCGTCCGGGCGCGCAGCGCATCGCGGTCACGAGCGGCGGCACGATCCCCGACCGCGGGCTGTTCGGGGTGTTCGTGGCGGGCGAGTCGACGGGCGCCCGGGTCGGCGAGCTCGACGAGGAGATGGTCTACGAATCACGCGTGGGCGATGTGTTCACGCTCGGCACGACCAGCTGGCGGATCGCCGAGATCACGCACGACCGCGTGAACGTGATCCCCGCGTACGGCCAGCCCGGCAAGGTGCCGTTCTGGCACGGCGACGGCATCGGGCGACCGTTCGAACTGGGCGAGGCCCTCGGCGCGTTCTCGCGCGAGGTGTCGGCGGCGACCCCCGAGAAGGCGGCGCAGCGCCTCATCGACGCCGGGCTCGACGAGCAGGCCCGCGCGAATCTGCTCGCCCACCTCAGCGAGCAGCGCGAGGCCACGGGCACCCTCCCGACCGACCGCACGCTCACGGTCGAGCGCGGCCGCGACGAGGTCGGCGACTGGCGCGTGATCCTGCACTCCCCCTACGGCATGAAGGTGCACGCACCGTGGGCGCTGGCGATCAACGCCCGGGTGCGCGAACGCCTGGGCGTCGAGGGGTCTGCGGTCGCGAGCGACGACGGCATCATCGTGCGCATCCCGGATGCCGAGGCCGAACCGCCCGGCGCCGAGCTGTTCGTCTTCGACCCCGACGAGATCGAGCACCTGGTGACCGAGGAGGTCGGAGGCTCGGCGCTCTTCGCCTCACGCTTCCGCGAGTGCGCGGCTCGTGCGCTGCTCATGCCGCGCACCAACCCCAACCGCCGCACCCCGCTCTGGCAGCAGCGCCAGCGCTCGGCGCAGCTGCTCGAGGTGGCGCGCCGGCATCCGACGTTCCCGGTGATCCTCGAGACGCTCCGCGAAGTGCTGCAGGACGTCTACGACCTGCCCTCGCTGCGGCGGCTCGCGACCTCGATCGCCGATCGGCGCATCCGCCTCGTCGAGACGCAGCCCGCGCAGCCCTCGCCGTTCGCCCGCGACCTGCTCTTCGGCTACGTGGGCGCGTTCATGTACGAGGGCGACTCCCCGCTCGCCGAGCGCCGGGCCGCCGCGCTCTCGGTCGATCCCGCCCTGCTGGGCGAGCTGCTCGGCACCGTCGAGCTGCGCGAGCTGCTCGATCCCGAGGTCATCGTCCAGTTCGAACGCGAAGCGCAGCGCCTCGACCCCGAGCGCCGCGCGCGCGGACTCGAGGGCACGGCCGATCTGCTGCGCCTGCTCGGACCGCTCGACGCCGCCGAGGTCGCCGCGCGGCTCGCGCCGGAGGGCGATCGCGAAGCGGACGCCGATCGCGGACCGGACGACGATCACGAACCGAACGAGGCCGTCGCCGCGGCCCACCTCGACGCGCTCGTGCAGGCCCGGCGCGCCATCCCCGTGACGATCGCCGGGGTGCAGCGCATCGCGGCGATCGAAGACGCCGGGCGCCTCCGCGATGCGCTCGGCGCGGCGCTCCCCACCGGCATCCCGGTCGCGTTCCTCGAGCCGCTCGCCGATCCGCTCGGCGACCTCGTCGCGCGTCACGCGCGCACCCACGGCCCCTTCACGACGGATGCCGTCGCCACCCGCTTCGGCATCGGCGCGGCGGTCGCGCGGCACACGCTCCAGCGGCTCGAGAATGCGGGCCGTCTCACGAGCGGTTACTTCCTGCCCGAGGCATCGGCCCCGGCCACCGGCTCCTCCGGGGCGGCGGGAGCGGGTGCAGGAACCCGGGACGACATCGAGTGGTGCGACACCGAGGTGCTGCGCCGCCTGCGTATGCGGTCGCTGGCTGCCATCCGCGGCAGCGTCGAACCGGTCTCGCCCGAAGCGTACGCGCGCTTCCTGCCCGACTGGCAGCACCTCACCCGCCCGCTCGAGGGCATCGACGGCGTGCTCGCCGTGATCGAGCAGTTCGCCGGGGTGCCCATCCCCGCGAGCGCCTGGGAGTCGTTGGTGCTGCCCTCCCGTGTGCGGGACTACACCCCGGGCATGCTCGACGAACTCACCTCCTCGGGAGAGGTCATCTGGTCGGGGCACGGCACTCTCCCCGGACGCGACGGATGGGTGTCGCTGCACCCCGCCGATCTCGCGCCGTTCACCCTTCCCGAGCCCGACGCGGAGATCGCGACCGACTCGCTCGAAGCCCGTCTGCTCGGGGCTCTCGGCGGGCCGGGTGCACGCGACGACGCCGCGACCCCCGGGGCCGGCGGGAGCATCGGGGTGGCCGGTGGGATCGGCGGTGCGTACTTCGCGGCGCAGCTCAAGGAGATGACCGGTGCCGAGAACGAGCAGTCGGTGCTCGAGGCGCTGTGGTCGCTCACCTGGTCGGGGCACGTCACCAACGACACGTTCGCTCCGATCCGCTCGCTCCTCGGGGGCGGGTCGCAGGCGCACCGGGTGACCCGCCGCGCCCCGCGCACGCGCACGTACCGTGGCGTCTCCCTGGGACGCACCCCCGCGCGCCCCACCGCGATCGGCGGACGCTGGTCGCTCCTCCCCGCCGCCGAGACCGACCCCGCCCGCCGTGCGACCGTGACCGCCGGGCTCCTGCTCGACCGCTACGGCGTCGTGACGCGCGGTGCCGTGCAGGCCGAGGGCGTACCGGGCGGGTTCGCCCAGGCGTACCGGGTGCTCGCCGGCTTCGAGGAGGCCGGGCACTGCCGCCGCGGCTACGTGATCGAGAAGCTGGGGGCGGCGCAGTTCGCGGCATCCGCCACCGTCGACCGCCTGCGCACGTTCGCGGGTCTCGCCGACCCGCCGCCCCGCAAGGCCGTCACCCTCGCCGCGACCGACCCAGCGAACCCCTACGGGGCGGCCCTCGGCTGGCCGCGCCGCGACGGCGTCTCGCACCGCCCCGGGCGCAAGGCCGGCGGGCTCGTGGTCATCGTCGACGGCGCCCTCGTGCTGTATCTCGAGCGCGGGGGGCGCACGGTGCTGTCCTTCACCGACGACGTCGAGGTGCTGCGCGCCGCCGCCGCCGACCTCGCCGCCACCGCCCGTGCTCGACGGCTCGACACTCTCACCGTCGAGAAGATCGACGGAGAGGGCGTCTACGGCACCCCGCTCGCTCTCGCCCTGCAGGATGCCGGGTTCGTCGCGACACCGCGCGGTTTCACGCTCCGCAAGGCGGTGTGACCCGCACCCGCCTCTGCCCGCCCGCCACCGCCCGCTCATCCGCGCCCCTCTACTGTGAGAGTCATGATCCGAGAGTTCGTCACCGGCGTCCGCCTTCTGCTGCGCGGGTTCTCCGTGTGGCGCACCCGCCCAGGACTCATGGCGCTGGGGCTCGTGCCGGCGGTCATCGCCCTCGTGCTGCTCATCGCCGCGATCCTCCCGCTGGTGCTGGGCATGGGGTCGATCACGGCGTGGGCCACGCCCTTCGCCGACGGCTGGGTCGAGCCCTGGCGATCGCTGTTCCGCACCGCGGTCGGGTTCGTCATCGTCACCGCCGCAGTCTTCCTCGCGAGCGCCGTGTTCACGGCCCTGACCCTCACGATCGGCGATCCGTTCTATCAGCGCATCTGGCACGCGGTCGAGGTCGACCTCGGCGATCCGCCGCCGACCGACGGCGGCAGTTTCTGGACGACGATCGGCGAGGGCCTGCGCCTCGTGGTGCTGGGCGTGCTCATCGCGATCGTGGTTCTGATCGCCGGCCTCCTGCCCCTCGTGGGCGGTTTCGTCGGCCCCGTGCTCGGCGTGGTCCTCTCGGGACGCCTCCTCGCACGCGAACTCACCGGGCGCGCGTTCGACGCCCGAGACCTCACCCCCGCCGACCGCGCCGCTCTGTTCGCGGGCAGCCGAGCGCGCGTGCTGGGCTTCGGCGTCGCCACCCAGCTCTGCTTCCTCGTGCCCGGCGGTGCCGTCGCGGTCATGCCCGCCGCCGTCGCCGGTTCGACGATGCTCAGCCGCAGCATGCAAGAACGCAGCCGCAGCATGCAGGAACGCAGCCGCAGCATGCAGAACCACGACCTTCCGGCGCCGAGCGCTCCCCCGCCCCCGCCCCCGGCCGGACCCCGCTGATGCCCGAGGGAGATACCGTCTTCCGCACGGCGCGGCGGCTCGACGAGGCGTTGGCCGGTGGCACCGTGACGCGATTCGACCTGCGGGTGCCGCGCTTCGCGACCGCCGATCTCACGGGCCAGACGGTGCACGGAGCGGCACCTCGGGGCAAGCATCTGCTCCTGCGCATCGGTGAGAGCACGCTGCATTCCCATCTGCGCATGGACGGTGCGTGGTTCGTCTACCGACCGGGTGAGAAGTGGCGGCATCCGGCGTTCAAGGTCCGCGCGATCGTCGGCACGGCCGAGCGCGAAGCGGTCGGCGTCGACATCGCCGAGATCGAGTTGGTGCCCACCCGCGACGAAGACGATCTCGTGGGCTACCTCGGCCCCGATCCGCTCTCCGCCGACTGGAATCCCGCAGAGGCGGCCCGGCGCATCTCGGCCGATGCGCGCAGCATCCACGTCGCCCTGCTCGACCAGCGCAACGTGGCGGGCTTCGGCAACGAGTACGCCGCGGAACTCCTGTTCCTGCGGGGAATCCTGCCGACCACGCCAGCCGCGGAGGTCGACGCCGCGGCCCTACTCGGCCTCGGCACGCGCACGATCCGCGCCAACCGCGACCGCCGCAACCGCACGTTCACCGGGATCGATCGGCCGGGCCAGGCCACCTGGGTCTACGGCCGCGCGGGGCGACCGTGCCGACGGTGCGGAACGCTCATCCGACGGGGCGAACAGGGCGCGGATCCGACGCGTGAGCGCATCACCTTCTGGTGCCCCGTGTGCCAGCGCTGACCGGTTCCATACCGGGGAATGAATCCCGTAGGCGCGTGGTTATTGATAGCACTGGGGAAAACCCCGGAGCACGGGAGGAATCGTGGGCAAGAACTACGTCGACATCGAGAACGACCGAGGCGACACGCTGCGCTACCGCAAGCACGCCAACGGCCGAGGACTCGTCGCGCACGGCGCGAAGGTGCACCCGAAGGCGCACATCGAAGCCGGCGCCTACATCGAACCCGGCGCACGCATCGGCGCCGGAGCCACCATCGCGCGCGGCGCGTGGATCGAACCGGATGCCGTGATCGGCGACGGAGCGCACATCGAGGCGCACGCGCACATCGGAGAGGGCGCGGCCGTCGGCGATGGCGCGCACATCGGCGTCCGCACCGAGATCGGCGCGGGCGCACGCATCGTGCGCGGCGCACGTATCGGCGACGACGAGACGGTCGCGGCCGGTCTCACCGTCGCGACGAACCGCAAGGGCCTCTGGCTCGCCGCCTGACGCACCGCTGACCACCGCGGCAACCGACCGCGCGGTCGCCGGATACCCTTGATCGCATGGCGACTCAGGGACGGCGACCGCAGCGGCGCCCGCAGAAGACGACGAAGCCGCCGCAGCAGAAGCGCCGGCCCGGCCAGCCGAAGCAGGCGAAGAAGGTCGTCTTCGACGCCCTGGCCTCCGTTCCGGAGGAGCCGCGCACGTTCCGCCTCGGCGTCGTACCCGGCGCGACGCCGGGCAAGTGGATCGATGCCTGGAAGCAGCGCATGCCGCATGTCCCGCTCGAGGTCGTGCCGGTCGAGGTTGCCGATCAGGATGCCGCGATCGACGGGCTCGACGCCGCCCTCGTGCGCCTGCCGCTCGGGCCGGACACCGTCGACACGCTGCACGTCATCCCGCTGTACGACGAGGTTCCCGTGGTCGTCGCATCGATCGAGTCGCACCTGCTCGCCGCCGACCAACTCCGACTCGAAGATCTCGCCGGCGAAGTGCTCATCGCGCTGACCGACGACACCCTGCCCGCGATCGACGCACCGGGTGCCCTCGCGCCGCGTTTCGCGCCCCTGTCCACCGCCGAGGCCATCGTCACCGCGGCGACCGGTACCGGCGCCGTGGTCGTGCCCATGTCGCTCGCGCGCCTGCACCACCGCAAGGACGCCGACTACCGCCCGCTCGTCGACGGCCCGACCTCGACCGTCGCCCTCGCCTGGGTGCGCGAGCGCACGACGCCCGACGTCGAGACGTTCGTCGGCATCGTCCGCGGCCGCACGGCGCAGTCGTCACGGTGAGCGCAGTCGTCTCCGTGAGTCACCGACGACCGGCCGGCCGCCGCGCTCTCGTTAGAATCTTCTGATGTCCTCGCTTCTCTACGTCTGCGTGCGACCCGAGATCGGGGCCGCGGATGCCGAGCACGCCTCGTTCCGGCGCGCGCTCGGCGTGGACGTCGTCGACCGCCTCGATCTTCTCGACGAGCCCCTCGACGAGAAGCGTCTGCAGGACTACCGCGGGATCGTCGTCGGCGGTTCGCCGTTCAACGTCTCCGACACCGTGAAGTCCGCCGTGCAGCTGCGGGTCGAGGCCGACCTCGAGCGCATCGCCCGCCGTGCGATCGCGGCCGAGACCGCCGTCTTCTTCACCTGCTTCAGCATCGGCGTCGTCACCCGCCTGCTCGGCGGCGAGGTCACCACCTCGACTCCGGAATCGGCGAGCGCGACCGTGATCCGCACGACGGATGCCGGAGCCGCCGACCCCGTGTTCGGTCCGAGCGCACCCGCGCTCACCGTCTTCACCGCGCACAAGGAGAGCGCCGCCGCGCTCCCGCCGGGGGCCGAACTGCTCGCGACGAACGATTCCTGCCCGGTGCAGGCGTACCGCGTGGGCACGCACCTGTACGCCGCGCAGTTCCACCCGGAGCCCACGCCGCGCGACTTCGCCGACCGCATGACGTTCTACCGCACGACCGGGTACTTCGACCCGGCGGAGTTCGATCGCGTACAGGGGCAGGTGCTGTCGGCATCCGTCACCGAGGGCGCCGAGCTGCTGCGCCGCTTCGCCGAGACGTTCGCCTGAGCCGAGCGTCCGTGGCGTCCGCCCGCGACCACTGGGCGCGCGCGACTAGCTCGCCCCGCGCAGCAGTTCGACGCGCTCCCGCAGGTATGCCTCGAGCGGCATGAAGCCCCCGGCGGCGCTCCATCGCACCGAGGGGATGCCGTCGACCAGCGCGAGCGGCCCGGAGGCTCCCCCGGCATCCACCGCGTCGACGTCGATCACGCTCCACCCGACGTGCACGACCTCGCCCTCGTCGAAGCCGCCCTTGAGGGCTTCGGCACGGCGCTCGGCGCGTTCGCGCGCCGACTCGGCCGTGTAGCCGCGGCGACCGGGGTCGGCAGCGCGGAGCACCTCGGCGGTCGCGAGCGCGTGCGTGTCGGTGAGCAGCAGCACGCCCAGGTGCCAGGCCTCGCCGACGCGCACGATCCGCTTGCCCCGCCAACGGGAGTCGCGCTCCTCGCCGAGCCCCTCCTTCGGGGCGCCCGCGAGGTCGGCGACCGCGCGGGTCAGCAGGTCGGAAGCGGTCGGATGCATCCCTCCAGGCTAGCGAGCGGTGGCTCGTGACGGGCGCGATTCGCCGGGAGGGCCGCTCGCACGGCAGAATCGATGCACACCCCGAGGAGACGCCATGTCACAGCCCGATACCGCTCGCCTTCTGATCGCGTGCGACGACCAGCCCGGCATCGTCGCGGCCGTCGCCAACGTGCTGGCCGAGCACGGAGCGAACATCATCTCGCTCGATCAGCACTCGACGGACTCCGAGGGCGGGCGCTTCTTCCAGCGCACCGTCATCCACCTGCCGGGCCTCGCCGCTGCCCGCCCCGCGCTCGAGGCGAGCATCGCGCAGGTCGCCGAGCGCTTCTCGATGGAGTGGTCGCTGCACGACGTCTCCCGCCGCAAGCGCGTCGCGATCTTCGTGTCGAAGTACGACCACTGCCTCATGGAGCTGCTGTGGCGCACGCAGCGTGGTCAGCTCGACATCGACATCACGATGGTCATCTCGAACCACCCCGACCTCGCCGAGTCGGTGCGATCGTTCGGTGTGCCGTTCGTGCACATCCCCTCGGGCGACAAGGGAGCCATGGAGTCCCGTCAGCTCGAACTGCTGCAGGGCAACGTCGATCTGGTGGTGCTCGCACGCTACATGCAGATCCTCACCGACGACTTCATCGAGCGCATCGGCGCCCCGGTCATCAACATCCACCACTCGTTCCTGCCGGCCTTCATCGGCGCGAACCCTTACGCACGGGCGAAGGATCGCGGCGTGAAGCTCATCGGTGCGACGGCGCACTACGCCACGGCCGACCTCGACGAGGGGCCGATCATCGAGCAGGACGTCACGCGCGTGACGCACGGCGAGTCCGCCGCCGACCTGCAGAGCCGCGGCGCCGAGGTCGAGCGTCTCGTGCTCGCCCGCGCGGTGCAGTGGCACGCCGAGGACCGCGTGATCGTGCACGGCCGCTCAACCGTCATCCTCTAGACAGACAGCTCGCCGGCAGGCGTCACCCCCGCGGAACGCCCGCGCGGAGTTCGGCGAACACCTCGCCCGCCGTCTCGAGGTGCACGAGCGGTGCGGCCTGCCCCATCCACAGCGACTGCAGCTCGCCGAACCCCTGCTCCCCCGCAGCCGCGCGGAACTTCCCGGTCAGCCAGTTCTGCATCGGGAACGGCGCGATGGTGCCGCTCGCCTCGATCGCGCGCACGGCTCGATTGCGGGCGCCGCGCGCGAGTCGTCCGCTCATCGCGCGGGTGAGCACGGTCTCGTCGGCGGCCGTCGCGTGGATCGCCGCCCGGTGCGCGGCGGTGACCGCCGACTCGTCGGTCGCGAGGAACGCGGTGCCCACCTGCACCCCGCTCGCCCCCAGCGCGAAGGCCGCGGCCACTCCGCGACGATCGGCGATGCCGCCGGCGGCGATGACGGGCACCGAGACCGCGTCGACGACCTGCGGCACGAGCGCGAACGTGCCGACGAGGGATTCCTCGGCGGGCCGCAGGAACGACACCCGGTGGCCCGCCGCCTCCATGCCGGTCGCGACGATCGCGTCGACACCGCCCGCCTCCAGCGCTACGGCCTCGGCGACCGTCGTGGCGGTTCCGACGACGCGGATGCCGCGGCGGTGCGCTTCGTCGACCACCTCGGCGCCGGGCACACCGAAGACCACGCTGAGCACGGCGGGGGCGACCTCCCAGATCGCGTCGAGCTGCTCGTCGAGCGGGGCGAGGTACCGGTCCGGTCGAGCCGGCGTCTCGATGCCGACCGCGTCGTAGAACGGCTGCAGCGCCTGGGCGAAGATCATGTGCTGGGCGTTCGGCTCGACCTCGTCGCCCGTGGGCAGCCAGACGTTGAGTGCGAAGGGTCGGCTGGTGGCCGCGCGGAGCTCGGCTCCGACGGCGCGGATGCGGTCGCCGTCGTAGCCGTAGAGACCGAACGACCCGAGCCCGCCCGCCTCGCTGACCGCCGCGGCGAGCGCGACCGACGACAGCCCGCCGAACGGCCCCTGCACGATGGGATGCTCGACACCGACAAGCTCACGAAGGCCACGCAGATCACTCATGCTCCGAGCCTATTCCCGCCCTCGCCCCCAGGGCCCTCCCCCAGTTCCCGGTGCTACCCTCGCAGCATGGGCGAGTGGATCGAGCGGATGCTGAGCGTGCTGCTCGCGACCCTCGGTCTCGTCGCGATGCCGGATGCCGCAGCCCTCGGTGTGGCCATCGCCGTCATCGCCGTGACCGCCCTCGTGCTGGCCGTCGCGCTGAGCATCCGCACGACCGTCGACGCCCGCGCCCCGCATCCGTGGCGCGCGATCGATGCGTCCGCGCTGCTCGCGCAGAGCGATCCCGATGCGGCCGGTCACCCGCGTCCGCGAGCGCCGGGAGTCGCGATCCCCGCGTAGTCCTCCGCCCGGGAACGGGAGGGACCACGCGGCTTTCGCCGACCCCTCCCGACCTCATGAACGGACACTCCGATGGATCTCTTCGCTTTCCCGCCCCTCGCCGCCCTCCTCGACGCCGCCTACGGCGCCCTCGCCGGGCTTTCCACCCTGCTCGAACCCCTCGCCGGGGCATCCGCTGCCGCCCTGGCGGTCGTGCTCGTCACACTGCTCGTGCGCTCCCTGCTCATCCCTGTCGGCTTCTCGACCGCCAAGGCCGAGCAGACGCGCGCTCGCCTCGCCCCGAAGCTGCGCGACCTGCAGCGCCGCCACAAGAAGAATCCCGAGCGGCTCCAGAACGAGATGCTCGCGCTCTACCGTGACGAGAAGACCTCGCCGTTCGCGGGCATGCTCCCGGTGCTCGCGCAGGCCCCGGTCGTCGGCATCCTGTACACGCTGTTCATCCGCCCGGAGATCGCCGGGCACCCGAACGATCTGCTCACCCACGACCTGTTCGGGGCTCCGCTGGGGACGAGCCTCGTCTCCGCGGTGTTCGGGGGCACGGCGACGCCTGCGACGTTCCTCGTGTTCGGGGCGCTGCTGCTGGTGATCATCGCGACCGCGGAGGTCACGCGCCGCGTGTTCCGCCCCGCTCCCGTCGACGACGACTCGTCGATGGGCGCGGCGATGAACTCCCCCGCGATGCAGCGCGTGTTCGGGTCGCTCCACTACCTGACGGCCGTGTTCGCGGTGTTCGTGCCGCTCGCCGCGGCGCTGTACCTGACGGTCACGGTCGTGTGGACGCTCGTCCAGCGGATGCTGCTGCGTCGCCGTTACCCGCTCGCGACCACCGGCACGGCGGACGCGGCAGCGCCGGTCAGTCGGGCAGGGGTATCGGCGCGGTGAACACCCCGGTCTCGGGATCGTTCCGGCGATCGGAGCCGGGAACCGCGCCCGGATCGGTCGCGGGATCGGTCGTGGGATCGGATGCGGGCTCGGCGTCGTCCGCCCGCCGACGCGCGCGCCGGATGCCGAGGGTGGTCCCGATGCTCGCGGCGACGACGAGGGCGATCGCGAGGAGGCGCAGAGGCGACGCGTCCTGACCGAGGATGAGCCACCCCGCCAGCGTCGCGAAGGCGGGCTCCAGGCTCAACAGCACCCCGAACACCCGTTGCGGCAGACGGCGCAGCGCCGCGAGTTCGAAGCTGTAGGGGATCACCGACGACAGCACGGCGGTGATCCCCGCCAGCAGCAGGAGCTGCGGGTCGGCGGCGACGACGGTCGCGGTGGGGATGCCGACCGGGAGCAGCAGCACCGCGGCGACGACGAGCCCCATCGCGAGCCCGCCGCTGCCCGGGATCACCGCCCCGACCTTCGCGCTGGTGCGGATGTACATGGCCCAGAATCCGGCGGCGATGAGGATGAACACCACGCCGAGCGGATCGAGCGATTCGGCGCCGATGACGCCGTCGACGAAGAGCAGACCCGTGCCGATCACCGCGACGCCGACCCAGACGGCATCCGGAAGCCTGCGGGTGAGCACGGCCGCCAGCACGAGGGGACCGAGGAACTCGATCGCGACGGCGGGTCCCAGGGGGATGCGGTCGATCGCGGCATAGAAGAAGCCGTTCATCGCGGCCAGCGAGAGCCCGAACAGCAGCGCCGCGGCCCACTGCTGTCGCGTCCAGCGCCGGGGACGCGGGCGCACGATGACGAGCAGGAGGAGGGCGGCGATCGCCACGCGCAACGATGTCACACCCCAGGGGCCGAGCACCGGGAAGAGCTGTGCCGCGACGGCCGCCCCGAAGGGCAGCGACAGGCAGGAACCGATGACGAGGGCGACGCCCGTCAGGGTCCGGGACGACGCGGATTTCTGCACTCCTCCAGCGTAGCTCCGCGCCGCCCCGCGCGATCTCAGAGGTGCTTGCCCCCGGTGACCGGCAGCACGATGCCCGAGGTGTACGACGACTCCACGGACGCGAGGTATACGTACGCCCCCGCGAGCTCCGCCGGCTGCCCGGCGCGACCGAGGGGGGTGTCCTGGCCGAAGGTCGCGAGGCGCTCCTCGTCCCATCCGGTGGCGGGGATCAGCGGCGTCCAGATCGGCCCCGGCGCGACGGCGTTCACCCGGATGCCGCGGGGACCCGCCTCTTCGGCGAGCGCCTGCACGAACGCGACCTGCGCGGCCTTCGTCATCGCGTAGTCGATGAGTCCGGGCGAGGGATTGTACGCCTGGACCGAGGCGGTGACGATGATGCTCGCTCCGGGCTTGAGCTCGGGGAAGGCGGCGCGGGCGGTCAGCAGCATCCCCTCCAGGTTCGTCTCGAACACGCGGCGCATGCGATCGGGGTCGATCGACTCGAACCCATCGATGTCGTGCTGATACCCGGCGTTGAGCACGAGCACGTCGAGACCGCCCAGCGCCTCGCGGGTGTGCGACACGATCGCGGCGGCGAACTCGTCGTTGCGGAGGTCTCCGGCGAGGCTCACGCCGGTGCGCCCCGCGTCGCGGATCAGCCGCACAGTGTCGTCGGCATCCGCCTGCTCCTCCGGCAGATGCGCGATCGCGACATCGGCGCCCTCGCGGGCGAATGCGATCGCCGCCGCGCGGCCGATGCCCGAATCGCCGCCGGTGATCAGGGCCCGCCGTCCGTCGAGCCGGCCGTGGCCGACGTAGCTCGCCTCCCCGTGATCGGGGGTCGGCAGGGTCAGCCCGGTGAGGCCCGGCTGGTCCTGCTGCTGCGCCGGGAAGCCCTCTTCGCGGTGCGTGTGTCGGGGGTCGGTCGTGGAGTCGGTCATCTCGTCACCTGGGTTCCGTATCGTCGGTCTCGGTGCGCAGAAGTCTGGTTGCGCGAGATACCGACGATGCCGTCACGGCCCACCCGATTCCAGGGGGTTGACAGGCGGATGCTCCGACGAGGGGCCGCGCTCAGCTCTAGGGCGCCGCCGGGATCTCGGTCGTCGTCGGCGCCTCACCGTTCTCGGCGGGCTCGGGCACGAGGTACAGACCGCTAGGAGCGTTGGCCGTGAAGGCGAGCGCTTCGATCCACGCGCGGTTGATCGACGGCTGGCGGCTGCCGAAGTACTTGAATACCAGCGAGCTCGCCGGCTGGATCCACACGGTCGTGCGGCCGCCGCCGACGCTCGCGTCTTCGCGCCAGCTGAACGGGAACGGCTCGCCCCGGCGCAGCTTCGCGGTGATGACGAGTTGCAGGTGCGTGAGCGCCCGGTCCTCGATCTCGGTCTTGACTCCGCCTTCGTAGACGAACTTCCCCATCAGGTGCTCCTCGGTGCGATGCTTCGGTTCTCCGACCCGGCCGTCGGGATCACCCCATGAGAATAAGCGTATGCCCTCATCGTTCCCGCGCGGAACCCGGGTCCACGTGACACCCCGGCCGGGCGAAGTCAAGCCCCTGCGACGGCGACGGCCGAGACCCTAGAGTCGAGTCCCATTACCTGCCGAGGAGGCGATGACGGATGACCGATTCAGGCACCGAGGGCTACACCCCCACCACGACCCACGCCGAGTGGGGCGCGGGCGAACCGAAGCTGCGCATCTCGCGAGACGACGAGCGCACCGAGTTCCTCCTCGACGTCGACGTCGTGCGCATCGGCTCGGCGGCGGGCAACGAACTCCGTCTCGCCGACACGGATCCCGTGCACGCCACGATCACCCACGACCAGCGCGACGAGTACGTGCTCGAGCTGCACGGCGAGGGCGAGCGCAACGCGAGCGACAACGCCGACGGCACCCATTCCGCCCCGAGCACGGAGACCCTGCGCACGGGTGCGCGGTTCACCGCCGGACCGTGGACGTTCGTGTACCACCGCGAGGAGTTCGCCGACCACGGCCGCCCGTTCGGCGGACGCAAGGGCGGCGAGTACGACGACCAGCCGCTGCAGCCGCCGCGACCCGACTACGCGCACGACGAAGCAGCCGAGGGCCCCGACGACGAGGCCGCGCCCGACGGTCCCGCACCGGAGACGCCGGGTCCGGACGACTCCGCGAAGAGCTCGTCGGAGGGCACCTCGGAGGACGACGCGAGGTGACGGACGGTGCCGACTCGTCCGACGATCTCCGGCATCTGAGTCGCACGGCGCTCGAGCGTCGATTGCGCATCTGCGTGGCGGAGTCTCTGACATCGGGGCGACTGGCGAGCGCGGTCGGCGGGGGTGATGACGCCGGGCGCTGGTTCGGCGGCGGAGTGGTCGTGTACCAGTCCGACGAGAAGGAGCGTGTGCTCGGGGTGACCCCCGGCCTGGATCCCTGCTCGGCCGAGGTCGCCGAGCAGATGGCAGAGGGCGCACGAAAGCTCTTCGATGCCGACCTCTGTGTCGCGACCACGGGCGTCGGCGGTCCGGGACCGGACGACAACGGGCATCCCGCCGGAACGGTGTTCCTCGGGTGGGCAACGGCCGATGGTGTCGGTCACCGCGCCCTGATGCTGTCCGGCGATCCCGCGGAGGTCATGGAGTCGGCGGTCGTTCAGGCGGTACGCCTCCTGACTGTGCGGATCGAGGGAGTGCATGCGGCGGGTCCTCGCCGCGCGAGTTCCTGAGGCGGCATGCCCACTCGGGGCGCTTCGCTCCGACTCGCCGCGTCGATCAGCGCCCCGGTAGCAACCCGACGCGTAGCGGCGCTCCCGGGGCGGATGCCTCGGCGAGCGCTTCGTCGATCGCGGCGAGCGGCCGCACGGCTCCGACCGCATCCGCGAAGGGGTAGGCTCGCCCGCGCCCGGCGAGGAACGCCACCGCCTCGGCCACGTCGATGCCCGTGTAGTTATGCACACCGGCGACCGTGACGAGGCGACGCACGATGCTCTCGGCGTCGAGCGGCACCCGGTCGGCGGGGAACACGCTGCCGACGAGCACGACGATCCCGCCGACGGCGACCCCGTCGAGCGCTTCGGCGACCGCGTGACCGGATGCCTCGATCACGACGTCGGGTTCGGGGCTGCCTGCGGAATCGGACGGCATCGCGCCGCCCTCCGTCTCGCCCCGCTCGCTCAGGGACCGGCTTCCGCGTGGTGCCAGCCATTCCTGCGCCCGGGCGCGACGCGCGTCGTTCGGGTCGAGCACCTCGACGTGCGCTCCCTGCTCGGCGGCGATCGCGGCAGCGGACAGCCCGACGAGGCCGGCGCCGTGGATGCGCACCCGTGCGCCGTCCAGATCGCGATGCCGGGCCGCACGGGCGACGGCCGCCCAGGCGGTCGCGGTCGCGCACGACGCGGGAGCGAGCACGGATGCCGGGAGCGTCTCGGGCACCCGCACGATCGTCGTTCCCTCGCGCAGCTGCATGTGGCTGCCGAAGGCTCCGGTCAGCTCCCCGTGCGCACCGATGCGGTCGTGCCCGTACTTCGCGAGCGTGCGGCACTTCTGAGGTATGCCGCACAGGCACCGGTCGCAGCTCGCGCACGACACCGTGATCGACCAGACCACCCGGTCGCCGATGCGCAGCGGTGCTCCGTCGGTCGCGGTCGCCCCGGCGTCGCCGAGCGCGATGACCCGGCCGACGCTCTCGTGCCCGAGCACCAGCGGCACCGGGGCGGGTCGATGCCCCTGCACGGTGTGCACGTCGGATCCGCAGATGGTCGACAGCTCGACCGCGACCAGCACGTCGCCGTCCGAGAGCGCGACACCCGGCACGGCGATCGTCTCGTGGGGCTGTCCTTCGCCGACGAACACCATCGCGGTGGCCGCCGGTCGCAGCGCCACGTCGCGTCGATGCCCGGGTGGGCGGGTCAGCATCGTTCCCATGTCGCTCCCCCGTGTCAGCTGCGCGATCTCGTTGCCCGAGTCTTCTCCGACTCTTCCAGGACGAGAACGGCGCATTCGGGTGCACCCGCGAGTGTTCAGCGGCTGTTCACCTCCGATCCGGTTCGGATTCGCCGGGTGTCTCGGTGCCGCTCGAGTGCGCTCTAGGCTGGGAGCGGTACCGCGACGAACGGGGAGGGTTCGGATGGGCATGAGGGCTGCATACACGCTGATCGATGAGGGCACGCTCGATCGGCTGGTGTCACTGTCGCCCGAAGTTCTGCTGTCGACGCTCGAGGAACTCGAAGAGGCCGGTGCGCCCACCGTCTACGTCGACAAGATGTGGGACGGTCTGCACTTCCTGCTCACGGGGGTGTCGGCATCCGCTCCGCGTGAGGACGACCCGCTGAGCGAGGCCGTCGTGGGCGTGCACGCGTTCGGCGGTGACGACTTCGTCGGCTGCACCGAGAACGACGAGCTCGAGCCGATCATCGACGCCCTCGACGCGGTCGACCTCGACGAGGCGCTCGCGAGGGTCGATTTCGCCGCGTTCGCCTCGGCGCGCGTCTACCCGAACATCTGGACCGACGACCCCGCGCAGCTGCGGGCCGAGCTGACGGATGCCTTCACCGAGCTGCGGCGCGTGCACCAGCAGGCCGCCGACGCCGAGAGCCATCTGGTGATCAGCATCTACTGATGCATACCGCCGGGCCCGGCTGGCCACGGCGCTCGTGGCGGTGCTCGTGGCGGTGCGCGTCGCCGATATCGTCGCGGCGCGAGGTGCATGTCGCGGAACATGCCGCGGCGCGCGGTGCATGTCGCGGAACGTGCCGCTCATGGCACCACTCAGGAACCGGTCACGGACGGGCGGGGAACGCCGCCGATAGCGGTGCCCGATCTCGGTGCCCGATCGCGGTCGCCACGCTGCGTTCATGCGCGCATCGGTGGTCGTGCTCGCCGTTTCGCGGCAGCGGCAGCGGCAGCGGTGGCGGTGAGTGGTGCGGGTCGGGGTGTTCGCCAGCGTTGGTGGCGGTCCCACCAGGCGGGTCCGCGGACGTGGGGTGTGCCGTTGTGCATGCGGATGGTCCAGCCGGAGGTGTCGAGGGTGCGGTGGTGGTGCCAGCAGAGGGCGACGCCGTTGTCGGTGTGGGTGGGGCCGCCGCGGGAGTGTTCGGTGACGTGGTGGATCTCGCACCAGGCGGCGGGGACGTGGCAGCCGGGGATGAGGCACTCGCGGTCACGGAGCGTGATCGCGCGACGTTGGTGGGCGGTGAACACCCGGTCGGTGGTGTCGATCCCGATGATGCGCCCGGTGGGGTCGGAGGTGACGCGTTGGATGCTGCCACCGCACGCGGTGTGTCGGGCCGTCGCGAGGGAGACAGGGGTGTCGGTGCCGTCGACGTGCGCCCATCCCCGCCCGGACGCATAGTCCTCCGCGGTCACGGAGACGACGAGGGTCGGGGCGGCACCGCCGAGGGAGGGCATGTCACTGTGGCGGGCGGCGATCCCGAGGACGGCGGCGAGGGCATCGTGCTGCTTCTGCGCCCGGGACCGCCCATCGACCATCCCACCGCGATCACCCGACGGGAGCACATCACCATCGAGGAAGTCGTTCATTCCATTCAGCGCAGTGCCGTCGGTGGAGGGGACGAACCGCACCCCACCGGCCATGCCCGCATCCGGGAGCGGGGTCGCGGGGGCGGGTGGTCGGTCGACCTTCGGGTTCAGGTACGCGTCCCAGATGCGTTGCAATTGCCCCGCCGTCTCCGGCAGCAGTGACCCGCGGATCGGTATCACCCCGTCCTTCACTCGTCCGAGGACGATCCCGCGGGCGCGCATCGCGCGTTCTTCGGCAGGTTCCGCACCGTCCGGGTCGAGGTAGGTCACGATCACCCGCGACAACAGCTTCAAGTCTTCCGGGGTGGCCGGCGGGCCCGAATCGAACTCGCGCTCGGCATCGGCATCACGGTCTCCGTCCATAGCCCCGTCGCCCTCGACGGCGACGAGTCCCCGGGCGTACTCCGCCAACTCGACGTCCGCCCGCAACCGGTCCGCTGACCCGATCCGCGGCCCCGCCTGCTCCACAGGCCCGGTCGCGGCCAGTAGCCCCGCGACCCCGACGGCCCCGTCCAGCAGCGCTTCCCGCAGGGCCGGCCATCGGGCGGGCAGCATCGCCCCGGAGGAGAAGTCCAGCTCCCGACGGACGACCTTTCCGGCTTTCACCACCCGTGCCGCCCCGGCCGCGTCCGTACGCAGCACCCGCTGGACGAGTTCGTTCATCGTCCGGCATCCGAACCGACCGCAGAACGCCAACTCGCCCGCTCCCGCCGGGCGCTGATCGACCGATCCGACCGTCTCCACGATCACCGCATCCACCCGCCTCGCGACCTCACCCGCGGCGCGGAGCACCTGCATCTTCCCCGCATCCGACAGCCCCGCCAGCGCGTCTGCGCGCAGCACCGCGGCCAGGTCGGCGGCGACCCGGTTTAGGAGTTCGGCGGTGCTGTTCATGCGTCCCAGCCCACCAGTAGCCACCGACATTCCGACACAAAAACCCCAGGCCAAAGGAGATATCGACGCGATCGGTGGAGAACTCCGAACAACACGGCAGCGGTGCAGAACGAGTGCATGCGGGGCAGGGCCCTTCGACAGGCTCAGGGACCCAGTTCCGGGCCGCCGGGCCCTTCGTCTCGCTGCGCTCGCTCGGGAACCGGGTGCGAGAGGGTGGGGCCCTTCGACAGAACCCAGGGACCCCACTGAGGGGACAAGCACCACCTCACACCGCGAGCAGCACGATCCCCGCGACCACCACCGCCGACGCGCCCACTCGCCACCACGGGCGCGACTCGCGCAGCACCAGCACCCCGAACAAACTCACGATCACCACGCTCACCTCGCGCAGCGGCGCGACGAGTGCGACCGGCGCGATCTGGATCGCCGTCAGCACGAGGATGTACGACAGCGGCGACAGCACCCCGAACGCCACGATGCGCCGCCACTGGGTTCGTCCGAGCATCCGCACCGCCGCCCACTGTCCGCGCACGCCGACGGCCAGGGAGTAGAACGGCACCTGCAGCAGCGTCGTTCCGACCATGAACGCCACCGGCGAGAGACCCCAGGTGCGCACGGCGTGGGCGTCCCAGATCGTGTAGATCGCGATCGTGACACCGGTGAGAACCCCGAACACCAGACCCGGGTCGATCCGACGACCCGCATCGCCACGTCCCCCGCGGTCGACGAGACCGATCGCGACCACGCCCGCGATCACCGCGGCCACTCCGACCAGCGCCAGCACCGATGGGCGCTCTCCGAGCAGCAGAACCGCGATGATCACCGAGAGGAACGGCCCCGTGCCCCGGGCCGTGGCGTAGACGGTCGAGAGGTTTCCCTCCTGGTAGCCGCGCTGCAGCACGAACATGTAGCCGACGTGCAGTACCGCCGAGACCCCGACGCCCAGCAGGAACGAGCCGAGATCGGATGCCCCGATCCCGCCCGTGAACGGGATCGCTCCGGCCCAGACCACCGTGCTGCCGACCGCTCCCCACCACAGGAACGGCATGCCGGCGCGGCTGATGCCGTGGGCGATGATGTTCCACGCGGCGTGCGAGAGTGCGGCGCCGATGACGAGCGCGAAGGCGAGAGCGGACATACGGGAACCCTTCCGGCCGCCGCGGGCGCGACGAACAGGGCTCCTCCGGGCTTTTGTCCTGTCAGATGACGGCTCGCCCGCGGAGGCGAGCCGTGGCGCCGCTCGGACCAGTCGGGCGAACCCCGGAACCCTAGGCGCTATCGAGGTGCACCCTACTCCCCCGAGGTGAACGATCGAGCACGACACCATCCGCGGGTACGCTCGAAGGACGCCCGTCTGCAGGAAGGCCCTCCATGCCCGTCACTCCGGTCGCCCTCGCCCACGCCGAGGACCTCGCCGACTTCGTCGCCGCCTCCCCCTCGAGCTATCACGCCGCGACCGAGATCGCCCGCCGCCTTGAGGACTCGGGCTTCACACGCCTGAACGAGGAGGATGCCTGGCCCGCACAGCCCGGCGGTCGCTTCGTCGTGGTGCGCGACGGCGCGACGATCGCCTGGGTGGTGCCGACGGATGCTTCGCCCACCACACCCGTGCACGTCTTCGGCGCGCATACGGATTCCCCCGGTTTCAAGCTCAAGCCGCAGCCGACGACCGGTACCCGCGGCTGGCTGCAGGCCGCCGTCGAGGTGTACGGCGGACCTCTCCTGAACTCCTGGCTCGACCGTGAGCTGCGGCTCGCCGGGCGCCTGGCGTTGACCGGCGGCCGCGTCGTGCTCGCCGACACCGGCGCGCTGCTGCGCCTGCCGCAGTTGGCCATCCACCTAGACCGCACCGCGAACAGCGGGCTCGCTCTCGACAAGCAGGTCGAGACGCAGCCGGTCTGGGGCCTCGGCGACCCGAGCGAGGCCGACGTGCTCGGCGAGCTCGCGGCATCCGCCGGTGTCGACGCCGCCGATATCCGCGGCTACGACGTCGTGATCGCCGACACCGCTCGCGGCGCCGTGTTCGGCAAGGACGACGCCTTCTTCGCCTCGGGGCGCCTCGACGACCTCGCCTCGGTGCACGCGGGCGTCGTCGCCCTCGCCGCGCACGAGGCCGAGGCGGGCGCCCCGATCGCGGTGCTCGCGGCCTTCGATCACGAGGAGCTCGGGTCGAACTCGCGCTCCGGCGCCGCCGGCCCCTTCCTCGAAGACATCCTGGGGCGCATCTCCGACGGGCTGGGGGCGGATGCCTCGGAGCGCCGACGCGCCTTCGCGTCGTCATGGTGCCTGTCGAGCGACGTCGGCCACTCGGTGCACCCGAACTACGTCGGCAAGCACGACCCCGTCGTGCAGCCGGTGCTCGGATCGGGTCCGATCCTCAAGCTCAACGCCAACCAGCGCTACGCGACGGATGCTCTCGGCGCCGCCGCCTGGCACGCCTGGTGCGAGCGGGCCGGCGTGCCGACGCAGGAGTTCGTGTCGAACAACGGGGTGCCGTGCGGCTCGACGATCGGACCGATCACGGCGACCCGCCTCGGCATCCGCACGGTCGACGTCGGCATCCCGATCCTGTCGATGCACTCCGCGCGCGAGCTCGCCGGCGTCTCCGACCTCCACGACCTCGCCCGCACCGCCGAGGCGTTCTTCCGGTCCTGACCGGGTCCTGACCCGGGTCTCGACCCCGTCCTGACCCCTGCCCTGATCCGGCGTCGTTCGTCGTATTCGCCCCGATGTCGGCGCACGGTGCCAGGATGAGGGCATGACGCAGAACCCGCCCGGCCTCATCGAGCGCGCCGGCATCGAGATCATCCCCGAATCCGAGCGCACCGCGAAGCCGCGCGACCTGTTCTGGCCGTGGTTCGCGGCGAACGTGTCGGTCTTCGGCATGTCGTACGGATCGTTCGTGCTCGGCTTCGGCATCTCGTTCTGGCAGGCGACGATCGTCTCGGTCGTGGGCATCGTGGTGTCGTTCCTGCTGTGCGGGCTCATCGCGATCGCCGGCAAGCGCGGATCGGCGCCGACCATGGTGCTCTCGCGCGCGGCGTTCGGGGTGCACGGGCAGAAGGTACCCGGCATCGTGTCGTGGCTGACGTCGATCGGCTGGGAGACGTTCCTCGCCATCATGGCCGTGCTCGCGACCGCTACCGTCATCACACAGCTCGGCGGCGACGGCGACAGCATCGCCGTCAAGATCACGGCGACCGTCATCGTCGCGGCGCTCATCGTGGGCGCCTCGGTGCTCGGCTACCACGCCATCATGAAGATGCAGTCGGTGCTCACCTGGCTCACCGGCGCCGTGACGATCCTCTACGTGATCCTCGCCGCGCCCAGCATCGATCTCGAGGCGGTGCTCGCGCGTCCGGACGGCGGCATCGGACAGGTGATCGGCGCCCTCGTCATGGTGATGACCGGTTTCGGACTCGGCTGGATCAACATCGCCGCCGACTGGTCGCGCTACCAGAAGCGCACGGCATCCGACGGGGCGATCGTCGCGTGGAACACGATCGGCGGATCGGTCGCTCCCGTGATCCTGGTGGTGTTCGGTCTGCTGCTCGCGGGGTCCAACGACGATCTCTTCGCCGCCGTGCAGGCCGACCCGATCGGCGCCCTCGCGACCATCCTCCCGCTGTGGGTGCTCGTGCCGTTCCTGCTCACCGCCGTGCTCGCCCTCGTCTCGGGCGCGGTGCTCGGCATCTACTCCTCGGGCCTCACACTGCTCAGCCTCGGCATCCGCATCCCCCGCCCCTCCGCCGCCGCGATCGACGGCGTCATCCTGACGATCGGCACCATCTTCGTCGTGTTCTTCGCGACCGACTTCCTCGGCCCGTTCCAGAGCTTCCTCATCACGCTGGGTGTTCCGCTGGCGTCGTGGGCGGGCATCCTCATCGCCGACATCCTGCGCCGCCGCAAGGACTACGACGAGAAAGCGCTGTTCGACGCGAAGGGTCGCTATGGCTCCTGGGACTGGATCTCGATCGGCACGATGGCCGTCACGAGCGTGATCGGGTGGGGGCTCGTCCTCAACGGCTTCGCCGAAGATGCCCCGTGGAACAACTGGCAGGGCTACCTGCTCTTCCTCGTCGGGGGCACCGAGGGCGACTTCGCGTACGCGAACCTCGGCGTCTTCTTCGCGCTCGTGCTCTCGTTCCTCGTGACGTACATCGCGCGTGCGGGCAAGATCCGGCGGCAGGAGGCGTGAGCGCCTCGGCGGGCGCGACGCCGCCGGCGGAAACCGGAATGGCGGCACCCGAGACCGAGCAGTCGTGGTTGATCGTGGTCGATCCGCAGGCGATCTTCGCGGCACCGGATTCCGCCTGGGGTTCGCCGTTCTTCGCCGAGGCGATGCCCCGTATCCGGGCTCTCGCGGAATCCTTCGGCGAGCGCGTGCTCGTGACGCGATGGATGCCGACGGCCGATCGCGCGACCTCGTGGGGTGACTACTTCGCCGCCTGGCCGTTCGCCGATCAGCCGCCGACCGACCCGTTGTTCGCTCTCGTGCCCGAAGCCTCCGCCCTGTCGCCGCTGCCGACGCTCGACCTGCCGACGTTCGGCAAGTGGGGCGCCGACATCGAGCGGATCGTCGGACGCGGAGCGCACATCGTGCTGGCCGGCGTCTCCACGGACTGCTGCGTGATCTCGACGGCGCTGGCCGCCGCGGATGCCGGGGCCCACGTCACCGTCGCGGCCGATGCCTGCGCGGGGTCGACCGCCGAGAACCACGCCGCCGCCGTTCAGGTGATGGGCCTCTACCCGCCGCAGATCACCATCAGCGACACGGCGACGGTGCTCGCGGGGCGCTGAACCCGGAACGCCGACACCGGAACGCCGACACTTGAACGCCGATGGCGGAGCTTTGAGCCCGAGATCAGGAGCTCCGTCAGGCGGATGCCCGCACGGCTGCCGCGATGTCGGCCGGTGATCCGCGCCAGGGGGCTCCGTGCCCGGGAAGCACCCACGAAGCCGAGACCCCGGCGAGCCGATCGAGGGAGGCGAGCGCCTCGGCCGGCTCATCCGTGAACGGGGCGGGCTGCGCACCGACCTGCCCGGTGAGCACGTGCCGGGTGGTGAGCGCGTCGCCGACGAAGACGGCCTCGACGAGAGGAACGTGCACGGCGATGCTGCCGGGCGAGTGACCCGGCATCCCGATCACGACGGGCGAGCCGGGCAGGTCGAGCACGTCTCCGTCGCCGACCTCGCGCACCTCCGCGACGTGGTGCGTGCGGAAGGCGTTCTTGCGCAGCCCGTAGCCGACGAAGCCGAGCATCGGCCCGACCCGCGCCGGCCCCATCGCGGTCTTCGGCTTCTCGCCCGTGCGCACGCGGTGCGCATCGGCGGCATGGATGAACACGGGCACCCCGCCCTCGCGCCGCAGTCGTTCGGCGAAGCCGATGTGGTCGCTGTCGCCGTGGGTGAGCACGACGCCGCGGATGTCGCTGAGCGGGCGCCCGATCTCGGCGAGAGTGCGCTGCAGATCGCGCCAGTGTCCGGGGAGTCCGGCATCGACGAGCGTGATGCCCTCGGGCGTCTCGATCAGGTAGGAGGCGACGATGTCGTTGCCGAGGCGGTGGAGGTGCGGGGCGAGCAGCATGGCGGGGTCCTTTCTGGACGGGTGCGATCGACGGACGATTGCGAAGGCTACGATACGTAGCTATCATGGCTACTGTCAATAGCCATGAAGGAGGCGCCCGTGCCGGCACCCGAACGCACCTCGACCGAGGCCATCGTCGCCGCCGGTCGCGCGATCCTCGAGGAATCGGGGCCGGCGAGCCTCACGATGCAGGCCGTCGCCACCCGCGTCGGCGTGCGCGCCCCCTCGCTCTACAAGCGCGTGCGCGATCGCGATGCCCTCCTCACCGCGGTGGCCGAGGCCGCGATCGACGAGCTCGGCTCGCGTCTCGCCGACTCCGGCGCCGCCACCGACACCGACAACTCAGGTACCGACCTCACGAAGCTCGCCGAGGTCTACCGCGCCTTCGCGCACGAGCACCCCGAGAGCTTCCGGCTGATGTTCACGGCATCCGCTCCCGTCGACGCGCTGCACCGCGCGTCGGAGCCCGTGCTGCGCGCTGCCGCCGCGCTCGTCGGCGAGGCGGATGCCCTCGACGCCGCGCGCCTGTTCACCGCCTGGGCGACGGGATTCCTGCAGATGGAGCTGTCGGGGGCGTTCCGGCTCGGCGGCGACGTCGGCCAGGCCTTCGACTACGGGCTGCGCAGGCTCCTCGCAGGGCTGGCCGCCTGACCGCCTGAAAGCCTGACGCCCGGAAAGCCCGCAGGCCCGACCGCCCGCAGCGACGGCTCAGACCGCGACGCCGTCCTTCCACACGCGCGCCACGAGCGGCACGCCGGGGCGATATGCGAGGTGGATGCGGGTCGGCGCGTCGAGCAGCACGAGGTCGGCGCGCGCCCCCGGAGCGATGATCCCGATGTCGTCGCGGCGCAACGCCCGGGCGCCGCCCGCCGTCGCCGCCCACACGGCCTCCGCCGGGGTCATGCCCATGTCGCGCACCGCCACCGCGATGCAGAACGGCATCGACGACGTGAAGCTCGATCCGGGGTTGGTGTCGCACGCGAGCGCGACCGTGACGCCGGCATCGATGAGGCGGCGCGCATCGGGATACGGCTGGCGGGTCGAGAACTCGACGCCCGGCAGCAGCGTGAGCACGGTGTCGGATGCCGCGAGCAGCGCGACGTCCTCGTCGGTCAGGTAGGTGCCGTGGTCGACGGATGCCGCGCCCAGCTCGACCGCGAGCGCGACGCCCTCCCCCGGTCCGAGCTGGCTGGCGTGCACCCGCGGCGCCAAGCCCCGGGCGATCCCGGCCTCGAGCACGCGGCGCGACTGCGCGACGGTGAAGGCCCCGGTCTCGCAGAACACGTCGATCCACCGCGCGTGCGGGGCGCAGGCGTCGAGCATGGGGCCGATCACGAGGTCGACGTACTCGTCGCCGCGGTCGGCGTACTCGGCCGGCACGACGTGCGCGCCGAGGAAGGTCACCTCGGGCGTGACCTCGGCGGCGAGACGCACGAGACGCTCCTCGTCGGCGACGCTCAGCCCGTACCCGCTCTTGATCTCGACGGTCGTCGTGCCCTGCGCGAGCATCTCGTCGAGGAACCCGCGCACTCGCGCACGCAGCTCGTCGTCGGTCGCCGCGCGGGTGGCCGCCACGGTCGAACGGATGCCGCCGGCCGCGTACTTGCGTCCCGCCATCCGCTCCTCGAACTCGACGGCCCGGTCGCCCCCGAACACCAGGTGGCTGTGGCTGTCGACGAACCCGGGGATCACCGCCCGCCCCGCGGCATCCACGATCTCATCGGCGGGCGGGGCATCCGCCGCTGCCCCCACCCACGCGATCCGGTCGCCGTCGATGAGGACGGCCGCCTCGTGCAGCGTGCCCACCGAATCGCCGCTGTCCGGGGTCCCTGAGCCCGCCGACGGGCCCGCCCCCGGAGCGTTCGTCGTCAACTCGCCGATGTTCGTGAGGAGCGTCGTCATGGCGTCAGCCTTTCAGATTCGAGAAGCGCAGCTCAGAGCATCGGGATGTTCAGGCCGCGCTCGCGCGCCACCTCACGGGCGTGTTCGTAGCCCGCGTCCACGTGCCGCATCACACCGGTGCCGGGGTCGTTGGTGAGCACGCGCTCGAGCTTCTGCGCGGCGAGATCGGTGCCGTCGGCGACCGTCACCTGACCGGCGTGGAGCGAACGACCGATACCGACGCCTCCGCCGTGGTGGAGCGACACCCACGAGGCACCCGAGGAGGTGTTCAGCAGCGCGTTGAGCAGGGGCCAGTCGGCGATCGCATCGGAGCCGTCCTTCATCGCCTCGGTCTCGCGGTAGGGAGAGGCCACGGAGCCCGAGTCGAGGTGGTCGCGCCCGATCACGATGGGCGCCGAGAGCTCGCCCGAGGCGACCATCTCGTTGAACCGCAGCCCGGCGAGGTGGCGCTCCTTGTATCCGAGCCAGCAGATGCGGGCGGGCAGCCCTTCGAAGTGCACCTTCTCGCCGGCCTTCTCGAGCCAGCGGTGCAGCGCGGTGTCGTCGGGGAACAGCTCGGCGATCGCCCGATCGGTCTTCGCGATGTCCTCGGGGTCGCCCGAGAGCGCCGCCCAGCGGAAGGGTCCGCGCCCCTCCTCGAACTGCGGGCGGATGTAGGCCGGCACGAATCCCGGGAACGCGAACGCGCGGTCGAAGCCGCCGAGTTCCGCCTCCCGACGGATCGAGTTGCCGTAGTCGAAGACCGCGGCACCGGCGTCCTGGAACGCGACCATCGCGGCGACGTGCGCCGCCATCGATTCCCGCGAGCGCCGCGTGAACTCCTCGGCATCGCGCTCGGCCTCCGCCTTCCACTCGGCCACGTCGACGCCGATGGGCAGGTAGGCGAGCGGGTCGTGCGCGCTGGTCTGATCCGTCACGATGTCGATCGGCACACCACGGCGGTGCAGCTCGGGGAACACCTCGGCGGCGTTGCCCACGACACCCACCGAGAGCGCCTCCCCGGCATCCTTCGCCGCGAGGACGCGGGCCACGGCGGCGTCGAGATCGGTCGTGTACTCGTCGAGGTACCCGTGCTCGACGCGGCGGGCGAGGCGCGACTCGTCGACGTCGACGATCAGCACCACGCCGTCGTTCATCGTCACCGCGAGCGGCTGCGCGCCGCCCATGCCGCCGGCACCGCCGGTGAGGGTGAGGGTGCCGCGCAGCGAGTCGCGGCCGAGCGAGCGGGCCACGGCCGCGAACGTCTCGTAGGTCCCCTGCAGGATGCCCTGCGTGCCGATGTAGATCCACGAGCCGGCCGTCATCTGGCCGTACATGAGCAGACCCAGTTCCTCGAGCCGGCGGAACTCGGGCCACGTCGCCCAGTCGCCCACGAGGTTGGAGTTGGCGATGAGCACGCGCGGCGCCCACTCGTGCGTGCGGAAGACCCCCACCGGCTTGCCCGACTGCACGAGCAGCGTCTCGTCGGGCTCGAGCTCGTCGAGGGTGCGCACGATCGCGTCGTACGCCTCCCAGCTGCGGGCGGCGCGGCCCGTGCCGCCGTAGACGACCAGGCTCTCGGGGTGCTCCGCCACCTCGGGGTCGAGGTTGTTCATCAGCATCCGCTTGGCGGCTTCGGCGCCCCAGCTCTTGGCGGTGCGCTGATTGCCGCGTGCCGCCCGCACGGTGCGCGTCGTGTCGGTGAGGGTGGGCTTCTGGTCAGTCATTCGCGTGCTCCTGTGCAATGCGGGCGACGGCGCCGGACTGCACGAGCGCGGTCACGGCCTCCATGTCGGGAGAGAGGAATCGGTCGGGGCCGGGGCCGGCGGCGACCGTGCGCACGAGGTCGCGCACGGCACCGGTGGCCGGTCCCGCCTGCAGGGGGGCGCGCAGGTCGAGGGCACGGGCACCGGTGAGGATCTCGATCGCGAGCACCCGTCCGAGGCCGTCGATGGCGCGGCGCAGCTTGCGCGCGGCCGCCCAGCCCATCGAGACGTGGTCCTCCTGCATCGCCGACGAGGGGATCGAATCGACGGATGCCGGAACCGCGAGCCGCTTCAGCTCCGACACGATGCCGGCCGCGGCGTACTGCGCGATCATGAGGCCCGAGTCGACGCCGACCTCATCGGCGAGGAACGGCGGAAGACCGTGGTTGCGCGCCGGATCCAGCGCCCGGTCGGTGCGCCGCTCCGACACCGAGGCGACGTCGGCGACCGAGATCGCGAGGAAGTCGAGCACGGCGGCGACCGGCGCCCCGTGGAAGTTGCCGTTCGACTCGATCCGCCCGTCGACCGTGATGACCGGGTTGTCGATGACGCTGGCGAGCTCACGGCCGGCGATCGTCGCCGCGTAGCCCGCGGTGTCGCGCGCGGCGCCGTGGACCTGCGGCGAGCAGCGCAGCGAGTAGGCGTCCTGCACCCGGCCGTCCTCCGGGCCCTTGTGGCTGTGCACGATGGGCGAGTCACCGAGGAACGCGCGCAGGTGCGACGCCGAGACGCCCTGTCCCGTCTGCGGACGCAGCGCCATGAGATCGGCGGCGAAGACGGCATCCGTGCCCAACTGCGACTCGATCGACATGGCCGCGGCGATGTCGGCGGTGAGGAGCAGACCCTCGAGGTCGTGGAGCGCGAGCACCAGCATCCCGAGCATCCCGTCGGTGCCGTTGATGAGGGCGAGTCCCTCCTTCTCGACGAGGGTCACCGGCTCAATGCCGGCGGCCGCCAGCGCCTCGGATGCCGGGACCAGCGCACCGTCGGGGGTGCGCACGTCGCCCTCGCCCATCGCCGCCAGTGCGATGTGGGCGAGCGGGGCGAGATCGCCCGAGCAGCCGAGCGATCCGTACTCGCGCACGACCGGCACGATCCCCGCGTTGAGCAGCGCGGCGTAGGTCTCGACGACGACGGGGCGCACGCCGGTGCGGCCCGAGGCGAGCGTCTGCAGTCGCAACAGCTGGAGGCCGCGCACGACCTCGGCTTCGACCTCGGCACCCGTTCCCGCCGCGTGCGAGCGGATGAGGCTGGCCTGCAGCTGCAGGCGACGGTCGGGAGCGATGAACGTGGTAGCGAGTGCGCCGAACCCGGTCGAGACACCGTAGTGCGGGTGCGGGTCGGCAGCCAGCCCGTCGATCACGGCGCGGGTCTCGGCGACGCGAGCGAGCGCGTCGGGGGAGATCACGACGGGGGCGCCATGGCGGGCGACGGCGACGACATCGGCGGGAGCCAGCGGGGCGGCGCCGACGAGCACGGGGGCGAGTTCACTCATGTCTCGATTCCACACCCGAGGGGTCGCCCGCGACAGCGGATCATGACATCCTGTGTCTGTGATCCCAGACAGTTCGGATGCCGTGGCCGACGCTCCCCTGCAGGTGCCGGCGGCCGAGCACACGCTGCGGATCCTCCGGTATCTGGCTGGGCGGCCCGCGCCGGTCGCCGCATCGGCGATCGCACGCGAACTCGCGCTCCCGCGGTCGACCGTCTACCACCTGCTCCGCACCCTGGCGCTGCACGGCTTCGTGGTGCACCTGCGCGAGGACCGTCGCTGGGGCCTCGGCACCTCCGCGTTCGAGCTCGCCGGCGGCTACGCCCGACAGCAGCCGCTCGCCCGGCTGGGGCGTCCGCTCGTGGCAGCCCTCTCGGACCGCCTGGGCGAGAGCGCGCACCTCGCCGTGATGAGCGGGGGCGACGTGCTCTACATCGTCGAAGAGCGCGCGCCGCGGCGGCCGGCACTCGTCACGGACGTCGGCGTGCGGCTGCCCGCGCATCTCACCGCGAGCGGGCGGGCCATGCTGGCCGCGCTCCCCCGCGAGCAGGTGCGCGCGCTGTATCCGAGCGCCTCGGCTTTCCCCGACCGCACCGGCGTCGGACCGCGGAACCCCCGCGAGCTCCGCGAGGTGCTCCGCGAAGTGCGCACGCGCGGATATGCGACCGAAGACAGCGAGGTCGCCGACGGCCTGCGCTCCGTCGGCGCCGTGGTGCGCGATCACAACGGGTGGCCGGTGGCCGCGGTCGCCGTCACCTGGGCAGGAAACGACGTCACGGAGACGCAATTGTCGGATGCGGTACGCAGCACCGCCTCGGTGCTCGAGGCGCGTCTTGCGCACTGATCACGTGAGCATGGTGCACGTGCGCGCGTGATCGCGTGTACGTGCCCGTAAAACGAAAAAGAGCCACCCAGCGTTGGGTGGCTCTTTTTCTTAAAAGAAGTCCGGCGGTGTCCTACTCTCCCACAGGGTCCCCCCTGCAGTACCATCGGCGCTGTGAGGCTTAGCTTCCGGGTTCGGAATGTAACCGGGCGTTTCCCTCACGCTATGGCCGCCGAAACACTATTGATGTTTCAATCAAACACATAACAAAGTCATTGTTGTTATGCGGTTCTCGACCGTACATCGAGAACCACTCAGTGGACGCGTAGCACCAACAAACGGTGTGTTATCAAGTCATCGGCTTATTAGTACCAGTCAGCTGCATGCATTACTGCACTTCCACATCTGGCCTATCAACCCAGTAGTCTGGCTGGGAGCCTCTCACCCGAAGGTATGGAAATCTCATCTTGAGGCCGGCTTCCCGCTTAGATGCTTTCAGCGGTTATCCATCCCGAACGTAGCTAATCAGCGGTGCTCCTGGCGGAACAACTGACACACCAGAGGTTCGTCCAACCCGGTCCTCTCGTACTAGGGTCAGATCCTCTCAAATTTCCTACGCGCGCAGCGGATAGGGACCGAACTGTCTCACGACGTTCTAAACCCAGCTCGCGTACCGCTTTAATGGGCGAACAGCCCAACCCTTGGGACCTACTCCAGCCCCAGGATGCGACGAGCCGACATCGAGGTGCCAAACCATGCCGTCGATATGGACTCTTGGGCAAGATCAGCCTGTTATCCCCGAGGTACCTTTTATCCGTTGAGCGACAGCGCTTCCACAAGCCACTGCCGGATCACTAGTCCCGACTTTCGTCCCTGCTCGACCTGTCAGTCTCACAGTCAAGCTCCCTTGTGCACTTACACTCGACACCTGATTACCAACCAGGTTGAGGGAACCTTTGGGCGCCTCCGTTACTTTTTGGGAGGCAACCGCCCCAGTTAAACTACCCACCAGGCACTGTCCCTGAACCGGATTACGGTTCGAAGTTAGATATCCAGAGTGACCAGAGTGGTATTTCAACAATGACTCCACATGAACTGGCGTCCATGCTTCAAAGTCTCCCACCTATCCTACACAAGCCACACCGAACACCAATACCAAGCTGTAGTAAAGGTCACGGGGTCTTTCCGTCCTGCTGCGCGTAACGAGCATCTTTACTCGTAATGCAATTTCGCCGAGTTCGCGGTTGAGACAGTTGGGAAGTCGTTACGCCATTCGTGCAGGTCGGAACTTACCCGACAAGGAATTTCGCTACCTTAGGATGGTTATAGTTACCACCGCCGTTTACTGGGGCTTAAATTCTCAGCTTCGCCTTGCGGCTAACCGGTCCTCTTAACCTTCCAGCACCGGGCAGGCGTCAGTCCGTATACATCGTCTTGCGACTTGGCACGGACCTGTGTTTTTAGTAAACAGTCGCTACCCACTAGTCTCTGCGGCCTCCAAACGCTTTCGGAGCAAGTCCTAATACGTCGAAGGCCCCCCTTCTCCCGAAGTTACGGGGGCATTTTGCCGAGTTCCTTAACCACGATTCTCTCGATCTCCTTGGTATTCTCTACCTGACCACCTGAGTCGGTTTGGGGTACGGGCGGCTAGAACCTCGCGTCGATGCTTTTCTTGGCAGCATAGGATCATCCACTTTTTATCCGCATCGTGTCTCAGCCTATGTGAACGGCGGATTTGCCTACCGTTCGGCCTACGCACTTGCACCAGGACAACCATCGCCTGGCTTGGACTACCTTCCTGCGTCACACCTGTTAATACGCTAACCGCACCAGAATGGGGTCGTGCGCTAGGCCCAACGCTTCACCCCGAAGGGATCCGTCAGTGGGATTCAGACACTTAGCACTACTGGATTAGCTTGGGCGGTTCTTCGCCGGTACGGGAATATCAACCCGTTGTCCATCGACTACGCCTGTCGGCCTCGCCTTAGGTCCCGACTTACCCAGGGAAGATTAGCTTGACCCTGGAACCCTTGGTCTTTCGGAGGACGTGTTTCTCACACGTCTTTCGCTACTCATGCCTGCATTCTCACTCGTGTAGCCTCCACGGCTGGTTTACACCGCCGCTTCGCTGGCCACACGACGCTCTCCTACCCATCAACACGGCTGGACCACGAAGGCCTACCAATAATGTCAATGCCACAACTTCGGTGGCGTGCTTGAGCCCCGTTACATTGTCGGCGCGGAATCACTTGACCAGTGAGCTATTACGCACTCTTTCAAGGGTGGCTGCTTCTAAGCCAACCTCCTGGTTGTCAAGGCAACTCCACATCCTTTCCCACTTAGCACGCGCTTTGGGACCTTAGTTGGTGGTCTGGGTTGTTTCCCTCTCGACTATGAAGCTTATCCCCCACAGTCTCACTGCTGCGCTCTCACTTACCGGCATTCGGAGTTTGGCTGACGTCAGTAACCTTGTAGGGCCCATCGGCCATCCAGTAGCTCTACCTCCGGCAAGAAACACGCAACGCTGCACCTAAATGCATTTCGGAGAGAACCAGCTATCACGAAGTTTGATTGGCCTTTCACCCCTATCCACAGCTCATCCCCTCAGTTTTCAACCTAAGTGGGTTCGGTCCTCCACGACGTCTTACCGTCGCTTCAACCTGGCCATGGATAGATCACTTCGCTTCGGGTCTAGGACATGCGACTGAATCGCCCTATTCAGACTCGCTTTCGCTACGGCTACCCCACACGGGTTAACCTCGCCACATATCGCTAACTCGCAGGCTCATTCTTCAAAAGGCACGCTGTCACAGCTACTAAGGCTGCTCCAACGGTTTGTAAGCAAACGGTTTCAGGTACTATTTCACTCCCCTCCCGGGGTACTTTTCACCTTTCCCTCACGGTACTTGTCCGCTATCGGTCATCTGGGAGTATTTAGGCTTATCAGGTGGTCCTGACAGATTCACACGGGATTTCACGGGCCCCGTGCTACTTGGGATACTCTTCGCGCCAAGAGAGGCATTTCGACTACGGGGTTGGCACCCTCTATGACCGGCCTTTCAAGACCGTTCGTCTATACCTTCTTGTAACGCCGCCACCTCGGCAGAGATGACTGAAAAGTCCCACAACCCCCAACGTGCAACGCCTGCCGGCTATCACACACGCTAGGTTTAGCCTGATCCGGTTTCGCTCGCCACTACTAACGGAATCGCGGTTGCTTTCTCTTCCTGTGGGTACTGAGATGTTTCACTTCCCCACGTTCCCTCTACCCGCCCTATATATTCAGGCGGGAGTCACTAGGTCGGCACGCCGCCCAGCGGGGTTTCCCCATTCGGACACCCTCGGATCAAAACTTGCTTATCAGTTCCCCGAGGCTTATCGCAGATTGCTACGTCCTTCTTCGGCTCCAGATGCCAAGGCATCCACCGTTTGCTCTTAAAGACTTGAAATCACATGAGTTTGAATCAGAATCGACACCAGGCCCGAAAGCCTGGCATGAAATTGACTAATGATCTTTAAGATCATCTTGTGCAACCAGCTCGAAAGCCGGCTGCAAGATGCTCGCGTCCACTGTGTAGTTCTCAAAGTACGGGCGGTACCCCATCCAGCAACCCCACACGGGAGAAACCAGAAGAGGCCCAGAGGTACAGAAACGATCCGAAGATCGCATCCGGTCCCTCAGGACCCAACAGCGTGCAGGCACCGGTCCCCTCACCCCACTCTTTCCAACAACCGAAGTTGCGTACTCGACCAGAGATCAGATCTCGATGCCATGTCAAATGTTCCACCCATGAGCTCCCAGCGAAGAACGTATGCCTTCGATCTGGGTTCTGGACTCCGAAGAGTCAGATGCTCCTTAGAAAGGAGGTGATCCAGCCGCACCTTCCGGTACGGCTACCTTGTTACGACTTAGTCCTAATTACCGATCCCACCTTCGACGGCTCCCTCCACAAGGGTTAGGCCACCGGCTTCAGGTGTTACCGACTTTCATGACTTGACGGGCGGTGTGTACAAGACCCGGGAACGTATTCACCGCAGCGTTGCTGATCTGCGATTACTAGCGACTCCGACTTCATGAGGTCGAGTTGCAGACCTCAATCCGAACTGGGACCGGCTTTTTGGGATTCGCTCCACCTCGCGGTATTGCAGCCCTTTGTACCGGCCATTGTAGCATGCGTGAAGCCCAAGACATAAGGGGCATGATGATTTGACGTCATCCCCACCTTCCTCCGAGTTGACCCCGGCAGTATCCCATGAGTTCCCACCATTACGTGCTGGCAACATAGAACGAGGGTTGCGCTCGTTGCGGGACTTAACCCAACATCTCACGACACGAGCTGACGACAACCATGCACCACCTGTTTACGAGTGTCCAAAGAGTTGACCATTTCTGGCCCGTTCTCGTATATGTCAAGCCTTGGTAAGGTTCTTCGCGTTGCATCGAATTAATCCGCATGCTCCGCCGCTTGTGCGGGTCCCCGTCAATTCCTTTGAGTTTTAGCCTTGCGGCCGTACTCCCCAGGCGGGGAACTTAATGCGTTAGCTGCGTCACGGAATCCGTGGAATGGACCCCACAACTAGTTCCCAACGTTTACGGGGTGGACTACCAGGGTATCTAAGCCTGTTTGCTCCCCACCCTTTCGCTCCTCAGCGTCAGTTACGGCCCAGAGATCTGCCTTCGCCATCGGTGTTCCTCCTGATATCTGCGCATTCCACCGCTACACCAGGAATTCCAATCTCCCCTACCGCACTCTAGTCTGCCCGTACCCACTGCAGGCCGGAGGTTGAGCCTCCGGATTTCACAGCAGACGCGACAAACCGCCTACGAGCTCTTTACGCCCAATAATTCCGGATAACGCTTGCGCCCTACGTATTACCGCGGCTGCTGGCACGTAGTTAGCCGGCGCTTTTTCTGCAGGTACCGTCACTTTCGCTTCTTCCCTGCTAAAAGAGGTTTACAACCCGAAGGCCGTCATCCCTCACGCGGCGTTGCTGCATCAGGCTTCCGCCCATTGTGCAATATTCCCCACTGCTGCCTCCCGTAGGAGTCTGGGCCGTGTCTCAGTCCCAGTGTGGCCGGTCACCCTCTCAGGCCGGCTACCCGTCGACGCCTTGGTGAGCCATTACCTCACCAACAAGCTGATAGGCCGCGAGCCCATCCCCAACCGAAATTCTTTCCAGACGCAGACCATGCGGTCACGTCACATATCCAGTATTAGACGCCGTTTCCAGCGCTTATCCCAGAGTCAGGGGCAGGTTGCTCACGTGTTACTCACCCGTTCGCCACTGATCCACAGAGCAAGCTCTGCTTCACCGTTCGACTTGCATGTGTTAAGCACGCCGCCAGCGTTCATCCTGAGCCAGGATCAAACTCTCCGTAAAAAAGAAATGCATACCACCCGGGGAAAAACCGGGAAGCAGCGAGTTTGATGCTGACCAAAGAGACAAATTCATTGCTGACTTCATCCGTTGCCAACCCCACAAGGAGGTTGGTCTTTGATCCAAAGGAATCTCATCCAGCCGAAGCTGAATCGAGGTTATTTGGCATTTGACAAGTGCACGCTGTTGAGTTCTCAAGGATCGGATGCTCCCACGACCCAGTCATCACAACCAGGCCCGAAGGGCAACTTCTCTATCTTACTGATCTCGTTCCTGTTGTCAAATCGCGTTTCGGCGACTCGCTCATCGGAATGAGGCAGTTCCTTCATCCAGAACACTCAGAAGAGTTGATGTGGATTCGGGGGGGGTGGTTCTCCGCTTGAGGGGGGTGAGGCTCTCGGCCTTTCCGCTTCCCTGTGGGGCGAACAGGTAATAACTTACGTGGATTCCGGGGGTCGGGCAAATCCGGCCCGTCCGCCGGGCGTGTCGTCCCGATTTTCCGCGGAACGGCGGTCACCAGGCGGTCCACGCCGCCCAGAGCCGCGCATAGGGTCCCGGCGTCTCGACGAGGTCGGCGTGCGTTCCCGACTGCACGATCCGCCCGTCCTCCATCACCAGGATGCGGTCGGCCGTCACCGCCTGGGTGAGCCGGTGCGCGATCACGATCCCCGTGCGCGCACCGATCGCCCGGGCCGCCGCGTCGTCGAGGATCTCGGCGTCCGCCGACCCCGCCTCCGCCGTCGCCTCATCGAGGATCACGACCGAGGCATCCGACAGCGCCACCCGCACCAGCGCCAGGTGCTGCGCCTGCCCCGGGGTGAGCGGATGCCCCGACTCCCCCACCGGAGTGTCGAGCCCCTCGGGCAGGCGGTGGACCCAGTGCGCGTCCAGCGCGTCGATGACCGCGAGCATCCGCTCCTCGTCGGCATCCGCGAACAGCCCCAGGTCATCACGCACCGTGCCCGCGAACACATGGGGCTCCTGGCTCAGCATGATCACGGCATCCTGTAGGTCGTGCGGGTGCCACTCCCCGATCGCGCGGCCATCGTGGCGGACGTCTCCCCCGCCCACGGGGAGCGCACCCGCGAGCACGCGGGCGAGCGTCGTCTTGCCCGCACCGCTCGCCCCGACCACCGCGATCCTCTCGCCCGCCGATGCGCGCAGTGAGACACCGGCGAGGTCGTCACGATCGGGACGATGTCCGAAGCGCAGCCCCTCGACGTCGATCGCGCCGCGACGGGCGGGCCTCTCCTGCGTACGCGGCGCGGGAGAGGGGAGGCCGATCACTCCGAACAGGCGCGCGAGGCTGGCGCCGGCATCCTGCAGGTCGTCGATCCGGTAGAGCAGGCTGCTCATCGGCCCGAAGAGCCCGAGGAAGTAGAGCGCGGCGGCGGTCGCGGCGCCCAGCTCGACCAGACCGCCCGCGACGAGGAAGTACCCCGTCACCAGAACGGCCGCGAGCCCCAGGAACTCGGCCCCGTTGAGGAAGACGTTGAAGTCGTTGCGCACCCGCGTCGCGCGCACCTCGAGCCCGATCGCCTGCTCGCTGGCCTCGGCGATCCCGGCCAGGTGCCTCTCCTCGGTGCGCAGCGCGACGACGGTGTCGACCCCGCGCACCGCCTCGATCGTGCGCTGCCCCCGCTCGGCCACCACCGTGCGATGCGCGCGATAGATCGGAGCGGACCGGCGCAGGAACCAGCGCAGTGCGAAGAACTGCACCGGGGCGGCGCACAGGGCCGCCAGTGCGAAGCGCGCGTCGAGCGCCCCCATGCCGATCAGGCTCAGCACGATCCCGAAGACCGCGGTCAGGAAGGCGGGCAACGCGCCCTCGACGACCTCGCCCACCGCACGCACGTCGCCCGAGAGACGCGCCACCAGGTCACCGGTCCCCGCCGCCTCGATCCGCGACGTCGGCTGGGCGAGAGCCGTGCGGAACGCCGACTCGCGCACCTCCCGGATCGTGCCCTGCCCCAGCCGGGCCAGCAGCACGCGCCCCACCCACGTGAGCACGGCCGCCGACACCACGGATGCCGCGAGCACCAGTCCGAAGGGCAGCAGCCCTGTGCCGCCCGCCACGATGTCGTCGACCATGAGCCCGATCACCCACGGGGCGACGAGCGCTGCCCCGACGCCGGCGAACAGGGTCACGAGCGCGAGCAGCACGAGCCCCCGTCGATGCCCGAGCGCCGTGAGGAGTCCGCGCGCGGTGTCGCGGCGGCTCGCGACCGGCAGCTTCTCGTCGCTCATGCGTCGTCCCTCTGATCGGGGTCGTCCCGCCTCCGGTCGCGGTCGTCGCGCAGATCGGGGTCGTCCCTCAGATCGTGCACGCGCGCGCACGCCGCGAGCAGCGAGGCGCGGTCGGTGAGCAGCAGAATCGTGCGCCCGTCACGGGCGAGACCCTCGGCGACCTGCGCCTCGGTGATCGGATCGATCGCGGTGGTCGGCTCGTGCAGCACGAGCAGGGGCTGCGGTTGGTGCAGGGCCCGGGCGAGCAGAAGGCGCTGACGCTGACCGCCCGAGAGCCGAAGGCCGCGCTCGCCCACGCGCTCGTCGAGACCGTCGGGCAGCCGGCGCAGCACCTCGTCGAACGCGGATGCCTCGAGGTGCGCGGCGTCGATCGGATCGGCGATGTTCTCGGCCGCCGTGCCGCTGAACACCGCGGCGTCGTGCGGCGGGGCGAACACCCGGGATCGGAGACCCTCGGCATCGAGGTGGGCGGCATCCGTTCCGGTCAGCAGCAGCTCGCCGACATCGGGCTCGCGCTGTCCGCCGAACAGACGCGCGAGATCGGCGATCCGCGCGGGGTCTGCGCGAATCCCCGTGAGCTCGCCCGCGCGGATCTCGATCGGCCGCCCGTCGACGTCGAGGCGCGCGACCACTCCGCCCGCGGCCACTCCACCTGCGGCCGCGGCGACGGCATCCGTCACCGGCATCCGCTCGACGGCATCCGCTCCCGCTTCGGCGGCATCCATTCCCGCTTCGGCGGTGAACTCGGCGATGCGCGTCGCCGACCCGTGCTTGCTCGCGATCTGCGCCGGCAGATAGCCGAGCGCCTGCAGAGGTCCACGGATCGTCTGCGCGAGCCCCATCGCCGTGACGAATCCGCCGACCGTGATCGCGCCCTCCAGCGCGAGCCAACCGCCGAGCATCGCGATGCCGGTGAAGGCGAGACCGCTCACCAGCAGGTTCAGCGCCGTGAGCCCGGCTGTCGCCTTCTCGGCGCGATAGGCGGCTTCGGCCGCGACCGCGCTCTCGGCGACGTAGCGCTCGGCCGCTCGGGGAGCCCCGCCCAGGGCGCCGAGCACGCGCAGGCCGGTCGCGAAGTCGGTGCTCACCGCGTCGAGCCGCGCGGCCTGCTTCTGCGCCGCGTATCCGCGACGACGCAGGCCCCCGCTCACGGCGTGCACGACGAACGCCTGCACGAGCGTGCCGATCACGACGGCGATCACGAGCGGCCAGGCGATGACGAGCAGCGTGATGCACGCGACGAGCACCGCCGTCGCCGCGGCCGCCTGCTCGGCGATCACCCAGAAGAACCCGGCCGTCTGTCCGGCATCCGACGAGGAGATCGTCAGCACCTCGCCGGCCGGACGCCGCACGCGACGGCGCAGCGCGAGCCCGAGCACCCCCTGCCGCAGCGCGTGCTCGCCGCGCGCGTAGACGACGGTGGCGGAGCGATCACCCACCTGCCACGCGCAGATCAGTACCGCGAACACGGCGACGAGGAACGTCAGCGCCCACCCGAGCGCGACCGGGTCGTGCGGAGCGATGGCCCGGTCGATCACGACGCCCACCGCGACGGGCACCATGACCTCGGCGAGTTGATGCCCGCAGAAACCCGCGATCGAGAGCGCCGCGCGCAGCCGACGCCCGCGCCCCCACACCCCCTCGCGGAACGCCCGTCCCACGGTCGTCGGAGCAGGATTCGGCGCGTGGTTCGGCGCAGGGCGGGGCATCGGGACTCCAGGAATCGGGGGCCCTCTTCACGCTAGCGAGGGCGGGTGTCGCCCAGCGGACAAGTGCTGTCGGCCACCGGACCGGTTCGCGGGCCGGGGATTCCCGCCCCGGTCACGGCGTCGATCCGGGCGTGCGTCGCCGCGCGGAGTACTGCCACACTGGTGCGCGGAGAGGGAGTCCCATGAGCGCGCACGACCACGAACCAGAACCGGCACGACCCGCGAAGTCGCGTCGTCCGTGGCGGCGGACGAAGATCGCCGTCGCCTGCGTCGTCGGGGTGGCCGCGGTCGTGGCGATCGTCGGCTCGCTCACCCCGTGGCCGTCGGCCATGATCATCCGCGCCGTGTTCGCCAAGGGCGGTGACGAGACAGCGGCGGAGATGGAGAAGCACGTGCCCGACGTCGAGCTCACCGAGCAGCTCGACGTCGCCTTCGGGGACCGGGGTGCCGACACGACCCTGGACGTCTTCTCCCCGGCATCCGCCACCGGCCCGCTGCCCACGGTCGTCTGGATCCACGGCGGCGCCTGGATCTCGGGCGCGAAGGAGAACGTCGATCCGTACCTGCGCATCCTCGCCGCCGAGGGCTACACGACGATCGGCGTGAACTACACGATCGGCCCCGAGGGCGTGTACCCGCTCGCGGTGAACCAGCTCAACGAGGCGCTCGCCTACATCGACGAGCATGCCGCCGAGCTGGGCGTCGATCCCACGCGGATCGTGCTCGCCGGGGACTCCGCCGGTGCCCAGCTCGCCAGCCAGATGGCCACGCTCATCACGAGCCCCGACTACGCCGAGATCATGGACATCACTCCGTCGATCGAGGCCTCGCAACTGGTCGCGACCGTGCTCAACTGCGGCGTCTACGATCTGTCGGCGCTCGCGCAGCTCGACGGGATCGCCGGCTGGGGCTTCAAGTCGGCGATGTGGGCGTACTCCGGCACAAAGACCTGGGCCGAGGACTCGACGGGCGCGACGATGTCGACCGTGGACTGGGTGACCGCGGACTTCCCCGCGACCTACATCTCGGGCGGCAACGGTGACGGCCTCACCTGGCTGCAGTCGATCCCGATGGCGAAGCGCCTCGACGAGGTGGGGGTCGAGGTCACGACGCTCTTCTGGCCGGCACCGCACGAACCGGCGCTCCCCCACGAGTACCAGTTCCACCTCGACCTGCCGGATGCCCGGACCGCCCTGCAGAAGACCATCGACTTCCTGGACGCGCACACGAGTAGATGAGGCGCGCTGTCAGGCCATGGTGTCGAGGATGCCGACGAGGTCTTCGAAGGTCGTGAGCGGGTTGAGGATCGCGAAGCGCGTGTTCGGGCGGCCCTTGTGCGAGCTCGGAACGACGAAGGCGCGCTGCGAGTCGAGCAGGGCGGCCGACCAGCGGTCGTAGTCGGCGCGTTCCCACCCGTCACGCTCGAACACGACGACCGACAGCTGCGGATCGCGCACGAGCCGGAGCCCGGGGCGTGCCGCGATCTCGTCGGCGATGCGGCGGGTGAGCGCCATCGTCGCCCCGACCGCGTCGCGATAGGACGTGACGCCGTACGTCGCGAGCGAGAACCAGAGCGGCAGGCCGCGGGGGCGCCGCGTGAGCTGGATCGAGTAGTCGGACGGGCTGAAGTCGTCGCCGTCGGTGAGCGTATCGAGGTACTCGGCGTGCTGGGTGTGCGCGCGGCGTCCCGCCTCGGGATCGCGGTAGATCAGGGCGCAGCAGTCGAACGGCGCGAACAGCCACTTGTGCGGATCGACGATCACCGAGTCCGCGCGCTCCACCCCGGCGAAGATGTGCCGCGCCTCGGGCGACAGCATCGCGGTGAGTCCGTACGCGCCGTCGATGTGCAGCCAGAACTCGAATTCGTCCTTCAGAGCAGCGATGCCGGCGATGTCGTCGACGATGCCGAAGTTCGTCGATCCCCCGGTCGCGACGACCGCGCAGATCTCGTCACCGTGTTCGGCGAGGGCGTCGCGCACGGCATCCGCGCGGAGAACGCCGTCGTCGCCCGCCGGCACGAGCAGCACGTCGGCATCCATCACCCGCGCGGCCGATTTGTTCGAGGAGTGGGCCTCGACGCTGCAGACGATCTTCCAACGCGACGGGAGCTGCTTGCCCGCATCGAGGAGCCGCGCCTTGGCGGCCTCGCGCGCGGCGACCAGCGCCGACAGGTTGCCGATCGTGCCGCCCTGCACGAAGACCCCACCCGCGGTGTCGGGAAGCCCGAACTCTTTCGCCAGGAACGAGAGCACCTCGTTCTCGGCGTGCACGGCGCCCGCTCCCTCGAGCCAGCTGCCGCCGTAGAGACCGGATGCCGAAACCACCAGGTCGAACGCGATCGCCGCCATGGTCGGCGCGGTGGGGATGAACGACAGGTACAGCGGATGACTCGTGGTCAGGCACGCCGGCGCGAGGATGTGCTCGAACACGCTGAGCGCCCGGTTGGCCCCCAGTCCCGCGTCGGTGATCGTGGCCCCGACGAGCCGGTTGAGCTCGGCCTCGCTCTGCGGCTTGTCGAGCGGCACGTCGGCCGCCAGCATCCGCCGTCGGGAGTAGTCGAGCACCGCGTCGACGATGGCCGTCGACTCGGCCGAGGCGGCGTGCATGCGCACAGCATCCATGGGGCGTTCCTTACTTCGCGGAGGAGGGAGCGGACGCCGGGGCGTCGAGCGGGTTCGGGGTGAGCGTGTTCGGGGTGAGGGGATCCGGGGTGAGGGGATTCGGTGCATCGCCGCGCGGATCGAGCACGACGGCGAGCGTGCGCCGGGCGAGGGCGGCGCGATCGTGCGGCACCCACTTCACCAACGAGTGCGCGTTCATGCCGTCGATCATCGCGAGCAGCAGCCAGGCCGCGGTCTCGGTGCGGGTCGCCGAGATCTCGCCCGAGGCGACGGCACGGGCGAGATGCGCCTCGAGGGCGCTCTGCCAGAGGTCCATCTCGGAGCGGACGCGCGCGGCGAGCGCCTCGTTGCGCGCACCCAGTGCCCACGCCTGCACCCACACGAGGGTCACGTCGTCGCGACGGCCGTCGAGCAGCGTCTCGGTCATGTGCAGCAGGTTGTCGCGCACGGTCGCGCCGGGATCGAACGACGCCATGACCTCGTCGCGCTCGGCCGCCACGATCTCGCCGAAGACATCGGCGAGGAAGGCGTCCATGCCCGGGCGGTAGTGCGCGACGAGAGCCGGGGTGACACCCACGCGGGCGGCGACGGCACGCAGGGTGAGAGCCTCCAGCCCGCTCTCGCGGGCGAGCCCGACGGCGCCCTCGAGGATCGAGCGGTCGCGCTCTTCGGGAGGGAGGCGCCGGGGGCCGGAGACTCTTGACGTCGTGTTCATCACGGGTTACCGTAGCACCTGTTGATCGCATGTTCAATAACCACTCCACCGCGAGGAGACACCGATGGCCTGGCGCATGCCCGCAGAGACCGCACGCCACGATCGCACCTGGATGGCCTTCCCCGTCGAGGGCCAGACGCTCGGCGAGAGCGCGGCCGAGCGCGACGAGGGGTATGCGACGTGGACGGCGGTGGCGCACGCGGTCGCCGAGTTCGAGCCGGTCACGATGCTGGTGGATCCGCGCGAGCTCGCGCGGGCGAGGCGGATGCTGGGAGCGGGTGTCGAGATCGTGGAGGCACCGGTCGACGAGTTCTGGATGCGCGACTCCGGACCGACCTTCGTGATCGACGACGAACGCCCCGAGGCGCTCGGCGCGGTCGACTGGATCTTCAACGGCTGGGGCGACCCGGAGTGGGCCGACTGGGCGGCGGCCGCGCAGCACGCCCGCATCATCGCACGCGGCGTCGACGCCGAGCTCGTGAGCTCGACCCTCGTGAACGAGGGCGGCGGGATCCACGTCGACGGCCAGGGCACCGTGCTGCTCACCGAGACCGTGCAGCTCGACCCGCGCCGCAATCCCTACGCCGACCGGCAGCGCGTCGAGGCCGAGATGCTGCGCACGATCGGGGCGACCAAGGCGGTCTGGCTGCCGCGCGGCCTCACTCGCGACTACGACGACTTCGGCACCAACGGGCACGTCGACATCGTGGCGACGATCGTCTCGCCCGGGCGCCTGCTGCTGCACGCGCAGAACGATCCCGCGCACCCCGACCACGCGGTGACGCGCGAGCTGCGGGCGCACCTCACCGAGCAGACGGATGCCGCCGGCCGCAGCTTCGAGGTGATCGATCTCCCCGCGCCCTCCACGCTGCGCGACGACGAGGGCTTCGTGGACTGGAGCTACGTCAACCATCTCGTGACGAACGACGGCGTGGTCGCCTGCGGGTTCGGAGACGAACGAGCGGATGCCGTGGCGCGCGAGATCCTCGCCGAGGCGTATCCCGGCCGACGCGTCGTGACCGTCGATGCACGACCGCTGTTCGACCGCGGGGGCGGCATCCACTGCATCACGCAGCAGCAGCCGGCGCTCGGACAGTCCTCACCCACGGGCGCACTCGCATGATCGATGTCGTCGAGGCGTCGATCGCCGACCTGCGCCGCGCCCTCGACGAGGGAGCGGCGACGGCGGTCGACCTCGTCGACGCCTATCTCGCCCGTATCGACGCCTATGACGGCCCGGGCACGCTCACCGCATTGAACGCGGTCGTCGTGCGCAACCCGGAGGCCCGCGCCGAGGCGGCGGCATCCGACGAGCGTCGGGCGCGCGGCGAGACCCTCGGCCCGCTCGACGGCATCCCCTACACGGCCAAAGACAGCTACCTCGTGCGCGGGCTCACCGCCGCCGCCGGCAGTCCGGCCTTCGCGCGGCTCGTCGCCCAGCGCGACGCGTTCACCATCGAGCGGCTGCGGGCCGGCGGGGCCATCTGCCTCGGACTCACCAACATGCCGCCGATGGCGAACGGCGGCATGCAGCGCGGGGTTTACGGACGCGCCGAGAGTCCGTACAGCGCGCAGTGGCTCACCGCGCCCTTCGCCTCCGGATCGTCGAACGGCTCGGGCACCGCGACCGCCGCGAGCTTCGCCGCGTTCGGCCTGGCCGAGGAGACCTGGTCGAGTGGTCGAGGCCCGGCGACGAACAACGCCCTCTGCGCGTACACGCCCTCGCGCGGCGTGATCTCGGTGCGCGGCAACTGGCCCCTCGTGCCCACGATGGACGTGGTGGTGCCGCACGCTCGCACGATGGCCGATCTGCTCGAGGTGCTCGACGTCATCGTCGCCGACGACGCCGAGACACGCGGAGACTTCTGGCGCACGCAGCCGTGGGTGCCGATCCCGGCCGCCTCCTCGGTGCGTCCCGCCTCCTATCCGGCGCTCGCCGCGACCGGCACGCTCGTCGCGACCGGCACGCCCCCTTCCGACCGCGCGAACGCCCTCGCCGGCATCCGGATCGGCATCCCCCGCATGTACATCGACGCCGATCCCGAGGCGGGCACCGCCCCGCACCCCGGGATCGGCGGGCCGACCGGTCGGCGCATCGACACCCGCCCCTCGGTCCTCACTCGCTGGGCGGCAGCGCGCCGCGACCTCGAGGCGGCAGGGGCGACCGTGCTCGAGGTCGACTTCCCCGTGGTGTCGAACTACGAGGGCGACCGCCCCGGCGCCCCGACGATAGCGACGCGCGGGCTCGTCTCGCCCGCCTACCTGCACCGCGAGATCGTCGATCTCTCGGCGTGGGCGTGGGAGGACTTCCTGCGGGCCAACGGCGACCCCGCCCTCGACTCACTGACCGGCATCGACGGATCCACGATCTTCCCGCACCCGGACGGCGCGCTGCCCGACCGCTACACCGGCTTCGACGACGACATCGCCGAGTACCCCGACTGGGTGCGGGAGCACCCCGACACCGGCCCCGACGACATGCCCGAACTGCCCGAGGGTCTCCGCGGGCTGGAGGAGACCCGGCGCCGCGATCTCGAGCAGTGGATGGACGGCCTCGGCCTCGACGCCGTCGTCTTCCCCGCCGTCGCCGACCTCGGCCCCGCCGACATGGACGTCGATCCGGCATCCGCCGACCTCGGCTGGCGCAACGGCACCTGGATCGCGAACGGCAACCTCGCCATCCGTCACCTCGGCATCCCGACCGTCACGGTGCCGATGGGCCTCCTCGACGACATCGGCATGCCGATCGGACTCACCTTCGTCGGCCGCGCCCACGACGACGCGCGCCTGCTGCGGCTCGCGGCGGCGTTCGAGGCATCCGGAGCACCCGGCGAGCGCCGCACGTCCCCGCCGCGCACGCCCGCGCTCTGAACGGCGGACCACCGCAGGAGATAGGGGATTCCCCTCACTCCCAGGTGTGCACCGGCTCCCCGGCCCGGGCGAGCTCGAGGTAGTCGCCGAGCATGCCGTGCAGCGCCTCCGCCCGGGTCTGCCCAGCGCGCTCCCGCGCCGCGACGCTGCCCCGCTGCCAGGTCGCCCCGTTGCGCCCGGTCACGCAGCGCTGCTCGATGATGCCGAGGTACCGATCGCGTGCCGCCGGGTCGACACCGTACGTGTCGAGCCCCTCGGCGGCCATCGGCAGCAGTCGCCGCAGCACGAGCTCGCGCGCGCCGACCCAGCCCACCTCGGGCCAGTAGAGTCGCGCCTCGATCCCGTCGCGCGCGCCCGCCCGCAGGTTCTCGGCCGCGGCATCGAAGCTCATCTGCGTCCACAGCGGACGATCCGCCTCGGCGAGGGTGCGCACGAGACCGTAGTAGAAGGCCGTGTCGGCGAGCACGTCCACGACCGTCGGCCCCGCGGGCAGCACGCGGTTCTCGACGCGCAGGTGGGCGGTGCCGTCGACCGTGTCGTAGATGGGTCGGTTCCAGCGGTACACCGTGCCGTTGTGCATGCGCAGCTCGGCGAGGGAGGGCGCGCGGCCGGCGGCGAGTTCCGCGAAGGGGTCCTCGTCGGTGACGGCCGGCAGCAGCGCCGGGAAGTACCGCGAGTTCTCCTCGAAGAGGTCGAAGATCGAGGTGACCCAGCGCTCCCCGAACCACACGCGCGGACGCACCCCCTGATTCTTCAGCTCCTGCGAGCGGGTGTCGGTGGCCTGCTCGAACATCGGGATGCGGGTCTCGTGCCACAGGGCGCGTCCCGCGAAGAACGGGGAGTTGGCGGCGAGCGCGACCTGCACCCCGGCCATGGCCTGCGCCGCGTTCCAGTACGGCGCGAAGGAGTCCGGCTCGACCTGCAGGTGCAACTGCACCGAGGTGCAGGCGGCCTCGGGAAGGATCGTGTCGGTCACGATGTCGAGGCTCTCGCGGGGGCTGCCCGGCAGCGGTACGCCGTCCAGCTTCAGCTCGATGTCCTCCCCGCGCGCGGCGAGCACCTGCTGGCCGAGCAGGCTGTAGCGCGGATCCTCCGAGATCCAGCGCTCGGTGAAGTGGTGCTCGTCGAGGGTGGGCAGCATCCCGATCATCGCGATCGCATTGCCGGTCGCCGCCTGCACCCGGGCATCCGCCTCGTCGATGGCGTTGCGCAGCGACGTCTCGAGATCGCGCGTGCGCCCTCCACCGATCGGGCGCGGCGCGACGTTGACCTCGATGTTGAACCGGCCGAGTTCGGTCTGGAACGCGGGGCTGGCGATCGCTTCCAGCGCCGCTTCGTTGGCCATGGCCGGATCCCCGGCGGGGTCGACGAGGTTGAGCTCGATCTCGAGGCCGAGCTGAGGCAGCGCTCCGTCGAAGCGTCCATCGGCGAGCATCTCGGCGAGCGCGTCGAGGCACTGCTCGGTCTTGGCGCGGAACTTCGTGCGGTCCTGGCGCGTAAAACTGCGCGCGTCGATGCGGTCACCCATCCCTCGACGGTAGCGGTCGTACGCGAATCACCCCGACCCCTTGACATTTCATCATTGTGACGAACGGCACATTCGTTATATGTTTGCCCCATGAGTGTCGAGAGCCCGAATCCCGAGAGCACCCCGGCCACGCAGGCCACCCCCGCCGAGAACACCACCGCCGAGAACACGCGTGCGCTCGAGGGCGGGATCGTGACCGACCTCGAAGGCAAGATGACCTACGGGTCGTACCTCGGGCTCGACCAGCTGCTCACGGCGCAGCGTCCGGTGAGCAGCCCCGAGCACCACGACGAGATGCTGTTCATCATCCAGCACCAGACCACCGAGCTGTGGCTCAAGCAGCTGCTGCACGAGCTCTCCTCGGCGCGGGAGCTCCTCGCCCGCGACGACCTGCGCGAGGCCCTCAAGCGCATCGCCCGGGTCAAGCGCATCCAGGACGTCATGACCCAGCAGTGGGCGGTGCTCGCGACCCTCACCCCCACCGAGTACGCGCAGTTCCGCGGCGCGTTGGGCAACTCGTCGGGCTTCCAGTCGGTGCAGTACCGTGCGGTCGAGTTCGCCCTCGGCAACAAGAACGAGAAGATGCTCGGTGTCTTCCGCGATCACCCCGCCAACCTCGCACTGCTCACCGCCGAGTGGGAGAAGCCGACCCTGTACGACGAGTTCCTGCGCTTCGCCGCCCGCCGTGGGCTGCCGATCCCCGCTGAGATCCTCGACCGCGACGTGCGGGAGCCCTACCGGATGACGACCGAGCTCGTGCCCGCGATCCGCGAGATCTACCAGGACCCGAGCCGGTACTGGGACCTCTACGAGGCGTGCGAAGACCTCGTCGACCTCGAGGACAACTTCCAGTTCTGGCGCTTCCGCCACCTCAAGACCGTGGCCCGCACGATCGGCATGAAGGTCGGCACCGGCGGCTCCAGCGGCGTCGGATTCCTGCAGCGCGCGCTCGATCTGACCTTCTTCCCCGAGCTCTACGCCGTGCGCACCGAGATCGGCAGCTGATGAGGGCGGCGACCTTCTTCGACGGCGAGGAATGGCGCGAGGGCGTGATCGACGTGCTCGACGGACGGATGATCGTGCGCGATGCGACCCCGGCCGATCAGCTCCCCCGCCTCGACGGCGTCGTGACGGGCGGGTTCACCGACCACCACGTGCACCTGCAGCTCGTCGACACGACGGGCCTCGCCGCCTCGACCCTCGGCCGCGTCATCGACCTCGGGGCGAACGTGACGGAGATCGCACGGCTCGGCGAGACGCTCGCCCCCGTCCGCCTCGAATACGCCGGTGCCTTCCTCACCGCCCCGGGCGGCTACCCCTCCGACCGCGCGTGGGCCCCGGCGGGTTCGGTGCGCGAGATCAACGACGCGGCGCAGGCCGCCGAGGCGGTGGACGAGATGGCGGATGCCGGTGCCCGGTGCCTCAAGATCGCCAGCAACACGACCGCGGGACCGGTGTTCGGCGATGAGCTCATCCGCACGATCGTCGACCTGGCCGCCGCCCACGGCCTCACGGTCACCGCTCACGCGGAGGGACCGGGCGAGGCGCAGCGCCTCGCGCGACTCGGTGTCGCGCGCCTCGCGCATGCTCCCTTCACCGAGGTGCTCGACGACGACGAGATCGCCGCGCAGGCGGCATCCGTCGCCTGGATCTCGACGCTCGCCGTGCACGACGACGCGAACCGCGCGGTCGCGGTCGGGAACGTGCGACGCTTCCACGCCGCCGGGGGCACGGTGCTCTACGGCACCGACATGGGCAACGGCCCGACACCCGTCGGTCTGAACCCGGGCGAGATCGCGGCGCTCCGCGACGCCGGTCTCGACGACGACGCCCTGCTGCGGGCGCTGGCACCGCTCGACCCGCGCGACCCCGGCGCGCGACCGCTCGTCATCCCCGGAGCGCCCGGCACCTCCCCCGACCCGCTCCGCGCCCGCCCCCTCCTCCCCGAAGACCTGAAGGTGTGACATGACCGACCTCCACGACTCCGCCGTTCTCGACTCCGCCCTTCTCGAGCACGCCCGCGCCCTCGACGCCGCCGATCCGCTCGCGGCGCACCTCGACGCCTTCGCCGATGCCCCGGGCGTCGACGCCTACCTCGACGGGAACTCGCTCGGCCGCCCCCTGCGCGACATCCCGGAGCGGCTCGCGGCCTTCGTGCGCGAGGACTGGGGCACGCGCCTCATCCGGTCGTGGGACGAGCAGTGGATGGCGCTGCCGATGGAGCTCGGCGACCGCATCGGCCGCGTCGCGCTGGGCGCGGCATCCGGTCAGACCGTCGTCGCCGACTCGACCAGCGTGCTCATCTACAAGCTGATGCGCGCCGCGGCCGCCGCCGACCCGACCCGCACCGAGCTCGTGATCGAGGCGGGCAACTTCCCCACCGACCGATTCCTCGCCGAGGGCGTCGCCTTCGAGACCGGCATGACGCTGCGCTGGATCGAGCCCGACCCCGTGCTCGGCGTGAGCGTCGCCGACGTCGTCGCCGTCGTGTCGGAGCGCACCGCGATCGTCTCGCTCAGCCACGTCGACTACCGCTCCGGCGCGCTGGCCGACATGCCCGCGATCACGGATGCCGTGCACGCCTCGGGCGCGCTCATGATGTGGGACCTCTGCCACTCGGCGGGCGTCGTTCCGATGCACCTCGACGCGTGGGGCGTCGACATGGCGGTCGGCTGCACCTACAAGTACCTGAACGGCGGCCCCGGATCCCCGGCGTTCGCCTATCTCAACCGTGCACACCAGGGCACGCTGCGCCAGCCGATCCAGGGGTGGTGGAGCGCCGCCGACATCTTCGCCATGGGGCCGGAGTACGTGCCCGCCGGCGACATCCGGCAGCTGCTCAGCGGCACGCCGCCGGTCACCTCGATGCTGGCGATGCAGGGGATGCTCGACCTGATCGAGGAGCCCGGCATCGATGCGGTGCGCGCGAAGTCCCGCTCGCTGACCGACCTCGCGGTGCGCGCGTTCGACGAGCAGCTCTCCCCGCTCGGCGTGCGGCTGCTCAGCCCGCGCGACGCCGACCTGCGCGGCGGGCACGTCACGATCGGGCACCCCGACTTCCGGGAGGTCACGCAGAAGCTCTGGGCGGAGGGCGTCATCCCCGACTTCCGGTTCCCCGACGGCATCCGCCTGGGCCTGTCCCCGCTGAGCACCTCGCACGTCGAGACCGTGACCGGCGTGCTGGCGGTGCGTGACGCGCTGCGCGCATGACGGTGACGGCGGAGGGCGCGGGGGCGGCGGCATCCGTCGTCGACGACATCGACGCGCGCCCCGGCAGCACGGCGTCACTGCTGCGCACGGTCGTGGGCCTGTTCCTGCGCCCGCTCGGCTGGATCTCGACGGCAGATCTCGTCTCGCTCGCCGGTGATCTCGGGATCGAAGCCGCGCAGGCCCGCACCGGCATCGCGCGCCTCAAGCAGAAGGGCCTGCTGCTGGCCGAGCGGCGCGACGCCGTCGGGTACCGCCTGAACCCGGCCGCTCTGGCGATGCTGCAGCGCGGCGATCGGCGCATCTTCGCGATGCGGCAGATGACGGATGCCGATCCCTGGTGCCTCGTGTCGTTCTCGATCCCCGAGACCGAGCGGGCGGTGCGGCATCAGCTGCGCCGGCGCCTGCACTGGATCGGCGCGGGGGTCGTGTCCTCCGCCCTGTGGATCTGCCCCGGGCACCTGCAGGACGAGGTGCGGCAGATCGTCGACGAGGTCGGGGCGCGGGCGTGGGTCACACTCTTCCCCGCCGGGATGCCGGTGACCGATCGCACGCCGGCCGAGTCGGCGGCGTCCTGGTGGGATCTCGACGCGCTCGCCGACGAGCACCGCCGGTTCCAGGAGTCGCTCACGACGCTGCCCGCCGAGCCGTTCGCCGCGTACGTCCACCTGCTCGACCGCTGGCGCACACTCCCCTACCTCGACCCGGGTCTGCCCCCGTCGATGCTGCCCGCCGACTGGCCGGGCACCCGCAGCTTCGCCGAGTTCGCCTGGCTGTCGGACACGCTCGAGGGCCCGGCCATGGCGCACGTGCGCGCGGTCACCGGGGGCTGACGGAGGGTCTCGCACGAGACGGGCTCAGCGCCCCGGCGACTCCGGCGGCGGGGCCGTCGTCCCGCGCACGACCAGTCGGGTCGGCAGGGTCACGTGGAGCTCGTCGAGCTGCTCGCCGGCGAGCAGCGAGAACACCATCTCGGCCGCGACCGAGCCGAGTCGGCGCATCGGCTGCTGGATCGTCGTCAACGGCTGTGCGCGTCGCGACGCCTCGGGGACGTCGTCGAAGCCGATCACGGAGAGGTCCTCGGGCACCCGGATGCCCATCTCGCGTGCGACGTCGATCACGGCGATCGCCGAGAGGTCGTTCGCCGCGAACACGGCCGTCGGGCGATCCGGGCCGGCGAGCAGCACGCGCGCCGAGTCCCGGGTGGTCTGCCACTCGTAGAGGCCGGGACGGATGAGGTCGGGGTCGACGGGCAGGCCGGCATCGCGAAGCGCGCGTCGATAGCCGGCGTCGCGCAGGCCCGCGGAGCGCAGGTCGGGGCGCCCGCCGAGGAAGCTGATGCGACGGTGACCGAGCTCGAGCAGATGACGCGTCGCGGTCAGTGCGCCGCCGAAGCTGTCGGACTCGACCGTCGGCAGATCGGCGCGGCCGGTATGCGGGTCGACGGCGACCACCGGGATCTCCGTGGCGGCGTTCACGATCGTCGGCGTCACCATGATCGCGGCGTCGATGAGGGTGCCGGAGAGGCGGCTCAACGATCGGCGCTCCCACCCCTCCCCCGCGCCCTGATGCGACCCGCTGTAGGCGAGCAGGTCGAACGCCGTGTCGTGCACCGCGGCGCCGACGCCCTTGAGGATCTCGGCGCTGAAGGGCTCGAAGTCGGCGAGCAGCACCCCGATCACGCCGGTGCGCCGCGCGCGCATGCTGCTGGCCACGAGGCTCGATTCGTAGCCGAGCTCGCGCACCGCGTCGAGCACACGACGCACCGTGTCGTCGGCGATGCCGTACCGGCCGTTCACGGCCTTCGACACGGTCGAGACCGAGACTCCCGCCGCCTTCGCGACGTCGTGGATCGTGGTCCGCCCGCTCATGAGCGCCCATCGTATCCGCACACGTCGGGCTTTCGGAAACTGTTTTCGAAAACGTTTGACGCCCGTCATCTCCGGCAAGAGACTGCTCTGCGACGCGGTCTCATCCTGCTGCCGCGAGCGTCCGCATCGGCGCGGATGCACACACTCTCGATGAGGAGAACGATCACATGAACAGCAGAAGGCACTCCCTCGCCGCCGCGGCGGCACTGACCGCCGTCGGCGCGCTCGTCCTGAGCGGATGCACCGGCGGCACTCCCGACGGCGGCGACGGCGACGGCTCGTCGATGACCCTGTGGCACAACTCGACCACCGGCCCCGGCGTCGAGTTCTGGGAGAAGACGGTCGCCGACTTCGAGGAGGCCAACCCCGGCGTCTCGATCACCGTCCAGTCGATCCAGAACGAAGATCTCGACGGCAAGCTCCAGACCGCGCTCAACTCCGGCGATGCGCCCGACATCTTCCTGCAGCGCGGAGGCGGCAAGATGGCCGCGATGGTCAAGGCCGGTCAGCTCAAGGACCTCACCGGTTCGCTGTCGGATGCCGTGACCGACGAGATCCCCGCCGCCGCGTTCTCGGCCAGCAGCCTCGACGACAAGATCTACGCGATGCCCGTCGCCGTGCTGCCCGGCGGGCTGTTCTACAGCCAGGACCTCTTCGACGAGGCCGGCATCACCGAGAACCCCACGACGCTGTCCGAGCTCGAGGACGCGACGGCCGCGCTGCGCACCGCCGGCATCGAACCCATCGCGCTCGGCGCGAAGGACGCCTGGCCCGCCGCGCACTGGTACTACTGGATGGCCCTGCGCGAGTGCAGCGCCGACACGCTGGCGAAGGCCGCCGACGAGATGAACTTCGACGACGACTGCTGGGTGCGCGCGGGCGAGGATCTCGAGGCCTTCGCCGCGACCGAGCCGTTCAACTCCGGATTCCTCACGACCACGGCCCAGCAGGGTGCGGGCAGCTCGGCCGGACTCATCGCGAACCACCAGGCCGGCATGGAGCTGATGGGTGCCTGGAACCCCGGTGTCATCGGCTCCCTGACTCCCGACCAGCAGCCGCTCGCCGACCTCGCCTGGTTCCCGTTCCCCGAGATCGAGGGTGGCGAGGGCGAGCCCGGTTCGATGATGGGCGGCGTCGACGGGTACTCGTGCTCGGTCGATGCTCCGGACGCCTGCGTCGATTTCCTGAACTACCTCGGGTCGGCCGAGGTGCAGACCGCGTACTACACCGCGTTCAACGCCCCGCCCGTGAACACGGTGGCGCAGGAGGCCGTGACCGAGCCGTACCTGCAGTCGATCCTCGAGGCCTACAACGCCGCGCCGTACGCGTCGCAGTGGCTCGACACCGTCTACGGCCAGAACGTCGGCAACGCCCTCAACGTCGCCGTCGTCGACATGCTCGCGGGTCAGGGATCACCGGAAGACATCGTCAAGGCTGTCCAGGATGCCGCTGCGAAGGCGTGAGGCGGCCGCCCGGCTGGAAGTGATCCTTCTGGCCGGGCCCGCCCTGGTCGTCTTCCTCGCCTTCGTCATCTTCCCCGTGCTGATGGCCGCGTACTACGGCTTCTTCAGCTGGCAGGGGTACGGGGCTCCCACCGACTTCGTGGGTCTGAAGAACTATCTGACGATCCTGCAGGACCCGCTGTTCCACGACGCCCTGGCGCACAACGGCTTCATCCTGGTGATGTCGCTCGTGCTGCAGGGCCCGGCCGCCATCCTGCTCGCGCTGCTGCTCAACCGGCGCATGCGCGGGCAGTCGCTGATCCGGGTGCTCATCTTCATCCCCTACGTGATCTCCGAGGTCGTCGTCGGCACCGGGTGGAGCCTGATGCTCCAGACCAGCGGCGCGTTCAACGCCCTGCTCGAGAACGCGGGTCTGGGGTGGCTGGCGGCGGACTGGCTGTCGAATCCCGACATCGCGATCTGGACGCTGATGGTCATCATCACCTGGAAGTACGTGGGGTTCGCCGTGATCCTCTTCCTCGCGGGCCTCCAGGGGATTCCCGAGGAGCTGCACGAGGCGGCCGCGATCGACGGGGCCTCGTACTGGCAGATCCAGTGGCGCATCACGCTGCCGCTGCTCGCCCCGACGCTGCGCATCTGGGCCTTCCTGTCGATCATCGGCTCGCTGCAGCTGTTCGATCTCGTCTACATCATCTGGGGGCAGTACATCGCCTCGACCGCCGGCACCTCGACCATGGCCACGTACATGGTCGGCGAGGGCCGCAACGCCGGCAACTTCGGCTACGGCAACGCCGTCGCCGTCGTGCTGTTCCTGATCTCGCTCGTGGTCGCCCTCATCTATCAGCGCGCCGTGCTCAAGCGCGACACCGAGGGCGCCCTCACCGGGCCCGCCTCCGCGAAGAAGAAGAGGAAGAACCGATGACCGCCACCTCGCTGCTCGTGACGCAGCGTCACGGGCGCACCGGGCGCTCCGCCCGTCCCCGCCTGCCCTGGGCGCACCCGACCGTGTACTTCGTGGCGCTGATCGTCGTCGGGCTCATGCTCGCCCCGATCGCCTACATCGTCATCGGCGGCTTCCGTACGAACGCGCAGATCACGACCGACCCCTCCGGTCTCCCGCAGCCGTGGGTGTTCTCGAACTACCTCGACGTGATCACCGGAGGGATCTTCTGGCGCCAGGTGCTGAACTCGACGATCGTCGCGGTCGCCACCACCGCCGGGGTGGTCGCGCTGGGACTCATGGCCGCCTACGTGCTGGCCCGCTACCGGTTCGCCGGCCGCGGCGTGCTCTACGCCTTCTTCGCGGCGGGGCTCATGTTCCCGCTGACGGTCGCGATCACGCCGTTGTACATCGTGGTGCGCAACCTCGGCCTGATGAACTCCCTCGGGGGCGTGATCCTCCCGCAGATCGCCTTCGCCCTGCCCACCACGATCATCATCCTCGTGCCGTTCCTCCGGGCGATCCCCGACGAGATCCAGGAGGCCGCCTTCATCGACGGCTGCAGCCGCATCGGCTTCTTCTGGCGCATGGTGCTGCCGCTGTCTCTGCCGGGGGTCATCACCACCGGCATCCTGGCGTTCATCGGCAGCTGGAACGGCTACCTGCTGCCGCTGTTCATCCTCAACGACGCCTCGGCGTTCACCCTCCCGCTCGGCGTGCAGTCGTTCTCGTCGCAGTATTCGGTCGACACGGCCAAAGTGCTCGCGTTCACGTCGCTGTCGATGATCCCCGCGCTCATCTTCTTCAGCCTGTTCGAGCGTCGCATCGTGGGCGGGCTGACCGGTGCCGTCAAGGGCTGAACGCGCCATCGGCGCCCCATCGCACTCCGTACGGAAAGAGATCATCGTGTCACACGACACCACTGCGCGCTCGACGCCCACCGCGTCGACGCAGACCCCGCGCCCGCCCCTCTCGCCGCGCGTCGCCGCGCTCCTCGCCGAGATGACCCTCGATGAGAAGCAGGCACAGCTGGTCGGGTTCTGGGTCGACCAGGGAGACGAGGTCGTCGCCCCGATGGCCGGCGAGAAGAAGACCTCGACGCGCTACGAAGAGGCCACCGCGCACGGCATCGGCCACCTCACGCGCGTCTACGGCACCCGACCCGTCGACCCCGGCGAGCGCGCCGCATGGCTGTGGTCGGAGCAGGCCCGCCTGCAGCGCGAGACCCGCCTCGGCATTCCCGCGCTCGTGCACGAGGAGTGCCTGACCGGCCTCGCGGCATGGCAGGCGGCGACGTATCCGACGCCGCTCGCCTGGGGAGCGTCGTTCGACCCGGCGCTCGTGGAGCGGGTGGGCGCGGCGATCGGCTCGTCGATGCGCACGCTCGGCATCCACCAGGGGCTGGCCCCCGTGCTCGACGTCGTGCGCGATCCGCGGTGGGGGCGCGTCGACGAGTGCATCGCCGAGGACCCCCTGGTCGTCGGCGTGATCGGCACCGCCTACGTGCGCGGCATGCAGTCGCAGGGCGTGCACGCGACGCTCAAGCACTTCGTGGGGTACTCGGCGTCGCGCGCCGGGCGCAACCACGCGCCGGTGCACGCCGGTGGGCGCGAGATCGAGGACGTGCTGCTGCCGCCGTTCGAGATGGCCGTGCGCGAGGGCGGAGTGCGCAGCGTCATGAACTCGTACACCGACATCGACGGCATCCCGGTGGCGGCCGACGCGCACTACCTCGACGACATCCTGCGCGAGCGGTGGGGTTTCGACGGCGTGGTGGTGTCGGACTACTTCGCCGTCGACTTCCTGCGCTCGATGCACCGCGTCGCCGCCGACTCGTCCGAGGCCGCGGCTCTGGCCCTCACCGCCGGCATCGACGTCGAGCTCCCCTCGCCCGACGCGTACACCACGCTCGCGGCGCAGGTGCGCCAGGGCACGCTCGCCGAACAGCTGCTCGATCGCGCGGTCGGTCGTGTGCTCGCGCAGAAGGAGGAGCTCGGGCTGCTCGACGCCGACTTCACCAGCACTCCGCCGACGGCCGTCGATCTCGACTCCCCCGCGCACCGCGCTCTCGCCCGCGAGCTCGCGGAGGAGTCGATCGTGCTACTCAGCAACGACGGCACCCTGCCCCTGGTCGCGGACGCCGCCAGGCGCATCGCCGTGATCGGCCCCAACGCCGACAGCACCGAGGCGCTGATGGGCTGCTACTCCTTCGTCAACCACGTGCTCGCCCACCACCCCTCGACGCCCGCCGGCATCGCCCTGCCGACGGTGCTCGAGGCCCTGCGCGCCGAGCTGCCGGACGCGACCGTCACGCACGCGGTCGGCTGCGCCGCCGAAGGCGACGACCGCAGCGGGATCGCGGATGCCGTCGCCACCGCGCGAGCCGCGGATCTCGCCGTGGTCGTCGTGGGCGACCGCGCGGGGCTGTTCGGCCGCGGAACGGTCGGCGAGGGCAACGACGTCGACACCCTCGATCTGCCGGGCGTGCAGCGGGAACTCGTCGAGGCGATCGTCGAGACCGGCACGCCCGTGGTGCTCGTCGCCATGACGGGTCGCCCTTACGCCCTGGACTGGGCGCTGCCGCCGCGTGCGACGCCGGGCGGAGCATCCGCGGGTCTCGGCGCCGTGAACTCCCCCGCGGCGGCCCACGTCTCGGAGGAGGCTCCCGCCGCGCGCCGGCCGGCTGCGGTGCTGCAGACGTTCTTCCCCGGCGAGGAGGGCGCCCCCGCTCTCGCACGCCTGCTCACGGGACGCGTCGACCCCTCGGGGCGTCTGCCCGTCTCCCTGCCGCGTTCCGCCGGCGCGCAGCCGTACTCGTACCTGCACCCCGTGCTCGGCGGACGCACCGACATCACGAGCGTCGACCCCACGCCCACTCGCCCCTTCGGGTTCGGACTCGGCTACACGTCGTTCACGCACACGGCGATCGAGGCCGATGCGACGGTCGTCCCGGGAGCCTCGTTCCGCGTCGCAGTCGAGGTGCGCAACGCCGGAGGGCGTGACGGCGTCGACGTCGTGCAGCTCTACGCGCACGACGAGGTCGCGAGCGTCGTGCGCCCCGTGGCTCAGCTGATCGGATTCGAGCGGATCGGGCTGGCCGCCGGTGAGAGCAGGCGCGTCACGTTCGACGTGCCCACCGAGCGCCTCGCCTTCACCGGGCGCGACGGCGTGCGCCGGGTCGAGCCCGGGCGGATCCGTCTCTGGGTCGGCGAGGCGTGCGACCACGAGGAGGCCGTGACGACCATCGAGATCGTCACGGCCCCCTGAGCGGGGGTGCCCTTCGACAGGCTCAGGGACCCAGCTCGGACTGTGGGTCGCTGAGCCCGTCGAAGCGTCCCCGCACGAGACTCCCTCAGGCGTCGAGGCCGGCGAGGAAGGCGCGCACGTGCTCGCCCAGCTTCACGATGCGCAGGTCGCGGGCGAGCTCGCGGTCGAAGCCCTCGTAGGCGAGCGGGGGCAGCCGGCGCACGTTCTCGGAGCATCCGAAGTTCGCGCACACCAGGGTGCCGATCGTGTCGCCCTTGCGACCGGCCGGTCCGGCCTTGCGCGCGGTGAACAGCTGCACGTCGTTGCGGAGCGTGACGTCCTCGCACCACGAGCACTGGGCGCGGGCGATCACGCGCTGCTCGGCCTGCTGCAGCAGGGCGCCGGTGAACTCGCCGTCCACCTCGGTGATCACGTAGGCGCGACGCGGCGCCTTGGGGTCGACCCAGCCGAGATAGTCGATCCGGTCGAAATCGATGTCGGCGAAACCGGCGGGCAGGTTCAGGTCGGAGACCTCTTTGCGGGAGGCATTGCGGAAGGAGGCGCGGATGGCGCGCTCGTCGATGGGACGCATGGGAGTGGATGCTTTCGTCTGATGCTCGCCGCGGAAGGACGAGTCGAGAGGTGGAGGTGGAGGTGGAGGGAACGATGAAGCACCGGAGACGGCATCCGCCTCCGGCCGATCGTCAGCCTCTGCCCGCGGCGCTGTGCGCGCCTGCGGCTCCTGCCTGCGCCACCCGGGCGCTCCTCGAGAACATCACCCGGCGAGCCTACACCCGCCCCGGCGGCGTGGGCCGGGAACGCGGGGGAAAGCGACGAAGGCCCGCCCCGTCGTGACGGGGCGGGCCTTCGAACGTGCGCGAGTCAGGCCGTGAGCGTGGGGATCTCGTAGCGGCGAGGGGTGCCGAAGCGGTGCGCCGAGACCGACACGGCCTGCTCGCGCAGGTACGGGAGCATCTCGATGCGACCGGCGGTGAGGACCGGCTGGCCGTAGACCGCGACGGCCGGGGAGCCGCCGGTGCGGGCCGCGGTGTCGGCCATGCTGCCTCCGACGAGACGGATGCGTCCACCGGTCTGCGCGAGGCGAGCGGCACGGGCGGTCCAGGCGGTGCCGTTCTCGACCGCGATCGCGACGCCGGCGGCGCGCAGCCACGACGACACGGATGCCGGCAGGTCGGCCGCCGCGCTCACCGTGAGCGCCGCTCCCGTGCGGAGTCCGGCCGCGAGGGCGCGGATCGCGTGCACGGTCGTCGCGTCCTCGATGCGCACCGTGACGGGCACGGCGTCGTAGCGCAGAGCGTTCTGCTCGGTCTCGAGGCCGGTCGCATCGACCACGGCGCCGAACTCCGCGGCCCATGCGGCCACGTCGGTCGACAGCGCGCCGGCGAGCCAGGCCGCATCCTCGCCCGAGAGGTCGCCGGCGGCGACGAGCGCGTCCTTCGACAGGGCATCGGTGGGGGCATCCGCGGCGATCGGGGCGTCGACCCAGTCGGACAGGCCGATGAGATAGCTCGGGCCACCCGCCTTGGTGCCGGCGCCGACGGCGGCCTTCTTCCAGCCGCCGAAGGGCTGACGCTGCACGATGGCGCCGGTGGTGCCGCGGTTGACGTAGAGGTTTCCGGCCTGCACGGTCGCGAGCCACTGGGCGACCTCGTCCTCGTCGAGCGAGTGCAGACCCGAGGTGAGGCCGTAGTCGATCGCGTTGACGAGGGCGGTGGCCTCCTCGAGCGTCTTCGCCGTCATGATGCCGAGCACCGGTCCGAAGTACTCCGTGAGGTGGAACGGGCTGCCGGCCGCGACACCCGAACGGATGCCGGGGCGCCAGTACTGCCCCTCGTCGTCGAGCTTCTGGGGCTTCATGACCCAGTTCTCCCCGGGCTCGAGCGTGGTGAGGGCGTGGAGCAGCTTGCCCTCGGCGGGTGCGATGAGCGGTCCGATGCGGCTGGAGCCGTCGCTGGGGGCGCCGACCTTGTAGGAGCCGACGGCGTCGACGAGCTGGCGGCGGAACCGCTCGCTCTCGGCGACCGTGCCCACGAGGATCACGAGCGAGGCGGCCGAGCACTTCTGGCCCGCGTGACCGAATGCCGAGTAGGCGACGTCCTTCGCGGCGAGGTCGAGGTCGGCGCTGGGGGTGACGATGATCGCGTTCTTGCCGCTGGTCTCGGCGAGCAGGGGCAGGTCGGGGCGGAAGCTGCGGAACAGCTCGGCCGTCTCGTATCCGCCGGTGAGGATGACGCGCTCGACGGCGGGGTGGCTGATCAGCTGCGTGCCGAGCTCGCGCTCCTCGAGCTGCACGTACTGCAGCACCTCGCGGGGCACGCCGGCCTCCCACAGCGCCTCGACCATGACCGCGCCGGATCGGGCGGCCTGGGCGGCGGGCTTGATCACGACCGGGGAGCCGGCCGCGAGGGCGGCGAGCGTCGATCCGGCGGGGATCGCGACGGGGAAGTTCCACGGCGGGGTGACCACGGTCAGTCCGACGGGACGGTGCTCCGCGCCCGCGATGTTCTCGGCGCGCTTCGCACTCTCGGCGTAGTAGTGCGCGAAGTCGATGGCCTCCGACACCTCGGGGTCGCCCTGCTCGAGCACCTTGCCGGCCTCCGAGCCCATGACCTCGAGCAGATCGGCGCGACGGGCTTCGAGCACATCGCCCGCACGGTGCAGGATCTCGGCACGACCGGCGGCGCCGAGCGCACGCCAGGCTTCTCCGGCGGCGACGGCCTCGGAGATCACGGTGTCGAGGGCCGCGGCATCCGACAGCGTGTGCGTGCGCACGGTCTCGGCGCCAAGCGTCGACGACTCCATGCGCGAGCGGATGCCGTCGCCCCACGCGCGGTTCGCGGCGAGGCTCGGGTCGGTGTCGGGGGTGTTCTCGAAGCCGTCGCGCGGGGCGGCGGGCGCTGCCTGCGTGCGGTCCTGCACGCGGTTCGAGCCGGGGACCTCGGTCGGCATCGACGCGATCGAGGCCAGGAAGCGGTCGCGCTCACGGGCGAAGAGCGCGGGCTGCTCGTCGAGGTCGAACACGGCCGACATGAAGTTGTCGGTCGACGCGCCCTCTTCGAGGCGGCGGATCAGGTACGCGATCGCGACGTCGAACTCGGCCGGGTGCACGACCGGCGTGTAGAGCAGCAGCGAGCCGACGGTGCGGCGCACGACGGTGGCCTGCGCGGATGCCATGCCGAGAAGCATCTCGAACTCGATCCCGTCGGTGGCGCCGCGCCGGTTCGCGAGCAGCCAGGCGAGGGCGATGTCGAAGAGGTTGTGACCGGCGATGCCGATGCGCACGTTGCCGATGCGGTCGGGGTGCAGGGCGTAGTCGAGCACGGCCTTGTACGAGGCATCCGATGCCTCCTTGCTGTGCCAGGTGGCGAGCGGCCAGTCGTGCGACTCGGCGTCGACGCGCTCCATGGGCAGGTTCGCGCCCTTGACGACGCGCACCTTGATCGGCGCACCGCCGGAGGCCGTGCGGGCCGCCGACCACTCCTGCAGGCGGATCATCGCACCGAGGGCGTCGGGCAGGTAGGCCTGCAGCACGATGCCGGCCTCGAGCGAGCGGAACTCCTCGCGCTCGAGGATCGTCGTGAAGACCGCGATCGTGAGGTCGAGGTCCTTGAACTCCTCCATGTCGAGGTTGATGAACTTGCCGCGCTTCACGGCGATGCGGTACAGCGGGGCGAGGGCGTCGACGGCGTGCGCGACCGCGTCGTCGAAGGCCCAGGGGCTGTGCGGGGCGACGGTGGAGGAGACCTTGATCGAGACGTAGTCGACGTCGCTGCGCTCGAGCAGGCGACGGGTGCCGTCGAGGCGGCGCGCGGCCTCCTCCTCGCCGAGGATCGCCTCGCCGAGCAGGTTGACGTTGAGGTGCACGCCGTCGGTCGACTTGATGCGCGTGATGGCCTTGCCGAGCTTCGCGTCGGTGGCGTCGACGATGAGGTGGCGCACCATGCCGCGGAGCACCCGGCGGCTGATCGGCACGACGATGCCGGGGAACGCGGGGGCGAGTGCGCCGCCGAGCTTGATGAGCCCGCGCAGCGCGCCGGGCAGGAATGCCGGGGTGAGCGGCACGAGGTCGCGAAGGTTGGCGGCCGCGACCCTGAGGTCTTCGGGGCGCACGACGCCGTCGACGAAGCCGACCGTGAAGTCGAGGCCGTTCGGGTCGCTCAGCACACCGGCGAGGCGCTTGGCGGCGGTGTCGGCCGGCACCTCGCGGCTCTCGACGAGCCAGCGCTGGACGAGTGCGACCGCGTCGTCTGCGAGGGCGGCGAGCTCTGCGCTGCCGGTCGGGGCGGTCTCGGCCGGGGCCGTCTCGGCCGGAGCCGTCTCGGGAGTGGTCTGCGTCATCGGGGGTCCTCTTCGTCTGAGCTCGTACGCCGAGCACGCGCGCGGGTGGGTGCGACTCTCAGTGTGGGGCGCGGCATCCGTTATGAAAAGCGAACGTTTACGATGGGTACTGTTCGATGTCTTCGATGCTTTCGGGAGGTCTCCGTGTTCGAGCTGCGCCGCCTGCGCCTGCTGCACGAGTTGCACCTGCGCGGCACGATCGCCGATGTCGCCGCGGCTCTGTCGTTCAGCCCCTCGACGGTGTCGCAGCAGCTCGCTCAGCTCGAGCGCGAGGCCGGGGTCGCCCTGCTCGAACCCGACGGCCGGCGGGTGCGCCTCACCGCGCGTGGCCGCCTGCTCGCCGCGCACGCCGCGCGCGCGCTCGAACTCGACGAGGCCGCCCGCGCCGAACTGTCGGAGGAGGCGCCGGCGCAGGTGCGCATCGCCGTCATGCCCACGGCCGCGGAGGCTCTCGTGCCCCCGGCGCTCTCGCTGCTGGCCGAACGGATGCCGGGGCTCCGTCTCGAGATGGTGGAGCTGCCGCCCGAGATCGCTCTCTTCGAGCTGCAGGCCCGGGCGTTCGACTTGGTCGTCGCCGAGCAATACCCCGGCCACACGCGGGAGATCGCCGAGGGGATCGACCGCACATTGCTCGGCGTCGATCCGATCCGACTGGCCGTGCCCCGCGGGGATGCCGCGCACGGGCTGGAGGACCTGCGCGATCGGGCGTGGGTGCTCGAGCCTCAGGGCGCCGCGGTGCGACGATGGGCCGTGCAGCAGTGCCGGGCCGCGGGGTTCGAGCCCGACGTGCGCTTCGAGGCCACGGATCTCGTGTCGCACGCCCGGCTCGTCGCCGCCGGTCATGCCGTCGCGATGCTGCCCGATCTCGTGTGGACCGGAGGGCGGACGACCGTGAGCCTGCGGGAGCTGCCCGGGTCGCCCGTGCGCGAGATCTTCGCCGCCACCCGCGCGTCGTCGCGCGACGACGCGGCGATCACAGCGGTGCGCGACGCGCTGGCCGATGCGCTGTCCGCCCACGAACCGCGCTGACGGCGGGTGGCTGACGGCGGGTGGCTGCGCCCGGTTGCTGGGCCCTGTTGCTGGGCGGGGGCGGCGGGGGCGGGCGCTGGGCAGGCGGGCACTGGGCTGGCGGGCGGGCTTGGCTCCCACGACGCGAGCGAGCAGCGAGATGGAGCGCCGTGCTCGACGCTGGGCCCATGGACTTTTCGAGGCGACCGTGCCGTTCACGCTCCGATTCCTGAGCGAGCGCAGCGAGACGAAGGGCCCCGCCTGCGTACCCCCGGTTCCTGAGCGAGCGCAGCGAGACGAAGGGCCGCGTCCTTGTCGCTACTGGGTCCCTGAGCTCGTCGAAGGGCCCTGCCCCGCCCCTGTCGCCGCTGGGTCCCTGAGCTTGTCGAAGGGCCCCACCCCGCATGCACTCGTTCTACACCGCTGCCGTGTTGTTCCGAGTTCTCCACCATTCGCGTCGATATCGCCTTTCGCCTGGGGTTTTCGTGTCGGAGTGTCGGTGGCTGCTGGTGGACTGGGACGTATGAACAGCACCGCCGAAGTCCTGGACCGGGTCGCCGCCGACCTGGCCGCGGTGCTGCGCGCGGACGCGCTGGCGGCGCTGTCGGATGCCGAGAAGATGCAGGTCCTCCGCGCCGCTGGCGAGCTCGCCCGCCGGGTGGATGCGGTCATCGTCGAGACGCTCGGATCGGTCGATCAACGCCCGGCCGGATCGGGAGAGTTGGCGTTCTGCGGACGGTTCGGATGCCGGACGATGAACGAACTCGTCCAACGAGTACTCCGCACGGACGCGGCCGGAGCGGCACGGGTCGTGAAAGCCGGGAAGATCGTCCGCCGGGAGGTGGACTTCTCCTCCGGTGCGCTGCTTCCCGCCCGATGGCCCGCCATGCGGGAAGCGTTACTGAACGGGGCCGTCGGGGTCGCGGGGCTGCTCGCCGCGACCGGCCCTGTCGAGCAAGCCGGCGTCCGGATCGGTGTGGCGGACCGGTTGCATGCGGATGCCGAACTGGCCGAGTACGCGCGCGGGCTCGTCGCCGTCGAGAGTGCGGATGGGGCCGCGGACACCGATGCCGATGGATGCGGCGACGCTGATGCCGGCCCTGGCCGCGGGCTCGAAGCAGGCCCACCCGCTACGCCCGAAGATCTCAAGGTCCTGTCGCGGGTGATCGTGACCTACCTCGACCCCGACGGCGCGGAACCCGCCGAAGAGCGCGCGATGCGCGCCCGGGGGATCGTCCTCGGGCGGGTGAAGGACGGGGTGATCCCGATCCGCGGGTCGCTGCTGCCCGAGACGGCGGGGCAATTGCAACGCATCTGGGACGCGTACCTGAACCCGAAAGTCGACGGACCACCCATCCCCGAGGCACCGCAGCCTGCTGTGGGCATGGCCAGTGGGGTGCGGTTCGTTACCTCCGCCGACGAGACGATGTTCGGCACGGATGAGCACGCGCTGAACGGTGAGGCGCATGGTTTCCTCGCTGACGACGTCCTCCCGCCCGACGACCTTCTCCCGTCGGGTGATCCCAATGGCATGGTCGATGACCGTTCCCGCGCGCAGAAGCAGCACGACGCCCTCGCCGCCGCCCTCGGGATCGCCGCCCGGCACAGTGACATGCCCTCCCTCGGCGGCGCCGCCCCGACCCTCGTCGTGTCGGTGACCGCGGAGGACTATGCGTCCGGGCGAGGGTGGGCGCACGTCGACGGCATCGACGCCCCGGTCTCGCTGACCACGGCCCGGCACACGGCGTGCGGCGGGAGCATCCAACGCGTCACCTCCGACCCCACCGGGCGCATCATCGGCATCGACACCACCGACCGGGTATTCACCGCCCACCAACGCCGCGCGATCACGCTCCGTGACCGCGAATGCCTCATCCCCGGCTGCCACGTCCCCGCCGCCTGGTGCGAGATCCACCACGTCACCGAACACTCCCGCGGCGGACCCACCAGCACCGACAACGGCGTCACCCTCTGCTGGCACCACCACCGCACCCTCGACACCTCCGGCTGGACCATCCGCATGCACAACGGCACACCCCACGTCCGCGGACCCGCCTGGTGGGACCCCCACCAACGCTGGCGAACACCCCGACCCGCACCCCGACCGGCACCACGGACCGCACCGCGGACTGCGACTACCACTGCCACTGCCACTGCCACTGCCACCACCACTGCCACCGCCACCGCCACCGCCACCGCCACAAAACAGCGAACCCGACCACCGATGCGCGCATGAACGAGCGCGCGACCTGTCACGCGCCTGACCGGTTGTCAATCCCGTGGTCGCCTCGCGCGGGCGGTGCGAGGGTGGCCATTCCAACGATCCCCACAAGGAGAGGAAGACGCCATGAGCGCGGGAGACGACATCAAGAACAACGCCGAGAAGCTGGCCGGAAAGGCCAAGGAGGGCGCGGGCAAGCTCACCGACAACGAGCGCCTCGAAGCCGAAGGTCGCGCAGACCAGACGAAGGCCTCTGCCAAGCAGGCGGGCGAGAACGTCAAGGACGCCGCGCAGAAGGCCGGCGAGAACGTCAAGGACGCGTTCGACCGCTGAGACCGAAGAACCCCGCTCCTCGGAGCGGGGTTCCGGCCCTCCGGCACGACGTCCGGACACAGAGGAGGCCCGCCACTCGGGCGGGCCTCCTCTTTCTGGTCTAGCTGCGGCGACTGCCGGTGATCGATCGGATGAGCCATGCGATCACGGCGATAGCGAGGAGCACGAGGCCCACCCACAGGAGGAACTGCAGAGACTGCACGAGTCCTCCGGTGATCGCGAGAATCACGGCGATGACGATGACGATGATGAGGAGGATGTTCATCGTTCTTCCCTTCTGTTCGAGGCGGGCGCCCCGAATTGCTGTAACCCTCACGCTAGGGGTCGACGCCCGCCGGGGCCGAGGGGGTTGACGCGGACACCTCCGGAATGCCAAGGGAATCCGAAATGCCAAGGGAAACAGAGGAGAGGACGACATCATGCCCGGACGACGCGACAGTTCACTGAAGGATCCGGAGCTCTACGAAGAGCTCCGCGACGACGGCGCCTCGAAGGAGAAGGCCGCCCGCATCTCGAACGCGGCTGCCCGCGACGGCCGCAAAGCCGTCGGCAGACGCGGCGGGGAGAGCGGCGACTACGAGGACTGGACGGTGTCGGAGCTGCGCGCCCGGGCGAAGGAGCTCGGAATCACCGGCTACAGCGGCAAGCGCAAGGCCGAGCTCATCTCGATGCTGCGGAACCACTAGGCGGCCTCGGTGACGCGCTTCGGCATCGAGGAGGAGTTCCTGCTGGTCGACCGGAGCACGCTCGTGCCGCTGGCCATGGCCGACGGCACCCGGGAACGGCTCGCACCCGAGGGCGACGGGCGGATCCTGCCCGAGTTCCTCACCTCCCAGTTCGAGTGCGTCACCGATCCCCTCTCGTCGATGGCGGATGCTGCGGCGCAACTGCGGAACCTGCGCGCTGCACTCGCAGCGCACGCCGCCCCGCTGGACGCCGTGATCGCCGCATCCGGCACGCCGTTCAACACCACGGGACGCGCGACGATCTCCGCGTCGCCGCACTACGACCGCGTCTCGGCGCAGCTCGGCGCGATCTCGCGCGGCCACGAGGTGAACGGGCTGCACGTGCACGTCGAGGTCGCGGATGCCGAGGAGCGCGTGCGGGCGCTCAACCGGGTGCGCGGCTGGTTGCCGGTGCTGCTCGCCCTCACCGGCAACAGCCCCTTCGCCGAGGGGGCGGCGACCGGTTTCGCGAGCTGGCGCAGCATCCTGATCCGTCGCCTGCCCGCGACGTGGACGCCGCCCTGGTTCCACGACCTCACCGACTACGAGGGTCAGGTGGATCGGCTGATCGCGCTCTCCGCGATCCCCGAACGGTCGTCACTGTCGTGGGCGGCACGGCTCTCGGACCGCTTCCCCACGGTCGAGTCGCGCGTGTGCGACGCGCAGCTCTCGATCGACGACACGCTCTTCGCGGCCGCTCTCACCCGCGCGATCGTGGTGGCCCACGACGGCCCTGCGTCGGCGGCCCCGGTCGAGCAGATCGACGCCGGGTTCTGGGTGGCCGCGCGGCACGGCATGGCGGCGACGATCACCGATCCCACGACGGGCGAGACGACGGATGCCTGGGCCGCGACGCACCGCCTGCTCGACGTCGTACGGCACGCGCTCGAGCAGCTCGGCGACGCGGAGTTCGTCAACGCCCACATCGGCCGCCTCCGGAGGGAGGGAACGGGCTCCGAGCGCCAGCTCCGCGCCCACGCGCACGACGGCCTGCGCGGCCTCCGACGGCTGCACCTCGCGGGGAGCGACACCGAAGAGTTCGCCGGAGACTTCCCCACGGAGTCCGCCACGGAGTCCGCCGCAGGATCCACCGAAGAGGAGTGAGTTCCCGGCATCCGCCCTCCACGTCCGTGGCCGGGAGTAGCCTTCGCCTGTGGCATCCTTCTCCGGCGTCCAGCGCCTGGTCATCTCGATCGCGGTCCTCGCGTCTTTCGTGACGTTCCTCGACGGCACCGTCGTGAACGTCGCGCTGCCCGCGATCAGCCGCGAGCTGGGCGGCGGCATCACGACCCAGCAGTGGGTGGTCGATGCGTACCTCATCACGTTGAGCGCGCTGATCCTGCTGGCGGGGTCGGTCTCCGACGCCTACGGCCGCGTGCTGGTGATGCGCGTGGGGCTCATCGCTTTCGGAATCGCCTCGATCGCGGTCGCCGCGGCCCCTGACCCGCTGGTGCTCATCATCGCCCGCGCGGCGCAGGGCGCGGCGGGCGCACTGCTGGTTCCGAGCTCGCTCGCCCTGATCACCGCGACCATGCGCTCCGATGTGCAGGCGCGCGCGATCGGGGTGTGGACGGCGTTCACGACAGCCGCTCAGCTGGTCGGCCCGCTCATGGGCGGACTCTTCGTCGACTACCTGTCGTGGCGCTTCGTGTTCCTCATCAACGTGCTGCCGATCGCCCTGAACCTGATCCTGCTGTCGCGGCTGAAGCTGGCCGAGAAGCCGAGCGGTCGCCGCGTCGACTGGGTCAGCGGGGCGCTGTGCGCGATCGGCCTCGGCGCCGTGGTGTTCGCGCTCATCGAGCAGCCCAACTACGGCTGGGGCTCCCCCGCCATCTGGATCCCGGGCATCGTGGGGGCCGCCCTGTTCGCGTGGTTCCTGCTGCGGCAGCGGGGCTCGGCCTCACCGCTCATGCCGCTGTGGCTCTTCCGCGTGCGCGACTTCGGCTGGGGCAACCTCGCCACCTTCTTCGTCTACGCCGCGCTCTCGCTCAACGGATTCGTCGTGGGCGTCTACCTGCAGCAGGGCGCGGGGCTCAGCGCCACCGCCGCCGGTCTCGCGAGCCTGCCCATGACGATCCTGATGATCCTCATCAGCTCGCGGGCGGGCGCCTGGGCCGGGCGATTCGGTCCGCGCATCTTCATGACGGTCGGCCCCGCGATCATGGCCGTCGGCGCCCTCATGCTGCTGCTCGTCGCCGAGGACTTCGACTACTGGTGGCAGGTGCTGCCGGCCATGATCGTGACGGGTCTCGGCCTCGCACTCACGGTCGCCCCGCTGACCGCCGCGATCCTCGGCGCGATCGATCAGAAGCACTCCGGTATCGCCTCGGCCGTCAACAACGCCGTCTCGCGCGTCGCCGGCCTCCTCGTCGTCGCGATGCTGTCGACGATCGTCGGCGGCATGCTCGACCTCGACGGGTTCCACAGCGCGGCCTGGGTCACCGCCGCGCTGCTCGTGCTCGGCGCGATCGTGTCGTGGATCGGCATCCGTCGCAATCCCGCCGAGATCGAAGACGCCGTGACCCCGACATCCGCCCCGTCCCCGGCAGCGCCCGCGGCCTGAATCAGGCCCTGCCTGCCTGATTCAGGCTTGCCCGCCTGAGCAGGATCTCGGAGATCTGCACCCATCTCGCACGAACGCGGCCGATTCCCTGCGGGATTGCGCGAATCTCCGAGACGACGCCACCGCCTCTTCCGCACGTCGGGATCGACAGGTCGGCCCGGAGAACCGGGGCGGCGACCCGTCGATCCCGCGAGCGGGGGCGACGCTCAGGCGCGGCGACGGCGGCGCAGTGCAGCTGCGCCCGTCGTCGCGGCACCGGCGGCGAGCAACCCGCCGGCCAGGAAGAGGGCGGCGGCCGGCACGTCCCCGCCGGTCGTCGCCAGATCGTCCTGGGCGCCTGCATCGGATGCCCCGCCCGACCCCGTTCCGGAGCCGGAGCCCGAGCCGTTTCCGGGGGTGCCCGGATCCACAGGGTCGACAGGATCCACCGGGTCCACCGGATCGACCGGGTCCACGGCATCCACGACCGCGACCGGCGCGCTCTCGACGGCCGCCGCGTCCAGTGCGGTCACCACCCAGCTCTCGCCCGCCGCGCGAGCCGCGGCATCCGCATCGCCAGCACCCGCACCACCGGCATCCGCACCGGCATCCGCATCACCGGCACCCGTGGGCAGCGGATACGCGAACTCCGCCGCACCCCCGGCCCACACGGTGTCGACCAGCGTCCCCGGAGCGGCCACGATCTCCTCGGCCGTCCCCGTGCCGCGGTAGATCGCGTACTGCCGGGCCTCCGCCGCATCACCGGCCGCCCAGACGAGGGCGCCATCGTCGACCGCCACATCCGAGGGCGACGCGACCGAACCGTCGGACAGCCACGGCTTCGCCGGCACGATCGTCGGGTGCGCGAACGCCTCGCCCTTCAACAGCTCGATCGCGGTGTTCTTCGCCTGGTTCCGGGGCTGCTGGTCGGCGGGCAGCGCGGCGATGTCACTCGGCTTCATGTCGTTGTAGCTGAACAGCACGCTGCCGTCGATGCCCTCGAGCTTCTGGTTGAAGCGGATCTGGTTCGGAACCTCTTCGGGGTTCATCCACGCGGCCTCCCAGCCGCCGTTGTTGACGTGCTTGTAGAGCGCGTGCCCGACGTAGATCTGGGTGCGGCTCTCGGCCGCGACATCGCTCCACCACTGCGCGAGCTCCCCGTAAGGGGCTGCCGCCTGGTCGAAGCTCCAGTAGATCTGCGGGGTGAGGTAGTCGATGAGCTCGTCCTGCACCCAGCCGCGGGTGTCGGCGAAGACGGCGTTGCTGTAGGTCTGCGACGACCCGACCGGAGTGTTCGACCCGGCGGGGTCGAGGGCCTTGTGCTCCCAGATGCCGAAGGGGCTGATGCCCAGCTGCACGGCGGTGCCGGCATCCGCGTTGTGCCCGTCGATCGCGCCAGCCACCTGCGTGACGAGACCGGTGATGTTGTCGCGACGCCAGGCCTCGATCCCGTCCTGCGTGTCGGGGTAGCCGGCCGTGAGCCCGAATTCCTCGAAGGTCGCGCGATCCTCGCCCTGGGCGCCGAAGAAGACGTTCACGCCGTCGACGGTGATCCGGTACGGGTAGAAGTAGTCATCGAAGTGGATCGCGTCGACGTCGTAGTTCTCGACGATCTCGGCGACGGATGCCGCGACGTACGCGGGCACCTCGGGCTGCCCCGGGTCGAGGAAGAGCTTCTCCTCGAAGGACAGCACCCAGTCGGGATGCTGCACCGCGAAGTTGTCGTCGGCGAGGATGCCGGCGCCGTTGAGCGCGGCGATGTACTCCGGGATCGTGAGGGCCTTCACCTCGTCGGCGGTGAGGCCGAGGGCCGTGAGGATCGCGGGCGCGGTCATCTTGGTGTTGGTGACCCGGTAGGGGTTGAGCCACGCGTGGAACTCCATGCCGCGGGCGTGGGTCGCGTCGACCATCTTCTGCAACGGGTCGTAGCCGGGGTCGGTGCCCTGCGGGCCGCCGAGGAACTCCGACCACGGGTTGAGCTCCGAGGGGTAGTACGCGTCGAGCAGCGGACGCACCTGGAAGATCACGGCATTCATGTTCCACGACGCGAAGTCGTCGAGCACGGTGGCGTACTTCGCGTCGAAGTCGGCGGCATCCGCGGGCTTGCCGAAGTTGAGGTTGCCGATCGTGCCCACCCAGGCGCTCGAGAAGCGTCGATTCTCGGGCTGGAGCGCGCTGGGGATGGCGACCTGTTCCCCGGAGCCCGGGAAGGTCTCGACCGGATCCGTGCCGTAGCCGTAGGCGCCCGAGGCGTCCTTCACGAACTTGTACAGAGGCTCCTCGTCGGGGGCGGCGGCGACGGCCGCGGCCGGGAGGGCGAGCATCAGCAGGGCGGCGGTCGCGGCGGCGGTGGATCTTCTCAACATCGAGTCCTCGTTCACTTCGGCGTTCACGGTGATAACCATTTCCACTCTCAGCATTGTTAGTGGAACTTACTAACAGCGTGCCACAGCATCCGCCCGATCACCACCCCCGCTCACGCAGAAGGGGCCCGCAGCCGATGGCCGCGAGCCCCTTCGAGACGAGCGATCAGCTGACGGGGCTGAGCGTCTTCGCGATGTGCGTGTGCACGGCGGTGAGCCACGAGAGGAGGAACTCGGTCGTCGACTCGTCGGTGACCTCGCCGTCGTCGGCGATGAGCCCCTCGCGCATGTGCACGTAGGCCTCCGGCTGCGCGAGTTCCGGCGACGCCAGGAAGGAGAGGATCGAGCGCAGGTGCTGCTGCGCGACGGCGGTACCGATCGCGCCGACCGAGGCGCCGATCACGGCGGACGGCTTGCCCGCGAAGCTGTTCTGGCCCCACGGGCGGCTCGCGGTGTCGAGCGCGTTCTTCAGCACGCCCGGCACCGAGCGGTTGTACTCGGGGGTGATGACGATGATCGCATCGGAGGCCTCGATCGCCTTCTTGAACGACGCGGCCTCGGCCGGGATCGCACCGTCGTTGTCGGCCGAGTAGAAGGGCAGGTCGACGAGCGGGATCTCGGTGAGGTTCAGGCCCGCCTGTGGCGCGAGCTTCACGAGCGCCTTCGACAGGCGGCGGTTGATCGAGGTCGAGGAGATGCTGCCGACGAGGAAGCCGACGTCGTACGTGGTGGTCATGAGGGGTCCTTCCCAATTACATGCAATTGCATGAAGATGAAACCACGTCCGCGGCATCCGCATTCCCGAATCGTCCGAACAGAATCGCCCAGTAGATTTGCTCACATGCGCGCCCGCCCCACCTCCGCTCTCACGATCGCTGTGCTGACGGTCGCCGCGCTCACGGGGTGCGCCACCACGGACGCCCCGGCATCCGGATCCTTCAGCGCGCCACCCGCCGGCGCCGCGCCCGACTACCAGCTGGGCGGCGCCTACGCACCGGCATCCGGGGTCGGGATCGTCGGGCGCGATCGCGCGGCCGAGCCCGCCGACGGCGTGTACTCGATCTGCTACGTCAACGGATTCCAGACGCAGCCCGGCGAACTCGACCTCTGGGACGACGACCTGCTGCTGCAGCGCGACGGCGCGCCGGTCTTCGACCCGGACTGGCCCGATGAGGCTCTCGTCGACACCTCGACGCCCGCGCAGCGCGAGCGCATCGCCGCCCTGGTCACCCCGTGGATCGAGGGATGCGCGGATGCCGGGTTCGACGCGGTCGAATTCGACAACCTCGACTCGTACACCCGGTCCGACGGTGCCCTCACCCTCGAGGGGAACCTCGCCCTCGCGACACTGCTCGTCGACGCCGCACACGGTGCCGGTCTCGCCGCCGGCCAGAAGAACGCCGCCGAGGATGCCGCGGTGCTGCACGACGAGGCAGGGTTCGACTTCGCCGTGACCGAGGAGTGCGCCGCCTACGAGGAGTGCTCGGCGTATACCGATGTCTACGGCGAGGCCGTGATCGACATCGAGTACAGCGACGAGCTGCCCCGCGCCTTCGCGGAGATGTGCGCCGACGACGAGTCGCCCGCCTCGATGGTGCTGCGCGACCGAAACCTCGTAACCCCCGACGACGAGGCATACGTGTTCGAGACCTGCGCCGGCTGACCTCTTCGGTGCGGGCCGATCTCTTCGACGCCGGCTGACCTCTCTGCGCGGGCTGACCTCTTCGGTGCGGGCCGCGCCGATACGGTGGGGGCATGCCCACGGATGCACGCGTGATCGCGATCCTCGAAGAACTGCCCGACCTCGCAGACGCCGGCGAACAGGACGGACGCCGGTGGTTCGCCCGCTGGAACGAGGGGGCGGTTCGGCTGCTCGACGATCAGCTGAGCGAGGTGAACGGACGGGCTCTCGCGCTCACCGAAGAGGTGCGTGTGCGCGCGGCATCCGCCCTCGATCGCCTGGTGCTCACCGCCGGCGGCGACACCGTCCTCGTCGGCGACGACACCGTCACGGTCGCGGGCCTCTCGATCGACTCCGCCGCGTTCGTCGGCGATCTCGTCGTCGCCACCGCGCCGGGTGACGACGGCGGGCATCGGGTGCTGCTGCTCGACCACGCGACGGGGGCGCTGCTCGATGAGCAGGCCGTCGACGCCGACGATGCGATGGCCGTCGTGCACCGGCATCCGATCGATCCGATCGCCGTGATCGAGCTGGCGATGGGGCAGGACGGATGCCTCGCCCTCCGCGTCGATGTCGATGTCGATGCCACCCGTCCGGCGGGGGCGCAGCTGCGGCTGACCGAGATCCTCTCAGGACACGACCCGGTGATCGCCGGGTTCCGCCCCGCCGGGGACCGACTGCTGATGGCTCCGTACCCGAGCGATCCCGAGACCGCCCGGGTGTTCGCGTGGCCGTCTCTCGACGAGGTCGGCCAGGTGTCGGCCGTCGACATCGATGCGGAGTACGGTTTCGGGCTCGCCGCCTGCTGGATCGACGACGACCGGGCGGCGCTCGTCGCACCGGAGGACGCGCTCGTGCTCACCGGTCCGGCGCTCGACTCCGCCGTGCGGGTCGACCTGTCGCAGATGCTCGGCGACGACGCGGAGATCGAATCGCTCACCCCTCTCGCCCCCGGCCGCATCGCCGCGGGTGTCTGGACCCCGGACGGGCGATCGACACGGGTGATCGAGTTCGCGGCACCGCGCGACTGAGGCGAGCGACACCCTTTCGTCCGCCTGTCAACGGGCGGGTGCCGATCGAGACGATGCGCGAGGCTGGGCATCCGCCCGGATCGACCGGCGGCCCGTCGACGAGAGGACACCCCATGAGCGACCCGAAAGCGTACCCCGACGACAGCGGCCCCTACGACGCCGCCGCGGATGCCGCCGCCGAACCCGCCGACGACGGCAAGGTCTTCACGGCCGACGAGGGCTCCGATCACGGCGCCCCGCACGACGGGGAGCAGGATCCGCTCGATCAGAGCGACAGCCTCGAGCGCTGAGACGCGCATCTCGCTGAACCCCGCGCCGCGCTGAGTCCCGCGCCGCGTCGAGACTCACCGAGCGCGCCGAGACTCACCGAGCGCGACGAGACCCACCGCTCGCGACGCGCGGGGCGGTGGGTCTCGACGACGGGGGTGGGTCTCGATGCGCCCGAGCGGCACCGCGAGGGTGCCGAGGGTCAGATACGGTCGTCCTCGACGACCGTCGTCGTGCCACGGGTGCGACCGCGACGGGAGACCATGACGATGATTCCGATGATGGCCGTGATCGCTCCGGCGGCCATGAGGATGTAGCCGACGAGGTCGAGGTTCACCCAGTCCAGCTGCACGTTCAGTGCGAACGCGAGGATCGCGCCGATCACGAAGAGGACGATTCCGGTTCCGATGCTCATGAGAGTGCTCCTTCCGGCATCCGACGATGCCGTCGCGCTTCATGCTTCCGGAATACCCCGGGCTCTGGAAAGGGCTTGACTTCGGCGCAGGCGTCGGGGCGCCCCGCGACGACGGCGCCCGATCCACGGAGACCGCGGCTCACCCGTCTTCGCGTCCGAGCATCCGGAAGTGCCGTTCCAGCATGGCCCGCGCGCGAGCACCCGCATCGGAGTCCGTGCTCCACAGCAGACGCAGCGCGAGCCCGTCGAGCAGCGCGTGGAGACGGTCGCCCTCGAAGGCGGCGTCGACCGACGCGGGCACCTCGCCCGCGCGCACGAGTTCTGCGATGGCGGCGTCGCACACCCGCCGCACCCCGCCGCTGAGCTCGCGCACCGAGGGAGCCAGCGAGCCGTCGGTCAGCGCCAGGCTGCCCAGCTGGAGCTGGACCATCAGCTCGGTGCGCCGCACCTCGTCGAGAGGGAGGAGTTCCTCGAGCATCGCGATCACGAGGCGCCCACCGTCGCCGTCGAGGCGCCGCAGGCGATCGGCGACAGCGGAGCGGATCCCGTCCAGGCAGAACGACCGCAGGGCCGCCTGCGTCGGGAAGGCGCGGCGGAGGGATGCCGTCGCGAGCCCCGCCTCCTCGGCGACCTTCCGCACCGAGAGCGCGACGAGGCCGTCCCGCGCGAGGACGCGCATCGCCGCCTCGCCGATCTCACGGTCGCGCTGCGCGTGGTCGATCAGCTTGGGCATGTCCTCACCGTACCGGGGCGGCCTCCGCGGGCGCCTTCTTCGGCCAGAGCGTGTAGCTGACGGCCCAGATCACGTCGACCGCCAAGACGATCCCGAGGATCCGGAAGAACCCGAGCAACTCGGCCGTGCGGTCGGGAGCCGCCACGATGGCGATGAGTCCCCCGAGGATCGCGGCCGCGATGGCGACCGCGAGCACGGTGCGCGCCACGTCCTTCCAGCAGGCCACCGTGTACGCCGCCCCCGTGAGCGGAGCACGGCGCGGCGCCCCGCGGAACCGCGTCGCGAACTTCGCGTCCAGCCACGCGATCATCCGATGCCCGTAGGCGATCGAGATGCCGATGTAGAGGGCGGCGAGACCGTGGTGCCAGGATGCCGTCGCCCCGCCGAGGAGGTCGACCGTGACGAGCGTCAGGAGTACGAGATCGATGAGCGGTGCGGCGACGAGGAATCCGACGCCGAGCCTCGGCCGGCGGAGCGGGTACCGCGCGACGAGGCCGGCGACGATCGCGACCCAGAAAGCGATCTCACAGGCGATGATGGCGACGAGGATCATCGGCGCGGACCCGGGGTGCGTGTACTCATGGCGTTAAGTTAGCACAGTCGTACTAACACGTCGGCAGGCAGGTGCCGGCACCGCATCGACGCCTGACGCCTAGGCTCGGCGGGGCGCGGCGGTGGAGGCCCGCACGATGAGCTGCGAGCTGAGCGTCGCGGCCTCTCCGACCACGGCGCCGGCGATCGCCTGCAGCAGCAGGTCGACACCGAGAGCGCCGCTGCGCTCGATCGGCATCTGCACGGTGGTGAGGCCCGGGGTCACGGCGCCGGCGAGATCGATGTCGTCGATGCCGACCAGGCTCACGTCGTCGGGGCAGGTGAGCCCGAGGTCGAGGAGCCCCGCCTCGAGGCCGATCGCGACGAGGTCGTTGTAGGCGACGACGGCGGTCGCTCCGCTGGCCGCGGCGAGCGCGGCGGCGGCTCGGCCTCCCTGGATCGACGCCTCGTGGTGGCTGAGCCGGGTGAGGCGGATGCCGTGGCGATCGCACGCGCGCTCGATGGTGTCGTATCGACGGGCGTCCGCCCACGAACCGCGGGGACCGGAGGCGTAGGCGATGTGCTCGTGCCCGAGCGCGAAGAGGTGCTCGATCGCCTGCGCCGGGCCGTGCTCGGCATCCATGAGCACGCTGGGGATGCCGTCGATCTGTCGGTTGACGACGACCGAGGGCGTGCCGCCGATGAGGGCTGTGACGTCGGCATCGGGCAGGCGCGGAGAGCAGAGCAGGATGCCGTCGAGCTTGCGGGCCTGCTCGATCTGCTCGCGCTCGCGGCGCAGGTCCTCGTCGGCGTCGAACAGCACGATGCGATGGCGCCCGTGCCACGCCTGGCCCTGGATGGCCTTCAGGAGCTTGCCGTAGACGGGGTTGGCGACGTCGGGCACGATCACGCCGAAGGTGCGGGTGGCGGTGCCCGCCTGGGGGTTCGCGTAGCCCAGGTCGGCGGCGGCTTCGAGCACGCGCTCGCGGGTGGTGGGGGCGAGGCGGTCGGGTTCTCCGAAGGCGCGTGATGCCGTGGCGATCGATACGCCTGCGCGCTTCGCCACGTCCGTCAATGTCGCTGCCACGTCCACCCCTCCGGTTGCCGTAATCCTATGGCACGTTCCCCACCATGAAACGGGCTTGACAAGTTTGTACAACTCATACACACTGCTTTACATGACGATCAACGCCGATCTCCGGATCCTGAGCCGCGCCACCCCCGCGGCCACCGCTCCGCTGGTCACCCCCACCGGCACCGGCATCCTGCACCTGGGTCTCGGCAGCTTCCACCGGGCGCACCAGGCGATGTACACCGCCGCCGCCATCGCCCAGGACGGCGGGGACTGGGGCATCATCGGCGCCGCCTCCCGCTCGCGCACCGTCGTCGACGCGATGCACGCGCAGGACTTCCTCTACTCGGTCGCCACCATCTCCCCCGCCGGCACCAGCCTCGCGATCCCCGGCGTGCACACCGACGCCTTCGTCGCCGGCGACGAGCCCGAGCGCGTGGTGGCCCACATCGCCGACGCCGGCATCCGCATCGTCACGCTCACCGTCACCGAGAACGGCTACAGCTACTCCCCCGCCACCGAGCACCTCGACCTCGACGACGAGACCGTGCGCGCCGACCTGCAGGGCGGCGCGCCGCGGTCGACGATCGGCCAGCTCGCCCGCGGACTCCAGGCCCGCGCCCGCGCCGGCGCCGAGCCGATCTCGATCCTCAGCTGCGACAACCTCGCCGCGAACGGCAAGCACACCGAGAAGCTTGTGCGCGAGTTCCTGCAGGCTCTGCCCGGCGGCGAAGCATCCGACGTCCTCGACTACCTCGACCGCGCCGTCACCTTCCCCTCGAGCATGGTCGACCGCATCGTGCCGTCGACCACCGCACGACTGCGCGACGAGGTCACCGGTCTCCTCGGCGCGGTCGACGCCATCCCGGTGCCGGGCGAGCCGTTCACGATGTGGGCCATCGAAGACGCGTTCGCCGGCGGACGGCCGACCTGGGAGGCCGGCGGCGCCGTCTTCACCTCGGAGGTCGCCCGCTACGAGCAGATGAAGGTGCGCCTCCTCAACGGCACGCACTCGCTCATCGCCTACCTCGGCGCACTGCGCGGGGTCGGCACGATCCCCGAGGCGATCGGCATCGACCGGATCGCGGATGCCGCGCGCGGCGTCATGCGCAGCGAATACGAGCCGTCGGTCGACGTGCCCACCGGTGTTGACATCCGCGCCTACGAGGCCGAGTTGTTCGAGCGCTGGGGCAACAGCGCCCTCGGGCACCAGACCCGCCAGGTGGGATCGGACGGCTCGGTGAAGCTGCGCCAGCGCATCCCGGAGCCCGCGCTTCTCGCGCTCGGACAGGGGCGGATGCCGCACCTCATCGCCCTCACGGTCGCCGGCTACCTGTCATGCCACGCCCCGCTCGGCGGTTTCGACCCCGGCGTGCACGCGGCCGCGATGACCGACCCCGCCCGCGAGCGCCTCGCCGTGCTGGCGTCAGGGGCACGCGACGGCGTCGACCTCGCCCGCCGCGTGATCATCGACCACCGTCTGTTCGGCAGCGAGCTCGCCCACCAGGACGCCTTCGCCGCACGCGTCGGCGAACTGGTCGACATAATCCGTCGCAGCGGCGTCGACGCTGCGATCGCCGACGCCCTCTCCGCCACGGAAGAGGGCATGCTCGAGAACGACCCGACCGATCCGAACGCCACGAACGCCACGAAGGAGGCCCGCCGATGAAGTCGCTCGTCATCCACGGCAAGGAAGACATCCGCTGGGACGACCGGGAGATCCCGGAGCCCGGTGCGGGCGAGGTGCGACTGCGCGTCGGCTTCGTGGGCATCTGCGGATCCGACCTGCACTACTACTTCCACGGCGCCAACGGCGAGTACATGATCCGCGAGCCCCTGGTGCCCGGACACGAGCTCTCGGGCGTCGTCGACCTCGACCCCTCCGGCCGCCTCGCCCCGGGCACTCCGGTGACGGTGCACCCGGCCCGCTACGGAGCATCCGTCCCCGGCCTCGAGGACCGCCCGCACCTGCGCCCCGGCGGCGACTACCTCGGCAGCGCCGCGGCGAACCCGCACCGTCAGGGCGGGGCGTCCGAGTACCTGATCGTCGAGGAGCACATGATCCGCGTGCTGCCCGACGGCCTGCCGCTCGAGCGCGCCGCACTCGCCGAGCCCCTGGCCGTCGCGCTGCACGCCGTGGGTCTCGCGGGCGATGTCAGCGGCAAGCGCGTGCTCGTGATCGGCGCCGGGCCCATCGGGCTGCTGGTGGTCGCCGCGGCCGTGCACGCCGGTGCCGGCGTCGTCGGCGCGAGCGACGTGCGCACCGAGCCCCTCGACCGCGCGCAGGCGCTCGGCGCGACCGAGGTCGCCCTCGTCGGCCGCGACACGATCGAGAACGAGTCGTACGACATCGTCTTCGAGTGCTCGGGCGTGGGCGTCGCCCTCACCCAGGCCGTGCGCGCCACCCGTCGCACCGGAACGATCGTGCAGGTCGGCATGCTCCCGAACTCCGACATCGGCGTGAATCTCGCGCCGCTGCTCGCCAAGGAGCTCACGATCCGCGGCGCGTTCCGCTTCTCGACCGAGATCGACGACGCCGTGCGCATGCTCGCGGAGTCGGATGCTCTCGACCCCGTGATCTCGCACGTGCTCCCGGCATCCGATGCCGTGAACGCGTTCACGATCGCGCGCGACTCCTCCGCCTCCGCGAAGGTGCTGCTCGCCCTCTAGCGCTCTCTCCCGTTACCCGCGGCCCCGCCGCATCCGACACCCCCCTTTCTGGTCCGAAGGAGTACCTCCCATGTCAGACGCCACCACGACGGCCCCGGCCGCCGATCCCACCGCGAAGAGGTCGGTGCGCGACCTCGTCCGCGCCGCCATCTCGGGGTGGCTCGGCACCGCGCTCGAGTTCATGGACTACCAGCTGTACTCGCTGGCAGCCGCGCTCGTCTTCGCCGATCTGTTCTTCTCGTCCGAGAACCCCGCCGTCGCGGTCGTCGCCGCGATGGCCACCTACGGTGTCGGCTACGTCGCCCGCCCCGTCGGCGCGTTCTTCTTCGCCCGCCTCGGCGACAAGACCGGCCGCACCAAGGTGCTCTTCTACACGATCCTGCTCATGGGTCTCGCGACGACGCTCATCGGTTTCCTGCCGACGTACTCGCAGGTGGGCGTGCTCGCGCCGATCCTGCTCGTGCTCCTGCGCATCGCCCAGGGCTTCGGTGCGGGAGCCGAGATCTCCGGCGCCGGCGTCATGCTCGCCGAGTACGCCCCGGCCAAGCGCCGCGGCATCATCGCCTCGCTCGTCGCCCTCGGCACGAACTGCGGCACGCTGCTCGCGTCGGGCATCTGGGCGATCCTGCTCGTCGCCTACAGCGAGGACGAGGTCATCGACTGGGCCTGGCGCATCCCCTTCATCGCCAGCGCGGTCATCATGCTGTTCGCCATCTGGGTGCGCTTCAACCTCAAGGAGACCCCGGTCTTCGAGGAGCGCGACGACGTCGTCGACGGCAAGGCCCTGTCCCGCGAGGAGACGATCCAGCTCGCCACCGAGACCGGAGACATCCGCACGCTCGAGGCGATGCAGCGCAAGCCGTGGAAGGCCTTCTCGATCGCCCTGCTGCTGCGCTTCGGTCAGGCCGGTAACTCCGGCATGATCCAGACGTACCTCATCAGCTACATCACCGTCGTGCTCCTGCTCGACCGCTCGATCGGCGTCAACGCCGTGATCGTCTCGTCGCTCGTCGCCTTCATCACGGTGCCGCTGTCGGGCTGGCTCGGTGACCGCTTCGGCCGCAAGCGCATGTACATGGTGTGGGCGATCATCGCCCTGATCGTCATCGTTCCGACGATGCTCATGATCAGCAGCAAGGACACCACGCAGGTCTTCATCGGCTACGTGGTGCTGCACAACCTCGCGGTGATGAGCTTCGCCTCGCTCGAGAACCTCACGCTCCCCGAGCTGTTCGGAGCCCGCAACCGCTACACCTACACCGCGATGGCCCGTGAGATCGCGGCGATCATCGCGACCGGCGCCGGCCCCGTCATCGCCGCCGCGTGGGTCTCGGCCGTCACCGGTTCGTTCATCCCGATCATCATCATGCTCGTGTTCTTCACGCTCTGCGCGCTCGTCGCGTCGATCTGGATGCCCGAGGTCGCCGGTCGCGATCTGACCGATCCGCGCGACGCGATCTGATCGCACCGCGCACCATGACCCGGGGTGCGGCCGAGACCTTCGGCCGCACCCCGCACCACACCCATCACGCCCCCGCACGACACCCCGCTTCACCAGGAGAACCGAGAACGCCATGACCATCGAGCTCGTCGACGTCAACATCACCAGCCCCGGACGCAACTTCGTCACGCTCAAGATCACGACCTCCGACGGCATCACCGGCCTCGGTGACGCGACCCTCAACGGACGTGAGCTCGCGGTCGCCTCGTACCTCGCCGACCACGTCGCCTCGATGCTCGTCGGCCGCGACGAGGATCGCATCGAGGACACCTGGCAGTACCTCTACCGCGGCCCGTACTGGCGCCGCGGCCCGGTCACGATGGCGGCGATCGCCGCGGTCGACATGGCCCTGTGGGACATCAAGGCCAAGAAGGCCGGCATGCCCCTGTACCAGCTGCTCGGCGGAGCCAGCCGCGAGGGCGTGCGCGTCTACGCCCACGCCTCCGGCACCGACTACGCCGCCCTCAAGAACGCGATCGCCGGCTACGAGGAGCTCGGCTACACGGCCGTGCGGGTGCAGACCGGCGTCCCCGGTCTCGGCCAGATCTACGGCGTCTCGTCGTCGGGCCCGGGCGTGCGCTACGACTACGAGCCCGCCAAGCGCTCGGGCGACCGCCCCAGCGAGGAGCGGTGGGACACCCGCAACTACCTGAACCACATGCCCGGCGTCTTCGCCAGCATCCGCGAGGACTTCGGCTCCGACCTGCGCATCCTGCACGACGGGCACCACCGCATGACCCCGATCGAGGCGGCGCGCTTCGCGAAGGACATCGAGCCCTACGACCTGTTCTGGCTCGAGGACTGCACCCCCGGCGAGGACCAGACGGCGCTGCGCCTGGTGCGCCAGCACTCCACGACGCCGCTCGCGATCGGCGAGGTCTTCAACTCGGTCTACGACTACCAGACGCTCATCACCGAGCGTCTGATCGACTACGTGCGCTCGGCCGTCACCCACACCGGCGGCATCACCGCCATGAAGAAGCTCCTCGACTTCGCCGCGATCTACGGCATCAAGTCCGGCATCCATGGCCCGACCGACATCTCGCCGGTCGGCATGGCCGCAGCGCTGCACCTCGACCTCGCGATCCACAACTTCGGGATCCAGGAGTACATGCCGCACAACGCCCAGACACTCGAGGTCTTCCAGACCTCGTTCACCTTCGACAAGGGCTTCCTGCACCCGGGCGACAACCCCGGCCTGGGCGTCGAGCTCGACGAGGATGCCGCGGTGGGCCACGAGTACACCAAGGCGTACCTGCCGGTGAACCGTCTGCTCGACGGCACCGTCCACGACTGGTGACGCGTTCATGACGGGTGACGATCGCGGGATGATCACGCCCGGCGGGGTGATCACTCTCGGCGAGAGCATGGCGCTGATGCGCACCACCGAGATCGGCTCCCTCCGGCACGCGAGCGCGATGGCGCTCGGTGTCGGAGGGGCCGAGAGCAACGTGGCCATCGGGATGCGCCGACTCGGGGCATCCGTCTCGTGGCTCGGCCGGGTCGGCGACGACGCGCTCGGCGAACGGGTGCTGCGCGAGATCCGCGCCGAGGGCGTCGACGTGCACGGCATCGTCGATGCGGATGCCCCGACCGGACTCATGGTGAAGGAACGGCCGTCCGCGGCATCCACGGCCGTGCACTACTACCGCGCGGGCTCGGCCGGATCTCGGCTGCGGCCCGACGACCTCCCCGCGGAGTGGATCGAGCGCGCGGCGATCCTGCACGTCACCGGCATCACGCCGCTGCTGTCGACCTCGGCGCGCGAGGCGCTGCTGGTCGCGGTCGATCGCGCGACGGCCGCCGGGGTGACGGTGAGCGTCGACATCAACTACCGCTCGACGCTGGCCCCGGTCGCCGTCGCCGGGCCCATCCTGCGGGAGCTCGCGGAGCGCGCCGATCTCGTGTTCGGCGGTGCCGAGGAGTTCGCGGTGCTGTACCCCGGGGCATCCGCGACCGAGGCGGCGGCGCTGCTGCACGCCGCGGGCGTCGGTCAGGTCGTGGTGAAGCAGGGTCCGGACGGGGCGACCGTCTTCACGGTCGACGGCGTCACCGCCGCTCCCGGCTTCGCGATCGACGTGGTCGACACGGTCGGCGCGGGTGACGCGTTCGTGGCGGGCTACCTCAGCGCGCGACTCGAGGGGCAGGGCATCGCCGACAGCCTCCGGCGCGCCAACGCCTGCGGTGCGATCGCCTGCCTCGTGCCGGGCGACTGGGAGGCCGCTCCCACGATGCGCGACCTCGCGCGATTCCTCGACGGCGGGGGCGACCCGGTACGTCGCTGAGCGGACCTCCGCCCGCGAGCGACTCTCAGTTCTGCGGCGTCTCGGGCGTTTCGGGCGTCTCGGGCGTCTCGAGCATCTCGTCGACGAGGCTGATGCCGCCCGAGGAGTTCGCCGACATCATCAGCTGCTCGATCCACTTCAGGTTTAGCTGCGGCGCCTCGGGGTCGTCGAACGTGAAGCGCAGCGGAATCGAGGGGTGCAGCCAGATCGTCGACCGCCCGTTCTCGTCGCCGTCGCTGTGCCGCCACGACAGCGTGAAGCTCTCGTTGCGGCGCAGCTTCGTGGCGATCGCCACCTTGAGGTGCGCGAGCGCGCGGTCCTCGATGCGGATCGGGGAATCGGAGCCGCCGTAGTGCAATGAACCCATGGTCGAAACGATAGTCGCGGTCGCACGACGTCGGCCGGAGCGACGGCTACCAACGGCATCCGAGTCGCGCAACCCCCTCAGGATCGGCCGGGATCGGGTCTACCGTCGAGCGCATGGACGAGCCGAGGACGAACACGAGAGCACGCATCGACATCGATGGCCGCGAGTTCCTCCTGGACGGCGACCGCGACCTGTTGGAACTCATGGGGCGTATCGAAGCCGCGGCCCGATCGGAGCCTACGTTCGTCGACATCTCCGACCGCAACGGGCTGGTGAGCGTGCTGGTCTCGCCGGGCGCTCGCGTCGTCATCTCGGTCGAGCACGTGAGCTCGGTCGCACTCGTGGAGGAGGCTCCCGTGCACCCGATCGCCGACTGGGATCTCTGAGATCAGTTGATGATCTCGGCGCGCTCGTCGCCCTGCAGCGCCGCGAGCTTGCGCCGCCACTCGGCGAGCGCCTCGGGCGCCGACCGCACCCAGTCGTCGACCTCGCGCACGACCCGCAACGGGGCGGCGCTGCGATAGGAGCGGGTGGGGTTGCCCGGGAACTTCTTGTCGGTGACGTTGGGGTCGTTCTCGAACTCCCCGGTCGGCTCGACCTCGTACACACGGGGAGCACGGTCGCCGGGGGCGAGCTCGGCTGCAAGACCCGCGCCGTTCGGCATCGCCGTGAAGTAGATGTGGTTCATGACGATCTCGGGGCGATAGTTCGAGGGGAACCCCGCGGTCAGCAGATCGCCCGGCCGCAGATCGGCCTTCGTGCCGTGGAAGAACGGTCCGTCGTCGAGTGCGTCGCTCACACCGACAGCCTATGCCGGAGCTCTCGCCCACCGATCGTGACAACCGTCAGCGCCCGACGGCGACGATGACGGCTCCGATCGCGACGGCCGCGCCGACGACGACCGCGCCGAGGGGGAGCACGTGCGAGAACCTCTCGCCGCGCCCGACCGAGCCCGGATAACGACGCGTCGCCTCGGGTGGGGTGAGCGGATCCGCGATCGTGACGGGAGCCCATCCGCACCTCGCGAGGTCCGCGACGACGGTCGCATCACGCGGGGTGAACGTCGCGACCACCGCACCCTCCCTCCGCAGGACGACCCGTGGTCTCGGCGCCGTCGCCACGCGTGACGGCAGGATCAGGTCGGCGAGCACCACGACCTCGTCCACGTCCGCGATCTCCACGACCCTGCGACGACCCCACACCCGCCGGATCACGAGGCCGTGCGCATCGACCGTCGCCTCGACGAAGGGCACGGTGAGGACGGCACCGACGACCCACAGCACGGCGGCGATGCCGCCGATCGCCAGAAGGATGCCCAGCCCACCGGCATCCGATCCCGTGCTCCGCCACGCCACACCTGCCCCGACGAGCGCGGCGACGCACACCGCCCCCGTGATCGCGAGGAAGACACGACCAGCCAGCACCGACACGGGCACCGTCCTCTCTGCGGACGACCCGATCGCCGAGGCATCCGTCCTCACCAGCATGACGGATGCCCCGCACTCATCGCTGCGGCAGCTCGACCGTCTCGTTCTCGCCCTCGTAGGGCTCGCCGGTGATCTTGGACTTCACGAAGCTGAACAGCGAGGCGATCTTCCCGCCCGGGCTGTCCCAGTACTCGGCGGATTCGGCAGTGAACTTCAGCAGGCCCACCTCGGGGTCGTCCGGCCCGTTCGTGAACCAGGCTTCGACCGTGGGGCTCCAGAGCTCGCGCACCTTCGCCGGGTCGTCGACCAGCTCCGCGGTGCCCGAGAGCGACACCCACGAGTCGTTCGAGCTGAGCGAGACGCCCACCCGCTCGTCGGCCTGCGCGTCGAGTACGAGCGTGGCGCTCTTCGACACGAGGAACCACAGGTCGCCGTCGAACTCGGCCTCCTGCACGGTGAGCGGATGCGAGACGAGTCGCCCCTCGGCGTTGCGCGTGGTGAACATCGCGAAGCGGAAGTCCTTGAGGAGCTCGGCGACCCGCTGGACGGGTGTGGTGTCGGTCATGAGAGTGTCCCTTCTGCGCCACGATTCGCGCGGCGTCCCGGCCATCCTGCGACGAGCGGATGCCGGCGCCGAGGGGGTTGCGATTCCGACCGGGAGGGCATACCGCGACGCGCGATGGTTGCGCAATCAGCGCGCGTCGCTTCTGCCAGACTGGGATGGTCGAGGGGAACGACGAGGGAGAGATCGATTCGATGACTGCAGGAGCCGCCGAAGACCTCGAACGGTCACTCGCCTCCGCGCGGGACGACGACGACTGGACCGGGGTGATCGGCATCCTGGGCTCGCGCTGGAGCGACCTCTATCAGGACCATCCGCAGCTGCTGATCCGCACGATCGAGTCCCTGCCCCCGGCCGTTCTCGAGGCGCACCCGCGCCTGCGCTTCGCCGAGGAGCACCTGCGCCGACGGTCGAACCGGATTCCCGAGCGGCGCGCCTACCCCGACATCCTCTCGGACGACCCGGATGCGCCGCCGCTCGACCGGCTCGCCGCCCTCACCGGCCGCATCGCGACCGCGCGCGGCGACGGACGCCTGGCCGACGCCGCCGCGTCCGCCGACCAGGCCGTGGAGGCCCTGCGCGCCGTCCCCGTCGAGATGGTGCCCAGCTTCGCGAACGCCCTTCCCGAGCTCCACTACCACTGGGCCGTGACGTACTTCCTCGCCAGTCGGTTCGACGATGCGCTCGAGCAGTTCGCGCGCAGCTACGACTGGGCCGAGTCGGTCGACAACCGTCTCGTGCGCACCACGTCCGGGGGCGCGAGCGCCCTCATCCACGCGCTGCACGGTCGCGGGCGCGACGCAGCTCGATGGCTCAGCCGGCTTCCGGAGGTTCCGGCCGATGCCTGGTGGGCCGCGGATGCCCCGGCCGCCGGCCGCATGGCCGATGCGGTGCTGCACATGGACCGCCTCGAAATGGACGCCGCGCGCGGCATCCTCGACGGGATCGACATCACGCTGTCGCTCGATTTCTGGGGCCCGTACTTCGCGCTGCGCGCCTACAGCACCCCGCCGGATCGGCGCGACGAGGCCCAGGTGCTGCTGTCGGAGTTCGACTCCTTCGTCTCGGGCCTCGCCCCGGAGTACGCCCAGGTTCCCGTGAACGCCGAGTACACGGCCATGGTGCGCTATCTGCTGCTTCTGCTGCTGCACCAGCCCGACCGCGCGGCCCGAGAACTCGGGAGCACCGCGCCCGATGCCGATGCGAGCGTCGTGGCGCAGACCGGTACCGCTCTGCTCGCGCGCCGTCTGCTGCAGCGCGAACAGCCCGCCGCCGCGCGCCGCCTGATCGCTCCGCTCCTGCAGGCGTCGAGCGCTCGGCCTCGCGTGATCATCCCGGCCCTCGTCATCGCCGCCGAGACGGGCTCGCCCTCGCAGCGCGACGACCTGTTGCAGCGCGCCGCGGCGCTCGCCACCTGGAACGGCCTCTACTCCGCCTTCCCTTCGGCGTCGACCGCCGCACGCCGGACGCTCGCCGACCTGATCGAGGAGCGCGGCGAGCCCGGGATCGCCGACCTCCTGCGCGGGCTGTCGGAGACGACGGCCGTCGCCGGGACCGAGGCCCTCACCCGCCGTGAAGCCGCGGTCGTGGCGTCGGCGCTGGCCGGACTCTCGAACACCGAGATCGCCGCGAAGCAGCACGTGAGCGTCAACACGGTCAAGTCGCAGCTGCGCGGCGCGTTCCGCAAGCTCGAGGTCTCGAGCCGTCAGGAGCTGATCGAGCTGTTCCAGCTCGGACGCTGAGCCGGGACGGACGCTGAGCCGGGACGGACGCTGAGCCGGGACTCAGGTGCACGGGATAGCGTCGACGGGTACGACCACCGCGATCCCCGACACCTGAGGACACGATGAGCCGCATCGCCCCCGCCCTGGAAGCATCCGCCCCCGCCTACGACGGTTTCGTCGGGTGGGTGCTGAGCCTCATCGAATCGCTCGGGGAGGTGGGCGTCGGCATCGCGATCCTCATCGAGACGTTCGTGCCGCCGATCCCCTCGGAGGCGATCCTGCCGGTCGCCGGGTTCCTCGCCTACGAGGGCCGGATGAGCGCGTGGGGCGCGTGGGCGGCGGCCACTCTCGGCGTGCTCGTCGGCGCACTGATCTGGTACGCGATCGGCGCCGCGGTCGGGCGCGACCGCACGCGTCGGATCGTCGGGCGCATCCCCCTGCTCGACTACGAGGACTTCGACAAGGCCGAGGCGTTCTTCGCCCGCTGGGGCGGCGGGGCGGTGCTCTTCGGACGCTGCGTGCCGCTCGTGCGGTCGTTCATCTCGATCCCCGCGGGCATCGAGCGCATGCCGCTGTGGAAATTCACGCTCTACACGCTGATCGGCTCGGGCATCTGGAACGCGATCTGGATCGGTCTCGGCTTCGCATTCGGCCCGGCCATCAAGCCGGTGCTCGAGGAGTGGAGCGGGCTCATCTCGAACATCGCGGTCGGGGCGATCGCGCTGCTGGTGCTGGCCTTCATCGCCGTGCGCATCCGGCGGCGGCTGCGCGAGGGCTCGACGCGACGGATGCCGCAGCCCGACGCCGAGTGACCCCTCCCCGAGCGCACCCTCCCCGCGTGCATCGATCGGTGCGAAATGTCGGTCATGGCGCCTCTTCGCCGACGTTTCGCACCGATCGATGCACGACGGGTCAGGCCTCGGCGGCGCGGGCGGCGCGCTTCGCGTCCTGGAACACCCGGATCGCCTCGTAGCGCTCCGCCGAGCGCGCCTGGCGCTTGGCGGCCTGCTCCTGACGGTTCTTCGGTGGCGCCGAGGTGACGAGTCCGTCGAGCAGACTCCGCACCGACCGCTCGATCTCGGCGATCGCCCGGTCGAACACCTCCTGGTTGGCTCGCGACGGAGCGTTCGTCCCCGAGATCTTGCGCACGAACTGCAGGGCGGCGTCGTGGCATTCGTCGTCGGATGCCGGGGGCTCGAGGTTGTTCAGGGGGATGATGTTGCGGCACATGCCAGCCAGGCTAGATCGCTGAGCGGCGGAGTCAAGGGGTGGCGGCGCGGCCACGGCATCCCGCGCATCCGACGCGCCCACCCGTTCGCACGGGTCCGCCCCTCCGAACGGGTGGTCAGCCGCGCGCGATCGCCGCGAGCTCGACCCGCGAGGTGGCCCCGGACTTGCGCAGCAGGTTCGAGACGTGGAACTTCACGGTGTTCTCGCTGACGCTGAGCGTGTGAGCGATCTCGCGGTTGCGTCGACCGGCGGCGATCAGCCGCAGAACGTCGCGCTCACGGGGACTGGCGTCGATCGCGGCGGGCAGGTCGCCGGCATCCGCGGGTGGGTCGAGGGGCAGGCGGATGCCGACCTCCGACCCCCAGCCCGGGGTCGCCGACACCGAGAAATCGCCGGAGAGGGCCGACACCTGCTCGCCGATCGAGCGCAGCGTGTCGTCGTGGGTGGTGAGGTCGCCGCGGCCGTCGTCACGGATGCCGATGAGCAGGTTGAGGCCGTCGCAGTCCCACTGGATACGCACGCGCCGGGTGTCGCCGCGGTCGACGATCGCCAGCACGGTGCTGCGCACGATGGCTCGTGCGGAGTGCGCGATGTCGCCGGGGAGAGCACGCCCGTTGGCGGGCGGCTCGACGAACTGCACGTCGAGCTCGCTGTACCGCACGAGCGGGCGCAGGTCTCCACGCAACCGTTCGAACGCCCCGGTCACCGGCTCGAGGCCCGCACCCTGCTCGTCGTTCAGGGTGCGCAGCCCCACGAGGGCACCGGCGGCGACGTCGACAGCGATCGTGCGCGCCGCCCGGTCGTCGAGGCGGGTCGAGCGGAGCGTCGCGAGCAGGGACTCCAGCGTGAGCGCGTACCGATCGCGCTGCTCGGCGAGCGCGCGGGAGTGGTCGGCGGTCAGGCGGCGCGACGTGGTCTGCGCGGTGCGGTCGGTGTGGTCGGTGGCGCTCATGGGCACCCACTCTATCCCGCCCCCTCCTTTCGGGTAGGGGGAACGGTCCCGAGGCAGGAGCGCCCCACGGTCGGATGCTGGCGAGGCTGGGTACATGCCCCTCACCGCCACCATCTCCCCGGGAGCGGCGATCTCCCTCGTCGCCAACGAGCTCCTGCACGCCGCCGAGCGCACGAGCGTCGCGAACGCACGACAGCTCGACGACCTCGCCGCCCTCCTCACCGACGCCGACCGCGTCTTCGTGATGGGCGCGGGCCGCTCGGGACTCGCTCTGCGCATGACGGCGATGCGCCTCATGCACCTGGGCCTCGAGGTGCACGTGGTCGGCGACACCACCACGCCGGCCATCGCGGCGGGCGACGTGCTGCTCACCGCGAGCGGCTCGGGCACCACGGAGTCCATCGTGCGCGCGGCCACCCGCGCCTCCGAGATCGGCGCACGCGTCGGCGTGATCACCACCGCCGAGTCGTCGCCCCTCTCCGACCTCGCCGACGTGCGCGTGCGGGTGCCCGCGGCGCAGAAGCTCGACCGCAGCGCCGAGGCGTCCGCTCAGTACGCGGGCGGCCTGTTCGAGCAGATCGTCGTCGTGATCGGCGACGGGCTCTTCCACGCGCTCTGGCAGCGCCAGGGATCGAGCGCCGACGAGCTGTGGCCGCGGCACGCGAACCTCGAGTGACCCGCACCGCCCCTCACCCCTCGAACCATCCCCAGAAGAACGGAACACCCATGAAACTGCAGTTCGCCATCGACACCCTCAGCACCGAGAAGGCCCTGGAGCTGGCCGCGGCCGCCGCGGCGCACGTCGACATCCTCGAGCTCGGCACGCCCCTCATCAAGAGCGAGGGCCTGTCGGCGATCACCGCGCTCAAGGAGGCGCACCCCGACAAGGTCATCTTCGCCGACCTCAAGACGATGGATGCCGGTGAGCTCGAGGCCGACATCGCCTTCGGCGCGGGCGCCGACCTCGTGACCGTGCTCGGCGCCGCCGACGACAGCACCATCGCCGGCGCCGTGAAGGCCGCGAAGAAGCACGGAAAGGGCATCGTCGTCGACCTGATCGGCGTCGCCGACAAGGCCGCCCGCGCCCAGCAGGTCATCGGCCTCGGCGCGGAGTTCGTCGAGATGCACGCCGGCCTCGACGAGCAGGCGCAGGAGGGCTACTCCCTCGACAGCCTCCTCACCGACGGCGCGGCATCCGGCGTCGCGTTCTCGGTCGCGGGTGGCGTGAATGCGTCGAGCATCGCCGCGGTGCAGGCATCCGGTGCGCAGGTCGCCGTCGCCGGCAGCGCGATCTACAGTGCCGACAACGTCGGTGACGCGGCGGCAGCGCTGCGCGCGGCGATCGTCTGACGGTCTCCCCACCCCTCGCGCGCCCTCTTCGGAGCGCATCGATTGGTGCGAAATGTCGACTTCCAGTCCCCAGAATCGACGTTTCGCACCGATCGATGCATTTCCGGATGCCGTCGGGCCCCGAAACAGCGAGCGGATGCCGCCGGGCCTCGACGTGCGCGCGTCAGGCCTCCGAGCGCGAGTCCTCGAGCGACGGGTAGTCGGTGTAGCCCTCGGCGGTCGAACCGTAGAACAGCTCGGGACGGGGCTCGTTGAGCTCGGCGCGCGTGCGCCAGCGCTCGACGAGGTCGGGGTTGGCGATCACGGGGCGCCCGGCGGCGACGGCATCCGCCCAGCCCTCGTCGACGAGTTCCACGGCCTCCTCACGGGTGGTCGGGGTCGCGAAACCGGAGTTGACGATGAGCGGGGCCTTCGACGCCGCCCGGATCGCCTGCACCAGATCGGCGCGCGGGTCGGCGTTGAGCACGTCGACGAACGCGAGTCCGAGGGCGGCGAGACCGTTCGCGACGGCGGTGTAGGTCGCCCGCACGTCGGCGTCGTCCTCTTCGAGCACGCCCTGGATGTTGTGCTGGGGAGAAAGACGGATGCCGGTGCGCTCCGCGCCCACCGCCGCGGCGACGGCGCGAGTCACCTCGACGGCGAAGCGCGCACGGTTCTCGGGGGATCCGCCGTAGGAGTCGTCGCGGACGTTCGACACCGGCGAGAGGAACTCGTGCACGAGGTAGCCGTTGGCGCCGTGCACCTCGACCCCGTCGAAGCCGGCCGCGATCGCGTTGCGCGCCGCCTGGGCGAACTGCTCGATCACCACGGGGATCTCGTCGAGGGTCAGCGCGTGCGCGACGGGCAGGTCGACCTTGCCCTCGGGCGTGCGGGTCTGGCCCGGAGCGGCGAGCGCACTGGGGCCGACGACACGGTCCTCACCCGAGATGAGCGGGTGCGAGACGCGTCCGCCGTGCATGAGCTGCATGACGATCGTTCCCCCGGCCGCGTGCACGGCGTCGGCGACCCGACGCCAGCCCTCGATCTGGGCGGGGGTGACGATGCCCGGCTGACCGGGGTACGACTTGCCCTCGGCCGCGGGCCACACACCCTCACTGATGATCAGGCCCTGGCCCGCGCGCTGGCGGTAGTACTCCACCATCGTGTCGGTGGGCACGCCGGCGTCGTCTGCGCGCGTGCGGGTCAGCGGCGCCATGACGACGCGGTTGGACAGGTTCAGGGCACCGAAGACGGCGGGATCGAAAAGACTCACACCGGGAGTCAAGAGGCGTCGACCCTTCCGTATTCCCGATGGCGGTTCCCGATGGCGGTGCCCGATAGCGGCGGGATCGACGGGCGTCAACCCGATGCGCCACTCCGCGCCGCCCGCCTACCGTGGGACGAGACGATCACGCCGAGGATCTCGACGACGATCGGCACCACGGGAGACGGGAACCGATGCATCCGCCGCGCACGCTGACCACCTCGATCGTGATCCCGGTGAAGGACGACGCGGATCTCCTCGCCCTCTGCCTCGCCGCGCTCGCCGGTCAGACGACGCAGGCGGACGAGATCGTCGTGGTTGACAACGCATCCAGCGACGCATCCGCCGTCGTCGCCCGCGCGGCCGGTGCCCGCGTGATCACCTGCGCCGACCCCGGCATCGGCGCCGCCGCGGCCGCCGGGTACGATGCGGCGCACGGCGATCTGATCCTTCGCCTGGATGCCGACTGCGTCCCGGGCGCGGGATGGGTGGACGAGGTCTCGCGCGCTTTCGCCGCCGCGCACGACGTCGCCGCGTTCACCGGTCGGGCGCACTTCACCGACGGCCCGAGCGCTCTCCGCGCTCCCCTGGCCGCGCTGTACCTCGGCGCCTACGCGGCCGTGACCGGGCTGGCGCTCGGACACCGTCCCCTGTTCGGCTCGAACCTCGCATTCCGCCGCGACGCCTGGCTCGCGGTGCGTGACGAGGTGCACCGCCAGGACCCCGAGGTGCACGATGACCTCGACCTCGCCTTCCACCTCGGCGAGAGACACCGCATCCGCGCGCTCCCCGGACTGTCGATGGGCATGTCGATGCGCCCGTTCACCGGCGGCCACTTCGGCCGGCGCGTGCACCGCGGCATGCGCAGCGTGCTCGTGCACTGGCCGCGCGACTTCCCGCCGCTGCGGTGGGGACGGATGCTCGCCCATCGCACCCGCCGACGCACGTCGTCGCCCCGCGGGAGCCGCCGATGAACGCCGACGCGACGCTCATCGGCCCGGCCGCCCCGCCGGAGCTGCACGTGATGACACTGAACGTGCGCCGCGCGATGGAGGGGCCGCTGATCGCGCGCGCCGATCGCTGGAGCACGCGTGCTCCCGCCGTGCATGCGCTCCTCGCCTCGGAGCGCCCGACGCTGCTGGGGCTGCAGGAGGCGCTGCCCCGCGTGATGCCGTCGATCCGGAGAGCGCTCGGCGACGGCTACCGGTCGCTGGGACGCGGACGCGGACGCGGGGGCACGGGAGAGGGCACTCCGCTGCTCTACGACGGCACGCGCCTGCAGCTCGTCGACGGCGGCCAGCGGGCGCTGTCCGACCGCCCCGACGTGCCGGGGTCGACCGGGTGGGGCAACGCCATCCCGCGCATCGCCGTGTGGGCCGAGTTCGTCGACCGCTCGACCGGGGCGCGCCTGCTCGCCGTGAACACGCACCTCGACCCGTTCTCGCGGCGATCGCGGCGCCGATCGGCCGCGGACATCGCCGCCTTCGTCCGGGAGCGGGGCATCCCCGCCGTCGTAACGGGTGATCTCAACGCCGATGTCCGCTCGGCCTCGGTGCGCGCGCTGTTCGACGGAGAACGGCTGACCGATGCCCGGGCCGTCGCCGACGTGCACCTCTCCCCGCAGTGGGGGACCTACACGCATTACCGACGCCCCCGGGTCGGGGGCCGCTGCATCGACGCGATCGCGGTCACTCCCGGCGTGCAGGTGCGCGCGGTGGGGGCGAATGCGCGCACCTTCGACGGGGTGCATCCGTCCGACCACCTCGCGGTGCAGGCGGTGATCCGCGTCGGCGCCGTCGACGCGAGCAGTGCGAGGAGAACGACACGATGAAAGAAGACTTCCTGCGCCCGCCGCGCACCGCGGCGGAATGGGCGGCCGACGGCCTGCGCGTCGTGGGGGTGCTGGCGGTGATCGCCGCGGCGGTGTGGCTGAAGCCCACCGATGCGGGCATCGCCGCCCTCGCGCTGCCCGCGCTCATGCTGCCGCGGATGCTCGGGCTGCGGCCCTGGTTCGACGTCGTCACGTGCGCCGTGGTGCTGGTCGCCGCGTGGAGCAACGTCCTCGACCTCTACCGCACGATCACGGGGTGGGATCTGCTCCTGCACTGCGTGTGCACCGGCGTGCTCGCGATCGTGCTGGCCGTCGTGATCGAGCGCACCGGGGTCGCCGCCCTCACCCGCGACGCCGGGGTGCGACCGCGCACGCCGCTCGTGATGCTGCCCCTGCTCGCCCTCGCCATCAGCGCGGTGTGGGAGATGATCGAGTGGGTGGGATGGGCCTTCCTCAGCGACGACATCTTCGTCACCTACCAGGACACGATCGGCGACATGGTCCTCGGCGGAGTCGGCGGCGTCCTCGCCGGCGCGCTTCTCGCCTGGACTCGGGTGGAGCGGAGGGGCGCGCCGACCGACGCAGTGTGAGGAACCACCGCAGTGTCGTCAGGACCCCCCGCACCGCGCCGCTGCGCACGTGAGGATCGTCCCCTCGAACGAGCCCGGCGCGGTCGACGCCGACCGACGCGCGCCGACCGCGAGGAGCGGACGATCCCGGTCGTCGACGGAGAGAGCGAATCCGCCGGTGGATCCGGCGCCCGAGGGAGCGAGGCCCGTGAGCGGGACCGCCGTGCGATCACGGCACGCCTCGTCGTCGCACGAGACGAGCGCGACGTTCGCGTCGCGGTCGATCGTGCCGATGAGCGGGCGCCCGCTCGTGTCGATCACGAAGGCGGGAATGTGCAGGAAGGCGAGGTGCTGCGCGACTTCCGTGACCACGGCATCGGCACACACTTCGTCCGCGCACGAGAAGAGCCGCAACACGTCACTCCCCCGGGCACGCGACAGGATCACGGGGGATCCATCGGCTCCCCGCTCCACCTGGGCGCCGTAGGCGAAGTCGAGGTCGTTCTGGGCCTGATCCGCCGTGGCATCCCCACCCGACGCATCCAGCGTCTCGACGGTCCACGCGCCGTCGACCGTCGCCGTCAGGAGACGGAGCGGACTCCCGTATCCGTCGGCCTCGCGCTGCACGAGCGTCACGGCGGCGGACCCGCCGTCCTCCGCGGCCACGACGTCGAGCGTGGTCGCATTCGTCGTGCTCAGGGCCCACTCGATCGAGAGCTCGGTACGGGCACTGCTCGAGCATTCGGCATCCGCGCAGAAGTCCAGCGCCAGCGTCGCGTCGTCGCCACTCCCCGGCGGGCGGATGACCGAGGCGATCACGGGCAGCGCACCGCGAGAGTCGATGGCCACCGCCATGCGGGACTCGTTGCTGCGCGCGAAGACGGAGTCCCCACCCTCGAACATGGCCTCGACGCTCGAGAGCGTCCGCACCTCACCCGGCAGACCGCGCTCCGGTGCGTCGTCCGATCCGCTCGACCCGGACATCGTCGACCATTCCGCGAGTTGCTCCGTGGAGCTGTGGGTCACGCGCAGTTCGAAGCTGCCGGAGGAATCGTCGGCCCCCTCGACCGGTATCCACGACGCCGAAAGGACCCCGCCGTCAGCGGCGCTCGCGATCGCGGACGGGAGGATCGACGCCATCTCCCGAACGGGACCGCACGCGTCGTCGTCGCACGCACGCACCGTCGCGTCCTCGCCGCCGAGACGCGAGAGCAGGACGCTGCCGCCCTGCCACCCGACGATCTGCGGCGACGTCCACACACGGTGCACGTCGGCGGCGGCGAACGCCGGGACCTGCCACGGATTCAGCGCGACCAGCGCACCCGCGAGGACCGCGGGTGCCAGGAGGACGGCCACGCCGGGCAGCATCCCGCCGCGGCCGGTGCGCGCGGGTGACCGCTCCGCACCCACCGACTCCTCGTCCGGGGTGAGCGGCGCGTCGGAGCGCAGCGCGGCCCCGCGCACCGCGACCGCAGACAGGAGCACCTGGACCACGGCGGTGGAGACCAGCGCCAGCCCCGCGGTCACGACCGGAGTCCACCAGCCGGGCGGGAGCGTCGACGCCAGCCACCCGATGACCAGCACGATGATCCCGGTCGACACGGCGGTGAAGACGAGGGCGAAGCGCGGACTGCCGAGCGGCTCGGCCGCGCGCCCCTGGAACGCCCGCGGTGACCGCCATCCTGCCGCGAGGGCGGCGCCGATCGGATGCGTGCCCGCGACGAGCAGCGGCCACGCGAGCGCCAGCGGGGCGAGCACGATGACGGCGATGAGCAGCACGATCGCGGCGCCGATGCCCAGCACGGGCTGGACGCTCAGGAGGATCGAGACCAGCAGGAGCACGCTCGCCGCGACGAGGGAGACCGCCGCTGCGATCGCCACGGCGCCCGGACGCCGAGCGGCGCGAGCCCACGCCGCTCGCGCCGGGAGACGGCGACCGTCGACGCGGGCGAGAAGCGCGGAGGTCGCGGCGGTGAGGCCGAAGGCCTGGGCGAGAGCCAGGACGACGGTGAACGCGGCAGCGCCCACGAACGCACTCGGGCTCGCGGCCACGAGGGCGGGAGCGTGGTTCACGATCGACAGGTCATCGGCCGCCACCGTGGTCGCGACGCCTCCGGCGACCGCGGCGGCCAGTGCCGACGGCACAGCGTATGCGAGCAGCGGAGAGGGATCTCCGAACGCGAGAGACACCGCCCGCGCGGGCCCGAACATCCGCCTCGTCGTCGATGAGTCCTGCATGTCGCCCCCGCTTCGTCACCGCTCACCGCGTCGGGCGAGCCTCCGAGAACCGTATCGGCGGGCCGATTCCCGCGCGATGGAGAGGAATGCCCATACGCTGGAGGATTCGGGAGGCCTCCGGAAGATCCAGGAGGCCTCCCGAACGGATGCCGCGGCTACGGCACGAGCGTGAACCTCACCTCCGTCGCGTTGCCCGCCACGTCGTGCACGGTGAGCACGTTCTCGCCGAGCACCGCTCCGAACGACCCGGGCTTCACGTTGTTCAGATCCGACCAGACGTTGTCGCTCAGGTCGGTGGAGGTGTCGTTCACCGTCACGCGGTCGATCTTGAAGGCGTCGTTCAGTTTGAACGACACCTTCGAGAAGACGCCGTCGGCGCCGATCGTGAACGCGGAGCCGGTCTTGGCCGTGACGGTGGGCGGCGTGACGTCGAGCGTGAACCGCACGGTCGTCTCGTTGCCCGCCGCGTCGCGCACGACCAGGGTGTTCGCGCCCTCCACCGCGCCGAACACCCCGGGCTTCACACCGTTGAGGTCGGACCAGACGGCATCCGTCACGTCCTTCTCGACGCCGTTGAGCGCGAGGCCTGCGACCAGCCCCTCGTCGTGCAGCTTGAACGAGACCTTCGAGTAGACGCCGTCACGGCCCACCGTCGCCCCGGCATCCGTCTTGACCGTCACGGCCGGAGCCGTGGTGTCGGTCGCAGCCGCCGTGACCGTCAGGTCGCGCAGGCGCCCGAAGTTGTCGAACGAGCCGAAGCCCACCCGCCCCTCGGGGAACGTGGTGTCGGTCGCGGTGAGCAGCGGGGTGTCGAGTCCGTCGAGGTAGACGGCCACCTCACCCGTGTCGCAGCGCACCACGCGCACGTCGTGCCACTCCTCGTCGGTGATCGCCGGCGGGGCGCCGACCGTGCCGTCCCACTGATCGTCGACCCGCACGCGGTCGGCGTTGTTCACGGTGAAGATGCCGTTGTGCGGGTAGATCGTGTTGTCCTTCGACAGGTGCACGTACGAGTACTCCGTGTCGGACTTCCACCCGAACACGATGATGACGTCGCGGTTGTTGACCGACGCCTTCTCGTCGATGCGCACCTGGGCCGAGAGGTCGAACGACCCGAGCTCGGGCCCCTCGTTCAGCACGGCGTATTCGAAGGGACGACGGATGCCGTCGTTCGGGTTCGTGCCCGCCTCGGTGAGCACGATCTGATCGCCGGGGAAGTCCCACTTCGCCGGCGTGCGCGGTGCCCAGTTCTCCTCACCCATCACGTCGGTGATCACCTGCCCGTCCGGCGTGCAGGCGGCGGGTGCCGGAGGTTCGACGGGCGGAACCGCGTAGAGCGCGTACTGCGCCGCGATCTGCTCGGCGGTCGGCACCGTGTCGAGCAGCATCACGTCGTCCATGCGACCGTGGAACGGGTTGGCCTCGCGCGTGTTCTGCGGAAAGCTGCCGCCGATCTTGATGCCCGCGGGCGTGGTGTCGCTCGTCGCGCCCCCACCCCACGGGTTCGCCGCGGTGTACCGCCCGGCGAGTTCCTCGCCGTTCATGTACAGCTTCATCTCGCCGCCGGCGAAGTCGAAGGTGGCGGCGAGATGCACCCACTGCCCCTTCTTCAGGATCTCGTCCCACGGCAGGTCGGCCGCGAACGTCCACGACCCCGCCCCGTCGACCCGGCGACCGAGGGCGACGAGCTTGAGCTCGCCGTCGACCGTGATGACCTCGAGCAGCGCGCGCACCGCATGGCCGTCGGAAGTGCCGGTGAGCACGCCCGCGAGACCGATCGCGTTGTAGACGTCGTCGGGGTTGGCGGTGCCGGAGTTCAGCGCCGGATGATCGCCGGTGGGCTTGAACCAGCCCATCACCGAGATCTCCTCGGCACCGGCGAAGTCACCGAGCGTGTCGACGCCCGCGGCGTCGTAGACCCCGGCCTTCCAGTCGTCGTTCGAGGCCGTGGTCGGGCTCATCTGCTGCGTCTGCAGCGCCTTGCCCGCCCCCGGGTACGCCCGGTCGGCGACCCGCTGCTCGACGCCGCCGTTGATCAGCGCGATGTCGGTGCCCGAGCGCCCCTGGTCGACCTCGACCGTCGGGTCGGCGCCCGGGTGGTCGAAGTCGTGGTGGGTGACGACGTTCGGCGCCAGCTCCGGCAGCACGAACGGCGACGACGGGCCCGCCTCGCGGGCGCCCGTCACCTTCCAGATCTTGCCGTTCGCCTTCGAGACGAGGTACAGCTCGCCGTCGGCATCCGATCCGAAGCGCAGGTCGACGCGCGTGTCGCCCACCAGCTCCTGGAAGGTGGTCTCCTCGCCGTCCTCGAACACGCGCAGCTGCTCGATCGTGGCGAGATCGTCGATGTCGCCCGCGTTGCGGACCATCTCGTCGGCCTGCGTCGAGAGCACCCATCCGCGCACCAGATCGGTGAACAGGTACCGGCCCTGCAGCGCCTCGATGTCACCGCGGTAGACGAAGCCGCCGTTCACGGCCACGCCCGCGTCACCGGTCTGGCCGGGGTCGCGGTTGTGGTCGTAGGCGGCGACCGGGTAGGTGAAGCCGAACTCGGCGTCGTTCTCGGGCAGCGGGAAGATCTGCCGGTTCTCGGCGAGGAACGAGCCCTCGCGCACCGACCAGCCGAAGTTGTCGCCCGGCTCGACGGCGTAGATCGACTCGACCTGCCACTCGCCGATGTGGGCGAGGTACATGGTGTGGTCGCCCTCGGGATCCCAGCTGATGCGGTGCGGGTCGCGCAGACCCACCGCGTAGATCTCGGGCAGCGCGTCCGCGTCGTCGAGGAACGGATTGTCGGCGGGGATGCCGTACGCGCCGTTCTCGCTGTCGTCACCGGTCGGGTCGATGCGCAGCACCTTGCCCTGCGGGGTGGCGAGATCCTGCGGGTTGCCGTTGCCGACGCCGTTACCGCCGTCGCCGACGAGGATGTACAGGATGCCGTGCTCGGCGGTGCCTTCGGCAGCCGTCGGGTTGAACGCGATCTGCTGCACCGTGTGCACGCGTCCGCCGAAGGGGATGCGCATGACCTCGCGGTGCGTGCCGGAGAACGTCTCCGCCGAGGGGTCGGATGCCGTCCACTCGGTGATCACGCTGTGGAACTGCGTGTTGCCGTAGGCCGGGAAGTCCGGGGTGTCCTCGGTGAGTGCCGTGCCGCCCTCGGTGTGCACGGTGTAGAAGAGCCCGTTCTCGGCGAAGTCCGGGTGGAACTCGGCCGCGCCGAGTCCGGTGCCCAGCCCTGCGCTGTTGTGGAAGTTGTCGACGAACTCGTCGCGCACATTGAGGTACGGCACGTACTCGCCCGACGCCTTGTCGACGAGGTACAGGATCGCGTTGTTGTCGGGCACCATCAGGCGGCCCGAGTCGTCGGGGACCTCGTCGAGGTGCGTGATGCGGTTGTGCCGCACCAGACGCGGGTCCTGTGTGGCCGGGGTCGTCGTCGACTCGGGCAGCTGGGCGAGCTCGGTGACCTCGATGCCCAGGCTCGAGAGCTCGGGGTCGGGCAGCGGGTTCAGCAGCGGCTCGGCGGGGGTCTCCCCGGGAGCACAGTCGCCCTCGTTGCCGGTGGCGATCGCGAGGTTCTCGCCCGTCGTGTCGACCGCGACGTCGTCGAGCAGCAGACGCCCGGTGCTGGTGGCGCCGTTCTTCCAGAAGAAGCGGTCGAGGTCGCCGTTCACGGCCTGACGGAAGCCGAACTGCTGCTCGGTGCCCTCGGGCAGGCGGGTGATCTCGTCGTAGGCCCCGCCCTGGCTGTAGACGGCGACCTTGTCGGTGGCGTTGTCGGCGACGATCCAGACGCACTGCCAGGCGTCACGCGACCAGACGCCGGCGGACTTGAACGCGTTGCCGTCGCGGACGCGCAGCACGTCGTCGTTCTGGTTGTTCACGTATGCGCGGCTGTGCGTGTAATCGTTCGGGGCGTCGACGTCGGTCAGGCCGAACGAGGTGTCGACGCTGCCCGTGCGCAGGAAGCGGAAGAACAGCGTGCCGGTCGTTCCCTCGGCGATCGCCGGGATCTCGCGGAAGGCCTGCTGCCCGCCGCCGACCGACTCGACGACCTGGTTGTTGCCGTTGAGCGGATCGGCCACGACGCGGGGAGCAGCGGATGCCGTCCACCCGTCCTGCCCGTTCAGCGCCGTGCGCTCGTAGCCCTCGAAGTCGATCACCTCGGGGAACGTGGCATCGGCCGTCGCGGGGGTGGCGGCGAGCAGGGTGCCGATCATGGCCGCGGCGATGGCGGCCGCCCCGGCTCTGCGGTGGCGCCTCCCGCCCGGTGGCACGGCATCCGTTCGCCGGTGCGCGCTCGTCGACCGTGTGTTTCGCTTCTGCATCAGAGACCTCTCAACGTCATCGTCGTGTGGTGTCGTGCCGGTGTGGTGTCGCGCTCCTCCCCGGGGCGGCACTGCAGAGGGGAGGGCGATCAGCGGTACGGAAGCGCATGCGTAAGCGCTTTCGCAACCGCTTTCGTCGAGGCTAGCGCGCAGGAGTGGGGGAGGCAAGGGCCATCTGCCGGAGACGGCGGCCCTTCGTCTCGTCGCTGCGCTCCTCGTTCAGGAACCGGTGGAAGACACCCGGTTCCTGCGCGAGCGAAGCGAGACGAAGGGCCCCACCCCGCGGTCAGCCCAGCGAGCGCGCGAGCAACGCCCCGGCGGTGTGCAGCCAGCGCGCCGGGTCCTGCATCGCGGCCTCCCCCGACCCCGCGAGCTCGGTCAGCGAGGCGTGCGCGGCGAACACCGAGGTGTCGGCATCCGCGTCGATCCGCCCGGCCACGAGGAGAGCATCGGCCCCGGCGCCGAGCGCAGTGGCCGCGACGTACGAGGGCACCTTGCCGGCGCCCGACTGCCCGTCGAACGCGCCCTCGCCGGTGATCACGACGGTGGGACCGACAGCGGATGCCTCGGCCAGCGCACCCGGGAGGCCCACGAGTTCGCCGACCTCGGCCGAACCGGCCACGAGTCGCGCACCCCAGGCCAGCAGGCCGAAGCCGGTGCCTCCGGCCGCGCCGGCACCCGGGGTTTCGGGATCAACGGGCAGCAGGGAGGCGAGTCGCGCGAGCCCCGCATCGGCGCGCGCGATCGCGTCGCCCGTGAGCCCCTTCTGCGGGCCGAACACCGCCGCCGCCCCGAGCGGACCCACCAGTGGATTCGTCACGTCGCTGAGCACGAGAACGCCACCCGGGGGCAGAGCGTGCAGCCCGGTCGGATCGACGGACGCGAGCTCGGCGAGCCCGCGGGCACCGACCGCGATCGGCGCCCCGGACGCGTCCAGGAACCGCGCGCCCAGCGCCGTCAGCATCCCGGTCCCGCCGTCGGTCGACGCACTCGACCCGATCCCGAGCACGAGGCGCGAGACCCCGGCGTCGAGGGCGGCGGCGATCGCCTGTCCGAATCCGAGCGTGTGCGCCTCCTCCCCGATGCGCCGCTCGCCGAGCAGTTCGATGCCGCTCGTGGAGGCGAGCTCGACGACACCCGTGCCGCCCGGGGCGTCGGGCGTCGCCGGCAGCCTCAGCCACGCGGCATCCGTGGGCGCACCGTCCGGACCCGTCACCCGTACCGGCACGCGCACAGCGCCATCGACCGCGGCGGCGAAGGCATCGACCGTGCCCTCTCCCCCGTCGGCCATCGGCCGCAGCACGACACGATCGTTGGGGCGCACCGAGCCCCACCCCGCCACGAGCGCGGCGGCGACGTCGGCGGCACCGATCGTGCCCTTGAAGCTGTCGGGGGCGAGGACGACGGTGTGCACGCTCTCGACCCTATGCCGGTCGAGAAGGGGCCGGTCGAGAAGGGGCCGGTCGAGAAGGGGCCGGTCGAGAAGGGGCGGCGCGAGAGTCCGCCGGCGCGAGGAACGGCGAGACGCTGCGCCCGAAGGTCTCGGCCGTGCGGCGCACGACGGCGGCCGGGTCGTCGGCCCAGATGTCGGCGTGGAAGATCTCGACCTCGATGTCGCGGTCGTACCCGGTGGCGACCACGGCCTCGGTGAGGGTGCGCAGGTCGATCACGCCCTCGCCCGGATAGTGCCGGCTGAGCAGCACGTCGGCGGGCAGCGGGGTCTTCCAGTCGCACACCTGATAGGTCGCGATGCGCCCCTCGCGTCCGGCGCGGGCGATCTGCGCGAGCACGTCGGGGTCCCAGAAGATGTGGAACGTGTCGACGGCGGCACCCACCACCTGCGCGTCGAAGTCGGCGGCGATGTCGAGCGCCAGTCCGAGCGTCGAGACCACGCACCGGTCGGTCGCGTACATCGGATGCAGCGGCTCGATCGCGAGCGTCACCCCCGCTTCTGCGGCGTAGGGCGCGAGATCGCCGATCGCGTCGCGCACCCGCTCGCGGGCTCCCGCGATGTCGCGCAAGCCCTCGGGCAGCCCGCCGGCGACGAGCACCAGCACGGCGGTCGATCCGGCAGCACCGGCAGCGGCGAGCGCCGCGGTCTCGTCGATCGCGACGCGGTTGTCGTCGAGCGAAGCACGCCGGGCGTCGCCATCGGGCACCGTGAAGAACCCGCCGCGGCAGTGCGTCGTGAAGCGCAGTCCCGAGTCGGCGAGCATCGCCGCCGCGGTCTCGAGCCCCACGGCCTGCACGGGCTCGCGCCACAGACCGATCGCCTCGATGCCGGCGTCGCGCGTGACGTCGAGAGCGGTGCGGAGGTCGGCGTGCTTGATGGTGGCCTGGTTGATCGACAGACGGGGATCGGGCGCGGTCATGCGAGCACTCCATTCATGCGAGAACACCGTTCAGCTTCAGCAGCGCTTGCCAGCGCCCGGCCGCGAGGTCGGGGTTCTCCAGCGCGCGCGCCTCGTTCGCGAGCTCGACGATGCGCGACAGGTGCGGCAGGCTGCGCGCCGAGTGCAGGCCGCCGACCATCTGGAACGCGGACTGGTGACCGTTCAACCACGACACGAACGCGACGCCTGTCTTGTAGTAGAAGGTCGGCGCTGCGAAGATCTGCCGGCTCAGCGCCTCGGTCGGGCCGAGGATCTCGAGGTAGCGGCCGGGGTCGCCGGCATCCAGCGCCTGGATCGCCGCCGAGGCCGACGTCGTCAGCGCCGCGAAGGCTCCGAGCAGCGCGTCGGAGTGCCGACGCGGCTCGGCCGCCTCGCTCACGGGCTGCGCGGCATCCGGCACGTCCGCTCCGCCGATGAGGCCGACGTAGTTGAAGTCGTCGCCGGTGAACATGCGCACGCCGTCCGGCAGGCGGTCGCGCACGGCGACCTCGGATGCCGCGTCGAGCAGGCTCATCTTGACGCCCGACACCTTGTCGGGGTTCTCGCCGATGATCTCGATCAGCACATCGGCTGCCGCGCGCCAGTCGTCCGAGCCGAAATACCCCTGCAGCACGGGGTCGAAGGCGGTGCCGAGCCAGTGCAGCACGACCGGGGTCGTCGCCGCCCCCAGCACCTCGCGGTACACCCGGCGGTAGTCGTCGGCCGACCGGGCGGCGCGGGCCAGGTGGCGCGACGCCATGATCACGGGGCCGGCGCCCTGCTCCTCGGTGAAGTGCAGCTGCGTCTTGTAGGCGTCGATGACGGCATCCACCGTGATCTGCTCGTCGTCGACGTGGTCGGTGTTGACCCCGACGACGACCGCGCCACCCTCCTCTCGGGCGACCGCGGCCGAGCGCGAGATCAGCTCGCGGGTGGCCGCGGCATCCAATCCCATGTTGCGCTGGGCGGTGTCCATCGCGTCGGCCACGCCCAGCCCCCACGCGTAGGCGTGGCGGCGGAAGGCGAGCGTCGCATCCCAGTCGATCTCGGCGGGACGCCCCGGGGTGTTGTCTCCCGCGACCTTCGGCACGACGTGCGCCGCGGCGTAGGCCACGCGGCTCCGCAACGGGCCGTCGGGGCGGGTGTAGGCGGGCGCCTCGGACAGCTCGACCTGCGAGGTCGAGCCGTCCGGGGCGAGCAGGGTGAGCGCGCCCATGGTCGTCACCCCTCGGTGAGCGGGGTCAGTTCGATCTTGCGCCCCTCGCGCGACGACGCGAGTCCGGCCTCGGCCAGCTGCACGCCGCGGGCACCCGCGAGCAGGTCGAACGCGTAGTCGGTGCCGAGAACGTACGACTCCAGGAACTCCTCCCACTGCTGCCGGAAACCGTTCTGGAAGACCTCGTTCGTCGGCACGCCGGCCCAGTCGGCCGCGTAGTCGTGGTCGTCGGCGAGGTCGGGGTTCCACACCGGCTTCGGGGTGGCGTTGCGGTGCTGGATCTTGGCACCGAAGAGCCCGACGACCGCCGAGCCGAGCGTGCCGTCGACGTGGAACTCGACGAGCTCGTCGCGGTTGACGCGCACGGTCCACGAGGAGTTGATCTGCGCGATCGCCCCGCCCTCGAGCTCGAAGATGCCGTACGCCGCGTCCTCCGCGGTGGCGATGTAGCGCTCGCCGTGCTCGTCCCAGCGGTCGGGGATGTGCACGGCCGCCTGCGCGTAGACGCTCTCGACCGTACCGAACAGGTTCTCGAGCACGTAGTTCCAGTGCGGGAACATGTCGACGATGATGCCGCCGCCGTCCTCGGTGCGGTAGTTCCAGCTCGGGCGCTGCGCGGGCTGCCAGTCGCCCTCGAAGACCCAGTAGCCGAACTCGCCGCGCACCGAGAGGATGCGCCCGAAGAAGCCCGAGTCGATCAGTCGCTTGAGCTTCTGCAGACCGGGGAGGTAGAGCTTGTCGTGCACGACACCGGTCTTGACGCCGGCCTCGCGGGCGAGGCGGGCGAGTTCGAGCGACTCCTCGAGCGACTCGGCGGTCGGCTTCTCGGTGTAGATCGTCTTGCCGGCCGCGATCGCCTTGCGCAGCGCCGTGGCGCGCGCCTTCGTCACGAGGAAGTCGGCGTAGATCTCCCACTGCGGATCGGCGAGCGCCGCATCGAGATCCGTCGTGTAGTCGGCGATGCCGTGGCGCTCCGCGAGTTCGGCGAGCTTCGTCTCGCTGCGGCCGACGAGGAGCGGCCGCACCGTCACCCTCGTGCCGTCGGAGAGTTCGATGCCGCCCTCGTCGCGGATCGCGAGGATCGAGCGCACGAGGTGCTGGCGGTAGCCCATGCGTCCCGAGACGCCGTTCATGATGATGCCGATCTCGCGCGTCTTCGCGGGAGTGGATGCGGGAGCCTCGGGAGAGGCGGTGGTGGTGAGTGACATCTCGTTCCGTTCTTCCGTCAGGGTGCTGTTCATGCGAGTCAGTTGCCGGCCGCGGCGGGCTTGCCGCCGAGGTAGAGCGCGGCGAGAGTGGGGTCGGCGAGCAGTTCGGATGCCGGGCCAGAGATGTGCACGCGACCGAGGTCGAGCACACAGCCGATGTCGGCGGTCTCGAGCGCCCGTCGCGCGTTCTGCTCGACGAGCAGCACCGCGGTTCCGGCATCGCGCATGCGCACGATCTGCTCGAACACCTTCTCGGTGGTCTTGGGGTCGAGGCCCATCGACGGCTCGTCGAGGAGCACGACCTTGGGGCTCACCATGAGCGACCGGGCGAACTCGACCTGCTTCTGCTGGCCGCCCGAGAGGAGCCCGGCGAGCTGCTTCCACCGCTCCCCCACGATGGGGAAGAGGTTCTGCACGAACTCCACGCGCTCGTGGATCACCTTCTGGTCCTTGAGGGTGAAGGCGCCGAGCATCACGTTCTCGCCGACCGTCATCTCGCGGAAGACGCTGTGGCCTTGCAGCACGTGAGCGAGGCCGTGGCGCAGCATCGACTGCGGGCCCTCGCCGGTGATGTCGCGGCCGTCGACCTCGATCTTCCCCGAGCGCGGCTTGAGCATGCCGCTCGCGACCTTCAGCACGGTCGACTTGCCGGCGCCGTTCGGCCCCACGAGGCAGACCACCGATCCCGGCGGCACCTCGACGGTCAGACCGCGCAGCACGAGCGCCGCCCGGCCGTACCCGGCCTCGATGTCGCGCAGCTCGAGCAGGTTCTTCGCTTCAGACTCCAAGGTAGGCCTCCAGGACTCGCGGGTCTTGCTGGATGATCTCGGGGGTGCCCGCGGCGATCGGACGCCCGCGGTCGAACACGATCACGTGGTCGCACAGGCTCATGACCATCTCCATGTTGTGCTCGACGATGATGAAGGTCTTGCCCTCCTCGTTGAGCTCGCGCACGAGGGTCGCGATGCGCCCGATGAGGGCGGGGTTCACGCCACCGGCGGGCTCGTCGAGCATGATCGTGTCGGGCTCGCCCATGAGCACTCCCGCCAGCTCCAACAGCTTCTGCTGGCCGTAGCTGAGGTTGCGGGCCTCGGCGTGCTCGAGGTGATCGATGCCGACGCGCCGTAGCCAACCGCGGGCCCGCTCCAGCTCCTCCGGATCGTGCGCCGAGCGCAGCTGCTGGCGGATGCTCGTGCTGCGCACCGCGACCAGCAGGTTCTCCATCACCGTCATGCGCGGGAACACCCGGCACAGCTGGAAGCTGCGGCCGATGCCCGCACGGGCGATGCGGTCGGGCGACTTGCGGGTGATCGCCTGCCCCCGGTACCGCACCTCGCCGGAGTCCGGCTTGATCATGCCGGTCACGCAGTTGAAGAAGGTCGTCTTGCCCGAGCCGTTCGGCCCGATCAGCCCGTTGACCTTGCCCTCCTGGAAGGTGACCGTGGCGGCGTCGACCGCGGTCACGCCGCCGAACCTCTTGGTCATCTCGACGGTGCTGAGGCTGTCGAGCGTGGTGGTGGCGGCGTTCATGCTGACGTCTCCTTCGCCGCGGCATCCGCTGTTCGCTTCTCGTTCTGCTCGAGGAGTTCGCCGGCGGTCACCTCGCGGATCGAGGCCTGGTCGGATTTGCGGGTGACGAGGTTGCGCACCGCGGGGATGACGCCGTCGGGCATGAAGAGCACGACGATGCCGAGCAGGATGCCGGTGGCGATGAGGTGGAACTGCGTGTCACCGAACTCGAGCTTGAAGTACTCGAGGGCGACACCCACGACGACGGCTCCGAGGAGCGGGCCGAAGAGGTTGCGCACCCCGCCGAGCAGCGCCATGAGCACCATGTACGAACCGATGAGGATCGAGAACTGGAAGATCGGGTCGAGGTCGCCGAACCACAGGGCGTAGAGCCCGCCGCCCAGCGACACGAACAGCGCCGAGAGGATGTAGGCGATGAGCTTGTAGCGGGTGGTCGGCACGCCCAGCGACTGCGCCTTGTCCTCGTCCTCGCGGATGGACTTGAGCGCGGTGCCGAACTTCGACCGGTCGATGATCCACCACACCAGCAGCGCGAACGCGAGCAGGGCGACGAACAGGTAGAAGAACACGCGGTGGTGCTCGGGGCGCAGCATGCCGGGGAACGGACGGGGGACGTTGAGTCCCTCGGAGCCGCCGGTCACCTCGCGCCAGCTCTGGAAGACCAGCAGCATGATGAGCACGAAGGCGATCGAGACGATCACGAACGACGCTCCGCGCACCCGGAGGGCGGCGATGCCGATCGGGATCGCGATGACCGCGACGAGCAGAGCGGCGAGGATCCAGGCGACGAAGCCCGGCAGCGCCAGGTACTTGATCAGGAGCGCGGTGCCGTAGGCCCCGAGCCCGAAGTACGCGGCGTGCCCCAGGGAGATGTACCCCGTGAACCCGCCCATGAAGTTCCACCCCGTCGACAGCACGGCGTAGTTGAGGATGACGACGCCGGCCGACAGGATGTACGGGTTCGGGGCGATGGTCGGGAACGAGAGGATGAGCGCCGCGCCGATGACGAGAGCGGCGAGCTTGATCCACGTCGTCGAACGACGACGGGTGGGAGCGGGCGGAGCGATGACGACCGTCTCGGTCGCGATCGGTTCGCGGCTAGAAACGCTGGGCAAGACGACCTCCGAAGAATCCTTGCGGGCGGAACATCAGCGTGGCGAACAGGGCGACGTAGAAGATCGTCTGCGCCCACGTGGGTCCGAGGGGGAGCTGCAGCAGGCTCTGCGCGACTCCGAGGACGAGCGCCGCGATGGCCGCGCCCGGGATGCTGCCGAGACCGCCGACGACGATGATCGCCATGAGCGGTCCGATCCAGTGCCAGTGCAGCGACGGGTAGATCGTGGCGTCGAGCGAGAGCGCCGTGCCGCCGATCGCGGCGGTCGCGAGGCCGAGGCCGAAGCCGTAGCCCGCGACGCGGTCGGTGTTGATGCCGACCAGCCGCGCCGCCTCCGGGTGCTGGATCGTGGCGCGCAGCGCCTGCCCGAACCGCGTGTACTTCAGCAGCACGAAGAGGCCGGCGAGCGCCACGGCCGCGAGACCGAACGCGATGAGCTTGACGACCGGCACCTGGGCGCCGAAGAAGTCGAGGCTCGCGCTGGCGTACGGCAGCGGGATGCGCCGCTGGGTGCCCGAGAAGAAGAACCCGAGCGCCCCCTCGATGATCAGCGCCACCGCGAAGGTGAGCAGCACCGACATCATGGTGAGCGTCAGCGGCTTGAGCCGCGACACCAGCAGACGCTGCATCACGACGCCGGTCACGAAGAACAGCGGCACGGTGACGACCAGCGAGATGAGCGGGTCGAGCCCGGTCTCGCGGTTGAACCACCAGGCGAGGTACGCGGCGAGGATGAGGAACGCGGAGTGCGCGATCATCACGACGCGCATGATGCCGAAGTAGAGGGTGAGGCCTGCGGCCAGGAGGGCGTAGAGCCCTCCCAGCAGCACACCGAGGATCAGGCTTTGAAGTAGCAGTGCTCCACTCACGATGTGCGGATCACCACGTCGGCTTCGGGAAGAGGAAGTCGGTCTCCTTGACGTCCTCGGGGAGGACGATGCGGATCTCGCCGCCGACCCACTGCTGGATGAGGTGGGCGCCGGTGGGCTTGCCCGTCTCGTCCCAGCTCAGGGGGCCGACCACGGTCTCCACCTCGTTGTCACGGAGCCAGTCGATGAGCTGCTGCTGGCACTCGCCCTGTTCGGCGCAGCCGACGGCCTCGACGGCCGCGGCTACGACCTGGCCGGTCGTGTAGGCGTTCGCCTCATCCTCGGCCGGCGGGTTGCCGTGCATCTCGGTGTACTTCTCGACGAACTCGATGTTGCTGGGGAACTGCGAGTCGGGCGAGTAGCCGGTGGGAGCGAGGATGCCCTCGGTCGCCCCGCCGATCGCCGCGGCGAACTCGGGGTTGGTCGGGGCGGTCGAGAACGCCGCGAGCTCGGGCTGGTAGTTCAGCTGCTGCAGCGCGATGATCAGGTTGACCGCGTCCTGGTACTGGGTGCCGCCGATCACGATGTCGGCATCCGACTGCGCGATCTTCGCCGCGATCGTCGAGAAGTCGGTCGTGTTGGGCGGGTAGACCTCGTCGACGAGGATCTCGACGCCGGCCTCTTCGAGCTTGTCGCGAAGACCGTAGGCGGTGCCCTGCGCGAAGGGGTCGTCCATCGCGGCGACGGCCGCGGTCTCGGGACGCTGGTCCTCGGGAAGGGCGAGCAGGTAGTCGGCGAGGTTGTTGTAGTGATCGTTCGCGATCGCGGGGGCGGCGTAGAAGAGGTTGTCGAAGCCCTGCTCGAACACCTCGGCCGCGGCTCCCGCCGGCTCGACGAAGAGCATGCCGTACTCCTGCGCGACACGCGCCGAGGGCACGACCAGGCGGGTCGAGAACGGGCCGAAGACCAGGTCGACGCCGTCCTGGGCGATGAGCGACTCGTAGTCCGAGACGACGCGGTCGGCGTTGGACTGGTCGTCGAGGATCTTCAGCTCGACCTGGCGACCGAGCAGTCCGCCGTTCTCGTTGATGATGTCTCGCCAGGCCTCGTAGCCCCGCTCGACGCCCTTGCCCGGCTCCGAGAAGTCGCCGGTGAGCGGCAGCGAGATGCCGATGACGATGGGGTCGTCCGATCCACCCCCTTCCGACTGGTCACCGGTTCCGGAACAGGCCGAAACCGTGAGGGCGGCGATCGTCAACGATCCGATCGCTGCGGCAATCCGTCGACCTTGGCGGCGTGCAGTCATGCGGGTGTCTCCTACGTCATCGTAAGCGAAAGCGCTTTCGTAAGCGCTTCCGCCACTATACTTGCGTGGAAGAACGAGAGCAACCCACAGCGCGATCAGCGTCGATTTTGCTCCAGGGGGAGGTTTTCGTGAAGCGTACAGGTACGCCGCGACTCGTGGACGTCGCCGAGGCGGCCGGGGTCTCCCTGGCGAGCGCCTCCCGCGCCATGAGCGGGGGTTCGGGCATCTCACCCGAGGTCGCCGCCCACGTGCGACGCGTCGCGCAGGAGCTCGGCTACGAACCCAACCTGCACGCTCGCGGCCTCGCGGGCGGGCTCGTGCCGACCATCGGACTGCTGGTGCACGAGATCGGCGACCCCTACTTCTCCGAGATCGCCAGCGGCGTCATCCGCAGCGCCACCCTCGAGAACCGCTCCGTGCAGATCGCCCAGGCCGACCGCACCCCCGAGAGCGAGCTCGCCCAGGTGCAGGCGCTGCTCCGGCAGCGCGTGGGGTCGATCATCATCGCCGGCTCCGGGTACGCCGACCCCGAGCACGAGCAGAAGATGACCGCCGCCCTCGCCGAGTTCGCGCTCGCCGGCGGCCGCGCTGCCGTCATCGGCCGCCACTACCTGCCGATCGACGCCGTACTGCCCGACAACCACCGCGCCGGCGTCTCGGTCGGCGCGCACCTCGCCGCGCTCGGGCACCGCCGCATCGGCGTCGTCGCCGGCCCGCTCGAGCTCAACACCGTCGCCGATCGCATCGCCGGACTCCGCGAGGGCATCGCGGATGCCGAGGTCGAACTCACCGTGGTGTCGAAGGAGTTCACGCGCGAGGGCGGTATCGCCGGCGCCCGCGAACTCGTCGACGGCGAATTCCGGGGCCGCGACCTCACCGCGATCGTCGGCCTCAACGACGCCATGGCCATCGGCATCCTGAGCGAACTGCGCCAGCAGGGCATCCGCGTTCCCGACGATCTGTCGGTCGTCGGCTTCGACGACATCGCGGTCGCCGCCGACGTCGCCCCCGCGCTCACCACCGCCCGCATCCCGATGTTCGAGATGGGGCAGCACGCCGTCGCACTCATCCTGCGGCCCGCGAGCGACGAGGCCCGCACCGTCAGCACCTCGCACGAGCTGATCGTGCGCGCGTCGACGGCGCCGCCGCGCGGCTGACGCCCCTCGCCGAGGAGTCACGACACGCCGCGCCTCGGCATCCGCTCGCGGCGTGTCGTGACCCCTCGCGCCGGGGAACTCAGCCGTGCGGCCAGCGCGGCACGACCAGCGGGCTCCCCGACTCGGGATCGGCGATCACCCGGGCGTCGAGCCCGAACACGTCGGCCACCAGCGCCTCGGTGATCACCTCGCCGGGGGCGCCGGTCGCGACGACCTCGCCGTCCTTCATCGCGATCACGTGATCGGCATAGCGCGCGGCCTGGTTGAGGTCGTGCAGCACGGCGACGAGCGTGTGCCCCTGCGTGCGGTTGAGCGTGCGGCACAGTTCGAGCAGCTCGATCTGATGACTGACGTCGAGGTAGGTCGTCGGCTCGTCGAGCAGCAGGATCGGCGTCTGCTGCGCCAGCGCCACCGCCATCCACACGCGCTGCCGCTGCCCGCCCGAGAGCTCGTCGACCATCCGGCCCGACAGATGACGGATGCCGGTGGCGTCCATCGCCTCGGCGACGGCGGCCTCGTCCTCGGGCGACCAGGGCGCGAACAGGCGCTGGTGCGGGTACCGCCCCCGCGTGACCAGATCGACGACGCGGATGCCGTCCGGCGCCACCGGTCCCTGCGGGAGGAGGCCGACCTCGCGCGCCACGTGCTTGGTGGGCAGATCGTGCAGGCTCTTGCCGTCGAGCAGCACGCTCCCCCGGGTCGGGGGCAGGAGCCGCGTCAGGCTCTTGAGCAGCGTCGACTTGCCGCAGGCGTTCGGCCCCACGATCACGGTGAACGCGCCGTCAGGGATCTCGACGGACACATCGGCGCACACGAGCTTGTCGGCGTAGCCGAGTGCGGCGCCATCGACCATCAGTCGGGTCATCTCTTCTTTCCCTCTCGCAGGAGCAGCCACAGGAAGTACAGTCCGCCGATCGACACCGTGACGATGCCGACGGGCAGGGGGGAATCGGGATGGATGCGCTGCGCCACGACATCGGCGAGGAGCAGCAGCAGCGCCCCCACGGCGGCGGTCGGGCCGAGCGCGAGGCCGTCGGAGCGCACCACCCGGCGCGCGATCTGCGGGGCCGCGAGCGCGATGAACGAGATCGGTCCGACGGTCGCCGTGGCGAGGGCGGTGAGTCCGACGCCGATCACGATCGCCGCCACCTGCACCGCGCGCACGTTCTGGCCGAGGGCGGTGGCGAACGGCATCCCGATCTGCATCAATCGCATCGGTCTGCTCAACGCCATCGCGGCGATCAGGAAGACCGCGGATCCGCCGAACGCCCCCAGGAACGTCGCCCACGAGACGCCCGACAGGTTGCCGGCACCCCACAGGCTCGCCATGATCGCGTCTTCGACGGTCGCCGTCAGCAGGATCCACACGTTCACCGAGGCGAGCATCGCGCTGACCGCGATCCCCACGATGATGAGCCGCACCCCGCGCACCGCCCCGCGCTTCGACGAGAGCAGGAACACGAGGAACGCGGTCGCCACACCCCCGGCGAGCGCCCCGGCCATGGTCTCGACCGAGCCGCCGCCGAGCAGCAGCATCACGACGATCGCGCCGGTGTACGACCCGGTCTGGAATCCGATCACGTCCGGCGAGCCCAGCGGGTTGCCGGTGAGGTTCTGGAAGATCGCGCCGCTCATCGCCAGGCACGCGCCGAGCAGCACCGCCATGAGGATGCGCGGCGCGCGCCACTCGAGCACGACCATCGAGGTGTAGGCGTCGCCCTGGCCGACGAGCGCCGTGAGCGCCTCGATCGGGGTGATCTGCGCGGAGCCCGAGAACACGGCGAAGACGGCGAGCAGCACGATCGCGATCCAGAGTCCTGCGCAGATGCGGGCCGAGCGCGCGTCGACGAGCAGGAACGGGCGGGAGCGCGGACCGATGCGGTGCACGCGTCGGCCGAAGTCGAGATCGGTCATCGCCTCACACCTCCGAGACGCGGAAGCGCCGCACCATGTAGATGAGCACGGGCGCTCCGATGAACGCGGTCACCACACCCACCGGCACCTCACCCGCGGTGATGACGCGGCCGAGCACATCGGCGAACCCCATGACGGTCGGCGCGATGAGCACCGAGTACGCGAGGATCCACCCCTGGTGCGGGCCGACGATCATGCGCGCGAGATGCGGGGCGAGCAACCCCAGGAACCCGATGGGCCCGGCCGCGGCCGTCGCGCCGCCCGCGAGCAGGGCGATCGCGACGAGCACGACGAGACGGATGCGGTTCGGATGCGCCCCCATCGCCACGGCGGATGCCTCACCCAACGACAGCACGTCGAGGGAGCGCGAGCTGAGCAGGGCGATGACGAGGCCCACGACGATGAACGGCACGATCGCGAGCGTCGCCTCGAGCGGCTGCGAGGCCGTGGTGCCCGCCGACCACCCGCGCATCTTCTCGAGGATCTCGGAGTGCGTCAGCAGCACGGCCGATGAGAACCCCATGAGCACCGCGCCGAGCGCGACGCCCGACAGGGTCATGCGCACGGGGTTGCCGCGGGCGGTGCCGGTGTTGCCGATCACGAAGACGAGCACCGAGGTGATCATCGCCCCCGCGAACGACCACCACATGTACTGCGAGATGTCGGTCGTGCCGAAGAACGCGAGTCCCACGACGACGGCGAGCGACGCCCCCGCGTTCACACCCAGGATGCCGGGGTCGGTCATGGGGTTGCGGGTGACGGCCTGCATGAGCGCCCCGGCGACGCCGAGCGCGGCACCGGCGACGAGGATGAGCACGGTGCGCGGAACGCGCGAGAACCAGACGGTCTGCGAGATCGCATCAGCGGGGTCGGGATGCAGGAGGGCCTGGATCACCTCGGCCGTCGGAACGGCGCGCGAGCCGACGAGCATGCTGGCGGCGAGGGCTGCGACGCAGAGGATCGCGAGCGGTACGAGCCCGACCCAGCGCCGCCCGGCGGAGGAGCGGGCGGCGGAGACGGGCGAAGAACGGGGCGAGGGCGGGCGCGGGTCCGCCCCGGACACGAGGGTGTTCGGGGCGAGCCCGGATGCCGCGGGCTGCGGGTTCATCCGACGGTCAGGAGACCTTCGTCGACGCCGAGACGAGGTCGGCGACGTCGTTCAGCCAGGCCGCGTACGTCGTGGCCGTCATGGCGCCCTTCGAGCTCCAGGCGCCGAGCTGGTCGGCCTGCACGGCGGGCAGCGCGTCCCAGAGGTCGGCGGTGAAGGAGAAGTCGTCGCCGTAGCCCTCGATGAGCAGGATGTCGGCCGGGTAGGTCGAGGCATCCTCCCAGGCGACCTGCCCCCACGGGTTGCCGGTCTCGGGGGCGTCGGCGCCGACGATGGTCGCGCCGAGCTCTTCGAGCAGCTCGGCCTGGGCGAAGCCGACGCCGGTGTACAGCATCTCCTTCGCGGGGCTGGTGAGCATGATGTTCAGTCCGCTGCCGGTGATCGCCGCACTGAAGGCATCCTTCGCGTCTTCGAGGTCGGCGTCGGACTGCACGATGGCGTCGGAGGTGACGTCGGCACCGAAGAACGCGGCGATCGTGCGGGTGTCGGCGATGCGACCGTCGATCGTCTCACTGCCCGGCAGCGGCACGAACGGGGCGACGCGGGTGATCTGCGCGTTCACGTCCTCATCGAACCACTGCCAGCCGTCGGCGGTGCCCTGACCGATGATCGCGTCGGGGCGCAGCTCGGCGAGCTTCTCGACGTCGATCTCGCCGTCGGTCCCGATCTTCGGGATGTCGGAGATGTCGGCATCGCCCATCACGAAGGGGTTGTCGCACTCGTAGCCGAAGAGGGCGACGGGCTCGATGCCGTACTCGTGCAGCGAGCTGTAGGCGTAGCAGTCCATCACGATGCTCTCGGGCTGCGCGGCGAAGTCGATCGACAGCCCCTCGAGCGAGGGGTGTTCGAGCGTGACGCCCTCCCCCGATTCCGGTTGTTCCGCGGTGTCTCCGGTCGAGGCGCAGGAGGCGAGGAGCAGGGCGGAGGCGGCGACGAGGGCAGCGAGAGAGGACCGGCGGAGCACGGCGAAGACCAATCTGTCGGTGGAAGGGGGAGCCCTTCGACCGTAACAAGAATTTAGTTAGGGTAGGTAATCCTAACTAGATCCTCGGGCGTGTCCCCTCGGCATCGCGCAGGCGGCCGTCCCGCCCGGGAGGCGGTGCCGGAAGCGGGCGACGAGTGCGTAGCCGAGCGCCGCCGCCCACGCGAACGGCGGGGTCACCAGCATCCGTCCGAGGAATCGCATCCACCGGCCGGGCTGCATCCGCAGCAGTGCAGCGAAGGCCGCGTGCCCGCGGAACCGCTGCTCCCCCACGACCAGCCAGACGTAGTGCGTGACGTCGTGGTTGCTCAGGCGGAGCGCATCGAGGTCGAGCCACTGCCAGGGCTCGGCGTCGGGGAAACGCGCGAGCCGTTTCTCGAGCACGCTCACCGCGGTCGTGCAGAACCCGCAGTCGCCGTCGAAGACGAGCAGGGGTCGCGAGCGCATGCCTCCGACCCCATCACAGCCCCCGCGGGTTCTCAACCCCCTGGCCTGCGAACCACCGGGCAGCGGATGGTGAGGTATGAGCCACAACCCCGATGACATCAAGCAGCCCCTCGACCATCTGCCCCCGCTCGATGAGCGCGATAAGGCCGTCGAGATCGACGAGCCCAGCTACCCGACTTCGAGCGAGCCCGCCGAGCACGGGAGCGTGTCGCCCGACACGGCCGCCGAGCCCGGCAAACCGAACCGGCACGGCGTCGACAAACTGCCGCCGACCTCGCGCTGAGACCCCCGCGATGGGCGGAGTTCTCGGTGTCGGGCGGATGTTTGTTCCCGGAATCTCCGCCCGACACGGAGTTCTCCGCCCAACGGGGAGGCGGGGCTGAGGCGGCGCGGAGGCGAGCAGCTCCGCCTCAGGCGTCGATCACGAGCGTCGGCGACAGCGCCCGCGAGACGCACGGGTACATCGTCATCGACGCGTCGTCACCGGTGAGCGAGTCCCGATGCTCGGGGATGCCGTCGAGCACGGTCACCGCGCAGGAGCCGCAGATGCCCCGCAGACACGAGCCCTCGACCGGCACGCCCGCACCCTGCAGCGCGCCGAGCATCGAACGCTCAGCCGGCACCTCGACCGTGACGTCACTGCCCGCGCAGACCACGGTGAACGCCTCGTTCGGCCGGAACTCGCGCGGCTTCGGCTCGAAGCGCTCCACGTGCAGACTCGCACCGCCGGGCAGGGCACCCGCGAGGTCGTCGAGCGCATCGACGAAGCGCTGCGGTCCGCAAGCGTAGACCGCGGTGCCGGGCGCGAGGCCCGCGTAGAGCTCGGCCAGATCCATCCGCCCGGCCTCGGCGCCGACATGGATCGTGACGCGATCGCCGAGGGCAGCGAGATCGTCCGCGAAAGCCACGTCCTCGCGCCGACGCACCAGATACGTCATCCGCCAGTCGGCATCCTCGGCGGCCAGATGCCGCGCCATCGCCAGGATCGGCGTGATGCCGATGCCCGCCGCGAGCAGGTGGTACGCCGGAGCATCCGACAGGGTGAAGAGGTTGCGGGGCGGGCGCACCCACACCCGGCTCCCCACCCGCAGGAACGAGTGGATGTAGTGCGAGCCCCCGCGCGAGAACTCCTCGCGCAGCACGGCGATCCGATAGCCGTGCGCATCGGCGGGGTCGCCGCACAGCGAGTACTGGCGCTCGTGCCGCGTGATGAGCTGCACGTCGACGTGCGCCCCCGGCTGCCACGGCGGCAGCGCGGTGCCGTCGGGCGCGGCGAGACGGATGCTGACGATCGAGGGCGTCTCACGGACGATCTCGCTCACGACGAGGGGGAGCATCCCCGCACGGGACCGCATTCAGTACAGGTTCCGGTAGGCGCCGGCCATCGCGTCGTCGATCACGTCGCCGACCGAGGGATCGAAGCCCGACATGCTCGCCCAGATCGTGCCCGAGGTCGGCACCTCCTCGGCGAGGTCCTGCATCTCGGCGTCCCAGAGACCCGCCCGCACGAGCGCGCGCCCGCAGTGCAGGTACACCTGCTCGGTGCGCACGACGATCGCGAGATCGGGAACCGCATGGTCCTGCTCGAGCATCGCCAGCAGCGAGGGGTCGTTCGTGACGGTCGCCGTGCCGTTGATGCGCAGCGTCTCGGTCATGCCCGGCACGAAGCACAGCAGTCCGATGTGCCCGTTGTCGATGATGTTGGTCATCGAGTCGGCGATCTTGTTGCCGAGCCGGTCGGGGATCACCAGGGTGCGCGGATCGAGCGCCCGCACGAAACCGGGATAGTCGCCGCGCGGCGAGCTGTCGCAATTGCCCGCGGCATCCGCGGTCGCCAGGCTGCAGAACGGCGAGTGCGCGAGGAAGGTCAGGCAGTTCTCATCGAGGAAGTTCGTGATCTTCTGCGTGGTCGGTGCCTCGGGTTCGCCGAGCGTCGACCTGAGGTACGCCAGATCGACGGAGGGGAAGTCGAAGCTCTCCATTCCTCCAGGCTAGCCAGGCGGATGCCGGTCGTCACCGTCGCGACGCCACAGCGTCGCCCCCACCGGCTGTGCTGAGCGCCCACCCCGATAGCGGACGAGACGGGCCTCAGTCGCCGAAGGCGGCCAGCAGTTCCGAGAACCGATCGAGGTCTTCGGCCGACCAGCGGCTCAACCGCTCGGCGAGGCGCGCCTCGTAGCGGGAGCGGGCGAGCGCGACCCGCTCCTGCGCGAGATCGGTGGCGACCAGCACACGGGCCCGGCGATCGTCGGGGTCGGGAACGCTCTCGACCAGTCCCAGCTGCTCGAGCTGGCGCACGTGACGGCTGACGGCCGACTTGTCGGTCTGCAGGCGCTCGATGATCGCGCCGGCCGAGGTCGCCTTGCCCGTCGCGATCGACGTGAGCACCTGGTAGCCGAGGGGCTGCAGATCCGGATGCACGGTGGTCGCCGCCTCGCGCCAGCTCACCCGGATGCGCGCGAACAGCCGACCCAGCTCGTGCTCGACGCGCGAGACCGCCTGGTCGATGTCGACGCTGCCGGACTGCGTGCCGGACTGCACGGCGGACTGCGCGGCGGGCGCGCCCTCGCGGGCGGGTTCGTCGGTCGAGGCGCTCATGATCGCCAGCCTAACGGCGGCGCACGACGAAGCCCCGCCGTCGACCGCCCGGCGGGGCTTCGTGCGTCACACCTCCGACAGCAGCCGGAAGACCTTGGATGCCGCGTGGATCTCCTCGGGCGTGAGCTCGGCGACCACCGCGCGCAGCCGCACGCCGTGGTCGCGGCGCAGCTCGGCGAGCGCCGCACAGGCCGACGGCGTCGCCGTCAGCACCCGCAGGCGCCCGTCGCGCTCGTCCGGACGGGACTCGATCAGACCGAGATCTTCGAGCATCCGCACCTGGCGGCTCACCACCGACTTGTCCATCTCGAACCGCTCCGCCAACTCGTGCGCGCTGACGGAGCCGGCTCGATCGATGAAGGTCAGCAGCTTGTACCCACCCACCTGCAGCTCGGGCGAGATGCGGGCGGCGGACTCCCGCCACAGCGTCCGCGTGCGGGCGAAGATGAGGTTGAGGTGCGTCTGCAGGTCACCCAGCGCGGTCTCCGCGTCGGGCGATGCGACGGCATCCGAGCCGATCATCTCAGCCCCTCGACTCCCGGCCGTCGCGTTCGAGAACGGTCGTCACCGAACCGGTCGACGGAGCAGACGGAGAGGAGGGAGAAGCGGATGCCGTGCCCGCGATGCGGATCGCACCGGTCGACATCGTCGCACCGACCTCGGCCTCGGAGACCTCGAGCACCGACTCCTCGGCCTGCTCGCGCAGCTGCTCGGCGGCATTCTTGGTCGACAGCGGCTTGTTCTTGAGGAACGCGATCGCGATGACGGCGATGACCGCGAGCGGGATGGCGATGATGAAGGCATCCGCGATGCCGTGGCCGTAGGCCCCCTCGACGATCGCGCGGATCGTGTCGGGCAGCTGACCGACCTTCGGCACGTCACCCGAGGCGAGGTGCTGCAGCGCGTCGATCTCGTCCTGCGTCGACGGCACGAAGTCCTTCAGCGAGTCGGTCATGTACCCGGCGACGCTCGTCGAGAGCAGCGAGCCCATGACGGTGACGCCGATGGTGCCGGCGATCGTGCGGAAGAAGTTCACGTTCGACGAGGCCGCACCCAGCTGCTGCGGGGCGGTGTCGTTCTGCACGATGAGCGTGAGGTTCTGCATGACCATGCCGAGACCCGCGCCGAGCACGAACATGTACACGGCCACCAGCGGGAACGGGGTGTCGTAGCGCAGCGTCGACATCAGGCTCACGCCGATCGTGGTGAGCACGGAGCCCGTGAGCATCCATCCCTTCCACTTGCCGAAGCGGCTGACGAGCTGGCCGATGATGATCGACGCGCCCATCTGGCCGATGATCATCGGGATCGTCATGAGACCCGACTCGGTCGGCGTGGCGCCACGGGCCAGCTGGAAGTACTGGGCGAGGAACACCGAGGTGGCGAACATGGAGACGCCGATCGCGATCGACGCGATGACCGAGAGCGTGAAGGTGCGGTTGCGGAAGAGCGACATCGGCACGATCGGTTCCTTGACGAAGAACTCGACGGTGATGAACGCGGCGATCGCGACGCCGGCGATGACGGCGAGCATGATGCTGGTCGACGAGTCCCACTCGAACTGGCTGCCGCCCATCGAGACCCAGATGAGGAGGGTCGAGACGCCGACCGCGAGCAGCACGATTCCGAAGTAGTCGATCGAGACCTTGCTGTCTCGCTGCGGCTTGGGCAGGTGCAGCGTGAACTGCAGGAGCACGAGGGCGAGGAGGGCGAACGGCACGCCGACGAAGAAGTTCGAGCGCCAGCCCCACACGTCGGTGAGGAGTCCGCCGAGCAGCGGGCCGCCGATGGTGCCGAGGGCCATGATGCCGCCGACGACGCCCATGTACTTACCGCGCTCACGCGGCGAGATGATGAGGGCGACCGCGATCATGACGAGCGACATGAGGCCGCCGACGCCGATTCCCTGGATGACGCGCACCGCGATGAGCATGTTCGTGTCGGTCGAGAATCCGGCGATCACGGTGCCGGCCGTGAAGAGGATGAGCGAGATCTGCACGAGGATCTTGCGGTCGACGAGGTCGGCCAGCTTGCCCCAGATCGGGGTGGAGACGGCGGTGGCGAGCAGGCTCGCGGTGATGACCCAGGTGTACTGGGACTGCGTGCCGCCGAGGTCGGCGATGATGACCGGCATCGAGGTCGACACGACGGTGCCCGAGAGCACGGCGACGAACATGCCGACGACGAGCCCGGAGATCGCGGTGAAGACCTCGCGCGGTGAGCGCACGGTGTCGTGCGCGGGTGAAGAGATGGTTGTCACAGGGGAACGCTCCAGCGTAGAAAGTTGATAAGTGTCAACCATACGCCGTTAGTTGCAAAAGTGCAACTGTTGACGGGATGCAACCACCCGCCCTGCGATCTACCCCGCGGCCACCCCCAGGATCCGCTGCAGCGTGTCGGCGGTGACCCGACGCCGTACCGGGCCGTCCTCCACGGCGAGCTCCGCGATCGTCGTGCGTCCGCAGCCCGTCGCCGCCGCGATCCGCCGCAACGACCAGCCGCGCGAGCGCAGGTCGCGGATGCGCGCGGCCGCCGCCTCGGAGTCGAGGGTCTCGGCACGCGGCGCGACTCCGGCCGCTCGGGCGAGGCTGCGTCGATGCTCGGCCCGCGCCTCGGCGCACGAGACGCCGTCATCGCCGCGCGGGCACAGGCGCCGGTCACGGCACCCCATGAAGTAACCGTTCGGGGTGCCGTGATCGATCGGCGCCCCCTCCCCCGCCGCCCGGCGCGAGACGTAGTCGTGCACGTAGCGACGACGCGACTCGGCGCAGGTCACCGCGCCCAGACGCCGGTTCGGGCACGACTGCGGGTCGCGGCATCCGCGGGCATAGCCCCAGGGCGTGCCGTGCACCTCGCGCACACCGCCCGGCGAGACGACGACCTCGTCGACGTCGCCCGAGCGCGGCACGGGCTGATCGAGCGGCATGCGCGCCAACCGGTAGTCGCCGCGCCGCCGCAGCGCCGCCTCGGCGCACGTGAGGATGTCGGAGTCGGGCCCCATCGGGCACATCGCCCGGGTACGGCATCCCGCCTCGTAACCGGCGACGCTGCCGTGCGGCGCCGACACCCAGACCGCGCGCCCGCTCATGACCGACGGGCGGCCGGTTCGGCTCGGAGCACCCGTTCTGCCGCACCGATGATCTCGTCGACGCTGCGCCGCGCGTCGATCGCGAATCCGTTCTCATCGCCCGCGAGAGGCTCGAGGGTGTCGAGCTGCGAGTCGAGGAGCGCGAGCGGCATGAAGTGCTCGGAGCGCACCAGCATCCGCTGGGCGAGCACGCGCTTGGTGGTCTCGAGGTGCAGGAAGAACACCTCGGGCGCGTGCGCGCGCAGCACGTCGCGGTAGGCGACCTTGAGCGCGGAGCAGGCGATCACGAGCCCCGGCACGCGATGCCGGGCGATCTCCTCGCCGACGGCGTCGAGCCAGGGGGCGCGATCCTCGTCGGTGAGCGGGACGCCCTGCGACATCTTCTCGACGTTGGCAGACGGATGCAGGTCGTCGGCGTCTCCGAACGGCAGCCGCAGCCGGTCGGCCAGGGCGGCACCGACCGTCGACTTGCCGGAGCCGGCGACGCCCATCACCACGACGAGCGGACGGGAGGCGGTCAGCACGGTCATCACGCCTTCCCGAACTGCAGCAGCACCTTGCTCGACACCGTCGGATCGGCGGCGGTCGCGAAGGCGTCGGCGGCGGACCGCCAGCGCTTGACGTGACTGATCACGGGCGCGATGCGCAGCGTCCCGTCGGCGAGCGCCGCGATCACCTCGTCGATCTCGTCGTTGAAGCGGAAGGAGCCGAGCAGATCGAGCTCGCGGGCGATCGCGAGCGCGACCTGCACGGGCTGCGGACCGCTGGGCAACAGCCCCACCATCGCGACCACGCCGCCACGGGCGGCCCCACGGATCGCGGTGTCGAGTCCCTGCGGACTGCCGGACGACTCGATCACCACGTCGGCGTCGATCGCCGCGACGTCGGCAGCATCGGGCTGTTGCAGCACGACATCGGCCCCGAGCTCCCGGGCGATGCGCAACGGGCGCTCGTGCAGATCGACGGCGGTGATGTGCCGCGCGCCTCGGGCCTTGAGCACCGCGACCGCGAGCAGTCCGATCGGACCGCATCCGACGACGAGCGCCGAGAGGTCGGAGACGTCGCCGATCCGGTTGACGGCGTGCCAGGCGACGCTGGCGGGCTCGATGAGCGCCGCCTCCTGCAGGTCGATCCCCTCGGGGAGGGTGCGCAGCATCCGCGTGGGCATCGCGACCCGGTGGGCGAACGCGCCGTCGCGGTGCGGGAAGCGCGCGGCCGAGCCGAGGTACCCGCCGCCCGCGATGTTGGGGCGGTCGATCGGATGCCGGACCTGCTCCTGCGCCGGGGTCGCGGGGTGCACGGCGACGCGTGCGCCCTCCCACGGCCCGCTGCCGTCGGCGGCGGCCCGCCGGACCACGCCGACCACCTCGTGCCCGAGCACCATCGGCGCGCGCAGGATCGACTCCCCCGCGGCTCCGTGCTTCCAGTAGTGCAGGTCGGACCCGCAGATGCCGCCGTAGACGATGTCGATCACGGCCTCGTCGGGGGCGGGCACGGGCTCGGCGATCGGGTCGATGCGCAGGTCGCCGGCCTCGTGGATCACGACGGCGTGGAGCGCGGCGGCCATCAGACGACCGCCGTCATTCCGCCGTCGACGAAGACGACCTGGCCCGACACGAAACGCGAGGCGTCCGACGAGAGCCACACCACGGCACCACCGATGTCCTCCGGCTCGCCCCAGCGCCCGACCGGGGTGCGTCCGAGCACCCAGGAGTTGAACGCGGGGTCGTCGACGAGCGCCTGCGTGAGCTCGGTGCGGATGTACCCGGGGGCCACGCCGTTGACGCGCACGCCGCTGCCCGCCCACTCCGCCGTCATCGCCTTGGTGAGGTTGCGCAGCCCGCCCTTCGCGGCGGTGTACGCCCCGATCGTCGGGCGGGCGAGGTCGGTCTGCACCGAGCAGATGTTGACGATCGCACCGCTCCCCCGCGCCACCATCGCACGGGCGGCCGTGCGCCCGACGAGGAAGGCGCTGGTGAGGTCGGTGCGGATGACGCGCTCCCAGTTCTCGAGGCTCACCTCCAGCAGCGGCTCGCGGTGCTGCAGGCCCGCGTTGTTGACGAGGATGTCGAGGGGGCCGGCGGCCTCGATCCCGCGGATGCCGTCGATCACGGCCTCCTCGGAGGTGACGTCGAAGACCGCCGTGGAGACGGCATCCGCTCCGAAGTCCCGGGCGAGGGCGTCCGCCGTCTCGCCCACCGTGGAGGCGTCGCGCCCGTGCACGACGACGTGGGCGCCGGCCTCGAGCAGCGAGCGCGCGATCGCGAGCCCGATTCCGCGGCTGGAACCGGTGACCAGGGCGCGACGCCCGGTGAGGTCGAAGGGGGTGCTCATGGATGCTCCGTCCCGATCAGTAGAACTCGATGGTGTCGACGACGTTGCGCTGTGGCGTGCCGTCGAGGAGGCGGGTGGCGTTGTCGGCGAACAGCTCGGCGATGCGCCCGTCTTCTCGGGCGTCGAGCGCCGCGGTGTGCGGGCTCACCAGCACGTCGGGGTGCGACCACAGGGGGCTGTCCGACGGCAACGGCTCGACCTCGAACACGTCGAGCGCGGCGAAACCCACGGTTCCGGCGTCGAGCGCCTCGAGCAGGGCGGCCTCGTCGATGACCGTGCCGCGTCCGACGTTGACGAGCGTCGCGCCCGGGCGGAGCGCGGCGAAGAAGTCGCGGCCGACGAGGTGGTGCGTGGCATCGGTGCCGGGCAGGGTCGCCACGACCGCGTCGACCTCGGGCAGCACCTCGGCGACGTCGTCCGGGTGGATGACGCGCGAGACACCCGGAACGGATGCCCCGCTGCGCGAGGTGCCGATCACCGTCGTGCCGAGGGCGGCGAGCTGGCGTGCGACGGCCTGCCCGATGCCGCCGAGACCGAGCACGAGCACCGTCTGGTCGGCGACCTGCGACATGACCCAGCGGCCGCTCCACTCGCGCTCGCGCTGCTGGCGCTGCAGCCGGGGCAGGTGCTTGGCGCCGGCGAAGACGCCGAACACCGCGAACTCGGCGAGCGCATCGCCGTGCACACCGGCCGAGGTCGTGAAGGTCACCCGCCGCAGCTCGTCGTCGGTGAGCTGCGCGGCGCGCACCTGACCGCCGCCACCGGCCGCCATCGTGTGCACCCAGCGCAGTGCCGGGTTGGCGCGCACCGTGCGGGCGAGGGCGGCGGGGTCGACGTCGGGGATGCCGTACAGCGCCTCGGCCGAGTCGATCAGCGCCTCGTAGGCGGCCTGCTGCTCGGGCGTGCGACGGAACGACGGGTCGCCGGAGAAGTCGGCGGGATGCCGCATCGGCGGCAGCAGCGTCTGATCGACGACGAGGTCGATGCGCGGCTCGCGGGCGACCAGCAGGTCGCACAGCTCGGGGGCGAGGGGCGCGGCGACGACGACGCGCAGGCGGTCGCTGGCCGTGGCGTCGCTCATCGCAGCGCCGCCACGGCTTCGGCGATCTTCTCGACCGCGGCGGTGATGGTGCCGAGGTCGGTCGCGAACGAGATGCGGAAGAAGGGCGAGCTGCCGTAGGCGGAACCCTGGATCACGGCGACGCCGGCTTGATCGAGCAGGTAGAACGTCACGTCCTGGTCGTCGGCGAGCACCTTTCCCTCCGGCGAGGTGCGCCCGATGAGTCCTGCGCAGTCGACGTAGAGGTAGAACGCGCCGTCGGGCACGAGCGGGGTGAGTCCGTCGATCGCGCGGAGACCCGCCACCGCGGCGTCGCGACGCTCGCGGTACACCGGCACCGACTCGGCGATGAAGTCCTGCGGCCCCTCGAGCGCCGCGGCCGCGGCGGCCTGGCTGATCGACGACGGGCACGAGGAGGTCTGCGACTGCAGCGTGTTGATGGCACCGACGAGGGCGGGGTCGCCCGCCGCATAGCCGAGGCGCCAGCCCGTCATCGCGTACGACTTCGAGACGCCCGACACCACGAGCACGCGGTGGCGCAGGTCGGGGGCGACCGCGGCGAGGCTCGGGGCGGGGGTGCCCGTGAACGAGATCTCGCTGTAGATCTCGTCGGAGAGCACCGACACCGCGGGGTGGCGGCGCAGCACCTCGGCGAGGGCCGACAGCTCCTCCTCGGTGTGGATCGCACCGCTCGGGTTGCCCGGGCTGTTCAGGATCAGCCAGGTCGTGCGGTCGGTGATCGAGGCCTCGAGCTGCGCGGCCGTGACCTTGTAGCCGTTCTCGGCCGACGTCGGCACGATCACGGGGGTTCCCTCGTTCGCGCGCACCATGTCGGGGTACGACACCCAGTACGGCGCGGGGATGAGCACCTCGTCGCCGGCATCCACCGTCGCCATGAGCGCGAGGAAGATGACCTGCTTGCCTCCGCCGCCGACCGTGATCTCGGCATCCGAGTACTCGATGCCGTGCGTGCGCTGCAGCGCGCCGCGGATCGCCTGGCGCAGCCGTGGCGTGCCGTTCACGGGCGTGTACTTGGTCTCGCCTGCCTCGATGGCCGCGATCGCGGCCTGCTTGATGTGCGCGGGGGTGTCGAAGTCGGGCTCGCCGACGGTGAGGTCGAGGATGCTTCGCCCCTGACCCTTCAGTTCGCGCACGCGTGCCGCGGCCGCCGTGCTGGGCGAGGGCTTGATGCGTCCGAGGCGCTCAGCGGCGCGGAACGACGACGCGGGGGTCTCGGTGCTGGCGGTCACGATGCGTCCTCGATGTCGGAGGTGAGGCCCTTGGCCTTGAGCACCTCGGTGAGGTTGCACAGCTCGATGGTCGTGCCGCCGGCCCAGTACTTCGTGATGAGCTCGGCCTCGTGCGCGTCGCGCGCCGCCGACAGCTCGGCCGCCTCGCGCACCTCTTCGCGGCGCACGACGACGATGCCGTCGGCGTCGCCCTTGACGATGTCGCCGGGGCGGATCAGCTCGCCCGCGAAGACGACGGGCTGGTTGAGCGCCCCGAGGGTCTCCTTGACCGTGCCCTTGATCGAGACGCTGCCCGAGAAGACGGGCAGGCCCAGCTCGCGCAGCTCCTGCGTGTCGCGCACACCGGCGTCGGTCACCAGCGCCGCGATGCCCTTGGCCTTGCAGGCGTTGCCGAGCACGTCGCCGAACATGCCGGCCTCGGCGAACTCGCCCGCCGAGACGATGAGCACGTCGCCGGGCTGCGCGTAGTGGATGGCGACCTGCAGCATGAGGTTGTCGCGCGGGGCGCAGACGACCGTGAACGCCGAGCCGACGAACGACATGTCGCGGTCGATGGGCGTGATGTTCGAGTTCAGTGCGCCGCGGCGACCCTGGGCCTCGTGGATGGTCGCGGCGGTGAATTCGCCCAGACGGGCGATGTCGGATGCCTCGGCGCGCTCGATCTTGGTGGTGACGTGAACCATGGTCTCGTTCCTCTTTACTCTGCGTTCTCGTTTACTCGGCGCTCGCGGCGGTCGCTGCGGACTCCACGAGCTCGGCGTCGCGGCGGTCGAAGGTGAGTCCTCCGGGCACCTGGAAGGTGGGCATGAGCTCGATGAGCCCGATGTTCACGTGCGAGGGGGCGTCGACCGCGTAGTCGATGGCCGCGACGATGTCGTCGACCGTGAGCGACTCGAAGCCCTCGTAGTAGGTCGCCCAGGCGGCGGCATCCGTCTCGGGCGTGCCGCCCAGGTTGCGCGAGAAGATCTCGGTCTCGATGCGGCCCGGGCTCAGCTCGGTGACGCGCACCCGCTTGCCGAGGGCGTCGTTGCGCAGCTGGCGCGACAGCTGGTGCACGGCGGCCTTGGTCGCGTGATAGGCCGTGTGGCCGAAGAAGTTGTAGTGCCCAGCGATCGACGAGATGTTGAGCACGTGGCCGCGGTCGCGCTCGACCATGCCCGGGTAGAGCAGGCGCAGGATCTGCATGACCGCCGTGAGGTTGACCTCGACGAGGTCGTCGAGGTCGTCGGCCGAGGCGTCGAGGATGTTGCCCGCGCGGCTGACACCGGCGCTGTTGAGCACGATGTCGGCTTCGACCCCGTCGAGCGCACGCGTGAGGGCGGCGGTGTCGCGCACGTCGAGCGCGTGGGTGATCACGCCCTTCTCGGCGAGGGCCGCCAGCCTCTGCTCGTCGCGGGCGATCGCGTGCACGGTGAGACCCTTCGCGAGGAAGAGGTCGATCGCGCCGCGGCCCACGCCGCTCGTCGCGCCGGTGACGACGGCGGTGCGGTAGTCGGAGAAAGTCATAGGAGGGTCCTTCCGGTGGTGGCTGTGGAGAGGGCGTCCAGCGCGTCGAAGACGGAGCGGACGCGAAGGCGGAGCGCTTCGAGCTCGACGAGCTCGGCGCGGGCACGGGCCGCGGCATCGGATGCCGAGAGCCGCCGGAAGCGGAGGTGCTGCCCCGGGCGCACCTGGGCGAGCACATCGAGCGAGCCGGAGGTGACGACCGCGAGCACCGGGTACCCGGCGGTGACGCCCCGCCCGCGGTGCAGCACGAGCAGTTCATCGCCCGGCGGAACCTCGACCGCCCCCACGGGAACGCCGCGCGAGAGCACCTCGCCCTGCGTCCGCCGCTCGGGCAGCGGCCCCGTCATGCGCAGCCCGATGTGGTTGCTCTTCGGGGTGACGAGATAGGGCTGGGCGAACAGTCGGTCGGCGGTACCCGCGAAGTCGTCGAGGTCGGGGCCGTCGGTGACGTCGACGATGAAGCCCGTGGGCAGTCGCGGCACGTCGAGGTCGTAGAGCTCGGCCGTGAAGTGCGCGTTGAAGACCGGTGCCGTGGCGGTGCGCAACGCGATCCGCTCGCCGACCACGAGGCGCCCGCCGAAGCCGAGCACCGAGTCGGGAGCGCAGCTGCCGAGCAGCTGCGGCACGTCGAACGACCCGCGCACCGCGAGGTAGGAGCGCAACCCGCCCTGGATCTGCCGCAGGGCGATCGCCTCGCCCGCGCGCACCGAGACCGGCTGGTTCGTGGGCCGGCCGACGCCGTCGACGGTGAGGTGCCCGTCGGCGCCGGAGACCGCGATGAGGATGTCGATGTCGGCGACGAACTCGGCGTCGAGGGCGGTGATCTCGAGCACCGGGGCGGTCTCGGGGTTGCCGACGAGGATGTTCGCGATCCGGGCCGAGCGCTGATCGAGAGCGCCGTTGACCGGCACGCCGAAGCGGGGACCCCGGCGCCGCCCGAGGTCGGTGACCTGGGTGGATCCGGCCTCGATGACCGTCAGCGCGCCGGCGTTCACCGCATGCGCGTTCCCCGCCCCGGCGTTCACAGCGCCACCATCCGGGTGCCGAGCAGGGCGTCGTACTCCGCCTGGTCGATCGCGCGGAAGCGGATCAGGTCGCCGGGCTCGTAGGGCGCGAACGGTTCCGCCGCGAGGTCGAGCACGACGAGCGGCGTGCGCCCGATGAGCGGCCAGCCGCCGGGGGCCGCGGCCGGGGTGATCGTCGCTTGGCGTCCGGCGACCGACACCACGCCCTGCGGCACGTGCGCCCGCGGGCTCGCGAGACGCGGAACGGGCAGGGGGAACGGCGGGCCGTCGAGCATGGGCGAGCCGCCGGGAGCACCGAGGCAGCGCACCACGTAGGTCGGTTCGGAGTGCAGGCGGATGACGTCGGCGACGCTGAGGCCCTGGGCATCGGCGACGGTGCGGAGGTCGAGCTCGCCGTCGGTGTCGTAGAGCACCGGCACGTCGAAGGTGCGCGGGCTGTCGGTGAGCGGGCGGTCGTGATCGAGGCCGTCGACCACGTGCGCGAGGTACTCGCCGAGACGCTCGAGCGACACCTCGGCGGGATCGATCTCGATCAGCGCCGCGTCGTAGGTGGGGATGACGCACTCGACGCCGGGCACGTGGGCCTCGTCGACGAAACGGGCCAGGTGGTGCACGAGGCGCCAGCCCGCTTCGCGGTCGGCGAGGGTGCTGGCGACGCGCAGCGCGGAGTTGCCGCTGGGCGAGATGACGACGGATGCCGATGACATGGGGTCGCTCACTCCAGCCAGTCCGCGAGCGGGGCGATCTCGACGCCCGCCGATTCGAGGCCCGCACGGATCCGGCGGGCGAGCTCCACCGCGCCGGCGGTGTCTCCGTGCACGAGCACCGTGTCGCAGGCGACGGGGATGAGCACGCCGTTACGGCTCTCGATCACGCCGTCGACGACCATCCGCACGGTGCGCCGACGGATCTCCTCGGCGTCGTGGATCACGGCGCCGGGCTCGGTGCGGCGCACCAGGGTGCCGTCGTCCTCGTAGGCGCGGTCGGCGATGCCGACGATGCCCACGCGCAGACCCGCGGCCCGGGCGGCGTCGGCGAGCTTGCCGTCCTGGGCGAGCACGATGAGCTCGGGGTCGAGGCGCGCGGCGGCGGTGGCGACGGCATCCGCGTAGTCCTCGCGCACCGCGACGAGGTTGCCGAGCCGGCCGTGCGGGGCGAGGTGGGTGACCTGTGTGCCGTGGAAGGCGGCGATCGCCTGCAGCGCACCGAACTGGTAGAGCACGTCGGTGCGCACCTCGTCGGCCGTGAGGCCCATGTCGCGACGCCCGAAGCCCTGCAGATCCGGGAAGGAGGGGTGGGCGCCGATGCCGACGCCGCGCTGCACGCAGGCGCGGACGGTCTCGTCCATGATCTGCGAGTCGCCGGCGTGGAAGCCGCACGCGATGTTGGCCGAGGTGAGCACGTCGAGGAGGGCGGCGTTGTCGCCCATCCGCCACGGGCCGAAGCCCTCACCCAGGTCAGCGACCAGGTCGATCCTGCGGGTCATCGCCAGCTCCTCTCGTCGTCGATTCCGCCGTCGGGAAAAGGCTAGGACGGTCGGCACCGGAGGGTGCAGGATCGTGCCGCTTCCGTGCCGGATACCTCGCTCAAATCCCGTGTTTCTCCGACATTCGGTTCGGTCGGTTGGCAAAATCCGTGCCAGCAATGGGTACCGATGACGGCGCCGCTTCGCTACCATCGAGCCATGGCCGTTCCCGCCCGCCGCGTGCAGCGCCGCGTCACCCTCACCGAGATCGCCGAGGCGCTCGGCGTCGCCCCCTCGACGGTCTCGCGCGCCCTCTCGAACCCCAACCGCGTGAGCCCGGCGATGTACGTGCGCATCACCAGCAAGGCGCAGGAGATGGGCTACACCTCGGCGCTCCTGCCCGCCGCCGAGAACCGCCTCGCGCGCGGCACGATCGCGCTCGTGCTCCCGAACCTCACCAACCCGTTCAACCTCGACGTGACCCGGGGCGCTCAGGCGCAGATCCGGGCGGCGAGCTACCTGCACCTTCTCGTCAGCACCGAGGAGTCGCTGCCGATGGAGGAGCAGTGGCTGCGCGAGCTCGCCCGCACCGTCGACGGCATCGTCGTGTCGTCGCCGCGCATCGATGACGAGGCCCTGCGCGCGGTCGCGCAGATCGCGCCGACCGTGGTGATCAACCGCCAGTCCCCCGGGCTCTCCGGCGTCGTGATCGACACCCCCGCCGGCCTCGCGCAGGCGGTGCACTACCTGCACTCGCTCGGACACACCCGCATCGCCTACGTGCGCGGCCCGCACGGCTCCTGGACCGACGGCACGCGCTTCGACGCGATCACGGCTGCCGCCGAGGAGGACGGCGTCGACCTCGTCGCCGTCGGCCGCTACCACGTGACCCTCGCGAACGGGGCGGCCGCAGCGGATGCCGTCGTGCTCACCCGCGCGACCGCCTGCATCTTCTTCAACGACGTGCTCGCGATCGGGGCGCTCGACCGATTCCGCCAGCTCGGCGTCTCGATCCCCGACGACCTCAGCGTGGTCGGCTGCGACGACATCTTCGGCTCGTCGTTCTCGCATCCGCCGCTGACCACCGTCACCTCGCCGGGTGAGAGCGCCGGTCGCGCCGCGGTCGACATGCTGATCGGCCGCTTCGCGACCCGCGATCGCTCCGACCGCATCGACCACATCTCGGCGCACCTCACGGTGCGGGCATCCACCGGCCCCCGCAAAGCCTGACGCCCGCTCCCTCCGTCGTTCCTCCGTGAGGGGTCAAGACACGCCCTGAACGGATGCCGCGTTGCGGCGTGTCCTGACCCCTCACGACTTCCCGGGCGCTCGAAGGGCCCGGGATGCCGAAGCTTCCCGGGCCCTCGAGGCATCCGTCGTCAGGGGACGAGGATCGACGCGGTGACCGCGTCCTTCTCCTTCTGGGTCTGCTGCACGTCGTCGACCTCGTCGAGCGAGTAGCGACGGGTCTCCTTCGCGGTGAGCGCCGCGATCACGGCGATCGCCATGAGTCCGAGCCCGAGGAGGGCCGGTCCGAACCAGTTCTGCAGGTCTTCTCCGGCGAGCGCCGTGGAGGCCACCGGGCCGATGGCACCGGCGATCGCGAAGCCGATCTGCGTGCCGACCGCGAGACCCGAGACGCGGACGCGGTTCGGGAACATCTCGGCGAAGAACGCCGGCCACGCGGCGTTGGCCGTGGAGTAGAAGAACCCGTTGCAGAGGATGCCGAGGGTGAAGATCAGCGGCCAGTTGCCCTCGCTGATCGCCCACAGGTACGGCACGGTCGTGGCACCGGCGCCCACGGCTCCGATGATGAAGACCGTCTTGCGGCCGATGAGGTCGGAGATGTACCCGGCGAACGGCGTGTAGAGCAGGGCGAGCAGGCTGGCGAGCACGGGCACCCAGAGCATGGTCGACTTGTCGAGGCCGTATCCGGTGGTCGCGAAGGCGACCGAGAACGTGGCGAACAGGTAGCTGACGCCGGCGATCATGGCGCAGGCGGCGACGCGGATGATCGTGCGCCAGTGGAAGCGCAGCACCTGCTTGATCGGCGGCAGCTGCGCCTTGATCGCCTGGGTCTCGACGAACGACGGCGGCTCTTCGAGGTTGCGGCGGATGAGGTACGCGACCACGACGACGACGGCCGAGAGCCAGAACGGGATGCGCCAGGCCCAGCCGAGCAGGTCCTCGGTCGGCAGTGCCGCGAAGGGGATGAAGACGGCGGTCGCGAGCAGGCCACCCGAGGCGGAACCGCTCGTGACGAAGCTCGTCGTGAAGCCGCGGCGGTTGTCGGAGGCGTGCTCGAGGCTCATCGAGATCGCGCTGGCCTGCTCGCCCGAGACCGACAGGCCCTGGATGATGCGGATGACCACCAGCAGGATCGGGGCGAGGACGCCGATCTGCTCGAAGGTCGGCAGGCAGCCGATGATGAACGTGCAGATGCCGATGCCGAACAGCGTCAGCATCATGACGAACTTGCGGCCGAAGCGGTCGCCGAGCGGGCCGAGGATGAAGGCGCCGAGCGGGCGGACCACGTAGCCGACCGCGAGCGTCATCATGCTGAGCAGCACGCGCACACCCTCGGGGAGCTCAGGGGGGAAGAACAGCTGATTGAGCACGAGCGCTGCGGCCGTGCCGTAGACGGCGAAGTCGTAGTACTCCAGGGTCGTGCCGACCCAGGAAGCGATGGCCGCCTTCGCGGGCGTCTTCTTGGGAATTGCAGTATTCGTCATTTCGCCTCCATTGGCGGACTCTCAACAGGTACCACGATCGAGCGTCAGGCGCCGATGTCGGGGGTGCGCGGGTCCGCTAGCTGATTCATGGGCGGCGCTTTCGCTCGCTTGAGGGAACTGTATGGATCGCCGATCCGGCAAGACAAGCGATGTGCCACAGATGTGCCACGCGACCCTTGTGATACCGCGCTTTTTCGATGGGTGCGTCATGTGATCGTCACGAACTTGCCACGAGATTTGCCAAGGATTGCCCGCTCTCGGCCCCGCATCAGAGGCGGCCGCGCGAGCCGAGACGTTACGCTCGAACCGCTACAGCCGACGGGGAGGGTCGCTTCATGAACGCAGCACCGGGATGGTACGACGCGGGCACGCCGGGGCGTGTGCGCTGGTGGGACGGCACGCAGTGGACGGCGCACGAGGCGGATGCTCCGGCTGCGGTCGCGGCATCCGCACCGCCCGTCGGCCCGACGTCGACGATCGCTGCCGGCCCCCTGCCCGGCTGGTACGTCACCCCCGCCGGCCCCGCCCGCTGGTGGGACGGGAAGAAGTGGACGGCGATGCGCACGAAGAGCGACGGCTCGCACGGCACGGACTGGGCGAGCACCGAGCAGGTGGGTTTCGCCTGGGCGTTGGGGGCCGTCTTCGCCTCGCTGGGCGCCGTGCAGTTCGTGCTCGGCACGCTCGCTCCCGGTGTCTCGTTCGCCGGAATCCCGATGCTGCTCGTGGCCGCCCTGTGGTTCGGCATCGCGATCCAGACGACCGCCGTACTGCGCATCCCGGTGCCGACCTCCGCCCCGCTGATGGCCGAGGCGTTCCGCCCGCTTCCCGGCGAGCAGGAGGGGCCCGGGGCCGGCTGGTACCCGATCACCGGCACCACCGGTCGCTGGTGGACGGGCGCGCGATGGAGTCAGTACACGAACTCGAAGTTCGGCATCCGCCCGACGTTCCACGCTCCGCAGGCTCAAGCCGCCCTGCGCTGGGTCGGCATCGGGGTGTTCGCCCTCGCGGCGATCGCTCTCACCATCGGGGTGTTCTTCATCATCGTCGGGGCGAACGATCCGTCCGACTATGCGTCGTCGGTCATCGGCTGGGTCACAGCGGTCGGTGCCGTGGTCTTCGCCGGTCTCGGGGCCGTCGTCTTCGCGATGACCCGCTACCAGACGCGCCTGCTCTTCCCGCCGAGCGAGCCGCCTCGGGTGTGACCCCCACCCGCGACGCCGGGCGCGGTCACCGTGCGTTCGCGGACAGCTCGTCGCGGAGCAGCGCCGCCCCCGCGCTGAGCGCGCTGAGCTTGCCGAGGGCGACGTCTCGCGGCAGGGGCGCCATGCCGCAGTTCGTGCTCGGCACGAGCTTGTCGGCGTCGACGAACGCGAGCGCGTCGCGCAGCGTGTCGGCGACCTGCTCGGGCGTCTCGACCGTCGTGCTCGACACATCGATCGCGCCGAGCATGACCTTCTTACCGCGGATGAGCTCGATGAGGTCGAGCGGCACGTGCGAGTTCGCCCGCTCGAGCGACACCGTGTCGATGATCGACTGCTGCAGCAGCGGGAACGACTCCTCGTACTGGCGCCACTCCGATCCGAGCGTCGCCTTCCAGTCGTTGTTCGCCTTGATGCCGTAGCCGTAGCAGATGTGCACGACGGTCTCGGCGCGCAGTCCCTCGGCGGCCCGCTCGAGCGTCGCGACGCCCCAGTCCTTGAGCTCGTCGAAGAACACGTTGAAGGCGGGCTCGTCGAACTGGATGACGTCGACACCGGCGGCCTCGAGCTCCCGCGCCTCCTGGTTGAGGATCGTCGCGAACTCCCAGGCCAGCTTCTCTCGGCTCCGGTAGTGGCGGTCCGAGAGCGTGTCGATCATCGTCATCGGGCCAGGCAGGGCCCACTTGATCGGCTGATCGGTCTGCTGGCGGAGGAAGCGCGCGTCGTCGACGAACACCGGCTTCTCGCGCCTCACGGCACCGACGACGGTCGGCACGCTCGCGTCGTAGCGATCGCGGATGCGGACCGTCTCGCGCTGATCGAAGTCGACGCCGCTGAGGTGCTCGATGAACGTCGTGACGAAGTGCTGGCGGGTCTGCTCGCCGTCGCTGATCACGTCGATGCCGCGTCGGGTCTGCTCCTGCACGGCGCTGCGCAGGGCGTCCTGCTTGCCCTCGGCCAGGGCATCGCCCTCGAGCTTCCAGGGCGACCAGAGGGTTTCGGGCTGCGCGAGCCAGGAGGGCTTCGGAAGGCTGCCGACGATCGAGGTGGGGAGAAGCGTGTTCATATCGGGTGATGCTCCGCGGCTCACGCGGCCGCGACCGGGTAGCCGGCGGCCCACTGGGCGAGCACCTCGCCATGCGGCTTCATGAAGTGCTCCTCGGTGTGCTTGCCCTGCGCGAGCGCGAGCTGGCTGCGCTCCTCGCGGTCGTAGGCGATCTGCGTCGACGAGTAGTCGTTCTGGCCGAGGCTCGGCCGGTAGATGCTCGCCGCCGCCGAGTTGGCGTTGTAGATCTCCGGGCGGTAGATCTTCTGGAACGTCTCCATCGTGGCGATCGTCCCGATCAGCTGCAGGTCGGTGTAGTCGTTCAGCAGGTCGCCCTCGAAGTAGAACGCCAGCGGCGCCACGCTTCCGGGAGGCATGAAGTACCGCACCTGCAGACCCATCCGCCCGAAGTACTCGTCGGTCAGGGAGTGGTCGTCCTGCAGGTATTCGACGCCGAGCACCGGGTGGTGGTTCTCGGAGCGGCGGTACTCCTTGCTCGTCGAGACGCTGATGCAGATGACCGGGGAGGTCGTGAAGCGCTCCCGGTAGGCATCCGAGGCGAGGAAGCGGCGGAAGAGCTTGCCGTGCAGGCCGCCGAAGTCGTCGGGCAGCGTGAACGTGCCCGCCGCCTCGGTCACGGCCGGCAGCAGCACGCTGAAGTCGTAGTCGCGCACGTAGGACGAGAAGTTGTTGCCCACGATCCCGTGGTGACGGCGGCCGGTGAGGCGATCGACGATCTGGATGTCGAGCACCTCGAGCAGCGGGAACCGCTGGTCCTCTCCCTCGGCCTCGAACTCCAGCCCGGCCGAGATGATCTCGAGCTCGAGCGTGTAGCGGTCGCGGGCCGGGTTGTCCCAGTGGGCGAGGTCGTTGAAACGTCGGTCGATCATCGTGAGCGCGTTGCGCAGGTTCTGCTGACGGTGCTCGCCGCGCGCGAGGTTCGCGAAGTTCGTCGTGATGCGCGAGTCGTCCGACGGCGAGTAGTCCTCGTCGAAGCGCGTGGTGGTGATGTGGAACGTGAAGTCGTTCGCCATGAGAGGCCCATCTGCTGGATGATCGGCCGAGAGGCCGGGGAAGTCTGTAGCTCCATCGTGCAACCAGACACCGGTTATCAGGTAACTTGCCTGGCCTATGCATCCATATAGGCTCTCCCTATGGCTCGCTCGTCCAGCGGAATCACCCTCCAGCAGCTCCAGTACTTCGTCGAGGTCGCGGCGGAGGGCTCGATCAGTGCGGCCGCCGACCTGCTCTACGTCTCGCAGCCCACCATGTCGGCCGCGATGAAAGACCTCGAGTCGCGGGCGGGGCGCACGCTCCTGCTGCGATCGGCGCGCGGCGTGACGCTCACCACCGACGGCGCGGAGTTCCTCGGTTACGCACGGCAGGTCACCGAGCAGGTGGAACTGCTCGAGCAGCGCTACCTCGGCCGACCGCCGTCCCGGCGCCTGCTCGGCGTCTCGGCGCAGCACTACTCGTTCGTGATCGACGCGTTCGTGCGGATGGTGAAGACCAGCGGCGCCGCGGAATACGAGTTCTCGCTGCGCGAGACGCGCACGTGGGACATCATCGAAGACGTCCGCACGCTGCGCAGCGAGATCGGCATCCTGTATCGCAACGACTTCAACCGCAGCGTCATCGACAAGCTGCTGCGCGACTCGGGGCTCGCGTTCCGCCCGCTCTTCCTCGCCGACCCGCACATCTTCATCTCGCGCAAGAACCCGCTGGCCGCCCGCGAGCGCGTCACGCTCGACGACCTCGCCGGGTTCCCGCGGCTCACCTTCGACCAGGGCGCGAACAACTCGTTCTACTTCGCGGAGGAGATCCTCTCCACCCTGTCGACCCCGCAGGAGATCCGCGTCTCGGATCGCGCCACCATCTTCAACCTCATGATCGGCCTCGACGGCTACACGATCTCGACCGGAATCATCAGCGACGACCTCGACCCCTCCATCGCCGCGATCCCCCTCGACGTCGACGAGCGCATCGAGATCGGGTGGATCGGCCAGTCCGCGATCCCCCTCACCGAGCAGGCGCAGCGGTATCTGGAAGAACTGCGCGCCGTGGTCTCGGACTTCGGGGTGGAGTTGATCGACTAGGCGCTCGAAGACGGGTCCGCTCGGACACGACGATGGCCAGGACCCTCATCGGGTTCCTGGCCACCGTCGCCCGGGGGGGTCTATCAGCCGACGCCGTCCATCGCCGACGTCTCGGTGTTGCCGATGCGGGCGATCACCTCGGGGCGACGCGCCTGGAGGAACCAGTAGCGGCTGAGGGCGGCGAGCACGCAGACCACGAACACGTAGGGGATGACGTTGAACGGGAAAGCGGGCACGGGGAACACGTTCGCGAAGAACACGTAGGCCATCGTGACCACGGCGATCGTGGCGCAGACCCAGACGAGGCCGTTGCGCATGCCGGCGCGCTGCGTGTAGACGACGCAGGCGATCGCGACGAGCGCGTACGCGACCATGTAGCCGTAGGTGCCCCAGGTGTTGACCCACACGAGGATCTCCATGGGGTCGGCTCCCGCGACGAGGAACACGATGTCGACGACGACGGCGAGCGCCCCCGCGGCGAGCAGCACCCGGTGCGGCGTCAGGTGGCGGTCGTGCGTGCGACCGAACCGCTCGTGCACCACGCCCTCCTTGCCCATCACGTAGACGATGCGCCCGATCACGTTCAGCGGCGCGACGACGACGGCGAAGAACGACGCCGCGACGCCGAAGGTCAGCACCGGCGCGAACCACAGCGGCATGCCGATGAGCTCAGACATGCTCTCGAGCGGGCTCGCCGCGGTGGCCAGGTCGTCGCCGAGGACGGCGATCTGCGTGTACGCCGCGAAGACGTAGAGGATGCCGACGGTCAGCGCGCTCCACATGATCGCGCGGGGAATCGCCTTGTAGGGGTTCTTCGCCTCACGTCCGAGCGCATCGGCGGACGAGAACCCGACGAACCCGAGGATGCCGAGCACCATGCCGGCCGCGATGCCCTGGAACGACGACCCCTCGGCGATCAGCTGGGCCGGATCCCAGGCCGCGGGCCCGGCCCACACGAGCGCCGAGATCAGCAGCACGAGGATGATCGCGACCGACAGAAGCTCCAGCACCAGCGAGACGCGTGCCGACAGTCGGATGCCGCGGATCGTGAACAGCGTCGCGAGCCCGCCGAGCACGACGGCGAGCCCGATGCTCCACCCCAGGCCCGAGGCGGGGATGCCGAGGAGGGTGAGGAACTGACTCATGTACGACACCGAACCCATGAGGGAGGCGGCGGCGATGCCGAAGCATCCGATCAGGAGCGTCGCGCCGGCGAGGTACGCGCCGGCCGGACCGAGGCCCTTCGACACGTAGGTGTAGAGCGATCCGGCCGAAGCGTGCTTGCGCGCGAACACCACGACGCAGTAGCCGACGCAGAGGATCACGATCGTGGCGAGGGCGAAGGCGTAGATGGTGCCGTTGCCGGCGCCGAGGAAGATCGCCGCGGCGGTGAACGCGATGACCGCGCTGGGGGCGATGTTGGCGATCGCCTGGGCGGCGAGCTCCGGTCCGCTCATCACGCCGCGGCGCAGCCCGGCATCGATCGGGACGCCGGCGGCGGGGCCGGGCGGGCTCTGGGGGGTGGTCGTGGTCACGGGGTCTCCTTCGTATCGGGGTCGGCGGAGTAGTGCAGGGAGGGGAGGGAAGAGGTCAGGGGATGAGGAGCGTGCGCAGGGCCTGGCCGGACTCGAGCTCTTCGAACGCCTCGGCGGCTTCGGCGAGCGGTCGGCGCGAGGAGATGAGCGGATCGAGGATCAGCTGACCGTCCATGTACCGGTCGACGAGCGCGGGGATGTCGATGGCCGGGCGCACCGAGCCGTAGTTCGAGCCCAGGATGCGCTGGTCGGCCTCGGCCAGTACCAGCGGCTCGAACGAGGCGCGCGCACCGGTCGGGGGAAGCCCCACGATCACCGCGGCTCCGCCGAGGCCCAGCATCTCGATGGACTGCTCGGTGGTGACGGTGCGACCGATCGCGTCGAAGGCGTAGTCGACGCCGTCGGGCAGCAGCGCACGCAGCTGGGCGACGGCGTCGCCGTCGGGTGCGACGATCTGGTCGGTGGCGCCGAACTGCGCCGCGAGGCGGGTCTTGTCCTCGCGCACGTCGATCGCGACGATGCGCTCGGCCCCGGCGAGCCGCGCACCCTGGATGACGTTGAGGCCCACGCCGCCGCATCCGATCACGGCGACGAGCGCTCCGGGTTCGACGCCCGCGGTGTTCATCACCGCGCCGACGCCGGTCGCGACCGCGCATCCGACGACGGCGATGACGTCGAGCGGTGCGTCATCGCGCACCTTGATCGCGCCGGATGCCGGAACCACGACCTCCTCGGCGAACGACGAGACGCCCAGGTAGTGGTGCACCGTCTCGCCGTCCTTGCTGAGACGGGAGGTGCCGTCGAACAGCACGCCGAGCGGCGCGACCACCGTGGCGACCTTCTGGCACCGCGCCTCGTGGCCCGAGCGGCAGTACCGGCACTCGCCGCACGGCGGCACCCAGCTGAGCACCACGTGGTCGCCGACGGCGAGCGAGGTGACGCCCTCGCCGAGCTCGGTGACGATGCCGGAGCCTTCGTGGCCCATCACCATCGGTGCCGGGGCGGCCCACTCGCCCCGCTTCACGTGCAGGTCGGAGTGGCAGACCCCGGCGGCGGCGATCTTCACCCGCACCTCTCCGGCAGACGGAGGAGCGAGCTGCACCTCGGTGTGCTCGATCGGGCTGTCGCTGTCGCGGAAGACGATGGCCTGCATGGGGCCCCTTTCGTTCGTGTGGGTCGCGCCTCATCGTAGGAACAGCGGCGCAGCGGTGTCATTCACAAAAATGACGAGTGGCGAGCATCTGAATCGACATTCCTTATACTTCGGATATGGCACGAGACCTGGCATCGATCGCTCGGCTCCTCGGCGCGACGCTCGTCGCCGGCGGCGCTCTCGGCCCGAAGGCCACTGTGGCGAGCGCCGTGCCGGTGGGCGACTTCGCCGTCGTGCCGCATCCACAGTTCGCGACGCTCGTGGTCGGCAGCCCCGACGAGATCGCGCGGGGACTCGACGACCCGGAGCGCGGCGATCTGCTGCGGCTCGCCGTGGTCGTGGCGACCGGGCCTCTCTCCGCCGTGCCGGACGGGGTCACCGCGCTGATCGCGCCCACGGTCGACCCGCCCGTCGTTCTGCCCACGCTGCAGGCGGTGCTCGCGACGGATGCCGCTGCCGAGGACCGCGCCGTTCTCGCGGCGACGAAGGTGCTCGCGCTCGCCGCCCGCCGCAGCGGAGTGGCGGGGGTGGTCGCCGAGCTGGCCCGACGTCTCGACGGGTGGGCCGTGCTGCTCGACCGCGACGCGCAGCCGATCGCCTCGGCGGGTGCCGGCGCGCTGCACATCGGGGATGCGGTCGCCGTGGCCTTCAATCGCCCGGTCCGCGTGCGCAGTCGGGCGCTGCAGGTGCATCCCGTCGGCACCGACGAGGACATGTCCGCGTTCCTCGTGGTGACCGCCCGCAGCGGCTCGACCAGCCGCGCCCGCGACCTCAGCTCGCAGGCGGCGGCGCTGCTCGATCTGCTCCTGCGCACGCACGACGGCAGCAGGACCGAACGCCTCGGACGCGCCACGATGATGCGCGTGCTGGAGGACGGCGGACCGAACGCCGTCGCGCTGGCGAAGGAGTGGGGCGTGCGCGACCGCGCCCTGGCCGCGTTCACCCTCTCGGCCCGCTCGTCAAGCGTCGACGCCGAGCGCGCCGTCATCCACTGGCTCGAAGACCTCGGCGCGCCGCATCTGCTGACCGCCGCGCAGGGGGTGGTGACGGGCTTCGTGCGCGCGGAGCACATCGACGAGATCGCGGATCGCGCGACGACGTTCTCCGTCCCCCTGCATCTGGGGCTCGGCTCCCCGTCGGCACTCGACGCCCTCGCGCGGTCCGTCGAAGAGGCGCGTCGCGCACACCGCGTCGCCGCGACCGAGGGGCGCTCCGTCGTGCACTACCGCGCGATGCCGACCGTCGACCTCGTGCTCGACCGCCTCGCACCCGGTGACGCACGCACGCTGGCCGCACTGGTCGATCCGCTCGACGACGACCTCGTCGACACCCTGCACACGTTCCTCGCCGAGAACGGCGCCTGGGGAGCCGCGGCCGCACGCCTGGGCGTCCATCGCCAGACCCTGGCGGCACGGGTGCGACGGATCGAGCACGTCACCGGGCTGTCGATGTCGAGCGCCGACGACCGTGCCGCGGCCTGGCTGGCGCTGCGCGCACGCCGCTGAAGGAACGCGACCCCTCAGCCGTCCGAGCGGCGGCGGCGCAGGCGACCGTATGCCCGACGCAGGATCCGCGCGTGGCGTTCCTTGGCGCGTTCGACGCCCGCCTCATCGCGGCGCAGCGCGCTCACCCATTCCGACACGCGCGCCGTGAACGCTCCCCAGACCAGCCGCGCATCGACGTGCAGGGGCGGCGGGGTCACGGCATCCTCGTCGTCGAGACGCCCCCTCCGCCGCAGCCGGTCGTCGACGTGCGCGAGCGTGAGCTGGGCGACCCCCACCGCGTGGCCGTTGATGATCGAGTGCGAGGCGCCCTCGATCTCCCAGCGTCGCGCCGACGCCGCCGCCGCGACGAGACGGGAGTGGAACCGGCGCGGCGAGGTCGTGTCGAACTCGCCGCGGATCAGCAGCAGGACAGCGTCGGCATCCGCGATCCGCTCGGTGATCCGGTAGCGCAGCACGTGCGGGAACACACGGACGAAATAGACCGGTCCGCACAGAAGATACGCCGACACCGCGATCATCGCGAGGTGCACCGACTCCCGCGTCGCCGACTGCGCGAATCGCACGGCCTGCCGGAAGACCGTCGCCTCCGCCTCGTTGACGACCGGGCTCACGAGCACCGCGTGCGAGAGGCCCGACCTGCGTCCCAGCACCTCGGTGACGATCTGGGACCCCATCGAGTGCCCGATCAGCACGGGGTCGTCGAGCCGGTAGTGGTCGAGCACCGCCTCGACCTGATCCGCGAAGAACGCGACGTCGGGTGTGCGCCCGGGCGCGGCCGACATCCCGGCGAAGCCGGGAAGATCGAGGGCGTAGACGTCGCCCCTCTCGGCGAGGGTCGGCGCGAGGAACTCGAAGTAGCTGGCCGCCACCCCGAGGCCGGCGACGAGCACGAATGCGCGCGACGACGCGGGATCGGCGGCCTCGACGCGCGTCACCCGGGTGACGACGCCGTCGCAGGAGACGTGATCGACCGAGAGGTCGATCGGGTCGTCGGCGTCGTGCCGGGCGTCGCTAGCGGGCATCGATCCATTCTCGTCTCCTCCGCCGCCGATCGATCACAGGCCCGCCAGCATCCGGTCGGCCGTGCGCAGCGACAGGGCCATCTGCGTCAACCCCGGATTCGCCGTCAGCGCGCTCGGGTAGGTCGAGTTGTCGCACACCCAGAGGTTGTCGATGTCGTGGGAACGACCCGAACCGTCGACCACGCCCTCCGCGGGATCGTCGCTCATCCGGCAGGTGCCGAGGGTGTGCGCCGACCGCGTGAGCACGCGGGTGCTGCGCGCGCCCGCCGCCCTCAGCAGGTCGGTCATAGTCGCGATCGCGTGATCGTCGATGGCCTTCTCGTTGGCCCCCGGCGAGAACGTGATCGTCGCCCGCGGCAGCCCCCACTCGTCCGTCTCCGACGAGAGCTCGATGCGGTTCTCGTCGGACGGCAGGCATTCCGCGTTCATCCCGATGCCGGCGCTGTACCTCGCGGCCTCCAGCTCGTCGACGAGATCGGTGCCCCATGCCCCTCCCCCGCGCACGAGCGAGGTGGCGTACGTGAAGGGCATGACCCCGAGACTCTGCAGCAGGTAGCCGCCGGCGAAGTCCGCGCCGGCGGGGCGCACGAAGTCCTCGGTGATGACCGCCGAGGGGTAGCCGCGGTATCCGCGGATCTGCTCGTCGAAACGCCCCCAGACCTGCACGGCGCCGTGGGCGAGGAAATTGCGCCCGACCTGTCCGCTCGAGTTCGCGATCCCGTTGTGCAGCAGCAGCCGGGGAGTCTCCACACCGCCGCCCGCGAGCACGAGCGCGGCGCACCGCTGCCGCCGGTCCTCGCCGTCCTCGCGGTACACGACACCGGTCACCCGCCCGCGCGCATCGCGCTCGATCGTGTGCACGACCGCATCCGGGCGGATCTCGGCGCCCGCGGCGACCGCGGCCGGAAGGTAGGTGATCGCGGTGGTCGCTTTGGCGCCGTGGCGTTCGCCCTGGTGGATCGACCCGACGTCGGTGGTGGCGTGCCGCAGACCGTGGTGGGGCTGCAGACGATCCCGCGTGAGGATCGCCGCCGGGGCGTCGGCCGCGCGGATGCCGAGAGCCGCCGCACCCGCGAGCATGAGGTCTGCCGGGGCGTTGCGCCGGGGCGGAGGGTACAGGTAGGTGCGCGAAGGGTCCCACGGGTACGGCGTGGGACCCGATACGCCGATGTCGGCCTCGACCTGCGCGACGTAGCGGATGAGCTCGTCGTGGTCGATCGGCCAGTCCGCGCCCTCACCGGTCTCGGTCCGCAGCCGCAGATCGCGGGCATCCGGACGGGGAGTGAACGCTCCCCAGTGCACGGTTCCTCCGCCGACACCGAACCCGCTGTTGTTCGGGCCGAACGCGGTCGGAGCGTCTCCGCCGCTGAATCGGCTCGACATCCAGTTGATCGCGGTCGCCTCGACCTCGTCGGGGGTGTAGTCGGCGGGATCGTGATTCGGCCCGGCTTCGAGCGCGACCACGCGCAGCCCCCGCTCCGCCAGTCTCGCCAGCAGCGGCGCGCCCCCCGCGCCGGTGCCGACCACCACGACGTCCACGATCTCGTCGCGGTCGAACGTGCGCATGCCGTCGAGGTTCATGCCGCCTCCTCCGGGTCGTCCACGACCGCACCGAGATCGGAGGGCTCCCACCCGTCGCGCAAGCCGGCTCCCAAGGCGAGATACCCGGCGAAGGAGACTTCCTCCGCACCCGTGGCGAACCCGTCGTAGCCGACCCGGGCGAGGGAGGCGGGATGACACAGCCACTCGCGCACGAGGTCGACGCGCACGTCTTCGAACCAGCGGCGCAGGTCGTCGGCATCCGCGGTGATGCCCGGAATCGCGGTGCCGGCGATCACCTCTCGGAGCACCCCGTCCCGCGCCTCGGCCCCCTCGGGCCACACCCGGGCGAGCTGGTCGAGGCCGGCGCGATACGCCTCGTCGTCCGGCAGCGCTCCGGCCGGACGCCAGCCGTCTCCGCCGCCGGCGGCGAGATCGGCGTCGACGCGCGCCGCCAGATCGATGCTCCCGCCGGGCGGCTGAGGCACCACGCGTGCGGCGACGGCGCGCAGGAGGTCCAGCTGTTCCGAGGAGAGCACCCGTGGTCGGTACGCGGGATCGTCGGGCAGTGCACGGCGCGCGAGCGTGCTCCGCACGCGCGCCGAGACCCGCGGCGAGGCGAGCAGCGTCCCCCATTCCGCGGGCACTCGCACGCTGTGCTCCGCGATCTCGTCCCACAGGTCGGTGATCGCCGCCGCCACCTCGCCGGGGCGCTCCTGCAGGAGCAGGTGCCCCGCTCCGGGCAGGGCGATGAACCGGGCGCGTGGATACACGTCGGCGAGCAGGTCCGGCTGCGCGTCAGCGCCGAGTGCCTCGTCTTCGACGCCGGCGAGCACGCGGCAGGGGAGGTCGAGCGTCCCGACGGACGCCGTGATGTCCTCGACGCTCCCCTCCTCGAGCCACCGCCGCCAGGCGAGGGGCGACATCCGGGCCACCGCGTCGACGGTCTCGCGCTGCCGCTCGGGCGGAAGCCCGCCGCCGACGTTGTCGTCGACGAAGGTCTGCGCGTCGCTCTCGGAGATGCCGCCCTCGGCGACCCAGGAGAGCATCTGCCGCCTCTTCTCGGCGGGCATCGGCTCGGGGGACGGTGGCGACGGCGCCAGCAGGACCGTGCCGAGCAGGCCGAAGATCTCGGGCTCGCCGTCGCGGATACGGGCGGCGACGGCCGCGGCGATCTTGCCTCCCATGCTGTGCCCGCACATCATCCAGGGTCCTCCGTCGGCGGCTTCCCGGATCACGGCCAGGGCGGCGTCGACCTGGGCGGCGACCGATCCCTCGGGCGCATCCGGAGCGGATCCCTGACCCGGGAGCTCCACCGCGATCACGCGGAAACGCTCGTCCAGCTCGGCCTGCAGCGGCAGGGCGGAACGGGCGTCGAGCCCCAGGCCGGGCAGCACGAACACCGTGCACCTCTCGGCGGTCACGGGGTGACCATGCCGCCGTTGACGTTCAGCGTCGCGCCCGACACGTAGCCCGACTCCTCCGAGGCGAGGAAGACGTAGGCGGGCGCGAGCTCCGCGGGCTGCCCCGCGCGCTGATACGTGTTCTCGTCGTCGAAGTGCAGCATCTGCTCGTCGGAGACGCCGTCCGACACCTGCAGAGCCGTCCAGACCGGGCCGGGCGCCACGACGTTCACGCGGATGCCGCGCTCGGCGAGCTGTAGCGCGAGTCCCTTCGCGAGGTTGTTGACGGCGGCCTTCGTCGCCGCGTAGTCGAGCCGGTCGGGCGAGGGCTTGTACGCCTCGAGGGATGCCGTGCTGATGATGCTGGCGCCGGGCCCGAGGTGCGCGAGAGCCGCCTTCGTGATCCAGAAGTTGGCGAACACGTTCGTACGGAAGGTGGCCTCGAACTGCTCGTCGCTGAGGTCTTCGACCCGCTCGACCGCGATCTGCCGGCCGGCGTTGTTGACGACGACGTCGAGGCCCCCGAGGAAGTCCACCGCCTCCGCGACCAGCCGGCGGCACTCCGCGGCCTCCGAGATGTCGGCGACCACGGCGCGTCCGCGGCGCCCGGCGTCGGCGATGAGCGCGAGCACGTGCTCGGCGTCCTCCTCCTCACCGGGCAGGTGCGCGATCACGACGTCGGCACCCTCGCGGGCGAAGGCGATGGCCGTCGCCGCTCCGATGCCCGAATCCCCGCCGGTGATGAGCGCCCGCCGGCCGGTCAACCGGGCGGTGCCGCGATAGGACTCCTCGCCGAGATCGGGGACGGGGGTCATGCGCGCCTGGATGCCGGGCTCGGGCTGATGCTGCAACGGCGGCTCGACGCGGGCGTAGCGGGTCACGGGGTTCGTCGGGGAGTGCTCATCCGATTCAGGCATGCCGCCACGTTAGGCGAACCGGCTCTCTCGTGAGGAGGGCTTGCGCTCGACCCCTCCGATAGGCCAGGGCGTCGGGTCAGATGAAGGCAGACGGTCCACCCCAGCCGCCGACCCACGCCTCCACGCGCGGATCCGAGCGCATCCGGTGCACGCCGTCGACCACCCTGCGCTCGGTGGCGAAGGCGGCCTCCGTGTCCCAGCGCTGCGCGCGACGAGCCGCGCGTCGGGAGCGCAGAACGCCGAGCGGTGCGCCGTCGACGTCCACGAGCTCCACCGTCCCCACGTCGCCGACCCCGCAACGACCGAGGAGATCCGTGATTCCCCGCGGGTCGAGGACCACCAGCGGCGCATCGACCTCCCACGTCACCCGGGCGTCGGCATCCGCTCCGTCGACACCCACGCGCGGATCGTCGATCGTGCCGGCGGCACCGGGATCGAGCACCACCCGGCTGCGCGGCAACGCCGCGAGCAGCGAATCCACCGCGATGAAGAGCGCGGCCGGCGCATGCGATCCGCGCAGCCGCAGCACGACATCGGCCGCCGCCGCCCACAGCGCCCGTGGCGCGGAGCCCGGCACGGGAATGGCCGAGACCAGACGCAGCGTCTGAGCGTTCGCTCGTTCGAGGCCGGCTCCATCGCGCTCGGCCCATTCCGGCCCGTCGTGCCACGCCACGGCCTCGGGAACATGCGCGAGGAGAGCACCGGCCCGCCACATCCGATGCGCCCATTCCCAGTCCTCCCCGCCGTAAGCGGTGAACGACTCGTCGAACCCGCCCACCTCGTCGTACAGCATCCGCGAGCAGGCGATCACCGCCCCGATCACGAAGCGGTACGACCGGTCGTCGGCGTCACGAAGATCGGCGGTGCGGGCGTACTCCTCGGCGAGCCAGGACGGCTCCGACAGCTCACGACCGACGGCGGCCTCGGCGACGGCGACCGTGGCCGGGATGCCGGAGAAGTCGGCATGGCGCCGCCGCCCCACCGTGACCGCCTCGGGCAGCAGCGCCGGGAGGCGGGTGAGCGCCCGAACGTACCCCGGTTCCGGCGAGGTGTCGGCATCGAGGAAGCAGAGGATGTCGCCGCTGCTCGCCCGCGCACCGAGATTGCGCACGGCGGAGAGGCGGAAGCCCCGGTCGTCCTGGCGGACGACGGTCACGCCCTCCGGCACATCGACGGGGTGTGGAGACCCATCGTCGGCGACGACGATCTCGAGCAGCTCCGGCGGGTAGTCCTGCGCGCCCAGCGCGTGCAGGGTGCGGGCGAGTTCGTCCGGCTGGTCGTAGTGCGCGATGATCTCCGAGACACGGGGAAGCGGATCGGGATGCACGCCGTCGCGCTCGTGCCACCGGTTGCCGACCACGTACGGCGCCCTCATGCGCCCCGCTCCGCCCACCAGCGCGTGTACGCGTCGACCGCGTCGTCCCACGACCCCGGCACCCGATCGCGACCGTGCCGGGTCGACGCCGGGTCCGCAGCCGCTCGGCGCACCGCAGCGGCGAGATCGCTCTCGTCGGCGACCGTGAGGGTTCCCGGGCGCAGCGCCGCCATCTCGTCGATGTACCGGTTGCGCATCGCCACGGGGCGACGCCCCCACCCGATCCACGAGGCCAGAGAGCCGGAGGCCGAGACGTGCCGATGTGCGATCAGCGGCACCGAGATCGCCCGCCCGCGCCGTGCGATCTCGGCGTCGTCGAGCCACCCGGTCACGTCGACGGCGACGCCCTGCGAACGGGCACGGCGGACGAACGCGGCGAGATCCTCGGCGTGCCCCTCCGAGGCGCGGCCGAGCACCGTCATCCGCTGCAGCCCCGCCGCGGCGGCCGCGCTCGCCGCCTCGTCGTGCCCCTTACCGGGGTAGAAGTACCCGAGCACGCCCACCGTGCCGTCGAGCTCGGCTCGCTCGTCGGTCGAGGATGCGAGCACCTCGACGGGCAGCGGCACCCGCGCGACCGGCCCCGCCCAGACGTCCTCCTCCCGCAGCAGCGCGCTCTCGTGCGCGCTGTTGACGACGACTCCCCGGGCCGAGCGCGCGACGAGCGCGTACGCGTCGCGGCGCCGGACGCGGTTGCGCGGACCATCCGACTCCTGCGGCACGTCGTGCAGCGTCACGCTGATCCGCAACCGCGCGGCGAGCTCGGTGAAGAGCTGGGAGGCCTCCTCCGGCGAGTCCGCCCACAGGCGATCGGTGAACTGGGCGTGCACCGTCGTGCCCGGATCGAGTCGGAGGAGGTCGGCGGGTTCGACGACCTCGACCTCGGGGTGCGCGGCGGTGACCGCGACGGCGAGGTCCCGCGAGTACACGGCGACGCCGTGGGTTCCCGGATGCGCGAGCAGGAGCGGTCTCGCGCTCACGCGGCGCGCCAGACGGCGAGAAGCGGAGCGAGCCGTTCGACGGCCGCCCGCACGAACTCCGGACGGGCGGCGTACCACTCGCGGTGCGCGGCCTCCACCTCGTCGGCGTCGAGGTCCGTCCCGTCGACGATCCAGTTCGCGCGCGGCTCCTCGGGGAGCGACCACGCCTCGACGACCTCGGGCTCGAGGGGGGCGCGCACGGCGGCGAGCAGTGGACGCCCCGGGTCGGTCGGTCCGCCGGCGACGCCCAGGACGCGCAGCACGCGTTCGCCGAGCGGGAGCCAGACGGCGTTCCCGGGATGGTTGACGGTGCGCATGTGATCGGCGGTGACATCGTCGAACAGATCGGAGATCGGGACATCGCAGCGCGTCTCGCGGGTGCGCAGGACGTCGATCGAGGTCTCTCCGACGGAGCGCACCCTCGTCGGCGGCAGCGCGGCGGCGACCGGGACGCCCGCGGCTCCCGCCAGGGTGCGGATGTCGTGGTACGGCACGAGCGGCGGATCCTCATCGATCCCGGGCACCCGGATCGCGGCCTGGAACGGATGCAGACCGGCGAACCGCACGGGCGGCAGGGTGACCACGCGAGCAGTGGTGGCCGCGGCGATCTGACGCGTCCCGAGGGGCAGGCCGCGATAGTCGTCGCGGATCGGCTGAGTGACCACCGTGTGCGCGGCGGCCACCAGCGTGTGCAGGCGCTCGGCCTCATCGCCGCTCAGGTCGTGCACGGGTGGGACGCGCACGAATCGACGACCCGGCGCGTCCATCACCCAGCGCAGGGACTCTGCCTGGCAGTTGCCCACGACGACCCCGAACGCCTCGGGCAGCGGCTCGAGGCCGAAGAACTCCGCGTAGTGCCGGCGACGCGCTAGCACCGCGGACCCGGCGGGCGCAACGGGCGTGCCCTTCTCGGCGAAGTCGATCATCATACGAACGTATACCTTCGCCCCCCCTGCTTCCTCCCCCCGGCTCTCACGGTCTCCGTGCGTGTGAGACACCTCGGTCCGGAGCATCCGCACCCCCCGAGGAAGACCTCCATCTCCACCACGACCGAGCGCATCCGCGTCGCATCGATCCCCGCCGCCCACCCCTACGTGCACGCCATCAGCGACCCGCTCCGCGTTCAGGTCCTCCCGGACCCTCCGGTACCCGGAGCCCCCTCCGGTCAGTGGTGGCCGCCGGTCGCGATGACACCCGACTGGATCGACGACAACGCCGATGCCTTCGATGTGCTGCACGTGCACTTCGGCCTCGAATCCTTCTCTCCCGCCGAACTGAGCGCGGCGCTCGACGCCGCCCGCCGGGCCGGGCGCGCGGTGGTGTACACCGTGCACGACCTCGACAACCCGCAGCTCGAGGCGCAGGGGCACCACCGGGCGCTGCTCGACGTGATCGTCCCTGCAGCCGACCGCCTCCTCACGCTCACGGTGCCGGCTGCGTCCGGGATCGAGCACCGCTGGGGCCGCGCCAGCACGGTACTCCCCCACCCGACCCTGCTCACCGGCATCCCCTCGGCGAGCGCCGCAGCCTCCGACTCGCTCGCCGATGCCGTCCGCGTCGGCATGCACCTGCGCGATCTGCGCCCCAACATCGACGCCGAGAGGGCCGTCCGCGCCGCGGTGCGCGCGGTGCGCCTGCTCGGTGACCACCGCGCAGTGCACGTCGACGTGCTGCTCAACGAGAGGGTCCGCGACGAGGCGACCGCCTTGCGGATCGCCGCCGCGATCGACGCTCCCCGCGTCGACCTGCGGCGCACGCCGCGGCTGTCGGATGCCGGGATCGAGCAGTGGCTGCGCGGCCTCGACGTGTTCGTGCTGCCCTATCGGCACGGCACGCACTCGGGGTGGGTGGAACTCTGCCACGACCTGGGCGTGCGCGTCGCCGGCACCGATGTCGGACACGTCGGAGCACAGCATCCGGCCGGTTTCTCGGTCATCGATCTCGACGACCCGCTCACGCTGGCGGATGCCGTGCGGAACACCCCGCTCACACGCGGTCACGAACGGGAGGCTCTCCTGCGTACACGCCGCCGCGAGCGCCTGGCAGAGCGCGATGCCGTGCGCGCGGCGCACGTCGCGCTCTACGCGTCCGCCATCGCGGAGGTCTCGGCATGACGCCGGTGAGCCCCCTGCGCATCCTGGTCGTCGCACCCGAGCGCCACGCGCTGCGCCAACCCCATCCCGGCGGTCTCGAGGCGGCGGTCTGGAATCGTGTGCGCTGGCTGCGGCGCCGCGGACACCGGGTCGAACTCTGCGCGGCTGCAGGGTCGGACTTCCTCGACGGCGTCCCGGAACTGCAGCTGCCGACCCCATGCTGGCGACGCGAGTCCGACGTCTCCGACACCGACTACCCCGAAGGCCACCGGCGGCGGATGGCCGAGGCGTTCGACAGGATCCGCGTGCGACTCGAGCACGCGATGACGCGGGTCGACGTCGTCGACAACCACAGCCTGCACGGCGCTCCGATCCTGTGGAGCCACGCCCCGGGCGTACCGGTGGTGACCACGCTGCACACTCCCCCGCTGCCCGAGATGGTGATCGCGGCGAATGCGCTGCCGGCATCCGCTCCGCACCGCTTCCTGGCCGTGAGCCAGTACACCGCGCGCTCCTGGTCGAGCGAGGGCGTCGACGCCTTCGTGTTCCCCAACGGGGTCGACACGACCCAGTGGAGACTCGGACCGGGCGGCGAGGACTGGGTGTGGTTCGGTCGGATCGTTCCCGAGAAGGCGCCGCACCTCGCGATCCTCGCCGCCCGCCGGGCGGGTGCGCGCATCCGACTGGCCGGCCGCATCGGCGACGAGGGCTACTTCGCCCGCGAGGTCGAGCCGCTGCTCGGCGCGGATGCGCTCTTCGTGGGTGCGCTGCGGCAGCAGGAGCTGTGCGACCTGGTCGGTTCGGCGGCGGTCGCCCTGGTCACCCCGATGTGGTCGGAACCGTTCGGCCTCGTCATGGCCGAGGCCCTCGTGACCGGTACCCCCGTGGCGGCTTTCGACTCGGGCGGGGCGAGCGAGGTGCTCGCCGGCCTGCCCGGCACGGCGGTCGTGCCCGCCGGTGACGTCGACGCCCTGGCCGACGCGGCCTCGGCTCTCGCACGGAGCTCGCGCCGGGACACCGTGCGCCGTCGCGTGCGCGAGGCGGCGACCGACCGCCACTCCCTCGCGCGGCGGCATCGCGAGGTGGAGCGGGCGATCTCGGTCGCCGCGCACAGCATTCCCGTCCCCGCAGTCCTGCCGAGTGCGCCGGCTGCGCTCGGGCTCGGCACCGTCGGCGCTGCCGTCGAGGCGGTGGGCGCATGATCGGCTGGTACGTGCATCACCACGGCTGGGGGCACGTGGCCCGTCTCCTCGCCGTGCGTCCGCACCTCGCCGATCCGGTCACCGTGTTCTCGAGCATGCCGCGGCCCGCGTCGCTCGACGATCGCACGAACTGGGTGCAGCTCCCCTCCGACGCCGATCCGGTCGTCGACGCCGATGGCGTCGAGCGTCCGGCGCACGAGCTCGGCGACGTCACCGCGGGCGGAGCGCTGCACTGGGCCCCGGTGGGGCATCCGGGGCATCGGCAGCGCCTCGCGATCATCGCCGACTGGATCGCGCGCACCGACGTGGCCGCATTCGTGGTCGACGTCAGCGCCGAGATGACCGCATTCGTGCGGCTGCTCGGTGTGCCGACCGTGGTCTTCGCCCAGCCGGGCGATCGGACGGATGCTCCGCACCGGCTCGCCTACGACCTCGCCGATCGCATCGTGGCGCCGTGGGCCGCGGACACGATCCCGGCACCGGGGCTCGTCCCTCACGAGGAACGGGTGCGCCGCGTGGGCGGCATCTCCCGTCATGCGGGTCGCTCGCGGCCCACGGGTATGGCGCCGAGCGGGGAGCGACGCGTGCTGTTCCTCAGCCGCACGCTCGACGACGAGCGCCTGCGCACGGTGATCGATCTCCTCGTCGCGGACGGATGGCGGGTCGAAACCGCCGGGGCGCGCGAGGACGACCGGGTCGACGACGTCTGGCCGCCGCTCTCGCGCGCGTCCGTCGTCGTGAGCGCCGCCGGACAGAACGGGGTCGCCGACCTCGCGGCGGCGGGTGCGCGCGCCGTGGTCGTCGTGCAGGAGCGTCCGTTCGCGGAGCAGGAGCACACCGGCCGTACCCTGCGCTCCCGGGGGCTCGCCCAGGTCGCGGGCCACGATGCCGCCCCGGAGCACCTCGTCGAGCTCGTCCGCCGCGCGCTCGCATCGACGCCGGACTGGGGCGCCTGGCAGGTGGACGGAGCGGCGGCACGGGCAGCCGCCGTGATCGAGGAGGCACGCGCGTGAGCATCCTCGTGGCCGTGATCACCCCGGCATCCGTCGACCGCCTCGCCCATCTGCACCGACTGCGACGGTTCCTGCGCGACGCGGTCGCGCCCGGCATCGAGTTGCTGCCCATCGAGGTCGGCTTGGATGCCGAGGCGCCGGGGCGGTACGACGGCGCCGTGCAGGTGCACGTGCCCCCGGGGCGTCACGGCCTGCGCGTCGGCGCCGCGCGCAACGCCGCGGCGGAGGAGGCCCTCGCCCGCGGGGCCGAGCTGCTGGTCTTCCTCGACGTCGACTGCCTGCCCTCGCCGGGCCTGCTGCACCGGTACGCCGAGGCCGCCGCTTCCCTTCCGGACGGCATCCTGTGCGGGCCCGTCACCTACCTGCGCAGCGTCGAGCGCCCGCGCGAGCCCGACGAGCTGGCCGCGCACACGCGCCCGCACCCCGGCCGTCCCGCCCCGCCGCCAGGGGAGATCGCCACGGCCCACCCCGCGGAATACGACCTGTTCTGGTCGCTGTCGTTCGCGGTGACGCCGGCGACCTGGCGTCGGCTGGGCGGCTTCGACGAACGGTACGAGGGCTACGGCGCCGAGGACACCGACCTCGGTCGGCGCGCCCGCGAGGGTGGCATCGCGCTGCACTGGGTCGGCGGGGCCGATGCCTACCACCAGTGGCACCCGGCGGGCACCCCGCCGTGGCGGCACCTCGACGACATCCTCCGCAACGGGGCGCTGTTCGCCGAGCGCTGGGGCGAATGGCCCATGCGCGGGTGGATCGAGGAGTTCGTACGGGCGGGAGCCGTCGAGGAGCACGCGGGCGGATACCGTCGCACGTCGCGGGCCTGATCCTCAAGAACGGGCGTCACCCGGGCTGGTGCACGGCGCATCCGAAGCGCAGTATCGAAGAAGGAGACACCCGGAACCGAGGAGAGGACGCCATGGCCACCGCAGCACCGCACCCGCCCGCACCCGACGCGCTGCTCGCCGACCTCGACGAGGCCGAGTGCTGGCGGCTTCTCGAAGCGACCGAACTGTGCCGGCTGGCGTTCGTCGCCCCCGACGGGCGTCCCGACATCCGCCCCGTCAACCACCTCGCCACGGGCCGCAGCATCTACGTCCGCTCGGCCTTCGATGCGAAGTTCCTGGCGATCACGGCGCGCTCCGCGGTCGCTCTCGAGGTCGACGGCGAGAGCGACGACGCGTATTGGAGCGTCGTGGTGCGCGGCGAGGCCGAGCAGGTGACCAGCGAGGCGGAGCTGCACCACGTCGGGGTCGAGCACCTCGCCTCGTGGACGCCGACGCCGAAGCAGTTCGTCGTGAAGATCGTCGCCGCGACGGTGACCGGCCGCGTTTTCCCGAAGCGACCGCGCGTCTCGCTCCCCGTCTACGCCGTGCCCCTCACGGATGCGGCCCGGGCGAAGCACCGCACCGAACGCGGCGAGCGCCCCTCCCCCATCCCGCATTTCGAGCCGCCGACGTCGTGAGCGGGGCGTGACCTCCCGGTCGTCCGGAGACGCAGAAGGCCCCCGATCTCTCGGGGGCCTTCCGGTGACGGGTCTCAGGGCACGATGACGGCGCGACCCCGGATGCTGTTCGAGGCGAGATCCTCGTAGGCCTTCGGGCCGTCGTCGAGCGAGTACGACTCGGTCTGCACGTGGATCTTGCCGGCGCGGGCGAGGTCGAGCACCTCGATCAGCTCGGAGCGCGAACCCCAGTAAGGCACGCGCACGGCGGCGTCGTAGGCGATCGAGCCGAAGCCGAGCGTCATGTTCCCGCCACCGATACCGACGATCGTGATGTCGGCCTCGAGCGCGGCGACGCTCTGCGCGAGGGCGATCGTCGGGTTCGCTCCGACGAAGTCGAACACGGCGTTGGCGCCGAGGCCGCCGGTGATCTCGCGGATCTTCTCCGTGGCGGAGGCGTCGCTGATCAGCACGTGATCCGCGCCGACCTCGGTGGCGAGGCGCAGCTTCTCGTCGTTCACGTCGAGGGCGATGACGGTGGCGCCCGAGACCGACTTCAGGATCTGGATGCCGACGTGGCCGAGCCCGCCCGTGCCGATGACGACCGCGAAGGTGCCGGCGCCGAGCTTCGGGAGCGAGTTCTTGATCGCGTGGTACGGGGTGAGCCCGGCATCCGTCAGCGAGACGTTCTGCACGGGGTCGAGGTCGCCCAGCGGCACGAGATGGCGGGCGTCGTCGACGATCATGTACTCGGCCATCGATCCCTGGCTGCCGAGACCCGGAGGACGGATGCCTTCGGCGGCGGCGTTCGTGCAGTAGTTCTCCTTGCCCATCGAGCAGTTGTGGCAGCGACCGCAGCCCCAGGGCCCGTAGACGGCGACGGCATCCCCGACCTTGAGCGTCGAGTCGACACCCTCGCCGATCTCGTGCACGATGCCGGCGCCCTCGTGACCGAGCGTCAGCGGCAGCGGGTAGCCCTGCTCGAGGTAGTCCTTCTCGGGGAGTCCCATGACGTAGTCGTCGGAGTGGCAGACGCCACCCGCGGTGATCTTGAGCAGCACCTGACCGGGGCCGGGCTTCGGAATCGGGATGTCGACGACCACCGGGGGCTTGCCGATCTCGACGTAACGGAGGGCTTTCATGTACTTCTTCTTCCTGGCATCCGAGAGGTCTGCCGCGCGGTGCGGAGGCGTGGGCTCTCGAAACCGTCCCTTCCAGTATCCGCCCGTTATGCGTCGATCCAGTCGCGCATGTCGCTCCACACCGACGTCAGAGCATCCTCGAGCGGGCTGTCCTCCGGCCCCTCGAGCCATCTGTCCATCGCGAGGTCGAAGCAGGTCACGGCGACGGCCGCCAACGTGTGCGACTGCTGAGCGTCGATGCCGCGCGCGGTCAGGGACTCTTCGATCGCCCGCCCGAGGTAGTGGCTCCGCAGGAGGTCGCGCTCGCGCAGCGCGGGTTCGCTGCGGACGATGTTGCGCCGACGCGCGATCGGCTCCCGCCAGTCGTGGATGCCGCGGCACGCCGCCGTCAGCCCCGCCCGCACCATGGCGGCACCGCTGCTCCCCGGCGGGACGGACTCCATGAAGTCGCTCACGGCCTGGGGAAGCTCGCGATCCCGGAGGAACAGGACATCGCGCTTGTCGGCGAAGTGGCGGAAGAAGGTACGGGTGGTCAGCCCCGCTGCGGCGGCGATCTGCGGGACCGTGGTTCCCGCGAAACCCTGGCGCTCGAACAGCGACATCGCGGCGGCTTCGAGCCGCAGCGCAGCATCCGGTGACCATCGGGGCATGCAGCCATGATGTCATGCCATGCCATCAGGTGTACTGTGATGACACGAGATGTCATCAATCGCGGAGAGCGGATGGGTATGAGCAAGAACACGGCGGCGTGGATCGATTCCCCGTATGCGGATCTGACGGTTCGAGAGGCCCCGATGCCCGCACCCGGGCCGGACCAGTTGCTGATCGAGGTGCGCGCGCTGGCGGTTAACCCCCTGGATGCGATCATCCAGTCCAACGGGACCGTCATGTACGGCTGGCTGCAGTACCCGGTGATCCTCGGCGAAGACGTCGCGGGCATCGTCGTCGAGACCGGAGCGAACGTCGACGGCTTCGCCCCCGGCGATCGCGTCGTGGCGTACGCGATGGGCTTGGAGAAGGGACGAGACGCCGTATCCGAGAGCGGGTTCCAGAAGTACGTCGCCGTCGACGCGAGCCTCGCCGCCGCCCTGCCGGATGCGATGGTCTTCGCGGAGGCGGCCGTTCTCCCGTTGGCGCTGTCCACGGCGGCGGCGGGTCTCTTCGAGGCCGGCCAGCTCGCGCTGGACCACTCGCACCTCGGCGACGCCGCCCGCCGCGAGGAGGTCGTCGTGGTGTGGGGCGGCGCGACCGCCGTCGGCGGCAACGCGATCCAACTCGCCCGAGCGGCCGGCTACCGCGTCATCACGACGGCATCCGCCCATAACCACGACCGGATGAAGCGATTGGGTGCAGAGGCTGTCTTCGACTATCGAGACCCGGATGCCGTCGATCGGATCATCGAAGCCGTGAACGGGTCGGTCGTGGCGGGTGTCCTCGCGATCGCCGTGGGGTCGGCCGAACCCTGCCTGAAGATCGCGCGCGCGACCGGTGCCCGGAGGATCGCGATGGCGAGCCCGCCGGTCTCGTTCTACGAACAGCCGCGCAGAGGCGGCCTCTCACTGGCGCGGATCCGCCTGTTCGCGCGCCTGGGAACGCGCACGGCTCTCCTGCAGTTGCGGAGCCGCTTGCGCGGGATCAGAGCCACGTTCATCTGGGGAAGCGCCATCGCCGCCTCCCCCGTCGGACCGGCGGTGTGGGGCGCCTATCTGCCCACGGCTCTCGCGTCGGGTGCTCATCTCCCCTACCCGGAGGCTCGCATCGCCGGGGACGACCTGTCCGCGATCCAGGGAGCGATCGATGCGCTCCGCCTCGGAGTGTCCGCGAAGAAGCTCGTCGTCTCCCTCGGTCCGACGGCGACGGGGTCCTGACCGGCAGGTCGCCCAGCAACATCACCCCGCCGGAGATCCTCTCCGACGACCTTCGCCCGCTCGTCGGCGCGAACGGCCCGGACCTGACGTCCGCCTTTTTCGCCATCAGCACCTGGGGTAACTCGACCCAGTTCCGCGAGAGCCTGATCCAGGATTCGGAGTTCCCCTTCCCCGACGACCTCCCCGGGTTCCTTCTGATCAACCAGCTCGTCTACCGCGGATCATGCAGGCCCACCGACATCGCCGATGCCATCGGCACCGGACGATCCAACGTCAGCCGCGTCGTGAACCGCCTCGAAGCAGCCGACCTGGTGCGCCGAGTAGCCGACCCCACTGACGACCGGGCTCTCATGATCGCTCTCACCCGCGACGGGCGAGAGGTGGGCCATCGCATCGTCGACGCAGCGCAGCGCCTCAACACCCCGACAGGCGAACGGTGGACCGAGCAAGACCAGACAGATCTCGGCCGACTCCTCGTCAAGCTCGCCGCAGCCCTGGACGCTTCCCCGCTACATCCACTGACGGCTGCGGCCGGAGTGCGGTTTTCCAGCTAGCCCCCGAGGACAGGCACGCCTTAGCCCGAATGGAGCCGCGCTCAGTTCCGTGTCCGCCGCTATGCTCCGCTTCGGCATGTCGCTCGACTGTGCAGCGCAAGGGTGGCCGACAAGGAGCCTGTCCCGAGATGCGAACCGAGTCCGGTCGCGGCTCCGACAGACTGGCTAATCGGCAGCGAGCAGCGCACCCATCTGCTTCGCGATCATGGTCGTCGCGAACTTGGGGTTGAGGCGCGACAGGCGATCCATGGTCGCGGCATCCGAGCCGATCGTCGCGCGGAAGCGGTCCTTGCGGATCGCGTCGACGATCACTCGGCCGGCCTCTTCCGGCGTGGTCGTCTTGTAGGCGCTGGTCTCGGCTGACGCATCGCCCGCGAGATCGACGCCCGAGTTCGCGGCGATACCGGTGCTGATCGCTCCCGGGAAGATCACCGTGACGTGCACGTTCGTGTCGAGCAGCTCGGCGTAGAGGGCTTCGGTCAAGAGCTTCACCGCCGCCTTGGACGCGCCGTAGACCGCCTGACCGGGCACCGGGGCATACGATCCCATGCTCGCGACATTGAGCAGCGACGCCTCCGGTCGGGCGAGAAGGTGAGGCAGGAAGGCCTTGCACACGTTCATCACTCCCCAAAAGTTGACGTTCATCACCTTCTCGATCTCGGAGAACGGCAAGTCGTTGACCTTGACGAACTTCTGGATCACGCCCGCGATGTTCGCGACGCCGTCGATCTGGCCGTGAGCCGCGATCACGGCGTCGGGAAGCGCCTCGATCGCATCCCGGTCGGTGATGTTCACCGCGTGCTGAGTGAATCGCGTGCCGACAGCCGCGAGTGCCGCCGTCGCGTCGAGGCCTGCGGCGTTCAGGTCGACTCCGGCGACCGAGGCACCTTGCGAGAGCAGGCGGAGAGTCACCTCGCGTCCGATGCCGTTCCCTGCTCCCGTGACGACGAAGACCTTGCCTGAGATGTCCATGTTTTCCTTCTGGGTGGGTCGGGCCGCGATCAGCGCGACTCGGAGGAGATGTCCGCGAGGATGCGGTCGAGGGTGCGGGTGATCGAGATCGTCGTCGCCGCATCGTGCCAAGGGTGCTCACCCAGGCCGGATCCGATCGCCGTGGTCACGGCCTCGAGCATCGCGCCGTAACCGTTGCCCACTCGCGGATGCCGCACCTCTTCCGGCTCGCGGAAGATGCGCTCCGCCGACCCTGCATGAACTCGGGCATCGCTGCCTGCCCAGAACATGGGATCCAGCGTGATCCAGCCACGCTCCCCGCTGATCGCTGCCGAGAGATCGAGAAAGTCCACTCCTGACCAGGCGAGCTGCGCGAAGGCACCGTCGGCGCGCTCGAGCGTGGCATGCCCCGCGAGATCCACCTCCTCGGAGAGGACTCCTCGCGCCTGCACTACGTCGGGCGCACCGAGGAACCAATGGGCCAGCGTGACCGGGTAGATCCCCCTGTCGCGCAGGATGCTTCCGCCGTCCTCCGGCCGCTCTTTGCCCGGGCGCGGGAAGAACGGGGTGCCGAAGCTCGCCCGCACGTTTCTGATCGCACCGAGCTCTCCCGCGGCGATCCGATCGATGATCTCGACGTGCAGCGGGTTGAACCGCATCCACATCGCCTCCATGAGAAATCGGTCCACCTGAGCCGCGCGGGCGAAGAGCAATTCGGCGTCAGCGGCCGAGGTCGCGATCGGCTTCTCGACCAGCACATGCTTACCCGCGTCGAGGGCCTCGAGCGTGATCGCAGTATGCGTGACGGCAGGGGTGGCGATGTAGACGATGTCGACGTCGTCGCGAGCGAACAGCGCTGCCCGATCGTCGGTCGACGACGGGATGCCGTGCCGCGTCGCGAAGTCCGACGCGCGGTCTGCGGTTCGCCCCCAGACAGCGCTGATGTCCCCGCCGATGGCGAGCAGATCGGAGACGAGGCGATCGGAGATGTCGCCGGTGCCGATGATGCCCCACCTAGGCATCGACGGCCTTCCGCTCGCGGATCGGCGCCACGGTGAGCGTCGCGAGGGCAACGAGCACGAGTGCGGCTCCCCAGACGAGCTGATACCCGCCGGTCGCTGAGACCACGACCGCAGCGAGCGCCGGTGCCAGCGCCTGACCGAGGTTCATGGCGACGATCGCGAGACCGAGATCCCGCCCTGCGCGCGCCGGATCAGGGAGCACGTCGATGAACATCGCGTTGTCGACCGGCAGGTAGATGCCGAAGGCGAGGCCAGTGATGATCACCTGGGCGAAGAGGGCCGGGAGCGTCGGCGAGATCAGCGGGATCGCCATCGACACCGCCATGAGCAGCGACGCAACGACGATGAAGGGCTTGCGACGGCCGACACGGTCGGAGAGCCGCCCCGAGATCGCCACGGCGATGAGCGTGAAGGGGATGCCCGCGAGCCCGAGGATCGGCACCATCGCCGATGCCTCAGCGGCGCTCAGCGCGGGGCGCACGTAGCTCTGCAGCATGTAGAGATTGAGCACCGTCGACGTGCTGTAGCCGAAGAAGAAGAGCACGCGCGAGATCCACAGCCACCGGTAGTTGCGGGCTTTGAGAGCACTCGCGTAGCCGAGCAGGAACGGCTTCCAGGCGAAGGGCTCACGCTCGACATCGACGGATGACGCGTCACGGTTCCGGGTGACGAAGAGCACTGTGGCGATCGCCACGAGCAGGCCGAGGATCAGATAGAAGTCCAGCCCGACGAGTCCGAACAGTGCACCGGCGCCGATTCCACCCAGGATTCCACCGATGATCGAGCCCATGCTCGTCCACGACGTCACGCGGCCGCGTCGGTCGCGCGGCACTCTGTCGGCGACCGTGGCCTGCAGCGGGTTTCCTGCGACGTTCAGCGCGAGTTCGGCGGCAGACCACAGCACGACGAGCACCACGAGCGAAGGCGCGTACCGGACAGCGACCAACAGAACGGCGCCGATCAGTCCGGCGTAGAGGATCCACGGCGCCCGGCGTCCGAGGCGGGAGCGTGTACGGTCGGACAGCACGCCGATCACCGGCTGGAGGATCATCACGATGATGGCGCTGGTCGTCGTGACGAGCGCCAGCCCGTTCGCTCGCGCTGCTTCGAAGTCAGAGAGCAGGGCGAGCTGTCTGGTCTGATCCGTCGTAGGAGTGACCTCGCCGGCAGCGACGGCGCGACCCAACTCGGTGAGAGCCTGCAGGTCGACGCCGGCGTCTGCCCCATTGAAGAAGGATCCGAACTCCAGCAGTTGGATCTGGTTCGGCATGAGGATGCCGTTCGTCGCCGCCCACACTGCCGAGACAGCCAGCGAGAGCAGCAGGTACCAGCGGATGTATCGGGAGAGCGGCTTCTTCGCGTCGTAGTGCACCCCGATGTTCGAGGTCCATCGGGATTCCTCACCGGCGCGATGCGTGATCTGCTCGCTCATGACCGAGCTCCCTGCAGCTGTGCATTCGTCATCGAAATCTCCAGACCGCCTCACTGTTGAGCCTCTTACATCAAATCAGAGATCGACGCATTCGGCAACCGATTGCCACGTTCACGGAAAGACGTCAGCGCACCGCACGGCACTCAGCTCCGAGCAGCGCGCCCTGTACTTCCCCGCACCACCAGGGTCGTCGCGAGAGGATCGTCGCTGACCGGTTCGGTCGCATCGCCCAGAGCTTCGAGGACCTTACCGACCGCGCGCTCCCCTGCGAGCTGCAACTGGGCGCGCACGGTGGTCAGCGCAGGGACGATGAGTTCGCTGCCGAAGATGTCGTCGAACCCCGCGATGCTCAGTCCGTCGGGCACGAGGATGCCGGCGGCGGACGCAGCCTGGATCAGGCCGATCGCCATGAGGTCGTTGAACGCGATGACGGCGGTCGCCCGCGATGCCTGCACTCGACGAAGAGCTTCGCGACCGCCGTCGATCGTCGGCATGTGCGGGCCGATCTCGACGACTGCCAGGCCGAGGCGCTCGGCGGCGTCGAGCATAGCTTCCCACCGTCGTCGGCTGATCCACGATGTCTCGGGGCCGGAGAGATACGCGATCGAGCGGTGACCGAGGTCGGCGAGATGGGCGACAAGGTCCGCGACACCCTGCTCCACCTCGGGGAGGACGCCGACCACGCCGTCGACCTGCCGGTTGATCAGGATGACGGGCTTGCGCTCCGCCAGCCGCAGGATCCGCTCGTCAGCCAGACGGGTGGTCGCCAGGATCAGCCCGTCGACGCTCGGCAGCAGCCGCGAGACCGCCTCGGCCTCCGCTTCACCGGACTCCTGCGATTCGGCGATCACCAGCGTGTATCCGGCCGCGGCTGCCGTGTGCTCCGCGCCGCGGACGATGCCGAAGATCACGGGGTTGGTGATGTCCGCGACCATCAACCCGATCGTGTGGCTGCGTCCGGTCGGCAGGGCACGCGCCATCGGGTTGAACTGGAAGTCCAGGCGGTCGGCGGCGAGACGGATCCTCTCCTCCGTCTTCTTGCTGATGCGACCGGGCTTGCTGAGCGCGCGCGACACCGTCGACGGGTTCACACCCGCGAGTTCCGCGATGTCGTAGATGGTCGCGGCGCCGCCGCGACGCCGGATGCGCTCCGCGAGTTCACCGGGCAGATCGTCGTCCATGGTTCCTCCCAGCTCCCAGCGTGTCATGACCGGTGCGATTCGAGCCATTCGACGGCGGCGCGGGCGAGTTCCGCGGGCGGGCGACCGACGTCGACGACGACCGCGACCTCGTCGGCGTCGAGCGCTTCGAGGGTGTCGAGTTGCGATCGAAGCAGGGAAGGAGGCATGAAGTGATCGGTTCGGCCGGCCGCGCGCTCGGCGAGCAGCTCGTCGCTGCCGTGCAGGTGCACGAACACGACACCCGGCACCCGCTCGCGGATCCGATCCCGATAGACCCGCCGGAGCGCCGAGCACGCGATCACTGACCCCGATGCCGACCGTGCGGCGAGTTCATCGCTGATGCGGTCGAGCCACGGCATCCGGTCCTCATCCGTCAACGGTGTGCCCGCGCTCATCTTCGCCCGGTTGGATGCGGGATGCAGGTCGTCCGCGTCGAGGAACTCGACGCCCAGATCGGTCGCGAGCAGGCGCCCCACTGTCGACTTGCCGGCGGCCGAGACCCCCATCACCACGACCGGGGGCGATGCGTGTGCGCTCACCAGTCGTGGACGGTGCCGTCGAGCAGCCGGTTGTAGGGCAGGTAGGCCTGCTCGTACGGGTACTTGCCCGCCTCGTCGACGTCGAGGTCGACACCCAGACCGGGCTTGTCGCCGGGGTGCAGGTAGCCGTCGGTCCAGGTGAACGACTGCTGGAACACCTGGTCGGTGCGCGACCCGTGCTGCATGTACTCCTGGATGCCGAAGTTGTGGATCGCGAGACCGAGGTGCATCGCCGCCGCCATGCCCACCGGCGAGATGTCGGTCGGCCCGTGCATGCCCGACTTGATCTGGTACATCGCCGCGTAGTCGAGAGTCTTCTTCAGGGCGCTGATGCCACCCATGTGGGTGACGGCTCCACGCACGTAGTCGATGAGCTGATCGCGGATGATGTCCTTGAAATCCCAGACCGTGTTGAAGATCTCGCCGATCGCCAGCGGCGTCGTGGTGTGCTGGCGCACGAGGCGCAGCGCCTCCTGGTTCTCGGCGGGAGTGCAGTCCTCGAGCCAGAAAAGATCGTAGGGCTCGAGATCCTTGCCGAGCCGCGCGGCCTGGATCGGCGTCATCCGGTGGTGGCCGTCGTGCAGCAGCGGGATGTCGGGGCCGAACTCGTTGCGCACCGCTTCGAACACACCGGGGAGGTGGTTCAGGTAGGCGCGGGTGTCCCAGTCCTCCTCGACCGGCTTGGCACCGCGGCGGGCGGGCTCGTGGTCGTACCGAGCCTCTCCGCCCCCGGTGTCGGCCGACTGCGAGGCGATGCCGTAGATCGCCTTGAGCGTGGGGACTCCGGTCTGTACCCGGATCGCCTTGTAGCCCTGCTCCTGATGAGCCCGGATGGAGTCGAAGAGCTCGGGCAGCTCCTTGCCCGAAGCGTGCCCGTACGCCATCAGACCCTTGCGGCTGGCACCGCCCAGCAGCTGGTAGACCGGGAGGCCGGCAACCTTGCCCTTGATGTCCCACAGCGCCATGTCGACGGCTGCGATGGCCGCCATCGTCACGGGTCCGCGACGCCAATATGCGCTGCGGTACAGGAACTGCCAGGTGTCTTCGATGCGAGACTCGTCGGCGCCGATCAGCAACGGCACCACGTGCTCGGTGAGGTAGGCGACGACCGCGAGCTCACGCCCGTTCAGCGTCGCATCACCGAGTCCGGTCACGCCGTCTGCGGTCGTGATCTTGAGCGTGACGAAGTTGCGGTCGGGACTCGTGACGATGACGTCGGCCCTGTCGATGGTCATGTGCTTCTCCTCTGCGTGAAGGCGGTAGGTCAGGCGTCCGCGCCGGGCTTGCGTCCGTCGAGCCCACGCCAGCGCTGGCGCAGAGCGAATGCGGCGGACTTCGGCCGGCGCTCGCGGGTGAAGATGCCCTTCTTGTTGCCACCGACGCGGTGCAGGCCGTTGGTCGTGGCGAAGTCGGCGAAGTTCCAGATCTGCTCACCGACGAACTGCGGGAAGCGATCGAAGACACGGTGGTACATCGCGAGCAGGTCGGTCTGGTACTCCTCGGTCCACACCTGGTCCCACACCGAATGCAGGCCCGGCATCGTGTCGGCGCCGTACTCGAGCATCATGATCGGTTTGCCCGTGCGGTCGATCCAGCCCTGGATGTCGCCCTGCAGATACATCTCGGCCGTCGCGAGGTCGCCCGCGTTGATGTACCACCCGTAGTAGCGGTTGAGGCTCACGACGTCGAACAGGTCGATGATCTGGTCGTTCTTGAAGGTCGCGAACATCACCATCGAATAGGTGATCGGGCGCGTCGGGTCGAGCTCGCGCACCAGGTTCACCAGCGGCTCGAAGTACTCGCGTGCACCGTCTTCGTTCGACGCGGGCTCGTTGGCGATGCACCACAGCACGACGGACGGGTGGTTCTTGTCGCGTCCGATCAGCTCACGCAGGTGCTGCGCGTGCGCCGCGTGCGTCTCCGCCCCGGCATACTGCTCCGAGAAGGTGGGGAACGGCGGGGTACCAGTCAATCCGCCCACGACACCCATGTTGAGCCCCACGGCCGCGGTCTCGTCGATGACCAGGATGCCGTGGCGGTCGGCGAAGTCCAGCACGTCCTCGGCGTAGGGGTAGTGCGAGGTGCGGAACGAGTTGGCGCCCGTCCACTCCATCAGCTGGAAGTCGTGCACCATGTAGGCGTCATCGTGACCCTTGCCACGGACGAACGTGTCTTCGTGCTTGCCGAATCCGGTGAAGTAGAACGGCTCGCCGTTCACGAGGAACTCCTCGCCTCGCACCGCGACCGTTCGCACACCGACTGCCACGGAGTACGTGTCGAGCACGTCGTCTCCGTCGACGGCCTCGACCGTCAGCTCGTAGAGGTACGCGGCGCCCGGCTTCCAGAGCACGACGTCGGCGATCTCGAGACGGCCCTCCGGGCCGGACGACGTCGCCACGACACTGCCCGCGGCATCCGCCAGGCTCACCCGCACGGCAGCAACGCCGACGGTCTCGACGCGGTAGTCGACGAATCCGGTCGAGCCCTCGAACGTCGTCACGACCGTGACGTCGTCGACATGCACCTGCGGCAGCGAGTACAGCGACACCGAGCGCGCGAGCCCCGCGTAGTTGTAGAAGTCGTGGAAGTACGTCTGGGTCTTGGCGCCGGTCATGCCGACTTCGATCTTTCCCGGCGGGATGGTGGTGTTCGTGAGGTCAGGGCTCACGGCCACCGTGAGCCGGAACGCGGTGCCCGGCTTCACGGCATCCGTGATGTCGATGTCGAACGGCGTGTAGCCGCCGATGTGCTCGCCGACCAGCCGGTCGTCGACGTAGACCTTCGCCGAATGGGTCGCCGCATCGAAGCGTAGGAGGATGCGCTCCCCTGCCCAGCCGCGTGGTACCTGCACCGACCGCTGGTAATAGACCCAGCCCACGTGGTCGCGGATGGCGGGATCCGTGAAGAGGTCGTTGTAACTGGCGGGGACTGCGGCCTCGAGAGGCGTGTCGAGGCGGGCGAGCCACGGCTCCTCCGGCAGGCGGGAATCGATCCCGAACTTCCACACCCCGTCGAGCTTGACGAGGTCGCGGGTCGCGGTGGCGATGGGCTTGAGCATCAAGGGCCTTTCGTGCGCTTCTTTGCGTTCTTGGTTTCAGTACAGCAGAGTTCGGAAGAAATGGCAACCGATTGCCATTCAGATGGTCTCTCCGGCGTCCGCAAGCAGCGTGCTGCCGGTCATCACCACCGACAGGTCACTGGCGCAGAACAGCACCACCCGCGCGATGTCGTCGGGCGTGCCCTGACGACCGATCAGACTCTGCGACATCGCCGAGGGCATGGTCGAGGGGTCGATGCCGGCTGCTGCCATCTGCTCCATCGCCGCAGCTGCCATCGCCATGTTCCCCTCGGTCGGCACGTAGCTGGGAGCGACACCGAGAACGCGGATCCCCTGGGGAGCGAGCTCCAGAGCGAGCTGCTTCGTGAGCCCCCGCACCGCATGCTTCGACGACACATAGGCCGACAGACCGGGCGCAGTCCCCCGGAAGCCTGCGGTCGAGACGACATTGACGATCACGCCGCCCTGCGGCATCCGACGGGCCGCCTCGCGAGCACCGTTGCGCACACCTCGGGTGTTGACGGCGAACACCTGCTCCCAGGTCTCGTCGCTCATCTCGAGCAGGGACTGGCTGGGGAAGATTCCGGCATTGTTCACCCAGACATCCGGAGCACCGACCTCAGCCGCCGCGGCGTCGGTCGCCGCAGCCACCGACGCCGAGTCGGTCACATCCATGCGCACGCCCACCGTCCGCACCGAGAAGCGCTCGCCGATCTCGTCTGCCGCCGCTCGCGAACGGCCCTCGTCGAGGTCGGCGATCACGATGCTCGCACCGGCCTCGGCGAGCCGATCCGCGATGGCACGGCCGAGGCCCTGAGCGCCTCCCGTGATGAGCGCGGTGCGTCCTGTCAGATCGATCAGCGAGCCGAGGGGGGTCGACGAGACGTCGGGGAAGGGAAAGGACATCATTGCTCCGTTTCGAATGGGTGATGCTCAGCGGACGCTGCGCACCGAGAGGGTGATGAGGAGACCGCCGGCGAAGGCGAGCGCGGCAGCGAGGAGATACAGCGCGGTGAAGTTCTCGGCGCCGGCACCGATGGCCAGCACCGCCCCGCCGAGCACCGGCGCGAAGACGCCGGGTATCTTCTGCGCGAACAGGGCGATGGCCATGTAGCGACCCGCTTCCCTCTCGCGATCGGGCAGCACGTCGAGCAGAAGGGCTTGAGCCACAGCCGAGAAGGTGGCGATGCCGAGGGAGTTCAGCAGGGTGCCCACCATGAGCGTCGGCAGGTCGTGGGCGAACGCCGAGACGCTGCATCCCGCCGCGAAGAGAGCGGCACCCGCGAGGATGAACGGCTTGCGCCTGCCTACCCGGTCACTCAGCCATCCGCCCCCGAGGGAGCCAACGGTGGCCGTCACGATGCTGGACGCCGAGACGATCGCGAGCACTCCGGCGACATCGGGCACGCGCAGCTCGAGGCGCTGGGCGACGAAGAACACGGTGAAGCTGGTGGTGAGGGTCAGCCCGGAGAAGAAGATGAAGCGCCCGAGCCAGTTCCATGCGAAGTCCGGGGCATCACGCGGATCGAAGCCGTAGCTCCGCAGCAGTCCGCCGACGGTCAGCCGCCGCTCGATCAGCATCCCCCTGCTGTCGGGGTCGTGCACCACCGCGAGGAATGCGATCACCAGTACGACACCGATCGCCGCAGGGAGCGCGAACACGAGGATGACCTGATCGCGGAAGAGTCCGACGAGGATGATGCCGACAACGGGCGCGACCTGCATGGTGACGCCGGTGAGGCCGGACACGCGGCCGCGTTGGTGCGGCGGCAGACGATCCGCCTGCCAGTTGCCGAGCGACGCAGCCGCCGTTCCCCACCCCACGGTCGAGAGCGTCCAGCCGATGGTGAGGGCGGTGAGATTCGGGGCGAGGGCCATGACCGGCACGGAGGCCGCGCCGATCAGCAGACCGATCACCGTGAACGGACGCCGCCGCCCCCAGCGGCTGCGCAGGCGATCGCTGAGGATGCCGGTGAGAGGCGCGAGCACGAGTGTGGCCGCCGAGCCGACGGCGAGGACGATGCCGAGCGCTTCGGTGCGCCCGGGCGCAAGCTGGTCGAGTCGCACGGCCAGCGAATAGGCCATCGGCACGATCATCGCCATGCCGGCCCCGAAGGTCGCGGCGACGAGCAGAGCGATCGACCACCCCGAGACATACCCCGCCGCATCCCCACCGGAGGACTCCGGAAGGGGCGCGGCGGGAGGCTGCGGGAGCGCGAGGTTGCCCTCGGGAACGCGCCCTGCAGCCTCCGCAGGGCCTTCGCCCTGTGGATCGTCGACGTCGACGGTCATCTGCCCGGCCTCTGTCTGCGGCTCCGGTCAGGCCAGACCGTTGCGCTTCGCGACCTCGCCCAGCCAACCGAGACTCGGCTTGGGGGTGCGCACGAACGTCTCCCGATCCACGGCGATCAGACCGAAGGTCGGAGCCCAGTGACCCCACTCGAAGTTGTCGAGCAACGTCCAGTGCAGGTAACCGCGCACGTCGATGCCCTCCTCGATCGTGTCGGCGAGTCCGCGCAGCGCGGCATCCGTGTACCGGATCCGCTGGGTGTCGTCGGCCGTGGCGATGCCGTTCTCGGTCACGATCACGGTGACGCCCTCGGAGACCTCCCACGCGTGACGCACGGCCATGGCGAGCGAGTCGGGGCGGAACGCGGTGCCGACCAGCGTGTTGTCGGGGTGCGGCGGGTGCGGCACGAGCCCGTCCGCATCGACCTCTTGCGACGAGTACGCCTGCACGCCGACGAAGTCGTCGCCGCGGGATCCCTCCCAGTAGACGTCTTCCTTGCCGTAGCGGATCTGCTTCAGCTTCTCCTCACCGCCGGGTGCGGCGGTGAGCGCGCCTGCGGCGATGGTCCAGCCGACCTTGGCGTTCGTCTTGGCGCGCACGATCTCGCGGGCGGCATGGTGGATCTCGACGAACGCGCGCCCGATCTCGGGGTCTGCGTCCTGCAGGAAGGAGCCGTGCTGCTTCTTCTCCTCCTTCTTCTCCGCAGGTGCGTCGCTCTCGACTGCATCCGCCTCGACCGTGGGGCTCTGCCACTGTCCGCCCTGAGCGGCCATGCGACGCATCGCTGTCATGATGGCGGCCTGCATGTTCGGCTCGTTCATGGTCGCGACCCACTCGACGCCGTCGAGGATCGTGGTGGCCTGGGTCACGAAGCTGAGGAACCGATCCTTGGCCTTCGGCGACGTCCACCCGCCGTCGTTCGCGAACCACCGCGGCGTCGTGAAGTGCTGCAGCGTGACGAAGGGCGTGACACCGCGCGACAGGCAGTAGTCGATCACGCGACGGTAGTGCGCGAGCTCTGCGCGAGAGAACTGGCCTTCGACCGGCTCGATGCGCGACCACTCGAGGCTGAACCGGTAGGTGTCGAGGCCGGCGTCGGCGAGCAGGTCGATGTCCTCGCGGAAGCGGTGATAGCTGTCGACGGCGTCGCCTGAGGGCTCCATGCCGGGCATGGTCAGCTCGCGCTCCCACCAGTCGCTGTTGACGTTGTTGCCTTCGATCTGGTGTCCGGCGGTGGCGGCGCCCCAGAGGAAGCCGGTGGGGAAGTTCGTCATTGAGGGATCCTCTCGATCGGAGCAATCGTGACAACCGATTGCCAGCCAAAGGTAACATAAAATTAGAAAGCTCTCACTATTTTGATCGTCGGAGGTATCGATGGCCCAGTACGCCAAGACCGCGGCCGTCCGCCGCGGCATCCTCGACGCCTGCTTCTCGATCTTCGGGGAGTCGGGGTTCCATGGAGCATCGATGGCCGAGATCGCCCGCCGCGCAGGCATCAGCCACACCGGGCTCCTGCACCACTTCCCCCGCAAAGAGGATCTGCTCATGGCCGTTCTCGCACTGCAGGACGAGCGCAGCGCCGACTATCTGGCCCGCAATGAGGCCTTGAGCACAGGAGCCGATCCGCTCGATGTGCTCCGCGGCATGGCCACGACATGATCGAACGGGACCAGCGGGTCGGCCTCGTAGAGCTGAGCGCCGTCCTCACCGGCGAGGCCACAGCGCCGGCCCACCCGGCCCACGACTACTTCGAGACGCGATACCGCAACATCCGCTCGTTCATGACCCGCCTGTTCACCCGACTCCGAGACGAGGGGCGCCTGTCGACCGACCTGCCCCCGACACACCTCGCAGCGATCACGATCGGCGCGATGGACGGGCTGCACACGCAGTGGCTCTTCGACCGTTCGGCGATCGACGTCGATGCCTGTGTCACGTCGCTGATGTCGACCTTCGTGCCTGAGCTGCGGTCCCGCCCGCGGGACTGATCACTCCGCAGCGGCACCCGATTCGTACTCGAACCGACTGACGACGACCTGGTCTCCGAGAGCCTCGACACCGATGACCCTGCCCGTGAATCCACCGGCGACCTCGGTCGACAGATAGCGGCCGTCGAGCGCGGCCAGCTCGATGAAGCCCTCCGCCGAAGAGAGACCGGCGCGCAGCAGATCGGGACCGCGACGCGCGCCGCGCTCAGCTTCGAACTCCGTGGCTCGGATCTCGAGCACCGCATCTGCCGGAGCCTCTGCCCGCGCGACCACGTCGCTCAGCGGCCCGATGACGATGCGTGCGCGCACCTCTGCGCCGAGGCGTTCGATCAGCAGCTGGTGCGCGTCGTCCATGCGCACCGAGAGCGCGACGTCGCCCGTAGCGTGCAGGCGGGCCGACCAGAGTTCGTCTTCGGCACGCACCGCGAGCAGCCGCTCGGCAGTCTCGGCGGGCGCATCTCTCCCCCGCTCGAGGACCAACCCGTCGGTGCTTGTGCGGGCGAACGACGACGGCGAGATTCCCGGCGAGATCCACCGCGGATGCAGTTCCTCGCCTCGGAACTCCTCGACGAACGAGGTCTCGGCGAGCGGGACGTCGTAGCGCTCCTCGTCGATCACCGGCCAATCCTCGACCCAGTCCACCCCCGCGAGGAACGTCTCCCGCCCGTTGGTGTGCCAGCGAGGGAATGTTCCCCGCGGCCGTGTCGCGAGGAACACGAGCGCCCAGGATCCGTCGGCGAGCTCGACGAGATCGGAGTGCCCCGTCGACTGCACGGCCGCGCTCGTGCTGCGATGAGTGAGGATCGGGTTCGTCGGCGCAGGCTCGAAGGGTCCGCTGATGCTCGAGGATCGCGCGATCGTCACCATATGGCCGGGCCCCGTGCCGCCCTCGGCGACGAGCAGGTACCACCACTCTCCTCGGCGGATCAGGTGAGGCCCTTCGGCGTGCGCGCCGCCGGTTCCCGCCCACAGCGGCCGCGGCTCCGACAGCACCTCGCCCGTCAGCGGATCGATGACCGCCTGCGAGATGCCGCCGCGCATCACGTCGCTCCACGTCACGAAGCAGGTGCCGTCGTCATCCCAGGCGATGTCGGGGTCGATGCCGATGAGACCGGCGACGTAGACGGGATCGCTCCACGGGCCTGAGGGGTCGTCGGCATGAGTCAGGATGTGACCGCGGCCGACCTCGTGGATGTTCGTCGTGATCATCCAGAACCGCCCGTCGTGATGCCTCAGCGTCGGGGCGTAGATCCCGCCGCTGGCGCCCGCGAGTCCGGCGCGCACTTCGAGGTGCTCGGGCCGATCGAGGATGTTGCCGATCTGCGTCCACGAGACCAGATCACGGGAGTGGAACAGCGGCACGCCCGGCGAGTACTCGAAGCTCGAGTTCGCGAGGTAGTAGTCGTCGCCGACGCGGCAGATCGACGGATCCGGGTGGTAACCGGGGATGATCGGATTCTGGATCATGATGCCTCCATGATGCGGCGGCGCTCGAGGCGCCGCTCCCGCTGACGGGAGGGGTCGGCGACCGGCGCCGCGAGCAGCAGCTTCTGCGTGTAGGGATGGTCGGGGGTCGAGGTCACATGCTCGGCCGCTCCGGTCTCTACCAAGTCTCCGCGGTACAGCACTGCCACCCGGTGACTGATGTGGCGGACGACCGAGAGGTCGTGCGACACGAAGAGATAGGCGACCCCGGTCGCCCGCTGGATCTCGACGAACAGATCGAGCACGCGCGCCTGGGTCGAGAGATCCAGAGCAGACACCGGCTCGTCGCACACGATCAGGCGAGGCTCAGGAGCCAGCGCGCGCGCGATGGCGACACGCTGACGCTGACCGCCCGAGAACTCCCGGGGCAGTCGCTCGACGGCATCCGAGGGCAACCCGACCTGGTCGAGCAGGGTCTTGACCCGCGAGCGGGCATCCTTCGCCGTCGCGCCCTGGATCACCAGCGGCTCGGCGAGGATGTCGCCGATGGTCATCGACGGGTTGAGCGACGTGTACGGGTCTTGGAACACCACCTGGATGTCACGAGACAGGCGACGACGATCGCGAGGTGAGATTCCGGCGATCGACGTCCCGTCGAACCGGATGTCGCCGCCGGACGGCTTCACCAGGCCCAGCACCGCGCGTCCGATCGTGGTCTTGCCCGATCCGGATTCGCCGACAAGCCCCAGGGTCTCCCCCGGCGCGACGCTGAGCGAGACGCCGTGCAGCACCTCGACCGGCTTGGCCCGCCATCCCCGTCCGGGGAAGGCGACACGAAGCTCATCGACCTCGAGAAGGCTCATCGGTCTGTCCTTTCATCGGAGGCCGCGACGGGCGGATCGGTGCGGACCGTGCTCTCGTCGAGGATCGCACCGAGCAGCATCTTCGTGTACTCGTGCGTCGGGTGCGAGAACACCTCCGCAGCGGTGCCGGACTCGACGATCACGCCATTCTGCATGACCGCGATGCGATCGCAGAGGTCGGCGACGACGCCGAAGTTGTGGGTCACCAGGAGGATCGCCATGTCGAGCTCGGACTGCAGGTCTCGCAGCAGGTCGAGGATCTCGGCCTGCACCGTGACGTCCAGCGCGGTCGTCGGCTCGTCGGCGATCAGCAGCTTCGGCCGGCTCGCGACGGCGCCGGCGATCAGCACACGCTGCGCCATGCCGCCCGAGATCTGATGGGGGTACGAATCGAAGGTGCGCTGCGGGTCGGCGATGCCCACCCTCTCGAGCAGCGCGAGCACGCGGGCGGATGCCTCCGCGCGGGTCACGCCGAGCGCCGACCGCACGCCCTCGACGAGCTGTGCTCCGACCTTGTACGACGGATCGAGGTTCGACATGGGTTCCTGGGGGATGTACGCGATCTCCTTGCCCCGGAGCGGACGCATCTGCGCATCCGTGAGTCCGACGAGCTCGCGTCCGTCGAAGCGGATCGATCCGCGGGTGATGACGGCCTCGTTGGGCAGCACCCCCAGCGAGGCGAATGCGGTCTGCGACTTGCCCGACCCGGATTCGCCGACCAGCCCCACGATCTGCCCGCGGGCGATCGACAGATCGACACCGCGCACGACTTCGTTCAGCCCGCCGCTCGGACGTGGATAGGCGATGGCGAGGTCGTTGATCTCGAGGAGTCCCGTCCTCGCGGCTGTCGCCTCTCCCGCGCTGTCGAGCACGCGCTGACCGCGTCCGACCTTGGCGGGTTTCGGCATGGAGCCCTCGAGGATGTCGCGGAGAGCGTTGCCGAGCAGCACGAGCGACGCCGTGATGACGCCGAGCAGGAGACTCGGCCAGAGGAACTGCGTGGGGGCGATGTAGAGGTTGCGGAAACCCGAGGAGATCATCGATCCGAAGCTCGGGATCTGCAGCGATCCGACGCCGAGGAAGGCGAGACCGGACTGCACGGCGATCGCAGAACCGGCCATGAAGGCGGCGGCGATGATGATCGGCCCTCTCACGACGAAGAGCACGTGGCGACCGAGGATGCGCAGGTTGCCGAGTCCCGACACCCGGGCGGCATCGACGTAGAGCTCGTTCTTCACCCCGAGCACGAGGTTGCGGACGATGCGGTAGATGCCCGGAGACAGCAGCACGCCGAAGATCAGCATCGTGAAGCGGTAGTCGCCGCCGGTGACCGGCATCAGGATGATCAGCAGCAGGATGCCGGGGAACGTCATGATGAGGTTGAACAGCCACTCGGTGGTGGCTCGCGTGACGGTACCGAAGTAGCCGCCGATGAGGCCGGCGACCACTCCGACGAGCAGAGCCACACCGGCTCCGATCAGAGCCGAGATCGCTGCCGTGTTGATCGAGTGGAGCAGCCGCGACAGGATGTCGCGCCCGGCCTCGTCGGCACCGAGCAGGTACCCGGGGGTGCCGACCGGCGCATTGATCATCGAGAGCTCGGCGTCGTTCGGGCCGTGCGGCGCGAGCCACGGCGTGAGCAGCCCGAGCAGGAAGATCACGGCGAGAAGCCCGAGCGTCACGACGGCCTGCGGGTCGCGCAGAATGCGGCGCCAGGTCGACGTGCGGGTCTTCGCCGCGTTCTCGAGGGTGACGAGCAGCTCGGTGCTGGGAGGCGTCACTGTGCCGGTGGTGGTCTGGGGTGGGCGTTCGTCGCTCAATGGACTCTCGCTTTCGGGTTCAGCCAACCGTTGGCCAGGTCGGTGAGGAGGTTGACGACGGTGACGAGCAGCACGCCGAAGGCGGTGATGCCCATGATCACGGGGATGTCGCCCTGCAGGGAGGCGTTGAACGCGAAGCTTCCGTAGCCGGGTAGCGCGAACACGTTCTCGATGATGAGTGCACCGCCGAACATCTGGATGAACTCCAGCGACATCACCGTGAGCGCGGGGCTCGCGGCGTTGCGCAGAGCGTGCTTGATGACGATCGAGGTCGTCGACGATCCCCGTGTGCGCAGGGTTCGGATGTAGTCGCGACGGAGCTCGTCGATCATCCTGCCTCGCACCTGGGCCGCCATGTTGGCGACTCCGCCGATGGTCAGCACGATGACGGGGATCGTGATGCTGCGCACCCATGCCCCCGGGTCCTCGGCGAACGGCGTGAACCCGGTGGCCGGAAGCCACTTGAGCTGCACCGCGAACACGACGACGAGGACGATCGCCAGCAGCAGGCCGGGAACGATGTAACCGATCAGGGAGATCCCCTGGGCGATGCGGTCGACGACTCCGCCGCGCGATGCCGCCCAGACACCGAGGAACACGGAGAGGATCACCGTGAGGATCAGGGCGGGAACGATGATCGAGAGAGTGACCGCGAGCCGCTGGAGCACCGACGGACCGACCGGCAGCGATGTGTACACCGAGACGCCGAAGTCGCCCTGCACCGCGTGGATCAGCCAGTCGAAGTACTGCACGAGGACGGGTCGATCCCATCCCTTGGCAGCGATCAGATCGTCGACCACCTCGGGCGTCGCCGACGTGCCGAGGATGGCCTGAGCCACGTCGCGGAACGAGGTGCTGAGGAGGAGGAAGGTGATGAGGGTGACCAGTATCGCGAGTACGACGCCGGCGCCGAGTCGGCGGAGGATATAGCTGAGCATCAAGAGACTCCCGGTGTGTGGTGGGGATGCGGCACGCCGCATCCCCACCCGTCACTCACTCGGTGACGTCGAACTGTCGGATCGTGGAAAGGGTGTTCGCCTTGCCGACGTACGTGATCCCGTCAGCGGTCGCCCACGTCGCGCCGATGTAGGCGATCGGAGCGACGAGCGCCTGATCGACGACGTATTCGTTCAGTTCCTTGTAAACGGGGAGAGCATCCGCGAAATCGACGGTGTTGTCGATCTCGTTGAAGTAGCCGTCGAGCGTCGAATCGGTGTACCCGGTGGGGTTGCCGAATCCGGCAGCACCGATCGTGGTGGCGAGATCGGCGGAGTCCGAGTTGAATCCGAGGATCTGGTAGTACAGCCCGTAGTCACCGGAGCGAGCAGCTGCCTGCGCCTGCTGCGGCGGCACGGTCACCCACTCGAGGCTCAGACCGATGTCGGCGAACGCCTGGGTCAGCACGGGCTCGATCGTGGTGCTGAGGAAGGTGCTCGGGATCTGGAAGCTCTCTCCGGCGTAGCCTGCCTCTTCGACGAGCTCCTTGCCCTTCTCGGGGTCGTACTCGTACGCGTCGTTGAGCTTCTCGTCGTAGATCTCGCCGAACGGGCTGACCAGTTGCGTCGTGGCGATGCCCACTCCGCTGAAGATGCCCTTGAGCACGCCCTCGCGGTCGATCGCCATGTTGATCGCCTGACGCACCTTCACGTCGCCGAGAGCCGGGAACTTCTCGCCCGCGCGGTCGAGGATGTTCAGGTAGCCCACGGCCACCGCATCGTTCACCGTGATGGTGAACTTGCTCGTGTCGAGCTGCGAGACGACCTGCGACTGCACGGTCGCCGCGTTGAGCTCACCGGCCTGCAGCGCGTTGAGAGAGGCGGTCGGGTCCTGCAGCACCTTGACGGTCAGCGTCTTGAACGGCACGTTGTCGGCGTCCCAGTAGTCGTCGCGCTTGACCAGGACGTAGCTGCTGCCGGGGACCGTCTTCTCGACGTCGAGCGTGAACGGGCCCGAGCCGACCGGATCTGTGGCCGTGCGCTCCTCGTCCATCGTCGCCGGGTCGCCGATGGCACCAGGACCCTGGGCGAGGTTGTCGAGGAACTGGGGGTCGAACGCCGAGAAGCTGATGACGGCGGTCATGTCGTCTTCGGCCACGACGTCGGTGACAGCCGCGAGTCGACTCTGCACGGCGCCCGGAGTCGCCTTGGAACGCAGGAGCGTCGCGGCGACGGCGGCAGCATCCACCGGGTCTCCGGAACTGAACGTCATGCCCTCTCGGAGCGTGAGCGTCAGCTGTGTGCCGTCTTCGTTGTACTCCCACTTCTCAGCGGCGCCCGGAAGCAGCTCTCCCGTCTCCGGGTCTTTGCGCAGCAGGGTGTCGAGGACCGACGACCAGACGAACATCTGCTGCCCGTCGACGATCTGTGCCGGGTCGAGCGAGTTGGGCGCGGACACCGCGGCGACCGCGAGGTCCTTCTCCACGACGGTCGACGACGAGTCGTCCGGCGCGGGCTCGCTGCCTGCGGCGCAGCCTGTCGCTACGAGCGCGGTGATGAGCAGCGCGGCGGGTAGAGCCACGCGGCGACGATGCTTACGGGTATTCCACATTGTTCATACTCCTTTGGATGAAACGACTTGATGCGCAATCGCTTGTCACTACGGGTGAAGCGGACGAGGACGGCGGCGTCTGCTGTCAGTAAAGCAGGGTTTCAGCAAGATGACAACCGATTGCCAACTTGTTACCGAAGCGTAAGATCCGCAAGAGACCGGCGGCCCGCGAGCACCGCATCGACGAACACCTCATCGGCACCGAGCGCAGGGCTGAGGTCGGCGACCGCGCGTTCCACCCCTGCACGGTCCGATGCCCCGCCGTCGATCGCCAGCCACGCAGCGACGACCGCCGCGCACGCAGCAGCGGTTCGGCCCGCCGCGCGTTCACGCTCGGCCACCGGAGCGATGCGCACTCGCATCTTGGTGTCTGCGTCAAGTGCGATCTGCGCGAGAAGGTGCCGGATGCGGGGGTTCCGGAACCGCTCGAGCAGCGCCGTACGGTACTCGGGCAGCTCGAGCTCTGCCGGAAGATGCCGGCAGGCCTCATCCCAGTACGCGTCGACGGCACCGAGACACTCTGCGTCGGCTATCGCCTCGGAGACGGTGAGATGCCCCCGAAGCCGACCGAGCGACGCGAGCAGGGTATGAGCACCGTTCAGCAGCCAGAGCTTCCGTGCCTCCCACGGTTCGAGGTCGCCGGTGAATCGGGCTCCCGCCGACTCCCACTGCGGTCTGCCGGAGGGGAACTCCCCGGCGATGACCCAGTCAGAGAACGGTTCTGCGACGACCGGCGCCCGATCCCCATAACGCTGCGAGAGCTCGGTCGTCTCCTCGTCCGAGAGCCGAGGGGTGATCCGATCCACCGAGCTCGACACGAACGACACGTGCGCATCGATCCAGTCGACGAGCCCCGGCACCTCGGTCGCGACCGAGTGGACCGCCTGGCGCAGAACGCCACCGTTCTCGGGGAGGTTGTCGCAGGACACCAGCGCAAGCGCGCCCGACCCCGCGCGGCGGCGCGCCTCGAGACCGAGCACCAGACGACCGATAGCGGTGGACGGACGGGTGTCGGAGAGATCGGTGTCCTTCGACTCTGAGAGGAGCGTCCGATCGAGGGGCAGCGCCTGATCTGCGTACGCGGCCTCGGTGATCGTCAGGCTGACGACTGCCGTCGCTGGAGCGGCGACGTCAGTCAGGAACCCGGAGATGTCGGTGCCAGGATGCGCGCGGACGATGCTGCCGATCCGCTCGGCCTCGTCCCCTGCCGTCGAGCGCACGACCAGCGTGTACAGACCGTCCTGCGCCGAGAGATCCTCTGCGAGTCCGGCGCTTCGCCCGGTGTACGCCGCGATCCCCCATTCAGACGCGTCCGACGCATGGGCCGTGTACCAGGCCAGATGAGAGCGATGGAAGGCCCCGAGACCCATGTGGACGATCCGCACGGGCGGGGCCGGCGACGTACGCACCCCGAGTGTCCCCCCGCTCACAGCTTGAACACCCGCTTCGGCTGCGGGCCGACGATGTCGTCGATGATCGCGGCGGCCGATTCCTCGTCCACACGTCCCTCGACCACCAGCCGCGCGAGGAACGCGGCATCCGCTCGGCGAGCGGTGTCGTGCCGCGCGGGGATCGACAGGAACGCTCGGGTGTCGTCGATGAAACCCGACCCGCGTGAGAATCCCGCTGTCTCGGTCACCGCAGAGCGGAACCGCGCCATCGCATCGGGAGCGTCGAGGAACCACCAGGGCGCGCCGATATAGACGCTCGGATAGAAGCCGGCCAGCGGAGCGATCTCCCGCGAGTAGACGGTCTCGTCGACCGCGAACAGCACGAGGTGCAGATCGCGCTCGAGCCCGAACCGCTCGAGCAGGGGCCGCAGGCCGCCGACGAAGTCTGTTCGTCGGGGGATGTCATGCCCGGTGTCGGCGCCGAAGCGTCGGAATGTCTCGCTGCTGTGATTGCGCACCACCCCCGCATGCACCGTCATGACCAGGCCGTCGTCGACACTCATCCGGGCCATCTGCAGCAGCATGTGCGCGCGGAACGCCTGACGATCTGCGGCGTCCGCATCTCCCGACATGACCCGGGCGAACAGCGCCTGCCCCTCGGCTGCGTCGAGTTCGAGGGTGTCGGGCACCTCGACGCCATGGTCGGCCGATACGGCGCCGTGCTCGATGAAGTACTGCCTCCGCCGTTCGAGCGCTGCGAGGTAGCCGGCGAACGTACTTGGCTCGCCCGTCACGTCGAGAAGTCGCCGCACGTTCTCGGCGAACCCCACCGCATCCGGATCGAGATAGCGATCGGGACGGAACGTGGGCACGACCCTGCCGACCTCGCCCTCTGCGGCGAGCGCCGCATGCCCCGCCAGATCGTCGAGGGGATCGTCGGTCGTCGCAAGCACCTCGATGCCGAAACGGTCGAAGAGTCCGCGGGGGCGCATGCCCGGCTCGAGGAGCTTCGCCGCGATGTGGTCGTAGGTGTCGTCCGCGGTCGCGGCCGTGAGCGGCATCCGCAGATCGAGCACGTTCTCGAGCGACTCGCTCAGCCAGTACCCCGACGCGGTGCCGACGAAGAGGTGCCAGCGCTCGGCGAACAGCCGCCACACCTCGCGCGGGTCGGCGGGCGACCCGCCTACGCCGAGCTCATCGAGCCCGACGCCCGAGGCATTCAGGAGGCGCGTGACGTAGTGGTCGTGCGTGATCAGCAACGATGCGGGATCGGCGAAAGGACGATCGTCGACGAGCCACTCCACCGGCACGTGGCCGTGTGGCGAGACGATGGGCGCGGACGAGACGCGCTCATACAGGGACCGGGCGACGGACCGCGTCGCCGGGTCGGCAGGAAGAAGGCGGTCGCGGTCGCGACCCACCAGGGATACGTTGGGCATGTCAGTTCCTCTCAACCGTGCCAGCGAGTACGAAGGGCGTGAGCTGCGGCTTTCGGCCGTCGGTCACGGGTGAAGATGCCTTTCTTGTTGCCGTCGACGCGGAAAGCGCTCCCGGGCGTGTGGAAGTCAGCGAAGTTCCAGACCTGCTCGCCGACGACCGCCGGAACGCGGTCGAAGACTCGGTGGTACATCTCCAGCAACCGGAGCTGATACTCCTCTGTCCAGGGCTGGTCGTAGACCGAATGCGTGCCGGCTACCGTGTCTGCACCGTATTCCGTCATCACCAACGGCTTGCCGTAGGTGCTCTCCCATCCGCGCAGCTCGGCCTCGAGGTGACGCTCTGCACTGCGCAGATCCCCTCCGTCGGTGTACCACCCGTAATACCTGTTCAGGCAGATGACATCGAAGAGGTCAGCGATGCGGTCCGTAGCGGGAGTGGCCCGAATGAGGTTCGCGAAAGTCACGGGGCGATGCGGGTCGAGCTCGCGCGTGAGCGACACGAGCGGCTCGAAGTACGGACGAGCCCCCTCCTCGAACGACGCGGGTTCGTTGGTGATGCACCACATGACCACACTCGGGTGATTCTTGTCCCTCGCGATCAGTTCCCGGATCGCTTGCGCGTGAACCTCTCGCGTCTCGTCCCCGAATCCCTCGGGTCCGAAGGTGGACCTCGTGGCCCCGGTGCCCATGCCCGCGCCGATGGCGAGATTCAGACCGACGGCCGCCGTCTCGTCGATCACGACGATGCCGTGGCGATCGGCATACTCCAGCACGTCCTCGGCATACGGATAGTGCGACGTGCGGAAAGAGTTCGCCCCCGCCCAGCGCATCAGATGGAAGTCGTGGACCATGTACGCGGGATCGTGCCCTTTTCCGCGCACCGGAGAATCCTCGTGCTTGCCGAATCCTCGGAAGTAGAACGGCTCGCCATTGATGAGGAACTCTATTCCCCTCACTTCGACGGTGCGGATGCCGACGGGGAGGGTATAGACATCCCGAACACCGCTGGTGCTCACCGCCTCGACGACGACGTCGTAGAGGTACCCTGCTCCCGGCCGCCAGAGGTTCGCGTCCGGGACGCGGATCTCGCCGGAGGACCCTCGCCCCTCCGCCACCTGGTGCCCGTCCGCATCGCGCACCAGCACCGTGACCGCTGCGGCGGCATCCGACGTGACTGTCTCGTACCGCAGGATGCCGTCAGTCCCGTCCACGTCGGGAATCACAGTGATGTCCTCGACGTGCTCGGACGGAACTGCCGCAAGCCACACCGAACGCGGGAGACCTCCGTAGTTGTAGAAGTCGTGCAGGTAGCGCTGCTCTCGGCGCCCATCTTCGGCGATCGTCACGAAGCCTGGGGGCAAGGTCGCCCGCGAAAGCTCGTTGTCGACGCCGATCGTCAGGCGGAACTCTTCCCCGGCCCTCACCTGATCGGTCACGTCGGCATCGAAAGGAGTGAACCCGCCTTCGTGGGTGGCGACCAATGCGTCCCCCGCGTAGACCCGAGCTCGGTGCGATGCTGCCTCGACGCGGACCAGAATGCGCGCATCACCCCAGCCCTGCGGTACACGAACCACGCGCTGATACCAGACCCAGCCGACGTGGTCGCGAATCGCCTGATCGGCGAAGAGGTCGTCATAGCTGGATGGCACTGGCGCCTCGAGGTCGGTCACCAACGGCGTCGACCACGGCTCGGGCACCTGAGCATCGGCCACAGCGAAACGCCACAGACCATCCAGATTGACCAGTTCTCGAGTGGGGACCACTGGGGTCGCAGCATCTCTCGCATCCTCTCCGGGGCGTCCGCCCTGACGTCTCCGATAGACAATCACGGTTCGGCGCATTTGGCAAGCGGTTGCCAAATGCGCCGGCGCGGCGAGCGCGCGCGTGGCGCGTCCCCTGCCCTACGATCGGGGAACCGGATGCCGGTCTAGCGAGGAGAACCGCACACCATGTCGATGGACGACCCGACCACACCCGATGAATCGCCTGGCAGCGGCGGCACCTCTCCCCGCCGAGCCACCATCTACGACATCGCGCAGCGGGTGGGCCTCAATCCCTCGACCGTGTCGCGCGCCCTGAACAAGCCGGGTCGCACGAACGCGGCGACCGAGGAAAAGATCCGCGCGGCAGCCGCTGAGCTCGGCTACCGCGCCAACCCGATGGCGAGAGCTCTCCCCACCGGCCGGTCAGGCACCTTCGCTGTCGTGCTCCCCGACATCACGAACCCGGTGCACTTCGACCTGATCCGCGGCGCGGAGCAGGTCGCCCGCGCCGGCGGCTTCACCCTCGTCGTGTCGGAGACCGAGGCCGCAGCAGACATCGAACGGGAGACCATCGAGGCTCTGCAGTCGTCCGTCGACGGTCTGCTCGTCGTCGCCTCGCGACTCGACGATGCAGCCCTCGCAGACCTGGCTCGCGTGAAGCCGATCGTGGCGGCCAACCACTCGGCGCCCTCGCTGCCGAGCGTGATCCCCGACCTGGCGATGGGGCTGACCGCTGCCATGGATCACCTCCGCGATCTCGGACATCGATCCGTGGCGTACCTCGGCCTGAGCGGCCTGCAGATCAATCGCTCCCGGTGGGAGCTCACGCTCGACCTGGCGATGTCGCGCGACATCTCTCTGGTGGAGATCGCCGTGGAGGCCCCGGCCGTAGAGGCAGGTGCGGATGCGCTCCGGCGCGTGCGCGCCAGCGGCGTGACCGCCGTTCTGGCCTACAACGACCTGGTCGCTCACGGTCTGCTCCGAGCAGCCCGTGGCGCCGGCCTCACTCTGCCCGAAGCGTTCAGTGTGATCGGGTTCGACGACATCTTCAGCGCCGAACTCGCCGTTCCGGCGCTGACGACGCTCCGCTCGCCGCTGCGCGAGATCGGCACACGGGCGATGGAGACACTGATCGACCCCGAGCGGAATCGCATCCCGTCGAAGGTCGTGCTGCCGCTCGATCTCGTCGTGCGCGAGTCGACCGCGCGACCCGTCGAGTGAGGCCCTACTCCACCGAATGCCCTGCGGTCAGGCCGCGGGAGCGGCAGAAGGCACGGCGAGCTCCCCGGTGAGGTACTGCGCGCGCCCGAAACCGAACGACCAGTCCTGAGGGCCGTTCTCGACGTACCCGATGAAGACGTCCTCGCCCGCGACGCCCACCGCAGCGAGTCGGGCTGCGATCTCGGCGTACAGGTTCTGCTTCATCTGGTCGCTGCGCCCGCGCTGGGTGAAGATCTGGATGATCACGGGATCGGTCCGATCGAAGCCGAGGCCGGCGTCCTCCGCGATGATGGTGGTCGCCGATCGCGAGGTGACCACCTGGAATCGGTCGCGAACCGGAATGCCGTACACCTCGACGATCGCGTCGTGGATCGCTTCCGAGATCTCCTGGGAGTTCGAACGGGCGTCGCTGTGGTCGATGCGTACGAGTGGCATAGTTCCTCCTGAGTATATGTCCTGACATTCTCACATGTCTCGAATCGGTCCGTCAAACTCTTGCGCCCGGTCTTCCCTCCATGCAAGAATGTCTTTACATGGAACCCCGTGTTGTGTTCCTCACCTTCACTCGCCGAAGCCCACCGCTCGGCGATTCCACGCAAAGGAGCGTCCTCGTGTCGAATGCCCGCATCACCAGACCGTCGTCGGTTGTGACCGGCGGCACCGCAGGGCGGGGGTTCCTCGCTCGCCTCACGGTGATCTCCACCCTCGGCGGCCTGCTCTTCGGTTACGACACCGGAGTCATCTCCGGTGCGCTGCTGTACATGCGCGACGACCTCGCGATGTCGACCGGAGAAGAGGCCTGGGTCGTCAGCGCACTCCTCTTCCCCGGTGCCGCATTCGGCGCGCTGCTGGGTGGGCGCATCGCCGATGCGCTCGGACGCAAGCGCAGCCTTCTCGTCTGCGCCGTGATCTTCCTCATCGGAGCCATCGCCTGCGCGATCGCCCCGAACGTCACGATCATGGTCATCGCGCGCATCTTCCTCGGGTTCGGAGTCGGCGCGGCCGCCGTGGCGTGCCCCCTCTACCTCGCCGAGATGGCGCCGGCCGACAAGCGCGGCCGCATGGTGACGATCAACGAGCTGATGATCGTCACAGGTCAGCTGCTCGCCTTCGCGATCAACGCACTGCTGGCTGTCTTGATCAGTGACACGCACGTCTGGCGCATCATGCTGGCGGTGGCGTCGATCCCGGCGTTCATCCTCCTGATCGGAATGCTGGTACTCCCGGAGTCTCCCCGCTGGTTCGGCGCCCGAGCCCGCCTCGACGAGGCACGACTCGTGCTCAGCAAGAGTCGTACGCCTGACGAGGTCGAGACAGAACTCGCCGAGATCGCGCAGAACGCGAGCGTCGAGGGCGATCAGCGTCGCCACGCATGGCGGGCACTGCGCGACAACCGCTGGATGCGACGGCTCTTGTACGTCGGCTTCGGTCTCGCCACGGTGCAGCAGGCTACCGGCATCAACACGGTCAACTACTACGCCCCCAGCATCCTCACCCAGACGGGCCTCGGCGATCAGGCCGCCCTCATCGCGACGATCGGCGTCGGGCTCACCAGCGTCATCATGACGATCGTCGGAATCTGGTTGATCGGATTCATCGGACGACGCAGGATGCTGGCCATCGGATTCAGCGGTGTGGTCGGCTCACAGGTCGTGCTCTCCCTGGTCTTCCTGCTGCCCCAGTCAGACGGGGTCAGCTACCTGATCCTCGCGGCGATGATGCTCTTCGTCGCCTTCGTGCAGGGCTTCATCGGCACCGTCGTCTGGCTGCTGCTGAGCGAGATCTTCCCACTCGCGATCCGAGGCCTCGCCATGGGCCTCGCCGTGTTCGTGCTGTGGACGGTGAACGCGTTCATCTCCTTCGTCTTCCCGCAGATCGTCGAGGGCATCGGATCCACCTGGACCTTCGCGCTGTTCGCGGCGATCAATGCGGTGTCACTCTGGTTCGTGCTGACTCAGGTGCCTGAGACCAAGGGGCGCTCGCTCGAAACGCTCGAGACCGACTTCCGCACCCAGGCGATCCGCACGATCCCTCGCCGAGAGCGCCTCGCAGGGCGCTGATGCGTCGCCTCTGAGAGGGGGTGGGGAGCCTGACCGGCTCCCCACCCCCTCTCTTCGTGCGCCGGCCACAGAGAAGCCCCCTCCTCGAGATCGAGAAGGGGGCTTGTCGGCGCGACGCGACTCGTGCGCGGGACCTCAGCCGATCAGTTCGCGCAGCCTCTGCAGCTGGAAGCGTGAGACCTCGTCTGCCCGCTCATCCTCGGCGAAGACGTTCGAGACCAACAGCGCATCGGGGCGATCGAGATAGCCGGTCGCCCGCAGCGCGTCGAACAGCTCGATCCAGTTCACGTCGCCGTCGCCGATCTGCAGGTGCTGGTGCACGCGGACCGCGTTGCCGGGTGGGTTCGAGATGTAGCGCAGGCCGTGTGACCGATGGTGGTCGAAGGTGTCGGCCGCGTAGACCGCGCCCAGTCGCTCACCGATCTCGGGAAGCAGGGTCGCCGCCCGGTCGCCGTAGTGGAACGTGTGAGACGCGACGTACACGAATCCGACGGCCGCCGAGTTCAGCCCGCGGATGACCCGCCAGGCCTCGAGCCCGTCCTCGACGAAGTCGTCGGGATGCGGGTCGATGTTCAGGCGCACCCCCTCACGCTCGAGCAGGGGCAGCAGCTCTTCCATCGAGCGGTAGAACGCGTCCTCACTCTCCTCCTGGAGCTCCGGTCGACCCGAGAACTCCGTATTCAGCACCGGGGCGTCCAGAGCGACGGCCAGCTCGATGATGCGCCGCATGTTGCGCACGGCCGCCGTGCGCTCCCCCTCGACGGGAGACGAGATGCGCTGCACCGGGAGCAGCGCGGGGATCGCCACACCGGCGTCCGCCGCGCGCTTCTTGAGCGCGGCGGCGAGCGCGTCATCCGCCTTCGGATGCCGGAAGAACGGAGCGAAATCGGCGTGCGGCGTGAGGTGCAGATGCTCGTACCCGAGACGCGCGGCGACGTCCGGGAAGTCGAGGAGCGCGTGATCGTGGTGGTACGGCGTGGGGTCGAGTGCGATGCGGACCATGTCGGTTCCTCTCCGGCTCAGGCGTAGAACGCAGGACGCTCAGCAGCCTCGACGGGAACGATACCGCCGTCGAGCGCCTTGACCCCCGCCTCGCACGCGAGCGCGACCAGGTATCCGTCCCAGGCATTCGGACCGTCGACGAGGCGGCCGTCCTTGACGGCGTTCACCCACCGCTGGATCTGGCGGTCGTACGCCTCCGCGAAGCGCGTCGTGAAGCTCGTGTGGTCCTTGATCGAGAACTGCCCGTCGCGCCACTGCTGCAGGCCCGACGGCTGCCCGATGCGGGCGATGCCCTTCTCGAACACCGCCTCGGTGCCGACCTGGTAGCCGAACTGCACGCTCACGTTCATCTCGACATCGACGAGCACACCGTTCTCGAGCTCCATGATGACGAGGATGGGCTCGCGCAGGTGCTCGGGAGTGAGGGTGTTGCGCCGCGGGAACTTGATCTCGACCGACTTCACAGCGGACCCGGCCAACCACGGGATGACGTCGAACTCATGCACGACCGAGTCGGTGATGAGCATCGTCTGCGAGTAGCTGTCGGGCACGGAGGGGTTGCGGTGCACGCCGCGCACCATGACCAGATCGCCGGCGTCGCCCGAGGCGATCAGTTCGCGCAGGGCCGCGTACTCAGGGTCGAAGCGGCGCATGAAGCCGATCTGGATGTGCGGCTTGTCGAGCTTCTGCTCGCGCTGGATAATGTCCCACGACGTGGCGGAGTCGGGCGTGAGCGGCTTCTCGCACAGGATCGGAAGACCGGCCTCGAGTGCCGGCACCAGAACCGGCTCGTGGAACTGACCCGGGGTCGCGATCAGCACGGCGTCGAGTGCCCCTGCGGCGATCGCGTCTTCGACACGGCTGAAGGTCGCGGCTCCCGGAGCCTTCTCCGCGGCCGCCGCCGCGCGCCCGGGATCGGGCTCGACGATCGCCGAGACGACGGCGCCCGAGATGCGATGGGTGATGCGCGCGATGTGATCGGCGCCCATGAGTCCGGCGCCGACGACGCCGATACGGAGGTCAGAGGTCATGAGTTCAGTGCTCCAGAAGAGAAGGGATCAGTGGATGCGGGCGAGATGGGTGCATCCGAAGATGTGCTCGCGTGTGCGCTGGGCGATGGGGAACGGGTAGTCGACGTCGCAGCCGTACATGTCCTGCTCGACGATGGCGAAGATCTCGGAATCGATCGCGGCGACCGCGTCGATGATCGGCCCGAGATCGGGCACACCGTGCGGCGGCTCGATCATGATGCCCTGCGTGACGGCATCAGCGAAAGGAACGTCGTTCTTCAGCACGTCGAAGAGCAGCGAGGTGTCGACCTGCTTGAGATGCAGGTAGCCGATGCGCTCGGGGCGCTCCTGGATGAGCTTGACGTTGTCGCCGCCGTAGTAGGCGAAGTGGCCGGTGTCGAGGCACAGGTTGGTGTACCGCTCGTCGGTCTCGTCGAGGAAGCGCACGACCTCACGCGTGGTGCCCACGTGGCTGTCCGCGTGCGAGTGGAACTGCTGCTTGACACCGAATTCCTCGAGCAGAGCCTTGCCCAGGCGGTCGTGGCCTGCGGCGAGCTTCTTCCACTGCTCGTCGGTGAGGGTGCGCGCCTCGAGCACCTCGCTGGTCGCATCGCTGCGCCACAGGTCGGGGATGACGACGAGATGCTCGGCGCCCAGCTTCGATGCGAGTCCGGCGACGGCGAGCGCCTGGTCCCAGGCGCGCTGCCACTGGTCGTCGCCCTTGTGGAATCCGGTGAAGACGGTGCCCGCAGACAGCTTGAGTCCCCGCGAGCCGAGTTCGTCCTCGAGCTGATGCGGGTCGGTCGGCAGGTACCCGTACGGGCCCAGCTCGATCCACGAGTACCCGGCGGCGACGACCTCGTCGAGGAAGCGCTGCCAGGGCACCTGCTTCGGGTCGTCCGGGAACCAGACGCCCCAGGAATCGGGAGCGGTGCCGATGCGCAGACCCGGGTTGGCGCCTGCGGCCGCGGATGCGGTCGGGGTGGTGTCAGTCATGTCAGTTCTCCGTTGAAGTCAGCCGAGGAGCGGACGCTGGTGCGCCTGCTGTGCGAGGTACTCGGTGCGCGCCTGCTGCGTGCTGGCGAGCGTGGAGACCTCGGGGACGGGCACGTCCCACCATCCGTCGCCGTCCGGCGCATAGATGAGCGGGTCGCTGTTGATGTGGATGAAGGTCGATGTCGCCGACGCCTTCGCCTCGGCGACAGCTGCCGACAGCGCGTCGATGGCCCCGGCGCCCGGCTCGATCTCGATCACGTCGAGTCCGTAGCTGCGGGCGTTCGCGGCGAGATCGATCGGCAGGGTCTGCTCGCCCTGGAAATTACGCGCCTGAGGGTCGTACTCGCGATACCAGGTGCCGAAACGGTCGGAGCCGACCGTCTCGGAGAGGTGCCCGATCGACGCGTAGCCGTGGTTCTGGATGAGGACGAAGATCACCTTGATGCCCTCGGCGACGGCCGTCACGAGTTCGGTGTTGAGCATCAGGTACGAGCCGTCGCCCACCATGACGATGACGTCTCGGTCGTCGCCGTCGGCGACCAGCCCGCGCTTCGCGCCGATTCCGCCCGCGATCTCGTACCCCATGCACGAGAACGCGTACTCGACGTGATATCCGAGGGGATCGCGCACTCGCCACAGCTTGTGCAGGTCTCCGGGCAGCGAGCCTGCGGCCTGGACGATGACGTCTTCCGGTGCGGAAGCCGACTGCACGGCGCCGATGATCTCGGGCTGGCCGGGCAGCGCGAGTCCTGACGGCGCGAATGCCGCGTCGACGCTGGCGTCCCAGGCTGCCTTCTCGCGGGCGATGCGCTCGGTGTACTCCGGAGAGATCTCCCATCCCTCGAGCTCGATGGCGATTTCGCTCAGCGCCTCGCGAGCATCGGCGATGACCGGCAGCTGCGAACCGTGCTTGTAGGCGTCGAAGGATGCGATGTTGATGTTGACGAACACGACGTCGGGGTTCTGGAAAGCGGTGCGGGAGGCGGTCGTGAAATCGCTGTAACGCGTGCCGATGCCGATCACGACGTCGGCATCCGCCGCGATGCGGTTCGCCGCCAGAGTGCCGGTCGCACCGACGCCGCCGAGGTACTGCGGGTGATCCCAGGCGAGGGAACCGCCGCCGGCCTGCGAGGTGCCGACGGGGATGCCGGTCACCTCGACGAGTGTGCGCAGGTGATCTTCGGCACCGGAGTAGAGCACGCCTCCTCCGGCGACGATGAACGGACGCTTCGCCGAGCGGATGGCGGCGACTGCCCGAGCGAGCGCCGCGCGCTCGGGCAGCGGCCGGCGCAGGTGCCATTCGCGATCCTGCAGGAACTCGAGCGGCACGTCGATGCGCTCGGCCTGGACGTCCTCCGGCAGCGCGATCGTGACCGCTCCGGTCTGCACCGGGTCGGTCAGAGCACGCATCGCGCCGAGCGCGATCGAGTACAGCTGCTCAGGGCGCTGAACCCGGTCGAAGAACACCGACAGCGGCCGGAAGGCATCGGTCACCTGGATGCCGGGGTCATGCGGGTGCTCGAGCTGCTGGAGAACGGGATCGGCCACGCGGGTGGCGAACGTGTCGCTCGGCAGCAGCAGCGCGGGAAGCCGGTTCGAGGTCGCCAGGGCTGCCGCGGTCAGCATGTTCGCCGCACCCGGTCCGACGGAGGCCGCGGAGGCGAGAGTGCCTCTGCGCCGGTGCATCCGGGCGTAGCCGACGGACTGGTGGACCATCGCCTGCTCGTTGCGCGCCTGGTAATAGGGCATCAGGTCGGGCTGCTCCACATTGAACTGCTTGAGCGCCTGGCCGATGCCGGCGACGTTGCCGTGTCCGAAGATGCCGAACATGCCCGCGACCGTGCGCTCGCGGATGTCGCCGTCGACGGTCCACTGGTGTCCGAGGAACTCGACCAGCGCCTGGCTGACGGTCATCGTCTTCGTGTTCGCCATCAGGGCTGGCCTTCCTTGTCGTTCTCGTGCTCGTAGGGCAGCCGGGAGTCGAACTCCTGACCGTCCCAGGTGTCGCGAACCCACGCATGAGCGGGATCGTCGCTGATCAGCCACGTGCGTTCCGGGTCGGGACCCGCCATGACGTTGAGGTAGTAGAGGTCGTACCCTGGGGCCGCGACCGCAGGGCCGTGATAGCCATAGGGCACGAGCGCGATGTCACCGGTGCCGACCATCGCGTTGATCTCGATCTCACCCGCGGGCGAGGAGTAGGTGCTGAACATCCCGAAGGCGCCGTCAGCGGCATCCTGGCGTCCGCCCGAGCGCGACGGGGCGCTTTCGAAGTAATAGATCTCCTCGAGTCGCGACTCGTGACCCGGCTTGTGCTCGTCGTGCTTGTGCGGAGGGTACGACGACCAGTTCTCGGCCGGGGTGATGACCTCGCAGACGATCAGCCGAGCGGCGTCCAGCGCCTGCGGAGTGCCGAAGTTGTGCACCTGACGGCTGGAGCGCCCCGCCCCGCGGAGCTCCACGGGCGTCTCCTCAGCCGCGATGTACTGCCAATCGCGACGCTCGGTGGTCGGCGCTTCGGTGACCGCGACGCGGCCTTCTCCACTGATGGTCGCCGTCGTGCCGATCGACAGATACAGCACGTCGGTCGGCCCGTCGAACACCGACGCACGACCGTGCAGTCGAGTGTGCCACTCACCGGGGTGATGGTGGTGCGCGATGCGGAACGATCCGGCCAGCGGCACGATGATCCGCTCGACGTCGAGGGCCGTAAGCTCGAGCTCGTCGCCCTCCGTCAGTTCGGCGATGCGGATGCCGGTGTGCTGCCACCCGGCGAGCGAGGCGTCGACCACGCTCTGCCATCCGTCGCGCGCGAGCTCGCCCCGACGGTGGAACCAACGTTCTTCTGCAGTGCTCATCTTCGTGCTCTCAGAGACTGGGATGCCGCCTCGCTCCCCCGCGGGGCGGCATCCGGATCGTGTCAGTTGTTCTGCGGGAATCCGAGGTTGATCCCGCCGTGCGTGGCCGGGTCGAGCCAGCGGCTGGTGATCGCCTTCTCCCGCGTGAAGAAGTCGAACCCGTGCACACCGTACGCCTTCGCGTCGCCGAAGAGCGAGGCCTTCCAGCCGCCGAAGGAGTGGTACGCGACCGGCACCGGGATCGGCACGTTGATGCCGATCATCCCGACCTCCACCTCGCTCTGGAAGCGCCGGGCGGCGCCTCCGTCGTTGGTGAAGATGGCGGTGCCGTTGCCGAACTCGCCCGAGTTGATCAGGTCGAGACCCTCCTGGAAGGTCTGCACCCTCACGACCGAGAGCACCGGGCCGAAGATCTCCTCGGTGTAGGCGCGCGAGGTGATGGGGATGTCGTCGATGAGGGTCGGCCCGAAGAAGAAGCCGTCCTCGTGGCCGTCGATCTTCAGGCCACGGCCGTCGACGACGATCTTCGCGCCGTCGGCTTCTGCGATGTCGACGTACGAGGCGACCTTGTCGCGGTGCACATCGGTGATCAGGGGGCCCATATCGGGCTCGACGCCGTCGACACCCGCCCCGTTGCCGATGCGCAGGTTCGCGATGCGCTCCGAGACCTTGGCGATCAGTTCATCGGCGACGGGCTCGACGGCCAGCACGACCGAGATCGCCATGCAGCGCTCGCCGGCGGCGCCGTATCCGGCGTTGACGGCCTGGTCGGCGACCAGGTCGAGGTCGGCGTCGGGCAGCACCAGCATGTGGTTCTTCGCGCCGCCGAGAGCCTGCACCCGCTTGCCGTTCTTCGACGCCGTCTCGTAGATGTACTGCGCGATCGGCGTCGAGCCCACGAATGAGATCGACTGCACGACCGGGCTGTTGAGCAGACCGTCGACAGCGAGCTTGTCGCCCTGCAGAACCGTGAACACGCCGTCGGGAAGACCCGCTTCCTTCCAGAGCTGAGCGAGCCAGAGGGCAGCCGAGGGGTCCTTCTCGCTCGGCTTGAGTACGACCGCGTTGCCTGCGGCGATCGCGACCGGGAAGAACCACATCGGCACCATGGCGGGAAAGTTGAACGGGCTGATGATGCCGACCACGCCGAGGGGCTGCTTGAGCGAGTAGACATCGACTCCGGTCGAGGCGTTCTCGCTGAATGCGCCCTTGATGAGGTGCGGGAATCCCGTGGCGAGTTCGACGACCTCCTGGCCGCGGAGGATCTCGCCCATGGCGTCGGAGACGACCTTGCCGTGCTCGGCCGTGATGATCTCGGCGAGCTCGCGCTTGCGGGCGTTCAGCAGCTCGCGGAACGCGAAGATGACGGTCTGACGCTTCGCGATCGAGTAGGTCTTCCAGACCTGGTACCCGCGCTGGGCGGACTCGATGGCGGCATCGATCTCGGCCTGGTCGGCCAGCGCGACGTGCGCCTGCACTGCTCCGGTGGCGGGATTGTAGACGGGCGCGGTGCGCCCGCTGCTCGACGGGCTGTCGGCGCCGTCGATCCAGTGGGAGATGGTGCGAGTTTCAATGGTGCTCATGGCTGTTCCTTCGTGGATGGGGAGTTCAGCGGGCGGAGGCGGCGACGCCGCGGACGAGGCCGGCCGCGGCGTCGACGGCGGAGACGACGTCGCCGTCCGGCGGATACAGGAGGGTGCGGCCGACGGTGAGCCCGCGCACGCCGGGGAGAGTCAGAGCGTCCTCCCACGCGGCGAACGTCTGGTCGGGATCGGCACCGGAGTCGCCGCCGAGAAGCAGCGTCGGCATGGTGGTCGCCGCCATCACGCGCTCCATGTCCTCGACGACGGGGAGCTTCATCCACGTGTACGCAGACGACGCGCCAAGGCCGGCCGCGATGGCGATCGAGGCGATGACGGCATCCGTCGAGAGGTCGTTGACGATGTGGCCGTCTTTCCAGCGGCTGAGGAACGGCTCGAGCATGATCGGCAGCCGAGCTCTCGCCGCCGCGGTGACGGCGTCGGCCGTCGCCTGCAGCGTGGGTGCGGTTCCGGCATCGTCGAGGTTGATCCGGATCAGGGTCTTCGCGAAATCTGCGCCGATCGCTGCGAGCTCGTCGACCGTATATGCGCCGTAGCGGTCGTCCATCTCGAACGTCGCGCCGCGCAGACCGCCTCGGTTCATCGACCCGACGACGATCTTGTCGTCGAGCAGTCCGAGGGCAGCCAGGTCGTCGATGATGTCCGGAGTGCCGAGCACTCCGTCGACACCCGGGCGCTTCAACGCCGTGGCGAGCCGATCGAGCAGGTCGTACCGATCGGCCATCGCCATGGGGTCGGAGCCCACGGCGAGAGCGCCACGGGCGGGGTGGTCAGCGGCGACGATGAACAGCTTTCCGTCGACCCCGAGCAGGTCGCGGCGGCGGCGGTCGCGCAGTCGCGTCGCGATCTCGTGCGGCGCTGAGGCGCGCAGATCACGGAGACGGGAGAAGTCGTCTGCCGAGAGGGTGATGCCGGTCATCCTCGGGCTCCTTCGAGTAGTTGCTGCACCTCGGACGCGGTGGGCATGGCGGTCGAGCATTCCAGTCTGGAGGCGACGATCGCCCCGGCGACGTTGGCGAATCGGAGGATCTCCTCGAGGCCCCACCCGGAGAGGAGCCCGTGACACAGTGCCCCGCCGAATGCGTCGCCTGCGCCGAGACCGTTGACGACGTCGACGAAGTGGGGCGGCACCTCGACCGTCTCGTCGGCCGTCTTGGCGAGCACGCCCTTCGGTCCCTGTTTGACGATGGCGAGGCGCACGCCGCGTTCCAGAAGAGCATCCGCGGCTCGGAGAGGCTCGGTCTCGCCGACGGCGACCTCGCACTCCTCCCGATTGCCGACGGCCACGGTGACGTGCTCGAGAGCGCGCCCCACCTGAGCGGTCGCCTCAGTCGGGTCGGCCCAGAACATGGGCCGGTAGTCGAGATCGAGTACCGTGTGGTCTGCGCGACCGCGCATCGCCCACGCATCGAAGTGCGTCTGGCGGCTGGGCTCCTGCGAGAGACCTGTCACCGTCGCCCAGAGGACGCCGGCTGCACGGATGGCATCGGCGTCGAGCTGATCGGACGTGATGTTGAGGTCCGGTGCCTTCGGCTCGCGGTAGAAGTACAGCGGGAAATCGTCGGGAGGGAAGATCTCGCAGAAGGTGATGGGCGTCTTCAGATCCGGATCGACGGCGACGGCCGAGTCGTCGACACCAAGTCGCGTGAGCTCTCGATGCAGATAGCGACCGAAGGGGTCGTCGCCCGTCCGGGAGACGAGCTGCACGGCCCGGCCATAACGAGCGGCGGCCACGGCGACGTTCGCCGCGCTTCCGCCGAGGTACTTGCCGAACGTCGCCACGTCCTCGAGACCGACGCCGCTTTCGAGGGGGTAGATGTCGACGCCGAGGCGCCCGAGGGCGACGACGTCGAAGGTCTTTTCTCCGGTCATACTCCTGTGTACAACTTTCCTGATCGCGATGGACGGGATATGTCCTAACAATAACACAAGGCTCGATTCTCGCAAGGGCCCGCGCGCCTGGCTCTCGCGCTCTGAGGTGACAAAGTCCGCGGGAGGTAATATTGTCGCGACAAACGAGGGAGACCACGAGATGGCGACGACGGACGGCGTATGGCCGGACCACCTGTTCCACGATCTGGACCGCACAGGGCCGATTCCCCTGTACTTCCAGGTGTCGAGCAGGCTCGAGGCGGCGATCCGATCGGGCGAGATCCCGCCGGGTGCGCGCCTCGAGAACGAGATCGCGATCGGTGAGCGCCTGGGACTCTCTCGCCCGACCGTTCGGCGGGCGATCCAGGAGCTCGTGGATCGGGGCCTCCTCGTACGTCGCCGCGGAATCGGCACGCAGGTGGTGCAGGGGCAGGTGACCCGCCAGGTCGAGCTGACCAGCCTCTTCGATGACCTGCAGAGCACGAAGCACAGCCCCGGAACGACGGTGCTGCTGCACGAGCTCTCCCCCGCCCCCGAGAACGTCGCCGAGCACCTGAGCGTCCCAGCGGGCGCCGAGGTGCTGCACATCCGCCGCCGTCGCACCTCCGACGGCAGCCCCGTGGCGATCCTCGAGAACTGGTTCCCCGCCGATATCGCCGAGATCACCCGGGAGCAGCTGGAGGATCAGGGCCTCTACCAGATTCTGCGCAGTCGAGGCGTGACGATCCGCGTCGCGAAGCAGCGGATCGGCGCCCGACGGGCTCACGACGATGAGGGCAAGCTGCTCGACATCGATCGCGACGGGCCGGTGCTGCAGATGGAGCGCACCTCGTTCGACGGCGCCGGCCGCGCGATCGAGTTCGGAGTGCACATCTACCGACCCGATCTGTACAGCTTCGAGACCACGCTGGTCGCCAAGTAGCGCGACCGGCTCGCCCTCACCGCAGCAGCATGCTGATGGTGTTGCGGAGCGTCGAGGCGACGAGCTCATCGTCGAGCTCCGCGACCTTGTCGCAGAAGATCTCCGAGCAGTACCAGCTGTCGTACCCGGTGGAGCGGACAGCGTCCACCCATTCCTGCAGCGGGATGTCGCCCGCACCGGTCCATACGTTGCGAGAGACTCCCTGATCGGGGATCTCCCCCGCGGGCACATGCAGGCCGTCGCAGACGTGCACGGCCGCGATCAGATCGGCGGGCAGCGCCGCGACGTCCTCCGGCGCGTCGCCCGATGCCCAGAAGTGCCAGAAGTCCACACACAGCCTCACGTTCGCCCGGTCGATCCGCTCGAAGATCTCGAGTGCCTGCGACACGCGGTTGATCGGCGACCACGCCAACGGCTCCAGATACAGACCCACCCCGTGATCGGCTGCGATGTCCGCGGCGAGCGCGACCCGGTGAGCCGTCTCGGCCAGCGACTCGGCGTCCGTCAGGCCGAGCGAGCCGCGATAGCGCAGGTCGCCGGGCGTCAGCGTCCCTGCGCGAAAGTCCTTGACGACCTGCACGTCGACCGGCCCCGTGCACATCTGCACGAAGGGAGCGCCGATCACTTCGGCCACCTCGGCCAGCCGAGTGGCATCGCGGACGAACCGGTCGTGAGGTGCCTCCTGGATCGCTCCCACTCCCGAGACGGCGAACCCGTCGAGCGGACCCACGAGGTCGCGCGCCGTGTAGCCGGCGTCGAGGAACCGGAACAGCTTCGGCGTCTGCAACTCCACCGCATCGAATCCGGCCGACTTCGCGACGGCGATGTCTCGCAGGGTGGTGCCGTGGAAAGAAGCGGTGGAATTCATCGAGATCTTCACTTGCCCACCCTATAGGTCCGAATGTCAGAACATTCTATTGACTTCTTGCTAGGTGCTGGATACGCTCAGCGCACCAATGACGGTAGCCGGAACCCGCCGGCGCAAGAAAGGATCACGACGTCGTGACACTCACACACAGCTCCCGCACCGGGATGGCCCTCGTCGCCGTCGCCGTGTCGGCCCTCGCCCTGGCGGGTTGCTCCGCCGCCGCCTCCGACGGCTCGACCGACGCATCCAGCGGTCTCGAGAGCGGCTACGGCTCTCTCGCCGAGAACCGCAACGCCTACTTCTTCACCTACTACAACCCGGCGGGCGATCCCTTTTGGGCCCAGATCCTGCAGGGCGGCGAGGATGCCGCCGAACTCGGAGATCTGACGCTCACGCACCAGACCGCAGAGGGCGACCCCGACAAGATGGTCGACCTCGTACAGACGGCGATCGCCACCGACCCCTCCCTGATCTTCATGCCCTTCAACGAGGGCGAGAAGTGGGTGGGCGTCGCCTGCGACGCCGCCGAGGCGGGCATCACCGTGGTCGCCTACAACGTGCCGGCGCCCGAGTCGGCCGCAGACTGCGTCTCAGGCTTCGTCGGTCAGGACTTCTTCGAGGTCGGGGAGATCGTCGGCGAACGGCTCGTCGAAGAGGCAGGCCTCGGAAGCGGAGACAAGGTCCTGCTCCCGGCCGAAGAGCCCGAGCAGGCCTACGCGATCAACCGGGGCGGCGGCGTGCAGTCCTCGCTCGACGAGGTCGGCGCGAAGGGCGAGTTCCTGCGCACCTCGGGCAACGACGAGGAAGCGCTCAACTCCCTGACCGCCTGGCTCACGGCCAACCCGGATGTCGCCGCGATCGCTCCTCTCGGCGGCACCCCGCACCGGAACATCGTCGCCGCTATGGAGGCGGCCGGAGTGAAGGTGCCGGTCGTCGGCTTCGACACCTCGCCTCAGGTCGTCGCGGGCATCAAGAGCGGCGACATCATCGCGACCGCCGACCAGCAGGGGTACGTGCAGGGGTTCCAGTCCGTCACGCAGGGAATCCTCTACATCGACTTCGGCCTCTCCCCCGCCAACATCAACTCCGGCGGGCGCGGCCTGATCGACGAGTCCAACGTCGATCTGCTCGAGAACGACAAGCTCAAGGGCGTCCGTTTCTGAGAGCTCGACTCGCGGGGGCCGCAGCCTGGGGTGCGGCCCCCGCCTCCTTCTTCCTCACTTCCCGAAAGGCATGAGATGTCTCAGCCCACAGAAAGACCGCGCGAGCACGTCCTGACTGCTCCCGCCCCGACCGAGACCATCGTCACCGGGCGGATGCTCGGCGACAGCACCCCGCGGACGTTCGGCGATTCCCTCCGCGAGAGCATCCGCTACAGCCGAGGCCGCGGCGCACTCGAGATCGGCGTGATCGTCGCCCTGGTGCTCATCGGCTTCATCATCGCCGGCTCGGTGGCCCCCGCCGCCTTCCCCTTCCTCTCTGCGAGCAATCTGTCTGGAGTCATCTCGCAGAGCATCCCCGTGCTCGCGCTGCTCGGCCTCGGCGCCGGCATCCTGATGGTGGCCGGCGAGTTCGACCTCTCGCTCGGCGCGAACGTCGGCTTCACCGCGATCGTCTTCATCAACGTCTCCGAGAGTGTCGGCTGGGGCTGGGGCATCGTCGCCGGCCTCGCCACCTCCACCTCCATCGCCCTGATCAACGGACTCATCGTGGTGCTCACCCGCATCCCGTCCTTCATCGCCACACTCGGCATGGGGTTCTTCTGGGTGGGCGCGAGCATCTTCGTCAACGGCACCTCTCCCGCCATCCTCGTCGACGGCAAGGATGACGTTCTCGTCACAGTGTTCGCCGGCGACTTCGGCTTCTTCCGGTCGCAGTTGGTCTGGCTGGTCCTGATCGGCCTCGCCGCGTGGGCGTTCCTGCATCGCCACAAGCTCGGCAACCACATCTTCGCGGTGGGCGGCAACGCGTCTGCGGCCAAGGCGATCTCGATCAAGCCCAACTCCGTGCGCCTGCTGGCCTTCGGAGTCTTCGGCCTGCTCGTCGGTTTCGCGTCGATCCTGATCTCCGTCCGCACCGGCTCCATGCAGCCGGGCAGCACCGATGACTACACGCTCATGGCGATCGCTGCCGCCGTCGTCGGCGGCACCTCGCTCAACGGCGGTCGCGGGTCGGTCATCGGCATGATCATCGGCGCCGCCCTGATCCGACTCATCGAGAACGGCCTGATCCTCGCCAAGGCACCGGGCTTCTACATCCAGCTCTTCGTCGGCCTCATCATCGTGATCGCCGCCGTCTTCAACAAGCTCATGGAAGGCAAGGCATCATGACCTCCGATTACCTGCTGCGTCTCGAGGGCGTGACCAAGAAGTACGGTGCGAACACCGTGCTGAAAGACGTCTCGTTCGACATCGGCCGCGGCGAGGTCGTCGGCCTGCTCGGCGACAACGGCGCAGGCAAGTCGACCCTCGTGAAGATCATGTCGGGTGTCGTGCCGATGACCTCGGGGGCCTACTACTGGGACGGCGCCGCCGTGCCGACCGTCAACCGACCGACCACCGAGTCGCTGGGCGTCGAGACGATCTTCCAGGACTCCGCCCTCGTCGATCAGATGTCGATCACCCGCAACATCTTCATGGGCAGAGAGATCACGAACCCTCTGGGCTTCATGAAGCTGAAGCAGATGGACGCCATCGCGACGAACATCCTCGACACCGTCGTCACGATCGAAGGCATCAAGAGTTCGAAGCAGCTCGTCTCGTCGCTCTCAGGAGGACAGGCCCAGGCCGTCGCGATCGCGCGTGCGGTGCACTTCAAACGGAGCCTGCTCATCCTCGACGAGCCGACGTCGGCCCTGGCCGTGCGTGCGACCGAGGCTCTGCTCGACTACCTCCGTCACCTCAAGACCGAGGGCGTGAGCTCGGTTCTCGTCACCCACAACCTGCACCACGCCTACAAGGTCTGCGATCGGCACATCGTGATGAATCACGGCAGGAAGATCCTCGATGTGCGCCGCGAGGACACCAGTGTCGAAGAGCTGACCGCGGCGGTGGTCGAGGGGCAGATCGGGGTCGACCGCTTCCGCGCCGGAGTGGGCATCTGACCGGCATCTCAGAGGTGAGGCCCCGCACTGCAGTGCGGGGCCTCATTGCATCTCGATGACGTGCGACGCTATCTGAGGATCACCCGCCGTTGGACTGCCGGATGCCCTCCCCGTAGGCCTCGAAGGTGTGCACGAACCCACCGGCTGGGCCGCTGACCACCACGTAGCCATCCGTCGTTCCCGGCGCGATGGCGATGTTCGTCGCCGACTCGAGGCCCTCACCCGGCACGCGGATCGTACCGATCTGCTCTCCGGTCTTCGCGAACACCACGATCTCGGCCTTCTCGTGGAACATCTGATAGATGTTCCCCTCGGCGTCGACCGCGGTCGAGTCGATGCGTCCGATCCCGCCGTCGACGTGGATCGCGGGATACGCCGAGACGACGCGGGTGCGCGTCTCATCGAGGGCGAAGTAGTCGATCCGGTTCGCGTTGTACTGCGCGACCCAGAGCCCCGCATCCTCTTCGTCGAAGACGACGCCGTTCGGGGAAGGAAGGTCGCCCGCGAGGGTCGACGCCTGCCCGTCGGCGCCGATCCTCACCACACGCCCCGGGGTCTCCCACCCTGGACCGTCCATGCCGCGGGTGTCGGTCACGAACATCGTGCCGTCGGGATGGAACGTGATGTCGTCGGGCAACATCGCGATGCCGTCGACGTCGCCCGAGAAGTGCACCTGCGGGTCTTCTCCCTCCGCCGTGATGCTCACGACACCACCGCCGAGGAAGTCGGTGAGATACAGGCGCCCGTCGTTCGGATGGAACTGCGCCGAGGTGAACGCGCTCGTCTCATCGGTGAAGACCTGGTCGACGTCGCGCTCGTCGACGTCGACGCGCAGGACTTTCGCCTCCCCGGCGGGCGCCATCACGTCGACCATGAACAGCGACCCGTCTTCGTGAAAGGTCGGCCCCTCGAGCAGCGTCCCTCCGGTGAGCTCATGCGGCTCCGTCACCTGGAGCAGCTCTTCCGAGCGCTGTTCCGCAGCGGGCCCGTCCGATGGAGCGTCGGTCTGCGCCGCATCCGGAGCCGCCGGCGCGCACCCGACGAGCAGAGCCACCACACCGATCGCACCTGCCGCGGCCGCCAGCGCCGCCCTCACGCCGACACCCCGATCTCCGACGACTCGCGCACGCATTCGTCCGCATCGTCGACCACGAGCAGCTCCGCCATGTCTCCCGCACGCCACTCGCGCAGGAGTCGATGGAAGGCCACCGGCCCCGGGGAGTACGTGAGTCCGCCGATCGTGCGTGAGCCCTCACCGTTGTAGTAGCCCGGCGTGCACTGGGCCTGGAAGTCCGAGACGTCCCTCGAGGTCTCGGCAACAGTGCGGCACCAGGCATCCTCGGCCTCAGCGGTCGGCTCGATGCGGCGAGCGCCGACCCGCTCGGCCCGCTCGATCACCGCGGCGATGTGCGTCGCCTGCTCCTGAAGGATGTGCACGAAGTTCACCGAGTTCGCGTTCTGCATCGGTCCGAGCTGGAACAGATTCGGGAAGCCATGGGTGGTGAATCCGTGCAGCGTGCGCGGGCCCATCCCCCAGGCTTCGAGAAGGGCTCGACCTCCCCGCCCGGACACGGGCAGGGTGCCCGACACCACGCCCGAGACTCCGACATCGAATCCGGTGGCGAAGATGATGCAGTCGACCTCGTATTCTGCGTCGCCGACCACGATCGACGTCTCCGTGAGCGCCGTGATGCCGTGCGTGTCGGCCGTGTCGACGAGGGTCACGTTCGGGCGGTTGAACGCCTGCAGGTAGAGATCGCTGAACCCCGGCCGCTTGCACATGTACCGGTACCAGGGCTTGAGGGCGTCTGCGGTGGCGGGGTCATCGACGGTCGCATCCACTCGAGCTCGCAGAGAATCCATCTTCGCCGCATCGTCGAGCTCCTCCTGCAGCAGGCGGTCCTGCTCCGATACAGCACCGTCGACACTGCCGGAGAGGATGCTCCGTTGCAGCCGGTTCGTCGAGGTCCACCCGTCCTGCACGAGCGATTCGACGGGCTCGCCGGCCAGCACCTCGAGGAAGTTGTCCATCCGCTCGCGCTGCCAGCCCGGCGCGAGGGTGTGCGCCCAGTCGGGATCCGTCGGACGGTTGTCGCGCACATCGACGGTCGAGGGCGTGCGCTGGAACACCAGGAGCTCGCGTGCATGCTCGGCAAGGTGCGGGATCACCTGCAGCCCGGTCGCACCGGTGCCGACGACCGCGACGCGCTTGTCGGCGAGCTTCGTGAGATCCCCGTCGGCGGAGCCGCCGGTATAGGCGTAGTCCCAGCGGCTGGTGTGGAAGGTGTGCCCGGTGAAGCGCTCGATCCCCGGGATGCCGGGGAGCTTCGGCTGCGTCAGGGTTCCCGAGGAGGTGATCACGTAGCGCGCGCGGAAGACATCACCGCGGTCGGTCTCGACGACCCACTCGGATGCATCCTCATCCCAGGTCAGCCCGGTCGCGCGCGTGTGGCCGACGAAATCGCGGTAGAGGTCGTAGTGTTCCGCGATGCGCACGGCGTGCTGACGGATCTCCTCGCCCGGCGCATAGCGCCTGCTCGGGATGTATCCGGTCTCTTCGAGGAGCGGCATGTAGACATACGATTCGATGTCGCAGTGGATGCCGGGGTAGCGGTTCCAGTACCAGGTTCCACCGACGTCACCCGCCTCGTCCATGAGGCGAACCGAGCCGATGCCGGCGTCTCGCAGCCCCGCACCGGTGAGCAGCCCGCCGAAGCCCGCCCCGATGACCAGTGCCTCGACGCGATCCCGCAGCGGCTCGCGCTCCACGCGTGGCGTGTACGGGTCCTTGGCGTAGTAGCCGTACTCGCCGAGAGTCGACCGGTACTGGGTCGCCCCGTCGGGGCGGATGCGCCGATCGCGCTCCTGCGCGTACTTCTCCCGCAGTGCCCGCAGACGCGCGACCTGCTCCTGGGTGGCCTGTGCCTGGTCGGTCATGGTTCCGTCCTCCTGTCGCCGGGGCTCGGGCGCAGGTCGACGCGAACTGGGGACGGCGTGAACCTGAACCCGACACGACCCCGGATCGGTTCCTTCCCAGAAGGTTAGCTCGAAGCTAAGTAAATATCCCTGGGAATCGCCTCGGAGCGCGTTACGGTACTGAGGTGAGCGATGACCGGAGGCGTGCGGAGGCATTGGAGAACATCGATGCCCTCACGCTTGCGGTATCGGTGCGCTCGCTTCCCCGCATGATCGGCTCCCTGCTGAGCACGCAGCTGACGATCCAGCAGCTCAAGGTGCTGACATCCATCGTCGTGTCCGACCACAGCACGATCAGTGGCCTCGCATCGACGTTCGAGGTCTCTCTGGCCACGATGTCGAAGCTCGTCGAGCGGCTCGTCGACCAGGGGCTCGTCGAACGACTGACGGATGCAGTCGATCAGCGTGTGCGGCGCCTGGTGCCCACGGCTCTCGGGCGTGACGTCATCGGGAAGATCATGGCGGCGCGCCCCGAGATGGGCGCCGACATCCTCGACGGGCTGACGATCGACGAGCTGGAATCCCTCGCCCTCGGCCTGCGCGCGATCAATCGGGAGCTGCAGGCCGCGGCGACGCACGACGATTGATCCACGCCGTCAGCGGGCGCCGGAGAACCCGCCCGCGCCGGCGAAGGATCCGGGTCCTGCTGCCCGCGTCGTCCCGTCGGGGAAGACCACGGTCGCGCGACTCCCTGCCGGGATGTCCGCCTCGACCACCAGCTCGTCCCCCTCGACGCGCCACTCCACGCGGATCCGCCCCTGCGGAGTGTCGAGATGTCCCTTCGCCCAGCTGACGCCGCCGCCGGGGAGCGGCGCGATCGTGAACGCCTCCCACGCGGCCGAGTCCGCATCCTGACGCAGCCCGAGGGTGTGCGTGTGGAGGAAACGGATCACCGCACCCTTGCTGTAGTGGTTCAGCGACTCGTGGGCGACGCCCTCGTCGTCGATCCCCTCCCAGTCCTCCCAGATGGTCGTCGCTCCCCTGTCGATCATGTACATCCACGAGGGAGCGCTGCGCTGGAAGAGCAATTCGTAGGCGACGTCGGCGTGCCCGCTGTCGGCGAGAACCGGCAGCAGGTCTCCCGTCGAGAGGAATCCGGTGCCGAGATGGGTGCCGGCGTCGCGGATGAGTTCGACGAGGCGCTGCGCAGCGGTGGCACGAAGCGATTCCGGGATGAGACCGAACGAGAGCGCCCGCACATAGGCGGCCTGGGTGTCCTGCGCCGTACGCCCGTCGTCCGTGACGAACTCGGAGCGCCACGCGTCGAGCACGCGCTCGGCGATCGCGGCATACTTCTCCGATTCGCCCGTGCGACCGAGTACGGCCGCGGCATCCGCCAGGATCCGAGTCGAGCGATACAGGTAGGCGGTGCCCACCTCTCCCTTGTCGGCCATGAACCAGGCCATCGGGTTCATCTTGATCGGATCCAGGCGCGAGCCGTCCTCCGCCTTGGCGACGGGCTCGGTCCATTCCCCCCAGTGGAACGTGCCGTCCCACAGATACTCCTCGTGCGACTGCGGCTCGGCCGAACGCTCGACGCGGGAATGATGCCGATTCGCGCGCGCGGCCCCGAGCTCCCACTCCACCCACCGCACCATCGCGTCCCAGTTCTCTTCGAGAACGCGAACGTCGCCGTATGCGGTGTACATCTCCCAGGGGACGAAGGTGATCGCGTCACCCCACCCGGAGGAACCCGTCATCATGGCGAACTGGTCGTCGAGCTTGTGCTTGATGCGACGGCCGTCGGGCGAGAAGTTCGCGATCCGACCGTCGTCGAGCTGATCATCACGCACCGACTGCAGCCACTTGCGAGTGAACCCGAGCACGTCGTACAGGCGCGCAGCGGTCGGCGCGAACACCTGGTAGTCGCCCGTCCACGCCAGGCGCTCACGGGTCGGGCAGTCGGTCGGCACATCCACCGCGTTGCCGCGGAAGCTCCAGTCGGCGATGTCGTGCAGCCGGTTGAGGTCGGGATCACTCGACTCGAAAGATGCGGTGCGACGCAGATCCGTCTGCACGATGCGCATCTGCGCCGTCGTCGGGTCGAACGGAGCGCCTTCGCGCGTGACCCGCGCGTACTGGAAACCGTGAACCGTATGACGCGGCTCGAAGATCTCTCCGCCTCCCGCGGAGACCACTTCGTCGTGCTGCACGAACACCACGTCAGGCTCGCCCGGCTTGGTGGAATCGAGGTGTGCGGTGCTCACGTCACCGTCGGGCCCGACGTACTCGCCGTAGTCGATAACCGTGCGCGTTCCCACCGGGCCGAGATCGGTGAGCCGCAGCCAGCCCGAGGCGTTCTGACCGAAGTCGAGCACCCAGGTGTCGTCCGCGACATGATTCGCGATCACCGCGTCGCGCGTCTCGACGACCCGGATGGGCGGAGCCGGCGACCACGAGATCGACGGACCTTCGACCGCGCCGACGATCACGGCTTCCGCAGACCCGGCATCCGCACGGAAGTCGGTCGTCTGCCCGTCCATCAGGTCGGCGCGGATCACTCTGGACCGAGCGCTGGTCCAGTCTCCGTCGGTGCGGATCACCGGTCGCGAGCCGTCGGAGAGCTCGAGGTGCAGTTCAGCTCGCGCTGCGAGAGTGGTGCCCCACCCGGCCGGCAGACGGAACGCCCCGACCTGCCCGCGGTACCAGCCGTCGGAGAGCTCGATCTCGAGCGAGTTCGCGCCATCGGTCAGCAGGCGTGTCACGTCGGCAGCCTGGGCGTAGAGGGTGCGGTCGTAGGACGTCGACCCCGGCGACAGCTCGGCCGTGCCGACCCGCTCGCCGTTGATGCGAGCGTCGTAGACGCCGAGTGCGGTCGAGTACAGCCGCGCCGAGACGATGCCACTGGCGTCGAACGCGTGAGCGAGCGCGTGTGCACCCCGCGCGCCGTATCCGGGATCGTCGAGCTCGACCGGGCTGATCCACTCGGCGGTCCAGTCCGCGTCGAGCAGTCCGCACTCGAAGGATGCCCAGTCCGACGATTCCGAGACTGTGTCGCCGCCCACAGCGCGCACCCGCCATCGCACCCGCTGACCGCTGGACAAGGGGCGCCATGGCCACTCGATGAAGAGGTGTGCGCCGGACTCGAGGGACACCGGGGCCTGACGTTCGCCGTCGACGACCGCCTCGAGCTCGAACCCGGTCTCCGCGCCCGCCCCGATCGGAACGGTGAACGACAGCCGGGGCGTTGCCTCCGAGACGGTGAACTCGTCGCCCCCGCTGTCAATCCGCAGGTCATACGGCGCAGTGGGCACGGATGACGGGTTCGATGCGAGCGTCATCTCAGCGCACTCCCTTGACCTTGAACATGATGATGAGACCGCCGACGAGCGCGAACACCGCGCCGATCAGATACAGCAGCGTGTAGTTCTTCTCGGCTCCCACCGCCCCGATCGTGATGATCAGCGGCGCGATCAGCGGAGCGATCGCACTGGGGATCTTCTGGGCGAAAGCGACGACCGCCATGTAGCGGCCGGACTCGGCGCGATCGGGGATGATCGCGTAGACGATGGCCTGGTCGACGGTGGCGAACACCGCGATCGCGAGCTGCATGAGCACGGCGCCGATGATCAGCTGCGGCAGCGACCATGCGAAGGCCTCGGCGAGCGCACCGCCGATGAAGATGAACGCGGCGATCAGCACGAAGAGTCGACGTCGCTTGAGCTTGTCCGAGAGGAAGCCTCCGAGCAGCGCACCACCGGCCGCGGCGACGACTCCGAGCATGCCGACGGTGGCGACGACGCCCGCGACCTCGCGCACCGGCAGGTCGAGACGCTGGGCGTAGAAGAACGTGCCGAAGGTCGTGTTGAAGTAGAGGCCGATGAAGAACACCATGCGGCCGACCCAGTTCCAGGCGAAGTCCGGGTACTTGCGAGCGTTGAAGCCGTAGCCCGCGATGACCTTCTTGAGCGTGACGCTCGAGTCGACGACCAGGTCCTTCGAGCTGCCCTCCTTCTTGAAGGTCGGGAGCAGGACGAGCAGGACCACGCCGATCACGGCGGGAACGAAGAACACGAGGAAGGTGCTGTACGACACGGCGTAGGCGATGCCGATGCCGAGCACCGGCGCGACCTGCGTCATCAGACCGGTCAGGGCCGAGACCTTGCCGCGCTGCTCCTCGGGCAGCTTGTCGGCCTGCAGAGTCTGGATCGCCGCGCCAGCGGTCGACCAGCCGGTCATGGCGACGACCCAGCCGGCACCGACGAGCAGCAGGTTGGGGGCGAAGCCGATGATGACCGCGCCGACGATGCCGAGCGCAGCACCGAGGAACAGGAACGGCGTGCGTCGACCGAAGCGCGACCGGGTGCGGTCGCTCCAGATGCCGATCATGGGGCTGAGCACGAGGAAGATGAGTTGCGCCGTGCCGGTCACGTAGCCGAGCACCTCTTCATGACCGGGGGCGAGCTCGGTGATGCGCAGCGCGAGGCCGTAAGCCAGCGGCACCATCATTGCGATGGATGCACCGAAGTTGGCCAGCATCAGGCAGAAGATGTATCCGCCACTGACCTTGGCGGTCGGCTCGGAGCCGACGGGGGTTCCTTCCAGCGGAGCGCCGTCAGGCGTGTTCCCGCCTATCGGCTGTGCCGCAGCGATCGAGTCGATCGTGTCGCTGCGGTCGAATTCACTCTTGGTCACCTGGACTCCTTCATCGTTCAGTGATCCGCGGCGCCCGTCAGTGGGCGTCCTTCGCGAGATGTGGTCGAAATCCGTTTGGCAACCGATTGCGATCCTGAGCGATAGTAACCACTTTGGTAACAGAAGGCAAAAGTGAGAGAGTGAGAACATGACGTCGCCGCTGACAGCCGAGCCCTCCCCGCGCCGCCGAGGACAGAGTGCTTCCACCCCGGCGAGACGCGCCGAGATCGTCGAGGCCGCACTCGCGAGCTTCGCCGAACACGGCTACGAACGGGCGTCACTGCGCGACATCGCCAGTCGCGCCGGCCTCACCCACGCGGCGCTGCTTCGCCATTTCTCCGGCAAGGAGGAACTGCTGCCGGCGGCCCTCGCCCAGCGGGAGGAGCACGAGGAAGACCTCGCCGCTCGGATGATGACGACACGTGTTCCCGGTGAGCAGATACTCAGCGCCGTGCTGGCCGACGAGTTCGCGCACCCCGACTTCCAGCGCAATTGGATGGCGCTCACTGTGGCCGCCACGAATCCCGAGCACCCGGCCCATGAGTTCTTCCTCGGACGACGCGAGCGCATGCGTTCTCGCTTCACGGACGGCCCCCTGCCCACCAAGGAGGACGAGCTGCTGACAGCGGACGAGAAGATCACCCTCGTCCTCGCGATGGTCGACGGTCTCCGTATTCAGGCGCTGCTCGACCCGTCGCGAGATGCCCTCGGGCTGCTGGCGACCTTCATGAAGCTCATCGCCGCCCAGCCGCCGGCCGAGTCGTCGAAGAGCGGCCAGTGAGCGAGCGCCCGCTCAAGGCGATCCAGCAGATCCAACTCGGCACTGTGCTGTCGACCGAGCAGCAGGCACGCGAGACGCTGGGGCTGCTCGAGCGTGCCGGGTTCGAGGGCATCGAGCTGAACGGCTTCATGACCCGCCCGACGCCCCTGTTCGTTCGGGCGCTGACGAGAGCATCCGGGATGCCGGTCGGCCGCGGCGGCCGACTCGATTGGCCGGAGCTCATTCGCAGCACATCACTGAAGGTCATCGGCCTCCACGAAGACCTCGGCGCTGTCGAGCGCGAGCCGGACGCCGTGATCTCCAGAGCGTCGAGGTTCGACACCTCTCACGTCGTCATCACCGGGATGCATCGGTTCGACTACACCGACGAGGCACAGGTGCGAGATCTCGCCCTGCGCCTCAACGCTGCGGGGCGAGTACTCGCCGCCGGCGGCGTCTCCCTGCTCTACCACAATCACAATGTCGAGTTCCGTCGTCTGCCCTCGGGCCGCACGGCATTCTCCGCCCTCATCGCAGAGACCGATCCGGCCGCCGTCAACTTCGAATTCGACTGCTATTGGCCGACCGCGGCAGGTGTAGACGCCCTCGCTCTCATGCGTGAGCTCGGCGAGCGTGTCGTGCTGTGCCACATCACCGACCGCGGCACCCGCCGCCGAGGATCATCGCTGACCCCGATCGACAAGGCGGATGCCGTCGAGCTCGGCCTCGGGAACATGGACATCCCCGCGTTCATCGAGCAGGCGAAACGCGCGGGAACCCGGGCTGTGATCCTCGAGACGCACCGCAATTGGATCGAGGGGTCGCCGATCAGGAGCTTCGAGACGAGCGCGAAGGTGCTCAATCGCCATCTCGGACAGCGTTCGCCCCATTGACCGACAGCGTCACCGATTCCGCCGAGGCAGGATCATCGGTCGCCGGGGATGGCTGAGTGATCCTCGCCGAACCAGGGAAATCTGCACCAGAAATGCACCACGCCCCGCCCGGGATACGGAAAAACCCCCGATTTCTCGGGGGTTTCCATGGCGGTGACGGTGGGATTTGAACCCACGGTAGGGGGTTACCCTACACAACTTTTCGAGAGTTGCACCTTCGGCCGCTCGGACACGTCACCGCGGACAAGCTTACGACACCGCGCGCCCGCGCGCGAATCGAGACGACTCACCGGCACCCTCACCAGGCCGCGGCGACCTCCGCGTGCGTGCGCAGGATGCCCTCGGTCGATCCGGCCGGCGCGCGGCCGATGCCGCACTCGGTCGCGACGCCGAACGTCGGAACGTACGTCCGGGCCGCGGCGATGCGGCGCTCCGCGCCCTCGGCGCCGTCTTCACGGTGCACGAGTCCGAGGTACAGCTCGTTCACCGGCAGCAGGTCGGCGAGCGGGGCGAAGTACCCCTCGTCGTCTCGGTCGATCGGCACCGGCAGGTGCAGCCACGTGAACGCGCGATCGGATGCCTCGGCCACCGCGTTCGCATACGCCACGAGGTGCGAGGTGTCGGTCGGCTCGAAGAAGTGGTGCTCGCCCGCATCGCCGTAACAGAGGTGCACGCCCACCTCGACGTCGGCCGGCACGGCGTCGACGAGCGTCGCCAGCCGCGCGACGAGACCGGTGAAGACGTCGCCGTCCCACCAGGCATCCATCAGCGCGCCGTATCCCGACGCACCCTCGATGATTCCCATCTCGCTCGCGACGTCCCACTGGATCGCGAGGTCGCCGTGCGGGATGGCCTCGGCGATCTCGTCGAGTTCGCGCAGCATCGCGGCGGTGTAGTAGACCTCGAACGCCTCGCGATCGGCGCCCTGGAAGAACGACGAGATGACCGCGAGCGGCGTCGGCAGCGCGACCTCGAAGCGCGTGCCCTCGGCGATCACGCCCTCCTCGCGCAGACGGCGGAACACCTCGTACGACTCGATCGCCGCCGACGCATAGCCGAGCGGAGGGATCGCGATGGTCGACGGGTCCACGCCCTCGGCGAGGCGCAGCCCGCGAGCGTCGATCCCCGCACCGAACGGGATCGGCTCGTCACCCACACGCTCGATGCCCTCGGCCTCGCCGAGCACGTCGGGCTGGAACATGATCCAGTGGAACCGCTTGCCGACCTCGCCGTCGGGAATGCGCCGGAGGCGATCCCCGAGCAGCTCCGATGCCGTGCGCATCGTCGTCTCGGCGTCGTCGAAGTTCACACTGCCCACGAGAAGGGCGCCCTGTGGCTGCGTCATGACCTCAGGGTAGCCGCGGCATCCGACATCGGTCCCGTCCGGTTAAGCACGGTGACGTCCCCGGCGGGCACCGGACCGCCAAGTTAGGATGGCCTCAGGGAAACCGAAGGAAGGATGCACCATGGCATTCATCACCTCCGATGCTCTGGCCGAGACCGGATACGTCGTGCTCGACGACCACGATCAGGCCGCCGACCCCGCCGAGTGGCTCGACCTCGAGTACATCCCCTGGCGGTCCTCCGGCATCACCCGCTTCGCCCCGCTGGCCAGCTACGCCGGCGACCTCGAGTGCAACGGCTTCTGGAACCACACTCCCCCGCGCACCGACAAGCACGGCGTGTGGGTCGAGCCGCAGGTCGCGCTCGCCCCGACCCTGCAGGCGCGGGCGCTCGAGCCCGGTGCCGCGGTCGGCCGCTGCCGCGTGATCGAGCTGCAGCCCAACGAGTACCCCGACGCGGTCTACAACCTCCACCAGGACGACAACAACCGCCTCAACGACGAGGGCACCGGCTGGGTCGTGCGCGGGTACTACAACCTCACCGACGACCCCGACTCGATGCTCATCCTGCGCAGCGACCGCTTCGACCCGGCCACCGAGATCCGGCTGCCCCTCGGTGCGGGCTCGCGCATCATCGTCGACACCCAGCGCTTCTGGCACGCGGTGTGGCACCGCGGCAGCGCCCCGCGCTACGCCCTCATCACCTCGTGGACCTCGGGTCCCGAACTCGACGCCTACATCGCCGCGAACCACGGCGATCCGCACCCCGCGACCGTCGACCTCGACCCCGCGTTCGTGGACGCCGCGCAGGTCGAACTGCACCGCCGCATCGAGGAGCGCCGCCGCGCCTTCGAGGCGCAGGGCATCGTCATGGAACCCCCGACGCCCCTGCACATCTGACGCTGCGCCCTTCGTCACCTCGGTTCCTGAGCGAGCGCAGCGAGACGACGGGCCGCCCATCCGCTCATCTGCACGGACAGGCCCCGTCTGCACGACCGTATGCCGCATCTCGCCGTGCAGACGTGATCACTCCGTGCACGTGAGCGCGGCATCCGCTCGCCCCCCGCTCATCGCGGCATCCCCCGCATCCGCAGGGAGAAATGACACGTGCAGGAAGATCGGCCGATTCGCCCTGCACATGTCACTTCTCCCTGCAGGTGGCCGGCCCGACCGGTCGACGGACGGATGCCGCGGCGCCCGCGCACGCGCGAACCCGTCAGACCGTGCGCCCACCCTCGAGCCGCACGACCCGGTCGACCGACCCGGCGGGCGGCGCGATGTGCGAGATCAGCAGCACCGACTGCTCGCCCGCGGCACCGAGCAGGTCTCGCAGCAGGGCGTCGGAGGCATCCGGATCGACGCCGGCGGTCGGCTCGTCGAGCACGAGCACCGGGAATCCCCGCAGGAGCGCGCGCGCCAACGCCAGCCGCTGCGCCTGCCCGCCCGACACGAGCGCGCCGCGGTCGCCGACGCGGGCATCGAGTCCTCCGCGCTCCTGCACCCACTCCGCCAGCCCGACCCGTGCGAGCACGGCGAGCAGTTCGTCGTCGGTCGCGGTGTCGCGGGCGAACAGGAGATTCTGACGGATGTCCTCGTCGAACAGCTGCGGGCTCTGCTCGCACAGCCCGACCACGCTCCGCAGCGCGGGCCCCGCGAGCGACGACGCATCGACATCGCCGACGAGGTACGAACCCTCCGCCCGCAGGAAACCCACGAGCACCGCGGCGAGCGAGCTCTTGCCCGCGCCGCTGGGGCCCGCGACGAGCACACGCTCCCCCGGCTCCAGGTCGAGAGACACCCCGCGCAGCGCCGGAGCACCGCCGGGCCAGGATGCCGCCACATCACGCAGCCGCAGCGCGGGGACGCCCGTCGGCGCCGCGTCGTCTCCCGCGTCGGAGCGCAGCTCGTCCGGCATCCGCTCGGGCAGCACGTCGACGATGCGCGCCGCGCTCGACCGCACGCTCCGCCACGATGCCGCGGCGATCGGCACCGCCCCGAACACCTCGAAGACGACCATCGGCACGAGCACGACGACCGCCAACCAGGGACCGTCGATCGCGCCGGTCGCCAGGCCCGGCGAGGCGGCGGCGACGGCCCAGACGGATGCCGCGCCCGCAACGGCCGAGACGACACCGGCGGCTGTGGCCTGCGCGAGCGAGGCGCGGGTCACGACGCGGCGGAGCGCGGCATCCGCTGCCGTCACCCGTTCGCGCGCCTGCGGCTCGGCCCCGTAGGCGAGGAGCACGTCGAGGCTGCCGAAGTAGTCGACGAGCGCGGCCGAGAGGTCGGCGCGACGATCCGAGACGAGGGCCTCGGCGCGCGAGCCGAACAGCCACCCCATCCCGATCGCGGCGGCGCCCGCGACGATCAGGCAGGCGAGCAGGGTGAGGGCGGCGATCGGCGAGACGAACGCGATGAACACGACCGCGCCGACGGCCACGAGCCCGGAAACGCCCAGCGGCTGCACGACGCGCAGGGGCAGGTTCTGCAGGTTCTCGACGTCGTCGACGAGCGCCGAGAGCACCTTGCCGCGGTCGGTGCGGCCGAGTCCCGCGGGCGAGAGCGGGATGAGGCGGCGCACCATGTCGGCGCGGGTGGTGGCGAGCTGGCGGAGCGCGGCGTCGTGCCCGCTGAGACGCTCGAGGTAGCGGGTGACGGCACGCGAGACCGCAAAGAACCGCACCCCGACCACGGCGATCGACAGCGGAACGAGCGAGTCGACGATCGAGGCGCTGACGATCAGCCAGCCGCTCACGGCGAGCAGGCTCACGGCCGCGGCGGCCGACAGCATGCCCCAGATCAGACCGGGGGTGAAGCGGCCGAGCGGCGGCTGCGCGAGACGCAGCACCTCGCGGATGCGCGCGGCGCGGCCGGCATCCGGGCGGCCGGCGTCCGGGCGACTCGTGTCGGGGTGAACGGCGGCGCTCATGCGTGCACCCCCAGTGCGACGACGAGATCGGAGATCTCGCGGGCCGTGCGACGGTGCGAGACGAGGAGGATCGTGGCCCCGGCATCCGCCCGCTCGCGCAGCGACGACCACAGGCGCTGCTCGGTGTCGGGATCGAGGGCGCTGGACGGCTCGTCGAGCAGGAGCACTCGACGAAGGTCGCCGGCCTGCCGGTAGAGAGCGCGAGCGACGGCGACGCGCTGCGCCTGTCCGCCCGAGAGGCCGTTGCCCTGCACGCCGAGCTCGAGTTCCGGATCGAGGTCGGCGCACGCCGCGTCGAGCGCGCCGCGCACGCGGGCCTCATCGGGCTCGGCATCGCCGAGCGACACGTTCGCGGCGATCGTGCCCTGCATCAGACCGGGTGTCTGGCCGGCCCACGCCGTCCAATCCGCCGGCGACAGCTCCCGCACGTCCACCCCGCCGAGCGTGGCCGCGCCCTCGAACGCCACTGCTCCGCGCAGCGCCGCGAGCAGACTGGTCTTGCCCGACCCGCTCGGCCCCTCGATCAGAGTGATCGTGCCGGGTTCGGCGGCGAACGACACCGGCGGCAGATCGCGCACGCGCAGGTTCTCTACGGTCAGGCCGGGCGCGGCGTCCGTACCCAACTCAGGAAGAATGCCGGAAACGGGCCCCGAAACCCCGGAATCGGCGCTGCGCCGCTCCGTTGTTCCTGAGTTGGGTACGGCCCCCGCCCGGTCCCCCGCCTCGTCGAGCACCGCGAAGATGTCCTCGGTCGCCGCGACCCCCTCGGATGCGGCGTGGAACTGCACCCCGACCTGCCGGATCGGCAGGAACGCCTCGGGCGCCAGCAGCAGGACGAAAAGTCCGATCTCGAGCGACAGGTCGCCCGACAGCAACCGGAACCCGACCGCCACCGCGATCAGCGCGACCGCGAGCGAGGCCAGAAGCTCCATCGCGAAACCCGACAGGAACGAGAACCGCAGCACCTTCATGGTCTCGCGGCGGTAGTCGTCGGCCGTGGACTCGATGCGGTCGGCGGCGCGGCGCTCGCGCCCGAACAGCCGCAGCGTCGAGAGCCCCTGCACGGTGTCGGCGAAGCGCACCGCGAGCCGCTGCAGCGTCTGCCATTGCTTCTGCTGCACGGTGCGCGTCGCGATGCCGATGAGGATGAGGAACAGGGGGATCAGCGGCAGGGTGACGGTGGCGATCAGCCCGCTCTCCCAGTCGAACCACCACATGATCGCGAGCAGCACGGGCGTCGCGATCGCGGTCATCACGAGCTGCGGGATGTACCGCGCGAAGTACGAGTCGAGCGCTTCGAGTCCGTGCCCCGCGGTCACCGCGAGCCCGGCCTGGTTGCGCTGCGCGAGCCACGACGGCCCGAGCTTCCCGACGGCGCGGATGAGGGCGCCGCGCAGCTGCATCCCGGTCTTCGCCGCGGCCCGCGTGCCCGCGGCATCCGAGGCGGCGATCAGCAGCCCGCGCAGCAGGGCGGTGCCGAGCAGGGCGAGGAGGGATGCCGAGACGTCGCGGCCCGCGATGGCCCCGGTGACGGCATCCGTCAGCAGCCAGGCGAAGACGATCACGACCGCCGTCTGGACGACGCCGATCAGCGCGGATGCCGCGAGGAATCCCCTCGCGGCACCCGCGTAACGCAGCAGTCTCGGGTCGACGGGTTTCACGCGTGCGCCGGAGCCCCCTCGATGGACGAGCGCGTGACGCGCTTGCGGAAGACCCAGTACGTCCAGGCCTGGTAGGCGATGACGAGCGGGGTGGCGATCAGCGCCGTCCAGCTCATGATCTCCAGCGTATATTGCGTGCTCGAGGCGTTCGCGATCGTCAGGCTGTAGGCCGGGTCGATCGTCGAGGGCATCACGAACGGGAACAGCGCGGAGAACAGCATGACCACCGCGAACAGCACCGTCAGCATGCCGCCGATGAACGCCCAGCCGTCGCGGCGCACGAGCGAGAATCCGACGGCGGCGATCAGGCTGACGGCGGCGAGCGCCCCCGCGCCGATCACGAGCCACAGCAGCGGAGCCTCGCGGTTCATCGCGATCAGCACGGTCCACACCACGGTCGCCGCGGCGGCGAGGATCGTGGGTCCGGCGGCGAGCTTCGCGAGTCGGTGGGCGTCCTCGCGCACGGGGCCGTCGGTCTTGAGGGCGACGAACAGCACGCCGTGCAGGAAGAACAGCAGCAGCGTGGTCACACCGACCATCAGCGCGTACGGGTTCAGCAGCGAGAAGAAGCCGCCCACGAAGATGTGGTTCTCGTCGAGCGCGACGCCCTGCACGATGTTGCCGAACGCGACGCCCCAGAGCAGGGCCGGCACGACCGAGCCGATCACGATCATCCGGTCGAAGCCCTGCTTCCACTTCTTGCTCTCGCGCTGGTGGCGGTACTCGAACGAGACGCCGCGCAGGATGAGCGCGAGCAGGATGAGCAGCAGCGGCAGGTAGAACCCGCTGAACAACGTCGCGTACCACTCGGGGAACGACGCGAACAGTACGGCACCGGCGACGATCACCCAGGTCTCGTTGAGGTCCCAGACCGGACCGATGGTGTTGATGACCTGACGGCGCGAGACGTCGTCCTTGCCGAGGAAGGGCAGTGACATGCCGACGCCGAAGTCGAAGCCGTCGAGCACGAAGTAGCCGACGAAGAAGAAGGCGACGATGAAGAACCAGAGCGTTGCGAGATCCATGGTGTTCCTTCCTCTCAGTACACGACCGACGGCAGCTGGGCCGTCTCCTCGTGGGGTTCTTCGGTGGTGTCGGGCCCCTTCTGGGCGGCCCGGATGATGAGGCGGATCTCGACGACCGCCAGCGAGGCGTAGATCGCGGTGAAGGCGATGAGCGAGATGAGCACCTCGAGTCCGCTCACGCCCGGCGAGACGCCGTCCTGCGTGGTCATGAGTCCGAACACGATCCAGGGTTGGCGCCCCATCTCGGTGAAGACCCAGCCCATGATGTTGGCGGCGAGGGCGAGCGGGAACGACCAGATCGCGATCTTCCACATCCACGGCGCGGGCTCGCGCTTGGCGTTCTTGCGGGTGATCCAGAGGCCGACGAGAGCGACGAGGGCGGCGGCGATGCCGAGGCCGATCATCCAGCGGAACGCCCAGTAGGTGACCCAGAGGATCGGGGCGAAGTCGGTGATGCCGGTGTCGGCGAACGTCGTCAGGTACTCGGCGTTCAGGTCGTTGATGCCGTGCACGCACGCGTCGAAGGAGTGCGTCGACAGCAGCGACAGCAGGTACGGCACGCGGATCGAGAACAGCTCCGAGCTGCCGTCGGGTGTGCCGAGCGTGAAGATGCTGAACGAGGCGTCGTAGCCGCAGACGGTGTTGAACGTCGCCTCCGCCGCAGCCATCTTCATGGGTTGCGCCGCGTACATCGCGAGGCCGAGCTGGTCACCGGTGAGCACGACGCCGGCGGTCGAGACGATCATCGCCCAGAGGCCGAACTTCAGCGAGATGCGCATGGTGTCGAAGTGCTGGCGACGGGCGAGGTGCCAGGCCGAGACCGAGATGACGACACCGGCGGCGAACATCAGCGCGCCGAAGATCGTGTGCGGGAAGGCCGCGAGCGCGACGGGGTTGGTCAGCAGCGCCCAGAAGTCGGTGAGCTCGGCGCGGTTCGTCTCGGGGTTGTAGACGTAGCCGACCGGGTTCTGCATGAACGCGTTGGCGGCGATGATGAAGTACGCCGAGAGGATGCTGCCGATCGAGACGCACCAGATGGTCGCGAGGTGCAGCTTCTGCGGGAGCTTGTCCCACCCGAAGATCCAGAGGCCGATGAACGTCGCCTCGAAGAAGAAGGCGAGCAGACCCTCGAAGGCGAGCGGTGCGCCGAAGACGTCGCCGACGAAGCGGGAGTAGTCCGACCAGTTCATGCCGAACTGGAACTCCTGCACGATGCCGGTGACGACGCCCATGGCGAAGTTGATGAGGAAGATCTTGCCGAAGAAGCGCGTGAGGTGCAGGTACTGCACCTTGCCGGTGCGCACCCATGCGGTCTGGAAGATCGCCGCCACGAGCGCCATGCCGATCGTGAGCGGCACGAACAGGTAGTGGTAGACGGTCGTCAATCCGAACTGCCATCGTGACAGGACCAGGGGGTCGAGCCATTCCATGGAGCACTCCTCTTTCTCAGCCTGCTGCCACGCTAACGACGGGCCTGCCGCCCTCGCGGGGCTGCGGGCCGTGAATAAAACGGATGCTCGCCTAGGCGGCGGACATCTCCGTCAGACGCAGCTGCACGGTGCAGTCCGCCGGGAGGGCGGACGTGCGCACGGCATCCGCAGAGATCGGCCCACCCGCTTCGGTGAGCACCCCCTGCATGAGGCCGAGGTGCACGCTGCAGAGCATCGGACGGTCTTCCGCGCGGCCCGCGGCATGCGGGCACGGGCTGAGATCGACGGTGAGCTGCACGTCGTCGACGACGGGCTCGAAGCCGCTCTCTTCCAGGTGTTCGATGAGTGCATCGAGTTGATAGGTCGCGTCGCGACCGAGATCGGACGCCGCGCCCGGCATGACCCGGCGCAGGAGGTCTCCACGGCGGGCCGCGGCGCTGACCTTGTCGCGCGCGATGGGGCTGGAGGCATCCGCCATCCCGGTCGCGGCGCTGTAGAGGGTGCGGGGGCGTCCGCGGGTGGTGCGGTGCTCGGTGGCCGCGATCACGTATCCGCCCTCGATGAGGCGCTGCAGGTGCTCGCGCACGGTGTTGGCGTGCAGGCCCGTGGCCTCGCACAGTTCACCGATCGTGCGCTGCGCACGCGTCTGCACGAGGTGCAGGAGCTGCACTCGCGAGTACGTGGAGATCGGCCCGCAAATGGGCCCGGCGCTGGCCATGACTCCAGTATGGCCCGCGGGGATCGGCGGATGAAGCCGTTCGCGATAGGGATGTCGGATGCCCGCGATAGCCCGGTCGCATGGGTGTCCGAGGCCCTCGCGACCGACGCGTGCGCCGCGATGTCGGATGCCGCGGCTAGCCTGGCTGAATGGCCACCCGTCGTCCCGCCCCGCCCGCGTACGTCTGCACCGAGTGCGGGTGGACGACCGCCAAGTGGGTGGGCCGCTGCGGCGAGTGCCAGCAGTGGGGAACGGTGCAGGAGCAGGCGACGCAGACCGGCATCGTGCAGCGTGTGAGCGCGCAGGCTCCCCTGGCGGCGAAGGCCGCGCGTCCGATCACGCAGATCACCACGACCGATGCCCCTCGCCGCACGAGCGGGGTCGGCGAGTTCGACCGCGTGCTCGGCGGCGGCATCGTGCCCGGGGCGGCGATCCTGCTCAGCGGCGAGCCGGGAGTGGGCAAGTCCACGCTGCTGCTCGAGGTCGCGGCGAAGGCCGCGCACGCCGGGCGGCGGGTGCTCTACGCGAGCGCCGAGGAGTCCCCCGCGCAGGTGCGTCTGCGCGCCGAGCGCACCGGGGCGCTGCACGACGAGCTGTACCTGGCGAGCGAGACCGATCTCGCCACGATCCTGGGCCACATCGACGAGGTGCAGCCGCAGCTGGTGATCGTCGACTCGGTGCAGACCGTCTCCTCGGCGATGATCGACGGCGCGGCCGGGCAACCCAGCCAGGTGCGCGAGGTGGCCTCGACGCTCATCCGCGTCGCGAAGGACCGTGGACTGCCGATCATCATCGTCGGGCATGTCACGAAAGACGGTCAGGTCGCCGGGCCCCGTGTGCTCGAGCACCTGGTCGATGTCGTGTGCCACTTCGAGGGCGACCGGCAGACGTCGCTCCGCTTCATCCGCGCGCTCAAGAACCGGTTCGGCCCCACCGACGAGGTCGGATGCTTCGAGATGACCGGCGACGGCATCGCCGAGGTTCCCGACCCCTCCGGGCTGTTCCTCTCGCAGGGGGCGACCGAGCCCGGCACGTGCGTGGCCATCTCGCTCGAGGGGCGCCGCGCCCTCCCCGTCGAGGTGCAGGCGCTCACCGTGCCCACGCAGGCCCCGAACCCGCGGCGCGTCGTGCAGGGCGTCGATGCGGCGCGGGTCGCGATGGTGCTCGCGATCCTCGAGCGGCGCGCGGGAGTACCGACCAGCAACCTCGACGTGTACGTCTCGACCGTGGGCGGAGTGCGCTTCACCGAGCCGGCCGCCGACCTGGCGATCGCGATCGCGGTGGCCGGGTCGATCCGTCAGATCTCGGTGCCGCGCACGGTGGCGGCCGTCGGCGAGCTCAGTCTGGCCGGCGAGATCCGCCCCGTGACCCAGTCGGCGCAGCGCCGATCAGAGGCCGCGCGCCTGGGCTACGAGCAGGTCGTCGACGACCGGTCGAAGACGCTGCGCGCCGCCCTCACCGATGTGAAGGCGCGCAGCGGCGGGGGCGGTCGACGCGACGAGCGCGACATTCCGCCGTTCTGAGGACAGTGCGGCGGGAAGCCGTCGGGAAGCCGTCAACGGCGCGGTGTCGCGCGGCTCAGGCCTCGAGCGCCTTGAGCAGCTCCTGCGGCGAGGCCTGCATCGGGTGAGGACCGGCGATGTCGAGGAACACGGTCGTGATCGGATGCGTGCCGAGGAACTTCCGCAGCCACTCGGCCGTGTAGATGCCGACGCCCGGAGGCAGGTTGTCGGGCTTGTTCTTCGCGTCGCTGAACAGCAGCAGGGCGAGGTCGCCGCTGTTCGGATCGCGGTAGGTCCACACCTCGCCGGTGTCGAGCGGGTTGTCGCGTGCGCCGGGCTTCACCAGCGGCACGACCGTCGTGCCGTTGCGCAGCGCGAGGGCGACCGCCGCGACGTCCTGCTTCTCGAGCGCCAGTGCCAGGGCATCCGATCGGAAGTCCTCGGGTGCCGGCTTCTGCTTCGCGCTCTTCGCCTTCTTCGCTGCCATGCCTCCAGCCTAGGCGCGCGAGAAACCACATTCGCCGCGAAACATCACGTCTGGCGTGGTGTCTCGCGGCGAAAGCGACGTCTCGACGCGGGCGAAGCCTGCGGAAACGATTGGGGCCCTCTCGAGTCCCACATTGGGGACTGGGGTACTCGAGAGGGCCCTCGGATTCTCGAGCGGCGGTGTCGAAGCGCTGGGGACGCTGTAAGTCGACGCCACTGGGGATGGCATGGTGCCGCATGAATCAGAGAATCGACTTCAATGGTATCCCAAAGAACCAGCCCTGTCAGCCGTTACCGATGCATCAGAGCTTTTCGGAACAATAAACCGGGACTTATACGCTTTTCGAAGCGTTCCGAGCCGAAGACGGTCGGAATCGACTCAGTAGAGCAGGATCTGCTGCGTGGATACGCTGGCGAATCCACCGATCGACACGGCGACGTGATACGACGCGCCGCCGCCCGGAGCCCGCTGGCGGTTCTCCTGCTCGCAGGTCTCGACGCTCGATCGCGTGCGATCCCAGGTGACCGGATCCTTGCTCGTGACGGTCGTTCCCGCGGTGAGCGTCGCGATCATGCTGCTCGGGTTCTGCTGGCAGTCGGTCGAGCGCCACCACACGTCGGAGCCGCTCGAGACCGTGATCGACTGCATGGTCGAACCGACGTCGAGCGTGCAGTCGCTCGAGCCTTTGTTGGTGAGCGAGATCGACAGCTTCGGCAGCACACCGTCGGTGTACGATTCGGCGTCGGCGACGGCCTTCACCTCGATGTCCTTCGCCTGGCACGCCACGATCGCGGGCGCCTGCGATGCGTCCGGCACATCCTCCGGAGCCTCGTCCGGCGGAAGCTGCGGGTTGGACGCCTCGGCATCCGGACTCGCGACCGTGCCGGGGGTCGGGGTCGACGCGGTCGACGAGGTCGTCGGGGTGGGCTTCGGGGTGCTCTCGGACGCGGCCGAGGCCCACGGCTGGGCGAGCAGCAGCCACACGCCGATACCGATCGCCGCGAGCACGAGGATCAGCCCGCCGAGCAACACGATGCGCCGACGACGATAGACGGCTGCGGACTGACGGGGCATGGGTTCCAGGCTAGTTCAGGTGCTTCAGCATCCGCGTGTTGCCGAGCGTGTTGGGCTTGACGTGCGCGAGATCGAGGAATTCCTCGACACCCGCGTCGCCGCTGCGCAGGAGCTGCGAGTACACGTCGGGATCGACGACCTGCTCGCCGATGGTCGTGAAGCCGCGGCGCGTGAAGAACTCGACCTCGAACGTCAGGCAGAACAGCCGCGAGAGTCCGAGCGTGACCGCGTTCTGCTCGAGGCGGTCGACGATCGCTCGCCCCACCCCGTGGTGCAGCCAGGCATCGCTGACGAGCAGCGTACGCACCTCGCCGAGGTCTTCCCAGAAGACGTGGAGCGCGCCGCAGCCGATCAGCTCGCCGTCGGCCTCGGCCACGACGAACTCCTGCACGGCGCCGTAGAGCACGGCGAGGTCCTTGCCCAGGAGGATGCGCTGCTCGACCATCGGCTGCAGCAGATTGCGGATGCCGACGATGTCGGCGCTCCGCGCCGGCCGGACGATGTAGTCGCTCACCCCTCCAGCCTAGAACCGCCGCCTGCCTGCGACCTTGAAGCGGGCACAGGAAAGGGGGCGGATGCCGAAGCATCCGCCCCCTCCTTCGTCTCGCTCCGCTCGCTCAGGAGCCGAGGTCGACGATCAGGTCACTCCCCGCTGGCGATCGCCAGGTCGGGGGTGCCGGAGATGTCGCCGCCGGTGTTGACGCCGACCGAGACCGGGCCACCCTCGCGCGGGCCGTGCTCGAACAGGAACTCCCCGTCCTTCGCGTCGACCTTCACGTGGTCGCCCGAGTCGAGCTCGCCGTGCAGGATCTTCTCCGACAGGCGGTCTTCGACCTCGTGCTGCATCGCGCGACGCAGCGGGCGGGCACCGAGCGACGGGTCGAACCCGATCTCGATGAGACGCTCCTTGGCGGCCTGCGACAGCTCGATCGTCATGTCGCGGTCGAGCAGCCGCTCGCTGAGGCGCTTGGTGAACAGATCGACGATCTGCACCAGCTCCTCCTTGTTGAGCTGCGGGAACACGATGATGTCGTCGACACGGTTCAGGAACTCGGGCTTGAAGTGCCGCTTGAGCTCTTCGTTCACCTTGCCCTTCATCCGCTCGTAGGTCGTGGCGTTGCTGCCCTCGATCTGGAAGCCGACGGGACCACCGGCGATGTCGCGCGCACCGAGGTTCGTGGTCATGATGATGACGGTGTTCTTGAAGTCCACCACGCGACCCTGGCCGTCGGTGAGCCGACCCTCTTCGAGGATCTGCAGCAGCGAGTTGAAGATGTCGGGGTGGGCCTTCTCGATCTCGTCGAAGAGCACCACGCTGAACGGCTTGCGACGCACCTTCTCGGTGAGCTGGCCACCCTCTTCGAATCCGACGAACCCGGGAGGGGCACCGAACAGACGCGAGACGGTGTGCTTCTCGCCGAACTCGCTCATGTCGAGCGAGATGAGGGCGGCTTCGTCGTCGAACAGGAACTCGGCGAGCGCCTTGGCCAGCTCGGTCTTTCCGACACCCGTGGGGCCGGCGAAGATGAACGAGCCCGAGGGACGCTTCGGGTCCTTGAGGCCGGCGCGCTGACGACGGATCGTCTTCGACAGGGCGGCGATGGCCTCTTCCTGACCGATGACGCGCTGGTGCAGGGCCTTCTCCATGAAGACGAGTCGCGAGGACTCCTCTTCCGTCAGCTTGAAGACGGGGATGCCGGTGGCCTGTGCGAGCACCTCGGCGATCAGACCTTCGTCGACCACCGCGGAGGTGGCGACGTCGCCCGCACGCCACTGCTTCTCGAGGCGCAGACGCTCGGCGAGGAGGCTCTTCTCCTCGTCGCGGAGGGCGGCGGCCTTCTCGAAGTCCTGCTCTTCGCTGGCGACTTCCTTCTGCTCGCGCACCTTGGCGATCTTCTCGTCGAACTCGCGCAGCTCGGGTGGGCTCGACAGGATCGACAGACGCAGGCGTGCGCCGGCCTCGTCGATCAGGTCGATGGCCTTGTCGGGCAGGAAGCGGTCGGAGACGTAGCGGTCGGCGAGGTTCGCCGCCGCGACGATCGCGCCGTCCGTGATCTGCACCTTGTGGTGCGCCTCGTAGCGGTCGCGCAGACCCTTGAGGATGTTGATCGCGTGCGGCAGGCTCGGCTCGTTGACCTGCACCGGCTGGAAGCGGCGCTCGAGGGCGGCATCCTTCTCGAAGTGCTTGCGGTACTCGTCGAGCGTGGTGGCGCCGATGGTCTGGAGCTCACCGCGGGCGAGCAGCGGCTTGAGGATGCTGGCCGCGTCGATCGCGCCCTCGGCAGCACCCGCACCCACGAGGGTGTGGATCTCGTCGATGAAGACGATGATGTCGCCGCGCGTGCGGATCTCCTTGGTGACCTTCTTCAGGCGCTCCTCGAAGTCACCGCGGTAGCGGGAACCGGCGATGAGCGAGCCGAGGTCGAGCGAGTACAGCTGCTTGTCCTTCAGCGTCTCGGGCACATCGCCCTTGACGATGGCCTGCGCGAGGCCCTCGACGACGGCGGTCTTGCCGACGCCGGGCTCACCGATCAGCACGGGGTTGTTCTTGGAACGGCGGGAGAGGATCTGCATGACCCGCTCCGCCTCCTTCTCGCGCCCGATGACCGGGTCGAGCTTGTTGTCGCGCGCGGCCTGCGTCAGGTTACGACCGAACTGGTCGAGAACCTGCGAGCCGCCCTGCGCGCTCGGGGTGTCGTTGCTCTGCGCGCCGACGGCGGCCGGCTCGCGGCCCGGGGCGCCCGAGAGCAGCTGGATGACCTGCTGGCGCACCTTGTTGAGGTCGGCGCCCAGCTTGACGAGCACCTGCGCGGCGACGCCCTCACCCTCGCGGATGAGACCGAGCAGGATGTGCTCGGTGCCGATGTAGTTGTGGCCGAGCTGCAGGGCCTCGCGGAGGCTGAGCTCGAGCACCTTCTTGGCGCGGGGGGTGAAGGGGATGTGGCCGGTCGGCTGCTGCTGACCCTGGCCGATGATGTCCTGCACCTGCTCGCGCACCGCGTCGAGGGAGATGCCAAGGGACTCCAGCGCCTTGGCGGCGACGCCCTCGCCTTCGTGGATGAGACCGAGCAGGATGTGCTCGGTACCGATGTAGTTGTGGTTGAGCATCTTCGCCTCTTCTTGGGCGAGGACGACCACACGACGGGCTCGGTCCGTGAATCTCTCGAACATTGTCAACTCCTTGGTTCGCACGTTCCCTGTGGGTGCGAGCGCTTGTATACCGAGAGTAACGACCGCGGATGCCGTGTATGCCCGTGTTCGCCGTCGGCATAGTGCGGTGACGCCCCGCTACGGCGCCGATGGGACGGAAGGGTTGACGTCTTTATCGAGAGTCGATATGTTAACGGGAATCGATAACAACGATCATCGATAAGGAGTGGACATGAGCATCTCGCATCAGAACCGACCGTCGCGCGGAGACCGCTGGTCGATCGCCGCCTTCTCGCTCGCCGGCGGCGCGATCGCCGCGTGGATCGGCGTCAGCGCCGTGATGCGCATCATCGTGCTGGCGGGCGGCACGAACGTGCCGGTGACGCTCGAGTTCGTCGACGGGGTCGCCGACGTCGCTCTCACCGACGGCTCGGCGACGGTGCCGATGGAGCTCGACCGCGGCATCCTCGTCGCCCCGCAGCTCACGCCGATCGCGATCGTTCCCGGCATCCTGGGCCAGCTCGTGCTGATCATCACGGTCGTGACGGTGGTCGGATGCCTGCTGCTGCTCGCGCGCAGCATCCTGAGCGGTCACGTCTTCAGCCGCCGCAACTCCGCCCTCGTCTCCATCGCCGGCATCACCGGTCTGATCGGCTTCGCGGCCGTGCGGTTCTTCGACAACATGCTCGCGAACGCCACGGTCTCGCTCATGACCGAGAATCGTCTCGACACTGCGGTGCTCACGGTCGAGCCGTTCACGTGGATCTTGGCCGCGTTCATCGTCGCCGTGATCATGACCGCCTTCACCGTGGGCGATCGCCTGCAGCGCGACAAGGCGACGCTCGAGAAGGAGACGGAGGGACTCATCTGATGGCCACCCGTATCTCGCCCCGTTCCGAGATCGCCGACGCGGTCACCGTCATCTTCTACGCGGTCGCCTCGGTCGTGATCATCGGCATCGCCACCTGGCTGCGCGTGCTCACCACCTTCCGGGAGGACGGCATCGCGTGGACCATCCCCATCGACGCGATGCCGGTCGAGGCCACCGGCGACTCCGGGGCGGTCTCGGTCTCCGGCATCGCCGAGGAAGTGGTGGTCTACGCGTCGGGCGTCAACGCCGTCTCGATCGCGGCCATCGTCGCGTCGATCGCGCTGTGGGCGCTGTCGGCGCTGCTGATCATCGGCTCGGTGATCCTGCTGGCCGGGAACTTCCTGCGCGGGCGCTTCTTCGTCGACGCGAACGTGCGGGCGCTCGTGGCGACCGGGTGGACCCTTGTGATCGCCCCGATCGCGATCGTGCTCTTCGACACGATGGGCCGCAACGGAGTGCTCAGCGCCATCGGCGTCAGCCCCGGCGAGCCCGCGCATCCGCTCGAGTTCTGGTCGATCCTCCCGATCTTCGCGATCGGAATGGCCGTCGGACTCATCGCTGTGGCCTTCCGTCGCGGGATCCGAACCCAGCGAGAGAACGAGTCCTTGCAGAAGGAAACCGAGGGTCTCGTATGAGCCCCGCGGAGAACGACGACGAGCTCACCGGCATCCACTGCCGCCTCGACGAACTGCTCGCCGACCGCGGCATGACGCTCACCGAGCTCAGCGCGCGCGTGGGGGTGAGCATCGTGAACCTGTCGGTGCTCAAGAACGACCGCGCCCGCGCCATCCGCTACTCGACGCTGCGGGCGATCTGCGACGCGCTCGACTGCGAGGTCGGCGAGCTGCTGGTGCTGGCCGAGCGCCCCTAGAACCGGGGCGGCTGCGGCGGCGCGGGCTGCGGGGCGAGGGGCTCGACGACGACCGCGGTGCCGTACGCGCAGATCTCGGTGAAGTTCTGGATCGACCCGGCGTCGAAGCGCATCGCGACGATCGCGTTGCCGCCGCGCTGCTGGGCCTCGGCCCACATGCGCCCCATGACGACCTGCCGGGCCTCGTACATGACCTGGGTGTACTCGGGGATCTCGCCGCCGCCGAGCGAACGGAAGCCCGCGGCGAACCCCTGACCGAAGTCGGTCGAGCGCACCGTGAGGCCCATGACCTCGCCGAGCACCTGCGTGATGCGGTAACCCGGAATATCGTTCGTCGTCACCATGAACATGAGGCCATCGTGCCAGAGCACGGAGCCATTACCAGAAATCATGATGGGTATATATCCCCATCCAGATATTCCTATCAATGGGCTGAGAGCCGATAACCTGGCCGCATGATGAACTTCGACCGGAAACTGCGCACCCGCTCCCGCCTGCTGCTGGCCCTGCCCGCCGCGGCCCTCGCCCTCTCGCTCGCCGCCTGCGGTGGCGCGAGCCGTCCGTCTCAGGCCGACGTGGCTTCGGGCCTCACCCAGTACTTCGAAGACGCCGGCCAGGGCGACATCCTCAATGAGAAGGCCGCCGACTGCTTCGCCGGTTACCTCGTCGACTCGGAGCTCAGCAACGAGACCCTCAACTACCTCGCCAACGGCGAGGACAAGCAGGCCAACCAGGACGACTACACCCTGGTCCAGAAGGTCCTCACCGACAACATGGAGGAGTGCCTCGCTGCGGGAGAGTGATCCTCCCCGTCTGACCTCCGGTCGGATCGACATCGAAGGATGACGGATGCTGCGGCATCCGTCATCCTTCGTCATTTCCGCCCAGGGAATTCTCAGACAGACCTAGCGTTGAACGTTCTGGCGTGTATATCGGCATGCCGCAATCTGTTCTGGAGTTCCCCCGCAATGAGTACCACCGCTCGCGCGCAGAAGGCGCCTGATACCCGCGGACCGATCCGGAAGCTGCTGACGTCGTTCGGCTTCCAGATCCTCGCCGCCCTCGTCCTCGGCATCGCCGCCGGCCTCATCGGCCGCCAGCTCGGCGCCACCGCCGAGAACCCGAACGGCCTCTCGGCCACCCTCGACACCATCGGCAGCTCGTACGTGACGCTGCTGCGCGCTGCCGTCGTGCCCCTCATCTTCACCGCCATCGTGGCGAGCATCTCGAACCTGCGCCGCGTGCAGAACGCCGCCCGCCTCGCCGGCCAGACGCTGCTGTGGTTCGCGATCACCGCGTTCATCGCCGTCGTCATCGGCATCGTGCTCGGCCTCGTCATCCAGCCCGGCGCCCGCGCGGGCGAGGGGCTCGAGCCCGGCGAGCCCTACACCGTCGGCACGTGGTGGAACTTCCTGCTCGGCCTCATCCCGCAGAACTTCCTCGGCATCGGAGTGAGCAGCTCGTTCGACGCCGAAGCCGGCGCCGTCTCGTCGAGCGTCAGCTTCAACATCCTGCAGGTCATCGTCGTCGCGGCCGTCGTCGGCATCGCCGCGCTCAAGGCGGGCAAGAAGGCCGAGCCGTTCCTCGTCTTCACCGAGTCGCTGCTCAAGGTCATCCAGCGCGTGCTGTGGTGGATCATCCGCATCGCCCCGCTCGGCACCTTCGGCCTGATCGGCGCCGCCGTCATCAAGTACGGCTGGGAGAAGCTCGCCTCGCTCGGCTGGTTCGCGATCGCGATCTACGTCGGTCTCGCGCTCGTGCTCTTCGTCGTCTACCCCGTGCTGGTGAAGACCCACGGCCTGTCGATCAAGCAGTACTTCTCGGGTGTCTGGCCCGCCGTGCAGCTGGCCTTCGTCAGCCGCTCGTCGATCGGCACCCTGCCGCTCACCGAGCGCGTCACCGAGCGCAACCTCGGCGTGCCCCGCTCGTACGCCTCGTTCGCCGTGCCGTTCGGCGCCACCACCAAGATGGACGGCTGCGCCGCGATCTACCCGGCCATCGCCGCGATCTTCGTCGCGCAGTTCTTCGGCATCGAGCTCAACTTCGTGCAGTACCTGCTCATCGTGATCGTCTCGGTCGTCGGTTCCGCCGCGACCGCCGGCACCACGGGCGCGGTCGTCATGCTCACGCTCACGCTGTCGACGCTCGGCCTGCCGCTCGAGGGCGTGGGACTGCTGCTCGCGATCGACCCGATCCTCGACATGGGCCGCACCGCGGTCAACGTCGCGGGCCAGGCGCTCATCCCGACGATCGTCGCCAAGCGCGAAGGCATCCTCGACGAGCGCCTCTACAACGCGCCGCGCGAGGGCCTCCCCTTCGCCGAGGACGATGACGACGACGCCCCCGAGGCGGATGCCGGCACCACCGCCGCACCGGAGCCCGCCGCCACGCGCTGAGCGCCACCCGCCGCATCACCGAACGAGCGCCCCGTCCTCTTCCAGGACGGGGCACTCTCGTTCGTCAGCGGGATGCCGCGGCTACGCGCGCTCGCCCGGACGGGTCGCCCCGCGGGTGTCCATGGCGAGCTCCTCGGCATCCATCGCCGCGATCAGCTCGCGCATGACCTCCTCGTCGAGGTTGCCCTTGTCGCGTTCCTCGAGGAGGATCTCGCGGCGCACCTGCAACCAGCCCTTCGAGAGGGCGACGAGGTCGTCGTACGACGGCTTGGCGACCGAGTCCTCGACCTCCTGCGCCTCGTCGGTGTCCTTCTCGACGCGGTTCATGCGCTTGGCGAAAGCGTCGAAGATCGAGAGGTCGACCTCGCCGTACTTCTCCTCCCACTCCACGCGCTTCTCGGCGAGGAACGCCTTGCCGGCCCGACGACTCTTCTCCTTCACCGCGGCGAGGGCCTTCTCATCCTCGGCGTGATCGACGTCGCTGGCGATGCCGAGCCGGCGGATCAGCATCGGCAGCGTGAGCCCCTGCAGCAGCAGCGTGCCGACGGTCACGATGAACGCGACCACGACGATCGCGTGCGAGGCCCGCTCGTCGAGGGTGGCGAGGTCGGCCGCGGCGAGCGCCGTCGCGAGCGTGACCACGCCGCGCATGCCCGCCCAGGAGATGACCGCGTTGTCCTTCCAGGTGAGCTGGAGGCCCGCCATCCGCTCGCGCACGATCTGCGTGCGCAGCTCGTCGGGGGTGTATTGGCCCCAGCGCCGCGACTGCTTCTGCCGCTTCTGGAACTCTCCCGATTCGACCCCCCGATCCCAGCGGGCGAGGCGCCGACGGTCCTGGAAGTTCGCCCAGGCGTTGGCCGGGAAGATGAACAGCGGGCGCACGATCAGCACGACCACGAGCACGGCGCCCGAGAGCAGCAGGATCTCGCCGATCGATTCGGCGCCGAGGTCGCTGACCACGCGCGGCAGCTGCAGACCGATGTACGCGAACACGAAGCTCTCGAGCAGGAAGTCGGCCGAGAGCCAGATCGGCTTCTCCTGCTGACGGGTCGTGTAGTCGGTGCGCGGAGCGTTGAAGCCGACGTACAGGCCCATCGCGACGACCGCCAGTACACCCGAGCCGTTGAGGTGCTCGGCGATGGCGTAGGCGCCGAAGGGAGCGAGCAGGCCGAACGTACCGATCACGACGGGGTCGGAGATGCGCATGCGCAGTTGGTGCAGCGCGACGCCGAACACCAGGCCGATGCCGACACCCACCGCCACCGCGACGATGAACTGCCAGATGCCGCCCCAGACGCTCACGGTCGCGCCCGCGAGGATCGCCGCGAACACCCGGTACAGAGTCAGCGAGGTCGCATCGTTGATGAGGCTCTCACCCGACAGCACCGTCATGATGCGGCGCGGCAGGCCGAGCTTGCGGCCGATCGCGGCGGCCGAGACCGCATCGGGCGGAGAGACGATCGCGCCGAGCAGCAGCGCCCCGGGAAGGCCCAGATCGGGGAAGATCCACCACGCGATCAGACCGACGGCGATCGCCGTGATCAGCACCAGCCAGATGCCCAGGCGGCGGATCTGCGGCAGGCTGCGCCGGAACCCGACGAACGAGACGTCGAGGGCCGCCGAGTACAGCAGCGGCGGCAGCACGAGGTTCAGCAGCAGGTGCCCGTCGGCACGCAGCTCGGGCACGAACGGAAGGAACGACACCGCGAGCGCGACGACCGTGACGAGCAGCGGGGCGGGCCACCCGCGCCAGCGGGCGATGGCCGCCACGACGACGGCGCCGACGAGGACGTAGAAGATCTCGGCATCCATCCGGCCAGATTAGCGCCCGCGCCGGGCGTCACCGCTCGTCGAGAGTGTCGCGCAGGTCGGCGTTCCGGTCCTGCAGATCGGCGTTCTCGTCCTGGAGGTCGAGCACCCGGGCGATGCCCGCGATGTTGATGCCGTCGTCACGCAACTGCGCCGCCCTCCGCAGGCGATCGATGTCGTCGTCGCTGTAGCGCCGGGTGCCGCCGTCGCTCCGCGCGGGCGTCAGCAGCCCTTTGCTCTCGAACAGGCGGAGGGTCGCCTCGGGCAGGTCGACGAGCTGCGCGGCGACGGCGATGCCGTAGAGCGGGGTGCGCGAATCGCGATGCGGCATCCGGTTCTCCTTCGAGACGTCGGGACTTGCGGAAGTGGCTGGATTTGTTCTATAAAAAATCTACAGCAAGTGATGCAGATCTTCTGCATCGGCCATCGAGCCCGAGAGGGCCGTACGAAAGGAGACACCATGGCACTCACCTTCGATCCGTTCAGTCAGCTCGACCGCTTCGCCGCGAGCGTGCTCGACTCCGTTCGCGCCCCCCGGTCCATGCCGGTGGACCTCTATCGCGACGGCGACCGTTACATCCTGCACGCCGATCTGCCGGGCGCCGATCCCGGCTCGATCGACGTCGATCTCGACGGTGCACAGCTGACCATCCGCGCCCAGCGCACCGCCGACAGCCAGGAGGGCGTGCGCTGGCTCGCTCGCGAGCGGGGCGCCGGCACGTTCCTGCGCCAGTTCACGCTCGGCGAGGGTGTCGACCTCGACAGCATCAGCGCCTCCTACGAGAGCGGCGTGCTGTCGGTCATCATCCCCGTCAGCGAGCGTGCGAAGCCGCGCAAGATCACCGTCGAATCGGCCGACCAGCGGCAGGCGATCGACGCCTGATCCTCTCGGGGGCGCGCGATCGCGCGCCCCCGAGTCCTCCTCCCCTTCACACGGAAAGGAATGTCACATGCCCACCTCGCCCGCACTCGACCGCTTCCTGGCCGAGATGGAGTACCCGGCCACGAAGGACGACCTGCTGCGCGAAGCCGCGCGCGACGGCCTCGGCCCGGACGACCGCGCACTCCTCGCCGACCTCCCCGAGCAGAGCTACAGCGCCGGCTGGAGCATCCGCTACCGACTCGCGCGCCGATCGCTGGAAGAGGCGCTCACGCCCCGCAGTACGCCCATCGCGGCCTGACGGCGGCGCGTTCCCGGCGCGCTTCCCGCGCCTCCCCGCGCGTCCGCGCGATCGGGGCCCGGGGCGCCGGGAATGCCCCGCCGCTCCCCCCGGTTGCAGCAGGGGATGAATGACGTCGCACTCTCCGTCCTCGACCTCGTGCCCGTGCGCACCGGTCAGACCAGCGCCGAGGCCATCCGCGCCTCCCTCTCGCTCGCCGAGATCGCCGACCGGCTCGGCTATCGCCGTTACTGGTTCGCCGAGCACCACAACATGCCGGCCGTGGCATCCACCACTCCCCCGGTGCTGATCGCCGCCGCCGCGACCCGCACCTCGAGCATCCGCCTCGGCTCCGGCGGCGTCATGCTGCCGAACCACGCGCCGCTCATCGTCGCCGAGCAGTTCGCGGCCCTGGCCGCGATCGCCCCCGGGCGCATCGACCTCGGCCTCGGGCGCGCACCCGGCAGCGACCCCGTGATCACGCAGTTGCTGCGCGGCTCGGGCGTCACCAGCGACGTCGAGCAGTTCCCCCGCCACGTGCAGGACATCGCCGCGCTCGTCTCGAACGAGGGGGCGACCGTGCGCTTCACCTCCGGCGGGGAGTACACGGTGCGTGCGACGCCCGCGGCGACCGACGCCCCCGAGGTGTGGCTGCTCGGCTCGAGCGACTACTCGGCTCAGCTCGCGGCATCCCACGGCCTGCCGTACGTGTTCGCCAACCACTTCTCGGGCGAGGGCCTCGAGCGCGCGCTCGATCTCTATCGCACGAACTACCAGCCGAGCGAGGAGCACCCGACGCCGCGCACCTTCCTGACGGTCAACGCCGTCGCGTCACCCACCGTCGAGGAGGCCGAGGCGCGCGCCCTGCCGCAGCTGCGCATGATGTCACGGCTGCGTCTGAACAAGCCGCTCATCGCTCTCGAGACGGTGGAGGAGGCGCTGGCCGCCGAATCGGATGCCGCGACCGATCAGGTCGTGCAGGCCGCCCGCTCGCGCTGGTTCGTCGGAACGGGCGAGTCCGTCGCCGCCGAGGTGCGCGAGTTCGCGAGCCGCTGGGGCGTCGACGAGGTCATGCTCTCCCCCGTCGCCGGAGCCTACGAGTCCGAGCCCGCCGACTCGGCCGCGGGCCGCGCCCAGACCCTGGAGCTCGTCGCCGCAGCGCTGTAGACGCGCGCGACGGAGGTCTGGCGCACCGGGCCCGGCGGGCGTAGCCTCAGCCCTGGAGAGGAGTTCGATGATGAGCACCAGCACCACACTCGGCCTCTGGGTGGCCTACGGCCCGAACGGCGTCGTCGGCAGCATCCGTCACGACGACGAGGGCTATCGGGTGACGATGGCGGGGGCGGATGCCTCGGCCGGAACCTACCCGTCGCTCGCCGTTGCCAAGAGCGCGCTCCACGCGCGCATGCGGCCGGGCAGCGACTGGCCGAACTTCCGGGAGCACTGACCCGCGCCGGACGGAGCCGGAGGGCCGAGGGGGCTGAGTGGGCGCGATCCGCGCCGGAGGGGGCTCAGGCCTCGGGCTCACCCGAGACGATGCCGCGCAGCCAGTCGCGCGCCTCGACGAACACGTCGTCGGCGTAGCGATCCGGGTAGTGAACGATCTGACGGTCGGCCCGCGGGTACGACCCGAGGAACACCACGCGCGGGCTGAACCGTCGGATGCCGAGCAGCGCGTCCGCCATGCGTTCGTGCTCGATGTGGCCGTCGGCGTCGATGACGAAACGATAGCGGCCGAGTTCGTCGCCGATCGGGCGCGACTCGATGAGCGACAGGTTGATGCCGCGGGTCGAGAACTGCTCGAGCATCTCGAGGAGCGATCCCGGGTGGTCGTGGGGCAGCTCGACGATGAGCGAGGTCTTGTCGGCACCGGTCGGCGCGGGCGGCGCGGTCGTGCGCGAGACGAGCACGAAGCGGGTGACGGCGTTGGCGTTGTCGCCGATGCCGGAGGCGAGCACGTCGACGTCGTAGTGGTTGACGATGCCGGGGGCGGCGATCGCGGCCTGGGCGGGCAGGCTGCCGTCGAGCACGCCGATCGCCGAGGCGACGTTGCTGGACGCCGGAACGTGCGAGTGCGCGGGGATGTTCGCGCCGAGCCATCCGTGGCACTGGGCGTAGGCGACGGGGTGCGCGGCGATGACCGACACCTCGTCGAGCCTGGTGCCGCGCGGGGCGACGAGCACGAAGTTCACCTTCACGAGGTACTCGCCGATGATGCGCAGACCGGGGAGGGTCGCGAGGGCGTCCTGCGTGGTGGAGACGCCGCCCTCGATCGAGTTCTCGATCGCGATCATCGCGGCGTCGCTGCGGCCCTCGAGCACGTCGGCGAGAGCTTCGCCGACGTTGTGCACGGCACGCCACTGCTGGCCTCGGGCTTCGGCGACCTGGTCGAGCGCCGCCTCCGTGAACGTTCCGGCGGGTCCCAGATAGCTGTAGGTACGGCGTTCGGTCACGCGTTTCACCTTAGCCCTCCGCGTCAAGGCTCCGACGCGAAGTTTCCTCTCGGGCCGGATCGGTGCAGACTGAACTCATGACGAGCCGTGCCGGCCTCCCCGCGGAGGAAAGTGACCTCATCGATGTCGACGAGTTGATCGCCGCCTACTACGACCGCATCCCGCGCCCGGATGTCGCCGCCGAGCGCGTCGCGTTCGGCACCAGCGGCCATCGCGGGTCGTCGCTCGGCGGCAGCTTCAACGAGGTGCACATCCTCGCCACCACGCAGGCGATCGTCGACTACCGCGCGGGCCAGGGCATCACGGGCCCGCTCTTCCTCGGTCGCGACACGCACGCGCTGTCGCTGCCGGCCGAGCGCAGCGCGATCGAGGTGCTCGTCGCGAACGGCGTCGACGTGCGCGTCGACTCCCGCGACTCGTGGGTGCCGACCCCGGCGCTCAGCCACGCGATCCTCACGTACAACCGCGCCCTCGCGGCATCCGAGGGCAACACCGGCCGCGCCGACGGCATCGTCGTCACCCCCTCGCACAACCCGCCCCGCGACGGCGGCTTCAAGTACAACCCGCCGCACGGCGGCCCGGCCGACACCGACGCCACCGGCTGGATCGCCGACCGCGCGAACCAGCTCATCGAGGCGAACCTCGAGGGCGTGAAGCGCGTGCGCTTCGCCGACCTCGACGCCGACACGATCGGCAGCTACGACTTCCGCGACGCCTACGTGCGCGACCTCGCGTCGATCATCGACGTCGAGGCGATCCGCCGCGCGGGTGTGCGCATCGGGGCCGACCCGTTGGGCGGGGCATCCGTGGAGTACTGGGCGCTCATCAAGGAGGTCTTCGACCTCGACCTCACCGTCGTGAACCCCGAGGTCGACCCGACCTGGCGCTTCATGACGCTCGACTGGGACGAGAAGATCCGCATGGATCCGTCGTCGCCGTCGGCCATGGCCTCGCTCGTCGCCAAGAAGGGCGACTTCGACGTGCTCACCGGTAACGACGCGGATGCCGACCGCCACGGCATCGTCACCCCGGATGCCGGTCTCATGAACCCGAACCACTACCTCGCCGTCGCGATCGACTACCTGTTCTCGCACCGCACGGAGTGGCCGAGGGATGCCGCGATCGGCAAGACGCTCGTGTCGTCGATGATCATCGACCGCGTCGCGGAGTCGCTCGGCCGTCGCCTGCTCGAGGTCCCGGTCGGGTTCAAGTGGTTCGTTCCCGGTCTGCTCGACGGCTCGGTCGCGTTCGGCGGCGAGGAGTCGGCCGGTGCGTCGTTCCTGCGCTTCGACGGCTCGGTGTGGTCGACCGACAAGGATGGCATCCTGCTGTGCTTGCTGGCCGCCGAGATCATCGCCGTGACGGGCAAGTCGCCGTCGGAGCGCTATGCCGAGCTCGAGACCGCGTTCGGTTCGTCGGCCTACCAGCGGGTGGATGCTCCGGCGACGCCCGAGCAGAAGGCGACGCTCGCGAAGCTGGCGCCCGAGTCGGTGTCGGCGACCACGCTGGCCGGCGAGGAGATCACCGCCAAGCTCTCGCACGCCCCCGGCAACGGCGCGGCGATCGGCGGCCTCAAGGTGCAGACCGAGCACGCGTGGTTCGCCGCGCGCCCCTCGGGCACCGAAGACGTCTACAAGCTCTACGCCGAGAGCCTGCGCGGCCCCGAGCACCTCGCTGAGGTGCAGGCGGAGGCGCGCGCGGTGGTGTCGGCGGCGCTGGGGGCGTAGGTTTCGATCGGTTTCGAATCGCTCACTTTGTCGCCTTCGTGGCCCGGGAGGCGACAAGGTGAGCGAAATCCCATGTACCCACGTGATGGATCACCCTCACTCGAGGTGGTGGCGAGGTACTTCGCGTTGTTTCCAAAGTAGCGTTCGACCTCATTGCGAACTCTCGCAGGCTAGAGATGTACATGGTTCACCTAGGACACGATTCAAGTGCGGTCTGGATCCGTTCGCGGCGTCACGATCATGAACCGTAGGGACTGAACACGAGGAGGCGGCTCCGTGAATACCTCCACGACGAGGTGGTACCCACCCCGGAAGTAGTCCCGCTCAAAGCTCTCTTCACTGGCCGGGAACTCACTCTCTTTGTCTCGTTGCCAGCCCTGCTCTGCCAGCCACGGCTCGAGGTCGTCCGCGATCTCGGTAGGCGTTCGGACACCCTCCGACTTCAGCTCGACGTACCGATTCCAGTAGTAGTACTTCGGCCACTCCTCGTAGTCGTCGTTCGCCGCTCGAACACCACCACCGGGGCTCGCTTCCGACTCGGGATCGAGCTCTGACGCCGGGATCTGCTCAAGGATCTCCTCGCCCCATCGGTCCGCCTGAGAGATGAACTCGTCCAGTTGTTGTTCCTGAACCACTACCTGTTCCTCCGCACTCATCCCACCGCACCCCGTCAACACCACCAGCGAGACGAGTATGCCCGCCGCAAGTAGACGAGCACGCCCAGAGAGGAGACACGGGTAACGAACGGATGCCGTCACGGACTATCCGGATCGGTCTGCGGCGTCACGATCTTGAAGTTGATCGCCTGCGCCATGGGCGGCTCTTCGGTGTAGACCTCCACGATGAGGTGGTATCCATCGCGGAAGTAGTCGCGCTCGAAACTCTCTTGACCTGCAGGAAACTCAGCTTCTTCATTACGCTGCCAGCCCTGTCGCTGCAGCCACGGTTCGAGGTCATCAGCGACGGCCGTTGGCGATCGCGGTCCGTCCGGCAAGAGGTCAACGCCCTGGAACCAGTAGTAATAGCGCGGCCACTGCTCGTAATCATCGCCCGCTCCTCGGGAGCCCCCCATGTTCGGGTAGATCTCCTCCACCTCCGACACAGGGATCTGAGCGACGATCTCCCCGCCCCAATCATCCGCCTGCGCGATCAGTGCTTTCAGTTGCGCTTCCTGCACCGCAACCTTCTCTTCCGCGCTCATCCCAGCACACCCCGTCAACACCACCAGCGAGACGAGTACGCCCGCCGCAAGTGAACGGGCACGCCCCGCGCAAAGACGTGGGCACGGGACGGATGCCGTCACGGACGATCCGGATCGGTCTGCGGCGTCACGATCATGAACGCGAGCTTCTGCGCATGAGGCGGCGGGACGGTATACACCTCGACGACAAGGTGGTATCCATCCCGGTAATAATCACGCTCGAAACTCTGCTCGCCCGGAGGGAACTCAGACTCCTCGTTCCGCTCCCACCCCTGACGCTCCAGCCACGGCTCGAGATCATCAGCCACCTCAGACGGCGCACGTGCACCCTCAGCATTCAACTCGACGATCTGGTCCCAGTAGTAGTACTTCGGCCAGTCGTCGTAATCGCTCACCTTGCGCACGCCACCGATGTTGTACGACTCCGCCGCCGGCTCGATCTCCGCCACCGGAATCTGCGCGACGATCTCACCACCCCAAACATCACCCTGCGCGACAAAATCCTTCAACTGCGCTTCCTGCACCGCAACCTTCTCCTCCGCACTCATCCCGGCACACCCCGACAGTGCAGAGGCAACCAGGACGATACTCACGGCTGTGGCTGCAGTCCGAGTACTCGAAACGGTCAACCCCATGCTCATCGATCGGGGTCGGTGTACGGCGTAACGATCGAGAGGCGCAGAGACTGCACCCGGGGAGGGGGCTCCGTGAACACTTCGATAGCGAGACGGTAGCCCTCACGGTGATAATCGCGCGTGAAGCTCTCCTCGCCGGGCGGGAATTCGCTGGCGGCGTTTCGCTTCCAGCCCTGCTCTTCCAGCCAGGGTTCCAGATCATTCGCCATGTTCGTGGGGGTGCGGGGTCCGTCTGCTCGTAGTTCGACGATCGTCGCCCAGTAGTAGTACTTCGGCCACTCGGCGTTGTAGTCGCTTACCTGGCGTACGCCACCGTAGTTGACGTACTCAGCGCCGGGTTCGAGTTCGGCTTCCGGGATCTGTGCGAGGATCTCACCACCCCATCCATTCGCTTGGTCAGTGAAATCCTGCAACTGCACTTCCTGCACCGCTACCTTCTCCTCCGCACTCATCCCGATGCACCCGGTCAACAACAGCGCGCACAGGCCCAAAGCGGCGAGTGCGACACTGCGCATTCTCTGAATAGTCATCCGTCAACCTCCTCCAAGGTGCGGGATGAGACAAGCTCCTCAGGTTTTGCTGCACCGGAACCGGGAACATCGACCATCACCGGCGCGAAGCCGCCTCGGAACTCGACGTCATCTGGGTGATAGAGCGACACCGACTCCCCCTTCACTGCCCGGGTGATATTCCTCATTGATGTACTCAGAGGGTCAAAGACGGAGGTATGACTTTCGCCACCTCCGGTGCTCTCAATCGTTCCGCTACTCGGGTCGCCTGCAATGACGTACCCCGTCTCCAGCCGAACGACTCCGTCTGCGGTCAATGGATTGGTCAGGCCATGACCGATATTGCCAAGTACGAAGCCTTGATTCCAGCCCACGATCGCATCGTTTCTCGATTGAAGAGCGAAATGCGGGACGTCCTTCGTCTCTGGAAAGTCTTCGATCCCGTCGACGTGATGCCCAAGTCCCGCCGGAGCGACGTACACCACGCGATCCGCTTTCAGCCCCAGGTATTCGGCGCCTCCCAACACTGCAGCGCCGTAGCTATGCCCGATCGGCACCACATCCGTTCCGCGTTCGATACCGAGGCTATTGACAAAGGTTGCCAGCCGGGCCGCAGCGACGTCGGCGAATCCCTGCTGCGCCGCCTCGTTGAGGTGACTCGAATCGTACTGCGGCATCGGCGCACCGTGCCACGTGAAATAGCCTGACCGCGCTCCGGAGTTGAACATGAGGTTCTTCCCCTTGTCGAGGTCTGTTGTGAAGCCCGCCAGTCGGGACGTCGTGCCCGGAATGACCACGCCCACCTGATCCATCCAGGCAGGCACGTCGCCTGTTACCGGGTCGAGTATCCCTTGGAAGGTGATGTAACTGTCTCGGAGAGGATTGAACCCGACCAGAACGGTGCCGTTCTGAGAGATCCTCCGACCGTTCTCGTCAAACACCAGATACACGCCGAAGGGTTGACCTTCGACCTGGTCGTCTTGGCCGTCGTCGCCCTTCTTCGTCGTGTAATTCTCGTTCCGGTCGCCGAGCATCGCGTCGATGCTCTTCGCCTCGCCCTCCATGTCGGCGATGATTCCTGGGAGATCACCCGCCTGACGGTCTGCGACGAAGTCGATCACGTCGACGCGCGTGCCCAGCTTCTCGAGAAGCTTCAGCATCTTGATGTTCTTCTCGAGCTCGGCACGATGAGCCTTCGCGGTGATCACGTTCGCCGTATTGCGATCGCGCAGTGGAATCCCCTCGAGGTTGCCGATCAGCATCGGGAAGTCCGTGATCAACTTCTCCCGTTGTTCCGGCGTCATCGCGTCCCAGACGGCGCGGATCGCCGCCGGGTCCTTCAGCTTCGCGAGATCCACGGCCGACACCGACTGCACACTGCCGTCCGGCATCCTGACCGATACAGACACCCCGGCCGACACGTGCGGCACCGACGGGATCGCCTTTCGGGTCGACACGTACTCGGAGCGAACGGTGCCGATGCTCGAACTCGCTGTCGCGTCGATCCCTCGTCGTTCCTCATCCAACCCGACCAGCCGCTGCTCGGATGCCGCGACCGTATCCTCCGCATGGTCGACGGCACGCTGGAGCCCCCGGCTGGAACGCATGTAGTCGTCGGCCTCACCACTCGACGCATCGTACGAGTCGAGTGCTTCCTGCTTCATGACGACCGTCGCCTTGGCGTCGGCCAGCGTGATCCTCTCGTTCCGCGTTCGCGTCGCGATCTCCTCCATCTGCACGCCGAGGCTTTCCGCTGCGTCACCCCACGAAAGGTCCGCGGCCTGCACCAGACCCGCCGGCGCCAGCGCCGCCTGGATCACCGCCACGAGTCGGTCGATCGACACCGCGTTGCCCGACTGGAGGCCCAGTCCGGACGACGCCTCGATCAGTTTCGCTCCGACATCCGCGCCGAAAGTCCGCCCTCGCAGATCGGCCCCGACGTCCCGCACGGTCGCGGAGTCACCCGCGAGCGCCACATCTCCTGCCGTCATCTCACCCCTCCTATGCGCCCGGCACCTGGGAAGCGATCTGCGCGTCCAGCAGCTTGAACAGCGACACCAGCTCGGTGCACGCCTTGCCCTGTCCGATCATCGCCTCACTCATGGCCTGCGCCACGGACTTCCGCTCCGAATGCGCACCGGTATGCGCACCATCCGGGCCGGATGCGCCCGAACCGAGTTCACCCGGAACCGCCTTCTCCGACGTCACTACCGAGGCAGCCGTCGACAAAGCAGAGGCCGCAGCCTCCAGCGATCCGTAATCGACCTTCATCGCTCATCCCCCCAACTCGAGCGAGGCGTGCCTCAGAGGTGCACCACTGGGCACACCCGAGAGACACGCCTCGTCATCGACGGTGCTCGATCGCGATCAGTTGATCTTCGAGGCGATCTGGGAGTCGAACTCGCGACCCGCGTTCGCCGTGCCGCTGATGAACGCCGAGATCTCGGTCAGCTGGGCGATCACGGTGTTCGCGCTCTGCGTGTAGCGCGTGTAGGCATCGTTGAACTTTCCCGACGCCTGGTCGGTCACGAAGCCCGAGGCCACGAGCCCCTGGATCTTCGTCTGCATGCCCTGCAGCTTCTGCGTGATCTCTTCGCGGCCGGCGTCGAGATCCTTCGCCGCCGCGTCCATCTCGTCGTAGCTGAGCTTCACATTCGCCATGACAACATCCTCCGATTTCTCGGCACGAGATGATTTCTCGCGTCCCCGATCGGTTACATTAGCCGAACGCGTTCGCAAAATCGCCACTTCTGGCGATATACCAATTCGGGACGCGGCCGACAGGGGGGTCTGTGAGGCTCAAATTCACGCTGTTCGAAACCGGGAACGACGGTCAGAATCGCGCGCGCGACATCGTCGTGACGGCCGACGTCACCGCGACGGTCGCCGACCTCGCCCGCACCATCATCCGCGCCGGAGCGGGCGACGGACGACTACTCCCGCATGCCCTCGACCGGACGGCGTCGCTGACGATCCTCGTTCACCGTCGCGGCGGGAGGGCCGTCGTTCTCGACCCCGCCGATCCGATTGGCATATCGGGCGTGCAGGCCGGAGCGGTTATCGAGGTAATTCGCGAGCAGGATGCCGGAAATGCGGAGCGAATGGTCGAGCCAGCGGGATATATCGACGTTCTCGACGGGGCGCAATCCGGTGCGCGATATACCATCATTCAGGGTGAGAACGGTATCGGCCGCGAGCGCACGAATCGCGTCGAATTGCATGATCGCAGCGTCTCCCGGCACCACCTCGAGATGACCGCGTTCGGATCGATCCGCAGCGTGCGAGACCTCGGTTCCGCCAACGGCACCGACCTCGTCACGGCATCCGGCGAACTGCAGCGCCTGACGGCCCCGACCCAGCTCTCGCACCCCACCGTGCTGCGCCTGGGCGACGTGCACCTGCGCATCCATCCCGTCGCCACCGGCGGACCGGGCGCGCCCCGGGCCCGCGCGACCGTGCGCCATCAGCGGTCTCCCCGGGTCGATCCCGTACATGCGCCGACGCCGCTCGAACTACCCTCGCCGCCCACCCCGGCCGAGCCCTCGCGCTTCCCGCTCGTCGCGATGGTGGCGCCTCTCGCCATGGGTGCGGCTCTCTTCGCCGTCACCCAGTCGGCCCTCAGCATCGCCTTCGTCGCGCTGTCGCCGCTCATCATGATCGGCAGTTGGCTCGACGGCCGCGTCGGACAGCGCCGCCGACTGAAGAAGCAGCGTCGCGAGTTCACCGAGACGCTGGCGACCGTGCGCGACGAGGTGACGCGACGCCACGAGATCGAGCGTCCCGCTCGCCAGCAGGAGAGCGTGCCGCTCGCCGACTTGCTCACCGCGGCTCGCGACCGCACTCCGGTGCTCTGGACGCGACGGTCGGAGCACCGCTCGTACCTGGAAATCCGCCTCGGCAGCGGCGAGCTGCCCAGCCGCACCGTGCTCGACCTCCCCTCCCGCGGATCCTCCTCGACCGAGGACTGGACCCAGGTCGAAGACGCCCACACCGCGCTGTCATCGATCGCCGACGTTCCGGTTCTCGAACGCCTCGACCTGAGCGGGTCGCTCGGCATCGCCGGAGAGGGCGTCTGGGCCGATTCGATCACGCGCTCGGTGCTCGTGCAGCTCTTCGGGCTGCACTCCCCCGCGGACGTGGTCTTCACGGCCTTCCTGCCCGACGCCGAGACGAACGCCCAGGCAAGCGCCCAGACCCACGCAGGCACGGATGCCGCGACGGGCAGGCACACGGAAGCCGACTGGGACTGGCTCAAATGGGTGCCGCACGCCGATTCGGTCTACAGCCCGATCCGCACCCCGCACCTCACGGCGACCGCGCGCGACCGGGCGCTCCTGCTGACGGAGCTCGAGGGGATCATCGCGACCCGCACGGCATCCGCCTCGTCACGCACGATCCGATCGCGGGACCAGTCCCAGGCATCCGACACCGACTCCCGACTCGCCGCCGTGCAGAAGCAACCCCTGCTGCCCACGATCATCGTGCTCGTCGTCGCCGGCGACGACGACGCGGAGCAGGACCTCACCCGCCTCGTGGGCCTCGCCGAGGACGGACCCGACGTCGGCGTGCACGTGATCTGGGCGGCACGCTCGATGGCCGATGTCCCGGCCGCCTGCCGCACGACCGTCGACGCGACCACGACGCCGACGACCGCGCATTTCGTACGCTCGGGAACCGTCGTGACGCTCGACACCGTCGAACGTGTGGACGTGCCCGAGGCCGAGGCTTTCGCCCGCAGTCTCACTCCCGTCGTCGACGCCGGCGCTCGAGTCCTCGACGAGAGCGACCTGCCCCGGAGCGTGAAGCTCGCCGACATCGATCGGCGCAACCTGCTCGACGACCCCCGCGAGGTCATCGCCGGCTGGGAGAGCACCGACTCGCTCACGAGCCGTTGGACGCCGGGCGCCGAGCGCGACCCCGGCACCCTTCCCGCCCGCATCGGCCAGAGCGACGCCGGAACTGTCGAGATCGACCTGCGCACCCACGGCCCTCACGCCCTCGTCGGCGGCACGACAGGCGCGGGCAAGTCGGAGTTCCTGCAGACGTGGATCCTGTCGCTCGCCGCGGCGTATTCCCCCGACCGCGTCACCTTCCTGCTCGTCGACTACAAGGGCGGGGCGGCCTTCGCCGACTGCGTGGCCCTGCCCCATACCGTCGGCCTCGTCACCGACCTCGACCAGCACCTGGTGCGCCGCGCGCTCACCTCACTGCGGGCCGAGCTGCGTTACCGGGAGGAGCTCCTCAACGAGCACGGAGCGAAGGACCTCTCCGGTCTCGAGCGGCGCTCCGAGGTCGCCGCCCCGCCCCTCCTGCTCATCGTCATCGACGAGTTCGCCGCCCTGGCGAAGGAGATCCCGGAGTTCGTCGACGGCGTCATCGACATCGCCCAGCGCGGGCGCTCGCTCGGGCTGCATCTCATCATGGCGACGCAGCGCCCCGCCGGTGTCATCGGCGACAACCTGCGCGCCAACACCAACCTCCGCGTCGCGCTGCGCATGGCCGATGCGAGCGACAGCAACGACGTCATCGGAATCGCGGATGCCGCGCACTTCGCCCCGGAGACGCCGGGGCGGGCCGTGGTCAAGATCGGTGCCGGCCGGGTCGTGCACTTCCAGACCGCCTACCTGGGCGGACGCTCCGACGGCCAGCGCCGTGATGCCATCGACCTGAGCGACCTGAGGTTCGGGCACGCCCGACCGTGGGCCATCGCCCCGGAACGCGCCGGCGGAGACACGGGGGCCGCGGCATCCGCTCGTGACATCGAGCGCCTGGTGCGCAACATCCAAGTCGCCGCCGACACCCTGCGACTCGAACGCCCTCGCAAACCCTGGGTCGATCAGCTGCCCGCATTCATCGCCCTGCCCGGCGAAGCCGCGGGCAGCGCCACCGACTCCGATCTGCTCATATCGGTCGGTCGCGTCGATGACCCCACGCAGCAGCGTCAGACCGATCAGATCGTCGACCTCAAGGCAGCCGGCAATGTCGCGATCTTCGGTGCGCCCGGCGCCGGGAAGACCACGGCACTCATCACCTTCGCGATCGCAGCGATCCTGCGCGACGAGAGGACGCGGATCTACGGCATCGATGCCGCGAGCGGACGACTGGCCACGCTCATCGGGCTGCCCGCCACCGGCGACATCGTGCCGGCCGACGACACCGATCGCGCCGTGCGCCTGCTCGGAATGATCCGCGACCTCATCGACGAGCGCGAGAACGATCGGTCTCCGGCCTCGCCCGTCATCCTCCTGCTCGACGGATTCGGGGCCTTCCGCGATCTGTACGAGCACCACGGACCCGACACCGGCATGTTCACCGCACTCGTCGACATCCTCCGCGCGGGGCGGCACGTCGGCGTGCACGTGGTCCTCGCCAGCGAGCGCGCGATGTCGCTGCCGAGCGCCATCGCGGCGAGCATCGGCGAGACGTTCGTGCTGCGCATGCTCGCCGACCACGACTACGGCATGGTCGGCGCATCGGCCGACATGCTGCGCACCGCCCCGGCAGGACGGGCCATGCATCTCTCGTCCGAGCGGGAAGTGCAGTTCGCCATGCCCGCATCCGCACCCGACGACGAGGCCCTCGACACCGCACTCGTACACATCGCGCAGACACTGCGCTCCCGCGGGATCGAGAACGCACCCGGCATCCCGGAAGTCCCGACCTCGCTCGCGCGACACGAGCTGCCCCGCGCCGCAAACCCCCAGGCGTTCGCCGTCGAGACCACTCGCCTCACCGCCGTCGACGTGCCCCTCACCGGCATGATGCTGGTCACGGGACCGGCGGGATCAGGGCGCACCACTGCGGTGCGCAGCATCCTGGCCGCCCGGCACGCGCACGCCGCGAAGCACGGCATCTCGCTCGATCTCGCCCTGCTCTCACCGCGTGCGTCGACGCTGGCCCACGACGTCGCGTGGAGCCATCGCGGCGACTCCGCGCAGGATCGCCCGGATCTCATCACGGCGCTCATCGAGGCGCTCGGCGGGACGCCGCGGTCGTCAACGGCGTCGCTGCTCTCGGCGATCCCGCTGATCGGCAGCACCGGCGCTGCCGCCGACGAGCCCGAACCGGCCCGAGCGCAGCTCGCGTTCCCTCGTGCCGGGCATCAGGGCATCGTGGTCATCGAGGACGTCGGCGGTTTCGACGGCAGCGGTGACGAGTCCGCCCTGGCGACGCTGCTCAAACTGCTGCGCCGCAGCGACCTCACCGTGATCGTCGAGGGCGAGAACGCCACGCTCACCTCGGTCTGGGAACTCGCGAGCCCCCTCCGCGGCGCGCGATGGGGACTCGCGCTCCAGCCCGATGCCAACGACATGCCCAGCGTCTACACCGCGAACTTCCCCCGCGCCCGGCGCGCGGACTTCCCGCCCGGTCGGGGCTTCCTGGTGCGGGGCGGCGCGGTGACGGGCGTCCATGTCGCCCAGCCGTAGCGGGGGGGCTGAGGGCCCGGGGTCAGCGGGCCCGGGGTCAGCGGGCCGTGGTGCTCGAACGCACGACCAGCGACGTCGGGACGACCGACGTCGCAGGCGCCTCGGCCTCGGCATCCGTTCCCCCCTCGATCTCGGCGACCAGCGCGGCGACCGCGCGGTCGGCGAGGGCCGCGAAGTCCTGCCGGATCGTGGTGAGCGGCGGGCGGTAGTTCGCGGCATCCGGCACGTCGTCGAACCCGACGACCCCGACATCGGTCGGCACCCGGCTGCCCGCGTCCTCCAGACCGCGCACGAGTCCGAGCGCCATCTGGTCGTTGGCGCAGAAGACGGCGGATGCCGCGGCCAACGACCCTGCGGCGGCATGCCCGGAGTCCGACGACCAGTCGCCGCGCACGACGGCGGGGGGACGGATGCCGTGGGCGACGAGCGTCTCGCGCCAGCCGCGTTCGCGCTCGGCGGCGGCGAAGGAGTCGGCGGGTCCGGCGAGGTGGTGCACCGTCTCGTGGCCGAGATCGAGGAGGTGCCGGGTGGCGGCGGCGGCTCCGCCGGCGTGATCGCTGTGCACGGCGCGAAGGCCGTGATCGGCGATCGCATCGACCACCACGAGACGCAGCCCCGTGGGGCGCGCGGCGGCAGGCACGAGCGCGGAGGCCTCGTTGAGCACGATCGCGCCGTCGACCTCCTGCTCGGCCAGTCGATCGAAGGCCGCGTCGACCCCGGCGGATCCCGCGGCGGCCGTGACGACCGTGAGGGCGTAGCCGCGTTCGGCTGCGGCTTCGGCGGCGGCCTGCAGCATCCGCGAGTTGCCGACCGTGGCGAGCGTCGTCACGACCAGGCCGATGGTCTGCGAGCGCCCGGTGCGCAGCGCACGGGCGGCGCGGTGCGGGCGGTAGCCGAGGTCGGACATGGCCCGCTCGACCCGGGCGCGGGTGGCGGGATCGACGCGCGGGCTGTCGTTGACGACGCGCGAGACGGTCTGCCCCGACACCCCGGCGCGAGCGGCGACCATCGCCATCGAGACGCGGCCCGACATCGGTCGCGGAGAAGAGGTGGGGTCGTTCACTCCTCCATGTTGACGTAATCACGGCCGCGGATCTACCATGTTTACGTGAACACGCCTGAATCTGCGGAGATGCGCACCTCGACTCTGAGCGCCGGCATCGTCAAGCGCGCGACGCTGCTCGCCGACGGCCGCGACATCATCTACTACGACGACCCCGATACGACGCTCGGCGCCGAGCGCGCCGTCGACGCCCGCACGCTCGATCCGCGGCCCGCCACCGCGACCATGCGGCAGGACGTGCTCACCGGCGACTGGATCACCGTGGCGGCCAACCGGCAGAACCGCGTCATGATGCCGAGCGCCGACGCCGACCCGCTCGCCCCGCAGACCCCGACCAACCCGTCGGAGGTGCCCTCGCGCTACGACGTCGCGGTGTTCGAAAACCGCTCCCCCGCGTTCGGCCCCGCCCTCGCCGAGGCGGTCGGCACCGCCCCCGCGGCGAGCGACGCCCCCCGCGGCCTCGACGACCTCGACGCGCTCGGGCTCGGCCGCACCCGCACCTCGGTCGGCCGCTGCGAGGTCGTGTGCTTCAGCCCCGAGCACTCGGGATCGTTCGGCACCCAGTCGGTCACCCGCGCCCGCACCGTGATCGAGGCGTGGGCCGACCGCACCGCCGCGCTCTCGCAGCTGCCCGGCATCCAGCAGATCTTCCCGTTCGAGAACCGCGGGGAAGCGATCGGCGTCACGCTGCCGCACCCGCACGGGCAGATCTACGCGTACCCGTACGTCACCCCGCGCACGGCCAAGCTGCTCGACTCGATCGACCGCACAGCGCCGGACCTCTTCGCCCGCATCCTGGAGTTCGAGCAGGCATCCGAGCGGGTCGTCTTCCGCGGCGAGCACTGGACCGCCTTCGTGCCCTTCGCCGCCCGCTGGCCCCTCGAGGTGCACCTGATGCCGCACCGCCACGTGCCCGACCTCGCCGCCACGACCGAGGCCGAGCGCGACGAACTCGCCCCGCTCTACCTGCGTCTGCTGCGCGGTGTCGACGCGCTCTACGACACCCCCACCCCGTACATCGCCGCCTGGCACCAGGCACCCGTGAACGTCGGCCGCGACACCGTGCGCCTGCACCTGCAGCTCACGAGCCCCCGCCGCGCCGCCGACAAGCTCAAGTTCCTCGCCGGCTCCGAAGCCGCGATGTGGGCCTGGGCCGCCGAGGTCACCCCCGAGCAGGGGGCGGCCCGCATTCGCGGCGCCATCGCATCCGCCGAGGCCGCAGCCGCGGCATCCGCCCCGACCTCCGAGGAGACCCCCGCATGACCGTCACGGAGACCACCGCTCAGGATGCCGCGCGCGCACTGTTCGTCGAGCTGACCGACCGCACCCCCGACGGCATCTGGTCGGCACCGGGTCGCGTCAACCTCATCGGCGAGCACACCGACTACAACGAGGGCTTCGTGCTGCCGTTCGCGATCCCGCACCGCACGGTCGCCGCCGTCGGACTGCGCGACGACGCCCGCATCCGCGTCGTCTCGACGTTCTCCGACGAGACGGTCGAGGTCGGGATCGACGAGCTCGACGGGCTGTTCCCGACCCTTCGACGGGCTCAGGGACCCAGTGAGGAGGCGCCGGCCGTTCCGGAGTGGGCCGCGTACCCGCTCGGCGTCGCGTGGGCGCTGCGTCTCGCGGCTCCCGAGGGCGCGTTCCGCGGGGTCGACATCGCGATCGCCTCCGACGTGCCCGTGGGTGCGGGGCTGTCGTCGTCGGCGGCCATCGAGGGCGCGACCGCGACCGCGCTGAACGACCTCTGGCACACCGGACTCGACCGCACCGCGCTCGCCCGCGTGGGCCGCCGCGCCGAGAACGAGGCGGTCGGCGCTCCCACCGGCATCATGGACCAGATGGCATCGATGCTCGGCGAGACCGATGCCGCGATCTTCCTCGACTGCCGCTCTCTCGAAGCGCAGCTCGTCACGGTCGGCGTCGCCGAGGCGGGTCTCGCGATCCTCGTCATGGACACGCGCGTCAAGCACGCCCACTCCACGGGCGGCTACGGAGAGCGCCGCGCCTCGTGCGAGCTCGGCGCCGAGATCATGGGTGTGCCCAGCCTCCGCGACGTGTCGACCTCCGACCTCCCCCGCGCCGAAGAGCTCATGGACGACGTGACCTTCCGCCGTGTGCGGCACATCGTCACCGAGAACCAGCGCGTGCTCGACACGGTGCGGGTGCTGCGCGAGCAGGGCGCCCGCGCGATCGGCGACCTACTGGTCGCCTCGCACGCCTCGATGCGCGACGACTTCGAGATCTCGGTGGCCGAGCTCGACACGGCCGTCGAGGCCGCGCTGGCCGCCGGCGCGCTCGGCGCGCGCATGACGGGCGGCGGATTCGGCGGCGCGGCGATCGCGCTGATCGAACAGGATGCCGTCGAGGCCGTGTCGGATGCCGTGACCGCGGCCTTCGCCGACGCGGGCTTCACCGCCCCGCACCTGTTCACGGTCGTGCCGTCGGCGGGCGCGCACCGCGACGCGTGACCGGCGCTGTATCGGTGACGGCGGCGCCGGAGTCCACAGCATCCGCCTGAGAGAATCGAACCCGGAGTCGCGCGGTCGTGCGCGGCCGGAGAGGAACGCAATGTCCTGGATCGTCACCGGCGGCGCCGGCTACATCGGCTCGCACGTCGTCCGCGCCCTCGCGGATGCCGGGCTCACCCCGGTCGTCCTCGACGACCTGTCGAGCGGTGTCGCCTCGTTCGTTCCGGAGGGCGTGCCCTTCGTGCAGGGCAGCATCCTCGACCGCGACCTCGTCGAGAAGGCGCTCCGCGACCACGACGCCCAGGGCGTCATCCACGTCGCCGGCTACAAGTACGCCGGCGTCTCGGTGCAGCGCCCGCTGCACACCTACGCGCAGAACGTCGAGGGCACCCGCGTGATCCTCGAGGCGATGGAGGCCGCGGGCGTCGCGAACATCGTCTTCTCGTCGTCGGCCGCCGTCTACGGCACCCCCGACGTCGCCCTCGTCGTCGAGGACACGGCCAAGAAGCCCGCGAGCCCCTACGGCGAATCGAAGCTCATCGGCGAATGGCTGCTGCGCGACCAGGCGGTCGCCACCGCCGAGTCGGCGACCCCGCTGCGGCACACCTCGCTGCGCTACTTCAACGTCGTCGGATCGGCCGACCCGACGGTCTACGACGTCAGCCCGCACAACCTTTTCCCGATCGTGTTCGAGGCGCTGCTCGAGGGGCGCACCCCGCGCATCAACGGCGACGACTACGACACCGAAGACGGCACCAACGTGCGCGACTACGTGCACGTGGGCGACATCGCCGCCGCGCACGTCGCCGCCGCGCAGCGTCTCGCCGCCGGTGAGCCGATCGAGCCCGCCTACAACCTCGGCTCGGGCGACGGCCTCAGTGTGAAGCAGATCATGGATGCGATGGTGCGCGTCACCGGCGTCGAGTTCGCCCCCGAGATCGGCCCGCGCCGCCCCGGCGACCCCGACCGCATCGTCGCCGACGGCACCCTCGCCGCCCGCGACCTCGACTGGCGGATGCGGTATTCGGTCGACGAGATGGTGCGTACGGGCTGGGAGGCTCGGGTTTCTTCTTCTTAGTTTCTTGTGGGGCGAGCTCCGGGATGCCGCCGTCACTCGCAGAACGGGCGCCCTCCCCGCAAGCGGGTCCCCTCCCGATGCTCGCGCCGGCGGCATCCCTGCGCCCGCCAGTGGCATGCGTCGGCTCGCGTCCATCTTTCTGGGGGAGTAGCTGGCTCGCGCCGGCGGCATCCCTGCGCCCGCCAGTTGCATGGCAGTAGGGGCGGGTACGAGCGCTCTCAGCTTGCCGGGTTAGCGGCGGCCAGGTCGCGGGTGCGGATGGGGTAGAGGAAGAAGCAGATCCAGGCGAGGGCGACGAAGCCGACGGGGATGACGGCGAGCATCAGACGGATGCCGCCGTCCACCGCGTCGGGCTGCGCGTCGCCGAGCGCGGCATCGAACCCGGATGCCGTGAGCACCCACGCGGCGACGATCGCCTGCAGCACCACGGAGCCGCGCACGATGAAACCGTTGACCCCGAAGTAGGCGCCCTCCCGACGGTGCCCGGTGCGCACGGCATCCTCGTCGATGATCTGCGCCAGCACGACCTCGAGAAGCTGCAGCAGACCACCGACGCCGATGCCGACCGCGACGCCCACGAGGGCTGCGGCGAGGATGCTCGTCGGGGCGAGGAACCCGAGCACCGAGAGGCCGAAGACGGCCACGCTCCACAGCAGGGCGGTGCGCGGGCTGGTGCGACGGACGACCGCGCTCCACAGCACGATCGCCGGGATGGCAGTCACGAAGATCGCGCCCAGCAGGATGCTGCCCTCCCCCTCGGGGGCTCCCAGCGAGTAGCGCACGTAGAAGGGGAGTGCGGCGAGGATCACGGCGATCGCCGTCTGGATGAACAGCGAGCCGATCACATAAGGCACGAAGGCCCGGTTCGCGAACGTGTACCGCATCTGCATGCCGAACGGCAGCGGCGCCGCGACGGATGCCTCGGGCACGCGCCGCTCGACCATCCCGCCCGTGAACGACCAGACGAGGAACGCGAGGCAGACCGTGCCGAGCACGATCGCCATGCCGTGCCAGCCGATCGGCGAGGCGTAGAGCAGCGGTGCTCCGGCGGTGCCGAGGATCATGCCGAGGATCGCGAAGATCTGCCGGGGGACGTTGCCCCGCGCACGCTCGTCGGTGGTGCGGAAGATCTCGGGGAACAGGGCCGAGATGTTGAGCACGACCACCACGTAGGCGATGTCGTACACGGCCACAACCACGAGGAACCAGGCGATGAGGCCCGCGGTGGGCAGCTCCGGCGGCATCCACACCAGCGCGAACGCCACGACCAGCGGGACGATCCCGAGGCCGATCCACGGGATGCGGCGCCCCCACGGGGTGCGCAGGCGGTCGGAGATCGCCCCGACGAACGGGTTGAGCACCGCGTTCAGGATGCCGTGGGCGATCATCGCCGCGGCCACCCACCCCGCCGGCACCGCGAGGTGCGAGACGTAGAAGTAGACGATGAACGCCGAGAAGGTCTGCGCCATCAACTGGGTCGGGAACCCGGAGGCCCCGAACGCGATCGACTGCGCCCGGGTGGGGGCGGCGTCGAGCCGTCGGTCGCGCAGACGCTCGGTGAAGGTGGTCATCGTGCGGTGCCCCTCTGCAGATCGCGCAGCGCCCGCCAGCCGATGCGCACGAGCCCTTCGTCTTCGATCACCCGGAGCACGACGGGGTCGGCGAGCAGTTTCCGCTCGAACTCGCGCTTCGGCGAGGCGAAGTCCACGGCGGCCCGCAGCTCCTCATCGTCGACCATCGGATGCAGGTAGATCTCGGTCACTCCCGCGGGCACCGCGCGCAGCAGCGTCACGAAGCCGTCGCGCACCTGCTCGTAGGTCTCCTCCGCCGCAGTGCCCTCGCCGACGAGTTCGAAGGGGTGCGACCACAGCCGGTCGATGATCTCGACACCGAGCGAGTCGGCCGCGGCGGCGGCGCGCGCGAGCTTGTCGCGCAGCTCGGCATCCGATTCTGCGCCGTCCATGCGGCGCGGAAGGCGGAACGGGAGGCCGTTCGCGGCGGCCAGCGCGAACACCTGCTCGAGGAAGTCGCGACCGGTCGCGAGGCCGTATACCGAGCCCATGTGGTTGTCGAGGTGCGTGACGTCGACGCCGGCGTCGAGCGCGGTGCGCAGCTGCGCGGCGATCTCGGCGGCGACCTCGTCGTACGCCGCGCGGGTCTCGACCGCGACGACGTCGACGGGGAAGAATCCGTCGCCGTCGATGAGTGAGGCAGCGGCCGTGAGCGGGCGCCAGCGGTAGCGGGTCCACTCGCTGGTGAGCACCAGATGCACGCCGACGTCGAGGTCGGTGCGGGATGCTGCGAACGCGAAGGCCTCGGGCGACCACGAGCACGGCACCATGATCGTGGCGGAGTCGACGTGGCCGGCATCCAGCAGCTCGGCGATCGCGACGTTGGCCGCATGGCACATGCCGAAGTCATCGGCGTTGAGGATGATGGCGCGGGTTCCGGGGGCGTGCCCCAGCCGTTCGATCAGGTCGGAGGGTGCGGTCATCGTCGGGTCCTGTCAGAAGTGCCGGTCACCGGCCGGGCTTTTCGGGTGTGGTGAGAACGCGGGCGAAGAGCGTGGCACGCAGGGCGGATGCCGCTTCGCCGACCGCGCCGACGAGCGGCGCCTCCGGGCCGACGCTGGAGACGACGAACCGCAGCGGAAGGCGGGCGGAGTACTGCTCGGCGACCTGATGGATGATGTCGACGAGCACGGGGTGCGCGGCCTGCCCACTGAGGATGAACGCTTCGGGATCGAGGACGAGACCGATGCTGCCGGCGACGAGCGCGAGGCGTTTGCCGAGCTCGAGCGCCATCTGCATCGCCGCCTCGTCGCCGGCCGCCGCGGCATCGAGGTGCTCTTCGAGGGGCGCGTTCTGGTCGCGGCCGTTGACGAGCGCGAGGTCGGCGACGACCTGGTCGTTCACGACGGGGGCACCGACGGGCAGGGGCGTTTGCGGCAGGTACATCACTTCGCCCGCCACTCCGGAGAACCCGCGGTGCAGGGCGCCGTCGATCACGATTCCGGCGCCGAGACCCTCGTCGAGCAGCAGCAGCGAGAAGCTCGACAGCTCGGCGCCTGCACCGGCGGTGAGTTCGGCGAGGGCGGCGAGATTCACGTCGTTCTCGATGCGCACGGGGCAGCCGAGCCGGTCGGTGAGAGCAGAGCGGAACGCGCCGCCGTCGGGCCCCTGGTCGTTGCGGATGCTGCCGTCGGCGGTCACGATACCGGGCACGCCGATCAGCGCGAGGTGCAGGGGGCCGGCGACGGTCGCATTGCAGCGGTCGATGAGCGCGGCGATGTGCGCGACCCGGGTCTCGTTGTCGTCCTTCCGCGGGAAGTCGCCGTGCGCCTCGGCACGCACCGCACCGGTCGCATCGACGAGCACGACGTGCGCCGCGCGGTGGTCGACGTGCACGGCGGCGGCGAATCCGAGGTGCGGGTGCAGTCCGACCTTGCCGGCGGCCGGCCCGCGCGAGCTGCGGTCGACACCGTCGGGCGCGACGGCGCCGGCGCTCTCGAGCATGCGCAGCACCTGCGTCACGGCGGTGCGCGACAGCCCGGTGGCCTCCATCAGATCGGTGCGCGTCTGCGGACCTTCGCTGGCGAGCGTCTCGAGGATCGCGCGCCCGTTGATCGAGCGCAACAGTGTCTGCGGTCCGGCGAGGGGCCTGCTCATCGCGCTCCGGTCGGTCTTTCTGTGAGACGTTCGATTGGTGAGAGTGGCCGATCCCCCATCGGCTTCATCGAGCATGGCATACCGGAGACCGCAGGTCGACACTTCGTGTCGCATTCGGGTGTGCGGCGCGCGCCGAGCACCGAGACATCATTTCGAGCGCGAACCACCACGCGAGGCGGGATGCCTCGTGCCGGAGATGGTGTCTCGACGGGGCGCGCTCAGTCCAACGCGCTCATCACGTGCTTGATGCGGGTGTAGTCGTCGAAGCCGTACTGCGAGAGGTCCTTGCCGTAGCCGGAGTGCTTGAACCCGCCGTGCGGCATATCGGAGACGAAGGGGATGTGCGTGTTGATCCACACGCACCCGAAGTCGAGGTCGCGCGAGAACCGCATCGCCCGGGCGTGATCGGTCGTCCAGACCGACGCGGCGAGCGCGTACGGGACGTCGTTCGCCAGCTCCAGCGCCTCCTCGTCGGTGGAGAACGACTGCACCGTGAGCACCGGCCCGAAGACCTCGCCCTGCACGATCTCGTCGTCCTGCCGCACCCCCGACACGATCGTCGCGGGCCAGAAGTAGCCGCGATCTCCCTGCCGCACGCCCCCGGTCTCCACCCGCGCGTGCGCGGGCAACCTCGATACGAATCCCGACACCTGCTCCAGCTGTGCGGCACTGTTGAGCGGGCCATAGAGCACACCGTCCTCGCGTGGGCCGCCGGTGCGGGCATCCGACTCCGCCCGCGCGACCAGCGCCGCCACGAGCTCGTCGTGCAGGGACTCGTGCACGAGCACGCGCGTCGCCGCGGTGCAGTCCTGCCCGGCGTTGAAGAACGCACCGGTCACGATCCCCTCGACCGCCTTCGACACCGAGGCATCCGCGAAGACGATCGCCGGGGCCTTGCCGCCGAGCTCGAGGTGCACGCGCTTGACGTCGTTCGCCGCCGACCGCGCCACCGCCATGCCCGCGCGCACCGATCCGGTGATCGCGACCATCTGCGGTGTCGGATGCTCCACCAGCGCGACGCCGGTCTCGCGGTCGCCCAGCACGACGTTCAACGTTCCGGCCGGGGTGTGCAACGCCACGATCTCGGCGAGCAGCAGCGTCGACAGCGGGGTCGTCTCGGCGGGCTTGAGCACGACGGTGTTGCCCGCGGCGAGCGCCGGGGCGATCTTCCACACGGCCATGTTCAGGGGGTAGTTCCAGGGCGTGACCTGCCCGATCACGCCGATCGGCTCGCGGCGCACGAACGACGTGTGCCCGGCGAGGTACTCCCCCGCCGCTCGCCCCTCGAGCGACCGCGCGGCACCGGCGAAGAACCGCAGCTGATCGACCGACTGCATGATCTCGTCCTCGACGAGGCTCGCGCGCGGCTTGCCGGTGTCGCGCGACTCGAGATCGGCGAACTCCTCGGCACGCGCGGCCATGTCGTCGGCGATGCGGAAGAGGGCGAGCTGCCGGTCGGCGGGCGTAGTGTCGCGCCACAGCGGGAAGGCAGCGGATGCCGCGGCGTAGGCGGCATCGACGTCACCGGCATCCGACACCGGGAGGCGGCCGTACTCCTCCTCGGTGGCGGGGTCGATGAGCGGAAGGTCGCCTGCGCCGGACACGGGGACGAACCGACCGCCGATGAAGTTCTGCAAGCTCTCAGTGCGCATGCGGCCACAGTAGCGCGGCACTTTCGGAATCGGAAGGCCCGGAAGCCACCGACGACTGAATCGGTTGCACCACCGGCATCCGCCTGTCAATATCGACGCATGGGCACGAAGACACAGCCGGTGCTGGACGACATCTCGAAGCGGATCATCGAGCTGCTCCAGGAGGACGGCCGGCGCCCCTACGCCGAGATCGGGCGGGAGGTGGGTCTCAGCGAGGCCGCCACCCGCCAGCGCGTGCAGCGCATGACCGATGCCGGAACGATCCAGATCGTCGCGGTCACCGACCCCCTGCAGCTCGGATTCCACCGGATGTCGATGATCGGCATCCGCGTCACCGGCGACCCGCGTGCGGTCGCCGAGCAGCTCACCGAGATCACCGAACTCGCCTACGTCGTCGTCACCCTCGGCAGCTTCGACATCCTCGTCGAGGCCGTGTGCGAGAGCGACGCCGACCTGCTCGAACTGATCGCGACGCGCATCCGCACCATCCCCGGCATCGTGCACACCGAGAGCCTGCTCTACGCCGGGCTCTATAAGGACCTCTACAACTGGGGAACGCGCTGACCGCGCGCCTCATCCACTGAGAGAACCAACTGAGGAACAAGGGAGCGCGTATGGGAACCACCGTCTTCGAACGCCGTCGCCCGCAGGACTCCGTCATCGACGAGTCCCTGCGCGACACCTCGTTCGCCGTGTTCTGGCTCGACGACGTGCAGCGCACCGAGTACCCGACACTGACCGGTGCGATCGAGGCCGACCTCGCGATCGTCGGCGGCGGGTACGCGGGGCTGTGGACCGCGATCCGCGCCAAGGAGCGCGACCCCGACCGCCGGGTCGTGCTCGTCGAGGCGTCGCGCGTCGCGTGGGCGGCCTCCGGCCGCAACGGCGGGTTCTGCGAGGCGAGCATCACCCACGGCCACGAGAACGGCGTGAACCGCTGGCCCGACGAGATCGCGCAGCTCGAACGGCTCGGGCTCGAGAACCTCGACGGCATCGCCGACACCGTCGCGCGCTACGGGATGGATGCCGAGTTCGAACGCACCGGGCAGCTCGCCGTCGCGGTCGAACCGCACCAGGTCGAGTGGCTGCGCGAGGAGGAGGGGTTCCTCGACCAGGATGCCGTGCAGGCCGAGGTGCACTCCCCCACGTTCCTCGCAGGCGCGTGGGAGCGCGACACCACCGCCCTCGTGCACCCCGCCAAGCTCGGGCTCGAGCTCGCCCGCGTCGCGACCGACCTCGGCGTGGAGATCTACGAGCGCACTCTCGTGCAGGACATCCTCGGCGACGGATCGGGCGCGATCACCGTCGAGGCCCGCGACGGCCGGGTCGTGGCGGATGCCGTCGCGCTGGCCACGAACGTCTTCCCCTCGCTGCTCAAGCGCAACCGTCTGATGACGGTGCCCGTGTACGACTACGTGCTGATGACCGAGCCGCTGAGCACCGAGCAGCTCTCCTCGATCGGGTGGCGGAACCGGCAGGGCCTCGCCGACAGCGCCAACCAGTTCCACTACTACCGGCTCACCGCCGACGACCGCATCCTGTTCGGCGGCTACGACGCGGTCTACCACTACGGCGGCAAGGTGCGCCCCGAGTACGAAGACCGGATGGAGAGCCACCGGCGGCTCGCCTCGCACTTCTTCACCACGTTCCCCCAGCTCGAGGGGCTGCGCTTCACGCACCGCTGGGCCGGGGCGATCGACTCGTCGAGCCGCTTCTGCGCGTTCTTCGGCACCGCACGCAAGGGCCGGGTGACCTACGCCACCGGGTTCACCGGACTCGGTGTGGGCGCGGCGCGGTTCGCCGCCGACGTCATGCTCGACAAGCTCGCGGGCGAGGAGACCGAACGCACCGCGCTGCAAATGGTGCGGCAGCGCCCGGTGCCCTTCCCGCCCGAACCCGCCGCCGCGGTGGGCATCAACCTCGTGCGCGCCGCGATGGATCGCGCCGATCACAACGGGGGCAAGCGCAATCTCTTCCTCAAGACGCTCGACGCGCTCGGCATGGGATTCGACTCGTGAGCGACACGATCCCCGACGAGGGGCTCACCCCCGAACCGGCCGAGGGGCTCACCCCCGGCACGGGAGCGGATGCCGCGACCCTCGCGCTCGTGCACGTGCCGCTGCCGGCATCCGACGTCGTCTCGGGCGACCCGACCACCGCCGTGCACCCGCTCGCCCTGCTCGGGGGCACCGAGATCGGCATCTGGGAGATGACGCCGGGAACGGCATCCGACACCGAGACCGACGAGGTCTTCGTCGTGCTCTCGGGCCGGGCGCGCATCGCCTTCGACGACCCCGATCTGCCCGATCTCGACGTCTCCCCCGGCTCCGTCGTGCGCCTGGCCGAGGGCCAGCGCACGGTCTGGACCGTCACCGAGACCCTGCGCAAGATCTACATCGCCTGAGACGAGCCGATGCTCGGGCTCAGCCGACGCGGGTGACCTCGGCGTGCGGCATCCGCTCGCGCATCACCCGGATCGCCTCGGGGTTGTCGTCGACCAGCACGCTGTCGCGCCCCAGCGCCGACGCAACCGCGCCGGTCGTGCCGCTGCCGGCGAAGAGGTCGAGCACCCGGTCTCCGGGACGGCTCGACGCCCGGATGATGCGTCGCAGGATGCCCTCGGGCTTCTGCGTCGGATACCCCGTCTTCTCGCGCCCGGTCGTCGGCACGATCGTGTGCCACCACACATCGGTCGGCAGCTTTCCGCGCGCCGCCTTCTCGGGCGTGACGAGGCCGGGGGCCATGTAGGGCTCGCGGTCGACCTCATCGGAGTCGAAGAAGTACGCGCGCGGATTCTTCACGTACACGAGGATCGTGTCGTGCTTGGTGGGCCAGCGGCTGCGCGACTTCGCGCCGTAGTCGTAGGCCCAGATCAGCTCGTTGAGGAACGAGTCGCGTCCGAACACCGCGTCGAGCATCACCTTCGCGTAGTGCGCCTCGCGGTAGTCGAGGTGCAGGTAGAGCGTGCCGTCGTCGGCGAGCAGTCGCCACGCCTCCTCGAGACGCGGCATGAGGAAGTCGCCGTAGTCGTCGAAGCGGTCGTCGTAGGTGCGCAGCATCCCGCGCACCCGCTCGTAGCGGTGGCCGTGGAAGCCGTGGCGGATCTCGGTGGGCGCGGTCTCGGGGACCGGCTGCTCATAACTCCGGACGGATGCTCCGGACTCAGCCGATTCCGGGTCGATTTTCCCCTCGGCATCCGATTCTTCCGGAATTGTGCGCGTCCGCGTCGCGGTGACGATCTGCCGTTCACGCGCGCGGCCCGTGTTGAAGGGCGGATCGAGGTACACCAGCGTGAACGAGGCATCGGGCAGCGCGCGCACGGCGGCGAGGTTGTCGCCCTCGAGGATCGACACCGACCCGACCCGCACCGGTGCGATGGAGACGTCCTGTTCGATCGGGACGGGCGGAGTGGGTACCGGGTCGGTCACGGCACCCGGTGCAGCCACGCGTCGGTCGAGAACTTCGTCTCGACCAGCTCCTCGGCCGCAGCGTACTCGTCGTCCGCGACCGTGCCGTCCTCGGCCGCGGTGAGCGAGCGGAAGGTCTCGATGAAGCGGTCGATGATCTCCTCGCGGCTGAGCCCGGTCTGGCTGCGCAGCGGGTCGACGCGCTTGGCCGCCGACGTGGTGCCCTTGTCGCTCAGCTTCTCGCGGCCGATGCGCAGCACCTCGGTCATGACCTGGCCGTCGAGGTCGTACGACAGCGAGGCGTGGTGGAGCACGCCTCCGTTGGCGAGACGCTTCTGTGCGGCCCCGCCGATCTTGCCGGTCGAACTCGCGATGTCGTTGAGGGGGCGGTAGACCGCATCGATGCCGAGCGAGCGCAGCGCCTGCAGGGCGAAGTCGTCGAGGAACGCATACGAGTCGGCGAACGTCATGCCCGCGACGAGGGATGCCGGAACGTACAGCGAGTACGTGATGATCTGCCCCTCGGGGATGAGCATCGCGCCACCGCCCGAGATGCGGCGCACGACGTCGAAACCGTGGCGCGCGGCACCCTCGGGGTCGACCTCGTTGCGGTACGACTGGAACGATCCGATGACGACCGCCGAGCCGTCCCACTCCCAGATGCGCAGGGTCGGGCGACGCCGCCCCTCGCCCACGCGCGAGGTGAGCACCTCGTCGAGCGCGAGATTCATGGCCGGCGAAACCGCCTTGTCGTGCACGATCTCCCAGTCGAAGTCACGCCAGCCGGGAGCGGTGACGAGCGCGCGTCGCACGACGGTTCCGACGGCCTCCGGCGTGAAGCCGAGAAGCTGAGCCCCCTCGGGGAGCGCATCGCGCACGGCGGTGGCGATCACGGAGGCATCCGATTCGACCGGCAGGCCGTTCACGGCGTCGTTGATCGCCTCGAGCGCCGTATCGGGCTCGAGGAAGAAATCGCCTGCGAGCCGGAACTGCGCGATCCTCCCGTCGTCGACCTCGAGGTCGACGACGACGAGCTTTCCCCCTGGGACCTTGTATTCACCGTGCACCTCCCCAGCCTACGGCCGACCGGGGTTGTTGGTCGCGGTCGAAGTTGTGGGGCCCTTCGACAAGCCCAGGGACCCAGTGACGCGGAGCGGGGCCCTTCGACAAGCTCAGGAACCCGGTGAGGGACAACGGGCGCAGGGACCCAGGTCCAGAAACTGGGTCGCTGAGCCTGTCGAAGCGTCCCCGCACGCGAAACGGGGTCAGCGGCCGAGGACGACGGCGCGCTCGCCGGCGCGGATGGGTGCCGTGAAGCGGTTGCCCGCGGGCGGGAGCGGGCACACGAACTGGTCGGAGAACGCGCACGGCGGCAGGTACGCCCGGTTGAAGTCGACGACCGCGGTGCCGTCGTCATCGGGCTCGTCGATCGCGAGGAAGCGGAACGGGAACGTCTCGATGCCGTTGGTCCCGTCGGCGAACACGGCACCGAGGCCACCGCGCACGTTGCGCGTCACGGTGAGCTCGTGCGCGACCCCGCGGATCTCGAACCGCAGCCGCCCGGCGATCGGCGCCTCGTGCTGGTCGCCGTCGATCGCGACGATCGTGATCGACTCGTCGGTGGCGGGCTCGAACGTCGCCGGCAACCGCCACGCGGGATCGGGACGGTAGGCGTCGATCGCGCTGAACCGCTCGCGCTGCGGGCGGGCCGGGTTGAACACCCGCAACGCCACGGTCTCGCGCCGCGGGAACACCCGCAGTTCGCGTCGCCCGAAGCGCAGCGCCTCGCCCCGGCGCAGGGTGACGGTGGCCCCGGCGACCCCGAGCTCGGTGCCGCGGATCTCGCCCTCGGCACCGACCGCCCAGAGCCCCGGCACGTTCTCGACCGCGGCGGGTTCGGAGATCAGCCAGTTCGTGGACTCCAGGGCCGACGGGCCGTAGTCGGCACCCGCCACGCGTTCGCGTTCGTCGTGCCACGCACGCCAGTCGCTCTCGAAGCTCATCGGACCCTCCTCCCGTCGCGAGGAGGGTCGTGCGGGGGCACGTCTCCTCGGATGCCCGCGGAATGTTGCCCTGAATCTACGGCGGGGGCGGAGCATCCGTCGGGCCGGTGTCATGCACCTTCACCCGACGTCATCCGGCGTCATACCGGCACTCGTGGGGGCGACCCCACCGCGAGAACGCTCAGCGCCGGGGGATGTGCGTGTCGAGCCAGGCGAGGGTGTCGGCGCGCACCTCGTCCTGCTGCAGCTCGGCGAAGATCTCGTGCCGGGCATCGGGGTAGACGAGGGTCGTCACATCGGTGAAGCCCGAGCGGCTGCGGTACTCGTCGGCGAGCTTGTGCACGCTGCGGGGGCCGCCGACCGGGTCGTCGCGCCCGACGAGCAGCAGAAGGGGGATGTCACGGCCACCCGTCGTCCGCAGGTCTCGGCGCGGGCGCCCGTAGAGCTTGGCGGCCTCGATCGGCCCGAACAGCTTCAGCAGCGGCTCGCCCGTGGTGAGCGGGTCGATCTCGAATGCGGCCCACACCTCCGGGTCGCGGCTGAGCCACTCGTAGCCGGTGGCGTCGGGCCCCGCCCAGCGGGCGTTGAGGGGCGCAGCGCTGAGCGATCCCGGCATCCGCAGTGCCGACCCCGACAGGATCACGGCATCGAACGCCTCGGGATGCTCGTTCAGCAGCATCTGCGCGAGGAACGATCCCCACGAGTGCCCGAGCAGCACGAGCGGCAGGTCGGGGTTCTCGTCGCGGATGATGCCGGTCAGCTGCCAGACGGCATCCTTCGCGGCGCGCAGCCCGCCCTTGCCCAGCCGGCCCAACCGCGCGGGACCGCCGTGCTGGCGGATGCCGGTGCGGCCGTGGCCGCGGTGGTCGTCGGCGTAGACGGTGAAGCCCGCCGCGGTGAGCGCGGCGATCAGCGCACCGTAGCGACCCGCGTGCTCGCCAACCCCGTGCAGCAGTTGCACGACACCCCGGGGCGTCGTGGCCGCCGGGTGCACGTCGTAGACGATGGCGATGCCGTCGGCATCCGTGAACTCTCGGGTATCCGTCACGCTGCGAGCCTACCGACCGTGGGCGCGGCTCACAGCCCGAGGGCGGAGCGAACCGCGAAGGCGGTGTCGCGGTCGGTGACCTCGTACCCGCCCACGCCGTCGGAGGCCGACCCCATGCGCACGCCGCCCTCGGCGGTGACGGTGCGCTTGGCCGAGAAGTGCAGGGCGTCGACTCCGGTACCGGCGAGCTCGGCGGCGTTCACGGCGCCGACGCCGCTGCCCGCCATGATCTGGATGCGTCCGTCGGCGCGGGCGACGAGCGCGCGGAGGGTGTCGATGCCGTCGATCGCGGCGGATGCTCCGCCCGAGGTGAGTACGCGTCGCAGACCGAGCGCGATCGCGGCGTCGAGGGTCGCGAGCGGGTCGGGGCTGACGTCGATCGCGCGGTGCAGGGTGACCGATGCTCCGTCGGCCGCATCGCGCAGCCGGGCCATGGCGTCGACGTCGAGCACACCGTGCGCATCGAGAGCACCGATCACGACGCCGTCGGCCCCGGCCTCGATCGCGCGACGCACGTCGCGCTCGCAGATCGCGATCTCCTCGTCGGTGTAGTGGAAGTCGCCGCCGCGCGGGCGCACGAGCACGTGCACCTCGACATCTGCCTCGCGCGCCGCCTCGACCGACAGTTCGAGCGTGGCGGGCGACGGGGTGAGGCCGCCGAGCGCCAGCGCGGTCGCGAGTTCGACGCGCGCGGCACCGACCTCTCCGGCGATGCGCACTCCGGCGGGATCCTGCACGGCGATTTCGAGAGCGGGCGTTCGGGTCACGCGCTCCATTCTGCCGTTCCCGCCCCGCGCGTCTATTAATTAGATAGACTAACTAAGTAATGACTTCGCCTGACGACTCCCTCCAGCTCACCGCCACCGAGTTGCGCATGGCCACGTTCCGGCTCGCGCGACGCCTGCGCTGCGCCCGCGCCGCCGACTCCATGAGCGATGCACAGCTCGCCGTGCTCGCCGATCTGCGCATGAACGGTCGCCGTACCATCTCGACCCTCGCCGAGCGCGAGCGGGTGACCGCCCCCTCGATGACGAACACCATCAACGGCCTCGAGGAGCAGGGCTACGTCACCCGCGCCGTCGACGAGGACGACCGCCGCCGGGTGCAGGTCGAGATCACGGATGCCGGCGCCGAACTCGTCGTCGAGACCATCCGCCGCCGCGACGTGCTGCTGGCCGACATGCTCGCCGACCTCGACTTCACGGAGGGCGAACTCACGACGCTGCGCGAGGCGAGCATCCTGATGCGACGGGTGACCGACCGATGAGCGCGATGTTCCGTTCGTTCGCGAACATCAACTACCGCATCTGGTTCGCCGGCGCCCTCGTCTCGAACGTCGGCGGCTGGATGCAGGCGACCGCGCAGGACTGGGTCGTGCTCACCGAGCTCACCGACAACGACGCGGCGGCCATGGGCTTCACCATGGCACTGCAGTTCGGCCCGCCGCTGGTGCTAGTGAGCCTCACCGGATGGGTGGCCGATCGGTTCGAGCGTCGCCGCATCCTGCTCGCGACCCAGAGTGCACTGCTGCTGCTCGCGATCGCCGTCGGCATGCTGCTGTTGAACGGCCTCATGACCCTGCCGATGATGTTCGGGTTCGCACTCGGGTTCGGCATCGTGAACGCCTTCGACGCCCCGGCGCGCCAGGCCTTCGTGTCCGACATGGTGTCGGCATCCGACACCTCCAACGCCGTCGCCCTGAACTCGGCCTCGTTCAACCTCGCGCGCATGATCGGGCCCGCCGTCGGCGGTCTGCTGATCGTGGCGATCGGGTCGGGCTGGGTGTTCATCGTCAACGCGGCGACGTTCCTGGCGATGATCCTCGCGCTCGGCCTGTTGCGCACGAGCCTGCTCGCGAAGCGGCCCAAGAACCGCGGGCGGGGTGGACTCGCGGCGGGCTTCCGCTACGTGTGGGGCCGCAGTGACCTGCGGGTCGTGTTCGTGACGGTGTTCCTGATCGGCGCGTTCGGCATGAACTTCCCGATCTTCGCCTCGACCATGGCCCTCGAGTTCGGGGCCGGAGCAGACGGCTACGGCGTGCTGTCGTCGATCCTGGCGATCGGCTCTCTCGCCGGCGCCCTGCTCGCCGCGCGGCGCGATCGGGCGCGGGTGCGCGTCGTGATCCTCGCGGCCGGAGGCTTCGGCGTCGCCGCGTTCGTGTCGGCCGCCATGCCCACCTATCTCACCTACGGCATCACACTGATGTTCACCGGGTTCATGATCGTGACGCTGCTCACGACCGCGAACGGCTACGTGCAGATCACGACCGATCCGGCGCTGCGCGGGCGCGTGCTGGCTCTGTACATGGCGGTCATCATGGGATCGACCCCGGTGGGCGCACCGATCGCCGGATGGGTGGCGGATGCCTTCGGTCCCCGCACCGCGATCATGCTCGGCGGTACGGCGGGGCTCGTCGCCTGCGCGATCGGCGCCATCTGGGTGTTCACGTCCGGGCGTCTGCATCGCGACGAGAATCGACGCTTCCTGCTCACGCTCGACGAGACCCGCCCCCTCAGCGTGATCGACGAGGTCGACCCGGTGGAGTTCAGCGACGAGGCCGCGGTCACCACGCCCATCCGCCGCCCGAAGGACCCCGAGGCGCCGTAGGCCCCGGCATCCGTCGCGACATCCGTCACGGCATCCGTCGCGTGCGCGTGCGCAGAACCGCACGGACCGGTGCCGAATGTCGACTCCGGGCGTTCATCACCGGCATTTCGCACCGATCGGTGCAGGGACAGCGGAACGGGTGCGGTGAGTGCAGTAAGGCGAGCCTTGTCAATGGGGTCTTCGGATGCCGTGACCCGCGCGTAACGTCGCGCCCATGGACGAGAACACGGAACACACCCCGCACGCGGAAGACCCGGCCGAGGGCGCGGAGCGCGTCGGCGTTCCGGAGTCCGGACAGGGCGGCGCCATCCAGGGCGACAGCTCTCACGGCGACTCCCCGCGCGGCGCTCTTCAGGGCGATGCCGACGAGGACGCCCCGGGCGACGAGCACGGCAACCAGGGCGCAGCCCAAGGCGGAGCGCTCCAGGGCGACAGCTCGCACGGCGACTCCCCGCGCGGCGCCATCCAGGGCGACGCCGGGCCCGATCGCGAGGCGCCTCTCGGAGGCGACGAGACCACGGAGCGACAGCTCCAGGCCGACAACGAAGCGGAAGAGGACACGCTGAAGCTCCTCGACCCCGATAACCCGCCCGCGTAGTCCCCAGCTTCGCCGGCGCGCGCGTCATCCCCCGTGACGCACGAACCACCCCCTCGAGAGCGAGCCACCCGCATGCGGGAGGCCCCGGAGGGGGTGGTTCGCGCTGTGGGCGGGTGCGGGCTCAGCGCAGGGGCGGCCACTCGTCGAAGCGGTACGTGAGTCCGAGACCGAGATCCTCGTCGGCCTCCCCCAGCTCCTGACGGATGTCGTACGTGTCGCCCCACCACGAGGGGCTCTCGATCGCGACGACCAGCCGGTCGACGTTCTGCCGCTGGTCGACCTCGAGGGTGAAGCCGTCGGCATCGGTCCACCCGTAGCCGCGCTCGGACGGCCTCCAGCCGAGTTCGCTCAGCCGGGAATCCCATGCGTCGTCGTACGAGTCGAAGCCGGTGGGCGTCGTCTCCAGGGCGAATCCGACCTCGAAGACGTAGCACTCGGCATCCGATCCCCCGCAGGCGCCGTACGACGAGGCGAAGGCCGGTCCTCTCACCCAGCCGCCGTTCTCGTCGCGCACGCGCCAGTCGTCCTCGGCGATCATCTCTCGCACCTCCGAGAGCTTCTGCTGCGTGAGGGTGTAGTTCACCTCGGCACGGTCGGCCTGCGCGGAGATCGGCAGCGCCTCGACCTGCGCCACCGTGTCGCCCGCGGCATCCGTCTGCAGCGCCGTGACCTGCACGCCGAGCGCCACCGCGCCCACGAGCAGAGCGGGCACCAGGAAGGCCACGTTCCACGACACCGCGTCCCAGGCGCCGCCGCGGGTCGGCGCTCCCGGGCGCGGCGGCGGCTGGGCGATGCCGAGCAGCAGCACCGCGAGCCACGACAGCGCCGCGATGACGACCGCCCCTACGAAGATCCCCTGCTCGTAGGTCGACGAGAGCCGGGCGGGAACGAGGCTGCCGAGCAGCGTCTCCAGCGGCCCCGAGTCGCCGGCGTCCTGCATCGTGACCGTGAAGGCGACCCACGCCCACCAGTTCACGAACAGCAGCCAGACGAGCGGGGCGGGAGTGGTCGTGTGCCCGCGCTTGCGCAGGATGAATCGCGGCAGCAGGCCGAGCAGCCCCATCGCCGGGATGAAGATCGGCGACGTGAACATCAGGATCAGCGTGCCCCACCCGCCTCCGCCGAGGAACCCGTGGAACACGAAGAACACCGGCAGCAGCCAGCTCATCACCGGCCAGAGCGCCCAGACGAAGCCGCGGATGCCGCCCGATGTCGGGCGCGGTTGCGGTGCGGGCAGGTGCCAGGGCGGCGCTCCGGCCGCCACGGCATCAGGATTCTGATATGCCATCGGTTCCCCCTCCGCCGACAGCCTAACGATGTCGGCGTCGACGGAGGGGACGACGTACGGATGCCGCGGCGCTACGCGCCCAGCACGACCCGGAGCTGTTCGACCGCCCAGTCGAGCTCGGTCGCGCGGATCACGAGGGGCGGGGCGATGCGGATCGTCTGGCCGTGCGTGTCCTTCACCAGAACACCGCGCTCGAGGAGCTTCTCGGCGATCTCGCGACCGGTGCCCTTCGCGGGATCGATGTCGACACCCGCCCAGAGACCGGCGATGCGCACCGCGGTGACACCGTGCCCGATGAGCGGTTCGAGTGCCGTGGCGAGGTGGGCGCCGAGGGCGCGGGCGCGCTCCTGAAACTCGCCCGTCTCGAGCATCTCGACCACGCGCAGACCGACGGCCGCCGCGAGCGGGTTGCCGCCGAAGGTCGAGCCGTGCTCGCCCGGACGGATGACACCCAGCACGTCTTCGTTCCCGACGACCGCCGACACCGGCAGCAGTCCGCCGCCGAGGGCCTTGCCGAGCAGGTAGAGGTCGGGCACGACGCCCTCGCGATCGCTCGCGAACGTCTCGCCCACGCGGCCGAGTCCCGACTGGATCTCGTCGGCGATGAAGAGCACGTTCTTCTCGTCGCAGATCTCGCGGATGCGACGCAGATACCCCTCGGGCGGGATCACGACGCCGGCCTCACCCTGGATGGGCTCGACGAGCACGGCGGCCGTGTCATCCGTGATCGCGGCGGCGATGGCATCCGCGTCCCCGTAGGGCACGATGTCGAAACCGGGCGTGTACGGGCCGAAGCCGTCGCGCGCCTGCTCGTCGTCGCTGAAACTGACGATCGTCGTCGTGCGGCCGTGGAAGTTGCCGGCCGCGACGATGATGCGGGCCTTGCCGTCGGCGATGCCCTTGACCCGGTAGCCCCAGGCGCGCGCGACCTTGATGCCGGTCTCGACCGCCTCGGCGCCCGTGTTCATCGGCAGCACCAGGTCTTTGCCGGCGAGCTTCGCGAGGGCGGCGGCGAACGGCTCGAGCCGGTCGCTCTGGAACGCACGGCTGATGAGTGTCACGCGACCGAGCTGCTCGGTGAGGGCAGCGACGAGCGCCGGATGCCGGTGCCCGAAGTTCACGGCCGAGTAGGCGGCGAGCAGGTCGAGGTAGCGCTTGCCCTCGACGTCCGTCACCCACGCACCGTCTCCGCGCGCGATGTTCACCGGCAGCGGGTGGTAGTTGTGGGCGACGTGCGTGGTTGCCGTCGCCACCGCGTCGGTCGTCACTTCGCGCCCCGCAGTTCGAGCGTGCAGCACTTGATGCCGCCACCGCCGAGCAGCAGCTCGGAGAGGTCGACGGTGATCGGGTTGTAGCCGCGCTCGCGCAGCTGCTTCTCGAAGCCCTTCGCGCGCGGCGAGATGATGACGTTGTAGCCGTCGCTCGCCGAGTTGAGGCCGAAGACGGCGCCGTCCTCGTCCGACACGAGGATCGCGTCGGGGAAGCGCTCCTCGAGGATCGCGCGGCTCGCATCGTCGAAGGCGCCCGGCAGGTACGCGATGTTGGCGCGCTCGGGGCCGCCGTTCTCGATGCCCTGCACCGGGTCGAGCACCGCGATGGCCGTGTCGAGGTGGTAGAAGCGCGGGTCGGTGAGGTTGAGGGAGACGACCTCGCGGCCGAAGACCTCGCCGACCTCGCGGTGGCTGTCTCCGGTCGACCGGAAGCCGGTGCCGGCCAGGATCACGTCGCCGACGAGCAGGAAATCGCCCTCGCCCTCGTTGACCTCCTTCGGCATGACCGTGTCGTAGCCGGCCCGGCGGAACCACTCGGCGAACGCGGGCGCCTCGCCCTGGCGCTCGACGAAGCGGAACTCGGGCACGTACGCGCGGCCGTCGATGAGGAATCCGCCGTTGGCCGTGTAGACCATGTCGGGGTATCCGGCGAGCGGCTCGATGAGTTCGACCTCGTGGCCCAGTTCGATGTAGAGGTCGTAGAGCTTCTGCCACTGCGCGACCGCGTTGGCGGTGTCGGTCGGCTTCGACGGCTCCATCCACGGGTTGATGGAGTAGTTGACCGTGAAGTGCTCGGGCTTGCACATCAGGTAGCGGCGGTGGTGCGCGGTGCGCGCGGGGGCGGATGCCACGGCGGTCTCAGGCGTCGACATGGATGCTCCTCGAATGAACGGGTGCGGCGGACGCTGTCCAGGGGCCCGGCGGAAGTTCGACCCGGGACTCTTCTCAGAGCGGGGACGGGGAAGATGCGACTCGGGCACGCCGGTTTCATTGTGCCATCCGTGGGCTGTGGGGGGCCAGAGCGCCGGGGGTTCGGTTGATTCGCGTTTCGAATCGCCGGGGTTCCTCCGGTGAGGGGTGCTCGCGCTCGATCACCGCGCGCGGCGACATGCCGAGCGACATCCGGCACTGGCGACCGGCGCCCGGCGTCCGGCATCCGCACGCAGCGGAGGAGTTCACACGCATTGCAGGATGCTTCGCGCGAAACGCTCCTGCAGTGTGGGAGATCTCCTCCCTTACGTGAGAGACCCAGCCCTCAGATCACCTCGGCGAAGACCGGGTCGGGATTGCCGAAGCGGTGGGCGGTGATCGAGATCGCCTGCTCGTGCACGAAGGGCAGCAACTCGATGCGACCGGCCGAGGTCACCTCGCCGTCGTAGACCGCGAGGTCGGGATCGCCGTCGACCGCGCGGGCGAGCGCCGCGTGCGCCGCCGCCACCGCGGGGCGCGATCCGATCAGGCGGATGCGCGCGGCCCGGGCCGTGAGCACCCCTTCGCCGTCGGCATCCGATTCCGATCCCGAGCCGCTCACGCGCGCGAGCCACTCGTCATCTGTCTCGAGGAACACCGCCGCGTCGAGATCGCCGAGCGCGTGGCGCACTCCGGCCGGCAGCCCCGCCGAGACCGACAGCACGAAGCCCGCACCGGCCCGCACCGCGGCGAGCACCGTGCGCAGCACCTCCTGCAGCGGAGCATCCGCCGTCGCCCGCAGCTCGACGGGCAGCGGGCGGTACCGGAAGAGGTTGCGTTCGACGCCCAGCCGCGAGACGTCGCGCACCTGGCCGAACTCGCGGTCCCAGGCGAGGGCGTCCGACAGGGCCGACCGCCGCAGCCACTCGAACGACTCGAAGTCGAGAGAGGGCTGGGCCGACTCGATCAGGGCGGTGATGCGCGAGTCGAGGCCGCGCAGGTGCAGCGTGCTCGACGGGGTGGATCCGGGACGCGAGCGCCACGATCCGAGGCCGATGAGGTAATTCGGACCGCCGGCCTTCGAACCGGGACCGACCGAGGAGCGCTTCCATCCCCCGAACGGCTGACGCTGCACGATCGCCCCGGTGATGCCGCGGTTCACGTAGAGGTTTCCGGCCTGCACGGTATCGAGCCACGTCGCGAGATCGCCCGGGTCCTGGGTGTGCAGGCCCGCGGTCAACCCGTAGGCGACGGCGTTCTGCATCTCGATCGCGGCCGACAGCGTCGGCGCGTACATCACGCCCAGCACCGGCCCGAAGAACTCCTCCAGGTGGAACCGCGATCCGGCCCGCACGCCGACGCGCACTCCCGGGGTCCACAGGCGTCCGCTACCGTCGTCGTCCGCCGAGAGCGACGGTTCGATGAGCCACTTCTCGTCACCCTCGAGCTGCGACAGCGCCCAGGCCAGCTTGCCCTGCGGCTTCTCGATGACGGGCCCGACCTCGGCGAGCGGGTCGGTGGGCCATCCGACGTGCAGCGAGCGCACGGCATCCGACAGCTGCCGGGCGAAGCGCTGCGAGCGGCCGACCGGCCCGACGAGGATCGCGAGCGACGCCGCCGAGCACTTCTGCCCCGCATGACCGAAGGCGCTCTTGACGAGGTCGGCGACCGCGAGGTCGAGGTCGGCGGAGGGGGTGATGATGATCGCGTTCTTGCCGCTGGTCTCGGCGAGCAGCGGCAGGTCGGGGCGCCACGAGCGGAAGAGCGCCGCCGTGTCCCACGACCCGGTCAGGATCACGCGATCCACCGCCTCGTGGGTGACGAGCTGCTGGCCGAGCGCGCCCTCCTCGATGTCGACGAGCGCGAGCACGTCGCGGGGCACCCCCGCCTGCCAGAGCGCTTCAGCGATCACGGCGGCGCACCTCCGCGCCTGCGGCGCCGGCTTGAAGATCACGCCCGATCCCGCGGCGAGCGCGGCCAGCACTCCGCCGGCGGGGATCGCGACGGGGAAGTTCCAGGGCGGGGTGACGACCGTGACGGATGCCGGAACGAACGCCGCCCCCGCGATCGCATCGAGCTCGCGCGCGGTCGCCGCGTAGTAGCGGGCGAAGTCGACGGCCTCGCTGACCTCGACGTCGGCCTCGGCGAAGACCTTGCCGGTCTCGGATGCCGCGACCTCGATCAGTTCGCCGCGACGGGACTCGAGTGCGGCGGCCGCCCGCAGCAGCACCTCGGATCGATCGGCGGCGGGGCGGGAGCCCCAGGAGGGCGCGGCATCCCGCACCGTCGCGACGATGCGCTCGAGCTCGTCCCCCTCATCGATGCGGGCCGTGGCGAGGGTGTCGTCCCCGGCGGTCGAGGTGGCGATGCGTTCGCGGATGCCGCGTGCCCACTCGCGGTTGGCGGGGAGCGCCGGGTCGCTGTCGACCGCGTTCGTGAAGCCGGGCGCACCCGCCGTCTCGTCGACCAGCTCGCGGGGCGCGTAGACCGCGGTCTCGAGGAACGGCTCCCCGTCGAACCCGTCGTCGCCGGTCGATCCGCGCGAGATGCCGAGCACGGCCTTCGTGAGGTCGACCTCGGGCTGCGGGGCCGCCGGCAACGGACGCACGGACTCGTGCATCGGGGCGAGCCGGTCCTGACGCCTGCGGGGCCCGGTGCGCAGATTCGGGTCGGTCGAGCGGTCGAGGGCGTCGAGGAAGCGATCCTGCTCGCGCTCGAACAGGGTCTCGTCCTCGCCGAGCTGGAATGCCGCCGAGAGGAAGTTCTCGCTCGACGCGTTCTCCTCGAGACGGCGCACGAGATAGCTGATCGCGACGTCGAACTCGGCGGGTGCGACGACCGGCACGTAGAGCAGCACGGGGCCGACCTCGCGCGAGACCGCCTGCACCTGCCCCTGAGCCATGCCGAGCAGCATCTCGAACTCGACCTGGTCGCGCACTCCGCGCTCGCCCGCGAGCAGCCAGGCGTGGGCGATGCCGAACAGGTTGTGCCCGGCGATGCCGAGGTGCACGGCCTCGGTGCGTTCGGGCTGCAGCGCCCAGTCGAGGCAGCGGAGGTAGTTGGCATCCGTGTCGAGCTTGGTGTCGTAGGTCGCCGGAGTCCACCCGTGCATGGTCGCCTCGACGCGCTCCATGGCGAGGTTCGCGCCCTTGACGAGACGGATCTTGATGGGGGCGCCGCCGTGGGCGACGCGGTCCTGCGCCCAGGCGGTGAGCTCCTGCAGGGCGGGCAGGGCGTCGGGCAGGTACGCCTGCAGCACGATGCCGGCATGCAGGTTCGCCAGGCGCGGGTCCTCGAGGATGCGCGTGAACACCGCGATCGTCAGGTCGAGGTCGCGGTACTCCTCCATGTCGAGGTTGATGAAGGTGGGGGCGCCTGAGCCTGTCTCCCCCTGGGTCCCTGAGCCTGTCGAAGGGCCCGCCGCCGTCAGGTACAGCGGCAGCAGCCGCTCGACCACCCGGTCGACGACCTCGTCGAACGCCCACATCGAGATGTGGCTGACGACGGCCGAGACCTTGACCGAGACGTAGTCGACGTCGGGGCGGCGGATCAGATCGTGGATGCCGTCGAGCCGGCGCTGCGCCTCGCCCTCCCCGAGCACGGCTTCGCCGAGCAGGTTGAGGTTGAGTCGGGCGCCCGACTCGCGGATCTTCGCGATCGCCGGGCCGAGCTTGGCCGGGCGGGCGTCGACGACGAGGTGCCCCACCATCTCACGCAGCACGCGGCGGGCGATCGGAACGGTCGGGGCGGGGAGCACCGGGGCGATCCCGCCGCCGAGCTTCACCGCGCCGCGCAGGTACCAGGGCAGGAAGTCGGGCACGATCGGCGCGATCCGATGCAGACGGGATGCCGCCGCGCCCAGGCTCTCGGGCCGCATCACACCGTCGACGAAACCGAGCGTGAAGGGCAGGCCGTTCGCGTCGCGCAGCACCCCGGCGAGGCGTGCGGCGGCGGGATCGACGTCGGCCGCCGCGGCCTCGATCACCCATCGACGGGCGAGCTCGACGGCCCGGTCGGCCAGAGGAGCGGATGCCGCGGCATCCGAAGAAGGAGACGACGACTCTGCCATGTCTCTCACCCTAGGGCGGGGGCGGTGTCTCGGCCCGCTGGCTCGCCCGTGATTCCGCGGGTGGCGCCCTGTCAGTTCCAGACGCTCGGAGCCTGATCGCGCACGGGCGGCAGGGCGGATGCCGCGGCCCACTCGTGCACCCACGCATCGATCTCGGGCACGCCCTCGGGCTTGCCGACCGCGGCGAACAGCTCCTCGTTCGACACGGTGCCGCCGGAGCGGCGCAGCATCCGCGCCCGCACGATCGCCCGCGCGTAGATCTGACCCTTCACGACCGCGCGGTGCTCGAGGAACAGCGCCCGATCGTCGTGCCCGATGAACCGCGACTGCACCTCGAACCGCTGCCACGGCACGAGCGACCTGCGGAAGGTCACCGTTTCGCTCGAGACCACCGCGTACCAGCGGTTGTCCTTCATCGCGTCGAACAGCCCGGTGCGGATGAGCAGATCCCAGCGCCCGAGGTCGAACAGCGACAGGTAGCGGCCGTTGTTCATGTGCCGCAGGACGTCGATGTCGGTCGGCAGGGTCGTCAGACGGATGCTGCCCACCGCCGTCGGATCGAGGGTCTTGCCCCGCCGCACGCGGGAGCGGGCACGGAAGATCACCAGGAGGGTGCGCCAGATCACGTTCACGAGGAATGATCGTATTCATCCGCGCACGATCCGCGAAGATCATTGTCGAGATCCTCCATGCCCTCGTGGGCGGCCATCGACGGCATCCGCTCGATTTCCGGATAGCGGATGCCGCGCGTAGAGTCACGAACATGAGCGCCGAAGCCCAGCCCGAAGTCATCGTCCGTCCGGTCCGTGATGTGGACGCGGAAGCCCTCGGTCGCGTGCACGCCCAGTGCTGGCACGAGACCTACGACCACCTGATCAGCAAGGCCGCCCTCGAGAAGGTGTCGCCGCGCCGCATGGCCGAGCTGTGGACGCACTGGGCCTCACAGGGCCCCGACTTCACGATGCGCGCCGCCCTCGTCGACGGCGAGATCGTCGGCTTCGCCGGCTCCGGTCCCGCCCGCGACAAGGACGCCCCGGCGCTGCGCGAGCTGTACTTCATCTACCTGCTCGATGCCTGGCACTCCACCGGCATCGGCCAGAAGCTCTTCGACGCCACCGTCGAGAAGGACGCCCCGCTCTACCTCTGGGTCGCCGAGGACAACCCCCGCGCGCACCGCTTCTACGCGCGCAACGGCTTCACGCTCGACGGCGCCACCCACACCGAACCGTTCCTCGGCGAGACGCTGACCGAGGTGCGCTTCACGCGCTGAGCATCCGTTCCTCGGGCGCCGAGACCCACCACGATCGTCGAGACCCATCACCGCCCACGTCGGGCGTGATGGGTCTCGACGTTTTCGGTGGGTCTCGACGCTTTCGGGGGTCGCGGCGATCGCAGGGGTGCGCGGGGCTACCGCCCCGACACGTTGCCGAAGACCTTCGCGATAGGGGCGAGCACCAGGGGGCGAGCCGCCACCCACGCGCCGGCGATCACCACGAGCGACACCACGAACACCCAGAAGCCCGTCCACGTCACGGCATCCTGAGACGCGTACATGTGGTTGAGGTTGCGCAGGAATCCGGTCAGCATCACCAGCGCCACGTGCGCGATGATGAACGCCACGAAATACAGCATGATCGGGAAGTGCAGCGCCCGCGCCCACTCCACCGGGTACGCCTTCGAGAGCTTCTCGGCCTTCTTGGGCCACAGCCCCGACATCCGGAAGCCGGTGATCGCCGCCAGCGGGGCAGCGATGAAAACGGTCGCGAAGTAGGCGAGCTGCTGCAGACTGTTGTAGTTGTTCCAGCCGTTCTCGTGCGGCCAGTCGAACGACACGTACTGCAGGGCCGCCGACAGCGCATTCGGGAAGACCTCCCAGCTCGTCGGCACGATCCGCACCCAGTGCCCGGTGACGATCAGCAGCACCACGAACACGACACCGTTCACGAGCCACAGGATGTCGAGCGCCTGATGGAACCACAGCGTCAGGCTGATCTTGCCCTTGGGATTTCCCCGCGGCGCCCAGAACACGGTCGGCCGCTTCTCGGTGCGCACCCGCAGACCCGAGCGGATGATCAGCACCATCAGGAACACGTTGAAGAAGTGCTGCCACCCGACCCACGGCGCGAAGCCCGGCTCGACGGCGATCGGCGAGGTGTACTCGCCGGGGAACGCCGCGAGGAAGTCCTGCATGAACGGGAAGCTCAGCAGCGTGCGCACGAGCGCGACCGCGGCCGCCGCGAGAACACCGAGGGCTGCGGCACCGAACAGCACGGCGATGCCCTGCGTCCAGGTCGGGCGCGGACGAGCGGATGCGGCGGGCAGCGTGATGTGACGCGGCGCGCGGCCGTTCCAGGCCGTGGGAGGGCGGGGCGGGGCGGTCGCGGTGACGACGAGTGCCGCGCGGGGGGACGCTTCGACGAGGTCATCGACCCGATCCTGCTCAGCGACCCCGTCCTGCTCAGCGGGCCCGTCGGGTTCGACGGGACGAACCTGGGTCCCTGAGCCTGTCGAAGGGCCCCGCCCCGCGACGGTGCCGGCCGGCGGCCAGGGCTCGCCGCCCGGAGTGCGCGGGAGACCACGGCGGATGCCGGACGTGACGGGAGTCTCGTGGGCGGACGCTTCGACAGGCTCAGCGACCCGGTTTCGTTCAGCGACCGATTCCTGCTCAGCGACGGGCTCTGGATCAGGGACCGGGTCAGCGACCGGCTCGGACACCTGGGTCCCTGAGCCTGTCGAAGGGCCCCGCCCCGCGGGAGCTCCGACCGGTGGCCACGGCTCTCCACCCGGCGTGCGCGGGAGTCCGCGACGGAGGGAGCTCGGCGTCTCGTGGGGGGACGCTTCGACAGGCTCAGCGACCCACTCCGTCTCAGCGGGAAGAACCTGGGTCCCTGAGCTTGTCGAAGGGCCCCGCTCCGCAGAAACCTGGGTCCCTGAGCCCGTCGAAGGCACCCACCCCGCCGAGGCGCCCGCCGGCGGCCAGGGCTCTCCCCCGGGTACGCGCGGCAGACCGCGACGCAGCATCCGCCCCTCCTGAGCCTCGGAGACCATGGACTCCCCTACTTCCGGGCCTCGAGGGCGGCGATCACCTGAGGCACGATCGTGAACAGGTCGCCGACGATACCGAAATCGGCGACGTCGAAGATCGGGGCCTCGCCGTCTTTATTGATCGCCACGATGGTCTTGGAGGTCTGCATGCCCGCGCGGTGCTGGATCGCACCCGAGATGCCGAGCGCGACGTACAGCTGCGGCGACACCGAGACGCCGGTCTGCCCGACCTGGTGCGACTGCGGGATGTACCCCGCGTCGACGGCTGCGCGCGAAGCGCCGACCGCGGCCCCGAGAGCGTCGGCGAGTTCCTCGACGAGCACGAACTTCTCCTTCGAGGCGAGTCCGCGTCCACCCGAGACGACGCGGGTCGCCCCGCGCAGTTCGGGCCGCGACGAGGCCTGCTCGACGGCTTCGATCGGGCCGACGGATGCCGCGGCGACCCCCGACCCGGCGACGTCGAGCACCTCGACCGAGGGGGAGGCGACGGCCTCGGCCCGGGCATCCACCGCGCCCTGACGCACCGTGATGACCGGCGCGCCGTAGGTGGGAGCGGAGTCCACGAGGTACGCGCCGCCGTAGACGGAGTGGTGCGCGACCACGCCCTCGTCGTCGCGCGACACCCCGATCGCGTCGACCGACAACGCGAGCCCTGCGCGCACGGCGAGACGGGCGGCGGCGTCGCGTCCGGCGATCGAGTTCGACACGAGCACCGCGTCGGGCTGCACCCGCTCGAACGCGGCCTGCAGGGCGTCGACCACGGGCACGGTGAGGACGGCGGCATCCGCATCGGCCGTGAGCACGACGGATGCTCCGAGCGCGGCGACCTCGGCGGCGGCATCGGAGGAGCCGCCCACGATCACGGCGACCGGCGCACCGATCGTCGAAGCCGCGCCGAGCAGCGCGGCCGTACTCGAGGCGGGAGCACCGGCAGGGTCGACGTCGACGAGCACGAGGATCGGGTTCTCGGGGTAGCCCATGTCACACCAGCCTGTTCTGCACGAGGTAGTCGACGAGCTGCTGGGCGGCATCGCCCTCGTCGGTGATCTTGACCCCCGCCGCACGCGGGGGCTTCTCGGCGACCGCGGTCACGATGGTGCGCGGCGCCGCGGAGGGATCGGCCGAGACGTCGAGGTCGGCGAGCGAGAGCACTTCCACCGGCTTCTTCTTCGCGGCCATGATGCCCTTGAAGTTCGGGAAGCGGGCGTCCGGCAGCGCCTCGGTGATCGAGATCACGGCCGGCAGCGCGGCGCTCACCGTCTGCGACCCGAAGTCGGTCGCGCGGGTTCCGGTGACGGCATCCGCGCCGATCTCGACCGTCGTGAGTGCCGTCGCCTGCGCCCAGCCGAGGTGCTCGGCGAGCATCGCGGGGATGACCCCGCCCGAGCCGTCGGTCGACAGGTTGCCGGTGATGACGAGGTCGGGGGCGCCGCGGCGGATCGCGGCGGCGAGCACCTCGGCGGTGAGACCGAGGTCGGCGCCGGTGAGCTGCTCGTCGGCGATGTGCACTGCGGATGCCGCGCCGATCGCGAGCGCACGTCGCACCGTGGCGGTCGACCCCTCGGGGGCCATCGAGATGGCGACGACCTCCGTGCCCTCGCTCGCGTCGGCGTGGCTCAGGGCGACCTCGAGGGCGCGCTCGGTGATCTCGTCGAGCACCACGTCTCCGGCGGCCCGATCGGCCAGCCCGGTCTCCAGGTTCAGCTTGCGGTCGCCGTAGGTGTCGGGCACCTCTTTGACCAGGACGAAGATCTTCATCGATTGCTCCTCACGACTGTGTCGATTCTAGTCCTGCGGCACTGCGTCTCAGCTTCGATGAAACTGAGAACCAGCGGTGACGGCATCCGCTCGGCGGCGCGCGCGCCGAGTACCGTAGAGGCGTGGCCCGTCCCCGCCCCCTGCCCGTGGATCCGCTCGCCGAGGCGAAGCGGCAGTGGCTCGCGCACGGATGGACGGATGCCGCCGACGGCATGGCCGTCGTGACCTCGGTCATGCGGGCGCAGCAGCTGCTGCTCGCCCGCGTGGATCAGGCCCTCAAGCCCTTCGCACTGAGCTTCGCGCGCTACGAGGTGCTGCGCCTGCTCGCGTTCAGCCGCGAGGGGCGCCTGCCCCTGTCGAGCGTGGTGGCACGCCTGCAGGTGCACGCGACCACCGTCACCAGCACCGCCGACCGTCTCGTGCGCGACGGGCTGATCGTGCGCGAACCGCACCCGCACGACGGCCGCGCCGCCCTGCTCGCACTCACCGTGGCCGGTCGCGACCTGGTCGAGCGGGCCACCGCCGCGCTCAACGCCGACGTGTTCGCGTCTCCCGGCATCGATCGCGACGACGCGGCCGAGCTCGTCGCGATCGTCGCGCGCCTGCGCAAGGATGCCGGCGACTTCACCGACCCCCGCCCGACCCCGGAGCCCCTCTGACATGGCGCAGTTCGTGCTCGAGACCGTGATCGCCGCTCCCGTCGACGCGGTGTTCGCGGCATCCCTCGATCCCGAGCTGCACGTGCGATCGATGGCGGCGCACGGCGAGACGATGGTCGAAGCTCCCGCCGGCGGGGCGTTCAGCGAGGGCTCGACGGCCACCTGGCGGGCGCGGCACTTCGGCATCCCGTTCCGGTTGCGGTCGCGGGTGTTCGACATCGATCCCCCGCGCGGGTTCCGCGACCGGCAGATCTCGGGGCCGTTCGGGTCGTTCCTGCACGTGCACTCGTTCGCGGAGCATCCGCGGGGCACCCTCATGCGCGACGTCGTGACGTTCCGCTCGCCGTTCGGCCCGATCGGGCGCGCGGTCGACGCACTGTTCCTGCGCGAGTACATGCGTCGCGTGATCGCCGCGCGCAACCGCACCCTCGTGGCGGAACTCGAGAACCCCTGATCCCGGCGTACCCTGTGCGCATGAGCGAACTGCGCATCCACACGACCCTGCCGGCGGGCGGCCCGGCGACCGCCATCGTCCTCACCGATGAGCAGGTCGAATCGTTCGGCGCGGGCAAGGCCTTCCCGGTGGCGGTGACGATCGGCGAGCGCACCGCACGACTGCGTCTCAGCCGCATGGGAGGGCGCAACCTCATCGGCCTGAGCAAGGCGTCGCGCGCCGAACTGGGCGTCGAGATCGGCGACGAGGTCGACGCCGTCATCCGCCTCGACGCCGCTGAGCGCACCGTCGACGAGCCCGCCGAACTCACTGCCGCCCTCGACGCCGACCCCGCGCTGCGCGCCGCCTTCGACACCCTCGCCTACTCGGCCCGCAAGGAGCACGCTCGCGCGATCGCCGAGGCCAAGCAGGAAGCCACCCGCGAGCGCCGCCTCGCCAAGATCGTCGAGTCGCTGCGGGGCTGAGGCGGGCGCGGGAGTCATCTGTTCCGGAAGTCGGGCTGCCGCTTCTCACGGAACGCGGCCATGCCCTCCTTCTGATCCTCGGTGTCGAAGAGCAGCGCGAACGCCTGCTTCTCGTGCGCGAGGCCGTCGGTGAGCGAGGTCTCCATCGCGGTGTCGAGCGCGGCCTTCGCGGCATAGAGCGAGGGCAGCGACTTCGACGCGATCGCCTCGGCGAGCGTCGTCGCCTCGGCGAGCAGATCGGATGCCGGCACCAGCCGCGAAACCAGACCGATCCGCTCGGCCTCCTCGGCGCCGATGATCCGCCCCGAGAGCACGAGTTCGGCGGCCTTGTAGTACCCGACCGCACGGATGAGCCGCTGCGTTCCTCCCATACCGGGGATCACGCCGAGGTTGATCTCGGGCTGCCCGAACTTCGCGGTGTCGGCGGCGAGGATGATGTCGCACATCATCGCCAGCTCGCATCCGCCGCCCAGTGCGAAGCCCGCGACCGCCGCGATCACGGGCGTGCGCACGGCCGCGAAGTCGCTCCATGCGCCGAAGTGGTCGGTGGCGAGCATCTCGGCCGACGACATGCCCTCCATCTCCTTGATGTCGGCACCCGCGGCGAAGGCCTTCTCGGACCCGGTGACCACGATCGCCCCCACGCCCTCATCGGCGTCGAACGCGACCGCTGCGGCCGTGACCTCCTCCGACACCCGGCCGTTCAGGGCGTTCAGCGCCTGCGGTCTGTTCAGGGTGATCCACCCCACGCGTCCGCGCTGCTCGACCAGGATCGTCTCGTATTCGGTCATGTCTCTCCTTCGTCGCGTGGTCTTCAGTATCGCGCCCGCGTCCCTCGTCTCGCTCCACTCGATCAGGAGCGGGGTGCGGAGTCGCGGATCTCGGTGATGATGCCGGAGAAGTCGCGGCCGGCGCCGTCGCCCGCGGCGTAGGCGGCGTAGAGCTGCTGGGCGAGCCGACCCATGCGGGCATCCGTCGAGGTCTGCTCGATCGCCTGCAGGGCGAGCCCGAGATCCTTGGCCATCAGCGCACCGGCGAAGCCCGGCTGATAGTCGCGGTTCGCGGGACTCGTCGGCACCGGACCCGGCACGGGGCAGTTGGTGGTGATCGACCAGCACTGACCGGATGCCTGCGACACCACGTCGAACAGCGCCTGATGTTCGAGCCCCAACCGCTCCCCCAGCACGAACGCCTCGGCGACGGCGATCTGCGACACGGCGAGCACCATGTTGTTGCACACCTTCGCCGCCTGGCCGAGCCCGGAACCGCCGCAGTGCACGATCCTCTTACCCATCGCCTCGAGCAGCGGAAGGGCAGCGGCGAAGTCCTCGTCGCTGCCGCCCACCATGAACGCGAGCGTGCCGTTCTCGGCTCCCACGACCCCGCCCGAGACGGGAGCGTCGATGTTGCGGTGCCCCGCGGCGAGCGCGAGCGCGTGCGCCGCGCGCGCCTCGTCGACCGCGATCGTCGACGATTCGATGAACAGCGTGCCGGGCCGGGCCGCCGCGAGCAGCCCGCCGTGGTACGCGTCGAGCACGTGCTTCCCGGCGGGGAACATCGTGATGACGGCATCCGCATCGGCTGCGGCGTCCGCCCCGCTGGCCGCGATCGGGATGCCGGCGGCCCGCGCCGCATCCGCTGCCGCGGGCACCGGGTCGAACCCCTGCACCTCGTGCCCGGCCTTCACGAGGTTGACCGCCATCGGCAGGCCCATGTGGCCGAGACCGAGGAAGGCGATGCGGCTCATGATGCGCTCCGCATCGAAGCCGATCCGGAGGGCCGCAGCATCTCGCGCCCGACGATGAGCCGCATGATCTCGTTCGTGCCCTCGAGGATCTGGTGCACCCGCAGGTCGCGCACGACCTTCTCGATGCCGTAGTCCTGCAGGTACCCGTAGCCGCCGTGCAGTTGGAGCGCGCGGTTGGCGATGTCGAACCCGGCATCGGTCGCGAAGCGCTTGGCCATCGCGCAGCGCATCGTCGCGTCCGGCGCCTTCGCGTCGACCGCCGCCGCGCCGTCGCGCACCATGAGGCGCGCGGCCTGCAGTTCGGTGCGCATGTCGGCGATCTGGAACAGGATCGACTGCTTCTCGGCGAGCGGCTCGCCGAACGCGACCCGCTCGTGCACGTATCGCACGGCCCGGTCGAGCGCCCACTGCGCGCCGCCCAGCGAGCAGGCGGCGATGTTGAGGCGTCCGCCGTTGAGGGCCGACATCGCGATCGCGAAACCGCGCCCCTCCTCGCCGAGCAGAGCGGATGCCGGCACCCGCACTCCGTCGAAGATCACCTGGCGCGTGGGCTGCGCGTGCCACCCCATCTTCTTCTCGAGGGCGCCGAAGCCGAGCCCCTCGGCATCGCCGGGGACGAGGATGGCGCTGATGCCACCGGCACCGGGGCCGCCGGTGCGCGCCATCACGACGTACACCGCGGCCTCGCCCGCGCCGGAGATGAACTGCTTCACGCCGGTGAGCACGTAGTCGTCGCCGTCGCGCACCGCGCTCGTGGCGATGTTCGCGGCATCCGATCCGGCGCCCGGCTCGGTGAGGCAGTAGCCGCCGAACTCCGCCATGGCGGTGAGATCGGGCATCCACCGGGCGATCTGCTCGTCGCTGCCGTAGGTGTCGATCATCCACGCCACCATGTTGTGGATCGAGATGTACGCCGCGACCGCGGGGTCGCCCTGCGCGAGCTCCTCGAAGATCGCGACGGTGTCGGTTCGACTGAGCCCCGTGCCGCCGGATTCCTCGCGCACGTAGATGCCGCCGAGGCCCAGCTCGCCGCCGCGGCCCAGCGACTCGCGGGGGAAGATGTGCTGCTCGTCGCGCTCGAGCGCGTGCGGGGCGAGCTCGATCTCGGTGAACTCGCGCACGGCCTCGAGGATCGCGTCGCGCTCGTCGGCGGTGAGGGGAGTGGTCACGTCGGTCATGGTCATCATCGACTCCTTGATCCTGGGTTCCTGCCCTTCGACAGGCTCAGGAACCGCAAAAGATGTGGTCAGTGCATCGTGGGGATGACGAAGCTGGCACCGTCGCGGATGCCCGCCGCGGGCCAGCGGCTCGTCACCGTCTTGGTCTTCGTGTAGAAGCGGAAGGCGTCGGCGCCGTGCTGGTTGAGGTCGCCGAACCCGCTGCGCTTCCAGCCGCCGAACGTGTAATAGGCGATGGGCACCGGGATCGGTACGTTCACCCCGACCATGCCCACCTCGACCCGGGCCGCGAAGTCGCGGGCGGCGTCGCCGTCGCGCGTGAAGATCGCGACGCCGTTGCCGTACTCGTGCTCCGAGGCCATGCGCAGCGCCTCCTCGTAGTCGGCGGCGCGGGCGATCACGAGCACCGGGCCGAAGATCTCCTCGCGGTAGATCGCCATGTCGGTCGTGACGTGGTCGAACAGCGTCGGTCCGAGGTAGAACCCCTCCTCGTGGCCGGCGACCGTGAAACCGCGGCCGTCGGCGAGCAGCGTCGCGCCCTCGTCGACGCCCTGCTGGATGTATCCCTCGACCCGTTCCACCGCGGCGCGGGTGACCAGGGGTCCGTAGTCGACATCGGCCGCGAGTGACGGCCCGACCCGCAACTGCCCGACGCGTTCGAGGAGCTTGGCGGCGAGAGCATCCGCCGTCTGCTGCCCGACCGGTACCGCCACCGAGATCGCCATGCACCGCTCACCGGCCGATCCGTACCCCGAGCCGATCAGCGCGTCGACCGCCTGATCGAGGTCGGCGTCGGGCATCACGATCATGTGGTTCTTCGCGCCGCCGAAGCATTGCGCGCGCTTGCCGTGCGCCGCTGCGGTGGCGTAGATGTACTCGGCGATCGGCGTGGATCCGACGAATCCGATGGCGCGGATGCGGTCGTCGGTGAGCAGCGCATCGACGGCCTCCTTGTCGCCGTGCACCACGTTGAGCACGCCGGCGGGAAGCCCGGCTTCGAGGAAGAGCTCGGCGAGGCGCACCGGCACCGAGGGGTCGCGCTCACTGGGCTTGAGCACGACGGCATTGCCCGCGGCGAGCGCCGGGCCCGCCTTCCAGAGCGGGATCATCGCGGGGAAGTTGAACGGGGTGATCGCGGCGACCACGCCGAGGGGCTGGCGCATCGAGTAGACGTCGATGCCCGCGCCGGCGCCGGTCGAGTACTCGCCCTTGAGCAGGTGCGGGGCGCCGGCCGAGAACTCGATGACCTCGAGCCCGCGCTGGATGTCGCCCTTCGCGTCATCGACGGTCTTGCCGTGCTCGCTCGCGAGCAGCTCGGCGAGAGACTGCATCTCGCGCTGCACCAGATCGAGGAAGCGCAGCAGCACACGGGCGCGCTTCTGCGGGTTGGTGGCGGCCCACTCCTGTTGGGCGGCCTCGGCGTTCGCGATCACCGCGCGCACCTCGTCGGCCGAGGCGAGCGGCACGCGGGTCTGCACGGCGCCGGTGCTGGGATCGAACACGTCGGCGAAGCGCCCGTCAGCCGGCGTGAGGTGCGATCCGCCCACGAAATGCGGGATGGTACGAGTCATTGTGCGACGTCCCTTCGTGCCATCGTTGGCACATCGCGAGTTTACTTCGATCCCCGCGTATTTACTAGGGCGTCCATGCATCTCACGGCCACCCCTCCCGAAAAGCGCACTGATCGATCACGAATGCCGGGTATCGAGCCCCAGAATCGACATTTCGCACCGGTCGGAGCAGCATCCGGATGTTGAGGCGGCGTTCACCGGCCGGTCACTTCGGCGAACTACAACTACAGATGCGCGGACGACTCAGACCGGATCGGGAAGTCACAGGATTCCGCGCCTCGGGCGCCAAGCGCCCGCAGACCCCCGCCGAATCGGGTCGGCGGGGGTCTTCTCCGTCTTCCGGACGCGTCAGCCGCGGTATCCGCCGTCCATGACTCAGGACGAACGGCGCCGATCGGCCGATTCGGGCCCGGTTCGCGGCCGATTCGGCGCATCCGTCCTGAGTTATGCCCCCTCACGCACTCGGGACGATGACGACCTTGCCGCGCAGCGTGCCGGCTGCGGCGGCCGCGTGCACCGACGCGACCTCCTCGAGACCGACGCGACGCGACGCCACCACCCGCAGCGACCCGTCGTCGACCAGGGCGACGAGATGCGCGAGCTGTTCGGGGTCACTGCGCACGTATACGGTCTCGCCGCGCACGCCTCGGCCCTCGTCGCCGGGCGTCGGCATCCACGCGGTCGAGCTGACCACGAAGCCGCCGTCACCCACCAGTGAGACGAGCGCCGCGAACTCCTCGGGCTCGATCGGCGCGAGATTCAGCAGCACGTCGACCGGAGCCCCCACCCCGTCGCGCACCGAACCCCCCGTGTGATCGACGACCTCGTCGGCGCCGGCAGCCTCGACCGCGGCACGGCTGCGCGGGCTCGCCGTCGCGATCACGAACACCCCCGCGTGCTTCGCCAGCTGCACGGCGTACTCACCGACCGTTCCGCCGGCGCCCACGATCAGGATGCGCTGCCCCTTCTGCAGCCCGGCGACATCGAACAGCGCCTGCCAGGCGGTCAGTGCGACCGACGGGAGCGCCGCGGCATCCACCAGATCTCCCACCGCGGGCGCGGCGACCAGCAGATCCGCGGGCGCGACGACGTACTCGGCATCCGCGCCGTCGTCGGTCATCGAGAGGAATCCGATGACCCTGTCGCCGATCGCCCGACCGTCGACGCCGACCCCGATCGCGTCGATCGTGCCGGCGACGTCGTAACCGGGGGTGTGCGGGAGCGCGACGGGAAACGGGAGGGTTCCCCCGCGGATGCCGCCGTCGGCGGGGTTGAAACCGGCGCCCGCGACGCGGATGCGCACCTGCCCCTCGCCCGGCTCGGAGACTTCGACCTCGTCGACGCGCAGGACCTCGGGGCCGCCGAGCTGGTGGAAACGTGCTGCCTTCATGATGACTTCCTTCTCGATTCAGATGCTTCGAAGTTGAAGCACTTATCGAACCGTAGCACTGCTTCGATATCGAAGCAACTAATTCGAGATCGAAACACCTACACTGGAGAGCATGGCCGCCGACACCCCTCCCCTCGACCCCGCCGAACTCGGTGCGTACTTCGCACTGATCGAGGTGAGCAGCCTGCTGCGGCACGCCGTCGAACAGCAGCTGAAGGAGACCGGAGACCTCAGCTACGTGCAGTTCCAGCTGCTCGCGACCCTCGGGGATTCACCGAACGGCAGCGCCCGCATGACCGCGCTGGCCGATGGCATCGTGCTCAGCCGCAGCGGCCTCACCCACCAGGCCGGCCTGCTCGAGAAGAGGGGCCTGGTGACGCGCGCCCCGTCGCCCGACGATGAGCGCGGCGTGACGCTCACGATCACCGACGCCGGGCGGGCCGTGCTCTCCGCCGTCTTCCCGGGGCATATCGGCGAGCTGCGAAGGTTGTTCCTCGCGCCGCTCGACGCCGACGACGTCCGCTCGCTCACCGCACCGCTCGAGAAGGTGCGCGAGCACATGCGCCGGATCCCCCCGCGCTCGGCCGCGCCCCGCCGCCGCAGGACGGCCGAGTAGCCCTACAGCCTCTCGACGATCATCGCGTTGGCCATGCCGCCGCCCTCGCACATCGTCTGCAGCCCGTAGCGACCACCCACCGCGTCGAGGTGATCCACGAGTGTTCCGAGCAGGCGCGTGCCCGACGAGCCGAGCGCATGGCCGAGCGCGATCGCGCCGCCGCGCGGGTTGAGCCTGGCCGGGTCGGCACCGAGCTCGGCCGCCCAGGCCAGCGGCACCGACGCGAACGCCTCGTTCACCTCGTACGCATCGAGGTCGTCGATCGTGAGGCCGCTGCGGTCGAGGATCCGCCGGGTCGCCGGGATCGGCCCCGTCAGCATCATCAGCGGGTCGTCGCCGACGACGGCGAACGAGCGGATGCCGGCGCGCGGAACCAACCCGAGCGATTCGGCTCTCTCGGCGCTCATCAGCAGCGCGGCCGAGGCGCCGTCGGTGAGCGGCGAGGAGTTGCCCGGGGTGATCCGCCAGTCGAGGTCGGGGAAGCGCGCGGCGAGCGCGTCCGTGCGGAAGGCCGGGTTCAGACCCGCGAGCCCCTCCGCCGTGGTTCCCGCTCGGACGGTCTCGTCGGTCACGGCATCCGGCGCTTCGACGACCCCGACGACCGTGCGATCGAAGAAGCCCGCGGCCCAGGCATCCGCCGCCCGCCGGTGCGACTCGGCGGCGTAGGCGTCGAGCGCGTCACGGTCGAGCCCCCAGCGCTGCGCGATCAGCTCGGCCGAGACGCCCTGGTTCACCAGCCCCTCGGGATACCGGGCGCGCACGCGCGGTGACATCGGGGAGCCGCCGGCCGCCGACGATCCGAGGGGCACCCGGCTCATCGACTCGACCCCGCCCGCGATCACGATGTCGTAGGCGCCGGCCATGATCCCCTGCGCCGCGATGTGCACCGCCTGCTGGCTCGACCCGCACTGCCGGTCGATCGTCGCCCCCGGCACGCTCTCGTCGAAGCCCGCGGCCAGCACCGCCTGGCGCGCGATGTTCGTCGACTGGTCTCCCACCTGACTCACGCAGCCGAGCAGCACGTCGTCGATCTGACGCGAGTCGAGGCCGTTGCGCTCGAGCAGCGCCTGCAGCACTCCGGCGGCGAGATCGACCGGATGCACTCCCGAGAGCGCACCCCCGGGCTTGCCGCGCCCGACCGGGGTGCGGACGACATCGACCAGAACGGCTTCGCTGCGCGTGCTCATTCCCCCATTCTGCGCCGATCGCTGCGCCCGCGCCGTAATCCGCCCGTCACACGCCGCGAATAGAATCGACGACGCGCCATCACCCCGGCGCACCCCGCACGCAGGCCCGCGACCCGGGCCGCCCGCTCTCTCGAGGACCCCACCATGTCCAGTGATCCCATCACCGTGTCCATCCGCCGTGAAGTCGACCCCGCCCGCATCGCCGAGGCGACCGCGTGGGTGCAGACCGGCGTCAACCTCGCCAACAAGTACCCGGGATTCCTCGGGTCGGGCTGGGTGCGGTCGGGGGATGAGACCAACGTCTGGCACATGCTGTACCGGTTCGCCGACGAGCAGACGCTCACCGCGTGGGAGGACTCCGGCGAGCGCGGCTGGTGGCTGTCGATGGGCGAGGGCTTCGTGCGCAGCGAGCGCTCGCGCCGCCGCACCGGAATCGAGGGATGGTTCGACGAACCGACCACCGGCACGATCACGGTGCAGACGACGGATGGCCGGGCCGAGGTCGCGGTCGTGAACGCCCCGCCGCGGTGGAAGCAGGCGGTGTCGATCTGGCTCGGGTTCTTCCCGGTGAACCTCGCCTTCACGTACGCGATGTCACCCGTGCCGGGATGGGATGCACTGCCGATCTGGCTGCGGGTGCTCGTGACCACCGCGGTGCTGACACCGATCATGGCCTACCTCGTGCTGCCCTGGGTGACCCGGCGCCTGCGCCACTGGCTGGCGCGCTGAAGTCAAGGGACACCCCCGGGAGCGGATGCCGTGGCACTGTGGTGACATGCGCATCGCTCTCACCGGATCATCGGGCAAGCTCGGCCGCGTCGTCGCGAGGGAACTCCGGGCGAACGGGTACGAGGTCATCGGGATGGACGTCACGGGGGTCCGCGGTCCGGACTTCGTGCAGGTCGATCTGACGGACTACGGGCAGGTGGTCGACGCGTTCACCGCGGTCGGCGACCGGCACGACGGCATCGACGCGGTCGTGCATCTCGGCGCGATCCCCGCTCCCGGCATCCGCAGCGACGTCGCCACCTTCCACAACAACATGCCGGCCACGTTCAACGTGTTCTGGGCGGCGGTGCGCCTCGGCATCCGTCGCATCGTCTACGCGTCGAGCGAGACCGTGCTGGGGCTGCCGTTCGACGTGCCGCCGCCCTACATCCCGGTCGACGAGGACTACCCTCCCCGGCCCGAGTCGGTGTACTCGCTGGTGAAGACGCTCGAGGAGCAGCTGGCGACCGAGCTCGTGCGCTGGCACCCGGGCGTGTCGATCACCGCGCTGCGGTTCTCGAACGTCATGGACCCCGAGGACTACGCCGCGTTCCCCGCCTTCGACGCCGATGCGACGCTGCGCAAGTGGAACCTGTGGGGCTACATCGACGCCCGCGACGGCGCCCAGGCCGTGCAGCGCGCCCTCGAGGTCGCGGCCCCCGGGTTCGACAGGTTCATCATCGCGGCCGCCGACACGGTGATGTCGCGGCCGAACGCCGAGCTGATCGCCGAGGTCTTCCCCGGCGTGCCGGTCACCCGCGACGTCGGGCCGAACGAGACGCTGCTGTCGATCGACCGGGCGCGGCGGGTGCTGGGCTACGACCCGCAGCACTCCTGGCGCGACGAGGTCTGACGCGCCTGCGGCAGGCACTCGACAGGCTCAGCAACCCAGCTCTGGTCTCAGCAACCCCGACGGCATCCACGCGCTACCGTCGAGGCATGAGCCGCCCGCCCCGCGCACTCCGGATCCCGCTCGCCGCCGTCGCGACGTTCGCCCTGCTGTCCGCCCTCGCCGGCATGATCGGCCTGACCGTCGGCGGCGGCATGGGCGTGCCGACGGAGTGGCTGGAGGGCACGGGCTTCGACTCGTACGTGTGGCCGGGGGTGATCCTGGGCGTCGTCGTCGGGGGCGTGCAGGTGCTCGCGCTGGTCGCGCAGTTCGGCCGGTTCGCGCTCGCGTGGGGTATGCACGCGGCGGCGGGCATCACGATGATGATCTGGATCTTCGTCGAGATCGCGATCCTGCTCGTGTGGTCTCCACTGCACGGCATCTTCTTCGCGACCGGTCTGATCCAGACGGTGCTGGCCGTCCTGGCGCTCGGGGCATGGCCGCGGCCGTTCTTCGCGCGGGATGCTCCGACGAGCTCAGCAACCCAGTTCTAGACACGTGGCGGGTGCTTCGACAAGCTCAGCAACCCAGTACTCGGCTCGCAACCCAGTTCCGAAACCTGGGTCCCTGAGCCTGTCGAAGGGCCCCACCCGCAGAACGCCTACAGCCCGAGCCGCTCCAGATACGGGTTGACGAGACGCCGCTCCGGGTCGAAGCGCGCGGCCAGCGCAGCGAAGTCGTCGAAACGCGGATACCGTTCGCGCACCTCGGCGGCGTCGAGCGTGAACACCTTGCCCCAGTGCGGGCGGGCGGTGGGCGGCAGCGCCGCTTCGAGCGTCGGCAGGAACGCGCGCACGGCTGCTTCGTCGGGCTTCCAGGTGAAGTGGATGCCGACGGCATCCGTGCCGTGCGACGAACTCAGCCAGAGGTCGTCGGCGTTCACCGTGCGGATCTCGTTCACCAGCAGCAGCGGAGCGATCTGCCCGGCGAGCGAGCGCACGGCCTGGATCGCGGCGACGGCGTCGGCACGGGGCACGAGGTACTCGCTCTGGATCTCGGCACCGGCCGAAGGGGTGAACTCGAGCTTGAAGTGCGCGAGCCGCTCGAACCACGGCCCGGGCGCGCCGAGCTGTTCGGTGCACGCGACGGGGTCGACGCCGAGGATCGGATGCCGCTTGCTCGCCGCGGCTTCGGCCCCCAGGCTCTCGAACAGGGACTCGCGGGCGGCCTCGCGCGCCTCGGGGAGGCGCTGCTTGACCCAGATCTGGTCGGCGACGTCGGTGTGCTGCCAGGTCGAGAAGATACTGACGCTGGTGCCGATGCCGGTGACCGCTTCGAGGTCGGTGAGGATCGCGTCCCACGACGGGTGCTCGAAGACGTGCTGCGCGACGTCGTAGGTCGGCTCGACGTCGAGGGTGAGGTCGACGACCGCGCCGAGGGCGCCGAGACTCACGACCGCACCGTCGAAGTCGACGTCGCCGCGACGCAGCTCGCGCGTCTCGCCACCCGGGGTGACGATCGTGAGGGCGCGCACGGCACTCGCGAGAGAGCCGATCGCGTCACCGGAGCCGTGGGTTCCGGTGGCGACGGCACCGGCGACGGAGATGTGCGGCAGCGAGGCGAGGTTGGCGAGCGCGAGCCCCTCGGCGGCGAGCAGCGGGGCGATGTCGCCGTAGCGCAGTCCTCCGGCCACCCGCACGGCGTCGCGCTCCGGGCTCACCTCGAAGACCGCGGGCAGTCGGTCGAGGGCGATCAGCGCACCCTCGGTGTCGGCGATGTCGTTGAAGCAGTGGCGCGAGCCCAGCATCCGCACCGGTCCGCCCTGCGCGAGCAACGCCCGCAGCGCGTCGATCGACGTCGGGTGCTCGACCCGGGATGCCCGATAGGTGAGGTTGCCCGCCCAGTTGCGTTCGTTGCCCATCGCGCCAGCATAGCCAGGAGCACATCCTCTACAACGATGTACTGCGGCGGATGACGACCCCGCCGGTAGGCTGACCGCATGACGACGATCCCGCCGCGCCGCGCGACGATGAAAGACGTCGCCGCTCTCGCCGGCGTCTCGCCGAAGACGGTCTCGAATGTCGTCACCGGCACCGTCCCCGTGAACGACGACACGCGCTCCAAGGTCGAAGCGGCGATGGCGCAGCTCGACTTCGTGCCGAATCTCAGCGCCCGCGGGTTGCGCAAGGGACGCTCGGGGATCATCGCCGTCGCCCTCCCCGATCTTGCGACCGCGTTCTCGGCCGAGCTCGTGCACCGCATCGTCGAAGCCGCGCACGAGCGGGGGCTGGCCGTGCAGATCGAGGAGACGGCATCCGAGCCCGAGCGTGAGAAGGAGCTGGTCTCCCGCGCCCGCGCCCACCTCGTCGACGGCCTGATCCTCAACCCCATCCGTCTCGAGGACAGCGTGCTCAAGTACGCCGACCGCCTGCCGCCGCTCGTGGTGATCGGCGAGGTCGAGCAGAACCGCGCCGATCATGTGCGCATCGACAGCCGGCTCGCCGCCGCCGACGCCACGCGGCACGTTCTCGCGCGCGGCGCCCGGCGGATCGCGGTGGTCGGCGCCGACGACGACCCCTCGGTCGCCACGGCGACGAGCCGCCTGCGACTCGAGGGCGTGCACGACGCACTGCGGGAGGCCGGCATCCCCCGCGACCCCGCGCTCGAGGTCAATCGCCTGCCGTGGGAGATGGCGGGCGGGGCGGATGCCGTGCGCACGCTGTTCGAGCGCGGTGTCGCCTTCGATGCGATCGTCGCCTTCACCGACTCCCTCGCCCTCGGCGCCCTGCACGCCCTGCACGACCGCGGTGTACGCGTGCCGGAGGACGTGATCGTCACGGGCTTCGACGACGTCGAGTTCTCGAAGTACACCTCGCCCTCACTGACGACCATCGCGTTCGACCGTCGGGCCTTCGCGGTCGCCGCCCTCGGCCTGCTCGAGACCCGCATGGACGACCGGGCCGCTCCCCCGCGGGCGCTGACACTGTCGCATCATCTCCTCGAGAGAGACAGCACGAAGGCCGCACCGCTCGGCTACCGCCCTTAGGCGCCTGCATCCGTTCGGATCGCACGCTTGCGCCCGCGATTACATCGATGTAATGATGAGGCGTCCACCATCCGGTCACGAAGGAGTGACGATGACGCCCCCGCTCGATCTGTCCCGCCGGCAGTTCCTCACCGCCGCCACGCTCACCGCCGGCGCAGCACTGCTCGCCGGCTGCTCCCCTCTCTCCCCCACCGGCTTTCGCACCGAGACCCTCCAGTTCTGGCACCTGCTCTCGGGAGGCGACGGCGTGACGATGTCGTCGCTGCTCGACGGCGTGAACTCGGCGCAGTCCGACTACCGCATCCGCCCCACCGTGCTCGCCTGGGGCACGCCGTACTACACGAAGCTCGCGATGGCGGGCGCCGGCGGACGCGCCCCCGACGTCGCGATCATGCACGCCACCCGCGTGAACGGCTGGGCCCCCGGCGGGCTCCTCGACGCCTGGGACGTCGACCGCCTCGCCGAGCTCGGCGTCGATCGCTCCACCTTCCCCGGCCCGATCTGGGAGAAGGGCTTCGTCGGCGACCGGCTCTTCAGCGTCGCCCTCGACGCCCACCCCTTCGTGCTCATGTTCAACACCGACATCTGCGACGCCGCGGGGGTGCTCGACTCGGACGGCACGCTGCGTGAGACCTCGTCGCCCGAGGAGTTCGTCGACCAGCTCCGCGAGGTCGGCGCCCAGGCTCCCGATCACGCCCTGTCGTTCGGCTACCTCGGCGATGGCGCCCAGATGTGGCGCCTGTTCTACGGCCTCTACGCGCAGCACGGCCTGCAGATCGAACTGCCCGTGGGCGGCAAGGCCGTGATCGACAAGGATGCCGCGGTCGAGGCGCTCCGCTTCATGCAGACGCTCCTCGACGGTGAGATCGCGGCCGCGCGCGCCGACTACGGCGGAGCCGTGGCCGAGTTCGCGACCGGCAAGAGCGGCATGCTCATGACCGGTGTCTGGGAGCTGCGCACGATGCAGGCCGCGAACCTGCCGTTCGATGCGACCACGATCCCGACCCTCTACGGCACACCGGCGGTGTACGCCGACTCGCACTCCTTCGTGCTGCCGCACCAGGCGAACGCGAACGACGAGCGCCGCGACCTCGTGTACCGCTTCGTCGCCGACATGCTGAAGGACTCGTTCCAGTGGGCCGAGGCCGGGCACATCCCCGCTTACCTCCCCGTGACCTCATCGCCCGCCTACGACGACCTCGTGCCCCAGGCGCACTACGCCTCGGCCGCCGACCACGTCGTCTACGACCCGACCGCGTGGTTCACGGGCTCCGGCTCGAGCTTCCAGGGCGAGTTCGGTGCCGCGGTGCAGAACGTGCTCCTCTCGGGCGCCGATCCGGCCGCCGCGATCGACCGCTTCGAGGCGCGCGTGAACACGCTGCTGCGCCAACCCAATCCGGCCGACCCCGAAGGGACGTGGAAGTCATGACCTCGACCGCCACCCGCACCCTCGTCACCGGCGGGGCATCCGATTTCCGTCTCCGCCGCGCCGGCTCCCGCAAGCGCGAGCAGCTCATCAGCTGGGCTTTCCTGGTTCCGTTCCTCATCGCCTTCGTGCTGTTCCTGGCATGGCCGATCCTGCACGGCATCTATCTGAGCTTCACCGACCAGTCGCTCACGGGCGCCGGCGGAGGGTTCGTCGGCTTCGCGAACTACGCCGAAGCCCTCGTCGATCCCGTCATGTGGCAGTCGATGTGGAACACGGTGTGGTTCACGCTGCTGTCGACCGTGCCGCTCGTCGCCGTGGCGCTGCTCATGGCGGCACTCGTCGACCGCGGCCTGCCCGGGCAGTGGCTCTGGCGACTGTCGTTCTTCATGCCGTACCTGCTCGCGTCCACCGTGATCTCGCAGATCTGGGTGTGGATCTTCAACCCGCAGATCGGCGCGGCCAACAACATCCTGAAGTTCTTCGGTCTCGAGCCGATCGCGTGGCTGCAGAACTCCGACACCAACATGCTGTCGATCGTGATCGCGACGGTGTGGTGGACGGTCGGGTTCAACTTCCTGCTCTACCTCGCGGCCATGCAGAACATCCCGCCGCAGCAGTACGAGGCGGCATCCCTCGACGGGGCCGGCGCCTGGCGCCAGTTCTGGTCGATCACGCTCCCGCAACTGGGACCGGCCACGGTGCTGATCCTCATCCTGCAGATCCTCGCGTCGCTGAAGCTGTTCGACCAGGCGTACCAGATGCTCGGCGGTGTCGCGAGCGACACCACGCGCTCGATCGTGCAGTACATCTACGAGGCCGGCTTCGTGAACTACCGCTTCGGATACTCCGCGGCGATCTCGTACGTCTTCTTCGCCCTCATCGTCATCATCGGCGTCGCGCAGGCCCTGGTCACGCGTCGCAAGAAGGAGCAGTGATGTCCTCCGCCACCCTCATCCCCACCGAGCCCGCCTCCGACGACCACACCCGCACGCTCACCGTTCCCCGCCACCGGCGCACCGCGCGCCCGAAGCTCCCCGGCCAGAAGCCGTTCTCGCCGCTGCGCATCGCCGCGTTCGTGGTGCTGGCGCTCCTCGCGATCGGATGGCTGCTGCCGTTCCTCTGGGCGGTCGCGACCGCCTTCAAGACCGAGACGGATGCCGCATCCGGCGATCCCGGATGGATCGGCGCGAGCGGCCCCACCTTCGAGGCGTTCACGGCGATCCTCTCGCAGGGCAACGTGTACGTCTGGGCGCTCAACAGCCTGTGGACCTCGGTCGCCGTCACCCTCATCACGCTGACGGTCTCGGCTCTGGCCGCCTACGCCTTCTCGCGGCTCGACTTCACCGGCCGCAAGTGGCTGTTCGTCGTGATCATCGCCTCGATCGTCGTGCCGCCGCAGGTGCTGATCATCCCGCTGTTCTACGAGATGCTCGCGTTCAACCTGATCGACACGCACTGGGGCCTGATCCTGCCGCAGGTCGTTGCCCCGGCGATGGTGTTCATCCTCAAGAAGTTCTTCGACGCGATCCCGATCGAGCTCGAGGACGCCGCCCGCGTCGACGGTGCCAGCCGCCTGCGCATCTTCTGGTCGATCGTGCTGCCGCTGTCGCGGCCGATCCTGGCATCCGTGGCGATCTTCGTGTTCATCGGGGCGTGGAACAACTTCCTGTGGCCGTTCCTCGTCATCAACGACACCACGCTCATGACGCTGCCGGTCGGGCTCCAGACCGTGATCAGCGCCTACGGCGTGCAGTACGCACAGGTCATGGCCCAGGCCGTGCTCGCCGCGCTCCCGCTCATCGTCGTGTTCCTCATCTTCCAGAAGCAGATCGTCAAGGGAGTCGCGACGAGCGGCTTCGGCGGTCAGTGATCCCGCACCCCCGCACCCCGGCATCCGCCGCAATCAAGGAGAGCAATGTCTCACGCCCGCATCACCATCGACCGCGACTTCACCATCGCCGACGTTCCCCGGAGGCTCTTCGGGTCCTTCGTCGAGCACATGGGGCGCTGCGTGTACACCGGCATCTACGAGCCGGGGCACCCGCAGGCAGATGAACGCGGATTCCGTCAGGACGTTCTGGCCCTGGTGAAGGAGATGGGGCCGACGGTCGTGCGGTACCCGGGCGGCAACTTCGTCTCGGGCTACCGCTGGGAGGACGGCGTCGGCCCGGTCGAGGAGCGCCCGGTGCGCATCGACGGCGCCTGGCACACGATCGAGACCAACGCCTTCGGCCTGCACGAGTTCATGGACTGGGCGAAGGAGGCCGACGTCGAGGTGATGGAGGCGATCAACCTCGGCACCCGCGGCGTCGAGGAGGCCCGTGCACTCGTCGAGTACGCCAACCACCCGGGCGGCACATACTGGTCGGACCTGCGCCGCAAGAACGGCGCCGAGCAGCCCTTCGACATCAAGCTGTGGTGCCTGGGCAACGAGCTCGACGGGCCGTGGCAGATCGGCGGCAAGACCGCTGCCGAGTACGGCCGTCTCGCGCAGGAGTCGGCCAAGGCCATGAAGCTGGTCGACTCGTCGATCGAGCTCGTGGCGGTCGGGTCGTCGAGCAGGTCGATGCCGACGTTCGGGTCGTGGGAGCACACCGTGCTCACCCACGCCTACGACGAGGTCGACTTCGTCTCGATGCACGCGTACTACCAGGAGCACGACGGCGACACGGAGTCGTTCCTCGCGGAGTCGGTCGACATGGACGGCTTCATCGAGGGCGTCATCGCGACGGTCGACGCCGTGAAGGCCGCCGGCAAGCACACCAAGCAGGTCGACATCTCGTTCGACGAGTGGAACGTGTGGGATCAGCGCAAGTACAACGACGTCGAGGCGGGCGAGATCGCGAAGTCCGGCTGGCGCGAGCACCCGCGCCTCATCGAAGACACCTACTCGGTGACGGATGCCGTCGTCGTCGGCACCCTGCTCAACAGCCTGCTGCGGCACGGAGACCGCGTGCGCATCGCCAACCAGGCGCAGCTCGTGAACGTGATCGCGCCGATCCGCTCGGAGGAGAACGGCCCGGCCTGGCGCCAGACCAGCTTCTGGCCGTTCGAGCGGATGGCGCGGCTGGCGACGGGACGCATCCTGCGCCTCGCCGTCTCGGCCTCGCAGATCGCGACGAAGCGCTACGGCGATGTCGACTCGGTCGATGCGGCCGCCACGTGGGACGAGGAGACCGGACGCCTGGTCGTGTTCGTGGCCAACCGCTCACTCGACTCGGCGAACGACCTGACGATCGACCTGCACGGCCTCGGCGACCTCCGCGTGCGTCAGGCCGAGACGCTCACGATCCCCGAGGGCGGTGACCGACGGACCGCCAACCTCGAGACGACCCCCGACACCGTGCACATGGTGCCGCTCGCCGCCGCCGAGATCGTCGACGGCACGGTGCGCGCGACCCTGCCGGCCCTGTCGTGGTCGGTCATCGAGCTCGAGGTGACGCGCGCCTGACCCCCTGGGTCCCTGAGCCCTGTCGAAGGGCCCCAGCCCACGAAAGGCCCGGCATCCATCTCGGATGCCGGGCCCTTTCGCATGCGAGAGCGGATGCCGCGACTACTCCCAGACGACCTGCGGGGTCTCCGCGGCGAAGTCGACCTTCGGGGACAGCATCCCCGCGCCGAGGAGCACCTCGAACGCACCGCGCTCACCCGCGGCATTCTGCCCCTCGAGCGTGATGTCGGTGCGGAACGACTCGTAGGTCGAAACGACCGCGCGGTCGCTGACCTCTCCGACGAGGGCGGCGAGCGACGCCTCGCCCTCGGCGGTGAGGGCGCGGGTCACGGTTCCGTCGACGGGGCTGAAGCCGTCCTGCTCGAGGCCGGTGACGTCCATGCCGCAGGGGGTCGCGAGAGTCTTCATCGCCAGGCACTCGCGCAGCGAGGCGGTGACCAGTTCGCGGAACGATGCCACCCCCGTCTCGCTCAGCACGGGACGCAGCATGCTCGCCGCCTCTTCGCTCTTCTCGTCCGCGACGAGAAGCGTCGTCTCGCCCTCGATCGTGAACTCTTCGAGGCTCGTCGCGAACTCGTACATGCCCGGGAAGGCCAGGGCGTCCTCCGAGATCTCCACCCCGTTCACCGTGAGGCCGATGTCGTCGAACCCGTAGGTCGAGATTCGCGCGCCTCCGTTGTACATGGTGATGTCACCGTCGTACTCGCTCTGGTACATCTCGAACTCGCGCGTCACCTCGGTGCCGCCGACCGTGAAGGTCGCGGGCACGACGACGTCGCTGTACTCGCCCTCCTCGGCCTCGCCGACCTCGATATCGTCGATGGCGCCCAGCTCGAGGGAGGCCGCGAGCACTTCGTCCGTGAGGAGCGCATCACTGTAGGACGAGGTGTCGACGTACTTCCGCGCCGTCTCGGCATCGCCCTCCGAAAGTGCGGTGAGGTACTCCTCGACCCACTCCTCCGGGGTGGCCGCGGGCTGCGCGGGCTCGCCGTTCGAGCCACCTCCGGCGTCACCGCCGCGACCCGCCAGCGGGATGATGATGGCCAGGGCGATCACGAGCAAGACGACGACTCCCGCCGCGATGATGCCGATGAGCGCACCGAGCGGAAGCTTCTTGTTCGGGCCGATCTCCGGCCCTGCCGGCGGAAAACCCGGCGCGGACTGGCCGTAGGGCTGTCCGGGTGCAGGCTGGCCGTAAGGCTGGCCCGGCACGGGCTGACCGTAGGGCTGTCCGGGTGCAGGCTGGCCGTAAGGCTGGCCCGGCGCGGGCTGACCGTAGGGCTGGCCCGGCGCGGGCTGGCCGTAGGGCTGTCCGGGTGCGGGCTGGCCGTCGGTCAGCCCCGGAGCGGGCTCGCCGGGTGCGTTCGCCGAGGCGTGGCCGGGAGCGTGCCGCGGATCCGCGGGCGGGAGGGAGTGTCCGCCGGGGACGTACTCCGAGCCATCCGGGCCGGTCGGCGGCGTGGTCGGGGGAGCGTCCGGGCCGTCCGACGGGGTGGGCGGCGCGGGCGGTGGCGTGCGGACCGCGTCCGACGCGGAATCGGCCGCCGCCGGGTCGTTGGGCTGGGGAGTCTCCGGTGTCTCGTGTTCACTCACAGATACAGCATAATGTCCTCGTTTGCGGCATATCGGGATGCCTGGCATGCCCCGCCGGAGCCATCTCCGTACGAGGCGCTCACTTCTCGAATGCGAACCGCGCGACCTGCACGAGGGTCGCCCCCGAACCACGACGCACGAACCGCCCGCGTCCCGGCACCATCTGCTCGGCGTACACCTTCGCCAGCAGCGGGCCCTCGCCCCGATCACCGCTCATCACCAGCGTCGATCCGCCGGTGTCGCGCAGCGCCTGCAGCGACGTGTCGAACATCGCCCGCGATGCCCCCAGCACCGGCCGGGTGAGCACGACGTTCAGGCCGAGGTCGCGCGCCGAGGCGAGGTACGGCAGCAGCGGCCGCAGCGGCTCGGTGCCGCCCGCCGCCAGCACGTCGAAGTCGTCGATCACCACGAGAATCCTCGGCCCCGATGCCTTCGCCGCCTGCCGCTTGTCGAGCTCGATCGCGATCGACTCCGCGAGCTGGCGCGCCAACGGAGCGGTGGCGGCGTGCCCACCGAGGTAAGGCTCGGGCACCTCGTCTGCGAGATCGCCGCGCACATCCATGAGTGCGATCACCAGGTCGTCCGGTGTGTGGCCCGCGAGCGCGCCCCGGACGATGCCCCGCAGCACGGTCGTCTTGCCGCACCCGGTGTCTCCGAGCACCATCAGGTGAGGGTCACTACGTGCGAGGTCGAGCGAGAACGCCTTCATCGTGTCCTGCCGCAGCCCCAGGGAGATGATCGACGGATCGATCCCGGCATCCGCAAGCGTCTGCGGGTCGAGGTCCTCCGGGAGCAGCCGGATCGGCGCCGCCTCCGGCCCCGCCCACGACTCCGCGGACTGCCGCGCGAGCGCTTCCAGCATCTCGCCGACGCCCACCGAGTCGTCGTCCTCGAGCACCGGCAGCGCCACCTGCGCGAACTCCGAGGCATCCGTCAGTGCGCGCCCTGGTTCATCGCGCCGCAGCGACGACGAGAGCTTGCGCGAGACCTGCGAGTCGCTCGGGTCGTTGAGCCCCAGTTCGATCCGTGTGCCGATCACTCCCTGCTGCGGCGAGCGCAGATCGTTCCAACGATTGAGCGTGACCACGACGTGGATGCCGAAGCTGCCGCCGCGATCGAGGAGACGCTGCAGCGCACCCTCGTACTCCTCGAAATCGGTACGCAGCGTCGCATAGCCGTCGACGAGCAGCACGACATCGGCCGAGGGCAACTGCGGGAGTTCCCCGGCGGTGTGCCGGCGACGCAGCTCATCTACCGAGTCGATCCCCTCTGCGCGGAACGCCTGCTCGCGCACCTCGAGCATGGTCGTGAGTTCTTCGAGCACGCGACCCACGCGCTCCCGATGCCCGCGCGTCGCGACACCACCCACGTGCGGGAATCCCTCGATGCGTGCTAGGCCGCCGCCGGTGAGGTCGAGTCCGTACACGCTCACCTGGCGCGGTGTACGGGTCACGGCGATCGACGCCGCAACCGTACGCAGGAAGGTCGAGCGACCGGACTGCGGTGCGCCCATCACGCTGACGTGCCCGCCGGAGCGGGTCAGATCGAGCCTCCACGGCTGCTGCCGCTGCTGCACCGGCTCATCGAGCAGACCGATCGGAATGCTCAGCCCCGCGGCATCCTCGATCGCACCGCTCGAGGGCAGCAGCCCACCGAGCGTGACCCGCGTGGGTAGGGGCGGTAACCAGACCGGACGCGTGCGGACCGCGCCCTTCGCCAGCCCCTCGACGGCTACGTCGACCACTGTTCGCTCGGGCGGCAGGTTCTGCGTCGCGGAGATCTCCTGCACCGCCGCGGCCCCGTCGGCCTCGACCTCGGGGAACGGCTGCACGACGTCGTACGCGGAGATCATCCTCATCCGTGGCACCTCGGTCGTCTCGACCGGCCGATCCCGGAGGTCGACGACGGGTCCCGAGACGTAGCCCGCGCGCAGTCGGGTGTAGATCGAGGTGTCGACCTTGAGGTAGGCGTAGCCCGGGATCGCCGGCAGGTGGAACGCGTCCTGCGTGTCGAGCACCATGGCGCTCTCGGCCGCCGAGAACGTCCGCAGTCCGATCCGATACGACAGGTAGGTCTCGAGACCGCGGAGCTTGCCCGCCTCGATCCGCTGGCTCGAGAGCAACAGGTGCACACCGATCGAGCGGCCGATGCGTCCGATCGTGAGCAGCAGATCGACGAACTCCGGCTCCGCGGTGAGGAGCTCGCCGAACTCGTCGATCACGAGCAACAGATGGGGCAACGGCGGCAACTCGGGGCGACTGCGTCGGAGCTGCCGGTACTGCGTGATCGATGCCGAGTTGTCGGCGGCCTTCAGGAGCTGCTGGCGGCGCACGACCTCCCCGTTGATGCTCGCGCGCGCCCGCTCGGTGAGCTGCGGATCGTCGGCGAGGTTGTCGATGATCCCGGCGACGTGCGGGAGACGTGCGAACGGTGCGAACGCCGCCCCGCCCTTGTAATCGACGAGGATCATGCTGAGGTCATCCGGCCCGTGCGTGGCCGCGAGCCCGAGCACGAGGGTGCGCAGCAGCTCGCTCTTGCCCGACCCCGTCGCACCGATGCAGATGCCGTGCGGCCCCATACCGAGCTGCGCGGATTCCTTGAGGTCGATGAGCACCGGAGCGCCCGTGTCGTCGACTCCGATCGGCACGCGGAGGAAGTCCGCGGAGGAGCGCGGCACCCACGCCTGACGCGGATCGATCTGCGCCACGTCGCCGAGGCCGAGGAGTTCGCCGAGGTCGGGCGCCACCGCATCGGTCGCCTCCGCCGCCGTCGCCCTGCTCATCCGCAGCGCAGCGAGCGGACGCGCGACCGTCTCGAGCAGCGCCTGCCCGACGGCGTCCGCCGCGCAGAGCACCGGGTCCCCCGGCTCGGCCGGGTTCTCGATCGCGCAGCCGGCCGCATCGACCGCGACGCGGGCGACGACGTGCTCGGGCTCCTTGAGGCGATCGTCGACGATGTGCACGATCGTGATGCCGAGGTCGGCGGCGTCGAGCACCGGGTCCCAGCGCGGCGGAGTCGTCGCGTACCCGTCGCCCTCATCGACGAAGAGCACGAGCCGCACCGGCCGGATGCGGCGTCCGGCCCGGCGTGCCGCCGTCGTGGCGGCCACACGATCCCGCAGTTCCGGCGCGATCAGAGCGAGCAGGTCGTCGAGCGTCGGCGCGATGCGGCGCGCCAAGGGCTGATCGGCGGCAGGGCGCGGCGCTCCTGCGTGCGGGAGCAGGTCGAATCCGCGCCAGTCGCCGAGGGCGGATGCCGGGACCACGGCCGCGAGGTGCACCTCGTCGGGAGAGTGGAACGTCGCGATCTGCACCGCGATCGATCGTGCCACCTGCAACGCCCGCGTCCGGTCGCCGACGATCGCGTACTGCCCGCCCGTCGAGAGGTCGATCGTCGCCGGCATCCCCTGCACCACTCCCGCGGAGCGCACCACACGCTCGGCGGCCGCCTTCATGATCGGGTCGTACGGCTGCACCGGATTCGATTCCTCGGGCAGCACCACCGGGAGCACCGCGAGGTCGCCGGTGCCGATGCGCACCTGCAGGAAGTCGGGGTCGGAGGGGCGGCATTCCCAGCGACGCGCCGGGTCGTGCCCGAGCTCGACGAGCGCCGAGGGCGACGGATGCCGGGTGAGCGCCGCCCGCCGCACGTGCGCCACTCGGTCGCGCTGCTCGGCGCGGACGTGCTCGAGGTGGTCGAGATAGCGTTCTCGCTGCATCCGACGCTGACGTGCCGCGTTTCCGCGCGTCGTGAAGGCCATGCCGATGCCGCCGACCAGAGCGACGACGAGGATCACCGCGCCGATCACGACGAACATCGGGTTACCCCGGAGGAGCACCATCATGGTGATCGACGAAAGGCTGCCGACGATCGGCAGCACCGACTGCAACGGGAAACCGGCGGCGTTGTCGTTGCTCGCCGGCGGCGCGGTGAGCACGATGCCCTCCGGGGGTTCCGCCGGGAGGACGGCCCGAGCAGGACGATGGACGATGGACTGCGTCATGCGTCGACCTTCCCGATGAGGGTCCCCGCGAGACGAAGCAGGGCCTGGCGCGCCCGGAAGGATCGCGCCGGCTCTCCCCCGGCCAACCCCGTATCGTGCGGCACGACGATCACCGGCTGCTCGGTCTGCGCCGCGATCACCGCGGGAACCCGTCGCGATTCCCTGCTCGCATCGACGAGGGCGACGACCGCCCGCGGACTCCCCGGCAGGGCATCGATCGCCTCGACCACGACCCGGGCCAGTTCCGCCCCCTCGCGCCGTGCGGGGGCGACGACGCAGACCGCATCGCAGAGCCCGGCGATCTCGCCGATCTCACGATCGGGATCACGCGGACCGAAGTCCGCGATCACCACGTCGTGGAAGCGCATGATGGGTGAGACCTCACGCTCCCACGCGGCGACCGGGCGGGCCCCGGCATCCGACGGCCGGGCCCCGAGCACACCCGACGTCATCTGCAGCAGCTGCCGAGCGTCGCCGCTCGTGCGGAACAGGCGTCGGTCCCGACGCGGTGATGTCTCGACGATCCCGAGCCGCCGGGCAAGATCGCCCCCGGGCGAGAGGTCCGCGACGAGCGGTGGAGCAGCGCGCCGTCGAGCGACGAGGCGTCCGATCTCACCCGCGACGGTCGTCGCACCGGCTCCGGCGGAGAGCTGGACGAAGCCGATCCGACGGACCGTGCTCATCGGTCGGGTGATCGCCGCGTCCCACGCCGCGAACCGGGTGAGGAGCGCTGCACCGCTGCCGAACATCGCCACGGAGATCGCCCCGCGGTCGAGCGGCATCACGCGCCCCCTCCGAACAGTGCGAGCAGATCGGCGTAGATCCCGAAGACCCCCACCGCCATCGGCACGATCGCGATCACGGCAGCGGTCTCCAGTGCGTCGCCGAGGGAGCGGAGCCGCGCTCGCTGATGCGCTTTCGGGCGGGCGAGCCCGGCGATGGCCGCTGTCACGCCGATCACCACGGCACCGGCGACGACGGTCCACCCGAGCGAACCGTTCACGATCAGGGTCGCCGCGGCGACGGCGGCGATGCCGATCCCGGCCGCCCAGAGCAGGAAGCCCTGCGACCGGAGCGGGAACGCCCGCGATCGCAGCAGCACCACAAACGCGAGCGACGCCGCGAGGAGCCTCGGCCAGACGGCATCCGTCATCCAGAGGACGATGCCGCAGAGGACGAGCACCGCGGCCAGCACCGCCACGACCCAGTCGAGGGTGCGATACGCGTCGGACACGGCGCCCAACGCGGCGGGTCTCGGCAGATCGGCGCTCTCGGCCGCCCGATGGTCGAGGCCCGTGAGACCGGAGGCCGAGAGCGCGAGCCACGGCACGAGTCCGAGGAGCACGGCGGCGACGACGCCGATCACCGCGGCGGCCTGATCGTGGCGCATGCCCATCGCCAGTGCCGTCAGCAGCGGCACCGTCAGCACGATCCCCAGGGCACCGCCGACCATCGCGCCACGCGAGCCCCGCGCGACCCCTCCCCCGATCAGGAGCACCGCCGACCAGGCGAGCGTGACCCAGAGAGCGGTGATCGGAAGGACGGATGCCGGGTGCGTCGCGGCCTGCGCAGCCGCCGCGTGCAGCGCGGCAGGCGCGCCCGCCCCCACCGCCGCGGTCGCCATGACGGCCGCCGGCCGACGTCGACCGAACAGACCGAATCCCACGGCGCAGACGAGAAGCAGGCCGAGCAGACCGAAGCGCGCGGCGCCGCCGGCGACGCCGTCGAACGGCACCGCGATCGACGCGGCAGCCGCGGACAGCGCGACGACGACCGCGCTGACGGCGGCCCTCGATGCGTCGCTCCAGCGGTCGTTGCGGTTCTCGAGCTCGTCGGCGAGCACGTCGACCACGTCGATGACCATCGGTGGCGGCGGCGCGGAGTCGAACGGGAGCAGGCGCAGCACCGAACCGTCGACGAGACTCTGCTCACGGGCGGAGCGCTCGAGGTCGAGCGAGTCCCCGATCGCGGTGACGAGCGCGAGGGGGCGTCCGCCGGCACCGGAGGGTTCCGCCAGGGCATCGATCAGCTGCGGCAGCAGACTGCCGAGCGGGTCATCGCTCGACACCGCGATCTCGACGCGCCGAGACGAACCCCGAACGCTCAGGCGCGTGTAGTCGCTCACACCGGCTCCTCTTCGATGATGCTGATCGACGCGTTCTGCCGCGCCTTCCCGGCCGCCTGCGCCTGGAGCAGGTCGGTGACGAACGAGATGCCGACGCACACCGCGCAGGCGAGCGCCGCCACGATGAGGGAGGCGATGAATCGGCGGACATTGTCGTTCACCGTGCGTCGATCCGAGATGCGCCCGTGCAGCAGTGCCGAACCGAGCCGGAAGCGCTGCGTGCGCGCCTCCTCGATGAGGGCGCGATCGCGGAGGTCAGGCATAGTGCCCTCCTCGGGAGTCTTCGTCGCATTCATCGGCCACATCAGAGGCACCCCGGCGATCCCGGCGGGAGCCGGCGATCGTGAGGCTGCGATCCCCCAGCCGGAGCACGGCATCCGCGGGCATGCGCGTCGGCACGAACGGGTCGAGCGACGCGCATTCCACGCCGACCTCCATCGCCGTCCCGTTGGCGGAGCCGAGGTCGGTGACCCACACGCTCTCGCCGTCCCATTCGAGCCGGGCGTGTGTCTTCGACAGCGTGCGCGAGAGGTCCGGCCAGGAGAATCGCTGCTCGCCCCGGGCATCCGTCGTCGGGTTCCTGCCGACCACCAGAGCGCGCGCGAACGGGAGTCGCTGACCCGAGTCCAGCAACGCGACGGTGTTCGTCGCCGGCGCGGGCGGATGCTGCGCGGCGGCGCGCTCGGGGAACCGGTAGAGCGCCACAGCGGAGGAGATCGGATCGCGACCGCGACGGATGTCGAGCACCCGGAGCCGACGACCGACGAGGTCGGCGACGAGGAGGCGTCCGGAGGGGCATCCGCTCGATCGCTCGACGATGCGGAGCCCGAACATCCGGGCGCCGAGCGTACGCCCGTCGTAGGCGAGGGCGATCACCTGACCGCCTGCGATCCCCAGCGCGAGCAGCACGAGCCCCGCACCCGCGAGAGGCTCCCCTGCCGCAGACGTCAGCACGGCGCAGATCATCGGCACGAACACCGTGAGGGTGTCAGATACCAGGGCGGGACACCATGCCCTGGTATCGGCTCGCACGCTGTAGACGAACGCGTCGAGGCCGCCATCCGTCTTTCCAGCCGTGCTCATGACCCCCCTTTATGGAGTGCGCCCCACGCGCGCCCACGGTCGGCGAGTTTATACATATGAGGACACCTCGCGATGACCACCTGTGGATAAGGGTGTCGGCACGGGCATCGGCGACGACCGCGACCGCGCTGTTCACGAGTGGGATTCCGAGGGCATTCTCGAGGTCGAACACATCGATGGTGTACGGAACTTCAGTTCGGAGGGCGGGATCGTCCACGACAAGCCCCACGGCAATGGACCGGAGGTCACGGAGCGCGGATTCGCGACCGACGGGCACAACGCACAGCGCTCGAGTCTGCCCTACTACCGGGTGAACCCGGGTCAATTGCTGCTGAGCCCCGTGTGGGCGGCGTCGCACCCCTGGGAGGCACCCGCCGTCGGCTACCTCGACCCCGATTCGCAGTCGTTCACGCAGTCTGTCGTCGATGTAGCCCACGCAGCCGAGAATCCGCGCTCGGGCGAGTAACGTCCTCATCCATCGGAGAAAGAGTTTCAGGCGCGGTCTGTGGATAACTTCCGCGTCATCGCAGGCCGCCCTGTTACTCTCTCCTCGCCCATCGGGGGCGATGGCGTCTTCGCGACCGCGAGGACGGGAGGGCGATGAAAGGAAGACCGGAGCATGAAGTTCGATATGGGGGCCGAGACGCTCAGCGTCCTCGGCAAGCAGACGTCGGGATCCAGCGACGACCTCGGCGCGCTCGTGAAGCAGCTCGTGGTCGCCGCCGACCCGCTGATGCAGGTGCACGCGGGTGCGGCGAAGGCCGCATTCGACAGCTTCAAGGGCCGCACCGATGAGGTCGCCGCCGAGCTGAACTCGTCACTCGCCGCTGTGCTCGGAGGAATCTCGGGCATGGACCGCGCGTTCCGCGAGGGAGAGTCCGAGATGGTCGATCAGACCCGTGGGGCCGAGAGCGGTGCGTCGTTCGAAGCCGCCCGCTTCGGCGGATCGCGCTGAGAAGAAGGAGACAGAAAATGGCATACGAAGATCGTCGCGCCTACAGCGTCGCCGCCTCGCAGGAGGTCCAGGGAGAGTTCAACCGCGTCTCGGGTCTGCTCGAGAGCCTGATCGCCGACCGCGACAAGGCCGTGCAGAACGCCATGGCCGACTACTCCGCCGATGGGGTCTCCGAGGAGTACCGCGGCAAGGAGCTGCGGTGGAAGAACGCCGCCGACGAGGTGCGCAACATCATCACGCTGCTGCGCAGCACGATGGAGAGCAACGACGGCACCGCCTCGCAGGCGGGTGCTCGCGCACGCGCGGCCGTCGAGAACATCGGCTGACGCCCGCGAGCGGATGCGTCACCGAGAGAGCCTGGGTCCCTGAGCATGCCGACGGGCCCCAGGCTCTCTCACGCGTAAAGGGGCATCAGCCCGCGACGTGCCGCTCGTCCGGGCCGACGTACTCCGAGAGCGGGCGGATCAGCGCGTTGGCACCGGCCTGCTCGATCACGTGCGCCGTCCACCCCGTCACCCGCGCCGCGACGAAGAGGGGCGTGAAGGTGAGGGTGTCGAACCCGATCAGGTTGTACGCCGGACCCGAGGGGTAGTCGAGGTTCGGGTAGATGCCCTTGCGTGCGACGAACTCCGACTCGAGCGCGTCGTACAGCGCCGCGACCTCCGGCTTGTCGAAGTGCTCGACGAGCGTGTCGAGAGCCGCCTTCATGGTCGGCACCCGCGAGTCGCCCTTCTTGTACACGCGGTGCCCGAAGCCCATGATCTTGCGCTTCTCGGCGAGGGCCTTGTCGAGCCAGGCCTCGACGGCATCCGCCGACCCGATCTCGTCGAAGATGTGCAGCACGGCTTCGTTCGCTCCGCCGTGCAGCGGACCCTTGAGAGCGCCGATCGCCCCGACGACGGCCGAGTACAGGTCGCTGAGCGTCGACGTGATGACCCGCGCCGTGAAGGTGGAGGCGTTGAACGAGTGCTCGGCGTAGAGGATCATCGACCGGTTGAACGCGTCGACGACCACGGCATCCGCCTCTTCGCCGAACGTCATCCAGAGGAAGTTGGCCGAGTAGTCGAGGTCATCGCGCGGCTCGATGAGCTCCTGCCCGCGGCGGCGGCGCTGGCCGTAGGCCACGATCGCGGGGAGCGCCGCGAACAGGCGGATGCTGCGCTCGAGGTTCTGCTCCGGGCTGCCGCCGGCATCCAGCACCGATCCGCCCGCACCGGGGTCGGACGCTCCGATCAGGCTGACCGCCGTGCGAACCTCGTCCATCGGGTGCGCGTCCAGCGGTACGAGGTCGATCGCGGCCCGCACGTTGTCGGCGAGAGCACGGTGCCGTCGCTCCTCGACGCGGAACGCCGCGAGCTCCTCCGGCGTCGGCAGCTCCCCGTGCCACAGCAGGTACGCCACGGCCTCGAACGACTGCGTGGCGGCGAGTTCCTGCACCGGGTATCCGCGGTAGAGCAGGCTGTTCGTCTCGGGATTGACCTTCGAGATGGAGGTCGTGTCGACGACGACCCCAGCGAGGCCCTTCTTGATGTCCGGTTCGGTCATGCTCACTCCTTCGTGTGCTGCTTCGTGTGCTGCGGCGCTCAGCGACCGGGCTGGTCGAGCGTGAAGTTGAAGACACCCGAGTCGAAGTGGTTGTACGACTCGTAATCGATGAGCTCGTAGAGATCCGCGCGATGCTGCATCTCTCCGAGCATCGACGTGAGATGCCCGTCCGTGTTCAGCGTATCGAGCGCGCGGCCCGCCGCGCCCATCGCGGTGCGCAGCAGCGACACCGGCCAGATGACGATGCTGACGCCCGCGCTCTGCAGCTGAGACGTCGAGAAGAGCTCGCTCTTCCCGAACTCGGTCATGTTGGCGAGGATCGGCACGTCGAGCGCGTTCGCCATCGCCTCGAACTCCGAGAGCTCGCGCATCGCCTCGGGGAAGATCGCATCCGCACCCGCATCCACGAGCGCCTTCGCGCGGTCGATCGCGGCATCCAAGCCCTCGATCGCCCGGATGTCGGTGCGCGCCATGAGCAGGAAGTTCTCGTCGCGGCGCGCATCGGCGGCGGCGCGGATGCGCTTGATCGCCGTGCTCTCGTCGACCACGCTCTTGCCGTCGAGGTGCCCGCAGCGCTTGGGGTTCACCTGGTCTTCGATGTGCATGCCGGCGAGTCCGGCATCCTCGAGCTCCTGGATGGTGCGCGCGACGTTCATCGGCTCGCCGAACCCGGTGTCGGCATCGACGATCGCGGGCAGATCGGTCATGCGGGCGATCTGCTTGGCACGGCCGGCGACCTCGGTGAGCGTCGTGAGTCCGATGTCGGGGAGCCCCAGGTCGGCCGAGAGCACGGCGCCCGAGATGTAGACGCCCTCGAAGCCCTTCTCAGCGATCAGGCGCGCGCTCAGCGGATTGAACGCACCGGGGAAACGCAGCAGCTCGCCGCTCGCGAGGCGCTCGCGCAGCACGCGGCGCTTCTCGGCCGGGGTGGTGGTGGAGTACAGCATCAGAAGAGGCCCTTCGGAGCGTCCGCGGCGTCGAGCAGGCCGGGCTTCGCGACGATCGACAGCTCGCCGACCTCGGCCGCGGTCAGCTCGGGCAGGCGCTGCACGAGTTCGAGGAAGCGCTCGATCTCGGCGGACTCGAGCACGGGCTCGGCCAGCAGCCGGAACTTGGCGATGTAGTTCTCGCGGGCGAAGGGGCGGGCGCCGAGCGGGTGCGCGTCGGCCACGGCGATCTCATCGACGACGGTCGAGCCGTCGGTCAGACGGAACTCGACACGACCGCCGAACGCCTTCACGTCCGGGTCCTCGGAGTGGTAGCGACGGGTCCACTCGGCATCCTCGGCCGTGGTGATCTTGTGCCACAGCGCGACGGTGTCTTCCCGACCCGCGCGCGACGGAGCGTAGGAGTCGACGTGGTGCCAGCCGCCGTCCTGCAGCGCGACCGCGAAGATGTACGGGATGGAGTGGTCGAGCGTCTCGCGCGACGCCGTCGGGTCGTACTTCTGCGGGTCGTTCGCTCCCGAGCCGATCACGTAGTGCGTGTGGTGGCTGGTGTGCAGCACGATCGCCTCGATGTTCGCCGGGTCGCGGAGGGCCGGGTTCTCGGTGCCGAGCTTGCGGGCCAGATCGATCCACGCCTGTGCCTGGTACTCGGCCGAGTGCTCCTTCGTGTACGAGTCGAGGACCGCGCGCTTCGCCTCACCGGCGGCGGGCAGAGGCACCTCGTACGCGGCATCCTTGCCGTCGAGCATCCATGCGATCACGCCGTCCTCCCCCTCGTAGATCGGGGCGGGGCTGGTCTGACCGCGCATCGCCCGGTCGACCGCCTCGACGGCCATCTTGCCGGCGAAGGCCGGGGCGTGCGCCTTCCACGTCGAGATCTCGCCCTTGCGGCTCTGGCGGGTGGCGGTGGTGGTGTGCAGCCCCTGGCCGACGGCCTGGTAGATCGTCTCGACGTCGAGCCCGAGGAGCGTGCCGATGCCGGCGGCGGCCGACGGGCCGAGGTGGGCGACGTGGTCGATCTTGTGCTTGTGCAGGCAGATCGCGCGCACGAGGTCCATCTGGATCTCGTAACCGGTCGCGATGCCGCGCACGAGCGCCCGACCATCGGCGCCGGTGTGCTGCGCGACCGCGAGGATCGGCGGGATGTTGTCGCCGGGGTGCGAGTACTCGGCGGCGAGGAAGGTGTCGTGGTAGTCGAGCTCGCGCACGGCCACGCCGTTCGCCCAGGCCGCCCACTCGGGGCTGGTGCGGTGGTCGAGGGCCGGGCCGAAGAGGTTGGCGCCGACGCCGCCGGTCGAGACCGGGTGGCTGAACGCCTGCGCACGGGCGGCGTTGATCGGGGCGCGGGTGAGGGAGGCCGCCGCCACCGAAGCGTTGTCGATGATGCGGTTGATGATCATGTCGACGACCGGCTGCTCGACCTCGACCGGGTCGGCGGCGACCTCGGCGATCTTCCAGGCGAGCTGGTCTTCGCGGGCGAGGTTCTCGTCGCTGCGGTGGACGCGGACGTGGTGGGTGACGGTCATGGTCTTCCTTCGGTCGCGGGGGCTGTCGCCGGATCGGCGGGGAGGGAGTCGAGGATGCCGGTGAGCGCGTTGTGCAGGTGCACGTGCGTGGCGTGGGCGGCGAGGTCGCCGTCGCGGGCGGCAAGCGCCCGGGCGATCGTGCGGTGCTCCGAGGCGGATGCCGCGAGCCGGTCGGGCTTGTCGCGGGCCATGCGCCGCACGCGCACGAGGTGCGTGCGCACGGTGCGCAGCGCGGCGGCGATGTAGTCGTTGGAGACGGCCGCATCGAGGGCCGCGTCGAAGCGGCCGATCAGGGCGTAGTAGGCGTCGCGGCCTTCGCTCGCTACGAGATCGACGTGCGCGAACTCCTCGGCGAGTGCGGCGAAGACGGCGGCGTCTCCGCGGGTGGCGGCGAGGCGGGCCGAGGTCTCTTCGAGCGCGCGGCGGATCTCGAAGAGCTCGCGGATGTCATCCGCATCGAGGTCGGCCACGACCGTGACGCGCGGCGACTGCTGCACGACGAGTCCGTCGGCGGCCAGACGACGCAGGGCTTCGCGGAGCGGTGTGCGGCTGACGCCGAGCCGCGCGGCCTGCTCGACCTCTCCGAGGACCGAGCCCGCGGGGAGAGCCCCGGACTGGATGCCGTCGAGCAGCGCCGCGTAGGCGCGATCGCCGGCGGTGGTGCGCTCGGCGGAGAGTGTCATGACTTTAGTGTATACACAAAGGCGTCCGTGCGGCGCTCTTCGACTGCGAGCAAGCACCTGACGTATACACTCCGCGGCTGCTCACGCCTTCTGGCGCGAGTAAGGATGCCAGTGGGCCGTGAGCGCTGCGATCATCGCGCCGCCGGCCGGCGTCTGCTCGGGCACGGGCTCGAGCACGATCCCCTCGGCTGCGAGATCGGCGAGCACTGCTGTGCGGAGCGCGACGATGCGCGCGCTGTCTTCGACGCCCAGCTCTTCGGATGCGTTGGCCTGGATCTCCGCTGCGCGTGCATCGAGTTCGGGTTGCATGCGCTCGACGGCGACGTTGATCACCGTGTCGATCTCGAGCCTCTCCTCGGGGCGCAGCATCCGCACGAGCAGCACGAGCAGCATTCCGCCCACGCCGATCACTCCCCCGGCGATCACCAGCGGCAGCACCCACATCTCCGGACGGGAGAGCTGGAAGGCGACGGCGGCGCCGAGGGCGATCGCGAGGCCGATCTGCATCCGCACGGCGGCCCAGTTCCACGGACGCCAGCCGGTGGCGGCGAGGACCATGAGGTCCGCCAGCGCGGAGAATCCGACGAGCACCGCGAGCAGTACCTCCGTCTGCGCGGGGTCGCTGCGGAACCCGCTGGCAACGGCGGCGGACACCGCTCCCGCGAGGAGGGCGGCGAACAGCACGAAGATCGCCCATCCACCATGCGGACTCCGGGCGCCGTACTCCCGTCGCATCCGCCGTCGGCACTCGCGCCAGGCCTCGACGGCCGCCGCGTGCGCCTCTTCCCAGACCCGCAAAGCGAGGTCGGGGTGTCCGACCACGCCGAACGCCGTGCGCTCGACCTCTTTCGCATCGATATGCGCACGGTTCGTCGGCAGGTTCGAACAGGTGCGGGCGACCTGCTCGGCGAGGCCCTCAGGCATCGGATGCGCGGAGAACTTCAGGTATCCACGTATCCAAGAGGACTGCGATGATCACACCACCTGCCGGCGCGCTCGCATCTACCGGCCCCCCGGCAGGAACCGGTCCTCGGGACCCGACGATGCTCGCCTGTTCCGACGCAGTCAGTTGCGCGGCGAGGTCGGCCCGCATCCGCTGTTCAGTAGCCGCCACTTCGGGGCGCATGCGATCAAGCGCCACATTGATGGCCGTGTCGATCTCTTCCGCGCCCTCCGGGTCGGCGGCGCGTACCACGAAGTAGGTGATGAGTGCACCGATGCCGATCACCGCGGCGCCGATCACGACGGGCGCGGTCGGCAGGCCGCGCGACACCTGGAACGCAGCAGCGAGGACGAGGGCAATCGTGACGATCACCTGAGATCGAAGCGTGCCCTGACTCATCGGACGGAAGCGACTCGAAAGGACCACGAGAAGATCGCCGATCGCAGCTATCGCCGCAAGTGCGGCGGCGATCGTCCCTGTTTCCGCAGGGTTGAATCGGAATCCGCTGGTGAGCACCGCTGCGACGGCCGCGCAGAGCGCGGCCCCGAGCAGGGTGAAGGAAGCCCAACCCCATCGCGGGTACCGTGCACCATATCGAGCCCGCAACCCTGCCCAACAGTCGCGCCGCGCCTTGTCTGCAGCCTCCCGGGCTGCGTGCCAGGTCTCGAGAGCGAGGTCCTTGCGACCCACCCGCTCGAAAGCGTTCACCTCCGCCGTCGCAGCATCCAAGAGTTCGCGCTGTGCGGGCCGTGTCGATGTGCGCTCAGTCGACATTCTCATCTCCTTCTACGTCGAACGTCGCCACCACCTGCTCGGCGAGCCCCTGAACCGCGGCTGCCGCGAGAGGCGTCAAAGACGACAGCGCGGCCACGACGCAGCGCCCGCGAACGTCCGCCACGTAGACGGTCGACACGGTCTGCGGCAGTGCGACCTCTGTGTCGCCGACAGCGCCCTGCTCATCGAAGAGGGTGACTCGCCACCCCGCGACGCCGCCGAAGTCGAGCGGCAGCGCCTCGCCCGGCCAGGGACTGGGCACGAGCGCCTCGGCGATGCCGACCGCACCCTGGCCCGTCGCGGGCGCGGGCACGCCGTCGAGCGCCGCGATCCCGAGCATCGCGTACAGCTCTGCGGACGGATCGCACAGCAAAAGCACGGCGCTCAGCGCCGTGTCCACGCGCGCTCCCATCGCCAGAGCGGATGCCGTGGCCACAGCTTCGCGCGCGTTCTCCGGCGCGGACGCGACCTGCCGCTCGTACCAGGCGGCGGCCTCGTCGACTCCGGGAACGGTCTGCCAGATCTCGGGATCGGCCTGCATCGTCAGCTCAGCCACGTCGCCACCGCACGCTGGCCACGATGCTGTCGCAGAGGAGCGAAATCGCGTTCATCGCTTCATCGGGCAGCTGCGCGCCGTCGGCGCCACGCAGGATCTGCGAGCGGAACATCAGCCCGACCGTCGGGTGTCCGGGAACCGGGATCAGATATCCCGAACCGGCGATATCGACCTCACCTCCCTCGACCTCACTGCGCTGATCCGCATCCCACCGGAGGATCGTACCCGCGGGATCGAGCGGGGCCGCACCTCGGTTCGCGATCAGGCCGCTCCCGACGTCCTGCAGCGAACCCCCGCCGGGTGCGCGCAGCCACGACGCGACGAGACTCACCGGCACGAAATTCTTCGGGTCGGCGCCTGCCGGCGCGAAGACGCGCACGATCTCGGCGCGAGAGGCATCCGCACGCGCCGTCGCCATCATCTCCTCGACCCGCGCACGCATGACCGCCCGGTTCGCGACCGGGAACTGATCGAGAACCGCGTCGAGCCGGGGGCGCATCGAAGTGAAAGAAGCATCAGTGGCCTCCCACCCTGGGGGCAGCAGGACGGCGAACGCGGGCATGCCCGCGGATCCACCGACGAGTTCGGCGCGCAACGACATCGGGAGCCTCCCTGGTATCGACCGGCGTCGAATGCCGGTATCGAGCCTACTGGCTCTAGCTCAGCGCACTGTTGAGGCCGGTGAGGGTACCGAGGATTCTCACATACACATCCGTCGCCCCGCCGATCGCCTGCGCGGCGTTGGTCGGGTTGCCGGCAAGCGCCTGCCAACCCGCACGCCACCCTCCGACCAGTTCGTTGCCCTGAGTGAGGAACCTCGGGGTGTAGAGCATTCGCATGAGGTTCTGCGAGTTGAGCCCGTGAGCCCCCTCGAAGAGGTCGGGAATCCGCGTCTTCAGGAAGTCGTCGAGTTTGCCGGCGTACTGCGCGAAATCATCGCCACCGATACGGAAGATGGCGGCGATCGTCGGGAACTTACCGGGATTGATGAAGGTCGCGAACTTCGCGAGCTTGCCGAACGGGATGATGCCGATCGCCGCGAGAGCCACACTCTGCCAATCGCCACGGCCGGCGTTGAGCTTGGCGATCTCGCCCAGCAGGCTGAGCACGCCAGCCACGGCGGCGAGCACGCCCGCCAGGAGGGCGAGAGGACCCGTGACGACGAACGCGACGATGATGAGAAGGATGCCGACGACGAGCAGCACCGCGAGCATGGCCTCGACGAACGGCATCGAGTTGTCCCAGAAGCTGTCGGAGACACCGTCCTCGTTGACCTGCTCGAGACTCGAGCAGGAGGTCTCGTAGGCGTTCTCCCACGTCTCGGTCGGGGCGTCGAAGCCCGACCAGTAGTACTCCCAATCCTCGACGGCGGAGTCGAAGGCGGCCTGCTCCGAAGCATCCGTGGGCGCCGTGCCAGTCTGCTCGACGTCGTTGCGCTCGTTGCGCTCCCACTCGAGTCGGTCGGCGGTGGCGCCGCCGAGCGCAGTCGACGCGGCCCTGACCTCCTGCCAGGTGCGCTCCGCTCCACTCACCCGCCAGCCGGTCTCGCCCTGCGCGGTCGAGAGGCTGCGCCCGTAGGCGGCGAGCGCCTCTCCGCTCGGCCGGTACCGCGACGCCGCGGTCGACAGGTCGGCGTGGACCTTCTTCGCCTGCTCGCGGATCGCCTCGAACGACTCCCCCTTGCCGACCGTCCCGTCGGCGAAGAGTTCGAGGGTGCGTGCGGCGCGGGCCATCTTCTCGCCGAGGGCCTCGATGTCGGCGGCGTGCGCGGCGATCGCGCCGGGGTCACCGTCGATCGTGCGCACCTCGCGTCGGCCGGGGGTGTGCGGCATCTCGGCCTGCGAGTAGATGTAGGAGTTCTCGGTCATTCCTGCGTCTCCATGCTCCGGGCGAGTTCGTTGTCGGCTTCGATCCACCCGTCGCGGGCATCGTCGATGCGGGTCTTCATCTCTTCGAGCTCCCGGCGCAGCGTCTCGCGCTTGTCGTCCCAGGCGGACTCGAACTCGTCGGCGGCACGGGAGAGCCGCGTGTCGCCCATCGGCTCGTCGATCGCCTCGAGCAACCGTCCGGTCCGGGCACCAGCGCCCGCTTCGCCGAACTCCGCCATGATCGCCCCGAGAGCCGTGCTCAGCTCCCGCATCGACTCCAGCGGGATCTCCACCCCATCAGCCATATCGCCCCTCCGATTCCGAGCACCAGCATAAAGGCGAGGGTCGCGGGGTCGCGATGGGGAGAAGGACCCATCCCCTTCCGATCGATGAGGTTTCAGCGCCCCTCCGGCACCGGCTCGACGAATTCCGCGGGCGGCGCGGGCTCGCCGAGCTTCACCACGACGACGCCCGCGAGCACGAGCGCTCCGCCCAGTGCCTGCAGCAGATCGGGCAGTTGCCCCAGCAGCAGCCAGCCGAACAGCAGCGCGGCGACGACCTCGGCGAGCGCGACGAACGAGGCCAGCCTCGATCCGAGCATCCGCGTCGAGGCGATCCCCAAGAGATAGGCGAGGGCCGTCGCGAGCACGCCCATCGCGAGCACGGGCACGAACCACGGCACGGTGCCGAAGCGGTAGGCGATGTCGTCGGTGCTCCAGGCGATCGGGAGGATGCCGACGGCCCCGGCGATCGTGAGCCCGACCGCGCCGAGCAGCAGTCCGCTGCCGGCGAGCGCGAGCGGCGGGAGTCCGGTGTCGGCCTTGGCCGACAGCACGAAGTAGGTGGCCGCGCCGACCATCGCGCCGAGCGCCCAGAGGATGCCGGCGACGTTGACGTCGGCACCGGCGACGATGTCGAGCATGAGCACGAGGCCGACGAAGGCGATCGCGGCGCCCAGGATGCTGCGGCGGCTGGGCTTCTCGCCCCGGCGGATCCAGAGCCAGAGGATGACGGCGACCGGCGCCGTGTACTCGATGAGCAGGGCGAGCCCGACGTCCATGACGGCGACGGCCTGGAAGTAGAACAGCTGCGTCGCGGTGACGGCGAGCAGTCCGTAGGCGGCGATGATCCCGGCGTTGCGGCGCAGCAGGTGCCAGCGCCCGCGCAGGGTGAGGATCGTCGGGATGAGGAGCGCGAGGGCGGCGACCCAGATGCGCGCGGTGACGGCGGCGCCGGGCGTCCACCCGGCGTCGATCAGACCGCGCGCCCACCCACCCGACATGCCGAACGCGAAGGCGGCGCCGATCGCCAGCGGGAGACCCAGCTTGACGCCGCGCGCCGTCCGCACGTCATCGGTCACAGTGCTCATGGCAGGTGACGCTACTCGCGGCGAATGTAAGATGTCAATATGATCTTCACCGATGACACGACGGATGCCCTGCAGGCATCCGTCTGGCTCGTGAACTCCGCCGAGCACCCCGACACGCTCGAGACCCTCGCCGACGAGGAGACGTTCCTCGAGGAGTTCCCCTACACCGGCCGACTCGACCGGGACGAGGCCGAACTCGCCGATCTGCGCAGCATCCGTCCGCGCCTGCGCACCCTGCTGCTCGCGCCGCGCGACGAGATGGCCGAACGCGTGAACGACGTGCTCACCGACACCCCCGTCGCGCCGCAGCTCGTGCGCCACGGCGACACCGACTGGCACCTGCACGCCGTCGGCGACGAACGGCCTCTCGCCGAACGCGTGCTGATCGAGACCGCGATGGCCCTGGTCGACGTGATCCGGCAGGACGAGGGCTCCCGCCTCTCGATCTGCGACGACGAGACCTGCGAGGCGATCGCCCTCGACCTCAGCCGCAACCGGTCCAAGCGCTACTGCTCCCCCACCTGCGCGAACCGCAACGCGGTGGCCGCGTACCGCGCCCGGCAGGCGGAGGGATAGCTGCGCACCTGCGCAGCAGACCACGCGCAGATGGATGTAGACGCCAACCTGTAGTAACAGGTATGCTCACCTGTAATGACAGGTTGTGGCGCGATGCCCGACCAGCAATGACGCTGCGCGACGAGGAGCACCGATGCCCACCTTCCACACCCCGCCGATCCAGCCGATGGCGATCGCCTTCGACGCCGAGAAGCTGACCCTCTCGCCCGAGGGCCCCACTCTCACCCGGCGGATGTCGGACCTCGAGGGACTCTTCCTCGACCACGACGCCTGGAAGGCCGCAGCCGAGGGCGACAACCCGGTCGTCTACACCGTCGTCAGCTCGCCCGTGCCCGAGACCGATCGCGAGCTGCCCCAGTCGATCACCACGATCATGCCCGGCGACACCTCCGGCGAGCTCTGGATGACCAAGGGCCACCAGCACCCGAACCACCAGGGCGAGATCTACCTCGCGCTCAAGGGTCGCGGCGGGCTGCTCATGTTCGACGGCGAGCGCACCGAATGGCTCGACATGCTGCCCGGCACCATCGGGTACATCCCGCCGGGTTGGGCCCACCGCTCGATCAACACCGGCGACGAGCCCTACGCGTTCCTCGCGGTGTACCCCGGCGGCGCCGGTCACGACTACGGCTGGGTGCTCGAACACGGCATGGGATCCCGCGCCTACCGCGGCACCGACGGCTCGGCCGACCTGCGCCCGTACACGACCGCGAGCTGAGCCGGCCATGCTGATCGCCCACGACCTCGGCACCACGGGGAACAAGGCTTCGCTGCACCACGACGACGGGCGCCTGGTCTCATCGGTCACGGTGCCCTACCCCGCGCACTTCGCCGCGGGCGGTGTCGCCGAGCAGAACCCGCTCGACTGGTGGAACGCGGTCGTCGAGGCGACCCGCACCCTGCTCGCGAAGACCGGCACCCTCCCCACCGAGGTCGCGGGTCTCGTCGTGGGCGGTCAGATGATGGGCGCCGTGCTGCTCGACGCCGACGGCGAGCCCGCCCGCCCGGCGATCATCTGGGCCGACACCCGCTCGGGCGCGCAGCAGCGCGAGCTCGAGCAGGCGCTCGGCGCCGAGCACGCCTACGGCATCCTGGGCCACCGGCTGAACCCCACCTACTCGGTCGAGAAGATCATGTGGGTGCGCGACAACGAGCCCGACGTCTGGGCGCGTGTGCGCCGGTTCTGCATCGCGAAGGACTTCATCGTGCTGCGCCTCACCGGTCGCCTCGCGACCGACCGCTCCGACGCCTCGGGCACCAACGCCTACGACCAGCGCACCGGCACGTGGTCGAGCGAGGTGCTGCAGGCGGCACGTCTCGACCCCGCGCTGTTCCCCGAGATCCTCGACTCCACCGCGATCGCGGGCCCGCTGACGGATGCCGCGGCCGAGGCCCTCGGCCTGCACACGGGCGTGCGCGTGGTGATGGGTGGCGGCGACGGCCCGCTCGCCGCGGTCGGCTCGGGCGTGGTCGCGCCGGAGGACGGCGCCTACGTGTGCCTGGGCACCTCGTCGTGGATCTCGTTCGCCGCGGATGCGCCGCTGCACGACCCGGCGATGCGCACCTTCACGTTCGACAACGTCGTGCCGGGGTCTTTCGTGCCCACCGCCACGATGCAGGCGGGCGGAGCATCCGTCCAGTGGATCGCCGAGGCGCTCTCGGCCGACCCGGCGCACCCCGACACGGGGCGGCTCACCGCCGAGGCATCCGCCGACGTCGACACCGACGAGCTCTATTTCCTGCCCTACCTGCTCGGCGAGCGCTCCCCCCTGTGGGATCCGGACGCCCGCGGCGCCTTCGTGGGTCTCGCCCGTCACCACACCCGTGCGCACCTCGTGCGCTCGGTGCTCGAGGGCACCGCGTTCAACCTGCTCACCTGCATCCAGGCGTTCCGCGCCTCGGGCGCCACGATCGACCGCATCGACGCGGTCGGCGGCGGCGCGCAGAGCGATGTGTACCTCTCGGTGCTCGCCGATGTGTGGGGCGTGCCGGTGCGCCGTCGCACCATCGTCGAAGAGGCGAACAGCCTCGGCGCCGCGGTCACGGGCGCCGTCGGCCTCGGCCTCGCCGACTTCTCGGCCGCCCGCGCGCTCAGCGAGGTCACCGCCGAGTTCACGCCCGACCCTGCCCGCCACGCGGTCTACGCCCAGCGCCACGCGCGCTTCACCGAGGCGTACACGGCCCTCGCCCCCTGGTTCGCCGGGCGACCGAGCGTCGAAACGACGAACTGATGGGCGTCATCCTCGTCACCAGCCGTTCGTTCTCCGACGGCGACCTCGACCTGGTCGAGCGGGCGGCGGTCGCCGGGCACCGCATCCTCCGCGGCCCCGCGCACCACGACCTCGACGAGCTGCGCGTGCTGCTGCACGGGGCGGATGCCTGGATCGCCGGCACCGGCCCCGTCACCGGCGCGCATCTCGCCGCGGCGCCGAAGCTCAAGATCATCGCGCGCTACGGCGTCGGCACCGAGGCGGTCGATCTGGCCGCGGCCCGGAGCCGCGGCATCCCGGTGTCGAACACTCCCGGCGCGAATGCGGATGCCGTCGCCGATCACGCGGTCGGCCTGATGCTCGCCGCCCTGCGGTTCGTGCCCGACGGCGATCGCCGGGTGCGGGCGGGCGACTGGGGAGTGCGCCGCGGCCGTGAGCTGGGAGCGGCGACCGTGGGGATCGTGGGCTTCGGCCGCATCGGCCAGGGGGTCGCGAAGCGGTTGAGCGGATTCGGATGCCGCATCCTCGCCGCCGACCCGTTCCTCCCCGCCGAGGTCGTGCGCGCCGCGGGCGCCGCGCCCACGGCGCTCGACGAGCTGTTCGAGACGGCCGATCTGATCTCGCTGCATGCGCCGGGCGGCCAGCTGCTCGTCGATGCCGGCCGACTCGCCCGCATGCGTCGCGGCAGCGTCATCGTCAACACCGCCCGCGGCGACCTGATCGACGAGGCCGCGGTCGCCGACGCCCTGCACGACGGCATCCTCGCCGGCTACGCGGCCGACACCCTCGACGGCGACACGGCTGCGAAGAACAGCCCCCTGCTCGCCGATGCCCTCGCCGATCGGGTGATCGTCACCCCGCACCTCGGCGCCCAGACGACCCAGGCCGTCGACAACATGGGCTCCCTCTCGCTCGACGACGTGATCGCCGTGCTGAAGGGCTCCGACCCCCGCTTCCCCGTGACCGCCCCGTAGGAGAACCCGATGACCACCTCCCTTCCCGCTTCCCTCCCCGTCGACGCGGATACCGGCGCCGGGTACATGGGCTTCGTCGGCGTGAGCACCGGATCGTCGTCGATCATGCAGGTGTTCCCCCGCTGGGCCGATGTGCTGGGCCTCCCGACCCGCGAGCTGGTCGGGCACGACCTCCCGATGGACGCCACGCCCGCGCAGTACGTCGCGATGGTCGAGCAGATCCGCGACGACCCGAACCACCGGGGAGCGCTCGTCACGACCCACAAGATGAACGTGTACGCCGCGGCATCCGATCTCTTCGACGAACTCGACCCGTTCGCGGTCTCGTGCAGCGAGATCTCGAGCATCTCGAAGCGCGGCGACCGCCTCATCGGCCGCGCGAAGGACCCGATCACCGTCGACCTCGCCCTGAACGACTTCCTGCCCGCCGACCACTTCGCCCGCACGGGAGCCGAGGTCGTCATCCTCGGTGCGGGCGGATCGGGCACGGCGCTCAGCTGGGCCCTCGCCGAACGAGCGGATGCCCCGACCCGGGTGACCGTGACGGCGCGCAGCGACGAGGCGCTGGAGCACCTGCGCGCCGTCCACGCGCAGCACGGCACGGCGGAGGGACTGATCCGTTACGTGCGCACCGACTCGCCCGCGGAGGCCGCGGCCCTGGTGGCGGCGGCACCGGCGGGCTCCGTGATCGTGAACGCCACCGGCCTCGGCAAGGACCGCCCCGGCTCTCCCCTGCCCGACGACGTCGTCTTCCCCGAGAACGCGTACGTGTGGGAGTTCAACTACCGCGGATCGCTCGAGTTCCTGCACCAGGCCCGCGCTCAGGAGCAGGCGCGGTCGCTCGTCGTCGTCGACGGGTGGCGCTACTTCATCCACGGCTGGTCGCAGGTGGTCGCCGACGTGTTCGAACTCGATCTGACTCCCGAGATCGTCAAGCAGCTCGCCGAGGCGGCGGAGTTCGCGCGCCGATGATCCGCACGGTCCTCGGCGACATCGACCCGGCGCTGCTCGGGGCGACGAACTATCACGAGCACCTGTTCCAGGTGAGTCCGCTGCTGCCCGGCGACGAGCTCGACGACGAGGCGCTCTCGGGCGCCGAGGCCGAGGGTCTGCGCGACAGCGGGTTCGCCGCGATGGTCGACGCGACCCCGTTCGGGATCGGACGCGACCCCGAGGCCGTCGCACGCATCAGCGCCGCGACCGGACTGCACATCGTCGCCACGACCGGGCGTCACCGAGAGGCGCACTACGCGACGGAGCATCCCACCCGCACCTGGGGCGTCGACGCCCTGACCGCGCTGTTCGTGCGCGACATCGTGGAGGGGATGCCGGTCGACGACGCCGAGGTTCTCACCTCGCCGACCCCGCGCACCGCGCACGCTCCCGACGGAGCCCCGGTGCGCGCCGGAATCCTCAAGGGCGGGATCGACTACTGGCGCATCAGCGACTTCGAGCGCACGACCCTCGACGCCCTCGCGGCCGCGCATCGCGAGACCGGGGCGCCGATCATGGTGCACCTCGAGTTCTGCACGGCGGCCCACGAGGTGCTCGATCTGCTCGCGGCGGCGGGCGCGGCATCCGATCGGATCGTCCTCGCGCACGCCGACCGCGACCCCGACCCGGGCCTGCACGCCTCGCTCGCCGAGCGTGGCGCCTACCTCGGTTACGACGGCATGGCCCGGCCGCGCACCCGATCGGATGCCGAGCTGCTCGCCCTCACCGCCGCGGTCGTCGAACGCGGCGCCGGCGACCGGGTGCTGCTCGGCGGCGACGTCGCGCGCCGCACCCGCTACCTCGCCTACGGCGGGATGCCCGGGCTCGCCTACCTCGGCGAACGCTACGTGCCGCGCCTGCGCGCCCTCATCGGAGACGAGGCCGTGGATCGGATGCTCGTCGCCAACCCCGCCCGCCTGCTCGCACTCTCGCGCTGAACCGACCGACCTCTGGAGACACCGTTGTCCGACGCATCCGCATCTGAATCCGAACCCACCATCCTGCACGCCACCTTCACCGCCCGCCCCGGCGAGGGCGATCGCGTCGCCGAACTTCTGCGCGAGTTTTCCGTGGAAGTACAAGCAGAAACAGGTAACGTGGTCTTCGATGCCACGCGACTCGTCGACGATCCCGATCGCTTCTTCGTGTACGAGGTCTATCGCGATCACGCAGCGTTCCAGGCGCACATCTCGGCCCCGGCCGGTGTGCCGTTCAATGCGGCGCTGCAGGAACTGATCGTGGAACCCTCTTCGCAGCTCACATTCCTCCGCCGTCTCTGACGGCGGATGCAACCGGAGGATCCCCCCCTCTCTCCGGTTGGGAAAGGCCCGGTGTGTCCCCCTCGGATACCGGGCCTTTCCGGCGTCCGGGGCCCTCTCGTGGCGGGGCCCTTCGACAGGCGCAGGGACCCAGAATCTCCGTGCATCGCTCCGAAACTGGGTCGCTGAGCCTGTCGAAGCGTCCCGTACGCGCAACAACGGAGGAGAACTCGCCTTCCGCAGGAAGCATCCGCTCCTCCGGTCCTCCCGAACGCGAGATCTCCTCCCGAACGGATGCCGCAGACATCACCCGGGACGCGAAGAGGCCCCCCACCCGAAGGCGAGGGGCCTCTCGATCCGGAGATCAGATCACTGGTAGAGAACCGCAGCGATCTTGTCGTCCTCGAGGTTCGTCTTGTCGTACCAGTACGAACCCGTGTCGTAGAACTCGTCGACCGTCTCGCCGTTGGCGGCGTCGTACGCGGCCTGCACGACCTGCGCACCGATGCCGATCGGGTCCTGCGTGATGGCGCCGGCCATCGTGCCGTCCTTGATCGCGTTGATCTGGGCCGCACCGGAGTCGAATCCGACGATGGTGAGCTTGCCCTTCTCGAGGCCGAGCTCGTTGACCGCGTTCACGACGCCGATGGCGGAGCCCTCGTTGGTGCCGTAGATGCCCTTGAGGTCGGGGTGCGCGGCGATCATTGCCTTGGCGATGTCGGCCGACTTCAGGTGGTCGCCGTCGCCGTACTGGATGTCGACGATCTCGATGTCGGGGTAGTCCGACTCGATCTTCTCGACGAAGCCGTCACGACGCTCGACACCGGTCGAGTTGATCTGCGAGTGGCCGACGATGGCGACCTCGCCCTCACCGCCGATGAGCTCGGCCATGTGCTCGGCAGCCAGGGCTCCGGCGACCTTGCTGTCGGTCGCGGCGAGGCTCAGGCCCACGTCGCCGTCGCACGGTGCGTCGAAGTACACGACGGGGATGTCGGCGGCCTTGGCCTTGTCGAGGTAGGGCACGCAGGCCTCGGGGTCGAGCGCGGCGTACGCGATCGCCGCCGGCTTCTTGTCGATGGCGGTCTGCAGCATCTGCAGCTGCGCGTCGACCTCGGTCTCGGCGGCGGGGCCCTCGAAGGTGATGGTGACGCCGAGCTCGGCGGCCTTCTCCTCCGCGCCCTTCTTGACGGCCTGCCAGAACTGGTGCTGGAAGCCCTTCGAGACGAGGGCGATGTACATCTCGTCACCACTGCCGGCGTCGCCACCGGCGTCGCCGCCGCCCGCGTTGCTCGAGCAGCCTGCCACGACGATCGCCGCCGAGGCGATCAGAGCCGCGAACGCGGCCTTCTTTCCGAACTTCATGGAAACTCCGTTGTTTGTGTGTGTGCCGGCCCGGGAGCCGGAGTGGGACATTCGTGGTGCGGTGTGCCGGTGCGGATCGCTCCGCGGTGTCGGCCGGGTCGCCGATCGGAGGCGGCGGGCACAGCGCCGCCTCCGGGGTCAGGTGCGTGCGCGGTTGCGCAGGGAGTCGAAGAACACCGCGATCAGGATCACGACGCCGACGACGATGTTCTGCCACTCGGACTGGATCGACATGATCCGGAGGCCGTTGACGAGCACGCTCATGATGAGCGCACCGATCACGGTGCCGAGGATCGAGCCGCGTCCGCCGAGCAGCGAGGTGCCGCCGATGATGACGGCCGCGATCGCCTGCAGCTCGTAGCCCGTACCGATCTGCGGCTGGGCCGAGTCGAGGCGCGAGGCGATGATGACGCCGGCGATGCCGGTGAACGCTCCGGCGAACATGTAGACGAAGATCGTCCAGCGGCGCGTGTTGACGCCCGAGAGGCGGGTGGCCTCTTCGTTCGACCCGATCGCGAAGGTGTAGCGGCCGAGCAGCGTCTTCGACAGCACGAGGTACGCGATGACCGCGAGCACGAGCGTGATGAGCACGGCGTTCGGGAGGCCCGGGATGAGGGTGCCCAGGGCGATCTGCTTGAAGTCCGGAGCGGACGACGAGAAGTAGATCGGCGCGACGCCCGAGATCACGAGGGCGAGGCCACCGGCGATCATCATCATCGCGAGGGTCGCGATGAACGGGGGCAGCCGCAGGAACGTGATGTTCACGCCGTTGACGAGGCCCATCAGCACACCGGTGGCGATACCGCCGATGACGCCGACGAACACCGGCAGCCCCATGTTGGTGATGAAGACACCGGTCATGACCGAGCAGAGCGCCATGCCGGTGCCGAGCGACAGGTCGATGCCGCCGGTGATGATCACGAACGTGGTGCCGAGGGCGAGGATGCCGATGACCGCGGTCGAGAGCAGGATGCCGGAGACGTTGCTCCACGTGAGGAAGTTCGGGCTGGCGACCGAGAAGAAGATGAACAGCACGACGAGCGTGCCGAACGCCAGCGACTGCTGAACCTGGCGTCGGAGGAAGCCGCCGATGTCGCGCTTGTCGGTGTTCTCGTTGACGGCGGTCTGGATGATCGTCGTCGTCGACGACCCGTTCTGCGGGGTGCTCATCAGTCTTCCTCCCCATGGGCTGCGAGTTGCATGATCTTCTCCTGGCTGGCTTCCTCGTTGCGGAGCGTCCCGGTGATCCGGCCGTTCGCGAACACGGCGATGCGGTTCGCGACGCGGAGGATCTCGGGCAGTTCCGACGAGATGACGATGATGGACTTTCCCTGGTCAGCGAGCTGCTGCATCAGGCGGTAGATCTCTTCCTTCGCTCCGACGTCGATGCCGCGGGTCGGCTCGTCGAAGATGAGGATGTCGCAGTCGCGCATCAGCCACCGGGCGATGACGACCTTCTGCTGGTTGCCGCCCGAGAGCAGCTTGACGACCTGGTTGACGGAGGGCGTCTTGACCCGCAGTTGCTGGACGTACTCCTTGGTGCGGTTCTTCGCCTTGCCGTCGCCCATCCAGCCGATCCCGTTGGCGTAGGAGCCGAGCGAGGCGAGCACGGTGTTGAAGGTGACGTCCTGTTCGAGCATGAGCCCGAGGAGCTTGCGGTCCTCCGAGAGGTAGCCGACGCCGTGCTTGACGGCATCCGCGGGCTGCCCGATCTTCGCCGGCCGACCCGAGATGGTCACCGTGCCGCCGTCGCTGGGGTCGGCACCGATGATCGCGCGAGCGGTCTCGGTGCGCCCCGCGCCCATGAGACCGGCGAACCCGAGGATCTCGCCCTTGTGCAGCTGGAACGAGATGTCCTTGAGCAGGCTCTTGGTCGACAGGTCCTGCACCTCGAGCACGACCGGGTCGTTGATGTGATCGCGGGCGGTGGGGCGGGTGCCCTCGTCGATCGCACGTCCGACCATCATCTCGATGATCTTCGGGATGCTGACCTCGGCCTTGTCGAGTGATCCGATGTATGCACCGTCGCGCAGCACGCTGACGCGGTCGGCGAGGCGGCGCAGCTCGTCCATGCGGTGCGAGATGTAGACAATGCCGGTGCCGGATGCCTTGAGCTGCTCGATCAGCACGAACAGCGTCTCGACCTCGGAGTCGGTGAGCGCCGAGGTGGGCTCGTCCATGATGAGCACCTTGGCGTTGAACGAGAGGGCCTTGGCGATCTCGACCATCTGCTGCTCGGCCACGGTCAGGTCGCCGACGCGGGCCTTGGGGTCGAGGTGGATGTTGAGCCGCTGGAGCAGCTCGGCCGTCTGCTGGTTGAGCTTGCGCTCCGACAGGAACGGACCGGTGCGCGGCTCGCGCCCGACGAAGATGTTCTGCGCGACCGTGAGGTCGGGCATCATGTTGAGCTCCTGGTGGATGATCGTGATGCCGAGCTCCTGCGCCTGGAGCGGGCTCGTGAGCTCGACCTCCCTGCCCTCGAACACGATCGTTCCCTCGTCCTTGGCGTAGATCCCGGAGAGGATCTTCATGAGGGTCGACTTGCCGGCGCCGTTCTCTCCGACGAGGACGAGAACCTCCCCGGCGCGCACCTCGAGATGCACGTCCTTGAGCGCCTGGACACCGGGGAATCCCTTGCTGATGCCCTCCACTTTGAGGATGGGATCACTCACGTGCCTCACCTGCTTCCTTGAAGGTTCTTGTTCACTGCTGCTTCGTTGCTGCGTTCACCCGATGGGGTTAAACATCGGATCAATTCTGACGCTCCGCGGTCTCCCGCGCAAGTTGTACCTAAATGTATCTAATGAAGTCCGGGAGGGGAAGACCTGTAATAACAACTTGGTCACAGCTTTCCCCGCCCGACCGATCCGGCTAGTGCAGACGGATCGAGTCGACCGCGATGAGCTTGTCGCGGATGAACGCGTTCGCGTGCGCGCCCAGCTCGACGTTGTCGGTCCACAGATTGCGCCAGATCCCCAGCATCCGGCTCAGATCGGGCGCGACGACCGCCGACGAGAACGACTCGAACACGATCGGGCCGTCGTAACCGATGCGCCCCAGCGCTTTGAAGAACGTGTCGAAGTCGACCGATCCGGTGCCGAGGTAGCCGCGATGGCTCTCGCCGATGTGCACGTACTGCAGCTGCGGAGCCGCGTCGAGCACCGGCGCGAACATATCGGATTCCTCGATGTTCATGTGGTACGTGTCGAGGTGGATGCCGAGGTTCGGTCGGTCGATCCGGCCGACGAAGTCGATCGCCTGACGCGCGGTGTTCAGTACGTTCGTCTCGTAGCGGTTGACGACCTCGAGGGCGACCGAGACGCCCCGCTCGGCGGCGTGGTCGGAAACCTTCGCGATCGCGCGGCGGCTGCTCTCGAGCCCCTCGGGGGCGACCGGCTCCATGTACTTCTTCATGGCGCTGTAGATGACGCCGCAGAAGTGGGTGCCGCCGAGGTCGGCGAGCACGTCGACGGCGCGGAGCAGCAGGGCCTCGCCCGCGGCGACGATCGCCGGGTCGGAGCTCGTCACATCGGTCGCCTCCGACAGGCCGAGCGAAGCGCTGACGGCGAGATCGTGCTCTTCCAGAGCGTCTTTCGCGGCGGCGACGTCGAACGAGAACGGATCCATGAGGGGGAACTCGATCAGGTCGAAGCCGGCCTCCTTGGTCTTCTCGACCGACAGACGGATGCCGTCGGCATCGAAGTTCCCGGTCCAGACGAGCCCGTGACAGCCGATGTTCATGCGATCCCTCGGAGGCGGGTGTGCGGCACCGTCGCCTCCATCGATTGGCACGTGCCAAAGCGATGTGCAGGTCACGCTATGCGCCGCGCCCGATCGATGTCAAGAACTTTCTTGTAACGTGCCAATAACGTCGGTTACGCTGATGCCACCCATCGGCGCACGGTGCGCCGCACGGTGATCACGGAGGATCGATGCCCGCGAGCGTCAAAGACGTCGCCGCCCTCGCCGGCGTCTCGTCGTCGACGGTGTCGAACTACCTCAACCACCCGCACGTGCTCCGCGCCTCCAGCCGCGAGAAGGTGCGGGCGGCCATCGAGGAGCTCGGCTACGTGCCCAACGAGTCGGCCCGCCAACTGCGTGCGGGGTCGAGCACCGCGCTCGCCCTGATCCTGCTCGACGCGTGGCTCCCCTACTTCCACGAGCTGTCCCGCGGCGTCGAAGACATCACCCGCGAGGCCGGCTGGTCGCTGTTCTTCAGCAACAGCAACCGCGACGGCGCGCAGGAGAGCCGCAACCTCGACATGTTCGAGGCGCACCGCGTGCAGGGCATCATCATCTACCCCTTCGGCGATGTCGTGCCGCGCCTCGAGACACTCGCCGATCGCGGCATCCGCTCGGTCGTCGTCGGCCCCATCCCGCCCTCCACGAAGGTCGCCTCGGTGCTCTTCGACGATGTCGGCGGCGGCCGCCTCGCGGGCGAGCACCTGCTCTCGATCGGACGCCGACGGGTGATGTTCCTCGGCAGCCCGACCGTCAGCCAGTCGAACGACCGCCTCGCCGGACTCCGCCAGGCGGTCGAGGCGACGGATGCTGCGATCGAGGTGATCGACGTCGATCACCTCACCACCGATGACGGCATGACCGCGGGGGCGCGCATCGCGGCCCTCCCCTCCGCCGAGCTGCCCGACGCGATCTTCGCCGCGAACGACATGGTCGCGCTCGGGGTGCTCACGCAGCTCGTGCGCCACGGCATCCGCGTGCCCGACGACGTCGCGATCATCGGCTTCGACGATGTCGCCCAGGCGCATCAGGGCGTGGTGCCGCTCACGAGCGTGCGGCAGCCCGGCTACGACATCGGTCGCGCTGCGGGGGCGGTGCTGCTGCAGCAGCTCGCCGACCCCGCCGCTCCGCCACCCGCTATGACACCGTTCGCCGCCGAGCTCGTGGTGCGCGAGTCGACCGTCGGGCGCTTGTCAGCTGCCGGGCGTACCTAACTCAGGAAAAACTGCCCGGAACCCCCGCTTGCGGGGCGATTCGGCCCGCTTCGGCCCGTTCGTCCTGAGTTGGGTACGCCTTGCCGCGCGCAGAGATCCGGAGAAGTGCGTCCGGGTGCCACCGGATCGACCCATTCCGGGCTCCCCCTCCCCGAATCTCCGGAGTTATGAACCGCGAGCGCCCGAGGTCTCAGGCCGACGCGTGCCCGACGACGCCCTTGCGCAGCAGCGCGTTGCCGTATTTGCGCATCTCGCCCGTGCGCACCATCAGATACGCGGATGCCGCGACCTCGTAGTACGCGAAGCGCTCGACGAACCGCGTGGTCTCGCGCTCGGTACCCGCGGCGACCATCAGCTCGCGCTGTACCTCGAGCACCTCACCATCGGCCGACGTCATCAGGTCGAGGCCGGGGGCGTCGTCGAGCGGCAGCACGGTGCGGATCGCCGCGACGACCTCGGGCGTGGTCGTTCCGGGCAGGTCGATCACCCGTGCGCCGAGCCCCCAGGCGGGGAAGTGCGCGTCGGCGATCACGACCGAATCGGAGTGCCCCATCCGATCGAGGTGCAGCAACAGTTCACCGGTGAGCAGGGGATGGATGCCTTCGAGCACGGGGTTCCTTCGATCGGGGTGGTGCGTGACCGCGCGGTTCGGGTCCGCGCGGCCACGGGTCTTTACGGCCACGGGGCAGCGGCGGTCAGCGCGCCGGGATGAGCCCCTCGGCGGCCAGGTTCTGCCAGAGCTCGGCGGGGATCGCCAGCGCGGCGTACTCGGCGTTCTGCTCGAGCTGCGCGGGGCGGCTGCCGCCGACGACGACCGAGCGCACCTCGGCCGCCTGCAGCGGGAACTGGATCGCGGCGGCCGGCAGCGGCACACCGTGGTCGGCGCAGACCGCGGCGATGCGCACGAGGCGATCCCACAGGTCGTCGGGCAGCTGACCGTACTCGTACCGACCGTCGCGGCGCGGTTCGCTCGCCGCGAGCAGTCCGGAGTTGAAGACGGATGCCGCGACGATCCCCGTTCCGGTCTCCTGGCACGCCGGCAGCACGTCGGCGGCGGCGGGCTGCTCGAGCAGCGTGTAGCGCCCCGCGACCATGATGAGGTCGAGGTCGGCGGAGCGCACGGCGGCCGCCAGGGCATCCGACACCATCGATCCGATGCCGATCGCCGCCACCTCTCCGTCGGCGCGCAGCTTCTCCATGGCGGGCAGGGCCTCGGCGAGCGCGAGGTCGAGGTCGTGCCGCTCGGGGTCGTGCAGATAGAGCAGGTCGATGCGCTCGATGCCGAGGCGCTCGCGCGACTCGTCGAGGCTCCGACGGATGCCGTCGGCCGAGAAGTCCCACACCCGCTGCAGGTCGTCGGGCACGTGGAAGTCGTTGGCGGTGTCGAGGCCGCCCGTGTGCTCGGGGTTCGGGCGCAGGAGTCGTCCGACCTTGGTCGACAGTACGAACTCGTCGCGGCGCTTCGTCTGCAGGAAGGCGCCGAGGCGCCGCTCCGACAGGCCGAGGCCGTAGTGCGGGGCGGTGTCGTAGTAGCGGATGCCGCTCTCCCACGCGGCATCCAGCACCGCCCAGGCGTCGTCGTCGCTCAGCGCGCGGAAGAGGTTGCCGACGTTCGCCGCACCGTAGCCGAGGGCGGGGATGTCGAGCACGCGATCAGGCGACGACATGCGCGCCGGTCCACGTGTAGGTGCGGATGCTGTCGGCCTTCATCTCCATGCCCGACCCGGGTGCGGTGGGGGCCATGTACGACCCGCCCTGGATGTCGGTGGGCACGACGAAGTGCTCGTGCAGATGGTCGACGAACTCGATCATCCGGCCTTCGCGGGTGCCGGTGACGGCGACGAAGTCGAACATCGACAGGTGCTGCACGGCCTCGCAGAGCCCCACTCCGCCGGCGTGCGGGCAGACGGGGACCCCGAACTTGGCGGCGAGCAGCAGGTTGGCGATGTTCTCGTTGACGCCGGCGACGCGTACGGCGTCGATCTGCATCACCGAGATCGCGTCGGCCTGCAGCAGCTGCTTGAAGATCATACGGTTCTGCGCGTGCTCGCCGGTGGCGACCCGGATCGGGGCGACGCCGCGGGCGATCTCGGCGTGGCCGAGGATGTCGTCGGGGCTGGTGGGCTCCTCGATCCAGGCGGGGTGGAACTCGGCGAGCGCGTTCACCCACTCGATCGCCTCCGACACCTCCCAGCGCTGGTTCGCGTCGATCGCGATGGGGAAGTCGGGGCCGCACACCTCGCGGGCCTTGCGGAAGCGGCGGATGTCGTCGTCGAGGTCGGCGCCGACCTTGAGCTTGATCTGGGTGAAGCCGTCGGCCATGGCCTCGCGGGCGAGACGCTCGAGCTTCTCGTCCGAGTAGCCGAGCCAGCCGGGGCTGGTCGTGTATCCCGGGTAGCCGGTGGCGAGCAGCTCGCGCTCGCGCTCGATGCGGCCCGGCTCGGCGGCACGGAGGATCTCGAGGGCCTCGTCGCGGGTCAGGGCGTTGGTGAGGTAGCGGAAGTCGACGAGGTCGACGAGCTCCTCGGGCGTCATCCGCGCGAGCAGCTGCCAGAGGGGCATCCCCGCACGCTTGGCCTTGATGTCCCACAGCGCGTTGATCGCGGCGCCGATGGCCATGTGCATGACGCCCTTCTCGGGGCCGAGCCAGCGCAGCTGCGAGTCGCCGATGATCTCGCGGAAGGTTCCGCCCATGTCGTCGAGCAGCGGTTCGATCTCGCGTCCGACGAGATGCCCCGCGAGCGCGTCGATCGCCGCGACCTGCACGTCGTTGCCGCGGCCGATGGTGAACACGAACGCGTGGCCCTCGATGCCGTCCTCGGCATCGGTGCGCACGACCACGTACGCGGCCGAGTAGTCGGGGTCGGGGTTCATCGCGTCGGAGCCGTCGAGGCTGAGCGATGTGGGGAAGCGGATGTCGGTGGTGTCGAGTGCGACGATACGGCTCACGGGTACGGTTCCTCTCGGGGCATGGAGAAATCCCATGCAATCCCTTGGAGTGTAAACATCCGATGTCTATACTGTCAACGACGACGGCCGTCACTGGGCGGCCACCCGAAGGATCAGGAGAATCATGAAGTTCGCGCGGCTCGGCACCCCAGGTACAGAGATCCCCGTCCTCGTCGAGGGTGATCGCTACCTCGACCTCCGCTCGGTGACATCCGATGTGAACGGCGATTTCCTCGAGAGCGACTTCGTCTCCCGCGTCGCCGCCGCCCGCGACGCCGGTGAGCTCCCCGAGCTCGAGGATGCCGCGGCCCTCCGCATCGGAGCGCCCATCGCGCGTCCGAGCGCGGTGATCTGCATCGGCATGAACTACGCCGCGCACGCCGCCGAATCCGGCTCCGAACCGCCGACCATCCCGATCCTGTTCCTGAAGACCCCGAACACCGTGGTCGGCCCGAACGACACCGTCACGATCCCCCGCGGCAGCAGCAAGACCGACTGGGAGGTCGAGCTCGGCATCGTCATCGGCACCCGCGCCGCGTACCTCGACTCCCCGGAGGAGTCGATGGCCCACGTCGCCGGCTTCGTACTCGCGAACGACGTCTCGGAGCGCGACTTCCAGATGGCCGTCTCGGGCGGCCAGTGGTCGAAGGGCAAGATCGCGGCGGGCTTCAACCCGACCGGCCCGTGGCTCGTCACCCCCGACGAGGTCGACCACCACGCGCTCGGCCTGCGCAGCTTCGTCAACGGCGAGCCGCGTCAAGACTCGAACACGAGCGACATGATCTTCTCGGTCGAGCACATCGTGCACCACCTGTCGCAGTACGTGACCCTCGAGCCGGGCGACCTCATCCTCACCGGCACCCCGCAGGGCGTCGCGCTCTCGGGCAACTTCCCCTACATCGCCCCGGGCGACGTGGTCGAGGTCGAGATCGACGGCCTGGGCCACCAGCGCCAGGAGTTCGTGGCCTGGGAGGCGACGAAGTGAGCGGCGCGCTCGACGGCCTGGTCGCGATCGTCACCGGCGGCGCCTCGGGCATCGGCGCGGCGATCGCCGCGCGGCTGCACGAGGACGGCGCGCAGGTCGCGATCCTGGACCGCGACACCTCGGGAGCGGACGCCCGTTTCGCCGCGTTCACGGCCGACATCTCCGACCGAGCGAGCGTCGATGCGGCGATCGCCGCCGTCGGCGAGAAGTTCGGCCGCCTCGACATCGTCGTCAACAACGCCGGGATCGGCGCGACCGGCGACATCACCGCCAATGACGACGACGAGTGGGCCCGCGTGCTCTCGATCAACGTCACCGGCATCGCCCGCGTGACCTCGGCCGCTCTGCCCTGGCTGCGCGAGTCGCCGGCCGCGGCGGTCTGCAACACGGCATCCATCGCCTCCACCACCGGACTCCCCCAGCGCGCGCTGTACACCGCATCGAAGGGCGCCGTCTCGGCCCTCACCCGCGCGATGGCGGCGGATCACCTGCGTGAAGGCATCCGCGTGAACGCCGTCAACCCGGGCACCGCCGACACCCCTTGGGTCGGGCGACTGCTGGGCGCGGCATCCGATCCCGACGCCGAGCGCGCGGCCCTCGAGGCCCGCCAGCCGCACGGCCGACTCGTGAGCCCGGCCGAGGTCGCGGCAGCCGTCGCCTACCTCGTCTCGCCGGCGGCCGGTTCGACGACCGGCACGTTCATCGAGGTCGACGGCGGCATGGCCCAGCTGCGCCTGCGGTCGGAGTAGACGCGGGGCGCACGTCGCCCGTCGCACGTCACGGAGGAGATCTCGCGTTGCGCAGGAGCAGATGGTTCGGATGCTCCTGCGGAAGGCGAGATCTCCTTCGTTGTGTGTGCGGTGTCAGGGCCCGGAGTCGTCCGGTTCGTCGCTCGGCCACTCCTCCAGGGGAAGCAGTCGCTTCCGACCAAGAGATATATCGGCTCGCCCTCGATCGGGTACGAGAATGCGAGCCCGAACCCATCGCCGGTCCTCAGTCGGTCCGTCCGCGACTCCCGAGTGGATCACCCGTACGCCGCCTTGATCAGCCCCCGAACAACCGCCCGAAGAACCCCCGACGGTGAGCATCCGCCGACTCCACCCGCGGGTCGTCCAATCGATAGAACCGCCGCCCGTTCGCCCACAGGATCGCGTCGACGTCGTGTCCGCGCGTCTCGGCCCACTCGACCACGGTGTCGAGCCAGCGCTGCCGCGCGTGCGGCTGGTACGTCGCCGAGCCGTCGGCCGGCGCGTGCGGGTCGCCCTCCTCGGCCGGGCCGATCGACGACACCGGCCAGTCGCTCCCCCACATCAGGCGCTCGACGCCGAAGGCATCCGCGGCGGCGTCGAGGAACGGCACGAGCTGCTCGGCGCTCCACACGCCCCCGGATTCGGCGGGCAGACCCGAGAGCTTGCAGAACGCCTCCGGATGCTTCGCCACCTCCTCGATGTCGCGCACCCATTCCGCCGACGGGGCGAGCGGGGCATCCGCCGTGCCGACGGCCGGCTTGCCGAGGTGGTCGAGCACCATCCGCAGCTCCGGCACGGCGCCGGCGAGGCGGGCGATGTCGGGCAGCTGCGCGGCCCGCACGCACACGTCGAACGTCCACCCGCGGGCGGCGACCTCGCGCGCTCCGGTCACGAAGGCGCTCGACACGGCGAGGCCGTCGGGATCGTTCTGCAGGTTGTGGCGCACACCGACGACGAGCGGATGCGTCGCCAACTCCTCGAGATGCGTCACCGTGTCGATGCCGCGATGCAGCTGAGCTCCGGCGACGATCCCGGCGATCCCGAGGCGCCCGGCGAGGGACTGCACCCACCGCACCTCTCCGATGTAATCGCCCTCGGTCGTCTCGGCCTGGACGAACACCGCCTCCTCGCGCTCGACGTCGAGGCGATCGTGCTCGACCTCCGTCTCGGCGAAGCGGTAGGCGTAGGGACCCTCCAGCCAGGTGTAGGTGAGGACTTCTTCGTCCCACATGTGCAGGTGCGTATCGAGGACTCGCATACGCCCATCCTGCCTCAGACATCGGATCACTGGCTAGGATGACGGCCATGGCAGTCACCGATGAGGCGATCGAGAAGATCAAAGCGATGATCGTGTCGGGCGAGCTGTCGCCCGGCGATCGGCTCCCCCCCGAGAAGGAACTGTCGGAGCGTCTCGGCCTGTCGCGCAACTCGATGCGCGAGGCGGTGAAGGCCCTTGAGGTCATCCGGGTGCTCGACGTGCGCCGCGGTGACGGCACCTACGTGACGAGCCTCGAACCGCACCTGCTGCTCGAGGCGATCTCGTTCGTGGTCGACATGCACGACGACGACTCGATGCTCGAGATCTTCGCCGTACGGCGGATGCTGGAGTCGCAGGCCACCGGCCTCGCCGCGACCCTCGGCGACGACGAGCAGGTCGCAGCCCTCGCCGACGAGGTCGAGCGCGTCGACGCCTCGGTGACGATCGAGGAACTCGTCGAGCACGACATCCGCTTCCACCGCGAGATCGTCGGCATGGCCGGCAACGCGTACCTCGCGAGCCTGATCGAGCACCTCAGCAGTCAGACCGTGCGCGCCCGCGTGTGGCGCGGGCTCACCGAGGGCGGCGCGGTCGAGCGCACCCTGTCGGAGCACCGAGCGATCGCCGATGCCATCGCCCGCCACGACCCGGCGCTCGCGACCTCGCTCGCCACGGCCCACATCGCGGGCGTGGAGCGGTGGCTGCGCCAGGCCGCCTCGGCCTAGGCATCCGCCCCTCCCGCTCACCGCAGCGCCGAGAACCGCTACGCGCCGAGGCGCACCATCGCGGCGTCGAACTCGGCCGCCGAGCTGTCGCTGACCTCGTGGAACAGCGCCTGTTCGATCACGTCGGGCGCGGCGGTGAAGTAGGGCACACCCGCAAGGCGCAGCCCGACGATGTCGTCGGCCGTGCGCAGCGACGCCGCGAGCACGTTCGATCCGCTGCCCTCGCAGACCTCCTGCATGCGGGCGATCACGGTGTCGCCGTCGATACCGGCGTCGCGCATGCGCCCGAGGTAGGGCGCGATGTACTGGGCACCGATGCTCGCACACGCGAGCGCCTGGGCGACGGAGTAGACGGCCGTCACGAGCACAGTGGCGCCGTCGGCGACGAGGGCGGATGCCGAGGCGAACCCGGCGGCGGTCGCCGGCACCTTCACGGCGACGCGCGGTCCGAGTTCGCGGATGCGCTCGGCGTTGCGCAGGAGCGACGCGGTGTCGCCGCCCCACGTCTGGAAGAAGATCTCGGCGGCGCCCTCGGACTCCCACCGGGCATAGAGCTCCGGGATCTCGCCGGCGGTGCGCCCGCCGCGTTCGAGGATCGTGGGGTTCGTGGTGACACCGTGCACGACGCCCGCGGCGAGGAGCCGGGACACCCGGTCGACGTCGGCGCTGTCGACGTACAGGCGGGGGGCGATCACGGTCATCGGGACTCCTCGGGGACAACCTGTCGTTACAGGTTCGCTTTCGGCTAATGTAATGACAGGCGCGGGGCGATGTCAAAGCTCCGGCCGACGTACATCGCCGTCGAAGACGACCAGGAGCGACATGGCCCCCGCACACCCCGAAGACCGTTCCGGCGTCGTGATCGTCGGCAGCGTCACCGCCGATGTGACCACCTTCTCGCAGCGCCTCCCCGCGCGCGGCGAGACGATCCTGGGCGATCAGTTCACCCTGATGCTGGGCGGCAAGGGCGCCAACCAGGCCGTCGCCGCCGGCCGTTCCGGCGCCCGCACGAGCTTCGTCGGATGTGTGGGCGACGACCTCTTCCACGACCTCGTCGTCGACGGCCTGAGCGAGGCCGGGGTCGACCTGGCGCATCTGCGCACCGTGCCCGGCCCGACCGGCATCGCGCACATCCGTGTCGACGCCTCGGCGCAGAACGACATCGTGATGGTCCCGCTCGCCAACGCCTCCCTCAACACCGACCAGATCGACGAGGCGCTCGCCGCCCTCGCCCCGACCACCTCGGTGCTGCTCACCCAGCTCGAGACGCCCTCGGCCCTCACGGCGCACATCACCGGCCGCGGCCGCGAACACGGCATGACCGTGATCCTCGACCCCGCACCGGCCGCGACGCTGCCCGTCGAGGTGTGGGCGAACATCGACATCGTCACGCCGAACGAGACCGAGGCGACGCTCATCAGCGGCATCGAGGTGACGGACGCCGAATCCGCCGAGCGCGCCGGACGCTGGTTCCTCGACCAGGGCGTCGGCGCCGCGGTCATCACCCTCGCCGGACAGGGGTCGTGCGTGGTCACGTCGGACGGGGCATCCGTCATCCCGCCGTTCCCCGTCACCGCCGTCGACACCACCGCCGCCGGCGACGCCTACGCCGGGTATCTCGGCGCCGCGCTCGCGAACGGCAGCAGCCTCGCCGACGCCGTGCGTCTGGCGACGGCCGCGGGCGCCCTGACCGTCACGAAGCAGGGCGCGTCGCCGAGCCTGCCCCTGCGCGCCGACGTCGACGCGTTCCTCGCGGAGCGCGAAGCGGCGCCCGTGAACTGACCCCACCGCCACCCGACCACAGAGACCGGAGCCGCCATGCGCAAGACCGCGACCACGATCAACCCCGCGCTGTCGCGGGTCATCAGCGAGACCGGGCACACCGACCTGCTCGTCGTGACCGACGCGGGTCTGCCGATCCCCCCGGGGTCCGAGCGCATCGATCTCGCCTATCGCCCGGGGGCGCCCGCCTTCTTCGACGTGCTCGACACCGTGCTCGCCGAGCTCGTCGTCGAGGGCGCCACGGTCTCGGCCGAGGTCGCCGAGAAGAGCCCCGAAGTGCTCGAGGCGCTGCGCGAGCGATTCGCCGGCATGGACTTCGAGATCGAGCTCGTGCCGCACGTCGACTTCAAGAAGCTCACCCACGGGGCGCGGGCGTTCGTGCGCTCCGGCGAGTTCACCCCGTACGCGAATGTGATCCTGCACGCGGGCGTGGCGTACTAACATGTCCGCCGTGCTTCCCGACGCGATCGACCGCCACTCCGCCGCACCCATGTACGACCAGTTGCGGCAGCTGATCGTCGACGGCATCGCGCGCGACGGGTTGCAGCCGGGCGATCCCCTCCCGGGTGAGCACGGACTCTGCGAGCGCTACGGCGTCTCGCGCACCGTCGTGCGCCAGGCGCTCGCTCAGCTCGAGCACGAGGGTCTCGTCGAGCGCGTCAAGGGCAAGGGCACCTTCGTCTCGCGCCCGCGCACGGCGGAGAGCCTGGTGCACACGCTCGTGGGTCTGTACGACGACGTCGAGCGTCGCGGCGGCCACGTGCACAGCGACGTGCTGCGCCACGAATTCGCCGTCGCCGACGACGAGATCGCGGCGGCTCTCGAGATCCCGGTCGGGTCGCGGGTCGTGGTGCTCGAGCGGCTGCGCCACGTCGACGACGAGCCCTGGTCGCTGTCGACCACGTGGATGCCGGATGCCGTCGGCGCGGCCACCCTGGGCGTCGACCTGTCGGACTCCTCTCTGTACCGGGTGCTCGCCGAGCACGGCATCGTCGCCACCCGCGGTGTGCGATCGGCCGAGGCGACGGTCGCGACGCACGAGCAGGCCGGTCACCTCGGTGTCAGCGCCGGATCCGCCCTGCTGCGTCTGCGCAGCGTGAGCCGCACCGATGACGACACCCCGATCGAGTACTTCATCGCCTACCACCGCGGCGACCGCTCGCGCTTCGAGTTCCAGCTGCAGCAGGAGCAGTCGCAGGCCTCCCTCCTGCATGTCGACGGCCGCGGCGGTATGACACTCGCCGGCAGCACGCGGGTCCAGCCATGACGGGCGACGAGCGGACGCCCGACCCCGCAGCGGGAGCGGATGCCGACGCGGTCGTCCCGCCGGAGGCGCCCACGCCCGCCTCTCCCCCGCCGCCCGCGCAACCGCCGTTGGCTCCGCCGGTGGGATCGGATGCCGCAGCCCCCACTCTCCCGGCCGGCGCCCCGCTGCCGCCCGGTCGCCGCCCCGCGTACCAGCCGCCCGCGTACCAGCCACCCGTGTCCCAGCCACCCGCGAGCTACCGGCCGACTCCGGCGTACCGTCCGGCGCCCGCGTATGAGGCGCCGCCCGCGCATCCCGGGGCTCCGACGTATCAGCCGGCCGCCGCCGCCGCTCCGCCCGCAGCTCCGACTGCGGCTCCGACCTCGGCATCCGCTCAGTCTCCCGAATCCGTTTCGACTCCGACTCCGGCATCCGCCCCGGCCCATCCGCCGCAGACGTATCCGCCGCAGCAGACGTACCCGGCCCAGCCTCCCGCGGGGGCCTCACCACCGGTGGGCGGCTACCCGCCGGCGAACGGTTACCCGGTCGGCCCTGCCTACGGAGCGGCCGCGGCCGCTCCGTCGACTCCCCGGCGCGGCACGCTCGTCGTGGTCCTCATCGCGATCGCGGTCATCGGCGCCCTGGTGGCCCTGGCCATCGGTATCATCCCCCGGGGCCTGGGCGACCGCGGCGAATCGGCACCGGCATCCGATTCCGACGACTCCGGTCAGACCGCCCCCGATCCCGGCGACACCGAGGCCGAACCCGCAGAGCCCGACGACGCGCCCTCTCTGCCCGACACCGGAAGCTCGGCCGAGGCCACCCTGCAGAACAAGATCGATGAGTACAAGGCCGCGCGCACCGACGGGTCGCTGTGGGAGAGGATCCCCGACACCGAGTTCAACCGCACGGCCGTCAGCGCCTACCTCTACCTCATGACCGACATGAAGCTCGCCGCGTCGTTCGGGGCCGACACCTCGGAGTACCTGCAGCGTGCCGCGAAGCTCGAGGAGCTGCTGCTCTCGGAGCAACCTCTCGGCTCCGACATCGAGATCGTCCTGTCGGACCGCACGTTCACCTACGACGGCGACACCGGCGAAGGCGGCTACACCGACAACTGAGCCCGGGTACGCTCGAACGGTGGATTCCTGGACCAGCAACGCGATCGCTCTGCTGGAGGCCGACGCCAACCGCAGTGCCGACACCCACTTGCACGTCTTCCCGCTGCCCGCCGAGTGGGGCATCGACCTGTACCTGAAGGACGAGTCGGTGCATCCGACCGGGTCGCTCAAGCACCGCCTGGCGCGGTCGCTGATCCTCTACGGCCTCGTCAACGGACTCATCCGGGGCGACACGACCCTCGTCGAATCGTCGAGCGGTTCGACTGCCGTCTCCGAGGCGTACTTCGCCCGGATGCTCGGGCTCCCGTTCGTGACCGTCGTGCCGCGCTCGACCGTGCAGGAGAAGATCGACCTCATCGAGTTCTACGGCGGCACCTGCCACTTCGTCGACCGCGCCGAGGACATGTCGCCCGAGGCCCGCCGCCTCGCCGCCGACTGCCACGGCCACTACCTCGACCAGTTCACCTACGCCGAGCGCGCGACCGACTGGCGCGGCAACAACAACATCGCCGAGAGCGTGTTCAGCCAGCTGTCGCAGGAGCGGCACCCGATCCCCCGCTGGATCGTGGTCGGCGCCGGGACCGGCGGCACGAGCGCCACGTTCGGCCGGTACGTGCGCTACCGGCGGCACACGACCGAGATCGCGGTCGTCGATCCCGAGGGTTCGGCGTTCTACGACGGCTGGGCGGGAACTCCGGATGCTCCGGCCGGGCACCCGAGCCGCATCGAGGGCATCGGTCGACCGCGCGTGGAGCCGTCGTTCGTTCCGAGCGTGATCGACGAGATGATCCGCGTGCCCGACGCCGGCTCGATCGCGGCGATCCGTCTGCTGCGCGAGCGCACCCTGCACTGGGCGGGCGGGTCGACCGGCACGAACCTGTACGGCGCCTTCCAGCTGATCGCGCGCATGCGTGCCGCGGGTGAGACCGGGAGCGTCGTGACCCTGATCTGCGACAGCGGAGTCCGCTACGCCGGCACCTACTACTCCGACGAGTGGGTCGCGGCGCAGGGTTGGGACCTCGCCCCGCACCGCGCCCGCCTCGACGGCTTCCTCGACACCGGCCTCTGGGCCGAGCTCGCCGACTGAGCGCCCTTCGTCTCGTCGCTGCGCTCCTCGCTCAGGGGCCGTTGCCCAGACCCGGTTCCTGAGCGAGCGCAGCGCGACGAAGGGCCCCAGAGACTGGGTCCCTGAGCCTGTCGAAGGGTCCCACCCCGAGACGCCCCGTACCCAACTCAGGAACATCGTGTCGAAATCGGCTGATTCGGGCCGTTTCACGCGCCCCGGCATCCGTTCTTCCTGAGTTAGGCCCGGGCCGCTCGCGCCCCACGGACTACGCTGACCCCATGACTACTCTGATCCTCACCGTCGCGGGTGCAGACCGTCCGGGCCTCGTCGCCGCCGTCGCCGATGCCGTCGATGCCCACGGGGGCAACTGGGAGAACAGCCGCCTCGCTGAGCTCGCGGGCACCTTCGCCGGGGTGATCGAGGTCTCGGTGGCCGCCGATCGGGTCGCCGAACTGCAGGCCGCGCTGCGCGCCCTGACCGGACTGCTCACGGTGACGATCCACACCGGATCGGATGCCGCGGTCCACCGCGACGCGAGTTCGATCTCGCTCTCGGTGCTGGGCAACGACCGCGCGGGGATCGTCCACGAGATCTCCGGCGTTCTGACCTCCCACGCCCTCAGCATCACGAGCATGGACACCGAGACGCGCGACGCCGCGATGGCCGGTGGGCGCCTGTTCGAGTCGACGGTCACGGCGACGGTTCCGGCATCCGCAGATCTCGATGCGCTCCGCACCGACCTCGAGAAGCTGGCGGCGGAGATCCAGGTCGACATCACACTCGCCTGACGGGTTCGCGCGCCGCGCGCCTCTCGCCCGCGCCGCCCGGATGACCGGCAGGAGCAGACAACAGAATGTGGAAAGCCCCGCGATGACAGCCTTCCCCGCTCCCGTGGCGCTGCGGTCGTTCGCGCGGGCACGCGACGCGTGGCCCCTCGATCCCGCGATCGTGCACCTCAATCACGGATCGTTCGGCGCTCCGCCGACCGCCGTGATCGAGCATCAGGATGCTCTGCGCCGCCAGGGCGACCTCAATCCCGTCGCGTGGTTTCCGACTCTTGGCGAGCGCACGCGCGAGGCCCGCGTGCGCACGGCACCCTTCGTGGGTGCGCGCGCCGATGACGTCGCCTTCGTGCCGAACGCCTCGGCCGCGGCGACCGTGGTCTACAACGCGATGCACCTCGAACCGGGAGACGAGATCATCGTCACCGATCACGGATACGGCGCGGTGACGATGGGCGCGGAGCGGTTGGCGCGCCGCACGGGTGCGACCGTCCGCACGGTGGCGATCCCGCTGCTCGCCTCCGACGACGAGGTCGTCGACCGATTCGCCGCCGAAATCGGGGATCGTGCGCGTCTCGTCGTGGTCGATCAGATCACGTCGCCGACGGCACGACTGATGCCGACGCGACGCATTGCCGACATCGCCGCGCACCACGGCGCGCGCACGCTGATCGATGGTGCGCACGCGCCGGGGCTCCTCCCGGATGCCGCGTCGGCGGCGGGCGGCACGTGGTGGTTCGGCAATCTGCACAAGTGGGCGTGCGCGCCGCGCGGATCTGCGCTGCTGGTGACGACCGCCGCGGATCGCGACGACCTCTGGCCGCTGATCGACTCGTGGAACGCGCACGATCCCTTCCCCTCGCGCTTCGACTACCAGGGCACGATCGACGCGACCGGGTATCTCGCGACGCCGACCGCGATCGAGTTCGTCGAGCGCGAGATCGGGTGGGAGCGCACGCGCACGGTCATGACCGAGATGGCGGATGCCGGGGCCGAGGCGATCGCGGCGACGTTCCGTCGCTTCGCCGATGCGGAACCGCTCACGCCGGTCCCCTCGCCGGTCCCGTCGATGCGACTGATCCGCCTGCCGCCCGGGCTGGGGGCGACCCGGGAAGAGGCGGATGCGCTGCGCGCCGAGATCCTCCCCGCGACCGGCATCGAGACCGCATTCACGAGCTTCGGAGGCGCCGGGTACGTGCGGCTCTCGGTGCACCTCTACACCGAGGCATCCGACATCGAGCGGTTCGTCGATGTCGCAGTGCCGTGGCTCGTGGCGCGCGCCGGCATCCGCTGACCGTCCGCAACACCGTCGCCGCGCCGGCGGGCGCCGAGACCCATCGCCCCCGGCTTCAATCCCCGACGCCCCTCCCACACGACGAGGCCCCCTGCCGCGGTGTGCGACAGGGGGCCTCGTACGTGTGCGTCAGACGCGGATGCTCAGACCAGGCGGGTCTTCGGCGAGGTCGAGTAGGTGTGCTCGGCGTCGCGGTTGACGGTGTCGCCGAGGGCGGTGTCGATCGCCGCCATCGTGTCGGCGTCGAGCTTCACTCCCGATGCCTTGACGGTGTCGGCGAGCTGCTCGGGGCGCGATGCTCCGACCAGGGCTGCCGCGATGTTCGGATTCTGCAGCACCCAGGCGATCGCGAGCTGCGGCATCGTGAGACCCGCCTGCTCGGCGATCGGCTTGAGGCGCTGGACCGCGGTGAGGATGTCGTCCTGCAGGAAGTTCTTGATGAAGTCGGCACCGCTGTGCGGGTCGGTCGCGCGCGAACCCTCGGGCACGGGCTGACCGGGCAGGTACTTGCCGCTGAGCACGCCCTGCGCCATCGGCGACCAGACGATCTGCGAGATGCCGAGCTCTTCGGAGGCCGGAACGACCTTGCCCTCGATGACGCGCCACAGCATCGAGTACTGGGGCTGGTTCGAGATGAGCTGGATGCCGAGCTGCTGGGCGAGCGCGTGGCCCTCGCGCAGCTGCTCGGCCGTCCACTCCGAGACACCGATGTAGAGCGCCTTGCCCTGGCGGACGACATCGGCGAAAGCCTGGAACGTCTCCTCGAGCGGGGTCTCGTAGTCGAAGCGGTGCGCCTGGTAGAGATCGACGTAGTCGGTGCCGAGACGGGTCAGCGAGCCGTTGATCGACTCCGTGATGTGCTTGCGGCTGAGGCCGGTATCGTTCGGGCCCTTTGGACCGGTCGGGAAGTAGACCTTGGTGAAGATCTCGAGGCCTTCGCGCCGCTGCCCCTCGAGGGCCTTGCCGAGCACGACCTCGGCCGCGGTGTTGGCGTAGGTGTCGGCGGTGTCGAACGTGGTGATGCCGGCGTCGAGCGCCGCGTGCACCGTCTTGACGGCGGCGTCGTCGCCGACCTGAGAGGCGTGGGTGACCCAGTTGCCGTAGGTGATCTCAGAGACCTTGAGACCACTGTTGCCGAGATAGCGATAGTTGACCATGTTCTAACGCTAGCGCCGGTCGCCGACACTGCGGGTCGGTTTCCGTGACCGGTCTCAGAAGTTCATGTCCGGCGCGCGCGGTGACGCATCTCGCGAACCGCGAGGACGAGCAGGGCGCCGAGTGCCACCAGACTCGCGGCGTAGAGCGGACGCGCCCACGGCGAGTAGTCGGCACCGCCGATCCCGTAGGTGTCGGCGAGTCCCATGCCCGCCCCGAACGATGCGGCGAAGTACCCGAGGGTCCCGAGAACCACGAGGCCCAGGAAGACCATCGCGGTGATCGCCGCCGGCATCCGCCCGACGATCGCGACGATCGCGACGACGACGGACACCACGACTCCGATACCGAGGATGCCGAGCACCGACATCGGACTCAGGCTCTCGCCCGCTTCTCCCATGTCGACCCGGATCTGATCGAGCGTACGGCCCGGAGCCGCGGCGAGCGGGTTGAGCACCATGATCTGCAGCGCGGCGACGGCGGCGTAGACGGCGACCGCGACGACGCCGACCAGCGACACCCACACGGTCGCACGACGAGATGAAGCCATGGCCATCACCGTAGAGACCGAGTCTGAGAACCCGCCGCCATCGCGAGGAGTCAAGACACGCCGCTCACTCGGCATCCGTTGCGGCGCGTCTTGACCCCTCACCGAGGGATGAAACCCCTCAGCTCGTGCGCGCCGTCGTCTCGGTCACCGCGGCCGACTGCGTCTGCACGATCGAGGCGCGATCGGCGAAGCCCTCGGCAGTGACCTTGTCGAGCGCGACCTGCTTGCGGATCGCCGCAGCCTTCTCGTAGAGGCTCGGGTCGCCGTACGAGGTGAGCACCTTCACCAGCACGGGCAGCAGCTCGATCATGAAGAACAGCGCGGCGATGAGGATGTGCGCCCAGAGGATCGTGGGCTCCTTCTCGCTCAGGCGGTTCAGCCCGCTGATCTGGCTGAGGAGTCCGGTCGCTCCGGCGTTGCCCTGCGCCACGGCATCCGCTCGGGCGTTGTAGGCCGCGAGCGCCTGGTCGTAGGTGTCGCGTGCGGCGGGCAGCTGGTCCTGCGCGGTCTGGCGGTTCGTCGCCTCGGAGGTCGAGGTGTTCTCCTTCGCGGCGGTGCCGGCCGTGGCGAGCTCCTCGTTCGCGACGCGCAGCTGCTCGGCGAGGCCGTCGTAGGTCTGCTGGGCCTGGGCGAGCTGGGCCTGGGCGGCGTCGGAACTCGCGCCCTCGCCGTTCACCCCGGTGCAGCCCGGAACGGTGCCCGCGCCCTCGCCGGTGAGCTCGCACTGGTAGAGCGCGCGGGCCTGGTCGATGACGGTCTGCTGATCCGCGAGCTTGGTCGTGAGGTCGTCGACGGTCGCCTGGGCGGCGGATTCGGATGCCGACGACGAATCGGTTCCCGCCACGATGCCCGTCGCCGCCTGATTCTCGAGCTCGGCGACCTTGGCGGTCGCGGCGTCGAGGGCGATCTTCTCGGGGCCGGACTCGAGGGCCTCCTGGTCGGTCTGCGACTGCGTGATGTTGGTCGAGGCGACCTCGCGGGCGATGTCGTTGTGGAACACCTGCAGCACGAGCGGCTCGGCGACCACGAATCCGATGATCGCGGCCATGATCACTCGGGGGATCGCGAGGCCGATGAGGCGCCACACGTTGCGCGTCGACGCCATGGTCGAGGTGAGGAACCGATCGAGGTTGAAGATGATGAGCGCCCAGACGAGCGCGAGCGGAACGGCCAGCCAGATCGCGGCCCCCACGCCGGTCGTGAGCGCGAACAGCATCGAGATCGCCGAGACCAGGGCGGTGCCGGCGAGCACGAAGAACATCTGCACGAAGCGCGGCGTCTCGCCGGGGACGCGGTCGAGGATCTCGCCTTCGGCCCCGCCGAGGATCGCGAGCTGCCGCAGGCGCGAGCCCGGGGTGCGGGGCGCGCGGGGCCTGCGCTCGCGCGGCGGGCGCGGCGCGCGAGCGGGCTTCGACGGCGCGGATGCCGCGGCATCCGCTTCTGCCGAGTCGGCGGCGGTCTCCGGGCGCGGGGTCTCGCGCGTGGCGGAGTCCGTGATGAACGGCTCGTCGGCGGAACCTGTGGGCTCGTACTCGCGCAGGAAGTCGAGGTCATCCGTCGGGGCGTTCGGGTCGCCGTCGATGATGATCCGACCCTGCGAGTCGAAGCGACCCGGTCGGTGGGCGGAATAGGGCATCCCGACAATCTACGAAAGGTCGCCTGTGCGCACGGTGGAAGAAGGCTTTGACGGCTCCCAGGTTCGGCAGGGGCGCGCTCCGGATCACACCCCGGCGGGCAGCAGCCTGCCGAGAAGAGCCTCGTAGGAGGCGAGGGCGTCGTCGAGACCGAAGTGCCCGGCGGCGGCGAGAGTGCCGAGGCCGTGGATGAGGCCCCAGAGCGCGACGACGTCGGTGGGTCGGTCGAGTCCGGTGGCGGCGGCCGCTGCGGCGAGCGCTCCTTCGAGCGCATCGATCAGCGGGGCCATCGTCGCGGTGGGCGAGCCCGGCACGCAGACCGTGGGGTCGTAGACGGCGTCGAAGGCGTGCGGATGCTCGACGGCGAAGCGGATGTAGGCCTCGCCACCCGCGGCGAGCGCCGCCCGCGGGGTCGCGGCATCCGTCGTCGCGTTCTGCACCTGGGCGAGCAGATCGGCCATGCTGCGCTCGGCGATCGCCTTGAGCAGACCGAGACGATCGGAGAAGTGGTGGTACGGCGCGTTGTGGCTGACGTCGGCGGCGCGAGCGACCTCGCGCAGGCTGATGTCGGCGGCCGGCATCCGCTCGAGCAAGTGCATCGCGGCGTCTTCGAGGGCGCGCGCGAGATCGCCGTGGTGGTACCCCGTCTTCGAACTTGACATGAGCAACATTGTCTCCTATCTTGACACTGTCCACCTGCTTGACACTGTCCAGATTGGAACCGACGCATGACCGCTCTCGTGATCGACGGCCACCCGTACGCCGAATCCCTCACCGCTTCGCTCGCGCAGCGCTACGCCACAGGTCACGGTGATGCCCGCGTGCTCGCCCTGCGCGACCTCGACTTCGACCCGCACCTGCGCTTCGGATACCGGCAGCGCATGACCCTCGAAGCCGACCTGCTGGACGCCAAGCGGGCCCTCGCCGAGGCGCAGACGATCGTCATCGCGACACCGCTGTGGTGGGGGTCGGTGCCGGCGCTGCTCAAGGGCTTCTTCGATCGCGCCCTGCTGCCGCAGCAGGAGTACCGCTACTCGCCGCAGGGGCTGCCGATCGGTCTGCTCACCGCACCGCACGGACGCCTGCTGCTGCTCGCCGACACCCCCTGGTACGCGGCACCCTTCACGGGACTGCCGGCGCAGCGCCAGGTGGTGCGCAACTCGATGCGGTTCTGCGGCATCCGATCGGTGCGCGCGCACCGGATGCTCGGCGTCAAGAACGCCTCACCCGAGAGGATCGGGCGCTGGCTCGAGGATGCCGAACGGCTCGGCGCCGCGGACGGGCGCCGAGATGCGCGGCGCGGTCAGGCCATCGCGGCCGAGGCCGCTTCGTCCTCCGTCGTCGCGACGAGCTGACCGCAGGCGCCGTCGATCTCCTTGCCGCGGGTGTCGCGGAGGGTCGTCGGGATGCCGGCGTCGTTGAGGCGGCGCACGAACTCGGCCGTGACGTCCTTCTCCGAGGAGGTCCAGATCGACCCCGGCGTCGGGTTCAGCGGGATGGGGTTCACGTGCACCCATCCGCGACCGCGCTGGTTGAGCTTCTCGGCGAGGAGGTCGGCGCGCCAGGCGTGGTCGTTCATGTCCTTGATGAGCGCGTACTCGATCGAGACGCGGCGACCGGTCTTCTCGTAGTAGTTGTAGGCGGCGTCGAGGGCCTCGTCGACCTTCCAGCGGGAGTTCACCGGGATGAGCTCGTCGCGCAGGTGGTCGTCGGGCGCGTGCAGCGACAGTGCGAAGGTGACCGGGATGCCCTCGTCGGCGAGCTTCCTGATCGCGGGCACGAGGCCGACGGTCGAGACGGTGATGCCGCGGGCGCTCATGCCGAGCCCCTCGGGCTGCGGGGCGACCATGATGCGCACGGCATCCATCACCCGCTTGTAGTTGGCGAGCGGCTCGCCCATGCCCATGAAGACGATGTTGGAGACGCGCTCCATGCTGTGGTCGTCGGACTTCTTACCGCCCAGGCCGCCCTCGGCGATCAGGCGGTTGGCGCGCACGATCTGCTCGACGATCTCGGCCGTCGACATGTTGCGCGTGAGGCCCGCCTGGCCGGTCGCGCAGAACGGGCAGTTCATGCCGCAGCCGGCCTGGCTCGACACGCAGAGCGTGATGCGGCCGGGGTAGCGCATGAGCACCGACTCGACGAGGGCGCCGTCGTGCAGGCGCCAGAGGAACTTGATCGTGTCGCCGCGATCGGTCTCGAGACGGCGCACCTCGGTCATGAGCGGGGGCAGCATGCCGGCGACCAGCTCGTCGCGGATGCCGGCCGGGAGGTCGGTCATGTGCGCGGGGTCGGACCTGTAGTGCCGGAAGTAGTGGGTCGCGAGCTGCTTGGCGCGGAAGCCGGGCAGGCCGAGCTCCTTCACCTTCTCGACGCGCTCCTCGGGCGTGAGGTCGGCGAGGTGCACGGGCGGCTTGCCGCGCTTGGGGCTGGCGAACTGCAGCAGCGGGCGCCCCTCGGCGTCCTTCTGCTGGGTCCAGCCCTCGGTCGCCGGGCGCACCTGGGTGGGGCCCGTGGTGCGCACCTTGCCCTGGGCGGGTCGACCCTCGGGGGCGGACGCGGATGCTGCGGGGCGCGTCTCGCGCGTGCGGGGGTTCTCGGTCATACCTTCCAGGGTACCGGCGAGCGGGTGGGAGACGGCTGGACTGTCGGGGCCCCTGCCTAGACTGACCGGCATGGACTTCGTGTGGATCATCGGGATCATCGTCGGCGCGATCATCGTGATCGCCATCGTGGCCGCAGCCCTGCGGGGCATGCGGCCGAAGGTGCCCGAGGTCACCCCGGGCGTTCCGGTGCCGATCGCGCCCGAAGTGGTCGCGAAGATCGACGATCTGGTGCGCGCCGACAGCAGGATCGTCGCGATCAAGACCCTGCGCGAGCACACCGGCGAGAGCCTGCAGTCCGCGAAGCGCCGCATCGACCACTGGCGGGTCGGCGCCGCCCCCGCGACGACCGCGATCCCGATCCAGCCGCCCGTCTTCCACGACGTCGGGTCGCTGCGCGCCTCACTGCCGTCCGAGGCGGTGGCCGAGATCGACCGACTCGTCGCCGCCGAGCAGCAGATCGCCGCGATCAAGCTGCTGCGTGAGGAGGCCGGCCTCGGCCTCAAGGAGTCGAAGGACCTGATCGACGCCTGGCGTGCCTGAGCGGGCCCGGACGCGCCCGTTGTAATGACAAGTTGGCGTCGGCGAGAATAGAACGACCCCCACCACAAGGAGCATGATGTCCGACCGCCTCACCCGTGCCCGCGCCACCGGAGTCCTCGCCGTGCTCCGCGCCTCGACCCCCGAGCTCGCCCTCGAGGCGTCCGAGGCCATCATCCGGGGCGGAGTGACCGGTATCGAGGTCACGTTCTCGACCCCCGATGCGCCCGCCGTCATCCGCGAGCTCATCGCCCGGCACGGCGACGCCGCCTACGTCGGCGCCGGCACCGTCACCACCGCCGAGCAGGCCGCCCTCGCCGCCGATGCGGGCGCCGAGTTCCTCGTGAGCCCGGGCACGCTCCCCCACCTCACGCGCAGCATGCTCGACACCGGCCGCGTCGTGATGACCGGCGCCATGACCCCCACCGAGGTCATGGGCGCGCTCGAACTCGGCGTCGACGTCGTCAAGATCTTCCCCGCGTCGCTCGGCGGCCCCTCGTACCTGGGCGCCCTGCGCGGCCCGTTCCCCGAGGCTCCCCTCATGCCCACCGGTGGCGTGAACCCCGACAACCTCGCCGACTGGTTCGCTGCCGGCGCCGTGGCCGTCGGAGCCGGAGGCGACCTCGCCAACGGCGCCTCGCTCAAGGCCCAGGACTGGGCCGACATCGAGCAGCGCTCCGCTCGCTTCGCCGCCGCCCTCGCGGCCGTCCGCGCCTGACGCCTCGGTGATCGCCCTCGACCCGTGGGCGTGGGCCGCGCTGGCCCTCGCCGCGGTGACGATCGGCATCTCGAAGACGGCGCTTCCGGGCGGCAGCATCCTCGCGATCGCCCTGTTCGCGGCCGTGCTGCCGGCGCGCACCTCGACCGCGGCCATGCTGCTGCTGCTGATGGTCGGCGATGTGTTCGCGCTCATCGCCTACCGTCGGCACGCGCACTGGCCGACGCTACTGCGCCTCGCCCCGGCCGTCGTGCTGGGACTCCTGGCCGGCTTCGCGTTCCTCGCGCTCACCGGTGACGGCGTCGTGCGGCGCGCGATCGGCGTCATCCTGCTGGTCATGATCGCGGTGACGCTCTGGCGACGGTGGCGGCAGAACAGGGCGGATGCCGTGGCCCCCGCCCGCGGCGGCATTCTGCTCGCCGGCACCTACGGCACGCTCGGCGGGTTCACGACGATGGTCGCGAACGCCGGCGGCCCGGTGATGTCGATGTACTTCCTCGCGACGCGCACCCCGGTGCAGGTGTTCCTCGGCACCTCGGCGTGGTTCTTCGCGATCATCAACCTCATCAAGGTGCCGTTCCTCGCGGGACTCGGACTGTTCGAGGGGCAGGTGCTGCTGATGGATGCCGCGCTCGCCCCGCTCGTCGTCATCGGCGCGCTCATCGGGCTCGCCGTCGCGAAGCGACTCGATCAGCGGCTCTTCGACCGCATCGTCATCGTGCTCACGGTGCTCGGCGCGGTGTACCTGCTCTTCTGAGCGTCACGGGGCGGCCCGGGTCAGTCGAGGAAGATGTCGGGGAACAGCGCCGCGTCAGGGGTCCCCGGGATCGCGGCGTAGCCCGAGAAGTCGGTCATCCCTGCAGCCTCGAGCACGTCCTCGACGATGAGCGTCTGCCCCGTATACGACCCGGCGGGCTGCAGGAGCACCTGGTACGCGGCATCCGCGTAGATGTCGGGCGTGCGGCTCGCGGCCATGACCTTGTCGCCGCCGAGCAGGTTCTGCACCGCCGCGGTCGCGATGGTCGTACGCGGCCAGAGCGTGTTCGCGGCGATGCCGTCGCGCGCGAACTCCGCCGCGAGACCCAGCGTCGCCATCGTCATCCCGAACTTCGCGAGCGTGTAACCGGTGTGCGCACCGAGCCACTTCGGCGTGGGGTTGAGCGGCGGGGAGAGCGACAGGATGTGCGGGTTCTCGGCATCCTTCAGCATCGGCACGGCCGCGCGCGACAGCATGAACGTGCCGCGCACGTTGACGTCCTGCATCAGGTCGTACTTCTTGGGATCGAGGTCGAGCGACCGCGAGAGGTCGATGACGCTGGCGTTGTTGACGACGATGTCGATGCCGCCGAACTCGCCCTGCGTCTTCATCACGGCCTCGGTGATGTCGGAGTCGTCGCGCACGTCGCCGACGATCGCGAGCGCCTGCCCGCCGGCCGCGCGGATCTGCTCGGCCGCCGTGTGGATCGTCCCCTCGAGCTTGGGATGCGGGGTGTCGGTCTTCGCGAGCATGGCGATGTTCGCACCGTCGGCTGCAGCGCGCAGCGCGATCGCGAGTCCGATCCCGCGGCTGCCGCCGGACATCAGGATGGTCTTTCCTGCGAGTGACATGGGTCTCCTTCTGGGTCGGATGCCGGTGCGGGCGGGTTACTTCGGCGCCATGCGGATCGCGCCGTCGAGGCGGATCGTCTCGCCGTTGAGGTAGTCGTTCTCGACGATGTGCTGCACGAGGGCGGCGTACTCGTCGGGGCGGCCGAGCCGTGAGGGGTGCGGCACCTGCTGGCCGAGGGAGTCCTGCGCGGCCTGCGGCAGGCCCATGAGCATGGGGGTCTCCATGATTCCGGGGGCGATGGTGACCACGCGGATGCCGTAGCGGGCGAGCTCGCGGGCGACCGGCAGGGTCATCGCGTGCACACCGCCCTTCGACGCGGCGTACGCGGGCTGGCCGATCTGGCCGTCGAAGGCGGCGACGCTGGCGGTGTTGACGATGACGCCACGAGTGTCGGTGTCGCTGTCCACGGGGTTCTTCACGATGACGGCGGATGCCTGCGACAGCACGTTGAACGTGCCGACGAGGTTGATGCGCACGATGCGCTCGAAGTCGGCGAGCACGGCCGGGTTGCCGTCTCGGTCGAGCACCTTCGCGGGCGGCGCGATGCCGGCGCAGTTGACCACGACGCGCAGCGGGGCGACGGCCTGCGCCTGGGCGACGGCATCCTGCACCTCGTCGACGCTGGTGACGTCGGCGGGCACGAAGAGTCCCCCGAGTTCGTCGGCGAGCTCGGCGCCCTTCGACGTCGAGAGGTCGATGATCGTGACGTGGGCGCCGTCGGCGGCGAGCCGACGTGCGGTGGCGAGGCCCAGACCCGAGGCGCCTCCGGTGATGAGCGCGCCCTGTCCACTGATCTGCATGGTGTTCTCCTTCGAACGTCGTCGTGCGACTGAGTTTCAGCCTACGTGGTTCTTGGTGTCACCACGATCCCCGGGGAAGGCTGTGTCAGCGAGCCTACGGGGTCGGCACGGCAGACTGGAGGGATGAGCATCCCCGACCCCCACATCGAGATCCCCGCGCGCGTACGCGACCTCGCCGGTCGCGCCGCCGTCACCCCGGTCTGGCGCAACGGCATCGGGGGCCTCACGTTCCGCACCGACGACGGGCGTTACATCAAGTGGGGTCCGCTCGATGACGAGGCCAACATGCACGACGAGGCCGAGCGGATGCGCTGGGCCCGCCGCTGGATCGCGGTGCCCGAGGTGCTCGCCCAGGGCGAGGACGACGCGCACGAGTGGCTCGTCACCCGCGCGATCGACGCGTTCAGCGCCGTCGATCCGCGCTGGGATGGCAAGGCTGAGATCGCAGTACCCGCCGTCGGTCGCGCCCTGCGGATGCTGCACGACACCCTCCCCGTCGCCGACTGCCCGTGGGAGTGGAGCGTGCACTGGCGCGTCTCGAACGCCGCCGAGCGCGGGGTCGTCGTGCCGCCCGAACTGCACGAGGCCCCGCCGATCGACCGCCTGGTCGTGTGCCACGGCGACCCCTGCATGCCCAACACGCTCCTCGACGCCGCGGGTGAGCCCGCCGCCCACGTCGATCTCGCCGCCCTCGGTCTCGCCGACCGGTGGGCCGACCTCGCCGCCGCGGCCATGAGCACCGGGTGGAACTTCGGCCCCGGCTGGGAGGACCCGCTGCTCGAGGCGTACGGCGTCGAACGCGACGACGCACGGCTCGAGTTCTACATGCGGCTCTGGAACGAGACCTGAGCGACGGCTAGGAGCTCGGCCCGAGGATGAAGTTCCACGCGCCGGTCGCGATCGCGGCGGCCACGGCCACCCCGGAGATCGTGAGACCGACCGCGAGCAGCATCCATTCGGCCGCCCCGAACCGCGACTCGCGCGCCCACGTGCGCCGACCGGGGGCTCCGAAGCCGCGGGCCTCCATGGCGGTGGCGAGCTTCGCGCCCCTGCGGATCGAGAGTACGAGCAGGGCGAACGCCATACCGAAGAACCGGCGGATGCGTCCGCGATCGGCGACTCCACGTGCCCGGCGCGCGAGTTCGAGCGCCCGCCAGTCGTCGAGGAACAGCCCGATCATGCGCAACCCGGCGAGCGCGCCCAGCACGAACCGGGCGGGCAGCTTCAGCACCTGAGCGAGTCCGTCGGCGAGGTCGGTGGGGTCGACCGTGATGAACAGCACCACCGACGGCAGCGCGATCGCGAGCACGCGCAGGAAGGTCGCGAGAGCGAGCGCGAGCGACCCGTCGCTGATGCGCAGCACGAACCACTCGACGTAGATCGTGCCGCTCGTCTCGCCGTAGAGAGCGATCGTGACGGCGGTGAGGGGCGCCGCGAGCCAGACCGGCCAGGTGCGCAGCCAGAACTCGCGCCAGCCGATGCCGGCGAAGAAGAACAGCACGCACTCGAGCACGAGGGCGACGGATGCCGACACCGGATCGAGCGTGAGGATCAGCGGGATCGCGATCAGCGCGCTCACCCCGAGCTTGGCGACGGGGTTGATGCCGGCGATGCGTCCGGTGCGGGCGGTGGTGTCGAGCACGGTCATCGGCTGCCGCCCAGCTCGTAGCGTTCGGCGTGGAGCGCGCGGGCGACGTCGAGGTCGTGCGTGATCGTCACGATCGCGGTGCCCTCGTCGCGCAGGGCGGCGAGCATCGCGACGAGTTCGGCCCAGGTACGGGCGTCCTGTCCGAAGGTCGGCTCGTCGAGCACGAGCACCCGGGGCCGGGTCGCGAGGGCGGCGGCGACCGTCAGCCGACGCTTCTCGCCGCCCGACAGCGTGTAGGGGTTGGCGCGCGCGAGCCGGTCGAGGCGCAGCCGGTGCAGCAGTTCCTCGCTGCGTGCGGCGATCTCGTCTTCGGGCATGCCGAGCGCGCGCGGGCCGACCGCGAGCTCCTCCTGCACGGTTTTCGCCAGCAACTGATGCTCGGGCTCCTGGAAGACCATCCCGATACGGGTGAGCAGATCGCGCGAGGCCCAGTCGATCGGCGTCGATCCGATACCGGCGGCCAGGGCCGCGGATGCCGCGACCGCACCGCCCGCAGGCGGCAGGAGTCCCGCGAGCGTGAGCCCGAGGGTCGACTTGCCGGCACCGTTCGGCCCGGTGATCGCGAGCGCCTGTCCTGCCCGCACGTCGAGGTCGATGCCGGTCGCCACGGGCTTCCCCTTCACGCGGGCGACGGCGAGATCGCGGGCCGAGATCAGCACCTCGCCGGGCGCCGACAGCGGAGCGGGCGGAGCATCCGGAGCGAACCCCGGCACCCACACCCCGTCGGCCGCGAGCCGGGCGCCCTCGACGCCGAGTACGTGCGCGGGCGGTCCGTCGGCCACGACCCCGCCCTGCCCGACCACGATCACCCGCGTGATCAGCGGCAGCCATACGTCGAGGCGGTGCTCGACGACGATCAGCGTCGCGGGGTGCGCCTGCAGCATCCGCTCGACCGCGTCGCGCACCTCGACCACGCCCTCGGGATCGAGGTTGGCCGTCGGCTCGTCGAGCAGCACGAGCCCCGGCCGCATCGCGAGGATGCCGGCGAGCGCGAGCCGCTGCTTCTGCCCGCCCGACAGCGCCTTGGTCGGGCGATCGAGCGGCACGTCGAGGCCGACCGCGTCGAGCGCCTGCGTCACGCGCGGCCAGATCTCGGCGCGCGGGATGCCGAGGTTCTCGCACCCGAAGGCGACGTCGTCACCGACCCGGGCGAGGATCACCTGCGAGTCGGGGTCCTGGAGCACCAGCCCCGTGCGCCCGCGCGTGGACGCTGCGGGGATGCCGTCGACGAGGAGCGAGCCCTGGGCTTCGCCCTCCTCGTCGCCGCCGAGCACCCCGGCGAGTCCCTGCAGCAGCGTCGACTTGCCGGCACCGGACGCGCCGAGCACCAGCACGCGCTCCCCCGGTTCGATCCGGAACGAGACGTCCTGCAGCGCCCAGGCCAGACGGCTGGCATGACGCCAGCCCCACGCGGTCGCCTCGACCGTCGCGGGGCCGGCCTGATCGATCGTCATCAGACGCGGACGCGCGCCTCACGGCCCGAGCCGAAGCGATCGAGCGCTCCCGTGGCCGCGATGCCGCGCGCCAGCACCCACGACAGGGCCCCGGCGATCACCGCGCCCGACACGACCGTGCTGATCAGATAGATCACCGTGAACTCGGTGCCCGACCCCGCGTACCAGAGGATGAGGTTGTTGATGCCGCCGGCGAGGGCCGCGCCCGCTCCGGCGAGGATCGCGACGGGCAGCGACCAGCGACGGTAGAAGAACAGCAGGAAGATCAGTTCAGCGCCGAGGCCCTGCACGAGACCGGCCTCGAGCGTCAGGAACCCGCCCCACTGGTTGCCGATCAGGGCCGAGACGACCGCGGCGAGCAGCTCGACGTAGATCGCGGCGCCCGCCTTGCGGATGATGAGGCCGCCGAGCACACCGGCGAACAGCCACGGTCCGTCGAGCAGCCCCTGCAGGCCCGGGAGCAGCGGCTCGAGGAGCGCCTTCGGGCCGAGGTAGCCGACGTTCCACGCGAGGAAGATCAGCCCGGCGGCGACGCCGAGCACGCTGGCGACCACGATGTCGACGACGCGCCAGCGCCAGATCGTGGCGGGTGCGCTCTTCGCGGATGCCTGCTTCGCGGCGGATGCCGGGTTGGATCCGGATGCCGGGTTGGATGCCGTTTCGCCGGTGTTCTTCGCGGCGGATTCGGGCGTGGACGTACTCATCTGAACTCCTCCCTGCGCTGGCATGACCCAGATCAGGTTCGACGGTCGAAGCGCGATTCGCTCCCTCTCAGCCCGGCTCGCCGGACTCCCGTGGTTGTGCTGACCAGCATACCCGCGCGCCGACACCCGCGCCCGCCCGTGACGCATCGCCGCAGATCAGCCCGGGGATTGGGTACCGTAATCGAGTGACCGCCGCTCATCCCACCGACGCCGCCACCGCCGCCGTGCCCGATTCCGGCGCGGCTGCGACCGACGCCCCGGGCGAACTCGAGCCGCCTGCGACGGCATCCGTGCCCGCCGTGGCGGATCCGGACGAGGCGAAGGCTGCCGGCGTCGAGGAGGCTGGTCCTGAAGGTACTGATGTCGAGGCTGCCGGTGTCGAGACCGCCGGTGTCGAGGGGGCCGGTGTCGAGGCATCCGCCGCTCCGGAGGCGAGCGAGAGCGAGACCCCCGAGGCCGCATGGGCAGATGAGAAGCGCCCGGCCACGGCCCTGACCTGGATCGACACCGCCGCCGTCGCCGCAGGTTCCGCGGCGCGCACCTACGACGAGCCGTACGTCGAGGATCCCGCCGTCGCGATCATGCGCGGAGCCCGATTGCGCCCGGCGATCGCGAGCGCCCGTGTGCTCGTGCCGATCGGCATGGTTCTCGGTCTCGTCGGCGCATACGCCGGCACGACCATCCTCTGGCCGCTGCACGAGGTCGCCCCGACCGTTCATTCTGTCGAGTTCACCACCGTCGCCGCTCCCGCGGCCGCCGTGGCGTGGCCCGGCGTCGGCAGTGCAGCCGTCGGCGTGGGCGGCATCGGCTCGACGGCATCCTCGGTGGATCCGGCGAGCATCGCGAGCATCACCAAGGTGGTCAGTTCACTCATGGTGCTCGACCGGATGCCCCTGGCCCTCGGCGAGCAGGGTCCCGAGTTCTCGTTCACCCGTGCCGACAGCCAGTCGTACTGGTCGTATCGGATGTCGGATCAGTCGTCGCTCGATGTGCCGGTCGGCGGAGTGCTCACCGAGTACCAGATGCTGCAGGGCACGCTGCTCGGGTCGGCGAACAACTACATCGACCGCCTCGCGCGGGAGATCTGGGGATCGAACAGCGAGTTCGCGGCCGCCGCGGAGATCTGGCTGAGCGAGCGCGGCCTCAGCGACATCACGGTCGTCACACCGTCGGGCTTCGACATCGGCAACGTCGCGACACCCGACGCCCTGGTGCGCCTAGGCGAGCTCGCGATGAAGAACCCGGTGTTCGCGGAGATCGTCGGCACCCCGGCCGTCGAGCTGCCCGGTGCGGGCCTCGTGACCAACACGAACGGCATGCTGGCCGACCCCGGTGTCGTCGGCATCAAGACCGGCACGCTGGTCGGGTGGAACCTGCTCACGGCGAAGAACGTGACCGTGGGCGACAGCACCGTGCAGCTCTACGCGGCGGTGCTGAATCAGGACGACGATGCCCAGCGGCTCGCGGCCACGCGCTCGCTGTTCGCCGAGGTCGAAGCGGCGCTCCTCGCCCAGGAACCCGCCGTTCCAGCCGGCACGGTCGTCGGTCAGGTGCGCACCGAGTGGGGCGCGGAGGTCGACATCGTGACGGATGCCGACGCCGACGTGCTGCTCTGGAACGGTGCCGCGGCGACGACCTCGACGAGCTTCTCGCTCGGGGATGCGCGGGAGGACGGCGACGCCGTGGGCTCGCTGAGCACCGCCGGCCCGATCGACACGACCACGACGGAACTCGTTCTCGACGACGACGTCGAGGGCCCCAGCATCTGGTGGCGCCTCACGCATCCGATGAACCTGTTCGGCCTCGACTCGGAATAGAGCCGGGTTCCTGACTCCGTGAGGGGTCAAGACTCGCCGTGTTCGTATCGGCCCGTGAGGCGTGTTGTGACCCCTCACGTTCAGATTGCCTCCTCGCACGCCTGTCGCCCTCTGCCGCCCGCTCATCCGCAGGGAAGAACGACACGTGCAGGGAGAATCCCGCCGAACCTCCCTGCAGATGTCTTTTCTCCCTGCACGTGGTGCCGCGCCATCACGCCTGCACGGACGGATCACGTCCGCACGGCGAGACCCCCGGGATCGCCGTGCAGACGTGCGCGCTCCGTGCAGATGAGCGGGATCGGGCGGATGCCGCGGCGGCGGGTTCTCGGGGCGACGGTGCCGCACGCGAAGCGCCCTGGCCTGCGGATGCGGGTCGGGGCGCTTCGGGTGGGCGTGAGCCCGGGTGTCTGCGGCGGGTCAGCCGTGACGGGTCAGCTGCGGCGGGTGTCCCCCTCGGGAGACGGGTGCTCGATCACGGCCTGCGCCGCGGCAGCTTCGGCGGCGGGCTGCTGGGCTCCGACCGATGCGCCGGTGACGGCATCCGCTGCTGCGGCCTCGGCGGCATCCGCGTCGTCGGCGTCACCCGTGATGACGGTCGGCGTCGAGCCGGTGAGTGCCTCCTCGGCGTCGATGTCGGTCGCCGCCTGCTCGAACTGCGACTGGTACAGGCGCCAGTAGGCGCCCTGGGCGGCGATGAGTTCGTCGTGCGTGCCCTTCTCGACGATGTCGCCGTGCTCCATCACGAGGATGAGGTCGGCATCGCGGATCGTCGACAGGCGGTGAGCGATCACGAACGACGTGCGCCCCTCGCGGAGCGCCGCCATCGCGTTCTGCAGGAGCAGCTCGGTGCGGGTGTCGACGGCCGACGTGGCCTCATCGAGGATCAGGATCGACGGCTGGGCGACGAACGCCCGGGCGATCGTGATCAGCTGCCGCTCACCCGCCGAGACATTCGACGCGTCCTCGTCGAGCACGGTGTCGTACCCCTCGGGCAACGCGTGCACGAAGCGATCGACGTACGTCGCCTTCGCGGCCTCGAGCACCTCGTCATCGGTCGCGGTGGAACGTCCGTATCGGATGTTCTCGCGGATGCTGCCCGCGAACAGCCAGGGGTCCTGCAGCACCATGCCGGTGCGGGAACGCAGCTCGTCGCGCGTGACCTCCGAGATGTCCTGACCGTCGAGCAGGATGCGCCCGCCGTTCAGCTCGTAGAACCGCATGATCAGGTTGACGAGCGTGGTCTTACCCGCGCCGGTCGGTCCGACGATCGCCACCGTCTGCCCCGGTTCGACCCGGAAGGAGAGATCCGTGATGAGCGGACGCTCGGGCGTGTACGAGAAGGCGACGTTCTCGAACTCGACGACGCCCTTGCCCTCGTCGAGCGCGGGAGCGTCGACGTCATCGGCCTCCTGCTCCTCGGTGTCGAGCAGCTCGAACACGCGCTCGGCCGAGGCGGTTCCCGATTGCACGACCGCCGCCATTCCGCCCAGCTCCGACAGCGGCTGCGTGAACTGCTGCGAGTACTGGATGAACGCCTGCACGTCGCCGAGACGCAGCTGGCCGTTCGCGACCATGAGGCCGCCGAGCACTGCGATACCCACGTAGGTGAGGCTGCCGACGAAGGTCATCGCCGGCATGATGATGCCCGACAGGAACTGCGCCTTGAACGCGGCCTGGAAGAGCTCCTCGTTCTCGTCCTTGAACTTGTCGAGGGCGTCCTGCTCGCGGCCGAAGACCTTGACCAGCGCGTGGCCCGAGAAGGCCTCCTCGACGCGGGCGTTCAGCCGTCCGACCTTGCGCCACTGCGTGCCGAAGGCCTTCTGCGAACGCGGACCGATGACGCCGAAGATCACTCCCATGAGCGGAAGCGCCACCAGCGCGACGAGCGCCAGCTGCCACGAGATCGAGAACATGAGCACGAGCACGCCCACGACCGTGAGCACCGCGGTGATCGCGCCCGACAGCGACTGCTGCATGGTCTGCGTGATGTTGTCGATGTCATTGGTGACGCGGGAGATCAGGTCACCGCGCTGCACCTTGTCGAAGTACGACAGCGGCAGTCGGTTGATCTTCGCCTCGACCGATTCGCGCAGACGCCACATGGTGCGCACCATGATGACGTTGATGACGTAGCCCTGGATCCAGCTCAGGAACGCCGCGACCACGTAGATCGCGAGGACGGCGGCGATGACCCACCGGAGCGCGTCGAAGTCGACGCCGTCACCCACCTGGAAGTCACCGAGCGCGGCGACCTGGTTGGCGAAGTCGGTCTGGCCGCCCTGCCGCAACGCGTCGACGACGTCGTCCTGCGAGGTACCCGCGGGGAATCCGGGGAAGTCGCCGTTCGCCTGCCCGAGCTGCACCGAGATGAAGCCCTTGTAGATGAGGTTGGTCGCCTCGCCGAGCACCTTCGGAGCCGCCACCGTGAGCACGACGCCGATGGCGCCGAGGATCGACACGATCACGAACCAGACCGCCGAGGGCTTGAGCAGGCCGATCATGCGGCTGAAGCTCTTGCCGAAGTTGTCGGCCTTGCCGGGCGCGACGCTGTCCCAGCCGCCGCCGTCCTGACGCGCCTTCTCGGCCAGCTCGGCCTCGTACTTCTCCTCGTCGGTCAGTTCGGGCTCGACGACGGCCGCGGTGCCCGCGGTCGCGCTCTTGGCTCCGCGACCGCGACGGGTACGTGAGGAGTTCTGCTCGCTCATGCGTCCACCCCCAGCTGCGACTCGACGATCTCTCGGTACGTCGTGCTCGTCTCGAGGAGTTCTTCGTGCGTTCCGACGCCGACCATGGTCCCGCCCTCGAGCACGACGATGCGGTCGGCATCGGTGATCGACGAGACGCGCTGCGCGACGACGACCTTGGTCACGTGGGGAAGCTCCCTCCACAGCGCCTGTCGCAGACGGGCGTCGGTGGTGAGGTCGAGCGCCGAGAACGAATCGTCGAAGACGAGGATCTGCGGCTGACGCACGATCGCGCGGGCGATCGCCAGGCGCTGGCGCTGACCGCCCGAGACGTTGGTTCCACCCTGGGTGATCCGCGACTCGAGCCCCTGCGGCATCTCCTCGACGAAATCACGGCCCTGCGCGATCTCGAGCGCGTGCCAGAGCTCGTCGTCGGTGGCGTCTTCACGGCCGTAGCGGAGGTTCGACGCGACCGTGCCGGTGAAGAGGAACGGGCGCTGGGGAACGAGTCCGATCGTCGCCCAGAGCGATTCGACGTCGGCGGTGCGGACGTCGGCTCCTCCGACGAAGACGGCTCCGCCCGAGACGTCGAAGAGGCGCGGGATCAACGAGACCAGCGTGGTCTTGCCGGCACCGGTCGATCCGACGATCGCGACGGTCTCACCGGGCTCGGCGGCGAAGCTGATGCCGGAGAGCACGGGGGCGTCGGCTCCGGGGTAGGTGAACTCGACGTCGTCGAACGCCACGGAACCCGGAGTCGGGAACGAGGTGACGCCGTTCGCCGGACGCTCCATGCTCGACGTCGTGTCGAGCACCTCGCCGATGCGCTCGGCCGAGACCGCGGCGCGCGGGATCATGATCGCCATGAAGCTGGCCATGATGACGCCGCCCATGATCTGTCCGATGTACTGCATGAACGCGAAGATCGTGCCGACCTGCACCGTGCCGCTGTTGACCTCGACGCCACCGAACCAGACGACCGCGACGACCGTGACGTTGAGGATGAGCATGAAGAGCGGGAACAGCAGCACGAACAGCGAACCCACCTTGCGCCCGACGACCATGATGTCGGTGTTCGCGCCGCGGAAGCGCTCCTCCTCGATGCGCTCGCGCACGAACGCCCGCACGACGCGCACGCCGGTGAGCTGCTCGCGCATGACGCGGTTCACGGTGTCGAGCTTGCCCTGGTAGCTGCGGAACAGGGGGACCATGCGGCTGACGACGAGTCCGGCGACGATCAGCAGGAGGGGGACGGAGACGGCGATGAGCCAGCTCAGCCCGATGTTGGTCTGCACCGCGAAGATGATGCCGCCGATCGCCAGCAGCGGTGCGGTGACGAGCATGGTGGCGCCCATCATCGCCAGCATCTGCACCTGCTGAACGTCGTTGGTGTTGCGCGTGATGAGCGAGCCGGCGCCGAACTGCGACACCTCTCGCTCGGAGAATCCGCTCACCTTGCTGAACACATCGGCGCGGATGTCGCGGCCGGCGCCCATCGACGCGCGGGCGGCGAAGTACGTGGCGATGATCGACGCGATGATCTGACCGAGCGAGACCGCCAGCATGAGCAGACCGGTGCGCCAGATGTAGGCGGTGTCGGACTGTGCGACGCCTCTGTTGATGATGTCTTCGTTGAGACGCGGGAGATAGAGGGTGGCGATCGCGCTCGCGAACTGGAAGACCAGGACGGCGACGAGCAACCACTTGTAGCGGGACAGATACCGAACGAGAATTTTACCCAGCACAGGCGGACTTTCTGAGAGGTGAAGCTGTGGACTCAGGCGTGGGGGAAGGTGCCGACCGGGATCGGCCACAACAAAGCGTGACACGAAGCTCCGACATTCGTACCGCCGAGTTCGGAACCTTCGCTCACAGCGAACCCATCGACAGCCGGGCTGGCACTCAGAACAGCGGCGTCTCCGGCACGTACGCACGGGCATCCGCCCCGGCATCCGTCCCCAGCTCGGCGAGCGAGGCGGGCTGCCACTTCGGGTTGCGGTCCTTGTCGACCAGCTGAGCGCGGATGCCCTCGACGAGATCGGGATGCTCGTGCACGAACCACAGCACCCGCCGGTACTCGCCCTCGAGCGCCTCGCGCAGCCCGGAGGCCGCCCGCGCCTCGCGCACGGCGTCGAGCGTCACGACCAACCCCGTCGGCGCGAGCCCCTCGAGCAGGTCGGCCGTGGCCGTGGCATCCGTCGTGCCCTGCGCCTGCAACCGCTCGACGATCTCGACGACCGTGTCGGCGGAGAAGGCCTCGTCGATCCACTCCGGCGACGGCGACAGCTCCGAGGGCTCCGGCGTCTCGTCGAACAGCAGCACGATCTCGCTCGGCCCCGTCGGGTCGGCGCGGAACGCGAGGGCCTCGCGCAGGGCGTCGAGATTGGCGGAGGGCACGTAGTAGTCCGCGAAACCGAGGGCGATGGCATCCGCCCCGTTCATCGAACCGCCGGTCAGAGCGAGGTACTCGCCGAGGCGACCCGGCGCACGGCCGAGCAGCCAGGTGCCGCCGACGTCGGGAGTGAAGCCGATGCGCGTCTCGGGCATCGCGAGCTTCGAGCGCTCGGTCACGATGCGGATCGCCGCGTGCCCCGCGAGCCCGATGCCGCCGCCCATCGTGATGCCGTCGGCGAAGGCGACGATCGGCTTCGGATACTCGGCGATCATGACGTTGAGCGCGTACTCCGCGCGGAAGAACTCGGCGGTGGACTCGGGATGCCCCGACACGATCTGCGCGTGCAGGGCGCGCACGTCTCCCCCGGCGCAGAAGCCGCGGTCGCCCGCACCGTCGAGCAGCACGATCTGCACGTCGGTGTCGGTGCGCCAGGCGTCGAGCGCCGCGGTGAGCGCCTGCACCATGCCCAGGTCGAGAGCGTTGATCGCCTCGGGACGCTGCAGCGTGAGCCGCCCGAGAGCGCCTTCCGTGCGGACGAGGACGCGGTCGGAGGCAGAGGTCTCGGTCACGGGAGCCAGGCTACCCCGGTCGCCGCGAGGGCTCGCAATCCACAGGAAATACGCGATCCGGACGGTTTTCCGGCAGGATAGGGGGAATTGACCAAGCAAGGAGAGGTCGCGCATGACCGACGGACAGGTTCTCGAATTCACGGGCGTGACGAAGCGCTTCAATGAGGTGACCGCCGTTTCCGACTTCTCTGCTCGGATCGAGCCGGGTGCGGTCACCGCGTTCCTCGGCCCCAACGGGGCCGGCAAGACGACGACGCTGCGGATGCTGCTGGGCCAGGTGCGCCCGACATCCGGCACCGCGACGATCGGCGGCCAGTCGTACGCCGAGCTCCGTCAGCCGCTGCGGGTGATCGGTTCGGTGCTCGAGGAGACCGTCTACCGTCCGCGCCGCACCGCGAACCGTCAGCTCACGATCGCGGCCAAGGCCAACGACATCCCGCTCGGTCGCGTCGCCGAGGTGCTCTCCCTGGTCGGGCTCGAGAACGAGGGCGACGCCCGCATCGGCGGATTCTCGCTCGGCATGCGTCAGCGTCTGAGCGTCGCGCACGCTCTGCTCGGCGACCCCGGGGCTCTCGTCTTCGACGAGCCGGCCAACGGGCTCGACCCCGAAGGCATCCGCTGGATGCGCCTGCTCATGCGCCGTCTCGCCGACGAGGGCCGCACCGTGCTGGTCTCGTCGCACGTGCTCAGCGAGGTCGAGCAGGTCGCCGACAACGTGCTCGTGCTCTCGAAGGGCCGGCTCGTGCTCGCGAGCGGCATCGAGGAACTCGCCGACCCCTCGGCCGGTGCCGTCATCGTCGACGCGGCCGATCGTGCCGCGCTCACCGCCGCCCTCGCCGCCGCCGGGTTCGACATCGAGATCCTCCGCTCCGGGCTCACGGTGCGCGGCACCGACGCGCGCCGGGTCGGTGCGGTCGCCGCGGATGCCGGGATCGCCCTCACCACTCTCGTGCAGCGCGGTCCGACGCTCGAAGACGTCTTCATCCAGCTCACCCGTGGCGGCCGGCTCGAGCCGCACGCCGGCCTCCTCGCGACGCAGCTCGTCGCTCCCGCCGCCGCGCCGGCGGCTCCCGTCGAGGAGCCCGCGCACGCGACCGCTCCGGCCGACGCCGAGGATCAGGTCACGACGGACGACACGGCGGCGATGACCGCCTCCGCGATCGCCGCCGACGCCGCCGCGGCGGTACCCGGCGGTCCCGTCGCGGCGGCAGTGGTCGCCTCCGGAGCAGGAGCCGCGATCGTGAACGATGGCGACGTCGTCGCGGACGAAGCGGACGCCGAGGGAGCGGTCGACGTCTCCGTCGACGGCGCCGCAGCATCCGACGACGAGACGCCTGCGGACGAGACGCCTGCAGACGGTACGGCCACCGATGCGGATGCCGCGCAGGTCGCACCGGGCCCGGTGTCGGCCGCAGGGCTCCCCTCGTTCGACGACATCCTCTTCGGAAACGGCGACGCCGCCGAGGAGGAGGCCACCTCGTTCCCGGGTGCCGAAGCTCCCGCCCACGCCGTCGACGGTGAAGCCGCGGGTGTTCCGATCGGCGAGGAGGCCGGGGTCGAGGTGTTCGACGACCTGGGCCCGACCGACGGCGCATCCGACGCATCGTCGGTTGGATCCTCCGACAGCGACGAGGCGGCCGCCGACGAGGATGCCGACCCGCGCTCGGCCGCGGTGAGCTCGATGCTCGCCGACGCCGCCCGCGCCTACTTCGAGGACGAGCCGAAGGACTACCCCCTCGGCGAGGTGCCCTCCGAGCCGGACGGCAGCGAGACGGACGATGCCGCGCACTCCGAGCACGAAGCCGACACGCAGGCCGAAGCCGACACGGCGACCGACGAGACCCCGACCGACGAAGCACCCGACGACGAAGCATCCGACGACGCTCCCGCCGACGGCGCCCCCCGCACGACCGTGATCGAGATCATCCCGGAGATGCCGCTCACGGCGACCGACGACGAGCTCGCCAACGCCGACCACTACGACCAGAGCGGCGACGGCGACCAGCACCACGAGCACGGCGAGTACCGCCCCCGCGACTGATCGATCCGCACAGCGAGACGCCCTCCCGACCCGATGGTCGCGGAGGGCGTTTCGCTGTGGTCTGCGAGCGCGGTGGCTCAGGCGGGCCGCGGCCGGATCACCGGGCGCCGGGGTTGCTTGGTCGTGGGGATCGAGCCGGTCGAGACGATCTCCTCGACGTCTGCCGGCTCTTCGGAGACCTCGAGCCGCAGGGCCTGCGTCAGGGCGAGGCCGTGCCGGGTGGTCAGGATGAGACGGCGGTACTGCTCGTCGCCCGTGAGATCGATCACGACGCTCGGCCGGCGCTTGCGGATGAGCACGAAGTCGGTGCTGCCCGCGGCCTTCCACGTGCCGGCGGCGAGGATGCCGGGAATGTGGGTGCCGGGATTGGGCACGCCGCGCAGCCAGGTCCAGGCGTCATCGGTGAGCTGCACCTTGGTGATCGTCTCGCGCACGATGCGGAGGTTGTCGCGGTGGAAGCTCGCGGCGCGTTCCAGCGGCGAGAGCACGATCTCGAGTTGCGTCTGATCCAACAGCAACGTCACCATGACACCCAGTCTGCCAGCGGCATCCTCCCAGTTGTCTGGATCTTGCTCACAGGAACACAACGATCCGTTGTGGGAATGCGCTCACTCAGGGACGAGCGGATGCCGCGGCGGCGGCCGCGAGGGGCAGCGCCGCCTCGATGCGCAGCAGTTCTTCGTCGCCGTGGGCGGCCGTGAGGAACCACGCCTCGAACACGCTCGGCGGCAGGGCGACCCCCTGCTCCCGCAGCGAGTGGAAGAACGGCGCGTAGCGGAACGTCTCCTGCGCCTGGGCCTCGGCGTAATCGCGCGGGGCGGAGGGGCGGAACGAGGCGTTGAAGAGGTTTCCCGCCTTCGCCACCGCGTGCTCGACACCGGCATCCGTGAGCGCCGCGTCGAGCGCACGCGCGAGCCGGTCGGCCGCCGCGTCGATGGTCGCGTAGACCTCGGGCGTCGCGAGGCGCAGCGTGGCGAGGCCCGCGGCGACCGAGAGTGGGTTCCCGGAGAGCGTGCCCGCCTGGTAGACCGGCCCCAGCGGCGCCAGGAGGTCCATCACATCGGCCCGTCCACCGAGGGCGGCCAGCGGCATCCCCCCGCCGACGACCTTGCCGAAGGTGACGATGTCGGGAAGGTAGTCCTCGCCCTCCGCGGCCTGCAGGCCCCAGAACCCGGCCGGGTGCACCCGGAACCCGGTGAGCACCTCGTCGAGGATCATCAGCGCACCGTGCGCGTGGGCCGTGTCGGCGATGAGGCGGTTGAACCCGGGGAGCGGGGCGACGACGCCCATGTTCGCCGCGGATGCCTCGACGATGACCGCCGCGATGCGCGGGCCGCGCTCGGCGAACACCGCCGCCAGCGCCTCGGGGTCGTTGTAGTCGATCACGAGCGTCTGCGCGGCGATCGGCGCGGGCACGCCCGCGGAACCCGGCAGCGCGAGCGTCGCGACGCCCGAGCCCGCCGCGGCGAGCAGCCCGTCGGAGTGGCCGTGGTAGTGACCGGCGAACTTCACGAGCAAGTCGCGACCGGTCGCGCCGCGGGCCAGGCGGATCGCCGTCATGGTCGCTTCGGTGCCCGTCGACACCAGGCGCACGCGCTCGATCGGACGGATCTCGCCGAACCGCACGCGGTCGGCGATCAGTGCCGCGAGCTCGACCTCGCCCTCGGTGGGCGCGCCGAACGACAGGCCGCGGGTCGCGGCCTCCTGCACCGCCTGGACGACCTCCGGATGCGCGTGACCGAGCAGCGCCGGGCCCCACGAGGCCACGAGGTCGATGTACGTCGTGCCCGCGGCATCCGTCACCGTCGCACCCTGCGCGGAGGCGAGGAAGCGCGGCGTGCCCCCGACCGACCCGTAGGCGCGGACGGGAGAGTTCACGCCGCCGGGGATCACCGCGCGGGCGGCGGAGAAGAGATCATCGTTGCGATCGGACATGGTGCTTCCTCTCGAAGTGCGGCGGCGACCGATCAGTCGCGTAGCCAGCGGGCGGCCTCGGTCGCCCAGTACGTCAGAACCGCGTCGGCACCGGCGCGCCGGATCGACAGCAGCGACTCGAGGATCGCCGCACGGCGGTCGATCCATCCGTTCGCGGCGGCGGCCTCGATCATCGCGTACTCGCCGGACACCTGGTATGCCCACACCGGAATATGCACGGTGTCTCGCACCTCGCGCAGTACGTCGAGGAAGGCCATCGCCGGCTTGACCATGACGATGTCGGCGCCCTCCTGCTCGTCGACCACGGCCTCGCGCACGCCCTCGCGACGGTTGCCGGGGTCGAGCTGGTAGGTGCGGCGGTCACCGGTGAGCTGCGAGTCGACCGCCTCGCGGAAGGGACCGTAGAACGCGCTCGCGTACTTCGCCGCGTACGACATCAGGATCGTGCGCGTGAACCCCTCGGCGTCGAGCGCCCGGCGGATGGCGGCGACCTGGCCGTCCATCATGCCCGAGAGCCCGAGCAGCTGCGAACCGGCCCGCGCCTGGGCGAGAGCCATCGAGGTGTAGCGCTCGAGGGTCGCGTCGTTGTCGACGGAACCGTCGGCGGCCAGCACGCCGCAGTGTCCGTGATCGGTGAACTCGTCGAGGCACAGGTCGGTCTGCACCACGAGGGCGTCGCCCACCTCGGCTGCCAGCGCCTCGGTCGCGAGATTGAGGATGCCGTGGGGAGCGTCTGCGCCGGAGCCGCGGGCATCGCGCACCGCAGGAACGCCGAAGAGCATGACGCCGCCGACGCCGGCCTCGGCCGCCTCGACCGCCGCGGCGCGAAGCGAGTCCATCGAGTGCTGGACGACACCGGGCATCGATCCGATCGGCGCGGGGTCGGTGAGCCCTTCGCGCACGAACATCGGCAGCACGAGCTGCTGCGGCTGGAGGCTGGTCTCGCGCACGAGCTGGCGGACGGCCGGCGACTGGCGCAGTCGACGCAGGCGCACCTCGGGGAAGCTCACGGCGTGAACTCGTCGGCCGAGTGCGGGAGGGTGAAGTGCGAGACCGCGTCGATGAGCGCGTCGACCGTCTGGCGATCCGCGACCACCGAGACCGACAGTCCGGCGTTGCGGGCATCGCGCGCCGTGCGCGGACCGATCGCCGCGAGCAACGTGTCATCGGGGATCTCGGGGAACTGCTCGCGCACCTGCTCGGCGACCGAACCGCTCGTGATGAGGATCGCGTTGATGCGGCCGTTCTCGACGTCGCGCTTGATGCGATCCGTCACCGGCACGCCGACCGTGCGGTACGCCACCACGCTGTCGACGTCGTGACCCGCCTCGGTGAGCAGCACGCTCAGCACCGGCTTCGCGATCTCGCTGCGGAGAGCGAGGATGCGGCGCGGTGCGGTCTCGAGCGAGATCATCTGCTGCGCCATGCCCTCGGCGGAGTTGTCCTGCGTGGGCACCAGCGCGACCTCGTACCCGACGGCCTGCAGCGCCGCCGCGGTGGTCTCGCCGACCGCCGCGATGCGCGTCGTGGTCGGCACGACCGCACGGTGCGCGAAGAGCACGTCGACCGTGGTCGCGCTCGTCACCGTGAGCCAGTCGTAGGCGCCGGCGGCGAGCTGCTCCAGGGCGACGTCGAGGGCTGCCTGGTCGGTCGTGGGGGCGAAGTTGATGAGGGGCGCGACGACGGGGACCGCTCCCTGCAGGCGCAGGCTCGCGGCGACGCCGTCGCCCCACGGGCCTCCGCGGGGGACGAGGATCCGCCAGCCGTCTAGAGGCTTGTCGTGCTTCGATTCGGGTGTCGTGGTCATCAGGATTGCTCTCGGGGGACGAGTTCGGCCGCCCCTTGTTCGAGCAGCCGACGGGCGACAGCCAATCCCAGCGATCGAACGGCCTGGATCGGATCTGCACCATCGGCAGCATCCGCATCATTGCCACTGCCGTTCCGTTGAATATACCCCTCGTTCAGGGGTTCGGTGACGTCGAGCCCGATCCGGCGACCGCCATCGGCCGCGTACACGACCGTCCTGACGCGGATCTCGTCGCCTTCGACGACCGCGTGCGCGGCCATGGGGGCTTGACATCCGGCGTCCAGACCCTCGAGGATCGCGCGCTCCAGCGTGATCGCGAGGCGGGTGGGCGCATCGTCGAGGACGGCGAGCGCCTCACGCAGCTCGGCCGGGGCATCCGTCGTCGTCTCCACCGCCAGGGCTCCCTGGCCGGGCGCGGTCGGCCACGCGCTCAGCCCCAGCTCCTCCCGGTGCAGCGGCGAGTCGGTGCCGAGCCGCGAGAGCCCCGCGGCCGCGAGGATGACGGCATCCAGCTCGCCGGATGCGACGCGCGCGAGACGCGAGTCGACGTTGCCGCGCAGGTCGACGACCGTCGAGTGCGGGGCCCGGCGACGCACCTGGGCGATGCGGCGGGGCGACCCCGTGCCGACCGTGCTGCCGGCGCGCAGCTCGTGCAGCGGAGTACCGCCGCGGGTGATGGCGACATCGCGCGCATCCTCGCGGACGGGCGTCGCCGCGATGACGAGGCCCTCGGGGACCGCGGTGGGGAGGTCCTTGAGCGAGTGCACCAGGAAGTCGCACTCCCCCGCGAGCAGCGCCTCGCGCAGACGCGTGGCGAAGATGCCCTGCCCGCCGATCTCCGACAACGAGGCGCGATTGGTGTCGCCCTCGGACGTGATCGGGACGAGCACGACGGGGCGTCCGACGACCTTCTCGAGGGCGGCGGCGACGTGACCGGACTGGGCCTGCGCGAGAGCGCTGCGGCGAGTACCGAGGCGGATCGGGGAGCTCACGGCGGGCCTACTGCAGCACGTCCGCGATCTCGTCGAAGCGGAGCCTGCGCCCCGTGTAGAAGGGCACCTCCTCCTTCACGAACAGACGCGCCTCGGTGTAGCGGAGGTCGCGCATCATGTCGACGAGATCGGTGATGTCGTCGGCCTCCATCGGGAGGATCCACTCGTAGTCGCCGAGGGCGAACGCGGCGACGGTGTTCGCGACGACGCCGGTGAACGCGGCGCCCTTGCGGCCGTGGTCGGCGAGCATCGCGCGACGGTCGGCCTCGGGTGCCAGGTACCACTCGGGCGTGCGCACGAACGGGTAGAGGCAGAGCCAGTCCTTGGGCTCGACCCCCCGGAGGAAGCCGGGCACGTGCGAGCGATTGAACTCGGCGTCGCGGTGCACGCCCATCACGTTCCAGACGGGCAGGAGCGAGCGCAGCAGCTCGGTGCGGCGCAGACGACGCAGCGCCTTCTGCAGTTCTTCGGCGGTGTCGCCGTGCAGCCACACCATGAGGTCGGCGTCGGCCTTGAGGCCCGAGACGTCGTAGAAGCCGCGGACCGTGACCCCGGAGTCCTCGACGTACGAGACGATCGTCTCGAGTTCGGTCGAGTCGGACTCGGTGACGGGCACATCGGGATTGCGTCGCCACACGGCCCAGAGGGTGAAGCCGGACGGGTTCTCTGCGCTCTCATCGGACATGGTCCCAGTCTGCCCCTTTTGTCGGACGGCTGCGAATGCGGCCGAGCGTGCAAAAACGCGACGCCCCGGAAGCGGAGTTCCGGGGCGTCGCGAAAAGAAGTGGTCAGCGCGAGATCGCCCGGGCGATCACCCAGACGGCGCTGCCGACGACGGCCGCCGCACCCACGGCGATCGCGATCGCGCCCGCGGGGTTGCGCTCGGAGAACAGTCGCAGACGCACGGCCGCGCGCTTCGAGGCCTTGTCGAGACGACGCGGCACGTTGCCCTTGATCTCGATCGCGGCGAGCGCCGCCTTGAGCTCTGCCCGCGCCGAGGCGACGGGGTCGACGATGCCGCCGGGGACGGCGGTGATCGGCAGGTCAGAATTCGTCATTGTCGCCGGCCTCCTTCACGATGCGAACGTCTGTGGCGACGGCCTGCGCGGGGTTCTCCCGGCGCAGCACCTTGCGGAACTTGAGAAGACCGAGCAGCGCGAAGAACAGCACGGCCAGGATCAGGATGCCGAAAACCGCCAGCGCCGAGAGCCACACGGGCCACCACGAGGCGATGCCCGCGATGGCGAAGACCAGCAGCACCGGGATCGCCCAGAACAGGAAGAACAGGGCGACGACGAACCAGACGGCGCCGACGCCCGCGTCCTTCGCGGTGCGCGAGACCCACGCCTTGGCGGCGTTGATCTCGGCTTTGACGAGGTTCGAGACGAGTTCGGGGAGGTCGCCGATCAGCGACAGGAAGCTGTCATCGGCGCGGTCGCGATAGCCGCGGGGCATGGTCAGTTCCCGGTCTTCTTCGCGGCGGGCTTGCGCGTCGCCGGCTTCTTGGCGGCGGGCTTGCGAGCGGCTCCGGTCGAGGCCGACGAGTTCGCGGAGGACGTCTTCGACGAAGAGGTCTTCGACGTCGACGACGTCTTGGCCTCCTCGACGCGGTCCTTCACCTCTTCGGCGGCATCCTCGAGGTCTTCGGCGACGTCCTTGCCCGCGGCGATCACCGAGTCGAGCTTCTGCCCGGGCGTGCCGTCGCTGCCGACCGACTTGACGACCTTGACGGCGCCGTTCCAGAGGGCGCCCGGAACCGCGGCGGCCTTCTGGCCCACGAAGTCCTTGACCTGCTCGACGCGCTCCTGCACGGGGTCGAGATGCCAGACCTTGAGCCACTGCGTCTTGATCTGCTCGTAGCGCTCGCGTCCGGCGCGCGTTCCGAGGACGTATCCCACGCCGATTCCGACGACGAGTCCGATCTTCCCCTTCATGGGGTCTCCTCACGTTGTTCCGGTCGAGCCGCAGGCGTTCGATCCCCGTCGGCCAGGTACCCAGCGTAACCCCATATGCCGATTTCGGCATTGAGAGGGCAGGGGGTTGACAGGCGCGAGGCGCTCACTCCCAGATCAGGGTGCGGCGCAGGCGGTCCGTTTCCTCGGTCGCATCGGGGATCACCTGCGCGAGACCCGTACCCGCGAGCCAGGCACCGACCGCCGCGAGGCCAGGAACGGCCTGCACGGCGGAGCGTGCCGCCGCACGACGTTCCGCCGATCCGATCACCGATGCCGGCTGCGCCTGCACGTAGCGCGCACGGTGCGCGGCCACCAGCGCGGACGGTGCCAGATCGACGCCCAGAAGAGCGGATGCCTCGCGCAGCGCGAGGTCCGACGCAGTCCCGTCGTCGAGCCCTGCGGTGGCCGCCGGCTCGCCCTGCGCACCGAACGACACCCGCACGACGTGACGACCACCGGCCGCCCGGCGCACCCACTCCCACTTCGCGGTGGAGTGCGTGAGCGCCTTGGCGACATGGCTGCCGGGCACCGTCAGCACGCCCGTACCGCGCGGCGACGGGTCGAGCGCCGGAGCGTCGAGGAGCAGGGTGACGATCTCGATCTCGGGTGCCGGTACGTCGTCGGTCGGCACGAGTGCAGGCACGGCGTCGGCGAGCAGCGCACGAGCGGTGCGCTCGTCGACGGCGACGACGACGGCATCCGCCTGCCACTCCTCCGCGACCGCGACGACCTCGTCATCGGAGTCCGCGGCGTCTTCGGATGCCGGATCGACGGGCGCATCGGCGACGACGATCCAGCCGTCTCCGTCGCGGGCGATCGCGCGGACTGGCGATGCCGTGCGCACCTCGACACGGAAGTTCTCGAGATCGGCGAGCAGGGCATCGACGAGGACGGTCATCCCGCCGTCGAGTCCCTCGACCGCGGCGCCCGGCTTCTTCGCGGCGGCGCGGGCCGCACCCTCGTCGCGCAGCGCGGCCACTGCACCCGACAACGAACCGGTGCGCGTGAGCGCGGCGTTGAGCCCCGGTGCGGCGATCTCGACGTCGATATCGGAGGGTGAAGCGGAATACACCCCCGTGGTCACGGGAGCGACGAGGCGGTCGCGCACCTTGTCGCCCATGCGCGTCGAGACGAGCTTGCCGAGGCTGTGCTCGTGGCCGATGGTCAGCGGCGGACGCACCCGATCGAGGTACGCCCTCCAGGCGCCCGACCAGCCGATGATGCGGCGCACGTCGTCCTGGAACGGGTTGGCGGGGATGCCGAGCAGCCCGCCGACGGGGAGCGGTGCGGCGCCGATGCCCGGGACCCCGGCGAGCCAGGCTCCTCCGGGAGCGGGTGCGACGACGCGGTCGTCGATGCCGAGTTCGGCGAGGAGCGCACGCACGTGTCCCCCGCGGGTCGCGAAGCTCTCGGCCCCCGCGTCGAGGGCCACCCCGTCGAGCTCGGCCCGACGGATCGCGCCGCCCACGGCATCCGACGCCTCGAGCACCGTCACGCGCATGCCGACCTTGGCGCACTCACGGGCGGCGATGAGACCGCCGATCCCACCGCCGATCACGACGACGTGCTTCTCGGCGGCGCGGGCGGCGAGTTCGGAGGGCTCGGTCATGCCTTCCATCCTCGCATCGCCCCGCTCAGGCCTCGGCCGGGGATAACCCCTCGTCGGCGCCCCCGCGCTTGCGGATCTCGCGCAGAACGATCTGCTCGGGGCACACCGTCGACAGGAAGTCGCCGACCGAGAGGGCGAGGCGCTCACCGACCAGCGAGTACAGGATGCGGTTGGCGTCGCGACGCTCGGTCACGAGCCCGGCCTGCCGCAGCACCGCGAGATGCCGGGAGATCGTCGGACCGCTCGATGAGAACTTCGCGGCGATCTCGCCGGCCGCCAGCTCACCCTCTTTCAGGTCCTGCAGGATCTGCCGCCGGGTGGGGTGCGCCAGCGCGGCGAAGATGTCGGTCGCGCTATCTGTCATGTTTGCAATATAGCACCCTTGCTAGATAGCATTTAGCCGTAAAGCTAATGAGCGAAGGAGCAGTCATGAGAGTGGCCATCACCGGAGGCACCGGATTCGTCGGGCGGCACCTCGCCGAGCGCCTCGGCCCCGAAGCATCCGTCGTCGTGTCCCGACGCACCGGCGTCGCGCTCGACGATGTCGACGCGCTCACCGCAGCCTTCGCCGGATGCGATGCGGTCGCGCACTGCGCCGGCATCAACCGCGAGATCGGCGACCAGACGTTCCAGGGCGTGCACGTCCAGGGCACACGCGCCGTCGTCGAAGCCGCTCGTCGCGCCGGTGTGAAGCGCATCGTGATGGTGAGTTTCCTGCGCGCCCGGCCCGACTGCGGTTCGGGTTACCACGAGTCCAAGTGGGAGGCCGAAGAGATCATCCGCTCCTCCGGCATCGACCACACCATTCTCAAGTCCGGCATGATCTACGGTCGCGGCGACCACATGGTCGACCACGTGTCGCGCGCCGTGCGCACGCTGCCCTTCTTCTGGACCGTCGGGTTCCGCGAGCGCCGCGCCCGCCCCGTGCCCGTCGACGACGCGGTCGACCTGCTCGTCGCCGCTCTCGAAGGGCGCATCGCCGAGCCCACGATCGCGGTCATGGGTGCCGACGAGGTCACGCTCGGCGAGGCACTGCGCCGCATCGCTCGGGTCGACGAGCGCAGCCCGCTCTTCTTCCCCGTGCCGCTGTGGACGATCCGCATGCTCGCCCAACTGACCGAGTGGACGATGGTCACCCCTCTGGTGGCGAAGGCGCAGGCTCGGATGCTGGCCGAAGGCGTGACCGAGCCGGCCCCCTACGCGCCCGAGGCGCCTGAGGAGTTCCGACCGCGGCGCGCGTTCAGCGACGAGCGCATCCGCGCCGCGCTCCCGGACGGTCCGTTCACGCTCGACGATCTGCGGGCGGTGCGCTGGCTGCGGGCGCGGCGGGGCGCCTGAGCGGGTGAGGGGTCACAACACGCCGCACGCGGGACCGCCGACGCGGCGGGTCTTGACCCTTCACGGCATCCGTCAGTCGCGCTGCGCGTGCACCAGCTCGACGATGCGCGTGAGCTGATCGGGGTCGGTCTCGGGCGGCACGCCGTGGCCGAGGTTGACGATGTGCGCCCGAGCGGTGCGGCCCCTCCGCAGCACGTCGAGCACGTGCGCCTCGAGCACCGGCCACGGGGCCGACAGCAGCGCGGGATCGATGTTGCCCTGCACCGTCGTGTCAGGGCCGAGGATCGCGGCCGCCTCGTCGAGCGGCTGCCGCCAGTCGACGCCCACACCATCGGCCGCACCGTCGAGACGCATGTCGGCGAGGAAGGGTCCGGTGCCGACGCCGAAGTGGATGGTCGGCAACCCGATGCCCTCGAGCGCGGTCTTCGAGTGCGGGCGCACGAAGGTGCGGTAGTCGGCGGGGCTCAGACCGCCCGCCCACGAGTCGAAGAGCTGCACGACGGATGCCCCGGCGTCGCGCTGCGCCGAGAGGAAGACCCGCGACACCTGCGCCAGCCATCCGGCGAGGCGGTTCCACGAGTCGGGGTCGGCGTGCATCATGGCCCGCGCGCGCAGGTGCTCCTTCGACGGGCCGCCCTCGACGAGGTAGGCCGCGAGGGTGAAGGGCGCTCCGGCGAAGCCGATCAGCGGGGTGTCGCCGAGTTCGGCGACGGTGAGGCGCACAGCCTCGGAGATCGCGGTCGAGTCGAGCGAGGCGGGATCGATCGCCGTGATGCGGTTGACGTCGGATGCCGTGCGCACCGGGTTCGCGAACACCGGGCCGCGGCCAGGCTCGATCTCGACCTCGACTCCTGCCAGGCGCAGCGGGATGACGATGTCGCTGAAGAAAACGGCCGCGTCCACCCCGTGTCGGCGAACCGGCTGCAGCGTGATCTCGGCGGCGAGGTCGGGGGTGAGGCAGGCGTCGAGCATCCGCGTGCCCACCCGCAGCTCCCGGTACTCGGGCAGCGACCTGCCGGCCTGGCGCATGAACCACACCGGGGTCTGAGCGGGGCGTTCGCCCGCGAGGGCGCGCAGGAGCGGAGCGTCGGAGAGGGCCATGCCTCCATCCTCGCATCCGCCCCCGATGCGGATGCTGTGGGCCCGGCGACCTCGGCGTCGGGAGCCTCCGGTACAATCGAAGGGTGCTGCTGTGTGTCACGGCGAGTCACAAGACCGCCAGCTTCGATCTGCTCGAACGCCTGAGCCGCACCCCCGACGACGTCGCCCCCACTCTCGTGGGCATGACGCCGTGCGTGCAGGGTGCGGTCGTTCTCGCGACGTGCAATCGCTTCGAGGCGTACGTGGAAATGGACGAACCCGTCACTGCAGCCGGCGCGATCGGCGTCGAAGCCGTGCTCGAAGCGGTCGAGGCCGCGACCGGCGTTCCCGCCGATGAACTCGACGGCGCCTACACCGTGCACTCGGGCCGCCGCGTCGCCGAGCACCTCTTCTCCGTGGCCTCCGGTCTCGAATCCGTCGTCTCCGGCGAGGGCGAGATCGCCGGCCAGGTGCGCCGCGCACTCAAGTCCGCCCGCAAGGAGGGCACGACCTCCCCCGAGCTCGAGCGCCTGTTCCAGCGCGCCAGCCAGGCGCAGCGCAAGGTCAAGAACGTCACGGCCCTCGGCCGCGCCGGCCGCTCGCTGGTGCGCCTCGCCCTCGAGCTCGCCGACTCCCGCATCGCCGACTGGTCGGCCGAGCGCGTACTGCTCGTCGGCACCGGCGCCTACGCCGCCGTCACGCTCGCCACGCTCCGCGAGCGCGGCGCCGTCGACATCTCCGTCTACTCGCCGTCGGGTCGCGCCGAGATCTTCGCCGCGAAGCACGGCATCCGCCCCGTCGCCGAAGCCGACTACGCGCGCACCGCCGCCCGGTCGAGCCTGCTGATCACGTGCACCACCGCCACCGAGCCGGTGCTCGGGCCGCAGCATCTGCAGGCGCCCGCCGGGCTCGCCGCGGCCGCTGCCGGCTGCCCGGTCGCCCCTTCGACAGGCTCAGGGACCCAGCGTGGACAGCTGGTCGTCGACCTCGGCATGCCCCGCAACGTCGACCCGGCCGTCGCCACCCTCGAGGGTGTCGCGCTGCTCGACCTCGAGACCATCCGCCTGCACGCTCCGCTCGAAGAGCTGCAGGCCACGGATGCCGCGCGCACCGTCGTTCGCGAGGCCGCGGACACCTTCCATGTCGTGGGCGCCCGCCAGAGCGTGACTCCGTCGGTGATCGCCCTGCGCTCGCACATCTTCTCGCTGCTCGACTCGGAGATCGCCCGCGCCCGCGCGCGCGGCGACGAGGACGGCAAGATCGAGCAGGCACTGCGCCACCTCGCCGGCGTGCTGCTGCACGAGCCGACGACCCGTGCGCACGAGCTCGCCGCCGCCGGCCGCGCCGACGACTTCGCCGCGGCCCTCGCGACGCTCTACGGCCTCTCGCCCGAGCAGCCCGCCGTCTCGGCCATCGACCCGCTCGACGACGCCGCCTCCGCCTGACGCCGGGGGCGAGTGCCCATCGCCCAGCGCCCCACAGGAAACCGCCCGATGCGAGAATGAACGCATGGCCCTTCACATCACCGGAGACACCGCCGCCGACGCTCTCCTGACCGACAACCCGCTCGCCCTCCTGGTCGGAATGCTGCTGGATCAGCAGGTACCGATGGAGACCGCGTTCGCGGGTCCGTTGAAGATCGAGCAGCGCACGGGCGCGACGGATGCCTCGGCGATCGCGAGCATGGATCCCGAGGAGTTCCTCGAGGCGTTCAAGACGACGCCCGCGGTGCACCGCTTCCCGGGGTCGATGGCGACGCGCGTGCAGACGCTGTGCCAGACGATCGTCGACGACTGGGGCGGAGACGCCGCCGCCCTCTGGACGCAGGGCGAGCCGAACGGCGCCGAGGTGCTCAAGCGCCTGAAGGCGCTGCCGGGCTTCGGCGAGCAGAAGGCGAAGATCTTCCTGGCGCTGCTGGGCAAGCAGTACGGATTCACCGGCGCCGGTTGGCGCGAGGCGGCGGGCGACTACGGCGTCGACGGCTCGTTCCGCAGCGTCGCCGACATCGTCTCGCCCGAATCCCTGACGAAGGTGCGCGAGCACAAGAAGGCGATGAAGGCCGCCGCGAAGGCCGAGAAGTAGGCCGACCGTGCCCGCCGCACTCCGCATCGAGCTCTTCCCGAGAGACCTCGACCGGGCGCTCGCGTTCTACGTCGATGTTCTGGGATTCGAGCTCGTGCAGGACGACCGGGGCCTCGCGAACCCGTATGCGGCGGTGCGCCGCGATGGGGTGCGGATCGGTCTGCTCGCCTCTCCGAACGCGATCGGCGACCGCCGCCCTCCGCTGGGCGTCGAGATCGTCATCGAGGTCGATGACGTCGCCGCGGAGCGCGAGCGGGTCGCGGCATCCGGAGTCGGACTGGTCGACGACCTGCAGCGTCGGGCGTGGGGGCTGACCGACTTCCGCCTGCTCGACCCCGACGGGCACTTCCTGCGAATCACGGATCGCGCTGCGGCGCACGAATCCGCAGCCTCTGAAGGAGAGCCATCGTGAAGTCCACCGGCCGCGACGTCGCGGGCCTGATCGCCCGGTCCTCACCCGCCAAGCGCCGGAGGGATGCCGAGACGCTGACCGCCCTCATGCAGGAGATCACCGGCCGGGAGCCCGCGACCTGGGGCACGATCATCGGGTTCGGGTCGTGCCACTACCGGTATCCGACCGGCACCGAGGGCGACTCCGGGCTGCTGGCCTTCGCGCCGCGCAAGGCGGCGACGACGATCTACCTGCTCGACGGCGTCGCCGCGCACGAGGAGGCCCTGGCCGCACTCGGCCCCCACACCACGGGCGCCGGATGCCTCTACATCACCGACCTCGAGGAGATCGACCTCGACGTGCTCCGGGGCGTGCTCGAACGCTCGCTCGCCTGGGTGGGGGCGGGCGGCACCCCCGAGATGCAGCTCACCGTCACGGGCTGACGCCGCGGCATCCGCTCGTTCCGGTGCGGCGCGGCGCTCAGCGGAGCACTTCGACCAGCGCCACCCACGACACGACGATCGCCGACACGATCGCGAGCAGGCATCCGGCGGCGGCGAGGTACAGCCCCGACGGATGTCCCACCCCCACCAGCACGCCGGCGACGAGATACGCGGCCAGGGGCAGGAAGCCGATCAGATACTTGAGCGGCCGCGCGCGGTCGGCCGGGTTCGGGTCGCCCGCGATGAGACGCGTCACGTTCACCTGGAACACCGACATCAGCAGTGTCGCCACGACGATGAGCACGCCGTACCAGGTGAGGTCGAGGCCGGGAACGAGCCCGATCGCCGACACGGCGAGCGCGAGCACGAGCGCCGCGATGCCCGCGAGAAGACGTGCGGTGAGCGTGCGCGACTTCACGATCTCGGCGATGTTGACGCTCGCGGCGACGATCACGAGGCCGGCGAGGGCCGCGGTCGCGCCCGCCATCGCGACGTTGAACTCGCTCCACTCCCCGATCATGCGGTCAGCATAGCCCCGCGCCGAGCCACCCCTCTAGAGACGAAACACCCCTCTGCGAACGGTGCGCAGAGGGGTGTGTCGGGCGAAGAGGGGTGGCTCGGCATCCGCCCGGGATCAGGAAGAACGGATGCCGCGGCTCACGCGCCCTTCAGGCGCTCGGCCAGGTACTGGTGTAGCTCGTCGATCGAGACGCGCTCCTGCGCCATGGTGTCGCGGTCGCGCACGGTGACGGCGCGGTCGTCGAGCGAGTCGAAGTCGACCGTGACGCAGAACGGGGTGCCGATCTCATCCTGGCGACGGTAGCGGCGTCCGATCGCGCCGGCGTCGTCGAAGTCGACCGCCCACGAGCTGCGCAGCGTGTCGGCGACCTCGCGGGCGAGCGGCGAGAGGCGCTCGTTGCGCGACAGCGGCAGCACCGCGGCCTTGACCGGCGCGAGGCGCGGGTCGAGCTTGAGCACGGTGCGCACGTCGGTGCCGCCCTTGGCGTTGGGCACCTCTTCTTCGCGGTACGCGTCGACGAGGAACGCCATCATGGCGCGCGTCAGACCGAACGACGGCTCGATCACGAACGGCGTGTAGCGCTCACCGGTCGCCTGGTCGAAGTAGGTCAGGCTCTGGCCCGAGGCCTCGCTGTGGCTCGACAGGTCGTAGTCGGTGCGATTGGCGACACCCATGAGCTCGCCCCACTCCTTGCCCGCGAACCCGAACTTGTACTCGACGTCGATCGTGCCGGCCGAGTAGTGCGCACGGTCGTCTTCGGGCACGTCGAACTGGCGCATGTTCTCGGGATCGATGCCGAGGTCGATGAACCAGTTCCAGCAGGCTTCGACCCAGTGCTCGAACCACTCCTGCGCATCCGCCGGCGGCGTGAAGAACTCGATCTCCATCTGCTCGAACTCACGGGTGCGGAAGATGAAGTTGCCGGGGGTGATCTCGTTGCGGAACGCCTTGCCGACCTGACCGATGCCGAACGGCGGCTTCTTGCGACTGGCGGTGAGCACGTTCGAGAAGTTCACGAAGATTCCCTGCGCGGTCTCGGGGCGCAGGTAGTAGAGACCCGACTCGTCGTCGACGACGCCGAGGTAGGTCTTCACGAGACCCGAGAACGACTTGGGCTCGGTGTACTGACCCTTGGTGCCGCAGTTCGGGCAGGGGATGTCGGTGAGACCGTTCTCGGCCTTGCGGCCCTTGCGCGCCTCGAAGTCCTCGATGAGGGTGTCGGCACGGAAGCGCTTGTGACAGTGGAGGCACTCGACCAGCGGGTCGGTGAAGGTGGCGACGTGGCCGGATGCCTCCCACACGCGCTTGGGCAGGATGATGCTCGAGTCCAGGCCGACCATGTCGCCGCGACCGCGCACGAACGTCTGCCACCACTGGCGGCGGATGTTCTCCTTGAGCTCCGTGCCGAGGGGGCCGTAGTCCCAGGCCGAGCGCGAACCGCCGTAGATCTCACCCGCTTGGAACACGAACCCGCGGTGGCGGGCGAGGGCGATGACCTTGTCGAGGCGGGACTGTTCGGCCATGGTGGCTCCAATGGTCGGATGCGAGTGGGATGCGGCACGCGGATGCCGCGGCATCCCCATTCTATCTGCGGGTCTGCGCGAGGTCGGAGCCTTCTGCCCCTCGTGCGCACAGGCCTCGAGGACTACCGTCTAACCATGAGTTCGACCGCCCAGACCCGCCCGCCCCGCGACGAGAACACCCGCTTCTTCGGGCAACCGTGGGCGCTCGTGCACGTGTTCGGCGTGGAGATGTGGGAGCGGTTCAGCTTCTACGGCATGCAGGGCATCCTGCTCATCTACCTGTACTACTCCGTGACCGAGGGCGGCCTCGGCATCCCGCAGGCGGTCGCCGGCGGAATCGTCGGCGCGTACGGCGGCTCGGTATACCTGTCGACCATCCTCGGCGCCTGGCTCGCTGATCGTCTCTTCGGCTCGGAGCGCGTGCTCTTCGTCAGCGCGATGGTCATCGTCGCCGGGCACCTCGCCCTCGCCCTGTTGCCGGGGCTGCTCGGCGTCGGGGTCGGCCTGATCCTGGTGGCGCTCGGCTCGGGCGGGCTCAAGGCCAACGCGACCTCGGTGGTCGGCACCCTCTACTCCCCGGAGGATGTGCGCCGGGATGCCGGCTTCTCGCTCTTCTACCTCGGCATCAACCTGGGCGCGTTCCTGGGGCCCATCCTCACCGGCATCCTGCAGTCGACCCTCGGGTTCCACTACGGATTCGGGTTGGCGGCGATCGGCATGACGCTGGGTCTCGTGCAGTACGCGTTCGGCCGCCGCGCCCTGCCCGACGAGGCGCGGCGCGTGCCGAACCCGCTGCCCGCGGCGCGCTATCCGATGGTCGCCGTCGTCGGCCTCGCCGCCGTCGCCGTCATCGTCGTGCTGGTGCTGCTCGGCGTCATCCGCGCCGACAACCTCGCGCCGATCGTGATCGGTGTGACCGTCGCCGCCGCGATCGCGTACTTCGCGGTGATCCTCTCGAGCCGCCGCATCGACGCCACCGAGCGCTCGCGCGTGTGGGGCTTCCTGCCGTTGTTCGTCACGAGCGTCGCCTTCTGGTCGCTCTACCAGCAGCAGTTCACGGTGCTCACGGTCTACTCCGACGAGCGTCTGAACCGCGACCTCTTCGGCTGGGAGATGCCGGTCTCGTGGGTGCAGTCCATCAACCCGGTCTTCATCATCATCCTGTCGGGCGTCTTCGCCGCGATCTGGACCCGCCTCGGCAAGCGCCAGCCGTCGACGCCGGCGAAGTTCGGCCTCAGCGCGATCATCATGGGAGTCGCTTTCCTGCTGTTCCTCCCGTTCGCGGGCGGCGGGCCGAACTCCACGCCGCTGCTGGCCATCGTCGGCATCCTGTTCGTGTTCACCGTCGCGGAGCTGCTGCTGTCGCCCGTCGGTCTGTCGGTGACGACGAAGCTCGCCCCGAAGGTCTTCCACACGCAGATGGTGGCGCTGTTCTTCCTCTCTGTCGCGCTCGGCACGGCGATCTCGGGCTGGCTCGTCGGGTTCTACAACCCCGACGACGAGGTTCCGTACTTCTCGATCCTGGGCGGCATCGCGATCCTCGTCGGCATCGGACTGCTGCTGTCGATCAAGCCGGTGCTGAAGCTCATGAAGGACGTGCGCTGACGCGCGGGCTTCCGGATGCCGGTCGCAGACGCCGTTCCGGATGTCGGATGCCGGTGACAGACTCGCCCGCATGGAACAACGCGTCAGCTTCATCACTCTCGCCGTGTCCGACCTCGCGCGCACCCGCGCCTTCTACGTCGACGGGCTCGGATGGGAACCGATGTTCGCGGGCGACGATGTGCTGATGCTCCCGATCGGCGAGCGGCTCATGCTGTCGCTGTGGTCGATCGAGGGCTTCACCGCCGAGATCGGCGAGGCCCCGGCATCCGGCGTCGCCCCGATCACGCTCGCCCACAACCTCGCCACCCCGGCCGAGGTCGACGCGGTGCTCGCCGAGGTCGCGCTGCTGGGTGTGCCGGTGAGCGCGGGGCGCGAACGCGCGTGGGGCGGGTACTCCGGGTATTTCTCCGACCCCGACGGCTTCCGCTGGGAGGTCGCGGTCAACCCGGGCGAGACGGGTGATTTCGTGCTGCCGCCGCGATAAGCGGCTCCCGACGACCCTCGCCCCTCTCAGACGCCGATAGCCTGAGTCGGTGGGAGCGAACGACGACAAGGCCAGACGACGACTCTCACGGAACACCCCGCGGTGGGCGATCGTCGCAGTGCTCGCGTTCGCGGGCCTGTGCTCGTCGTTCATGTTCACCCTCGTGGTGCCGCTGCAGGCCGAGCTTCCGGCGCTGCTGAACTCCTCGCGTGAAGACACCACCTGGGTCGTCACGATCACGCTGCTCGTCGCCGCCGTCGCAACGCCGATCTCGGGCCGCCTCGGCGACATGTACGGCAAGCGCCGCGTGGCGATCGTTCTGCTCGCCCTGCTGATCGTCGGGTCGCTGATCGCCGCCCTGTCGGGCTCGATCATCGGCGTGATCATCGGGCGCGGACTGCAGGGTGCGGTCACGGGTGTGGTGCCGCTGGGCATCGCGATCATGCGCGACGTGCTCCCTCCCGAGCGCCTCGGCACCGCGGTCGCCCTCATGAGCGCGACGATGGGCGTGGGCGGCGCGCTCGGCATGCCGATCGCCGCGTACCTCGCGGTGAACGCCGACTGGCACGCCCTGTTCTGGCTCGCCGCCGCCCTCGGCGCGGTGGGGCTGCTGCTCATCTTCTTCGTCGTCCCCGAAGACGTGCTCCGCTCCCCCGGTCGTCTCGACGTACTCGGTGCGATCGGCCTCGCGATCGGCCTGACCGGCATCCTGCTCTTCGTATCGCGCGGGGCGGAGTGGGGCTGGACATCGCTCCCGACCCTCACCTGCATCATCGGCGGACTCGTCGTGCTGCTGGTCTGGGGCTGGTATCAGCTGCGCACGACCGATCCCCTGCTCGACCTGCGCGTCGCCGCACGCCCCGCCGTGCTCTTCACGAACATCGCCGCGATCGGCATGGGGTTCGCGCTCTTCGCCTCGAACGTGACCTTCCCGCAGATGCTCGAGATGCCCGCCGGCACCGGCGCCGGCTTCGGCCTCGACATGATCTCGGCCTCGCTCGCGGTCATGCCGGCCGGTCTCGTGATGATGGTGATCTCGCCGCTGTCGGGCTGGCTCGAACGCACCGTCGGTCCGCGCCCGCTCTTCACGGTGGGCGCCGCGGCCATCGTGCTCGCCTACGTGTTCGTGCTGCTGCTGTCGAGCGAGGTGTGGCACATCCTCGTCGGCAACCTGCTCATCGGCGTCGGCATCGGATTCACCTTCGCCGCGATGCCGATGATCATCATGCGCTCGGTTCCGGCGAACGAGACCGGCGCCTCCAACGGCCTCAACGCGCTCTTCCGCTCGGTGGGCACGTCGAGCGCCTCGGCCGTCATGGGCGGGGTGCTCGCGGCGATGAGCATCGACGTCGACGGCGTCGCGGTGCCGACGCACGATGCGTTCCAGGTGTGCTTCTGGTTGGCGATCGCCGCCGGCATCGTGGCCCTGGTGCTGTCGCTCTTCATCCCGAAGCAGCGCGCCGCCGAACAGCATCCGTCGCTGCCCTGAGCGGGCTTCCCTCCCGGAGAGCGGGTCAGAGGGTGCGCGGATCGGGGTCGTCGGCGCGGGGCGGGCGCAGGCGGCTCGGGATCGGCCACGGCAGCTCGAACCGCTCGGTCGGCGGACGGGTGACGTCACCGAAGTCGTCGACCTTTACCACGATGCGCCCCGGCACGCCGTCTCGATCGGGGGTCACTTCGACGATGCGCACCCGCAGCGGGCGATCGGCTTCGGCGTCGAGCATCCACGGATCGGCGAGCCAGGCGATGCCCCGCTCTTCGAGGGCAGCCTCGGCGTCGAGCCAGTCGGTGGGAGCGGACGCCGGGCGCCCGAGCACATCGACGGCCAGCCAGTCGTCGCCCGCCGGGTGGATCCAGCCGAGCAGCTCGCCGTCGTCACGACGGTGCGGGGTCCAGTCGGGTCGCGTCATCCGACGAGCCTAGCGAGGGGCCCTTCTCGGGGTCAGTGCGTGTACTCCATGAGTTCGACTCCGAGCACGCGGAACGCGTCGTGGGCGCGCAGCCGGTGGGTGATCGAGAGGTCGTCGAAGCAGACGATGAGCGAGTAGGCCACCCCCGCGCGCGGGCCGGCGAGCACGCCCGCCTCGGCGCGCACGCCGCGGTCGCGCCCGGTCTTGTTGACGAAGAGGAGGCCGTGCGCGTCGTGGTCGTGCGCGAACGGATCGAGACCGGTGGATGCCGCAACCAGGCTCAGATCCTGGTTGAGGCTGAGCCACTCCGACACGCGGGCGCTGACCGCTGCGTCGACGACGGCGGAGTTGACGAGGGCCGAGAAGAGACCCGCGAGCTCGCGGGTGGAGCCGACGGCCACCTGGGGGGCATCATCGGGCCCGCGCTTGTCGCGGAACCGGTCGAGCACGGCCGTGCGTCGCAGCCCGAGCGCTTCGATGCGTCCGCGCACCCGGTCGTGGCCGACCTTGCGGAGCAGGGCGTTGACGGCGATCGGGTCTCCGGCGGTGGCGGCGAGTACGGCGAGGTCTTCGAGCGGCAGCGCCGGAGCGTGCAGGTGCCGCCACAGCCCCGAGGTCGAGACCTCGTCGACGCTCGATCGGTCGATGATCTCGAGCGGGTCGAGAGCGCCGCTCTCGAATCCCGCCGCTACCTCGATCAGGAGCGGCACGACACCGAGTCCGGCCACCGGCATGGTGACGTGGTCGTCGCCCGCGAGCACGTGCACGTGGCTGTCGAGATCGACGACGTGCACCGAGACCTGGGCTCCGGAATCGACCAGATTCTCGAGGGCGCCGAGCGTCGCGGTGAAGGAGCGTCGGCCGACGGCTGCGCGCCGGGGGCTGCGCCTGCTGGGGCGCTGCGAGCGACGCAGCACCGCGTTCGAGCCGTCGACAGGCTCGGGAATCGAGGGTTGGGGGGAGCCCACGCGTGATCCTTACCGGGGGGATGGATGGCGGGATGCCGAGGGGCTCGTCCCCCGCGGCAGGGCTATCGTAACCCCGCCGCGTGGGACGGCCTCACAGACTCCGGTGATTGGTCACCAGATCGTCACGCGTGCGTCTTCTGCAAGCCACAGAGCATCGCCGGAGGTCACGTCGAACGCCTCGTAGAACGCGTCGATGTTGCGCACGATCTGGTTGCAACGGAACTCGTTGGGCGAGTGCGGGTCGATCGTGAGCAGACGCAGCGTCTCGGCATCGCGGCTCTTCTGCTGCCACACCTGCGCCCAGGAGAGCAGCAGGCGCTGCACACCCGTGAGCCCGTCGATCACGGGCGCCTCGGCCCCGTTCAGCGAGAGCTCGTAGGCCTTCAGCGCGATGCCGAGACCGCCGAGGTCGCCGATGTTCTCACCGATCGTGAGAGCGCCGTTGACGTGGTGCTCGGCATCGAGCCCCTCGGGCACCAGCGCGTCGTACTGCGCGATGAGGGCCTTGGTGCGCTCCTCGAACGCCGAGCGGTCGGCATCCGTCCACCAGTCCTCGAGGCGACCGTCGCCGTCGTAACGGCTGCCCTGGTCGTCGAAGCCGTGCCCGATCTCGTGACCGATCACGGCGCCGATCCCGCCGTAGTTGGCGGCCGCGTCGCGGGACGCGTCGAAGAAGGGGTACTGCAGGATCGCGGCCGGGAACACGATCTCGTTCATCGAGGGGTTGTAGTAGGCGTTGACCATCTGCGGCGGCATGTGCCACTCGGTGCGGTCGATGGGCTTGCCGACCTTGTCGATGTTGCGGTCGTGCTCGAAGGTCGAGGCCCGGCGCACGTTGCCGAAGAGGTCGTCGCGGTCGATCTCGAGGGTCGAGTAGTCGCGCCACACCTCGGGGTGCCCGATCTTCGGGGTGAAGGAGTCGAGCTTCGCGAGCGCGCGCTCGCGCGTCTCAGCTGTCATCCACTCGAGCTCGGTGATGCTCTGCCGGTAGGCCTCGATGAGGTTCGCGACCAGCTCGTCCATCGCGGCCTTGGCCGTCGCCGGGTAGTGCCGCTCGACGTAGACCTTGCCGATCGCCTCGCCGAGAGCACCCTCGGTGAGCGAGACGCCGCGCTTCCACCGCTCACGGAGGGTGGGCACGCCGGTGAGCTGGGTGCCGTAGAAGGAGAAGTTCTCCTCGACCAGGTCGTCGGTGAGGTACGCCGCGGCGGCGTGCACGACCTTGGCGCGCAGCCACGCCTTCCAGTCGTCGAGGCGCTCGGCGACGAGCAGCGTGCCGAGGCCCTCGAAGAAGCTCGGCTGCGAGACGACGACCTCGTCGAAGGCACTCGGGTTCGACGGGGTGACCGCCTCGCGCCACGGCGTCAGATCGACCCCGGCGAGCTCCTGCAGCTCATTCCAGGTCTTGAGGTTGTAGGTGGCGACCGCGTCGCGGCTGCGCACGTTGTCCCAGTGGTGGCCGGCGAGCTCGGTCTCGAGCGCGATCGCACGATCGGCGTTCGCCGCGGCATCCGTGATTCCCGCCAGCGCCAGCAGGCGCTCGAGGTGCGCGCGATACGCCGCACGCGTCTCGGCGAAGGTGTCGAGACGGAAGTAGCTCTCGTCGGGGAGCGAGAGCCCGGCCTGCACCAGCACCGGCACGTAGCGCTCGGGGTTGCCGGGATCGCCGTCGACGTAGAGCCCGATCACGGCGGCGCGGCCGTCGCGGTCGTAGGCGCCGACGGTGCGCAGGAAGGAGGCGACATCGTCGATCGCGTCGATCTCGGCCAGGGTCTCGGCGAGGGGCGCCGTGCCGGCGGCGGCGATGCGCTCGGTGTCCATGAAGCTCGCGAAGAGGTCGCCGATCTTGCGCGCGAGGGTGCCGGGCTCGGCATCCTGCGACTCCTCGATGATGGCTCGAACGTCTTTCTCCGCCTGCTCGGCGAGCAGGTGGAACGATCCCCAGCGAGCCTTGTCGCCGGGGATCTCGGTGCGGTCGAGCCATGCGCCGTTGACGTGGCGATAGAGGTCGTCCTGCGGGCGGATGTCGGAGCTGAACTCGTCGAGGGCAAGGCCCGAAGGAAGCGCATCAGTCATACGCTCCACCCTAGGACGCACCCCCGACATCGTGTCCAGGGCCGGTGCGATTCCGTCACACCGCGTCAGCGTCTGCGCAGTCCGAATCGCCGTCGCCTCGGGGTCTCTGAGGCGTTCGCCGCCGCGGCCGCCGCCCGCTCGGCACGGCGTCGCGCCCACGCCTCGACCTCGACCTCCACGTCGCGTGGCTCGGTGACGACGGGCGGTCCGCCCTGGAGCTGCCGACGCGCCTCGCGCACGCGACGGTTGAAGTCCTCGAGCACGGAGCGCACGTCGGCTTCGCGCCCGAGCAGATCGAGCTCGGCATCCAAGCCCCGATCCTCCGTGCGCAGCAGCAGCGCGGGCGGTCCGAGACCGGTGAGGTTCTCGGTCTCGATCTTCCGGCGGATCCACCAATCGGGATCGTGATGGTCGCCGAGCCCCTCGAGCGGCTTGCCGGCGCCCGGCAGATCGTCGAAGTCGCCGCGTCGGATGGCGACCTGGATCGCCGTCTCGATGAAGGCGGCGCGATCGGCGGCCGCGGCGATGCCCGGCGCCGCGCCCTCCTCGTCGCCGATCTCATGACCGTGGCGACGCGCCTGCTGCCGCGCCCGATAGCGTGCGGCCTCCTCACGGGGATCCGTCATGACGCTCCGATCTGCTGCATCCGATCTCTCCCAGCCTACGACCGGCATCCGCCCGGGTCGCGGGATCGTCGCGACCGCACGTTCGGGAGGAGATCTCCTGCAACGCAGGATGCTTCCGCGATAACGATCCTCCGTTCCGTGAGTTCTCCTCCGTCACTCGCGCGGATCGCCCCCGACCGGGCGTCACCATGCCGGCAGCGGCCAATAGGCTCGGAGGATGACAGCGCGCCGCTCCCTCAACCGAGAGATCCTGCGGCTCGCCGTCCCCGCGCTCGGTGCGCTGATCGCCGAGCCGGCGTTCCTCATCGTCGACGCCGCTCTCATCGGCCACCTCGGCACGACGCCCCTCGCCGGCCTCGGCATCGCCGGCGCCGTGCTGCAGACGATCGTCGGCCTGATGGTGTTCCTCGCCTACTCCACGACGCCCGCCGTCGCCCGCCGTTTCGGGGCCGGACAGCCGGGAGAGGCCGTCAGCGTCGGCATCAACGGCATGTGGCTCGCGCTCGGACTCGGTGCGGTGCTCGCGGTGGTCGGCGCCGTGTCCTCCCCCTGGCTGGTGTCGCTCTTCGGCGCGAGCGAGGCGGTCTCCGCGCAGGCCAACGACTACCTCGTGATCTCGATGTGGGGCCTGCCGGCCATGCTCATCGTGTTCGCGGCCACGGGCCTGTTGCGCGGCCTCCAGAACACGATGACGCCGCTCTGGATCGCGGGCCTCGGCTTCGGCGCGAACGCGCTGCTCAACGTGCTCTTCATCTACGGGCTCGGGTGGGGCATCGCCGGGTCCGCCGCGGGCACGGTCACGGCCCAGTGGGGCATGGTCGGCGCTTACGTACTGGTCGTGCGGCGGCTCGCCGCGAAGCACGACGCCTCGCTGCGGGCGCAGCGCGACGGTCTCACGAGCACCGCGAAGTCGGGCGGATGGCTGTTCCTGCGCACCGTGAGCCTGCGTGTCGCACTGCTCGCCACGGTCGCCGTCGCGACCGCGGTCGGCACCGACGAGCTGGCCGGTTGGCAGATCGTCTTCACGATCTTCTCGGCCGCCGCCTTCGCACTCGACGCGCTCGCCATCGCCGCACAGGCTCTGATCGGCAAGGAGCTCGGCGCCGGTGACGAGCGGCAGGTGCAACGCGTGCTCGGGAGGACGGTGGCGTGGGGTGCCTGGTTCGGGGTGATCGTGGGCGGTGCGATCGCCGCGCTCTCGGGCGTGCTGGGGATCGTCTTCACGGGGGATGCCGAGATCGCCGCCCTCGTGCAGCCCGCGCTGCTCGTGCTCGCGGTCGCGCAGCCGATCGCCGGCGTCGTGTTCGTGCTCGACGGGGTGCTCATGGGCGCGAACGACGCCCGGTACCTGGCGCTCGCGGGAGGGCTCACCCTGGTGCCGTTCCTGCCGACGCTGTGGATCATCTCGGTACTCGGCGTCGATGGATCCGCAGGACTCATCTGGCTGTCCGTCGCCTTCTTCGGCGTCTATCTGCTCGCACGACTCGCCACGCTCGGCTGGCGCGTGCGCTCCGGACGATGGATGACGGCCGGCGTCTGAGCGTGACACTCTGAGGCTTCCCGAACGACGAGGAGAAAGGCGGGGGCGTGAACGATCTGCACGAGTGGCCGGGCGACTCCACCACGGTGGAGCAGTGGATGCGGGATTCCCTGCGCCCCGATCCCTCCGAGTTCGAGATCCACGGGATCGATGACGTGCGCATATCGAGCAGCGTCGACGGCGACGACCTCGAACGGCTCGTCGTCGACGGCACCGGGGTCGCACTCCGGTTGCGGGTACCGAAGCACGACTCCGCGCCCGGGGCATCCGCCCCGCCCGCGGCATCCGCCCCGTCCGCGACTCCCGACATCGTCGAACGACGTCGGGGCACGGCCCGCACCGTGCGGATGCTCGCGCGCCCCGTCGAGATCGAGGGCATCCCGCTCACGATCGATGTGCAGCTCGACGATGCGCCGATCGAATGGCAGGTCTCGGCGTCGCCCGTCGTCGCGCGCCGACCGGAGAGCCGCTACGCCATCGTTCTCGCCGACGACGGCGAGGGCATGCGCGGATCGTTCCTCGCCTCGATGGCCGCCGACGACCTCACGCCGCTCCTCACGGCGATCCTCCGCCCGGCGCTGAAGGCCGGGGGCGCGCGCTTGCGTCATCTCGCGGTCACCGCCGCGCAGGACGGCACCGACGGCATCCGCATCGATGCCGCCGCCGGCGTGCGCTGGCGTCTGATCGGGGCGTCCGCCCGGGGCCGCGCGCGCATCGGTGTCGAGCCCGACGGCGTGGTCACCGTGCGTGATCTGCGGGTCGGGAGCAGGAACCCGTTCGTCGCCCTCGCGCTGCGCGCCGCGCGCAAGAGGATCCGCGCCGAGATCGGGCGACGACACGACCTGAACGAGAGCCTGACCGCCGACGGCATGCGGCTTCGCCTGCACGACCTGCGCGTGACGGTCGGAGACGAGATCCGCGTCAGCGCTCGACTGGGGTGATCAGTCCGCGTACCGGCGGCACCACTCGTACATGATCACGGCCGCCGCGGCGCTCGCGTTGATCGAACGCGTCGACCCGTACTGGGTGATCTCGATGTGGGCGGATGCCGCGGCGAGCGCCTCCGCCGACAACCCCGGACCTTCCTGACCGAAGAGCAGCACGCAGCGTTCGGTCAGTTCGGCCTTGTCGACCGGCACCGAACCCTCGACGTTGTCGACGGCGACGATCGGCATGCCCTCGGCTGCCGCCCACGCCGCGAACGTCTCGATGTCTTCGTGGCGCACGACGTGCTGATAGCGGTCGGTGACCATGGCGCCGCGCTTGTTCCACCGGCGGCGTCCGATGATGTGCACGGTGTCGGCGAGGAACGCATTGGCGCTGCGCACGATCGACCCGATGTTCATGTCGTGCTGCCAGTTCTCGATGGCGACGTGGAACGGATGCCGATGCGTGTCGAGTTCGGCGACGATCGCCTCCATCCGCCAGTACCGGTAGCGGTCGATGACGTTGCGGGTGTCGCCGTGCTCGAGGAGCTCGGGGTCGTACTCCTCACCGGTCGGCCACTCAGAAGCCCCTCCGGGCCAGGGCCCGACGCCGTGGGTGGTGCGCTCCGGCGTCTGCTCGTCCATCCCGCCAGGCTATCCCTCGCGGCACCCGGAAGATATTTCGGTGTGCCTAAATATCCGCTAGGGTTTCGGTGTGCCTAAAAATTCCTCGCTGATCGACGCCCCGGCCACCCGCACCGCGCCACCGCGCAGCCTCTGGTTGCTCGGCCCCGCGCTCGTCGCCGGTGTCGCCTATCTCGACCCGGGCAACGTTGCCAGCAACATGACCGCGGGCGCCCAGTACGGCTACCTGCTCGTCTGGGTCGTGGTCGCGGGAAACGTGATGGCCTGGCTGATCCAGTACCTGTCGGCCAAGCTCGGCGTCGTGACCGGCCAGAGCCTGCCCGAGGTGCTCGGGTCCCGCCTGCGCAACCGCTGGGCCCGGCGCTCCTACTGGTTACAGGCCGAGCTCGTCGCGATGGCGACCGACCTCGCCGAGATCATCGGCGGCGCGGTCGCCCTCAACCTCCTCTTCAACGTGCCGCTGCTGCTCGGCGGGTTCATCACCGGCGCGGTCTCGATGATCCTGCTCACGGTGCAGAACCGCCGGGGCGCACGTCCCTTCGAGTTCGTGATCATCGCGCTCATGGCGATCATCACGATCGGCTTCGTCGCGGGTGTCTTCGTCGCACCGCCGGACCCGGCGGGTGTCGTCGGCGGCCTCGTCCCCCGCTTCGAGGGAACCGGATCGGTGCTGCTCGCGGCATCCATCCTGGGCGCCACGATCATGCCGCACGCCATCTACGCGCACTCCGCCCTGAGTCGCGACCGGTTCGGCGCCAATCCCCGTCTGGCACCCGCGGATGCCGCGACCGAGGCCGCGCGCACCGAGCCCTCGCGCATCCGCCGCCTGCTCACCGCCACCCGCTGGGACGTCACGATCGCGATGATCATCGCGGGCTCGGTGAACCTCGGCATCCTGCTGCTGGCGGCGGCGAACCTCGCGGGCGTTCCGGGCACCGACTCGCTCGAGGGTGCGCACGCCGCCCTGGCCGCGGGACTCGGTCCGGTGGTCGCCACATTCTTCGCCGTGGGGCTGCTCGCCTCCGGTCTCGCCTCGACGTCCGTCGGTGCGTACGCCGGAGCGGAGATCATGCACGGCCTGCTGCACGTGCGCATCCCGCTGCTCGCGCGCCGACTGATCACGCTGATCCCCGCTCTCGTGATCCTGGGGCTCAACGTCGATCCGACGCTCGCGCTGGTGCTCAGCCAGGTGGTGCTGTCGTTCGGCATCCCGTTCGCCCTCATCCCCCTGGTGGCGCTCACGGCGCAGAAGCGCACGCTGGGAGTGTGGGCGAACCGCGCCTGGACGACCGTCGCCGGGGTCGTCGCCTCGGTGCTGCTGATCGCGCTGAACGCCGCCCTGCTCTGGCTGGTGCTCACGGGGGCCTGAACCGCAGGCGCCCGGGGCGCGGATAGGCTCGATGTCATGTCTGCCGACACCGCCCGCCGCAACGTCCGCCTCCTCAGTTGGATCGGACTCGCGACCGGACTGCTCGGGGGCGTGCTGGTCGCCTTCCCGACCGTCATCGGCCTGGCCAGCCCGTGGGTGCAGCTCGCGCTCGGCATCGCGACGCTGGTGCTGGCGTTCCGCGCCCGCAAGATCGGCATCGCCGAGGTTCCCGACTACGACGGGCGCCTGTCGCTCGCCGGGGCGATCCTCGGATTCCTCGTGATCTTCTTCGCCGGTCAGGCCGCGTTCGGCATCCTGGTCGCCGTCGCGAACTGACCCCGGCCCGGGTCGCTGGGTGGCCTCACCTAAACTGGTGCGGTGGCATCCCCGGCAGCAGACGACTACCTGAAGACGGTGTACGCGCACACCGAGTGGCAGGACGCCCCGATCACCCCGTCGGTGCTCGCCGGCAAGCTCGGCATCGCCCCCTCGTCGGTCACCGAGATGGTGAAGAAGCTGGCCGCGGCCGGCCTCGTCTCGCACGTGCCCTACGGCGCGGTGCGCCTGACGGATGCCGGAACCCGCCGCGCCCTCGCGATGGTGCGCCGCCACCGGCTGATCGAGACGTGGCTCGTGCAGGAGTTCGGCTACGGCTGGCACGAGGTGCACGACGAGGCCGAGGTGCTGGAGCACACCATCAGCGACCGGCTGCTCGAGGGCATCGATGCCCGCCTCGGGCGCCCGCGTTTCGACCCGCACGGCGATGCGATCCCGGACGCCGACGGCCACGTCGAGCGCGTGCCGTTCGTGCTGCTGGCGGATGCCCCGACCGGTCACACCGGCACGGTGCTGCGCGTCGACGACCGCGACCCGGAGCTGCTGCGCGCCCTCGAATCACTCGGCCTCGACGTGTCGTCGACCGTGCGGGTGACGGCATCCGGCGTCGAGATCGACGGCGCCGAAGTGGAGCTGCCCGACGGTGCGGCCGAGGTGGTCTGGCTCGCGGCCTAGGGCGCGTACGTAGTTTCCACATACTTTCGTTCAGGGAGCGAAACAACCTTTCGACGCTTGTACGATTCGAGCAAACCGGGGGGTTAGTTCTTTGACACAGGATTTCAGCGTCACGCAGTTCGTGCTGTCGACTCAGCGCACGGAACTCGAGGTGTCGGCGCGAGAGCTCGACAACAAGATGGTGGCAGCACACTCATCGGAGACGGGCGTTCGGACGCCCCTCGGCCGTACGACTCTTCGCGAGCTGTTAGAGGGGGCCGTTGGTGAAACACGCGCCCTCGTGCAGCTCGGACAAGACGACATCATGAGCATCGCAGGCCGGATCATGACGCTCGAGACGCAGACGGCCGATCTCGATCTTCGACTCGGTGCAGGCTGGGAGGATCTCCCGCTGTGACCGCGTCACCCAAGGGCTACCCGTTCGAGAGCATCGACTACGACGTGGGCCAGATGAACACCCTTCACGGCCACCTCGAAGACGCGATCGACGAGGTCGAGAGCATGCAGCTCGTGCTGCGAAACCTGACCGACAATCTCGAAGGTCACGGCCAGGCGCTCGACAGGGTGAAGAGCATGGCGAGCGATGTCGCCGCGCAGTTCACTCCCCCGACCGCACGCATCCGACGGATTAAGGGAGTCGTACTCAGGTACGGCCAGGCCGTCGAAGCTCACGGCGGGAAGGCGAATCAACTGATGGTCGACGTCACGGCGGCGCAGACCGCGCTCGATTCCGCGCATACCGAGGTCGTTCTCGCTGAGACCGAGTTGAGTACCTGGACTCGCAGCGACGACTACCGTTCATGGAGCGCGGGCGAAGAGACCGCGACGTCGTCTTCCACTCTGCTCTCGCGCGACGACCGCTTTCGCGAAGCCGTCACGACGGCCCAGGGTACGCGCGATCGCGCTGCCGAGGACCTCGCGGATGCCTGGACGGCGTGGGAGAAGGAATTCGAGGCCTGGGACGATGCGTATGCGCGTGCCGTCGCCTCACTCGCTCGCGTGGATGGCGGGTACGTCAGCACCGCAGATGCCCCCTCGTTGGCTGCGCTCGCGGATGCCGACAGCCCGGAAGAGGTCGCGGCCATCTGGGACTCGATGAGCGAGGCGGAGCGCGCACGCATCGCGGCGTCCTACCCGGAGTTCATCGGGAACCTGGATGGGATTCCGTACGAGTACCGGATCGCCGCCAACGTCGCGGTGCTCGAAGAGGCAAGCAAGACGTCCTGGGGCGAGCCTCGGGATGGGGAGATCGCAGCGTTGCTCTCCGAACTCAAAGACCACGGTGGCGTGCCGATCTCCCTTAACCTCTTCGACAAGAATCAGGGAACTGCGGCGATGCTGTATGTCGACGGATTTTCCTACGATCGCAGTCAGTTCATTGATCCGTTGACAGGGATCACGAACGTGAATGTGCTTCTTGGCGGAATGCTGACGGAACTCGGCCAGTTTGGAAACTGGGGAGACTCGGCTCGCGACTTCAACGATGCCATCAGAGACCAGGGCGGAAGGAGCGCAACGATCGTGTGGTTCGGTTACGACACGCCGAACTATGAAACGGTGGGACTCATGGATCAAGCGATCACCGGGGCCGAATCGCTCACCACGTTCTTGCGCGGCCTCGACCACGCAGCACCACGAGACGCGGTCACCACCGTGGTCGGGCATTCGTATGGCAGCACGACAGCGTTCCTCGCCGTCGGCAGCGCCATCGACAATCTCGGGGTCGACAACCTGATCGCCGTAGGCTCGGCCGGAGTGACGGATCGGCCTTTGGGCGACGACCCTGATGCTCATGTCGACTACTCGGGGACGAATATCTACGCCTCGACGTCTCCGGAAGACATGTGGGCGAAGAAGGGGCGCTGGATCTCGGATGCTGCCGGCCCGTTGCCGGGAGGCTCCCACGCCATCGATCCAGGCAGCATCGACGGTGCCGTCTCCTTTGACTCGAACGGGGGCTACGGTCCGAACCTCGATGGCTCGGAGCCGACACCCGAGCATCACGACGGCATCCCCCTATTGCAGACGCCGGGGCACGGCACACACAGTGAAGGCGACGCGCCGATCGGGTTCACGGGCTTCCCCGGCGGCTACCTGGAGGAAGGATCGGAGTCGTTCGCAAACATTGCGAACATCATGGCGAGCGGTCAACCTCTCACAGAGTCCGGCGGATACGGCAGCGACGACTGGTGGCTGTGGTGACCCACATGACTTCACCACTTCGAAGGATTACGGCGGGCGCACTGCTCGCGGTGACGGGAATGATGACGATGACCGGATGCGGCAGCGAACCGATACCTACTGGCGATGCGTTGTACGCGGAGGCCGAGCAGACCTATTTCGACTATCGAGGCCTGGTGAACGAGCTTCAGCTCGCTCTTCACGACGGCACGTGGGAGGTCGGCCAACTGGGCTCGTACGGCATGCAGCCGCTGCGTTGCGACAACGGAAACGGCTATTACTTCAGTCTGCACCGCAACGTGGTCTTGGACGGAGACAAACGTCAGGACTACGCCGACCTCGCGGAACAGTTCCTCGCCGAACAAGGCTTCTCCCCCGCCCGTGGAACGCTAGGGGCAGACGACCACGACGGCCAACTGATCCAGGTCGTTGTCCGCGATGAGGGCGACTTCGCGATGCTACTCGTCGAGTTCCGCAAGAACGGCAACATCGGAATCAGCGCCGACACCCGCTGTCGCCCGGGCGACTCGTACGAACTCTCAGACCTCCTCTTCGGCGGCGTGTATCTCAGCGAGGGCTATCTACCGATCGATACCGAATCCCCGTCCGACCCCCTGTTCTTCGGCATCACCCCCGGCGACCCTCAGTTCGTACGTAACCCCTCCCCCGCACCAACGCCGTGAACGCCGGTCGACGGACTCGCGGCGGGCCCCTGCCCATGGCAGGAATCCAGGCCCTCACCGGCATCCTCCTCTTGACCTCGTGCACTTCTCCCACGCCCGCCCCGACCGGTGATGATCTGTTCGCGGATGCGGAGAAGACGTACATCGAGTACCGAACGCTCGTCAACGGCGTCCAGTCCGTGCTCTCGTCGGGCCCGTGGATCGTGGGGCAGCTTGGCGAGTACGGCATGCAGCCCAGTCGCTGCGACAACGACACCGGCTACCAGTTCAGCCTCGGTCGCCTCCTGCGCCTCGATGTCGCCGACCGCGACAGCAACGCCGACGCTATCGAGCAGCAGCTCCTTGACATCGGCATGACACCCGGACGCCGCACGCTGGGCGAGGGGGCAAAGTCCCTCATCCAGATCGAAGCACGCGACGAACAAGGGCTCGAACAACTCCTCATCGAGTTCGGCTCCAACGGCACCGCCGTCGTCTCCGCCACCACCGCCTGCCGCCCCGGCGACGCGTGGGAGCTAGGCGATCTCCTCTTCGGTGACGAAAACCTCGGCCTGGGATACCTCCCGATCGATACCGAATCCCCGACCGACCCCCTGTTCTTCGGCATCACCCCCGGCGACCCCCAGTTCGCCCGTAAGCCATCCCCCACTCCGACCCCCTGAGCGCTCGAGACGCCGGCGCAACATGCTCAGGCGCGCGCAACCCGCTGGCTCTAGGCTGAGCACATGGGACAACACCGCGACGACATCGAATGCTGGCTGACCGACATGGACGGCGTTCTCGTGCACGAGAACACGGCCATCCCCGGCGCGTCCGAGATGCTCGCCGGGTGGGAGCAGAACGAGATCCCCTACCTCGTGCTCACGAACAACTCGATCTTCACCGCGCGTGACCTCTCTGCCCGTCTGCGCGCGAGCGGCCTGGTGGTTCCCGAGGAGCGCATCTGGACCTCGGCGCTCGCGACGGCCGACTTCCTCGCCCAGCAGCTGCCCGGCGGTTCGGCGTTCGTGATCGGCGAGGCCGGCATCCTCACCGCCCTGCACGAGGCCGGGTTCATCATGACCGAGACCAACCCCGACTTCGTCGTCGTCGGCGAGACCCGCAACTACTCGTTCGAGGCGATCACCAAGGCGATCCGCCACATCATCAACGGCTCGCGCTTCATCGTCACCAACCCCGACGCGACCGGCCCCAGCGCCGACGGCGTGCTTCCGGCGACCGGGGCGATCGCGGCGCTGATCACGAAGGCCACCGGCAAGGAGCCCTACGTGGTCGGCAAGCCGAACCCGATGATGTTCCGCTCGGCGCTCAACAAGATCGGCGCGCACTCGAAGAAGACCGGCATGATCGGCGACCGCATGGACACCGACATCGTCGCCGGCATCGAGGCGGGCCTGCACACCGTGCTCGTGCTCACCGGCATCAGCGACCAGGCCGAGATCGAGAAGTACCCGTTCCGTCCCGACGAGATCGTCGACTCGGTCGCCGACCTGCTGCCCACGGTCACCTCGTCGATCCCGACGCTCGACGAGGACTGACATGGGCGTTCTCGACGACGGCGAGCGCCTCACCGCGGCGGATGCTGCGGCCTGGCGCTCGTGGCTCGACGAGAACCACGAACGAACCGCCGGCGTGTGGCTGCTGAGCGTGCGCGGGGGCTCCGGCGACGGCCTCGGCTACGAAGACGCCGTGCGGCACGCGCTCTGCTTCGGCTGGATCGACGGGCCGGTGCGCACCTTCGACGGCGTCAACGCGCAGTGGTTCTCCCCGCGCCGCCCGGGCAGCGGCTGGGCGGCGACCAACAAGGCCCGGATCGCGGAGCTCGAAGCGGCAGGTCTGCTCGCGCCCGCCGGCATCCGCGTACTCGACGCCGCCAAGGCGAACGGATCGTGGACGATGCTCGACGGCCCCGAGGCCGGGATCGAGCCGCCCGAGCTGACCACCGCGCTCGATGCCGTGCCGGCCGCGCGCGCGAACTGGGATGCGTTCCCCAAGTCGGTGAAGAAGTTCGGGCTCACGCACATCGCGATGGCCAAGCGCGCCGAGACGCGCGATGCGCGCATCGCCAAGATCGTGGCGGATGCCGCGGAGGGGAAGCGACCGTGAATCAGAGCGACATGCTCTTCCTGGTGCTGATCGTGATCGGGCTCAGCTCACTCACCCTGGTCATCGTGCAGTTCGTGCGATCACGGCGACGCGGGGGCGACTCCGACGGGCGCGGCGGCAACTGGTGGGAAGGTCCCTGGGACGAAGACCAGCGGCGCTAGAGCCCTGCACTAGCCCGTTGTCAGCGTCAGGCTCGTCACCGCGTCGACCGGCTCCGGCATCCGCAGCGGCCCCTCGCCCGGCGTGATCGTGCCGAGGATGCGCGGCGCCCGGGCCCCCGTGCCACCCGGCACGATCGCGGCGACGCCGTGCATCGTGCACCAGCCGATCAGCGCGAAGAGGATCGCCTCCTTGCTGTCGACCGAGGCTCCCAGCTCGTCGGCGAGCACCACGTCGACGCCGGGCAGGGCGGAGCGCAGGCCGTCGAGGATCACCGGGTTGTGGCATCCGCCGCCCGACACGGCGAGGAAGCGGATGCCGGCGGCCGCGACGTCCTGCGCGACGGTGCGCACGGTGAGTTCGGTGAGCGTGCGCACGAGGTCGGCATCGCTGATCTCGCGCTCGGCGACGTGCGCCCGCACGTAGTCGAGGTGGAAGTGCTCCTTGCCGGTGCTCTTCGGCGCCGACAGCGCGTAGTACGGCTCGGCGAGGAGGTCGGCGAGCAGCGCCTCGTCGATCGTGCCGGCGCGGGCGATCGCGGCATCCTCGTCGTAGCCCTTGTCGTTGAGGCCCCGGTCGACCACGACCGCATCGACGAGCGCGTTGGCGGGGCCGATGTCGTAGGCCGAGACACGGCCGTCGGCGACGACCGTCATGTTCGCGATGCCGCCGAGGTTGAGGGCCGCGGCGACCTCACCCCGGCCGCGCAGCAGCAACTCGTCGAGGAACGACACGAGCGGAGCACCGTGCCCGCCCGCGGTGATGTCGCGGATGCGCACGTCCGACACGACCGGCGCACCGACGGCCTCGGCGATCCAGGCCGGCTGGCCGATCTGCAGGGTGCCACGGGCGTGATCGCCCTCGACCCAGTGGTAGACGGTCTGGCCATGGGTGCAGACGGCATCCACTCCCCCGACGGATGCCGCAGCCGAGGCGGCGACGTCGGCGAAGGCCTGGCCGATGAGGGTGTCGAGCTCGCACACCTCGGCGAGCGTCGTCTGGGCCGGAGGGAGCGCGGCGACGAGGCGGGCGCGGAGGTCGGGAGCGTACGGCACGCTGTCCTCGTGGAGCACGGTGCCACGCAGGGCGCCGTCGTGCTCGGCGAAGTCGACCACCACCACGTCGATCCCGTCGTGGGAAGTACCCGAGAGCAGTCCGAGTACGCGCATGCGTGCCCCTTTCGTCGTCTTGCTACGAGGGTACGCGGAATTTGTTAGGAGTGCGTACGGATGCCCCTCGCGCGTCGAGACACCATCTCTTTCGCGAGACATCACGGCGCACGCGGTGTCTCACGACGAATGTGGTGTCTCGGGTGGGCGCGCGTACGAATGCCCCGGTCGCTGACCGGCCCGGAAGCTAGCGCAGCACGAGCGCCGCGGCGCCGATCAGCGGGCCTTCGTCGCCCAGTCCCGAGCGCACGACGCGCGCGCGACGGGAGTACTCGTGCACGGCGCTCGCGGTGAGCGCCTCCTGCACCAGCTCGATGTAATCGTCGGAGACGCGCGAGAAGCCGCCGCCGATCGCGACCGTGTCGAGGTCGACGAGGGTCGCGGCATCCGCCAGTGCCTCACCGACGGCCTTCGCCGAGCGCTCGATCGCGGCGCGCGCGATCGCGTCTCCGGCGGCCGAGTCGCGCGCGAGATCCTCGCCGGTCGACCCGACCCATCCCTGCTGCTGCGCCCAGGTGACGCTCGCGGGGCCCGACGCGATCTCCTCGAGCGTCAGCCCGCCCTCGCGGCGGATCTGCCCGAGGTGCCCGGCATTGCCCGAGGCTCCCGGGATGTACGCGCCGTTCACCACGAAGCCTCCGCCGACACCGGTCGAGACGACGATCGAGAGCGAGGCCCGGGCATCCTGCGTCGCGCCGCGCCACGATTCGGCGAGCGCGAGCGCGCCGCCGTCGTGACCGAGCACGGTCGGCAGGTCGCGGCCGAGCACGGCCGATGCTTCGCGCCGAACCGCGGCGGCGAGACCGTAGCCGCGCGCCGAGGGCATGTTCACGGGCACGATCGTGCCGCTCGGGCGGTCGACGGGGCCGGCACTTCCCGCACCCGCGCCGACGAGCTCGGCATCGGCGGGGAGAGCGGCGAGGGCGTGCTGCACGATCGCGGCCACCGCGGCGTCGAACGATTCCGGCGTCGCCTCGCGTCCGGTCGCCTGGCGGCTGCGGGAGCCGTCGACGAGCGTGCCGTCCTCGGAGACGAGGGCGGCCTCCATCTTCGTGCCGCCGACGTCGACGGCGAGGGCGTAGCGGGTCACTGGGGGTCGAGCCCGAGGTCGTCGAGGTCGAAGGCTGCGCGCCATTCGAGACCCTCGGCCTCGATGGCGGCCTGGGCTCCGGTCTTGCGGTCGACGATCACGGCGACGGCGACGACCTCGGCGCCCTCCTTGCGGAGCGCTTCGACCGCCTTGAGCGCCGACTGGCCGGTGGTCGAGGTGTCTTCGAGCACGACGACGCGCTTGCCCGCGACATCCGCTCCCTCGATCTGGCGACCGCGACCGTGGTCCTTGGGCTCCTTGCGCACGACGAACGCGTCGACAGGACGCTCGGCCGCGACGGAGGCGTGCAGCACCGAGTTCGCGATCGGGTCGGCGCCGAGCGTGAGCCCGCCGACGGCGACCACGTCGAGATCGGCGATCAGGTCGAGCATGATGCGGCCGATGGCGGGGGCGGCGCGATGATCGAGCGTGAGCTTGCGCATGTCGACGTAGTACGTCGCCTTCTTGCCACTGGAGAGGGTGAAGTCGCCGTGGAACACCGCCTCGTCCGTGATGAGGGCGAGGAGGTTCTGGCGGTCTGCGTCGAGTGCGGTCACGGCATCCAGTGTAGGAGAGTCGCGCTCTGACTGCGCTGTCAGATGTCGTCGGGGCGTCATCTGCGTGTCGCGGGCCGCAGATCGCGTGTCCGAGGCCGCAACTAGGCTGGACGCATGCGCTTGGCCACCTGGAACGTCAACTCCATCCGTACCCGTGTCGCCCGCACCGTCGAATTCGCCGTTCGCGAAGACATCGACGTGCTCGCGATGCAGGAGATCAAGTGCAAACCCGAGCAGTTCCCCTACGGGCCGTTCGAAGAGGCCGGCTACCAGGTCGAGGTGCACGGCCTCAACCAGTGGAACGGCGTCGCGATCGCGAGCCGCCTGCCGATGAGCGACGTGCGCACCGGGTTCGACGGCATGCCCGGCTTCGCGAAGGGTCACGAGGGTCCGGATGCCCCGCTCGAGGCGCGCGCGCTGGGCGTGATGGTCGACGGCGTACGGGTGTGGAGTCTCTACGTGCCCAACGGTCGCTCGCTCGACGACCCGCACTACGCCTACAAGCTGCACTGGCTCGAGGCGCTGAAGAACTCGACCGCGGCCGAGCTCGCGGCGAACCCCGCCCTGCCGCTCGCGCTGGTCGGTGACTTCAACATCATCCCGTTCGACACCGACAACGGAGACCCCGACATCGTCGAGGGCGTATCCACCCACGTCTCCCCCGCCGAGCGCGCCGCGTTCTTCGCGATGGCGGATGCCGGGCTCACCGACGTCGTGCGCCCGATCCTCCCCGAGGGCTACACCTACTGGGACTACCAGCGCCTCAAGTTCCCCCGCAACGAGGGCATCCGCATCGACTTCATCCTCGGCTCCCGCACGCTCGCCGACGCGGTCACGGGTGCCTCGATCCACCGCGACGAGCGCAAGGGCGAGCAGCCCAGCGACCATGTGCCGGTCGTCGCCGACATCGACCTCGGGGGCGCGGACGACGACGACGATCTGCCGATGATCTTCTCGTGACGCTCCACCCATGACGCTCCGGCTGATCGCCACCGATCTCGACGGCACCCTGCTCGACTCGACCTCGTCGGTCACGCCCCGCACGCGGGCGGCGCTCGACGCGGCGCGGGCCCGCGGCATCCACGTCGTTCCGGTCACGGCGCGCCAGCCGATCGGCCTGCGTGCGATCGCCGGCGACGCCGACTTCCGCGAGTGGGCGCTCTGCAGCAACGGCGCCTACGCCACGCACCTGACCGACGGGCGGATGCTGTTCGCCGAAGAGCTGCCGGCCGAGACCATCCGCACGCTGGCCGAGGCGCTGCGCGCGAGCGTGCCCGGGCTGCTGTTCGCGAGTGTGCGCGAGGGCGGCGAGACCTTCGTCGCCCAGGAGGGGTACGCGGCGATCGCCGACCTCTCCGACCACAAGCGCGACCCGAAGACCATGGGCGGGGTGCCGCTCGATCAGGTGCTCGACGCCCCGAGTCTCAAGTTCGTGATCCGGCATCCGGAGCTCGCGCCGTCGGTCCTGTTCGACGCGCTGACCTCGCTGGGCCTCACCGGGTTCGAGGCGACGCTGTCGGGTGCACCGTTCGTCGAGGTGATGGCCGAGGGCGTCACCAAGGCCACCGGCCTCGCCCGTCTCTGCGCCCACCTCGGCGTCGACCGCGCCGACGTGATGGCTTTCGGCGATGCGCTCAACGACGTCGAGATGCTGCGCTGGGCCGGGCACGGCGTCGCGATGGCCGACGCGGATGCCGTCGTGCAGGATGCCGCCGACGAGATCGGCGCCTCGAACGATGACGACGGGGTTGCGCGGGTGGTGGAGCGGGTGCTGGCAGCAGGTTAGTCAGCCAGACTCGTCGCCATCGCGTTCGCCCGGAAGGATGACCTGCGTACGCACACTGAAGCCGAACTGCATCCCGTCGCAACCGTAGAGGAAGAAGTCACCCCAACCGATGCTGCCGAACAGGCCCGAGTCCGCATAGATACTGAAGGACCCCTCGGCGGAAGAGATCTGTAGTTCCCCTTCGCTGAGGAACTCCCAGTCGGCCCACCCAGTGAGCGATTCCCCTTCGAAGTCGATACAGCCAGGTTCTGACTCTCCATCCCAGGCGCCCGAGGGAAAGTCCTCCAACATCGCCGTGCCGTCCTCGTGCACCGTCAGCCGAGCCGACTGAAATGGGGCCATGTCGGGAGCGTTCGAAGCCGACCACACGATCGGGAAGACGAACTTACCCTCGAACGGACTCTGCTCGGTGCATCCAGATAGAGCAAGAGTGGCCGCGACACCGATTCCGATTGCAGCCGCTACTCGTGTTCTCCTTCGAATGCTCATTCGAACCCGCCTCTAGACAGGTGATTGACGTTCGACTTCCCCAGCATGCTGATGAAAAGAAAGATGAACGAGCCGAGCGCGAGGAGTGGGCCGCCGAACCCGAGGATCAGAGTCACCGCGCTCCCCTCCTGCGGACCCGGGAAGTCGAGCTCGCTATAGACACCACTGAGCCACAGGGCGATGCCGCAGACGCTTCCGAATGCGCCGCAGGTGAGCCACAGGCGGGTCGCCCAGAGCGAAGACAGGGTGGCGTGTCCGCGCGTCAGCAGCGCGAGACCGAAGCAGAATGTGCAGCCCAGGATGGCGAAACCCAGGGCGTTGGGCAGAGTCGAAAGGTTGCCGGGCGGGATCTCATTCCAGCGCGGCGCTCCCCGGAGGAGCATCTCGATACCTACCGGCACCGCGAACCCAGCGATGCCGAGGAGCCACCATCCGGCCATCTCTCGAAGAGTCACCCTCCGCGCCCGCTCACTTGCTTCTGAGGCATTGTCGCCGCCGCATCGCCACCGTCACCGCCTTGCCAATCGTCAGAGGGAACGTCAGACGATGATGTCGATCAGATTGAACACGCCCAAACCTATCGCGACGACCCCGACAAAGATGCTCCACCTCGGAGCAGTACGGGGATATACAGACATGTCCGCAACCGCGCCGCCATAGAACTTCTCGAGAAGCGCGTGGATCGCGCGATACGCGCGCTTGCGATACGCAATCAAAGCAACGCCAAACAACACCAATATCGTGCCAACGACAGCATCGAGCATCATCTGTCAAGCTCCTTCAAGCGGGTGCCCTTTCACCTGGAATCTCGATAGAACACGACAGTTTGAATCTCGATAGAACACGACAGTCGTCGTCGAGTCGACCAAGTCTGGGACTTCGAGGTAGAAGTTAAGGGCGAGCCGACCGTCGCCTTCGATGAACAGGGACGCTGAGGGGCTATATCCAGAACACACTTCCGACGGGAAGAAAATGGTCATCGACGCTCCACTACCCTCGTGAAGCACCCACCGCCCTTCCAGCGAAACGGTGTCGTCCCACGACACATCGGCGGCTGACTTCGCTTGCGGGACGCCGCATGCGAGGTTGAGAGGCCATTGCTCCGCGCGGTACGTGCCATCGGCAAGAACGACCAGTTCAAAGCCAGCAGGGGCATCTCCGGCTCGCCAACTTCCCACCACGTCGGCATCCGTGACTTCAGTCGCCGGTTTCGCTCCTGAAGTGCAGCCGGCAAGGCCCACCGTGAGGAGAATCGACAGCGCCCAGGGCATCGAATGCACAAGTCTCAGCATGCCCGAAATATCAGCGGCGCGAAGTTTGAAGCACATACCAGTTTGGAGAACCGTCGCAAACGGGCTGAGCCAGAGAGCTCCAGTCGTATCCATCGAACCGACCAGGGTACGGAACGAGGAGGGTGTCGCCCTGAGAAGTTTCTCGCGCGGGGTGCTTCGACAGGCTCAGCAACCCAGTTTGCGTGGCTCGGCAACCGCCGCTGGGTCCCTGACCCTGCCAAAGGAGGACGCCATCCCGAGACGCCCCCCGGCATCCGCCGCACGGGGGATGCCGCCGCCCCGCGCCGCGCCCTACGGTGGAGGGATGCCCGCCGAGTTCCACCGCACACCGACCGCGCGCGAGCGGCGCAGCGATCTGCTGCTCGCCGCCGTGCTGTTCGTGGGCGCGATCCTCAGCGCCGCGCTCTCGTCGATCTCGCAGATCTACGGCGACGAGCAGGCCGAGCTGTGGACCGCCCTCGTCTACGCCGTGATCATCACCGCTCCGCTGGCGTTCCGGCGGCGCTACCCGGCCGCGGTCGCGATCGTCGTCTCCGCCGCGTACTTCGCCGCCGTCACCATCCGGGTGCCGGAGATCTACGTCGGCAACATCGCAATGTTCATCGGCATCTACACCGCGGGCGCCTGGATGAACAACCGCCGTGCGGCGATGCTCGTGCGCATCGGCATCATCGTCGGAATGTTCGCGTGGCTGCTGATCACGATGTACCGCGACGCGATCAGCCAGGCCGACGAAGCCGAGGTCATCGCGGGCGCCATGTCGCCTTACGTCGCCTTCATGATGCTGCAGATCCTACTCAACCTCCTCTACTTCGGCGGGGCCTATTACTTCGGCGAGCGCTCGTGGATCTCGGCATCCGAGCGTGCGGTGCTCGAGCAGCGCACCGCCGAACTCGAGCGCGAGCGCGAGGTGACTGCCGCGCAGGCCGTCGCGCTCGACCGCGTGCGCATCGCCCGCGAACTGCACGACGTCGTCGCCCACCACGTGTCGGTCATGGGCGTGCAGGCGGGGGCTGCACGGCTCGTGATCGACCAGGATGCCGAACGCGCGAAGGAGCTCCTCGCCGGAGTGGAGGGATCGGCGCGCGATGCGATCGGTGAGCTGCGCCAGCTGCTCGAGACCCTGCGCGCCCCGGGCGGCGAGAGCTCCGACCCCGCCTCGACGGTCGGACTCGACGACATCCGCGAACTCGTCGAAGCGTCGACCGAGGCGGGGCTGCCGACGGATTACACCGTGATCGGCGAACCGGTCGACGTGCCCTCCCTCGTCGCGGTGAATCTCTACCGCATCACCCAGGAGTCGCTCACCAACGCCCGTCGTCACGCCGGCGTCGGCGCCACCGCCGACGTGCGCGTGCGCTACGACGACGCGGGCGTCGAGGTCGAGGTCGTCAACACCGGCCGCATGGTCGGCCAGTTGCGACCGGGCCTCGGGCAGTTGGGCATGCGCGAGCGCGCGATCGCCTCGGGCGGCACGATCGAGGTGACGCCGCGCCCCCTCGGCGGACTCCGCGTGCGGGCGCGGGTGCCGCTGAAGGTCGCACCCGCCGTCGCATCTCGCCCGACCGCGAAGGCCGTGAGGATCCCCGAATGACCGACTCCCCGATCCGCGTGCTCCTCGTCGACGACCACGCGATGCTGCGCGCGGGATTCCGCACGATCCTCGGCACCCAGCCCGACATCGAGATCGTGGGCGAGGCCGCGACCGGAGCGGATGCCGTCGCCCAGGCCGCCGCGCTGCACCCCGACGTCATCACGATGGACGTGCAGATGCCCGACATGGACGGCATCGAGGCGACCCGCCGCATCGTCGCCGACCCCGACATCACCGCGGCCATCGCGATCGTGACCACCTTCGACCGCGACGACTACCTCTATCAGGCGCTGGATGCCGGAGCGAGCGGGTTCCTGCTCAAGAACGCCGGCCCCGAAGACCTCATCGCCGCCGTGCGCGCGCTGGCAGTGGGCGACGGGATGCTGGCACCCGAGGTGACCCGTCGCGTGCTCGCCCGATTCGCCGGATCGGCGCCCGCCACGGCGCCGGTCGCGATGGCCGAGCCGTCGCCCCCGCGCACCGCCCCCGCGCCCGTCGCGCTGGCCGAGCCGTTCACCGAGCGGGAGGCCGAGGTGCTGACCCTCCTCGCCGACGCACGCAGCAACGCCGAGATCGCCGCCGCCCTGTTCATCGGCGAAGCGACCGTGAAGACCCACGTGTCGCGCATCCTGCAGAAGCTCGGTGCCCGCGATCGCGTGCAGGCCGTGGTGCTCGCGCACCGCCTCGGGCTCGCCTGAAACGCTCCATCCTGACGACAGCGGGTGGCGGCGTCGGGCGATAGCCTCGGATCCATGTCCGCCGACGCGTCCGCCGCATCCGCCGCGCCCCCTGCCCCGCTCTCGCGACCGATCCTCGCGGGCATCGTCACGGCGCTCGTCGGCTTCACCAGCTCGTTCGCGGTCGTGCTCACCGGGCTCTCGGCGGTGGGAGCATCCGCCGCCCAGGCCGCCAGCGGCCTGCTGGCCGCCAGCCTCACCATGGGACTCGCGTGCATCGTGCTCGCCTGGCGCTATCGGATGCCGATCACCGTCGCGTGGTCGACGCCCGGCGCCGCTCTGCTCGCCGCGACCGGCACCACGGCCGGCGCCATCGAGGGCGGCTGGCCCGTCGCCGTCGGCGCGTTCCTCGTCACGGCGGCGCTCATCCTGCTCACCGCGCTGTGGCCGGCCCTCGGCGGATTCATCGCGCGCATCCCGGCGTCGATCGCGCAGGCGATGCTCGCGGGCGTGCTGCTGCCACTCTGCCTCGCCCCCATCACCGGGATCGTCGAGAACCCCTGGGGTGTGGTGCCGGTCGTGGTGACCTGGCTGATCGTCGCCCGGCTCGCGCCGCGCTGGGCGGTTCCGGTCGCGTTCCTCGCCGCGGCGGTGGTGGTGGCCGTCGAGCTCGTGCGTCAGGGCACGGCGATCGATCCGGGCATCCTGCTCCCCCGCGTCGAACTCACCGCCCCCACCTTCACGGTCGGCGCGATCGTGGGCCTGGCGCTGCCCCTCTTCATCGTCACGATGGCGTCGCAGAACGTTCCGGGCGTCGCGATCATGCGCAGCTTCGGCTACGAGGTGCCGTGGCGGCCGGCGATGCTCGTCACCGGACTCGGCACGGCGATCGGCGCTCCCGCGGGCGGGCACGCGATCAACCTCGCCGCGATCAGCGCCGCCCTCGCCGCCTCTCCCGACGCAGACCCCGACCCGAAGCGCCGCTGGGTCGCCGGCGTCTCGACCGGGGCCTCGTATCTCGTGCTCGGCGCCGCCTCCGCCGCGTTCGCGGCCCTCGTACTGCTCGCGCCCGCCGCCGTCATCCCCGCCGTCGCGGGGCTCGCCCTCTTCGCAGCCTTCGGCTCGGCCGTGCAGCAGGCCATCGACGATCCGGGCGAGCGACTGCCGGCCGTGGTCACCTTCCTCGTCGCGGCATCCGGCATCTCCGTGCTCGGCGTCAGCGCCGCGTTCTGGGCGCTGGTGGCCGGACTCGTCGTGCGCACGGTTCTGCACAGCGCGCGGCGGTAGCGCGGGCCGATCATCCGCGCGGTGGATGCCCGACAATCCCCCACAGGGGGGATGCCGTGGCATCGGCCCCGTCCCTAACGTGGAGGCATGACCTCAGGAAAGCTCGAACTCCACGGCATCACCAAGAGCTACGGCTCGCGGCGCGTGCTCGACGACGTCTCGTTCGACGTCGCCCCCGGCCGGCTCACCGGCTTCGTGGGCGGCAACGGTGCGGGCAAGACCACGACCATGCGCATCGTGCTCGGACTCCTCTCGTCGGACTCCGGCACCGTCACCCTCGACGGCACGGCCGTCACCGGCGACGACCGCCGCAACTTCGGGTACATGCCCGAGGAGCGCGGGCTCTACCCCAAGATGAAGGTGCTTGAGCAGATCGTCTACCTCGCCCGGCTGCACGGATTCAGCAAGACGGATGCCGCCACCCGCGCCACCGCGATCCTCACCGACCTCGGCCTCGGGGAGCGCCTGAACGACACGATCGAGTCGCTGTCGCTCGGAAACCAGCAGCGTGCGCAGATCGCCGCGGCCCTCGTGCACGACCCGAAGGTGCTCATCCTCGACGAGCCGTTCTCGGGTCTCGACCCGCTCGCGGTCGACGTCGTCGCCTCGACGCTGCAGGCCACCGCCGCCCAGGGCGCATCCATCCTGTTCTCCTCGCACCAGCTCGACGTCGTCGAGCGCCTCTGCGACGACCTCGTCATCCTCGCCGGGGGCACGATCCGCGCCGCCGGTTCCCGCGACGGGCTCCGCGCCCAGCACGCCGGCAGCCGCTACGAGCTGGTCTCGGCGGGTGACGCCGGATGGCTGCGCACCGAACCGGGCGTCACCGTCGTCGACTTCGAGGGCGGCTACGCCCTATTCGACACCGACGGCGCGGAGACCGCGCAGCGCGTGCTGCGCACCGCCGTCGCCCACGGCGACGTCGCGAGCTTCGCCCCCAAGCATCCGTCCCTCGCCCAGATCTTCAAGGAGGTCATCCAGTGACCACGTCGACTCCCGGGGGAGGCTCCCCCATCCGCAGCTCCAGCGGGATCTGGCTCGTCGCCGAGCGCGAGATCGGTTCGAAGCTGCGCAGCAAGGCGTTCGTCATCTCGACCGTCATCCTCATGCTCATCGCTCTCGCCGGCGTGCTGATCGGCGGGTTCGCCAGCAACAACAGCGGCACCGACAAGACCCCGGTCGCCGCGACCTCCGAGACGGCATCCGCGGTGTCGGCACTGCCCGACGTCGAGGTGACCGAGGTCGCCGACGACGCGGCCGCCGAGCAGCTCGTGCGCGAGGAGAAGGTCGACGCGGCGGTCGTCTCGAGCGGCGGGCCCACCGGGTACACCGTCATCGCGCTCAAGGACGCCCCGAGCTCCCTTGTCAGCGGCCTCTCGCAGACGCCCGAGGTGCAGATCCTCGAACCTGCGACCACCAACCCGCTGCTGCGGTACTTCATCGCGCTCGCCTTCGGCATCGTCTTCCTCATGGCGGCGTCGACCTTCGGCGGCACGATCGCGCAGAGCGTCGTCGAAGAGAAGCAGACCCGCGTGGTCGAGCTGCTGCTGTCGGCGATCCCCGCCCGCACCCTCCTCGCCGGGAAGGTCATCGGCAACACGATCCTCGCGATGGCGCAGATCGTCGGCCTCGCCGCGATCGCCACCGTCGGACTCATCGTCACCGGGCAGAGAGACGTGCTGACGCTGCTCGGCGGCCCGATCCTGTGGTTCGCGGTGTTCTTCCTCTTCGGCTTCGTGCTGCTGGCCTCGCTGTTCGCCGCGGCGGCCTCGATGGTGTCACGCCAGGAGGACATCGGCGCCACCACGACCCCGATCACGATGCTCATCATGGCGCCGTACATCCTCGTCATCGTCTTCAACGACAACGCGCTGGTGCTGACGATCATGTCGTACGTACCGTTCTCGGCCCCGGTCGGGATGCCGATGCGCCTGTTCGTCGGCGAGGCGCAGTGGTGGGAGCCGATCCTGTCGCTGGCGATCCTGCTGGTGAGCTGCATCGCCGCGATCGCGATCGGCGCGAAGATCTACGAGAACTCGCTGCTGCGCATGGGCTCGCGGGTCAAGCTCACCGAGGCGCTGCGCGGCTGAGGCGCGCTGGGCGAGAGGGACGGATGCCGGGGCAACGGCATCCGTCCCTCTTTCGCGTCACACGACGAAACCCGCACATCCACAGGAATATCCATGCGGGCACATGCGTTCAGACACGCGTAGGCGGACGACGGAGTCCGATCGGCACCCCGTCTGAAAGGCATCACCGTGAGCATTCCCACCCTCGTCCGCACCGCACCCACCGAGCACCCCGTCCTCGAGGTGCTCGCCGAGCGCTGGAGCCCCCGCGCCTTCGACGCCGAGAACGCGATCGACGAGGCCAAGCTGGCCGCCTCCCTCGAAGCCGCCCGCTGGACGCCCTCGGCCAACAACTCGCAGCCGTGGCGCTTCATCGTCGCCCGCCGCGGAACGGCTCTGCACGCACAGGTCGTCGACGCGCTCGTCGGCTTCAACCAGGCCTGGGCCGTGAACGCCGCCGTCCTCGTCGTCGCCGTCGCCGAGACCGCCACCGAAGACGGCACGCCGATCACCCACGCCCTCTACGACCTCGGCCAGGCTGTCGCGCACTTCTCGGTGCAGGCTCACCACGAGGGACTCCTCGTGCACCAGATGAGCGGATTCGACCCGGAGGCCGTGCGCGAGTTCGCCGACCTCGAGCCCCGTTTCTCGGCCGTCACGGTCTTCGCCGTCGGCGAGTTCGGCGACGTGACCGCCCTCCCCGAGGTGCTGCAGCAGCGCGAGACCGCACCGCGCGTGCGCCGCCCGATCGCCGAGACGGTCATCCTCAGCGCCTGATCCCACCCTTCCGTTCCGGCATCCGCTCGGAATCCTTCGCTCCCGTCGCACTTCCTGTCGGTCTGACCCGGTCATTCCGACAGCAAGTGCGACGGGAGCCTTCTGTTTCGTAAGGGGTGCAGCGCGACGACCGCGACCTACAATCGTCGGCATGGCGATTCAGCGCAGAGTGAAGTCGGTCGAGCAGTCGATGGCGGAGACGCACGACGAGAAACGCTCCCTCAAACGCTCGCTCGGCGTCTGGGACCTCGCGGTCATGGGCGTCGCCGTCGCGGTCGGCGCCGGCATCTTCTCGGTCGGAGCCGAGGCATCCGCTCGCCATGCCGGCCCGGCCGTCATCATCTCGTTCATCATCGCCGCCGCCGTGTGCGGCCTCGCGATCCTCTGCTACGCCGAGTTCGCGTCGTCGATCCCGGTCGCCGGCTCCGCGTACACGTTCACGTACTCGACGCTCGGCGAGTTCCTCGCCTGGATCATCGGCTGGGACCTCATCCTCGAGATGCTCATGGCCTCTGCCGTCATCGCGAAGTACTGGGGCGTGTACCTCGGCGACACCGTCTCGCTGTTCGACCTCGACATCCCGATGTCGGTGCAGCTCGGCGGCGTCAGCTTCGACTGGGGTCCCGTCGTCATCGTCGCGATCTTCACCCTGCTGCTCGCACTCGGCACGCGCCTGTCGAGCCGCGTCAACAGCGTCTTCACGGTCATCAAGGTCGCGATCGTGCTGTTCGTGATCGTCGTCGGACTCTTCTTCGTGAACGGTGCGAACTACTCGCCGTTCGTTCCCCCGGCGCAGGAGGGCGTGGCGTCGGAGAGCGCCTGGACCCAGTCGCTGTTCTCGTTCATGACCGGCTCCGACCCGACGATGTACGGCGTGTTCGGCATCCTCTCGGGCGCCGCACTGGTGTTCTTCGCGTTCATCGGTTTCGACGTCGTCGCCACCAGCGCCGAGGAGACCAAGGACCCGAAGCGCACGGTTCCCCGCGGCATCATCCTGGGCCTCATCATCGTGACCGTGCTCTACGTGCTCGTCGCGATCGTCATCACCGGAATGGTCTCGTACACCGAGCTCGCGAAGCTCGACGAACCGTCGCTGTCGAGCGCCTTCGAACTCGTCGGCGCGACCTGGGCGGCGCAGGTCATCGCGATCGGCAGTCTGGTCGGCCTGACCACGGTCGTGATGGTGCTGCTCATGGGCCTCGCGCGCGTGGTGTTCGCGATGAGCCGCGACGGCCTGCTGCCCCGCGCCCTCAGCGTCACCGACAAGAAGCGCGGCACCCCGATCCGTATCCAGCTGATCGTCGGGGTGATCATCGCGATCATCGCCGGGTTCTTCGACGTGCAGGTGCTCGGCGACATGATCAACATCGGCACCCTGTCGGCGTTCGTGCTCGTGAGCATCGGGGTGCCGATCCTGCGCAAGACCCGCCCCGACCTCGAGCGGCCGTTCATGGTTCCGCTCTCGCCGTGGCTGCCGTGGATCTCGGCGCTCGCCTGCTTCTGGCTGATGCTCAACCTCAGCACCGAGACCTGGGTGCGATTCGCGATCTGGCTCGCGATCGGCATGATCATCTACTTCGCCTACTCGCGACGGCACTCGATCATCGGGCAGGGGCTCGAGAAGGACGCTCTGGGCGGGATCCGCAGCGAGCGGCTGAAGTAGCGCGGGCAGGCCCTTCCACAGGCTCAGGGACCCAGTGCTTGATACGGAACCCAGTGGTTGGGTCGCTGAGCCTGTCGAAGCGTCGCAGCCACCGCCGCTCAGTCGTCGAGGAGCTCGGCCTCGATCACGTCGTCATCGTCGTCGGGAACGGATGCCGGCGCCTCGGCCGTGAGCACGAGACCCGTGCCGTCGGCCGCGACGTCGACGCGCACCGTGTCGCCGTCGCGCACGCCGCCCGAGAGCAGCGCGGTCGCCAGCTTGTTCTGCACCTCGCTCTGGATGAGGCGGCGCAGCGGGCGCGCACCGAACACCGGGTCGTACCCGCGCTCGGCGAGCCACGATCGCGCGTCGGGCGTGACCGCGAGGGTGAGCCGGCGATCGTGCAACCGCGTGTGCAGCTGATCGATCGACAGCTCCACGATCTGCGCGAGGTCGTCTTCGCTGAGCGCCTGGAACATCACGATGTCGTCGAGACGGTTGAGGAACTCGGGCCGGAACGCCTGCTGCACGAGCGCCATCACCTGCTCGCGCTTCTGCTCGACCGAGAGGACCGGGTCGATGAGGATCGGCGAGCCGATGTTCGACGTGAGGATCAGGATCACGTTCGAGAAGTCGACCGTGCGGCCCTGCCCGTCGGTGAGGCGGCCGTCGTCGAGCACCTGCAGCAGCACGTCGAACACCTCGGGGTGCGCCTTCTCGACCTCGTCGAGCAGGATCACGCTGTACGGGCGACGACGCACGGCCTCGGTCAGCTGACCGCCCTGCTCGTAGCCGACGTACCCGGGAGGGGCTCCGACGAGACGCGAGACGGAGTGCTTCTCGCCGTACTCCGACATGTCGATGCGCACCATGGCGTGCTCGTCGTCGAAGAGGAACTGGGCGAGCGCCTTCGCGAGTTCGGTCTTTCCGACACCGGTCGGCCCGAGGAACAGGAACGAACCGGTGGGGCGACCGGGATCGCTGATGCCCGCGCGCGAGCGGCGCACGGCATCCGACACGGCCTTGACGGCATCCTTCTGTCCGATCAGGCGCTTGCCCAGCTCGGACTCGAGGTGCAGCAGCTTCTCGGTCTCGCCCTGCAGCAGGCGACCGACGGGGATGCCGGTCCACGCCGCGATGACGCCGGCGATGTCTTCATCGGTGACCTGCTCGTTGACCATGCGCCGCTCGCCGTCGGAGTCGACGGACTCCGACCGCTCGGCCTCCATGACCTCGCGCTCGAGCGCCGGGATCTCGGCGTAGAGCAGCCGGGAGGCGCGCTCGAGGTTGCCCTCGCGCTGCGCGCGCTCGGCGTCGCTGCGGGCGGCATCCAGGCGCGTCTTCAGGTCGCCGACGCGGTTGAGCGATGCGCGTTCGCGCTCCCACCGGGCCTGCAGCTCGCCGAGCTTGGCCTGCTCGGTGGCGAGGTCGGCGCGGAGAGTCGCGAGGCGCTCCTTCGATGCCGGGTCCTTCTCCTTCTTGAGCGCGAGCTCTTCGAGCTTGAGACGGTCGACGTGGCGGCGCAGCTCGTCGATCTCGACCGGGGCCGAGTCGATCTCCATGCGCAGCCGCGAGGCGGCCTCGTCGATCAGGTCGATCGCCTTGTCGGGCAGCTGCCGCGCGGGCAGGTACCGGTTCGACAGGGATGCCGCCGCCACGAGCGCACCATCGGAGATGGCGACCTTGTGGTGCGCCTCGTAGCGCTCCTTGAGCCCACGGAGGATGGCGATCGTGTCTTCGACGGTCGGCTCACCGACGTAGACCTGCTGGAAGCGGCGCTCGAGCGCGGCATCCTTCTCGATGAACTCGCGGTACTCGTTGAGCGTGGTGGCGCCGATGAGGCGCAGCTCTCCCCGGGCGAGCATCGGCTTGAGCATGTTGGATGCCGCGACCGAGCCCTCCCCGCCGCCCGCGCCCATGAGCACGTGCAGCTCGTCGATGAACGTGATGATCTGCCCGTCGGACTCGGTGATCTCCTTGAGGACCTGCTTCAACCGCTCCTCGAACTGCCCGCGGTACATCGCGCCGGCGACGAGCGCCGAGATGTCGAGAGTGATCAGCTCCTTGTCCTTGAGGGACTCGGCGACGTCACCCGCGACGATGCGCTGGGCGAGGCCCTCAACGACGGCGGTCTTGCCGACGCCGGGCTCGCCGATGAGAACCGGATTGTTCTTGGTGCGGCGGGTGAGCACCTGGCTCACGCGGCGGATCTCACTGTCGCGGCCGATCACGGGGTCGAGCTTGCCCTGACGGGCGCGGTCGGTGAGGTTGATCCCGAACTGCTCGAGTGCGGACTGCTGGTCGTTCTGGGAACCGGTCTGCGGGGTGGTCATCTGTCCCTCCTGGGAGACTCCTTCTGGTCGATGAGTACTCAAAAGTTGAGTTGTATAGACTCAAGTTTAGCAGGGCGGCACCTCATCGACAATGCCCTCATCAGCGCAGCGTCCGCACCGCATCCCAGATCGCGCCCGCGACCTCGCGCTTGGTCCCGGATGCCTCGGCCACGACCGCCCCGCCCTCACCGATGATCTCGACCGCGTTGTCGGTGCGCTCGAAGCCGTTCTCGGCATCCGCGAGGTTCACTGCCAGCAGGTCGACGCCCTTGCGCTCTCGCTTGCGGCGAGCGCGCTCACGGCGCTGCTCGGCATCCGTCAGCGTCTCGGCGGCGAACGCCACGATCGTCTGCCCCGTCGGCGCACGCCCCTCGGCGCGGAGAGTGGCGAGCGCGGCCACGACGTCCTCGTTCTCGACGAGGTCGACGCGATCGAGCACGCCCTCCTCCTTCGTGAGCTTGTGGTCGGCGGCGCGCGCGGGTCGGTAGTCGGCGACCGCGGCGGCCATGATCACGACGTCCGCCGATGCCGCGGCATCCTTCATCGCCTCCCCGAGTTCGGCCGCCGTTCCGACGCGAACGATCGCGACCGACGGATGCCGCGCCGACGCCAGGATCGCGGCATCGATGTGCGCGGCGACGAGGGTGACCTCGGCACCGCGGGCGGCGGCCTCCGCGGCGAGCGCGGTGCCCTGACGTCCGCTCGAACGGTTGCCGAGGAAGCGCACGGGGTCGATCGGCTCCCGGGTGCCGCCCGCCGAGACGGCGACACGAAGGCCCGCGAGGTCGCCGGGAGCGAGCAGCGCCAGGGCCGCGGCGAAGATCTCCTCCGGCTCCGACATCCGCCCCGGCCCGCTGTCTCCGCCGGCCAACTCGCCGTCGGCGGGACCCACCAGGTGCACTCCTCGCTCGCGGAGGGTCGCGATGTTCGACTGCGTCGCCGGATGCCGCCACATCTCGGCGTGCATGGCGGGCGCGATCAGCACGGGAGCCTCGGTGGCGAGCAGCGTCGTGCCGAGCAGGTCGCTCGCCAGCCCGGCCGTCATCGACGCGATCGTGTTCGCGGTGGCCGGCGCGACGATCACGAGCCCGGCGGCCTGCCCCAGAGCGACGTGACGTACGCGGGCGACGTCGTCGTGCACGCTCGTCGTGACGGGATGCCGGCTGATCGCCTCCCACGTGGGGGTGCCGACGAAGCGCAGCGCGTCTTCGGTGGGCACGACGGTCACGTCATGACCGGCCTTGATGAGGAGGCGCACGAGGTGCACCGTCTTGTACGCGGCGATGCCGCCCGTGACTCCGACGACGATGTTCACGCTTTCGATTCTGCCGCAGCATCCGGGGGTGCGGGGCGCCAGCGGAGGAGAACACACCTTCCGCAGGAAGCATCCGCCCTTCCGATCCTGCGGAGCGAGAGTTCTCCTCCCCAACGGGCGGAGAACTCCGCGTCGGGCGGATGCCTCGCCCCGAAAAGTCCGCCCAACGACGAGAACTCCCCCGGACGCCTTCGTCTCGTCGCTGCGCTCCTCGCTCAGGAGCCGAGACTCTGGTCGTGAGCGAGCGGCGCCCCTGAGCGAGCGGAGCGAGACGAAGGGCCCGCAGCGGAGGAGAACACGCCTTCCGCAGGAGGCATCCGCCCTCCCGATCCTGCGAAGCGAGAGTTCTCCTCCCCAACGGGCGGAGAACTCCGCGTGGGGCGGATGCTTCGCCCCGAAAAGTCCGCCCAACGGGGAGAACTCCGCCCACGGGCGCGCATAGGATCGAGAGTGTGTGCACGGTCGTGATTGATGTCGAGGATGCCGCGTCGGTGAGACTGCTGGCGGTGCGTGACGAAGACCCGCAGCGCGAGTGGGACGCCCTGGGCCCGTGGTGGCCCGAGCAGTACCCGGGCGTGATCGGCATCCGCGACCGTCGTGCGGGCGGCGCCTGGCTCGCGGTCGACCCGCAGCGCCGACGCCTCGCCGTGCTGCTCAACCGCGCCGACGTGCAGGAGCTGCCCGATGACCGCGCCATCTCGCGCGGATCGCTCGCCCTCGAGTCGGTCGCGGGCCGCTCACCCGAGGGCCCTCTGCCGATGCACGGCTTCAACCTGCTCGAGGTCGGACCCGAGGGAGCGCGGGTGCTCTCGTGGGACGGCGCCGAGCTGCGCACCACGCCCGTCGCCGCCGGCACCCACATGATCGCCCACGACGATCTCGACGACGCGGTCACCCCGCGCATCCGTACCTGGCTGCCGCGGTTCCGCGCGCTCGCTCCGGCCGCCGAGAGCGCGGACTGGGTGGCCGAGTGGACCGCCCTCCTCGCCGAGAGTGCTGAACTCTCCCCCGAAGACGACCGCGCGATCATCCGCGACAACCGCCCGCACGGCTATCCCACGCAGTCGCTGCTGTACGCCACGGCATCCGTCGCGCCGTCGGGCGTGGACGTGCGCGATCACACCCTGCCCTCGCCCGCGCATTGGCACGCCTGACCGGCGTTCGGCGACATTCCGGGCCGCGTTCGCGCGACGCGGGAGGGGGCCGCACCGAGGGTTGCGTAGTCATCCTCGCCCCGCGCCGTCTAGCATGGGAGTCCCGGCACGCCCAGAGGAGATCCCATGCCGCCGAAGTCCCGCGGTGTCACGAGCATCGATGTCGCCAAAGCGGCCGGAGTCTCGCAGACCACGGTCTCGCGCATCGTCAACGGGCGCGAAGGGGTGTCCGACGACATCCGCGCCAAGGTCGAGGCGGCGATCGAGAAGCTCGGCTACCGCCCCAACCTCAGCGCCCGCAGCCTCGTCACCAGCCGCACGCAGACGATCGGCGTCGTGCTCGGCGACCCGCGCAACAGCTACTACGCCGAACTGCTGCACACCATCAGCGGCGAGCTCAACCACGCCGGCTACCGCACGCTCATCCTCTCGGGGCGCGCCGACACCACCGAAGACCTCGCCCGCACGCTCTGGGAGACCAACGTCGACGGCGTCATCCTCACCACCACGCTGCTCTCCCCCGACGACGAGGGGCGCATCGTCTCGCTCGGCGCCCCCTCGGTCACGATGGGCCCGGGCGCCGCCCCGGCATCCGATTCCATCTCACCCGACAACTTCGAGGGCGGACGCATCGCCGCCCGGCACCTGCTCGACCTCGGCCACCGGCGCATCGGCGTGATCTCGGGACCCCTGGGCGCGGCATCCGTCAACGACCGGCACCGCGGCTTCCTGCTCGAGTTCGCCGCCGCCGGTGTCTCCTTCGACGAAGACCTGCTCGAGGTCGCCGACCTCGACTACACACGCGCCTTCGACGCCACGACCCGCCTGTTGCAGCTGCCCGAGCCGCCCACCGCGCTCTTCTGCCACAACGACCTCGTCGCCTTCGGAGCGCTGAACGCGGCCACCGCGCTCGGCGTCGCCGTGCCCGATGACGTCTCGATCCTCGGCTTCGACGACGTGGCGATGTCGTCGTGGCAGGCGTTCGACCTCACGACGGTGCGGCAGCCGATCCTCGACATGGCGCACGGCGCGGTCGAGCTGCTGCTCTCTCGCCTGGCCTCGCCCGAGCAGGATGCCGCGCACGTGCTGCTGCCGTGTTCTCTCGTCGAGCGGTCGACGACCCGCGCGCTCTGACGCGGGCTCTGGCGGGGCCCTTCGTCTCGCTTCGCTCGCTCAGGAACCGGAGGGAGGAACCCGGTCCCTGAGCGAGGAGCGCAGCGACGAGACGAAGGGTGCCCCGCGGAACCTCAGGCGGCCGGCACCTCGTCGTCGGCGCAGGAGAAGCGGGCGCGGTAGGCGGTCGGCGTCAGGCCGAGCACGCGGGCGAAGTTCTGACGCAGCACGGCCGCCGAGCCGAACCCGCACTCGTCGGCGATGCGATCGAGCGGGAGGTCGGTGCGTTCGAGCATCCGCTGGGCGTGGATGATGCGCTGGCGCGCGAGCCAGGCCGCCGGAGTCGCGCCGTACTCGGCCTTGAACCGGCGGGCGAAGGTGCGCGGCGACATGAGGGCTCGGGCGGCGAGCTGATCGACCCCGAGCTCGTCGCGCAGATGCTCGACGGCCCAGTCGGCGACCGCGGCGAGCGAGTCGCTCGGCACGACCGGGATCGGACGGTCGATGAACTGCGCCTGCCCGCCGTCGCGCTGCGGCGGCACGACCATGCGGCGCGCGATGCGGTTGGTGAGCTCGGCGCCGAGCTCTTGCCGCAGCAGGTGCAGGCACGCGTCGATGCCCGCGGCGGTGCCGGCGCTGGTGATGATGCGACCGTCCTGCACGAAGAGCACGTCGGGATCGATCTCGACCTCCGGGTACATCGAGGCCATGATCTCGGAGTACATCCAGTGCGTGGTGGCGCGACGACCGTCGAGCACTCCCGCGGCCCCGAGGATGAACGAGGCGCTGCAGATCGTGAGCACCCAGGCGCCCCGGGCGACCGCATCGCGGGCGACGTCGAGCAGCAGCGGATCGATGCGGTCCCAGTACTCCCGCGGAACCGGGCAGAACACGACGAGATCGGCCTCGTAGGCGAAGGAGAGGTCGTGCTCGACGTTCAGCGAGAAGCCGAGCTTGGAGGCCACGACGCCGGGACGCGGGGCGACGACGCGGAAGTCGAAGTTCGGAACGCCGTCGTTCGATCGGTCGAGCCCGAAGGCCTCACACGCGAGGCCGAACTCGAACGGCGCGAACCCGTCCTGGACGATGCAGGCGACTGTCTTCATGCGCACTCCCGAATGGCAGATTTCATACGATATGCGTCCATCCTGCCACTCGTGGCGGATCTACGTCGACCGTAGCGTTTCTGCCATGGTACTCCTCATCCTCCTCGCCGCCCTCTCCCTCTGGGCTCTCGTCGCCACGGTCGTCGAACTGCGCCGTGACGGATACCGCGCCACCCCCACCGACTGGACCCGCGTCGTCGATCGCGAACCCCTGCGACGCGCCGAGTCCGGCCACGTCTACCGCTGACACCGAGCGTCATCCGTCCGGAACCGTTCACCCCGCCCGGCCGCTCGGACGACTACGCTCGGAGCCATGAGCGACCCGCAGCTGCCTCCCGCTCCCCCCACGCCCCCGAACGGGAACGCCACGAACCCGCCGCAGCAGCAGTTCCCGAGCGCTCCGCCGGCGGCATCCGCTCTTCCCGCCGACCCGCAGCACCCGGCCGCGCCGCCGTACGGCCAGCAGGCACCGCAGCAGGCCCCGGCATACGGGCAGCCGCCGGCCACGCAGCAGGCACCGGCATACGGCCAGCCGCAGGCGCAGCCCTACGGTCAGGCCGCCCCGCAGGGCGCCTACCCGCACCCGGGCGCGGCCTCCTACGCCGCCACGCAGCAGCCCGCATACGGCGCGAGCCCGACACCGGCGCGTGCCGCCGGTTCGTCGAACGCCCTCGCGCGCGTCGCGTTCATCATCGCTCTCGCGGTCGCCGCGATCGGCGCGCTGCAGGTGCTGATCCAGCCGTTCCTGCTGTCGTCGATCGGTTACTACTCGGGCTACGGCGATGGCGGCTACGGCATCTTCACCCTGCTGTTCGGGGTCGTCACGTTCCTCGCCAGCGCGGCTGCCCTCGTGCTCGGACTCATCGCGGTGCGGCGCCCCGGCGGCCAGGTCTTCGCGGGTGTCGCGATCGGCGTCGGCGGCGTGCAGCTGCTGGGCATCATCCTCGGCTGGATCTCCAGCCTGTTCTACGCGTTCCTGTAAGCGGGCGCGTCGAGACACCATTTCGGCCCCGAGACACCACGCCTGACGTGATGCCTCGGGGCCGAAGTGGTGTCTCGGCGAATCAGTTCTCGGCGAGCACGCGCTCGTAGACCTCGATCATCGCGGCGGTGCGCGACGACTGGCGGAACGCCTCGGCCACCGCGGGCAGCGGGGTGGGTGCCGTGCCGGCGGAGATATCGGATGCCGCGACCCGCAGCGTCTCGGCGAGCGCCGCGACGCGCGCCGGCTCCGCACCGTCGGCGTCGGCCACCGCCCAGAACCCGCCCCCGAGCTCGGCGGCGATGTCGGGGTCGCTGATGATCGAGGGCGTGCCGAGCGTCGCGGCCTCGAACGGGGTCATGCCCTGCGTCTCGAAGCCGATCGACGTCTGCACGAGCGCGTCGGCCGCGGCGATGCGGGCGAGGGTCTGCGGATAGGTGAGGCGCCCGGCGAAACGCACGCCCGGGCGTCCGGCGACGAGCTTCTCGGCCGCCGCACGCTGCCCTCCTCCGCCGATGATCTCGAGGTCGGCATCGATTCCCGCCGCGTTCCACGCCTCGAGGAACGGCAGCAGCCGCTTCTCGGGGCTCATGCGGCCGAGCCACACGAACCGCGGGCGTCCCGGCATCCGTGCTTCGACAGGCTCAGCAACCGAATGCGCGCGGTCGGCGAGCACGGCGGCGCGCACGTCGTCGTCGATGCCGTTCCAGATCACGTCGACCGCATCGAACACGTCGTGCTGCTCGAGGCGGCGGGCGAAGTGCGTCGAGGGGGCGGTGACGGCGGATGCCCCGGCCGCGAGCCCGCGCAGGAACGCCCAGCCGTCGCCGCCGCCGACCGGCCGACCGATCCCGCGCAGCGCCGCGCGGCGCCACAGATTCAGCGCCCCGAGCACCGGGCGATGCAACGGGGTGACGGCGGCGATCCCGACATCGACGCGATTGTGCATCGTGTGCACGACCGGGATGCCGTGGCGCTGCGCGTAGCGGTGACCGATGAACGCGCCCCAGAAATCGGCCTGCACGTGCACGAGATCGACGGGCGGACGCGTGGTCATCGCACGGTCGAGGAAGCGGTCGGTCGCCCGCCCCGGCCAGGTCATCGAGTACTCACGGTCGAGCGTGATCGGCATCGAGGGCAGGTCGAGGTACGCGGCATCCGTCGCCCCGGCCGCTGCCCGCGCCCCGTGCATGCGCGGCGCGACGACGGTGACCGTGTGCCCGGCTCGCTCGAGGAACTCCCGCTGCAGTCGCATCGAGACCTGCGCCCCACCGAGCGAGTCGAGGTGCTGGTCGCCGAAGAACACGACGTGCATGCGCGTCACTCGGGCAGAGGGGCGTCGCGGTACAGCGCCTCGAAGGTGTCGAGGGTGCGATTGATGTCGTGGATCGCGACGCCGTCGAGCGACGCCTGCTGCATGCGCGCGTACTCGGCCGGCTCGGCGGTCAGCACGTCGGTCAGGCGCGCGGCGAGCGCGTCGGCGTCGCCGGGCTCGAACAGGTAGCCGTTCTCGCCGTGGTGCACGAGGTGCGGGAGGGCGACGGCATCCGCGGCGACGATCGGCAGCGCCGAGGCCATGGCCTCCATCGTCGCGATCGACTGCAGTTCGGCGATCGAGGCGATCACGAACAGGCTCGCCCGCGAGAGCAGCATCCGCAGCTCGTCGTCGGAGGTGCGGCCGTGGAAGGTGACCCGGTCACCGAGGCCGAGCTGGTTCGCGAGGTTCTCGAGCTGCTTGCGCTGATCGCCGCCGCCGACGATGTCGAAGGTGGTGTCGAGCGCCGGGTCGAGCTTGGTCATGGCCTGCAGGATGACGTCGATCTGCTTCTCGGCCGTGAGACGCCCGACGAACACGATCCGGTTCTTCTCGCGCGGGGCGAGCACCGGGGTGTACTGCGAGCGATCGATGCCGCAGCTCACCGGGATCACGTTCTGCACCGCGACCGTGCTCTCGAGGAAGTCGGCGGCCCGGCGGGTGGGCGTGGTGACCGCCCGCGTCATGTCGAAGGTGCGCTTGGCGTCGGCCCACGCGTGCTTCGTGATGAAGCGGTTGACGGCATCCGGCATCGTCGTGTGCTCGAGGATGTTCTCGGCCATGACGTGGTTCGTGGCGATCACGGGGATGCCGCGCTGGCGCGCGATGCGGGCGAGGCCGCGGCCGATCACGATGTGCGACTGGATGTGCACGACATCGGGGTTGACCCGGTCGAGCACGGTGCGCGCCCAGTGCTTCGAACGCCACGGCCACACGAAGCGCAGCCAGTCGTGCGGCGCCCAGCGCACCGACGGCAGCCGGTGCAGGGTCATGCGCTCGCCCTCGATGATCTCGATGTGCGGCTTCGAGCGGCGGTACGCCTGGTTCGGAGCCGAGACGTGCACGTCGTGGCCGCGCTGCACGAGACCGGCGGCCAGACGCTCGGCGAAGCGGGCGGCGCCGTTGATGTCGGGCGCGAACGTGTCGGCGCCGATCAGGATGCGCAGCGGTCGCTCCCCGGTGTCGGGTGCGCTGGTCGGGTCGGTGGGAGAAACAGACATGCTGCCTTACGGTTCGCGGCCAGGGGTGCCCCGGAGGGCGCTGGCAACTCTACCCGAGGCCCCTGGGCGGGGCTTCGAGGCCCACCGGCATCCTCCCGGCAACACCGTCTACCGTGGAGACATGCGCCTGACTGCGGATGCCGACCCCTCGCTGTGGATCCCCGTGACCGACTCGCTGGGCTGGAAGGGCCGACGCCACCGCAAGGCGGCCATCCGGATGCTGCTGGGCCAGGCGAACGCGGCCCTCGGCGCGACCGAGCGGCCGGGGTCGCGCCTCGGCGCGTGGATGATGAGCCAGGCCGCCCCCATGCTCATGAAGCGCGCCGACGGGCGCGTGCTGGTGTGGACGTGGAAGGCCGACCCCGAGCTGGTCGTCGCGATGGCGACGACGCAGGAACTCACCCCCGAGGTGCGCATCGCGCGGGCGTCGATGCCGATGGAGTACGACGACACGGTCTCGTTCCGCACGGCGCTCGGCGCGGGCGAAAAGCTCGTCGTCGCGATGCCGCCGTCGCCGAGCGCCCCGCCGTTCACGACGTACACGTGGGACACGGGGACGCACCTCGTCACCCTCACCGCGATCTGCAGCGAGCGCGAGCGCTTCGGCACCCTCGACGGTGCACTCGACGATCTGGCGCGCAGCATCCGCATCGCCGACGACCTCACCGGGGGCGAGTCCCCCGACGTGCTGCGGTTGCCGCCTGCCTGACGCGCGCGCATCAGGCCTCCAGGCCGCGCTCGGCCAGCCACGCGCGGGCGATGCGGGCGGGCGCGCGGGTGAGCCAGGCATCCGCGATCAGTTCGGCCAGACGCTCGCCGTCGATCCTGTCGAGGCGCACGAGCACAGCGGGATAGCCGTCGAAGTGCGGGATGGTGAAGAGCGCCATGGGCTCGGCCGCGAGCAACGCCTCCTTCTCGTCGAGGCCTTCGACGCGCACCCCGAGCACGTCGCCGTCGGGCCAGGTGCGGTCGAGGGCGGCGAGCTGGGCGAGATCGGTGGCGCGGGGACCGCGCATCCACGCGAACTGGCCGGACGACACGCGCCACGCGGGCTCGCCGGTATGCCCGCCCACTCTCTCCAGCGCGCCGGGGAGTGCGAGCGCGATCGCGCGGACATCGTCGACGGTGGCCATGGCGCCATCGTGCCACCGCAGCGGCGGGCCCGAAAGCCCGATTCCCGTGCCGCGAGGGGTCAGCACACGCCGCGCGTCGAGGTTCCGGTGCGGCGTGTCACGACCCCTCACGAGGAGAGAAGCGCATGCAGACGAGGGCCGGACGGGCATCCCACGAGGGCACGCGCACGAACCCGCGCGACTCGTAGAGGCGGATGACGTCGCCCCGCCAGTCCCAGACCGACAGGCGCACGTCGCCGGAACCGCCCGCGATCGCCGCGTCGAGCAGCCCCGATCCCACGCCCCGGCCCCGCACCTCGGGCGACGCCCAGAGCCGCTTGATCTCGACGCCCTCGGCATCGGGTCGCAGCACCACCACCCCGACGACCTCGCCGTCGAGCTCGGCGACGAACACGCGGCAGTCGCCGTAGGCATCCGCCGGGTCGTCGACCTCGCGGCGGTAGGCGTCGGGCAGGGCATCGGATGCCGGGGCCGGCGCCGCACCGTGGGCGACCTTCTCGCTCTCGGTCTGACGGAGGTAGTCCTCGACGAGGCGCCCGACGGCGACGGCATCCGCCCCTCGGAGGTCGGCGGCACGGATCATCCCTCAAATCTCTCATGCGTACGCACCGCCCGACTGCCACAATGACCCCATGACCCCGGATTGGACGCCCCCGATCACGCGCGATGCACTGCGCGATCGGGGCGTCGCCTCACGCAAGCGCACCCCGCGCCGCGCCCTCGCCGCGCTCGCCACGACGCCCCGCGATCCCCTCGGCATCCTCGATCGCCAGAACCGCAGCCGTATCCCCGAACTGGTGCCGCTGCGCACCGAACGCATGGCGGCGAGCCCCTTCGCGTTCTACCGCGGCACGGCGGCGCTCATGGCGGCCGACCTCGCGGATGCCCCGCACTCCGGCATCCTCGTCGCGTCCTGCGGCGACGCCCACGTGTCGAACTTCGGGTTCTACGCCTCGGCCGAGCGCAGCCTGATGTTCGACCTCAACGACTTCGACGAGGCCGCGTGGGCGCCCTGGGAATGGGACGTCAAGCGGCTCGCGGCGAGCATCGTCGTCGGCGGACGGGCCACGGGACGCAGCGACGAGGTCATCGACGAGGCGGTGCGGGCGGCCGTCGCGTCGTACGTCCGCGGCATCCGTCGGGCGACCCGGCTCACCCCGACCGCGCGCTACTTCACGCACTTCGACGTCGAATCCTCGCGCGGGCTGCTCGATCCGGCCGCCCGCAAGGCGATCCGCGGGGCCGTGCGCCAGGCCCAGCGCCGCACCGGCGAGCGCGCCGTGCGCCGGTTGACCGAGACGGATGCCGCGGGCCGCCGCCGCTTCGTGCACCAGGAGCCCACCACGAGCCCGGTCGGCCCCGAGGTGCTCGCGATCGTGCACGAGCTCGTCATGCAGTACCGCCGCAACGCCAGCGCCGACATCGCGCTGCTGTTCGAGCACTTCGACGTCAGCGATGTCGCCCGCCGAGTCGTCGGGGTCGGGAGCGTCGGTACGCGCTGCTACCTGGTGCTGTTCCAGGACGGCACCGGCGGCACCCTGCTGATGCAGCCGAAGCAGGCCTCGCAGAGCGTGCTCGTCGAGTACGGACGGGTGGATCAACCCGCGGGGCTCCAGCACATCATCGACGAGCACGGCGAGGGAGCACGGGTCGTCGCGATGCAGCGGATCCTCCAGGCCGTGTCGGACCCGTTCCTCGGCCACCTGCGGGGACCGGCAGCCGACTACTACGTGCGGCAGTTCCACGACATGAAGGGCGGGGTCGAGGTCGAGGAGCTCGACGACGGCCCCTTCGTCACCTACGCGCAGGCCTGCGCCGCCGTGATCGCCCGCGCGCACAGCCAGTGCGTCACCGCCACCGAGGTCGCCGGCTACATCGGCGGCGGACGCGTGGTCGGCGAGGCGATCCTCGACTGGGCACGCGCCTACGCCGACGTGTCGTACGCCGACTTCGCGGCGTTCTCCGGCGCGCGGTAGCCCCGGGCGTTCCTCACTGACCGCACGTCACCGGGGTCGGCGACCGCACGGATGCCGTGGCTAGGCTGGCCGGATGGACAACGTCGCCCTCTCCCCCGCCGACCCCCTGCGCTTCGGCGCCAACTACACGCCGCGATCGAAGTGGATGCACGCGTGGATGTCGCTCGACCTCGACGAGGTGCGCCGCGACTTCGCCGCCCTCGCCGATCTCGGCCTCGACCACCTGCGCATCTTCCCGCTGTGGACGGTGCTGCAGCCCAACCGCACGCTCATCCGCGAAGAAGCCGTCGACGATGTGCGCGCCGTGGTCGACGTCGCCGCGGAGTTCGGACTCGACGCGAGCGTCGACGTGATCCAGGGGCACCTGTCGAGCTTCGACTTCATCCCGTCGTGGCTGTTCACCTGGCACGACAAGAACATGTTCACGCACCCCGAGGCGCTCAGCGGGCAGGCCGAGCTCGTCGCACGCCTGGGCGAGCGACTGACGGATGCCCGGAACTTCCTGGGCTTCACGCTCGGCAACGAGACGAACCAGTTCTCCGCACAGACGCATCCCTCGCCCTGGCCGGTCACCGAAGCCGAGGCCGCGAACTGGATCACGACGCTGCTCGATGCGGCCGAGGCATCCGCGCCCGCGCAGCGCCACGTGCACAGCGAGTACGACGCCGCCTGGTACATGGACGGGCACGGCTTCACCCCGGCACTGGCCTCACGGCTCGGCGCGATGACCACCGTGCACTCGTGGATCTTCAACGGCACCGCGCAGAAGTACGGCGGGCGGTCGACGGCATCCGATCGTCATGCCGAGTACATGATCGAGCTCGCGCGCGCGTTCGCGACCGACCCGCACAAGCCGATCTGGCTGCAGGAGGTCGGGGCGCCGTCGAACTGCCTCACCCCCGAGCAGAC